>NZ_JACXAG020000009.1 GCF_014773435.2 Polycladospora coralii | reverse complement strand
GTGTAAGCATAGCAATATGTTCAGCTGACAGGTACGAATCGGTCGAGGGCTTAACCTACAATTTAATTTTTTCTTCTCCACATACACTTGCTTCCATTCTAATTTTCAGGGTGTGAAACACCCACAATTTTATACGTCTGGTGATGATGGCGGAGGGGACCCACTCGTTCCCATCCCGAACACGACCGTTAAGCCCTCCAGCGCCGATGGTACTATAGATTAATCTATGGGAGAGTAGGACGTCGCCAGGCTCATTTGGCCTCACTTCATTTGAAGTGAGGCTTTTTTGGCTTAGCTCAAAGAGGCAGATAATCATGTCAAGCGAAGCAAGGGTAATAAGACAAAATCGGGTAGCGCAAGCTGAGTTTGTCGCATACAGCAAAGTGGCTAGAGCTATTTACGAGCGCAATCAGGAATAAAATGACCATGCTTGTCAAAACGGATCACTCGATTTGTTAGCTTTCCTCTGTGTGTAAATTGCAAGATAGCTCGTCTTCGATTTTTATTTTTAATATTAGGGAATTTAAAAGTAGTGACTTTCAATTTATTCTTTTTAGGCCTAGTAATTATGGTAAACTGCTTACATTTACTAGGGGTACCCCCAATATTGTTTTTACCTTTAATGTTAACATCTACATTTGAGATAAGTAACGGGGCAGATATACATTCGGTGAAAGGACATGTACAATCACCATTGCATGAAGCAAAGGGACAAGGAAAACCTGAACAGTCAGATAGGGGCAAACTTTTCAATCTGATTATCTTCGATTGATGATGGCGTTTTTTTGAGACCATCTTATTCCTCCTTTCCCTTCCCAATGTATGCCATCGGTTGTTACTTCGATTATATGCATGGCATGTAAGTGAAGGATGAACATGAGTTGTAATAAACCGAACGATTTACGATCTTGTGTTATTTCTTGATTAAATTCATACATTCACATATAATCAAAAAGGAAAAGAAATGCAATTTGATAGATGAGGGTTTAAATCTGATATAAAATAGGGGGGCTTTTATGGTCGATCATGTTTTTTATAAGGGCAAATTATATAAAAAATTAGATGTTGGTAAAATGAGAATCCTGTGTGCATTAGGATTTCTTTGTCTGATGGGAATTCCACTCGCAGGGCTGCATTATTTCTACAAGAAAAATATCTTTATGGGGCTATTATATTTTTTTACTTTGGGTTTTTTCCTTGTGGGCACCATTTACGACTTTATCACCATGGAGAACAAAGTGCTGAAACATAATCTGATGGTAGATGAAATCATAAAGAAAAAAGAGGTAGAAGAGGCTAAAAGACAAGGTCAGATGGCTATGTACAAAAATATGAATAATAATGTCCGTACGCATATTGACGGTACAATCGATCTGTAATACGATATCATGTTTATCGTCACGGGATAACTAGTGGTACTACATAAATGGAAAAGCTGAGCTCACTGATACTCAGCAAGCTCAGCTGAAATTTTTGCAGATGTCGTGCAATTTGCTCGGCATCTATCCATCAGATGGACTAGATCAATATAAAAAATCGTGACTTAGCGAATGATACGTGGCACTACTTTCCTTACGTAACCACGGCCATTACAATCTTTGTTACGAGGATATACATTACGCTTACTTTGCACGCATTGAATCAAAACTTTGTATTCCCCGTTTTCTGGTATGGTGAAGTTAAAAGATTCAAGTGGAGTGCCTCTTGGAACGTATACATCTTTAACGGATACTAGTTTATAAAAAGGTTTTTCAGAAATGGGCTTTATTTTCGATAAGTACACACGAAAACTACGTGTACCAGGGTTTTCATAGCTTATTCTGACGATATTTCCTTTGTCGTAATGGACGACTTCACTCGTAGCATCATATTGACCAGGTTCAATCGTTGCTTTGGTAAAAGTGGGTGCTTTATCGATAGAAGCCCAACCACTACAGTCATTGTAGCGAGGGTGTACTTTACTTCCACTTTTTACGCATTCAATTACAACTTTATATACACCGTTTTTCGGGATGGTTAGGTCAAAATATTTTGGATTAATGCTTTTATATATATATTGCGTTTTGACGACCTTCCAATTGTCTGACTCAGGGCCTAATACATTGATACGGAAACTACGCTCTCCTTGATTGTGATAGCGAACTCGAACCTTATTATCTTTGATATATGTGACTTTTCCACTACCCGCAGTGTACTTACCGTTTGTAATTGTAGCTTTTGAAGCAGTTGCAGCTAACGCTTCACTTTGGCTCCAGCCCATATCAGCGCTAGTGAGTAGTAGCGCAGTCATTGCAACGACCATAACAAATTTTGAAAAGATTTTTTTCATTGTTGTTGCCTCCATATATATAATCAAATATAAACATTAAATTAAGAATATTTCATGAATAAGTTACCCACTTGCAATTATAATGGGTGTAAAAGAAGTAATTTCTGTATTGGTACTCTCCTTTCATTAGAATCGGATTGCAATATATAAACTTTCTAAACACATAAATTAAAATAACACATGGATAGGATTTGAAATGTGATTTTGGTCACAGCTTGAAAAGAAAATGCATGGGACACCAAAAAGTGTTTCTCACAGGAAATGGACTTCTTGTGAGAAACACTTTTTGTCGAGAAGTCACCGACTTTTAAAGGGAAATTCGTGAAATCATAAAAGTGAACGAAGGCCAATACCCTTTTGCTCCATGTCCTGCTACGTTTTTCAAGGATTCAAGTAGTTGCTCCATTTCTATGCGCTTATATGGTAAACACGTTTGCCACTACGGTCTACCGTATGAGCTATAACGTTATCGTGTTATCAATAATCAACCTTGAATGGACATTTTGGTTAGCGTTTTGCGCAAGAGCTGTAAATCCACTTTAGAACGCTTCAATTTCAGCGTGAACGGACATAAGTTTATGCTAGGGGATCCGGTAGCCAAGTAAAATGATCCGCTTGATAACGTAACAGGACGGGTTCGTTGGGCGTCCAAGTGATGTGTGGATCAAAGGGTACGGTGGTTTCGATCTGTGCTGCATGAACGCGAACCAGAATGCGGTAACTTCCTTTTTGGACAGAGATTTTAGCAATCGTTCCTTCCATTTCATGCTCGCTTTTTTGATTTGTAGGCTTTAAGAGTTGGAAGCCTGAGGGTGGAGCGATTAGATGTCCCTTTCCTGTTGGGTGCTCCACCCTATCGAATGTAATGAAATCGCTTATAAATTTACCAGCTTGAATGAATCCCTGCCAGATGTTTTTTTGACCTAGAAAGCGAGCGACATCAACCGATAGCGGTGCTTGGTAAAGTTGATGCGCTGTATCGACTTGGAGCAGCTTTCCAGCTTGCATAATACCAATCCGATCGGCCATTTGAAACGCTTCATCATGATCATGAGTGACAAAAATGGTAGTCATATGATGTTCAGCATGTAACCGAAGGGTAAGTTCTTGTAATTCAGAGCGAATGTTAGGATCGACTGAACTAAAAGGCTCATCCATAAGTAACAAGCGCGGTTTCATAATCATCGCACGAGCTAGGGAAACACGTTGTTGTTCGCCACCGCTTAATTGGTGAGGCATCCGGGTTTCATACCCCTCTAATCCCACTAATTCGAGGTAGGAAGTGGCTTGTTGCAACCGCTCTTTTTTCTTTCTTCTCTTCATTTTAAGCCCAAAAGAGATATTCTCTATGACATTGAGATGAGGGAAGAGTAGGGGCTGTTGAAAAGCCATAGCGATATCCCGTTTTTCAGGCTTAATATGCGTAAGCGTTTGATGATCGAGGACAAGCGTGCCTTGCTCTGGAGTAAGTAAACCGGCAATGATCCGGAGTAAGGTGCTTTTGCCAGATCCAGATGATCCGAGCAGTGCTAAAAATTCACCCTTTAAAACATGGAGCTCTGGCACGTGTATATGAAAGTGTGGATAGGTTTTTTGGATATTGGTTAGATGTAACACCTCTAATTCTCCTTTTTTGTCTACATAGGAACCGTGTGGCGATGTTTATAAAAACGCTTTAAGCACCATTCGACTATGAAAAGTATGGAAAGCGTAACAGCTGTGAAAAGGATCGAAAAAGTAGCCCCCATCCTTAGGTCTCCACTTGTGATATAAGGGAAGAGAATAAGTGGTAGCGTTTTGATCGCTCCTCCTCCAATAAGAAGCGTAATCAAATACTGACTAAAAGAGACCAATAAGCTTAGCATGACACCAGCAAGAATACCAGGCATCAGATGTGGAAGGGAAACATACCAAAACCGTTGTAAGCGGCTAGCTCCTAGTAAACGGGCTTGTGCATTCCATTCGCTTGCTAATGTAGTAAAGCTGGTATAGAGAGGTCGCAACAAATAGGGAAAGGTAGGGACGAGATGTGCAATCGTTACACCGAGACGTGTGTCGGTTAGGTTCCATTGAATTAGTGTGATCTGTAGTCCCATCATGGCCACAAAAGGTGGAATGATAAGGGGAGCAAACAGTAGAGCTTCAACGATTTTTTTTCCAGCAAAAGTGTGCTGTGCCAAAGCGTGAGCGGCTGGAAGGGCTAGCAACAGGTTGACCGCTGTAGCGGAAAAAGCAATGACTAGGCTATTGGTAATAGCTTCTTGAACCCCCGCATTTCCAGAGAAGAGATAAGACCAAGCACTTACATTAAGCGTTTGTGGAAAGAGATGGGGCCAGGACCAACCTGTAAAAAAACTAAATAACAACATCATAATAAAAGGAAATAGAATGATGATGAAAAGAAATAGCTGAAGCAATGCCCAGCTTTTATGTGATTTAAACATTACCATCCTACTCCTTTTTGTGTGCGAATTCGTTTGCCCAAAATATAGGTGAAAAAGCCTAATATACCCGTAATGAAGGCGATAGATAAACTTAAAGCGAGAGCAAGCGAGCGTTTTTCCCAATCACCACTTGTAAATAGCTCATACGAAAGAACAGGAAGCGCTTGTGGGTATGAAACACCGAGTAAATACGGAATTTCAAATGCAGAAAAAGTAAAGGCAAACACAATGAAACAAGATGTGAGCCAAGTGGGAAACACAAGTGGAAGGACAATCTCTCTCATATACTGAAAACGATTGGCACCGCTTAAGCGCGCCGCATCCCACCACGTATTTTGAATTCGTTTTAACACAGGATAGAGCATCCATGCGATAAAAGGGGTTTCTTTCCAAATATAAGTAAGTATAATTCCTAAACCCCAGTGGTCGTTCACTAGAATTGGAAACTGACTGGGGTCAGATATGAAGCCCAGTAGATAAGCGATACGTGCCAAAAAACCACTTTGCATACAGAGCAATACGATAAAGTATGCGCCAATAAAATGGGGCAACAGTAAGGGCAGTTGCAATGTTTTAAATAATAGGGGAGTTTGATCCGACGTTCGTAAAAGCACGACCGATAGGATTAATCCCAATATGCCCGAACTTAAAGTAGATAAAAAGGCGATTTTGAACGTGAATTTGAGTGAAGACCATGTATTCGGATCAGACCATAATTGAACATAATAAGCGAAGTGAAGCTTGTCCGTACTCGAATACACGCCTAAACTTTGTGAAATTCCCTCTCCTAAACCCATCACAAATAAAACAAAGATCATGGTGATCGCAGGGAGTAGGAAGAGATAAGGTTTACTGTTTTGCCACATGTTCTTTCCAACCTTGTTCGAGTTGTTCGACTAGCTTTGCTGATGTTTCCGGAACACGATGTTTAGCTAGCACCTCTGAAGGGAGCACGGCTGGACCACGATCGATTTCGCGTAAGCGCTTTTGGTCTTCACTTGACAGCTTTTGAATATCAAGTGCCATTTCTTCCCCCCAATAGTTGGGATCGTATTTGGTCATTTGTGCTGCTGGAGATAATAGCTCATTAATCGTGACGAGTGCACCTGCTTCATTGGATGCATTAAACGGAATGGCTAAATAGTGCGTATTGGACAATGTTCCATTTTTGAGTACAAAAGAACGTGTTGTTTTAGGAAAATGACCTTTTTGAATTTGATTGGCTGCTTTAGCTGGATCATATCCCATGGTTAACCATACTTCACCATTGGCATACAGTTGATCCAACTTCGCAATGCTTTCCGGATAGGTTTTTCCATCGCGCCACAGAAAAGGCTTCATTTCATTTAAACTTTTCCACAAGGGCGAGGTATAACGAGTAAGCGCACTTTCATCTAATTCCGCTGTGAAAGGTTCATAACTCCCCGTTGTTTCATAGAGGGCTTGTCGGATAAACGCACTACCCGTAAAATCAGGTGGAGCCGGATAAGTAAATTTCCCCGGATTTTGGGTCACCCATTCTTTTAACTCGGCCAAAGTTTGAGGTGGCTTTTTCACTTTCGCGCTATCATAAAAAAAGACGAATTGTGATTTACCCCATGGCGCTTCTAATCCCTCAGTAGGTTCACCAAAATCGAATATCATATCTTTAGCGGTTTGATCATAATATTGATTGTAGTGGGGTAATCTAGATACAAATGGAGAACTTAAAAGTTGTTGTTCTTTGGCTAATTTAAAGTTTTCACCATTAATCCAGATCATATCTACAGAGCCGCTCTTTTTGCCGGCTTGCTTTTCAATGCGAAGCTTTTGCAAGATATCTTGTGTATCTTGAATAGGAACACGATTTAAGTCAATATTGTATGTTTTCTTTAAGCGTGGCTTTACCCATTCATCGAGATAGCGATTAACTGCTTCACTTCCTCCCCAGATATGCATATTGACTTGTGTCGTTTCGGCAAGTTCTGTAATCTCTTGCCAGGAATGGTTTGCTTTTAGTTCAGGTTGTACAGGATCCGATAGGGAACAACCTGTTACGAGCAAAAGAAGGGTGATGACAGATAACCACTGAATTTTTCGTCCTTTAAACAATTGGTTTCAGCTCCTTTATCGAATACCGTTTTATAGAAAACGTTGTGGATACGAAAAGTATATTAACAAGAAAAACATACAGAAGTATTTGGAAAACCTTACATAAGTCTTGCAAACCATGTTACATCACGAGGGAAGAGGGAGAATAGGCCTAAATACCATCGTATATTAAACTGAAAATAAAAACAATAATTATTCTGTTGACATTATTTCTAAGGCGTTGTATTATAGTTTTTGTCAGTTACGACAGCAACACAAACTGACACAACAATGGAGAGATGTCCGAGCTGGCCGAAGGAGCACGATTGGAAATCGTGTAGGCGGGCACAACCCGTCTCGAGGGTTCGAATCCCTCTCTCTCCGCCAGATAAAAATCTACATATGTTTTGGCTCGGTAGCTCAGTCGGTAGAGCAGAGGACTGAAAATCCTCGTGTCGGCGGTTCGATTCCGTCCCGAGCCACCATGTACGCTGGTGTAGCTCAATTGGTAGAGCAACTGACTTGTAATCAGTAGGTTGGGGGTTCAAGTCCTCTCACCAGCACCATTCTTCAAATTGGTGCATATCGTAAAAAATAAATATGCTGGTGTAGCTCAATTGGTAGAGCAACTGACTTGTAATCAGTAGGTTGGGGGTTCAAGTCCTCTCACCAGCACCATGTTTAGGGGCATAGTTTAACGGTAGAACAGAGGTCTCCAAAACCTCCAGTGTGGGTTCGATTCCTACTGCCCCTGCCATTTAAATGTGCATCTCGATTTTATGGAGTATTTTTTTTGCTCTTTGAATCCATTTCACATCGATTGGATGGTTTTCAGCCGGGATGGGTGTTGTGAATTGATTGATTAAGCTAGTGAACACACCGATATCAGCGCTGGGATCATTGGTATTTGTTCTAAATTCATGTTTGATGACAAATGGTTTACCTAATTCGATCTGTGTATGGGGTTGGTCAATATCATTTCCATCAATGGAATGAATAGGAATGCGTAAGTAATAACGATAACCATGTATGGCTTCCCAATCAAGTGGTTTATCAAAATAACCGTGTTCATAGGTATAACCGCTACCTAATGTAAATCCTTCAGTATCTAATAACTTTTTGATGCTTTGAAAGGAATTGTGGTATCCTATAATAGATGACTGAATAGAGATCATTATAAAACCTCCTTCTTTAATGGTATTGTTTGTAACTTGTGAGCGTTTCATTCATTGTTCATGGCGGCATAGCCAAGTGGTAAGGCAGAGGTCTGCAAAACCTTTATCCCCGGTTCAAATCCGGGTGTCGCCTCCAAATGATTGTAAGATGCGCTTTTCACTTTGGTGAAAAGCGCATCTTACATGATCAATATAGCTTGACTTAATTATGATAATATGATAGCATACTTAACACTGACATGAATATGTGCCCTTAGCTCAGCTGGATAGAGCGTCTGACTACGGATCAGAAGGTCGAGAGTTCGAATCTTTCAGGGCACGCCATCTTTTACCAACATATGAATACGTGCCCTTAGCTCAGCTGGATAGAGCGTCTGACTACGGATCAGAAGGTCGAGAGTTCGAATCTTTCAGGGCACGCCATCCTTCACCAATATATGAATACGTGCCCTTAGCTCAGCTGGATAGAGCGTCTGACTACGGATCAGAAGGTCGAGAGTTCGAATCTTTCAGGGCACGCCATCTTTTACCAATATATGAATACGTGCCCTTAGCTCAGCTGGATAGAGCGTCTGACTACGGATCAGAAGGTCGAGAGTTCGAATCTTTCAGGGCACGCCAAAAAAGTTACTACTGATTAATTAGTAGTAACTTTTTTTATTTATGAAACGAATGATAGAAATCTATTAATATAAAAAATAATCAATTAAATATAAATTGTACAAAAAGAAGGAATAAAAAGAACTTTGTCGTAATTTATATACTGTATTTTCTTTTATTTGTCTCATTACCTGAAGGAGGAAGAATATGTTAAAACAGTGGAGATTTCATTTGGCATTACTCTTAGCAACTGTACTTACTTTCTCGGGCTTTTCGCTCGTAGGGGCGTCGCCATCGAAAGAGGCCAAACCTACTGATAGTAAGTACTACTTTGTACAAATGGATGAAAAACCAGTAGCATCTTATGATGGTGGGATCAAAGGTTTTCAATCTACCAAAGCAGCAGCCAATGAAAAATTAGATGTAAAAAGTAGTAAAGTTCAAAGCTATCGCCAGCACTTGCGTGCAAAACGTGCAAACCTCAAAAATTGGATGGGACAAAAAGTAAAAGGCGCTAAAATTGAAGCTGAATACGAGTTAGCATTTAACGGAGTTGCTATAAAAGCGACACCTAATGAAGCGAAAGCTTTACAGCGTGCACCAGGTGTCAAGCAGGTTGTTGAAAGTAAACAATATCGTCCACTGATGAATAGAAGTCACAGTATTATTAATGATAAACCGCTTTGGAAAAAAGGTTACAATGGTGAAGGCGTAAAGGTAGCGATTATTGATAGTGGAATCGATCAAAATCACCCCTACCTAACGGATAACTCCTTACCCATACCTGCTGGATTTCCTAAGTCACAAAATGATGAATGGCTTAAATACACCAGTAATAAAGTGATTGTTGCGAAAGTATATAGCGGTGAGCAAGAAGTATCCCCTGAGGCAATTGGTTCACATGGTACACACGTGGCAGGGACTGTTGCTGGCATTAAAAATTACAAAGACCCATCAGGTTTAGCTGAGAGCAAATTAAGTGGGGTTGCTCCAAAGGCATACTTAGGAAACTATAATGTGTTCCCATGTGAAGATTGTAGTGCTGAAAGCATTCATATCGCACAAGCGATTGAAGATGCTGTAAACGATGGTATGGATGTGGCGAACTTAAGTTTAGGAGGACCCGCGTCCACTGGGTTTGATTTATTAGTAGAAGTCGTGAATGCTGCTAGTGATGCTGGAATGACAATGGTCATCTCAGCTGGTAACTCTGGACCGGGCCCACAAACCATCGGTTCGCCAGGTATTGCCGAGAATGCGATTACCGTTGGTGCGGTTTCCAATGCCCATTTCTTTGGCAAGTCTATCGCGATAACTGTAGATGGTGAAGAGCGTATTTTACCTGTAGGATCAGCAGATCCAGGTGCAAAAGTGGATGAAGCCTTTTCAGCAGACCTTGCCATCGTTACAGAAAATGACGGCTTGGGATGTGAAGCGATTAGTCAAGATCTAACAGGTAAGATAGCTGTCTTAAAGAGAGGTACATGTGCATTTACACAGAAAGGAATGAATGCCCAGGCGAAAGGTGCCCTTGGCGTAATCTTGATTAATAATAGCCCAGGAGATCCAAGTTCAATGTCTGTAGAAGAAAGCGTTTCCATTCCGATGGTGATGTTAAAAGATGAGGACGGTGCGTGGATCTTAGGTGGTAATAATCGCTCTGCATCCTTCGAACCAGGTAGTGATCGTGAATTTACGACTCCTAATCACAGTTTAATTGCCAACTTCTCATCACGTGGGCCAACAATTAATGGAACGCTAAAACCAGACGTAGCCGCTGTAGGAGTTAACGTGTATTCAAGTATTGTGGGTGGTGGTCTATCCTCTTACAACGGAACGTCTATGTCAGCACCACATGTAGCGGGTGCGGCAGCGTTATTGTTACAATCTCATCCAGACTGGACACCACAAGATGTAAAATCATCATTAATGGCGACGGCAAAAAATCCTAAGAGTGATCCGAATCCGTTAGAAGTTGGAGCAGGTATTATCAATGTTGGGCGTGCAGATGCACCTTATGCATTGGCAAATCCAGCTAGCCTTAGCTTTGGGACGTTGAAAACGGATGATCGAGGGACATTCAAAACGATAAAAGTAACCTTGAAAAATCCGACGAATAAAAAAATAACTTACAAACTAAGTACAGATAACAAAACCTTGAAGCTAAGTAAGACAAAATTTAAAGTGAAGAAAGGAGAAACCAAAACATTTGAAGTGACTGCGTATGGTCGCTTTAATGAGCCGGGTGGTTATGCGGGTTACATTACGGCTACTCCAGATGGTAAACGAAAAAATAATATGCGTATACCGTATTACTTTGGAGTAGAATAAATGAAACGGGGATGATGATCTGGCTAAAGATCATCATCCCCGTTGCTATTTTTAAAGCATGCGTTGTGTCTGTACAGATTCAAGCTTTATCTTTTACAGAATAGGTTTGATCGATAATGCCACCACCGAGACAAATTTCATCACGGTATAAAACAACGGACTGCCCTGGGGTAACGGCTCGTTGAGCTTCTTTAAATGTAACAATTAAATTCCCATCTGGCTTAGGGTGAACAATCACACCTTGATCTTGTTGGCGATAGCGAAATTTAGCGGTGCAAGTAAACGCTTCTGTTGGAAGGGTATCAACAAGCCAATTCACATTTGTTGCCAGCAACGAATGGGAGTATAAAGTTTCATGATCGTGGCCTTGTGCAACGTATAAAATATTTTGTTCCAAATCCTTCTTTACAACGAACCAAGGTTCGCCAGTACCGCTGCCACCAATTCCTAAACCTTGTCTTTGTCCAAGCGTATAATACATCAGCCCATCATGTAGACCGATTTTTTTTCCTTCCAAAGTACGAATTTCACCGGGTTGAGCCGGTAAATACTGACTTAAAAAAGATTTAAAGTTGCGTTCTCCGATGAAGCAAATGCCTGTACTATCTTTCTTTTTAGCAGTTGCAAGACCCGCTTCTTCGGCTATTTTGCGAACTTCTTTTTTATTTAAGTGCCCAATCGGAAACATGGCATATTGTAATTGTTCTTTGGGGACAGCATATAAGAAGTATGTTTGGTCTTTATTAGGGTCTTCTCCACGAGCTAAAAGGCGTTCTCCATCGACATCTTTCATCTGTGCGTAGTGACCGGTTGCTAAGTAGTTAGCACCAAGTTTCTTAGCTTTTTCTAAAAACTCACCAAACTTAATTTCACGATTACACATCACATCAGGGTTAGGTGTCCTACCTTTTTTATATTCATCAAGAAAATATTGAAAAACTTTTTGTTCATATTCTTTCTCGAAATTTACAGCGTAATAGGGAATGCCAATTTGCTCACAAACCCGCCTCACATCTTCGAAATCTTCAGTAGCTGTACAATGACCGTATTCATCCGTATCATCCCAGTTCTTCATAAATAGTCCAATGACATCATAGCCCTGTTGTTTAAGTAGCCAAGCGGTTACTGATGAGTCTACCCCACCAGACATGCCGACAACTACACGTATATTTTGATTCATCGTATCCATGGCATATCATTCCCATTTTTATTCATGTCGTGCTTGTGACAACAAGCTGACTACATTATAATCGAAATCAAATACTTCTACAAATAAAGGTAGATGTTGAGAAAGGCTTGCCTATGAAATCCATGAATCAATTATTGCGTACCATAACGCCATCACAAATACTGGTTTTGGGCTTCCTATCATTCATTATGATAGGAGCTTTCTTACTTAAATTACCGGTTTCTTCAGCGAATGGAGATTCCATCTCTTTTCTTGACGCACTCTTTACAGCTACCTCTGCTTTAAGTGTGACAGGGTTAAATGTAGTTAATCCAGGTGAAACGTTTTCCCTATTCGGTGAAATTGTGATCCTCTGTTTAATACAGGTTGGTGGATTAGGATTTATGGCGTTTACCACTTTATTTGCGTTTTTAATTGGTAAAAAAATAGGATTTAAAGAACGATTACTTTTACTTGAAGCATTTAATAAGGTAGATTTTCGTGGTATCGTCAAGATGATTCGCTATATTTTAATTTTTACCGCTGTGATAGAGGGTATTGGTTTTGTCTTGCTTTCGATTCGATTTGTACCGCAATTTGGCATAGAAAAAGGGATGTATTTTGCTTTATTTCATAGTATATCTGCATTTAATAATGCGGGTTTTGACCTGTTTGGAACGAGTCTGCTTTCTTATCAGACGGATTTCTATGTTAATCTGGTGATAAGCTCCTTATTTATTATTGGAGGGATTGGATTTGTACTTATTATCGAGTTGTTGGAATATCGGTATGTGAGAAGAGTAAGTTTACACACGAAAATGGTACTGGCGATGACGGGCATTTTAGTTTTCGTGGGGACCCTACTCGTTCTGGCCATTGAATGGAACAACCCGAGCACTTTAGGTGCATTACCGATTGGTGATAAATTGCTTGCCGGGTACTTCCATGCGGTGACACCGCGAACAGCGGGCTTTGATTCACTTGGTGTACATCACCTTTATCCTGCTACGCTTTTCATTACCATTATGTTGATGTTCGTGGGGGCTTCACCTAGTTCTACCGGTGGAGGCATTAAAACGACTACTTTATTCACCTTATTGTTAGCCGTTTGGAGTATGATTAGAGGCCGGAATAATATTGTGATATTTAAGCGACGAATTCCATATGATGCAGTATACAAAGCATTAACTGTGACTGTCCTATCTCTTACTTTGGTTTTGGTGGTCACGATGATATTAACGATTACGGAACATAAACATGCTGATTTATTAATGATCTTATTTGAGGCTGTTTCAGCATTTGGTACAGTTGGTCTAACGATGGGATTGACACCGTTGTTAACTGATTTTGGAAAAGTACTGATTATTTTTGTCATGATCATTGGGCGTTTGGGACCGATTACGCTGGCATATGCGATTGCGAAAAGCAAACGACAGAAGCCTTATCGCTATCCTGAAGAAAAACCATTGATCGGATAATCGTTGTTTTCGCACAGCACTTTGAAAATAAGCTTATTTTTGCTATACTTCAATCAAGTTGATTGATTTGTTCCATTTGTGTTAATCCTGTATAAGGAATAGGAGGTACCAATGAGACATCGAAAAAAATCATATGTTTTCACTATGCTATTGGTTCCATTGGTGTCGATGACGGGGTGTGCAACAGTAATAGAAGAAATTCAAACGAAAACTGGAAGCCAAATTGAAGAAATAGACAAGCTAGTTGCTACACAACCTGCATCCAAACCGGCTAGCGAAGAGCAGGAAACACAAACAAACGAACAAAAAATGACAAAAAGTCCTGCGCCTAATACCGACTTGTCTCTAATTATAGAAGACGAAGGTAAGGGCGAGTATGCTTCTTCTTCCTATAAACCAGCTAAAGTAAATCGTGCTTTACAGCAAATGCCCAAGGGTTTGAGTAAAGACAAAGCATATGCTTATTTACTCGGGTTAGTTGGTGAGAATTATAAAGAGGATGTCAGTCAGTTCGTTACAATAGAGAACCGGGACTATAAAAAAATTATAGAGGCAAATCAAGCTAATTTTTTACCACAACCGGAGCCGAAAGTAAAAAAAGAGCAGGCGAACACAAATGAGACAAATGTTCAGGATGAGAAACGGCAGAAAAACATCATCATTTTATTAGATGCAAGTGGTAGTATGGCAGCCGAAATAGATGGTGTGCCAAAAATGGAACTTGCCAAAAAGGTCATATCGCAGATAACCGAACAATTGGATGCACAAAAATATCAGGTGCAGGTTTATGTGTATGGGCATACTGGATCCAATGCAAGTGAAGGTAAAGAAGAATCGTGTTCCAACGCGGATTTGATCTATCATGATAATCAGCAGAATTTGCAACTAGCAGATCAACTTGCGCAAATTGAAGCGACCGGATGGACCCCACTGGCTCTGACAATAGATCAAGTTCGTGATCATATGCAGAAGCAAACCGCCAGCGAAGAAAATAAGATTATACTAGTTGGTGATGGAACGGAAAATTGTGATCAAGACGCATTGATGTCAGCTAGGATGTTGAGATATTCAGACGTACGTGCAGATATTAGTATGATTGGCTTATCCTTAAATGCCAAAGATGAGAATGAGTTACGAGAGATTGTAGATGTAACCGGAGGGGTCATGCAAAATATTGAAGAT
This sequence comes from Polycladospora coralii, assembly GCF_014773435.2. GTDB lineage: Bacteria > Bacillota > Bacilli > Thermoactinomycetales > Thermoactinomycetaceae > Polycladospora > Polycladospora coralii. Next base: position 70,942 of record NZ_JACXAG020000009.1, on the reverse strand, counting down.
CCTAAACGGTTGCACGAAACGGCTTCTAGACAACTGCAATGGATGACTCAAACAGATCGAAGCTGGGAGGAAAGTGCGCTTCGCACGCTTTCGAATGCCTATCAGTATGATCAAGAACGTCTTTTGCGCCATCGAGAGAAACTTTTAAAGAAAGTGACTTTGGAGAATGAAAGATTGTTAAACACCAAGTCGTATGTCATTCAATCACAAAAATTAGATTCTGTGACGGATGATGAAATTCAAAAATGGATAGAAGACCGGAAACAACAAATGGAGCACTATATTGATCGAAAATATCAAGAAGGTAGCGATAAGCTATATCAGAAATGGCAACAAAATATTGAGAAAGTTCGTGGGAATGAGACGCGACCTACGATTGAGAAAAATGTAAGAGAAGGCTATTCAAACGGAGAACAAACGGAGTGAGTACGTTTTGGCATCTTATGAAATCTATTTTGATGATCGTTTAGGTATGAATCGCCCACGATTACTAGTGGACTACGATTCTTTATCGGCGGAACAACAACAAGAATTTGAATTGAAATGTCAAGAAATTTGTTCTTACATTCCAGAGCGAATTAAAGCATTTGAAAGTCGATATATGCGCTACTATGAACAACTTAAAGAAGCAGATGATGAAACATTTTTTCTGTATAACGAAGAAATGAATCAGATTTCGGAGATCATTTGTGATCTAAATTTACTGTATCTCTATATTGAAGGAAACTTCTTAAATAGTACGGCTTTAGCATAAAAAGCGACCATTCATGTCGCTTTTTTTTTATCATAGCGCCTAAGCCAGCCGAACCATTTTCACTTATGCATAGCTTAGCTAAAGTGTGGAAATGTTAATCTTGCATAGTTAAACAATATTAATTTATTGTTAAGAAATTATAAACTATATATTAAGATTTAGAAGGCTGCATGTTCATTCTCATCTATAAATCGTATGATAAATGCTTCATAAGCGGCGTGGTGATTGTGTGATTTCGTTTTCGCATTATACCTTAAATATACGAAGGTGAAATAGAAAATTCATGCAAATTGACACGCTTGAGGAGGATATAAAGTGTTGTTTAATCGAAAAAAAGACCTTATTTTTTATCGCATTATGACCGATATAACCGCAAATATAGGAGAAGCCGCGCAACTGTTTTATGAAAATGTAGAAACGCTTTCAGATAAAGAGGAGTACGCTGAAAAGATTAAAACATTGGAGTCGAAGGGAGATGACTATACACACCTGCTTATTAAAGAATTAAATCAAACCTTCGTAACACCACTTGATCATGAGGATTTATTAACATTAGCTAAAGATTTAGACGATATTATAGATGGTATTGAAGCTTGTGCTGCACGTTTTGTATATATGCACGTAGAGAAACCTACGCCATACCTCTTGCAATTTGCTGATTTACTTAGAACAGGTGCCCAGTTGATCCAAGAGGCGTTTATTGGACTTGAAAAAAGGAACTATACCCAAATCCGTAAGATATCAGTTGAAGTAAATATTTTGGAAAATGAGGGAGACAAAATTTTACGTGAATCGATTAGTTCGTTGTTTGAGGAACCAGTTGATCTGGTGAACTTAATTAAAATGAAAGAGATTTACGAGAAATTAGAAGCTGTAACAGATACATATGAAGACCTGATGGATGTGCTTGAAAGTGTGGTTATGAAGTATGCTTGATCCTTTCTGGGTGCTTGTGGCTGTCATTGTGCTGGCTCTCATCTTTGACTTTACAAATGGTTGGCATGATACGGCAAATGCGATAGCCACTGTTGTCGGAACACGGACGCTATCGCCTACAAAAGCGATTATGATGGCGGCAGTGCTTAACTTAGCAGGAGCTTTTTTTTCGACTGAGGTAGCCAAAACAATAGGAAAAAATATAGTTGATCCGAATGGCATAACACAAATTGTATTGATCGCAGCGTTATTAGCAGTTATTATTTGGAACATTGTTACTGTATTAATGGGGATTCCTACAAGCTCCTCTCATGCTTTAATTGGAAGCTTGGTAGGTTCTGCTATTGCTTATGCTGGGGTTTCTGTATTACAAGTAAGTGGTATCCTCATGATTCTCGTTGCACTTTTAGTTTCTCCCCTATTAGGAGGACTAGCAGGTGCTGGCCTCATCAAGCTCATTCGCTTTTTCTTTAAAAATAAACCGCGCTCGAAAGTGAAAAGTATTTTTCGTCCCTTGCAAATTATTTCTTCGGCCGGGATGGCATTTAGTCATGGGGCTGCTGATGCCCAAAAAGCGATGGGGATTATTACACTTGGGTTATTCACAGCTGGCTATCAAAATGATATGAATGTCCCTTTTTGGGTGGTATTCGCTGCCGGATTATCCATGGCTTTAGGAACTGCCATGGGAGGGAGAAAAATCATTCATACCATCGGAACTAGACTGAGCCGGCTTGAATCGCCTCAAGGTTTTTCGGCAGAGACAGGAGCAGCCTTAATTTTGGCAACGGTTGCGAAAGTGGGTGTGCCAGTTAGTACAACCCATACGATTACAGGTTCAATCATCGGTGTAGGCGCAGCAGAAAGAGTTCGAAGCGTTAGATGGAGTATAGCAGGTAAAATTATTAGTGCATGGGTCCTTACATTACCTGTTACAGCGATCATGGGATACATCATTTATCTGATACTTCGTGTGTTAGAATAATTGTTATATCCAATTTGAAATGGTTTTCTATAGAATGGAGTGAATTTGATTTGGAACAACAATCAAAATCGACAAGTATGGAACAGTGGGCTCGTGCGTGTTTTCAAGCATTTTTAATTGTGGTGATGGTCTTATTTGTTTTTTTCTATATGGTTGAGCCGGAATTGATCATGCAATTACTTCCAGAGCAGGTGAAAGAGAAGATAGAAGCTATCTTCTCTTATTTTTTGTATGATTGAGAAATGCCTTTAAAAGTAATGGAGTCACTTTATTTAATAAACCAGATTTTTGTTTCGTTGTTTTTTCTATAGACATACTTTGCTCATCTGGAAAAATAGTGTGTGCCCCATAAAGTTGTTTATACATCATGAGTATTTGCTTTTTTACCATATGACGTAGTGGTACCCTTGAGATCATTCCGTACATAGCAGCCCCATTCTGATATGAATAGGAAGGATTGGCTCGAACTTCAGCAACAGATTGCTTTAGATCGGTTAAATATTGATCTGCAATTTGTTTGTGAGATGGCATTACCATACCATGTAAACATTCCGGTTTATGCTGGCGATCAATATGCCAACCACGTAGTTCTAACCGATCTGCAACCGCATAGATGTTTACTTTTTTATCATTTGAAGTAAAGGCAAATACACTCATCATAGGCTCACCAACTAACTCTAGCCCTTGAATTGCAGTGATTCCTTTCTGTATTTTTTGAGTAGTTTGCATAATATCTTGAGCTTTTTCGAGGTATCCTTGTTCCCCTAAATAATGCAACACAGCCCATGCTGAGGCAAAAGCTCCACCAGATCGAGTGCCAAGAAGTGTAGGTGATGCAAATACCCCTCCAGGCCAATCTTCTGATATAAAAAACTGTGATTGAAGATAATCAATATTCCGATATAGTAGGACGGACGCCCCTTTAGCAGCATAACCATACTTGTGTATGTCTGCTGAGATGGAAGTAACACCTGGCACACGAAAATCAAATTTGGGTATAGGATAACCTAACCTTTCAACAAATGGGAGGAGATAACCCCCTAAACAGGCATCAACATGAAGTGGAACACGATGTTTTTGTGCGATTTCTCCTAATGCTGTGATTGAATCGATGATACCATGTGGATAAGAAGGAGCTGAGGCGATTATACAGATCGTATTACGATTTATTTTCTTTTTTACGAGTTGTGTATTCATTCGATAATCTTGATCCAAGGGGATTCGCACGGGTTTAATGTTAAAATAATGGGCAGCTTTGTCAAATGCCACATGAGCTGAAGAAGATAAAATGATTTCTGGCTTTTTTATAGAGGGGTGTGCATAGTCGCGATAGGTCTTCACGGCAAGTAGACAGCTTTCCGTCCCGCCGGAAGTCATTGTGCCACAAACATCTTGATCCCCGTTAAGTAAATTAGCTGTCATACGGATCACTTCTGACTCCATCTTTTTCAAGCTTCTAAAAGCTAGAGGATTTAAACCGTTTTGTGAGAAATATGTCGAATAGGCTTCTTTTAAGAATTGATCATGCTCTTCCCCTAAATAATAAACGAGGCTCCATATGCGACCTTTTTTAAAATCTACATCAGTTTCACTAAATTGATTTAATTGACTTAAAACTTCATCTTTAGGTAAACCAGTTAATGGAATATGCTTATTTGATGATTGACACATGGTATCACCCTTTCTAGAAGTTGCGATATCAGAGTATCGAACGAAAGAAAATTCCAATTGCAATTCCCAGAAAATTTCCGATTGCGTAACCAATAATACCTGTTGTTAAACCCGATAGAAGCAACTGAGGATTTTTAAGCGCTCCTGCAACGATTGGAATAAAAGGAGGTGAACAGATCGCTGCCGTAGATGTAATCATAAATGTATCCCTATCTATAGCGAAGATTCGACAAAATAACGCGTGAAGTGTAGTTGAACCAAATATGACAATGGCTACAAAGAAAAACAGCTCGTATTGAATGGGAAGTAAGGCATCAAAATGGGTCTGTGACCCCACCGTAATACAAAAAGAATAGATAAAATACAAACCTAATTGAAAAGTGTGTGGTAAAGTAACGATTCTTGAATGAAAAGACATTGCGATCCCTAGGATGGAAATGGAGATAATCATGACAGTACTTTGATTCACGGGACTAAAAAATTGTGATAGGATATACGCTACAATGAAAATAGAGGTGGATAAAAGAAGTGCAATCAAAACGTTGTACCATTGATGTGAACGAAATAACCCCTTAAATAAATAGATTCCTTCCAAGTCGGTAGTATGACCTTGCTGGTTTGAATAACTGAATTTGAATTTAGGAAGTAATTGATTAAAAACGTGTTTTCCAGCACTTATGAGAAATAGAATATAAACTAAGGTTAGAATCGTATCATAGGTATGGAATAGAATAAATACTTGTGTATCAATGGCCAGAGCTGATTTCATTGCGGCTAGGTTAGGTGTTCCTCCAGTATAAACGGCAATCGCCATACCTGCTAACTGCCAATCAGCAGGTAGCTGTTCATAAAAAAAAATGACAAGTATACTGGTTACTAATGTAACAGATAAAATAGCAAAGCCCATCGAAAGAAGTGCATTTTTTGCTAAATTTTGAATCCAACTGCGTACATTTAAAGAAAAAAGTAATAGAGGAAGTGAAATACCAATAAAAATACCGGAGCATACTTCAATAAAAGCTTGTATATCTTGAGACCAAGAGGTTGTATTGCCTAATAACATACCAGCGAAATAACATAGGATGACAGTTCCGACTTTATTTAAGATATTTACGCGTGTACAAAGCCATATGATTAAGGCTGGTAATGTGAGAAACAAAAACAAGAGCGTGATCTCTCTAATTATAGTAACCTCCTTTGTGTAATGTATCAGATATACAAAAAAATGATAGCGTTTGCATTTTTTTAAATAATATGATAATTATAACTTATATTGATCTTAAATTCAATGGAAGGAGTTGTTAAAAGATGTTTGATGGGCTTAAATGTTTCATGCGTAGAATGGTAAAAAGATTTTCATTGTTGAAAATAAGAAGTATAACTGCTTTATGTCTGCTTCTCGCATTTGTATTCATGACTAGTGGGAACGTTACAAAAGCGGAACGGTCATCTACAAACGATCAATTTATGAATATCATGCCTCCCGGTCAAGATGGGGTAATCAATACCAGTGAAGCATTGATGTATAAGCTATTTAAGAAATATCCTAAGCATACGAATGATCAAACTCAGATGTACGAGAAGTTATCACAAGATGCACCTGGTATAACTGAAGATAATTTGCAGAGCTATTTTAAAGGATCTACGATCGAATCTCCCCAAAAAATAGAACGAACATACACACCGACAGAAGGTTTAACCATTCGAAGGGATCATTTTGGTGTTCCTCATATCGCTGGAGATACACGAGCAGCTACCATGTTCGGTGTTGGTTATGCGACAGCAGAGGATCGCCTCTTTTTAATGGATGTATTACGCCATCTAGGCAGAGCAGAGCTATCAAGTTTTTTGGGAGATAGCGAAGCGAACCGAGAAATGGATTTGAATCAACTCAAAAATGCACCTTATCGTGAGGAAGAATTGCAAGAGCAGATTGATTTTTTATGTGAGGAAAGTGAGGAAGGAAAACAGGCATGTGAAGACCTCCAGTCCTATACGGATGGCGTAAATGCGTATATAAAAGAAACAAGATGGAAATCAAAGTTACTCCCTGTGGAGTATGTAGGGCTTTTTAAAATTCCTAAATTATGGAAAAAAGAAGATAGTGTCGCAATTGCTTCTTTTATTGGTGGTGTATTTGGCAAGGGGGGAGGAAATGAAGTTGCAAGTGGTGTGTATCTATCTCAGTTAAAAGCTAAATATGGCAATACGAAAGGAGAAAGTATCTGGGAAGATTTTAAGTTTGCTAATGATTCAGAAGCACCTACGACCACGTTGCAAGCTTTTCCTTATAATGATCATCACAACATCGATCCAGCTTCAACGGCATTATTAGATTTGGAAAATGTTGAAGCAACTATGAACCAAATGAATTCTTCAACCCTTCAAATAGACGGGCCTTATGGACCCATCCCACTTCGTTTTCCAGATGCGATGAGCAATGCCATTCTCGTTAGTGGAGAACATACAAAAGTCGGTCATCCAATAGCTGTATTTGGACCACAAACAAGCTATTACAGTCCACAGATGCTGATGGAAATGGCTGTGGATGGTCCAGGAATTTATGCGAGAGGGGTTGGTTTTGTCGGTATTAATTTTTATGTACAGATGGGGCACGGAAAAGATTATGCATGGTCAGCAACTTCTTCTAATGCCGACAATGTAGATCAATGGATCATAAAGTTGTGTTCTCCTGACGGGTCAAAAGTAGATTCGAATACTAATTATTACGAATACAAGGGAAAATGTACGAAGATGGATATATTTAAACATTCTCAGATGGAAGTTCAGAAAACCGTGTATGGACCGGTGGTTGCGAGGGGAACGGTAGCAGGTAAGCCTGTTGCAGTAGCGACACAACGCTCTACCTATGGCAATGAATTAAAAAGTGCAATCGGTTTTCAAAAAATGAACAACCCGACATTTATGGAGGAAGGCGTATCTGCTTTTCAAACTGCTGTGAATTCGATTGACTATACATTTAATTGGTTTTATGTGGATGATACCCATATTAGCTACAAGCATAGTGGTTTATTACCCATACGAAATTCTCGGACAAATCCAGACCTACCTACTTGGGGCACTGGCGAGTATGATTGGACCGGAACTTATTTGTCATCAGATCAACAACCACATGAAACCAATCCAGACAGAGGGTATTTGATCTCATGGAATAATAAACAAGCCCCTGCGTTTCGATCGAATGATGCAAATTTTAGTCTTGGCCCAGTACATCGTTCTGACTTACTTGAAAAGCGTATCAAGCAACACTTGAATGCTGAAAAAAAGTTGGATAGAGCAGATGTCGTCAATCTTACAATGGATGCGGCTACTGTGGATTTGAAGGGGCAAGAGGTTTACCCATATGTGTTAGAAGTATTAGGTGACGAACCACCCGTTCAAGATGAGCGCTTGCAAAAGATGAGAGATTATCTAGCCCAATGGGTTGCAAATGGAGGTCATCGTAGAGATTTTTCACCTTTAGATGGTGAGTATGATGATGCAGTTGCAGTAGCCATTGCAGATGAAGCTTTTGACCGCTTACTTGAAAGCGTTTTCCCAGAAATGTCCAAAGAAATGAAGTTTCCCCAACCATTTGAGGATTCCCCACGTTTTGGAGTGGGTTCAGCTTTTTTAAAGGGAGGTTATGCCCATTTAAATAAAGATCTTCGTCAAGTGCTGAATCAACAGGTAGAGTCCCCTTTTCATCAGACCTACTGTGGGAAGGGTAATCTGCAGCAATGTCGACTACAGCTGTGGAATGCCTTACAAACAACAGCGAATCAATTAACAACAAAATATGGTTCGTCACAGGTACAGGATTGGAAATACGATGCCAATCAAGATGATATTAAACAAACTCCACTAGGATTACTTGAGGCTCCACAATTGAGTTGGGTGAATCGCCCGACTTTCCAGCAAGTCGTTCAAATTGTAGAAGAATAAAGGTTATTTCTATCTTATTGTAATAAAAATACAACTGTGTAATCGATCGTATTTGCGCTACAAATAATCTCCCTGAAAACTGCTGGGCGGTAATTGTACAGATTTTGCGAGCAGGAAGATCAACTTCTTTAGAATTGGGATGAAAGCAAGATTGCTCAAAGCATTCCCTTATGGGGATGCTTTGAGCAATCATTTTTGATAATATGAATGAGCGGTGCTCATTCTACTTGTAGTAGACGTTGTTCCTTGAAATGTGCTCGTATGGGGTTTGAGTGGTAAAAGAAGCGCCTACTGTGTAAAACGATTAGCAATTGAAAAAAGGAACAAGTGTACTGATAACGGGTGTTCTGCCTATGTGGGTGGGGTGGGCTATCTCAACCTATATCTCATGTAAGCCCATCTGCTTACTTTCACGAAGTTGGTGCAATCTAGTTCATGTATTCGATTGACCACTTTGTCCGACTTGCTTTAATACACACCATCAAAACATGTCTGATTGGTTATGAAAGCAACGATTATCCTGGTTTTTATACAGTTGGGATACATATGGAAAGTTTTTGTAAGTGCAATTTTACGTTAAGTGAATGGAAGGATGTAGAGCAAATTGAATTGGAAACAAGAAGTGGAATCTAGAAAAGAACAAATGATTGCTGATTTAAAAGATTTTTTGACTATTGAAAGCACACTAGATTTGAGCACGGCGGAAGTGAACAAGCCATTTGGTAAAAAGGTAGATGATGCCTTACAGTATATGCTCGATTTAGGTGGGAAAGATGGATTTCATACGAAAAATGTAGACGGATATGCGGGTCATATTGAATATGGAACAGGGGATGAGTTAATTGGTGTATTAGCACATGTCGATGTCGTACCTGCTGGTGATGGATGGACAAGTCCTCCTTTTTCGCCAGAAGTAAGAACAGGAAAGTTATATGCCCGTGGTGCGATTGATGATAAGGGGCCTGGAATGGCTGCATATTATGCCCTTAAAATAGTGAAAGAGAGTGGCCTACCGTTATCAAAGAGAGTACGACTGATCTTAGGAACAGACGAAGAAACCAATTGGCGCTGCATGAAGCATTATTTCTCTAAAGAAGATATGCCGAGTATGGGCTTTACACCTGATGCGGATTTTCCGATTATCACAGCTGAAAAAGGGCTACTCGATATATTATTAACAGGAGCCATTATCCCTACAAATATTTCCGATTCAACTTGGGTATTGGAACAGTTTGAGGGAGGGCAACGTGTAAACATGGTGCCAGACGTTGCTATCTGTAAATTGACAGGGGAAGGAGATGTATTTGACCTAAAAGAAAAGGTGCAAGATATCCTCCTGCAAAATCGAATACAAGGATATGCAGAAGAAGCTGATGACCATGTCAAAATTTGTGTACATGGACGAGCATATCATGGCTCTGAACCGGAGAAAGGGCTGAATGCTGTACTAGAGCTAGCCAAAATTTTAGCTACGATTGACTTAGATTCAGCTGGCTCTGCGTATGTGGAAATGATTAATCGCTTCCTAACGGACAGCTTTTTTGGCGAAAAAATGGGGCTATCACAAGCAGATGATGTTGTAGGTAAACTTACTGTGAATGCGGGCGTATTCCAATATGCCAAAAATGAAGAGAGTAAGTTACAACTAAATATTCGCTATCCGCTTTCAGGGGATAAAAATGCTATCTTATCGAAAGTAGATGAATGCTTCCAAAGCTATGGTCTGAAAATCGTTGATGTCGATCACAAAGCGGCTCACTATTGCGAGCCTGATCATCCATTAGTAAAAACGCTTTCAAGCGTGTATGAAGAGCAAACGGGTAAAAAAGCAGAGTTGCTTGCTATTGGTGGCGGAACATATGCGCGAGCACTTGACGTGGGGGTGGCATTTGGACCGCTTTTTCCAGGAAAAGAAGAGACCGCGCATCAGAAAGATGAATTTATTGAACTGGATGACCTTTTCCAAGCAACTGCACTATATGCGCAAGCGATATATGAACTGGCCAAATAAAATAACAGATACACAGGTCCGCAAGGAATATATGCGGACCTGTGTTCACATCTCACTTAACATATACATATCGTAGATAAAAGGGTACTTTTCCTTATAATCGGGGGGGATAGCCCTCTTTTTTTGAATCGGAATATCCTGCTTTATCATCACTTTATGAATCGCTTTAAACTGCGTTGCGGCGTATAGTGGTGAGTTATAGTGATTTAAGTTTACAGATGATCCGTTTTTATAGACGACGCGATATACAAGTCGTGGCTTTGTTTGGCGCTGTAAAGGTAACGCTGTGGTTGTATAATCTAACTCCACATGACCAATATCTTGCCATGTACGTATTTCTTCATCTCCCAGCGAAAAGAACGTATTATATACCATCCCGTGTGGGGTGACAGACAAATAATTATCAAATGAGAGTACAACCAACGGGCTACTTATGATATAAAAGCCAGCGAAAATAAAGAAACGTTGTTTGAGCCGATCTGGATTGGAACGCAGATTATAAAATGCAAACAAAAAGTAAATGACTACAAATAAAAATATAAACACAAGCGCATAGCCGATTAGGGTTCCCATCAGATAAATTTGTCCATCTATGCGATGATTATACTGCTGAAGTACGACAAACAAGATCCAAAACAAAAAAGAGACGAGAGAAATACCAAAAAACTTGAGTGTATATAAGACGAATTTACGCAATAGCCAATCCTCCAACACTAGATTTGAGTAGCGTTTCCCATCTGATTTCTCGATCGTGTATATGCCTTCAAATGGAAGAACGTCTTAAATACTGGAGTATGTCGCTTAATTGATCGACAAAGAAATAGATATCTGATTCTTTTGTATCCATGCCTAGTGTAACACGTAAGCTCTGATGCGCAATTTCTTCAGAACGTCCCATTGCACGTAAAACATGGGAAGCACGATGTTTTCCGGCACTACAAGCAGAACCGCTTGAAACATATATTTTTTCACGATTTAATTCGATTAATATGGCTTGACCTTCCACGCGATCGAAGCTTAAATTCAAATTGTTAGGTAATCGGTTACGGGGATGTCCATTAAGATGAACGTCTGGAATGCGTGTTTGAATCAAATGCCAACATAAATCACGTAAAGAAGCAATACGAGTTTGCTCGGTTTCCATTCGGCTTGTTGCAAGTGACGCAGCTAATCCAAATCCAGCGATGCTTGGTGTATTTTGTGTGCTGGGACGTATATCCCGTTCCTGACCACCACCGTATAAAATGGGTGTGATTCTGACCCCTTTTCGTAAATATAGAGCACCAATTCCTTTTGGTCCACCGATTTTATGGGCGGCGATCGATGCGAGATCGACACCTAATTTTTGGACAGAGAAAGGAAGTTTTCCAAACATTTGAATCGCATCGGTATGAAAAAAGATCGGTTGATCGCGTAACCACGCGCCAATTTCAGCAATCGGCTGTAGGGTTCCCACTTCATTATTTGCTGCCATAATGCTTACTAAGATGGTTTGATTTGTAACCGCTTCCTTTAATTGTGAAAGATCTATTTCTCCTACATCATTCACAGGTAAATAAGTGATCTCAAACCCTTCTTGAGCGAGCGCTTCACAGGTTTCTAGTATAGATGGATGTTCGATGGCAGACGTAATGATGTGATTGCCACGATGACGAAATTTGCGAGCAATACCAAAAAGTGCTAGATTATTTGATTCGGTCCCACTACTTGTAAAAATGATTTCTCGTGCAGAGGTGGCTTCTAATGACTGGGCAATTTGAGCGCGAGCGTGTGCAATAGCTTCTGTACTACTTTGACCATGATCATGTATACTGCCTGGATTCCCATATTCGGTTCGAAAAAAGGGTAACATATAATCATATACCTCAGGTCGTACTGGACTAGTGGCTCCGTAATCTAAATAAATCATGATATAACCTCCGACCTGTAACGTTTTCTTTATTATAACGGAATTGATCATAAAAACGCATACCTGATTTGTTATTGTTTCAGGATAACCGATTCATAAATGTTGAATAATCTTCTCTTTTTTCATGGGGACAGAGATGATAAAATTTATGGTTGACATTGTTTGTTTTCCTGAGAAAATAGACATGAAGGTAAATGTTAAGATTTTGTGAAAGGAAACTCGAATATGAACCGAGTGGTGACTGACTTTATCGTGATCGGAAGTGGAATAGCAGGGCTTATGACTGCATTAACCTTGGCACAAGAAGGTCGCGTTATGATACTCACAAAAGCGCGTGAAGAGGAAAGTAACTCTTATCGTGCACAAGGCGGGATTGCTGCTGCGATTGGGAAAGGAGATTCTCCTGATCTGCATCGTGATGATACCATTCGCACAGGGGTCGATCTATGTAACCCCTATTCTGTCGATATTTTAGTTAATATGGCACCACAGACGATTCAACTCTTATCTGATCTAGGGACACCTTTTGACAAACAAGGAAATGACTGGGCTTTAGGACGGGAAGGCTCACACAGTGTATCTCGTATCTTGCATGTGGAAGGTGATTCGACAGGTGCAGGAATTACTTCTTCCTTAATCACCAAAGTGATGGAGCACCCTGACATTACTATGATGACCCATACGATGGTGGCTGATTTGATTATCAGAGAAGGAGAATGTAAAGGCGTATGGGCAGTTGATACAGCACAGACGGCTATTCCCTACTTAGCGCATAAAGGTGTCGTACTTGCCACTGGTGGATGTGGTCAATTATTCCAGTACACAACCAATGATCAGGTATCAACAGGTGATGGATTTGCAATGGCCATCCGAGCGGGGGCTACCATAACGGATATGGAATTTATTCAATTTCACCCTACTGCATTAGCAGTTGAACAAAATCCGATGTTCTTGGTTTCAGAAGCTGTTCGTGGTGAAGGTGCGATTTTGACCAATGATCTGGGAGAAGCATTTATGCACCGCTATCATGAATGGAAAGACCTAGCACCTCGCGATGTGGTGTCACGTGCGATATATAGCGAAATGAAAGCAGGACGGACAGTGTTCTTAGATGCTAGAATGCTAGGCGCTCGTTTTGCTGCTCGTTTTCCTAGAATTTATAAAAAATGTATGCAACATGGTATTGATCCAGAGCGAGTTTGCATCCCGGTTACACCAGCGGCTCACTTCATTATGGGGGGCGTACAAACAGATATTTACGGACAAACATCGATTGCACGCTTATTTGCATGTGGTGAGGTGGCCTGTACCGGCGTACATGGTGCGAACCGACTAGCAAGCAACTCCCTATTAGAAGGAGCTGTTTTTGCGCAACGCACAGCGATGCAACTCGCGTCACTACCTGATCAAAACTTAGAATTTGATGATGCTTTGTCTCCAAGTTTGTGCATTAATAATCAATCTACTGAAAAATGGAAGCAGCAAATTCGAAAAATCATGTGGGATTACGTGGGAATTGTCCGTTCATCCGATAATTTATCTATAGGGCTTGCAGAGTTGAAAAAATTGGATCAAGAAGTGAGCGAAGGATATTTAGAATGTCGTAATATGTTAATTACTGCACAAGTGATTATAAAAGCGGCTTTACTGCGGGAAGAGAGTCGCGGCGGACATTATCGATATGATTTTCCCGAACTATCTCCTGATTGGTCAAACAAGCACAATGTGATATAGGAGTGAAAGAAAATGAATCCTATTTATTTACAGCAGTTTATACGTGAAGTATTGAACGAAGATATTGGCATGGGAGATATTACGACAGAATCGATTGTGCCGGAAAAACATCGAAGTAGTTATGTTTTTCGAGTGAAACACCCTGGGGTTGTAGCAGGGCTCTCGATTGCGGAGCGTGTGTTTCAAGAGTTAGATGCTAGCTTAACATGGATGTCACTTGTACAAGATGGAGAAAGAGTAGAACCGGGAACGATTATTGCACGCATTACAGGTCCCACTCGCGCAATCTTAACAGGAGAACGGGTTGCCTTAAATTTAATGCAACGCTTATCTGGAATTGCAACTTTAACACGCAGTCTGGTAGATCAGATTCATGATTTACCTTGTCGCGTATTAGATACACGAAAAACAACGCCTGGACTTCGTCAATTAGAGAAGTATGCAGTGCGGATGGGCGGAGGAACCAATCATCGGATGGGATTAAGTCATGGCGTCATGATTAAAGATAATCATATTGCCATGGCAGGTAGTTTAGCTAAAGCGATTGAATTGGTTCGTGCTCGCACAGGGCATATGGTGCAGATTGAAGTGGAAGCTGATACACTTACGCAAGTAGAAGAGATATTAGCGTTTGATATTGATGTGATATTACTGGATAATATGGATCCTGATACGTTACGACGTGCCGTGAAAATGATTGATGGTAAAGTGGTAACAGAGGCATCGGGCGGTGTTACGCCAGAAACGATTCGTGCAGTTGCAGAAACGGGTGTTGACGCGGTATCACTCGGCTTTATCACCCATTCAGCAATCGCCTTAGATATTGGTTTAGACTTTGAAAAAGAGGAGCGTGGAACATAATGGCAATCGATATGTTGGCACATGCAAATCATACGCTTCCTGATGCGTATCGAAATTTTACGAGTGAAGAGCTGGATCAAAAAATAACTGCTGCTAAAAAGACGTTAGGTAAAGATCTGGTGATCTTAGGTCATCATTACCAGCGGGATGATGTGATCCAATTTGCCGATTTTCGCGGAGATTCGTTGAAATTAGCACGAATTGGAGCAGAACAAAAAGAGGCAAAGTATATTGTTTTCTGTGGCGTACATTTTATGGCAGAAACGGCAGATACATTAGCTACTGAAGAGCAAACTGTGGTACTGCCAGATTTACGTGCAGGTTGTTCGATGGCAGATATGGCAGACATTGCTGAGGTAGAAGAAGCCTGGGAAGAAATCCAGAAGCAATTTGGAGATACGGTTATTCCTGTCACTTATGTAAACTCGACAGCTGCCATCAAAGCATTTGTTGGAAAACATGGCGGAACAACATGTACTTCTTCTAATGCTGTGCAAGTATTAGAATGGGCGTTCGCACAGAAAAAACGCATCTTGTTCTTACCTGATCAGCATTTAGGACGGAATACAGCTTATCAAATGGGCATTCCGCTTGAAAATATGGTCATCTGGGCACCTAATGAAGGGGAATTCCAAGATGTAAAAGGAAACTTGGAAGACGCACAAATGATTTTATGGAAAGGTCACTGCTCGGTTCACCAAAAGTTTACGGTAGATCAAATCAAGGGTATTCGCGAACGTGATCCGGACATGAAAATCATCGTCCATCCAGAATGTAATTTTGACGTGGTGCAAGCTGCTGATCAAGCAGGTTCAACGGACTATATTATTAAAGCGATTGAAGCTGCACCGCCAGGTACACGCTGGGCGATTGGCACCGAGGTGAACCTTGTACAACGTCTAGCACAAGAGCACCCAGACCAACATATTGTCTTGCTCAGCACGACCATGTGTCCTTGTCTTACCATGAATCGAATTGATCGTCCACACCTCGCTTGGGTGCTCGATCAAATCGTAGCAGGCAACCCTATCAACCAAATTAAAGTAGATGAAGAGACGGCGCACTGGTCTAAAGTTGCACTTGACCAAATGCTAGCCATTTCATAAATGCAGAAGCAGAAAAGTGATCTACACTTTTCTGCTTTATTTAGCTAAATGGAAAAACATATCTCATAACGTTATTCTCCTACCTATCCATCATCTACAGGCGACCCAGAAGATTTTTTGGCATGGTCTACGTGTGTGGGCTAACTCAGTAAAAAAGGTATTCCCGTGATCGTATAACGGGAATACCTGTCAGGATTGACTAGCGCACGATGCTTTTATGAATATAAGCGATCTTACCACTTCTTAACCGGATTTGATAAAATTGACCAGAAGTGCCGACTTTATTTAATACCATGCCTCTAGGTACGCGCTGTAAGATCGTAGCTGAAAGGGAGGGTGCAGATCGTATATTAGCCAGTGACACGTTTACCTGAATGGTTCCATTACTAGATGTAGTGGATTTTTTCCTAGCAACAGAATGATGGAGATATGCCGTCTTACGATTGTTTAGCTTGATGCGATACCAACTGCCATTGTCCCCTGTTAAGGTGTACGTATTACCGCTACGGCCTTTTCCAATAATGGATGAAGATAAGCTGGGACCACTCCGTATGTTAGCGACGCGAACAGATATGGCCACCGTACCACTCGTGCTTCGAAATGAATCACCTCCGCTAACTACACGTGCATAGTCTCCGTGTACATATGCAGTACGTCCATTCGAAAGTTTAATGCGGTGCCAAATACCTGCTTTACCTGTACGGGTAAATTTTTGTCCTTTCTTTGCTTGCGTGATGATAAATGCCCCTAAAGAAGGGCCAGAGCGTATATTTACACGACTTCCTGTGATTTGAACGGTTCCAGAAGCGGCTTTGACACCACTTGACGTATTTCCACGCCAGCGGTTATTACTGGTGCCACTGTGTATCCAGACCGGCGTGCCTTCTTTTACACGTTTACGCAATTCGTTTACATGACTATTATGCATCCGTACACAACCACTTGAAGCGTGCTTGCCGATAGAACTGGGATTATTGGTACCATGTATACCATATGTGCGACCCTTATCGCCATTTACGCTTAATCCGAGCCACCAATCTCCGAGTGGGTTGTCTGCTCGTCCGCCTGGAATGCCTTTCCATCCTGGTTTGCTGATTTTAACAACAATTGAAAAAGTTCCTTCAGGTGTTAACGAGTTGCTCCTACCTGTAGCTACAGGATAAACTTTCTGTACTTTTCCGTTATAATAAAGGTAAAGTTTGTTTGTGTTTTTGTTGATTTCAATTTGGTAGGTAGAAGATGCAGCTTCTATTGTAGGCGGAGAAGCGAAGATCGTCATAAATGAAAGAAGGAATGCTAAGAAAGCGATAGAAATATTTCTCATCATGTAGGGAATAAAAAACGCCTCCTTTGTTAATTGTAAATTATCATACTTTTATGATAATATATATTCACTTATTTGTGAATGCCCTAATTACAATATTTTGTTTGCATGGTTGCTTGGGCTTGTATAAAATAAGCCCAAAAAGAGGAGAGAACTTGGATGTATAAGTTGATCTTATTTGATGTGGATGGTGTATTTTTGAGTGAAGAGCGGTGTTTTGATGCCTCAGCATTATCGGTATGGGAATTGTTATATGCACCAAGTAATCTAGGTTTAACTAGCGATCACTTTGAAACAAAGGTGGATGAGGAGAAGATCCAAGAAATTCGTATGACTATTTTTCAGAATGATTCGATCCTATCGTATATGAAGACACGAGGTGTAAATGCAAACTGGGACATGATTTACCTCTCTATATCCGCACAAATTTTACTATTGCTTCGTAGGATAAATAGGCATGATCCGCATT
This sequence comes from Polycladospora coralii, assembly GCF_014773435.2. Classification (GTDB taxonomy): domain Bacteria; phylum Bacillota; class Bacilli; order Thermoactinomycetales; family Thermoactinomycetaceae; genus Polycladospora; species Polycladospora coralii. Next base: position 53,237 of record NZ_JACXAG020000009.1, on the reverse strand, counting down.
TTGTCCAAACTTTTTTAAGTCAGCCTATCGTGGAAGAATCTTTGTCTCAGCTACGGGCTCAGTTAAATAAGCATAAAATTACCCATGTTGATTTTGCGGAAACGACTACGGTTTTTGCAAACACGAAAGCCAAAACGCCTAGCGAAATGTTTCGTGATTTGAATCAGCAGGTTAAATCATGGTTCTCTATTTCTGGAACGCTCTTTGGGCGAAAAACGCCTTTATGGATGCTTGGCTATCACACCTTTCAGTCGTGGTATTTAGGAGACGATTTATATCGAGAAACAGAAGCACGCGAAGCAAAAATACCAGGCAAACGAGGTTTTTTAGCAGATGAAGTACCGATTATCTCATCAGCGGATATTTCACAACTATTAACTAGGCTAGAGCAAAATGGGATTGTAGCAGGAATTGGGACGGGAAGAAGTCGGCTAGAAACTGAGACTCCTTTTAAACAACTGGATATTTGGGATTGTTTTGATGAGAATCGCATTGTGACGGCAAGCGATGTCATACAAGCTGAACATACCTTTCCTGAGCATGCGCCTCTTGCGAAGCCAAATCCGTATTCATATGTGCGTGCTTTTTTAGGACAATCTACATCGATTTCCGATTGCTTGGAACAATCCTTACCACTAGAGAATGGTGAAGAAATACTCATAGTAGGTGATTCGGTAGCAGATTATTTGGCTGCTCGTGAAATGGGGAGTCGATTCGCTGCTACTTTAACCGGACTTACGGGAAAAGATGCTCGTACTACATTTGAAAACTTAGGTGCTGATTATATACTAGATGATGTGAGTCAGCTTGCACAGGCACTGGGCCTTCCTGAAACGAGTTGACAGACGGACAACTTTCTATACATTTATGTTGACTAAAATGACACGTTTTTAGCATAATAGAAACGGGTAGGATAAAAGTAAGCGATTTATTTCATTCGAATACATAGGGGGACTTAAGAATGACAACGAAAACATTTGAATTATCCGCACTACCATATGATTTTAAAGCACTTGAACCTCATATTGATGCACTTACCATGGAGATACATCACGATCGTCACCATGCGACATATGTAGATAAATTAAATGGTGCAATTGCAGGACTTGACATCAAGGCGAATTCAATTGAGGAGCTCATTTCCAACTTGGATGCATTGCCAGAAAACGTACGTACAGCTGTACGCAATAACGGTGGTGGTCATGCCAACCATACGTTATTCTGGGAAATTTTAAGCCCAAATGGTGGTGGATCTCCTACTGGAGAAATTGGTGAAGCAATTAATGGAGCGTTTGGTAGCTTTGAAACGTTTAAGAAATTATTTACCGATGCTGCAGTTACACGCTTCGGAAGTGGTTGGGCATGGTTGATCGTAAAGGATGGTAAATTAGAAGTAACCAGCACACCTAACCAAGATAGCCCACTTATGGAAGGTAATACTCCAGTGTTAGGCTTAGATGTGTGGGAGCATGCCTATTACCTAAACTATCAAAACAAGCGTCCAGCTTATATTGAAGCATTCTGGAACGTGGTAAATTGGGATGAAGTAAATAAGCGTTATCTAGCAGCACGCGGATAAGAGAGAGATTTAAAAAGAGTCCATCTTACCCTTTAAAAGGGAGATGGGCTCTTTTGTGTGTGGAGCAAAAAGATTAAGTTTTGCTAAGATCAGTGACAATGTGTAAAATAAAGAGACGACTAGGAGACTCAGATTATTAAATGATCCATTTATGGGGATGATAGGTAAAGTTGTATAAGCCTATTTGATGGAGAGATCTCTCATTAATTGGATAAATATAGCATATAAAATTGATGATAGGACAAGGTGGGGTGTCTGCTTCGATCATAATATGCTAGTATGGGTAAATCATGCTAATCGACACGTATGATATTAAACACCGTAAGTATTCCGGATAGAATTTCAGCTGGTTAGAATGGGAGGAGGAGTTTAAAATCGAACGAATCTTAATATTAACTATGGGATTTGGAACCGGACATAATGCTGCAGCGCATGCGATTCAATCCCATTTACACACGAGTACCCAAGTAGAGGCAGTAACACAAGATATACTTGAGTTGATACCGGGTACATTACATCCTCTTCTACAATCTGGCTATCACGGTATGCTTAGCAAATTTCCATCTATCTATCACGTTTTGTATGACTGGACGCATCAATCACGTGTGGTGCGATATGTTTCTAGTGAATTAATTGAGAAGATAGGCTGGACAGTGCGTAAAAAAATGATGGAAATCTTTACTAAAGTTAACCCTACACGCATTATTACCACGCATCCATTTGGATTAATGGTTTGCCCCAGTGCTTATCAATGTTTGCCTACGGTGGCTGTTGTGACAGATTATGAATTGCATCCGATTTGGTTGACGAAAACGCCCAATGTGCTGTGTACACCTAAAAAGTTAATTTCGCCTATGCAAACAGATCAGATACAATGGCAAACAGGCATTACACTTCATGAAACGGGAATTCCGATTCGTGCTACTTTTTATCAACCTATAGATAAAAAAAGCGCACGTGAAAAGTTGGGTCTTAAACCGAATCCACCAGTTGTTTTAATTATGGGTGGTGGGACTGGCATGGGTCCGCTAGAACAATTGGTTTCAGAATTAAGGCCACTTATAGATGTCCAATTTATCGTGCTGACAGGGAATAATATCAATTTATATCATCGTTTAAAATCAAAATATACGTATGATCATATTCAAATTGAAGGATTTCGCAGTGACATGGAATATTGGATGGCTGCTGCGGATTTATTGGTAACGAAGCCTGGTGGTATCACGGTAAGTGAGGCGATTGCAAAGCAATTGCCTATGTTTTTATTCGAAGCTTTTCCAGGTCAAGAAGAAGCCAATCAACAATATTTAATCAAAAATCGGGTCGCATTTCTGACACGTCCAGCAACCATTCGGGTTCAAATTGAAAAGTTTTTTTCTTACACCAGAAAAAATGGAAAATTTGAAGATCGCTTTCAAGCCCTACTGTCTCAAGATGCGACAACGCAAATTGTAGAACAAACTTTGCAACTCCCCATACCAAAAGAAACCACAATTCAAGTTTAATGGACTTGCGAGTTTCGCTGATAATCGAATATCTTGGAAGAAGGGAGGTGTTTCAACATGCAGTTAGTCACATATGTAGTGAAAGCTGATGAATTGAATATCCAGACTACTGGTGAGTTGGGAGGAAGGCTGGGGTGGATTAGAGGTGACTATGTGGTAGATGCTGTATTTGCACAAAAGTGGCTACAACAAGAAAAAGAAATGATTTTTTCGTATCACATGCCACATGACTTACTCGACTTTATGAAAAAAGAGTCTGTAGATATCATGCATTTACGCCAAATTGATCAATGGCTAGATGATACCACGTTTGAACGAGAATCCGTAGAAGGTGAACCGATTGCGATTCACATCGAAGAAGCCCAGTACTTATCTCCGATTCCAATTCCCAATAGTGTGCGGGATTTTTATGCGTTCGAAGACCATGTTAAAACCGCGCGCCATCGTCGTGGATTAGATATGATACCAGAGTGGTATCAGCTTCCTGTTTTTTATTTTTCAAACCATCGATCTGTGGTAGGACATGAAGTACCCATTCGAAAGCCGGCTTATACGAATTGCTTAGATTATGAATTAGAAGTAGCATGTATCATCGGAAAGCGAGGAAAGGATATCTCACGGCTGGATGCCCATCAGTATATTGCAGGTCTTTCGATCCTGAATGACTGGAGTGCACGTGATGTACAGAGAAGAGAAATGACTGTCGGATTAGGACCTGCCAAAGGAAAAGATTTTGCCACTTCAATCGGTCCGTGTATGGTGACGCTGGATGATTTAGAGGATAGGCGCTCTGGGGAACATTGGGATCTTGAGATGACGGCCAAAATAAACGGTCAAACGCTTTCTCGTGGAAATCTGAAAGATCTACACTGGAGCTTTGCACAAATGATTGAGCGTGCTTCGGAAGGCGTAGAATTATTTCCAGGTGATATTATTGGGTCAGGCACAGTAGGAACAGGGTGTATTTTAGAATTAGGAACAGAGGTGCATCGTTATCTTGAACCTGGTGATCAAGTCGAGTTAGAAGTCGAAAGATTAGGTGTATTAAAAAATGTGATTACCAAATAGTTATAGGTGTGAAAAGAGCAGAACACTTCAGGTTCTGCTCTTTTTAATTGAGCTTCCACACATAAGCCATTTCTTTAAACTGCCGATTACCGATTTGAAGCGTCTCAGTTGCTACTGCTTTTCCTCCAAGCGCTTCATAAAATGGGCGCGCAGGATTTTGCTCCAACACCCATATCAACATGGTATGGTATTGTGCAGCGACCAAATCCTGACGAACTTCTGTGATGAGCGCTCTGCCTAAGCCTTGACGCTGATAGGGTTCTAAAATATAGATCGCGTACACTTCTCCATCTGCATCATATTTTTGTGATCTTTCCTGGCCGCCACAAGCAAATCCGACAACTTCACCGTTTATATTTTCTGCTACATAAATGATATAGGGAGGATTAGCTAGCGCTGTTTCCCAAAGCAGGAGTCGCTCTTCTACTTTCATATTTTCAAGGTACGAATCCTCTACGATTCCTTGATAGGTAGATCGCCAGCTCGAGACATGAACCTGACTAATACCTCGTGCATCATGCAATGTTGCTTTTCTGATCCGCATTTTTAATGTCCCTCCCTTATCCATGATCCTATTCCGATTTGCTGGTTTGATGTACCCATGCTGGGATTTCTTGTTGATACTTCTGGGCGATTTCAATTAATTCAGAGGCTATTCTCTGTGTCAAATCGGGCCTAACCATTCGGATATAACCGGCATAACCGATAATATAACCCCAGAAATAGGGATGTTGATCTCGATTCTCTTCTACTAAACCAGAGCGCTTCACGTTATGAAGTAATGCTCTGAAGGATCTTAGTTCCTGACGGCTAATATTCAGCTTTTTGTTGACAACAATACCGGTAACTTTTTGTCTCTGAGTAGCGCGTAGAATGCGTGTTTTCTCTTCATTGATATGAAATCCTTCAAATGTGATAATGGATCGTGATTTACTTAATAGTGTGCGAATGTGATGGTTTTTGACTTTTGTTCCGGAAAAAGTAAGATCATCGGCATAGCGGGTGTATGTCATATTAAGAGAATCTGCTAACCCATTCATACGGGAATCTAAACGTCTACAAATGATATTGGTTAGAGATGGGCTTGTACAAGCTCCTTGTGGCAACTGCCGCTCTCCTAATGCAACATGATACACTTTACCAGCAAATGATACTTTTTTTCGTGGCGGCTCTGTACAGACGAGTGCGAGTAAGGTGCTAATGGCTTCACTATATCCAAAAGATTGAAATAAGCCACGTACGCGCCAAAATGTAATCGTAGGAAAAAAATCTTTTAAGTCCATTTTCGCGATCAAATCCTTCTTTACATGTGGACGTGCATTATCCATAATATTTTTTTGCGGTAAGAAACCTAATGCGTGTGGACTCACATCGATATGATCCAGAATAGCTTCTTTAATCCACGATTGTGCAATACGTAGCAGTGGCTTAGGAGATGAAATAACCCGTTTTTCTCCATTTTTTTTAGGAATCGTAAAATGATGGTAATGGGAAATAGTGGCGGTATTACGATGATAGGTGAGCCACTTTAATTCACTTAGTGATAGCCCGATTTGAGTGGCTATCTGCTTACTTGAAGTGAGCACCGGCAGACCGAGTTTGTTTAATTGTGTTTCATCGGTTTCTTGCTGTTGGAGCCCAGCAGATACACCTCGTCCAAGATGGATAATGTGATCGGCTTTATATTGCTGCCAATGAGCTTGCTGTTCTTCTTTCTCTTTCAATCGTACCGCTTTGCGTTCGACGCGCTTTTGTCTACTGGCAGCTATTCGCTTTTGGCGTGCTTCTGCAAGTAGGTCGTTGATTTTGGGGAGTTTTCCTGCTTCAAGTTGGACTTGCTGAAGTTCTTGTAATAATTGCTGGTATGCTTCGTCCTCTTGTTTCCACTGTTCTTTTTTTTGTGGGGATACCTCTGGTTCCTGATAAAATCCTAAACGGAGCATATCACTTCGAATTGTTTCATATTTTCCTTCTTGTTTAATACGTTCATACCATTCGGCACGTGTCAAAGGTTTTGAATCTTCACTCATGATGGTACCTCCTCTCCTTGATGTAATAGCAATAAGGCTAAAATGTGTTCACAAGGACCACGCATAAGGTGGTTTTGGTTATGAAAGTAGCAAGAGCAAGTCGCTTCTAGTATTCTGCCATTCTGATCACGCTTTACTTGAGGATGTAATTCATTAACGTTTCCTTGTAAAATCAGATGTCCTTGATCTGTATAGGTAGATCTATGAAGCGTAGCCTTCTGTTGTTGTATCCACTTCTCTGCTTTGGTTTCGCGTGGGTTTTTTGGAAGTGGTTCTTTAAAGGTGATCGGCTCTTGTGTAAGTTCTCGCAAGCGATACTTGCCGACCTCAATATCAAACATTACTTTTCCGGATTCGCATAATTGTCGCAAGCTACTTTGAACAACGAGCTCTGATAGCTGAGTTTGATGTGCTAACAAACTAGGGGTGGCGGTTTTTATCTTTTTTAAAGCTTTAAATACAGCCATGCGATCTGTCGAAGTGACTGGACTTGCTTTACCAATCATGAGATCAAAGTGGCCCGCATCCGCCCAATCATTACGTGTCCAACCGGATAAACCAAGCGTAAAACTTAGACTACCAAGATCTAAAACATAAAAGCTAGGCATCCCATTACCAAGCAAATGGACCGTGATGGTTTGTGTAAGCGGCAATAATTTCTCCATTAAATGAAGGCGTCTTCGGCCCCATACACGAATTTCTTTGCTTTCCGTCCCTGTATAGACAGAATCTCTAAAGGAAAGTACTTCATCCCATGGTTCAATCACAACATGTACAGGTTGTCCTGGTGATAGTACGTACTTGAGTGAGCGTGGCCCTTTTTTTTCGCGATTGCGACGTAAGAAGGTGCATAAGTTATACATATCAATCGGTTGTATCGTAAATGTATCCATGGGGAGATTCATTGCAGATTGGACTTGTAAGAAACCACGCACCCAACTTTCAGGAACATCGATTTTTTTCTCCTTATACACCTCCCGCTTTTCTGTTGCCACTTCAAATCCGCTTGGATCGATTTGAAATACAGTAGGTCGATAGCTTCGCATACGTTGTAACTCGTCAAGTAGATGATCAGAAAAATCGATGTTGGTTGTTCCATACTGAAATGCTGTAACTTCTGTAAACTGAGATTCATGTACCGCTAACCGCCCATAGGATGATTCATCAAGTGAAAAGGCTTCAAAGAAAACTTGATCAGGTGCTACTGTAATCACAGGATCTAAAACCATCCATGCGTCTGGATCGTGGTGGTATAACCAATCGAAATACCTTCTTTGTGCTTTGTAATAACCATCGTCACGCTTTCTTTTTTTCTGACGCATGATCTTAAGTTGTGCCTGTAACTTGTTGATTTGTTGTGCATAAGCTGCCTGTTTCGCATCGCGTGCGTGGAGGATATCGGCAATATCAGTCAAATATTGTTCTTGTACCCACTCTTGATAAGCGCTATGATCTTTGGGCTTGTAATTGAGATCAGATACGACCACATCTCGTAGGGCAATCATGGCGTCTCGATAACGGATAATGTCAATTATTTTTCCTTTGAAAAATGTGGGCTCACGACCTAAATCAGGCGCAAAATCAATTTGTGTTCGGTTTCCGTCATATCGAACGCCACTCGATTTGGCATACATCTGTGTAAACTGCATCTACATGTCCTCCATATCTAACGAGAATTGATCTGCTAATTCTGGAAACTGTACAGATAGCTGGATAAGTGAATGTAAGACTGTTTCAAACTCATGTTGACTGTTACTGTGGGACATTTCCATTAGTAAATGGCATACGGTTTGGGCCATCTCTTCACTTTGTTTTCCAATCTGTAGAAGCAACTGATAGGTTTTTTGCTTTGCTTTCCGTCCCTGATTTACTTTTAACAATAAGGTGCGGAAAAAGTGAAGACATCGATTTAGTTTTGCTTCATTCCAAGTGATCTGAACTGCTAACTGAAGAGCGTAAGCTTGTACATGAAGATAGGGGCTTTCACTTGTTCGTAGCATAAGTTGTTCCATGTCCAATTGATCTCGATGTTGCTCAATTAATCGAAAGGCAAAAGATTGGATATCTTGACGGGATGTATCAAGTAATCCGTATAGGATATTGTTGGAGATATGCTGGTATTGTTCAATATACGAGAGTGCCCAGTCGTGTGTATCGTCCCAATCCGTTTCTGCCAAGTTTACCCACCAACTATCTTCAAGGTCTTGGCTTCGCTTTTGAATCCAATGGTAGGATTGTTGACGTAATGCCATGATAGGATTATGTGCTATGCGTAAGAGTTCATCGGGTGTAAATGAAGTAGCATCCAGTTCAAGTTGTAGCAGGACTTTTCCTGCAAAAGTTTGATTTTCTACATCATCACTTTCCAGCAATGTAACGATTTTGCATAAAGGAATACGATTTAGTTCATGTATGAGCAGATCACCTAGGATTTGATCGCGGATAAATTGGCGTGTACTTTTTTCAATATCAGAGCGTAGCATTCGAACCCATAGGAGGGACAACAGATGTTCAGCTAAAGGAATTAGCCACAAAATTTTATCTTGTAGAAATTGAATAGCAAAAGTTTGTTCTTCGATATCACTCGTGGTTACTAGATCGGCCAAAAAGCGCTCATCCAACTGTAGTGCCGCAAATTGGGTTTGTAAGAGCTGACGCGTTGCATAGCGTAATGGATCATTTTCGGCACGTAAAAAGGGAAGTAGTTGATCTCCTGCTATGTGTTCACGTTGTGGGTTAAGATGGGGAATCAACAGTGTGACAATGTCCAAAAAATATCTCTTATCCCAATGGCGTGAGCAAGCTTGATACAGACTGAACCATTTCGTCACCAAGTCAAAGTCTACAGACAAAGGAAGTATTTCAAAGAGTGGACCTGCAAGAATTTGATGAATGATCTCTACAACATCTCGATTTGTGTTTTCAAAGGGACGATGTAGCAATTTTTGTGCGAATTGTGTACGTGTTATCGTACTCCATTGATTTGAGCGCAGTTGGAGATATAAATAAATATTGCGATGTTGATCGGGATTACCAGACAGAAAAATATAGTGCTCGATTTGATTGAAGTATATAGCAGATTCCTGTTCTAGCCGATCTAATTGTAAAAACAGGCCTAAACGATTGGGGATTTTATCATTACTTTGTACAAGCTGTGTGATTGTCTCATCCGAAAGGTCTTTTAAAAACACTTGCTGATGGTGCCACAAGTTTTTGGCTGCAAATTCTTGAATGACTGAAACATCACTTTCTGTTAATAAGCGAAATAATAAATCTGGTCTTTTCTTCCACAATGAGGGAAAAGCTTCTTCCTGTGTGAAATCTCCGAAAGGCGCTGTAAAAGGCCTTGGTTTTTGGATTCGTTTCCAAGTTTGACCTAGCTTGTAGGTAATGTGCTCACTATGATGGTAAAGGATATGATTCAGTACCCATAAATGGAGTCCAGCACAGTAACGCATGTATTCATTTGTATCTGGATCGCGATCATATACCCATCTAAAGTCATTTGATCGGTAGTGTAGAAGTAAGTCAGTGGCGTATTCGACGTATTCAGGTGACGCAGACTTCCCCAATTGACGTAGTGTTCGCCATGAACGACGTTGTAAATAATGCTTCGTTTGATGCGAATAGGTAGAAGAACTGTACTCATCATTTTTCTCACTATCAAAATGATAGGTGAGCTGTGCCCACACTGCCCGATCTTTAATCAATTCAGATCGTTTATAAATGGCCTTTATATAGCGGAAAAATTTTTGTGAGAAAGGAATGAAGAGATAGGATTGACTATCTTTTCTGAGTTTGTCTATGTGAGATTTTGTGAGCGATACATAACGGCGCCTTACCTGATCTGAATATTCGTATGTAGCCATGATTTCTTGGAACCAATCATTTATCGGTAATTCATCATGGCTGTAGCTTTTCAATAGTGCTAAGATTGCCTGTTTGGCAAGAGGGTCTTCCATGAGATATAGCGTCCATAACCATGATCCATCTTCTTTTGTATAATCAGAGTAGAATGTATATGGATCATAGGAGTTGGTTTGCTCGTTAAAAATTTCATATGTTGTGATGGACGCATAAGCGAGTTGTAAGCAATCTGTAATCGCGTCAGGATGGTATTGCTTTATTTTTTTCACAATTTGAGCGGGGAGTGCTCTTTTTGCTTTGTTTTCTTTCCACCAAGGGATGAAATGGTTCTTTTCCGTTTTTGCTTCCTCAATGTAGTGATCCGCATGATCTTGTGTCATATGATAACCTCCTTAAAAATAAAATAAAGCCTGACCGAATGGGTCAGGCAAAGAGCATCATTGATTTACTAAAACACTTTGGAGTCGTTTTCGCCACTGGACAGGATCCCCTACTAGAGGGTGCATTCTTGCCGAGGCTACGCCTCATTAGTCAGGATAGAATGCACCCTCTAGTAGGGGATCCTGACTAATCAAGCGGAGACGGGTGACGGATTGTATACGTCACATCAAGCATGGCGTATCGCCATGCAAAAAGCTAAATCAATGATGCTCAAAAGAATGATATTATTATTATAACGAATTCTCTATTCATAGTCTATCTATTTTCTTCAGTTTATTTTTAAATATAATAAAAGTGTATCGAGAATAAAAAATGAGATAAATCAATTTGGAACCTTATAAGGTGATTTAGTGAATGATCATAAATATTTGTAGCGTTACATGAATAGGAGAATTAAAATAAAGGTGTAATTCGTACAGTTTTGTCAAGCCTGTAGACTCCAAAATAAACGATAAACAAGGAGGAAGGTTAATGACCAAAGATCGTAAACAGCCTGTTTCTGGAGATTTAATGGATGAGATCTTTAAGAATCACCATGCAAAAGGTGATTTTGATCATTTGCCCGGTCATGGAAAACCGATTCCGAAGTCATATTATGAAAAAGATGTTTTTCACGAAGTTTTAAAAGAGGCTAAATATCTCCGACCATGGCTTAAACTGCAACATGAAATAAGAGATGAAATCGCACAGGTGATTAAACGGTTAAAATATCTTTCACCAGATCAGTTGCATATTCGTACAGATCGGATTAACACCAAAATTAAGCAATATAACCGAGAATGTCCAGTGCCTGCACAGAAAGGTTTAATTATAAGTGATAAAATTAAAGAACAGTATGAAAATTGGGTGTAAGTAAAGTCATCTTGATCAATTTTAGTGAAGCGGGCTATTAGACGAAGGTAGATGGTTTCAATATTACAATTAATAGATTATTCCTTTACTTTCTGCCTTCTTTTCTTCCATTCTTCCGATCTGCATCCCCAACAAAAAACCGATACTGATTCCCATTCCCGTACCTATTCCAATATGATCAATCGCCACACCAAGGCTAGTACCGATAGCAACACCCGCCCCTAGCCACATCCCATAATATTGCGTTATCAAAGCCTCTTTCTATATAACCGAGTTTTTTTTGTACTTTCTTTTTTATTTGTTTAAATTTAAGCAGATAAGCCTGAATATCTTTTTTTCAAAATGATTAGATGCATCTTGTAGTAATGTCATCCCCTCATTTAAATCATCTTGCAACGGTTCAATTTGGTGGTCTCCTATCTTATCAAGTAAACGAATCAACACTTCTATCTGTAGCCTTTTCTTTTGTTCGATGGTCAAGTGTGATGTAGTTGCTTTTACTTTTTTAATGCAATTTTCTAACAATATTTCACCTCAATTTTATATTGCTTATCTGATCGTACTTCTTGTAACTAGCATAACTGATTACGAAGCAAATTTGGGTATATTACGATCAAGTACAAATGTAAATTTTCAGATCAAAATGTCTTGAAGCTGGGACATTACATAGATGTTTTTCTCTGTTATGATAGGATAAGAAAAATGAAACGGAATAAGTAGGTTCAAGATAGGAAGAGATATGATGGGAAAACAGGCACAAAAACAGATCAAGTTAAAAAAAGGCGAAGTGGTCCCGATTCGAATTCGTTCACTTGGGATTAATGGAGAAGGGGTAGGATTTATTCAAAAACAAGTTGTATTTGTGGATGGCGCTATTCCGGGTGAAGAACTGTTAGTTCGTATCTCGGAAGTGAATCGTAAATTTGCCAAAGCAAAGACATTGAAATTAAAAAAGAAGTCGGCGTATCGGATTGAGCCAGCGTGTTCGGTATATACCACATGTGGTGGTTGCCAATTGCAACATATTGATAAGCGGATGCAAGCCCGCTTAAAACGAGAGCAAATTGAAGAAGCATTTAATCGTTATACTGGATTAGAGGAATTGCCACTCGAGAAGACCATACGTATGTCAGAGCCCTGGGGTTACCGAAATAAAGCACAACTCCCACTCGTAAAAGATAAGCATCGTGTGCGAATGGGAATTTACGCACCTCAATCCCATGATCTGGTTGAAATTGACGATTGTATGGTGCAACATCCCGTATTAAATCATGTGTTAGAGGAAGCGAGAAAGATTGTAGAGCAATTAAAAATCCCGATCTATGATGAGAAGAAGCATCGTGGTGCTTTACGTTACTTAGTGGCACGTATCTCATTTGCAACTGAAGAAGTACAATTTACTTTTGTTTCACGCGTTGCAAAACTAGAGCAGGAAGAAGCGCTCATCCATGCGATGCGGACGCAACTTCCACAAGTTAAAAGCATCTATTTAAATCATAACCCAGATGAAACCTCCTTGGTCATGGGAGAAAATAATCGGATATTGTGGGGAGAAGAGAAGTTAACAGAAAAGCTAGGTGATCTCACCTATCGTTTGTCTCCACGTGCCTTCTTTCAGCTCAATCCGCTTCAAACAAAACGCCTATATGAAGAGATTAGTCATGTGGCTGCCTTGACAGGGAAGGAAACAGTTGTAGATGCCTACTGCGGTGTAGGTACAATTGGTTTATGGTTAGCCAAAGAAGCGAAACAAGTTATCGGAATGGATACGGTTTCAGAAGCCATTACAGATGCCAAGGAAAACGCCACGTTAAACGATATTACAAATGCGACCTTTCATGCGGGGAAAGCAGAAACGTTGCTACCACAGTGGGTAAAGGATGGGCTACAGCCTGATCTGGTTATAGCTGATCCGCCACGAACGGGCTTAGCACAGGAATTTCTAGACACTTTGGTTCAACTTAAATTGCCACGCTTTATTTATGTGTCATGTAACCCCTCTACACTGGCTAAAGATAGTAAATACCTACTGGAGGCCGGTTTTGAAGTGAAGCGAATCGTACCACTTGATATGTTTCCGCAAACGGCCCATGTGGAGTGCGTGGCGTTGATAGAGTTGAAATAGCTAGGTATCAATAGGTTTGGTGTATTTAAGTTGAATATTCGAGTGTGTACTATGTTCCCTCGGACTATTGGTTCGGGGGATTTTTTGACCCCCCGGGTCTTACGTTTACGCAGGATTAAATGTTAAAAGATATGGATAAGAGTTTTACATAAGGATTGAGGTATACATTTTAGTGGGCAGATTTGATAGCATATACATCCAGACACTCGACGCATTTTCAAGTATGTTACACGTTGAGTGTGTTAGCTTGATGTCAAGGGTGGAGAAATAAGGTCTATCCAAAGCATTGATAAATAAAGGAATTCCAAGGTTGGAGGATTTTCTACCTGATTTCTGGCAGTACCTTTTAACCTTGAAAATCCTTATTTTTATTTATTGAGGAAACAGGTAGACCGCAAAAATTTGCGTAGGGTTGTAGAGATAGATTAGATGTATTTAAAATTCAAAATAACCAACCTCCACATATAGTCTGTGTTGATTGAAGGATGAAGAGTGAAAATGCTGATAGATAGAGAATTTTCTTCGGTTCATAAATTTTAGCAGGTTATTTTAATTATTTTTCTAATTATGAAAATTTTTGTTTATAGAACTTCTAAACTTCGATTCGCCCCCAAAAAGGTCCTCAAAGACCTAAAAGAACGCTATAATAAAAACATAGGAAATCTAGATAAAAGGATGAGGGAATCATGTTCAAAAAGGGAAAAACACACCAACAGAAAAATTTATTCGGTCCGTATTATGGCTACTCTGAAGCCATGAAAAAAAGATTAGAAAATAGTTGGGCAAGCTCTTTTTTTGAACATATATTCCTCGCTATTCGAGAAGAACGTTTCGCTGTTTTATACAGCGAAAAATACAGTCGCCCCAATGTTCCTGTACAGACTATGGTCAGCCTATTGATCTTGAAAGAACTCAACCAACTAACCGACGAGGCGTTAATAGACGCTTTCTACATTGATTACCGCTTTGATCACGCCTTGGGAATTGAAAATATTGATTCGGAACGAATCTGTATCAACACGCTCACGCATTTTCGTAAAAGACTCCTTACATACGAAGTTCAAACGGGACGAGATCTCCTTGGAGAAGAGATCGCTTTTTTGTCTGAACATCTTGCTGAATCGATCCAGTTGGACCGATCCTTCGGGCGAATGGACTCCATGTTAATATCCAGTAATTGCAAGAAAATGTCCCGAATTGAATTGATCTACACGGTGAACCGAAATATGGTACGGGCAATGAACACTCTGGATGGGATAGATATTCCCGAAACCTATCAAGCCTATTTAAAACCTTCTCATCAAAAAGAAATGCTTTATCGTCTACATATGGACGAAACCCAGACCCGTACCGATTTTCTCTTAGAACAATCCCTTGCACTATATCATTTAATGAAATCTAGTGATCAGGGTAAGGAGACCGAAGCTTTTACACATCTTGCTCGCTTAATAGAAGAGCAGACAGTTGAAACAGAGGAAGGGACGCGTATTCCACTTCGTGGAAACGAACTCCCTTCAGGGAATTTGAATAATCCTTCAGATCCCGATGCTACTTTCCGCAAGAAAGGAAATACAACTTCTGTCGGCTATACCCTAAATTTTCTTGAAATCCGAGACCGTGATAAAAATGTAGGTCTTCTTCTTCATTACGATGTAAAAGCAAACTGCTACATCGATCAAGCCTTCGGTGAAGATTTTGTGACTCATCATCCTTTAATGGAATCCCTCCACACTTTAGTGTGTGACGGCGCTTATGATCGTGTGGAAACGCTAAAAAAAGCCAAAGAAAAGCAAGTTGAATTTCACGTTACCAATATGACAGGAGGAACTTGTATAAAGCAACAAATCCCTGTTGATCATTTTGTGATGGATCAATAAAATCGTATTACTCAATGTCCTGGGTGGAAAGAACCTCTTTATACAGAATACCGTCCCTCCAAAGGAGTTTATATAGCAAAGTAGACCAAAGCAGACTGTAAAGGTTGCCCTCTGCAAGTCAAATGTCCGATTGTAGAAGGAAAAGAACTGATGCGTCTTCGGTTTACGGATAAGCAGCGAATCGCTGCGCTTACCCGAGCGAAACTTCAAAGCCCGCAATCTCGAGCGTTGGCTTGTTTTCGTGGTGGAGTTGAAGGAATACCTTCGGTATTACGAAGAACATGGGGAGTTGATCGCCTACCAATTCGGGGGCTTCTCCGATCCAAGATGTGGATCGGATTAAAATGTAGGCCCACAATATTCGTCAGGCACTCCAGTACCATCTTAAGGTGGCCTTACCTCGTTTTTTGGTTCTTTATATTCCTGCATTTTTCGGTTATTCGTCGAAGTGGTCCCTACATGGATGATGGGATCATAGGCTTTTTGGGAGCGAATCCTTAATAGGACCTAATAAAAAAGATTTGCGTCAGTATATAAAACAAAACGATTGTACACTATGCAAAAATAACAAATGAAAGTTTCTTCGGTACTTAAAGTGTGAAGGAAGTGCCAAATCCCAACCGTGATAGACCGTTTCATTCACTTGGTTCACTCTTTTAGATTTATTATCTGCGAAGTTTCATCTCTTTGATGGTACCCAATTAGTAAATGTGCTAAGGTTTATAATTCAGCTATTTTTGCTAGTCTTTATCTTTTTTTGCATAATATTCTTTTAAATGTAGTTAAGGATACTTAATAAGAACAAAATTAATTAACTGCCTTCCCTCCAAAGGGGAGGAAGGCACCAATTCAAATAAACTCTGAAAGAAAACCTAAGCTTACTAAAAGAATAATCACACCAAAAAAACTCGAGGCAACTGCGAAAAATAGTATCCGTTCCCTTCTCACCCAAAAACTTAGACAATAAGCGAAGGCTGGAAATGGGAATAGAATGCTTGCGATCTTCCAACCGGTAAATAGAAAGATAAAGGCAAGTAACAAGCCCAAATAACCAGATATTTTCCTAAGGTTCAGTAACCGTTTCTGTTTGGCTGTTTCCTCCACTTCCCAGATACCAAGTGCTTCTTCTGTGGACTTCAATTTGTATGGTTTTTCTGCTTGATAATAGAGGTACATCGGCTGAAAGTATGGAATTGTACCATGGAGTGAACTTTTCCCCCATGTAAACGGTTCTCCAGAAAGGGGGAACGTTTTGTAAGGATGACTCCCTCTCATCTCCCTTTTTGGATAGGCAGGTGAAGGTTCATGCTCAGTATCAATTGAAAATACGATCCTCTGTTTTTCCGTTTGGCCAAAGTATTTTCGCCAGCGTAAGGTTCTAATGGAGGAAAAAAAGAAACGCCACAGCTGTTTACGTACCGTGTAGGCCATACTCGTATCCACTGGGACCCATCCGCCTTCCAAGTACACCTCGTTCCATACGTGAGCGTGGTGCTTTCCCATGGCAAAGGCACCGACCATCACACGGCAAGGAATACCTAAGGAACGGCAAAGCGAAGCATACAGGAAAGAGTACTCGCCACAATCGCCTTTTTTGGATTTTAGGAAATGATCAACACCGCGAGCTTTGACAGGGAATTTGTACTTAAAATGATTCACCATGTATTGAAACAATAACCTTGCTTTTTCCCTATTGTCAGAGGCTTTTTCCGTGAAGCTTGCTGCCATTTTTTCTATGTCTTCATTCACAGGAATAATCGGTGTTGAGCGTGTGTATCTTTTTTCTTCTTCCTTAGTTAAAGGAGTGTTTTCAGCTACTTCCCCCTGTATTCCGACATGATAAGAGGCATATATCTCTTCTCCTGGAGCTAACTTATAGTAACTGATGCGGTTCCCAATGGTATCAACAGATTCTTGGTGAGGAACTTCCTTTTCTTCTGATATTATGGATTGTATATTTGTTTTAGGAGGATTGGCTAACCATACCTGAACATAGTCTGAAGTTTCATTTTGGTATTTAAAAGAATAATGAACCTTTTTCACCACTTCACCTACTTTTTTGCTTTGGTATTGAACAAGAGTCTCCCTTGCATCCTCCGATAGGAAGAATCGTTCTGCGTTGAGCTAACCAATCATAAATAATAGGGCCCGCTCCTGCCCAAATCGAAAGCTGTATAAAAGGGACCAATACCCAGAAAAGAGGGATCTGTTTAATAATTCTTAGAATACTAGAGATCCCTGTTTCCATTTTTCGATCTTTGAGTTGGAGGGTGTGCATCCTTTTTTCAGCTTCTTCTTTATTTATATTATACTGTTCCAAGATCATACTGTCTCTAATCGATTCAAACTGAAACTTATGTCTCCTATCAATTTTTTCAAGGACACCCATGCTTTTCGAACAAAGGGGACAAAATGAATCATAAAATATCATGACTTTCGGTCGCTTACTGGATTTGTTTAGTATCATAATTTTCCACCCTTCCGTTCTGAAATTTCTGTTTGACTTTAGTGGCTGACAAACTTATATAAGCAAAGGCCTTTTTGTATTCTCCATCACTAAGCATTAGGAACTGTATAGAGATCATGATAGCAGAAAAAGTGAACAGACCCATAATAATAGCTATGCCTGTGTGTAAAGCGATGATATTAAACATGGCTATATATTTTGTGTACCGATTGAGCAGTAAAAATGGAAAAGACAGTTGAATAAAAATAGCACTATACGCACTAATCATTAAGATAATGTCAGAGGAGGAGATTATTCTCTGGAAAAAAGGATGGGTGTACTCTCCCACTTGCAGTATATAATATAGTGCCGTACCATTTGTCCACATCTCCCCCATAACTTTGTGCAGACCGGATGATAAGTATAGAAAACATAATTGGAGAATAGTTGTCGCAACGGCAAGGTTATGTAGGGAGTTCGATAATGGTTTGGGTTTAGGTTTCGCTTTTCCGGCTTTGAGCCTGTGGTCGATTGAAAAGTAACTTGAAGTATTAGCAAATCACCAGACGTGTTATTAAACATCTCAGATAATATTATTGGGTAATTAACAGACCGGACTCAGTTACTTTAAATAGCTTGTACTGTTGTTGTTCGTGTACAGAGGTAATAATGAAGCTAAGGAATGCCTGAAAGAACTAATCACCCGTTTTAAAATTGTGGAACAACTACTTGAAGACGATTTAGTAAACAAAGAGTTATGGATTTTCTATTACCTATTTATAGTTAAGGGGAAATTATTGAATAGTATATAAATAAAAAAGAGATCGTGCCACCTTTGAATAAATATAGGGAAATTAGAGAAATAGAAATGTATTCTAGGTTTTTAGCAGAATACTATAAGGAAAAGGGGCGACATAACCAAGACCTGCAACAACTGCCGTTTTCAATGAGTAAGCCCCAACTACTGCTGGAATCGCTTCAGGATTGGTACCGCCTTCTGTTACCTGATCTATATTAATCTTAGACTGTGATTGAATATCATCTGTACTCGCCATAGCTGACGTGGTTGTTTTTGCTCCTGTAAACAAGTCCAATACTAACGTACTTAAAATCAATTGCATTTTCATTATGATTCTGCTCCTTTACTAAACTTCAATACTCTTATTACCCTACAACAACAAACATCATTCTGTTATATCCAACCGGACTCTCAAATTATTCAAATTATAATACAAATATTTTTAAATTAATGATATCATTAATTTAGAAATAATATTAGGCATGTAACTAAATTTGTTTTGATTATTCGTACTTTCATTTCTCAAACTTTGCACAATATAGTTAAGGAGGTGGATATCATGGAAATGGGAAAGGTATTAAAATACTATCGCTTGAAAAGAGGGCTGAGTCAAGAGGAGGTAGCCAAATCAATTGTTTCCCCATCCTACTTATCTAGAATTGAAAATAATAAAACGACTGTTGAAAAAGAAACACTTCTCCTGCTGTTTCAAAGAGTAGGTGTTGAATATGACAAGATTCAGTCAGATGAAGAAAAAATAAAAAACATTCTACATCTATGGGAAAAGAATCTCTTAGATAATAAAAAAGAAGAATGCATACAAATAGATTTAAAACTGCATGATTTGATTCACCCCTTCACCAATTTACAACTTCAATCTGAGTATCACATTAAGAAAGTCAGGACAGCCATCATTCTTGATGAGTATGACGATTTAGATAATTCTATAAAATTCATAAACGACTGCTATGAAACCTTATCTCCAAGAAATCGTTTCTTTTATTTTAAACATCTCGGAGAATATTATTGGGTGATGAAAAGACCAGGTAAGGCTAAGGAATATTTCGAGAAAGGTTTAGCAGAATATTCTTCTATTCATCTTAGTGAACTAGAACAAGCTGATCTTTATTTCCTTTATGCTTTAGTATTATACGTGTTTCAAAAAGAAACTTTAAGTTTTTCCTATGCTCAGTCAGCACTAACGATTTATCAAAATAACTATAAATCTAGGCAGTGTTTGAAGGTTCATATTCATATTGGAATTTGCTTTAGCAACAGGGGAGATGTCCATTCCGCCTTCACCAACTTCGCAAAAGCTAGAACATTGGCAAAGGAGATCAATGATCATGAGCATCTCGGAGTAGTATACTATAATTTTGCAAAAACATATTTACTAAAACAAGAACTATCTCTTTCAATTAAATATATAAAAGAAGCCATGAAGTATAAAGAACAGACCACACTCAGTTACTTTAGTTCTCTGGTTCTGTTGTTATTCGTGTACAAAAAGAATAATAATACTAGGGAATGCCTGAAAGAACTAAACTATCATTTGAAGATTGTGGAACAACTACCTCAAGAGGATGTAGTGACCAAAGAGTTTTGGTTTTTCTATTTACTCTTAAATGCCAATGAAAAAGAGTTAGAAATCTATGTAAAAAAAGAGTTTCTACCAACTCTAAAGAAATACCGAAAAAACAAAGAGGTAGAAATGTATTCTAGATTATTAGCAGAATACTATGAAAAAAGGGCGATATAAAAAAGCGATAAGTTTTTATAAATTAGCATTGAACTATGCAACATTCTTGGTTATTGACGAATAGGATGTTATATTTCCATGGAGTAAACCAATTAGGCGAATAATAATATCGAGAATGGAAAAGCAATAGTGAAGTAACATAAATTGAACACTTGTAAAATACGCTTCTTTTTTTTAAGATGGTGCATTAGTGAAGATACTGAATTCTAAAACAATAAAATTTAGGTGATCAAGATGTTAATAGAAGTAAAGGTTATAAATGAAGTCTTTCATATTTTATAACCTGGTATCTGTTTATTTCTTGTCCGTGCTTAAGTTTTTTATTTTCTAAAAAACATTCTAAGTGACAAACAACCATTTTATCGTGAGATCGATACCTTTGAAATACTATGATTGTAAGTTTTAAGAAAGAGTTAAATTATTTTGTATCAAATACTTAGTGCTCCAGGGGGAATACAAGTACGCAAAATAATACTTTTGCGAAAATCTATTCTAGTAAAATGAGATCACATGTGGAGGCGATTTGTGAATTTGTATTTCCAGTAAAGTAGCTGACGTGTGTTTAGTTATAAAGGGAGAGAGAGCATGTCTTCACCAGAGATCAATCCAAAAACAACTCAGATGAATCGTCGCACTTTTTTAAAACGGACGCTAGCAACAATAGGGGGCATGTTGGTATTTTCCATACCAACATATGCCTATACAGGAGAGCGGCACTGGATCGAGATTACCAACCATACGATTGCGTCGCCACGTATTCCCAAGTCGTTTAACGGTGTGCGTATGATTCATATCAGTGATTTACACTATGGGCATTACTTAGATGAAACACACTTGGCAAAGATTGTCGAACAAATGAATGCATTACAGCCAGATGTAGTATGTTTTACAGGCGACTTCATCGATCAACAGTTGTCTCTACAAGATGCGGAGAAAGTGCGATCTGTTCTTACACGATTGTCAGCTAGACTTGGGAAATATGCCATACTGGGTAACCATGACTACTGGGGAGACGAGCACTTAGTTACGAAAACATTAAAAGAATCTGGCTTTCAAGTGCTAGTAAATGCCACAACGACGGTTCAAATTCAGAATGAATTCATCCGTATATCTGGACTAGATGATTTACTAGAAGGCTCGCCAGATATGAATCAGATCAAGTCTGCGTTTAAAGAAGATCAATTCCATATTATGCTCATGCATGAACCTGACTTTGCTGACCATATTTCACAGTATGCGGTTGATCTTCAATTGTCTGGTCATAGCCATGGGGGGCAAATTCGTATTCCATTTATGGGTGCTCCTTTAACCCCGGAATACTCCAGAAAATATAAAAGTGGCTTATATCAGAATATAAATCGTAGTAAACTTACCTTGTACACCAACCGCGGGCTTGGGACTACGATTTTGCCACTTCGCTTTTCTTGTCGGCCGGAAATTGCAGTACTGCAATTGCAACAACAGTTGTAAGTGAAAAGTGCGTATGAGGTTAGTTTAGACTGCTCATTAGCTCCTTTCACATAATCCATCTGAAGGTCTCATAGGCTATCCTCAGGTGGTGAATTTATGTCCCATATTTATGTATTAAATAACGGTGCCGGTAATCCGGATGGCACTTTGTCAGTTATAGATGGTAAGACCCATACCTTGATTGCTAATATTTCGGTCGGGCCTGTTCTGCCTTACTTTGTAAAGGTTACGCCGAATGGAAAATATGTATATATAGCTGCTCTACAAACCATTACTGTCATCGATACTAAATCGCTAGCCGTAATGGCCGTGTTACCCAGTGGCAGTGGTAGTAATATTAGTTTGACAAATACAAGTATTGTGTTCACACCAGATAGTCAGTTTGCATATATCGGTACACAAGATGACTCATTTGTTGTCGTGATAGACGTCAAAACACACACACTCATAGCTAGAATATACGTTGGAAGCACACCGAATGCACTTGTGATGACACCCAATGGACAGTATGTTTATGTTGCCACTGGTGGTAGTCAGGTGTTGGTGATTGAGACACAAACCCATCAAATCATTGCTACAATTGCAATAAGTGAAAGCTCACTCGCCATAGATATTATGCCAAACGGAGAATACATCTATGTTGCCAATACCGGTAATATGGGTCATTCACCTCCCTTACAAAATGAAAAATCAGTCGCGGTCATCGATTCTAAAAAACATCAGATTATCGCAACGGTTTCGACTGGTTTTATTCCGACTGTGATCAAAGTTACACCAGATAGTCGTTATGTGTACGTAGGGAGCCGTAATAGTGGAACAATAACGGTAATAGACACCAAAAGCAATAAACCAATCTCTACGATAAGCTTTCCACCATTTGTTGAAGGAATAGGTCCCGAAACCATCATTTTCACGCCTGATTCACAGGTGGCTTATATTGGTAATATTCTTGCCAATACAATTGGTGTTATTTCTACCAAATCACATCGATTAATTGCATACATATTGGTACCACCAATTATCCAATTTACGTTCTCTCAACCATATCGTTTAGCAATCACAGCAAGTGGTAGATATGTTTACTCAGCTAACCGGCTTAACCATAATGTATCGGTTGTCCAAACCAAAAATCATACGGTCATTTCCACCATTCAAGTGGGGATACAGCCTACTTCCATTGCAGTAACACCGTAATACGAACGAGAAAAGTTAAAATATAGGGACTCTATACGTGATACTAGCCTACATTTACGAGTAAACAATAGGGAGAGGAAGCAAGAATTAACGAAAACTGCTATTTTTTTCTAGCGTCATGCATCCTTGTATGATATTATGAAACCATCATTTAAGCGGAAAGGAATCGGTGGCTCGAATCATGGATCAATAATCTGGCTACTCATAAGAAATGAATACTATTATTCTTTCTAGAGCTGGATTAGTCTGTCTATTTTCGAGCAAATGATTTTGTATTTCCCTTTGGATATACGGTATATTTGTGTTGAAAAAAAGCAGGGCCTCTCTAGAAAATTGGGAGGTTCTTTTTTGATGTCAATTGTGGAGATGAATGGAATAAAAAAGGAATTTGGAGACCGTTTGTTGCTAGACATCCCGTCCTTCAAAGTGGAAAACGCGCAAAAAATTGGGATAGTGGGTAGAAATGGAGCAGGAAAAACGACACTACTTCGCTTAATAGCGGGAGAAGAAAAGGTGGATGAAGGTCGTATAAAGGTATCTGTAATGAAACAGTGGATTCGTCAGATGGATATGGAGCCAAATCCTAAATGTGAAAGTGGAGGGGAAAGGACTAAAAAAAGGATTATAGAAGCACTGATGCATAAAAATGGACTTTTACTAGCCGATGAACCGACGAGTCATTTAGATCTGGAATCACGTAAGTGGCTAGCTAAGGAATTAAGAAACTATGCAGGTGCGATACTCCTGGTCTCTCATGACCGTTATATTTTAGATCAAGTATGTACGCATATGATCGAGATCGAGCAAGGTAAGATTTATTATTATGAAGGAAATTATACCGCTTATGTGAAACAAAAAGATGAAAAGAAAAGACGCCAGCAATATGAATATGACGAATACCAAAAAGAAAAAAGACGTCTTACACATGCCATCACGCAAGTCAAACAACAAGCGCAAAACATGAAGAAATCCCCTGCACGTATGAGCCACTCCGAAGCAAAATTAAGCAAAATGAGAGTTGAAAGTAAACGCTCAAAAGTGAGTCGCAACGCAAAAAGCATAGAAACACGTTTACATCAGCTAGAAAAAAAAGAACGACCCTATGAGCCTGCACCCGTCCAATTTGATTTTGAATTATTTAGGCCTTACCGAGGTCCATATAGTATCAGATTGGAGCGTCTTACTAAGAAAGTACCAGACAAAGTTTTATTCGAACATTTTAGTTGTGCCATTCCTACTGGGGCTAAAGTAGGTGTTAGGGGCAGGAATGGTTCGGGGAAAACGACGCTACTACAAGCGATTAAAGAAAAAGAGGCTGGTGTTATCATACCAGCAGCGGTGAAGGTAGGTTATTTTGAGCAGACATTGTCTCATTTGGATCAAACAAAAAGTGTTTTAGAGAACATTCAGATGAGTAGTCCTTATCATGAAACATTTATTCGAACGGTGTTAGCCAGATTACAATTGAAAGGAGATCATGTGGATAAGTCCATTTCTTCTCTAAGTGGTGGAGAGCAGGTTAAGGTTGCTTTGGCTAAACTGTGCTGTGGTGCCTATGATCTTCTGATTATGGATGAACCTACAAATTATCTGGATATTACAACGAAATTAGGCTTAGAAGAAGTATTAAGCGCATATCAAGGAACCTTATTATTTGTATCACATGATCGCACTTTCACGAATCACCTATCTGATCACATGATTGTACTTCATGAAGGGAAGGCATCTTTTTATAGAGGCAATGATGAAATCGACTTGAAGAAGCAAGAAGAAAAGAATGTGGATCAAGCAAATCGTCTTTTGCAGCTACAACACGAACGAAATGAAATTATTAACAAGCTTTCGTTTGCAACATCGGAACATGAGAAGAATGAGCTGGAACTACGATTTCAACAGCTCATTCTTCAACTAAAACAATTCCCCAAATAAGGGATGATTTTTGAGATGGGTAAATGGATCTAGTTCTCTTTCCATTTAATATTACAACCAAGACTCGGCTTTTGCGGACTTGGAATGGCTTTATTTGCTAATAAGCATTCCAAGGCGGTGCGAAGCGATGCACCCGTTACAGGTATGTCATTACCAGGACGGGAATCATCTAATTGACCACGATATGCGAGTTTTAGATTGTGATCAAATATATAGAAGTCAGGTGTACACGCCGCTTGATAAGCTTTAGCGATTTCTTGTGTCTCATCGTATAAGTAAGGGAAAGGATATCCCAGCTGTGTACCGACTTCACGCATTTTTTCGGGTGAATCGTCGGGATAATTTTCTACATCATTCGAACTGATTGCGATAAAAGATATGCCTTTTGGTTGATAATCTTTAGCTAATTGAATGAGTTGCTCTTGTACATGGATGACGAATGGGCAATGGTTACAAATGAAAAAAATAACCGTTGCTTGTTCCGATTTTAATTGTTCCAGTGTTTGGGTTTCACCAGATAAGGTATCTGGTAGGGAAAAGTGTGGTGCAGAACTACCTAGTGGTAGCATATTTGACTCAGTACGTGCCATTCATATCACCTCAGTATTAAATGGTCTTTCACTTTTAGTATAATATGTAAAGAGCCTGTTATGCTAGTTAACCCAGTGTGTAAATATTTAAGTTGAAAAAGAGGAGAAAAACGATGTTTCATCACGAACTAACGGATCCAGAATTGGCACAGATTTTACAAGAATTTGACAGAGAAGATCATTTGTTATACTACTCTTACTTAACCGTTCGTAAACGACTAACGAGACATTTTGGGCAATATCGATCAGATGGAGCATTACTTGGTATCATGGCCTATTGTGAGGGGTTGCCCTTTTTTGCTTGTGCTTATTTGATCAAAGAGAAGACCTGTGATTTAACAAAGTTATTTGCTTACATATGTAGTGAACTACGTTTACCTCCCACCACACGCGGAAGTACTTTGGTCTCACAACAAGATCTTGCTTGGTTTGTAAACGCATTTCAGACCAAGCTGATTCGAAATATGGTGATCATGAAGCATGCAAAGTCAGCAAATTTACCAAGCTATTATGATGAAGTCCAGCAAATTAAACGACAGGACTATGGCAAAGTGAAGACATATATGCAGGAAATGGATGCGCTGATATTTACAGAAGATAGCTTCAACCGACCTTTTTGGGGGATAATGGATGAGGGAGAATTAGTTGCGATAGGTGGATTTCATAGTTATCAAAGTGACTATGTTGAAATTGGTAATATTGGCACGGCGTCAAGAAAGCGGCGCCAAGGATTTGGCAAAAAAGTCGTATCCGAGCTTACGCGGCAAGGAAAAGCTTGTGCCGATGATATATACCTATATGTAGAAGAGCATAATCATGCTGCTATACGTATGTATGAGTCGTTGGGATATACCCGTATGCATGTCGTATTGATGATCGAGTTTGGGCTCCATAGACGAATTGAGTAGGGCAAACACGCAATCATCTTTTCACATTTATTCATATCTTATCGTAGTTTGAATGCCAATGTGAAAGGATTGATTGTATTGAATCGTGCAGATACTAGTAGAAATATTCAAGTGGTTAACGTTGCCAGTGGCGAACAAAATGTGTGTTGCGGAGGGACACCTCCACAAATTAGAGGACTTTTATCCCTTGAGAGTGGTCAATTTTATATTGTGGTCTGTCGCATTCAACCAAGTAGTGTATTGTACTATGTGGTGACAAATGGCATACCACGCCAAAATTTGGGAACCATTAATTTGCCATTAGCCAGATGTATCCTATTTAGACCGATTTAAATCACGCGAGAGATATATTATAGTAAAAGTATCTTTCATTCTGTACTAGGTTAAGGAGGTCAAATCATGCAACTTTATCCAATAGCGAAAGGTATTGTACGTAGTTTTTTATCTCTGTACCATCGCGTAGATATTATTGGAAGGAAACGAGTGCCTACTGAAGGTGGTTTAGTCATCATTGGAAACCATATTAGTAATCTTGATCCCGTATATATAGGGGGTGCATGTCCTCGCCCGGTTCACTATATGGCTAAGCAGGAGTTATTTAATCATAGCGGTTTAGCCAAATTGATTAGAGCGCTTGGCGCCTTTCCTGTCAATCGTGAAAAACCGAGTATTAAAACCATCAAAACAGCGATTCAATATTTAAAAGATGGAGAAGTGATCGGGCTTTTTCCAGAGGGAGCACGTAAAGGAAGTGCGGAGGAACTAGGTGAATTAAAGCAAGGAGCTGCTTATTTTGCAGTAAAAGCCAATTGTCCCGTACTTCCCTTTTTTATTTCGGGATCGGAAGCAGCGCTCCCGAAAGGAAAGTTATTCATTCGCCCTACAAAAGTAACGATTGAGATTGGGGAGCCGATTTACCCCCCACAAGACATGAAGACAAGTGAACAGCAAACTTATATCAGCCAAGAAATTATGAATCAACTACGTAACTTTAGAGTTAAAAATTCGTAATAAGACCTATTATTTCTTGGGAAATAAATGAGAGGGTAGATCGTAAATTTGGGAAAAGTTTGTAGCAAGGGAATATCAAGGAGCATCTGAAGAAAGCGTAATCAACACAAACCGTCGTTAGTATAATTGCAGGTGCCTGATGTGTATAAACAGAACATGGCAGAGATGTTAGGAAGCTGACTATTATCACGGGCAACACACCCGACTTTTCAGAACCTGCGGATAAAAAGAAAGCTTTAAAAGCCATTATTGTGAGTCAGAATCAAATCTCACAGTATGATGTTCTATTTTTTGATATGTGGAATCATTCCTTTTCCAAAGAACTTACATATCTATCAACAGATTGTGTGCACCCCAATTCGATGGGATACAAACGATCTAATCTGAAGTGCCCATGAGGCAACTTGCCAAGCTCGTGTTGCCTCATCATTCTAATTCGAATACTTTAAATGTGTAATCATATATATAGAAGTAGAGGCTTTTTTATCATGTCAGGAGTGGGAGGTTCATTTTCATGGCTGATCCTTTGGTAAGCGTGTTAATTCCAACTTTTAATCGTCCAAAATGGTTTCGAGAAGCATTAAATAGTGTTTTAGCACAAACCTATTCGAATATAGAGATTGTGATTTGTGATGATAGTACAAATGATGATACCGAGAGACTTATACAAAAATACTTAAGAGAATTCCCACAAATCAAATATTATCATAATGAGACTAGATTAGGGCAGTTTGATAATGACCTAAAACTATTTGAACGAGCTCAGGGAGAGTATATTAATTATCTAATGGATGATGACTTATTTGCCCCCACTAAAATTGAAAAAATGATGGCTTACTTTAAGAATGACAAAGAAGAAAAATTGGCTCTGATCACTTCTCGAAGGCATATTATTGATGGAAATGGGAAAATACAAGACGATATTCCCCAAACTAGACCGGTTTTTGATCGAGATATGGTGATCATCGGTCGATGTTTCGCTGACTATATGATGGGAGCAGGCAATTGTATGGGTGAGCCGACGACTGTCCTATTTCGCAAAAAATATTTAAAAGAGCCTTTTGGCACATTTGCAGGCCGGCGCTATCGATGTAATGTCGATATGGCAACATGGCTCAATCTTTTGCTAGAAGGGGATATGATTTACATAGCAGAAGGATTAAGTTATTTTCGTAAACACCCAGAACAACAAGCATTAAGCGATAAAATGCTGATTGGAGGTACGATTGACTATTTTCATATGGTGTTATATGGATTACAGGTTGGGTTGTTACAAGAATCGAATTATAGGCATCTTGCCATAGAACGAGCAAATCTTACGCTAAAATATTTATTTTACATGGTGCCTAGAATAGCTGCAGACTATCCGGATGATATAACGGAAATTATGCAACTCAAATTACAATTAGAAAAGAATGAACCAGTACCTATTAAAAATTATAATAATTCAGAAATGAAACAGGACTTGTAGATCCCTATGTCGAAGCTAGTCAGTTCATACTATGATGTAAGGGGCGTATAACATTGGGTGAAATCTCAAATCAGAAAATTGTACCCTATTTCATGTTTAATGGTTTAGCGGAAGAGGCCATGCAATTTTATATGGATGCATTTGGTGATGGAGAAGTGATGGGCCTCATGCGTTATCAAGATGAGGAAGCGAATTTAGATTTTCCGATTCCCCCTGGTTATGAACGAAAAGTATTGCATGCCCAATTTCGCATTCACGATCAAATCTTATATTGTTCTGACGCAGTTGGAAAAGACGGAGGGAACATATCTCTTACCATCGAGTGTCAAAGTGAAGAAGAAATTAAGCGTTTGCTAGAGCGTCTGTCTCAAGGTGGTGAAATTCAAATGCCACTCCAAGATGTATTTTGGGGGGCTCAATTTGCTGTCCTTAAAGACAAATTTAGTATTCATTGGCAACTTAATTTTCAGAATGAAAATGATCTCTAGGCTGGGTTCAGACCCCCCACTGCTATAAGTGGAGCTTTAATCAGGTAAGCTAGCGTATACACCTGATTCCCCGACGTGCGACATAGATAAATGCAAAACCGCAAATCTCTCAATGATTTTATGAGGGACTCGCGGTTATTTTTACTAGATGTTCAGAGCTCTGGTATGAGGAAGCGAGACAAACTTGCTCTGGCAGTGTATCATTGCTTTAGTGGATGGGCACTGTGAAATGAGTGGGATTTCATGAGAAGAGAGGGTGTAAAAATGCATCGATTTATACGAACATTAACCATCCCAGTGGAAATGGAAGATGCTTGGGCTTTTTTCAGTGATATAAAAAGCTTATATGAATTAACACCAGCGGAGATGCAGCTAAATTTAGAAATAGAGGGTACATCGGCAGTAAGTGAAGGGAAACGCTTTATCAGCCAAGTGAATCCATTGCCGCTATTACGGGTGAAATGGGAAAGTGAGATTGTAGAAGTGAGGGAGAGATCTTATTTTATTGATCGACAAGTAGAAGGGCCCTTTGCTAGCTGGCAACATCATCATTCATTTCGAGAAGTGAAAAATGGCATAGAAGTAACCGATGAAATTGATTACCAAGTTCCGTTTGGAAAGCTAGGTATATGGACAAATGAGATTTTAATTCGGAAAAAGATCGCGCGTTTATTCGATTATCGGACTGAACAGTTGAAAAATAAATTTGGGTTAGTCGAATAAAAAGCTACTCATAGAAAGGAGTAGCTTTTTATTCGACAATGGAAGTCTTTTTCTTAGAGATTCCTTCTGCACAAACATGGATTAAATGAGTCACTTTCTCCCATTCGGTTAGCTTTCGTTTAAGTTCTTTTCTACCATCTTCTGTGATGCGATAATACTTTCTTCGTGCACCAACTTCTCCATTATCCCAATAAGATTCAAGCCAATTTTTTTTTTCTAATCTTTTGAGAGCGGGGTACAGTGTGCCTTCACTCATATTGTATAAATCTTGGCTTTGTTCTTTCAACATACGAACGATTTCGTATCCGTATCGATCTTGTGATTGTAGAAGTGTGAGCAGGAGAATATCAATACTTCCCTTCATGATTTCTTTATCCATAAAGCGCTCTCGCTTTCTTGTATGATTTTATAGAAATTTCAATACCACGGACTAAGAAATATCCTAGCATAGCTCCAAGTGTATTTAAAAGGACGTCGTCAATATCTAATTGACCGATTTGGAGAAAAAATTGTGTGACTTCAATATAGGTGCTTAAACTCATGGCAAACAGCGTGATGATCGATAAACGAGCTACTTTTTTAAATAGAAGGGCGATAAATATACCGAGTGGGATAAAAATGAGCACATTACCAAACGTGTTATAAAGAATGATGTCAAGATTATAGCGTTCAATGCCTGTAAGGTAATTAATGGTGTTTTGTAATGGGATGAAGTTTGCATTTATCTTCCAAACTTCGATTTGCCAAATGGAATCTGTGCCGGGTGGGAAATAAAACAAGGAGTTACGACTCCAAAAACGAGATAAGATTAACTCGTACAAAATGCTAATCAAATAGATTACATACCCAATCCATAAACTTACATTTAGAATGGTGGTATAGCGAGCAAATGCGTTTTGAAAACCAACCTTTAGTGTTTGATCATCTCCAAATTCAGCTATGGATTTTTGGATAGCTTCTTCTTCAGTAAAACCTTCATTTAGATAGTCATCTATACGTTGCTGTAAATGATAGGTTAATTCCTCTGCGAGGTCTTCTTTTTCTCGTGAATCACAGTTTAATTGATCGACGATTCTGTGCACAAACTGCTCGATATTATTCGCCATATCAAACCCTCCAGCAATCTAGAATCACGAACAAGAACATCGTATCACATTATACATCGTTATACAATGTATAACTTGAGATTTCTCTTGTAGAAGATCGGTCAGCTCATTATTCAAATAGTCCCCTCCTTTTTTCATATATATAACGGACAAAACCGGTAAAGGTGAACATTTAATCTAAAAAAATGCGTGATCATTTACGTTATACTTGTAAATTTAACGAGATCATTTCAGTATAAATCCCTTGTCCACTTGTATTTATAATAAAATTTGCTATTATATTATAAATACCCACAAAGGAGTGAAAACCGTGATTACATACCCATTTTTGAAACATAATGCCACAATTGGTGTCGTAGCTCCTTCATCGGGGGTACCTACTGATTTGCATCATCTACTTCATACGGCCCAGCATAATATGGAAAAAAAAGGTTTTCAAGTGCAGATTGGTGAAACGGCTTGGACACAAAACCTGGCGAAATCAGCACCTGCAGAAAAGCGCGTGCAAGAATTAGAAGGCATGCTGACTGATCCGGGGATCGATCTGATCATTCCGCCATGGGGTGGTGAGTTATTAATCGACATCTTGGAGCGTATTGATTTTGAAAAAATAGAGCCGAAATGGATTTTAGGTTATTCAGATACAAGCCTGCTTTTGCTCGCAATAACCTTAAAAACGGGAACCGCTACAGCACATGGAACGAACCTCATCGATATGCGTGGGGAAAGCTGGGATGAGACAACAGCTAAGTGGATAAATGTGCTATCTACAGCGCAGGGAGAATGGATAGAGCAAGTATCATCCACTCACTATCAAAAAGAATGGCAGTTTGAAAATCCGACACCTCATATTTTTCATTTAGATGAACCGACGATATGGAAAACAACCGAAAAAGATCTTGTTAAAATTGAGGGAAGGCTTCTAGGGGGATGTATCGATGTGCTGCATCATCTAGTCGGGACACCATATGGAGATGTGAAAAAATTTCGTGAAACCCATGCTCAGAATGAACCACTGCTCTGGTACTTTGAGAATTGTGAATTAATTACCACCAGTCTTAGAAGGTCATTGATGCAAATGAAATTAGCAGGTTGGTTTGAAGGTTGTGCGGGTATTTTATTTGGACGTAGTGATGCCAATGCACCTGTACAAAACTATACCATTGAAGTTTTATACAAGGAACTTGCCGACGAGTTACAAATTCCCATTATTTATGATATCGATTGTGGTCACGTTCCCCCTCAAATGACCTTAATCAATGGCGCATATGCTGAAGTAGAGTATAACAATGGAAAAGGAAAAATTCGCCAACACTTTCGTTAGATGGAGATGTAAAAAGACTGTACCTGAGTCAGACCGGGTACAGTCTTTTTTATTTATTGTATTTCAACAACAAATTTTTCCCATGCGCCTATCTGGTCTCGATTAGCGCGTGCACGTCCATCACTCTCGGCTACCACATATTTACCATGCGTGCTTTTTAGTGAGACTTGATCTCCATTTGCCAAACACCCGGATGCATCGCTATGGTTTACGAGATGGAATCTTTCCCAGTTGCCTATTTGGAGTGCGCGTGCATCTAACCCGCCACTGCTCTTGGCCCGTAGATAATATCCGCCACTTGTACGGATGGAAACTTGGTCCCCATTTTTAATGCAGGTGTCTGAGTCAGAAGGTGTACGCCTAATCTCAAATTTTTCCCAATCCCCTATGCGGGTACGATTCGCATTGACTTGACTGCCTCCACTATTTTCTGCTACTACATAGGTGCTATGGGCTGAACGTAAGGCGATAGGGCTAACTTTTGCAGCTGTATGTTGGAGTTGATACTGAAAAACGGCAGCGCGTGGATCGTGATCGGATAGATCATTCCCGTTTTGATCTTTGAAATCATTTTCTGGATTAGTATGAGAGAGTGCCTGAAGCCGTACATGATCACCGCTGCGATATATGATTTTATCAATGCTTTCGCTTCCCTTATACGCGCCAATCGCTGGAAATTGTCCATTCTGCTCGATATCCACCCATGCATCTGAGAAACCGGCATCAATAAAATAGCGTGCTTGATTTTCGGCGAAGTAATGACTATTAAAATCACCGGTTACGATTACGGCATGGCCACTTGACCATTGTTCGATTTTAGCTAAGATTTGTTGGAAATTGTTGTTGCGTGCATCTTCATCTTGACTAGACGTACCTGCATCGGCATGCAGGTTGTAAATGTCCACATATAGGTGATTGGCAATCTGGTGACGGGCAAAGGAGAATCCTTTTGGCGTTAAGCAATCATTTAAGTTGTTCCATATCCCACTACATGCATTCCAGCTCTCCCTTGTGTGTGCAGTGAAGGGAAATTTGGAGAGACGATTTAAGCCATCACCAATCCCCATAATTCCAGAATGTTGTGATTGATAAGGGTGGTTTGCTTCTGCTACCAAATCTCGATGATAGTTCCAATCTTCTTGGGTGAGTACAATATCATAGTCATTTAACTTAGGGCTAATTTGACTGGTATTTTTAGCTGGGTTCGATTGTGAAATGGGATCCCATAAGCCAGCCACATTGTAGGTGAGCAAGCTAAAAGTATCTGTTTCCTCTTGTGCATGAGCTGTGAAGAATGGACCTGCAAACAAACACATGACTATTAATAGAATAGAAAGCGCTTTCATTTTTGATCGCATTCCAGTTTCCTCCATCCCTTTTTATATGTAACAAATTTATTATACCAAATATTATGTGAAAAATTGAATAAATACGAATATTAATTTTTTACACAATAACATCTTTGTGAAATAAGCCATGCGCACTTAGTAGATCGGTTAACATTTCATTTTGTTTTTGGTCATCCACATACTGATGCTGACCGATTCAATCGTATAAAGTGGAAGTTATTTACCTGGATTCATTTTTATCATAGGGTAGCGCTCTCTAAAGGATTGTAGACGAATTAACCTATTTGCACTTAGAAGTAGATGGATTTTTATAATTGATAATAAAGGGGGTTGCATACCCTTATGGGGTATATTATACTACGTATAGAAGGAGTGAATGAGAATGAATGAGAAAGATAGCTGTCACACTCATGAGCGAAAAAGCCATCATTCGGAAGAAACGAAGCGTAATCTAACATCGCGTTTAAATCGAATTGAGGGACAAATTCGGGGTGTGAAGGGATTGATTGAAAAAGATACGTACTGTGACGATGTACTCAATCAAATTTCAGCTGTGCAATCCGCGTTAAATAGTGTGAGTAAAATATTACTTGAGGGACACTTGCGTAGCTGTGTGACAGAACGCTTACAAGCTGGTGAAACCGAAGTGGTCGATGAACTTCTGATTACAATGAAGAAGATGATGAAATAAAGGGTAAACTGGGTGATGGGGAATATGGTTAAGATAAACGATTAGAGAGGGGTTTGACGATGAAAAAGGAAACGTTACAAGTAGAAGGTATGTCTTGTAATCATTGTGTAAATGCCATTAAAGGCGCACTGGAAAAAATAGAGGTAGAGGCACAGATTGATCTGGCTACTAAGAAGGTATCAGTCTCTTATGATGAAAGGCAAGTTGAATTAGCGCAAATTAAAGAAACGATAACCGATCAAGGATACGATATAAAAGAGTAGATTTGTGAACTGCGCACCACTAAAAGTGATTGAGCTTCCTCCATCCATCTACGAAGTGTCCATTCGCTACACAGGAATCATTTTACGGTCGGACTGTTTCTTCCAACCGACCCAATAGGATTCATTTTTTTAGTGTTTTCGCACTATGGGACTTAGTATAGAAAAGCTTGTTGCTCTAAGCACCCCCAAAAAGCAGGGGGTACCGAGCAACGCTCACTTTCATGGGAGAGATGCTCGTTCGCAAATCCTAATTAGGGTGCATTTTTTTAAATGGAATATACCCCATATGGGTATAAAGAAAGGTGATATAGATGCCAACGCAACAAATAAAGCTACAGATCATGGGGATGAGCTGTGCCGCATGTGCCACTCGCATTGAGAAAGGTTTAGCAAAATTGGATGGGGTAGTGGAAGTGGGTGTCAACTTCTCACTTGAGTCTGCGCAGATTAAATATGATGCCGATCAGGTGAGTCTAAGGCAATTAGAAGAAAAGATCGAAGCGCTTGGATATGCGACAGTTAAAGAAGTTGTTAACTTACAAATTGAAGGGATGACCTGTTCGGCATGTGCCAATCGGATTGAAAAAGGATTAAATCAACTCGAAGGTGTAACAAAAGCGACTGTTAATTTCACTTTAGAAACCGCACAGGTCGTATTTACCCCAAGTGAAATCAATTCAGATGACCTAATCAAACGAGTAGAAGCATTAGGTTATCATGCAAAGGTGAAAACAGATCGTGAGGAAAAAACAGATGTTCGTCAAACAGAGATTGAAAAACAGACGCGTAAATTTGTGATTTCTGCGATTTTATCTTTCCCGCTCCTATGGGCAATGGTCAGTCATTTTTCATTCACTGCGTTCATCTGGGTACCGGATATATTCTTAAATCCATGGTTTCAACTTGTATTGGCTACACCCGTACAGTTTGTGATCGGGCGTCATTTTTATGTGGGTGCTTACAAAGCTTTGCGGAACAAAAGTGCCAATATGGATGTGTTGGTGGCACTGGGAACCTCTGCTGCTTACTTTTATAGCTTCTACTTAACGATTACGACGATCAACCACGGCAGTGATCATGGTGTTCCATTATACTACGAAACCAGTGCGGTTTTAATTACATTAATCATTCTCGGAAAGCAATTTGAGGCACGGGCGAAGGGGCGTTCATCTGAAGCCATCAAAAAGTTAATCGGCCTTCAAGCGAAAACAGCAAGGGTTATACGGGAAGGAAAAGAGATTGATGTACCTATCGCTGAAGTGATCGTTGGCGACAAACTAATCGTGAAACCGGGAGAGAAAATTCCTGTAGACGGTAAGGTTGTAGAAGGGATATCTGCGGTGGATGAATCAATGTTGACAGGTGAAAGTATTCCCGTAGATAAAGGTGAAGGCGAGGAAGTGATTGGGGCTACTCTCAACAAGAATGGTCGCCTCATCATCCAGGCCACCAAAGTAGGAAAAGAGACAGCGCTATCGCAAATCATTCAAGTAGTTGAACAAGCACAAGGCTCCAAAGCACCGATTCAGCGTATTGCAGATCAAATATCCGGGGTATTTGTTCCAATCGTGGTTGGGATTTCAATTATTACTTTTTTATTATGGTTTTTCGTTTTCGAACCGGGTGAGATAGGAGAAGCACTAGAAAATGCGATTGCGGTGTTAGTTATCGCGTGTCCGTGTGCCCTAGGGCTCGCTACCCCAACTTCCATTATGGCAGGTTCTGGACGAGCTGCAGAATGGGGCATCTTATTTAAAGGTGGGGAGCATCTGGAAACGACCCAACAAATCGATACGGTTGTTTTGGATAAAACCGGAACCGTTACGAAAGGAAAACCAGAATTAACCGATGTTCGAGTTTTCAATGCTATGGAAAAAAGCCAATTCTTAACGTTAGTGGGGAGTGTAGAGAAAAATTCAGAGCATCCATTAGCTGAGGCGATTGTAAAAGGTGTAGAAGCAAAAGGGATCACACTCACTGCTACAGAAACATTTGAAGCGATTCCTGGTTACGGAGTACGCAGTGTAGTAGAGGGGAAAGAAATTTTCATTGGAACGCGCAAGTTCATGGCGAAATTTCAAGTGGATATGCGATCTGTCACTTTAAACATGGAGGAGTTAGAAGTAGCCGGAAAAACGGTTATGTTAGTAGCGATTGATCAGCAATTGGCTGGCATGATCGCAGTAGCCGATACAATAAAAGAAACCTCTAAAAATGCCATCTATCGCTTAAAAGAGCTCGGTATGGAAGTAATCATGCTGACAGGTGATAACCAGCGTACCGCCACAGCGATCGGCAAAACAGTCGGTGTTGATCAAGTACTGGCAGAAGTACTCCCTGAAGATAAAGCGAATGAAGTAAAAAAACTACAACAGATGGGCAAAAAAGTGGCTATGGTAGGCGATGGAATCAATGATGCACCCGCCCTCGCCACCGCTGATATTGGTATGGCAATCGGTACAGGAACAGATGTCGCCATCGAAGCGGCAGATATCACCTTAATACGTGGGGATTTAAACAGTATAGCCGATGCGATACACATGAGTCGCAAAACCATGCGTAATATCAAACAAAATCTGTTTTGGGCACTTGCTTATAATGTCACCGGCATCCCGATCGCTGCCCTTGGCTTCCTCGCCCCGTGGCTTGCCGGTGCAGCGATGGCGTTTAGCTCCGTCTCTGTCGTGCTAAATGCCCTGCGTTTACAGCGGGTCAAGGTGGGATCATAGCGGATGAAAAAAGGGAAACCGACGAATACGGTTTCCCTTTTTTGTACTGAAATGATTGATATTTAGTTCGTGCTCAATTTTTCACCGGTATCCGTCTCAATGATAAATTTTTTGCCTTTAAGTTTATCTTTTTCAACTGCGATAAAGACGCGGGCGGGCTCTTTTTTGCTAGCTTCGCAAGGATCAGTACTCCACGAACCACAATCTCCTGCATTTTTTTGGAGTGAAAGAACGATACGTGCGTTTTTTTCATTTATGATTTCAATAGCTAAGGGAGTTGCTTTATATCCATAATACTCTTTGTCCGAAATCTGAATATGAACAACGTCCCCAAGCCATTCTTTTTGATGATGTTCTTCTGTTTGATAATGCTCTAAATAACCGGGTTTGCTACTCTCGGTATAGTACCATAATCCGCCTCCCATTGCTCGTGGGATTTTATGAGCTTTATCAGAGTATCCCCTGTTCTCTGCTGATGTAATATTTAATTTAGCAAACTTCGGCTGCTCTTTATACTCCGTGGCCTCTTGTGCACCTTCAATCTCTTCGCTATTCGCTGCTTCTGTGCCCTCACTAGCAGATGTTGCGTCTTTCTCTTTTTTGGCACTTAGGTCTGGTGCGAAACTACAGCCACTTACGATAAGGCTAAGCAGCAAAACAAGGGTTGATGCCCTTAAAGTGTTTAACATGTATGAACCTCCATTATCGGTGTGTCATAATAAGCGGTATGTAAAAAATAGAAACACTTATTCATAGTACATCAAACAACTGAATTGTTAACAAAATAAAATTTATGATTACTAATTTGTTTAATTTTACACACCGCCATATTTTCTATATTATAGCAAGAGGATAATCATAATTCTATATAAATGATAGATTTGTTATATAAAAGGCTAGTATAAATAATTCTTACATTTATAATAAGGGGTAGATATTCTTATAAATTTATATATAAAGGGGTGATCGGCTTCGTGTGGCAGAGAGGAATCGCCATAGCAGTGGCAATCACAATGCTTACAGGATGTAGCGTTTTATTAGGCAGTGATGCCACAAATGATGGTGGGACTAAAGAAATCGTTATTGGTAAAGATGCGAAAGGGATGCTACAAGAAGGGCCAGGGCAATTTGCGGGTGATCAGTATGATAAGGAGAAAGTGGAGCAGGCATTGAAGCAATTGCCGAAAGACTTATCGACAGAGGAAGCATATGCCAAACTAATTCCATTATTAGCGGAAGATTATGGACCGGTTGAGAAAAAAATTGACGCTTTTGATCCCAAAATTCAAGTGAATACGTCGAAACCGGGTGGTGTAGAAGCGCCGCAAGCAACAGCTGTAAGTGCGCAATCGCTTAAAGTGGAGATTTTACTGGATGCGAGTGGCAGTATGCGGAAAAAGTTAAACGGAAAGACCAAAATGGAATGGGCGAAAGAGTCGATAGAAAAGTTCGTAGCTTCTCTTCCTAAAGAAACACAAGTTGGATTACGTGTATATGGTCATAAAGGAGGTAACCAAGAAAGTCAAAAAGAAGCGTCTTGTAAAAGTAATGAATTAATCTATGGAATGGAAGTTTTACAGCAAGATGCGTTTAAGCAAGCGTTAGCACCGGTTCAGCCGACTGGATTTACACCACTTGCAGCTGCGATTGAGTCTGCTCAAGCGGACTTTGTAGGTGGTGAGAGTAAAAATGTCGTTTACATTGTGAGTGATGGAGAAGAGACTTGTGATGGTGATCCAGTAGCGATGGCGAAAGCGCTACACGAATCTAATATTGAAGCAGTGGTCAATATTATTGGATTCAATGTAGATGATGCCGGCCAAGCAGAACTACGCGAAGTAGCAGCATCTGGCGGTGGCGAGTATATCGAAGCCAACAGTGAAGCAGACCTTAAAAAATATTTTGCCGATGAGTATATTCGCTTGAAAAAAGAATGGTTGGAGTGGCGGAAAAAGAGTGAAAAAAGCGTTGACCAACAAGACACAAACAACGAGTTGGGTTTACATGAGCTGATTCAAGAGGAAGCGATCGGCTTGGTAGAGGCGGAATATACCCACCTGAAAAAAGCAGCTCAGTTTCTACGTGAAGCAGGAATTATGAAAGATGATACGGGCGTGTATGGAAAGATCGCAGATCGGAAGAAAAAGCTTAAGAACTATTTCATCGATCGAGACAACCAAATCGAAGAAGCAATAAGTAAGGAAGAAAAAGAAAAAATCAAACAAATTCGAGAGACCGAACAGCAGAAGCAAGACGATTTGGACAAAGAAATAGATGGGAATTAAGAGAAGAAGAGGATGATCCTCTTCTTCCAGTTGCGTATGTTGTATCCAGGATCAATAGAAATATATGTATGGATCTTTTGGTTCGGTTGTGTCTTCACTGCTTGTAAGTTGTATGGCAGGCATATCATAACCTTCCTGCTTGGTTGTAGTAAGCGTGCCAGTCACTTCGATCCATTTTTTATTCTTTAATTGAATAGCATGAGGATCTTTTACAACAACTCCAATCACCATTGCGTCTGCAGTACAACAGGTTACTGTAAACCTACCGATAACGAACTCATCTTTTTTTAGTGTTTGATCATGGTAAACAAACCCCAAGATCTTAATTTTTTTACCGACAAATTCAGTAGGATAGAAGCTAAGGGCATTATAATAATCAGCATAATTTTCTTCAGTAAATTGAATGAGATCCTTCTTTAACATTTCTTCTTTAATTTTCTGATAGGGGTTGGTAAAATCGTCGTTGGAACTATCTGTTGTAGCCTCGTTAATTTGCGTGTCCACTTCCTGGTCTACAGGATAATTATCATTTACAGAATCGGTGTTTTTTTGTTGATTGCCTTGTGGCAAATAAAAGGTCCCTTTTTTGGAAGCCATACTGGGATCTAAAGCTTGTGGTGGAAAAATAATGACCATGACTAGCGGGAGGGTCATCATTACATAACCCCATTTTCCGATGAAGTGAATATCTGGTTTCTTTAAAGTGTATAATTGAACAATGGATAGAATGATTAATATTAAAACACAACAAAAAATGAGCCAGTTATACTTAGGATTAATAAAGAGTGATAGTTCATCTGACACAATCAGTTGAATAAATAGAGTGGATAACCCTAAGCATATGAGTAACCGAGCAATGGAAGCCATTACACTTTTCCTCCTAAAGTAGTATAAAAATAGAGAGTGCTGTGAGTAGGGTGGTACCTATGAAGAAAGTTAAAACTACTGATTTTTTGAAACTATCAAACATCATCAGTATGTTCTTCATATCCATCATTGGGCCATATACTAGAAATGCCAGAATAGGTGCTGTACCTAATACGGATCGAAATGAAGCTGCAATAAAAGCATCAGCAGAGGAACATATTGATAACCCAAAAGCGAGTCCCATCATGATAATGATCGCTAAACCACTATACTCCGCATATTGTTTAATGACAGATACACCGATATAGGTTTGAAATGTAGCTGCAATCAAAGCACCTAAAACAAAATACTTACCCATATTGAACATTTCGAAAATAGAATGCTCTAAGGCGTGATGTAATCTTCCTTTACTTTGGGGGGGCGAACAATTTCCTTGATGTTCTGTGCAATGATCTGTTTGAGGGATTACTTTGCTTACTCTAAGAACTTTATTGTCGTGATAAAGCCATAAAAAAATAATTCCCATTGCCATGGCAATACCTGCCCCTATCGATGACCGTAAAAACACCATTTCAACACTTTCACCAAATGCGATGTAAGTAGAAGCGATTGTGACGGGGTTAATAATGGGTGCAGCTAACAGAAAGGTAAAAGCAGAATATACAGGAAATCCTTTTTGAATGAGCTTCTTGGCTACTGGGACAATTCCGCATTCACAAATGGGCAAAAACAATCCCAATAGAGTAGACAGCGGAATCGAGATAAAAGGGTTTTTAGGGAGCCATTTCCATACTGTTTCTTCTTTTATGTAAACTTGAATAAAACTGGATATGAGGACGCCCAGCAAAATAAACGGCAATCCTTCAATAAAGATACTAAGGAATATCGTAGATAAGTTTCCCAATGAAAATAGATTGCCTAAATTTAAGTTAATCATCCAACTTAAGATAGGGTCTAAAAAAGTATATTCAATTGATAACGATACTAGCAAATAGATTAAAATGACTAGACTTATGCTTTCTATAGCATAAGTCTTCATTATTTTTATCATAATTTTTAAAATCCTCTCTATATAGATGTAACCTTCATGGTTTTACACCTAGCCCTTGTGCCAATTGCGCTTTATTCTTACGCATAATCGTGAAGTAGTCATCACCATTGGAAATTTCTGAATCGGTTAGACCTTCTAATGGGTTAAGCACCAGTGCTGATAATCCTAATTCTTTTTGAACCACTTCTGCAAACTTTCCATTTACCAATGTTTCAAAATAAATCACCTTTACCTTTTCATTACGACTCTGCTCCATAATCGATTTTAAAGCCTGTGGGCTTGGCTCATCTGAAGGTGATAAACCTGAAATCGGAATTTGCTTCAATTGATAGCGATCAGCTAAATGACCGAAAGCATCATGAGAAACGAGAAATGATTTTTGACTCGCTTTTTCCGTCATCAATTGATATTCCTGATCTAATTGATCCAATTCTTTACTCAACTTTTCGAAGTTTTCGATATAGAGCGACTTATGAGCGGGATCGCGCACAATAAAAGCATCTTTTATGGCTGCTGCTTGTTGTTTAGCAAATAGAGGATTAAGCCAAACATGCGGATCATTTAAATCTGTGTAATCGGTTATACTTTCACTTGTGTTTACAACACGAACGTCATCTTTTAGTGATCGAAGGTTCTTTTCGAGCCAAGGTTCTAAACCTCCGCCATTGTAAAGTAAAATATCAGCCTCATTTAAATTAGTAATATTTTTAATGGTCAATTCAAAATCATGAGGTTCTACACCGGGTGGAACAATCGTATGTACATTTACTTGATGAGAACCGATACGCTCAGCAAAGAACTGAAGTGGATAAATGCTACTATACACCTGTATCTTATTGTTATTCGATTGTTCGGTTTTCATGCAACCTACGATGGACAATAAAAATATGACAGTGATTGCGACAGTGAAAAAGCGATTCTGATTCACTTTAATACCCCTCCTTTTTAACTAACGATCTAAGTATACCTTGTGAACCCCAATTTGTAAATCGTAAATATTACGATTTACAAATTGGGGTTCATGACGTTTTTCTCTCTTCTTCACATTCGCTCTACCCGATAAATCGTATCTAATGCCACTTTGGTTGTCGTGCCTCCATTTACGAGAAGTAGCCAGCGGTGTTGGAGGTTGATTTGCTGTACAAAGCCAGACTGCTGTCTAGAGCGATCGCGCTTCACATCATAGATGATGAGTGGAAAGCCTTCGGCTAAAGCTTCGGAAAGTGTCCAATTCATTTCTGCTAATTGATCTTCGTTGAGGATGGGTGGCGTAAATTTTTGTGCAGCTTGTCGTTGTTGCTGAAGGGCAGCGCGATGTTCGGGTAGGAACATACGGCTTCCTTCCCACAACTTATTTTTTCGATTTAGGATATGCGTCATCGATAATGTCCTCCGATTTTCTGTGCGCGCTCTCTCGCTTGACCAGCTTGTAAGAGAGAAGAAGCACGCAAAATAGCGGATGAGCCATAGCGTTGTTTAATTTCATCCATGACATAACCAAGCCGGTGTGTGCGCTCATCCGTGAAGAGGTTAAGCTGTACGTGTGCATCTGATACCAACTGGCTCATTTGCACACCAATGGAACGGATGGGCTCTCGATCCCAAAAGCGTTGAAAAACCGCCCATGCATACTGAAACAACATCATGGTTTGATTGGTTGCTTCAGTCATTTTGAGTTGGCGTTGGAAACCGGTAGGCGCACTGAAATCAATGCCCCGGCAACCGACATGAACCGTTTGCCCCATTTGATGATGTGTCCGTGCTCGTCTGCATACTTCTTCACATAGCTCTAATAAGACAACCTGGATTTCTTCTGCATCTCGATAATCACGGGGGAGTGTCATATGATGACCAATCCCTTTTTGCAGGTCGAAAGAGTTTGTGCGAACAGGAGAAGGGTCGATTCCATTGGCGCTTAGCCATAATACATGGCCGTTTATACCCCATCTTCTTTGTAAACGCTCCAGTGGAAATTGAGCTAATCCACCAATTGTGCGAATCCCCATCTGGCGTAAATGCTTTGCCATTCGCTTCCCTACACCGAACAAAGACTCGATCGGGAGTGGCCATAAGCGGTTTGGGATATCCTGTGTGTGAAGATAAAAAATACCTGTTTTATTTTTTTTGGCAAAGTGATCACATGCCATCTTGCTCAGTACTTTATTGGAGCCAATGCCAATTCGGGCGTTCAAACCTAGCTTTGAAGTAATCGCTTGCTGGATTTTTTGTGCAATTTGTAGTGGCGTGCCAAAAAGCTTTTCGCTTCCATGGATGGAAATAAACTGCTCGTCAATGGAGTAAGGCTCGACTAAATCGCTAAATTTTTCTAGAATAGCGGTGATTTGAAGTGAAATATCGAGATATAGAGACATGCGTGGTCGAACAATGACCAAATTTGGACAAGCTTGCTGTGCTTCCCATAAGGGTTGAGCTGTCTTAACTCCGCATGCTTTGGCGAGTGGGCAAGCGGCTAAAATAATACCGCTACGACGTTCGGGATCCCCTGCAACTACAAGGGGTTGGTTTTGTGTCTCAGGTCGTAAGGATTGCTCAATACTGGCATAAAACGATTGCATATCGACAAGGAAAATAACCGGGTTCATGATTTATACACCTCAATTACGAACATATGATCTGATATGTATATTATATGCAAAT
Source organism: Polycladospora coralii (assembly GCF_014773435.2). Taxonomy (GTDB): domain Bacteria; phylum Bacillota; class Bacilli; order Thermoactinomycetales; family Thermoactinomycetaceae; genus Polycladospora; species Polycladospora coralii. Next base: position 8,782 of record NZ_JACXAG020000009.1, on the reverse strand, counting down.
ATACGTTCCCTTAACACTTAAAAAATTTTCCAATACACTAGCATCATACAGGTGACAGGAGGAGAGTATATGCAACGTATGATTTTTCACAATGGTCATATCACAACATTGGAAGCGTCCCATCCACAAGTAGAAGCGGTCGTAGTAGAAAATGGAAAAGTGATGGCAATGGGAAGTAGTAAGGAAATGCGTTTGGAATATGGACGGTATGATACGGAGTGTGTTGATTTAGAAGGCGGATATGCATATCCAGGGCTTGTGGATAGTCATTTGCATTTATCTAGCTTAGGTGAAAAATTACAGTGGTTGGATTTGACGCATTGTCGTACGAAGAAAGAGATTATGAGTCTGATTCAAGCTCGCGTAGCGGATATCACTCCGAATGAGTGGGTGATTGGTCATGGATGGGATGAACATCGCCTAGGAGGTGGCATGCCTACATTGACTGAGTTGGACGCAATTAGTCCTCATCATCCTGTTTTTTTGGGGCGTATTTGTTATCATGCTTATTTGGTAAATAGCTGCGCTTATAAGCGAGCTGGTGTATACACAAGCATAGCAGATCCACCAAACGGAAGTTACGGTCGTGATGAATCGGGTCATCTAAATGGATGGATTTATGATCATGCTTCGGCTCCTTTTTATGCAGTGCAACCTGAACCTTCCTACCAGACTAAAAAAGAAGCACTGCGTGAAGCCATGCAAATGGCTCTTGCCTGTGGATTGACGGCCGTACATACGGATGATTTACGCTTTGTAAAAAATGTACCCGATTTGGTTCGTATCTTTCGTGAACTGAGAGAAGAAGGGTTATACCTGCGTACGCATCATCTGCTATATCATCCCTATTTGTCGGCATATGCACAGATGAAACTGACAGAAGATCCAGACTGGTTTCGCATTGGAGCAGTGAAGCTATTTGCTGACGGTGCAATTGGCGGGAGAACGGCATTATTGTCACAACCTTACGCCGACGATCGACTTAATTATGGCCTTTCGATTCATACACCACAAGAAATGGTAGCGATTGCAAACCAAGCGAATCAACATGGATTACCTATCGCTGTACATGCAATTGGAGATGAAGCAACAGCGCGCGTCTTACAGGTTATGGAAGAAGTACCTTTTCGTCATAGTGGATTGCGTCACCGTCTAATTCATGGACAGTTTTTGCGCCCTGACCTGATTGCTAAAATGAAACAGTTGAATCTGGTTGTAGATATTCAACCCCGGTTTGTAGTTAGTGATTTTCCGTGGGTAACTGAGCGGGTGGGTGAAGCGCGTATCCGTTATGCTTATGCGTGGAAATCCTTACTAGAAGCAAAAATTCCTTGTGCAGGTGGGAGTGATGCTCCGATCGAACCTTTACACCCTTTGTGGGGGATGCACGCTGCTATCACACGAAGGCGTATAGAGGAGCGGCGTACGCATCCGGGTTATTTACCAGAGCAAAAACTGACAACATATGAGGCGCTTACCTTATTCACAAAAGGAAGTAGCTATGCGGAAGGAGAGGAAATGCGTCGTGGTAGTTTAGCGATAGGTAAAATGGCAGATATGAGCGTGTATGATCGTAATTTGTTAGGTATAGAAGTAGATGAATTACTGTGCGCGGAAACCCGTTTTACCATTGCGAATGGGAAAGTGGCTTATCGGATCACTTAAAAAGTAAAACAACAACGTAGCTACCCTGTTATAATAGAGAATGTCTTCTTCATACATATCATATAGAGGTGGAACCACAATATGACAAAACGAATGCTCATGACAGGCGGAGGGTCAGCTGGACATGTAACGGTTAACTTAGCCCTGATCCCAGAACTACAAAAAGAAGGATGGGAAATTTCCTATATCGGATCGGAAGATGGAATCGAGAAGCAATTGCTACAATCTGTTCCGGGTGTGGCTTATCATTCTATTTCTACAGGTAAACTACGTCGTTATTTTGATTGGAATAACTTTAAAGATCCCTTTAAAGTACTCAAAGGGGTAGCGCAAGCGTATCGTGTGATTCGCAAACAAAAACCAAAACTGATTTTTTCCAAAGGTGGATTTGTGTCCGTTCCGGTTATTATAGGGGGGTGGTTCAATCGCGTGCCGATTATCATCCATGAATCTGATTTGACACCAGGGCTTGCCAACAAAATTGCCACACCCTTTGCCACGAAAGTATGTGTGACATTTCCTGAAACGAAGGCGCATATTAAAGGGAATAAAGCAGAGTATGTGGGGGCTATTATTCGGGATGAACTCAAACAAGGTGATGGTGAGACAGGGAAAAAGCTATGCGGGTTTACAAATGATAAGCCTGTCTTGTTGATGATGGGCGGAAGTCTCGGATCACAGAAGTTAAATGGTGTGCTTCGTCACAATCTGATAGAACTTACCAAACAATTTCAGGTGGTGCATATTTGTGGTAAAGGGCAAGTAGACGATTCCTTCGATCAAGTTGGATACAAACAATTCGAATATATTAAAGAAGAGCTACCGCATATTATGGCTATGGCAGATATCGTGGTTTCCCGAGCGGGCTCCAATTCAATTTTTGAATTCTTAGCCCTCAAGAAGCCGATGTTATTAATTCCTTTGTCGCGCAATGCCAGTCGTGGAGATCAAATTCTCAATGCAAAGTCCTTTCAAAAGATGGGCTATTGTGAAATGGTAGAGGAAGAAGAATTGACGGATGCGCTATTTTTGCAAAAGATAGAGAAGTTGTTGGTAGAGCATGAGCAATATATTGAAAACATGCAAAAAAGTGAGGGTCAAAATTCACTTCAACAAGTGATGGCTTTCATTACGCAAATGGCCAAATAGTTCCCCTGCAAAGAGTTGTTCGATGTGAACAACTCTTTTGGTTTCATCGAGATTAATCCATACTCCTCGATTGGCGTATCTGCTCTACTGGAATGTCTTCCTTTTCTTTCGCAAACTTCACATTGACTAGAATGACACCGATAAGTGAGATGGCTCCGCCGATCAGTGAAAGTAGGGTGGGGACTTCTCCTAGCCAAATCCAGGCGATGATAAAGGATAAGACAGGTGTTAAAAATAAGGCACTGGTCGCTTCGGAGCTTCCTACTTTTGAAACGACATAGGCCAATGTAAAATAGGGAATAACGGTTGGGAAAATACCTAAATAAATCACACTGAGTGTAGCTTCCGTTGTAGAGGTTATGACAGCTTCGTATAATCCAGGCAGGAAAAAAAGCATGGGAATGGTTCCTGCTAATATGGTATACGTGGTGAAGGATAGGAAACCGTATTTTTCAAGGTATCTATTTTGAAACACAAAGTAAATACTTTCCGCTAATGAGGCGATCAGGATAAAAAGAACACCCATATTAAAGGATAAAACGCCGCCTTTTTCAAATGAAATCAGAGAAACACCGAAAAAACTGATTAACGTACCGACCCAAGCTATAAGACGCAGACGTTCCTTCATGAAAGCGGCAGCGAGCAAGATGGAAAAGACCGGAGTCATCGAAACGATGAGGCTAGCGGGACCGGCCGCTACCGTTTTTTCACCCATATTAAGCCCGACGTGGTATACGGTAAATCCCAAGAAACCCAAAAGCAAGATTACAGGAACATCTCTCAGATCAGGTAATTTCATGCGTGTTACAAGTGCAAATAAAAGCAGAAGAACGGAACCGATTAGTAATCGAAACAGAGATAAATGACCGGGGGTGTAATGTTCGAGACCTGCTCGAATGCCAGGGAAAGCTGAAGCCCATATGACGATCGTAATCAAATGGGCAGATAGCACTTTATAGTCGATTTGTTGTTTGTGCATAGAATCACGTCCGAATCCCTTATTTTTCGTCGTAGTCACCACAAACACACTGAGTAGAGTCATCTGAATCAGTGTGTTTGTGGTTTTGTTTTAGTATGGAAGTTTAGACAATAGGAGATACAACGGTGGGCAGAAAATCGATTAAGATTACAGAGCGTTCGCCCGGTTTATCTTCTGATCCTTTTGCTACACCACTCACATAATGGCTTACTTTATCATCGCATACACCATAAGATTGTAGTGTTTCAGTCAAATCGAATGATTCAAGGATCAGATCGTCTGAAATCTCTTCAGGCAACTTTCCAGCTGCTCGGGGGTCCGCAATTACGTTATTTCCGCCTATCACGTTGCTACGTGTAATCAGATGAGCAAAAGTGAAGGATTCTCCATCTTGATGTAAATGATTAGGGGAAGCAACTGCGTACTCATCAGGTTGATTGACAAGTAGTTTGACAAAATGAATGCCTGCATGAACAGGTAAGATCAGATCGCGATCGTTCCAGAAGGTTTGCTGGAAGTCAAAGCGAATAATTTCGTTTAACAGTGGATTTAATTTGATCGAATCGCTCAGTGGATGAAATGAACGATAATCACCCGTATATTCGGAATTAAAAGCTCCTTGATAGTATTCTGATTTTTGCTCTCCATCTACTTGGTAATTGGGGAGCCATTCGATATGTAAAGAATTTGGGAAAATAACAGCTCGTGAGTATTTTCTATATCGATTACAATTTTTTGCATAATCATCAATCGGAAGAGTATGAAATTCAGATTTTAGTTCAGCTATGTTGTTTTCAGTGTTTACATGACTTAACTCTTTAAAAAGATCATATGTTGCATACCCATTTGCTTGTAAACTATTGTTTGAAAGTGCGATCGTTTTCACTATTGTAACTCCTCCATTAATATCAGATAAAAACAACAAATAGAATATAACATAAGAATAAGAAAAATTGCAATATAGATTATATATTTATTTTCAATATAAAAGGTACATGATTTTATTTCTTATACTATAGGTATTATCATTAATAGGACTGAATGTAGAATGTTAATCGGTAATAAAATAGCTAAAGCACCTTAAATGATTATAAATTAGCATAAATATATTTGGAATTATATATATATCTAATCAAAATATATTCCCCATTTATAGGGTTGTTATGAATCGTAAATTTAATGGATCCTTCATCTGGTTAATGGATGAGACAACATCCAACGAACAGGCAAAACAGTCAACTGTTATTTATGTAAACCACTTTATTCTTCGTATTTGTATTTTTAATTTTTTTATTATTATGATATTATTGACTTAAAAGGAGGCGTGATTTGAAAATGTTGATAGAAAAACTGAAAAGATCAGCGTGGGTATATTTATTTGTAGCGCTATTCTTGGTGTTAGGTGCTTGTTCGAATACGGAAGATGTAGAACGTACAGAAAAGATGGAAGGAATGGATCATAGTAATATGGACATGTCTAGTTCTGGAGAAGTTCCAGAAGGTTTGAAGGCAGCTAAAAATCCAACCTATCCAGTTGGCAGTAAAGCGATCATCCAAGAGGCTCACATGGAAGGAATGAAAGATGCTGAAGCGACCATTGTAGGTGCGTATGATACAACGGTTTACACGATTACATATACCCCAACAATGGGTGGAGAGAAAGTTGAAAATCATAAATGGGTCGTCCATGAGGAGTTGATCGATGTAGGTGATGCTCCTTTAGAACCTGGAGCAGAGGTTAAAACAGACGCTTCTCATATGAAAGGCATGGAGGGTGCAACGGTTGAAATTAATTCAGCTGAACAAACAATCGTGTATATGGTTGATTTCACTATGACTACCAATGGAGAAGAAGTAAAAAATCATAAGTGGGTAACCGAGCGTGAATTGTCACCTGTTAAATAGTTTCGAAGTCATCTAAATGCGTCTTTCTTGTTTAAGCTATTCGTTATGGGGTGGGTTTGGGAAGGATCAGATGTTTTAAGTGTCTGATCCTTTTTAAGTGGTGGGTAGCATAAAAGGGTTCAACGGACCGTACAGTAAATCATCCTATTCATTTCGAATAGTGCTTAGCTACTAAGGGGTTTAAGCAAGAACATCCTCCTCAGATGCTTTATTGAATGGCGGTAAATATGATATTCCTTTTAGGCTTAGTAGCATCATTTTGAAAAACAATGGGGGGTCATTCATGCCTTTTGTTTATGTGTCCAATTTTAGTTCTAATTCTGTTTCGGTAATAGACATTAAAACGAATGATGTCATTGCGAATATATCAGTTGGGAATCAACCTGCACAGATGATAGTAACACCTAATGGTCAGTATGTATATGTATGGAGTAACGCTACCGGTGCATCTGGTGTCATATTTGTCATTGATACGAAAACCCATGCGATTATCTCTAGTATTTTTATAGATGAGACAGTAAGTGTGGATATTTTTAAGAAGTTTGCTGTATCACCAGATGGTCAATTTGTTTATGTGACACGTGTAAGTAACAACCTTGCGGAAATGGCATTAGTTGTAATCGATACAAAAACCAATTTTATCACTGCAAAAGTGCGTGTTGGTGATACACCACTAAGCCCGGTGGTCTTGCCAAACGGAAAATTTATCTATGTGATTAATAACGGAGTACTTAACCTTAGTAAAAGTTCAATATCTGTTATTGAGACTAAAACATACACCATAACCTCCACTATCGATTTTAGTCTGGGGATCATTCCAAGTGTTTTTTTGGGGGTTGATCTTATAGTAGCTCCGAATGGTAAACTTGTTTATGCCCTAAATGCAGTAAGTACGGATGTTTTTGGAAGTGTATCTGTTATTGAAACAAAAACCAATACCATCGTTGCAACAATTGAAGTTGGATTAATCCCCCATACACTTGCGGTCTCGCCGGATGGGAAGTTTATCTATGTTGTGAATTCTTTTGATGGTAACCTGAATGGAAGTGTATCTGTTATTGAAACAAAAACCCATACAATAGTTGCGACGATTGATGTGGGGCTTTTGCCTGTAGGGATAGCCATTAACCCAAATGGTCAGTATATTTATGTAGTCAATAATATTTCAATTGAAAATAAGGGTAGCGTTTCTGTCATTGACACAAATCATTTTACAGTGATAAGTACAATAACAGTAGATTTTTCTCCAACGGCAATATCCATAACTCCAGATGGTCAATATATATATGTGGTAAATACAGGAAATTTTATTGGTTCGCCCAATAATAAAATATCCGTTATTGAAACAAAAACGAATACAGTAATAGCTACAGTAGCTGTTGGAGATCATCCAAGTGCTGTTGCTATTGTATCAGGGTAATTTTTTAGGAAAATAAGTTTAATATATTTTACAATGTTAGATTGTTAATTTAAATGATAAATAGTATGTTGAAAGATGCTATGAATGCTATTTCAATTCTATAATTTGAGGTATCGTACATGTAACTTTTACATTCATATAAGAATATATTGTTTCTATGGTACACTAATCTTTTTATCTTATAAGGGTAGGTGGAGTCATCTGAGATTTAAACCCAGACTAAATTGAATAAAATTAGATATAATAAGAACTTTTAAAACATTCAATTTAATAACTTTACATCCAATATGAAGTGTTATAAAATCTATTTTAGATCGAGTAGTTAAAAATAAATCTAAGGAGATGTTCTGATGAAAAATTTACACTTAGGTAAATTTATTTTTTCTAGTTTCGTTATTGGGTTTGTTATGTTATTTGCAGCATCTACCACGTTTGCGGCATATACAAGAAGCTTTTCTTGCTGGGGGGCGATCACTTATTTTCAGAATATAGACTCTTCAAAGTACAGCTCTGTTACATTCAACTTTGACCATGAACCGGAAGAACTTGAGGGTTTGGAAGTTTGCACATTTGTACCCTTCACTCCCAATAAAACATGTGTTTACCTGGATGGTACACAAGATTCAATTACAATGGACTTAGACGATCCTAGTAAGACCTATACACTAAAGATTGGAAAGTCAGATGTTGAATTACCCCTTGTTTTGGGAACTTACACCGTGAATGACAGAGAGTAAAACTTTTGGAGATTGACGATTCCGCTAGTCTGAGGGTCTCATTGTTGCAGACAATGTAGACTTCAATAGATGGGAAAAGGGATATAGTAAAAATGTTTTATCTTTATTCCTCTAAATGTTGAAGGAGCAGATCATTCAGATCTAGCGTCTAAACTTCACGGTAGAGGTTAAGTGGAGCGGGGGTGTATGAACTTCAGGAAGCTTTTACGCACAGAATAATTATGGGGTACCTGTAGGTCCAGTTTATGGATTGAGGGTACAATAAGAAATTTTAAAAGTAGGGCTGACTGTCAAAAGTTAGCCCTATTTTTTTGTTAGACAAAAAAAGGATGTAGATTGAGTCCTTGACTTTCCTTTGCTACCATCCGTGATAGCGGCTTGCTAATATTTTATGTAGCTCCATTGTACGTTGATTTAAAGAAATCTGACTTTCACTTTTGAAGGATTACAAAGGGAGAGGGGCATTAAAGTTGATTCATTCATCGGATTAACGCGTCATTCATGTTGTAATGATTTCAACTACGAATGATCCGTTTAATACCTTGGTATTGATGACCCTTTTGTTTGTCGATATCAATCTCATCTCTACTTGATTTATACGCATATGCTTTCGGTTGGTCAGACTGATAATATTCATGGGAACGGATGATTAAGGTTTATCTTTGTAAGGTGTTGAAAAGAAAACTTCCATATATGTAACAGAAAAAAGTGGGGCCTCTGGATGGAAGCGCATAGCGAGCAAAATATACGATGCTTCACCAGGTGTGTTATTAAGAATAAATTCAGTGAACTACTCACCGCCTACGCTAACGCTAAGAGGTGGGAGCTTCTCGTTTCATTGGGCGGCTACTGCCGTCTCCTCCACGAAGGCTCGAACCGAGCCTAAAGCTTTTTGTAAGATGTTCCGAGCCGCGTTCACATCACGAT
>NZ_JACXAG020000008.1 GCF_014773435.2 Polycladospora coralii | reverse complement strand
GTGTAAGCATAGCAATATGTTCAGCTGACAGGTACGAATCGGTCGAGGGCTTAACCTACAATTTAATTTTTTCTTCTCCACATACACTTGCTTCCATTCTAATTTTCAGGGTGTGAAACACCCACAATTTTATACGTCTGGTGATGATGGCGGAGGGGACCCACTCGTTCCCATCCCGAACACGACCGTTAAGCCCTCCAGCGCCGATGGTACTATAGATTAATCTATGGGAGAGTAGGACGTCGCCAGGCTCATTTGGCCTCACTTCATTTGAAGTGAGGCTTTTTCGATTTTGAGATGATAATTGTTTGAAATAGGGTTTACTTATTGTTCATCCTAATTTATAATATTTTTCATTACAACTATACTTTTGCGTCAGGTAAAAAGTAATAGTTTGAGTTAAAATAGTTTCAATAACTAAATTTATAATGTGAGGAGCTTTCGTATGAAAGGAAATCGGCTTTATTACATTTTAGGGATAATCATGATTCTTAGTATAATCACGGCATGTGATTCTGACGTTACGAATGATGAAGGTGCAGATGTAATACAAGTAACAGCTACCACTGGGATGATTGCAGATACTGTGAAAAATGTCGGTGGAGAACATGTCTCCGTTACAGGATTGATGGGACCAGGGGTAGATCCACATTTATATAAAGCGTCTCAAGGTGATATTGGGAAGCTAGATCAAGCAGATGTGATTTTTTATAACGGATTACTTTTAGAGGGAAAAATGCAAGAGATACTAGAGAAAATGGGGAAACATAAGGAAGTAATAGCAATAGCTGATCACATGAATAAAAATAACTTGATGGAAACAGCGGATAAGCAAATAGATCCACATATTTGGTTTGATGTGAAGTTATGGATACAAGCGACTGAAAAAGTGAAAGAGGGACTCATACAGGTTGATCCTACACATAAAGCAGATTATGAACAGCAAGCAGCTCAATATCTCGAACAGTTAAAAGAACTGGATACCTATGCATCGGAACAATTAGCTACAATCCCCGAAGAACAGCGTGTATTGGTGACTGCACATGATGCATTTGGCTATTTCGGACGTGCTTATGAAGTGGAAGTAGTAGGCCTGCAAGGTATTAGTACTGCTTCTGAGTATGGTTTAAAAGATGTAAAACAAATTGTTGATTTGTTAGTGGAGCGTAAGATCAAGGCTGTTTTTGTTGAATCTAGCGTCCCCAAACGCTCCATTGAAGCGGTGGTACAAGGAGCCAAAGAACAAGGTCATGAAGTGATCATTGGTGGGGAGCTTTTTTCAGATGCGATGGGTTCTCCCGGCACAAAAGAAGGCACATATATTGGAATGGTTCGTCACAACGTAGATACGATTGTGAAATCTCTAAAATAGAAAGAGTGGGATAAGTAAAATGAAAAACAGTGAAAGTCCTGTATCTATTCGTAACTTATCTGTTGCCTATCACCGGAAGCCCGTTTTACGTGAAATTGATTACGATGCACCAGAAGGCGAATTAATAGGTATTATTGGTCCCAATGGTGCAGGAAAGTCTACCTTAATCAAAGCGGTACTTGGATTATTGCCACGAGCGAGCGGTGATGTTTATATATATGGAAAATCATACCGTGAACAAAGACACCTTGTGGGCTATGTTCCACAACGTGAATCGGTTGATTGGGATTTTCCTACGCATGCACTTGACGTTGTACTTATGGGGCGTTATGGGAAATTAGGGTGGTTTAAGCGCCCGGGAGCAAAAGACCGTGAGTTTGCCATGTCATGCTTACAAAAAGTGGGCATGGAAGCATTCGCGATGAGACAAATTAGTCAATTATCAGGAGGACAGCAACAACGTGTATTTTTAGCAAGAGCATTGGCGCAAGATGCCCATATTTATTTTATGGATGAACCTTTTGTAGGTGTGGATGCTGCAACTGAAAAAGCTATCATTCAGGTGTTGACCGAGTTAAAAGATAAGGGTAAAACGGTTTTGGTTGTACATCATGACTTACAAACGGTACAGGAATACTTTGACTCTGTATTATTACTCAATATGCGTTTAATTGCTTCTGGATCTACGAAAGAAGCATTTACGACTGAAAACCTGCAAAAAACATATGGTGGTAGATTGACAATACTACCGGATTCACAAGAGCTGTTATTAACGAGGTGAGTAATATGGATCTCTTGCAAACAATGAACCAGTTCTTAGATAACCCTAATGCTTTTTGGGTGCTTGCAGGAACGACAATATTAGGACTTTGTAGTGGTGTTTTGGGGAGCTTTGCATTTCTTCGAAAGCGTGGTTTGATGGGAGATGTTCTTGCCCATGCCGCCTTACCAGGGATTTGTCTTGCGTTTTTGCTTACAGGTTCTAAGAATCCGATCCTGTTCTTAATTGGAGCTACGATCACGGGTTTAGTTGCGTCTCTATGTATTCAATGGATTACCAAATATTCTCGGATAAAAGAAGATACTGCATTAAGTATTGTTTTGTCTGTATTTTTCGGTGCGGGTATTGTACTCTTAACTTTTATCCAGCACAGTGAGAATGGGAATCAAAGTGGACTAGATAAATTTTTATTTGGGCAATCGGCTGCTATGGTAAGAGATGATTTATTGGTGATGGGAATCGTAGCGACTGCATTAATTGTGGTCTGTACGATTTTATTTAAAGAGTTAAAGCTACTCTGCTTTGATATCGCTTATGGAAAGAGTATTGGATTTCCAATGGGAAAAATTGATTTTATGTTCATGTTCTTATTGGTGGTAGCTGTAGTGATTGGTCTACAGGCAGCTGGAGTTGTGCTAATGGCTGCTCTTCTGATAACACCAGCGGCAGCTGCTCGGTATTGGACAGAACGATTAGATCGCATGGTGATCATTTCTGCGGTATTAGGTGCATTGTCTGGAGGGTTGGGGACCTTCATTAGTGCAATTGGTTACCGTTTATCTACAGGGCCACTTATCGTCTTGTCAGCAACCACATTTTTTCTTATTTCGATGCTTTTTGCACCAAAACGAGGCTTACTAGCACGTTGGATTCGTAGAATGAGAACACGGAGACAAGTTGTGGAAGATCAATGGTTTGAAAATATTTTTACACTGAGTGAGCGAACAGGATGCAACCAATGGACAGATAAAGAGCTATACGCACAGTATCCAGCTTTATCAAAACAACGCAAGCTACTTAGTCGACTGGTGAAACAAGGTTATATCATCATGGAGCTCCAAGCCAATGGAGAGTATCAAATTTCATTAACGCAAACTGGCTGGAATAAGGCCTATGAAACGATTCTTTATAAACGAATGCTGGAAGTTTGGATGATGCATGAAAATGAGATAGATGGAGTGGTACAGCAATATGCAAATGGCATGAACCGCGAGATCCCTAAAGAAGTTGTGCCACAATTACAAAGCCTGTTAAAGAAACATAATCGCATGCCAACATTACCAAGATTAGGGGAGGAGGTCTTGTAATGGTAGATTTCTGGATTATTCTTACAGGTGCATTAGTAGCAGGCTCTTGTGGCTTTATCGGTTGTTTTCTTATTTTACGTCGTGTGGCGATGTTGGGCGATGCCATTAGCCACGCCATTTTACCGGGGATTGTGATTGCTTTTTTGATCAGTGGTGATAGAGGAACCCTGCCAATGTTAATCGGTGCTATTGTATTTGGATTAATTTGTACCGTTTTGATTCAATCATTGCGACAAACGGGTGTGCAGGTGGATGCTGCCATAAGTGTAACTTTTACTACGTTGTTTGCAATTGGAATTATCCTTGTCACCTTATTTACGCGTCAAGTTGATTTGGATTTAGACTGTGTTCTATTTGGTGAGATTGCTTACGTACCATGGGATACAATCACTTTATTTGGTACAGACTTAGGACCTAAAGCAGTGTGGGGAATTGGTGCTGCATTTCTATTTTGTCTGATCATGGTAACGCTTTTCTATAAACAGCTAAAAATTACGTCCTTTGACCCAGCCATGGCAGCAGCAATTGGTATTCCTGTAGCAGCTATCCATTATTTGCTAATGGGAATGATCTCAGTTACCACAGTTGCTTCTTTTGAAAGTGTAGGTGCTATATTGGTAGTGGCTATGTTAATCGTACCAGGGGCGACCGCATATTTGTTAACCGATCGCCTAAGCGTCATGTTGGGATTGGCTACATTAGTTGGAGTCGTGAGTTCGATTCTAGGCTATTATTTGGCAGTCTTGTTGGATGCAAATATTGCAGGTTGCATGACGATCATAGCGGGTCTCCTTTTTGTGATGGCCTTTCTTTTCTCGCCAAAACATGGGATATTAACGCGAAAATGGATACAGCGCCGTGTAAAAGCTTCATTACAATCATAAAAGCAAAATAAAGGAGTTGTTTTCCTTTATTTTGCTTTTTTTTGTACGCGTAAAAGTGCATTTTGATAAATCGTAGAGTTTGGATCAATCGATGTCGCTTTTTTGAGTGAATGAATGGCCTCATTGACTTTTCCGTTCATTTCATTAAGGATTAATCCTTTTTGATAATGGTACAAGGCATGATTGCCATCCAATTCAATCGCTTGATTAATTGCGGTAAGGGCTGGGTCATACTTGCGTGAATAGTAGTAAGCTAGACCTTGATAGTAATAGGCATCTGGATCTTCCGGGATAAGCTTAACTGTTTCATTAAAAGCGTCTAAAGATTTTTTTGTATAGGTTTCTATTTTTTCTTTTTTATCTTCATCTTTAGATTGAACGGTTTGTTGGCGTTTTTCTATATATATAATTCCTCGTGTTAAGTAATACATGCCTACGGTCGGGTCGATTTGAATGGCCTTATCTTCATCGACCAATGCTTTGTCTAGTTGACCACTACGATAAAGGGAAATGGCTCGCTCATGATAATGTGAGTCTTTGTTTGGCTCTAACTGTATCGCCTTACTAAGTGAAGCAATAGCTTGTTCATACTTCTGTTGTGCTGAAAAAATACGACCCTGAAGGTGTAAGGTATTGCTATCTTTATCCTTCTGTAATTCAATCGCTTTTTCAATATAGACGGTTGCTGTTTTATAATCTTTCAGATAGTACTTGATCTTAGCCATATCATAATAAAGGATTCCTTCGGTAGGATAATGTTCGGTTGCTGCAGTTAGTATCTCAATGCTTTTATCGTATTTTTGTTGAGATTTGTAAAGGTTAGATAAGTGAGTAAAATATACTAACTTAGGATCAGTCTCAACTGCTTTTTTTCCCAATTCGATTGCATGGTCCAGTTGGTTTTTTTCAACTTCGATTTGAGAGTCATGATACCAAGAAGCTGCTGATTTTTCTGGATCTGCAGTTAATGAATTGTCCATAGTCAAAAAGAAAGCTAAGCATCCAAACAGAAAAACAGCTATGAAGCTCCCCCAAACGGCAGGCTTTTTCCATATTCGTGGAGATAGCGTAAACTTTCTCTTTTTTTTATTTCGACTAAGAGCAGCACTTGTGTTACGATCATCCCATGCTTGAATCATTGCTATGATAAAGGCATCATAGTCAGGTAGAAATTCTTTCTTTTCTCTGAGTACACCATCTAGTAATGTCGCTAAATCAGATGGAACTTCTGGACGTAACTGATGTATAGGTTTGGGTGGTTTGTCGGGGGTGATCCATTCTCCGGTTAAATAGGTATATAAGAGACTTGCTAATTGCCATACCGTTTCTCTACTGTCAATTTGCTGAGAAAAGGCAGTTTGATCTCCACCATAAAGAAAACGGAGCTGTTGGCTTCCTTGGAGTAACATATTTTGTGGATGAACATGGGCATAAAGTCCATCTTTCTTCATTTGACTTAATGTAACAATTAAAGCCTCCATTTTACTTTTGGCTTCACTCATCGCAAATGGTGCGTATTGTTGTAAATAAAAAGCAAATAAATCTCCTTCTAATTGTGTTAATACATGATAATAAACCTGATCTACCTCAAATGTGTGGCGTATTGGCACAAAAAATCGAGGGTCTCTTTTTAAAGTAGCGTTGTTTTTTTTATGACGATCTATCGCATGGATAAAAAAACTGTGTTGATCTTTTACTGTGAAGTATAATATGCCTTCGATAAATGGAAAAGAACGGAGAATTTGATATCCATCTCCTATATGGGTACCGTTATGTAGAGGCTTCATTCTTTCATCCCTTTTCAAAACATTACTTAGATTTCTCCTTATCTTATCATGAATTAGGCAAATCTTATATCTTTTCATCTACAAGCGACTAAGCTCAATCTTTGTTTGGTAATATGATTTATGTTGTCGCATTAACGTATTTAGTTTTAGAGACGACAGGATCTCCTAAATATATGGCGCTTACAATGATTTTTGCCACAATCCCATACCTGCTTAGTCCACTTGCAGGTGCTTTGATTGACCGATTAAACATGAAACCCTACATAATTGTAGGGGATATGATACGTGGATTGTGTATGTTCTGCATTTGTTTCTTGCTGTTTATGGACATGCTAACGATTTATTTCATTTATGGGACCGCTTTTATTACAGGGCTTATTGGTGTCATATATAGACCTACCTTTGGGTCCCTCTTACCTCAGATGGTCCCTCACGCAGATATACCAAGAGCGAATGCCTTAAATGCTTTATCGGGACAAGTTTCTCAATTAATGGGGTTTGTATTTGGAGGGGTGCTAGTTGCTTATTGGGGTACTTTGAATACCATTTTCATCAATGGGATTACATTTTTCATCATGGCTATTTTGTTAGGGTTCATCAAATTCCCATGTAAGGATCAAAATCTTAACTTCAATCGTTCCATATGGAAAGATATAGGTGCAGGGTTTCAATATCTTTTTTCAAATAGAAAATTAGTTATCATTCCTTTTGTTTTCTTTATTATGGGAGCAAGCTTAGCACCGCTAGAAATATTGATGCCCTTGAAACTGCAGGAATTTGATTATGGAGCGGAAGCATTTGGTCTATTTTTTATGTGTTTGCTTATCGGTGAAATACTTGTGAGTGCAATCCTATCGAAATATGGAGATCAAGTAAACCTAGATAAGTATGCTACTATTGGATTAGTCATCATGTCGATCGCAATGTTTGTAATTCCGATTTCCACTCATATAGCAGTTGCCTGTGCAAGTGCATTTGTATATGGAATAGGTGCTGCTGTTGTCGGTGTTCATGCGGTGTCTAATGTGCAAATGATTGTAAAGGATCATTATCGGGGGAGAATATTTAGTTTGTTTGGCATCATCGAGACAGCTTGTATGCCGATTGCTTTAGTGGTTGTTAGTATATTAATCGATCTCATTTATCCGATGGCTATCTTGTTTATCACGTCAGGAGTCCTTTTACTCACATCATTACTTTGGTTTGTTATCTTCAGAAATAAAACGAATAACTCAGACTACCATTTAGCACAATAATTAACTTTTAATATGCTGACTTTAAGTTTTTGTCTTAACTTTAATTCGCCATATAAAAACGAAAAAATAAATAATGACTAGTAAGGAAATAGATTAACATAGAATGAATGAAATTCAATAATTATCTACTTGATTCGCTTGTTTACTGAATGTTCTACATGCTAAAATAGAAATGCATTTCACATTAATATTTATATATTCATAGGAGGCGTTTTATGGAAACGAAAAAAATATTAGCTATAAGTGGTCTAGGTGCAATTGCACTAGGAATGGTTTTGGTTACTCCAGATGAAGCTTTTGCTGATCCTAATGATGATACAGAAATTATTGTTCCATCTCCGGACAATGATCCTGGAGATGATGATGATGGAGAAGGAGAAGGTGATGATGATTTGGGAGGACCGTCAAATCCTGGTGAAGGAGAGGGCGAAGGAGAAGATGATGATGATTTAGGAGGGCCATCAAATCCAGGTGGTGATGATGACGACAATGGTGGAGGCACCGGAGGCGGAGATGACAACGGCAATGGTGGAGGCACCGGAGGCGGAGATGACAACGGCAATGGTGGAGGCACCGGAGACGGAGATGACAACGGCAATGGTGGAGGCACCGGAGACGGGGATGACAACGGCAATGGTGGAGGCACCGGAGACGGAGATGACAACGGCAATGGTGGAGGCACCGGAGACGGGGATGACAACGGCAATGGTGGAGGCACCGGAGACGGGGATGACAACGGCAATGGTGGAGGCACCGGAGACGGGGATGACAGCGGCAATGGTGGAGACACCGGAAGCGGAGATGACAACGGCAATGGTGGAGGCACCGGAAGCGGAGATGACAATGGCAATGGTGGAGGCACCGGAAGCGGAGATGACAATGGCAATGGTGGAAGTGCACCTACAAGTGGTACGGTGACGAACAACAAAGGCACAAATGTCGACAGTGGACAAGCATCTACTGTGAAAAAAGTGAATGGACTTGTTGTCGCGGAGGTCCCTGCGGAGGAAGAAGATCAAGAGCAACTTCAGGGAGGACAACTGCCTGAGACAGCGACGCCATATGTAAATGCTGGTTTAGTTGGGCTGCTTCTAGCCGGTTTTGGATCGCTTCTTCGTCTCTTTAAAGGGAAAGAATCCATTTAATAAAAGAAAGCTTACTTTCGTCTGTTTTTGAAAGTAAGCTTTCTTTCGTTTATCCTATTATAACTTAATTCGATAAAAGAGAGTGAAATAGCAATTCTTAAATGTAAAATGAAATTATTTAAAAATTAGGTTTAAAAATGTTACAACTTTGTGATAAACTGTGATTAGCTGACGTATTCTTTAGTATGTGTTACGATGACGATACTTAAATCCTGTAGGGAGGTCTGTTTTGTCGTTTTTAATCGCATCATACTTAACGATCATTCGAGGTTAGAAAGGTGTTGACAATATGAAAAAAATTGGTCTAACAACGAAAATATTAATCGGTATCATATTAGGTCTTATCGTGGGAATTGTTTTAAACGCAACATCTCCAGAATTGTTCACAACTTTAGATAATTATGTGTTTGATCCAGTTGGAACCTTATTTGTGAAAGCGATTAAAATGATAGTCGTGCCCCTCGTGTTCTTTTCGATTGTAGCTGGTGCAGCTGGAATTGCTGACCCTAAGAAACTAGGTCGAGTGGGAATTAAAACGATCCTCTTATACTTAGCGACAACGGCTATTGCTATTTCAATTGGACTTACAATGGCAAATGTCATTAATCCGGGTGAAAGTACTACTATTCCTACAAATGTGGAAGAGGCAGAAATTAAGCAAGCGCCTCCTATTAAAGAAACATTACTTAACATTATCCCAGATAACCCTGTAACGGCTATGGCTGAAACATCCATGTTACAAGTCATTGCTTTTAGTTTATTTTTTGGAATTGCGATGGCGTTGCTGGGGAGTAAGGTTAGTACTGTAAAGAATTTTATTGATCAATCAAATGAAGTGATGATCAAAATTGTGCATATGGTGATGTATGTAGCGCCTTATGGTGCATTTGCATTGATGGCACGTGCCATCGGCTCTGCTGGTACTGATATTATCGGTTCTATGGCATGGTATATGATTGCGGTTGTCGGTGCACTACTGCTTCATGTGGCCATCACCTACACGACATTACTCACATTATTAGCCAAAATCAATCCACTTCGTTTCTTCAAAGCGATGGGACCTGCTATCGAGGTGGCATTCACAACGAGTTCTAGTGCGGCTACGTTACCGGTAACAATGGAATGTGCTGAACGTGGGCTTAAAATTCCCAAAAGTGTAAGTAGCTTTGTGTTGCCTCTAGGTGCTACGATTAATATGGATGGTACAGCCATTATGCAAGGCGTTGCAGCTGTCTTCATCGCGCAATTATACGGGATTCCACTTGACTTTACGGCGCAGCTTACTATTATTTTAACAGCAACGCTAGCTTCAATTGGTACGGCTGCCGTTCCTGGAGTGGGACTGATTACTTTAGCAATGGTACTTGACTCTGTCGGTTTACCAGTATCCGGGATTGCGATTATCTTGGGTGTAGACCGTCTACTTGATATGACACGTACAGCTGTAAACATTACCGGTGATGCGACAGTGGCTGCTGTTATCGGTCGTGGAGAAGAAAAACGGACTGAATCCAAAACTTCAGCAGCTTAAAAATTAAATAAAATGATAAATATCACCATAAAGCGACACCTCTTTAGAGGTGTCGCTTTATCATACAATGCGTTATAAAAACGAACGCTTTTATAACTTGTTGTATTAAATGTTCGCTTTTATGATTGACTTCATCCAGTATTCCTTGTTAAACTTAAATGGATGATCTTTCTCATATATGCTTAGGAATAGGGCCTAAGTGTTTCTACGAGGAAACCGTAAATTTCCTAACTATGAGAGAAATCTTTCATTTAGGATGGTATTTAGTATGCCTAGATGGTAGATTTTTCCTTATAGTGGAGAAGTCTATCATTTAGGCTTTTGTTGTATATTCAAGTGAAAAGCAAAGGTGGGTAAGAGATGCAAGCAATCGTTGGTGTCATTATGGGTAGTAAAAGCGATTGGCCAACCATGGAGCATACATGTAGCATATTGACGGAATTACAAATTCCCTTTGAAGCAAAAGTGGTATCCGCGCATCGTACACCTGATGAAATGTTTCGATATGCCGAAACAGCAGAAGAAAAAGGAATTGAGGTCATTATTGCTGGAGCAGGAGGAGCTGCACACTTGCCTGGAATGGTCGCTGCTAAAACACTTGTCCCGGTGATAGGCGTACCTATACACTCAGCTTCTTTAAATGGAATGGACTCTTTATTATCCATTGTACAAATGCCTGGCGGTGTCCCGGTTGCAACTGTTTCAATTGGAAAGGCTGGTGCCATTAATGCAGGTTTACTGGCAGCTAAAATGATTGCTGTTCGTGATCAAAGCCTAAGATCTCGCTTGTCTGAGCGCAGAATACAAATTAAAGAGCAAGTCTTAAAGGATAGTGACTTCAAATGACGCTAGTAGGAAAGACAATAGGTATTTTAGGTGGCGGACAATTGGGTAGAATGATTATCCTTGAAGGACGAAAGATGGGATTGCGCTTTATTACCCTAGATCCAGCAAAAGATTGTCCAGCCGCACAGGTGGCTGATGAGCATATTGTAGCGGGGTTTGATGATTTAGAGGCCGCTACAATATTGGGAGAAAAAACAGATATCATTCTCTATGAGTTTGAAAATATAGATATAAATCTCGTTCGTGAATTAGAAAAAAGCTATCGAATTCCGCAATCTAGTCGTTTGCTAGAGATTACAGGTAACCGCTTACTTGAAAAACAGGCCTTAACGGATGCAGGAGTACGTGTAGCGCCATATCAAGCGATTGAAACGCATGCAGATATGCGATCAGCATGGCATAGTTTTAGCGCACCAGCAATATTGAAAACGGTACGAGGCGGCTATGATGGAAAAGGACAATGGCGAATTCATACGTCAGAAGAGATGAGCGGATTGCCCCATTCTTTATTTGGAGAAGATCACACGTATATTATGGAGCAATATATCCCATTTCGAAGTGAAATTTCTGTTATCGTTTCACGTGGATTAAGTGGTGAAATGAAGGTGTTTCCGCCCGCATTAAATGTACATCGTAATCATATCTTACATCTTTCTATTGCACCTGCGCCGTTAAAAGATCATGTAATCGAACAGGCTGAGCAAATGGCACGGCAAATTGCATCCTATCTTAATTTGGTTGGTATTTTGGCTATCGAAATGTTTGTGCTAGAAGATGATACGATTCTTGTAAATGAGTTAGCACCACGTCCTCATAATTCTGGTCACTATACTTATGATGCTTGTCGAACCTCTCAGTTTGAGCAAGTTATACGAGCAGTTACTGGTATGGTACTCGGTCAGGTTATGATGCATGAATCAGCCCTGATGGTCAATGTACTAGGCGAGCACACTGATCAATTAAAAGAAAAGATGAATACTTTACCAACTACTGCAAAACTGCATTGGTATGGGAAGTCTGAAGCAAAAAAGGGTCGAAAAATGGGCCACCTTACTTTTGTAGGAGATTCCATTGATGGATTGATAAGCCAGATGGAACAAATAGCCATATGGCCACAACTTACAAACAAGGAAAAGCAGCAAATTGGCATCCTATCAAATCGAAATGAAGTAAAAGTGGGGAATTAAAATGATTGAACGATATTCCAGACCGGAAATGAAAGCAATTTGGACGGAAGAGAATAAATTTCGTGCTTGGTTAGAAGTAGAAATATTAGCTTGCGAAGCTTGGTCTAAATTAGATGTAATTCCAAGTAAAGATGTAGATCAAATTCGCCAATATGCACAAATCAATGTGGATCGTATTTATGAAATTGAGCAAGAAACCCGGCATGACGTAGTGGCTTTTACACGTGCAGTATCTGAAACTTTAGGTGAAGAATCAAAATGGGTGCATTATGGATTAACTTCAACGGATGTGGTGGATACCGCTCTGTCCTATTTATTAACACAAGCTAATCAAATCTTACTTTCTGATATCGATCACCTTATAGAAGTACTAAAAGAAAAGGCATTGGCTCATCAGTATACCGTGATGATGGGACGTACACATGGTGTACATGCTGAACCGACTACATTTGGTTTGAAGCTTGCCCTATGGTACGAAGAGATGAAGCGTAACCGTCAGCGTTTTAAACAGGCTATAGATGAAGTTGCAACTGGTAAATTATCTGGTGCAGTCGGTACGTACGCAAATATTGATCCCTTCGTGGAAAAGTATGTATGTGAGCATCTTGGTCTAACGCCTGCACCCATTTCAACACAAACCTTGCAACGTGATCGACATGCAAACTATATGGCAACCCTAGCGCTCATTGCAACATCGATGGAAAAATTTGCAACTGAAATTCGTGCGCTACAAAAAAGTGAAATTCGGGAAGTTGAAGAAGCGTTCAATAAAGGACAGAAAGGTTCTTCAGCGATGCCGCATAAACGAAATCCAGTCGGTTCCGAAAATATAAGTGGATTAGCACGCATTATTCGCGGTCATATGGTATCCGCTTATGAAAATGTCTCCTTATGGCATGAACGTGATATTTCTCATTCCTCTGTTGAACGTGTGATTCTCCCTGATGCCACTATTCTTCTCAATTACATGCTTAGACGACTGTCAAATATTATTCAAAATTTAACTGTATTCCCTGAAAATATGAAACGTAATATGGATCGTACTTTTGGATTGATTTATTCACAAAGAGTACTGCTAGCCCTTATCCAAAAAGGGTTGAAGCGAGAGGAAGCGTATGATCGTGTTCAGTCGTTGGCCATGCGAGCATGGGAAGCACAATCTTCCTTTAAAGATTTAGTGCGAGCAGATCATGTGATCACCGCTCATTTAAATGAGACTGAAATAGAAGATTGCTTCGACTATCACTATCACTTAGCACAAGTGGATCCTATTTTTAAACGTTTAGGGCTTATTGGAGAGGAGTAATGCGGTTTGCTATACGAAGGCAAGGCCAAACAGATATATGCCACAGATGATCAGACAGTCGTAAGGATTCAATATAAAGATGAAGCGACTGCGTTTAATGGCGAGAAAAAAGAGCAGCTCGCAGGTAAAGGGGAGATGAATAACTGTATTACGAGTATTCTGTTTGAATACTTACATGAGAAAGGAATTCAGACGCATTTTATCCGCCGAATCTCAGCTACTGAACAGTTGGTAAAAAGATTGAAGATGATTCCGTTAGAAGTTGTGGTTAGAAATCAGGTCGCAGGAAGCTTAGTAAAACGGCTTGGTCTGGCCGAAGGCACCAAGTTAAATCAACCGATCATCGAGTATTATTTGAAAGATGATCGGTTGGGGGATCCCCTGATTAATCATGATCATATTGCTACACTTCGTATAATTGATCCCAATACACTAGCAGATATACGTGAGCTTGCGTTAAATGTGAATGAATACTTGCACAAGTTATTCTGGGATAAAGGGATGGTTTTAGTTGATTTTAAATTAGAGTACGGAATCGATGAAATGGGAGATGTTATGTTAGGTGATGAAATTTCACCAGATACTTGTCGACTATGGGATCGTGAAACCGGTGATAAATTGGATAAAGATCGCTTCAGAAGAGATTTAGGAGACGTTGTAAAATCGTATCAAATCGTATGGAAACGATTAGGAGGAACCCAACATGTATAAAGCGATCATTGATGTAACGTTAAAACAAAGTGTACTTGATCCACAAGGGGTTGCAGTAAAGGGTTCACTTCACTCTTTAGGTTATGAGAGCGTATCAGATGTACGTATTGGAAAACGAATGGAAGTAATACTGGAAAGTGTAACCTTAGCAGAAGCAGAGCGAGATATTGAAGAAATCTGTAAGAAGGTGCTATCCAACCCGGTAATAGAAGATTTCTCATACCAATTGGAGGAGGTTGCTTAATATGCGATTTGCTGTACCCATCTTCCCCGGTTCTAATTGTGATATTGATTGTATCAAAGCAGTTGAAGATGTACTAGGAGAACCGGTATCACCCGTTTGGCATCAAGAATCAGATCTGAGTGGATATGATGCAGTGATCTTACCGGGTGGATTTTCATATGGTGATTACTTGCGCTCGGGTGCGTTGGCACAGTTTTCTCCGATTATGAAAGGTGTTGTGAAAGCCGCGCAGGAGGGTAAACTGGTTATCGGAATTTGCAACGGATTTCAGATGTTACTTGAGATGGGTTTATTACCAGGTGCGATGCTTCAAAACGATCATTTGAAATTTCGTTGCGATATTCAAGAGCTAACTGTATCCCTTAATGAAACGCCATTTACTTCTCTATACGAACAAAATGAGTCGATACGTATTCCGATCGCACATGGTCAAGGCAATTATTTTTGCGATGATAAGACACGACAAGAGTTAGAGGAACATGATCAAATTGTTTTTCGATATCAAGGAGAAAATCCAAATGGTTCAACAGCCGCTATCGCTGGAATCTGTAATCGTGAGCGTAATGTGCTAGGAATGATGCCACATCCGGAACGTGCGATTGTAGAATGGATGGGCTCTGTGGATGGTGTACGTTTGTTTCAATCTATGTTGAAACACGGGGAGGAGAATCATGGTGCAGCATGAGCAAACACAAATCGAATCGTTACCATTTGAACCATCAGCAGAGGAGATAAAGAAACAGAAATTATATCGTGACATGGGTATCACTGAAGAAGAGTATACCAAGATTTGCGGGTTCATGGAGCGATTGCCGAATTGGACAGAGATTGGGATCTACAGTGTCATGTGGTCAGAGCATTGTAGTTATAAAAACTCTAAGCCATTGTTGAAGAAGTTTCCTACATCAGGTGAACATGTACTACAAGGCCCAGGGGAAGGTGCTGGCGTAATCGATATTGGAGATGGACAAGCTGTTGTGTTTAAGATTGAAAGTCATAACCATCCATCAGCGGTTGAGCCTTTCCAGGGAGCAGCTACTGGCGTAGGAGGGATTATTCGTGATGTGTTCTCAATGGGGGCTCGTCCGGTCGCCTTACTTAACTCATTACGGTTTGGTCGCTTAGAATCATCTAGAGTACGTTATTTATTTGAACAAGTGGTAGCGGGGATTGCTCACTATGGAAACTGTATGGGTATTCCAACAGTGGGTGGAGAAGTCATGTTTGATGATACTTACGAAGGGAACCCGCTTGTAAATGCGATGTGTGTCGGTGTACTTAAGCATGAGGAATTACAAAAAGGCATTGCGACTGGAGTGGGCAATCCCTTGATTTATGTGGGGGCAAGTACTGGGCGTGATGGTATCCATGGTGCTACATTTGCTTCCGAAGAGCTGAATGAAAGCTCAGAAGAAAAAAGACCAGCTGTTCAAGTGGGTGATCCGTTTATGGAAAAACTGTTACTTGAAGCTTGTCTAGAAATGGTAGAGAAAGAGATTTTGCTAGGTATACAAGACATGGGAGCGGCAGGTCTTACTTGCTCCAGTGCTGAAATGGCTGCCAAAGGAAACATGGGACTTGATCTAGATCTGGATCGTGTACCTCAGCGGGAAACAGGGATGAGTCCATATGAGATCATGTTATCAGAATCACAAGAACGGATGTTAGTCGTGGTCGAGCAAGGGAGAGAGCATGAAGTACATGCGATCTGTGAAAAATGGGGACTGCAATCTGCTGTGGTAGGACAGGTTACAGAAGGCAATCGCTATCGGATATCGTATCAAGGTGAACGTGTTGCTGATATTCCAGTAAGTACACTTGTAGATGATGCCCCTGTTTACCAGCGATCACAAAAGATACCAGACGCTTATCATGAAATGCAAAAATTTGATGCTGAAGCCGATTTGAAAGATTTAGATCCCCAAACCTGGTTACCACGTGTTATTGCTTCAGTCAATATGGGGAGTAAGCGCTTTGTATATCAACAGTATGATCATATGGTTCGCACCTCGACAGCTGTACGTCCGGGCTCTGATGCAGCCGTTATTGTCATTCGTGATACCGAAAAAGCATTAGCCATGACTACGGATGGAAATAGTCGCTATGTATTTTTAGACCCTGAACAAGGCGGACGGATTGCAGTAGCTGAATCAGCACGCAATGTGGTTTGTGCCGGAGCACAGCCGCTTGGAATTACAGACTGCCTAAACTTTGGTAGTCCAGAAAAAGAAGAAGTGTATTGGCAACTCGCCAAAGCGATTGATGGTATGGCTACTGCGTGTCGTGAATTGGAAACGCCAGTGGTAGGCGGAAATGTAAGTTTATATAACGAAACAAAAGGTGCTCCGATTTATCCAACACCAGTTGTCGGTATGGTTGGACTCATCCAAAAAAGAGAACATATTACCACCCAAGCTTTCAAAGCAGATGGTGATGAAATTGTCTTATTAGGGGAAACGTTAGCAGAATTAGGCGGTAGTGAATTGCAACTTCTAGCTTCAGGAAATATTTCAGGAATGCCTCCTCACTTAGATATGGAAAAAGAAAAAGCGGTTCAGCAACTTACCTTGCACCTTATTCAAGCAGGTTTTGTTCGCTCTGCTCACGATGTTGCTGAGGGTGGACTCGCCCTTGCATTGGCAGAATCCTGTATAAGTGGAGGAGTCGGAGCACATATTTGCATGGAAACGAAACTCTCTACTACAACTACGCTCTTCAGCGAAAGTCAGTCCCGTATTGTCATTACGATTGCGAAGGAACAGATGGAGGAAGTGAAAAGTATAGCTGACCAATACGGTGTTCCTTGTCAAGCAATTGGTAAAGTGAGCGATGATGCCTATTTAAACATTGAAGTGAATCAAGCAGATGTGTACCGTTTCTCCATTCAAGAACTGTCCCGCTTAAATGAGGAGGCGATCCCATGCGCGATGAATCAATCTTTGACCACGATGAATTAAATGAAGAGTGCGGTGTGTTTGCAGTTGTAGGTCGTCCTGATGCAGCTCAGCTTACGTATTATGGTTTACATGCGCTCCAGCATCGCGGACAGGAGAGTGCAGGGATCGTAGTCACAGATCAAACTAGATTCCATGTACAAAGAGGAACAGGGCTTGTGACAGAAGTTTTCCAGACTGATTCCATCCATCATTTAGTGGGGAATACTGCGATTGGACATGTACGATATTCGACAACGGGTGGTACCGGAATTCAAAATGCACAACCATTGGTGTTTAACTTTGCCAAAGGGGAGCTGGCGCTTGCTTCAAATGGGAATTTAGTCAATGCGAAAGAACTTCGTATAGAATTAGAGCAACAAGGCTCTATTTTTCAGACCACGACAGATACAGAAGTGATTGCACATCTCATTGCACGTTCGCAGGCTCCACGACTAGAAGATGCTGTAAAAGAAGCTTTAAGTCACATTAAGGGAGCCTATGCGCTACTCATTCTTACAAATGATCAGCTGATAGCCGTTGAGGACCCGCATGCTTTGCGCCCTTTCTCACTTGGCCAAATTGGTGATGCTTATGTATTCTCCTCTGAAACGTGCGCATTTGATGTGATCGGTGCGGAATTGATACGTGATATTGAACCAGGTGAAATGATTATTGTAGATAAAGAGGGACTTCGCACAAGTCGAATTGCATCTCCAGCACCCCGAGCAGTATGCGCTTTTGAGTATGTTTACTTTGCTAGACCGGATAGTGACATAGCAGGAATCAATGTGCATGCTTCACGGAAAAGAATGGGTCAACAATTAGCAGAAGAAAGTCCGATTGAAGCGGATGTGGTGACGGGTGTACCTGATTCAAGCACTTCAGCTGCAATTGGATTTGCTGAAGCTTCAGGGATTCCATATGAGTTGGGGCTCATTAAAAACCGTTATGTAGGTAGAACGTTTATCCAACCTAGCCAGGCACTGCGGGAACAAGGTGTAAAAATGAAATTAAGTGCCGTACGAGGGGTTGTAAGAGGTAAGCGTGTCGTGATGGTTGATGATTCGATTGTTAGAGGAACAACGAGCAGGCGTATTATTCGTTTATTAAGAGAGGCTGGAGCGACTGAAGTGCATGTTCGCATCAGTTCTCCACCTGTGATTAATCCTTGTTTTTACGGTATAGACACACCAGATCGTGATCAGCTGATCGCAGCAAATCAAACATTGGAAGAGATGCGACAAGAAATTGGTGCAGATACCCTAGCCTTTATTAGTCCGCAGGGAATGATTGAGTCCATCGGACGAAAAACAAACGAGCATAATGGTGGTCACTGCTTAGCGTGCTTTACGGGGGAATATCCAATTGCAATTGAAGAAGAATTGGAATCTGTCTCAACTTAAATTACCCTATCAGTTTAAGCCAGTAGTGTCGATTACTACTGATGTGACAAGAGGAGGAACTACCGTGAGTGAGGCATATAAAGCGGCTGGTGTTGATATAGATGCTGGCAATGAAACCGTCAATCGAATCAAAAGCCATGTGGAGCGTACCAGAAGACCAGAAGTTTTGGGGGGAATTGGTGGTTTTGGTGGTCTGTTTGCATTGGGATCCTATCAAGAACCCGTTCTCGTTTCGGCTACTGATGGGATTGGAACCAAATTAAAGGTCGCCTTTGCATTAGATCGACATGATACAATTGGGATAGATTGTGTGGCCATGTGTGTCAATGACATTGTGGTACAAGGTGCAGAACCGTTATTCTTCCTAGATTATTTAGCTACTGGTAAGTTATCCCCAACCCAAGCAGAAGATATTGTAAAAGGCATTGCAGATGGCTGTCAACTGGCTGGTTGTGCATTAATTGGTGGCGAAACAGCAGAAATGCCTGGTATGTATCGTAGCGGTGAGTATGATGTTGCAGGGTTTTGTGTAGGTGCAGTTGAAAAGGAAAAGTTACTCTCAAACCGAAAAATGACTACAGATGATGTATTAATTGGTTTAGCTTCAAGTGGACTTCATAGTAATGGTTTTTCATTGGTTAGAAAGGTTTTGCTACAAGATCGTAATTTTGATTTCAATGAGCGGATTCCATTCAGTCACCAACGTTTGGGGGAAGCACTACTTACACCTACAAAAATTTACGTAAAATCTGTTCTCCAGTTGATTTCCAATTTTCAAGTTAAAAATGCTGCACATATTACAGGTGGTGGCTTAATTGAAAATATTCCGCGCATGTTACCCCCACATTTACATGCTGAAATCGACTTAGATTCATGGGAGCCTCCAGCTATTTTTCAATGGATTCAAGAGTTGGGAGATATATCGAAGCTGGATATGTTTCGTACCTTTAATATGGGAATTGGGCTGGTGGTCGTCGTTCCACGCGAAGATGCGAAGCAAGTACTACAAATGGCACATGAATGTGGAGAAACAGCTACGGTAATTGGAAGAATTACAGAAGGGGAGAACACGGTTTCCTTTAGAGGTGGATCAGACTTATGAGCATTGCAGTGTTTGCATCAGGAAGTGGAAGTAACTTTAAAAATATCGTCCTACGATCCCGTGTAGAGGCGTGGGGACGTGCTGTCCGGCTTCTGATCTGTGATCACCCTAATGCTAAAGTGTTGCTACTCGCACAAGAATTACAAGTAACTGCATACTTAATTGAGCCTAGTTCTTACCCATCTAAAAAAGCATATGAAAAAGCCATATTAGAAATCTTACAAGAGCATGGTATTGAGTGGGTGATTTTAGCAGGATATATGAGACTCGTAGGGACTACCTTACTACAAGCTTTTCCCAAACGCATTGTAAATATTCACCCGTCACTCTTACCTGCCTTTCCTGGACTAAACGCGATTGAAAAAGCATTTCTACATCCTGTAAAAGTGACAGGTGTTACCATTCACTTTGTAGATGAAGGCATGGATACTGGTCCTATTTTGGCACAAGTTCCTGTATCCATTTCAGAGATCGATACGTTAGAAACTCTAGTAGATAAAATTCATCAAGCTGAACATAACCTATATCCGACTATTATCAAACAACTAATCGAAACGGAAACAGAATGGAGGAGGAAGGAACATTGATTCGTCGTGCTCTGATCAGTGTAACTGATAAAACAGGAATTACAAGCTTTGCTCAATCGCTTAAAAAACATGGTATTGAAATTGTCTCTACAGGTGGGACAGCTAAGATGTTAGAAGATGAAGGGATAGAAGTGACCCCTATCACAGATGTTACACAGTTTCCTGAGATGTTAGATGGACGTGTAAAGACACTTCACCCCCATATACATGGCGGTATTTTAGCCAGACGGGAATTAAAGACGCATATGGAAAAGCTTCATGCACATCAAATCACGCCAATTGACCTTGTTGTTGTTAATTTATATCCTTTTCAAGATACGATAGCTAAGGCTGATGTTACATTTGAAGAGGCTATTGAAAATATTGATATTGGTGGGCCCGCTATGATTCGCTCGTCTGCTAAAAATCATCGAGATGTAACCGTTATTGTCGATCCCGCTGATTATGCACGCATTATAGATGTACTTGCTCAAGGTGGGGGGACGGATGAAGCGTTGAGAAGAGAACTAGCCGCTAAAGCATTTAGCCACACAGCAGCTTATGATTCATTAATTGCCCAATATTTTAATCGACAAGTGAATATCCCTTTTCCTGAGCAATTATCTTTAACATATAGACGAAAAGAAGTGCTTCGCTATGGAGAAAATCCACAGCAAGCCGCAGCTTATTATGAAGAACCGCTAGTACATGCAGGTTCTTTACCAACTGCTGCTCAAGTGCATGGAAAAAAACTATCTTATAACAACATTAATGACAGCCACAGCGCAATTGAATTGATTCGTTCGTTCTCAGAGCCTACCGCCGTTGTTGTTAAACATACGAACCCTTGTGGTGTAGCAAGCAGTGATACAATCGCTGAGGCTTATCAAAAGGCGTATGAAGCAGACCCTATCTCCATTTTTGGTGGTATTGTGGTTCTAAATCGTCGTGTGGACAGGGAAACTGCAAGTAAACTTGCAGAAATTTTCCTTGAAATTGTGATAGCCCCTTCATTTGAAGCAAGCGCAATTGAAGTGTTAAGCCAGAAAAAGAACCTCCGCATTTTAGAACTTAGCGAGAAAGTGAATCTGGATACACATGATTCGATTAAGATCAATAGTATTGATGGTGGGGCCTTGATCCAAGAAGTAGATCAAAAGCAAATTTCACCAGAAAACTGTACCGTGGTAACAGATGTACAGCCCGATCAAAAAACATGGCAAGAGCTGATGTTTGCATGGAAAGTGGTTAAGCATGTGAAATCAAATGCGATTGTATTAACAAAGGATCGACAAACAGTAGGAATAGGGGCGGGTCAGATGAATCGTGTAGGCTCAGCTCATATAGCCATCGCACAAGCTGAAGAAAAAGCAGATGGGGCTATTATGGCATCAGATGCCTTCTTTCCAATGTCCGATACAGTAGAAGCTGCTGCCAAAGCTGGTATTAAAGCGATTATCCAACCTGGAGGCTCTATTCGTGATCAAGAATCGATTGACTTAGCTAATCAAATGGGGATTGTGATGGTCTTTACACACCTCAGACATTTTAAACATTAATAGGTTAACACGTATCAAGTGATTTTCCTTCTGCGTATACTAGATCATAAAGTTATACAAGGAGGATATGATCATGCGTATGATTTCATGGACAGGTTTATGGACGATCGTGGCCCTATTTATATCGGGTACATGGGCTTATTTAAGTGCAGATTTAGATTTAATCGTTTTGCAATCTAATATGCGTATATCAGCTGCGGTATTTTTTATGATTGGATTAATCGTTGGAGGTGTACTAACTACCGATTCAGCTTACCGCAGTCGTGCCAAAAAATATTACCGTGAAGACTGGTCATTTATTTGTGTGTTGGTAACGATAAGTTTATTTGGGATTAGTCTGTTTCTGCATTAATAGACAGGGAGGAAGCGTATTTGCGAGTACTTATTGTAGGTAGTGGGGGACGTGAGCATGCGATTGCCTGGAAATTAGGACAAAGCACTAGAGTGAGTCACATCTTCTGTGCTCCTGGTAATGGCGGGATTGAAGAAGTTGGAGAGTGTGTTGATATTTCGGAACACGATATTGACAAGTTAATTCATTTTGCTAAAAAGAAAAAAATCGACTTGACGGTGATAGGACCGGAAGTGCCCCTTTTAAATGGGATATGTGATCGTTTCGAAGCTGAAGGATTAAAAGTATTTGGGCCGAGCAAGCTGGCCGCCCGTATCGAAGGGAGTAAGCGTTATGCAAAAGAACTTATGCATAAATATCAAGTGCCAACAGCCGCATACCAAGTTTTCACAGAAGCGGATGAGGCAAAAGAATATGTATTGAAGCAAGGTGCTCCAATTGTTATTAAGGCCGATGGACTTGCTGCTGGTAAAGGTGTTGTTGTAGCTCAAACACCAGATGAGGCTCTGAAGGCAATTCAGGACATCATGGAAAAGAAAGCATTTGGAAAAGCTGGACACGAGGTTGTCATTGAGCAATTTTTGACTGGAGAAGAAGTCTCTCTTATGGCATTTGTAGATGGAAAAACCTTCATTCCAATGGTAGAGGTGCAAGATCATAAGCCAGTCTATGATGATAATAAAGGACCTAACACTGGTGGTATGGGAACATACTCACCTGTGCCACAAATCAAACAAAATATAATCGAGGAAGCAATAAACACGATATTAAAACCGATAGTGGAAGGGATGAATGCGGAAGGGATTCATTACAAAGGTGTGCTTTATGCAGGTTTGATGATTACAGAAGAAGGACCCAAGGTAATTGAATTTAATGCACGGTTCGGTGATCCTGAGACCCAAGTTGTGTTACCTCGATTATCTACAGACTTGTTAGAAATTCTATTGGCAGTTGTAAACGGTTCATTAGATGGGGTGCAAATAGAGTGGAGGGATGCTGCAGCAGTATGTGTAGTAATGACAGTCGAAGGCTATCCCGCATCATACCCAACAGGTATTCCAATCCATTCTATCCCAGTGCTTACGAAAAACCAGATCGTTTTTCATGCAGGCACGCGTAGGAACGAACAGGATCAAATGGTTACCACAGGTGGGCGAGTTTTAGGAGTGACGGGAATAGGAGATACACTTACCCATGCACGTGAAAAAGCGTATTGTATATTAGAGCAAATTACTTTTAAAGGTTGTCATTATCGTAAAGATATTGCTGGACAAGCTATCGCAACGAAGAACGACTTCGTCTAAACGG
The DNA here is from genome assembly GCF_014773435.2 of Polycladospora coralii. Classification (GTDB taxonomy): domain Bacteria; phylum Bacillota; class Bacilli; order Thermoactinomycetales; family Thermoactinomycetaceae; genus Polycladospora; species Polycladospora coralii. The sequence goes on along the minus strand of NZ_JACXAG020000008.1, from coordinate 100,451 downwards.
AGTCGTTCTTCGCGTATCTAAATGATTATCCAATTTGTGTGGTTTCTTTATCCCCAGAAATGCTAATACCATTAACAGGTATTTTAAACCACCAACCACCTTTAGTTGTTTTAACTGGACGATATCCTGTTTTTTTAAGTGAGCGAGCAACCGTATAGCTTGCTGTATAAACAGTTGCTAAATTAGTAGATTCGTCAAACTGAATCACAGTTTCTTTTTCCATTTCACTTAATGACATCTTTCTCACACTCCTTAACCGGTTTTAGGCTTTTTTTTTGTAACCGATCATCTGTTCGCCTTCTGTAATTTCATTCTACCATGTTACCCTCCATTTGCCACGTCAAAACCGAAAAAAAGTTGATGTAACCATTCTTTCGACGAGAGGTTACAAAATATCCTTCTTTTTTTAGAAAAAAACAGTGAAAATCATCGGTTTTTTTCCTGAAAATGGGAAATAATAAGTGATCAAGGTATTTTAAACTACAGAAGAGAGTGATTTAGATTCATTGCATCATGTAAAAGGTACTAGATTGACATGAGAATGTAAGTTTAGTATAAAGAGACATAATTATCAGAAAATATAAGCCGCATAACTATTCAATTTAAGCTTCTTGGAAACTATTATACAAAAAAGTCTGACTATAGGCAAGAGTTTATTTTGTTTTTTTTTATTTTATTATATTTTGTGGGACATACCTCCTCTTTGTATACTGAAAAGAGGAGGTATTATACAAATAAAAAGGCTTTTATGTTGACGTGTTGCAGATTGGAAAGTGGTTCATGCTATGATGGAATCAACCAAATCGACACGTGCAAAGGACAAAATGTGATCTAAATGCTTTTTTTTCCTAGAAACTGTAGAATGAGACAGTAACGTGTCATACCTTCTGCAACCTTAAGTGCTGAAATAAGAGCGATGAAAGCAGGGAATTTTTTTGTAGAGTGTGTAGCAGCCCATGTTAAACCGATTAAACCACAACTAATTCGGAGAACAGCGTCCAGTTTTCCCACATTTTTTTTCAACATAATACGCTCCTTTACTTTTTACTTAGTATTTGTATAACGAATGTTCTTATGCTAGAAAAAGAATGGCGTGATGAATGGAAGGAAGAGATAAAATGTATTCACATCAAGAGATGAAGCAAACATTAGACGTTGCGATGGGGAGAAAGAAACCGGATAGCGTAATTAAAAATGGTGAAGTCTTGAATGTATATACGGGTAGGTTACTTCAGCAAGACATTGTTATTTCAGGAAAAAGAGTGGTTTTCGTCGGTAATATTGAAGAAAGTGGATGTGTCATTGATGATGAAGTCCACATTTATGATGTAAAAGGCAAGGTGGTTGTTCCGGGTTATATCGAACCACATGCACACCCTTTTCAACTATATCAACCTATTTCCTTAGCGGAGAAAGTATTAAAAACAGGAACAACTACGCTAATCAATGATAACCTTTTCTTTTTTGGCTTATGTGAGAATAAAGATGCGTTTGAACTGCTAGATGAATTAAAGCAGTTACCTGTCAAACAATTTTGGTGGACCCGCTTTGATCCCCAGTGTCATCAACCGCATCAAAAAGAGGTATTTACAGACCAAAGAATATCGGAGTGGTTATCACACACTGCTGTCGTACAAGCTGGTGAATTAACAGATTGGTTGCCTATATTACAAGGGGATAGCGAAATGAATCGCTGGATGCATCAGGCGAAGCAGCTTGGTAAACGGATTGAAGCACATGCTCCGGGTGCTTCTTATCGGACATTATCACGATTAGCTGTTGCTGGTGTTACTGGGGATCATGAGAGTATTACTGTCGATGAAGTTTGGAAACGATTAGAACTAGGGTTGATGACGACGCTTCGGCATAGTTCGATTCGACCAGACCTACCAGAATTAATTCAGGAGCTGGTCACAAAAAAAGAAGTTCCTTGGCATCGCTTAATGATGACAACTGATGGTGCGACACCTCCGTATCTAGAAAAAGGGTTTATCGATTATGTACTACGAGTTGCGATAGATAATGGAGTCAACCCGATTCATGCTTACCAAATGGTTACCATTAATCCAGCACAATACTACCGAATAGATGATCATGTAGGGGCAATCGCTCCAGGGAAAATAGCTGACTTTAATATATTGGAAGATCTACATCAGCCGACACCTGTTACCGTATTTGCTGATGGTGTGAAGGTCGTTGAACAACAAACCCTTATTCAATCATTTCCAAAGTTGAATTGGATAAATAAGGACGAAATAAAGTGGAATTTAATGGGTCAAGTCACAGAAGAAGACCTGCGTATTACTTCAGAAAAAGAGCTTGAATATCCCGTTATACAACTTGTTAATGCGGTGATTACAAAATGCAAGCATGAATGGTTACACTTTAATCATGGTTTTTTATCGCATACGAATCACCCTGATCTATTACATGTATATCTCATTGATAAGCATGGCAAATGGATCACACGAGGATTAATCCGTGGTTTTGGGGAAAAAATTGATGCGCTTGCCTCTAGCTATACAAGTACAAATGATCTATTGGTTATCGGGAGGGATCCGCAAGCGATGATGGAGGCAATCAATCATATTAAAAGTGTGAATGGCGGAATCACTTGGATACAACAAGGAGAGATGAAATATCACCTTCATCTCCCACTTCTAGGAACGATGAGTGTTCAGTCGGTTGATGAACTCATTATCTCGACTAAACAATTTTCACAAAAATTAGCAGGTTATGGGTATCATCATATAGATCCAATTTACACCTTACTATTTCTCTCATCCACTCATCTACCTCAGATACGACTTACATCTGAGGGGTTGATGCGCGTTAAAGATAAACACATCCTCACCTCTTCAGCTCGTATCTAAGTTCGTATAAAACAACCCGTTTATGATATTCGTCATAAACGGGTTGTTTTATATTGATATATTTTGTTGAGTTACCATATTTCCTTTACCAAATGGAACACACATCGGGGTTCCAAATATGGGATCAGGGATAATTTTACAAGTAATACGAAATACATCTTTAACCATTTTTTCCGTGACAATATCTTCTGGCTTTCCTTGTGCGTAAATGTTTTGGTTATGTACAGCAACCATATGGTGAGCATATCTACATGCGAGATTTAAATCATGTAATACCATTACAATCGTACGGTTTTGCTTGACATTCATCTCATATAAAAGATCTAAGATATCGATTTGATGTGTTAAATCAAGGTAAGTAGTTGGTTCATCTAACAGAATGATTCCAGTATCTTGAGCAAGTGTCATCGCAATCCAAGCACGTTGTCGTTGACCGCCAGACAATGCTTGCACAGGATGTTCAGAGAAAAACTTCATTTGTGTAACTTCTAACGCCCAATTTACAATTTCCTCATCTTGTTTGGACCATTGCTTTCTCCACGATTGGTAAGGATAGCGCCCTTGCTTAACCAATTGTAGAACAGTCAATGATTCAGGTGCAACTGGACCTTGTGGTAGAATCGATAATTCAGTTGCAACTTTTCGTGTTGAATGGTTGATAATATTGGTATCATTTAAATACACTTGTCCAGAGCGAGGTTTTAGTAAGCGAGCTAATGAACGAAGTAAAGTAGATTTACCACAACCATTACTACCAACTAAAACGGTGATTTTCCCCTCTGGTATGGAAATGTTCAGGTCTTTAATAATTTGTTTGTCACCATATGATAAGGCGAGATCTTTTGCGTGTAATCCATTGGCCATTGCCATCTTCCTCTCCGGAAAAAAGCTTCAATTATATTGTATGAGAAAGATTTTCAATCGTCAATAAAGAGAAGAAAACGAATGACTTATTAAACCGATTTAGGATGTGGTGAATTTCGGAAAGACAATAGAAAACAATCGTGTCGATGGGGCAAGATATATAACGAATCATGCAAATCTATACACTTGATGTGTAGCGAAGGATTTTGTTTATTTAGAGGGAATTCGTAATGAAAAGCGAAATTATAGCCAAGGAAAAGAGTGAGTGTGTTGAAAAACAAAATAAGCGGGTCTCTTTTGGAGATACAAGATTGCTTTTAGTTACATATAGAATATATGCTATAATACAATAGTTAATCTAACAATGAGGAGCAGTATTATTGGATATTGAAAATGATAGAAAAATTATACAAAATATTACGAGGCTATTATACATTTCAATACTTATATCTCCTTTCCTTCCACCGGTTGTAATGCTTTTGATTGGTATACTTACAGTGTTTTATCAGAAAAAGAACGGGCTAAATTCTTTTCAATACTTACCTGACCGTATTTTTTTAGGCTTTATTCTTCTTTCAATTTTAGGGTGGTTGATAGAGCCCCATTTGGTTATGGGAATACCTACGATGCTTTTACCTGTATTTTTTTATGGTTTATATTATTTATTATCGATTTGGATACGGGATGTTGTTGATTGGTCGTGGCAGGATATCCAAAAAATGTACATGTTTTTCTGGATATGTGGTGTATTTATTGCGGTTGTCGTGATTTTACAACGGGTAGACTGGGAGGTCATTAATCAAAGTCCGCCTTTAAGGTATATATTAGATTTTTATAGCTACTTCCGTTGGCAAGCTAATTATTCGGAACGAAGTGTGGGGACTTCAGGCAATTCGAATTTAGCGGCTGCGCTACTGATCTGTTTAGCGCTACTCAGTATATTTGCACTGTCCGTTTTGAAAAATATGCGGCAAAAGATAGGTGCTTTTGCGATCTTCATTGTTTTTTGTATTGCAATTATGTGTACAGGATCACGTGGAGCTTGGGGAGGGCTAGTCATTGGTTTGATTGTTCAATTATGGATGACGGGCCACCGTAAACGAACTGTGGTCATTTCATTGTCTATATTAGGATCGGTCTTCTTATTCCCGCAACTTATTCCTAGAAAAGATACGTTAGCCAGTACTTTGGATGATCGCTTAGTGGTGTGGTCAACAGCTTTTGACATTTTTAAGGAAAATTGGATCTTAGGTACGCTTCCCTTACGTTTCGGAGAACTGGCAGAACAAGCTGGTGTTAAAGTTTTTCATGCACACAACATTTTCTTAGGGATTGCGACTGAATACGGTGTTATCGGTTTATTTCTATTTCTAGCTCTGATCCTATCAACGATATATCGTGCACGTCGCTGGCGTAAAACGGCAAATAAAAAGGAAGAAAAGCGACTAGCAGGGATGTTGATCTCGCAAACGATCGCCATTTTGGGACACGGCATGTATGACTATCCAATCATTGCACCACAAATAGGTGTGTTGTTTATCCTAAGCATTATTATCATTCATACCCAATATGAAAAAAGATGTGTGAAACGACCAGCATGGAGTGAAGGCGATGATATCCCTAAAGAGGCGACTCTTTTGCAAGCGCTATCTTCGTTTATTGTATCGGCTAAGGTTAACATCAAATCATTCAGGTCAAAATGAGAACGTAATATTCAAGATGCATGATGATAACAGATTGTGGCTTGATGTAATTGTACCCATATAGGCGTGAGGGAGGGAGTTATAACGCTCTCGTAAGTGCAATCATTTTTTGCTAGAATATAGCTAGTTGCTTGTGAACGATTGTGGGTTCAGTCAGCGTACTTTTTTTAAATCGGTGTCTTTGAGGAGGATTGAAGTGGCGAGGAAAAGAAAAAAGGAAAAACGAGTTGCGAGTGTTGATGCGGTAGGCGTTTTGGAGCGAGATTTGAAAAATACAGCGCTTTGGATCGGAATTAGCGTTATCGTTGTTGCTGTAGCGGCAACGATAACACGTGTGATTGTATAGATATAATAAAAAGAACGAGATGCTGATATCCGCTTCAGCGTCTCGTTCTTTTTATTATCGAGTAGCAACATTTTACGGTGATGAAGTTAGGCTATGATTAAATAAAACACGACGTGGATATGCAATGTCTATATCTCGTTTCTGTAGAACTGAAATAGCTTCCAGTCTGATAGCGCGTTCAATTGACCAAAACTCTTCAGGTTGGCTGACTGCGGTGATTGTGAACTGAACGCCATCCTGATTTACATTGGTAATACCAAGTACTTCTGGATTTTGAATAAGGAAAGGAGCATATTTTTTCGCAACACTTTGGCATATTTCCTCTAAAGCTTCGCCAACGAGATCCATATCTTGTTCAAAAGGAACGGTTATCGCGACGATAGGTCTCATCTGCTCACGATTGTAGTTTGTTACTTGGCTGATTTTCCCATTTGCGATATAGTGTAAGCGCTGATTGTATTCTCGTATTTTGGTAATGCGTAATCCCACTTCTTCCACAGTACCACTAATTTGTCCATTAATTTCAACGAAATCGCCAACTTCAAGTTGACGTTCAAAAATCATGAAAAAACCAGAAATAATATCACGAACTAAGTTTTGAGCACCGAAACCAATTGCTAAACCGAACACACCGGCACCTGCAATCACGGGTAAGGGATCGAAACCAAATTGCATGAGCAAGGTTAGTGTAGCCACAAAATATATGGCGTAACGTGCAATGGACTTCATTAATTTTTGTAAGGTATTGGCTTTGCGACTTTCCATCTTACTTACATTAAAAACTCTTTCGATGATGAGACCACTATATCGCAAGGCTAGAAATGTGAGTAATAGAATGATCGCTAGTTCTATAATCGGAAATACAATGAAACTGTATGGATCGTCTACAATTTGAGACATCAGTGACTTCGTTTCCTGGGCAAATTCTTCAACAGCAATAATATTTTCGTTTTGGTCTATATTCAAGAACAAACGAGTTACACCTCCTGATGCGGATTGATCGCTATGTGCTACAAGTGGATTCCCCAATATTTCAGCCTTGGCTGAAATAAGTGATCTTAATCTAAATGGTTTTCTGTGAGATAGCTTTTGATCTTCTTTTGTCTTTGTTCATCACTCATCCAGCCTACGAAATCATACTGCAATTGATAGTCACGATCAAGTATAGCAACGGCTATAAAAGGAAAGTTCTTTTTGTAGTGGTAACGCACGTCCAACCAGCGAACTTCATAGCCATGTGCAATTTCAAGAACTTGAGGATAACCATAACTCGTAAATGACAAGAAAGCGGCAATTGATTCAGCAGATTGTGAATGCAAAGTAGCAGGGTGATGTAAGGCTTTCTTTGAAACGTGACCAGTCCATAATAGATTTTTACCCCGTACTTCCCCCACTTTAACAACTGTTTCATCTTCTACGATTACATTCCAAACACGTCCCCGAATAGTAGGAGATACTTTGTAGCGTAATGAGTAGGGGTGCTTTTTTTTAATCCAGTTAAGTAATTTATGGTGTATCCAGACTTTGCGTATAATGTATAGTAAAATAATAGCAAACAAACATAAAAAAAGCAGACCAGGATCAAGATGAAATAAATTCCAAAGTGACAACCCCAAAATGAGTATCGTAGCGATAAATGGATCGAAAATATGAATAATATCCCATGCTATCCACTTAGAAGAGAAAGGACGAGCTGCTTGAGTCCCATATGTATTAAAGCAGTCAATGCTAACGTGAATTACAACAGATATCCAAGACCACAGCCATACGTGGATGAGATTTGCATCGGTAAAAAAGAATAGTAAGGCAAGGGTAAGGAGAGTAGGCCAAATCAAAGTCATGGGTAATGAATGGCTAAATCCACGATGTTTTTTTATGTATATGGTATTCCCGAATAATCGATAGATCGTATCAAAATCAGGAAGCTGTGAACCCACTACAGTAGCAAAAAGTACAGCTTGAGTTGTGTCAGAATTTGAGATGACAGTAGGATCGAGATGAGCGAGACCAAAGAGGCTAGCGCCCATAACAAAATGTGTGCCTGTATCCATAAGAGAGCCTCCCCACAATATATCCAATCCTATTGTATGCAAAATGGAATGTTAACATAAGTTACGGAGGAATTTCCATGTTTACATTATTTGTTGAGTATCAAATTGATTCAAAATACTGGTCACAGTATATAGAAATGATACCAGAGATCAAAAATGTCGTACACCAAAATTACCAGATTAGCGCGTATGAAATTTTAGTTAGTCTTCAACAAGAAGGTAAAGTAGTAGAATCCATAAAAATGCTCGACAAAGGTGAGTGTGAAGCATTAAGAGTGGCTAGATTAAACGATCCGTTATTGAAGAACTCAAAGTTTAATGTGAAAAAGATAAATGCATGGGTCTTCGAAAACATACGAACATAGAGGCGTGTCGATTAACCAAAACGGATTGGTTATGCGCTTTATTTTATCAGAAAAGGGAGCGAGTGGCTGTTCGTAAAATATTTTTTTTTTGAGCTACCAGATGGACTTGTTTTTCTTGTATGATAAAATTATACATTGTAAGAATAAGCATCTAGGTCAGTCGTGTAAAATGGGAAAACCATGCAAATTGACACACCTGCATCTATCTGGAAGACCATGATGAAGTGGTAAGTGAACAGGAGTAGTCGTATGGCAATAATGGAAGTCGAATGGAAAGTGGAAAAGAACTTATCAGATCAAATTTGTAAACAACTTCTGGGATGGTATGATCAAAACCATCGAGATTTACCATGGAGAAACACAAAAGATCCTTATCATATTTGGGTGTCTGAGATTATGTTGCAACAAACGCGTGTGGATACCGTCATCCCTTACTACGAGCGTTTTATGGAAAAGTTCCCAACGATACAAACGCTAGCGCATGCAGATGAAGAGAGTGTCATAAAAGCTTGGGAAGGGCTAGGGTATTATTCTCGTGCCCGTAACTTACATGGTGCAGCCAAAGAAGTTACAGCAAAATATGATGGACAAGTTCCGCAACACCCGGATGATATCTCTACGTTAAGAGGAGTCGGACCTTATACAGCTGGAGCGATTTTAAGCATTGCTTATAATCTAAAAGCACCTGCAGTTGATGGTAATGTAATGAGAGTTTTTTCTAGATTATTTGCTCTTCATGATGATATAGCAAGACCTGCTACGCGTCGTTTGATGGAGAAAGTCGCAATGAAATTGATTCCGGATGATCGGCCTGGTGACTTTAACCAAGCTTTAATGGAGCTGGGAGCGATGATTTGCACACCGAAATCTCCACAATGTCTCGCGTGTCCACTACACCATCAATGTGAAGCTTTTGATCAAGATCTCGTTCTAAAGTTGCCAGTTAAACAAAAAGCAAAAAAGGTGAAGCTTGTACGCACAGTATTTACTTGGATTGAATACAAGGGACAAGTTCTAATGGAAAAAAGACCAACGAAGGGTCTGCTCGCTGGAATGTGGGGATTTCCAACCCTTACCTATTCAAAAACAATAACACCCCAATACGTGGTGAATGCATTTTGTGAGGAGCAAGGGATAGCCTTTCAGCATATGAAAATGTGTGGAACATTAAATCATATCTTTACACATCGCAGATGGGATGGCGTAATCATGCAAGTATACGTCAATAAACTGCCAGTACTTAATGATCCTAACTTAAAATGGATTGATATCGATAGCATTGAGGACTTGGCTTTACCGACTGTGTATAAAAAAGTAAGTCAATTGGTTGAGCTAGGTGTGTAGTTGCATTTCTAGCTTAATCCTTACTTTGTAGTTGATGGTTGTTACATATATAGGTTTTGATTCATAGAGAAAGGAAGAGGGGGATTCTATTGGATAAAGAGCATAATAATGAAGAAAATATGCCTCAAAAAGCTTGGGACACTAAGAACGATCAAGGAGAAAAATCTGAAGAAATAGGATCTTTAACCGAACAAGAATCTGCTGAAAAAAATATAATTTCCGACTCGTCGCCTGGTTCTGAATTAAAAAAGAGTCAAGATAATGATGGAAAAGAAAAATTTGTAAGAGAGCAAAAGTCAAATATCAATGAAGAAGCTACAGAACCAGTAGCTGAGACGAATACCAAAGAAGAAGCTACAGAACCAGTCGCTGAGACGAATACCAAAGAAGAAGCTACAGAACCAGTCGCTGAGACGAATACCAAAGAAGAAGCTACAGAACCAGTAGCTGAGACGAATACTAAAGAAGAAGCTACAGAACCAGTAGCTGAGACGAATACTAAAGAAGAAGTTACAGAACCAGTCGCTGAGACGAATACTAAAGAAGAAGCTACAGAACCAGTCGCTGAGACGAATATCAAAGAAGAAGCTACAGAACCAGTAGCTGAGACGAATACCAAAGAAGAAGTTACAGAACCAGTAGCTGAGACGAATATCAAAGAAGAAGCTACAGAACCAGTCGTTGAGACGAATACCAAAGAAGAAGTTACAGAACCAGTCGCTGAGACGAATGTAAGGGATGAAAATAAAGAAATAACACGAAAATGGGATTTATCAGATCTTGAAGATTATACAAATATCGCAAAAAAAAAAAAAGAGACACCATTTACATTTGAGGTTGAATCTGAGGATAAAGGTATACAAAAAGTACAACATCAAGACCAGATGTCTAAACGACCTGCAACGACGAGTAATCCACACGCAAAACGAAAAAAAATGTTAGTTGGTGGAGTTGCATCTCTTGTTCTATTTGTGTCAGTAATTGGTGGTGGCATATATGCATGGGGCAATGGAGAATTATCAGAAGTAGGAGCTAGTGAGCAGAAAGTTGAGGTTAAAGAAGAGATACCAAAACTGCAATTCACGTTTGAAGATCAATCATTTGAGCTAGATTTAAGCCAGATTGGATATCAAAAAGATCACCCACATCAATTAGATCAGGAAAAAATGCGTGCTTGGCTTGATGAAGTAAAAGCGAAAATTGATAAACCGGTTAAAAATGCAGATGTAGAGAAATTAGGCCAGACGATAGAAAATGAAGAAATAGGGCGTGTTGTAGATGTGGATGAGGTAGAGAAATTGCTGACTGATATTCCGTCGCTGATTAACCAACCTCGTGAAATTCCTATCATTAACATTGAACCCGATGTGCGTTCGTCTGATTTAGAAAGAGTAGATGAAGCATTAATAGGAAAATATAAAACGACATTTAGTGGTTCAAAGAAAAATCGCACACATAATATTCGTTTAGCATCAGAGCGTATTAATCAGTTAATCCTCATGCCGGGTGAAAAATTTTCTTTCAACGAGGTAGTAGGTGAAAGAACAGCTGCACGTGGATATAAATCTGCAGGTATTATCATCAGAGGAGAGCCAGCAGAAGGTTTAGGCGGTGGTATTTGCCAAGTTTCTACTACCTTATATAATGCGGTGGATCGAGCTGGTATAAAGACAGTGAGAAGATTTTCTCACAGTGCAGCTGTTCCGTATGTTCCACCTGGTCGTGATGCAACAGTTTCATGGGGAGGACCAGATTATCGCTTTAAAAACAATATGGATAAACCGATTATGATAAAAGTGAAATTAGAGAATAATGCAATCACAATATACATGTACACCGTACCAGGTGCAAAAAAACAGCAAAAAAATGCAGGAGAGACCGAAAGCAAAAAAACCTTCTCTCAGCAAAAATCAGTTAAAACTGAAGAATAAATGATCTGGAAGCAGTAAGGTCGAAGGGGTAAAAAATCGACACACATGCTTCCAGTTTTCTTTCTACATCCTTTTCTGTTAATCTAAGAAAGGTCTGAGGGATGATGCTGATATTGATGTTTTCGTCCCTCAATCTCATGAATCAGGTCTTGATGTAAACTTACACCTTGCTGATTCATAAGTGGAGACATTTGAGCCATCATATAGTGATGATAAGATAATTCCTCAAGATCCCATCCAGATAAGGGAACCATACTTAATTCATCTAAGTTGCGTCCAGTATACATATAATCACCTCCATATCATTATGAGCAACTTAAGCACAAAATAATCGAATCGTTTTTCAGTGGTGTTGATTGTCCAAAATACACGACGCTCAAATGGAAAAATAACGCAAATCGACGCGCTTGATCGTTTTTTGTTGATTTTAAATTTAATTTAGAGGTAATGATGATGAAATTAATCGTAAAAGAACTTGCTTTCCCCATCCATATGGAGTGGATTTTTGAACAACTATATCAAGAAAAAAAATATGCATTCTGGTTAGATGGGAACCATACTGTCCCTGGATTAAGTGGCTATTCGATGATGGGAGGAGATCCATCTTTTGTTTTACGTATCAAGGGGAAATCAATTGAATGGATTGATCATACCGGTGTTCATGAAAAGCAATCAGATCCTTTCCATGAAATACAATCCATCCTTGATTCATATGCACTAACACCTGATCAGGAAGAACTTCCTTTTATCGGGGGATTAGTTGGTTATCTCGGTTATGAAATGGGGCAACATGTTCATCATACACCGGTACATGAGACGAACCCATCTGATACACCTGATGCTTTATTAATGTTTGTTGATCGCGTACTTATCTATAATCAAGAACTTGGTAAAGGATATATCACACAAATTGTGATGAGAGATCAAGAAATTTCTGATATTGAATGCCAGCTAGAGACATGGATAGAAAAATTAAGATGTGTAATGGAGCAGTATAAACCCAAGCAACCATTTGCTTCATCAGCGGATTCTTTACCAGATATCCATTATGTTCATCAAGAGAATTTTAAAGATTACATGGAAAAGGTCGTTCAAATTCAGGAGTGGATTGCGCAAGGAGACATTTATCAAGCTTGCTTCACACATCAAATTGAGGCAAAGGCTCAATCTGATGCATTTGTAATGTATCAGATTTTACGAAACATAAATCCAGCACCGTTCTCTGCATTTATACATTTAGATCACTTCTCTATTTTGTCTTCTTCACCCGAACGATTTTTGAAGGCTGGTATAGACAAAAAGGTTGAAAGTCGTCCAATAAAAGGGACTCGTCCACGAGGAAAAGATGAATATCAAGATAGGAAACTAAAAGAAGAGTTGAAAATGAGTGAAAAAGATCAAGCTGAGAATGTCATGATTGTAGATTTAGTAAGAAATGATTTGGGGCGTGTATGTCTTCCAGGAAGTATTTTGGTGAGTAAGCTTTTAAACGTCGAATCTTATGCTACTGTACATCAGCTGGTATCAGTAGTTGAAGGTGAAATCGGGAATCATGTAAAAGCAATGGAGATTGTAAAAGCAACATTTCCAGGTGGATCAATGACAGGTGCCCCTAAAAAAAGAGCCATGGAAATCATTTTTGAGCAAGAAAATGTAAAGAGAGGCGTTTATGCAGGTGGATTGGGCTACTTTGATGTGCGGGGTAACTTTGACTTAAGCATGGTTATACGGACGATCATCTACCGTGAGGGTTATGTATATTTAAACGTAGGGGGAGGGATCATCGCTGATTCCAATCCAGCAATGGAATACAAAGAATCGATGGACAAGGCGTTTGCACTAAAGCGAGCAGTGCGGATAGCACTTAAAGAAGAGGATAGGCGTACGCAACTTATTTAGCAATCAAATCGCAATCCGGATTAAATGATAAGTTACGCTCGCTGATTCACATAAAATATGATAAAATTTGATTGCATTTGTGCTCGCTTACTCGTGAGTTGTCATTCTCGCAAGTCCAAGCTTTTTTTGCTAAAATAAAGGTAGTTGCTTGTGAAAGATTCAATCTTGGTTGCACTGGTGTTCATAAAAATCATTCGACGTTAGTCGGGTAAGATTTACACATTTGACAATATAGAACTAGTGAGGCTTCTAGGTGGAGGGATCCAAATATATGAAGTTACGTTCTTTTCAACTTTCCGATGTTCATGATGTTTTACAGATTTGGCAGGAAACTGCTATATATGAGTGCGAGAAGGAAACACTGACCGTATTATCTGAGCAACTGGCTATTGATCGTGATTTAGTCTTAGTAGCTGAGTTGGAAAATGGGCGAGTTGTGGGTGCGATTGTAGGAACAAAAGATGGTGAATGCGGTTTTTTCTATTGTTTAGCTGTTAATCCTGAATTCCAAAAAAAGAAAATAGGTACAAAGCTGGTACAAGCTTTAGAAGAACGCTTTGTCAAAAAGGGCGTAAAGAGAACTTGGATCACTGTAGATGAAGGAACTGAGAAACTGTTGCCATTCTACAAATATCTCGGATATACCAATAGCTGCTCCACACGACTTGAAAAAGATCTACTTACCATGGAAGATCGATTAATCGTGTGAAGTTTTGACAAAAAGGTCTGCCGTGCAGGGCGGCCTTTTTGTGAAATAAGTCCAAGTCCCCTAAACACTGTATACTAAAGTATGCATATCGCGCACGTGGAGATACAGAAGTGATTCGTTAGTACGTTTATATACAGAATACTATAAGCTGTGAGCGCTTTCAAACAAAAAAAGCAAAAAAATGGATTATCCTATTGACAAAAAGGTGAACTTCAAACATAATATTTTTAAAAATTACGGCAATAAACGCTGTGACGAGGTCTAGTAGATCTGTCCGTTGTGCACAGAAACCAGAACCCATAGGCTGAAAGGTTTTGGCTACACGGACGTTTGAACCCAACCTCAGATGTGGCTGATGATAAATCAGATCGGAAACTCTCCGTTATCAAGATAAGCAACGATATTTCGTTGCTCAAGTAGAGTGCAGCTATGGGCACTAATAAAGGTGGTACCGCGGATTAATTCCTCATTCGTCCTTTGGGTGGAGAGGGATTTTTCAATCTGTGGGAGGTTTTTTCAATGATAGGAGATAAAAAAATTGGCTTTATTGGTGCAGGTGCAATGGCAGAAGCCATTATTTCAGGAATAATAAGTGCAGGTGTGATCAAATCTGATCAAATTTTCATTACCAATCGGAAAAATCAGGAGCGCTTAGACCAAATCTGTCGTACTTACGGGATTCCAGAAGAGAATAAAAATGCTCACCATGTAAGACAGGCTGATATCGTCATTATAGCAGTTAAACCAAAGGATATAGATCTTGTTCTGCAAATATGGGGAGCTCATTTTTTTGCAGAACAATTGGTCATATCTGTTGCTGCCGGAATTCCAGTTACTTACTTTGAGAAAAAGATTGATCGAGTTGCTTTTATCAGAGCTATGCCAAACACTGCCAGTCATGTTCGACTTTCAGCTACAGCGATTTGTGGGGGTACACTTGCTAATTCGCGTGATCTCGATTTAGCACACCGCATTTTTTGCGCTATTGGCAAAGTTTTAGTCGTTAAAGAAGAATTGATGGATGCCGTTACTGGCCTATCTGGTAGCGGACCGGCCTACTTTTTCTATATGATTGAGTCACTGGAACAAGCAGGAATAGAAGCTGGTTTATCAAGAGACATCGCAAAAGAACTGATCTTGCAAACTTTCATGGGAGCAGCACAAATGTTATATATGAGTCAGAAAGAGGCCAGTCAACTAAGACAAGAAGTTACCTCGCCTGGTGGAACAACAATGGCAGGCTTAGAGATGCTGAATCGATATGATATGAAAGAAGCTATGATACAAGCTGTATTACATGCAACCAACAGATCGAAAGAAATTGAAAAATTATATGCTTCTGAGTGTAAGACAGAAGAATGATAAAGCGCAGTAGCATTGAACTTTAGAGTGGGTTCAGCCTCCTACTTATAAAAGTGGCGATTTAATCAGGTGGAGTAGAGTCTCTACCTGATTCCCCGATCCAATACGAGGAAGTGTATTTTGAGCGGAAATGACTCTCAGCCAAAATCCGGACAATCTGTTTGACCGCTAAGGGGGTTGGGAGTGCCGTAAGGTTTTGGCGGAGCGATCTGAAAAAGTGCATAGAGAGCAGAATATACGACGGCCAAAAAGTTTTTGATATAAATTCTGAGTTTTAGGTGTTTTATAATCTGGATTTTTTGGAAATAAATAAAAATAATACAAAGGGAGTGTTCATGATGATCTGGGAGTAAGTAGATTTAACATCAATTGTACAGGCAACTAAGAATAGTCTTTTTTCCACAAAATGAATCACTCTCCCTACATCTGTAGATAGAGGGGTGAAGATGATGAAGTTAAAAATTGGAAAACTATCAATTTGGTTAATATGCTTTGCATTTGCGGTTCTATTCGCCTATAGTGTAAATCAGTATGGATTTGCACTTTCAATTGTGAATGGTACGTCAATGCAACCTACTCTACATGACGGTGACCGTTTATTGATCAACCGCTTCAAATTTTTACTAGATACACCTCAGGTAGGAGATGTGGTTACTTTTAAAGATCCGTCTACTGAAGGAAGATATTTAGTTAAAAGAGTGGTAGGTTTGGCAGGAGATATCATTGAAATAGAGAATGGTACTCTATATCGGAATGGAGAAAAGATAGCTGAGCAGTATATTGACACTCCGATTGAAGATGGAAACTATGGGCCCAAGACAGTAGAGTTTGGTACGATTTTTGTGATGGGGGATAATCGGGAACGCTATGCCAGTAGAGACAGTCGCTACGATAGTGTGGGTTTAATTCCCTATCAACTACTGGATGGTAAAGTCGAGATGATTTTATGGAGACCATCACTTTCAGCATCATTGTGAAAGAAACAATTTAAAATAGCATTAAAAGTCAAAAAGTGTTCACAAAAAAGAAATTGCTTTAATGCTGAAATGTCGCATAATAGGTAAAGTAATTGATCCTTCTCACAGCATTAATTCCGCAAAGTACAATCTATTTTGTCCGGTATTAGTACATAGAGAAGTAACTGGACAGACATTCAACATATAAGCAATGTAATTTAATGGGGGTAATTTGGAATGGATTTGTTAACAAAAACACGTAGAATATCGAAGATTCTTCAAAAAAATGTAGGACATCATTTAGTCGATTTTGATGAAGTTGCTGAAGCGTTATGTGATATTATTGGCGCAAATATTTATGTGGTTGGACCAGAAGGTAAATTCTTAGGAATGGCAATCAACCATGAGTTTGAAAACGAAAGAATGCAACAATATTTAAAAACACGTCAATTTCCAACGGAGTACGCACATTTGTTAATGGAAGTGACAAAAACAATGCCCAATGTTGGTGTGGATAGCCCGTATACTGCATATCCAACTGAAATGGCTGAAATGTTTAAGGATGGCATTACGACATTAGTTCCTATCATTGGTGGCGGTGACCATTTAGGTACATTGGTTCTTTCTCGATTGAATGGTGAGTTTGAAGAAGGAGACCTCGTACTTGCAGAATATGGAGCGACAGTAGTAGGCATGGAGATTTTACGTGAACGTGCAGGGCTTGTTGAAGAAGAGGCACGTAGTCGCGCAGTTGTACAACTTGCGATTAACTCACTTTCCTTTAGTGAGTTGGAAGCTGCAGAGCACATCTTTGGTGAATTGGATGGCTTAGAGGGATTACTTGTTGCGAGTAAAATTGCTGATCGTGTTGGAATCACACGTTCTGTCATTGTAAACGCACTTCGTAAATTAGAAAGTGCTGGTGTAGTGGAATCACGTTCACTTGGTATGAAAGGAACGTACATTAAAATTTTGAATCCGAAACTTTTACCAGCATTGGAGAAAGCACGTCACTAAAATCAATATAGAAAACCGTGAAGCCTTTGGGCGCACGGTTTTTTTGTCTTTATCTTTTGAAATGAGTAAAGACCCCCACTTCAATCAGGTGGAGTCGAGTCTCGACCTGATTTCCCGATGTTTCGGCTTTGACTGAAACGAGTTCACTGAGGAAGTATAAAACAATTGATGTGAAATCCATTTCATGAACTGTCTTTTACTTACAATCTGTTATAATAAATTAGGCAATAGACTATGGATGAAAATATAGTATGTCTTTAACTTAAAGTAGGAGTCTTTAATCGCTTTTATTATAGAAATCGCTTAGCCATTAGAATGGGAGATGTAAGGATGAAAAGTATGGGTCGATATATGCAGTTTGTTAAGCCGTACTGGAAAGAAATCTCCCTTGCAATGACTGTGGGGATTCTTAAATTTGGCATACCGCTATTACTCCCACTTTTGCTTAAATACGTAGTTGATGATTTATTACTGACGAGCATGCCAGCTCAAGAAAAGATTGATCGCCTAATCTGGATTGTAATCATTGTCTTTGTCATCTTTACGGTTATAAGAGCACCGGTGGAGTATTATCGCCAATACTTTGCGCAGTGGGCAGCTAGTAAGGTTTTATTTGATCTTCGAAACAAATTGTATCAGCATATACAATTACTTTCTTTAAAATATTACCACAACCAAAAAGTAGGACAAATTATTTCCCGCGTGATTCATGATGTAGAACAAACAAAAGAATTTGTGGTAACTGGACTCATGAATATCTGGTTAGATTTAGCCACACTCTCTATTGCCATATGTTTTATGCTATGGTTAGATCCATGGATGACGATGATCTCACTCGCTATTTTTCCTTTATACGGTGTTTCAGTAAAGTATTTCTTTCAGAACCTTAAACGTTTTACAAAAGAGCGCTCACAAGCTTTAGCAGAACTACAGGGGTATTTACACGAGCGTATTCAAGGAATAGCGGTAATTCGCTCCTTTCATCTCGAAAAAGTAGAACAAGAGCGGTTCGAGCGCAAGAATATGAACTTATTAACGAAGGCCATGACCCATAGTAAATGGATTGCGAAAACGTTTGCGACGATCAATACCTTAACGGATCTTGCTCCGATCATTGTGATTGCCTTTTCCGCATATCAAGTGATTCAAGGAAATCTTACAATTGGAGGAATGACGGCATTTTATGGGTATATGGGACTCATTTATAGCCCGATTCGTCGTTTAGTTAATTCCTCTACAACGTTAACGCAAGCTCAAGCATCAATTGAAAGGGTGTATGAATTTTTAGATGAACCATACGATATTGTAGATGAGCCTAATGCCAAACCAATCTCGCGCGTAAGCGGATCTATTACCTTCAATCATGTTGACTTTAGTTATGGTTCATCAGATCAAAAAGCGTTAAAAGATATATGTATCAAGATTGAAGCAGGTCAAACAGTTGCTTTTGTAGGAGCAAGTGGAGGGGGTAAGTCTTCGCTTATTTCATTGATACCACGTTTTTATGATCCAGATGAGGGACAAATACGCATTGATAATATAGATATTCGAGATATCGAGCTTGAAAGCTTACGTGAGAATATCGGCATCGTGATGCAAGATAACTTCCTATTTAGTGGGAGTGTGTTCGATAATATTCGTATAGGTAAACCTACCGCGTCCCTAGAAGAAGTAATGGTTGCTAGTCAACAGGCTAATGCACATGACTTTATTATGGGCTTATCTGACGGTTATGATACAGAGATTGGAGAAAGAGGGGTGAAGCTATCCGGTGGACAGAAGCAACGCATTGCCATCGCTCGCGTGTTTTTAAAAAATCCTCCTATATTAATTTTAGATGAGGCTACGTCTGCACTTGATTTAAACTCTGAGCACTTGATTCAATCATCGCTCGAAAAGATAGAAGAAAATCGCACCACTTTAATTGTTGCACATCGTTTGTCCACGATTACGCATGCGGATCATATTTTTGTTTTAGATGAAGGACAAATCATAGAGCACGGTACACACGAACAATTATTGCAAGAAGGCGGAAAATATAGCAGGCTATATCAAGTGCAACATCTTGCAAAAGAGAGACAAGGAAGTTGAGTGTGGTTCAGTGGGAAACTGGAGGAGAAGATATGAATAAAGCATTCGAGCTTAATTATGAGTGGGATATTGTAGCGATCCGTAGTGAAGCAAGAGAGTTAGCTAAAGAAATCGGATTTGATGAAATCGATCAGGCTAAAATCGTACAATCGATTTCTGAACTGGCTCGAAATGTGATTCAACATGCAGAAATAGGGCGGATTGAAATTGAAAAGATCGATCTTGAACAAAAGCTGGGTATACGTATCCGGGTGAGTGATAGAGGGCCAGGTATTGATAACTTTGAGGAAATGATGCGTGAACAGACTAACGGGATAGGTGAAACAAGTGGCTTACATCATGTGAAGCTTTTGATGGACGATATTGTGTTAGTGCCCATTGTAGAGGGATCTTGTGTGGAAGTAATCAAGTGGCTAAGAAACGGGTAGAGAGTGGCCCTCAGTACTCATGAAATGTTCACAACTTCGGTGCCAGTTTGAAGAACGCATCCATTAGACTAAAAAAGAAGAGAATGTGATATCTAGAATTGAAAGAGGGACATAATATAGTCGATAGGTTTTAGCTATATTATGAACCTTATTTGGATGCTCTTGCATCATAACCCCTCTTCCACTAAAATGGGATTGTTATATCACATGATCCTCTTTGCAAGGGAATGCTAGGAATGATGGAATGGAGAGAAAGGAGGTCATTCTAATGGAACGATCTTTCTCCCAGCAAACTTCTGCAGATCGGGTGCTTACCACTACAAAAGCGACATGGCGAGACTATATTGAGATTACCAAGCCAGGAATTAATAAAAGCAATTTATTTGCAGCGTTTACCGGCTATTGGTTAGCAACCGGGTTCACAGAGCTCGATTTTCTCAATTTGCTAATGATGCTTTTGGGATCCGCTTTAGTCATTGCAGGTGGTTGTACACTAAATAACTATATCGACCGAGATATTGATCCTAAAATGGAACGTACGCACGAACGAGCAATCGTACAAGGAAGGATCAAACCAAACGTAGCACTCTGGTATGGTATTATTCTCACAATACTTGGTGTGCTCACTTTATCCGCTATTAACTTATTGACAGCGGTGCTGGGTATGTTCGGATTTGTTGTTTATGTGTTTATATATACGATCTGGTTGAAAAGAACGAGTACGCATAACACACTTATTGGCAGTTTTTCAGGCGCAGTGCCGCCATTAATTGGATGGGCAGCTGCAACTGGAGAATTAAGTTTATCTGCTTGGGCGTTATTCTTGATTTTGTTTTTGTGGCAACCTCCTCATTTCTTTGCGATTGCAATGAGGAAAGTTGATGACTACCGAGCGGCAGGCATACCGATGTTACCAGTCGTTAAAGGTTTTCATGTTACCAAAGTACAAACTTTGATCTACACGATCTTGCTTGTGCCTTCATCATTTATTTTGTATGTCGATGGTGCATCGAGTTGGTTTTATCTTGTGATCGCGGCAATACTTGGTCTAATATATATAGTACTTGCGATTAAAGGTTTTTTCGCCAAAGATGAAGCAAAATGGGTGAACCAGATGTTTTTTTACTCATTAATCTATTTAACCGTCATTTTGTTGGCTGTCATTGTGGATAAAACCATTGTTGATCTACTAAATATCTATTAAATATTGTTACAGTGCTTGTAAAAGCTTTAGTATAGATTTTCACTCGTGCACTGTGAGATGATGAAATCCAGTATAAATATGGATAGACTTAAAAGGAAAGTGAGGTTGGTTCGTAGTGAAACGACGGAATATATGGCGGGGACTATTTGTCTTCGCGCTATTTGCGCTAGTTTTGACAGGTTGCTCTGGTCACGAAAGTCTAAATGTACTTGATCCTTCAGGATCTGCTGGAGAAAAGCAACTAGATCTTATCAAGTTAAGCTTCTTAATTATGTTAGGCGTTTTTGCAGTCGTAATTACGATATATATTTATGTCTTAATCCGCTTTAGAAAGCGGAAAGGTGTAGATGTAATGCCAAAACAAACTCATGGAAACACTAAGCTTGAGATTATCTGGACTGTTATCCCGATTATATTATTAGGAATTTTAGCAGTTCCCACAGTTACAACTACCTTTGATCTAACTAAAATTGCTCAGGACGAAGAAGTAGTCAATGTAAAAGTAACTGGCTACCAATATTGGTGGGAGTTTGAATATCCTGAGTTAGGGATTAAAACTGCTCAAGAACTTCATATTCCAGTTGGTAAAAAGATTAATTTTGAAATCCATGGTAAAGACGTATTACACTCTTTCTGGATTCCAGCATTGGGCGGTAAAGTAGACGTTATCCCTGGACGTGTAACAAACGTGATATTAGATGCTAACAAGCCAGGAGATTACCAAGGGAAATGTGCTGAATTATGCGGTGCAGGTCATGCTTTAATGGACTTCAAAGTAAAAGCGCATTCAGCAGAAGATTTTGATAAGTGGGTAACTCAAATGCAAGCCCCACCAGCTGAACTTACAACTGATTCTGAAAAACGTGGGGAAGAAGTATTTCAGCAAAACTGTCTGGGATGTCATGCTGGTATTAACCAAAGTGTACCAGGACCAGATTTAAGTAAATTTGGTACGCGTGATACCATCGCGGGTATGTTAAAAAACAACCCAGAAAACCTAAAAAAATGGCTACATGATCCACAAGCCATTAAAGCAGGCGCGAATATGCCTAAGATTGATTATCTAGAAGAAAAAGATTTAGATGCATTAGTTGATTATCTAGAAAGTCGTAAATAGCAATTGAAGATAAAAAGGGGGGATTAAATTGGGTACACTTACAATAATGGTTGTTGTAGCTTTATTTTTAGCAGCGATTGTGCTAGGGGGCTATAACAAAAACTTCCTTGAACGTGTGAAAGGTAGCACCGTTTGGGATTGGATGACAACGGTCGACCACAAAAAGATCGGTATTATGTATTTTATGTCTGGTATTGTGTTCTTTCTAATTGGAGGACTTGAAGCAATATTGATCCGTCTACAGCTGATGGTGCCAGCAAATGATCTTTTTGTCGGTGATATCTATAATCAGATTTTAACGATGCACGGAACGACAATGATTTTCTTAGCTGCGATGCCACTCTTATTTGGCTTAATGAACGTTATTGTACCCTTACAAATTGGAGCGCGTGACGTAGCCTTTCCATTTTTGAACTCGCTCGGATTTTGGTTCTTTACAGCTGGGGGAATTATTTTAAACCTTAGTTGGTTTTTCGGAGGAGCACCTGATGCAGGTTGGACTTCCTATGTATCGCTCGCTTTAAACGAGTACAGTCCAGGGCCTGGTGTGGATTACTACGTACTCGGGTTGCAAATTTCAGGGATTGGTTCTTTAATTAGTGGGATTAACTTCTTGGCGACGATTATTAATATGCGTACACCAGGAATGACGCTTTTACGTATGCCACTATTCACATGGACAACTTTTGTAGCGTCAGCATTACTGTTGTTCGCAATGCCAGCACTTACTGTTGGTCTACTATTACTCATGTTTGACCGCTTATTTGGTGCTAATTTCTTTGATTACACGATGGGCGGAAGCTCGGTACTATGGGAGCATTTATTCTGGATCTTCGGACATCCTGAAGTATATATTGTTATTTTGCCGGCGTTTGGTATTTTGTCTGAGATTATTTCAACATTTTCCAAAAAGCGTCTGTTTGGTTACACCTCAATGGTATTTGCAACCGTGCTAATCGGATTCTTAGGATTTATGGTATGGGTTCACCATATGTTTACAGTGGGACTTGGACCGGTTTCTAATTCGATCTTCGCGGTCGCTACGATGGCGATTGGTGTACCAACTGGTATTAAAGTCTTTAACTGGCTATTCACCATGTGGGGTGGAGAGATTCGATTTACGACTGCGATGTTATGGGCAGTTGGGTTTATTCCAACATTCGTAGTGGGTGGTATGACTGGCGTTATGCTCGCAGTTCCACCAGCTGACTTTCAATACCATGATAGCTATTTCGTAGTTGCTCACTTCCATTATGTTTTAGTGGGTGGTACTGTATTTGGCATCTTTGCGGCTGCGTTTTATTGGTGGCCTAAAATGTTTGGAAAAATGTTACATGAAGGGCTTGGGAAATTCCAATTCTGGACCTTCTTTATTGGATTCCATCTAACTTTCTTTCCGCAACATTTCCTTGGTTTGTTTGGAATGCCGCGCCGTGTTTTCACATACCAAGCGAATGTCGGACTCGAATCCATTAACATGTTAAGTACAATTGGTGTAATTGGTATGACACTGGGGACACTTGCTTTTGGTATTAATATCTATCGTTCTCTATTCATAGATAAAACAAAAGCACCTGCAGACCCATGGAATGGACGTACATTGGAATGGGCGATTTCTTCACCACCGCCAGAGTATAACTTTGCTCAATTACCATTAGTACGCGGTTATGATGCACTTTGGGTAGAGAAAGAAGCAGGTAAAAAAGAGTTGACACCAGCAGAACCACTCGGTTCGATTCATATGCCATCTTCTTCTTATTTACCGCTTGTCATGGCAATAGGTGTCTTTATATCGGGGATGGGCTTCATTGCCAGAGGTGATTACTCCATGGGAATCTTCGGACTCATCATCTTGGGTATCGCGATGTTTATGCGTTCCTTTGAAGTAGATCATGGCTATCACATCGAACCTGAAGAGATTGAAAAGGACAAGGGGGTTGACGCATAATGGCTAGTGATGCACACACAAATACAAATCATGCGTCAAACCATCTCGAAACAGCTACTCTAGAGGGGAAAAACAAAGTACTTGGTTTTTGGCTGTTTTTGGCAGCTGAAGTTGTATTGTTCGCTTGTTTGTTTGGAACGTATTTGGCACTTAAAAGCCAAACAATGAGTGGACCGACAAGTATGGAATTATTTGACTTAAACCTAGTTATTGTTGCTACTGCCCTTCTTTTAACCAGTAGCTTGACGAGTGTGTTTGCGATGTCAGCAATGAACCAACGCAAGTTAAAATTAATGCAATTTTGGCTTGGCGTTACGGTTTTCCTTGGTTTAGCATTCTTGATCTTGGAAATATATGAGTTCGTACATTATATACACTTAGGGCATACTTTTATGAGTAGTGCCTTTGGCTCAGCATTCTATGCATTGGTTGGAACACACGGTGCGCACGTAACCTTTGGAATCATCTGGATTAGTTCGCTTATGATTCAAGCGCAAAAACGCGGCATTAATACGGATACAGCTCCGAAACTTTTTGTTTCAAGCTTGTACTGGCACTTTATCGATGTCGTTTGGGTATTTATCTTTTCACTTGTGTACCTATTGGGAAAGGTGGGTTAAAGAATGACAGAAGAACAACAAAACTCATCCCCGCAACAAGAAGAATCGCATAAACCAGATAGTACAATGAAGCATATTGTTTCATTTGCAGCGATGATCGTCCTTACGGTTGCAGCCTTTTATATTGTAATGGAGGATGTTGTAGAGCCGAATATGATCTTACCTCTACTTCTCTTCTTTGCTTCAATTCAAGTTGTGCTGCAACTCTTTACCTTTATGCATTTGAATCAAAAAGGAACAGCCTACTACACCATCTTTATCTTTACCGGTGTGATTATTGCGGTGGTATCCGCAGTAGGTATTATCTTGATGTAACCTAAATATAAAAAAATCCTTCTGCTGAGGCAGGAGGATTTTTTTTGTGTATTTAAAGCACCAATGTTAGTCCTAAATGATGCTCGATATCTTGATAAATTCTTGATAAGTTTTTGAAACGATACCAAAATGGTTGAACTAAAATGTGTTTATCAAAATAGGAATGAAGGAGCGTTATGCATGATAGAAGCAGATGGAGTATGGAAAGTGTTTGGTAGTGGAGAAAGCAAAGTTGAAGCTCTGAGAGGCATTCATTTAAACATAGAATCTGGTGAGATGCTTGCAATTATGGGCCCATCGGGGTGTGGGAAAACAAGCTTACTTAACTGTCTATCTGGTCTAGATTCAGTATCAAGTGGCGTGGTCAAAGTGGATGGAATCACATTAAGTGATTTGAATGAGGTAGATCGAGATCAGCTACGTTCTAACAAAATGGGCTTTGTTTTTCAATCGTATAATTTGTTATCTGTTTTAACAGCACAAGAAAATGTAGAATTACCATTGCTGATACAGGGGATTAAGAGAAAGGAAGCAAAAGAGAAAGCAAGCGAAATATTAAAGCGTGTGGGTTTGTATAAACGAAAAAACCATTTACCGACTCAGCTATCTGGAGGGCAAGCACAACGTGTGGCATTAGCACGTGCACTGATTACCCAACCTTCCGTTATATGGGCTGATGAACCAACAGGTGCTTTAGATCGTAGTACCAGTAATATGATTATGGATTTATTCTTGCAGATGAATCGAACCGAGAGAACCAGCATGGTGATTGTAACACATGATCCCCAAATTGCAAGACAATGTGATCGTGTTTTATATATGGATAGCGGTCTAATTGTAGATGAGCAGTATGGGAGGGAAGACTGATGATATGGATTACTTCAGTGCTGTGCGGAATTATCTTACCCCTGCTTCTGTTTGGGATGTATCGTTTAAAAAGAAATCCACATCTACTGCAAATTTCATATCGCAGAATTAAGAAGGATTGGATTACCAGTATTTTAACGGTTATCGGGAGTATGATTGGTACGGCACTAATTACAGCTGCCTTGTTGCTATACACTTCTGTCGAGGGTAGTATCGAAGCATTTATGAATAAGCACTTTGGTCCAATTACGGTTGACATTGTCGCCAGTGAACAAAATAAACTAAATCCCCCTTATTTTACAGAAAAAGATATTAGTAAAATAAAACAAGATGCACATCAAGCAGGTTATGAGTCTGTACTCCCTATTTTATCCACTTATGCGAACTTGTACACAATAGATAAAAAAGGAGAAGTGGAGAGTGTCGTTCCCCAAGCACATATTATCTCATTTGATATCAACGAAGCGAAATCATTTCAAAAGGGAGAACTTGAGCATCTTCCTAATGAGCTACAATCTGATGAAGTAATTATTTCAGATACGATTGCCAAAAGACTCCATATCGGAAAATCAGATTGGATTCAGGTGAAGTTTAAGCTAGATAAAGAGAAAACACTGAAAGTGGTTGCAGTTACCGCTGAACAAGGCTTAACCGGGTATCGTGGCGTAGATCGTGGGACAGAAACAATGGTTGTGTCAAATCAAACAGCTCGTGAACTTACGGGTATTTCAACTGGCTTTTCTAATATTTTACTTGCTAGCTCTTTTCCCCAGTTACAAACGATGGAGAATTGGACACCCGAATTTATTCGTTATAAAACCTTGCAAGAAATTAATGTCACATTAAAGTTTATTCCTTTATTTTATATGGTGAGTTTGATTGCGATTTTACTCGGTATCATCCTAATTTTATGTATATTTAAATTGATTGCTGATGATCGGAAGAAAGAGCTTGGATTGATGCGAGCTATGGGTATGAAACGAAATGAGATCGCGCTAATGCTACGCTTGGAAGGGATGATATACGGACTTATTTCCTCCTTATTGGGTGGGGTGATGGGATTTATCATTGCCATAATTACAGTTCGTAATCTACAATATATTTTACAATCATTTTTACAATATGAGAGTCAAATCGATCTTTATTTTACTTTTCAATTTACACCAGAAGCGCTAATCTTAGGAATAGTAATTGGGTTTGTATTTATCCATACGTGTATGTGGTGGATTTCTAGAAAAGTGGTACAGAAGTCAATTATTGAGTTGCTAGCTGATTTGCCTGTTTACATTTCTAAAAATCACACAAGGGGATCTAATCATAGCAAAGCCGGATGGACTATTTTTACATTAGGATCATGGATTATCCTTTATATCATCATGCTACATCCCCGTTACCAAGCATGGTTACGAACTATGGAAGACCTGGGTGGATATGTAGATGTCGTCCTCTTTTTTACTATGGTTCTGTTATTAGCTGTTGGTGTAACTAAAGGTTATCCACTACTTTTAAATGGGATTCAGAGATTATTTTCATTTCTCCCTAAGGTTTTCGCTACCTTCAAAATTTCATTTGCCCACGCCATACAAAATAAAAGACGTACACAACTTATGATCCTTCTATTTTCAATGATAATGCTGAGCACCTCATTTGCAAGTGTGATCCATAGCTCCATTTCACCTCTATTTAAGCAAATCTATGATAGCAGAGAGGCAGTAGGTGGGTTTGATCTAACAGCTCAAACCAAGGGATTACTAACGGATTCTGAACAAAAATCATTGATGACAAAGCATCAGCAAGTTGAAGCATCAGCTACCGTATGGCAATTATTTGATTCTTCATTTGGCGTGATAAATGGAATTGATAACGAATTTGTAGCGGTTGCCGACTTAAATGTGATTAAGAAAGATTCACATTTTAAAACGAATCGTGACATGTGGTTAGCCACTATCCGTAACCCACGATTAATTGTAGTGGAACGTCGGTTTGCTGTTCTTCAGCTCGGAAAAGCAGATATAGCGATTGGGGATACGCTTCAGCTTCCTACAGGCGAAAAGAAAACGGTGGTAGGGGTTGTAGCAGCAGAAAATGAGTCGTATGGATATACAATGGTTAACGATGGCGTATGGGTTAGTAAAAAAGCTTTTAAAAATTGGAATCATAAAGAAAATCGTGCATTAGAGACCGCAATCCTCATTCGTGGAAAGCAGGAAAATGAAGTGGCACAACTAGCTAGCAAAATTGAGAAAGCTTTTATACCGGAAGGAATATATCCTGTACATAATCCCAAAGTCCAACTGGCCAAAGGAGAATATTTATATCAAGTAACACTTCAGTTGCTAGAGATATTTAGTAAGCTTGCTACTGGCATCGGAGCTGTTGGTTTGATGGTCATCTTATATCGAATTGTACATGAGCGTAGACAGCAACTCGGCATGTTACGCGCTATGGGGATGGCACCTCAATGGTTGTGCACAGGTATTGTAATAGAAGGCACCGTTATAGCTACGATTGGAATAAGTATGGGGGTCATAATGGGGAGTGGATTGGCTGTTATGCTAATGAACATGCTCATGGATCGTGCGGTAGAAGTGCAGTGGCCACTTTTAAATCTCTTTATGTTATGGAGTGGAGCAGTATTATTTACTATGCTATGTACTTTTTGGCCTGCTTATCAGGCGAGTCGTTATGCTCCCAGTGAAGCTACTCGCTATATCCGATAGTATACAAATCAGGAGGCTATATGAAATTCAAAATCTTAATTGTGGATGATGAAGTGAAAATACTTCAAACTGTAGCAGAATATCTCATACTAGAAGCGTTTGATGTTGTAACGGAGAGTAGCAGTTTAAATGCCATCAGACGGATACGGATGGAGGAAAAGTATGATCTTATTCTACTCGATTGGATGATGCCTGACAAAAATGGGTTAGAGGTGTGTAAAGAAATACGGAAATACTCGGATATCCCGATTATCTTTTTGACTGCTAAGAGTGATGAATACGATTTACTTTTAGGTCTGGAGTTGGGTGCAGATGATTATATTAAAAAGCCCTTCTCAATGAGGGAGTTGGTAACACGCATACGTGTTATCTTACGCAGAGTGAAGTCTGGTTTATTAAAGAAACCAGAGAACACAAGCTTGCGTTATGGAAAGTTAGAGTTAGATAAGGTAAAGTGTAAAGTTTTTCTTTCAGATGAAGAAATCATCTGTACCACAACTGAATTAAAGCTACTTGAAACATTGATGATGACACCAGAACGCGTCTTTACAAGGGCTCAACTGCTTGAAGCGAGCTTCGGTGACGCATATGCTGGATATGAAAGAACGATTGATACCCATATTCATAACCTACGCAAAAAGATAAAGCAAGTAGATACGCAATTTGAAGGGATTGAAACTGTATTTGGACTAGGTTATCGCATGGGGGGTTCTGATGCAATATGATACTTTGAGATATGGATTGCTCCTCATTGGTGCGATGTTTTTATCGTTCGTGATAGCTGAGTTAAGGCACCTACTGGGAATAGCAACATATGTGATATGGGGCTGGTCGATGCTCATCTTTATTCTTGTTTTATTTCGTTGGGAAAGTAAGCGTAAGCAGGCATGTTATGAACTACAAGAAAAAGTACGTGAGGTAGTAGATCGGCCTCAGTTGCAGTCTAAAAGCATACTGAAGCATTCACACTACAGTGCCATTTTACAAGATGTAAACCGCTTAGCTAGACGAGTTACGCAAGAGGAAACGACAAAAAATCAAATGATTGCAGCTACTGCTCATGAATTAAGAACTCCACTCACCATTTTGCGAACCAATTTAGAGTCGTATCTATTAAAACAGCAAGTAGTTGACCCCCAGTTCTATGGTTTAATCGATGAAACGATTCGCATATCTAGACTGGTTGAAGATTTACAAAGCTTAAGTCTGGCTGAATCAAGGAAACTTTTGTTGCAGAAAGAATGGATCTCGCTTGAGAAATGGATGGCAGAAATGACCGATTTATTGGCACCTATTATGATGGAAAAAGAAGTGACATTTCATCAATCAATCTCCGTTTCCTCCGAAGTTTACTGGGACTCCAGTCGAATGAAACAGTCCTTTCTCAACCTCTTAGGAAATGCGGTTCAATATACACCACGAACAGGAATCATCCGTTTAGAGATACAAGAGAAAAATGGGAATTTGATATGTAACATCTTTAATTCAGGGCACGGCATACCAACTGAAAAACTTCCCTATGTATTTCATCATTTTTATCGTGGAAATAATGATCGTAACCACTTCACAGGTGGCACAGGTCTAGGTTTAGCGATTGCCAAAGAGTTCGTTGAGATTCATGAAGGAGCAATTTCAGTAAAGAGTGAAGTGGGGAAAGGAACTACGTTCTCTCTGTCTGTACCCATTTTCCCACTTCATGACTAAAGGAGATCAGTCAAAAAGAAACTGCCTTTTTAGGAAAAGGGATGATCTTACCAGATGCTGCTAGGGTATCCCGTTTTATTTTGAGACAAGCGATTAAAAAGGGAGTAGGCTCTTCAAAATGCGGGTAGTGAGCTGATTTATCGAACCAAATGATTTCCTTATGCGGCGTTTCTAGTACTTCTACATAATCCTCTTGCATTTCGTAAGAGGATACAAAATCGTAGCGACCGATACAAAAATAAGTTGGGATCGTTAAATGTGTGATTCTCTCGTATAAATTAAAGTCTATCAATTCAGGAAGCAACTGTTTGAATGCATGTAATCTACCTTTTTCATATTTTCTCCAGTCACGGAAGCGATACTCGGTTGATTTTTTCCCTTTTGCTAAAAAATCAGCTTTTGAGCCTTCTTTTGTGACTGCACCAAATTTTGATAACCACTTTAACAGGGTGAAATATTTTTTGTGATCTGCATAAGGTGGCGCTCCGATTTTATGAAGCTGGTTGAGTGCGCGATGGTGATTAATCAAATCAGCATGTAGGAGTGCCAAATGATAA
The DNA here is from genome assembly GCF_014773435.2 of Polycladospora coralii. Classification (GTDB taxonomy): domain Bacteria; phylum Bacillota; class Bacilli; order Thermoactinomycetales; family Thermoactinomycetaceae; genus Polycladospora; species Polycladospora coralii. The sequence goes on along the minus strand of NZ_JACXAG020000008.1, from coordinate 69,460 downwards.
GCGGTAATATCACTTTGATTGATATCAACCAATTGCCCCACTCCGATGTATGCGTAAATATCTTCAGGTATAAGTTTGGCCGTTAAAATGCCAATCATACTACCAAATCCATGACCTGCGATAAAGAGTTTTTGCTTAGAAAATCGCTCTAACAAATAAGCAATCAGCTCAATGGTGTCATTGATCAGTTGTGTCATCGTAAGAGGATTTTTATGATCAGGGTGTGTATACGACAAGCCAGCACCTCGTTGATCCCAATTGACGACAATAAAGTGTTTTTCCAGTTCAGATTGATAGTGTCTGGCGTAACCGATTTGGGCTTCACCTGGCCCACCATGCAGGAATAATAAAATAGGTGAGTCTACATCAGTGCCTCGTATCAGGATGGATTGTTCTAAACCTCCTAAGCATACCTGTTCGATACAAGCAATACTGCTATTAAGCGGCTTTCCATGATATTGAGGAGTTCTGTTTGTAAACATAGATTGTCCCTACCTTTTTGTTCTGACAGTTTTCCTTGAGGTGAATATAATTCGCTAAAGGTTGGATTATTCCTTTTTTTAAGTAACAAAATGTCGTGATCGGTCATTGCTGACGGTCTAATCCATTTCACTGTAGGATCTTATGAATCATATCACTAAGCTTTATGTTATCAATTCGTACAGCCTGCCAAGTAGAGAAAAAGTTTGTGGAGTTAACTGATACGTCTAACATAGATCAAAAATTGTTATAGGCATGTATGGTGAAAATTGATGCAAACTATAAAATTGAAAATGGAAAATTTCATATAGAAGAAGGAGACCTACGCGATCTTACTTCATTCTGTTCTTGAATTAATTAGACAGTAGGTGATGTAACTATGAAAAATAAATTTGTTATTGGGACTGTAAGCACCATTATGGCATTAGTCCTGATATTTGCTTTTTACAAAATGTGGGGAAGTGACTATACACTTATTGTACCAACTGAAACGTTAAATGAAGAGAGAAGAGCGGAGTATATTAAAACATTTGCAGAAAAAGACATTGATCATAAGATTGATGAACAAGGGAATACTCATGTTAAGAGAGAAGATCGATGGAAGTATGTTATTTGTTGTGAGTAGTGTGTGTATATAAGAAAAAGCCCTAGATATGCTTTCTCTAGGACTTTTTCTTGATGGCTTACTCAGTAGATACGGCAGGATCAGCTTGCTGTTTGTTTGGAATCACCTGAATAAAGTGTTGGTCTAAGTTAGCGAGTAAGTTAGTGATGTGTTCTGCTGTATCGTACTGCTTGGCTTCTCGTAATTCATTAAGGTAGTGAGTGAGTAGCTCCTGTAAGTCGTCAATTCCCTTTTCATTAAGGGGCTCGATGGATACCTTAGCCGCTTTGGCGATACGACGCATAATAGCCACTTCATCCAATCCTAATTCGGGTTGGAGACGGAGATAGACCACGCCACCAGTCATACCGGAGCATATCCATGGCCCTGGGTCTCCCAGCACAACGGCTCGCCCATCCGTCATATACTCAAATGCAAAACCTTTGATATTTGCTCGATTGGCAATAAAACCAAGTTCATCTTTCACAGGTGCAGTAAGTTCACCACCGATGATGATATCAGCCCCTGAGAGACGAATTCCTGCCCGCGAGTCAGCATCTCCTTGAGCGATGAACAGTCCTTTTTGTGCCCCGTAACAAAATCCTTTACCCACTGAACCATTAATCAACACATTATGTTGGTTGGGTGACTTTAGAATGGCTACTTTTCCTCCAAATGCCGTTTTTCCAACCCCATCTTGTGCACCACCATGAACAGTAGCTTGCATACCCTCAGCGTGATATGCAGCAAATCCATTTCCAGGGATGGAGCCTTCACCAAAAGTAAAGGTGCTTTCAGGCAGTGTATGATAGCTACCATCTAAACGGTTACGAACACGAGCTCCCGATATATTGGATAAAAGAACACGACTTGTACTATCCACTTGGGTAAACGTATCCACAGTACGCTCTGTGAACGTATAATGTTGATCTTCAGACAAGCTTTTGATCCTACCTGCAATCAGTACTTCTTCTCTACTTTCAAGTTGTTTAGCGGGCGGTGTAACTTGCAATAAATCAGAGAGATCAAGTGCTTCAAGTGCGCGTGTTTGGACGAGCAAATCAGAGCGGCCCACTAGATCTTGGGTACGCTTCTCACCTAACTGAGCGGTTATTTCTCGTATTTGCTGACCAAATGTAGAGAATAGGTGCATCAGATTTTCGATCGCGATGTCCAGTTGACGAGGCACAAAGCGGCGTAACCCATGCTCCTCGGCTTCCTCTACGGTTTCGATCTGCGTAGCGATTCCAACGTGACAAGTATCCAGATGACAGCCTTTACAGGTCGTACATCCGATGGCTAGCATCGCAAGGGTTCCAAAACCAATCCTATTGGCGCCGAGTAACATTAATTTAACTGCATCTAAGGCACTTTTGACACCACCATCAGCCCAAATCTCTACGTGATCACGTAAACCTACCTCAAGTAGCGCATTATGTGCCGCTTTCACGCCAATTTCAGCCGGTAGGCCAACGTGCTGGAGGGCATGGATACGAGCAGCTCCTGTTCCACCATCGAACCCACTTAATGTAATGATATCAGCTCCAGCTTTAGCGATTCCAACTGCGATTGTACCAATGTTAGGAACGATCGGAACTTTGACGATCACCTGGGCTTGTTTATTGGCTGTTTTGAGCTCCGTAATGATCTGAGCTAAATCCTCAATAGAATAGATATCATGGTTATTGGAAGGCGAAATCAAATCGCTGCCTGGCGTCGCATTTCGAGCTTCTGCTACCTTAGGAGAAACTTTTTTACCCGGTAGATGGCCACCTTCACCTGGTTTAGCCCCTTGTCCAATTTTGATTTCTAGGATGTTGGCCGAGTTGGCAAGCTCAACATTTACACCGAAACGGCCTGAGGCAATTTGATGACCACGTGTATTTGGATATTTACCTAGCATATCCTTGATTTCGCCACCTTCACCATTCAGGCTTACCATGTTGAGGCGATTGGCTGCTTCCGCATACGCTCGAAAGGCAATTTCATTTTGAGAACCGAAGGACATAGAGCTAATGGCTAGTGGTAGATCATGTTTTCCGATGGAAAGATCCACTTGATTGGCGTCGATGTGAGAATCTAAATCTATTTTTAAATCCGTTACGTGACGAAGACTAAGTGGATTTTCGGTTTCCAGTGTTTCTAATTTGTTTGCAAACTCTTCATAGGTAATATCATTGGCAGCTAACTGGCCAATAGATTTCCACACACGCGGCCATAGATGGAAAAGTCGTGCAGCTTTTGCTTTACCATCATTAAAATCAAGGTAACGTTCTTCTGCACTCTGCTCCATTTTTTTCCAGGATAAACCAGCAGTGGAGCTACCGCCATAATTGACAATTTGCAAAATCTCTGCTATTTCTGGATGGAGTCCAATGGATGAAAACAGTCTTGCATAACCACGTAGTTCATGGATACCAATGGTAGAAATAATTTTTTCAAGCCCTTTATTGATAGCTGTAAAAAGATGGGTGGCCTCAGCATTTTCTTTCTCGTGTAAGGTGGCAAACATGAGATAAGGTGAAACGGCATCAGCACCGAGCCCAATCGCTGTTGCAAGATCATGAAGGCTACGCATAGCGGCAGAACGCACGATAATACTTGCCTTCCTTCTCAGATTTTGACCTTCACTAGGATGGGAGGCTAGTTTTAGTGCTTGATCCACTTTGGAGATGGCGATATGTGGATCTAAAAACATCTGATCATGGGTATGACAATCTTGATCATCCAGAATCAGGATGGTTTTTCCTGCCTGAACCGCTTCAATTGCCTCATTTGCTAATTGATGAAGCCGATCAGGGATGGATGTACCACGTTTATAAGATAGTGAAAAATGATGTACACGATTTGCATCAGTTGAAAAATAATGAAGCACTTCTTCATAAGCATACGTTTTGTGTTGCTCACTTACGCGCTGGCCACACTTACCTTCCACCAATATTGGGGATGGCAAATCGAGGGGAAGCGATTCTTGTTGTGCTGAACCGAGACGGGGGCGCTCTCCCAGTAGGATACGTGTTGAGAAGTGTTCCATTTCCCGTTCGCGGTCAATTGCTGGATTGGTTACTACAGCAACACTTTCTTTTATATAATCAGGAATGTTTTGCCTCATTTTAGCTAGTGCCGCTAAAGGCGCGTCATGCCCTAGTGAACGAATGGGATCAACTCCGATATCGCCCATCTGCTCGACCATCTGAATTTGTTCCCGCTCCCAGCCAAAGGCAGCATAAGCTTGAGCTGAGGCTGTATTGTCCTTTAGTTGTAAAGCTTGTTTGGGCTTAGGTAGCGGGTTCACCTGACCATACGGTGTAAAATCACATCGCTTTGAGGTGCGTTCTAAAACAACTTGTTGCAATTCATGATGTGCATATACTTTAGCTTGAGGTAGAAGTTGTACTCCGATTGTTTCACCTGGTGCGAGGGGCTTCGGTTCGCCTATCATCTGTGAAACGGGCACAATCCCTTGTTCAGATGAGAAGGAATAGGAACGTACTGTTTCAACTAACCAGAGAGGTCGAAGGCCTAAGGCATCTACGCTAAAAGCACACTCATTTCCATAGCGGGAGATGATTCCTGCTGGTCCTTGTGAAAACGGTCCCCATGTTTGTCTATAGTAGGTGTATAGCTGTCTGATCTGCTCAGGTAGTTGATGTAATTCATGAATGATCGGTGGGAAAACGATCTCGATTGCTTCAAACAAGCTATAGTCATAGCGATGAATCAGGGTTTCTACGACTCGATTTAGATCTTGAGAATCGCTACTCTCTTCCTCGAGGGGAGCACCAATCATCTGTGCTTCGTCGCGTAGTTTACGAGCTGTATTAATTTCACCATTATGTCCTAAGATCGAAAATGGCTGAACACGAAAGAAATTAGATAACGTATTGGTCGAGTAGCGATTATGTCCGATTGTCGCTAACGATTTAAATTGATCGTCATTTAAGTCATTAAAGTATTTGGGGATTAAACTTGCCGCCCCCATCAACTTATAGACGACAGAATGGTTACTAAAAGAAGCGAGTTGAACAGGGAATTGTGTTTCTAATTGTACAACCTGCTCAAACATTTGCTTAGAGATGTCTTGTTCTGACTGTGATCGTACAGCAATCTGCCAGAAATGTGGTTCATCAGCCTGGGCATTTGGACCTAAGACAGAATGGTTGACTTGGTCAAGTTCTTCATGCAAGAACTCAAACTGATTTTGAGATAAATGTTTAATAATTTGCTCTCTGATGTATAGTGCCTCTTCAGATTTTGGTAAAAAAATATGCGCGACGGCAAATCGTGGATCATGTACGATGTCAGCTAGACCTTTATCAGCTAATTTATCGGCCCATAAAGCACGTGGGATATCGGTTAGTATGCCACAGCCGTCCCCTTCACCTTGTATAAAACCAGAACGATGTTCGGTTTTAATCAAGGCGTCTATTGTATCCAACATATTGGCGCGTGTAGGTATTCCATTTTTTTCAATGGTTGCGACAATTCCGCAACTATCGTGTTCTTCAGAGGTTAAATGCTTAAAAGAACCCAGATTGTTTAGGCTTTTCTTCGTTTTGGTCATCGTTGACCGTCACCTCCATCAAAATATACAATCATAGTAGATAATTTACAGAATTACGAGAAATGAGTAATTTATTAGAGAAGGAAGACCCGTACACGGTCTCTACATTAACCCAAGGATATCATTATTTTACATGATAAACAAGTTTTACAGCCATTTTTATTCATCGAAGTCAGTGATTATACAATCAATTGTGGCGAAAATTTGAATGATAAAAGTGGAGTGAGAGAAGGTTTTAAAAGGGTTTTGTGCGTGTTAGTAAGAATGAAAGCGCTTGCAATTTAAAATGTATATTTATCCTATTGGGAAAAAGTTTGGGAATATATAAGGACGATGCAGTAAAGGGATCGTAGGTTATCTGTGGAATACGTTTTTCATATAGGTATACCTCGCTATGCGAGAAAGGATGATAAAGATGGATCTACGCTATCCGATTGGCCCATTTGAATTCACAGAAAAAATTCAGCTGGAAATGATCGAACAATGGATTTCGGATATAGAGGTGTTGCCTACTTTACTGAAACAAGAGATAGATGGACTCAGTGAAAAGCAATTGGATACTCCTTACCGTGAAGGCGGATGGACGGTTCGACAAGTGGTACATCATTTGGCGGACAGTCATTTAAATGGTTACCTGCGTGTACGGCTTGCATTGACGGAAGATGAACCTACTATTTTAACTTATGATGAGAATAAATGGGCGGCGTTACCTGATGCTACGGGAGCTCCTGTCTCTCTTTCCATTCATTTGCTCACTTCGATTCATGCCCGCTGGATCTATCTGATAAAGTCGATCTCAGCAGAAACTTTAAAGGGGACATACCGGAATCCAGAAATGGGCATACTTACGCTTGCGCAAAATTTAGAGCTATATGCATGGCATGGAAAGCATCATGTCGCACATATTACCACACTTAAGAAAAGGATGAACTGGTAGTAATGACGTATAAATAACTCCTAATTCGACAAAATAAGAACAAATGATCCCGTTAAAAAAGGAGGGCATTTGTTTGAAAGAGATTGTGATTACCGCGATTACCATACTGGGTCACGTATGGATTGTCTACTTGCAGTTGCGTTTTACCTTATTAGAACGTATGCTTACCAAATCATCGGAGGAAGAAGGACAGCAGGAATAGCATCCACTCCATTCACAAGGTAGCTTTCGGTCCATCTTGATTACCTTCATGTTCTTGCGTATTAATTTCTGTAAAAATATGGGATTTAGGTTGCGTGTTGACTGGTTTGGAGCTTAGGTGCTGTAAATGATCGAGAATGAGCTGGATATCTTCCTTCGTAGCCGGTTGCTTAGGGGGCTTTAGGGCATAACCAAGTTGACCGCTCACTTCGATCGTGGCCCATTCTACATCTTCAATATTAGCGATACCTACTTCTCGTAATCGGGTTTCTAACTGGTCGACAGTTAATCGAAGCATACGCAGGTTTTTTACGTTTAATTGACCGTGCTCGATCACCATCTTCGCTTTTCCAGTACCAATGGTTTCAAAGCGATCAAACTTCATTTGCAAATACTCAAAAATAAGCATAAAACAGACGAGAACAAAGGCTGCTAAAAAAGTATAGCCAATCCCATGCCCGGAAACCGGTTGAATCAGCAACGATCCGATTCCAATCATCACCACAACCTGAGCGATTGTCATCTGAGAAATCGATTTGCGACCGCCCAGTCGCAAAATGATCGTACCGATTACAAATATAAGAAATGTCTTCCAAACGATTTGTATGAACACAGCGGACCCCTCATCTTTGCTTTTCCTTAATACCATGTCCATATGAGGAAAAAATAAACAGCAAGCCTTCACACTTGATGTGTGGGGGCTTGCTTGTTGATTTTAATAATCCGAGTTGAGACTGATGTGTTGTAGCGCGGTATTGAGGACCTTTATGGTTTCCTCCGAAATATTGTAAGTATGAAAAACTTTACTGGAAGTCTCGATGAGGTGATACGCCTGGTGTTCAGTCGGCTCCAATCTAATATCGCCTGCTAATGTTTTGATGAGAAAATTAAACTGTCTCGTATTCTTGTTCGATCCTGACACATAATCAAATGAAACCAGATATTGATCGATCGCTTCAAGCATAAGCCCTGTTTCCTCACGAACTTCACGCTCGAGTGCAGAAAATAAGCTTTCACCTGTATCCACAGTACCACTTGGTAGTTCTACGAGTCCAGCCACGAAATCAGTGTCTACGCGTTCGAGGAGCAGGAAGCGGTTATCTATACGTATCACCGCACCTACAACCAACTTCTGAATACCATCCTTTTGAGCATCACTAACCAACTGCTGAACGGTATTATGATTGATTTTTGGATGTATGTCTACACCTCCAAGTCGTTGTTTTTATCTCTGGCTATACATTGAACTGAGCTGGTGCCCTTTTCTTTATATAAATAAGATCAAATATACAAAATGTCTAACACATTAAACAAAAATGAATGCTGAAAAGGGTGAAAAAATGGTACTAAGGGAACGCATTAGAGTGACAACTGAGATAGGGAAATATCTGAAAGAGAAAACCCATATTCCACAGTCCACAATATCTAAAATTGAACGGGGGAAAGGATTAAAATGGGACAAGCAAACACTAGCAGAGATATGTGCCTGCTACGAGATCCCCTTTGAAACCATTGAAAACTTTCAAAAAGAGGATGAATCAGAGGATCAGTTAGATCTTAGACTAAAGCTGACAGCAATTGAACATGGGATGAGGTTAGTAAGCCTAGATGATGGGTTACATGAAACCCTGCAAGAGAGTGAGTTTTGGAAGGAATTAGAGTCCACTGTGTATTATTTAAAAGGTAGGAATTACAGTGGTAACAAAAAATTTGACTTAGCAATCGAGATGTACAAAAAAGCGATAGAAATTGAAGAAGAGGTTTTTGACACAACGATAAGAACAGATAGTGAATGTGACAAGAATTTAAATATAGTGGCAGCCTGTCATACTGCTCTTGCTAGAATCTACAATATGAAACATAAATTGAATGAAGCTATAATTGAAGTAGACAAAGGAATTAAATGCTTTAACCAATCTGGAGAAAGAAAATATTTATACTCTCATTTATGGATCACAAAAGCAATCGTTCTTACAAGAATTGATCGGGATCATGAGGCGCTGGGGAAACAAAGATTTAGTATCTCATGCTGATGCTCGTTTAACAATTGTTTTAGTACGAATGGATATTCTGAAAAAAATGAAAATGTATTTTCATGCTATAGAGGTGGGTCTTTCAGTGTTAGAGGAAGCTTATATTAACAATCTTATAGACCGATCTTATGAGATATGGTATACATTGGGTGAATGCTACTCTAAAACTGCTGATTTCAAGAACGTGATGTCATGCTTTAGTATGGCTCTCGCTCTAGAAAAGTCAATTACCAGAAAATATTTAACCATTAAAACCTACACACAACTAGGCATTCTACACTTAGAGTTAGGGCAAGTTGAAAAAGCTCGAAGTTTATTGGATAAAGAGATGCAGAAAGGGGAACTATACAATGATGAGTATAGATTGGTTGAATCCATGAAATCTTTAGCTGAATGTCAAATTGTTCAGAAAGATGATCTGCTAGCTTACAATAATTTAGTTAGAGCATTATCGATATCCCGCGACTATTATCTTAATTTAGAATTTGACATCTTATTGATTTTAATCGATATTTGTGAAAGATATGGTTTAAAGAAGTATGGAAAATACGCTAGTCAATTTATTGAATTGACAGTAAAAGAGCACCGTACACGGAGGACTGATATTATGTATCGTTTTGAAACTGATCCGCCAGAGATCCAATTCTAATGAAATACTGCTGATAAAATGAGAGCGTGCAGACTCAGTCAGTACGCTCTCATTTTACGAATAACTCGTAACACAGCCCAAATGTAGAAATGATGGAGATCAACACCCTTGATAAATTACATAGTTGTAAAAATTGCATGTATCCCTTTATTTTTCATGTTATGATGTAGGGTATATTCTGAAAAATGAAGGTACCTTAATGAACAACTTACTGAAAAAACTATTCTCAGACTCTGCGGCGTTTGCATTTTCGACGATGGGTAATAAGTTAGTCGCTTTTTTACTAGCACCGGTATATATTAGCTATTTAGCAAAAGATGAGTTTGCTGCATGGGATCAAACCAATGCTTACACCTTAATTTTGACTTACCTTTGTATATTAGGTACAGATGCCGCGATGGCGTATTACTTCTTTGACGCGAAAGAGCTGAGAGAGCGTCGTATCTACTTGTCTAACGCACTATTGTTTAGTAGTCTGGTTTGCATTGTAATTGCACTCATCATGTATTTTATAGGCGAATATGTTAATCCGATTGTATATGGTGAAGTTGTTAGATCAGATTATAAATATTTACTTTTTATCGCGACAATGGCGACCTTAGGTGCGATTGTGATCCAGCATCTGCTTGCATATGCCCGCTATATGCAAAAGAAATGGCTGTTTAATTTTTTTAGCATGGGGTACGTTATAGGTTCTAACCTATTGAGCCTATGGTTTGTTGTTTACGATAGCGGAATTGTAGGCTTATTTTATGGGCAGTTAATCGGCCAGATAACAATTGCCATCATCTTGATGATTTTGTTTAGATCGGAGTTTATTTTACAATTCTCCAAAAAACATCTCACAAATTTAATCAAATATGGTGCCCCGCTGGTGCCGACATTAATCTCATTTTGGGCGATTACGGCAATTGGTCGCTCTGTGCTGGTACACATAGATGGTAGTCAAGCGGCTCTATATTCGGGTGCGCTTCGAGTTGCGAGTATGATTGTCTTAATTACGGCTCCGTTTCAGTTGGCATGGCGCCCTTTTGCGATGTCGATTAAAAGCAGAGATGATGCAAAACGTATCTATAGCTTAGTGGGGCGAATCTTACTCGTCATTGGGACACTGTCAATTATGGTTATGACTTTTTTTATAAAAGATTTCAGTGCATTTTACTTGAAGAAGCTAGCTCCTGCGTATCCTTATATTTGGATTCTCTCACTAGGAACGCTTCTAAATGTTTTACATACTGTTTTTGCAGTAGGTCTACTTATTAATAAACAGACTAAGAAAATATCCAAAGCATTTTTAATCGCTTCGCTTATTTATGTATTGGGTTGCTTGTTTCTAATCCTCCTTTATAAGCTGTGGGGGGCAGTAGCCATGACTTTGATTTCCTATTTTTTGGTCATTTTACTTGTTTACAAACAAAACCAGAAAGTTTATGCGATCAATTTCCGCTTTCCATCTATCGTCATTTATCTATGTATTTATATAGCTGTAATGACTGGTATTACATGGCTTCAATTGCAAAGTACCATAGATTTGTGGCGGTACGATCTATTAGCACTGTGCATCATGATCGTTTCGGTTTTCGTATCAGGTCTATTTTCCATTCGATCGTTGGGGTTGTTAAAAAGATTAATTATAAAAAAATGAATGGGAATTCGTGCAATCTTACTGACTATAATAGCTAATGATAACGATAGGAGAAGGATCCTCCGTTTAAATAGCTAGAATGGGCTAAATCATTCTTAAATTAATGTATACAAAAGTGAATTTATAATTTATAATGAATAATTATACATACCTTCAAATTGGGAGTAGTGATAAAAATGAAAAAAATAGTCATGGTTACTTCAATCGCACTTACCGTCCTTTTTTCTAATGTAGTTAGTGCTACCGCTTTGCCATCTCAAAATTTAAAAGGGTCCTCCGATTCTTTATTGTTGGCTGGATGTATAGCCGGTTTTCAGCATCATTGTGATCGAAATCAAGTGTAATTACGAACAACATATTGATTGACTCAATTTAAGTAGCCGTCCTCAGACAAATAGAGGACGGTTATTTTCATGTAGATGGCTTCTACGAAGAATATTGTGGAGGGCAAATCGTTAACGATCTGTTTACCGAGCTTGACAAAATGATAGCTTAAACGATATTTTCCTATAAGGTGTAGGTGTACCGAATGACGATTGGGTCGGATTCGGCTATTTTCTGATCACTTGTACTAGAGCTAGAGGAGAATTCTTCAGCACTTATGTATTCGCTACTTATATTAGAATATTCATACTGCTAAGATGCTATATACTTAAGATAATCGTATTTAGGCTTTATGAGCCAATCCATTTTTCAAAATGAAGGACGGAGCAAATATGCGAAAGATTATTCATGTGGATATGGATGCCTTTTTTGCGTCAGTTGAGCAACGTGAAAATCCGGAGTACAGAGGGAAGCCGATTGTAGTAGGTGGTGATCCCTATGGGCGTGGTGTAGTGGCTACATGCTCCTATGAAGCGCGACAATTTGGTATTCATTCTGCCATGCCTGCTAAACGGGCACATCAACTTTGCCCACAGGCCATTTTTGTTCGTCCACGTATGAAGTTGTATAAGGAAATTTCGCTGGAATTGATGGATATCTTCTATCTTTATACGAACCTAGTCGAGCCATTATCAGTGGATGAGGCCTATTTAGACGTAACCGATAACAAAAAAAATATGAAATCGGCTACGTTGATTGCAAAAGAGATGAAATCGGTTATAAATCGTCGGTTACGTTTAACCGCGTCTGCAGGCGTATCTTATAACAAGTTTATTGCGAAGCTTGCTTCAGGCTATCAAAAGCCAGATGGTTTGACGGTGGTGACGCCGGCACAAGCTGTGGCATTTATCGATCGGATGCCGATACGGAAGTTTGCTGGAATTGGGCAAGTCACAGAAAAACAACTGAAAGACTTAGGCATACATAAGGGTATTGAGCTACGTGAATGGTCGTTACAGCAATTGGTTGAGCTCTTGGGTAAACGGGGCGAGATTTTGTATCACCAAATTCGAGGAGAAGATACTAGGCAGGTAAACCCTAAACGTGTCCGAAAATCAATCGGAAAAGAAATGACCTTAAGTGAGGATATAGGTGTGCGTAGCGAGATGATTCCGATCTTAGAAGAGCTAGCACAGCAAGTTGCAACCTATCTGCAAGATAAGCAACTAGTCGCTCGAGTTCTGGTACTTAAAATGAAGTTTCACGATTTTAAGCAGATTACGAGAAGGCTCACCTTACCTACTCCAATTCACACCAGCAGTCAGATCATGAAGTATATCTTATTTATGCTAGAACGCATGAACCTAGAAGGAAAGCAGGTAAGGTTGTTAGGGATGAGCGTAGCCGATTTGACTGACGATGAACCACATATAAAGCAACTTAGTTTATTTGAGGAAGAGGATGAGATGATGTATACCCAAATAGAAGATCGTGATGTCTAATGGATATACAAGTCGTATACGGGATTATAGTGTGCTTTGATGGGTGTAAACTTGTAAAGACGCATAAACAATTGAGGGGTCCATACCTGTTTTTTTATGAATTCTGTGTGACCATTCATGTAGCGATGAACAAGGGTTTTCTCCATATAAACCGTCATTTGTACTTATAAAACTTCTCCAGTTATAAAACTCCCAATGTCCAATTTCATTATCCAGTGGCAGTCGCATTTCACATAGCGGTTTGTCTAATGAAGATTGCGAAAAATGACCTGCTTCAATGAACTTTTCTCTCGAAATGCTTCTCAAATCATAGATCTGACTGCTTATTTCACCATTAGGACGGTAATATTTAATGAAACAGCTTTGATCAGAAGATGCCACTTGTATGTTAGCACCTGGGAAAAACCCTTCTAAGGGCTTCTTAGTAAAGCATTCACTTGAATAATCTAACAAAATCGGAGCAATCCATTGATCACCAAGATCACAAAGATAACGATATCCATTCTTGCCGATAGCTACAACAGCAACATGTGCTTTGGGGGTTAGGAGATGTCGTCCTATGAGATAAGCTTCTATACCAGCGTCATGAAACTCATGTAACAACCACAGGGCGAGGTCAAAACAGTTGCCACTCGTTCCGTATTGCTTACGATGTTGGACCATTTCTTCAATAGTACGTTGTCTCGGGCCATCTTTTTGCACAGATAGCCAAGCTTTAGTAAGTGTTTCCAAGGGATATTTATCAAATTGGTTCCATACCTTTAATACTTCGCTAGGTGCTTTCAAAATATTCACTCCTGTATAAATGCTGAGGTAAAATTCATTGAGCGATGAGGTTTTGTTAGGGGCTATCATAACAAACAATGAGGAGGGGAATTTATATATGTATCCCTTAGAAGTATACATATATGCTACTTTATTCGTATCCATTATATATTATATAGGTTCTAAACATATCAATTTTGTTAGCATACACAAAAAAATGTTCCATTCTTTTTTTCTAACAATAGGTGTATGTGTTGGATTTCTAGCAACAGGTGTATATATGACCTATAATTCGATGCGCAATGGTGTAAACTTTGATATCCCCTTTCATCTTACGTGGGGATACGCTAATGAGATATGCAGATGAATGGATCGTACAAATTGACGATATATCACATTTTGTAGCTATACAAAGCTCTTATGCACGAAATGATAATCTTGATAAGTTGGTGGTTGCTAAAGAGAGACCCTATATCCTTCATGATCCTGCTCTAAAATTAGGTATCGATTCGTATTGACTTCATGATGAATTAAAGACTGAACTCAGTATTGTACTGGGTTCAGTCTTTGTTATTTCACGTTGATTATCGAGTACTTTATCAAAGTACGCCTTCACCAGGATCTAAAACAAATGAAAATGAAATAAAAGTAAATGTTTTAATTGACATTTATTTCATTTTCATTTTAAATGAATAGGTAATTATTTTAAGAAAGGAATGTATACATTGAGAAATCATCCTATTTTGAAACGCATGGGAATCATCGCCATGCTACTGATTTTTCTGTTTACGAGTCTGTTGCCCACACCGATATACGCAGCCGAAATGGTAACGACTAGCTTTACAGAAAAACGCACCGCTGTAGTAGAAGCATCATCAAGCTTACTACTCACAGCTGAAGAATCAAGTAAAGGCGCTTGGAATTCACTGGTCGACTTCTTCACAGATCGTGATGAAGAAAAGGCGAAGGCGGAAGAAATTGCTGACGAGACGCTTTATCAAAAAGAAGAAGCACCGGTCGGTGAGAAGATTCCTAAAGCCGAAAAAGTAAAAGAAGATACCAGTGAACGGGATCAGAATAGTAAAGTGTTCGAACTCTCTGACGGACGCAAACAAAAAGAAATCTCTGCTGATCCTGTCCACTACAAAGACGAAAAAGGCAAATGGCAAGAGATTGATGTCAATGTCAAAAAGACGAAACAAAAAGGTTTTAATTATGAAAATACCTCTAACACGTTCCGCACTTATTTTGGAACTTCATCCTCCACGCTACTACGTTTTGAACATGAAGAGAAGCAAATCGATTTTAATCCAGTAGCAGCGCAAGCAAATGTGAAACCGACCATAAAGGAAAATCAGGTTACATATGTGCAATTATGGGACAAAGCCGATCTCATCTACGATGTGGGAACGGACTCACTCAAAGAAACCATTCGATTGAATCAGAAAGTAGAAAATCCGACATATACATTTCATTTGAATCTTAAAGGATTACAAGCCAAGGATGAGGAAGATGGTTCGATCCGTTTTGAGGATCGAGAAAGCGGCAGAGTGGTTTACCGCATGCCTAAACCTTTCATGATGGATGCAACACCTGATGAAAACTCACCTTATGGTTTTATCTATAGTGAAAATGTCAAGCAATCAGTCAAACAAGAAGGTGATCAAGCAACCATCACGATTGAAGCGGATCCCAAATGGATAGCTGATCAAAACAGAAAATTCCCAATTTTAATTGACCCAACCATTAAGATTGAGCCAACACCCACTGAAAGTGTCGATGCTTACATCGCGAGTAAGGATCCAAATTACAATACGGAAGGTACATGGCGTCTTAAGGCTGGAACCAGTGATAACTCGATTTATCGGGCACTTGTGAAGTTCGACTTATCTTCCATTCCGAAACAAGCGATATTAAATGAAGCCACCTTGTCGATGTACTATGATCAGGAAATTGATACGACAAGCGGTAGTCACTCGGTTTCGATGAGTGCCCACCAAGTGACACGGGATTGGGATGTAAACAATGTGACCTGGAATCAGTCCCACACAGGCATTAAATGGGGCAGTGGAGGTGGCTCTTATAATACCACGCCAATCTCTTACTATCACGCTATAGATAATGAATCAACCTATACCTCTAAGGTAGGAAACTGGCCATTATCTAGTTCTGTAAGTGGTTCATACCATGGTACTTATGCACCTAATAATCCAGGCCAAGGAAAAGAAACATTCACTTATGTACCCCATTTTAAAGAAGACGGGGTGTATGAATTACAAATTTTTTACACGAGTTCCTCAGATCGTGCAACGAACACGCCCTATACTGTGCATTATGAAGGAGGACGCAGTCAAACGGTACGTGTCAATCAACAGAAAAATGGTAGTCGCTGGGTAACCATTGGTTATTATCCGTTTGAAGCTGGTTCTTCCCATAAAGTAGTGATCTCTGATGATGCGAACGGCTATGTCATCGCAGATGGGATTCGTTTTGTGAAGCGTGCAATCGCAACGAAAACAGCCAATTCCAATAATGCCTGGAATCACTTTGGTGTACGTGAATTGGTACAAAAATGGCTTCAAGGTACAGCACCCAACTATGGTTTTTTGTTACGTGCACGAGATGAAACCTTGGGGAAAGGCGGGCCCATTTATACGGCCAGTCAAAACTATGATGAATCTTCCATACGTCCACGGTTAACCGTGATCTATGATGAACCAAGTGTATCACTTACAGAACCGACAACCGTCTATGCTACCGGTGCAGACCTGAAGTGGTCCAAGTATACAGAAGATGACTTTGTAGAATATCAAGTACACCGTAGTGTTTATCAAGACTTTGTTCCGGATGAGTCTACTTTGATCGCTCCAATCGATAACAAATATCAATTGAACTATACGGATACCACAGCTGATCCCACGCCAGCAGATGACCCTGATCCACTAGGAAATGCTTACTATTACATGATCGCTGTGAAAACAAAAAGTGGAGAACTTAAACCAGGTGCTTCTGTCCTGACGCGTCTTCCGAAGGCGGGCATGGCACTAAAAGTGTTTCAAAATCCAGAAGAAGATACAACGATATCCAAATCGAAGCCAACCATGAATCTAAATACCATTGAAGGTAAGAACTGGTTAATGGTTGGAACCAATAGTGGCACATATGGTACAACACGAGCCCTCATGCGCTTTAATATCCAATATATTCCAAAGGGTGCAAAAATTGTCAATGCATCTTTAAATCTATGGGGTTGGTATCGTGATATTGATGGGGGGAGTTCAGACGCCACGTATGCGTTGCACACTCTTACGAAGGCATTTTATGAAGGAAGTGCAACATGGAATACATCGAATGCAAATTTTGATTCCGCAACACTCGATACCGTTTCCGGAATTACAAACGATCCGAAATGGCGTGTTTGGAACGCGACACAAGCCGTTGATGCATGGCACACAGGTACAAAGACCAATTATGGTTTCATGTTAAAACTGCTTCCAGGCAGTCTTGAGCGGACACTCTTTTTAAGTAACGAAACCAAAGAGAAGACGCTACGGCCAAAGTTGAAAGTGATTTACACTTTACCAACAGCAGAAAATACTTATCATGCACCCGAAACCCCAGCCGATATGGTGGTTGGAGATAACCATGAAGTACTGGTTACCATCACCAACACCACGGATCGGATCTGGAAAAAGGGCGATGAACAACTGACCTATCGGTGGTCCGGTGATCAAGCGCCACAAGGAACCGATCGTGTGAATCTGCCCAAAGATGTAAAGCCTGGAGAAGCCGTACAGGTAAAAGCCCAGATTCATGCGCCGGTACTGCAAACTAAAGCATATCGTGAAACGCGGAATCTGGAATGGGATATTGTCAATCAATCGGGCGAATATTTATCAAAAAGTGCCCAAGGGATTCCAGCTTTACAACAAGCGATTGTCGTACAATCCCAGAAGAAAGCGGAACACCTCGGCTATGAACCCCACCAAGGATTAATTGGAAAATATACAGGAGCAGGTACAGATATTACCGCAAACCTCTTTTATGGAAATACCATGTTTAGTTACAGTCCGTTCTCCAATCCATCAAAAGGGTTTGACACCAATCCGACGCTCACCTACAACAGCTTAGATGCATCAGACTCCTTATTTGGTCCAGGTTGGTCGTTTGCCCTCACCAATATGATGCGTGTGGGAACACCGGCAAACTCCAAGGGGGTTAAGATAGATCATACAGGCAAAATTCTATCTGGTACCGTCCTCTTTATCGATGGTGATGGAACCAAATATACATTTGTTTACGATACGAAAACCAAGAAGTTTAAGAGTCCAAAAGGAAGCAAACTGCATCTCATTTTGAACTCAATGAATAATAAAACGTATCAATGGCGCATTACAACGCAAGATGGTACTTACTATTATTTTGATAGCGAAGGCTATATATCGAGAACAATCGATCGTAATGGTTTCAAAATGGATTATGTGTACGAAAAACGAAGTGTTGGGAATCTGAAGGTGAAGTTCCTTAAGTACTTAAAAGATCATCACGGTCGTCGTACCATCGCGATGGAATATTATGGATCGAAGGATACGAGTGATCCAGATGTATTAAATCAAGTGAAAAGCATGACCGATATCTCAGGGCTGAAATTTTCCTTTACCTATAACCATGAAGGATATCTGACCAAGATTACAGAAGGAGACGGAAAAACAGGCGCTAAAGTCTACCAGTTCTCCTATGAACAAAATCGGATGCGGACGATTACCGATCCACGTGGGAATATTAGTCAGGTTTACTATGATGACGGCGGTCACGCCACCAAAATCATAGACCGGGAAGGAAAAGAAACTCATTTAGAATACCGGACTTCTGCGGATGATGCTGAAAATGCGATCACTGTGGTGACTGATGCCAAAAACCGCAAAAGTGTGTATAAGTTTAATAACGACGGGCGTCCGATTGAATATACCAATGACCGCAATGAAACGGATAAATTTGGTTGGGATGAGGATCGTAACCTGATCCGTAAAGAAAATGCCAATGGTGCTGTCACCACTTGGACTTATGATGACAATGGCTATATGCTTACCCAAACCGATGCCATGAACAATGCCATCTCTGACGTGAGTAAGCGTAAGCAAACGAAGATGGAGTATGACTACCATCTCGATGGTCATGTGGCAGATCTGAAGAAAGTGACCAGTCCAGAAGGGCACGTTTCCACCTATACGTATGACCAGATGGGGAATTTGCTGACTGTAACGGCACCAAAAGGGAATGCGACCGCTACAGCAGGTGACTACACCACCAAATATACCTATCAGAATGAATTGCTAGCCAGTATCACCGATGCGAAGGGCAATAAAACGACCTATAGCAACTATGGTGCAAGTGGTTTACCTGAAAAAGTTACCAATGCGCTAGGAAAGAGCACGACCGTTTCCTACGGGTTACGTGGTGAAGTGCTGACCGTAGTCGATCCAGACGGGAATACGGGTACTTATACGTATGATTCGTTCTTACGACCGCTTACCAGTACCATGCCAGTCGACAAAGCGACGGGACGTAAGATTACGATCCCAGCACCCGTCTACGATGCCAACGACAACATACTGGAAACCACCACACCAACAGGTGTAAAAACGACTTACAGCTATAACAAAAATGACTGGGTGATGCAGGCAACACTCCCCTCCGATACGACAAATGGAGCAAAACGCCTCGTCACATATGAATACGATCATGTGGGGAATCTCATTAAAGAAACGCAACCGAAAGGAAACCTCACATCAGAAGATCCAGATGATTACGCTACGCAATATCTGTTTGATCAATTACATCGTATTGCCAAAGTGATCAATAGTGAAGGACACACCTTATCTTATGAATACGACAACGTCGGCAATTTGGTCAAAGTGACTGAACCGAAAGGGAATGAGACTGAAGCAGCTGACGATTATAGCACGACCTATGCCTATGACTTAAACGGACGTCTTACGAAAGAGACGGATACACTCGGCAACAGCGTTCACTTTACCTACGATCATGATGGCAATCCGGTCAAGGTAACAGATGAAGAAGGAAATATAACCGAAGCGAGTTACGATGAAAATGGTCAATTGACCGCTATGCGAACCCCGCATGACCAAAATGTCGTTCGCACCACGCAGTATAAGTATGACACCGTCGGAAACTTAACCGAAACGATTACACCGCGTGGGGTAGCAACCAGTACAGAAGGGGATTATGTTCATAAAACGGTCTATGACAAGCTGAATCGGGTACAAGAAATCATTTACCCACGTGACCCGAATAGCAGTAACGCGCGTGAGCGTGAAGAACATAAACTTCAATACACGTATGACAATTTGAGCCGTATTACCGAAATTAGTGCACCCGCCTCATCGGGACAAACGAAGCGAAATGTGACAAAGGTCGATTATTTTGATAATGGCTGGATCAAACAAACGACCGATCCACACGGCATTCAGGCCAAATACGCCTACAACGATCTCGGACAAACCACGCAGTATACGTTAAACGGTGAAGGTGGAGCCGAGCAAAGAGAGCAAAACTGGACCTACTATCCAGATGGAAAAGTGAAGACCGAAACAGAGCGTAACTCTGATCAGACTACACTTATTATTGACAATGCGGATGCGACTAAAGTGGAGCAAGAGGGAGATTGGGGAGCTTCATCTCCTAATAGTGATAAGTATCACGGAACAAATTATCTCGTAAATGAAAACGTTACAGGCTCTTTTACATGGAAATTAAATGTACCTGCAGCAGGTGATTACGAGGTATACATCAAAAATGTTTATCATCAAACGCGTTCGAAACGAGCACCTTTCAGCATTATCCATGCCAAGGGTACGTCATATCGCGAAGTCGATCAGTCCAACCCTGATCTTCATGGAGAGTGGGTAAATCTTGGTAGTTATTCATTCAGCAACGCGCAAACAGGTAAAGTCACTCTAACGGGATCTGCTAGTGGCTCAGTTGTTGCCGATGCAGTCAAACTCGTGAAAAATGACCGCAGTGTGGAAGTGAATCTAAAAGAAGCTCAATCATCCGGGAAGTGGCAGGATGGAAGTACGTCTTACATTAATGAAAAGAACGTACTTCTGAATTCAGATATGGAAGACGCGGCTTATTTAGCACCTGACGGTTGGTTTGAGCTTGTCCGAAATGATGAAGGAACATCTGGTATCGTACATGAAGATGGACGTCATATGCTAAAGATCACCACATCATCAGAGACTGCACAATCCGGTCATCGGATACTGGCGCAAGATATCGCTGTGACGCCGAATACTGTATATACGATGAAAGCAAAAGTACGTACGGAAGATATAACAGATGCGAAAGCATTCTTATTGACCCGACAATTAAATGCACAGGGTACGACATCATCGGGAGGATACACGGGTACAGAAGATCAAGCTGCTGTGGGGAGTAAGGACTGGCATGAACAAACCTTTACCTTTAAAACAGCATCAGATACGAGTGTCGTACGGCTATATGCAGAAGTAAACCATGCGAGTGCGAATGCTTCAGGAACAGCATGGTTTGATCAAGTGCAGTTTTATCAAGATGCAGATGCATTTTTACCAGCAAAAGATTGGTTTGAACTAGTCAAAAACGATGAAGGAACATCTGGCATCGTCAATGAAGACGGGCGCCATATGCTGAAGATCACCACCTCATCAGAGACTGCACAATCCGGTTATCGGATACTGGCGCAAGATATCGCTGTGACGCCGAACACGGTATATACGATGAAAGCAAAAGTACGTACGGAAGATATAACAGATGCGAAAGCATTCTTATTGACCCGACAATTAAATGCACAGGGTACGACATCATCGGGAGGATATACAGGTACAGAAGATCAAGCTGCTGTGGGGAGTAAGGACTGGCATGAACAAACCTTTACCTTTAAAACAGCATCAGATACGAGTGTCGTACGATTATATGCGGAAGTAAACCATGCGAGTGCGAATGCTTCAGGAACAGCATGGTTTGATCAAGTGCAGTTTTATCAAGATGCAGATGCATTTTTACCAGCAAAAGATTGGTTTGAACTAGTCAAAAACGATGAAGGAACATCTGGCATCGTCAATGAAGACGGGCGCCATATGCTGAAGATCACCACCTCATCAGAGACTGCACAATCCGGTTATCGGATACTGGCGCAAGATATCGCTGTGACGCCGAACACGGTATATACGATGAAAGCAAAAGTACGTACGGAAGATATAACAGATGCGAAAGCATTCTTATTGACCCGACAATTAAATGCACAGGGTACGTTATCATCGGGAGGATATACAGGTACAGAAGATCAAGCTGCTGTGGGGAGTAAGGACTGGCATGAACAAACCTTTACCTTTAAAACAGCACCAGATACGAGTGTCGTACGATTATATGCGGAAGTAAACCATGCGAGTGCGGATGCTTCAGGAACAGCATGGTTTGATCAAGTGCAGTTTTATCCAGTAAATGAAGAAACTGCGAAGAAATATCCTTATATGTGGGTGAAAAACTTTAAGTCGAGAGACAATGGAACGATACAGTTAGATCGCACAGAAGCTTATCAAGGTGAGTATGCGCTAAAAGTAACAACAGCATCGACAGATCGTGCTTATGGATATATTGCCGCTGGTCAAGAATATCAAGTTAAGCCCAATACGACCTATTCGTTACAAGCATTTGTGAAAACAAAAAATTTGAAAGACGCGAATGCTTTTATTAATCTCATGCAACTTGAGCAGAATGGATCGTTCTCATCAGATAGAAAAAGCCATACGCGTGATCAACAGCTTACCGGTACAAACGACTGGTCAAAGCAAGACCTTACATTCCAGACGGGACCCGATACAACTCATATTCGAATCTTGCTCGAAGTCGATCATACTAGCGATACGGCAAGAGGAGAAGCTTGGTTCGATCAAGTAGAGTTGATAGAGGGGAATCTCTTACAAGAGGTTCAAATGAGCGAAGCGGGTAATGGTGAAAGTAAAGCGACTTGGTCCATTGATATACCGAAAGATCGCTATGATTTGTATGTACGTTATCCGTCCTTTACCACATCTGCTACCCAAGCACCTTATACGATCCATCATGATGGGGGTACAGACACTGTTCGCATCAACCAGCAACAAAGAGATAGGGAATGGGTGAAGCTAGGTACCTATCATTTTGAGGGAGATGCAAAACATCAAGTTGTGCTAAGTAATGATGCCAATGGACTTGTTTCAGCAGAAAGCATACGTCTAGTGCCACAATCGAAAACGAAGTCCTTTACCTATTCGTATGACGTCAATGGCAACCTAACCCAGTTGCAAGATCACAGTACAGATGCGAAGATGGATACGTATCAGCTGGGGTATAACAAGCTGAACCAGCTGGAAACGATGCAACAATTGATGAACAATCAAGTGGATCAAACCATTCGCTACCAATACGATAGCAACGGCAACTTGATCCAGCGGGCACATGATAGTGGGGTGCAAGACTACACCTACACCGAACGCAACTTGCTTAAATCGATTCAAGATAAGCAAAATATGAGCGATCCAAACCCGCGTACGTGGTCCTATCAATACAACGAATTTGGACAAGTGAGCCAGTCAGTCATTCCAAATGGCAATACGACCAGCTACAGCTATTTCCTAGATGGACTACCGAAACAAAAAACAACACGTAAGTCTGATCAAACCTTGCTGAACCAGCATACACTTACGTACAATGAAAACGGACATCGCACACAAGATACCCTTCAGCTAATCGATGCTGATGGCAAGACCGTCAATAGCCAGACCCGTTACACCTACGATCCACGAGATCGTGTGACGCAAATGGTGAAAACAGGCGACAATCCACTGAATGAAACCGTGGAACTAGACGCCAATAGTAACATCATCAGTCATACACAAAACGGCAAAACCAAGACGTACACTTACGACCGCAACCGCATGCTGACGCAAACCGTAGATGGAAAAACAAATTCCTACCTCTACGACAGCTTAGGTAGCCTCCGGATGGTGCACGATGGCACAAAAGCAACAGAGAAATACCAATACGATGGCTTTAGTCGTCTCACGCAAATGCAAAAAATGGATGACCAAGGGAAAGTGAATACCACGTCCTATACCTATGACTCCTTCGACCGTACCACCAGTCGCACAGGAAGCGTGGGTACCGACAAAGAAGAGACAACCACCTTCAACTACCTCGGTCTATCTGACGATGTCATCAGTGAAGAAGTAGCCGGTAAAATCATCCGCTCCTACACGTACGCACCATGGGGAGCCCGTCTCTCGATGCAGCACCACGACAAAGACGAAGTCTCCTACTACGGCACCAACGCCCGTGGTGACGTCGAGATGCTATTCGATGAAAACGGAAATACCCGTGCGACCTACGGCTACACCATGTACGGTGAAAACCAAAAAGAAGCCTTCACTGGAGTCGACAAGATTGACGAAGCTAACCCAGACAAAGCCATGTACAATCCGTACCGCTACACTGGGAAACGCTGGGACGACGATACCGAAACCTATGACATGGGCTTTAGAAACTACAACCCAAGCATCGCCCGCTTCGATACCCGGGACATGTACGCCGATGCCGCGCAAGATATTGGACTGGCGATGAGTCTTGCAACAGGAAGTCGTTATGCCTTTGCAGGAGGGAACCCGGTCAGTTATAGCGAATTGGATGGGCATTTGCCACAGGCGTATGATACTTCAATTACGAATAAAGAGGTTTTCAAGGCTCATCGTGAAACACATGACGGTGAATCTTATGGACAAACGTTAACAAAACAAAAGAAGAAATTGAATACGGGGAAACCAAAAGGCAAGGCTTGCGATTGGGAGTGTGGTAAAAAGAAAAGAGAAGCCAAAGGTGGTAATAGCACCAAAAATACCTCTACAACCAAGCCAAAACCACCTGAACCTAAGTCATTTCTAGATACTGTTCTCGATAGTTTTGTTGATGAAATGTCAGGTATAGATCTAGATGATGTAAGAGCTGGGAAGTATACAGATAGTGATAGTAGTCTTAATTGGACGGCTATGTGGAAAACATACTGGGCTCATATATCTAATCCTGATTTGCTCTCAGTAAGTATAGGTGCGACAATCCCCGTGAATACGGGTGGTAAAATACCGTCAGTCGGTGGAGCCTCAAAGAATTTAGATGGGATTAGGATAATAAATAAAAAATATGCAGGGCAAACCTATGAATTAAGTGGAAATTTAGCAGTAAAATATCCTGATGGTGTTAAGTTTACCAAAGAAGGTTTCCCCGATTTTAGTCCATATTCAAAAAATAAATTTGAGTTTGCTGACTTAATAGGCGACCATTATTATGATTTTAAAAAGGCTAATGAGAAACTAGGAGTGAAGAAAACTCCACAAGGATATACATGGCATCATGTAGAAGATGGTAAAACAATGATGTTAGTCCCAACAGATATTCATCAGGCAGTAAGGCATACTGGAGGGGCTTCATTAATTAAGAAAGGTCTAAGACCTTAGGAAAATAATGGAGGTATCTAATGATAAACATGGTATTAAATGATAGAGAATTTAATGAAAATGATTTACTTGCATTTGAAGAAAAGACTGGTTATAAACTACCAAAAGATTATATTGATTTTTTGCAGCAATATAATGGTGGCTATGTAGAAGACGACACTTGTACTTACCACAACAACGGAGAGCAAAAATTCATTCTAACGTGTATGTTTGGATTAGCGACAGATGAAGCATACGATTTATTAAATTTATTTGAAATATATAAGTGTAGAATACCAATTAGTTGTATTCCAATTGGGCGTGATGCAGGAGGAAATATTGTATGTTTGAATTTATCGAATAATAGATATGGATATATTTATTTTTGGGATCATGAAAAAGAACTCGAATATGAAGACGGGGAAATGACTATTGACGATTTATATTATATTGCAGATTCCTTTAAAGGGTTTCTGAATTCTATTCAGGCGGATGAAATAAACTAATTTGAATTGAACTGACGTGATATAGTAAATTTGTAACACAAAAAAACTTAAGTGTTGTGTAGTAGGACTAACCATTCTTGCTTATTTGTAAGGATGGTCTTTTTTTGCATTTTTAGACTGACTATATCAACGGGATGTCACTGAAATCTACCAAGTCCTCGTCAAAGATGAAGTCATCGAAACCGCCGATGCACACACCCTACATGTAGACCAGGTTATCAAGCAGGATAAAAAGACCACCGTCTATTACTTTAAGGTGAAAGATTCTCATACGTATTATGTGTCGAATTTGAATGTGTTTACGCATAATATGTGTGCCATTCACAGGACTCCTGATGGTAGATTCGCTCCTGCTCCAGGATCCACATCAACCAATAATATATTCAATAACAGACCTGCTTATGCTAGAGGGCAAGTTGAGTATGTATGGCAATCAGCTAAAGATCAAAATGGAAGAGTTTTTGATTCTAATACAGGGCAAGAATTATTTTGGGATAAAACTAAGGCAAGAAAAGGTCAATGGGACATGGGGCATATACCAGGTCAAAAATATAGTGATATGAGAGATGCATATGGTAAAGGACTATTGACAGCTGATGAATTCAGAGCTTGGTACAGAAATCCAAACAATTAAATACCTGAATCTATATCTGGAAATAGAAGTCATAGATATGAATAAAGGTTAATGTAGAGATGTTGAATTTATTTTGCCAATGTTTATGTATAAAATGGAGGTAATATGAAATATTTTAGAGAAGCTAAAGATATTTGGAAAAATTATGTACCTAAAGAAGGTCAATCAAGTACAGTAGAAGGTGAATTAATAAGGGCGATTGAGAAACTTCGGTATGAAGCTCAAAATAATGGGAATGGTAACTACGATTTTGCATTTAATCTCTTTTGTACTTATATCGAAGAAACTCTTAGTGACCCAAATGTTTTTGATAGCAAAGTGTTAAAACAAATACAAGAAGATGTTCAAGTACTACGTAATTATAAACAACCGTACTTATCAGATGATTTGTATGACAGACTTACAGATTTTGTGATTGAATGGAGTAGGTTTTATAGAGGACCGATATACAGAGCAGAAGATCCTAAACAATACAGATAGTATTATCTGACAATTATTTTGAATATGTCACTCTTACTTCTTTAGTAGGGGTGATTTTTTCTTAATTCATGGCCGTATAATAATAGGTGGTTAGGTTGCCAGAAGTGTTGGTTCAGGGGAAAATTTTACTGCATCTCAGAAAGCTAAAATTATTGAAGAAAATAGGAAACGAAATGGTGGGGTAGTGAAATCGGATGATCCGAATGATTACTTTGATGTGCTTGTACAGCTGAGAAGAAGTCAGAGAGGTATTACTCCTCCACAAAATGAATAGCAGATTGATCATATTATTCCTAAAAGTCGTGGAGGAACAAATAGTTTTTCAAATGCGAGTGTTATATCAAGAAAGTTGAATCGAGAAAAGTGGGATAGATAAGGAGGAAAAATGAAAAATCCAGTAAAGGATCTAAACAGAAATAGCCTATGGGAAAGTTGTATTTTATCCTCAGTAGCTCATGCTATCATGGTTGCACATTACCCAGAAATTGCACATGAGCGCTCATGGGATGGTGTTAACTACAACAGACAAGATAGTCAAGGTGGGAGAGGAACGATTACTTTTCATTCAGATTATTGTGTTGCAGCTTTTAGAAGTGAAAGTAGTATTCGCTATTCAATGAGTCGTTTCAAAGAAGCCCAAAATTATTTAAGAGGAGCTCCAAGTAACATAATTCATCTTGCTCAAACAGATGCGTTTCAGTACCTTCTTGAGGAAAAAGGAAGCCGAATTGTCCCCTCAATAACAACTGCATTTTGGATTATAGAAAATAAATATCACTCAACAGATTCATATGACCTAATGTACCAACATGGAGGTTATTTACTGGAGAATGAACTTTTGGATATACAGGAAGCCTTTGATGCTTTGACAGAGGAATATGAAATGACCAAGGATCAATCAAGTTTGCTACGGTCTATTTTTTAAAAAAAGATAGCAAATCCGAATATCGGAATACTGCTAACTAAAGAAGAAATTGATAGGATTGAATGTGATGATCCCGAAGGTCTAGAAGAGAGTCGAATCTCTTTTGAGGAGATTAATATCCATTTCTCAAATTAAAAACGAATAGGATACATTTCTACTCTTGTAATCAGAAATAAATATTTTACCTGTGAATGAAACCACCAGTTGCTAGTTTAGCTGCCTACTGGTGGTGATTTTTTTGTTTAGCGATGGGCCACTAGTTATCAACTATTACTCTAGCACTTACATATGTGCACTTTTTACTAGTTATGATATACCAAAAACACAACAAATTTGGACAAGTCAGCCAGTCGGTTATTCCAAATGGCAATACGACCAGCTACAGCTATTTCCAAGATGGACTACCGAAACAAAAAACAACACGTAAGTCCGATCAAACCTTGCTGAACCAGCATACAACTACGACCGCAACCGCATACTGACGCAAACCGTAGATGGAAAAACAAATTCCTACCTCTACGACAGCTTAGGTAGCCTCCGGATGGTGCACGATGGCACAAAAACAACAGAGAAATACCAATACGATGGCTTTAGTCGTCTCATCCAAATGCAAAAATGGATGACCAAGGGTAAGTGAATACCACGTCCTATATCTATGACTCCTTGAACCGCACCACCTTCAACTATCTCGATCTATCTGACGATGTCATCAGTGAAGAAGTAGCCAGTAAAATCATTCGATCCTACAAGTACGCACCATGAGGAGCCCATCTCTCGATTCAGCACCACGACAAAGACGAAGTCTCCTACTATGGCACCAACGCCCGTGGTGATAAGGTAAAGCTTGCCGATTGGAAATGTGGTAAAAAGAAAAGGAAAGCCAAAGGTCAGAAAAAAGGAAATGAATCCCGTAAGGGGAAAACTTGTAACCCTAGAGGTGGATGTGTATCTAAGTCAACAAAAGCTGAATTGAAGAATGATAGGAGTTTCTTTCTATGACTCCGGGTGTAAGTGAGTCAGCTGATATTACTATTCTTATTACAGGATATGATCCGATTTATAAAGAGAACACATCAAAATTGTGAGCAGTTGCAGGGCTTATATCGCCAGTCGGTGGAGCAGGATCGATAAAAGGGGCAATGAAAGGTGGTAAGAGTGCGAAGACAAGACCACAATTTGATGAGTTATCATTAGATTTAGCGCAAAAAAGAGCTGCTGAAATTAAAGTAACTCGTAGTAAAAAAAGATAGACCTACAGTAACCTCTGCTGCTGTAGATAGTCGAACTGGAAATGTTTACTATGGTACAAGTGGTAGTGGAACGACACCGAATAATATTCATGCTTCTTTAGATTCGAGACTACCAGAGAAAAGCTTAACCGGTGTAAGCAATACTGCTAATTGTGCTGAGATAGCAAGTATAAACAATGCATTAAATGGTGGTGCAAAAATAAATGATTTAGTTATGAGTACTGTATGGACACGAAATGGGAAACCTAGAAGTCGGTGTGCCAATTGTAAAATTTCAACACAAGGAGTTCGAGTACCAACAGACTAATCCTATGTTCAATTATTTTAAAATGTTAAAGTGGGTGTGTTAATGGATTTAATTAAAGAACTTCAATTAATTTCAATAAGAGGACGAGTAGCATATGCGACTATTTGTGTAGATACACTGTGTAAAAGATGGGAAATTAAAAGCTTTACTATGAATAAATTTATTAATGAAATGAAAAATTTTACTCATACAATTAATATAGAGGAGTGGGATTTAATTATTCGAAGTTATCTTCCAGATGAGGATACGTTGGAAGACTACGCTTTCACATTTGGCTATAAAACATTATCATTAGACAAACAGCAAGTTATGTTTAATGTGTTTGAGGAGTTTATAGACGTTGGACAAGGAAATATGTACTCAGCTTATGATAGTGAGATTACGTTAGAACCATTAATGAATTTAATACAAATTTTACAGGAAAATGACATTGAACTTCCTGATATTATGCCATTTAAGAAATCGAAAGCAACAGAACAAGATGGATGGGGAAACCCTGTTTCATACGAATATTTTCAGTCAAACGAATAGATTTTCATAAATAAAAAGATGCCACTTCTAACATTTAGTGTAGAAGGTCATCTTTTTATTATATTCAGTCCTCGCTAAGGATGAATTTACTGGAGAAGTCGCCTACAAAGAAGTAGAATGGCTATATCAACGGGATGTCACTGAAATCTATCAAGTCCATGTCGAAGATGAAGTCATAGAAACCACAGCTGAACACCTCTTCTGGGTAAAAGGAAAAGGATGAGTCGACGCCAAAGATCTAACACCAGAAGACCTGCTCCTCAATGATTAAGGAGAAGAACTTTCGATAGACCGAGTAGTTAAGAAGGAAAAAAGGGTAAAAGTCTATAACTTTGAAGTAGAAGATTATCACACGTATTTTGTCTCCGATTTACATGTATGGGTGCATAATAAGTGTGAAGAAGAAGTGGTTCAGTATACTCGAAAGCAAATGTTTAATCAAGCTAAGAGAGATGCAGGTATACCTACTTCATCAAGCCCATCTAAGCAGGGATGGATAAATAAATATAGTGGGGGAGAAAAGGCGAGAATATATGAATTTGGAAATGGAAGACATTATATAATCGAGCATAGAAACGATAAATTTGGAAGAGGACCCCATTTTCATGTTGGAGATCCTAAAGATCCAAACCTAAGTATGTTCACAGATGGATCTAGATATTTCAATTGAACTAAAAATCGATCAGGGTATCAAGGACATTACTCTGAGGATTTTAGAGGCTTTAAGTAATTATGAAAGACATGGACGTAGACATGTGCCCTATGTTCATGTCTCTATGTTAGCTCAGGGAGTAAAAACATACATGGAAAAAGAAATAAGAAAAAAAAGATGGAAAGATTAGTGCTGGAAAATAAATCAAAAAAAGATATAGAGAATATTATTGGGATATACAAAGAAAAGTTAGGAATACATCTTACTGAGGATCATTTTCTTAAATTAAATGAATCTAACAATATACTATCATCAGTGTATGGAGGTATTATACTTAGATATAGAAATGAGGAATTTTTAAATTATAATGTTTTTAAAAAAAGATAATTTATAGTTTAGCAATTGACTGGCAAGATGGATGATCAATGCACTATTCTCAATCTAAATATAAATGGTGATGAAAACAGGAAGTATGGTATTGAATTAAAACTGAAAGAATGTATCCATTTGTTAGAAAGTACGGAGAGCAATTTTTGTGATGGAAAACTGAACACAGATGTAGTAATTGTATCTAATATGCTTAAATATGGCTTCGCAATTGAAGTGGAGGAATATGCCTACTTAATTACAGTATGGGGCATTTCTGATGAGTACCATGCATTATAAGCATCTTTATCGATTGTTTTCAGAGAGGACACTAGAACAAAGTGACCTGATCAAGCAAATTTATAACAAATATAGGATACATTTCTACTCTTGTAATCAGAAATAAATATTTTACCTGTGAATGAAACCACCAGTTGCTAGTTTAGCTACCTACTGGTGGTGATTTTTTTGTTTAACGATGGGCCACTAGTTATCAACTATTACTCTAGCACTTACATATGTGCACTTTTTACTAGTTATGATATACCAAAAACACAACAAATTTGGATAAGTGAGTCAGTCGGTTATTCGAAATGGCAATACGACCAGCTACAGCTATTTCCAAGATGGACTACCGAAACAAAAAACAACACATAAGTCCGATCAAACCTTGCTGAACCAGCATACACTTACGACGGCAACCGCATACTGACCCAAACCGTAGATGGAAAAACAAATACCTACCTCTACGACAGCTTAGGTAGCATCGGGATAGTGATCGATGGCACAAAAACAACAAAGAAATACCAATACAATGGCTTTAGTCGTCTCACTCAAATGCAAAAAATGGATGACCAAGGTAAAGTGAATACCACGTCCTATACCTATGACTCCTTCGACCGTACCATCAGCCGCACAGGCAACGTCGAGATGCTATTCGATGAAAACGGAAATACCCGTGCGACCTACGGCTACACCATGTCCGGTGAAAACCAAAAAGAAGCCTTCACCGGACACCGGAAAGCCATGTACAATCCGTACCGCTACACTGGGAAACGCTGGGACGACGATACCGAAACCTATGACATGGGCTTTAGAAACTACAATCCAAGCATCGCTCGTTTCGATACCCGGGACATGTACGCCGATGCCGCGCAAGATATTGGACTGGCGATGAGTTTAGCCAATATGACGCGCTATGCCTTCACCGGAGGAAATCCAATTAGTTATAGCGACTTGGATGGACACTTTCAAGCTCAAGCTGGTGGTACCGGCAGAGCCATTAATGATAAAATCGTCCAAGCTCCAACTATGGCAAATCCGAAACCAGATTATTGTACCCGTGCTTCTTGTGGTTCAACTAAAAAAACAAAAAAAGTGGTGGATCTAAGCCAACTAAAAAAGACAGGCAGGACAAGGCCAAAGATGGTCTCAAAACAGGTTCAACGACAATTCAAACCAGTCTAGCAGGAATTACTTACGATATGAAAATGAATATATCTGGCAATATGTGCGCGATCGGAGGAGGATTCGTTCGAGACTGGTGGGGGCTAGCAACAGATAGTGAACATCAGAAATGGCTTTTAGACACCTGGTCAAGTGTGAATCACTTTATCTCCACCAAAAGCTACTTTAAATCTGTGAAGGGAATTAGCCAGAATGTTAATAGCAATGTAACAAATATTACCAAGCAAGGAAAAGGTTTATTATCTACAATAGGAGATACCTTTAAAAGGAGCGCAAACACTCCAGAAATATCTACCACTTATAACTTAATGAAAATAGGTGCGAAAGAAGTTGCTGGTGTAGGTGTTGCGGTAGGGATTGGTGAATCTATTTACAACTGGAATCACGGAGAATGGGCAGATTTAAGTATTCGTGTAGGAGAAACTTTAATGTCAGGTGCCGGCTTGATGACGGTATGAGGAGCAGGCACAGCACTAGCGACTGCGAGTCGGATTGGCTTTCTTTGCCCGAGGTTATACGTCAAAAATGGTAAGTCATTTTCGTGAATAACATTATATGTAAAAATGCCCCCATGGATTTCGATGATCTATGGGGGAAGTGAACAGGGAGTGTCATTTTCAATGAAGAAATTAAAAGCGTATTTGTTTGGAAATAAGGTGAAACTTCCAGAGGTTGTACAGAAAAGAGTAGAAGCGTATAAACAAGATAGAGAGTGGAGTGACCATTTATTTTGCAAGATCATCGTCAATAATACTGCTTACTTTTTTATTCAATATGACGGTGTAAAGCGTCCACCCCATCGTGCCAGGTTAGTCATTCGAAGTGATGGTAGTATTCCACCCATTGAAGAAGTGTGTCAAGAAAATTATCAAGATGTAGTGTGGATGGGTACCAATATTGATCATTGTTGTTATCGTTTATCAACTATAGGGAAAAAATGGTCTAAATCACCTGTTTGGCCATATAAACGGTTGAAGCAGTTATTAAAAAACATTCGAGATAGTAGTGACAAAATGCCAGCAGAAATGAAGATAGCTTGGGAATCGTTTTATCAGGTTACTGAAATCTATTTGGTGAAACAAGATCTGATAAAAAAATGTTATACAAAAGGAATGGAATTGTATGAGAAACTGCTTGCAACTCATCAAGCTAGTTTGAAAGAATCGAATACATTGGAACATTATCATAATTTGATGGCACGTGCTGCCTATCGTCAGAACGATATTCAACTCAAAACCTATGAAGAGAGGAAAAAACTACTGCGCTATCTCATCAAACATACGAGGTGGTACCAACTTTTCATGTGGATCACAATCATAGAGCTTGCTTATCATCATACGAAGCTACTTAATGAGAAAAAATTAAGTACAAGTGATCTAGAAATAAATGAAAAAATACATGATAGAATGATGAATGATGAATTACGGTTGATAGAGAGTGACTTTTACCAAAAAGAGAGGGAAATTCTACGCAATCCTTCCCAGACAGAGTTAGTGAATGAATAGAAGTAATAATTATGGCAACAGCAAATGTGAAAAGAAACATCGGTATTTTTTACTGTGATCAATAAAATCGTTTCATAAATGGTTGTTACCTGCGCTGAAGAGGGTAACAGCTTTTTTGAGTGTAACAATCACGGACGTGCTTTATAGGATGAAGGCCGCCAAAGACTTTACAAACCTGTTGGAAGATGCTGATGATATAGTAAATTACTTGAAGATGCAGAATGGATAGTAGGTGGTGTAGTAGCAACTCTTGAAGATGGTGCTTTGATCCTTAATGAGGAACTTTTGTCCTTGTAGGATCGGATCTCGCTACATTCATCGAAAGGATTTAAGGAGTGGAATAAGCATGAATGTAGAAATGATAGGTACTTTTGAGAATATGGGCAATGACATCTATGTAATGAATTGTATTTAATAAGAATTATAAAGGCATTAAGATGCTAAAGGTGGAAAAACACTCAAAAAACAAACAAACCAAAACTTAAATTACCTGAACAAGTGTTGGATGAGCTATATAAAAATGGCTTGCAGGGGATCAAACAGCTTATTTTAATGCTATTCCAGCACAGCAACAGAAAATGAGAGCTCGTAATTATTCACAAAACGGATGGAAACCAGAATTAGCGCTAGATGGGTTTTTCTTTGGTATATCATTAGGAAGTGCTTCGACTGTATTATATGGAGAAGTTCGAGGTGGGCGAGCCCTACTCCGTTCGGAAGGTCTGATGAGAACTGGTGCTACTGCATCAAAGATGGGGATTAAGAGCCCATTAAAATACATGAATATCGGACAAAAATATGTTACTGAAGTAAAAGAGCTAAAGAACTTAGCTAAAAACCGAAAGCAGAAGGAAAAGAAGTCTAAAAAATTGCGAGGACTGTCCACTAAATGGTTTAATCGAATATCGGGTGTGAAATAAGGGGATTTAATTTGAATGATCAAAACCTTACTTTATTAAACAATGCAATATTTAAAGAAATAATGTATTTTAACATTCATACTCTAGAAATGCAGATATTTGAGCGAGAAGAGAAAGTAAAATGTGATGGTATATATGACTATATCAAAAGAAGAAGGTTTCTGTTTTTTAGTAAGAGTGAAATGATGATGTTTTATCGAAGAGGAGATCATTTATATATTAAAGTCAAAGAACAAGAGGTTTGTTTAAATGATGATATTCAAATATCTTATAAAAGAAGATTTACGATGATTATATTTAAAATCTATCGAGCAGGAAAAAAGGTTTATTCAGTGATGTATCGCTCATTTCGTTTCGACCGCCTGAATCTAATAGATCCTGACTTCACTGAGGATCGGGAAGAGGACCAAGATTTGTGTTTATTTATTTACAATGTTTGCAATGATCCTAGAAAGATGAAACTGCTCTATAGGGATGCACACTTATAAAAGTTATTTTTCATTCT
Source organism: Polycladospora coralii (assembly GCF_014773435.2). Classification (GTDB taxonomy): domain Bacteria; phylum Bacillota; class Bacilli; order Thermoactinomycetales; family Thermoactinomycetaceae; genus Polycladospora; species Polycladospora coralii. The sequence continues at coordinate 34,180 of NZ_JACXAG020000008.1, read as the reverse complement.
TTATTGCATGAATAAAAAACACAAGCGTAATGTTTTGAATTTGACTAGCGAGCCATTCTTACCTTTCGTAGGAATGGTTTTTCATGTGTAATTACGATCATCAGTCATGCTTATCTTTTGCTGGGAAGATGATTAAAAGATCGATTGGTGTGATGATTGGTTCGGCTAACACATTTTATATCGTGATGCTTATGTAATTTATTGAAGCATTAATCTACTTAATTAAATTAGAATCATAACATCATCAGCCATACACAAAATGGCAAAACCAAGACATATTATGACCGCAACCGCATACTGACCCAAACCGTAGATGGAAAAACAAATTCCTACCTCTACGACAGCTTAGGTAGCCTCCGGATGGTGAACGATGGCACAAAAACAACAGAGAAATACCAATATAATGGCTTTAGTCGTCTTACCTAAATGCAAAAAATGGATGACCAAGGGAAAGTAAATACCACGTCCTATACCTATGACTCCTTCGACCGTACCACCAGTCGCACAGGCAACGTCGAGATGCTATTCGATGAAAAAGGAAATACCCGTGCGACCTACGGCTAAAAGATGTACGGTGAAAGCCAAAAAGAAGCCTTTACCGGAAAGCCATGTATAACCCGTACCGCTGCACTGGGAAACGCTGGGACGACGATACCGAAGCCTATGACATGGGCTTTAGAAACTACAACCCAAGCATCGCTCGTTTCGATACCCGGGACATGTATGCCGATGCCGCTCAAGATATTGGACTGGCGATGAGTCATATGATGCGTTATGCCTTCACGGGAGGAAACCCGATTAGTTATAGCGACTTGGATGGACACTTTCAAGCTCAAGTTGGTGGTACCGGCAGATCCATTAATGATAAAATCGTCCAAGTCCCAACTATGGCAAATCCAAAACCAGATCATTGTACCCGAACTACTTGTGGTTCAGGTTCTACTAAAAAAAACAAAAAAGTGTTGGATGAGCTATATAAAAGATGGCTTGGAGGGGATCAAACAGCTTATTTTAATGCTACTCCAGCACAGCAACAGAAAATGAGAGCGCGTAATTATTCACAAAACGGATGGAAACCAGAATTAGCAATAGATGGGTTTTTTCTTTAGTATATCATTAGGAAGTGTTTCGACTGTATATGCAGGAGTTCGAGGTGGGGGAGCCTTACTTCGTTCGGAAGGTGTGATGAGAGTTGGTGCTACTGCATCAAAGATGGGGATTAAGAGCCCATTAAAATACATGAATATCCAACAAAAATATGTTACAGAAGTAAAAGAGTTAATAAACGTAGCTAAAAAACTGAAAGCAGAAGAAAAAGAAGTCGAAGAAATCGCAAGAACGGTTCACCAGATGAGACGTGATATTGGAGTGAAGTTTAAGAATCGAACTTTCCCTGAAGCGCTTAAAGGGATATAAAAGAAACTAGAAAAAGTACGGAGATGAATTAGGACCCATGGTTGATAGGTTTAGAGATAAAGGGGACAAGACATGGAAGAAATTATTGAAAGTGCTTCAAGAACCTCTAAATGGTTTAATCGAATATTGGGTGTAAAGTAGGGATGGATAACAATGAAGGAAAGAATACTCATTTTGCGAAACAATGCAACACATGTGGAAAAAATGTATTTTAATCCGCGAACTCAAGAGATAGAAGTATTTGAAATGGATGAAGATATAGAAACCAATGGGAAATATGATTATATTAAAGGATTTAGGTTCCTGTTTTTTCCTAAGAAAGATCGGATGATGCTTTATGCTAGAGGAGAACATTTATATGTTCATGTGAACAATCAAGAGTTGTGTTTAAATGATGATCTTCTCTTATCGTATAAAAGAAGATGTATGATGATTACCTTTAGTATCTATCATAAACAGAAAAAAGTGTACTCGATCACGTACCGATCATTTCGTTATGATTTTCTTAATATGATAGATCCGGACTTTACCGATGATCGAGAGGAAGATCAAGATATATGCTTATTTATATACAATATGTTTGAAGATCCTGAATGGATGCGTAGGTTTTTAATCAATAACATTGATAATTATAAAGAGAGCAGAAGGGACTTTTCCAAATAAATAACTTCCAGATAGAGTTGAAATCTGGACAAAAGATGGAAAAATTACTCATTAGGAGAATGGATAAGATGAAATATGAATGTATATGTGGTGAAATTCTTTGGGATGGCAATATACCAAATAATATAGATTTACATGTGTATACAGATAAAGAGATGGATAAAATCATTTCTATGGGACAAATTGATACTTTAGACATCCCTGATCCTGAACATAAAATTTGGAGATGTTCATGTTGTCAAAGAATTTATGTGTTTGAGAAAAATGGAACAAAAATTATTCAAAGATACAAATTAGAGTATCAGATAAAAGCATAATAGTATAGTTTAATAAGGAAATCATTTCAAAACTATTTGCTAAATAATCACTTTCTTACATGTCAAGTTACTTAAGAAACTTTCAATTGGTATCAGGACTATAAGAAGAAAAAAGGTTTTAGCCGAAGGAAAGAAGCTAAAGATAGGAATAAATGCAACTAAGAAAAGTAGGAAGTATGGTAAAGACGGTAGAGATAAGTTAGGGCCCTTAGTGGAGCAGATGTGGGTTGATTTGACTAATAAACCGAAGGAAAGCAAATCCAAATCAAATAAGAAAAAGAAGACAAGCAGTAAAGATTTTTCGAACCCAGTGACTTATTATCATGTTCGGATGGGATAAATTGGTAATATAGATAACAGGAGTAGAGCGTGCATCCTTGTTAATGAAATCAGAACGGTGAGTATTGGTAATAAGAAGAGTAATTTAAACATTAGTACAGGGGATATTGAACATGGAATTTACTTTAAGAACAAGCGAGGTGGAGATGCCCATATTGTTGCATTTGAAGTCCCAGGATGGTTTCATGAAATGGTAGAAGAGTCAGCTGTAGATCAAAATAAATATATATTAAACCCACGAAACCAAAATGGTACAGCACCTAAAATAGTAGCCCCTTTTACTCCTGGAGATTCCTATGAGTTTCCTAGGCCTTGGCCGGAATGGATAGAAGAACATGCTTATAATGCTAGAGTTATTAAATAAACACACCAAGTGTAAGTTCTATTGAGTATCCCAAATACTGATATAATTTAGGAAAAGCCATTCTGTTTCAAACACATTGTCTTGATGGAATAGTTTAATAAAACAGAGAGTGCCAATCATCTCAGAAGATTACTTTTCGAGCTAACTTCTGAGATCTCTTACTAAATTTGTATATAGATCATAGGAGGATTTTGCTTTGAAAATAGAGCCAGAATATGCACAAAATATTGTTGTAGGTGTGATTTATAAAAATGAATGGATCTGGTATGTAACGGATCGAGATGTTTGGTTTTTAGATCAAACTAAACTTCTCCCTAGTAATAATGATTATTCAGAAAGATTCGACATTCCTATTGTGAATGAAAATACGGCGGAACAATTTCTAGAAAAAATTTCGGGTTATCAGGTTTCAGTGTGTGAACTAACTTACCTGTTAATTAAAGAAAAAGATAAAGAAGAGCCCGAGCCAGATAATTTTGGAGTATCATTAATGGTAGACTTTGATAAAAAACAGTTGTTTTCATTCTATCCTGAACCAATGTCCTTTGAGTATTATGTTCCGGATGGCTGGACAGGAGAATATTTAAATTTTGAAAGTAAAATACCTCATGACCAGCGTTATTGGATTATAGATGATGAAAATTATTTTCGTACTTTTAATTGAGTAGAAGTTCGATATGAGAAATCAGAATTCCATTCATTCAATGATGTCTACATCATATATCCTAAGGGAGGACAAAGGTGAAACTTGTGACTGAACCGTATAGAGAACAGGTTCGAAGCTGGCCGCAAAAGGGCCGGCATATACTGGCGCAATTTGATCAAGATACCATTGTAGTCTACCAAGCGTATCATCCAGGGATTGGTCAATATGCTGAGAAACATAACCGATTTGGTGAAGGGTTTAAATTGACACGTATGAGTTGGATCAAGACGAATTTTCTCTGGATGATGTATCGATCAGGCTGGGGAACAAAAGAAAACCAAGAGATGATTCTTGCTATTTGGCTGAAAAGAGATGCTTTTGAATCGATATTAGCAAATGCAGTGAATTCCAGTTATGATCCTGATCAATATGCAAGTTATGAAGAGTGGAAACAAGCAGGTATGAAGTCAGATGTTCGGCTTCAATGGGATCCAGACCATGATCCGCTAGGAAATAAAGTAGAAAGACGAGCCATTCAGCTAGGATTACGTGGCGATACGTTAATGAAATATTCTGATGAATGGATCGTACAGATTGAAGATATATCAGATTTTGTAGCTATGCAAAGATCTCATGCACAGAAACATGAATTTGATAAGTTGGTGGTTCCTAAAGAGCGACCCTATCTCCTTCATGATCCTGCTCTAAAATTAAAACTAGGTATCGGTTAGTACTGACTTAATGATTAATTAAATACTGGTTTGTGTACGAAGCCATGCTGAAAAAGCATTCAGCACAGGCTGACTACGTTCTAACCGTATTCGATACCGCTCTTCTGTTGAGACATCTTTTAAATCACGTTCAATGGCAAAAAGCTGGTTATAAAAGTGAAGCCCTTCTTTTGCCACCGATGCGGTGGCGTTTACTGAATCCGGTAGCCTAAAAATGCGTGGAAACCAGAATTAGCGCTAGATGGGTTTTTCTTTGGTATATCATTAGGAAGTGCTTCGACTGTATTATATGGAGGAGTTCGAGGTGGGCGAGCCCTACTCCGTTCGGAAGGTGTGATGAGAGCTGGTGCTACTGCTGAAATTAAATCAATATGTTGACTCAGTGGATAGAAGTCAGATAGATGTTATTTTTAACTCTATGTATATAGAAGATGAAGAAAGATTCATGCTAAGCGTAAAATTAGTTAATGTTATTGATTTCTCCATTCCGAGAATATTTACAACGAACTCTATTGCCAATATTATAGAAACTAAGCTTCATGATATAAAATCAAGGCAGTTGGAGAGTATTCGTTATGAAATAGAAGATTATAGTGGCGGGGAAGGGTTATCAGGGTATTGTAAAGATATTAAGGTGACTAAAGTATGCAAAATTGAAGATGATGAGAAGCTTATCCTTCTGTGGGAAGAGAAATAATAGATAACATTGCGAATCAATTAAAAAACAGCTATCCTCCCGTGTGCGAATTGATATAGGAGGTTAGAAGCAGTGGGGTGTGATTATGGAAAAAGAATGGTCTAAAATCAGTTTTTTAATATCTTATTCGGGATTATATGTTTTTAATACTGAAATTGAACATCCATTTAATGATTGGGAAGATAGGCATGTTGACCAAGGTTTTTCTTGGAGAGAAGGATCAGTGTCATTTGGTGCTTTGTCCAACTGGGAATGTGAAGTCATGGTGAGTAGAAAAGATTCGATTATGTTAAATGATGATTCTATCCGTTCGATTATTGTTCCTTTTAATGTGAGAGATGAGGGAATTACAGTATGTAGTGTGATGACGGATGAGTATGTTTTTCCTGTTCCTAAAGGAAGTTACGAACTTTTATTTGAAGCGATCCTAATAGAGCCTGGAGAAGATGATGATCCAAGTAATGGTTTATTCCCGGTGAGATATGAATTAACCTTTATAAATGCTGAAAATCCATATCCACGAATCCTAAAAGCGGATAAAGAGTTGATACCCCCACAAGAATTTTTAATGCATGCGGCACCAGCCATATAATATAATGATATGAAAAAAGACCATTCTTACACGAAGTAGGAGTGGTCTTTTCTTTGTCAACAATCAATCCCTACTCTACTAGTACTTTTTGATGCTGGCGATTTTGAGGGTGCATTACGCCTTGATATAAAAAATGTTGGAAATTTACATGGTAACAAGTACGATGAAGGAATGATACAAATGTTGCAGTATGCAGAAAGACTTAGAAAGTAACAGGAGATGCAAAGTGTTAGCGCAAAAAAAGTTTAAAGAACGAAGGAGAAGACATAATTGAACTTACCGAATTTGTTCAACAAAATTATAGCGCATCCCGATCTAGTAGAAATTTTGACGTGGCCCTTTGATTTTGAGGTTATTAAACCCTACGCAATCTCTGAAGAGCCGGATTTAAAAGTGAGAGAGGTTGCAACTGTGATTGCTAAGGATGGAACAGGGGGGATTTTTGCTTTATGGGGGGAAGGACAACAGGTAGATAATTGCCCAATTGTCTATATTGGCTCTGAAGGTGAAGCTGGAATGATTGCTCATAATTTCCATGAATGTATTTCTCTCACTACTCAACATCCATATTGGAGAGATATGCTAAAATATTCAGGTGGTGGTCAGTTAAAAGAAATGTACAAAGTACTTTCTTTATTAGAAGTAGAGCTATTAGAAGAGGAACCAGATATTGAGCTTATGAGAGAAAGACTAATTTCAACATTACAGTTAAATATAGAAATGGATCTTGTTGAACAGCTTTTTTATGCTGTATCATCAAAAATTGATCTTCAATTAACAACTATCGATAATCAAAAATTTGATAGTCTATTTAATTCATTTACAGTTAATGATAATCCTCTTTGGAAAAATAGTTGATCAAAGATGACATAATAAAGTGAATTTCTAACATCAAAAAAACTTAAGAGATGTAAAATAGCACTAACAATTCTTACTTTTTCGCGTGGATGTTTTTTTATCAACTTCTAGAATGGTTGTACCTTCTGCGAATATAGGATGGCTAAGAAATGAGATTAGAAGAGTTGATTTAGGACAAGCTAAAGACTTGAGATTACCTAGAAATTCCAGAAACTCTAAAACTTATGAAGGTTGTTATCAACTAGCTCACGAGCGGAGGAGAGAATCCGCCAAAGGGTTTAGTTACCAGTATGCACATCTACAAGATCGGGATCTTCATAAACTGCAACATAAATACGATAACCACGGAAGAAAGAGCAAAATAAGACCTGTTAGGTAAAGGAAGGATGGGACTTCATGAGCATCAGTGAAGAACAGCTTACGGCTGTGTTGGCTTTGTCTGGACCAAAACGATATAGTCATTTTATAGGCAGAGTTGTCAATTTTGAAGAGGCTTGGGGATTATGGAATGACGGCTGGGCATTGGCCCAAACGGATGAACAGCAACTTGCCTTCCCATTATGGCCAGCGAGGGAATATGCACAAAAATGTGCTACTGGTGATTGGATAAATTATAAGCCTGAAATCATTCCATTGGAAGATTTAATGCATGAGTTGCTACCCATTTTAAGAAATGATGGTGTTTTACCTGCTGTTTTCATGACACCTCATGAAAAAGGTGTGACGCCAACTGTTGAGGAATTCTTAAAGGATTTAGAATTTGAATTAACAAAGTACTAAACATTTTTGATTGACACTATCCGTTGTTGAATACACCTCGCAACTGGTGGTGATTTTTATGGAAAGGATCTTCATGATCCTTTCAGGGCTATGTAGATGACTATGCGTTTCTTTAATAACAAACTCTGTTTTTGTTGCTGGATGGTATTGGCTCATTTCTGAAAGATAACGGACATGCCATATTAGATACAGCTGGTATGGTACCCGTCATTGGCGAAGGCGCAGATATTGTAAAAGGTATCTGGTATGCGTTCGAAGGGGATTATGGTAATGCCGCCTTGTCCTTTGGTGCAGCGATATCAATAGCTGGTAACCTCGCAACCGCGGGTAAGTGGGGCAAACGAGCATATGATGCTAGATAAAAATTTGATGAGTTATCATTAGGTTTGGCTCAAAAAAGAGCTGCTGAAATTAAAGCGAGACCTGGTCGGAATAATAGAAAACCAACTCCTGTATCTGCTGCTGTGGACAGTCGAACTGGAAAACGTATTATGGGACTAGTCGAAGTGGTACAACACCAGAGAATATTCATCCTAGTCTATCTTCTAACTGGGCTAATACAGCTAATTGTTCAGAGATAGCATGTATAAATATTGCATTAAATGGTAGTGCCAAAATGAATGATTTAGTAATGAGCTCGGTTTGGATGAGGAATGGAAATCCTAAAGTTAGGTGTGCAAACTGCCAAATTACAACAAACGGTGTCCGTGTTCCTACAGATTAAGAAATTAGTTGTATTACGGATGAGAAAGGAGATGGAAGATGAATTTAAGGGAAGAATTCGATGAGATTTCAATAAGAGGTCGAATAGCCTATGGAGTAACATGCATGAATGAATTGTGTAAAAAACGGAGAATAAATTCATCAAAAATGATATCCTTTTTGGAATTAATTAAAAGCGGTACTAAAACCAACGATTTTACACAAATTGAGTTAGCGGTACCTGAATATTATCCAAAGGATGAGTCATTAAAAGAACTTGCAATTGCATTTGGATTCGATCATTTATCCATTGATCAACAAAAAATCGTAGAAATTGCACTAGAGGAACTTACTTATACAACATTAGGAAATATCTATGCTGGATATAGAAGTGAATATACACTGGAACCTCTTATCAATCTGATACAAATTTTAAAAGATAATGACATTGTACTTCCCGACAGCAAACCATTTAAAAAATCCAAGTCTACAGAACAGAATGGATGGGGAAAATCAGTGCCATTTGAATACTTTCAATCAAATAAATAGAATTGTTATTCATAAATACTCATATTTAATAAGTAGAAATTACCTTTGCCTTTTGAACTATGCCTTAGCTTACTGTACAGCTAAGGCATTTTTTGCGTGCCTAACATGGGCGCATTATATAAATGGATGGGGGAACTCTGTTTCATACGAATATTTTCGATCAAACGAATAGATTTTCACAAATAAAAAGATGCCATTTCTAACATTTGGTGTAGAAGGCCATCTTTTTATTATATTCAGTTCTCGCTAAAGATGAACTTGATGAGAAATTCAGCTTCAGACTTTTTATCATGTAACCTTTTAAAAAATTATTGAAAATAAATGATCTATTCAGCTTGTAGCATACTCTTAAAAAAAGCGTCAGTTATGGTGATAATTATCCAACCTGCCGTTTGAAAAGTTCGAAATATAATTCTTAAGGTAAGATATCATGGCGACAATATGACTGCTGAGTGCGGGTAAATTTCCATACTGTATAACTCCTTGCTGATCATTATAATATTTCATCATTGTGGTGCACGACGTTTGGGAGTGTGCTTGACCCATTAGTACTAAATGAGAAGCGAAGCTACTAGACTAACAAAGAAGAAAATGGACTTTATTAGAGCTTATTTCAAAAATCAAAAAAACCTATTCAAGCAGTAGATAAATGGGAAGAGTTTCTTGGTTCCGATCCTTATTCCAATCGTCATCCTAGAACAAGAGCTGTTGATCCAGATGGAATTGTTTCGGCGGACGGTACACGAAGCATTCGGTAGAGGGCTCATGAAATGGACAGTAAGTCTACTAAATATCATGATCATGAAGAGACATGGACATACGATACAATAAAAAAGTAATGAATGTAGATAATTCAGTTGTTCGTGTACCTTACAAGAGGTGATTTTTTGATAGTCAGAATAAATAGGATCAAAAATAGTAATTCTAGAGGTACAATTGTGGAGGTAGCAAGTGATTATGGAACCATAGAAGCTACATGGATGGGCGAAGTACCGGATTTACAAAAATTATATGATGTAGAGTTTGATATTCCGATTAAATTAAGATGGGGGAATGAAATAAAAAAAAGTAATCATAATAGCTATAGCATCTATAGTTTTTCTGAAGGCACATGTTTGATAGGCAAAATTGTGTCAAGTGATAGAGTAGATAATTGTACTCTATTCAAAATAGGGAATAATAATGTATTGCTCGAAACAATTGGAGAAGTGTACGAAGCAGGTAGCATGATTGAAGTGACAACACCGGAGGTTTTGTTGTATAACACGCACGTGTAATCTTTGGAAGCCATTTCTATACGCTGTGTAGGAGTGGTTTTTCTCTAAGGGAACAAACCCATTGCCAGTCTGGGTGCCTAATGGATATGTCATTTTCATCGCCGGAACGACAGAATTATTGCCCGAAGTAAGAGATTTATTTAAATGGACTATAACAGAAAATGGTATAGATACAAATCATAAGGAATAGTAACACAAGTTATACATATACAATTATTTAGAAGTAGGTGAAGAAAAATAAATGAAAAAAATAGATTAAAAGCACTAGCCTGTTCTATGTTAGATTCTAATAAAATTGAACTAAAAAAAACAAAGGATAGCAAGAATATACAATGGTTTACGGTTCTACAAAGCAAAAAATTAAGATTTGAAACTGGAATACTCGTTAGGGAAAATGAATGGGGAATTGCATTTGAGAGTGGCGTATTTGTTTTAAACAATCCTCGAGCTTATATGTATACATTACCTCTTCTGGAATTTTCATTAAAGGAGATAGAGTACCAGATGAATGAACCACTCAAGGGAATGGATATAAACGTGGATATTTTTCAGGACTTTCCGGTTACCGAAGTAGTTAGAGCAGGGCTTGACAGTAAATCAGAGTATTGGGCAACACTTGCAATGGATTGGTACAATGACTTTCAAATTGAAGACAAACTAAAGTTGCAGGAATATATTTTAGCGGTTTATAAACAAAAAGATAGCTGGATCAATCAAAAACTATACCATAGACTAAAAAAAGAAATTGGTATTTTGAACAGATTGACCTAATATCGTGAAATCGTAACACCAAAAACGTAATAGATGCACAATAGCACTTACCATTCTGGATTATTTGTGAGGGTGTTTTTCTTTCCACTTCTAGAAGGTTCAAAAATAGGATTCATGTTCTAGCCTGTCACTTTCTTTATAGTACCTTTATCACGATTCAGTAACACAATCAAAGTGGCGGAACCTCCTCACATGGATTTCTAAATACACGAGCAACTGGTATAGAAGAAGTGAAGGACTGGTTCCATGACATTCAGCTCAAAGAAGAGGAAAGGAAACATAGCCTGCTTAATTCTATCCGCATGCATGGATAGAAATCATCGTATATGATTAGTGGAAAGCGGGGATTGATCCCACTGAATCTTACCTTACCGCTATACTCAGAAATGCTGGGACGATGATACCGAAATCTATGACATGGGTTTTAGAAATTACAACCTAAACATCCTCCTGCTTCCATACTCGAGCTATGTAAGGATATTGGAGTGGTAATGATTCTTGCAGATATGACGCGTTATGCCTTCATTGGAGGAAACACGAGTAGCTATAATCACTTGGAGGGACACTTTAAAGCTCAAGCTGATGGTACGGAAAGAGATATTAATGATAAAATCGTCCAAGCCCCAACTATGGCAAACTCGAAACCAGATGATAGTACCTGAGATACTTATTATAACCACAAGTAGAGATATAGTAGAATCATTTGCAGGGAAAAATGGTTAGCTCGTATTATATTGATGTTAATCATACTCTAGGATCTATATAGTCGTTCCCAGAACAACTAGAACATGCAGTATCATTATTATACTAGAGACAAAAAAGAAGCGCTAACAGGATAGTAGATTCCATTTACATAAAAGGAGTAACTTTATTCTTATGGAAAAAAAATATATAAATTTGCTTTCATGTAATGGAGAAAGAATGCATGCCGTTTTATACTTGCATGAAGAATCTCCAGAGGATGGAGATATGGTTTTTCTTGAGCTAAGTACGAGTGAAATTAAAATAAGTAGCCAAGATGAAAGCTTCTTTCAAGCATTAGCTGGCATACGTAAAAAATTAGAAGAAAATCGTATTCAAATATTATGCAATGGAGCAGCATTAAATGTTTATTCTTCTCCTATGCATCTATCTATGGGGAGTGGATGTTTAGCTTATAAAATAAGAATTGGTGAACAGGCTAAAACAGAAGATTTAGTTGATATATTTGACTACGATGAAAACTTGAATTTAGTTGGTGTCGAGGAACAAGCTCGATTTTATGATAACTGGGTGAAGAGTTTTTTGAATAGAAACACTTAAAATCAAAGTGAGAATGAGTGGAACTGGTGGATTTCAAAAAGGTGGCAGAGATTTTAATGGTGGTAAAGATAATAGATGGTGGGAGGCGAAGTCAGTAGTTTATTGAAAAAACACAATGAAAGATCCTAAGAGGATTGATAAATTTAAATCAGATATGGGGAGTAGACTAAAAATTGCAAAGGACAATGGCGCTACCTACGAATTACATTCAAATAAACCTATACCTTCTGAATTAAAAAGTTATCTAAATAAGAAAGGGAGAAACTATTATGAATGGCTAGATTGATATATAGGAGGAAATTAGTGATGTCTATAGATTCAGGTATATATTTTCGTGTTGTATCTGAGACAGGTAAACCATTTACTAAAAATATTTTAATGAATTTATATAACTATGGATGGTCATTTAATGATCATGGCAAAAAATGAAAAGGCTCATTTCCTTAGGAATTCCTAGAGGAAAAGCCTATGAGTGGAGAAGTACGCGCAAAAAATATTGGCGTATCTCTTGTAGCCCAATACTTCTTCAATCCTTGATCTTGCTAATTGGCAAAAGCAAGGATTGAAGAAGTACCAAGGCGCGATATAACTTAATTCGTCAGACTTAAATGAACCGCCGTATACCGAACGGTACGTACGGTGGTGTGAGAGGTCGGGGGTTAGTCACCCCCTCCTACTCGATGCTTACTGAAAACAAATCATTGAGTCAATTTGAAAATAGAAGCGAGATAAACAAACGCCAAAAAAGACGTTGCTAACTTGTCATAACGAGTGGAAACTCTACGGAAGTGCTTCAGTTTATTGAAAAAACATTCGATGAGATGACGTTCTTTATAGATGCACCAGTCAACATCCGAAGGATGTTGTGCGTTAGCTTTTGGGGGAATGGTATAGCGAGCATCATGAGCCGTGATGTAATCACGAATGTACTTTGAACCATAGGCTTTGTCGCCAAGGATATTGCTTCCTGTAATTTCGAAGTGATCGAGCATGTCACAAGCAGGACGTGAGTCATGCACATGAAAACCTAGCTTCAAAAGAAGTGGATTACCTAAGCCATCTAAGATGGAATGGATCTTCGTCGTTTTTCCTCCATGGCTGATGCCAATATGTTGGTTCTCTTCGTGATTTAAAACCCCTTTTTAGCCCCTGATCTATGCTGATGGGCTTTGATGACAGTCGAGTCGATGTTAAGGTTTTCAAAGTCTGCCTCGTCGTTTAAGGCTTGAAAAATAGTCACCAATAGCCCCTTGTCACGCCAGTTGCAGAAACGACTGTACGCTGCTTTCTATGAACCATAACACGCTGGTAGATCACGCCATGCTGTGCCGCTACGAGCCATCCATAGAATCGCGTTAAACATGACACGATTGCTTCTTTTCAATGGACGTCCTGTGGTATATGGAGGGAAGAAACCCTTGATTTGTTCCCATTGTTCTTCTGTCACTTCGTAACGTTGCTGGCTCATATGCGGAATCTCCTCTGGTTGTGTTCTCCCTATGAAGATACCATATTTTTTGTTTTAAGACAGAATCTAGATAATCATGAAAAAAATGAAGAAAACATCAGAAAGGCATTCAGTAACATATTTAAAATTATTATTGATGAAAAAGAAAGGGGAGGCATCAATGCCTACGATTGATCCTTCGTTTGAAGCCTTCTGCCATGAATCATTATTAGGTGTTCCATTGTTGTCTAGATACCAGCACATCGTTTAGACGATAATATCTGGTGAATAGTGTTTCCATTTTAAATCATTCATGTGTTTCTTCATGTATACATCGATCCCGTTCCTTATCATGATCTTCATATTATGATTCTCAGGCTGTATTTTTGCAACAGAACCTCAGAAACTAAGATGATCACAGCTACTTTCGCACAAAAAACACCGTCTACTCTACTGCGGTTCGTTTGTAATTAATGCTGTCATACTTTGATTCACTATTTTGTAACTAGCATTTCTCGTTATAATTCTATTCAAATCTATCATATAGATTATTTTTTTTTCATTAGACACCCTCGATTGATCAAAAAAACGAAGTTGAAATGGAGTAATTGTGTCATCAATTACAATGGTACTTGCCTCAGATATTAAATTCCAATGTTCTAATCTGGTATTAATTTCACTTTTATTATCTGCAGTTTTCTTTCTTTTAGTTAGACGAAACGTCAAGTCGATCAGTGCATCCTTACCTAAGGACAATGATATAAAATTGGAGTAAACAATCTTGGTTTTTATTCTCGACAATCCTGCTGTATCTATCTCTACTTGTGCCAATCTGATGGGAGCATCCTTTTTTTGCAAATTTTCTTGGGATAATGGTTCGTAAGTTGTTCCACATATTTGCTGAGACAAAATTGTATTTTTATATATATGTTTCATTCTCATCCCTCTCTTTAATTAATTTAATGATTTTATTGACATTCTGTGACTACACCAGTGATGCTTTTTTTAGTAATATCATAAGAAGAGCCATCTGAAACACTTACTCTATTAACTTCTAATATATAGCTTGCATTTCCATTAAGAATGATAGTATCACAAACAGACAGAAGTATAGGTTCATTAACTTTTACAGTAGCTGATTCAGGCGTTTTTGTTATAATTTCTCTTGAAAATGGCCATGTCTGAATAGTTTTTCTATTTTTTGATTTATCTTTTTTTCTTAATAAAGAGAATAACAGTTGAACTTCATTTTTCTTTTCTTGTATGATGCGATTTGTTAGGATGAAGGAATAAAATTCAATCATGAGATATAAACGCTTTCTTTCTGAACACGAAACTTTTAATTCAGCCAGTCTTACTGGTTTTTCATTATTAGTCAAAGAGTTTGGTAAAGGTGGATTGAAAACTTTACCATTTATTAGTTTTGTCAGTGGAATTTTTACTCTCTCCTTCACTGAGTTATGTTTAAATTGCTTTAGATTCTGATACTAGAGCAGTATAGTCCTTACTGGATATCTTTAAATTTGATCCTGCAGTCATTTGAACACTTGCTACGTTTATTTTATAAATTAACTTATTTGCATTATAATTTTTAACTTCATCACAAAATTGAACAGCTAAGGGTATATTACAACTTAAACGTCCTTCTGCTATAGAGTTTAGAGATTGCCATTGTTTCAGCGTAACAATTTCACCATTTTCTTTACTTTCTCTAGTTAAGGTATAGGTTAGGCTAACCCGTTGTAAAATACCATTCAATTCTACTAAAGTAAAGTTAGTATAACTAATATTTATGACTGGGTTTATAAGTTTTTTTGTGCCTACACATAATCGAGCAAGTTGAATAGGTAGAGCAGAAGAGGAACTTGGGACGGAAAATGAAGGATTAGTAATTTTACCGCATATTAGATTTGATACTAATAAAGATTTTTTTTTTATGCTTCTGAGGCGTCTATGTCCTGCTGTATTTATCTTTTTTTTAATGTTAGTATACATTCGATTTCACTCCTTCTATCAGCTGTCTATACTTATAATATGTATTTTATTTCTAGGGGTTCTATTAGAGTAGTCTATAGGGTGAAAGTCCCGAATGGTGAAGGTGGCAGTAGTTATTAGCTTAAGACAAGGGTGTCCACCGTGAGGTGGAATCTGAAGGAAGTCGGGGGCATGATGCGGTTAGAAAAGCTAAGGAGTATATCACGAGTGGTTACCGATGGGTAGTCGATTTTGATCTTGAAAGTTTTTCTTTAACCGAGTGAACCATGATAAACTAATGGGCTTGATTGCCAAGAAAGTCCAAGATAAGCAGATTCTTAAGCTGATTCGTAAGTATATTGAATCTGGAATCATGATCAATGGAATAAGCATTGCGAATGAACAAGGTGTCCCACAAGGGGGACCTTGTTCATTATTATCCAATATCATGTTAGATCTCTTGGATAAAGAACTTGAAGAACGTGGGCATAAATTTGTCCGCTATGCGGACCACTGTAATATTTATGTAAAGACACGTAAGTCGGAAAATCGGGTAAAACAATCCATTACCCAATTTATCGAACAGAAACTAAAATTCAAGGTTAATCAAGAGAAAAGTGCGGTGGATCGTCCATGGAAATGTAAGTTTCTGGGATTTAGTTTCACGCACCATCTTAATCCTAAGATTCGAATTGCTAAAGAAAGCATGAAAAGAGCGAAACAAAGGGTTAAAGAGATCACCTCTCGCTCCAAACCACTTACGTTTTTGAGTTAATATATTGATTGAATCATCATAACCTTCCTCAGATGAATAGAGGGTTATGATGACTTGTTCCAGATTTTTAAGGACCTGAAATCATATCGATAATGGGTATCACTGCGATTATAGCTAATGCTACGATGATATTACCTATAATCGCAGTGATACTTATACCCAAGCGGTCTTTAATCTCAAATGCGCCAATAATCGCACCAATAGGATGGATCATCCATGTGAAGATCTATATCGGGGAACCGAATCAGCCAGAGGATCATTCTTGATCCTCTGGCTGATTTACCATATGGTGCGCGGTCATGACAAGTCGATTCCATATGTGATCTCGGGCGAGACCGGTGATGTTGACTTCATCTAGTGCTGCTTCCATGCATTGTAGCCAAGCGTTGGCACGCGTGGGTGTAATGGGAAACGGGATATGGCGAGCGCGTAACATCGGATGTCCGTGTTGCTCCGAATACAGAGCTGGGCCACCCAAAAACTGGGTGAGAAAGAGATACTGCTTTTCCATCACGGGGATGATATCTGCTGGAAACAGGTCTTTTAAATCAGGATGCGCTTGTACCCGTGGGTAAAAAGCTTCTACTAATTCTCTAACCTTTTGCTCGCCTCCAATTGCTTCGTAGACTGTTTGATAGGAAGCCATGTTTTAGCTCCTTTCTGCCATCTTTTGAAAGGCTTTTTCAACTGCTTGTATGGTAAATTGAATATCCACTTCCTGATGAGCGGTTGTTAAGAACCAAGCTTCATATTTAGATGGAGCGAGGTACACTCCTTCTGCAAGCATATAGCGGAAGAACTGGGCAAATTGTTCACTGCTTGCGCGTTTTGCGCCTTCGTAATCGATTACTTTTTCATCGCTGAAGTAGACGGAGAAAGCACCCTTCATTTGATTAATGGTTAGGGTAATATTGTACTGCTCAGCCAATTTTTCGATGGCTTGTACGAGTGTAGATGCTTTTTGTTCCAGTTCTTCATAAACGCCAGGTTTAGATAATGCCGCTATACATGCGATACCAGCGGAGATGGAAAGTGGATTACCGGCCATGGTTCCTGCTTGATACATAGGACCCATAGGGGCTACTTTATCCATGATTTCACGTCGTCCACCGTAAGCGCCGATGGGAAGACCGCCACCAATAATTTTACCTAATGCAGTTAAATCAGGTTCGACATGATAGTAAGTTTGAATCGCACCGTAGTGGAAACGAAAAGCGGTGATGACCTCATCATAGATGACGAGTGCACCAGCATCATGACTTAATTGATTTACTTGTGCTAAAAAGTCTGGCTGAGGAGGTACGATGCCAAAATTGCCGACTAAAGGTTCTACGAGAACACCTGCAATTTGGTCTCCCCAGTGATGGAGTGCTTCTTTTAAGGCGTCTAGATCATTATAGGGAACGGTAATCACTTGATCGGCAATACTCACAGGAATGCCAGCGCTATCTGGAATTCCTAGCGTGGATGGACCGGAGCCAGCTGCGACAAGTACCAGATCGGAGTGCCCATGGTAGCATCCAGCAAACTTTAATATTTTATCCCTGCCCGTGTAGGCACGTGCAAGACGAATGGTGGTCATGACGGCTTCGGTACCACTATTTACAAATCGGATTTGTTCCATTGAGGGAATCGCCTGACGTAGCATCTTAGCAAATTGTACTTCTTTCTCTGTCGGTGTCCCATACAATACACCGTTTGCGGCTGTATCCTGAATGGCTTGGGTAACTTCTGGATGTGCATGTCCTAATATAATGGGGCCAAATGCGGCTAAATAGTCAATATAGCGATTATTATCTTCATCCCAGAAGTAGGCACCTTGTGCTTTTTTCATAAATATGGGGGTTTCTCCACCGACTGCACGAAAGGAACGTGACGGACTATTTACACCTCCAACGATGACATCGAGAGCTTGTTGATATAAATGTTGTGAGCGTTCAGTTTTCAAAGCGATAACTCCTCTTTCTTATAGATGATTCTCAGTATAATACGCTCATCATAACATACTCAGGTGATGAACTGTCATATCATGAATTACTGACACAGAAATAGGACGCTCTGATACAAAAGATGATTGCACATGGCTGATCAATTGGATAAAATGTGATATTCTTGAAGAGAAGCTTTTTGGACGTGATAGAAATATACAGATTTTAAAGGTCTGGAAGTTAGCAGCGTGGAGGCGAGGAACGTTGTCTTTTTTTCGTGTAGGAGAAAAGTATCAAGGGATATATGAAATCGAAAAGGTACAATCTTTTTGTGATGGGGAACTGGCAATTGCGCGCTCAGGTTCTAGCCTATATTATCTACAATCTGTTCTTTTACAAAGACAGGCCCCATCTCGAGCCGTTCAACAATATCGTTCATTGCAAGAGGAATTAGTCATACAATATATTGAAGCTTATACGGAGGAGCGCTTTATCATCTTTGTGCGACCGTATGAAAAGATGACATTTTTGAAAGATTTACTCGTCTTGGAGAAACCGACTGAGGAACAAATTGTGCAATGGATGAAAAGACTTGTTATGCAAGCCAAAGCGTTAAAAAATAAAACCATGCCGATGTATTTATTACTGAATCAAGAAAATATTGGCGTGAACGAAAATGGCGAATTAAAAGTGATATACTGTGGGCTAGATCATATCACGAAGTTAGAATCTAACTTAGATTGGGGTAGCTTTCTATATGGTTTGTTAACAAGAGTAGATATGAAAGAGCCTATCTCCAAGATACCTTCAGATTTGGAATGTTCGAAGCCCATGCTGAAATTATTGCAAAAAAGTATGCAAGGTTCCTTAGATAGTATATCTGCACAAATCGAAAGCTATGAAAAAAAGAGTCAAGGCAAGAGCTTTTTAGAGAAATTATTTGGAAGTAACAGTAAAAAGAAACCAATTAAAATGAAGAAGCAAGATGAAGATGTAAAAGCGCTTCAGGCGGTTCCTGAGCGGAATGCATTACCGGAAAGTGAACCCGTACCCGTGACATCAAATGATGATCTGATTGCCCATATGAAGCTTGAATACGAACGTAAACAACAAGAGCTATTGAAGGAATTGGAAAGAAAGCAAGCAGAGCTTGATAAGTATAATCAGCAGCATAAATTAATGAATCAAGAAAATCACGAGCAGAAGCGCCTTGAGCATGAGCGTTTGGAGCATGAGCGTCTTGAACAGGAACGCCTTGAGCATGAGCGTTTGGAGCATGAGCGTCTTGAACAGGAACGTCTCGAGCAAGAGCGCCTTGAGCAGGAACGTCTCGAGCAAGAACGCCTCGAGCAGGAACGTCTCGAGCAGGAACGTCTCGAGCAAGAGCGCCTCGAACATGAGCGTTTGGAGCAGGAACGTGTTGAGCAAGAACGCCTCGAACATGAGCGTTTGGAGCAGGAACGTCTTGAGCAAGAGCGCTTTGAGCAGGAACGCCTCGAGCAGGAACGCCTCGAGCAGGAACGTGTCGAACAGGAGCGTCTCGAGCAGGAACGTGTAGAGCAAGAACGCCTCGAACAGGAGTGTTTGGAGCAGGAGCGTCTTGAACAGGAACGCCTCGAACATGAGCGTCTTGAGCAAGAGCGTCTTGAGCGGGAACGTGTGGAGCATGAGCGTCTTGAACAGGAACGTCTCGAACAGGAGCGTTTGGAGCAAGAACGCCTTGAGCAAGAACGTGTGGAGCAGGAACGCCTCGAACATGAGCGTTTGGAGCAGGAACGTGTCGAGCAAGAACGTCTCGAGCAGGAACGTCTTGAGCAGGAACGTCTCGAGCAAGAACGTCTCGAACATGAGCGTCTTGAACAGGAGCGCCTCGAGAAAGAACGTCTTGAACGGGAGCACCGTGAAAAGAAGTCTGAACTTTACCTACTGCAACAAGAAGCAGAACGTTTACGAAAATTGAAGGAAGAATTTGAGGCACGTGAGCAGGAGTTATTAGTGGAGCGGCAAAGACAACAAGCCCAAAACCAGCGTGAAACAGGCTCTTCTGACGAAGAGTTACGGAAACAACTCCACGATGCTAGAATTCAGAGAGAAAATCAAGAGCAGGAACAATTAGCGAAGCAGTTTGAGGAGTATATGAAGTTCATGTTTAAAGATAAGTAGTGCCTGTGGAGCTAGTTGCTCGTCATTAGGAATTTTACTTTGGTTAAAAAAGCGCACGAAACCCAAGAAAGTAAAAAATGGTCAAGGAGTTGTAGAAAGATTGATACTAAGATCTTTAGCAAGTTTAGGAATTGGAGCCGCAGTAGTTGATACACAGCTTGAAGATAAACCCATATATGCAGGAGATTTATTAAAAGGGGAGGTTTGCATTCAAGGAGGTGAGATTGAGCAACTCATCGATGATATCTATTTTTATTTGATGGTAGAAATCACGAAAAATGATAAAAAGAAGCCGTATATGTTAAAGAAAATTCACTTGTCAGAAGGGTTTACGATTCAACGGCGCATGACAAAAAAAATACCATTCGAAGTGAGAATTCCGCTTGAAACACCGATGTCAACGGGGAGTTATCGTGTTTTTGTCAAAACAGGACTAGATATAAAAAAAGCCATTGATCCGCAAGACGTTGATGATATCGATGTTGTTCCACCTGCTCTGATTCAAAAATTATTAAAAGAAGTGGAAAATGGTGGGTTTATTTTATATAAGATATCAAATCAATATGATCAATCAGTAAAGCCACATCCATTTTTTCAAATGTTTCAATTTAAACCTACAGGAAAAAACCATGGGTTAGTAGACGAATTAGGTGTCATATTCTCATTATCAGATAGAGAGATGCACATGGATATTGAAATCGTGCGTGCGGGCAGTGTACTACATACTGATTTTTACTGGAGCTTTGAAGATATTGGCCAGCCACTGCTTATGAATCGAGAACAAAGGTACGAAGATCCGATTCTAAAGCTACAAGAAATTTTAAATACGAACCAGTTTAAAAGATAAAGGAGAAACGACGATGTCTATATTTTTGAAAACACTAGCAAGTATGGGCATTGGTAATGCTAAAGTAGATACTCGCTTACAAAAGTCTGTCTTTAGGCAAGGCGAATTATTATGTGGAGAAGTATTTATTCAAGGCGGGCAAACCGAGCAAACCATCGATGAAATTTATCTATACTTAATGATGGATTATCAACATGATGATAAGAGACAAAAATATGAGGTGGAACACTTCCAACTGATGGAATCCATTCATCTAATGCCACATGAGACTAAAGTCGTTCCCTTCGAATTCATTCTTCCATTGGATACACCGATTTCGACTAGATTCGTGCGACTGTATTTAAAAACAGGGTTAGATATTAAAATGGCCCTTAATCCAACCGATGAAGATGGTATTGAGATTCTTCCCCAGCGTATGATCGATCAAACACTTAATGCTTTGGAATTGTTGAGTTTCCAATTAAAAAGTGTAGACTTACAGTTTGATGCGTATTATTCGAGACATCCTTTTGTACAGTCTTATTACCTCATACCGACCGGGTTTGTTTATGAAAAAAAGCTGGATCATATTTCAGTGATATTCCACATGCATGAAGAAGAAGTCGATATGATTATGGCGATTGATCGTAAAGCCAACAATTTAGTAAGTTCGATGGAAGAAGCACTTAACCTAGATGAGCGGTTCGTTCGGTTCACACTATACCGATCTGATTTTGATCAAGATTTAGAAGCGATTGCGCATCAGCTCCATGAAGTGATCTCGCCTTACTTAGATTAGATGTTTAAAAAGCGGGGTAAAGAGTTAAAGTAGGTTTATGTGATATCCAAGAGAGGGAGATGTGCGTATGTTTGGTAAAGTGGCCTCAGATATGATGGGATTAAGCGATGTAGGGACGATTATAGCACCTCAAGATTATGACAAAGTAGATGCTGATGATTATGTGATGCATGAAGATCAGGAAAAGATCTATTTTGTAATCAAGTCAAAATCGGATGAATACTGCTTTACAAATAAAGCATTCATTCACCTAGACGGACAAAGTGCTGTAAGTAAAAAGCGCCTTCTTAAGCGATATGATTATTATCTTCACCCTATTTCATTCGTGACAATTGAAACTGCCGGAACTGTCGATCTTGATGTTGAGATTAAGTTTAAATTAGGTGAAAATTTATATTCAATTGATGTGAAAAAATCGCAATTAGAACAATTAAAAGATCTATACAAATCACTGCTTAAAATCTCCGAAACGATGGCGGATAACGCGATGGCTTTAGAGTATGCCAAACAAAGCTTACAAATTGCCTCTTCTACACTTGGACGGGTAAATAATCAGCAAGATACCCCGCTCACAGCAAGCTTCAATGAGATTAATCAACATGCATTCACATGGTTATACCAAAATACGCAAAAGTACAGAATGAAAGACTTTGGATACATATTTGAACAGTATATTAACAACTAAAGCGATGTGGGCACAAGGCACTCTTCACAAAGCGTGCCTTGTGCCTCTTTTATGAGAGGGGCTCAATATATAAGCTAGTTATTGATCTTTTTTTTGGCTTCTTTTTTCATATCATAGTATTTGCTTTTAGCGGCACTTGTTGCATCATATAGTTCAGATTTAAAAGCGCTAGTGTGATCATAGGCATAGCTTTTAATCAATTTAGATCGATCATATAACCAACTTTTCACTTCCCTGCCACATCCGGGGGTTTCATCGCATACCTCGTACATCAAATCATACTCATCATCAGCCATTTGCCACATTTCGTCATAGGCATTGTCTACTTTTTCATATTCTGTATCGTACCAATTATCGACCTTATCATAATTGTATTCATACCAAAAATCCCAAGCATGATTTAGCTTATCTTTTTCGCTTTGGAAATAATCTTCAAGTTGTTCTTTCGATTCAACTGTGGAATAGCTTCCTTCTCCAGCTTTAGCTACTTTTTTTAATGCTGTTTGTCCAGCATCATCGATATCAAAGCCGATGATATTGACAATTGCACCAATATCGGAATAGTGAAGGCTAGAAGCGGCTTTTACTGGATCGCCACCGCACGTTTCAATACCATCACTTACGACATAGACGATATTTTCCGCATCAGTCTGAGACGCTAGATCTACCTTTGCTTGTTCAATTGCTTTTGCTAAAGGTGTCCAACCTACAGGATTGACAGATGATAATGCCGTTTTAAAGTTACTTTCATTATATTTAGATAGTGGATAAATCACTTCTGTACTTTCACATGACACTTGTTTGTCGGCATCACGATTACTGCCTTTGTTGCCATAGATTCTGAGCGATGCATGAATATTATCAGGCATTTGGGATAAAAATTGTTGAATGGATTGTTTAGCCAGCTCCATCTTGGTTTTTCCATCGATTTTTTCGTTCATGCTACCACTTGCATCTAATAGTATTTCGACATTCATTTTTCCTGGGACAATTTTACCGGAAGTACGACTTATGGTGGGCACTTTTGTATGTACGGGTGCCGTCGCATCAAATTGATCGATAAAATCGGCATAAACGGTGTAATCTTGCCCTACCAACTGAATGATGTTCTTGTAATTATCTTCCTCTTTTGCATCTAGTGATGTCTTGGATAATTCGGCAATCACCTTTTGTTTATCAAATTTTTTGCCTGCATATGTGCCAGCTGGTTCACGCAAAAACCACTTTAAATTTTTCTTTTCCGGCATCAAATAATTTTCAGGCCGCTCTTCTTTCTTTTCAGTTCCTTTATTTTCTTCTTTGTTAGTAGTATCATTTTTAGTTTGCTTTTCCTCTTGTTCTTGTTTTAATCCTTCTAATTGATTAACTAAGGAACTACATCCGCTAAGAAATATCAATGAAAAAATGAATAATACATTTAATAATCTCATTTTTTTCGACGCCTCCTCTTGTTCTTCTTTAATTTATCATAGATTTTTATAAAAAACGATAATGGCTCATCAAGTTGCACCTAAGCAAATGGTATAAAACAATGTGCTGAAATCATGATCGTAAGTAATCGCATCTCGTTTTCAAATGGGTTGTTTGGAGAATGATGATGTACAAACATAAGGTGGGTTAATGAACCTCTTCAAATTTTGATATACTAGTTCAGAGGTATGATATGGAATGGGGGATACGGTAATTGTTATCGATAAAAGCAGAAAGTTTGACAAAGGAGTTTAAAGTTTTTCAAAGCCGTCCCGGTTTGAAAGGGGCTTTTCGTGATTTATTTAATCGTCAGTATCGTGTGATTCGTGCGGTTGACGCCATAGATTTATCTGTAAATCAAGGAGAAATGGTAGGCTATATCGGAGAAAATGGTGCTGGAAAATCTACTACAATCAAGATGTTGACCGGCATTTTACAACCTACTTCTGGTCAGTTACTCGTAAATGGCTATGATCCACATGGACAGCGTGAGCAATTTGTGAGAACCATTGGTGTTGTCTTTGGACAACGTAGTCAGTTATGGTGGGATATTGCAGTGCAAGAGTCTTTTCGATTGCTACAAAAAGTATATCGGATTCCAGAGCAAGATTTTAAGCCCTATCTGGATCGGATGATTGAAGTGTTAAATATCAGTCCTTTATTAGATCAACCTGTTCGCAAGCTGAGCTTGGGGCAAAGAATGCGGTGTGAATTGGCTGCGGCCTTAATTCATCAGCCAGCCTTGCTTTTTTTAGATGAGCCTACGATTGGACTTGATGTTTTGGTTAAAGAAAATATTCGCCAATTCTTGAAGGAAATTAATAAAGAATTTGGGACCACGATTTTGTTAACCACACACGATCTGGCAGATATTGAAGCATTATGTTCTAGGGTGGTTATGCTGGATAAAGGGAAAATTATTTATGATGGCGGATTGCAACGGCTTCGTAACGAGTGGGGAGACGGTAAAAAGATACATATCGAAACTGTGGATACGTATACATTGTCGCAATTACAAGCCCAAACCGAAGGGATGAAAGTGCACTGGATTGAAGAAGGGCCTATGCGCTTTACAGCTATACTTGAAAATGGAAATGCCAAGGTACCTGAAGTCATTTCACGTATTGTGGAGCATGTTGCTGTACAAGAAATTCAAATTGAAGAAGCATCAACCGAGGAAATTGTGAGGAAGATTTATCAGGAGGGGCTTGTGCATGCTTAATATGTACTGGGAAGTGGTGCGAATTCGCTTCTTGATGATGTTAGCGTACCGCGTAAATTATTATAGTGGCATTATTATATACAGTTTAAATATTGGCGTGTATTATTTCTTGTGGATGGCGATATATGGGGATAATAGTTCGCTTCAAGCTATGACTGCGGTACAGATGGCTACTTATATCGCAATCTCATGGATGTCGCGTGCTTTTTACTTCAATAATATCGATCGTGAAATTGCACAAGAAATACGTGACGGCACAGTTGCGATCCAGTTAATACGCCCTTATCAATACTTGTTTGTAAAAGCATTTCAAGGATTAGGAGAAGGTATCTTTCGCTTGCTGTTGTTTAGTATACCGGGAATGATCATCGTCTCATTCATTTTTCCGATTGATTTACCAGGGATATCTCCAGCATGGGGCTATTTTGCTATTAGTTTGTTTCTAGGTTTTATCGTAAACGTTCAGATTAACTTAATGACAGGCCTACTTGCCTTTTATATTATGAACAACCAAGGTCTAATCTTTTCAAAGCGAGTCGTGGTCGACTTATTATCGGGACTGATCATTCCCATCACATTTTATCCAGAATGGGCACAAAAAATCATTATGTTACTTCCTTTTCAAGCGATTAGCTATTTGCCAACTATGACCTTGGTAAAAGGTATTTCGGGTTCGCAATTTTTGGATGCCGTTTTGATTCAGCTCGTCTGGATTCTATTATTATGGATACCGATCTACTTGGTTTGGCGACATGCTCGCAAACAACTGATTGTACAGGGGGGGTAAAATGTTTCAGATTCGGCTCTTTCATGAATACTTTAAGCAATACATGAAAACAAGGCTTGCTTATCGGTGGGATTTTTTAGCCCAATTTTTGACCAACTTTTTGTTTCAAGCGGTAAACTTGGTTTTCATATTAGTCGTTTTTGGTCATACATCAGATTTAAATGGTTGGAATCAATATGAGGTAATTGCGATATATGGATACTTTTTAATTCCATGGTCTATTTTTTCAGCCTTTTTTAACCTCTGGGATTTTAATGAGAAGTATATTATTAAAGGAGAGCTAGATCGTGTCTTGACAAGACCTGTGCATAGCTTACTCCAAATCATTATGGAGACCATGACACCCGAATCTCTAATTGGTGTATTTACAGGTGTGTTGGTGATGGGGTACGGGATCTATCATCTAGACTTAACTTGGACTTTACTAGATTTTTTCTTTCTCGTTTTATTTTCGATCGGCGGGGTACTTGTGTATGGTGGGATTTATACGATCCTTACCAGTATTAGCTTATATACAGACTCCAAAACTGATATTCAACCGATTATTTTCAATGTGAGCACATACGGGAGATATCCGATCAATATTTATCATCGCTTCATTCAGATTGCCTTAACATGGGTACTTCCTTTTGCTTTTGTTGGATTTTACCCCGCTAGTTATCTATTAGATAAACAAGAGTGGTTTTGGTATGCGATGGCTACACCACTTGTAGGCATTGTGTATTTAGGTCTGGGTGTGTTTACCTGGAACCAAGGTATTAAGCGTTATCGTGGTGCGGGTAATTAATGGACCCGCACTCCAATTAAAAATGCACTAATACCTAAGCCTACGCTAAGCAGGATATAGCTAATCATTCGTAGATATGCTTTTTGTTCCAGTAACGTGATATTTTCAACTGCAAATGTAGAAAAAGTTGTAAAGCCGCCCATTATACCCGTAGTGACGATTATAGCGAATGATGGATTTTGCATATGTGAGAAACTATAACCAAAACCGAAGCTGCCAATTGTGTTAATGATAAGGGTAGCGATGGGAAAGCGTTCAGGTGGAATGGCTTTCGAAAAAATTTGTGATAGCCAAAACCGAAGACATGCCCCTACTCCTCCTCCCAAAGCAATAAAAAGCCAAGCCAATAAATCCATATCGCGTACTCCTCTTAAAAAGATCAGCTTTGATGTAATTGTGGTGTTGATTGATGCAAATCAATACGCTTGCTAAAATATGGACTAAGTCCGGGTGTAAGCGAGTCGCCCCCCCACATAAGCACAAAGCAGGCCTAGACAGATGGAGGTAGATGCATATAGAAACGCAAGTGGTAGCTGTAAATTTACAAGCTGTGCGGTGAAGGCTGAAAAAGTTGTGAAAGACCCAATTAAACCCGTACCTAATCCAACTTTGATTTCATCGGGAACATTTCGTTTTTGCTTTGCATAAGCAAATAAAAAGCCTAATGCGAAACTGCCACATAGATTTACAAAAAAGGTGCCAGTAGGGAAAATGGATTGATCTAACCAGAGTGTTAGGAATAAACGTAAAGAGGTTCCAATCACTCCACCCAGAAATACATATAAATGGATGCGCACGAGATTTTCTCCTTGGATATTAAGGTGTTGGATCAGAATGGGTAGATTGCTGATCATCCTCATCTTCGCCAATCGTGACCTGATTAGATTGATTATCAATCATTTTTTCCACGATTTCCCCCATTGTACCATCTTCACCAGTAGCCGTAAGTCCGATATTAAGCGTACCTGATAAAGTATCCACACGTAATTCATGTATTTTATACTCGATTTTATCAATTTGCATCGGTTTAATTTGATCAATCTGTTCTTTTAGTTGATTATTTTCTTCAATCAATTGATTGACTTGTGTTGTGATTTGCACAATACAGTTCCACAAATACTGAATCTGATACTCGTACAATATAAACGCCTCCTTTTACACTCTCTTACAATATATGGACAACATTTGAGAAAACATGACCAAATTCGAAAGAAAGTAGTGACCAATTTAAAAGCACTTGAATAGATATAGGCATATGACCAGCTGATTACGGGAGGTTATCTGTTGTGAAGGGACAAAATGCGGATATGGTACGGTGGAATCAAATTGCACGTCAGTTTTTAGGTGAGGATTTTTTTGAGGAAATGTCTAGTGTAACAGAACGTAAAGACCCGTATGTGGATGTTTATCATTTGAATAATGAAGTCATCGTAGTGATTGATCTACCTGGGATGGATAATATACAAAATATTGAACTTAAAATAGAAGGGGATCAGCTTACGATAACGGGTCGTTTAAATACGCCTTATCAAGGTTTTTCGGCCATACTACAGGAAAGAAGGCGTGGGGAATTTCAAAAAATTATTCCACTAGGCGTAGCGGTGGAAAAGAGATATAACAGTGCGCGTTATCGTAAAGGGGTACTGGAAATTAGATTTTCAAAAGTTGTACCCACTCAGCATGAGAAGAAGAAAAAAACTTAGCAAAGACGGGTCATAGCTACAAAATATAGGAAGTGCAATTGATCAATTGGGGTGTTGGATATGGGGATTAACAATTTTTATAATGTACGGTTGGATGTAATATCAGCTGGAAGTAGCCTAAATAGTGGAAGCACGAGCAATATTGGTGCCGAAAGTAAAAATAAATCTTTAGGTGGCTCCTCCCCAATTGGAGATTTTGTTCGAAATGGGGACTTTGAGTGCAACTGTTTTTTAGATATTGACTTAGTTGACCAGAGCCAGCCACGAGTCATATAGAACAAATGAAAATCAACACGTTTGGAATCGGTGCATTTGGGTACGTACCATAAGAAAAACTAATCAGTTTGATTGGGAAGCTGCAGAAGGAGGTTATATGAAATGGGTACAATTAATAATATATTTAATGTACGCATCAATAGTGTTTCCGCAGCAGCTTCTGTTAATTTTGGAAATACGATTAATATCGGGGCAGAAAGTATAAATAAGTCTGTAGGAGGATCATCTCCGATTGGAGACTTTGCCCGAAATGCAGATTTCGAGCGTAATGTCTATATCGATCCGGATTTAGCAGATCAAAGCGGTCCTCGAGTCATTTAAGAAGGAGTGGGGGTAGTCGTGAATATTGTCATTCGATACATTAATATAAAAGCGATCACAAATACGGGATCGTTTAATATTGGTACCACACTTAATTATGTGACGAAAACCTCCGAATCTGAAGGCGATAGTGGCAGCCCTCCCTCTGAACCTTCACCTGAAACACCTCCACAACCTGATGTTCCATTTGATAAACCTATAAGACCAGATGTTCCGATGGATAGACCGGTACGACCAGATGTTCCACGTGTATAATCAGGTTGATGATGTTTATATTGAAACCATGTGGATCAACACCTTTGGTATAATATGGTTTAAGCGGATGCTATTCATATGATTGAGTAAGAGATGATAAAATAAGAAGAAAAGGAGCTCACAAATATGATGCAAGAAGGACAACCAGCAATAGATTTCACATTAAAAGGTACAGCGGGTCAAGATGTAAGTTTATCTGATTACAAAGGGAAATATATTATCCTTTATTTTTATCCTAAGGATCATACACCTGGTTGCACCACACAAGCTTGTGATTTTAGAGATCAATATGCAGCATATGAGGACTTAGGGGCAGTCATTTTAGGTGTGAGCCGCGATACAGTTGCCACACACCAGAAGTTTACGGAAAAGCATGCACTTCCTTTTTTACTATTGAGTGATCCTGATGCAAAAGTGTGTCAAATGTACGAAGTGTTTAAAGAAAAAAATATGTTTGGTCAGAAAAAAATGGGGATTGAACGTTCTACTTTTATCATTGACCCGCAATTTAATATTGTAAAGGCTTATCGCAAAGTTAAAGTAAAAGATCATGTTGCGTTAGCACTCGCATTTGTCAGAGAACATATCGAAAAAGGACAAGCCTAACGGGTTTTTGGAGAGGAGTTACGTGGTTTGCAGGCAAAACCTAAACGCGTACAAACAAAGAAAATCTTAAGCATACTTGCTGAACTATATCCCGATGCGCATTGTGAGCTTGACTTTCGTAATCCATTTGAATTACTAATTGCCACAATGCTATCCGCACAATCGACGGATAAACAGGTAAATAAAGTAACGAAAAACTTATTTGCTGAGTTGCCTCATCCACAGGATTACATCTTACTTACCGAAGAGGAAATTGCAACTTACATTCGAGGATTAGGTTTATATCGCAATAAGAGTAAAAGCATTAAAAAAACGTGTACGCTCCTAATGGAAAAATATAATGGAGAGGTACCCAAGAATAGAGCGGCTTTAGAAGCGCTTCCAGGTGTAGGGCGGAAAACAGCTAATGTTGTATTAAGTAATGCATTTGGTGTTCCAGCACTCGCTGTGGATACACATGTCCAGCGTGTTGCCAATCGCCTCGCATTAGCTGATAGCGATAAGCCCCTCGAAACAGAGCAACAATTGATGCGCAAAATACCACGTTCAGAATGGACCGATACGCATCATCGTATTATCTTTCATGGAAGAAGAATATGTGCTGCTCGTAATCCCAAGTGTTCCACTTGTCCACTTTTACCCTTCTGTTGGTATGGTAAAAACATGAGAATGTGATAGATTGACAAAATGATGGGTTACCAAGTAGACTAATTGTATAAATTATTAATTGATAACGATTATTTATGAACTTCAACATATTAAGGAGGTGTATGATCTTGCATAATAATCGGCTTACTACGGCGATCGAGATGTTAAAAGAAAATGGCGTGCGGATGACGCCGCAAAGGCATGCGATATTAAACCATTTATATGCCAGTTTAGAGCATCCAACTGCTGATGAAATATATAAATCATTGGAAAGTCAATTTCCAAACATGAGCGTTGCAACTGTGTATAATAATCTACGTGTCTTCAAGGAAGCTGGACTAGTTAGAGAATTAACTTTTGGAGACGCTTCAAGTCGCTTTGATGCAAATATTTTGGATCACTATCATGTAATCTGCCAAACATGTGGAAAGATAACCGACTTTGATCATGCATCTTTAAAAAGTATAGAAGAAAAAGCATCCCTAGCAACTGGATACAAGATTGATTCCCATCGGTTAGAGCTGTATGGAACCTGTACAACCTGTCAATTACAAGAACAATAAAGGAGCTTAGCAAACGCTAAGCTCCTTTATTATTCAGTAGATGCTGCTACTTCAGAATGATGGGGTTCTTCCTCGTACATCGCTTGTATGAGATGTCCATATTTTTTCTCGATTGTTCGTACTTTAATCGAAAGCTTTGGCGTAAGCTCACCTGATTCTATGGTAAGCTCATTTTCTAGAAAGCGGAACTTTTTCGGCTTTTCAAAAGGAGCAAAATCAGAAAGGAGTCGATCAATCTCACGCTGGATTTTAGAATGGATAAGTTCAGATCTAAGTAATTCAGCTCGATGGGTAAAAGATGTCCCTTTAGATTGTGCATATTTATGGCAAAAGTCAAAATCGAGTGCAATTAAAGCGGTTACATATTTGCGATGATTCCCAATAATAATGGTATGCTGAATAAACTGGCTTAAATTTAATACAACTTCAATCGGTTGTGGGGCTACATTTTTCCCGGTAGACAAAACGAGAATATTTTTTTTGCGATCGACAATTTTAACGTAACCTTCTTCATCGATTTCAGCGATATCTCCAGTGTGTAACCATCCATTTACAATGGTTTTGGCAGTCTCTTCCGGTTCTTTGTAATATCCCATCATTACACTTGAACTGCGAGCAACCAGCTCGTTATCAGGCATTAGTCTAATTTCTGTACCGGGAAAAGGAACACCTACTGTGCCAGGTTTATGATTGGTAACAGGATTACCCAAAATTCCAGTGGAAGATTCCGTCATACCGTATGCTTCAAAAGCAGGGATACCAATATAAGTGAAAAACAGACAGATATCACGGTCTAATGACGCGCCAGCTGACATCGTTGAGCGAAGTCTTCCGCCTAGCTTTTCTTGAAGTTTAGAGAAAACAAGATAATGAGCAAATGCGTGTTTGATCATTAATTTCTTGGGGACAGGCCAATTAAATCCTTTGCTGGTGTAGTGAAAACGTTCTTCAGAAATTTTCAGTGCCCAATTAAAAAGCTTCGCTTTAAGTGGAGATTTACGCAATTCGTTTTGAATATTGCTGTAAATTTTTTCGAATAATCGAGGAACAGCGACTAGTACAGTAGGTTTTACCTCTTGTAAGTTTTCTAATAATTTGAGTGGTCCTTCAGAATAGGCGATTGTAGCACCAAAGTATAGCGGTGTGAAATGTCCAGCCGCTCTTTCATAGATATGTGATGTGGGTAGGATGGATAAAAAAAGGTCATTTGTATTAAAAGGATGTGTTTGACTACAAGCTTCGATGGTGCTTAATATGTTGTGATGGGATAGCATCACACCTTTGGGGTTATTTGTGGTACCCGAAGTATGCACGATGGTAGCTAAGGTATGGGGCTGAATAGCAGGATAAGCCCAATCTTTTTCAGTCTCATATCGCTTTCTACCCATCTGTAAAACGCTTTCAAAATTTAATGCTTTTATACTACTCGTTGACTCTCCGTTCATCAAAATAAAATGTTTGGTGTGTTCAGGGGGATTTGAAATCCGTGCTAACATCTCGGGGGACTCTACGATGAGCATTTCTACGTCTGCATTATTTAATATAAACTCGATTTGTTTTCCGGTATTTGTAGCATATATCGGGACAGAAACTGCTCCGAGGCTCAGAATAGCAAGGTCACTAATTAGCCATTTATGAGAATTACCAGCCAAAATAGCTACTTTTGCTTCAGGGTTAATATTTAGACTTTTTAAGCCAAAGGCAAAGTCTTGAATGGTTTCCCATAGCTTTGAATAGGAAAGATCGACATAGCGACCGCTTTCTTTCCACATGAGTGCTGTCTTATCAGGGAGTCGTTTTACTGTGTTAGCTAACATTTCAACAAGATTATGTGGCTTCATTTTATATTCCTCCTCACGTAGAAAATCTCTTGTTCCTATTATAACGAAGAAGAGTTCACAAATAAATCAATTTCATCCGATTTGTGCCAAAATAAGAGATCCCTTATAGGAAGGATCTCTTATTTTGGCTTGTCTTGAGGTGCGTCGTTAGGATCAAGAGACAAGATGGCTTTGCAATGTGAGCATTCATCTTTTTTTCCTAACACTTTGGTTTTCTTTTGACATACCGGACACATCACATGGGGAGCATGTGTAGATAAAACACCGATCCAGAAGTAGATACCTACACTGACAGAGATTAAGATGAGACCGAGTGCGATAAAGATCGACATGACGGCAGGCCAAACAAATCCGAGATACATGACAATAATACTAATAAAGACGAGCAGTAATGCTGCTGTGCGAATCTTATTTAATTTACCAGAAAGTAGCACAAACAATCCTCCTATAATCAAACAAAATATCAGTGAGCCAATTAAATTTAAGAAGTGTATTACGGTTGAAATGCCTGTGAACCGCAACTTCACGTAGACAAAATCAGACGGGTCTGACCAGTTCTTTGTGATGCGAGCGTGCATGGAAAACGAAATCACACAATCCGGCTAATCGCTACAAACTTAACTTGCACCACGCGTAAGTAATAGGGATCGTTTTAGTCAAAAGGTAACACGAGTAGTACAACTGCTAACGTTCCATACCTATCATACTTTAATCACTGAGTTGGTGAAAGTATATAGAATGACTATGTTGTGAATCCGTCCTATTTAATAGCGCAATTACAGTGATATAGGTGCGTTCAGCTTCTCATTGTTTTACAAGGGTTTTAATTTTTATATAAAAAGAGTTGACTTGTTTTTATATCGATGGTAAGATGTTTCTTGTCGCCACGATGAGGCGGTAACAACTGAAATGTTCCTTGAAAACTAAAGAGTGACACATGACCTGTTCAATTTTTATATGAGCTTACAAGCTTACCATTATATGGAGAGTTTGATCCTGGCTCAGGACGAACGCTGGCGGTATGCCTAATACATGCAAGTCGAGCGGATGAAGTACCTTCGGGTACGGATTTAGCGGCGAACGGGTGAGTAACACGTGGG
>NZ_JACXAG020000007.1 GCF_014773435.2 Polycladospora coralii | reverse complement strand
GCATGTATTAGGCATACCGCCAGCGTTCGTCCTGAGCCAGGATCAAACTCTCCATATAATGGTGAGCTTGTAAGCTCATATAAAAATTGAACAGGTCATGTGTCACTCTTTAGTTTTCAAGGAACATTTCAGTTGTTACCGCCTTATCGTGGCGACAAGGAATATAGTACCACGCCTCTAAATTTATGTCAACTGTTTTTGCACTTTTTATTACATAGCAGATTCACCAGCCGACTACATGTTCAAGAACTTGACTCGTACGCTCATTTAGCTCATCTTTTTTCGTTGCACTATCTTGATTCATATACGGCTTATTTGCCAGTTCTTCAAATATTTGTTGTAGTTTTTTTTCACCTACGCGATTTACCAAATGGTTAAACCAATAATAACAGCTCAAATAGTATCGATTTGCATCTTTTGCCGATAGTTTTTCTAAATCGGCTTCTTCCAGTTCAGGCACAGACCATACTTTGAGACTCGTAAATTGCTCAGGATGATCGTCATGTAAACCCGGAAGTAAGTGTGCCTCATAATACATTGCTGCTCCCTCTTGAAACCAGTATGCCGCATTGTCACGTGTCATTTCGCTTACCATTTGATGTGTCAATTCATGCACCATCCCAGCTGCAAAAGTTTTTGCATCTGTTAGTCCCCCGATAAATTTGATCGATTCTCCATGCTCATGCCATCCTCCCGCCCACAGAGGTAATGACATTTTAACCGAGTGCCTAAACATCTCAGGGCGATCATATATTTTAACCTCAACTAACTTCGGTTGCCAACCAAATTTTTGCTTAAACACAAACATAGCTCGCTTTAGTGTATCTAAGGCAATATGTGCTTGATCTTCTAAGCTTTCATTCATATATTTAACTGTGATACCATCCTCTTTAGTCGATAAAAACGGAAAATCACCATCTTTGAAGCCTGAAGCTGTTCGAACCGCTTTCATCATGTAATTGATACGATGGTTCCGCTTGTTTTTGTGGTAAGTTTCACTCACGCCTACGTGATATTCGTCAACACCTACTTTTTCTATGCTTTGTACTTGTAATCGAAAAGTATTTGGATCCATATACTTAATCGCGTCGTCAAACCATCGTTTTTGTTCTTGCACATAGTTTAAATTATGAAGGTCTATTGTCTTACGATAGCTAGACCATTTCTGATTATGAACCGCTTGTTGCTTTCGTTCAACTAATGCTACAATTTGTTGTTCATCTTCAGTTTGTTGATCGAAAGCTTGTGTTTGTTCAGGAAAACTTCCAAGCATCAGCAAACCGATCAGGATCGTGCAAAGCAAGCGTAGCATAAAAAATCTCCCCCTAATCTCAGACTCTCGTTTATGTTGAGATTAAGCAGGAGAAATTATACAACTTCCAAATTAGATATTTTTATAGGTGTTTCTATTTACGTGGAACTGTAAAGACCATTCCACACCCTTATCGTATTATATGCTCCCTAAAAAGATAAATCTCAGAACAAAAATGACGCCCAATACATATACAATTGGATGTACGTTTTTTCCTTCTCCAGCAAATACTTTACATAATGGGTAAAAGACAAATCCAATTGCGATTCCGTTCGCAATACTAAACGTAAGTGGCATCATAATAATCGTAAGAAAAGCAGGTATCGCTTCGGAAAGAGCATTCCACTCGATTTTAGGCAAGTTACTCGCCATGAGCACACCCACCACAATTAGGGCAGGTGAGGTAATAGCCGCTATGCCAGCAAACACTTCTACCAATGGGTAAAAGAAAAGTGCAGCCATAAAAAATAGTGCCGTCGTAACAGATGTCATCCCGGTTTTTCCACCCGAAGCAACCCCAGCAGACGATTCAATATATGACGTCACTGTGGATGTTCCCAGTATTGAGCCCCCTATTGTCGCAAAGGAATCGGTTAATAATGCACGGCCGCCGCGTTCTAATTTATTATCTTTAAGGAGACCCGCTTGGCTCGTAACACCGACTAGAGTACCCGCATTATCAAATAAATCAACAAATAGAAAGGCGAATATGATCGTAATAAATCCTAATTCCAAGGCTCCTATAATATCGAGTTGCATAAAAGTAGGTGTTATGCTTGGCGGCATCGCGACAAAAGAAGTAGGTATTGGTATAATTCCAGTGAATATACCTGCAAGTGCAGTAAACAACATACCAATAAAGATAGCGCCTTTTATTTTTCTGACCATTAATATAGCAGTCACGATGAGTCCGATTAATGTAAGCATAATATCAGGCGAACTTGTTAATCCTGCGTTTAAAGTAACAAATGTCGCTTCCGATGCTACAATGATTTGAGCATTTTTTAATCCAATAAAAGCGATAAACAATCCAATTCCAGCCGAAACCGCATATTTCATCCCAGGAGGAATCGAATTAATGATCAATTCTCGTACTTTTGTTACAGTTAGAACAAAGAAAAGAACACCAGAAATAAATACAGCTCCTAATGCTTTTTCCCAAGAAATCCCCATCCCTAGTACCACGGAGAATGCGAAATAAGCAATGAGCCCCATCCCCGGAGCAAGTGCGATTGGATAATTAGCTATGACCCCCATTAGAAAGGTACCTATTGCAGCCGCTAATGCAGTCGCAACAAAGACAGCTCCCATATCCATTCCTGTTTTACCCAATATAGAAGGTGCCACAAGCAGAATATACGCCATTGTAAAAAAAGTAGTCATTCCTGCTAAAAACTCGGTTTTAAAATTGGTATTTTGCTTCTGAAAACCAAAATACTGCGCAATCCCATCTGTTACCTTAGACATAACAACACCTCCTTATTACTCCCATTCAATCGTTGATGGAGGCTTAGACGTTACATCTAATACCACACGGTTTACATCATCGACTTCATTAATAATACGATTAGAAATACGTTCTACAATTTCATAAGGAATACGTGCCCAATCGGCAGTCATCCCATCAATAGAGGTAACCGCTCGAATTCCGACAGTATAGGCATAAGTACGTGCATCTCCCATTACGCCTACACTTCTGAAATCAGGTAGAGCGGTGAAATACTGCCATATTTCCTGATCTAAGCCAGCTTTCTTAATTTCCTCACGCAAAATGGCATCTGATTCACGGACGATTGCTAATTTGTCCGCAGTCACTTCACCAATTACGCGAATCCCTAGTCCGGGTCCGGGGAAAGGCTGACGCCATACGATTTCTTTAGGTAAGCCCAATTGTTCCCCTACTCGACGAACTTCATCTTTAAAAAGCGTATTCAGAGGTTCAATTAGTTCCATTTTCATATCTTCTGGTAGTCCGCCTACATTGTGATGCGATTTGATGGTTTGAGCGGTTTCAGTACCTGACTCTACAATATCGGTATAGAGCGTACCTTGTCCTAGAAAATGATGCTCCCCTAATTGATTGGACTCTTCTTCAAATACACGAATAAATTCAGTGCCGATAATTTTTCGTTTTTGTTCTGGATCAGTCACACCTTCAAGTAATGAAAGAAAGCGATCTTGGGCATCGATTTTGATGAAGTTCATCTCAAAATGCTTCGCAAACGTTTCTTCCACACTTTCCGCCTCACCTTTACGTAGTAAGCCATGATCTACAAACATACAAGTTAACTGATCTCCAATCGCTTTATGGAGTAAGACCGCCACAACGGAAGAATCTACTCCACCACTTAACGCACATAAAACTTTTTTGTCTCCCACGATCGTACGCACCTGTTCAATCTCTTCCTCTATAAACGTTTCCATACTCCAGTCGTCTGAGCTCTGACAAATGTCAAATAGGAAATGGCGAAGCATTTGATCCCCATTTACAGAGTGACGAACCTCTGGATGAAATTGAACAGCATAAATCGAACGCTTTGGATCACTCATCGCTGCAATCGGAGCTGATTCGGTTTTACCGTCCACTTGAAAGCCAGCTGGAGGGCTGACAACGACATCGCGATGGCTCATCCATACGAGTTGTTGTTTCTCCATCTCTTGAAATAGTCGACTATCTGATAGCAACTCAACATATGCTTTACCATACTCACGGTGTCCTGCTTGCTCTACCTTGGCACCAAAATGCGCCGCAATCAGTTGCATCCCATAACAAATCCCTAAGATTGGAATGCCTAATTCAAAAATGGCTGGATCACATGTCGGAGCGCCCTCGCCATAGACACTATTGGGCCCCCCAGAGAAAATAATTCCTTTGGGATTTAACTGCTGAATTTCTTCAGCAGAGGTATGATGAGGCATTAACTCACTAAATACGCCTAAATCACGAATACGTCTTGCAATCAGTTGATTATACTGACCTCCAAAATCGAGTACAATGATACGATCCATTTCTTTTTCCATGTCGATCCCTCTACCTTCTGTCTAAGATATAAAAAACGGAGTCCCTATACCGCATACGGCGATATAGGGACTCCGTTTCATTAAAAATGATTTTTGCACCATAAAAAAACCATTTTATACACCGAGAATTCCTATAGCTCGTAGTCCGGCTATTTACGGCAGCCAGGTAGAAACGTTCAGGCCATATCCCTGAATATATACAAGCATGATTTAACACAATACTAGTATGATAGCAAACCTTTTTGAGAATGGTCAAGGACGGAGTTGCTTTAGCACCATTTCCCACATTCGTTTTGCTTCTTTAGCATCCACCTTAATCTCTTCGGCACTATAATTCATTTGCTCGTATAGCTTCATACAATACTGAATTTCTGAAGTGAGATCATGCTGCCCTTTCACCAATTGATCACGAATGGTATCACCTCGGTCAGGCTTATGATGTAATGCCAACAAGCGCGCAAATTGCCATCTAAACCTTCGGTTGCTCCAAGGCAGATAAGCACTAAGCCGTAATCCAGACCATCTCAGTCGAGCTTGGTAGGATCTCCACAAGAAAAACACCAGAATAAGCAAGGAAATTAATACTAGCAAATAGAGCCAAATCGAGTGATACCACTGCCCAACTTCTACTGATTTACCCGTTTGGGATGCTGAAGCTTCTGTCCGCTCTTCTTCTAAAAAGCGGTTTGGTCTTTCATTCCTACTATTATCAACCGTACCTGGGGATAGATTAGTAGCAGGTGTATCCTCCTCCTGTCCTGTGGTGGGGGTATTGGATACCATAAGTGTCGATGGGACTGAAAAGCCTGGTGTCGGGTCAAACGGAATCCAACCCGCATCTCCAAAATAAACTTCCACCCAGGAATGGGCATTTTTATTTCTGACGGTTACCTCATATCTATTCGTCTGTTCATTATAATTGCTTTCACCGGAGGTAAAACCAATTGCCCAGCGGGCTGGAATATCAAGTGTTCGTAGCATCATCACCATTGAAGAGGAGAAATGGTCACAATACCCGCGTTTGCTTTGCAATAAAAAATGCGCGACAAAATCTTCGTTCTCTGGCGTTTCGCCAGCATTCAGCGCATATTGATAGGCTCCATTATACTCTAGAAAGTTTTCGATCGCTTTGACCCGATCATAACGATTCGTTTCATCTGCACTAACTGAACTTGCTAATTCCCTCACTTCTGCTGTCGGGAAGCCTTTCGGAATTTGTAAATAGAGATCCGTAGGGTCTATGAGCACCCCATTAACAGTAAAATCTTGCTCTCTCTTTTTATCTCGTAAAAAATCCACATCGTACTTGATATTAGAAGTAGTCATTGAATAACTCTTCAGTTTATCTCCGATTGTAAAATAAATACTGTTTACTTTAGAGTAATACAGTTGTTGTTTAGGCGGTGTATCCTCATCAATTTCCACCACATTTTTTAGGTAGTTCCCCGGTATAAACAACGTTTCGTATTGAGGTTTCATCCACTTGACGACCGCTCGGTTTTCCGTTTCCTCCCCTCCCTCAAATTTAGCAACTCCATTGTGTGGCGGTGGCTGATCGACAATTAAATCATCGATCGAGTAAATCCCACCTATCTTATCAAAGTCATAGGTTTCCCAACCGCGACCTGTATATTTGACAATTGATTCTCCACGCCAGTAGGCTA
This sequence comes from Polycladospora coralii, assembly GCF_014773435.2. Classification (GTDB taxonomy): domain Bacteria; phylum Bacillota; class Bacilli; order Thermoactinomycetales; family Thermoactinomycetaceae; genus Polycladospora; species Polycladospora coralii. Next base: position 122,360 of record NZ_JACXAG020000007.1, on the reverse strand, counting down.
ATTCGTCTACCGTAGCTTCAAATAAAATCGTATCGTCCAACTGCAGATTTCCGCCTAAATTGTCACTATCCCGACTATAGCCGATCTGCTTATGATCGCTATTTACCCCAATTAATTTCCCAGCCCCTTCTAGATAAACAATCGGATCTGGTCTCCATGTCATTTCTGGTTTGGGTAATATCGCAGCGATCACAATCGCTCCTATGAGTACAAGGGTCGCCCATCTGACGCCACCCGATGGGAGTTCATCTAACTGGGGAAGTGATTTTCGCAGTTGCCTATGGTGAGACCAAGCATAATAGAGACATAAATAGATAATCACGCGCATCCCCGCAGCTGTAACGTTATAATCTACATACATTTCCTGGATAACAAGATAGATCATGAAGGAAATCCAAACCATCCACATCCGTGCGGGTTGCCTAGTCATCTTGTCCAGTATCCCTACAAGTAAAGTAAGGGTCAACAGAATACTCATGGTATGGAGAAGGGGGTAATCTTCTACTAAAAAGCGGTTGATATCCAAGATTGAAATTTCCAACTTAAATTGGTCATAGATTTTCTTAGGAATCTGACTAAAAGTTGTCATATGCGCAAACAATCTGATGTAACACATGAAAAGGTATACCAAAACATAGTAGATGATACTTAGCCATGTGGAAGTAATACGCATACGAATGAGCAAAAGCAAACAAAACCCAAGTAAGAAATCCCCGAATGAATTAGAAAGAAACATATGTTGAAAGGGAAGGAGGATTTCAAATCCCAATATGACGATCAAGAAATACCGTATTACTTTCTCAGCAGTTGAATGCATCATCCTCTGATCACCCCTCGAAGCGCAAAGCCATGTTCATCTTGTTGTATATTCCAGATCGGAACGGACCCTGTAAGTTGCTTCGAAGCAGGTTCGTGTAACAAAAAAAGGTCAATCGTGGTCTTGGTCTGGATGCCTTGCACAAACTGATTCATTTCTTGATTTAAGTTCGCACTCACCACACAAAGATGACGCGCTTGTACCACATAACTGGATAAGGATTGAAACTTAATATCTGTGCTATCTACGGGTTGTATTTGTGTCAGCCTTTCCATCAATTGCTGGACATGACCTTTTGTACGGACCAACAATGAATCGATTGACTCCCCCACAAACACCACAGAAAAAGAACGTGCACGCTCAAAGAAATAGTGGGCAAGCGATGCCACAAAAGAGACGACAATTTCAAAATCTGCCTTCTTGCTACGTAGATCAAATAAAATCATACAAGAATGGCTTGAAGTAGCCTCTTCATCTAAGCGCACTTTTAAACCAAGACCGCGCGCTGAAGTTTTCCAATGGATCATCTGGAGCCGGTCACCCGATTGATAATCACGAATTCCGGTCGTTATCCCTCGTGGAGAACGTTTATGAATCATTTGCAAAGTCGTCTCTTGTCCCACTCCCTGCCACTCATATTGGAGTGGATAAATTTTGGGATATACCCAAATTTCATCATGTAGTGGTACCTGAAAAGACCGCTGAATGAGTCCAAACCGATCACCTTGTGTGACTTCTATACCACTAAAGTGATAAACCCCTCTTCGTAGATGATACAGCCCATATGTGCATAATTGTGTCTGGTTAGCAGATAAGATAAAGCACGTTGTTCCAATGGAAGATAGATGATGGATATCATTACAGTCCCGAATCATTGTCCAATAAAAAGGAATATATCGTTTCTGATGTATCGAGATGGAAATACGTAAGGAATCTCCAACTGTTACACGCTGATGAGAAAGCGTTCTCTGGACTTTGGTATTCGATTTTTTGAGTAAAAAAACGCCAGTCGCATACAAAACGATGATGAATACACTATAAAAAAAGAAGCTGGCAATGGCTCCCCCTATGAGTATAAATGCTCCCCCACAGATTGTAACAAGCACCAATAGGCGGACCAAAGATCGTTTTTTATTTAGCAAAAGCTTATATCTCTTTCGGGATCGGTGTAGCGTCTAATACTTCCTGTAAAACCTGCTCGATTGTGATGCCTTTAAAGCTGGCTTCTGAATGGAGTACCATACGATGAGGGAGAACATATGGTGCCATTCTTTTGATATCATCAGGAAGTACATAGGAACGCGTATGCATAAATGCCCAAGCTTGTACGACGCGATATAAAGCGATAATCGCACGAGGACTGGCCCCTACCGTTAAATGAGGAGACTGGCGCGTTTGATTAGCGATCTTCACCATATACTCCATAACAGTAGGTGCAACATGAACTTGAGCGGCTTCCGTTTGCATCTGAAGCACATCTGCTTTATTCCATACCGCCTCTACTTCTGTGATGGGGTGTTGAAGTTGCATCCGCTTTAACATCTCAACTTCTGCAACAGGATCTGGATAGCCTAAACTTAGCTTTAGTAAGAAGCGATCGAGCTGTGCTTCTGGTAAAGGAAAAGTCCCTTCAAATTCTAGTGGGTTTTGTGTAGCCATCACAAAGAATGGGGGAGAGAGCGGATAAGTGTTTCCATCTACAGTAATCGTCTGCTCTTCCATCGCTTCGAGTAGAGCGGATTGTGTTTTCGGAGAAGTACGGTTAATTTCATCCGCTAAAATGATATTGGCCCTTAGGGGACCCGGGCGAAATTCAAAATCGAATGTTTTTTGATTATAAATGGATACACCTGTAACATCAGATGCGAGCATATCAGGGGTGAACTGAATACGACTATATTCACAAGCTAGCGACTTAGCTAGCGCTTTAACTAAAATGGTCTTGCCAACGCCAGGAACATCTTCGAGTAATACGTGCCCTTTTGCTAGAATTGCTACAATACACATCTCGATTGACATTCGTTTGCCAATTAAGACTTGTTCAACATTTGCAATCAAAGCTTTAATTTGCGGGTGTTGTTCGTCCAAGTTTCGATCTTGTTTCATATTCATTGCCATGCAGTAACCTCCACACCTCGTGAAATTGTATCACTTTATCATAAACTATACTAATCATTATAGCGAATGATGGACACTTTGGAAATTTTTTAAAGTGTAGTGAGGTTCTACATGAATATGAATATGCGCAATATTTTCATAACCAATTAAGTCCTTTTCGATCTTTTCTGTTAAGATATGGCTTTCATGAACCGATAACTCGGCGTTTACTGAGATCGTCACTTCAAGAAAAGTGTGCTTTCCATGACAACGCGCCCGTAATTCCATCACTTGTTCAATTCCGGCAATGGTTTTGATTCGATCCTTGATTTGATCCAATTTTTCTTTTTCAAAACCATCCATCAAAATATGGATGGCTGGATAGCCAACTTCCCAGCTGGTTTTCAGGATAAGGCCCCCAATCACGACAGCGATCACGCCATCTAACCACGGCAATCCCCATACCACTCCAACTACACCTAACGCAGCCCCTAAGCTGACATACGCATCTGATCGATTATCTTGGGCAGCGGCATACAATGCATGGTTGTCAATCTTTCGACTTAAACGCTGGTTATAAGCAGATAAGAGGCCCATCACCACTGCAGAAACCAATGAAAGCAGGATAACAGAGGGTTGGATGAAGACGGGACTCGGCTGAAGTAGAGATACAATCGCGCCGATCCAAATTTCGATCGCCATCAACCCCATAAATGATGCTGCAACGAGTACGGCGATGGCTTCCGCTTTTTTGTGACCAAAAGCATGGTTGTGATCTGCTGGTTGTGTAGCTACGCGAATCCCTACTAAGATCGCACACGATAAAAAGACATCTGTCACATTGTTTAGACCATCTGCTGTAATGATTTGACTAGCCGTCATAAATCCAGCGATACACTTACTCAGGGCAAGCATTATGTAGATTACAATATTTAATTTCACAGCGTTTTGCGCTTTTCTACTCTGCATCACGCCAGCCCCCCCTATACGATTTCGTCATCCATATCTTACAAAGTCAAATCCGTCTTAGTCTAGAGAAACGTTTTTGTAAGCACAAAGAAAAAATGGATGGTTTCATTTTTCTTGTAGCACGCCAAACTAAAAAACCACCCACGAGGGGTGGTTTTTTAGTTTGGCGCTATTTTTTCAAATCAACGATCACTTTCTCTAATACCACAACCTCCCCAGCTCCCTCTTTTGAAAAATGTAATCGAGGGGTAATGATTAGTTTCCTTGCTTTTTCATTTAGCTGTTTATACGTATTACTCATCGTTAGATTGTATTGTTCTCCACTATGACCATTATCGGAACCTACATAATGATTTCCTAAATCATCCTTAACCTCTAGTTCAACATGCGTATTTTCCCATTTCTCCCTTGCTTGTGTCGTTATTTCTAAGCGGTAATTAATCATAAAAGACATTGGCGTAATCCGTAAATGATTGATGAAGAGATTTGCCCCTCCCGATTCCAGATGTTGATTTATCGCTAAGGTCTCTCCTGCCAATTCAACTGGCTTAATCGAAAACTTCCAATTTACATCAATATCTTCAGCATTACGAACCTCCTCAATTGCCCCTTGATCATATGTTGTAATCTTAGCCACATGCGCAGTCACATTCATCGGTATATCACCATTTTTGACCACTTTACTCAATTTTTGTACTCCGACATAAGTGTTTTGGTCTATTTTTGTAACCTCCTCACTCATATAAGACGGCCTACTTCCTCCCTGTATTTCCACATTGTCATACAACATAGAAATATCTTCACCTAAATCCCGATCACTTTTAATCGTATATGTGATTAAGATGTTTTCTCCATCATAAATGGCTTCATTAATTGTACATTTTATACCATCGGTCTCTACAGATATATTCAACGGAGTTGAAGCTTGATTATAATCTTTATATACGCCATTATCATAATTAACAAGCCTGAAAATGTCTCTTATAAGTGGTAAATTTTGAGCATATGCGGGAAAGGTGATATAAAAACTTGTAAATCCTAATCCCAGTACAGCGACAGCGGCAACCAAAATTCGCTTCCATTGATATGATTTTTTCTGTTTACGAATTTCCTTTTTTAACTTTCGTTTGAAGTGGGACTTCTCAGAACGACTTACATCCATTTCCTCGATAGCATCTACATCTATATCTACTTCATTTAAAAGTTCGTAAATATCTTTCATATCACATTCACCCCTACCTGTAATTTTTGAGCTTGTTGACTTAATTTCTTTTTCCCACGGTAAATCCGATTATCTACTGATGACTTTGTTACATTCAATTGATTTGCAATATCTTCAGTACGCATCCCCCAAAAAAATCTCATGATAAAAATATCTCGGTCTAATTTTGGCAATTGGTTAATCAGTTGGACCAGTTCAAAATGATTTTCCATACGAATAATTTCTAACTCAACTGTATGATTAGATTTCATATCTATTGCATCTGAACTTTGCTCAGTATTCCTACATGCTTTTCTGTAATAATCAATAGATTTAAATTTGGCGATAGCACATATCCATTTCTTAAAATCTGTTGTTTCTCCTGAAAATTTCTTTCCATTGTTCCAAACAGAGAGCAAAACATCATTGATACACTCTTCGATCATGCCCTTATTGTTTAGAGAAGATAATGTTTTATATACAATCCCTTTGATTAATCCCAGATAATGATCCACAATATACGCTAATGCATCTTCTTCTTGACGCTGTAATCGCTCTATAAAATTGGCTTCATTTGAGCTCATATCACTAGTCTCCTTCTTTTTCCTTTATATAACTATATATCGAAATAATTTAATTTTTTTCTCACATACCAACTTTCCAACTTTTCTACTATCACTGAATTCACTTTACATAGATGCAACCCCGTGATTTAAGCGATTCATCCCTTTACAAACCAACAAAAAAACCACCCACGAGGGGTGGTCTTAATTTACATAGTTCTTCGGGTTTTGTACCCGTCCGTTCTTATACACTTCAAAGTGGAGGTGGTAGCCTCCATTGGCACCATATGAGCGTCCGTTATTCCCAACTCCCGCAATGACCGTACCACGAGAAACTTTTTGTCCCACAGATACACGTATTTGACTGCGATACATATGACCATAACGCGTCTTTAAACCATTACCGTGTTGGATATCGATGTACATCCCATACCCACCAGGGTCAGATTTTACTAAAACGACTGTTCCACTTTCAGCAGCATAAATGGGTGTCCCTGATGGCCGAGGAATATCGATTCCGGCATGGCTATGTGAACCTCTATTTTGCCCATAGTTCCAGTAAACGAGTCCTCGCGTGCTTGGAAATGCTAATTCTCCACTCCCACCATTGTATTGCACTAACAAAATATTTTTCTTTTTTTCGATTTTCTGTAGTTCATCTTTATGCTCATTATATTGCTTATTTAAAGTTGCTACTTCTTTTTCTACGGCATCTAGTAACGGTTGCTGTTTCGCTTTTAATTGTTTGATTTTAGCTTGGTCTTGTTCTAGCTGTCGAATCGTATTCAGATAGTCATCAAGTACACGGGTATCCTGCTTTACCATAATACGCACAAATTGGTAGCGATCAATGAAATCTGCAAAGGATTTGGCACGAATCAGCATAGATGTATATGTCGTATCTCCACTTAAATACATCCGCTTTAGCACTTCGCCCACTTTTTCCTTTTGCTGGTCAGCCAGTTCCCCCTTTTTATCTATTTCCTTTTGCTTTTCTACTAATTGTGTATCTAGCTTGTCTATTTTTTGCTCTATTTCGTTAATTTCTGTGCGTTTCGCATCCATTTGCGCCTTAACTTCTTCCACTTCATTTTTTTTGTTTTTTTCTTCTTCTTTCACATCTTTTAGCTTGTCTCCTGGTGAGGTTTCAGCGTGTACCACAAAAGTTGTTAAAGGTGTGAATAGTAAGAGCGTAGAAATGAAGAGGATATGTATATGTATATCCGGTCTACGATATTTTTTCATCTCGCACCCCTTTCCTCAGAATAATATTAATCTATCATTTTTTATGATATAAGTTAAGTCAAGCGTGTCAATTTGCATCATTTTTTTCATAAGGGTGAACTTCCCATCACCTACGCTAACGCATTGAGTTGACTAGGCTATCCCTCGTGAACCACGCGTTAGCCAACAAAAAAAACCTTTCTCGAATAAATTCGAGAAAGGTTTTTTGCTGAAAAGGCAACCTTACATCATGCCGCCCATTCCGCCCATTCCGCCCATGCCACCCATGCCACTCATGTCAGGGGCACCGCCACCAGCGTTTTCTTCTGGCTTATCTGCTACGACGGCTTCAGTGGTAAGTACCATCGCTGCAACGGAAGCTGCGTTTTGAAGTGCAGAACGAGTCACTTTCGCTGGGTCTACTACTCCAGCTTGAATCATGTTTACCCACTCATTGCTAAGTGCGTTAAAGCCAATACCCACTTCTTCTTTTTTCAAACGATCCACGATTACGGATCCTTCAAGTCCAGAGTTGTGTGCAATTTGACGTACAGGTTCTTCAAGTGAACGCTTAATGATGCTTACACCTGTTTTTTCGTCTCCGAGTTCAAGAGATTCTTCTAACTTAGCTACAGCTTGAATCACGTTTACAAGTGCTGTACCGCCACCAGATACAATTCCCTCTTCGACTGCTGCACGTGTTGCATTTAATGCATCTTCAATGCGTAGTTTTTTCTCTTTTAGCTCAGTTTCAGTAGCTGCACCCACTTTAATTACAGCTACCCCACCAGCTAATTTTGCAAGACGCTCTTGTAATTTTTCTTTGTCAAACTCAGAAGTGGTATCGTCTAGTTGTTGACGAATTTGTTTTACACGCGCTTGAATGTCAGCTGGTTCACCAAATCCATCTACTACGATCGTGTCGTCTTTTTTCACATGAACTTGACGCGCACGGCCCAATTGATGTAATTCAGTTGCTTTAAGGTCTAATCCAAGTTCTTCAGTGATCACTTGACCACCTGTCAGGATAGCAATATCCTCAAGCATCGCTTTACGACGATCACCAAACCCTGGTGCTTTTACTGCTACAGCGGTGAAGGTTCCACGTAATTTATTCACTACGAGCGTAGCAAGTGCTTCTCCTTCAACGTCTTCTGCAATGATTAAGATTTGCTTACCTTGCTGTACAACTTTTTCAAGAACAGGAAGGATTTCTTGGATGTTTCCAATCTTCTTATCAGTAATCAAGATGTATGGCTCATCTAAAATCGCTTCCATCTTGTCTGTATCCGTGATCATATATGGGGAAATGTAACCACGGTCAAATTGCATCCCTTCTACTACCTCTAACTCAGTAGTAAATCCTTTTGATTCTTCAACTGTGATCACGCCATCTTTACCAACGCGTTCCATTGCTTCAGCAATCAATTGTCCCACTTCATCATCGTTAGCAGAAATGGCAGCAACTTGTGAGATGGAATCTTTTCCTTCAATTGGTTGAGCAATGCTATGAATTTCTTCTACAGCCGTTTTAACCGCTTTTTCAATCCCTTTGCGGACGATCATTGGATTTGCACCCGCTGCTACGTTTTTCAAACCTTCACGAATAATCGCTTGTGCAAGTAAGGTAGCAGTAGTTGTTCCATCACCCGCAATATCATTGGTTTTGGTAGCTACTTCTTTTACAAGCTGTGCGCCCATGTTTTCGAAAGCATCTTCTAATTCGATTTCTTTCGCAATGGTTACACCGTCATTTGTAATAAGTGGAGATCCAAATTTTCTCTCCAATACGACGTTGCGTCCTTTAGGTCCTAGTGTTACTTTCACAGCATCTGCAAGTGCATCTACACCGCGTAGCATTGCACGACGTGATTCTTCACTGAACAAAATATCTTTTGCCATGTGTGTAATCCCCTTTCCATATGTAGGGTTTTTATGATTTGATCATGATGTAAGAACCATGATGTTCTGGTTTAGTCAATAATAGCAAGAATATCGCTTTCACGAAGAATGAGATACTCTTTTTGATCATACTTCACTTCTGTTCCCGCGTATTTCGAGAAAATGACGCGGTCGCCTTCTTTTACTTCTAGCGCAACCCGATTTCCGTTTTCTTCAATACGGCCTGAACCCACAGCAACAATGCGGCCTTCTTGTGGTTTTTCCTTTGCAGAATCTGGTAGTACGATTCCACTAACTGTTGTTTCTTCTTTTTCAATCGCTTCAAGTACGACGCGATCTCCTAATGGTTTGATCATGTTAGTACCCTCCTTCATGAGGTGGATCATTTTTTAGTTTGTTAGCACTCGAAGATGTCGAGTGCTAATACCCACTACCTATGATATTCATCTTGATCACATTTTTCAAGTGGTCTTGAAAAATTTTTTTATTTGTTTTTGCTTGCTGCTCATAAGTAGTGGCAACAAACAGACAAAAAGACATTTTCAAGCTACTGTTGAAAATGTCTTCTCATCATAGTTATGCTTATTATGCCAATTAATGAACAGTATTTTTGGGTGATGAATTTTCCTGCTGTTGATCAGGTAGATCAAAATAGTTGTAATTCATGAAGCTGTTGAAGTCAGCATCTGACTCCATATTTTTGCGTGCTGTCTGCACACTCTTTTTTAATGCTGAAAAATTCGCTTTCGGTATGGAAGCATCTTTCTTTCCTTTTTTCTTCATCTGATTCATTATAGTCAATAGTTTAGTGAAACCTTTCATCGTGAGTTGGAAGGTTTTTTTTCTGGCAGCTGGCGATGCTACTAAAAAAGCGATCCCTCCCACGAGTAAGTACCGCATGATTCGATTTTGCTTTTGCACATGATCGCCTCCATATAGCATGGTATCTAATGGCTATGATTTCCATTAAGCGTAAAAGTATGTACAAAAGCAGGTGCAGAATCATGCGTGTCAATTTTCCATTCCATTCGCCGCGACAAGATCAATCCCAAATTCGGCTTCGCTAAGTGAAGACCAAGAGGTATTTCACTCAAAAAGGACATTATCAGTAGGATATTTAGCACCACTGTCTTTAAGCTGCTTCTTAATCCAGCTTCTTCTCTAAACGCCATGCGAGTAGAATACTAAACTCATAGAGTAAAATCATGGGGATGGCTACCACCAAGTTGGTGATGATCTCAGCTGGGGTAATAATCGCAGCTAGAACGACAATACCTAAATAAGCAAAACGACGTATTTTCTTAAGAATAGCTACTGAGAGTATACGTATTCGGACTAAAAATAGCACAATAACGGGTAATTCAAAGTATATGGAAATGGGTAGAATAATACTAAATACAAAACCAAATGCTTTTTCGATGGTATAAACTTGCCCAATTCCCCAGCCATTTGCAAAGGCATCTAAAAATGTAATGAGAAAAGGAATCACTAAAAAGTAGCCAAAGCTGATACCAAGTATGAACAGCAAGATAGCAAATGGAATGTACATTAATGCGGCCTTTTGCTCTTTCGGATGTAATCCAGGTCTAACAAATTGCCATATATGGTAGAGAATAATCGGAACCGTAATGATTAATGCTCCGACAAAGGCGATCTGCATCCACACTTTTAATGGCCCTGCTAAGGTTATGGTATTTAAAGTGATTTCTTTAAATAGATCACTTTTGATGTATCGATAAATTTTTTCTGCAAAAACAAAGTTACCGATTAAAGCAACTACAAAACTAACCAGTATCCAGATAATTCGGTTTCGTAATTCTGTCAGATGCTGTGTTAGCGGTTCATTACGTTGTTCATCACTCATGGGGTGTAACTCCTTCAATTATGTGGGTTCCGGTTCTTGAATATCTTCTATAACAGGAAAATTTTTCAAAAAATAAATCAGTGTCTGCAATTCTACGGTAAGATCAATATTGTGAATGCGTACATGTGCAGGAGCAGTCAGTCTTGCGGGTGTGAAATTTAATATTCCCCGTATTCCCTTTTGGATGATAAAATCAGCTGTTTGTTGTGCGAAATTGACGGGTACAGTAAGGATCGCAACCTCTACTTGGTGTAACTGAATCACATCTTCCAATCTGTCCATATCATAAACAGTAATACCGTCAATATCCGTCCCCACTTTAGATGAATCACGATCAAATCCTGCTACGATTTTGGTATTATGGCTACGATAGAAATTATAGCGTAATAGTGCTGTGCCTAAATTACCGACTCCTATGAGCACGACACTCGTCACCTCATCCTGCTTGAGAAAGTCACGCAAAAATTGCAATAGATAGGTAACATTATATCCATAACCCTTTTTACCTAACTCCCCCAAATAGGACAAGTCCCTACGAATGGTCGCAGGATCGATTTGTAAGGCATCGCTTAATTCAGATGAGGAAATACGCTGTTTGCCGATCACGTGAAGCTTCTCTAAGTAACGATAATAAAGTGGAAGCCGCTTCGCTGTCACTTGTGGTATTTTTTGATCTGCCATAGCAGAAATGTACACCTCCATTGTAGAAGCTGTTAAATCAGGTGTGTTAATGGACATGATTTATAGGAAATCATCACGCTTTTCCTAGATGAGTATATATGATTATAGGTAGTCAGGAGATTGTGTCTATGTCTTCGCTAAAATATAATCGGTTTATGTGAACCTTATCACAAGATATTTTGAATCAGCGTGCCGTTTATTCCATTGTACACGAATTATTAGAAGGATTGCGTATTGTTTTTGTCGGAGTGATGATTATATCTACTTGTTGATCATGCTTCTCTGGATAAACGGTATCAACCATTTGTTCATCGTATGCGATTCCAATTCGAATGGCTTTTAAAGAAGGGTGTAAAAAGCGATCATAGTATCCACCACCGTACCCTAAACGGTATCCAGATTGGTCAAAAGCTACGCCCGGTAAGAATAACACATCTAGTGCAGTAGGGGGAATCTCTTCACAACGTAATGGATTCGGTTCTGATATGCCAAATGCCCCTACTTCTAAGTCGTCAAGATGCTTCACATGATAACAATATAGTTTCTTCTGTTTTTTATCTGTACGAGGTAAAATCACCTTTACGTTTCCTTGTTCCCATAGCGCTTGTATCGCTTCTTTTAGATCGATTTCATTACGGATAGACATGTATAAAAGGACGTTTTGAGCAGACTGCAATGACTCAAGTTGCACTAGCCTTTGATTTACCAATGCTGACTTATTTTTTACAAATGTGGGTGTAAATTGCGCGCGCCTATTTAGCATCTCTTGTCTAAGTGACTTTTTCCCACTCATATCGCTTCTTACCCCTTTTCCTACAAAACGCCAAGGATATTTTTCGTTTTCACGATTCTTCCATTTTTACTATCGTAACACCTCTGACAGAACGCGTCACTTTTGCTTTCTGGTTTGCTCTGTTTCCATTCCTCATATACACTAATTCTAAAGTGTTTTTGAATGAGGTGGAATGGAAAAATGTTAATACAGGTGAATCAAATCTATAAATCTTTTGCAAGTACGACTGTGTTAGAAAATATTCAATTACAAGTAAATGAAAACGAGCGTGTCGGCCTGATTGGCGTAAATGGTGCTGGAAAGTCTACACTACTTAAAATGATTACTGGTGAGCTCATTCCTGATTCTGGTGAAATACGTATTGCGAAAAAGTGTCGTATTGGATACTTAGCTCAACACACGGGTCTTGACTCTGATCTTACCATTTGGGAAGAATTATTACGATCCTTCGCACACTTTAAAAAAATGGAGGCCGAATTAAAAACCTTAGAAGCCGAGATGGGTAAAGAAGAAGTCTTCTCTCAAGAAGAACGGTACCAAAAGGTATTACAATCCTATGCCAATTTACAAGAGCGCTATGAAAACCAAGGTGGATATGCATATGAAGCGCGCATAAGGGGGGCCTTGCACGGATTGGGGTTGGGATCAATTCCCTATCAAAAAACACGTATATCGGAACTGAGTGGTGGGCAGAAAACAAGAGCTGCACTGGCCAAAATGTTATTAGAAGAGCCTGAGCTTTTAATTTTGGACGAGCCAACCAACTATCTAGATATGCAAGCCATCACATGGTTAGAACAAACACTAAAACAATACAAAGGTGCTTTACTTATCGTCTCACATGATCGTTATTTTCTTGATCGTCTCGTCACCATTATTTATGAAATCGAGCGTCACAAAGCAACTCGCTATGTAGGTAATTACCAAGATTACGTAAAGCAAAAAGAAGCCAATTTACTCCAACAACAAAAAGCATATGAACAACAACAAGAAGAAATACAAAAAATGGAGGATTTTGTTCAAAAAAACCTCGCTCGTGCCTCAACGACGAAACGCGCACAAAGTAGACGTAAAACACTTGAAAAAATAGAGCGTCTTGAATCTCCTACTCAGGATAACCGATTAGCATCGATTCGATTTGACATTGATCGAATCAGTGGGAAACAGGTACTACAAGCCGATCGCTTAACCATTGGTTACGACAAACCTTTATACCAATTTCAACATCTTTTAGTAGAAAGAGGTGAGCGTATCGCTATATTAGGACCTAATGGTACAGGCAAAACAACATTTCTTAAAACCATTTCATCTAAAATAGATCCCTTAGCTGGTTCTTTCACTTTTGGAACAAATGTAACACTTGATTATTACGATCAAGAACAAGACGAATTAACACTTGATAATGAAGTGATCGATGAGTTATGGAATCAAAATCAATCGTTAGATCAGACGACAATCCGTTCCTACTTGGGGCAATTTTTATTTAGTGGTGAAGATGTCTTTAAGCAAGTGAAAGATTTAAGTGGGGGAGAAAAAGCACGTCTCTCTTTATTAAAGCATTTATTGCGAAAAGGAAATTTTATGCTCATGGATGAGCCAACCAACCACTTAGATATGAGAAGTAAAGAAAAGTTGGAAGAAGCGTTAGAAGCATATCCTGGTACGTTATTATTTGTATCTCACGATCGTTACTTTATTAACCGACTTGCCACTCGCATATGGGAGTTAACGCCAGATGGCTTAGTCGAATATGATGGGAATTATGAACGATACCTCGAAAAAAAAGCATTGGAGAAATATGAAGAAGAGCAGCAAGCACAAGAACAAGTCGCCACGCCTATCAGTTCATCTGAACAGTATCGACAGCGCGAGAAAGAAGAGAAAAAATTAAAAAGAAAACGCGAACAAAAAATTACGGGGTTGGAATTAGAAATCGCCCGTTTAGAAAAAGAGATTGCCGAGATTCACGAAAAACTGTGTCAACCGGAAGTCTATAACGATGCCATAAAGAGCGCTTCAATTCGTGCGAATCTCGAGGCAAATGAACTGCTTCTTCATGATAAAACTGAGGAGTGGGCGAAGCTAGCGGATGAATCTTCTTAATACAGTTATCCACAAACTTATCCACAGCTTTATCCACATACCCACATTTTCTAAGTTTTTGCTATTCGGGTATCACCCGTTGGCTCTTTAGGATCTCCCATTTCATCACCTCCTTTTATCATTCGAGCACCCTTATGGGTGCTCTAATGATTTGATCAAAGCTAAATTAGGTTCGGCATTCATATCTAATCCCGCAAAATCTTTAGCTAAATATTGATAGGTGCCCGCAGCAGCAATCATGGCTGCATTATCTGTACATAACTCGAGCGGTGGAATATGTAAATGTATATGCCCGTCAGCAGCACGCTTTTGCAAACCAACCCGTAGGCCTGTATTCGCAGAAACGCCTCCAGCCAACAGTAAATTTTTTACGCCTGTTTGTTTGACCGCAAGCATTGTTTTTTCAATTAAGACATCAAGCACAGCCTGCTGAAAGCTTGCAGCGATATTGGCAGTCACAAGTTCTTCTTCTCTTTGGCGCGCGTTGTGAATCAAATTCATAACCGCCGATTTGAGACCACTAAAGCTAAAATCAAGCGAATTTGATCCTAACCAAGCACGTGGTAAATCATATGTTGGGCTACCATGCACAGCTAAGCGGTCGATTTGAGGCCCTCCCGGATAGGGTAAATTTAGTAATCGAGCCACTTTGTCAAATGCTTCACCCGCTGCATCATCACGTGTTTTACCTAAACGTTGGTACTGATTATGTTTTTCCATATAAATGAGCTCTGTGTGCCCACCCGATACAACGAGTGCCACTAGTGGAAAAGTAAGGGGTTGGATCAAGTGATTGGCATAAATATGCCCTGCAATATGGTGTACTCCTACTAAAGGAATTCCAGTCGCATATGAAAGTGATTTTGCAGCTGTTACACCGATAAGCAATGCTCCCACTAACCCTGGGCCTTGTGTCACTGCAATCGCATCAATATCCTGCATATCAATACGCGCTTCTGCTAACGCCTTTTCAATAATGATGGTCATGCGTTCTACATGTCTTCTTGATGCTACCTCCGGTACGACACCGCCAAACTTTTGATGTACATCAATTTGGGAAGAGACGATATTGGATCGTATACGGGTCCCCGCTTCCACAACCGCAACAGAAGTCTCATCACAGCTTGTTTCAATACCTAACACACGAATTTGATTGTTGTTCTTCATATAATGTCACCCACATAATTATGGCATCTTCTTTATTATCTGTATAATACGCTTTACGTACGCCAGTATTTTCAAACCCTAGCTTTTCATATAGTTTTTGTGCAACTAAATTAGATACACGCACTTCTAGTGTCATCCTTTTTGCCCCTGACATTCGGGCCATCTCCATTACATAGATTAAAGTCATTTCACCAATCCCACACCCTTGGTAATCAGGGTGAACGGCTATATTTGTGATATGTGCTTCATCTAAAATAAGCCAAAAGCCACAATACCCGATAATCTCGTCTGCACATGTTACCACCGTATAACGTGCGAATTGATTAAAGGCTATTTCGTTATAAAAAGCCTTCTGGGGCCACGGGGTTGGAAATGAAGCATTCTCCACTTTGACAATATCAGGGATATCAGATAAGACCATCGGTCTAAACATAATTTTATCTTTCGATCGCCGACTCATCTCTATTTTCTCCGTTCTTCTGCTTTTTCAGCCAGTTTGCCTCTGCTTCTGTAACCTGAAGATAATTAGGGGCGAAGTTAATGCGTTCAGCAGGTTGATGATTAAGCCAACGTCGATATGCACACTCACCAAGCACACTAGCACGCGGTATGTTTTCGTAGGAGCTACCCCAAATGGCTTGATCTCCTAATGTCTGCTCGATTTTACTACGAAATCGCACGACATCATCCCCTAGGAAAAGAATCGGTTCATCCAGTTCTTTTAATTGAGATAACCAGGCGTCCACTCCAACTACTTGCTCTGGGAGAACCGCTTTTAATTCACGATTGTGAAAGCGATAAGCTCCTGTATAGGCTCGTTCTCTCCGTGCATCAAAGATTGGAACAATTACACCTTTAAAATGCACAGCATTCCTAGCAAGCACCGATAAGCTTGATACACTATATAAAGGAATGTTACGCGCCCAAGCCATTGTTTTTGCTGTTGTTATCCCAATTCGCAGTCCTGTATATGACCCTGGTCCTGAGGTAACAGCGAGTAACGCAATTTCTTGTATGGTTAGATCAAGATCCTGAAGCAATTGATCAATAGTAGGCATTAAGCGAATCGAATGATTTTTATGTAGATTGGTGGTCACTTCTCCAAGTACTTTCTGCTCTTTAACATCTAACACTGCGACACTCATCACGAGTGTAGAGGTATCCATCGCTAATAACTTCACCTTACTCCCAACCCTTCACCTATTTCTCGAGCACGAGTCAAATTTCCTCTTATTGAAAGTCTTCTTGTTCCACTCGGTTCAACCTTTAGTTCAATCCAAACTGTATGTGGAGGTAGGATTTCCTCAATACGCGAAGCCCATTCAACGATACAGATGCCATTTCCATAAAAATATTCTTCCAAATCGATTTCTGCTTCAGGCCCTGATAATCGATATACATCCATATGATAAAAGGGAAGTTTACCTCTATATTCTTTGACGATCGTAAAGGTGGGGCTGTCTACTTCCTCTAAAATACCTAATTCTCTTGCAATCGATTTTGTCAAAGTCGTTTTTCCAGCACCTAAATCTCCTTCTAAAGCGATTACGTCCTGCTGTTTTAATTGTTTGGCCAATTTTTTTCCTAAATCGATTGTTTCTTGTTCATTGCGTAATTCAATCGTTACATATGTTTGCATCGCAATCACCTATTTTGCAAAATGGTTATACCCTTTGGTTTGTAATTCCCTTCGTTTTCCACTCACTTCCATCTCTACAGTGCCAGTCCCTGGTTCAACATATCCAATTTGTGTTACTTTCCATCCACATGCTATCGCTTTCTGTTGTAGCTCTTTCCAACCCGCTGGTGAAATGGTTCCTAACAGCTGATAATCTTCTCCACCATTTAAAGCCCATTCAATCGGATTATACTGAATGCGACTGGCATAAGTCTGACAAGCAGTGGAAATAGGGATCCATTCCGGTTGTATCACCAGCTTCACGTGGCTTGCTTCCGCTATTTCATAAGCTTCTCTAGCTAATCCATCACTAACATCATCACACGCTGGTCGATAGCCCGAATGAAGGAGCCATTCACCGATTTGAAGCTGAGCACGAGGACGCTTATGTGCTTCCACCAGCACCGGAAATGCGGCTTGGTAAGTTTCAGATTGAGAAAGCAAAATATGTAGTCCAGCAGCCGCATCTCCTAAATGGCCAGTTACAAAAACAAGATCACCTGGCATTGCTGAGGAGCGTAATAAAGCCTTACCCGGTGGGATTTCACCCAGTATCGTTAAAGTAAGGATAAGCTCTCCACTGGTAGAGACCGTATCTCCACCAATCAGTCTAACCTGTTCTTTCCGAGCTAAATCATTTATCCCTGCGTAAATACCTATCATCTCTGTTTCACTCCAAGTAGGTGGAATCGCAATGGAGAGAAGTATATATTTTCCGACTCCACCCATGGCCGCCAAATCGCTCAAATTTGATGCAAGTAGCTTCCATCCGATATCAAAGGGGCGCATGGTCTCTTTTGTAAAGTGTACATTTTCTACCATCGTATCACAAGCTGTTACGATAGAAAGTGATGGGCTAGGTAAAAAAACAGCTGCGTCATCCCCAGCATCTACTTCGATGGTATGAGACCCCTCTACATCTACACGCTCAGATAGTAGGGATTGGATCAATTCAAATTCATCCTGCATGGATATCCTCATCTCCTCTAGTGAACTTCTATCAGCTAACACGCAAAAGATCACGAAAAAGCGATGCCAATTTTAGCTGGCATCGCTTTGTGAAAATATTTGGAGCGGGTGAAGGGAATCGAACCCTCGCAAACGGCTTGGAAGGCCGATGTTCTACCACTGAACTACACCCGCGTATTATAATCAGATATGGTGCGGTCGGCGAGACTCGAACTCGCACGGCCAGAGGCCACTACCCCCTCAAGATAGCGTGTCTGCCGATTCCACCACGACCGCTCGCTTTTTCATAAACATGGTGCGGGTGGAGGGACTTGAACCCCCACGCCAAAGGCGCTAGAACCTAAATCTAGTGCGTCTGCCAATTCCGCCACACCCGCATGTTTTAAATTTGGATCACGCTGTCGCAGTGATGTTTTACATCTTATCATATCCATCTCATTTTGTCAAGTGTAATAAAATGGTGAGCCATGAAGGATTCGAACCTTCGACAACCTGATTAAAAGTCAGGTGCTCTACCAACTGAGCTAATGGCCCAGACAAAATGTTTAGATGGCTGGGGCGGTAGGGATCGAACCTACGCATGACGGAGTCAAAGTCCGTTGCCTTACCGCTTGGCTACACCCCAACAATAAAATGGGGCGACCGAAGGGAATCGAACCCTCGAATGCCGGAGCCACAATCCGGTGCGTTAACCACTTCGCCACGGTCGCCAAAGTTGAATGGCGGAGCTGACGGGATTCGAACCCGCGATCTCCTGCGTGACAGGCAGGCATGTTAGGCCTCTACACCACAGCTCCACATGGTAATACTGGTGGACGATGACGGGATCGAACCGCCGACCCCCTGCTTGTAAGGCAGGTGCTCTCCCAGCTGAGCTAATCGTCCAAAAATGGTGACCCGTAGGGGATTCGAACCCCTGCATGCCAGCGTGAAAGGCTGGTGTGTTGAACCGCTTCACCAACGGGCCAATAACTTCCTCTATGGCGGAGAGAGAGGGATTCGAACCCTCGCGAGGCTATAAGCCCCCTAATGGTTTAGCAAACCATCCTCTTCGGCCTCTTGAGTACCTCTCCGTAATGGCTCCTCAGGCAGGACTCGAACCTGCAACCTGCCGGTTAACAGCCGGACGCTCTACCGTTGAGCTACTGAGGATCATTTATTAATGAACTCTTACTAATCTAACACATTTAATCTTTAATAGCAAGCGTTTTATTTAAAATTTATCTTGTCGCGCTGGCGACATAAATTAATTTAACACATCTTATAAATAAGGTCAAGCGATTTTTTCAAAAAAATAAATCCCCCATTTTTCAATGAGAGATTCCGGTTATTAATCATCACTATTTAAGATATAAAGAATGTTTTTAAACAAGATGATAAAGTCTAAGTACAACATTAACGCACCGAAAATCGCAAACTTCGCAGCTTGTTCTTCTGTTTGTGCTTCTGCACCATACGATTTAATCTTTTGAATATCCCACGCGGTAATAATACTTATCAAAACTACGAGCGCATAGGAAATAATCAAGTTCATCGGTTCATATGAAATGAAGAAGAAGTTTACAATGGATGCAATGATTAATCCCAGTAACACCATAAGTGCGATCGAGCCAATTTTAGACAGATCAATTTTGGTTACATAACCAAATACAGCAAAAATCCCAAACATACCTGCTGCAATAAAGAAGGCCGCCCCGATGGTACCTAACTCAAATCTAGCTAAAATAAGCGTAAAGGTAATTCCGTTTAAAGCGGCATATAAAAAGAAGCCAAAAGTTGCTGCAAAAACGGACAAGCGATTAATCAAGAAAGATAGACCAAAAACCACGGCCAACTCTGCAATAATGACTCCCCAGAAAAGACCTGGGCTTTCCATTAACATTTTAGGTACATCTTGTGTCGAATTAAGGACCACGGCGATAATCGCTGTCATCGACAACCCTGCAAACATCCATAAGAATACCCGTTGCATCATACTCTGCTGAATAGCGGCTCTAGACCCTGCATTCGTATTTGGAAAATTAGGTTGTTCCACGCTGTTTCTCCCTCCAAATTAAAAAAATATCATTTTAATCCAGTATATTCTTTTCCTGATTTATGTTCAAGATTTGTAGCTTAATAAAAAATATTCCTATCCCTCTTCGATATGCCGAAATGTTCAGTTAACAAAATAAAATACAAATTTAATCAGATGGACATAAAACTCCATCTGATTAAAGATTAATGGATGATTTTACTTCTATGCATAGCTGTTTTCGTCTTGTCTGTTCCTAACTGGTAAATCAATTGATAAATCTCTCTTATTTTTTCATCTTCTACCCGATTTTCCTCACTTTCATTATCAAGATAAGGCGTATTGGCTTTAACAAATGTTTGAAAGTCCATATCTTCGGCTTCTGTAAACAACGTTTCCAGTTGATTGATCTCTTTTTCAGTCGCTTCAATTTCAAAGTCGTAAACGGCATCATTTTCATTTAAGGATTCACGTATTTGCCCCATGGGTGATCCCATATCTAGTGCAACATAGTAAGTTTTCTTTGCCACTACAGCACCTCCCTTTCCCTTTTTATGCTTTACCAATTAGGCTTTATCTCATACATAGCAACTTAAATAGATAAGTTTATATCTATCTATTTAAGGTGCTCACAAGAATTTAGGAACTGCAATTCATTTCTCGAATCGTATCGGCAAGGAGTTGCAAGTTTGATGCAACAATATCGCGAGCTAGCCAATAAAAGACTTCTTGCCCCATTTTCTTACTTTCGAGGATTTGTGCGTCTCTTAAAATTTTTAGGTGATGAGAGATAGAAGGTCTACTAATTTCAAATTCCTTTGCAATCTCACTTACATTTAATTTCCCTCTATCCCCTAATATATAGACAATTTGAAGACGTATGGGGTCTCCCAATGCCGTGAAAAATTTCATAATACTTTGGTAGTCATTTATGTCAATACTATATGGTCCCATGATTTACCCTCTCTTATCCAACTGAATTCAACTCATTTTAAGTCAGGATATAAAATCATTCTATCATGCTATGTAAAAAATGCAATGATAGGGGAATCATGCTCCTCTATCACTGCATACGTTTAAAGATTCCACGATGTCATACTGGAACGGATACTACTTATTACATCCTGCCAAATTGCTGGATCATGGGTAATTTTATGTTTAAACGCACGATACATTTCTTTTTGCTTCGATTCATAATCTGGATGATCAGATTGAGGAAGCGTTGTACGCATGTCATCAATCCAGGCTTGCACTTCCGCCGCGCGTGGTCCCCAAACACCTACTTCTTCACCCGCATGGTTTATGAAAATAAAAATGGGAATCGATCTAGATTTACCATTGGTTAAATATTGATCCATCAGTTCGAGATTTTCATCACGAATTAAGGTACGAATCTCAAAAGAAGCCACTTCAGCAATACGTTTCATAATTGGAAGGCATAACATGGCATCCCCACACCAATCAGCCGTTAAACAAACGACACGTAACTGTTGTTCTTTTAACTGGGAAAAGAACAACTGATCACCAGGTTCTATCGTAACCTGCTCATAAACGTTGAGTAGGCCTGCTTGGTTCACTTTCATATCCGCTACATATTGTTCGTAGGTGTTCCCTTTTTCATACCATTTTTCTAGCCTCATGTTCACTTCCCCTTTCACACGATATGGTACATAAGCATATGATAATCGAAATTCAATAGGAGGAAATCATATGCCCATCTGGATGCTTAAACAACTTCAAAGAGCTTTTCAATACAAAGATAGGAAACAAATTCGCTTTCTAAATGCCTGCTGGTTTAATTATCAAGATAAACATCTCTCATGACAAGTGTATTGATCTACGATCCCTCACTCGCGTTCTGTTGACAACATGCTGAGTCCCACGCGTTCTCGATCTGTATCAACACTTAAGACCCATACATCCACAATATCGCCAACAGATACAATATTCATAGGGTGTTTAACAAATCGTTCACTCATTTTGGAAATATGTACAAGACCATCATTTTTCAAACCAATATCAATAAATGCACCAAAATCCACTACGTTTCGCACAGTTCCTTGTAGTTGCATACCTTCTTTTAGATCTTCCAGCTGTAAGACATCTGAACGTAGCAGTGGGGCCGGCAAGGATTCACGTGGATCGCGACCTGGACGCAACAGCGCTTCCACGATATCTTTTAAAGTAGGTTCTCCACACCCGATTTCTTGAGCGGTATGCTTTATGTCAAGCTGATTCAGCTTATGCTTACCTGCATCAGAAGTAATTTCAGTCGGAGTAAGCCCTATGCTGTCCAATAGCTGTTCAACGATTGCATAAGATTCTGGATGAATCGGTGTCTTGTCTAGCTCATTTTCTCCGTTAAAAACACGTAGGAAACCAATACTCTGTTCATATGTTTTAGCACCTAGTCTCGGTACTTCTTTTAATTGACCTCGTGATTGAAAATGTCCCAATTCATCTCGTTTCTTTACAATGTTTTTAGCAACAGAACTACTTATTCCGGACACGTACTGTAGCAGTGCAGTTGAAGCTGTGTTTACATTTACACCCACAAAGTTTACAGCAGATTCAACCACTTGCGTCAAACTCTCACCTAATTGTTTTTGAGCGACATCATGTTGATATTGTCCTACACCGACCGACTTCGGATCAATCTTCACTAATTCAGCAAGCGGATCTTGCAAACGTCTGGCAATCGAAATCGCACTGCGACGCGCAGCATCTAAATCAGGAAATTCTTCTTTTGCAAGTTTAGAAGCAGAATATACACTAGCGCCCGCTTCATTTACAATGAGATAGTATAATTGACGTTTACTTTCTTTCATCACTTCAGCAACAAATGATTCGGTTTCACGTGATGCTGTACCATTTCCAATTGCAACGATTTCAATCGGATAACGATCAATTAAGGTTAAAATCGCTTCTTTCGCTTCTTTAACTCGGCTCTGTGGAGGAGTAGGGTAGATCACACCCACTTCCAACATTTTGCCTGTGTCATCTACCACTGCGAATTTACATCCCGTACGATAAGCTGGATCGAGACCCAGAACCATCTTCCCTTGCACTGGCGGTTGCAATAGAAGCTGCCGTAAATTTTCTGAGAAAATATGTATCGCTTGCTTTTCTGCTTCTTCTGTGAGTCTTGCTAATACTTCTCTTTCGATTGAAGGTGAAATTAACCGTTTATAACTATCTTGAATGATGAGCTGCGTGTATCGATGGGGTTCAGTAGGGAACCAGTTACTCAGCCGCTTCAAAATCATCTCTTCCTCTACTTCAACCTTCACCTTAAGTATGTCCTCTTTGGAACCCCGATTTACGGCCAGTACGCGATGCGATGGCATTTTTTTTACCGGCTCACTATAGTCGTAGTACATCTCATAAACCGAACGCGCTTCAGGATCTTTTGTTTTTGAAACCAAACATCCATTCTCCCACGTATAGAACCGTACCCACTTACGGATGTCTGCATCTTCAGCTAATTCTTCTGCTAAAATGTCCATTGCGCCTTTAATCGCATCTTCAACCGACTCAATCCCTTTTTCAGGTTGCAGGAATGCAGCTGCTTCTTCATCTATTACATGTGGATCTTCAGTCGTGCGTATCTTTTCAGCAAGCATCATGAGCCCTTGCTCTTTCGCAATAGAAGCACGGGTTTTCCGTTTCGGTCGATAGGGTAGATAGAGATCTTCTACATCTTGTAACTTGATAGCTCCTTCAATCTTCCCTCGTAGCTCATCAGTCAACTGACCCAGTTCTTCAATTTTACGTAGCACTTCATCCTTGCGTTGATTCAATTGCCTCATATAATGATAGCGATCCTCTATCGTTCTAAGTTGTTCCTCATCTAACTCACCCGTTCTTTCTTTTCGGTATCGTGCAATAAAAGGGATCGTATTCCCTTCCTCTATGAGTGAAATACTCGCATCTACCTGTTTAAAAGAAATGGAGAGTTCATCAGCAATATGTTTTTTTATCGATTTTTGATCCATCATAGTGCTCACCTACTTTCTTGTCCTCAATTAGTAAGTCTACTCTTCTACTTGAAAAAATAAAAGGGTAAAAAAAATAACAGCACCTCTGTACACAGAAGTGGACTGCTATTTTATCACCTCAGAAGCTTCCATACGGATCGCCTGACGTAGCTTTTCAAGCGCTCTTCGCTGTAGTCGTGAGACATGCATTTGCGATATCTGTAATTGTTCGCCAGCCTGTTTCTGGCTTAGATTTTCAAAAAATGTTAGCTGAATAATTTCGCGTTCACGCTCAGATAAGACATCAATTACTTTTTCGATCAACATTTTCTGATCGATTTGTTCATATCCATCATCTTCATTTCCCACTAAATCGAGTAAGGTAACTTGGCTGCCATCATTCATCGCCTCGATTGGGCTGTCGACTGAAGCCGCATTATAGCTCCTACCCATCTCCATCGTTTCGAGTACTTCCTCAACAGAGACTTCTAAGTAAGAAGCAATTTCATCTACTTGAGGTGATCGCTGTAATTTTGTCGTCAGTTCCTCTACTGCACGCTTTATCCGCGGTCCCAATTCTTTTATTCTTCTGGGGACATGGACGCTCCATGTTTTATCTCGGATGTGCCGTTTAATTTCACCGACAATAGTCGGAATCGCATATCCTTCAAAGCTTTTTCCCACAGTCAGATCAAACCGCTTAATCGAACCGAGCAAGCCGAGCATGCCAACTTGGGTTAGATCCTCATGGGATTCTGAGCCACGAGCAAACTTATATGCAAGGGTTTCGACCAAACCTTTGAAGTGCTTAACCAATATTTCCTGAGCTTCCTGATCTCCTTGCTCTTGATATTGCCTGATCAGCGCTTCTATCTCTTTATCGGTTCGTTTGGTGGCTTGAGGGTGAGATGCCATAGGACTCCACCACGTCCTTTCGAATAAACTTTGTCATGGTTACAACGACGCCCTGATCTAACTGAATATCCACATCATCCATTAAAGTCTTCATCAAATATAGACCCAATCCACGCTCACGTACTGCGTTTAGTGAGGATTGATGGGTAATGGGACCTGTACGCTCATCGATCTCACTAATATCAAAACTGTTCCCACGATCCATTACATCTACTTGGATTCGATCTGAGAAAATTTTGCATGCTACCTCAATCTCACCATCTCCACCACAATAAGCATGATCTACTGCATTCGTACACGCTTCTGCAACAGCAAGTTTCATATCTTCAATCTCATCATAAGAAAATCCCATACGATTTGCCACGCCTGAAACGGCTAGCCTAGCAATCCCCACGTATTCAGGCTTTGCTGGGATATTTAATCGGATAAAATCAATCTGCTTTTCACTCATGCTTGCCCACCCTCCTGATTTTCTTCAATCTGGATCACACTGTCTAGCCCTGTCACTTGGAATAATCGTTTGATACGCTCATTCATGCCAATAATGATCAGTTTTCCTTCTGTTGCAATCTGGGCCTTATAAGCACCAATTAATACACCTAATCCTGTACTGTCAATATAGTTTACACCTGAGAGATCAATACGAACCAAATCCTCTGTTTCACAGTGTTGCATTAAGGATTCTCTTAATTTTGGCGCTGTATATACGTCTACTTCCCCTTCTACATAAATGGTAACCCCTTGATCTTCTATTTGTTTGGTTTGTACTGTCATATTCATGCGTTATCCCTCCGATCATAGTTCTACGCGCTATGCATTCCGTTTTACAATCAAAATCGTTTGGTCATCGGAAAGCTCATAATGCGTTCGTTCACATAATTTATGATGAATCCTCTCCACCGCTTTTTGAGCAGGAAGATGAATACAGTCTTGGATGGTTTTGAGTAGCTCATCTCTAGTCAGAAAGCCATCTTCCACCTTACATTCCGTTACACCATCAGTCATCAAAATAATGGCATCTTCCACCTGTAGTTGAATTTTATACTCCTCATAGTCTGTTTTTGGATTAACGCCTAACACCAGACCTTTTGCTTCCAATTCAACAAACTCTTGCCTATCTGCACGATAGAGGAGACCCGGTTCGTGCCCTGCTGATGCATAGCAAAATTCATGTTTCAAAGAATCATATACCCCATATACCATCGTAATAAACATACTTGGATCTACATTTCGTTCTACAATCGTATTTAAGCCGCGTAGCTTTTCCCCCGGAGAAAGAGGTTTCATATCTAATCGATCCATGGCATACTTAATCATCGACATACATAATGCGGCTGGTATTCCTTTGCCTATGATATCGGAAACCGCTATCCCCAAATAACCTTCGCTGTGATTAACAAAATTATAATAATCACCGCTCATCCGATTTGCTGGAACACTAATGACACCGATCTCTACCTCATTTAATTGAGGTGGACTTACAGGTAGCAATGTTTGCTGCATTCCTACTGCCACATCAATTTCGTGATCTAGTTGTTTATGTCGATCGATCAGTTTTTCGCTCTCCTGGTAAGCGATACCATAACTAATCATGACTTCCAGCAATAAATCAAAAGAAGATTTTACCTGCTGCGGAATATCTGGAAAAATCGTTTTGATCGTGTTGATATGATAATTGACAAGTTCCTCTGGTGGAATTTTTTGGTCAATAAACCACCTGCTCAATCGTTGTGCACTATATAAATGATCTTCTTTCGGTTCTAATACATAAGACTCCAATAAGTTCTTATATAATTTTTGCAATTGCGCATTCATATAAAATCCCTCATTACGTACGACAAATCATTTGCCGTCACATTTAAATTGTGGAATATGATGAAACAGAAATTAAGAGGACGGGTCTTTCTTTTCCGTCCTCTTAATTAAAAGTCAATCATACCCAAGCTAATTTGAAGCGCTTCATTTACTTTATTCATCATGTCATCGTCTAAATGCGTGATTTTATCAGTTAGTCTTTGTTTATCTATTGTTCGTATTTGTTCCAGTAAAATGACAGAGTCACGATCAAATCCATATGCCTTGGCATTGATTTCGACATGTGTAGGAAGTTTAGCTTTCTGAATTTGTGCTGTAATCGCGGCGACGATGACGGTGGGGCTAAAGCGATTACCAATATCGTTTTGAATAACTAATACAGGTCGCACCCCACCTTGCTCGGATCCGACCACTGGGGAGAGATCAGCAAAATATACATCGCCACGTTTCACAATCAAAGCGATTACACCCCACTAACTAAGCGATCTAAAGCATCCTCAGCTTCTTCTTCCGCCGCAAATGATTCGGAAGCAATGTTTAAATTAATCCTAGCCATTTCCATATAACCTCGTTGCATCATTTCACGGATCATACGTTTTTTGCGCTCTTGTAGATACATTTTCATGGCTTGTCGAATAAATTCGCTACGATTAGAATTATCTCTCGCCACCATTCCATCTACTTCCTGTAGTAAATTTATTGGTAAGCTAATCATAATTCTTTTGGTCCCAGACAAATGACGCACCCCCAACCAATCCTCACCGTTAACTTTTCCCAAATCAATAGTATCATTATGTGAAACGCAATGCAAAAATATACTGTAATGATAAGTTCATACAAAATCTAATGTAATCATATCCCTTTTACAAAGACCGCCGGATTGACTAGCATACTAAAATGTATTCTGGATCTCGCTTAAAATTCCTTCATCATGCATTTAAAATTACTTAGAGCGTAAGCGATTGCGCACTCCAACTTCATTCCCCTGCTTTAAATATACACGTGGAATACGATGATTGAGCATACACGGAATTTCATAATTGATTGTACCAAGTAGTTGCGCAACTTCCTCAACCGTAATCGTCTGATCCCCTTGCTGACCATATAAGACCACTTCATCCCCAGTATACACAGGCATCGCCTCAGTTACATCAACCATCAATTGATCCATGCAAATGGTACCAATAACTGGACAGCGTATTCCTCCAACGAGCACAAAACTGATATTGGAAAGACTTCTAGGATATCCATCTGCGTAACCTACTGGAACAGTCGCAATCCACTCTTTACCAGTCGCCAAATAGGTTATGCCATAGCTGACACCGTGACCGGCTGGTAATTGCTTCAGATGTGAAACACTGGACTTAAAGGTTAAAGCAGGTTGTAAAGAGACATCAGCAGTTGAAACTTCAGTAGATGGATAATATCCATACATACTCACACCTAAGCGCACCATATTGTAGACATGGTGTGGCCATTCGATCGTACCTGCACTATTGGCTATATGAATGTAAGGAATGGACAAACCCATCTGCTCTACCCGTAGCATAATATCAGCAAATAAGTCCCATTGTTTATGCATATAAGACTTATCCGCTTCATCAGCCGTAGCATAATGAGTATACAACCCTTCAATTTCAACATATTTTAGTGCATCTGCGTATTGTAAGAAAGAATCAATTTCTGCTGGATCCACCCCAATACGCCCCATCCCTGTATCAACTTTAACATGGATGGGGATCTTCCTATCCTTTTTCTCTCCATATCCTGCTACTCTTAGAAGCGTCTCTTTCGTATACGCTGTTAAAGTTAACTCATTTTGAAGTGCTAAGGGAATAGCGTGAGGTGAAGTATGCCCTAGCACAAGAATAGGCGCTTCAATACCCGCTTCTCTTAATTCGATCCCTTCATCAACAAAAGCTACTCCGATATACGTAGCCCCTGCTTCAAGTGCTGCTTTAGCCACATGAATCGCACCATGCCCATATCCATCGGCTTTCACAACTGCCATCATGTGCGTTCCAGGTGGTAGAACATTGAAAAACTGCTTGATATTATGATGAATGGCATCCAAATTAACTTCTACTATTGTTTCTCTAGCATAATAGCGTTCATTTTTTAGATCTACGCTCATGCTTCATCACTTCCAAACGTTCATTTAAGTCGCGTAGAAAAGAATCACTTGCCAGTATCGGCGTACGCTTCTTTGCAATAAGAAAATAATAAGGCAAATCAGGCTCCTTTTCAACTTCTGTCAAAGGAATTTCCTTTTTATTTTTTCCAAGCTTCATCTCCAACCGTTGTTCATATAAGCCATATTCGGGTCTCATAACGAATAAATACAGTGCTGGAGATAATAAATAAGTGATGACAGCCCACCCAATCAAGGATATCACCATCTCCGTACTTCTATATTCCGTAAATGCAAAAACAATACCAAACCCCACTAAAAACAAGATCGTTTCTAACCATCTCATCGAGCGATTTTTGCGCACTAACAGCGTCTGGTATTGAACCTTCTCATGATTCACGCATGCATCCTGCATCATTTTTTCATCCTTCATCTTTGTGTTCAAACCATCGCATTATTATACCATAAAAAAAGACAGCACAGAGATGCTGTCACTATTTCATAGGCTCTTTCGAAATTGAATTTGCAATTTTTTGCAAGTCGGCGATTGTCAAATCTCCTAATAATTCATATTCTGTTCCTTCAAATGTCCAACCTAGCTTTTTGTTCTTTTCCGCTTCAATCAAAACACCCATGGTGTGATCTAATTGAATTGGATTTCCGAGCATGGGAAGACTGGCTTCAATCGCTTGTGGATGCTTCTGTGTTAGTGTAAAAGGATGTTCCCCTTTATATCGCATAATGACGACCTGACCATTGGGGCTTTCAACTGTTTGCTCACTTTCTAATTGTGCCCCTTTAGGGATATAGCGAGGTGTTACAGCTTCGACTGGTTTTGTCACTTTAGCCATCACATCTTGATCTTCATTGGGTACAACACCTAAGTTTCGCTTTTGATCAAAAGCATCGGCATCAAACTTGGCATTCTCTTCAAACCGATCAAAAGCCATTTTTACAATTACTTCGTTATTATTGTTCAATACATCTACTTTTTGCGGATACAGCTTTGAATCAAGCCATATTTTTTGTTTTGAGAGATTATGATTTGTAGAATATTGCGCTGCCACTTCAAATTGATAGCCTTTGTCACTCGCTTCAAAAATGCGTTTCTGGTCTTCTACGATACTAGATAATAAGGTCTGGTATAAGTAAACTTGCCCTTGTGCTTCAGGCCAATCACTTTGAAAGCGGAAACTCTTTTTTAAGTGTGGTGTTAATACATAGACACCCTCATCATTTCTCAACAAGATTTGCATAATATCTTTACTTTTATTTTTTAATGCCACACGATAGAAATGCGGCTTTTTATACCACACCTCTATATCATAATCGAGTGGTTCTTGCCCTGTAAGAATCGTCATTTGACCATGACTCATATAGGAGTCCATGTTCTTAGCACGTTCTGATAAATCTTCAACGACACTTTTTTCATCCTTCATACCACAGCCTACAATACTCGTCAAAATAATCATGGCCATGATACAAATCCATACTTTACGCTTCATTTTACTCTCTCCCTCGTCAATTTCCCGGGGAATTTGTCGGTTCGAGCAGTTGACGAATGGAAGCGATGTGGTCGAGTAAATCACGGTAAAGCGCACTATGGGCGTCGACTTCTTCTCCTAGTCGCCCATGTATATATACAGCAATCTGAATTGCAGATTCGACAGGTATTTCCTGCGCTAGCAAGGAACCAATTATACCAGATAAAATATCTCCAGAACCTGCCTTAGCAAGTGCTGGGCTTCCAGTTGTATTCACCACACGTTTTCCATCTGGAAAAGCAATAATCGTATACCGTCCCTTTAAAATGACTACTGAGCGCGTTTGATATGCGAGTTGGAGCGCGACCGCTGCTCTCTTTCGTTCTACTTCCTCCGTTGTGATGCGCAGCAAACGGGCCATTTCCCCTGGATGTGGTGTTAAAATCGTAGGGCAATCATTTGCTCGAAATTGCATGAGATGAGGGTGTTCTGCCAAGATATTAAGTGCATCTGCATCCAACACAAGTGGCCTTTTCACAGTTTGTAAAATTTCTTTGATAAATCGAACTTCACCTGGAAAGCGACCTAATCCCGGACCACACACCACTGCATCATATCGTTGAAACGCTGTTTTTAATTCTTCTGCAATCTCTGGTAAAAAGTGATCTTTTCCAGGCCAACTCCATATCATTTCTTGCGTCACTTTAGCTGCTAGAGCTTCATGCTGCGACTCAGGGACGGTAAGGGTTACCAGCCCACTTCCCATTCGATAAGCAGCCTCTCCAGCCATTGCTACAGCCCCTAGCGTCCCCTTAGCTCCTCCGATGATGAGTACATGTCCATATGTACCCTTGTGCGCCCATTGCTTACGACCACCTAGATACATATTCCAATCATTTGGATCATTCAGTCTCGCATTGGGTGTTAATGCTTTCGTATGTCCTGCTGGTGTTATGCCAATGTCTACCACTTTAAGTTTGCCACAGTACTTCGAGCCAGGGAGCAGATAATGACCCCATTTTGGACAGTTAAATGTAATCGTTTCATCGACTCTTAGTGCCACAGGGAAAACATGACCTTTATCAGCTTCAACCCCTGTAGGCATATCCACAGCAAAAATATAAGACTCGGCATGCTGATTAATCCATTGCACGATGGATGTAAACGGCTCCCGCAACATTCCGGAATAACCGATTCCCAGCATGGCATCTACGATCACATCACACATCATCAAATGTGCTTGTAAGCTTGCTTCACTCTCTTTTTCAGCATGATGAATATTAAGCAATTGTTCACAAGCATGATAGTACAGTTTAGCATCTGATGTAAGCTTAACCGCCGATCCAATTAACCATAAATCCACTTCCCATCCTCGGAACGCTAACCATCTGGCAACAACAAATCCATCGCCACCGTTATTACCCGTACCCGCTAATACCACTACTCGTTTCGGATTCGGAAACCGCTTTACAATCTGATCTACCACTGCTCGACCTGCACTTTCCATTAAAACATGCCCCGGAATACCTAGTTGATTAATCGTATATGATTCGAGATCTCTCATTTCTTGAGCGGTTACTAGATACACCTTTGTCCCTCCTAACCGCGTTATATATGTATGTCCACATTGAATCGGTTATGACCAAGTGTGTTTATTTGCATTATTTTCCCATGTTAATGTCGTGTTTTTAGGATCATCAACACCGCTGCGTTATGACTTATCCTCTAAAATTGCAAATGCAGTAGCCTGATTGGTTGCGTGTGAAATGGATATATGGATATAAAAAGCGTCACCACAAGTTGGGGGCTTCCATTCTGGTTTACAATGTACAATCGGTGCCCCTTTTTCATTTGCTACAATTTCCACATCAGAAAATGTAAAATGTCGCCCAATACCGGTACCAAGTGCTTTGGCAATTGCTTCTTTAGCAGCAAAACGACCCCCTACATACTCCAATCTACGTCGCTCTCCGCTCGGCATGCTATCCCGCTCTCGCTCTGTTAAAATGCGGTGTGCAAGTCGGTCGATCCCGATTTGCGCAAGCCGATCGAGATCTACGATATCTGTCCCGATTCCTCGAATCATTTATTTCACATCCCAACGAAAAGTAAGAGAAGCAATTGTAAATGAAACAACTGTCCAAGCCAATAAAATACTAGTAGGTAATACGAAATCGGCTATGCCAATTCCTTCATTCATGACACCTCGTATCGCTTCTGTTAAGTGACCGATGGGAATAACTTGTACCACATAATTGAGAAAACCTGGCAGATCGCGTATTGGGAAAAAAATCCCTCCCACAAAAATCATCGGAAAAGAGATGAGCCCGGCAATTGGTGCTGCTGTTTCAGGTGTTCTGGCTAGACTAGCCACAATAAAGCCCATGGACATGAAAGTTAATGTTCCAAGTAAAATGAAAAATAATAGCGTAAACCAAGAACCATACACTTGTACATCAAACACAAAATAAGCTACTAACAACACAAATACAGCTTGTACACTATTGATTAAAATGCGGGCTGTCATTTGCGCCGCTATAAAAGTAGAGCTTTTAAGCGGTGTTCCTTGCATCCGTCTTAAGATTCCTCTTTCTCGCCATGAGGCAATGGTTGCAGCTACACCATTTAGGTTGTTTGTCATAATCATCAGTGATAAAATGCCCGGCACTAGAAAGTCCATATAAGTAAGTGGATTCGCTTGAATATTTACCACTTTAGAAGTGACGATGGGGGAATAATCTAGAGCTCGTTTATTTAGCACATCTAATTGTTGGTTAACCATGGCTAGCCCCAATTGTGCAACCGTTGGATTGCTCTCATCCAGATAAACCGCGACAGACGCATTCGTTTGCTCCGAACTTCCATCGAGATAGGTGCCAAAACCTTTTTCAATCACGATCATGGCGTCCAGATCTCCATCTTTTAATCGCGCCATCCCTTCTGTCTGAGCTAGATCAGTTAATGAAAATCCAGAATAAGCGCTCATAAGCGTGCGAAATTCTTGAGAGGAGTTCGTCTGATCCTTATCCACAATACCCATTTTTAATGAAATTTGCTTATTTTCATCACCAATTAATACCCCGAAAGCCAATATCATAAATATGGGGAGCAATAGCGACCAGATCAGCATATTTTTATTGCGTGCAAATAAGCGTAATTGTGCCTTTGTTAGTTGGATGTATGATTTCATACCTCACTTAACCTCTCTCCTGTATGCGCTAAGAAGACGTCCTCTAATGTAGCAGTACGTGTTCCTAGACCATTTAGCGGCAGATGCTTTTCTTTAGCCCATAGGATCAAATCACTTAGCGTCTCAGATAATTCATTCGTATGTAAAGTTACCGTATCATCTTGATCCAGCTTAACATCGGTTACACCCGAAATCCTCTGTAATTCTGGTAGGTATGTCTTGTCTGATAGCAAGAAGGTAATGCGATTCTGACTGCTTAAGTTACGTATCCATTCAGCCGGCTTTCGAACATCGATCATCTCTCCTTTATTCATGATAGCGACTCGGTCACATAATATTTCAGCTTCTTCCATATAATGTGTAGACAAGATAATGGTTCGACCTTCATCTCTCAGTTGAAACACGACATCCCACAAATCACGGCGTGCCTTCGGGTCGAGACCTGTTGTGGGTTCATCTAAAAAAATCACCTTAGGGTCATGCACAACCGCGAGAGCAATCGCCAGTCGTTGGCGTTGTCCACCTGACAAGTGCTTTACACGATCATTCTCTTTTTCTTGTAAGTGAAAAGCTTGCAAAAGCTCACTCGTTTTCCGTGCTTGGGGATAAAAGCTTGCATATAACTCGATGCTCTCTTTTACCGTCAGATGATCAAACAGGGCCGTCGATTGTAATTGTACCCCAATCATGGCTTTCACACTTTGCGGCTGACGGACACCATCTACCCCGAAAAGATCAATACTTCCTTCATCTGGTTTCCGTAATCCTTCTATCATTTCCATCGTCGTCGTCTTTCCCGCACCATTTGGCCCTAGCATACCGAAAATCTCTTGTTCCTGTACATCAAAGGATATCCCGTTAACGACAGTGTGCGGACCATAGCGCTTGGTTAACTGCCTGATTCGAATCATGCACGAGCCTCCTTACCCCATTACATTTACTCTCCATTATATCCCTTTCTCCGCTCTAATTTCGAGTCTTACGCTTTATTTTTCAACTTTAAATATAAATCACCAGGAATTGGATAAGCACATTGCTATCCACCTCATAAGATTAAAATTTGGTGACGCTTTTCTTCATTCAGATTACATCAAAAAGATGTTATAGTATGCTAGAAGTGGGTATAATCGGGTAGAGGAGGGATACATATGTATCAGGTAAACAATCGCATTGATATTCAATCTGATGAACAACTTGCAATGCTTAAAGAACGCTTTCAAAACGCGAATGAATCAATGAAAAAAGTAGATGGTTTTATTTCTTTCCGTTTACTCATTGCAGAAGACCACAGCCATATCATCGCAGAAACAATTTTTGAAAAAAAAGATAATTTCATTGCATGGACCGAGAGTGAGCACTTCAAACGTGCCCACGGAGGTAGAAGTGGCGACGCAAAACGCGCCAACATTGCGAGCTATGAAATCGCTATTTCTTAAAGGAGATAACCCAAATGGAATTTATGAATATTGCACTATTTATACATGTTGTTTGTGTCGCTACCTGGTTTGGCGGTGCTACCATGATGACGATGTTTTTACGAGATGCCACCCGTTCCAATGATGTAACGACGATGGCGAACACTTTAGCAAAAGTTCAACGTTGGAATTTAACGATGTTTCTCCCCACTTCCGTATTGGTATTGATTACGGGTATGTATATGTGGATGGCATATGTAGGTGCAGAATCAAAGCCCTTATGGCTACTCGTAAAAGAGCGTTTTGGGAGCCTATTCATCATCGCTTTTATTCTCATCATCGCTTTCTATGGTAAAAAACTACTAAATCAAGTGAAGGAAAGTGGTGTACAAACGGCAACTGCACAAGCTCTGCTCAAACGATACATCATGCTTTTAAACTTCTCACTCCTATGCATGATTATCCTAATCTTCTTTGTAACCATTAAATTATAACGTTAATTCAACCAGAGCAAGGTTCGTTCTGGTTGAATTTTTTTCTTTTACTACTCCCTTATTTTCCTTATTTTTCGTATAATAGTCTTAATACAACTAAAAGGAGCACCACGATGATTGAAACCATTTTTTGGTATTGTTTAGCTGGTGGTATCCTATTCGCTATTTCGACCTTATTATTAGGCGACTTACTCAGTGGCATTGTAGAAGCCCTTTTTGAATGGGGGATCCCCTTTCTACATCCTTACACGATTGTAGGTAGCATCACTGTGTTTGGCGGAGCAGGCCTTATTTTATTGCGCACTACTGAGCAAGCCCATGTGGTCATCATTCTGATCGCTGCCGGAATCGCTTTTTTCTCTCACTATCTGCTATATATATTTTATGTTAAACCCATACAAAATTCAGAGAATTCAACTGCTTTTCGTTTTTCTGATTTAGTGGGCAGAGAAGGCGAAGTAACGATTTCGGTACCAGAAGCAGGATACGGCGAAGTCATGATTTTTACCAGCGCAGGTCACACCAATCAAATCGCAGCTAGTCATCAACACACACCTATTCCAGAAGGCACCCTAGTCAAAGTCGTTGCGACTCGTGAACACACCCTTTATGTTGTACCTCACTCTCCAATGGAAAGGAATTGAAGCTGTACATGGAAGTTTTACAAATTGCGGCAATTACAGTTGCTGTTGTCCTTATCCTAAGCATCGCTTTTTGGGCGCGTTACAAAACTGTGGGTGCCGATGAAGCCATGATTGTTACCGGTAGTATGTTAGGCTCAGACAATGTCATGAAAGATGAGTCTGGTCGTAAAATTAAGATTATTCGTGGTGGCGGGGCATTTATTGTT
This sequence comes from Polycladospora coralii, assembly GCF_014773435.2. Taxonomy (GTDB): domain Bacteria; phylum Bacillota; class Bacilli; order Thermoactinomycetales; family Thermoactinomycetaceae; genus Polycladospora; species Polycladospora coralii. Next base: position 86,047 of record NZ_JACXAG020000007.1, on the reverse strand, counting down.
CCGATTTTCCAGCAGTCTGAACGACTTAGTTTACTCTCGCACAAGCTTACCGTCTCAACACCAGAAGTGTATACAGAACAAGGTGTGCCGATTTTGGTAGATGGGGTTGCCATTATTAAAATTGGCGGTTCTCTTGAAGATGTGGCGACAGCTGCCGAGCAGTTTATGGGGAAATCCGACGAACTGCTCACCGATGAAGCATGTGAAGTATTAGAAGGGCATTTGCGCGCCATCTTAGGTACGATGACGGTAGAAGAAGTATATAAAAACCGTGAACGTTTCGCACAGGAGGTACAATCTGTGGCTGCACGTGATCTGAAGAAAATGGGACTTCAGATTGTCTCCTTTACGATCAAAGATGTACGTGATAAAAACGGTTACCTCGAAGCATTAGGTCGCCCACGTATTGCCGTAGTAAGGCGAGATGCTGATATTGCAGAGTCCAATGCTGTTCGGGACACCGAAATTGAAACAGCAAAGGCACGTCAAGAAGGAACGAAGGCAACGCTTATTTCCGAAACCAATATAGCAGAAGCCCAAAAAGATAAAGAGCTACGCGTTGCACAATTTAAAATCGAACAAGATATGAAACGTGCAGAAGCTGACCAAGCTTATCACCTACAAGAAAATAAAAATAGACAAGCTGTCGTAGAAGAAGAGATGAAAATTGAACTTGTACGGAAGCAAAAACAGATTGAATTAGAAGAAAAAGAGATTTCACGTCGTGAAAAGCAATATGATGCTGAAGTTCGTAAGAAAGCAGATGCTGACCGTTATTCGAAAGAACAAGCGGCGGAAGCAAGTCGATTTGAGCAAGAAGCTCGGGCACGCGCAGAAGCAAGTGCAATTAAAGCGAAAGGTTTGGCTGATGCCGAAGCGCATAAAGCACAAGGTTTAGCTAAAGCTGAAGTCGAAAAACTAGAGGGGATTGCAGCTGCAGATGTCATCCGCGCACAAGGTTTAGCGGAAGCAGAGGCCAAACAAAAATTAGCAGAAGCATTCGAACAATATGGACAAGCAGCTGTACTAGACCTCGTCGCCAAAATGTTGCCAGAATTAGCCAAACATATCTCTGAGCCACTGGGTAACATTGATAAAATCACCGTAGTTGATGCTGGGAATGATGGAGATGGGGCAACAAAGGTAAGTAACTATGTGACCAAATTAATGGCACAAGCTCCTGAAATGGTGAAACAAGTTGCCGGGATTGATATTAATGAAATGATACATGGCATGACAGACAAACAAGTTAAAGGAACAATTGAGCAACAAAATGAACATCCACCTGAAAAAAATCCGCTCTAATCGTAATGGAGTTTCGTAAAGCCGTAGCAGTTGCTACGGCTTTTTGCTAGTCATTTTTCCATTTCTAATCGGATCCGCTCCCATACCTCTCTTTCCGTTAGGGGTTTAAATGGGGTCTTACTAAACTGCTCTTTGCATAACTGATAGATCGCACGATTATAAGGGACCGCTAGCCCTGCTTGATCAGCTAGTTTAATAAAATAACCATTTAATGAATCTAACTCTGACTCTGTACCTTGACGCTGAATAATATCTTGCCCCATGCTACTCAGTACCATTTTGGCTAAGTTTTTGCGAAAGGCACCATTCGTAACAAATTGAGGGAGTTTCACAATTGAGGTAATTGTAAACCAAGAAGGCATATCCCCGATCTTACATTCCTTATAACCAGTGGCCTTCACAATTTGTACACCCTCATAGAGCAAATTGGTCAATATTTTTTTGAAAATCAAAAAATCAGTAATTTCACGATACTTATGTCCTACCAATGTCGTAAAAGAGTTGGTTAAGTTGATAATCATCTTCGAATAGGCTGCATCTTGAAAGTGGTCTGTTACAATCGTTTCTACTCCCCGCTTAAAAATGGCTTCTACTTCTGCCAATTCAGTAGTTAATTCAGGATGAAGTGTCCCTAGAATATAGGGGCCTTTACTTTGATACCCAATGGTCGCCGGTTCTTCTAACCAAGCATTATATCCGACTACTCCATATATGATATTTTTAAAATACTTCGGTAATATTTCTTGGTTCTCTACTCCATTTTGGAGTGCTACGATAATCGGTTCCCCTTCCACCTGATTTCGCACATGGGTGGCTACTTGGTCAAGACTATAGTTTTTGACAGCTAAAATTATGATATCCACATTTGGTATTTCTGAAATATCGGTAATCGTTTTCACCGGGATGGTCTCAGCATGCTCCCTTCGCCCTTCCGCGAAAACCGTAATCCCGCTCTCCCTTATCCGCTCCGCTACTTCGCCACGATCAAGCATGTATACGTTTTCATTTTGTGGTGTAAGCCATGCACCTAGCGTACCTCCGATTGCTCCTGCTCCAACGATTACGATCTTTTTATCCTTTGATATCATACCCGTTACCCCTTATTTGTATATTTTTCTATCATCATATCATATCTATCTCATTTTGAACGCTATTCTTACTACTTATGATTGTCAAAATTCATGATCAATTTTATACTAAAGTCAATGATTGGGTATTCATACAAGGGAGGAAATATCATATGTATCAAACTGCATTAATTACTGGCGCATCTTCTGGTATAGGAGAAGCTTTTGCTCGAGAATTAGCAAAACAAAAATATCATCTTGTACTTGTGGCCCGCAACACAGAGAAGCTGAATCAAATCGCTTCTGAACTGGCGAAGCAATATGATATATCTGTACATGTCATTACTGCCGATTTGAGTCAACCGCACACAGCCTCTTCTATTTACCAACAAACAGAAGAACGAGGCATTCAGGTCGACTTTCTTATTAATAATGCTGGTTTTGGTACCTTTGGCCCCTTTCATACGATTGATCCCAAAAGCGATCATGACCAAGTTATGGTGAATGTAGCGACACTTGTTGATCTCGTTCATCTATATCTTCCTGCTATGGTTTCAAGAAAACAAGGGCAGATCATTAACGTAGCCTCAATGGCAGGATTTATCCCGTTACCTTACATGGCCGTTTACGGTGCAACCAAAGCGTTTGTCATCTCTTTTTCAGAAGCATTATGGTCAGAATATCGAGAGTATGGCATACATATACTCGCTTTATGTCCAGGCTACACCAAGACCAACTTCTTCCAAACCGCCAACGTCGATGCCTCAGTTCCTAAGAAAGGATTACGAACACCAGAGCAAGTCGTGCAATCTGCCCTCACTGCACTAAAAAAAGGAAAAGATGTAGTGGTGGATGGTAAGGTAAATCGCTCACTCTGGTCCTTGATCAAGATCACGCCGCGTAAGCAGATCACCTCTCTCGTAAAGAAAACATTGGCAAAAGAGTTTAAGTGAGAGAAGAAATGGTGCCTCTCTCCTCACAGTTTCCACATCAAATCATTACAAGGAATGGAACCGATCATGATTTATTTTTTGAGATACGATCACCCAAGTAGCTTTTATAGCGCTCAATTTTTTTATTTAATATTTCCTCTGTTTCCTGTAGTTCTTTCACTTTCTCACTCATAAATATTTGATGTTCTTCTAGTATGCTTAATCGTTCTGCATGGGTATGATCGCCTTCATGAACTAAAGCTGCATATCTTTTTATCTTTGTGATTGACATTTTAGTCCTTTTAAGCCGTAAGACAAACTTCAACCATGATAGATGATCCTCATTATACATACGTTCATTATTTTGATTACGAATTGGAACCACAATACCCTCTTTATCATAGTAACGCAAAGCATGTGTACTTATACCTAGCATTTTTCCTACTTCTCCAATTGAGTACATTAGCATCTCCACTAAATTTAAATTTACCTGTTGCCTTAGAGTGAACTCTAAGCATTACAATTAGATTATAGCACGAACTCACTACAACATACAGGAGGCAGGCTATATGAAATATACCGTTATTACTGGGGCGAGCTCTGGAATCGGATATGAATCAGCGCGCGCATTTGCTGAGCGTGGTAAAAACTTGATTTTGGTAGCGCGAAGAGGAGACAAATTAGAGGAGCTAAAACAGACGATTCATGCAGACTATCCTGATCTTGACATTATCGTAAAAACGAGTGACTTAACCCTTGCAGAAAATGTATCCGCATTTTATGAAAGTCTTCAAGACTACGCCATCGAAACATGGATTAACAATGCTGGCTTTGGAAATTTCGATCCCATTTCTGGGCAAAATCTTACTAAAATTCAATCTTTGATTAGACTAAACATTGAAGCATTAACCGTTCTGTCCACTTTATATGTTCGCGACTACGCTAACGTTGAAGGAACACAACTGATTAACGTATCTTCTGGTGCCGGATATACAATTGTAGCGGATGCGGTTACCTATTGTGCATCTAAATTTTACGTGAGTGCATTCACAGAAGGCCTTGCACATGAACTTAAGTCACAAGGTGCAAAAATGCAGGTAAAAGTCCTCGCACCTGCTGCTACTGAAACCGAATTCGCTCAACGCGCGAGAGATGAAGACACATTTACTTTAGAAGGTGTTATGCCTAAATATCACACCGCCGAAGAAATGGCTTCCTTCATGCTTGACTTATATGATGGCGATAAGATCTTAGGTATCGTGGATACCAAAACATATACATTTAACCTAGTAGATCCTATCTATCCTTATATCGATCCCCTTAACCTTAATTGACGCTATCAAAAAAGCACAGGCCAAGTAGCCTGTGCTTTTGACTTATGATTCAGTGCCTAGTTCCTCTTCCAATACATTGTAATAGCTTACTGCGTACAATGAGCCCTCACTCACCATGTTGTTATCCCCTTCATCATGGGGATCAGGATGGCCCGTATTGGTCGTCACAATATCATTTGGACCTAAGAATGATGGATTTTTCTTGGACAAAGGATGCACCTCCTCAATACTTACGCTGTCTTCCCGAAAAGATTAGGGAAAACTATCTATAGCATGGATAAAGAAGCGTGATTTTATGCCTTTCTGCTTGATTCATCACCAATCATTTTATTTTTCACACCGAGCGGAAATCCGTATTTCTCAGCATCCTCCGTTTTATAGCTAATGATAATCGTCTGGTATGTACCATCTATCTCATGATCTTTATCTTCATCTTCTTTTACTTCCTGATCATCATCTGGAAAAGGCGTACCATCCAAAACCTCTAATGCCCGTCCCAGCCGCTCCTTCCACTCTCGCTTTGTGATTCGATCATATAATATCTGCGCTGATATATCGGGGATTGGATCACGCTCTTTATTAGTTTGAACCACTTGTAATAGCCCAAAAGCAGGCGCTAACAGCTCCTGTAAATAGGTCATAACAAGTGGGGCATATTGATTCGCTTCTTGGAGTCCAAATTGATACACATCATTTATATCCGTTCGCTGATAAAATTTTTCTACTAAATTTCCTTGTGCCTTCGTCTCGACACAGCGAATCAGACCAGCCTCCTCTAGCTTATTGATGTGATAATAAAGTCGTGAGGGTTTTTCTTCTAATACTTCTGCCATTTGCTTGGCAGACATTTTACCTTTGTGGATTAACTGTAAAATACGTGTTTTCTTGGGATCCGTGAGCATCTTAATCAAGCTCATATCTGTTGTTTCTTTAACTTGCTTGTTTTTCAATACGTATCCCTTCCTTCACACTTGATCTCCGGCCCGATATGCTTTGACATAAAACATTGAGATTGTCAGGAAAACCCCGAGTATGCCCGTTATAATAAGTAACATGGATACGGAGACACCAACACTTAGTAATACGCCCATTATACCAAAAGAAACGGGTAGAAGCCCTTGTGCCGCTGTACCCACAAAGCTCATCACACGTCCGATTTTATCTGAATCAATTCGCTCTTGCATGATCGTAATGACTAATACATTGGTCATACCTAGGATCGTACCCGTCACCCATAAGATCACAATCCCATATAAAAAAGTAGAAATACCTGCCCATAATATTTGTGTTAAACAGAGTAATAGTAACAATAGCAGTACCCATGTAGCACGCCTTTTCTTTTGTTTAGATAGACCGATGCATGTCGCCCCTACGATCATTCCCACCGCCATTGCCGCTTCAAAGTAACTGAGTTCAAGCGCACTACCTGCTAATTTTTGCTCTACAATAAGTGGAATGGATGTCATCGCGGGTCCTGCTATCAATAAATTAATCAGGCAAATGAGTGCCATACAAGATAGGATAAAAGTATCCGCTCTTACATAACGGTAGCCTTCTAACCACTCAGCTTTGAAACTTTTTTTCTCTCTTTTTTCGGATGAATCACGACGCTTCACCAGTAAAATCATACAAGCACCCACAAATAAACAAGCTGCTACTACGGAAAATAACATCGTATAAGAGCCTACGAATAAAAGTGTGGCGGCTAACAACGGTCCAACCAACATACAAATTTGCATCGAAGTCTGCATAAAAGCATTTGCCTTTGTTAATTGACTTCTTTCTACGAGTTGTACCACCAGCGAACTACTCGCAGGTTGATATAATCCATCCAAGGTCCCAAAAATAAACGCGAACAACAAAAGTACGGTAATTGGCAATACACCGGTTAAAAGTAACCAAACCATCACGATTAATACACCAACACGACTTAGATCCGCATAAAACATCACTTTTCTTTTATCCAAGCGATCTGCTAGCACGCCACCGACCATAGTTAGAACCACACGCGGAATAGCCGTCATCATCAAGACAAACCCCAGCATGGTTTCCAGCTTTAATTCGTTCACCACATACCAAGTCTCTCCTAGTAAATACATCGAGAAGGCAAGTCCAGTAAACAAACTAGACAGCCATGCAATCACAAAGTTTTTGTTTCGAAATATTGAGCTTTTTGTCTCATGTGGGGCATGTTCACGCGTTAAAAGGGTTTGGTTCATAAGACCCTCCATTAAAATTATTTTTACCGAGTGAATTAATTTTAACGTATGTTATAGCGATAACGCAATACAGCTTTTTTTCCTCTCAAAAAAAAAGAGACTTAACACAAAGTGTTAGTCTCAAACTGAAAATAATGGGTTTATTGGATACCAGCAATCACTTTTCGAGCCAAAGCTTGGTAATCACGGGCTGTTGGATGATTCTCCTCATATACGCCAGGAGCAAACGCTTCATCATCCAAGTCGATATCATTGTCAGGTGCACCAATCGGAATTTGAGCAAGTAGATCGACATTAAGCTCTTCTGCTAGCTTCTGGCCACCACCGCGACCAAAGATATAATGTTTCTTCTCATCTTCTGTTTCAAACCACGACATGTTTTCAACCACACCGAGTAGTTCATGTTTGGTAGCAGAGATCGCCATCGCACCTGCACGTGCAGCCACAAAGGCAGCCGTTGCATGTGGAGTGGTGACGATGATCTCTTTACTCTGTGGAATCATTTGATGAATGTCGAGCGCCACATCCCCTGTACCTGGTGGTAAATCAAGTAACAGGTAATCGAGCTCGCCCCAATGTACTTCACTAAAGAAATTGCGTAGCATTTTGCCCAACATCGGTCCACGCCATACCACAGGTGCATTATTTTCAACAAAGAAACCCATCGACATCACTTTTACGCCAAAACGCTCGACAGGAAGGATGGTTTCCCCGATCACGGTTGGGCGACGTTCGATTCCCATCATATCTGGAACACTAAACCCATAAATATCGGCATCTACAATCCCTACCTTTTTACCGAGACGGGCGAGGGCAACTGCCAAATTGACCGTGACCGTAGATTTCCCTACTCCTCCTTTACCACTGGCAATCGCGATAAACTTGGTTTTCGCATCTTCCGCCAAAAGAGGTGGAATCGCAGGATTGGCTGTAGGTTGTTGCTCTTTGCGAAGCTGTTGTGATAACGCGGCGCGCTCATCATCTGTCATGGAACCAAAGTTCACTTGAACATCTGCTGCACCTGCTTCTCTCACCGCGTTCTCTACATCCTCTTGAATTTTCACTTTTAGAGGACAACCGCGAATCGTTAAAATCACATCAAGCGCAACCTTGTCCCCTTCGATGTTAATGTTACGAATCATATTTAATTCCACGAGACTTTTATTTAGCTCGGGATCATTCACATCTTTTAACGCATGAAGAACTTGCTCTTTAGTTAGCATAGTTACGGACACCTCAAAGCTTATATTAGTTTGCACCTCATTATAACACAACTAAGTGAACATTCGGGTGAACGTGAATGTCTTTCCTCCTTACCTCTTACTTAAGCATCACTTATTCCCACGAAAAGAATATCTAATTTTCGTTCAATTGCCTCCAATTGTTCATGGATTGATTCCTTGGAAGAGGGCTTCCAGATACGATTCCATTTCTGGGCTACGTTAGACCATGTGATCGTAAACATTATACAAGCAGATTCTAGCGTGCTCACAAATATCGTATAGAAAATACAGCTCCACTTTATTTCAACTTGTCATTAGCTATTAATCGACCTTAATTTGTCCCATCATTCCATTATCTTCATGTTCAAGTATATGACAATGAAACATATAGATCCCCTTTTCAGGAAATTTAACAGCAATTTTGGCTTTTTGTCCCGGTTTTAGGGAAATGGTATCTTTTAATCCCGATAAACTACCTACAGGCTCTTTTCCATCAATAGATATCACTTGGAATTGTGTCCCATGAATATGGAACGGATGATTCATACCTTCCATTGCATCTTTCACATTTTCGACTTCCCATACTTGGACTTCATTTTGTTTTTGGGTAAAATCAATTCGATTTGGATCATACTTTTCGTTATTTATGGTTACACTTTTTCCCATTCCAGCCAATTTAATTGTTTTAGTAACTTTTTTACGCTTTACTTGGCTAGAAATTTCTAGATTATTTAATGGCTCCGTAATTTTGGCTTTTTGGGGATTATCTATAGATTCTTTTAAATGAATAGGCAAAATCGTTGTGGCATCCTGATGAACAAGATTAATAACGTCTCTTTTCACCGCTGTTAAATCCACGATTATTTCAACACGTTCAGCAGGTGCAATTTCAATCTCTTCTGTAGTAATGGGTTTATTTAAGAAACCACCATCACTGGCGATTTGTTGAAACGCCATACCATTATCAAAATGTAAGGTATAACTTCTCATATTGGAACCATTTAAAATACGTAAGCGAATTTTTTTACGATCTACTGTTAGTTTAGGATCGACTACCCCATTGATCAAAAGGGTATCTCCTGTTGTCCCATCCTCATTCATCGTCTTGTCATAATCCAGTTGTTTATCAGCTGTAAATGTTTTATCTTGAAGTATAAGTGGGTAGTCATCGTCTCCATAAGTTTTGGGAATATCGAATCTTTCACTATTTTTATCATCGATGTAAAGCAATCCTGCTAATCCCTTAAACACTTGCTCCCCCGTTTTATGCATAGGGTGTGGATGGAACCATAGTGTAGATGCATCCTGTTTAACAGTGAAGTTAATGGTATCAGATTCTCCAGGCTTCAACACGTTATGAGGGCCCCCGTCTTCATTACCAGATACTTCGAGACCATGCCAATGAAAAGTGGTATCTTCTTTTAAATCATTCACCAAATGGATTGTGACGTTCATCCCCTTCTCCACTCGAATCACGGGTCCTAAAAAATCCTCATTATAGCCATATGTTTTTGTTTTAATTCCATCAAATATTTCAGCAGTACCTTGCTGAGCACGAACGGTGTAAGAAATAGAATCTCTATCTTCTTGATCTGGCTTCAATAATTTGGGAGCATTCAATTCATTTACGCCGAGACTGCTCTTTAATTCTGTAATGGTTTCATGTTCCATATTCATAGCAGAGTGATCCATGTTTTTCATATCATTACGATCAAGTTGATCACATGCCCCAAGCATCCCCAAACTGACCACAATACCTGCTAATGCTATTTTTTTCATATATCAACCATTCCTTTCATGGTAAATATACAGAACAGTTGTGTAGGAATTATGTAGAGATGGGCATGTGGATACAAAATGTTGTTCCAATATTTTTTTCGCTCTTTACTGAAATTGTACCCTCATGTGCTTCCACTAGCTTTTGGGTAATGGTCATACCAATCCCGTTACCCGTATATCGATTGCCTCCCCGATAATTTCGTTCAAAGATTTTTTCACTTGTCTCTTCATCCATTCCGACTCCATTATCACGCACAAGAATGATGTAGTCATTTTTTTCAATATATAATTTGATGAATAGACTCCCCTCTTCTTGAATATGGTACATTGAATTTTTTATAATATTGTGTAGAATCTGATTCAATCTCAATGCGTCCACCTTTGCGTGAATGGTTTTGTCTAAATCTAATTTTACCTGTATTTCTTTTGCAAGTAGTTCACTTGCTAAAGATACGACTGATTTCTCAATTAAATCAGCAATCGGTTGAACGCTCATATTGACTTGAAATATAGGACTATTGATATCGTTTAATGTATCTAATTCCCCAACGAGCATGATAAGCCGATCCAGTTCTTCAATACATGCTTGTAAACGATCTGGAGTAGCTGTCCAAACGCCATCTTCAAATGCACTTAAATAGCTTTTAATTGAAGCGAGTGGATTGCGAATTTCATGTGCAAGATCTTGTGTCATTTCTTTACGACGCCATTCATACACATTTAATGTTTCATCCAATTGTTTTAAAGACCGACCTAATTGACCAATTTGATCATTGATGGTATAACCAATGCTTAAGTTACGATCTCCACGCACAAGTTTTAATGCTAAGCCATTTAGTTCTTGAATCGGCCTTGTTATAGCGCTTGCAATTAGAACACTTGAAATTACCGTGACAATAAGCAGTAAACCTAATGACCACAATGCCGTTTCTCTTAATGCCATATCAAAGTGATGGATTACTTCCTTGGAGTTTGAAATACGAAGCATCATCAAATGCTCATGCCCTTTATAAAGTAATATCGCTGTAATAAATACGAGCATACCTGAAGAAAAGATGGCTATAATAGCGGCCACTTTTATGTTAAACTTCATTATCCGTTAACCTTTTCATTTATTTTATATCCTAATCCAAAGACCGTTTGGATATAATCTCCACCTATTTTTTTTCGAATATTTTTAATGTGTTGATCCACAATACGTAAATTTATATCGGAATCCAAACCAAAAATTTTGGTAATGATATCATCTCTGCTAAATACTTTTTTGGGGTTTTCAGCTAGTAATAGTAAAAGACTAAATTCGTGTGGTGTAAACTGAATGCTTCGATGGTTTATTAAACCCTTTCTTTCATCTCGGTAGAGCTGCAATTGACCTAAGCGAATCATTTGCTTTTTCTGTGAATCAGGCAACAATCTTTCTGCTCTTATTAATATCTCTTTAGGGTGAAAGGGTTTAACGACGTAATCATCTGCCCCCATTTTAAATCCTTTCACCTTATCATCAATAGAGATTTTTGCCGTAAGCATAATCACAGGGATATCATAATTTAATTTTACGTATTGGCAAATATCTTCCCCAGCCATATCGGGTAACATTAAATCTAAAATTAGCAGATCGAAAGGTATTTGATCGATAAAGTGGATTGCAGATTCCCCAGTATGTGCAACCCATGTATGATCACCGTTTTCCTCAAAATAAGATGCTAATACATTTGTAATTTTCTCTTCATCATCTACGATTAATACCCTCATTTTACAACTTCACCAACCTGTATATGAGATTCTAATACGATTATAACCAACAACAACAGTAAAAGAAGTTTCATACGAGGCTGAAGCGGCCCACGTCGCATTCTTCACGAATGAACGTTCTACTTCTGAGAGTGGTTTAGACTATTGCCATTTTGAGGGGGTTCCTGTCATCTGTATAGCCATAAGAACAGCTATGAATGCGATCTTTTCGTTCTTTCTCTACCCTTTGATTCCATTCGAAGCAAACTTGTGACCTGTTGTATGGACCTACTTGTATCTCTTGTTACTGCGTTGTCTATGATTCTCAAAAGAGTTGATTACTTTGTCTACATTTCGTTATTTTCCAATTCATTCGTTAAAGATATTCTAATCGGTTACAGACTTTTCGTCTTCTTCTTTCGCTTCTTCTATGATATCATCAGCAGTCATTATGATGATTGTTTTCATTTTTACTTCTCAGTCGGCTCTTCTCCCGTATAGTATTTGATCAGTCCGGTATAAATCGATGCAGCTACTTTTTTTTGATAGCTATCTGTAGCGAGGAGCGCGGCCTCGTCAGGATTAGATAAGAAACCTGCTTCCACAAGTACCGTGGGGACATCTGATGATTTTAAGATATAAATGTCGCTTTTCTGTTTGGCTATCCGGTCTGTGTTTTCTAGGTTTTCAATTAGTTCTGATTGTATAAGCTCTGCTAGCTTCTTATTCTCTTCATGCTTAGGGTTATAAAATGTTTGTGCTCCGTGATAGCGGCTAGAGGGAAAGGCATTCAAATGGATCGTGATCAATGCATCCGCGTTCTTCTGTTTAATGAGACGGACACGCTTCATCAAGTCTTCCGCTTTGCGTCTACTAATCCGTTTGGTATCTGGATCAGCCAAATCTTTATCTTCCTCTCGTGTCATCACGACGTATGCACCTGCTTCTTGCAGATAATCCCGTAAATATTGCGCAATTTTTAATGTAACTTCTTTCTCAACCAAGCCAGCACGGCTCACTGCACCACCATCTACGCCACCGTGACCGGGGTCTATAATAATAAATTTACCAGAAAAAGGCATCGTCCATGTATCTTGATTTTGTTTCTCCCATAACCACTGCGAAACAGGCGTCATGGTTAATAGTAATATAGCAATGAACGATAAGCTTATTATCATTGTTTTTTGGGTTATCCGTTTTACTCTCATCGCTTCGCCCACTCTCCGTACCTATTTACTAAGTATCAGGCGTGTCGATTGGCATCTATGTTGGTTAATCGACACTACTGACTAAATATATATGGGACAGGTTCTGCGATTATGCTACGATTTACTTTGTGCGCCCTTTACAAACCACACATAACTGGAGCGGTCAAATAAGCTGTGCCACACCGCTCTATGCTCAGGCTCGAGCCATGCTGACACATCAAACTCAGCTGTGATTTCAGAGCAAATCAGGGTACATGTTTCCTCATAGTAAAGTTGATACACATCTAACCAGGTATGCCTTGGAACCAAATATTGACGATGTATCGGGATCCGCTTTCTCTCAGCAAATCCATATACATACATTTCAAACATCAATCGGTAAAAAAGTTCCAACATCCGTAACTTACGCGTATCTGACCAATCTCGCATGACTGGTAAAACCATCTGCATCAAATCAAGCTCAGCCTCATCATAGGGAAAAGACGTTAATAAACTTTGTCGCTCTGAAATCCTCCTCGACAGTCGTAAATGCTCAATCTCAACCAAAGTAAACATCTCCTTCACAACCTCTCACACTCGTATTCTTTCTACTAGCATGGACAAGATTGTAAAGAAAGAAACCCCGTTGTACCTTGTAATGTTTCAATTACTAGATCAGAGATCATATGTCCCCTTAATCTCCAATATGTATATCAGCTCGGATTATAAGACTACCGCAGTTGCTTTGTTGTTTGATGACTCATAACTTAGTCGAAAATTCGCTTTTTCTTAGTGTTTACCCTATAAATCCTAGTCAACACTTTTAAACTGTACTTTAAATACTATTTATTTTTTCTTGACAATTTCAATATATATATATATATTGAAATTGTCAGTTTGTTTTTACATTTCCAAAAGGAGTTGATAACATGATACAATATAAAAAATTGATTTTGACATTTCTATTGGCATTTTCCCTGTCAACAGTATCAAATATTGCCTATGCAAATGACCCCATTACCTTCCCACCCCCGAAAGATGGTGAAACTCCAATAAGTAATGTGGGAGAACCTACCGAAGAAGAATTTAAAAAATTCCAAGAAGAAGTTAAAAATGAACTAAGTAAAATCGAGAATGAATTCCCTTTAACAGAGGCCGAAAAAAATGAAGCAAAAAAACTTGATTCTATAAAAGAACAATTATCAAGAGAGTTTGAAGCCAAGAATATTGAATTATCTAAAGATACAAGACCAGTTCCAAATAGCTATGAGGATTATATCAATCTCGATAGAAAAAATGATCCTTTAGGTGATGTTGAAAAAGTACCTCAAAGAATTGCTGGAAGCGCTAAATGGCATTATTTCGGCTGGGGGGATATTGCATTTGCTAAGCCAGGAACGAGTGGGAATTCATTTGACTATGGCACTTTTCGCCATACTGGAATGTGGGATAACGATAAAAAAAGATTAATAACTGCACAACCCTCACCAGGGGTGATCTGGGAGTATCAAACGGAGTGGAACGACAGGTATCCTGAGATATTTGGTTCATGGATTCCGAGTCTAACAGCTTCAGAAAGAGCTAGCGCTACTAGATATGCCGTCGCACAACTAGGTGAACCGTATAGTCTCAGACATGCAAAAACGGTGTCTTATAGATGGTACTGCTCTAAACTACCTTGGGCCGGAATACATGGTCATGGTGTTGATATTGATAGAGATGGTGGATTCTTAGTGTTACCTGATGATATATACTATGATAGTGATGTTTCTAAATTTGTGAATTTCTAGTTAGTGAACGAACCACATCATTCTCCCATAAATTAACTATGGGGGAGTGGTGCTCATTATTCATTAATAAAGTAGGGTTAAAATGAAAAAGCAATTAAACAAATATGTTTTATTCTTTTTTTGTTTGTTAATCATCTTATCCGGTTGCAGTCAAGATTTTCAATGGACACAAGGTGATATTATCGTTTCAGGTGGAGATGAGGTATTCATTGTAAACCCTCAGACCAAAAAAGTACAAAGTATTTTCAAAAAAAATACCTTCATATCGGAAATGAAATATAACGATAAACGAAACTCCATCGTACTAACGACAAAGGCTGCATCAAATTATTATCTCTATGAGATTAGATCTAGTGATATAAACAAGTATGAAGTACCACCTGCACACTTTGCTGATTCTACTAAAAATTATGTAGTATTAAACAGTGATGTAATTCACACGGATTCCAAAGGAGATATTCAAGGCGAGTGGACAGTCTATGATTTAGCTAAAGAAGATTTTGTACTGAAACAGAAAGTATATGGTGATTTTAGATCAATTATTATTTATGATGATAAAGCTTATATATCTACTTTCGGTGATAAGAAGAATAGCTCAAATGTTTATGAAGTTGATCTTAACCATCTCAAATGGAGGCCAATTTTTAAACAATACCAAGCCAGAGCACCAAAAGTATTAAAATCGAGTCAAACTTACGGTTTATATACACACTGGGATTTCGGCCCTAGCAACCAATTAGTCGAATTAAATTTGAATACAGGTAAGACAACTCCAATTGTAAATTTAGATTCTTATGTATGGGATGGAATCATTATCGGAGACTACGCCGTTGTGCTTCATTTTGACGAAAATGGAATCCAAATAGAACCTAATAATCATTTATCAATCATTAATTTAAAAACGAAAGAAATCAAAAAGATAGAGAATACGCGTATTGGTGATCTTTATGATTTGATTCAATATCACGATAAAGTTGCCATAACGGATCTCAATGGATTTCTGCACCTCTTAGATCCCAAGACCCTAGAGCTGGAGTCTATGCAAATCAATAAAAATGGGTTACTAAATATTACTTCTGTACAATAAATTACTTTATTTAAGGGTGTGGTGAATATTTTTGAAGAATGGTTTGGGCCTATCGATACCGGATTTCTGATAAACTTTCACTTTATTTACGCCCCTATCCTTGCGATCTTCATTGGTATGTTCGCACAAATATTCACAAAGCGAATTTGGGTAGGCGTAATTGTAACAAGCATCGTTACTTACATCCTCATTGAGAGTATGGTGAGTTTTGATTGGGGAAATATCATACTCGTTATCCCATATGCCGCAATATCTCTAGTCACATCCATCATAATTCTTTTGGTGATTAAATTGTTTAAAAGAGCCTACAGCACTGCTAAACACTAAAAGCCAAAACTTAAACCCATTATGATTTTACATAATGGGTTCTTTTTGTTGTGGTAAAATTAATCCAAAATATTGATAATAAGTGATATTAATTTACATCATTGTGCGTATCTCAAGGTTTAATGAACATACCTAATTTGCTTAGACAAGCTTCGTAACTTAACGAATCATATGATAGAAAGTAGGATCGTTACCATGCCCATCATTAGAATTGAAGAAAACATACATGCCTCCATCCAAATTTGTTTTGATTTGTCACGTAACATTGATCTTCATATGCAATCCACAGCCCATACAAAGGAAAAAGCGGTTAGTGGTGTAACTTCTGGTCTCATTAATCTCAATGAAACTGTTACATGGGAAGCTGTACATTTAGGAGTCCCGTTTTCTTTAACCTCAAAAATCACACAATTTGTTTACCCTTACTATTTTGTAGATGAGATGGTTGAAGGCCCATTTAAAAGGTTCAAGCATGAACATTTTTTTGTGGATTGTCAATCTGCTACGAAAGTAATCGATATCTTTGATTACAATTCTCCCATGGGTATACTAGGAGACATCTTTGATCACGTATATTTGGCGAACTATATGCGTCAATTTTTATCCACTAGATTGCTTTACTTAAAAAAATATGCAGAGAGTGAACGGGATCTATAACGTATACACTTGTACAGTTGTTCACCCCGTCCAGTTAAAGCACTTCTCCACGCCTCCACTTGCATGAGCTCGTCTTAGCCAGGGCTAAAACTTCGGAGAATCAGATAACGATTCTACTCCACCTGATTCAGTAGCTCAAAAAATAAAAAACCCAACGCATGAAGGTTGGGTTTGAGAGAATATATACTAACGTTTTGAGAACTGTGGTGCACGACGAGCCGCTTTAAGACCGTATTTTTTACGTTCTTTCATACGGGAGTCACGTGTTAGGAAACCAGCTTTTTTAAGGGAAGAACGAAGCTCTCCATCTACTTTGAGGAGGGCACGAGCAATACCATGACGAATTGCTCCTGCTTGTCCGGTATAACCTCCACCATTGACTGTCACTAACACATCGTAGCGATCTGTTGTATCAGTAAGCACAAGCGGTTGTCTTACAATCGCTTTTAGCGTTTCAAGACCGAAGTACTCATCAATGCTACGACCATTGATCACTACGCGGCCATCGCCAGCAACAAGGCGTACGCGAGCTACCGATTCCTTACGGCGTCCGGTTCCATAAAACTGAACTGCTGCCATAATCGATTACCTCCTTTTTTATCCACGAAGATTGTATTCGATAGGTTGTTGTGCACTATGTGGATGTTCAGATCCAGCATACACTTTTAACTTTTTCAATTGTTGACGGCCTAGGCTACCTTTTGGAAGCATACCTTTTACCGCGAGTTCGAGCATACGCTCAGGGCGTTTTTCACGAAGGTCTCTCGCATTGATGGAACGAAGTCCACCTGGATACCCTGTGTGACGATAGTACATTTTTTGATCAAGCTTTTTACCTGTTAACTCGATTTCAGCTGCGTTAATAATCACAACGAAATCACCTGTGTCAACATGCGGTGTAAACTGAGGCTTATGTTTACCACGTAATAAAGTAGCAACTTCAGTAGCGAGACGACCTAAAGTTTTACCTTTTGCATCTACTACGTACCATTTGCGCTCTATTTCAAGTGGCTTAGCCATAAACGTTGTTCGCATGAAAATCCCTCCTTAATCCAAAACGGTTGTTCTTATCCATTCTAGGCCATATTTTGCGCCGATCATGATTTCCACCGGGGCGTATGTGGAAAATACCGTTTTTAATTTTATCCTATTCGTTCGCCACTGTCAATCTGCTCACTCACTTCCAAAATCAGCAATTTGCATATCTGACCATGGCTTATATCCTACATCCATTAAGAACAGCCCGTGTGGAGAAAAAGTAGGACCTGCTGCTTGTCGATCCCGAGCTGCAATCATTCGTTGGATCTCCTGCGGCTGAAATCGTCCTCTTCCTACTCCGACTAAAGTACCTGTCATGATGCGTACCATATTATATAGAAACCCGTTTCCAACTACTTCGATGGTTAAACCAAGCTCAGTTGGTATAACACGACAACGATAAATTGTCCGTACACGATTTTCTACAACCGTTTTTACTGAGCAAAAGGAGGTGAAATCGTGTGTACCCTCAAAATACTTTGTTGCTTCCATCATGTTGTCAACATTAAGCTTTTGTGGAACATGTGCACGAAACCTTCGTTCTAAAAGATTCGGAATGCGAGCAAGATCTATCTGATAACAGTATCTTTTCCAGCGAGCACTAAATTGAGCGTGAAACGAAGGTTCTGCAATGCTTCCCTTCGTAACCACAATATCAATGGGCAAAAAGCGACGTAATACATACGTGTACTTCTCCGCTGGAATCGGTGCATCGGTTTCAAAGTGGCACACCTGCCCTAAAGCATGAACTCCAGCATCTGTACGACCTGAGGCAAATACCGTAATGCTTTCATGGGTAATCTTAGAAAGTGCCTTTTCTAAAGCCCCTTGCACAGTGCGTTGCCCAGGTTGGCGTTGAAACCCGGCAAATTCAGTACCGTCATATTGTATGTCAAGTTTAATTTTAGTCAATGATTGCACACACACTTTCAAAGCGCACAAAGTGCGTCTAAAGAAAACTTGCCGATTGGCAAGCCTTGCTAAAGGCTTAGAGAGCGAACCAACCCTTTTATTTATAAAAAGAAAAAAGGGTCGTGTCAGGACCGGTAGGATCCTGCCCTAACCCTTCAACTTTTGAGCATTGGTCATTTTACGAGCTCAATGAAAACCATTGGAGCTCCGTCACCTTTACGAGGCCCTATTTTTAGAATTCTTGTATACCCACCATTACGTTCTTCATAACGAGGAGCGATTTCTTCAAACAATTTTTTCACTGCATCGATTTGTTTGTTATGGGTAACTTCCTCACCATTTTTTACTGTGTTAGAACGGGTAGTCCGTACGAACGCTGCTGCTTGGCGACGTGCATGTAAATCTCCACGTTTTCCTAAAGTGATTAGCTTATCGATGATGGAACGAAGTTCTTTTGCCTTCTTTTCCGTTGTTTGGATGCGCTCATTGATAATCAAATCAGTCGCTAGATCACGAAACATCGCTTTACGCGCTGAGCTATCCTTACCTAGTTTAGCGTATGCCATTGATTTCCCTCCCCCTCATAACGAATTATTCTTCGTTTCGCAGAGAAAGTTCAAGTTCTTCCAGCTTCTCTTGTACTTCCTCTAACGATTTCCGTCCGAGGTTACGCACTTTCATCATGTCTTCTTCTGACTTCTGTGTTAACTCTTGAACGGTATTAATACCTGCACGTTTTAGACAATTATAAGAACGAACGGAGAGATCTAGTTCTTCAATGGTCATCTCCATAACTTTCTCTTTTTTGTCTTCTTCTTTTTCAACCATAATTTCCACATCGCGTGCTTCATCCGTAAGTCCAACAAAAAGCATCAGATGTTCATTTAAAATCTTAGCTCCTAGACTTACTGATTCATCAGGTTGCAAGCTTCCATTAGACCATACTTCTAGCGTTAGCTTATCATAGTTCGTAACTTGTCCGACTCGTGTATTTTCAACTTGATAATTGACACGCTCAATTGGCGTATAAATTGAATCAATTGGAATTACACCAATCGGTAGATCATCGCTTTTATTCTTATCCGCAACGACATAACCACGACCACGATTTGCTGTCATACGCATCCGAAAACTTGATCCCTCAGCAAGTGTTGCAATGTGTAACTCTGGATTGAGCACTTCTACATCACTATCCGCACGAATATCACCGGCAGTCACACTGCCGCCACCCTCAACATCAATTTCTAACACTTTTTCTTCATCAGAATGAATTTTAAGTGCTAGCTTTTTGATATTTAGAATCAATTCGGTCGTATCTTCAACTACGCCGGGAATAGTAGAGAACTCATGCAATACCCCATCAATCTGTATCGTTGTAACTGCCGCGCCTGGCAAGGACGAAAGCAGGATACGGCGCAGCGAGTTGCCAAGGGTAGTGCCGTACCCGCGTTCAAGCGGTTCCACTACAAACTTCCCATAACGATGATCTTCACGGATTTCGACAGCTTCAATCTTCGGCTTCTCGATTTCTATCATACGGCTCACAAACCCTCCTTCAGAACGTCGCGTTCCGGGCGTTTTATTCACCATAAGTGAACAGGTGTTGTGTAAAACTAGTCCTATCCAGTATACACAAACTTCTCCTTTAATAAACCACGGACTGTAAAACCATTAAACACGACGACGTTTTGGTGGACGACAACCATTATGAGGAATAGGTGTAATGTCTTTAATTAGACTTACTTCTAAACCTACAGCTTGGAGTGAACGAATAGCTGCTTCACGACCAGCACCTGGCCCCTTCACCATGACTTCGACGGTTTTCATTCCATTATCCATCGCAGTCTTAGCTGCTACTTCAGCTGCCATTTGTGCAGCAAATGGCGTGCTTTTACGGCTACCTTTAAAGCCCATTGTTCCAGAACTCGCCCATGCAATCGCATTGCCGCGTGGGTCTGTAATTGTAATAATGGTGTTATTAAAAGTAGAGCGGATGTGTACCACACCAGACTCAATGTTCTTTTTAGCACGACGTTTTACACGTGTAGTAACTTTGCGTTTTGCCACTGTTTTCCCTCCTTACTTCACTTATTTTTTCTTATTCGCTACGCTTTTGCGAGGACCTTTACGGGTACGCGCATTTGTTTTTGAGCTTTGTCCACGAACTGGTAGTCCACGACGATGACGAATACCGCGATAGCTATTGATCTCAATCAATCGCTTAATATTAAGAGCGGTATCACGACGAAGGTCACCTTCTACCATCAAGTTTTTATCGATGTAGCTACGTAACTTCGCTACTTCGTCTTCTGTTAGATCACGTACACGCGTATCTGGATTTACACCCGTTTCAGCAAGCACTTTCTTCGCTTGCGCACGACCAATACCAAAAATATAGGTTAGGGCGATCTCAATACGCTTGTCACGTGGTAAGTCAACACCTTCAATACGTGCCATTCATTACACCTCCCGTCATTAACCTTGTTTTTGTTTGTGCTTTGGATTTTCGCAGATTACCATTACAGCCCCTTTGCGACGAATCACCTTGCATTTTTCGCAAATGGGCTTAACCGACGGTCTTACTTTCATCTCGGTTACCTCCTGTCTATCCAGTCGCCTCATTTACATCAAGGGACCTTCTCTACTTATACCGATACGTAATCCGTCCACGAGTTAAATCATAAGGGGTAAGCTGAACAGTTACACGATCCCCAGTCAAGATTTTGATAAAGTGCATCCGAATCTTACCCGATATATGTGCTAAAACCTCATGGCCGTTTTCAAGTTCAACTTTAAACAATCCGTTCGGCAGTGGCTCTTTAATGACCCCTTCAAGTTCAATCATATCTTCTTTTGACATTGGCTTATTCTCCTTTCTGCTCAGACTGTTTCATCTTGAGCAGGTATTGATTCAGGGCGTACCGTAACTTGGCGTTATTCACTCGACCAGCAACACGTAATACGTCAGCCACTTCTTGGTTTACTGCACGGGTTACTTGGATATGCTTAATGTTCTTTTTCTTAGGACGATCGTATTTACGTTGATCTCCATCCGCTATCAGAACAAAATGCGGGTCATCTCGTCCAATGACAATCGCATACATCCCTACATCTCGCCCACGTTTCACGCGAACAATCTGCCCAAGACGCGGTCGATTATCCACATCTGTCACATTCATCACCCTTCACCTGCACTAAACAATCGTCAATACCTCATGACCTTCGTCCGTAATCGCAATGGTATGTTCAAAGTGTGCACTCAGATTCCCATCTACCGTGACAACTGTCCAGTTATCGCTCAAGGTTTTTACATGCCTACTCCCCATATTCACCATAGGTTCAATGGCAAGTGTCATACCCTTTTTCAGGCGAATCCCTTTGCCAGCAGGACCGTAATTCGGAATACTAGGATCTTCATGTAAGTTTTGACCGATTCCGTGACCCGAATACTCACGAACAATCGAAAAGCCTTCATCTTCCGCAACTTTTTGCACTGCGGCCGAAACATCGCCTAGTCTAGCATTCGGCTTTGCTTGTTTGAGCCCTGCATACAAAGATGCTTCAGTTACATCAAGTAAGCGCTGCGCTTCAGATGAAATCTTACCAACCGGATAGGTCCAAGCTGAATCACCATGATACCCCAAGTAGAAAGCACCAATGTCTATCGTAAAAATATCACCTTCATTTAAGATGCGTTTCCCTGGAATACCGTGCACAAGTACTTCATTTACAGATGTACATATGCTTCCTGAGAAACCATTATACCCTTTAAAAGAAGATTTCGCACCGAGCTTACGAATAAAGCGTTCCGCTACATGATCCACTTCACGAGTGGTAATGCCCGGTTCAATCCATTTTTTGAGCTCTTGATGCGTTAAAGCTACAATTCGACCCGCTTCTCTCATACGCTCAAGTTCATTATTCGACTTGAGTATGATCATACGCCTAACCCTCTTAATAGTGACAAAATACGTTCAGAAACCGTTTCAATCGATTGCTCACCGTCAATCCGTTTCAAGATCCCTTTTTGCTCGTAATAAGCAAGTAGTTTCTCAGTTTGATCCAGATTGACCTTTAAGCGTTTGGAAACTGTTTCACGTTTATCATCTTCGCGTTGATATAGCTTTCCATCACAGCGATCACACTGATCTGCGACTTTCGGAGGAGCAAATATGACGTGATAAGCTGCACCACACTCCTGACAAATACGTCTGCCAGTTAGTCGCTTAATCAACTCCTCTTCCTTCACTTCAATGTAAATCACCATATCTAGCGTACGTTCCAAGTCAAGCGTTAGTTTATCAAGCGCTTCAGCTTGCGGTACAGTACGGGGAAAACCATCCAATAAAAAACCTTTTTCACAATCATCCTCACTTAGACGTTCGCGTACAATCCCATTGGTTACATGATCTGGAACCAGTTGACCTTGATCCATAAAAGATTTCGCTTCTAATCCAAGTTTGGTTTCGTTTTTAACTGCTGCCCGAAACATATCCCCAGTAGAGATATGTGGAATGTGAAATGCATCTACAATATGTGAAGCCTGTGTGCCTTTACCAGCTCCAGGCAAACCCATTAGAACAATATTCAAGTCGATTCCTCCCGGTTATTTAAATACCGGCACTCTCATGCATGATCCCCGGAAATTCGCTTTTCCCGGGGCAACTACCATACTTACTTATTCATAAAGCCTTTGTAATGGCGTTTAATAAGCTGAGACTCAATTGTTTTCATGGTTTCAAGTGCTACCCCTACAACGATGAGTAAGGAAGTTCCACCGATTTGCACAGCTTGTGGTAAGCCAGAAAAGCTAATCAAGAACACCGGAAAAATGGATATCGCTGCTAAGAACAATGCACCCGTTAAGGTTAAGCGATTCAAAACACGAGTCAAATAGGTTGCCGTGTGTTTCCCTGGACGAATCCCTGGCACAAAGCCACCATTTTTCTTCATCTGATCCGCTAACTGAACTGGATTTAGTTGTACGAAGGTATAAAAATAGGTAAATCCTATAATTAATACCACATACATCACCATACCAAGTCCAAACGTGGTGTAATCAATATTCGTGATGATCCAGTCTGCTATCGCACTTTTTCCAGCCCAGAAGTTTGCAATCGTACGTGGAAACAATAGCAGTGAAAGAGCAAAGATGACTGGAATAACACCCGCAGCATTTACTTTAAATGGAATATGCGTAGATTGACCACCATACATTTTCCGACCAACAACACGCTTCGCATACTGAACTGGAATCTTGCGAACCCCTTGTTGAACATAAATAACGGCAATAATAATGGCCAGAACAACTAACAAGAGAATAGCCACTTTCAAAATGCCTAAGAAAATCTGGCTATCGTCTTTAAACCAAGTAGCATAGATCTGCGTTGATGTAGAAGGAATAGCTGAAATGATTCCCGCAAAAATCAAAATCGATATTCCGTTCCCAATTCCTTGATCTGTAATTTGCTCCCCAATCCACATGAGGAAAGCTGTACCTGCTGTTAATGTTAACGAAATTAATGCAAAGCCCCAAAAGGTTTCATTTACTACAAACCCTGGTGCTGTTCTACTGAAACCGATTGACAACCCGATAGATTGAATAATAGCTAACCCAATTGTAAAGTAGCGTGTAAACTGAGCCAGCTTTCGCCGTCCGACTTCTCCTTCTTTCGCCCAACGAGCAAAAGCGGGAATTACATCCATCGTCAATAGTTGCACAATAATCGATGCCGTAATATAAGGCATAATTCCCATCGCAACAATTGAGAAGTTAGAAAATGCTCCACCTGAAAAAGCATTGATCAGGTTAAAAACACCTTCTGTTTGTTGCATCATGGCTCTCAATATATCCGCATTTGTATTTGGTACTGGTACATGTGCAGCAATCCGAAATACAACCAACATTAACAGAGTGAAAATAATGCGACGACGAAGATCTTCTACCTTAAAAATGTTGCCTAGGTTTCTTAACATTAGATTACCTCCGTCGATCCACCAGCGGCGGTAATTTTCTCTTGCGCTGATTGTGAGAATTTATGTGCCTTAACTGTAACTTTAGTCGTAAGATCACCATTACCAAGTACTTTTAAGCCATCTTTTAAGTTCTTCACAATTCCTTTTTCTAGAAGAAGTTCCGGTGTAACTTCGGTATTATCTTCAAAACGGTTCAAAATATCCATGTTAATAATAGCGTATTCGACGCGATTCATGTTATTGAAGCCACGCTTTGGAAGACGTTTGTAGATTGGATTTTGTCCACCTTCAAAACCTGGGCGTACACCACCACCAGAACGTGCATTTTGTCCTTTATGCCCACGTCCCGCAGTTTTCCCTTGACCAGCTGATATACCGCGTCCAAGACGTTTTCTCTTATGGCGAGAGCCAGCGGCTGGTTTTAACTCGTGAAGTTTCATTCATCGCACCTCCTCTTCGTTCAATCTAGCACCTATTCGTTAATTTCTTTTACCTCAACAAGGTGGCTAACTTTTTTTACCATACCACGAATGGCTGGATTGTCATTGTGAGTAACAGTCTGTTCCCTCTTACGGAGACCCAGTGTGCGCAGGGTGACACGTTGCGTTTCCGGACGGCCAATCATGCTCCCTGTAAAGGTAATAGCCAATTTCTTTGCCACGGTCATCCCTCCTATCCTAGCAATTCTTCTACGGTTTTACCGCGAAGTTTTGCTACATCTTCAGGACGCTTTAAGTTCTTAAGCCCTTCAAGTGTAGCTCTTACCATGTTAATTGGGTTGTTAGAACCGGTTGATTTCGTCAAAATATCACCGACACCAGCAACTGTTAATACATCACGAACAGGTCCACCAGCAATTACACCAGTACCCTTTGAAGCAGGTTTCAACAAGACTTCCCCTGCGCCAAAATGACCAATAATTTCGTGTGGAATTGTGTTTCCTGATAACGGAACCGTAATCAAATTCTTTTTCGCAGCTTCCATACCTTTACGTATCGCTTCTGGTACCTCTGTCGCTTTACCGATCCCAGCTCCAACTCTACCTTTTCCATCTCCGACTACAACCAAAGCACTAAAGCTAAAGTTACGTCCACCCTTAACCACTTTTGATACACGGTTAATGTTTACAACTTTATCGATAAACTCAGATTGAGCGGCATCACGCTTACGCTTGTTTTCTTTGCTCAAAAGTCTAGACCTCCTTCCCTTGCACCTTCAGCCAAAGCTTTAATGCGACCATGATAGATATAGCCACCTCGGTCAAACACAACTTCTTTTACGCCTTTTTCAAGTGCACGTTCTGCTACTAAAGCACCCACTGTACGTGCTGCTTCAACCGTTGCTCCACTTTGTTCTTTATCTTTCAATGCTGAATCAATGGTAGAAGCAGCAGCCAAAGTAGTACCGGTCGTATCATCAATCAATTGTACGTAAATATTTTTGGAAGAACGAAATACGCTCAAACGAGGACGCATCGTAGTTCCTGCAATTTTTTTACGTACACGCAAGTGACGTTTTTTACGCTTTTTATTGCGATCCGCTTTTTGCAACACGGTCTCATTCACTCCTTTCTAGTCAAGCTACTCGACTATTTACCAGTTTTACCTTCTTTACGACGAACACGTTCATCGCTGTAACGAATCCCTTTACCTTTGTAAGGTTCAGGTTCACGATGTGCACGAATTTTTGCCGCTTCTTGACCTACTATTTCTTTATCAATCCCGCGAACAATAATTTGTGTAGTAGAAGGCACTTCAAACGTAATCCCTTCAACCGCATCGATATTAACTGGATGTGAATATCCTAAGCTTAGCTCAAGGCCGCTACCTTTTTGCTTAGCACGGTACCCAACACCAACGAGTTCAAGGGTTTTTGCATAACCATTGGTTACACCTTCAACCATATTGGCAATCAAGCTAGCTGTTGTACCATGTAAAGAACGATGTGCACGATGGTCACTTGGACGTTCAACGATTACATGATTCTCTTCTAACTTAATCGCAATATCGGAATGAAATTCACGACTTAAAGTTCCTTTTGGCCCTTTAACCGTAACGTTACTACCTTCAATTTTAACTTCTACACCAGCCGGTACTGCAATCGGCTTTTTCCCGATACGAGACATTCCGTTCACCTCCGTCCTATCAAACGATTACCAGACGTACGCTAATACTTCTCCGCCCACTTTTTGTTGACGTGCTTCTTTATCTGTCAATAACCCTTTATTGGTAGATAAAATCGCAATTCCTAAGCCACGTAAAACGCGAGGGACTTCTGTAGAATTAGCATATACACGTAGACCTGGTTTACTAATACGCTTTAAGTTCGTAATTACTTTTTCATTGCTAGAACCATATTTTAAGAAGATACGAAGTCTTCCTTGTTTGTTATCTTCAACAAACTCAGCGTCGCGAATAAAACCTTCACGCTTTAAGATTTCAGCGATTTCACGTTTCATTCTTGAAGCAGGGAGTTCTAGACTCTCTTTGCGTACCATGTTCGCATTACGAATTTGTGTTAACATATCCGCGATTGGGTCTGTCATCACCATACAAAACCCTCCTTCCTGATCTCTTTACCAACTTGCTTTCTTTAAGCCTGGAATCTGTCCCTTGTGAGCAAATTCTCTGAGGCAAATACGACATAATTTAAACTTACGATATACGGAGTGAGGTCGACCGCAATGTTCGCAACGACTTTGGACCCGCGAACTGAACTTTGGTTTGCGTTTCGATTTCACAACCATCGACTTTTTGGCCAACGGATTCCCTCCTTTACTTGGTATTTTAATGACTACTTACGAAAAGGCATACCCAAATTCGTTAGTAATTCACGCGCTTCTTCATCTGTGTTCGCAGATGTTACGATTACAACATCCATACCACGAACTTTGTCAACTTTATCATACTCGATCTCTGGGAAGATCAACTGCTCTTTTAGACCTAAAGTGTAGTTCCCACGTCCATCAAATGCTTTCGCTGATATTCCGCGGAAGTCACGTACGCGAGGAAGCGCTACATTGATCAACTTATCTAAGAAGTGATACATGCGTTCTCCACGAAGCGTAACTTTAACACCAATCGGCATTCCTTCACGAAGCTTAAATCCAGCAATAGACTTTTTCGCTTTCGTAATAATAGGTTTTTGGCCACTGATTGCTGTCAAATCTTCCACTGCATTATCTAATACCTTAGCGTTTTGAACTGCTTCACCAACACCCATATTGATTACGATCTTCTCAATTTTAGGTAATTGCATAGGTGATTTGTAGCTAAACTTTTTCATTAAAGCAGGAGCTACAACATCTTTATATTGCTCTTTCAACCGTACTGCCATTAGGTGTGAACCTCCTTTCATCAATCATACTACTTATCAAGAATCTCTCCGGATTTCTTAGCAAAACGAACTTTTTTCTGTTGACCGTTTTTACCTTCAACAAACTTATAACCAACACGTGTCGGTTGTTTTGTTTTAGGGTCTTCGATCATCAAGTTTGAAAGCTGAATCGGAGCTTCTTTTTTGATAATCCCGCCTTGTGGGTTTGCTTGAGATGGACGCGCATGCTTATCCACCATATTTACTCCCTCAACAAGTGCGCGGTTCTCTTTTGCTAAAACTTTAATTACGCGGCCTTTGGTATATACCTTTTTGCCTTTTTCATCAAAATGTGGAGCTTCCTTCCCACGCATCACTAGCACAGTATCTCCAGTTTTGATGTGAACTTTGTTCGGTTTTTTGGACATGCTCTGCACCTCCTTACTTTCTGAAGCGTAAACTTACTCATTTATAGCACTTCTGGTGCGAGTGAGATGATTTTCATAAAATCACGATCACGTAGTTCACGGGCTACCGGTCCGAAAATACGGGTTCCACGTGGTGTTTTATCATCCTTAATCACAACAGCAGCATTTTCATCAAAGCGAATGTAAGAACCGTCTGGGCGTCTGGTTGTACGCACAGTACGTACGATTACGCAGCGAACAACTTCACCTTTCTTGACAACGCCACCGGGTGTTGCTTGCTTGACAGAAGCAACAATAATGTCACCAATACCCGCAGAAGATCGCTTTGATCCTCCTAAGACACGGATACACATGATTTCTTTCGCGCCGGAATTATCCGCTACACGAAGACGAGTTTGAGGTTGAATCATCGGTTTCCCTCCTTCCCGTATATTTCACGGAAATTCATCTAAATAATAACTGCTTCTTCAACAATTTCTACTAAGCGGAAACGCTTATCTTTCGATAGCGGACGCACTTCCATGATACGAACAATATCGCCTGCTTTAGCTTTATTTTCTTCATCATGGGCTTTAAATTTCTTTGTATACTTGACGCGCTTACCATACAAAGAATCTTTTTTGTAGGTTTCGACAGCGACGACGATCGTTTTATCCATTTTATCACTGACCACTTTGCCGACACGTACCTTACGGCGTGTTGTACGCTCGTTCATCCCTGTTTCCTCCTTTCAATACCAAGCTCGCGCTCGCGTAAAGTTGTTTTACAACGTGCGATATTTTTACGAACTTGTCCGATTCGGGCTGGATTTTCCAATTGTCCAGTTGCCGATTGAAAACGGAGGTTAAACAGTTCTTCTTTGTACTGTGCGAGCTTTTGCTCGATCTCGGCGGTGGTCAACTCGATTAGCTGTTGTGCCTTCATTCGTTACCACCTGCTTCACGTTTAACAAATTTTGTTTTGATTGGTAATTTCATAGCAGCAAGTCTCATCGCTTCACGCGCTACATCTTCTGGAACACCTGCTAGTTCAAACATGATTTTACCTGGTTTTACTACAGCTATCCATTTTTCTGGAGAGCCTTTACCGCTACCCATCCGAACTTCGAGCGGCTTTTGCGTAATTGGTCGATCTGGAAAAATTTTAATCCAGACTTTACCGCCACGTTTGATATAACGAGTCATCGCAATACGCGCTGCTTCAATCTGACGGTTGGTAATCCAAGCAGGTTCTGTTGCTTGAAGACCGTATTCACCAAAAGCTACTTCGGTTCCGCCTTTCGCGCGGCCGGTTAGTTTCGGACGATGTTGACGGCGATATTTCACACGTTTTGGGATTAGCATGTGTTACTCGCCTCCTTTAGTTTCTCCCTGATTATTCTTCGTAGGAAGAACTTCTCCACGATAGATCCAAACTTTAACACCGATTTTACCAAAAGTAGTATCAGCTTCAGCAAAGCCATAGTCGATGTCTGCACGAAGTGTATGAAGTGGTACTGTTCCTTCGCTATACCCTTCACTACGCGCGATATCCGCTCCACCTAAACGACCACTAACTTGAGTTTTAATCCCTTTCGCACCAGAACGTAATGTGCGTTGAATGGATTGTTTCATTGCACGACGGAAAGAAACACGACGCTCTAATTGTTGTGCAATCTGTTCGGCTACAAGATTGGCATCAAGCTCAGGTTTTTTAATTTCCAAAATGTTGATGTGTACTTTCTTATCAGTAAGGCTTGTTAAAGCTTTACGAAGTGCTTCAACTTC
Source organism: Polycladospora coralii (assembly GCF_014773435.2). Taxonomy (GTDB): domain Bacteria; phylum Bacillota; class Bacilli; order Thermoactinomycetales; family Thermoactinomycetaceae; genus Polycladospora; species Polycladospora coralii. The sequence continues at coordinate 55,974 of NZ_JACXAG020000007.1, read as the reverse complement.
GCTACCACCTTTACCAATAACCATACCAGGTTTCGCTGTATGAAGTGTGATATTCACACGATTAGCAGCTCTTTCAATTTCAATCGTCGATACAGAAGCATCTTTTAACTTCTTTTGAATAAACTCACGAATCTTAATGTCTTCATGTAATAGTGTAGCGTAATCTCTTCCACCAAACCATTTGGATTCCCAGTCACGAATGACACCTACACGAAGACCTACTGGATTAATCTTTTGACCCAAGCTTTTGCACCTCCTTAAAAATTATCCTATTTTTCAGCAACAACCACTGTAATGTGGCTGGTACGTTTGTTAATGCGGCTCGCACGACCCATAGCACGAGGGATAAAACGTTTCATCGTCGCTCCCTCATTTGCGTAAGCTTCCTTCACAACCAAGTTATTTACATCCAACTCATGATTATGACCTGCGTTTGCAATTGCAGATAGTAAAGCTTTTTCAATCACCGGCGAGGCAGCACGAGGAGTAAAACGTAAGATAGCCAATGCTTCTTCTGTGGATTTACCACGAATTAAATCGATGACCAACCGTACCTTACGGGGCGCTATGCGCACGTTACGCGCAACGGCTTTTGCTTGCATGTGTGTACCTCCTCTCTCGAAAACCTAACCTTACATTACTTTCTTTTCGTTTTCTTGTCATCACCAGCATGACCACGGAATGAACGAGTAGGCACAAACTCACCTAACTTATGACCAACCATATCTTCTTGAACATAGACTGGTACGTGTTTACGTCCATCGTGAACTGCGATGGTGTGTCCAACGAAATCAGGGAAGATCGTAGAACGACGTGACCAAGTTTTAATCACGCGCTTTTCGTCTTTTTCATTAAGCACAGCAACCTTTTTTAGCAAATGATCGTCTGCAAATGGCCCTTTTTTTAAGCTGCGACCCATAAATGTGACCTCCCTTCAAACCCGATATTTTTATGCTACTTTACTTCTTCTTACGTCCACGTACAATATATTTGCTGGACGCTTTGTTTTTCTTACGTGTTTTATAACCAAGCGTAGGTTTACCCCATGGTGTCATAGGTGATTTACGTCCGATTGGCGCACGTCCTTCACCACCGCCGTGTGGGTGATCTACTGGGTTCATAACAGATCCACGAACCGTTGGGCGCTTACCTAACCAGCGAGAACGACCAGCTTTACCAATGTTGATCAATTCATGATCTAAGTTACCTACTTGCCCGATTGTTGCACGGCATTCAATGTGAATCATACGTGTTTCGCCAGAAGTTAGACGAATGATCGCATAGTTCCCCTCTTTACCAAGCAATTGAGCAGAAGTACCCGCAGCACGAACTAATTGTCCACCGCGACCTTTTTTAAGCTCGATGTTGTGAATGACGGAACCCACAGGAATATTACGAAGTGGTAATGCATTCCCTACCTTGATATCCGATTCAGGACCAGATTCGATCATCATTCCTACTTTTAAATCTTTCGGTGCTAAAATATAACGCTTTTCACCGTCAGCATAGTGAATTAGAGCGATGTTAGCCGAGCGATTTGGATCGTATTCAATCGTTGCTACTTTACCTGGAATTCCATCTTTATTCCGTTTAAAGTCGATAATACGATACTTACGCTTATGACCTCCACCTTGATGACGTACAGTCAGACGACCTTGGTTGTTACGTCCTGACTTTTTGGTCAAGTTAACCGTTAAAGACTTCTCCGGAGTACTTGTTGTAATCTCTTCAAAAGAAGATGACGTCATATGACGGCGGGAAGGTGTTATCGGCTTATAACTTTTAATACCCATGCTTTTCCCTCCTTTGTTACTTAGTCATTAAGCTTCAAATATTTCAATCGGTTTACTACCTTCAGCAAGTTGAACTACTGCTTTTTTTCTTTCAGGCGTCCGACCACTGTAACGACCATACCGCTTCAATTTACCAGGTAAACGAAGTGTATTTACTTTTTCAACTTTCACACCAAAGATCGCTTCAACTGCTTTTTTGACTTGAACTTTGTTTGCGCGAATGTCTACTTCAAACACATACTTATTGTTTTCCATCAACTCGGTAGATGCTTCCGTGATGACTGGACGACGGATAATATCACGTGGGTCCTTCACTGGCCTAGCACCTCCTCAACAAGCGTTACTGCTTTGCTAGTGAGAATCAATTTATCATAGTGCAGAACATCCAATACGTTTAATCCTGTAGCGGAAATTAACTTTACACCAGGAATATTACGTGCGGATTTCACAGTGTTTTCTTCTAAGTGATCTGTAACCACCAAAGCTTTGGTGTTTGCATCTAAATTCTTTAGAATTTGAGCAAACTCCTTTGTTTTAGGTTGTTCCATTGTAAGCTGATCTAAAATCACGATCTCATCAGCTTTTACTTTAGAAGAAAGTGCTGACTTAATTGCCAAACGGCGAACTTTCTTTGGTAATTTATATGCATAACTGCGTGGTTGTGGGCCAAATGTTACACCACCACCAACCCAGATTGGGGAACGTGTACTACCGTGACGCGCACGTCCAGATCCTTTTTGTGGTCTTGGCTTACGTCCACCACCACGAACTGCTGAACGGTTTTTCGTAGCATGTGTTCCAGCACGCAAAGATGCTTGTTGCATCACGACTGCATCGTGTAACACAGCTTTATTTGGCTCGATACCAAAGATCTTCTCAGCTAGTTCGATATCCCCTACTGTTTTTCCGCTTCTATCTAATACGGATAGTTTAGGCATGGAATGCTCCTCCTTTCTCTACACAATTAAACACTTTTTTTGGTTGCTGCCTTAATCATAAGGTAGCTATTTTTAGGTCCAGGTACTGCACCTTTAATCAAGATCAAGTTATTTTCAGTATCTACACTAACCACTTCAAGGTTTTGTTGCGTTACACGCTCTCCACCCATACGTCCTGGTAAGGTTTGACCTTTAAATACACGAGCTGGATCAGTAGCACCTAAAGAACCTGGTCCACGATGGTAACGGGAACCGTGACTCATTGGTCCACGGGATTGGTTGTGACGTTTGATCGCCCCAGCAAACCCTTTACCTTTTGATGTACCTGTCACATCTACAAACTCACCCGCAGCGAAAAGATCTGCTTTCAGAACACTACCTAGCTCATACTTGTCCATCTCTACATCGCGAACCTCGCGAACGACTTGATGAGGTTTAGCATCTGCCTTTTTGGCATGACCTTGTTCAGGTTTGTTTGCACGGTGTTCTTTCTTCTCTTTGAATCCGATCTGAATCGCTTCATAGCCATCGGTTTCTAATTCTTTCTTTTGTAGAACGACACATGGTCCAGCTTCAACAACTGTAACTGGTACAACCACTCCGCCTTCTTTAAAGACTTGTGTCATTCCAATCTTTTTACCAAGAATACCTTTCACCTTCTACACCTCCTACCATTTCGAAATCGACATTACAATTTAATTTCAATATCAACACCAGAAGGTAGATCCAATCTCATCAATGCGTCTACAGTTTGCTGAGTAGGATTAATGATGTCAATTAAACGCTTATGAGTGCGCATTTCAAACTGCTCACGAGAATCTTTATATTTATGAACCGCACGCAAAATCGTATATACAGACTTCTCAGTTGGAAGTGGAATTGGTCCTGATACACCAGCTCCAGTCCGTTTCGCAGTATCTACGATTTTTACGGATGATTGATCCAATACGCGGTGATCGTAAGCTTTTAAGCGAATGCGAATCTTTTGCTTTGCCATTGTTACCCCTCCTTCTCGTTCATTTTCAAAATGAACTTCTCCACGAAAATTATCCCGCCCTGGCCATGGCAAAGGGGCCGGGTGTGTCGGCAACCTTTCGTATCATCGCTGTTCATGACAACATTCACGATTATATATAAAAAATCGAACAGATGCAAGTATTTTTGTTGGTTTTTTGGGGATTTGTTTTATACATGTTAAAAGTTAAACCACTTCATCTAATCCGTATACTAGATATTCACCAAGTAGCAGTAACAAGATAGAGGAGAATTTGTTTTAGTCAAGACTGAAGCATATTCTCCTTAAAAAATGGGGCATTATTTTTTGAGCTTCCATTCTTAACGCTAAACATGAGGCCAAAATTTAGACATTTCCTCTAGCTCGAGGTTAAACGATTAGCGCCTTAAATATCATTTGGTAATCGTATAGATACGAAGACGTTTTTTTCTGGTTTTATATAAGCATCCTAGCAAAAACAACTATGTAACCGTTTTTTACATGATTCAACTAGCTTTACAGTTACTTTACCTATCATTCTGGCGGAAAGTCAGGCTCTGTTAATGAGCAATCGGATGGGATAGAGATATCCGGCACAAAAGCACAAAGTTTATAAAGAAAATAGCATGCTTCTGGTAAATGATGCTCAATAAAACGAAGGGTAGTCCCGGTTAGCACGGTTTCACCTTTGTAATCATTCATTATTTTTTGAAAAAATAGGTAAAATTCCTTTACTGCGGTTGCTGCATCTCGCGCGAGCTGAAGTTGACGGGGAAAGCCGGGTTTTGTAAACTCTTCAAATTGACCAAAAATACGAGACTGAGTTAGTAGCAATCGAAACCGGCGATTAAATTGCCTCGTAATTTCAATATCTTCTCCTTCAATTGAGTCTAACGCTTTTTCCAGTAATACAGAGTGTCCCACTTGATCGAGTAGCCATAAATCAAGTAATTGAATCAAGGTTTGCGGCTTCGCATCTAAACCATAGCAGTAATAGGATAAAAGACGCATGTACTCCCTGTTTTCACCCAGCGTACCTGTGAAATAGGAAGGATGTAACGTCGTAACCACTTGATTTTTCAGGCGGGCGTGTTGCATGCTACCTTCAAACAAATAATAATGATAGGCAATCGGATATGCTTCCCTTGCAAACTGAATCATCTCCGGACGATTTGCTGTTGCCGTTCTCGGAATCGCACCTAGTTGCTTCCTCAACCTTCCAAATGCCGTTACATATTGATCCGCTGTCTCCACCCAATATTTTTCTTTCCCTGAAGTGAAATCAATGACGAAGCGAGCATGGTCTTGTAATATCATCGTCCAAAATTGATGCTCATCCCAGACACAAAGAGACATAAGAAAGCTCCTCTCACAACTTTTTTTATCTATATGCAAGAATAGAGGTTTTTATCTAATGTTAAGTAAGAAGACTTTTTGTAAGACCACTTTGACTAAATGCTAATTCCTTATGCCGATTCAAATACTGAAGAAAAACTAAATTTTAAAGTTTCCCTTTACAAATTTATTGGTTATAGTGTATATATTGTATATGCACACTATAAACAGAGGTGATTATTTATGATGAGTAAAGAAACACGTCAATTAACGCTTTCAGAAATCAAAAATAACTGGGGATCCGGATTAATATCACTTGTTACGTTTTTGTTGTTATTTCCGGTTGTGGGATCGACCAAAATGATGAACAACCAGATGCCTGTTCAGTTCCTTCAATCACCGTACCTTGTTCTATTTATCAATTTTGGCATGCTTAGTTTGTTGTTTAATTCCTCCGTCAATCGAAAGCGGATGTATAATTCTTTAGATCTGATTAAACGTGACCAATCGACTAAGGAACTCATTTTTCTCAACTTGTTTCCCATAAAAACATCTGCTATTGTAGCAAGTCGCTATCTACATACCCTAGTACAATGGGCATTGTGTTTTATTTTAGGTAGCGCGCTTATATATTCGTTCGATTTAATCCCTATGTCACTTTCGTCTTATATTTATTTAATTGTTTTATTAGCTTCTTCTAGTCTGCTTTTTTGTTCACTCTATCTCTATATGGAATTAAACTACTCGCTAAAGCACTACTCAAAGTTTATATTAATCTCTTGGATAATCATCATGCTTATCTCTTTATACACAGCAATGATACACAACTGGCTATGGGGTTTTTATATCATCGACTTAGCTGAAACCGAAACGATGCAAACTTTTATAACCCTCCCCATTTCATTTATAATTTATTATGTTTCATATCGATTCGCCATCCAGAAATTAAAGAAGAGAGACTTAGCGATATAAATTTGGAAGTGATGCCATGAAGTTACCCATACATTTAGACACGGAGTCAAGCCAAGCCTATTATGATCAAATTAAAACACAAATTCAGAAATTCATATTGAACCAATACTTACCTGCTGGTACTGCTTTACCTTCAATTCGCACCCTAGCAAAAGATTTATCTTGTAGTGTCATTACAGTCAAACGCGCTTATCAGGATTTAGAAGCGGATGGCTTAATCATTACCAAGCAAGGTAGAGGAACTTTTGTGGCTAGTCACAATCCTGCACATGTCGAACAATATAAAGAAACCAAACTAGCTGGTATGATCGACCAATTGCTTACAGAAGCTCAGAAATTAGGCTATACAAAAAATGAAATCTTAACACACGTACAAAAACAAATCATATCTCAAAAGGATGAATAATTGATGATTAAAATCGAATCGATGGTTAAAAATATTGGTAGTTTTGAGCTCGGTCCCATCAATTTGCAATTTGAAGCAGGTTATATTTATGGACTCGTTGGACCTAATCGATCTGGAAAGACAACCCTCATTCAAACACTTACCCAACATTTAAAACCAAACCAGGGAAGGATCACTTGGTTTGGCAAGCAAGCAGCGCACAACGAGCAGTTTATTAAGCAAAACGTTTGTTATATGCCTGCCGAATTTGATGGACCTGCAAATTGGAAAGTGGGTGACTTTTGTCAGTTTGCAAGGATGTGGTACCCCAACTGGAATGATGCCATTGTGCTAAAGTTATTGACCCAATTTGAACTTAAAAAAGAGGAGAAATATGCGAAATTATCTACCGGAGCAAAGAAGAAGTTGCAATTTGTATTAGCAATGGCATCTAACTGTCCGTTTATGATTTTAGATGAACCTACCAATGGTATTGATTTTAAATCACGAAAGTTCATGCTAGATTATTTAGTAGAATGGATGGAGCAAGGAGAGCGTACGCTACTCATTACATCACATCATATTGACGAAATTCAGCGTTTAGCTGATATTATTATCCTCATTCACAATGGGAAACAAATTGGACAATACGAGAAAGACCAACTCATCAGTAACTGGAAACAAATATGGCTTCCCACGCCAGTACAAACGGAAATTCCCGGTGTGGTAGCCATGCAAAACGAAGCCCCATACTCTGTCATAACAAAGCAAGCAAATGAAACCTTAGCTTACTTAGAGAAAAGCCAAGTAGATGTCATTAAAGTAAGATCACTTGACATGGAAGATGTATTGGCGCAACTCGTCGGTTAAGGGGTCATTACAGATAAAAAAATAGCCGTATTAGACCCTCTTCCAAATTAATCTATAACATTTAAAATAAAATTAACCATAAATTTCATATTTAAAGAGTAATTACATGTGAAATGGTTTGGATATTTTAATAGAAGGTTCTCTAAATAAAAACCCGGTAAAACAATTAAAAAAAGACCTCGAATCAGCGCTAATTCGAGGTCTTTCTCTATGTGAAGTAGTTGGATACTACTCGATGATTTCAGTTACGGAACCAGCACCTACGGTACGTCCACCCTCACGGATAGCGAAACGAGTTCCGTTTTCAATCGCGATAGGAGCAATCAAGTTTACTTCCATCTCGATGTTGTCACCAGGCATACACATTTCGGTACCTTCTGGTAAGTTGATTACACCGGTTACGTCAGTTGTACGGAAGTAGAACTGAGGACGGTAGTTTGAGAAGAATGGTGTGTGACGTCCACCCTCGTCTTTGGAAAGAACGTATACTTGAGCTTTAAACTTGGTGTGTGGTGTCACACTACCTGGTTTAGCAAGTACTTGACCACGTTGGATGTCTTTACGCTCAACCCCACGAAGAAGTGCTCCGATGTTGTCACCAGCTTGTGCTTGATCGAGCAATTTACGGAACATCTCAACTCCGGTACATACTGACTTACGAGTATCAGTAATCCCGATGATTTCGATTTCGTCCCCAACTTTAATGATTCCACGCTCTACACGTCCGGTAGCAACTGTACCACGACCTGTGATGGTGAATACGTCCTCTACAGGCATGAGGAAGTTTTTGTCGATATCGCGCTCTGGCTCTTCGATGTACTCATCAACAGCGTTCATAAGTTCAACAATTTTGTCAGCCCACTCACCGTTTGGATCTTCTAAAGCTTTAAGAGCAGAACCTGAGATAACTGGTAGGTCGTCACCAGGGAAGTCATATTCAGAAAGAAGTTCACGTACTTCCATCTCTACAAGTTCCAATAGCTCTTCGTCATCAACCATGTCCACTTTGTTCAAGAAAACAACGATTGAAGGTACACCTACTTGACCAGAAAGTACGATATGCTCACGTGTTTGCGGCATAGGACCATCTGCAGCAGATACAACCAAGATTGCTCCGTCCATTTGTGCAGCACCGGTGATCATGTTTTTAACATAGTCAGCGTGACCTGGGCAGTCTACGTGTGCATAGTGACGATTTTCTGTTTCGTACTCTACGTGAGCTGTAGAAATGGTGATTCCACGCTCTCTTTCTTCTGGTGCCTTATCGATTTGGTCATAAGCAGTCGCTTCTGCTCCACCTTTTGTTGCAAGTACAGTTGTAATTGCAGCAGTCAAAGTGGTTTTACCATGGTCAACGTGACCGATTGTACCAATGTTCACATGAGGTTTACTACGCTCAAATTTAGCTTTTGCCATGATCTATATCCTCCCTAATTACCATTCATATGATGTGATGTATAGAAAACCGGGAAGTGATTGCATAAAGTGACCACTTCACCTGTGTTCTCTTAAAATAATATTACTTAACGGAAGCTTTTTTCATAATATCTTCCGCTACACTTTTCGGTACTTCTTCATAGTTAGAAAATTGCATGGAGAATGTTCCACGACCTTGTGTACGGGAACGTAAGTTGTTTACATAGCCGAACATTTCAGCCAGTGGTACGATCCCACGAACTACTTGGGCACCGCCACGTGCTTCCATACCTTCCACACGTCCGCGACGAGAGTTAATATCTCCCATTACATCGCCCATAAATTCTTCCGGAACCGTAACTTCCACTTTCATCATTGGCTCTAAAATGACAGCTTTACATTTTGACTTCGCTGCTTTTAGTGCCAGTGAGCCTGCAACTTTAAAGGCCATCTCAGAAGAATCCACATCATGGTATGAACCATCCACTAAGGTTGCTTTAACGTCAACAAGTGGATATCCGGCTACAACACCATTTTGCATTGCTTCTTCAATACCTGATTGTACTGCTGGGATGTACTCACGAGGTACTGACCCACCTACAATCTTGTTCACAAACTCAAAGCCGCCGCCTTCTTCAAGTGGCTCGAATTCTACCCAAACGTGACCAAATTGTCCACGTCCACCGGATTGACGGACGAACTTACCTTCAACTTTTGCAGATCCACGAAAAGTTTCTTTGTAGGCAACTTGTGGTGCACCAATGTTTGCTTCTACTTTAAACTCACGCTTTAGACGATCTACGATAATATCAAGGTGAAGTTCTCCCATACCACGAATAATGGTTTGAGCTGTCTCTTCATCGGTGTGTGTTTTAAATGTCGGGTCTTCCTCTGCAAGTTTTGCAAGTGCTACACCCATTTTATCTTGGTCACTCTTTGTTTTAGGTTCGATTGCGATCTCAATTACTGGTTCTGGGAAATCCATGGATTCAAGAATGATTGGATCTTTCTCATCACATAGTGTTTCACCAGTTGTTGTATCTTTAAGACCAACACCAGCCGCGATATCTCCTGCATATACAGTAGTGATTTCTTCACGACTGTTGGCATGCATTTGAAGGATACGACCGATACGTTCTCTTTTTCCTTTTGTAGAGTTTAATACATAGGAACCAGAACTTAAAGTACCGGAGTAAACGCGGAAGAAAGTCAATTTCCCTACATATGGATCTGTCATAATTTTAAATGCTAGAGCTGAGAATGGACCTTCGTCGCTAGATTCACGTACTGCTTCCGTACCATCAGGTAGTTCACCTTGGATAGCAGGTACATCAAGCGGAGATGGCATATAAGCTACAACCGCATCCAATAAAGGCTGTACACCTTTATTTTTATATGAAGAACCACATAGAACAGGGATAATCTCTACATTACAAACGCCTTTACGAAGGGTTGTTTTAATTTCTTCTTCGGTCAATTCTTCACCGTCAAGATATTTCATCATCAACTCTTCATCAAGTTCAGCAACTGCTTCTACAAGCTTCGTGCGATATTCATTCGCTTTATCTTGTAATTCAGCTGGAATATCGCGTGCTTCAGAAGTGGTTCCGAGATCGTCTGTGTACACCAATGCTTTCATGGTAACGAGATCAATCAATCCTAAAAACTCATCTTCAGCACCAATTGGAATCTGAATTGCAACTGCGTTTGCTTGAAGGCGATCACGCATTTGCTCAACTGCTCCGTAAAAGTCAGCACCGATAATATCCATCTTGTTCACGTAAGCGATACGTGGTACACGATAACGATCGGCCTGTCTCCAAACTGTTTCGGATTGTGGTTCTACGCCGCCTTTTGCGCAGAACACTCCAACTGCCCCATCAAGAACACGTAGGGAACGCTCTACTTCAACTGTGAAATCAACGTGACCAGGTGTATCAATAATGTTTACACGGTGGCCATCCCATTGAGCAGTAGTAGCAGCAGAAGTAATCGTAATTCCGCGCTCTTGTTCTTGTTCCATCCAGTCCATGGTGGCCGCACCTTCGTGCACCTCACCAATTTTATGAACACGACCGGTATAGAATAGTACACGCTCAGTGGTTGTTGTTTTACCAGCATCAATGTGCGCCATAATCCCAATGTTACGTGTTTCTCTTAAGGAGAATTCGCGTGCCATCGAAAATTTCTCCCTTCAATTTCACATATATGGTTTATAGATTACCAACGATAGTGTGCAAATGCACGGTTTGCTTCTGCCATACGGTGAACATCTTCTTTCTTTTTCACTGCAGAGCCACCATTGCTTGCTGCGTCTAAGATTTCATTTGCTAAACGCTCTTGCATGGTTTTTTCATTACGCAAACGCGCATAGCTCACTAACCAACGAAGACCTAAACTTGTACGACGTTCTGGTTTCACTTCTACCGGTACTTGGTAGTTTGATCCACCTACACGACGTGCTTTTACTTCAAGTACTGGCATTACATTTTTCAATGCTTGCTCAAATACTTCCATTGGTTCATTGCCTGTACGTTCTTGAATTAAGTTAAATGCATCGTAAAGAATACGTTGTGCTTTTCCTTTGTTACCATCTAGCATTAAGCGGTTAATCAGACGGGTAACCAACTTGCTATTGTAAATCGGATCTGGTAGTGCATCTCTACGAGGTACTGGACCTTTACGTGGCATAGATTTCCCCTCCTTTTCCTCATTGTTTTTACGCAATTGTGAGGATCATGACATCATTATTTTTTTGTGCGTTTTGCACCATATTTAGAACGAGCTTGCATACGGTTCTGTACACCAGCAGTATCTAGCGCACCACGAACGATATGGTAACGTACCCCAGGTAAGTCTTTTACACGTCCACCACGAACAAGTACAACACTGTGTTCTTGTAGGTTATGTCCGATTCCTGGAATATAAGCCGTAACTTCAGTACCATTAGTCAAACGTACACGCGCATATTTACGTAACGCGGAGTTTGGTTTCTTTGGTGTCATTGTTCCTACACGTGTGCAAACTCCACGTTTTTGTGGTGAGTTTTGAGGAACAATTTCCTTTTTCATGCTGTTGTAGCCATATTGCAAAGCAGGTGATTTTGACTTCACAACTTTGCTTTTACGACCTTTGCGTACGAGCTGATTAATTGTTGGCATGACTGTCCACCTCCTTCTTTCTTTTTTATTCAAGACCACAGATCCAGGAGTGTCATCTATGATCACAAAAATGAACGTCAGAATTTTAGGTAGAGATCAAGGATTTGCGGGCCCTCAAATCCTTGATCTCCTATATATATGTCGTTCATTTCACTCTAAGATCGCTATGGAAGCTGCCCCCACATCAATTCCTGCTGCTTTCCCGAGTTCTTTCATCGCGTCTACAAAGGAATATGGGATTCCATATTCTTTACAGCTCGAAACAACTTCTTCAGTAATGTGCGAATCAGCATCTGTTGCCAATACGACATGTTGTGCTGTCAGTTGTTCGACTGCTTTTTTCGTTTGCTTAGATCCAATCGCGAGCAAACTTGCCTGCATCACTTTTTCATAAGACATCCGCAGCCCTCCAAAGTGATTAATTCACAAGCACACGAAAACAGTTTACCATCGGCTTTTAGCAAAGTCAACTATGAAAATTAGTCAATAAGCACAGATTCTTTTGACGCTAGATCTTCTTCACTAATCGCTTCATTTGCAAGTCTCATTTTCAAATTACGATAACGAGACATACCGGTTCCTGCTGGAACCAATTTCCCGATGATAACATTCTCTTTTAGACCGAGCAATTTATCCACTTTACCTTTAATTGCCGCATCAGTCAAGACACGTGTTGTCTCTTGGAAAGATGCTGCTGACAAGAAGGATTCTGTTTCAAGTGAAGCTTTTGTAATACCAAGCAAGATCGGTCTCGCAACAGCGGGGTCCCCTTTGCTGAGTAATGCTTTCTTGTTGGCTTCTTCATAGTCATGAATATCGACTACAGAACCTGGTAGTAGATCAGTGGTCCCTGCATCTGTAATACGCACTTTCCGCATCATTTGCCTTACCATAACTTCCACGTGCTTGTCGTTAATTTCTACACCTTGTAGACGATAAACTTTTTGTACTTCTTGTAGTAAGTAATTCTGAACACCTGTAATGCCTTTTACGCCTAGTAATTCCTTGGGATCAACTGATCCTTCGGTTAATTCATCACCAGCAGCCACAGCGTCCCCTACATCCACTTTTAAGCGTGATCCGTATGGTACTACATGTACTTTGGCTTCTACAGTGCCTTGCACTTCGATCTCGCGACGCTCTTTCACTTCACGAATATCCGTGATTTCACCTGCAATTTCACTAATAATGGCTTGACCTTTTGGATTACGTGCCTCAAATAGCTCCTGAATACGCGGTAAACCTTGCGTGATATCATCACCCGCAACCCCTCCTGTATGGAAGGTACGCATGGTAAGCTGTGTACCCGGCTCACCAATAGACTGGGCAGCGATAATACCAACCGCTTCACCAATTTCAACTTTTGTACCGAGTGCAAGGTTACGACCATAGCACTTCTTACAAACCCCATGCTTGGTGCGACAAGCTAAGACCGAGCGAATAACGAGTTCTTCGATACCCGCATTCATAATTTGAGACGCCTTATCTTCATCAATCAAGGCATTACGTCCAACAATCACTTCACCTGTTTCCGGATGACGAATCGTTTGGAACGAATAGCGACCGACAATCCGGTCATATAAGCCTTCGATGACTTCATTTCCTGAGGAAATCCGCGCAACATGGAAGCCTTTATCAGTCTGACAATCGTCTTCACGCACAATAACATCTTGTGCTACGTCAACCAGACGACGTGTCAAGTACCCGGAATCTGCAGTACGAAGTGCCGTATCGGCCAAACCTTTACGCGCTCCGTGAGTAGAAGTAAAGTACTCAAGTACGGTTAAACCTTCACGGAAGTTGGTTCGAATCGGTTGTTCCATGATACGACCTGATGGGTTGGCCATCAAACCGCGCATTCCCGCTAGCTGTGTAATCTGTGAAACGTTACCACGCGCACCGGAGTTAGCCATCATGTAGATCGGATTATAAATCCCCATGTTGTCCATCAAAACTTCAGTAATCGATTCCTTCGCTTGACTCCATGTTGAAATGACACGCTCATAGCGTTCTTCATCTGTAATTAATCCACGGCGATACTGTTTCATCACCAGGTCTACTTTTTCCTGTGCTTCTGCCAAAATGGCTGGTTTTTCATCCGGCACCTCCACATCCGAAACCGAAATCGTAAGCCCTGCACGTGTAGAATAGCTATAGCCTAGTTGTTTCACTTTATCGAGTGTTTCAGAAGACTTAGTCGTTCCAAAACGTCTAAAAATCTCAGCAATAATCGCACCTAAATGTCCTTTTTTCAATGCGCCAGGATCAGGTAATTTTTGTAGAAATTCTTTTACGTTACTTCCTTTTTCAAAGATAAAGTAATGATCGGGTGTACCGTAAAAGTTTTCTGTACCTGGTTCATTAATATAAGGGAAATTAGGTGGCAATATCTCATTAAAAATGAGTTTTCCAACTGTAGTCGCAAGTAAGGCCTTTTCTTGTTCTTCAGTAAAACATGTTTTTCCCACTTCATGAGCCGGAATGGCCACTTTGGTGTGAAGCGAAATGTATCCTTGTTGATAAGCATTGATCGCTTCTCCTACAGAATGGAAGACCGTGCCTTCACCCTTCTCGCCATCTTTTTGTACCGTTAAGTAGTAGCAACCTAATACCATATCTTGAGAAGGGGTAACAACAGGCTTTCCATCTTTCGGATTCAAGATGTTTTGTGCGGCTAGCATCAGTAAGCGAGCCTCCGCCTGTGCTTCAGCAGATAATGGCACGTGAACCGCCATTTGGTCACCATCGAAGTCAGCATTATATGCGGTACATACAAGTGGATGCAAGCGAATCGCGCGTCCCTCTACCAGAATAGGCTCAAACGCTTGGATACCTAATCGGTGAAGCGTAGGTGCACGGTTTAGGAGAACAGGATGCTCCTTAATCACTTCTTCCAATACGTCCCATACTTCAGGGTGAATACGCTCTACCTTCCGCTTGGCACTCTTGATATTATGTGCGAGGCCTTTTGCAACAAGTTCCTTCATTACAAATGGTTTGAACAACTCAAGTGCCATCTCTTTAGGCAATCCACACTGATACATGCGTAAGTTAGGACCTACTACAATAACAGAACGACCCGAGTAGTCCACACGTTTACCCAGCAAGTTTTGACGGAAACGCCCTTGCTTACCTTTCAACATGTGCGATAAAGATTTAAGCGGACGATTACCAGGACCTGTAACTGGACGACCACGACGACCGTTGTCAATCAAAGCATCGACAGCTTCTTGTAACATCCGTTTTTCGTTTTGCACAATAATATCTGGCGCTCCCAAGTCAAGGAGACGTTTTAAACGGTTGTTCCGATTGATCACACGGCGGTATAAATCGTTTAAATCGGATGTCGCGAAGCGTCCTCCGTCGAGTTGCACCATAGGGCGAAGCTCAGGCGGAATGACCGGGATCACATCTAGCACCATCCAATCCGGCTCATTACCGGACGAACGAAAGGCTTCCAAAACTTCAAGTCGTTTGACTGCACGGTTACGACGTTGTCCTTGCGCTGTTTTCAATTCATCTTTTAAAGAGGCTACTTCGCGATCTAAATCAATATCAGCTAGCAAGAGCTTAATCGCTTCAGCACCCATCATAGCCGTAAATGCCTTGCCATATTTCTCACGATTCGCCCGAAACTCTTTTTCAGAAAGAAGCTGCTTTTTTTCCAGTGGTGTTGTACCGGGGTCAACAACAACATAGGAAGCGAAATAAATCACTTCTTCCAATGAGCGGGGAGACATATCAAGCACAAGACCCATTCGACTTGGAATACCCTTGAAGTACCAAATGTGAGAAACTGGGGCGGCAAGCTCGATGTGCCCCATACGCTCACGTCGCACCTTCGCACGCGTTACTTCTACGCCACAGCGATCACATACTACACCTTTGTACCGGATACGCTTGTACTTTCCACAATGACATTCCCAGTCCTTAGTGGGACCAAAAATTTTCTCGCAAAAAAGTCCTTCTTTCTCCGGTTTAAGCGTACGATAGTTAATGGTTTCAGGTTTTTTGACCTCACCGCGCGACCAGGAACGAATCTTCACTGGAGAGGCGAGGCCGATCTTCATATATTCAAAGTTGTTTACATCTAGCATTGGGTTGATCCCTCCCTTAAGGATACATCCCGTCAACTACAGGGACCCACATCCTACAATTATGAAGTTGACTTCGCTTCTTCTTCTTTCTCTAACTCTAAACCGAGTTTATCTTCATCCAGTTCCTCATCGTCATCTAACTCACGCATTTCAATTTCTTGCTCATCTTCAGCCAAGATCTTAACGTCCATCGCCAAGCTTTGCAATTCCTTAATCAATACCTTAAACGATTCTGGAACGCCTGGTTCCGGTACATTTTCACCTTTTACAATCGCTTCATACGTTTTAACACGTCCTACGACGTCATCAGATTTAACCGTTAAGATTTCCTGAAGCGTATAGGCAGCACCATAAGCTTCAAGTGCCCATACCTCCATCTCACCAAATCTTTGACCACCAAACTGAGCTTTACCCCCGAGCGGTTGCTGGGTAACAAGTGAGTAGGGTCCAGTCGAACGCGCATGAATTTTATCATCAACCATATGTGCCAGTTTAATCATATACATGACACCCACAGTAACACGATTTTCCATCGGCTCTCCTGTTCTACCATCAAACAATTGCGTTTTTCCGTCATCATCTAGGCCAGCTTCACGTAACGTATCAAATACATCTTCCTCAGTCGCACCATCAAATACTGGGGTAGCGATATGAAGACCTAATGTTTTGGCCGCCATTCCCAAATGTACTTCAAGAACCTGACCGATATTCATACGCGATGGAACCCCAAGCGGATTTAATACAACCTCTACGGGTCTACCATCTGGTAAGAACGGCATATCTTCCTCAGGCATAATGCGAGCAATAACCCCTTTATTTCCATGCCTTCCAGCCATTTTATCCCCTTCGGAGATCTTACGTTTTTGCGCAATATATACACGCACTAATTGATTAACACCAGGCGCTAGTTCATCGCCATTTTCACGGGAAAATACTTTTACATCAACAACAATGCCGTCTTGTCCATGTGGTACACGTAAGGAAGTATCTCGTACTTCACGTGCTTTTTCACCAAAGATGGCGTGTAAAAGACGTTCCTCAGCAGTAAGCTCAGTTACACCTTTCGGTGTCACTTTACCCACTAAGATATCACCTGGTTTAATCTCAGCACCTACACGAATAATGCCACGTTCATCCAAGTTTTTCAGTGCGTCTTCACCGACATTTGGAATATCACGCGTAATTTCTTCTGGTCCAAGCTTCGTGTCACGCGCTTCTGACTCGTGTTTTTCAACGTGTACAGAAGTATATACGTCTTCTTTTACAAGTTTTTCACTTAGCAGAATCGCATCCTCATAGTTGTAACCTTCCCAAGTCATGAATGCCACCACGACGTTTCGGCCGAGTGCCATTTCGCCCATTTCAGTCGAAGGACCGTCTGCAAGTGTATCACCACTGCTTACACGCTCACCATGACGCACAACAGGACGTTGATTAATCGCAGTTCCTTGGTTAGAGCGGGCGAACTTCGTCACCTTGTAACGATCTAGATCCCCTTTTACAACACGACCATCAATCTCTTCTTCATGACGCACAGCAATTTCATCCGCCGTTACACGTTCAATCACACCAGGACGACGCGCACGAATCATAACTCCTGAGTCACGTGCAGCAATATGCTCCATACCCGTTCCGATAAATGGTGCTTCCGGAATCAATAGTGGAACGGCTTGTCGCTGCATGTTAGATCCCATCAATGCACGGTTAGAATCGTCATTCTCTAAGAACGGAATACATGCTGTAGCCACAGAAACCACTTGTTTTGGAGACACATCCATGTAATCAACACGATCACGAGGCACTTGAATCACTTCTTCTTCGTCCCGAACCGTAACCATTTCTGAAGCAAAAGTACCATCATCGCTTAGAGGCGCATTTGCCTGAGCAACATAGTAATTATCTTCTTCATCCGCTGTAAGGTAATCAATCTGGTTGGTTACCACTCCAGTATCAGGGTCAACCCGTCGATATGGCGTCTCGATAAAACCATAGGCATTAATACGAGCAAAACTGGATAAAGAGTTGATAAGTCCAATGTTCGGTCCCTCTGGCGTTTCAATCGGACACATCCGGCCATAGTGAGAGTGATGCACGTCACGCACTTCAAATCCAGCTCGTTCCCGTGTTAGACCACCAGGTCCAAGTGCAGACAAACGGCGTTTATGCGTAAGTTCAGCTAGTGGATTTGTCTGATCCATAAACTGCGACAACTGACTGCTTCCAAAAAACTCCTTAATAGAAGCGATAACAGGACGAATATTAATAAGTGCCTGTGGCGTAATCGCATTTGCATCTTGAATCGACATTCTTTCACGAACCACACGCTCCATACGAGACAAACCAATCCGAAACTGGTTTTGTAAAAGCTCTCCCACAGAACGTAGACGACGATTTCCTAAGTGATCAATGTCGTCCGTTGCCCCTACATCATATAGTAAATTAAAGAAATAACTAATGGACGCGATAATATCTGCCGGTGTAATGTTCTTAACTGAATCATCTACCTCCGCATTAGAAATCACTTTAATAACTTTTCCCTCATCATGTGGTGCGTAGATGGAAACTGTTTGTAGCGGGACAGGTTCATCCCCTGGCACTCCACCACGAACAGCATGCTCAGCAAACCCAAATGGATTTTCTCCTGTTAAGTAAGGTAGCACCTTGTCTAATACACGACGCTCAAGCACAGTTCCTGCTTCTACCAAAATTTGAGAAGGATCATTTGGATCTACGATATCTTCTGCTAGCTTTTGGTTCAGAAGGCGGTTTTTAATGTGCAATTTCTTATTTATCTTGTATCGGCCTACATTCGCTAGATCATAACGCTTAGGATCAAAGAAACGTGCAAACAGCAAACTACGTGAGTTATCAGCTGTTGGCGGTTCCCCCGGACGTAACCGTTCATATATCTCAATCAGTGCTTTTTCGGTATTTCCAGTGTTATCTTTATCGAGTGAATTTCGTAGATACTCATCATCACCAAATAACTCGAGAATCTCCGCGTCACTACTAAAGCCTAATGCACGCAAAAGAACCGTCACAGGTATCTTTCTGGTACGATCAATACGTACATACACGATATCCTTCGCGTCGGTCTCCAACTCTAGCCATGCACCACGATTTGGAATAACGGTAGCTGTGTAAGATGGTTTACCGTTTTTATCTACTTTCGTGTTATAATAAACACTGGAAGAACGAATTAATTGGCTAACAATTACTCGTTCCGCACCATTTATAATAAATGTGCCTGTTTCTGTCATTAATGGGAAGTCACCCATAAATACTTCTTGCTCTTTCACTTCGCCCGTCTCTTTATTGATTAAGCGAACTTTAACACGTAAAGGTGCAGAATATGTTACTTGGTGTTCTTTTGCTTCTTCCACATTATATTTAGGCTCACCCAAATTATAATCGATAAACTCTAACACCAAATTACCAGTAAAGTCTTCAATAGGAGAAATATCTTGAAACATTTCTCTTAAACCTTCGTCTAAAAACCACTGGTACGACTCTTGTTGTATCTCAATCAAATTCGGCAGTTCCAATACCTCGTTAATACGAGCATAACTCCGACGTTGCCGACGTCCACATGGGATCATTTTTCCAGCCAAACGAACTCCCCCCTCGTACCCAGTAAAAAGCACAAAATATCACCGAATAAGTAAAAAAAGAAAAAGGGTTACCATAAGAACCTCATTTTTCCAGCTAATAACGACTATTTTCCTATCTTATCCAGTTAACTGGTAAAATAAACCAATTAATATAAGATAATTTTGTATAAAAACTTCACTCGTACTTACTACACTTACTGCAATTTAAAACACTATCACAAGCGAAAAAAGAAGTCAATCTTTTACCACTTGCAAAATTTCAAATCCTTTTTTCTGTTTGCGTATGATCACTTCTGAGGATAAGCGCTCAAGTTCTTTGAAGGCTGAGGCAGCTCCCTGCTTTTTGCGAATCACAATCCATAAACTACCATTTGGATTCAAGTGTTCGTAAGCTTCCGCAAACAATCGATATACATTTTCTTTACCCGTCCGAATAGGTGGGTTAAGTAAGATGAGATCAAAACATTGTTCATCTAGTGCTTGAAAGCCATCGCTAACCAATTGCTTTGTCTGATTTGATACCCCATTACGAACTGCATTTTCAGTAGCGAGTGTTACTGCTCGCTCGTTTACATCTGCCATCGTAATGTTATCTTGTGCGTAGACTTTTGCCAGCACAGTTCCAATTAATCCGTAGCCACAACCTAGATCAAGTATAGATCGAATCGAAGGAGTAATTTCCACTGTCTCTAAGAGCAAACGACTACCAAAATCCACACCCTTCTTCGAAAAAACGCCCGCATCTGTTTGGAATATAAAGGAGTCACCTAGGATTTCAGCTTGAAATGTTCGATCTTCTCTTTTCGAAGCAGGTCTAGGAGAGAAATAGTGGTCGCTCATGATAGGAACCTCCTTAGTCATCAAACTGCAACCCAGCAAAATGTGGAATCAATCGAAGTAGAAATAAGTAGAGAGTACTAGCATGATAATGGAATGACCCGCCGCGGTGGGCGCCGGGTCATTTATTGATTACTATTTCAATTCTACTGAAGCACCAGCTTCTTCGAGTTCTGCTTTAACTTTTTCAGCGTCTTCTTTAGATACGCCTTCCTTAACAGGAGCAGGAGTACCATCAACAAGTGCTTTTGCTTCTTTAAGTCCAAGACCTGTAATTCCGCGAACCGCTTTAATTACATTGATTTTGGAAGATCCTGCACCAGTAAGGATAACATCAAATTCTGTTTGCTCAGCAGCTGCTTCACCAGCTCCTGCGCCACCTACTACTGCTACTGGAGCAGCTGCAGTTACACCAAATTCTTCTTCAATCGCTTTTACTAAATCGTTCAATTCTAGAACACTCATGCCTTTAATCGCTTCAATGATTTGTTCGTTAGACATAGCTGTAATCCTCCTTGTAATTCATCATTAATAAAATTTTATTACTCAGCAGCTGCTTCTGAAGTACTTTCGTCCTCTTTATCAGCCACTGCTTGAACAGCAAGCGCAAAGTTGCGCACTGGAGCTTGTAAAACGGAAAGTAGCATAGAAAGAAGACCTTCGCGGGATGGTAGATCGGCCAAAGCCTTAATCTCTTCCATTCCTACGACTTTACCTTCAACCACACCAGCTTTGATTTCGAGGTCTTTGTTTTCTTTAGCAAATTTGTGCAAGATTTTAGCTGGAGCTACAACATCTTCTGCACTAAATGCAATCGCACTTGGACCTTCTAATTTGTCGTGTAGCTCAGACAAGTTTACTTCATCGGTTGCACGTTTCGTTAATGTGTTCTTCAACACATGAAACTCAACACCAGCTTCACGAAGCTCTTTACGAAGTTCTGTCACTTGCTTCACGTTCAAACCACGATAGTCGGTTACAATTGTACTTTTGCTGTTTTGAAACAACTCGACAATCTCAGCTACTTTTTGCTTTTTTAACTCAATCGCTTTAGACATTGAGACACCTCCTCATACAGCGTAATTCGGCATTAGAAAAAGCCTCCGCAGACATACGAAGGCGCTAGTGATAAGTAAAGACCTACCCTATTTCCCCTCGGTAGGAAATTAAGCATACTGGCGTATGCACCTACTGTCTACGGTTCAACTTATATCCGATTTTATCAACGCTAATAGGTTACTCTTTTTACTCGTAGTTGTCAAATCGAAACTTTAGCTTAACGAGCAGATAAACGTGTTCCGTTTACTGTCACACCAGGGCCCATTGTAGAAGAAACAGTTACACTCTTCATATAAATCCCTTTTGAAGCGGCTGGCTTTGCTTTTACAAGCGCGTCAGCTAAAGTTTGCAGATTTTCAGATAGCTTCTCAATAGAGAAGGAGACTTTACCAATTGCAGCATGAATGTTACCAGACTTATCAGCACGGTATTCAATTTTACCCGCTTTGATTTCCTCAACAGCTTTTGCTACTTCAAATGTTACCGTTCCCGTTTTCGGGTTTGGCATTAGACCTTTTGGTCCAAGTACACGACCTAAACGACCGACTTGTCCCATCATGTCTGGTGTAGCAACAACAACATCAAAGTCAAACCAACCTTGGTTTACTTTGTTAATGAGGTCCTCATCACCTACAAAATCAGCACCTGCTTGTTCTGCTTCTTTGGCTTTTTCACCTTTTGCAAATACCAAGACACGCTTTGATTTACCTGTACCGTGAGGTAAAACAACTGCACCTCTTACTTGTTGGTCTGCTTTTTTAGTGTCGATTCCAAGACGGAATGCCACTTCTACAGACTCATCAAATTTTGCAGTAGAAATCTCTTTTACGAGCTCTAATGCTTCTTGTGGCTCATAAATCTTTTCGTTATCAACTTTCTTCTGTGCTTCAACATACTTTTTACCATGTTTAGCCACATTAATTCCTCCCTTCGTGGTCGTAGCGGATAGTCCTCCCACAAGTCAAAACCGCTCGTGGCACAAGCAGTTTTTTCTTCACTTAATCTTCTACAATAATTCCCATGCTGCGAGCTGTTCCTTCAACCATACGCATTGCAGCTTCTACGTTAGCTGCGTTTAAGTCTGGCATTTTGGATTCAGCAATTTCACGCACTTTATCGCGTTTTACTGTAGCTACTTTAGTTTTGTTTGGCTCACCTGAACCAGACTGAATTCCAGCAGCTTTTTTCAGTAATACCGCAGCCGGTGGTGTTTTCGTTATAAATGTAAACGAACGATCTTCAAAAACTGTAATTTCTACTGGAATAATTAATCCAGCTTGTTCAGCAGTACGGGCATTAAATTCTTTACAGAAGCCCATAATGTTTACTCCAGCCTGACCTAGAGCGGGACCTACTGGTGGTGCAGGATTCGCTTTACCAGCAGGAATTTGCAGCTTGACCACTTTAATCACTTTTTTGGCCATGCTAACCAACCTCCTTCAAACGTTGTGGTTTTCTCGGGTTTCACCCTCCCACGGATAGGCAAGCGCTCTACATAAGTAGCTCAACTTACACTCACCCCGAAGACAGGGGTTTTTAACAGTATTACTTTAACATAATCCATCCGGGAACAAAAGCGATACGTTCTTTAAATTTTTTCCACCTGTCCAAAATCAAGTTCTACAGGGGTTTCTCGTCCAAACATGTTGACAAGAACTTTTAATTTCGAGCGGTCATTGTCAATTTCTTCGATTTTCCCTACAAAATCAGCAAATGGCCCCTCTTGTACTTTGACGCTTTCACCTACAGCAAAGTCGGATGTTGTACGGGTTTCGTCTACTCCCATTTGGCGTAAAATCGTCACCGCCTCATCCGGCATAAGGGGAGTTGGTTTAGATCCTGCGCCAGAAGAACCAACAAAGCCGGTCACACCGGGTGTGTTTCGCACAACATACCACGAGTCATCAGTCATGACCATTTCGACGAGTACATACCCCGGAAAGACTTTACGCATAACGGTTTTTTTCTTACCATCTTTATGCTCTACTTCTTCTTCCATTGGAACTAGGACACGAAATATCTTATCCTCCATCTCCATGGAGTGAAGCCGCTTTTCCAGATTCGCCTTCACCTTATTCTCGTAGCCCGAATACGTGTGAACCACATACCAATTTTTCTCCATGCTAATCAGGGTTAAACCCTGTCCCCCCTTAATCCTTCACCCTTTTTTGCTTAGGCTTTATTGTAAATCAATTTGACCAATTCACTCAAACCTAAATCAATCACACCTAAAAATAGAGTGAGAATAATGATAGTAAAGATAACGACTGAAGTATAGGCAACCATCTCTTTACGAGTTGGCCATTTCACTTTTTTTAGTTCTTGTACACTGCCGCGAAAAAAACCTGTCGTTCCAGACACGCTTTTACGAACACCACGACCAATACTGCCAAAAACGGCCATGAATTGCACCCCCATTTGCTTCAAACGTTATTACTTCGTTTCACGATGTACCGTGTGGGCATTGCAACGTGGGCAATATTTACGAAGTTCCATCCGGTCTGGATGCTTTCGTTTATTTTTTGTCAACGCATAATTACGATCACGACAATCCGTGCAAGCCATAGTAATGTTTACCCGCATGCCGACACCTCCTCTTATTCAATCAACGTTCTATGTGAGATTATTTGCGTTACTCCTATTTCGCATAGGGGCTTTACGTAACAAAGTACGAAGGCGCACACGAAGCCTCATTCGTCCACAGCCTATCCATTCCTCATATGTGCATCTAAGGTTAGAATAATCACGGCCATTTAGGAGATAAAACATCCAAAGTATACTATCATACCAATGTCGTCAATGTCAATGAATGCAGATACTCCTATCATTACATTATATGGGAAGCTGTCCTTTTTTTAAACCCGCTTTATGGATCTTACAAAATTAGGTTGTGATTCAGTTCAAAATCGTTTACTTTCGAATGGATTCTTCATGTTGGTGTATCGCCCACCCCTTTTTCCTTTCCTGTTAATTAAATTTTTTTGTAGAGTTTGAGAGGAATTTGCTGTTTTTTGTCGAAATCCTATTTTATTAGGAGTTAAACAAAAAAACAGGTGGCCGCCTGTTTTTTGTTGGTCTACCGCAATCCTATTTTTTTTTGCTTACAGGGAGATTTCTCGAATTTCTAGATATCTCTCTAACTTCCTTTTTACCCGTTGTAATGCATTATCAATTGATTTTACGTGGCGATTTAAATCGACTGCAATTTCTTGGTATGAACGTCCATCCAGATATAACATTAATACTTTTTTCTCGAGATCGCTTAATATCTTGGCTATTTTATCCTCAATATCGCTATACTCTTCTTGATTAATATAAATTTCTTCTGGATTGGATAAGGTGCCTGGAATCTTATCAAGTAACGTTCGATCTGTATCATCATCATAGGCAGGCTTGTCCAATGATACATAAGAATTAAGAGGGATGTGCTTTTGCCGAGTTGCTGTTTTAATTGCCGTGATAATTTGGCGCGTAATGCATAGTTCTGCAAAAGCTTTAAAAGAAGCTAGCTTGTCCCCTCTAAAATCACGAATTGCTTTATACAACCCGATCATACCTTCTTGCACAATATCCTCATGGTCTGCTCCAATTAAAAAATATGATCTCGCTTTTGCCCTAACAAAATTTTTGTACTTATTAATCAAATGTTCAAGCGCTTCCTGATCACCTATTCGTACGCCACATACTAAATCTTCGTCAGTTAAAGTTGTGTAGTCAGTTATGACATCTAAATCGATTGCATGACTAATCTGTAGATTTACACTCACTGCATTCCCTCCTGACAATGTAGCACTAGAGCGTCAATAAAAATATTATATCTGAATTGATGCAAAAAGGTCAATTTTTATCCTATTTTTTCCTCCGTAATTTTTCTAATTCTTTTTTCAATTCATCACTTAGCCTTTCAGCTAGGGATCCTTTTGGTTTTTTTGTATTCTTAATCTCCAATTTTTTACTCAGTTTATTTTTAGACAATTCAATTTCCTCGATAAGTTCTCTCGCAGATTTGCGGTATGCCCCTTGTCCAAATACAATTCTTTGCTCAAGCTGATCTGAAGTCGCTACATAAATTACGCGAAACGGATTTTTATGCTTTTTGACGAAGCGCTCAATAAACGCATCGGCAGTCTCATCATATTGTGTATAATATATGGTCACTTTTTCCTGCTTTGATTTCACTTCCGAGGTCTTCGTAAAATGCGCATCAAAAACAACAATGACTTGTTGACCTGTTACAGCTTGATACTCTGATAGGTCGCGAATTAGATGGTTTCTTTCTTCGTCTAGATAAGTTGGGTGTAATCGCATCGGGGAGATAGCCCCAATGACATTATATCCATCCACGATAAGCCACTCTTCACGTTTAGCCATGGCTTTTTCTTCCGTTTAGAAAGATTTGATACATCAATACACCCGCAGCTACCGATGCATTTAAGGATGAAATTTTTCCTTTCATCGGGATACGAACTAGAAAATCACACTTCTTTTTTAATTGCTGGCTAATCCCTTTTCCTTCATTTCCAATGATGAGGGCAATCGGCATATCGTATTGGGGTTTCTCATAAGAAGCTTTCGCATCACCATCTGTACCTAACACCCAAATCCCCTTCGTCTTCAATGTTTCTACCGTACGATTTAGATTTGTAACTCTAACTACTGGTACATGTTCAATGGCCCCAGCTGAAGTTTTGGCAACTACCGATGTAAGTCCAACTGCACGCCGTTTTGGAATGATCACACCATGTACACCCGCTGCATCAGCTGTACGCAAGATCGAGCCTAAATTATGTGGATCTTCAATGCCATCGAGAATAACAAAAAAAGGCATTTCTTTTTTTTGTTCCGCTTCACGAAATAGATCATCTAAGGTGGCATATTGATACGCTGCTACTTGAGCGATTACACCTTGATGATTTCCTTGTTCAGACAACTGATCTAACCGAGTGCGTGGTACCCATTGAAAAGCGATTTGTTTGCTTTTTGCATCGCTGATAATCGATTGTACACTATGTTTATTAACCCCCTCAGCAAAAACGATTTTTTCTACTTCTCGACCTGATTTTAGAGCTTCTTGTACGGCATGTTTTCCTATAATCCAATCACTCATCAGTCTCAATCTCCTTCTTCAATTTTATCCAGTATTTTCTTTATCACGACATCCAACCGCTCTTCTGCTCCGGATAGATATAAGAACCCAATTAAAGCTTCCATGCCTGTACTATATCGGTAATCAACTACCCTAGCATTGCGTGGGACGCTGCCTGTTTTTGCATTGCGGCCTCGTTTAAAGATCCATTGTTCCTCTTCTGTTAAGCTATTCTCTAGTGCCCGTATTGCAAATGCCTGCGCAGAAGCAGATACATAGCGTACTGCTTCTTTTTGCAGGCGACTCGGCTTTAACACACCCCTTGCAAGCAAGTGATAACGCACATAGATTTCATATACGGCATCCCCTACGTACGCAAGTAATTGTGGGGCTATTTCTTTAGGAGATTGTTTGATAGGCATATTAAGTTCTCCCAGTTTCATCGCTTTCATTTTCGCTTCCACCTAACACCTTGTGCTGTATCTTCTAGAACAATACCCATTGCTTGTAAGTGATCTCTAATTTCATCCGCTCGTTTAAAATCACGAATGCGTCTTGCCGATTCTCTCTCCGCTATGCGTGCTTCAATTTCAGAATCAAGATGCTGTTCCGTTGTGAAGTGTACCAAACCCAATACATCTTCTCCATGTTTTTTAAGCCATTCTTGGATTGCTCCTAAAGATTCTCGTGTTACAACTGAATTGGCTACCCATTCATTACTCAATTTAATAACATCAAATATAACACTAATCGCATTCGCTGTGTTGAAATCATCATTCATCGCTTCTGTAAAGCGATTTGTAAAGCCAGCTAGTTCTTGTTCTAATGCTTGATCCATTTGACCACTCTGGGCAAATGCGATACGGTGAATCAGATTGTTTGCAGCAGTTTGCATTCTCGCTACACTCTCTTCAGCCTGATTCATCACTTCTTCTGTGAAAGAAATTGGATTTCGATAATGTACAGAGAGAATAAAGTAACGAAGTGCAGCTTGTGAATAATGTTTTCTGAGATCCACCACACGCTTTACGTTCCCAAGCGACTTTGACATTTTCTCTGCGCCCATATTAATGTATTCATTATGCATCCAATAACGGACAAAGGGCTGATCTGTCCACGCCTCACTCTGTGCAATCTCATTTTCGTGATGCGGGAAGCATAGGTCAATCCCTCCAGCATGAATGTCAATTGTATCTCCCAAGTATTTACGCGCCATCACAGAGCACTCAATATGCCAGCCCGGTCTACCTTCTCCCCATGGTGATTTCCAGCTAATCTCACCTGGTTTGGCATTCTTCCATAGTGCAAAGTCTGTCGGATCTTCTTTTTCTTCATTCACTTCAATCCGAACACCTGTTTTTAAGTCTGTCCGTGACTGATGTGTTAACTTGCCATAATCTTTTTTTGCGTTTGTACGGAAATAGATGTCGCCGTTCTTTTCATAGGCATATCCTTTTTCTATTAATACTTGTATCGCTTCGATCATCTCCGTAATATGTTCTGTAGCACGTGGATGTATGTCAGCACGCTTTACACCCATACCGTCCATATCCGCAAAGTAAGCTTCAATATATTTTTCAGCAATCACAGGAACAGCTTCTCCCGTTTGCTTTGATTCCTCAATTAAGCGATCATCTACATCGGTAAAGTTTTGTACATAGGTCACTTGAAAACCAGTGTGCTCTAAATATCGTCTTACCACATCAAAGAAAGTAAATGCCCTCGCATTCCCGATGTGAATATAGTTATACACAGTGGGGCCGCATACATACATCGTTACTTTTTTATTTCCATCCACATTAAGCTTTTCTTTAATTTTGGTCTGTGTATTGTAAACTTTTAAGTTCATCTTGCTCATCTCCTTTTTCACTCGAATCCGTTGTTTTCTGCTTTCGTAATTCTTGTATTTCTGCTTTTAACTTTGTTATTTCAGCCTGCATGGTTCGAAACATCTCGGTGACAGGGTCAGGCAAGTTCACTTGATCTAAGTCCGTTTGTACACGAACACCGTCTTGAATGACCACCCTCCCTGGTACACCTACAACGGTAGAATTGAGTGGCACATCACGTAATACAACAGAGCCCGCACCAATTTTCACACATCTACCAATTCGGATAGAGCCCAATACCTTAGCACCTGAAGCGATCATCACATGATCCTCAATCGTGGGATGGCGCTTCCCCTTTTCTTTACCTGTCCCCCCCAAAGTTACACCCTGATAAAGGGTAACATGGTCACCAATTTCACACGTTTCACCAATGACAACACCTGAACCATGATCGATAAAAAAACCCTTTCCAATCTGGGCTCCAGGATGAATTTCAATCCCTGTAAAAAAGCGACTAATTTGTGAGATGAAACGAGCGATAAAATACCATCTTCTCTTATACAAGAAATGCGCTACCCGATGCGACCATATCGCATGAAGTCCAGCGTACGTCACCACAACCTCAAGCGTATTTCTAGCAGCTGGATCTCGATCAAATACCGCTTGTAAATCTGATTGCAGCACTCTTCGAAAGTGTTTTAGTCTACTCCACATGTTGGATCTCCTCCTCATCTGCATCCAAAAAACTTGTAAAAAAAATCTCTGCAGCATAATCGCTGCAGAGACGGGAGAGTTCCGCGGTTCCACTCTGCTTGAATTCATAAAAGAACTGAATTCCAACTATCCCCGTAACGGTGGGTTCCGGAACTTCCTACTCATCACTTTTCAGAAGTTAGCTCATAGGTGCATTTCAAGCATATCAGAAATGGGATTTCCCACCCGTTCGTCCCTCTCTGTAATTCCTAGACATGCCTTACTCTCCTATTCGTCACTGTATAATATACGATTTATGGATTAACTATATTTTCTAATAAGCTTTATTTATTGTCAATAATGGCTTGCAATCGTCTCACAACTAAGTCAGCACCGATTAAAGAAATGGATTCTCTCAGATCAGGACCCTGTGATTGCCCCGTTACCGCTACACGAATCGGCATAAATAGCTGCTTCCCTTTGTATCCCGTTTCTTTCTGAACTTTTTTGAGTAATCCTTTGATCGTTTCTGGATCAAATTCGGTTGTTGTTCGGATGTTTGCTATGAAAGAAGCTAAAACTTCCTTAATATGCTCTTGCTCCAAGATTGTCTGTGCTTCTTGATCATAGCACAACTCTTCCACAAAGAACATGCTAGCCAGTTCTGTAATTTCAGCCACATATTCCATCTGCTCTTGATATAAGCCAACCAAACGTTCCACCCAAATTCGCTTTTCGTCAGCATAAGGTGCTTGAATATATCCGGCTTTCTCCAAATGTGGGATCGCCAGATCGGTAATTCGTGTTAATGATGCTTGTTTGATATATTGCCCATTCATCCAGTTTAATTTACCCGTATCAAAAATAGCAGGTGCCTTTGAAACCCGTTCCAGTGAGAAAAGCTCGGTTAATTCTTCTATGGAAAAGATTTCTTCTTCATTTTTCTCACCTGCTGGTGACCATCCTAACAAAGCAATGAAATTCACAATCGCCTCAGGAAGATATCCCAACTCCTCATATTGATCAATAAATTGAATAATGGTTTCATCCCGTTTGCTCATTTTTTTGCCCTCAGCATTTAAGATAAGCGGAACATGTGCAAATTGTGGGATGTCAAAGCCTAGTGCGTCATAGATCAATAATTGCTTTGGTGTATTGGAGAGATGTTCTTCGCCCCGAATGATATGACTCATCTTCATCAAGGCATCGTCAATTACGACAGCAAAGTTGTACATCGGACGTCCATCCGGGCGACGAATTACAAAATCACCAATATCATCCGACTCAAATTGAACACGACCACGAACCGCGTCTTCAATGACAAGTTGTTTCCCACTCGGTACTTTGAAGCGAATACTTGGAATTCGTCCCTCTGCTTCAAATTTTTCCCGCTCATCAACTGATAGATCTCGATCCCATCCACTGTAACGCGGTGCTTCCCCACGTGCGATTTGTTCTTCTTTCTCACGCTCAATCTCTTCGGTCGTCGCGTAGCTATAATAAGCCTTGCCTTCTGTTAATAGTTGTTCAATATAACGATTGTATATATCTATACGCTCCATACAGCGATATGGTTTGTATGGGCCATCTGTATCCACTGATTCATCCCAGTTTACGCCTAACCACTTTAACATGTTCATTTGGACGAGGTCTGCACCCTCAACATTTCGCTCCGTATCGGTATCCTCAATACGGACAACAAATTGACCTCCATGCTTTTTGGCTAGTAGATAGCTAAATAAAGCCGTACGCGCCCCTCCAATATGTAAATGTCCGGTTGGACTTGGTGCATAACGTGTGCGAATTTCCATCATCCTTCATGCTCCTTTATGTCAATTTCACTAAACAAATCACAGCCATTGCCGCAATGCCTTCTTCACGCCCCGCAAAGCCAAGTTGTTCGGTTGTCGTCGCTTTCACATTCACCTGACTGATGTCCGCCTCTAAGAGATTAGCAATTTGTTCACGCATCGCAGGAATGTAGGGGGCCATCTTAGGTTTTTGGGCGATGATCGTAGCATCTACATTTCCTAATTGATAGCCTTTTTCTTTAATAAGTGACCAAATATGTGTGAGTAATTTTTTACTATCCGCATCTTTGTATAGCGGATCCGTATCAGGAAAGTGTTTACCAATATCACCAAGTGCTAATGCGCCGAGTGCTGCATCAGTAATCGTATGAAGTAGGACATCGGCATCCGAATGCCCGATTAGTCCCTTGTTATAGGGAATTTCAATACCCCCTAGTATTAAAGGGCGGCCAGGCTCAAATTGATGGACATCAAACCCTTGTCCAATTCGAATCATATCATTTTCTCCTCATCTGTATAATCGCATCTGCATAATAGAGATCTTCCGGGGTTGTAATTTTAATATTCGTATAGTCACCTTCTACAATATAAACAGGATGGCCCATTTCTTCAACCAACATGGCATCATCCGTTGCAGGTCGTGCTCTGTTTAAAGCTTGCTCATGAGCTTCCTCTAACCATTCCCGCTTAAATGCTTGTGGCGTCTGTACCGACCACAATTCTTTACGATCAGGTGTACAAGACACAATGCCGTCCGCTGTCACTTGTTTGACGGTATCTTTCATCGGAACTGCCAAAATCACCGCACCTCGCGTTTGTACATTGCTAATCACAGATGTAATCGCTTCCTGCGTAATAAAAGGACGTACAGCATCATGCACGATGACCCACTCTGTATGTAAATGCATCAGACTTAACCGAACACTATCCTGTCGTTCAGTCCCACCAATATGCACCTCTGTAATATGGTCTAATTGGTATGCGCTTATCAGCTCGGCGGCCCTTGTTTGCTCATGTGCGTGTACGGCCACAATTATTTTTTGTATTTCTGGATGAGACGCAAACCGGCGTAATGTATGAATCAAAATCGGTGTACCCTCGATGGATAAGTATTGTTTATGAAGATCAGTCCCCATGCGCCTGCCTGTCCCAGCAGCAGGGATGATAACGCCTACACTCACGCTATAAAGCCCCTTTCTAAAAACAGCAATGCCCGCCGGTTAAAAACCGGTACGGGCGCATATTCATATCCTATTTACCAT
The DNA here is from genome assembly GCF_014773435.2 of Polycladospora coralii. GTDB lineage: Bacteria > Bacillota > Bacilli > Thermoactinomycetales > Thermoactinomycetaceae > Polycladospora > Polycladospora coralii. The sequence continues at coordinate 23,825 of NZ_JACXAG020000007.1, read as the reverse complement.
AAGAGCAACTTGATCTTATAAGGCTCGCTCAAGTAATTTCGGCTTTGCGAAGATCATTCTACCAGCTGATGTTTGTAGTACACTCGTGACTAATACATCGATTCGCTCACCGATAAAGTCACGGCCACCTTCAATTACAATCATGGTACCATCATCTAGGTAAGCTACTCCCTGGTCATGCTCTTTACCATCTTTAATCACCTGAACATTAATCTCTTCACCAGGTAATACGACCGGTTTCACAGCATTGGCTAAATCATTAATGTTCAAGACTCCTACTTTCTGGAGTTCACATACTTTATTTAAATTAAAGTCATTGGTAACTACTTTCCCGGAAAGTACCTTTGCCAATTTGACAAGTTTACTATCTACTTCCTGGACATCTTCAAAGTCTCCTTCATAAATCAAGACTTTGACATCTAATTCTTTTTGGATTTTGTTCAATATATCAAGACCACGTCGTCCTCGATTTCGTTTGAGCACATCAGAAGAATCTGCAATATGTTGTAGTTCTTCTAATACAAAACTAGGAATCACCAAAGTGCCTTCTAAAAAGCCAGTCCTACAAATATCAGCGATCCGACCATCGATGATCACACTCGTGTCCAAAATTTTGTGCTCAAATATTTCTATCTCTTCTTCAGCTGACTTACTTCCATTTTTACTCTGTCGACCACGCGTAAAAATGGATATCAGTTCATCTCGCTTTTTATAACCAACTCGAAAGCCCAGATAACCGAATAAACCCGAGATAATAATAGGTAGTACTTTGTTCAAGCCAGGAATCGGCAATTGCGAAACCGGCTGTTGAATTAAAAATGCAACAATAAGACCAGTAATAAGACCAATAATTCCAAATAAACCATCTGCTGCCGGTATTTTCACCAAACGCTCTTCGCTCCAACGAATCCACTTTACTACATTATTGGTTAACCATAGTGTAGAAACAAATAGGAGTATGGCACCTAATCCTCCACCTACATACCGAGGAGCAGGTACCTCTCCAAAATTGAGCGGCGATTCCTGAAGCAACTCAAACAAGTTAGGCCCAAAGTAGTACCCGGCAGACGCTCCGATTAAAATAAAAGCAAGTTGAACAAAACGTTTCAACACGGAGCTTCACCCCCTCCCGCACACTCATTTAATTGGTTGACAAGTTTACTGCTGAACTTGCATACTACCATTATAGACAATCCAGCTCACTTACAACCCCTATATATAAAAAAAATAAATGAATTTTTCTCTTGTCATTTCTATTCTCTTTCTGCGGCTACGATGTCATCAATTAACTCAAACGCTTGCTCCTCTTTCAAATCACGCGCTAGAGCTAATTCACTAATTAAGATCTGCTTGGCATTGTCAAGCATCTTACGTTCCCCTGTAGATAATCCTTTTTCGCATTCTCGGAGCATAAGAGAGCGCACAACATCTGCTACCTCATAAATATCTCCGCTACGCATTTTGTCCAAATTGGCACGATACCGGCGATTCCAGTTCGTGGTGTCCCCATCTTCTTGATTTTTCATTTTATCAAGAACCGCTTCAACAGTACGATCATCTACGACTCCTCTTAAGCCGATTGTCTGTACATTTTTCATCGGAACCATCACTTTCATATCACCTATCGGCATTCGCATGACATAATATTTCTGCCGTTCACCTAGAATTTCCTTTTCCTCAATCGATTCGATGATACCAGCCCCATGCATTGGATAAACAACCTTGTCGCCAATGTTGAACAAAAAGAACCACCTCCAGATGGCAATATCTATTTTCCAAGATATCACAAAACAGCCACATAGTCAACTTGATTAAAATAATTCATCTTAGCACATAATCATTTAACTCGTCAATATTTTTTTTAGATAGTAAGCAATAATAGTTCGAATTCTAAAAATTGACACTTATGTCTTAAAGCCGCTATAATGAAGATGCGAAAATTAGGAATATGATTGACGCGTCGTTGTGGAGAGAATAACAGATAAAGAGGTGGATATCATGAGCGAAAAATCTCTCGAATCCTTTCAAACACAGGTATCTGATTTACTGATCCGTCATCGCAGCTTTCTTGATGTAACTTCCAAGTTCCAAGAGTCAAACGCTCGTGTAAATCGCGCCTTAATGAAATCGGTAACAGATTGTGGTTGTATAAAAGTAGATGCTAAAAAGCAAAATTATCCAGATAATAGCAAAGTATCAGAGTGGAGTGCACAGCTGTCCACTCATTTAGACGGCAAATTATGTGATCATTGCCATGACGTTATTTCAGCGGAAATCGGCAAAAATATATTTTATCTCACTTCTGTTTGTAATTTACTCGATTTAAAATTAGCTGATGTCTTAGAGAAAGAATCCGATCGCCTATTTACATTAGGGGTATACCATTTACGGTGACATCTGAAATATCCCTTACCTTTGTTTATTCAACAAAAAGGAAACCTATACCGATCCAATAAAAGGCAAGGTTTCCTTTTTCTGTTTTATCTATATTATTTTAAATCTCATGACCCGTTTTGTTGTTTCTTTCTAAACGTTTTACTTACACCGTACAACGCATACAGGATAAGGGGAATAAACATTACTTTCGGTAATTCATTTGGAAATTTGAAAGCAGTTATAACAATCAAAATTAATAAGAAAGGCGCGGTCCATAATACAGGTCTCGGTATATTTAACCTTTTAAATGCCGGGTATCGCACTTTACTGACCATCAGATACGATAAGAAGACCATTCCAAGCATGAGCACATAAGGATTACGAATATACTCATTATATAAGGCCATCGTTGCCAGGATCCCACCTGCAGCCGTAATCGGAAGCCCGATGAAGTAACCTGGTTCCCCCGGATAAACATTAAACCGCGCAAGCCTTAACGCCCCGCATATCGGGAAAATAGCTGTTACCAACCAACCTTCTGGGCCAACTTGATCAAAAACGGATATATACATAATAATTGCAGGTGCAACCCCAAAAGAAATTAAGTCTGATAATGAGTCCAGCTCTTTTCCAAATTCACTTTGTGTATTTAACATACGCGCTACACGACCGTCTAGACCATCTAATAACATCCCGATAATTACCATAATAGCTGCATACTTCCATTCGTTCTGTACGGCTAATATGATCGACATGATTCCCAAAAATAAGTTCCCAACCGTAAAACAACTGGGTAAAGCTCTAGCAAACATACGGGAACCTCCTAAATATTTAAATTAAGCAAATCTCTATACAGACGAGTGAAGTAATCTTTTAGCCGTAGTGGTATTAATTCTAGGTTATTTAGATATGTCTGTCAATAAAGACCTGTTCTTGAATACGCCGTAAACCTTCTTTAATCGCTCTGGCACGAATCTCACCAATGCCTTCCACTTCATCCAACTCTTCAATCGACGCTAACATAAGTTGTGACAACGTTTGAAAACGATCCACTAGCTTGGTAATCACATGTGAAGGAATACGCGATATCTTGTTAAGCAGACGATAACCACGTGGAGATACAGCTGCTTCTTGAATATTCATATTGCCACTATAGCCTAAAATGCGGACCAGATTAGCGTGTTCAAGCAAGTCGTCCGCCGTTAACTCTTCCAAACGCATAAATACATGACAAGGATCAATCATAACCGGATCAAAACAGTAATCTAAGATCAAAAGTTCAGCTTCCTCCTCCACATTAGAAACTAATTCTTCTAATTGCATACTGATGAGACGACCTTCTATTCCTAGTTCATGAATATATGATTGTATTTCTCTTTTTATGCGTAAGACCATTTCAACCCGTTGAAGCACTAACGAAACTTCATTTAAGGTAACCAACTCTTCAAATTCGAGCGCACTCAGGTTGGTAGTTGCTTGATCAAGCACAGACTTATACTTGTCAAGTGTCTGGACAGCTTGATTCGCCTTAGTCAAAATAACACCAATATCTTTTAGCGCATATCGTAGATTGCCTTGATACAAGGTAATAATATTTCTGCGTTGCGAAATAGATACAACCAACTTACCTGTCTGTTTCGCTGTTCGCTGTGCGGTCCGATGTCGTATTCCAGTCTCTGTCGAAGAAATGGACGAACTAGGTACCAGCTGCGCATTGGCATATAGAATGCGTTTCCCATCATTACTTAGTATAATCGCTCCATCCATTTTTGCTAACTCATATAAGTGAGCAGGAGAGAATGGAGAGTCAATATGAAAGCCACCATCTACGATTTCACGTACATTTTCATCATAGCCTCTTACGATTAACGCACCTGTCTTAGCCCCTAGTACATTGTCGAGCCCTTCGCGAAAAGCTGTCCCAGGCGCGACCAATTGCAAGGTTTGATTATGAATTGCCTCTCGATTACTTACTTCTTTCACAAGTTTATCCTCCCAACGCCGTCCGCAAAGCTTCCTCTAGACTATCTACACCAATCAATTTTATATCCCGAGGCCCAGTCCAGCCACGCAGGCTTTTTGAAGGAAGTATCACACGCTTAAATCCCATATTATTCGCTTCCGTCACGCGTTGTTCAATTCGAGATACGCCTCTTACTTCCCCTGTTAGCCCTACTTCACCAATAAAAATATCACCTGACTCTACTGCTCTGTCCCGAAAGCTAGACGCTAAACTGATCGCAATAGCTAAATCAACTGCTGGCTCATCTAATCGTACACCACCAACAACATTTAAGTAAGCATCTTGATTTTGCAAAAACATACCCAATCGCTTCTCCAAAACAGCCATAATCATCGTGACTCGATTATGATCCACACCTGTAGCCATACGCTTTGGGGTCGCGAAGCTAGTAGGGCTTACTAATGCTTGTAACTCTATCAGAACGGGTCTTGTCCCTTCGATACTAGCTGCGACAGCAGTACCTGGCACCCCTACTGGACGCCCTTCTAAAAACAATTCAGACGGATTACCTACTTCTTGTAAGCCTCCCTCTTTCATTTCAAATACACCAATTTCATTGGTAGATCCAAACCGGTTCTTGACTGCGCGTAATATCCGATACGTATGATGCCGCTCCCCTTCAAAATAAAGCACACAATCAACCATATGTTCCAACATGCGAGGGCCAGCTAATGCACCTGATTTCGTAACATGACCTACAATCATAATGGCAATCCCTTGTTCTTTAGCCCAACGCATCAATTGACCTGTACACTCCCGTACTTGTGCAACACTTCCTGGTGCCGATGTAATTTCGGGATGAAACATCGTTTGGATCGAGTCAATCACCATCAATTTAGGTGAGACCTCATTCATCAATTGCTCAATTTCAGTCAAGTCAGTAACAGCTGCAACCATTAATTCATCTCGCAGTGCACCTAGCCGGTCAGCGCGCAAACGAATTTGTTCGGTAGATTCTTCACCAGATATATATAAGATGGACATATTTCGGCTTGCTAATTCATGCGTCGCTTGGAGCAATAGCGTAGATTTCCCAATTCCTGGGTCACCACCGACAAGTACAAACGATCCGGGTACCAAGCCACCGCCCAATACACGATTAAATTCACGGATTCCGATGTCATAACGAGGCTGATCTAGTTTTTCTACCTCTGTGATCGGAACCGCTTTTTCTCGTTTAACGCCTCGTTTTACACCTACGCCTGGAATATAGGTCTCTTTTCGCTCTCGCTCTTCGACCAAAGTACTCCACTGTGCACATCCAGGACATTTCCCCATCCATTTTGCACTTTCGTATCCGCAGTCTTGGCAAACAAACTTCGTTTTTGTTTTTGCTTTCGCCATTCGTCCGCCTCCTTAATAAACCATTATAACAAAGTTCTTTTATCCTATGAAAAAGAATCCTCGTCGTAAATAGGAGAAGAGCTATACCCCTTGAGGCATAGCTCTAAATCTCGTTTTTCTTATACCAAATGTGCTAACTTTCATGACTTTCCACTTGTAAAAGTAGGGGTCTGAACCCACCTTAAAGCTCAACAAGAATGTTCTTATACAGATTTAGAAGATGACTTATTTGTTTTTTCAACAATCCACTCGCCTTCTTTTATATCAATCGTAACGGTATCACCACGTTTGATATGACCTCGAAGTAGCTCTTCTGATAGTCGATCTTCAATATGTTTTTGAATCGCTCGACGTAAGGGGCGTGCACCATATGTCAGATCCATGCCTTCTTTAGCTAGATGCTCTTTAGCTTGATCGGTCAGATCAAAAGTAATCTCCTGCTCCTGTAGTCTCGTACGCAATTCATTAGACATTAAGGAGACAATCTTCACGAGGTGTTCTTCTCTTAATGAATGGAACACAATCACATCGTCGATACGATTTAAAAATTCTGGGCGGAAACTTTTCTTTAACTCTTCCATTACATTCTCTTTCATACGTTCATAGTCATCATTTCCGCTCACATCTGCGGTAAAACCTAGACGTGTATTTTTACGGATGCTAGAAGCCCCCACATTCGATGTCATGATGATGATCGTGTTACGGAAATCGACGACACGCCCTTTACCATCCGTTAATCGACCATCTTCAAGCACTTGTAGAAGCACATTAAAGACTTCAGGATGGGCTTTCTCTACCTCATCAAATAAAATAACAGAGTATGGTTTGCGGCGCACTTTCTCAGTCAATTGTCCACCTTCATCATAACCTACGTATCCGGGTGGCGAACCGACAAGGCGGCTAGTAGAATGTTTCTCCATGTACTCAGACATGTCAATCCGGATCATGGCATCTTCATCACCAAACATTGATTCTGCCAGTGCTCTAGCAAGCTCAGTCTTACCGACTCCAGTAGGCCCTAAGAAGATAAACGAACCGATTGGACGCTTCGGATCTTTTAGGCCAGCACGCGCACGTCTGATTGCTCTCGCTACAGATTTAACCGCTTCTTCCTGCCCAATCACCCGATTATGCAAAATATCTTCCATATTGAGCAAACGAGCCGATTCTTCCTGCGCCAATTTATTTACAGGAATTCCCGTCCAGTTGGAGACCACATCGGCAATATCTTCTGCGATTACTTCAGAATCGGTAACACCCTGATCTTGCTTCCACGTGTTATGCGTCACTTCAATCTCTTCACGTAGTTTCTGTTCTGTATCTCTAAGCGAAGCTGCCTTTTCAAATTCTTGACTTTGCACAGCTGCGTCTTTCTCTTTTTTCACTTCGTCCATTTTTTGCTCTAGCTCTTTTAACTCTGGTGGTACCGTATACGAAGATAGACGAACTTTAGAGGCTGCTTCATCAATTAAGTCAATTGCTTTATCCGGTAAAAATCGATCTGAAATGTAACGATCCGATAGTTTAACCGCTTGCTCAATCGCTTCGTCTGTAATCTTAACGCGATGATGCGCTTCATAACGGTCACGTAGACCTTGTAAGATCTGAATAGCCTCTTCTTTACTTGGCTCATCTACTGTAATCGGTTGAAAACGACGCTCTAATGCTGCATCTTTTTCGATGTACTTACGATATTCATCCAGGGTAGTCGCACCAATACACTGTAAATCTCCACGCGCCAGAGCTGGCTTTAAGATATTAGAGGCATCAATTGCACCCTCTGCACCACCTGCACCAATTAGTGTGTGCAACTCGTCAATAAATAAGATGACGTTGCCGGCTTGACGAATCTCATCCATGATTTTTTTGAGTCGATCCTCAAATTCACCCCGATATTTGGTTCCAGCGACAACCGTTCCCATATCCAATGTCATAACACGTTTACCACGCAAGATCTCGGGAATTTCGCCATCTACAATCCGCTGTGCTAACCCTTCAGCTACAGCCGTTTTCCCGACTCCAGGCTCTCCAATTAAGACCGGATTATTTTTGGTACGTCGGGAAAGCACCTGAATCACACGTTCAATTTCTTTACTTCTCCCAATTACGGGGTCTAAATTTCCATCGCGAGCTGCTTGAGTCAGATCACGCGCTAAGCCGTCTAAAGTTGGTGTGTTGGCTCCACTGCCTGAACTCTGATTATTAGTTGTACTTTCACTGTTTCCAAGTAATTGCAGTACTTGTTGTCTTGCTTTGGTTAAGCTAACACCCAAATTGTTTAGAACACGCGCCGCAACACCTTCACCTTCACGGATTAACCCGAGCAAAATATGCTCAGTGCCGACATAAGTATGACCTAGTTTACGTGCTTCATCCATGGAAAGTTCAATTACTTTCTTAGCACGTGGTGTGTATGCGATGTTTGTGGGCCCACTCTGTCCTTTTCCTATCAAGGTCTCTACTTCATTTTGAATTTTTTCGAGCCCTAGACCGAGTGCAATTAAGGCTTTTGCTGCGATACCTTCACCCTCACGTACGAGCCCGAGTAAAATGTGTTCTGTACCAATATTACTATGTCCAAGTCTTCCAGCTTCTTCTTGAGCAAGTGACAACACTTTTTGCGCACGCTCTGTAAATCTTCCAAACATCATCGTTTCATGCACCCCACTTTATGTCATTATAATTAATCGAAATTATTAACTTCTGTTTTCTAGTCCCAAGCGCTCTCGTATTAATTTGGAGCGTCTAATATCTCTTTGTTCAGCATCTAAGCGGCTCCCCGCATATTGCTGTAGAAAACCGGGTTGCGTCATAACCATCAGTTCATTCATGACGTTGGCAGACACATCCGTTATCAACCCTAAATCAACACCTAAGCGTACATCAGATAGTCGCTTCATGGCTTCTTTGGAATCAATAATCCGCGAATGTGTCAAAATGCCTAATGAGCGAAACACACGATCTTCTAACTGTACAGATGATATCTCTTGTAGTCTTTTACGTGAAGCTTGTTCATGCTCAATCATTTGATACACAACGCCTTGCAACTTATCTAATATCTCTTCTTCAGATTGACCTAATGTAACCTGATTGGATACTTGGTACAAATGACCTAGTGCTTCACTACCCTCTCCATAAATACCTCGAACAGCTAAACCAACCTGTGTGATAGCTGGTAAGATTCGGTTTAGTTGTTGCGTCATAGCTAGTGCGGGTAGGTGAATCATGACCGATGCCCGGATCCCCGTTCCTACATTTGTAGGACAACTGGTTAAATAACCACGCTGATCATCGAAAGCATAGGATAGATTTTTCTCAATCCATTCATCAAGCTGATCTGCTAACTTCCATGCTTTTTCGAGTTGTAGCCCCGGAAAAATACACTGAATGCGAATATGATCTTCCTCATTAATCATAATGCTAAAAGATTCATCTTGAGCCAATAGTACAGCTCCATTTCGTGACTCCTCCGCTAGCATCGGACTAATCAGATGTTTCTCTACGAGTACTCTTTTTTCTAGTTCATTCAAATCTTTCATCCGCACAAACTCGGCAGCCGCCAGATCCGCTAACTCTTGTTTATTTGTTTTCCAAGCTTCTTCAACTCGGTTTACAACTTCTTCAGATTGTGAATCTGTACTTAACATTGGAAAGGGTAATCCTGACAAATTGCGTGCAATTCGAATACGACTGCTAAAAACGATGTCGGATTGAGGCCCCTTCACTTTCATCCATTCGCTAATCGCGTTTTTTATAAAATGTTCAAGTGACATCTTGACCCCTCCTACTTCTTCAACCGTTCTTGCAATGAACGAATTTGATCGCGCAATCTGGCTGCCTCTTCAAATTCCTCTGCATTAATTTTTCGTGATAAATGTTCTTTCAAGGTTTCAATTTCTCTTTTAATCTTTAAATTCCCTCTTGTTCGAGACGGGATTTTACCACGATGTGTCGCATTGCCATGTATACGTCGCAAAAGTGGATCGAGCCGCTCTTCAAAAGTTTCATAGCAGTCTCCGCATCCAAATCTGCCAATTTTACTAAATTGATTATAGGTCAAACCACAAGTAGAACAGCGTAAGCTGTTTTCTTGAAATCCAGGAGCTTGACTCGACTCCGAAGCCATCGGTTCGAAGTTAAGTAGCCCAGAGAGTAGCTGGTGAAAGGTGAAGCCATTTTCAAAACCTGGTAAGTATTCACCATTTTCTTGGGCGCACACTTCACAAAGATGAAATTCAGTTTTCTCACCATTTACAATTTTGGTGTAGTGAAGTGTTGCTGGCCGTTTTCCACATTCTGGACATAACATCGGCCTTCACTCTCCTTTATCGGTAAATATAGTAATAATCAGGATACGCATCATGCGTGCGCGCAGTTGATCTCTGATGGGAATGGGGACTTGTAAGGTTTCTCTGGCAATAAGTCGCTTCATCATCAGCGCTTCACGCTCGGTGATCCAGTCTTCATCCACCAGACGACTAATCAAATGCTCTGCAGTCAACTGCGGAATCGCATTTCCGATATGATTTAACAAATATTCAAAGTCACTTTGACGACTTTTCAAATGAATCTTTTGAATACGAATATATCCTCCGCCACCCCGCTTACTTTCAACAAGATAGCCTTTCTCGATCGTAAAGCGGGTGCTAATCACATAATTGATTTGCGAAGGAACGCACTGAAAAGCACACGCTAATTCACTTCGCTTGATTTCCACGGTACCTGTTGGACTATCTTCCAATATGCCCGTAATATACTGGGCAATGATGTCCGATACATTTCCCATTCGGACACCTCCTTGCTGACTTTGACTATCTTTGACCTTCTGACTTTATTATAATCAAAAGATCATTCTTTGCCAATACCTAATTGATACTTTATTGATTTACCCTTATTTTTAAGTACTTATACATGTTTTTATTGCTCTGTTCGAACTGATTTAACACCTTTGACCTTTCTCGCTTCTTCACAGAGGATCGTAATGGAAGTAGAGTCAAAAAAGCGAATGATAAACGAGATATTAAGCGTATTATCATCTCCTTCTTCCATATTTACTTTACGTACACTCCCCCCATTGGAGTCAATAAACGCAACCAAATCACCGAGTATCCCCGGTTGATCATTTACAATCACATCCAGTTTTCGCAAATGCCTTTTTCTAACTAATATTCCCTCAAGCCTGTTTAACAATTCTAAGCTTACAAGCACAATGACAGTCGTCAAAATCGCACCAAACATAAAGTTGGCACCTGCAGCTAATCCAATCCCAGCAACTACCCATAGCGAGGCAGCCGTTGTTAAACCAGACACACTAATGCCATGCCGCAAGATCGTTCCCGCACCTAGAAATCCAATCCCACTGATCACTTGGGCAGCAAGTCGCGCAGGGTCAAACCGAACATTGGGGTGGTCATTAAAATCAGAAAAACCATAAATAGATAGCAACATAATAAGTGCCGCCCCTACACTAACAAGAATGTGCGTTCGGAATCCAGCAGGATGATTATTTCGTTCTCGCTCCCATCCTACCAAGCCACCTAAAACGGCCGCTAACAATAACCGAATTGCAATCTCCCAAAAGGAGATATTCCATATATCGTCCATTTCATTCCCCTCCTTCTATTAAAGTGAAACAAGAACAACCTCTTGTAAGGCAGTCTCATTTCACTTTTTCATGATTTAAGCAAAATCTAAAGTAATGAGAGCAATTCATTGGGATGGTTAATGATATGATCAGCATGATCTAGCTCATGCGCTTCTCCAAATAATGAAAATCCAGTATATCGACACCCTACGGTAATAAGCCCATTCTCTTTTCCTGCTTTAATATCAGAATTTCGGTCTCCTACCATATAGCCATCCGTAATACCATGCTCTGTCATCGCGATTTTTACTAAGTCCACTTTTTCTTTTGTTTGGTATCCCCCAGCTGTGTATATACCTGTAAATAAAGATACGAGCTTCTTGGATTTTAGGGCTGCATAAACATAATCAGGAGAGCCATTACTTGCAATAAATAGTGGTAATTTCTTTTGATATAAGTGATGTAATAATTCCCCAACTCCCGGGTACAAAACACCTAAATCTCGATCAAAACGCTCCAATTCCGCTTGTAACATGATTTGATCAGCTCGAGCGCGTACATCTTCATCACAATTTGGCAGTAGCAGATCCCAGATTTCATCATGCGTAAGCCCAAAAGCAGATTCAATTTTACGCTCATCCGGAATTTCTCCATCATATAATCCTTCTGTAATCAACCATTGAAAAGTGTCGAGAAAAGCAGGCACCGCCACCTTCTCTGTCTGAAATAAAGTACCATCCAAATCAAATAATATCGCCTTCACAATGTCACCTTCCATTTCTTTTCCTTTAGATAAATAACAAACAGTTTAGCACGAAGACTCTCTACATACAATTAACATTTCCGTTCTCATATGAATGGATTACTTTGTTTATCATTTTTAGGCACCAACAAGAGAAGCATACAAATATAACATTTTTATAAAATTTTTTCAAAAAAGAATTGACATAAATGCTGGTAAACTGTAACATTTAGAATAGAATAAATTCATTTGACAAAAGGAGGTCATTTAGATGCATTACTTCACTGCTGAGCATGCTGCAATCCCTTATACAGAATCAAATCATCAGATGACCTCTATCGATAAGCGTTAAATGAATTTTGTTTAATCGCTAAAAGAACCACAGGTCATCGTAGCGCCTGTGGTTACATATATAGATCATTTGTAGCCACAGGACCGTCGCCTGTGGCTTTTGTGCGCAAAAAAGGAGCTAAAAAGTGATGTTAAAGACCATTATTTATTTATTTCAAACGGAAAAGAAAAAAGATCTGCAACCACAAAAAAGCTTAAACATGGCAGGAGAAGAATTAAGAGATTTTTGGTTAATCGAGGGACCACGTGCTTATCGCCAAAGTATTACAAGCGACAAAATATTTGACAAAACCATGAAGCATCAAAATTACTGGCCATAATTTGTATCATCAATAACTCCAATGGGGGATTCTAAATCAAGGAGGGTGTATTAAGATATGAGAAGTTTATCGTATTAAGCGAAAGGGTGTTACATGGATGAAAATCATAAAACTCGGTTTCCTAGGTGGTCTATGTATCTTTTTTATGATCAGTCTACTAGGTTGCGGTCAGGAAACTGACAAGTCCGAGCATAGTGGAATGAATCACGGAAGTATGGAAGACGATAAAATGAATGAAGAACTAACGATTCAATTTGCTACCTCCGAAGAATCGATTAAAAAAAATGAAGCTGTTACTTTAACTGCTGATATCAAGAAAGCCGATGTAGCTGTAACAGATGCGAAAGTAGAATTTGAAGTGTGGAAGAAGGAACAAAAAGAGCATACAAAAACCGAAGCAACACAACAAAAAGATGGTGTATATGAAGCTGAAGTAAAATATGAGGAAGAAGGTCAATACGAAGTAATCGTTCATGTGACCACGCCAACCACACATCAAATGATTAGCAAACAATTCCAGGTTGAAAAGTAGATATCCATCCACGCTCTCACATCCACAAACCGATTCGTGGATGTGAGTTTTTTGTAGCGTCTACGAGCCCTCTTACACAGAAATATCTGGAACAAGCATCAGCATATAAATTAAAAACAGAATGAGTGATAGGTAAGAAACCCCATAAGCCCAGCGCACAGCCGGCTTTACGTCAAAGTAGGCCTTATCTTGATGCATCGATCCCATTCTTTCTGTTGCAGGATTATAGTAAATCTCAAACTTCATCTCGACCGAATAACTAAGTGCCGATTTTGGTGTAGTATTTAAGAGTTTGACACGCTCGATCTGACCTTCAACAATTTCTGGATCTTCCAGTTTTGCAATCACACCTACTCCTGGATAAACGATATGCGCAATATGTTTTTTGGTTTCTAAATCACAAAACTGTACAAAGCGCAATTCTCTTTGATGCTCAATCCAAGGGATGAAAGTTCCTGCTTTCTGAAAAAGATCTTCCGCTACTGTAGCAGAAAGGCGTACCTTTTTCATCCATTTCCCATTTGACTTCTTTTTATTTCGATATGCCGACCAGAGCTCCCAAACAAATAACACATAAATCAAGGTAAAGATGACCGATCGCAAGTAAATAATGAAAGCCAAGCCACCGATTAACCCAAGCACCCACAGCCAGCGTGTAATCGCTGTCACAATGCGCCCACCATCTAAAGGATGGATTGGTATCAGGTTCACTAAATTGATAAAAAAGCCGATTGTTGCGACTACATAAAAAATCTGCTCTCCTGTCCAAACACCAAGTAAATAGGTGATGACAGCACCAAGTGTACCGAGTAGTGGTCCACCAAATGCGATGAACGCTTCCGTCTCCGCTCCACTAGGCTGGCGCTTCATCGTAATCAATGCACCCACGAATGGAATAAAAGCTGGTGCTGATACTGGCACTTTTTTTATCTTCGCAGCCCACACATGTCCCATTTCATGTATAAAAATCATCACGACCAGACCAATCGCAAATGACCATGGGAAGAGAAGCGCATAAGCTCCAATTGAAACAAACATCGAGATGATTGTTCCACCAAATTTGCCCAATTTGAGTAGCGGGAGAATCGATTTTAACTTGGTTAATACCGTAACAGCCAATAAACCTAACCATCCAAAGCGATTTATGATTTTATTTTTACCGCCCTGTTTTTTCGCCCTGTCATCCTCCATCATAACAATCCCTTCACTACAGCCTACACTTTAACTTGATCGATTACATAGTTGGTATTACTCTGATTGTACAATATTTGAATGGAAATTTCTTTTATCGTTTTGCGACTATTCATTGCCTTCGTACGTAGTCTACGATATGCCTCTGCTTCTTGAATACCCTCTTTTACCATTAATATACCTTTTGCTTTTTCAATAATTTTGCGCGCAGCTAAACCATCTTCTAATTCATTCACTCGCTGTGTCAGCTGTTTGTTTTCTTGATGAAGCTGCATAATTCGCACCACGAGAGATATAGGCATATGTGTAGAGAAAATCATCGTGCCCCCTTTCCCCTCAATCCGTTCATGGTTGACGAGGTAAGCGAAAGGCAAATTTCTCTTTTTTAGCGGCATATGTGTGTTGAAAGAAGGATCGTAAATCAGCATGAAATCAATCTTATCCTCTTCTGTATGGACCAAGTGAATCGATTGCGCACACAATTGCTCAATAAACGAACGAACAGACGATGGAATCGGTACATAACTCTTTACATAAACCTTCACATCCAACACCTCTATGTTAAGTTATTTTACATAAACATTTTTATTTTTTCATTTTAGCAATAATTAGAGGTGTTTTCAATTATTCATGTTAGGTTTTATGACAAGATAGTACACTTCATCATCATGCACTCCTTTATAAGGAAATGGGTCTCTTACCTTACCCCACCCTTTTTAATAGGGACATGATCTCTTCGATTTGTGGTCTGGTGGCGAGATTAAAGGAAAGCGCACGGCTTACAATCTGATCAAGTTCTTCTGGGATATCCGGTCGAACTAATTTTAGGGGAGGTACTTGTAATCCCCACTCAACCGGATGTTTCCCCGTTAAGATTTGAAAGATGAGTACACCGATTAGATAGACATCATATAAGCGATCTGTTCGTATCTGTTCTTCTGTCTGTTTACTTAGTCGCCCTAAGTGCTTTGGTAATAATCCACGCTTACCTCCATACAAAAAGCGAATGGCTCCACTTTTCGTGATTATGATATTTTGCGGATGCACGAGTGTAAATTGCCCCTCCAGCTCCAACCGAAGCAATTGACTGCAAATCCCTGCCACCAGCCAAGACATCTCCTCTAATGAGAATGATCTCTTTCGGATTTGATAAGCGAGTAATCCCCCTTCCATTCGTATAAAGACCTGGTAAAGGTTATTTTGTTCGATAAATATATTCTCTAAGGGCATAAAGATCATATCATCGCGGAGACCAAGTTCCTCAATAAGAGATGAAGACGCGTTGCTAGGCATTGCAAGGGCATGCACAAATCTTTTTTCATCATCTCCTCTAGCAGAAGTCCTATCCGTGAAGTACAATGTCCCCATCACAAAAGGAAAGATTTTTCTTATATGATATTGGCTTCCGATTATTTCGCCTGCTATTTTGCTTTCCATCTAAAAGCTCCCTTATTTCATCCATGACATCTTCTATTTTAACAAAATAAAGCAGTTTGACCTGCGTAGTGGTATCGCCGGGATGTGTGATTTCGTTTTCCATACATACCAAAACCTTCCGGCCAAGCAGATGGCGCGCTTCTTCCTTCCGGTTTTGGCTACGCTATTTGGTGTTCATTTCGCTTTTTTCTTATCGGAATCAACTAGCACCATAGGTAGGTTGCTACCGTTATTTATTTTATCACGCTCTTTATTTCCCGTGTAGATCTTAGCTGTATACGATTTGCTTGATTTCATGCTATGCTAACCTTAAAAGGTATTTATTTTTTGCAATAATCAGTTCATCATTTCAAATATTTTTTGGGGGAATGTGTATGGATAAAAAGGCAGTTCGTAGTTGGGCTATGTATGACTGGGCTAATTCAGCCTTTGCAACGATTATCATCGCTGCGGTCATGCCAATCTTTTATTCCAAAGTAGCTGCTAATACGCTTGCACCCGCAACAGCTACTGCTTACTGGGGTTACACGCAATCCATTTCTCTTATTTTAGTAGTCATCCTATCTCCTTTATTAGGCGCCATTGCAGATGCTTCGAACTCTAAAAAGAAATTCCTACGTTTTTTTGTCATCATGGGTGTCTTGGCAACGACACTCATGTTTACCATCGGAGAAGGAGATTGGCTTTGGGCATCCCTGCTACTGATCGTGGGAACACTTGGTTTCTCTGGTGCAAACGTTTTTTACGATGCCTTTTTAAGTGATGTCGCACCTGAGAAAGATCGCGATATGGTTTCAGCTAAAGGTTTTTCTTATGGATATGTTGGTGGAGGCAGTATTCTAGCCCTTAGTCTAGCCCTGATCACCTTTCACGATAAAGTGGGAATCAGTTCGCTGTCAGCAACCCAAATTTCCTTTTTTGCTACCGGTATATGGTGGTTACTTTTTTCAATCCCGATCTTTCGTAATGTACACGAAAAAAAAATCATCCAAGGAGTAAAGCAACCGCCTATGGCAACCGCATTAAGTGGTTTCCGTAGTGTATGGCAAACGATCAGAGCGATCAAACAGTATCCAGAGCTACTAAAGTTTCTGATTGCTTTCTGGTTTTTCAGTGATGGGATTAATACAATTGTAAAGATGTCAGTTATCTTCGGGGCCGAAATTGGAATTGGGCAACAAGATTTAATCACTGCGCTTCTGATCACGCAGTTTGTCGGTTTTCCCTGTACCCTCTTTTTTGGAAAAATAGCGAGTAAGTTCGGGTCCAAGCTAACCCTCGTGATTACGTTGTGCGTCTATTTGTTTATTACGATTCTCGGTTACCGTATGGAAAACGCGTTAGACTTCTATATTTTAGCCACGCTTGTCGGTACCGTACAAGGCGGGAGCCAGGCACTTGCTCGTTCTATATTTACGCGTATCGTACCCGCTCATCGTAATGCAGAGTTTTTTGGTTTTTATGGTTTATCTGGAAAGTTTGCGGCCATATTCGGACCGGCTGCCGTTGCCATTATTGGGCAACTAACAGGTTCAAATCGGACTGGTATTGCTTCAGTAGCCTTTTTCTTTATCGTAGGCATTATCATGCTATTCTTCGTTAATTTAGACAAAGGAAAAGAAGAAGCTGAAGCTGCTGTGGCTCGGGAATTAAATCAGTGATAAAATGAGCGCTCTCTTCACTTTTGAGAGTGCTCATTTTCATCTTCTAACTTTTGCTCTAACGCATTGAGGTGCTCTGCATAGAAAAGCTCTTTCTGGTTACTGTATTTCATAAGTAGCGCTTCACGCTCATCCACCCATCCGCTTATAGATGGTAAATCTAGACGATCATCTAAGCGATCTACAGCTTTTTGCAAACGGTCATCTTCACGATCCGCTAACCGAATCATATCATCATCCATTTTATCTAATTCCTTCTGAAGTTGATCTTCTATTTCATCTACTTGTTCCTTGTTCTCGTTTTTTAATATCGTTTGCTTCATTTTCTCATCAAAGTTTTCGAAGTAGTAGATATACTCACGATAATCTTCTGCTAATAACGCAAGGAGACGTTCATAATACGCTCGCTCCGTTAATCCTGTAGGAAATTGATCTAATTCCATTTTCACCTGATCCAGCTCATATTTCTCACCTGCAAACTTACCAGCATCACTTAGCGTAAGACCTTCTAACGCTGACGGTATTTTAACCGCTTTCCATTCCGGTTTTATCACTTTCTCTTCCACTTTCTTTTTCACCACTTGGGGTTGTTGTTGTTTTGTCACAGGATTTTGATAAGCCTGATGGGCAGCATTGGGATCACATCCCGTCATGACCAACAAGAGCGTCCCTAAATATAAACATATACTTTTCAACTTCCTAAACCATCCTTTCCCATTTTTGTGTCGTGTATATTGCCTTGCAAACGATGTGCTAAAATAGCAGTAAAAACAAGGAGACGTTCACATGAAAAATCAAGCTTTTCTCATTTATGAACACACCCATGAATGGGTGATAGAAGCAGGTCAAAAAGTTCGCCACTTTCTCCGTCATAAAACCATGCACTTTGAAACCAAAACAGATGAGCATGATTTAGTTACTGAGATGGATCGTACAATCGAGCAATTTTTTGTAGAAAAAATCAAATCCCACTATCCAGATCACCAAATTATCGGAGAGGAAGGGATGAGTCATCCTCCACAAAGCCTTGATGGATGGGTTTGGTTAATCGATCCCATTGACGGCACCTCTAACTTTGTTTCATTTCAAGAAGACTTTGTCATTTCTGTCGCTCTGTATCATAAGCAGATCGGGGTATTTGGCTATGTGTATGATGTGATGTCAGGAAAAATGTATCACGCCTTCCGTGATAAAGGGCTTTTTATTAATCATGAGCCTGTTCCCCCACTTTCAGAGCAGAAACGGTTAACAGATGCCATGATTGCACTCGACCTTCACATGCCAGAAGAAGAACGACAAACCAATATGGAAAAAATCATGCACTTAACTGAGCAAGTACGCGGCATTCGTATTTATGGTGCAACCGCGCTCACATTAGCCAAGTGTGCGGTGGGAAAGCTAGATGCTTATCTCACATTTAGTACATTCCCATGGGACCACGCAGCCGGTCGTATCTTAGTGGAAGAAGCTGGCGGAATCGTCTCTGATTTTAACGCAAATGCACTTTCATTACAAACACCTACAAGCGTAGTTGCCTGCAATCGTAACATCTATAGCGATCTCCTCGGGCTTCTAACGCATAAATGACCGAGTTGCTTCCGCATATACACAAATATCTCCAACTTACAATAATACCGCTCCCCTTTCCATGTAATGACGTAGTATAAAGCAAAACTAAAGTAATGGAATGGGAAGGGGACAAACATTGATAAACCATTATGCAGAGTCTCTACTGGAAGCCATCAGACAAAACCGCATCGAGGATATAAAAAAAATCTTATGGGAGGGGGGGAACCCTAACATTTTTACACCACAAGGTTATACAGCTTTAACCCATGCAGTCCGCTTTAACCCTCCCGCTGTCATCGAAACATTATTGAAAGGTGGGGCCACCCCGTCCATATGTGAGCAAAGCGGAAAAACGGCACTCTTGATCGCCATCTTACTCCAAGATACAGAGAAAGCAAAAATAATTCTCAGTGGTGGAGCCAATGCTAATCAATATACACAAGAGGGTAAAACCCCACTCTGGATAGCAACAGATCTAAACGATACAAAGATGGTCGAGGTCTTACTTGAAGGCGGTGCGGATCCTACGCTGACTACAACGGACGGCGAAACAGCATATTCACTCGCTCAACAAAGAGAAAATCAAGATATCATCAATCTTTTACAATATAGACAGTAATCCCTTTCCCAACCACCAGTTCTGAAAAACATCGGGGGCTGGTGGGATATACGTATTAATAAACATATGAATCTTTATTATAAATCATTAAACTCTTTACATTTAACAGAATCTAACTTATAATGATCTTTAATCAGGCTATGATACACCTTCCTTCATATTACATTTGGGTATAGGGGTATCAATCTCCTGATTTTATTTTATATGAAGTAGGTGTTGCATCAACTTGAAAAATACAATATATCTTAGACGAAAAAATAAAGTGATCGTAGCATTAGGTAACGATTCCCTACCAATACCTTATGTAGCAACAATGATGAAGAATATTGAATCTCTGGGTTATACCGTTTCAATTTCTCTAATGAAACGTTTACTCAGATTATCGATTCCTGATTTTATCCGATTTCAAACTCAGCTAATTACTGATTTACGTCATATAGTTGGTGCTGATAAAGAATATAATCCAATGTACCCCAACTTCCCTCAACAATTGATGCATATAGATGAATCTCAGCTATATCTAAACGCGATTGAATACTACCTAACTCAAATTCCGCCTGACACGAAGCCAAAAGAGAAACGTCTCCCATTAATTGACCAAGTAAATTTAACAGTGATTGAGTGTGGAGAAGATGATGAGTTTATCCAAATGATCAAAGATTTGATTTGTGCTAACACTTCCATTTCTAAGACAGATCAATCAGATATTGCCTGGGCTCTCACTCACTTCCCTGATTGTAGTATGCTTCTCCCACAGCATATACCCATGCGAGAAAACATGAGTTTTGTTTTGGGTGTCCTTTATACTAGTAGCAAAGCAAGTTCCCAACTTCTTTCGAACTATGTGAAGTCACCTACTGATATATTGAGATTCGCCACCCAGTTGTCGGATGGAGATATTAGCCTAGCTACTAATACAAAGTTTAAAAAATTTAGCAGATCTGATCGTAGATTACTTTTGGGATTACTCGAAATTTGTAAAGTGGATCTTAGCGCAGAAATGATTACATATCGCAAACAATGGATTCGCCTAGGAGAAATTCTACATCCTATGGAGTATCAAAAACGCTTCCCCAAAGCGTCCAAAGCATTTTCTATCATTCGAAATCAATCTTCATACCCTACATTTAATAGTGAGATCGAGTTAGCTATACGAACTAAAAATAAAGAAAAAATATTAGAACTTCTCAGCAAAAAACCTGGTGAGTTCGCACGCCGACTAGATCATATCCTTCGTATCTTTCCTGATGATGATATGATTTTAGAAAAGTTTCGGGAGATAGCTACTCAAGTAGCCACTCCACTTCTATTACAAGTATGTACTCATTTTAAACACCGTGACAAACCCTCGAAGTATCGTACCTTTTTTCCAAAAGGAATAGTCGGTAAGATTAAAGTGATTCCACATCGACTATCGCTTATATCATCTTCGACATGTGTTACTGTCGTCCAAATTTGTGAGTCTGCTTTATGCAATCGCTTTGCTTCCTTACCATCACTTGGAAAAGTATATGTATCCAAAGATTTAATCGACTATACTGTCCCATTTTCGCAACGGTCTGCCAATAAATCGGTCCATACCGTTGCACGTGGTAGTAGAATCTCGATACCAGAAGGTAATACAATCCGTTTCTTCACTTGGTGGCGAGAAGGAGAAGTCAATAATATGCCAACAGGTCGTGTTGACTTGGATTTGTCAGTTGTGATGTATGATACAAATTGGCATTATATGGAACATATCTCTTATACTCATTTACGTTCGCATGATTATCGTTCTTATCACAGTGGTGATATTACAGAGGCACCCAATGGTGCTTGTGAGTTTATTGACTTAGATATGCCTTCCATCCAGCGTTATGGTGGTAGATATATTGTCATGTCCCTACACATTTATACAAGCCAATCTTTTGATGCGTTACCAGAATGCTTTGCCGGTTGGATGATCCGCAAACACCCTAAATCTGGGGAAATTTTCGAACCATCAACCATACAAAATAAGCTTGATCTAACTGGTGATGCACATATCAGTATTCCAGTTATTTTAGATTTACAAGATCGAAAGGTGATCTGGACTGATTTAACATTAAGATTCAATCCCGACAGTTATAATAATAATATTGAAGAGAACCAAACGGGGATAGTGGCTATCGGAAAAGGAATGAGTACAATGGCCAAACCTACCTTATATGACCTATTCCGCTTACATGCAGCAGCTCGTGGAAATTTAGTAGAAGATGAACAGATTGCAGATACTGTATTCTCCCTGGATGGAGATTATACACCTTACGATATTGAAGCCATTATATCCAAATTCTTAATGACAACCTAAATCTTAGCCTCTTAGATCAAGAGGCTACCGTCCATTCTGAAAAATAGGGGAGCAATATGATCAAAATAAATATCCTAGATGGCGTTAATTGACATGTTTGAGGGTCAGTCAACACTTACGATATCGCGATCAATCATGCCGAGCATAGAAGTATAAGCGTAACAAGTCTTGATCTGAATATGTTGATGGGGAAAGAATGTAATCTCTACCCCTGCACGATTTCCTTTTTATACCGTAACTATTTTCATGACCATACTGGATCGCAAGGGATTTCAATCGACAATCTTTTCATCTTTAAAAGAAAGGTTACAATCGTAATTAACCGAACATATAACCCTTCTTAAATATCCTGTGGTTGAGTTCAGAAAATCACCTAAACCTACCTTGCTGATGTATGATGTGATATAGCTTGAATGATGGTATTCCAATCATCAGAATGAATTTCATGACCAGTTCCTTCAAGTGCTAATAGTGTGGAATTTGGCAATTCATTCACCAATGCTAGCCCATGTTCATACGGTAGAATCGTATCTTTCGTACCATGAATGACCAATGCGGGTACTTGGATATCTTGCATTTTATTTTCATAAAAGTCATTTCCGGTAAGCATTGCGTGATTAAACATACTTTGGATATGATTTGAACGTTGAAAATCTTGGGTGGCTTGTTTGCAAAAACGTTCTTCATCAAATACACGACTTGGTCCACAAAGCATTCTTGCCCCTTCTACTAAATAATCGACAACAGCATCTTCATTTGACCAATCTAAGCTAGCTCCTTTAGTATGGTACTCCAAGAGTCTGGGGTCCATTTCGGGTAAATCGCGGTTATTTTCATCTGCTCCAAAAAGGCTAGATGATATGAGTGTCATACTGAGAATCCTATTTGGATGATTATAAGATATGACTTGGGCAATCATCCCACCTAATGACATACCGACTAAATGTGCTCGTTGCACACTGTAAGCATCGAGGATTCCAATAGCATCGTTGGCCATGTCTACTACTGTGTAATTGGAAGTACCAGGCTCATATGTTGTAGAACGCCCCACATCTCGATTGTCATAACGAATAACATACCTGCCCGTATCAGCTAATAACTGACAGAATGCCTCATCCCAATAGACCATTGAATTCATAGCCCCGTTTATTAATAAAATAGCTGGTTTAGTTTGATCTCCGAAGCTCTCTGTACAAATATCAATTCCATTTATTTTAAGCATCACTTCACTCATCATTCATTCCTCATTTCACCCGAATTTGGTATGTAAATAAATTTCCGCATTTTATTCCAACACAAATAAACTTAATAATCATAGATAACACCTCTAAAACTATCTAATCTTTATAATTATAACATTATTCAAAATCAAATCCATCCGCGACTCATTTGTTATCTAATTTATGGTTTTAGTGCCAAAAAGATAAAAATAAAAAACAGCTTAATCCCCTTTTGAAAGAGGTTCTAATGAATCGGCTACAGTAAGTTAGACAGAAAAAATAAGGTCAGGTAAACTTGTTTCAACAGGTGAAATGAGGAGAATGAGCTATGTCCAGAAAGGCAAGACGTACTTTTACAGCTGAGTTTAAAGAACAAATGGTGCAACTATATCAAAATGGTAAGCCAAGAAAAGATATTATTAAGGAGTATGAACTAACCCCCTCTTCTTTGGATAAGTGGATTCGTCAGAGCCAAAATAGCGGATCCTTTCGAGAAAAGGACAATCGAACCAATGAAGAAAATGAAC
>NZ_JACXAG020000006.1 GCF_014773435.2 Polycladospora coralii | reverse complement strand
TGACCATGGAGAATAAGTTCCCAGAAGCCGTGTATACATAGCTATTGGTTTTCTTGCCGTCTACACTTTCGCTGATCATTTCTCCTGATGTCGCTAAATAATCAAAAGTGGTGGTTTGCTCCTGCTCGGTGCCGACATGTTCCACTTTGGACGTGGTTCGATCTAATCCATCGTAGGTAAACTGGGTTGTCAGCATGCCGGTTTTGTCTTTATTTTGCTTTTGATGTTTGGCGATGTTGTCGTATAGATCATACTGGTAGGATTCTACGACTTGTTCACCTGCTTCTACACTTTTCACACGACCTAGCGAATCGTAGTTGTAGGTGGACGTTACGCCTTCTTTGGTTTCGCTAATCAAGCGGTTTTTGTCATAGGTATAGCGAGATACCTTACCATTGGCGTTTTTCTCTACGATGTTGCTATTGGCATCTAGTACGTAGCTTTCACTCGCTGTATGGGTGCCTTGTCTATCATAATTGACCAGTCGATCACGTGGATCGTAGGCGTAGGTGGAAGTGTTCTCAAAGGCTTTGTTGTTGCTATCTAGGCCTTTGTAAATATCTTCTACCTTATGTCCATTGGCGTTGTATGCATACGTATGGCTTTGTAGTACTGTGCCATCCGCTTTTTTCATCTCAGACTTCTGTACCGCTTGGTTTGCGTAGTAGTCGTAAGTGGTGACATTTCCATTTGGCTTTGTCTCTTGCTTCAGTTTGCCTGTCGGGGTGTAGGTATACGCACTCCACTCAAGTGGCTTGTCTTCTCCCGTTTGATAGGCAAAGTCTGTCACTTGGTTCAGATCGTTATAGTAGTATCTGGAGTAATAATCGGGATAGATTTGATTAATCAAGTTCCCATTGGCATCATAACCATAC
Organism: Polycladospora coralii; assembly: GCF_014773435.2. Taxonomy (GTDB): domain Bacteria; phylum Bacillota; class Bacilli; order Thermoactinomycetales; family Thermoactinomycetaceae; genus Polycladospora; species Polycladospora coralii. The sequence continues at coordinate 154,645 of NZ_JACXAG020000006.1, read as the reverse complement.
TTAATTTTACGGTTGATGGTTTCTCCGGTCAATTCTTGTGTTTCCACGAGCCGATTGCTTAAGTCATACAGCATCTTATAACGATTAACCTTCGCATCGATGCGATGATCTTCTGTTTCGATCAAGTTGCCATTTGGATCATAGTGGTATTGAAATAAGCGGAAATCACTTCCAGGTTCATTAATATTGGCGCGTGCACCGGAGTCATAATGCTTTCTCACTTTACCATCTGGATGGTGATCCCAAGACATGGCACGTAATAAGCTTTTATCTGAACTGATTACCTTACGTTTGGTTTCTGCGCCCAGTTCATTGTAATCGTATTCGGTTCGGATGTCCCATGGATCGTCGATGCGTCTTAGCCATCCATTATCATAGTAGATTAAGTTGGTGATGTTTCTCTCCGTTGACAGCTCTGATGGTGGTGCACTGATTCGGATCACATTGCCGACTTCATCATATTCATATTGCAAACGATTTTTCACTGCAAAGCGGGAGTTTCTACTAGATGGATCATGTGGGTATATAATTTCCTGCACACGATTCAGTTCATCGTATACCTTCTCTGTGACAAAATCACCTGCTATAGGGGTTTCTGTTCCCCGCGGGCTTTCGGTATGCGTTAAATTCCCCACTTTATCATAGGTGAACTTCGTAATGTGATACTTGTCCTTGGTCTCTGCAGGTGTACGTTTTTCGATCAGCAATCCCCGCGCATCATAATAATTATACGTCAGATTGCCTTCCTGATCCTGGGTGCGTGTTACATTCCCGTCTGCATCGTACGTATAGTGGACGCTAGTCCCATCAGATGTCGTTGTTTTCACAACGCGTCCGTTTTTATCGTATGCTGTTTGGGTTGTATAATCATCGGGATCCGATGTTTTCTGTCCTTCTGGAAGTGTAACTTTGATGCGACGCCCCACATCATCATATTCATAGGTGGTTGTGTTTTTCATAGCATCCGTAGTTGCAATCAGCTGATCCAACTCATTGTATGCAAAGGTCTTCACATGGCCAAGCGTATCATCTTCTGGAATGAACCCATTAGGCTCAATTTCTTTAATCAATTTTCCTGCTTTGTTATACTCATACTTCACGATTCGACCTTGCGGTACCTTTTCTTCATCACGTGGTAGATGTTTTTCGATGACGCGATCCATCTCATCTAGGACGTAATCCGTCACAGCTCCGTTTGGTGCAGTTTCTTGAACGATGTTGTCGTTCTTATCATAAATAGGTGCCGGAATCGTAATCTTAGTTAAACCATCTTTGGGAATCGTCGTTTCAAGCGGACGACCTAAGATATCATACGTATGCGTCGTCGTTTTTCCTTTGGCATTTGTAATGGATAACAATTCACCACGTTCACCATACGCCATTTTGGTGGTATTACCTAGCGCATCCGTAACCTGCTTCGGTTTCCCCGTTGGGTGATACCCATAATCTGATGCACTCGAGCTTCCGTAAGTGGTCACATGACCTTCGGCATCTGTTTTTGTTTTTAACATGCCGTTTGGATAGTAGGTAAATTTGGTTTCATGTCCCAGTGAATTTTTTTCTGTGAGACGATTTCCATATTTATCGTAGGTGTACGTCATCACTTTTCCACCAGGGGTAGTCGCTTTGACCAGTTCAGAAACACGACCATCCATCGTGTATTGATACTCATATACCATCGACTTACGCTTCAAACCGTCTATCAAACTATTATTTTCTGGATCGGTTTTAGTTAGTTCATTCCCTAGATCATCATAAGTGGTTGTCGTAATGGCACCATTTGGTGCTTCTGTATAGGTCACATTATCATCATTGTCATAGCGAAACTTCATCGCTTTGTTTTTCGGGTTGACAATGGAGATCGTGCGTCCGTTTCCATCAAATAAATACTTGGTTCTGCGAGAGAGATTGTCAATAACGGTGGCTTCATTCGCATTATAGTTGACTTGAATGCTGGTTCCATCCCGTTTGATCATGTTACTCACTTTACCATCATGATCGCCACCGGTGTAATAGACAAACTGTGTTGAATACCCTCGTGGGTCTTTAACATGCGTAATACGTGATTCTTTCTTGGGGTCATAAGTAAAGATATAACTTTTCTCCAAACCACGTTGCCCATTATTCCCATGGGTATTGATTCCATCTACAATTCTTTGTAAACGGTTCTTACTATCGTAAAGGAACAGGGTTTTGCGTCCTGCAACATCAACGATAGACTCAATTTTATTTTTGTTATTGTAGTCAATGGTTATGGTTTTGCGCCCTGCATCATCCGTCATATAGCGTAGCAGTTTCGCCTTCTGATTATCGATGGTACGCTCTTCATACGTAAAGGTCATTTTATTTCCATTGGCATCAACGGCTTCACTCACATATCCGAGCTCATCAAAATAATACTGTACGCGGTTCGATTCAGTTACAACCCATTTTTTCCGCTTGTTAGTCCCTTTTAAATACTGGAGGTCCATATGTGTACCAGCAGGTGCCACAAATTTTTTCTTTGTTTTGTCGAAGGTGAACGTATGACTCGATCCTTCTTCGTCAACAATGACCACAGAACCCGAGACGATATTATCATTTTCGTCAATCATGGCCGCATTGGTTGCGGGTGCCCCTAGGCTCATCATCGTGTTGGTCGCAATGGACCACCCTTCACTTAGGGCATGCTCACTGTCATCAGCACTATTGTAGTTGAGATGTACGTACGTATCAAACCCAATCGACGCGTTATTGAATGGGGTGTACGAGAAGTTTGCATTTCCATTGAAAAGGTTAATACCCGTTAATCCTTCTGGTCCGGAGTAATCATTTACATGCGTCGCTGATCCCCCAAGTCCCTTTTCGTCCTTTTTTTCTTGAACGAGGATTTGTTGATCCAATACAGGAACCGGATCACTACTTTGGGAGAGCCATTTCCCATCTTCAATTAAGTCCCAACGAAGTGTATACCCTTTTCTCGTTACATTTTTCGCTAGTTTAGGAGCTTTAATATTGGCTTTGAGATGAATATTTTCTCCTGGCGCCACATCAATGGGATCCGGTAATTCAATACCATTTTCATTGACAGGTCGAAGGATCATTTCTAATCGGTTTTCGTCACTGGTGATTTCTTTACCTGTAGCATTATCCAACCAGTGATAAGAGAGCTTAACTTTTTCACCACTCCATGTACGGCTGGAGGTATTGGTTAATGTCACATCGACTTGATCATAGGTTGCACCTGTGATCATCACATGAGGGGTTCGAGGTGCATAGTAACTCGATTTACCCGTACTTTCCGTGTAGGTAACTTCTAGCTTCGGTTTTAATGAAGCCACTTCACTTTCATCGCTTAAAAAGAGTGTTCGTTCTTTTTTTGTACTACTCGCTTCATCCGCTAACTTAATGAGAAATCCGTTGTTGACTTCGGTATCTTTCACCCAAGCTTGTACCTGTGAAGTTGTATCCCACATACTCCACTGAGGAGAATCTTTCATTGTTTTACTGGCGATGGCACTCGCTTTAAAGCTATTGCCGATATTATTCCAGGTCGAGCTTTCAGTAAAGCTTTTCGTAAGCCCATGTACGCTGTAGGTAGCATCAGCACTACCACTTTTTCCGTAGTACCAGGACCATACGCCAAGTTTTGCTAGGGTCACATTTGCCCCTACAGGAATGGAGTCTAAGTTAAACGACACGAGTCCGCGTGTTGTACCGTAGGTTCCACTATTATTTCCGACTTGAAGCCACGGATGCCCTCCAATGCTATTGAGGTTCGTACCCTTTTGGTTACTAGATATCGTCGTATCTGCATTGGCTGTAAGGATTTGTCGTGATAAGCCAATTTTAGGAAGTTGTGCAAACTTCGTTTCAGAAGGAATCAGTTCGCCATCTGCCGTCTTAACGACTACCATATAGTAATACTTCTTCTCTGGGAAAATACGGCCACCTGGTGCATTAATTAATGATGGACTTGCGGTTGTATCTGTAAATTGAATTTGATCTTCATCTAAGACTGGAGCGATCAAAGTTTCTTCACTTGGCTTATAGTTTTGATCCAAACTGCGGTGAACTTGATACTCCACAAAGTCATTTCCTTGATATTTACTCCAATGTAGCTCAGCACCGGTTGCATGCATTTTGGTTGGTTCTTTCAATACCACCCCTGGTTTTCCATAAGTGATGACCAATTTAGGTCGGATGGTATTATCATCGTAACGATAGTTCTCATATGAGCTGGCAGTGTAACGAACGCCACCTAACTTTTGAGACTCATTTTTCACTTTAATCATTACACCGTGATTCGGCTGTGTACCATCAATCCAATCTTGGGCTAAATCACGAATACTAAATGCATGCCATTTATTGCTTTGATCTGGATACTTGGTTGTACTTGCATAACGAACAAGTTGAACAGCATCTGCAACGACACCATTATCCGCTTGATTACTTAGTGTGATCCGATTGTTACTATTTGGCCCAAAAGCAAAGTAGCCCTTTGTTTGCCATTTACCACCATTGGTTGTCTGATCCATCAATACTTTTGTGTTTCCATTTGCATGTTCAATCGTATAGGGCGCATTTGTCGCATAATTTGATGATGAACGATGGCGAATATTGAGCTGATACGTCCCCGATTCTTTGACATCTGGAAGCCAAGTAAAGGTATTGCTGCCATCACCTTTACTACTAAAGTGGTAGCTTTCTCCACCCCGTACCCGCATTGAAAGCCAGCGACCGTTTCGAACAACTTTCTCTGAATCAAAGTCATCGATTGTTTCTTCATAGGTCTCGACATCTGACGCAAAGTGTCCACCCGGTGTTTGCCACTGTACATCTTGTGTTGCCTGTTTCCAGGTCACATAGCGCGGATCCCAATCTTGTAAGACCCGATGAAGTGAAAGATTGACCTGATTATCGGTTTGCCCAGTTGGACAACCATTACAAAAGGATTGATCGTAGTAAAGCTCGACACGTGCTGATTCAATCGGCGTATCAGCTTCAATGCTACTAAGGTCAAACTTCACGAGAGAACGTGAGATCGCACTCGGATCTGACCCTACTGCTAGCTGCCAGCTTGTATTATAGTTACTATCTGGTGTCGTATTGATCACCATACTATCTTCACTTTGACCGGCATCATACCCGGGAAGCGGTTGAATGACGACTGTCGGATCAACGACAACAGGATATTGTCGATTCGCATCATGCAGCCAATCTTTATCTGCTTCAACTGTTAGGGTTGCAACAGATCCTTCTTGTTTTATCGTTTGTGTGACTTGATCACTCCAGCTCTTTCCATATGGCGATTTAGGATCAGGCTGGCTATCGTACATGAAAGGTTTTGGGATTGAAAATAAGACACGATCCTCTGTACGACTGATAAATGAAATCGAACCGTCTTCTTCTTGTCGTGCATCCAGATTGTCCAATTGTAGTGTAAATTGGAATTTGTTCTGTGTAGGAGGTTCCGTTAAAATCATCTTCTCTTTTACAGAATCACTTGTGATGGTATATTCCACTGCAGCTTCAGGAAAAACCCCATCAAAGGTAATGTGATTATCTTTCACTCTCGGTTTAGGTAGAGGCTTTTGATCATCTGGGTCAATTCCCATCTGAATGCGATGCCCCTGAAATCTCATATCGAGAAAGGATGACTTAGATTGACCAAAAAAAGTTTGAAAAGTGTTCGTTGTATTGGCAAAAATTAGTTCTGATTTTGTTTGTTTTGTTTTGATTTGCGTATTAATTTCTTGCCATTTCCCGTTTTTGTCTTGATAGTGTACTGGAGTAGCTGAAATCTCAGCTTCTACACTGCCATCTGAACGTTCATGGTATTTGGCATTCGCTTCTCGCTTCTGTACAAGTTCCTTAATCCGCTTAGGTTTCTCTTTTTTCTTCTTATCTACAAGTTCATTTTTTTCAGGTAATACTTCCTTTTCATTCTTATCTTCATTTTTTTCTTCTTTTTTCTCATTTTCAGTAAAAAAACCGGTAATACGATCAATCATGTTTGAACCGGCTAACACAAGAAAGTTGGGTTTTTGATCTTCATTTGGTATTTGTTGGAGCTTCCATTGATAATGCCAGTTCTGTACCGTTTCCGCCGCTAATACTGGGGTAGGCGGTATACTGGTAAACAGAAAGACAAAGAGTAAGAAAGCCACAAATAACCTATACTGGGGTTTCTTCAATTTTTTATACTCCATTTCTACGTATGGTATAGTGTGAAGCGAAATGTTGAGATTAACCTCAACATTTCGCTTCATGGTTTAATTCATAAAAAATTCAAAATCAAATAATTGATCATCCGAAACGGAGCTTGATCCACCCTGGACAAAGCCTTGGTCAACTTTAAAGCCGGCTGCATGACGTGTATTTAGAAATCCTCTTGTCGTATCTTCCAAGCGGCCAGGTAGTGTAAGTAAGATTGCTCCATCATATTTGGCTGCTAGTGGTGCTCCAACTACTACATCAGGATAGAGTTCTTTCGTACCCGGTACTGAATCGCCACGACCAATCACGACCGTTTTTGTATCCACGTTAAAATGCTTAATGAGATTGATTGCCGTTTCAAAGCGATTGGATCCGCCAATACGATCTACTTGATTACCCGTTGATAAAGACGAGATTTTTTTGGAAACCGCGTCACTTACCGTTGCAGTCCCACCTAAAATCTTAAATTTCTTATATTGCGGATTATCCTTAATAAATTTTTCTACCTCTGTTGGAACTGAGCTTTGAGCTACATATAGAATGGGTATATTTCGATTGATTGCTACACTTAGTCCAGCTGCCGCATCGGTTAACACAAAACCATTCACGATGAATGCCGTATCCGCTGATTTCCCTTGTACATTTAGTTGATTCGTAAGCTCTTTAGCCGCATTTACTGACGCTTCATAGCGGTTTGCTCCTGTAATACGCACAGTTTCAATTCCAAGATTTTTAATCTCTTGTTCCACAGTGGCATGAATCGAGCCTGTCCCACCAACAATATATGCTTTTTCTGGATTCAGACGTCTCAGTTCCTCTTTTGTACCGCTATAAAGACTTGATGATGGCGTTAGTAAAATTGGCGCTTCATCTAATCCAGCTAACGGCCCACCTGCGATAATATCTGAAATGGTGTCGCCACGTGTAATCACTACAGATTTGACATCCTCACGATTTCGGGTTAAAGCTTTACTGGCATTAATGGCTACATCATAGCGATTGGATCCATCTACACGTACATACCCTGGCCATATAATTTCATATGTGCGATAAATACGATTCCCATTCATAGCATGTGTTTGAATCGCATAGTAGTTATATACAGGTTCATTAAATGAGAAATTAACTTGCTTAGAAAAGGATGGTTCGAGTGTTTCCCATTCCGTTGAACCTTCCAAAGCAAACAAGGTGAGCGCCCCACCTGAGTTTCCAGTAATCGTAAACCCTCCAGCACTTGAAGAAATACGATGGGAATATGTACTTGGACTTGTAATATCTAAGTTAGGTAAAGTTGCATTGGGCTTACTTTTAAAAGAAAGTCCATCTAAATTGACTGTATACTGTCCATTTCCCTCTTTGATTACGAGCATGTAAGCACCTGCTGCAGAACCTCTCCATGTTTATAAGTTTGACTACCGTCTTTAGTAGAGACAAAGGTATTGGGTTCTTGAAAGCGTGCATTTGCAGTCAAGTCAACTGTACCTTCTTCGACCGTTTCAAATTGAAAATAATGTATTTCGTTTTTAAACATCGCCCCATTATAGGTAATTTTACCCGTGTACGGGGTCCCAGTTTGTGCAGGCATCTGGTTCTTAATATCTTTTTCAGGAGTTACAACTTCTTGATTATTAGAATCGCGAATAAGTCCTTCTTTCCAATCCATTTCAATCGATTCTTTTTGCTTCGATTCGACATACTTATCCATGTCTGTCGCTAAATTTACTCTTACTGGACTTTGATTGGCATTAATCTGCATACCTGGTATTGCCAGAATGACAAGTGCAGTGATACAAATTAAGCTAACAATCTTCTTATAGTATTGCATTTTACATCCATTCCTCCTAAAAATATGAATTGTCTGATAAAATATACTGGACTCGATTATACATTATAAGTAAATTAAATGATTTAGTAAACACAAATATGAATAAAAAAACTAACTTCTATAATAGATATTTCTGATATTGTCCTATCAATTATTTTATTTACTAATATAACCTTATAATCATCTGACTTACGCCACAAACCTAATCAAGTAAAATGAATCAACTTATCGTATTATAAACCTCCCCATAGCTAAATTCTTGTCCAACTCTTACTTCGGTTATTTGATTTTTAACTCTTTTTTTACTAAATAATAAGGAATGCAATGTAAAGATTTTGATTTATAAAATGCAATCGATATAATGACTCTATATAGGAGAAAAGGCGAGACCCCATCGCAAAAAATTGCGATGGGGTCATTTAGCAAATACGATGATTATTTTAGATAACCTTTTAATTTTTCTTCGACTTCTGGAAAGACGGATTCGTTATTTCCGACGATATAGATTTGTTCGTTAATACCAGAAATCTTACTCATATAGTTAGAGATAGATGGTTGCAAGGTTGTTGGCGTCGACAATAAAAGAGGTGAAGACATAGGTGATAGAGAAGATGCCAACTGGGCTCCAACTAATGCGTCAGCAAAAGCTGTACCCACACCATTCGTGATCACAACGTTCCGCTCATCCAGTTTAAATGTATCTGCGATATTTACACCTACTTCAAATCGATTCGCTCCCGAGATTCGGGCTACATTTTTTCCATATGTTTCTTTTAATTCTGTTTCTACAGATTCTGAGACCGTCGCAGGACCTCCCACAATCACATAGTTTTTCACTCGAGGATTCGTCTCAATGAAGTGTTTAATTTCAGCTGGGATTGATTGGGTACCTACCAGTAACATAGGCAACATTTCCTTATGTGCAACGCTTGAAGCAGATGCAACATCAGAAAAGATTAAGCCACTTGCAATAATTGCGGTATCCGAATGCTTCGTATCTAAAGATTGATTTAAGTGAGTAGCTACATCAGCAGACACGGAAAAACGGTTGGGTCCATCGAAACGTGTGATTTTAGATATATTTAACTCTCTTAATCGCGCTTCCACTTGCGGTGATACAGAACCCACCCCTCCTAGAATTATCGCCTGACTAGGCTTTCTCCTTTTAATCTCATTTTCAACTGAAAGCGGAAGCTTTTCTGTTTCAGTTAGTAGTAGTGGGGCTTGATATAATCCAGCGATTGAGCTACCAGATAATCCATCTGTGAATAGATCTCCACGGGCAAGTAAAATAGTCGAAGAGCTAGGTAAATGTTTCGCTACATTTGCTGAGATCTCGTAATTATCCTTTCCGACTATACGTGTCACATCTAGAGAAAGTGAATGGAATTCGTTATAAAGCGTGTTGCCGGATGGACGTACAGATCGAACTTCAATCGAGTTCGTCCCTTTTTTTAGTGGAAACGAATGATTAAAAGATGATGATAATGGATAGAGCTTGCCATCATTTAGTATTAGCTCAGAATAGCTATCGGTATTACCAGAAATCGTAATGTTTGTTACTGGAGAAGACACACGTTCCACTCGATCAAATGGATTATTAAAGGTTACTTTGGGTAAAACCGTATCGGGAGGCTCTGAAAGATGAATCCCGGATAGTATATATCGATAATCTACTAATTCTGCCTCACTTGTTGTTACCACGAAAGAATAGATCCCGGCAGGGAGCTCATCTCCATCTGTATAAAAATGCATCTCTCCAGAAGAATCCATTCTAAATAAAATATAGTCAATTACTTTAGAGGTGGTGGATACATGCTCTGGGGTAATTTTAATCTTACTGGATTCTGCTATTTTGAAAACATACTCAGGAGTATGATAGTTTGATGTAGTGCCCGTATAAGTGACTTGATTCAGCTCGCTCGGATTTAGTATAATTTGATTTTCTGAACCAGAAGATTTCGGTGATAAATCCTTTAGAATCTCTTTTCTTTGGGATTGAAAGTTTTTAAGTTTTTCTATCACCGGTTGTGTGGATACAAATTTAATTTCATCAGCCACGTCAGTTGTAGCAATTGATTGAGAGTGCACATCATGAGACGAATTCCCAACCGTAACCATAATAACTAGTAAAATAGTAGTCATCTTCATAAGAGAAGTATGCATCTTATAACCGAGCAAGAAATTAAACCTCCTTAATTTTTAATAATAAAAAATATGATAAATTGTGTTGGTTGATGTATCTCTCTAAAAAACGAGAGATATTTGCGTTTTGTGTATACACCAGGCTAACTAAAATATAAATATCCTTCATATGATTTTGTGTCTAGTAGACTTTCTTGCTTGTATTGCTCGCCATACTCGACTAGTAAACTATTATAGCATAAGATATTAAATTATCGTATAATAATATAATTAGCCATCATAATACCATCATAGGAGTGAGACATGAATAAAATATATAAAAAAATATTGGGATTAAGTATTATATTCGGAGTTGTTCTATCCTCCTTTCACTCTTTTCCCAGTCATATTGTACAAGCAATTGGAAGTAATTCGACTGATCATGTTGTGATCTATTTTTCTCCACATGCAGATGATGAAACCCTCACATTTGCGGTTCCCATACTCAATGATATTCAAGCAGGTAAAAAAGTATATATTGTGTTGATGTCAGATGGCACCAGATCGCGTGCAAGAGACACCGTTAATGGTGAATACGATTTTGAATCAAGAGATCTTCCGATAGGTAAGCAAGTATATTGTAATTGGCACAATGCCATTCACGATCCAACGGTAGATCAGCATAAAGACGGGGCGTTGGATAGAAGCACATTTGGATTAAGACGTATCGATGAATTTTATGTTGCTACTGCTGAACTTGGTATCCCTCGCGATAGAGTCCAAGTGAATTTATTGCCAAATGATGCGTTTACGTATCATAATGTAAAGCAAATTATAAAGATGCATGCCCGTCTTTTCCCCGATGCCGAGTTTAAAACAATGTCACATCGAGATGGTCATCCAGATCATGCGATGGTAGGGAGAGTGATCAATGATATGCATGCAAGTGGTGAGATTAAAAGCAAATCCAATTATTTGTCCATTTACACTGATCGCTTCTATAAGCATTCATTTGCTTCCCCAGGTTATAAAATCTATCTGACAGACACCAGCGATACACAAAAAGTACTTCATGCTTTAAACGCATATAAAAAATGGGAGCCCCAAAATGGTTGGTACGGCTTAGGTTACCATAGCGTACCCGCACAATTTGATGGTATGGCTCAAGATACCTATACCAAAGCTGTACGTAATTAAAAACCAAAACGACCGCTTATGTGGTCGTTTTGGTTTTATCAAAGCTTTAATCGGTTTCCTCTTGATTTTCATCCCCATTTATCATCATTTGGTTCCCACATGTACAATACGTGATGATATCATCCAAGCCCTCTTCTACTTTGCCACACTCTAAACAAATCAGCTCCACCATAATAATCCCTCCCTGACTTTATTATATAACTTAGGGTGCTATTGGTTAGATCCATTGTGTTGGGATTCGGTATTTGGATCTCAGTAGCTTTCGCTATAGCGATATGTATGGTCCATACTTTTAACATTGCGTATCTCCATACCATCAGAAGTGGATATGAAATAAAATAGAAGCGAATCCTAAAACTGTAAGAATAGCTTCGCAGTAGTCTTCGTGATAAAATACCGTGGGCGCTTAATGGTATGTTTCAAATTTGCTTGATCAGGTCAATTGTTAGGATTTCATCTAAATTAAGCGGACCACCTGCACCAATGAACTTGTTATCGCGTACAAGACAAAATAACCAATCATCTTCGCTTCGCTCAATTTCAATCTCACTAAATTTTTTATTTTCTAAATTGTTTTCTTCTAAGTCAATTTCTAAAGACCATCCTGGATTATCCACTGTTTCTAGCTTAATTTGATAGATGTGCTCCCAATCTTCATCACATTGAGAGTAATACCATCGTTCAAGCGATTTCAAGTTATTCATAATGACCACTTCCTCTCAATTTTAGGAACTTCCGGGGCACTCTTCTAACCACACCAGGCCAGTTTTTATCATTAGCATGAGGCAAGGAATGTCCTCTTTGAAAACATGATTCTAATAATAAGTCCCTCGTAAATCAAATCTTTCCCCTGGTGAAAACGGATGTGGATTCTTTGGATGGGATTTTTCCAGAGTTTCCAGCTCATTATGTGTCCGTTTTTTATCTCGTTTGAATGTAGAGTGAGGGCCTACCTCATCTTTATGATACTTCATACTATTCCCCCACTATTTGAGGACTTCATCAACAACGACTTTGCATCCCTACCTAAGTTTTTAGCCCAAGAAATACCGACAACTGTATATTGATTTATGTTCTTTTTAGACCAGGTGTATCACTTTCTGATATTTAAAACCCCATTTGCTATACCTCATTATAATGATATTTATATTTTTTACAGGATGATAATCTAATATTAAATTAGGATCATTGTATCATCTATATCTGATATAGTGCTATTTTATTGACTTTGCGATGTATAAATTTAATTTGTAAAATAGTAACTGTGCTACTGATACTTAAAGAATTAAAACATTATAAGGAGGAGAATTTATGATCAAACAATTAGTATTAGCAGGTTTAGTTGCAACTTCTGGATTGGTAGGATCTGCAAATGTAAGTCATGCTGCTGAATCATTGGATTCTAAGCCAGTTATCCATTCAAACTTTTTTAAGTCTACACATTACTACTCTATCTTTGATTTGTCTCAATCTGCAGGCTGGACTCAACCTGACACGATTTCAATCGATAGTAATGAATATGTAGAATATACTTTTACACCCAATTTTTCATTTGACCATGGCAATAATCATCCGGATCCGAAGGTAAGAATCATTCTTAAAAATGACTGGGGATCTATTATTAAAACGAAAGAATTTACAGTGAAATCAGGTCAAACCTATAATGGCACGCTAAAATCCTCTTTCACTAATCTAAATGAGAATTATAAAATAGAAGTTCAATCAGATAACATCAAACAAATTGTAAAAATAGATGCAAATCTCGTTATAAAAGTTAAGTAAGATTAAGGAGGAATTTTTATGATAAAACAGTTATTATTAGCAGGATTAGTTGCAACTTCTGGAATGGTAGGATCTGCAAATATAAGTCATGCAGCTGAATCATTGAACCCTAAACCCGTTATTACTTCAAATATTTTGGGAACCTCATTTTATTATACGCCTTTCTCGGTCTCTCCTTTTAGTCCTTGGAAACAACCAGGATCTTTTGGAATAAGAACCTTTGAATCAGTTAATTATACGCTTAATCCAACGCTTGAGTACCCCAATCTTTCAGGTAGTTACTTTGTTACTATTGAAATTCATGATAAAAAACTGGGCCAAGTTGAGCATAGAACTGAAAGGGTAACACACGGAGAACCGATAACAGGTACGATATCTAGTCCCTTTTTTAATGAGGATAGTGAATATTATGTTAAAATTTCCGGTGGTAATTCTCGTAACCCATTAAAGACAGATTTAAAGCTAGAAATAAGCAGATAGATTAATTTGAATACTCTCTTAATTTAATAGAGATCATCTATATTGAGAGAGTATTCAGTTCGTTTTTTATTACCGATAAAGACTGCTCTATGCTTTAAATCTTTATCTCATGATTGAATAGAATGGGTATAAAATTCTAAAAATTAATTAATTAATTTTTATTTTAATCGTTTTTATGTATAATCAAAATTTATGATAAAAAAGGAGAATCATTATGGAATTAACCTTTCGTTATAAACAAGTATTAAAAAAATTGTTCATCATGACATTTGTCCTATCTTTTGCAATGGTAACCCTCTCTTCAACTGCTTTTGCGGACACACGTAGTCTTTATGGATACTACGATAAGACTACAGATGAAGGAAACGCTATCAGCACTTGGTTTAATTCAACGGTTAATATGAATTCTTGGAGCAATGCTACGGTTAATGGATCAAGCTCAGCTCTTGCTTACGGTCCATATCCTGATGAAATTGAGTTATCAACAAAGTTTCAGTTCACAGGGTTTTCTCTACAGATTGGAGCACCGAGTGGCGTCACAGTGAACCAGGGAGATGATTCTGCTATCTATAAGACCAAAGTGATCAATCGTAGAGAAAATGTACAGAATTACCATAACATTTCTGCTACCGGTATGGTAACGGGTTATAAACAATCTGTTTCTGCTTCTTTTAAATATGGAGGTATTCATTACAACTTGAGTGCAATGGATGTTTACTAGAATTGAAAAATAGAGATGAGGGTTGGGAATGTATTTTCTTTATACGTTCTCAGCCTGATGCTCCATATGAATGGGGCAGGTCGTAAAATGAACGGAAATATGAGCTATAAAAGGAGAACGATATGCACAAGAAAATGATAATCATTTTGGTGTGTCTTTTTTTATTGTGTAGTTTATTTACCGGATGTCATAGTAAAAATCCATCCAATCAAAACCAAATCTATCAAACGCTGTTGGAGAAGGGATACTTCGAAGAAAAAAGTGGCGCATTCTTTTACGATAACTTTGGTAATAAACTGACGAATACGATTGATCCCTATCAAGTATATTGGAACATTAAATTGAGTCAAATCATAGGAATCGATTTACATTCTGATTCTATGAACATGATTAAAGATGAGCTACAAAATCAAGCAAATCTATCACAAACTGCCCATTTATACGATATCTATATCCGTGCTTCTTTAGATAAACTGGTCTTGAAAGAACCGAGTCACAAAAGAATGAATGCGTATAAACAAATTTTATTTGAGAATCATTATAATAAGGAAGATGGTCTCTTTTTTTGGGAGTCTAGAAAGGAATCGATGGAAGACAAAATTACAGCTACAACACTGGCTATCTCTATAATGAAACAAATAGACACTAGCGATATTGCGTTAGATAAAACGAGAACAGCACTGGAGCAACTATTTTTAGAGGATGACTATTTTACGAGCCAGCCCCACGACATGCAAAAGAACCTACTGAATGAAGGTGGCGCCATATTAAAGAGTTTGCAAGACCTAGATGTGTCCCTTGATCGCTTTCCTCGATCTAAAGTAGAGCAACGCAAGAAGTGGGTGACGCATTGGTTGCAAGAGATCAATCAAAGCAAAGAATTTCCAGATATATTCGCTAAAAATGAAATGATGATCCATCTTTATCATGCTAGTACTTATATGGGAATAGACTCGAAATTTAGTAAAGACTTATATCATGATTCAATTATATCGATTATATCTACTCATCAGGATCCTCAGCTTCTATACAAGATGATCTATACAAATGCTCTAATCGAAAGAAAAGAACTATCCGATACAGAATTGAGATCCATACAGAAATGGAGAGAGAATTGGATCTATCAAGGAGATATCAAGTTTAACTTAAAGGATAACTATTATGGTCTATTGGCAGCTCAGAGCATAAATATGCCGTTTAACAAAAGAAAATTAATTAATACTCTTGATACATATACAAAAAACAGATCGTTATCTATTAGAGATCTTTTTTTCTGGGTACGTACTTTAGATCAACTCAATGAATTAGAAAATAATAAAAGTAAATTAGTATATTTTTATAAAGAGGCCCTTTCTAAGAGCAAAGGTAGTTTGGAAGACCACTACTATTTAACATATATCAACCATATACTGACAAAAAAATTAGAAAATATAGATATAGAAAAAGTAGAAAACAACAAGCAGAACATCCAGGATCGTATACGAAACAGCAAAAATTCAAAAGAGCTGTTTTACGCTTTTATGATTAATCATTACCATGACCCAAGTGAGAAAATAACGAATATAGAAAATCAGGTTCATTCCTATCGAGCGGAACAAACGGGAGGGTATTTCTTTGATCAAGAAAACAGGATGATCAATATCATATCCATATATGACATGATTCGTTTAAAGCAGCATGCTGGATTACCAATAAACCAAACTGAATTAAAGCATTTAGAGCGGGTACTGAAGCGACATCAAGAAAAGCATGGCGCCACTTTTATGACGATTCCCAGTGATGATCCCCAAAACGTGCGATCCAATTATCAAAGTCAACTAACGCTAGAAACCATTTATTATGGTATTTTTGTGAATCAATATATACTAGAAAATCGATCATAACAAGCAAATTTGTAACTCATAATATAAATTTAACATGAGGCACAAAATCGATGTTATCATGTAAAAGGTCAAAATAGTAGTGTTATAATGAGATCGTATCATCCAAATAGCTGCATCCTTAAAGAAAATAATTTGATTTAGCTGTGTTTAACATCGCCATTGAAATAGCGAGATTCTGGTTGACAAGCCCTAAATATCTCTCTCTTATCTATATTTTTTTCTGTCAGTAGATGGGACCACCCCAAAATCCTCCTCATTGATGAGTGAGGAGGGATTAATTTAAGGCTAAACTGTAGCGCAAATGATGTCATATGTATCACCTAACATGGAGGAAAATCACAATGAACCCTATCTCATCATCAATAGGAGAAACTATAAGAGAACACAGAAGAAAATTAGGAATGAATCAGCAACAATTATGTAAAGGGATATGTACGCAAGCATATTTGAGTCAGATTGAAAATGGAAAGTCAATTGCAAATGTATATATCTTACAACAACTTGCTAATAAAGTTGGCATATTAATTGAAGAGATTACTAGCAATCAATTTGAACAGATGTATATAAGTGAATTCTATTCTCAGGTTAGAGAAAACACGATGAGGGGGCACTTGGATTTTGTTTTAAGTACAATTATCGGAGAAGAAACGAATCCATTACTATCTGCTGAAGAACATCAGTCTTTTATTGCTTGGCATAAATCCATATACGCTTACAAAGAGGAAAAAAACTACCAAAAAAGCTTGCATTATCTAAATAAAGCAAGGCTGTATAAAGAGGATCATGATATTACATGCAAGATTGATTTAGAAATGATGCACACCAAAGCCAATATCTTTTTAGAAGAAGGTCAATTAGAAAAATCGATCGAAATATATCAATTACTATTAGGAATTAAAAAGAAGCTCCCTTTTCAACGCTGTAAGTTAGTTCACATACGATTACATTACAACTATGCTTTATCTTTATATTTGACAGGAAAGCATATTAACTCTTTAACTTTGTGTAATGAAGCAATTATGTATTGCCAAAAATTCTTTATGAACTATAGATTAGCTGACGTTTATTTACTAAAAAGTATGAATTTATTTAAATTAGGTAGATTTAAGGCGTCCGATTCATTTAAAAAGAAAGCTAAATTACTATTTGAAGCTCAGGATGAAGTTGAAAAGGCAGAACGAGCAGACTGTAGTGTAGGTTTGGTGTTACTGGAAGCGATTGAATAGTGAGGTTAGTTCTCTAGTCCTTCATATAGAATGAGGTTATCAGTATAAACAAATATAATTGAACTAACTTCTAATCTTTTCCGTTTTAGTTTCTTCTCTGTATTTTATTGGGAGCCCCCCCAACAAGCAACCGTGTCACTAAACACAATTGACTCAATATTCCTGTACGCTACGTTACCGGAGGTAAAATGACCAGGAGCGGGACGTAGCATAAGTCCGAAACTCGATGTCCGGTAAGGTCTTCGGTAGTTACTTAAACACCAGGTGCAGTAAAGGGTTAAACAAAATCACGCTTTGTGAAACGTTTCCTGGTTTACGTCATTAAGGCGTCCTAGTATCCCTTTGGAAAATTTGAAACCTATTGTAACCAAAGACATTATCGGACATATGGTATTGAATTCATGTAGTTAATTAGTTTGAAAAAGAACTCTTTTTATAAAATGACTAAAGAGTATGAGTGTATGTGAAGAGACATTTCACATGTAATTGAATCAAGTCTACCTGACCTTAATTTTATTTTCTGATCAAGTTTAGCCTATCGATGTTGTATTTGGGAATGACTTCAAAAAAGTATGGGTGAAAAACATCTGTGAAAGCTCAATGATATATTATAGATTTGATGGGTCAGATCATTTTGATATCTTCTCTGAAAACAATCGAGAAAGATGCTTACTTCTCACTCAAGTCCCTTAACGTGCTCATTGACAATGCCCCATTTTGTAAATAAATAGGCATGTTCCTCTACTTCAATTGCAAAGCCGTATTTAAGCTCATTAGATACAATTACTACATCTGTGGTCAATTTTCCATCACAAAAACTGCGCTCTGTACTTTCTAACAAATGAATACATTCTTTCAGCTTTAATTTAATACCATACCTTCTGTTTTCACCTCCATTTATATTTTGATTAAGAATAATGCATTGATCGTCCATTTTTTTAGTCAATTGCTGAACCATAATTTCTTTTCTTTTTATAATATCGTTATAATTTAAATGTTTTTCATTTCTATATTGAAATATAATGTTTCTATACACTAGTGATAGTATATTGTTAGATTCATTTAATTTAAGAAAATGATCCTCAGTAAGATATATTCCTAACTGTTCTTTATATATTTCAATAATACTCTCTATATCTTTTTTTGATTTATTTTCCAGAACCAATCTCTCCATCTTTTTTGTTCTAATATCTTTTTTCATTTTTGTTTCTACTCGCTGAGCTGAGATAGAGACACAAGCATAGAATACATGTCTATGTTCATGTTTTTCATAGTTATTTAAAGACTGTGAATTACATCGCCATTGAAATGGAGAGGCTTCTCGTTCGCAAATTCTAAATGTATCTTTAAGTTAAACATTGTAAAACCCATTTGCAATTCAGTTACTGTTGAAGGAATCATTTATGCTCTTATTGCGGTTTGGAGTGATTACATGCCCCAATCCTTAAGTTTTGGAAGTTAAGTAAATCCCATGTTTAAGCCTCCTAAAAACCGTGGTTTCCCACGGTCATAGTTAGATTTATTCATATTGTGTTTCTCTATCTTTTCTATCACCTTCGTAATAGTCTTTAATTACATCCAGCTTTATGCCATTAATTATGATTTGATCTTCTGCAATCCACTTCATTTCACCAAAGCACTGGTTCTCCTCTCGAAAGATTACACGCTTATTCACATTGAAGATGAACTTAGTTTCTGCTACTGTTCCAATGACCCAACAATCACTTGAACCAGCAAAACCGCCATTTTCTTCTAATGTCACGATATATTTACCTGAAGGCGATAGATATTCAGTTTCAGTTCCACCAAAAATTAAAACATCTAAGAAGAAATAAACGCCTCCTACAAACAGAATAAGCGTTCCTATGACAGCGAAAAAAGAGATCATTAATTTCTTAATCACCGATAAAACCCCCGAAGTAATGTTTATCTATATATAAAACATTATTCGAATTATCGCCTCTTTTTCATGTTGCTCTCTACTTGTCCAATTGATTTGACTTTTCACTCTTGGTTTCAATCATAGATAAGGCCCTACGAATTACAGATGGTACAGGCACACCGGAACGGGTCAAATTCTCCACAATACTTAATCCTTCATTAGCTAGATAGAACCAGATACATCCATCACGGAAGATATTATTTGTTCCTAGTAATGTATCCATCCAGTGAGCCATAGCTACAACGAGAACCATGCCTAGCTTCTTTAAGATTCCGATCGCTCCAACCTTGCTACTCAGCTGTTTGAGATGAATGGCTGCTATCCAACCTGTAATAAAATCAACCACCAAAAATACACCTAAAATGGTTAATAACTGTGTCCACTCTCCAAATGAGAAACTGGAGATTCCTCCACCCACAGCGAAGACCACTTTGATTAAAATGTGATCTGATAATGATTGGATCATCTCTTTCATAAGTTACCTCCTTTCATGAGAATAAAAAAACACGACCGCTCACAGAGCTATAATGGCTTCATACTCTTCTTGCGATATATATCCTTTAACTACTGCATTTTGTAGCTGTGTTTCTGTTACTGTCCCATATCTCCAACACATTGCGAAATAATCATATAAAGTTGACATCTTATCCCCCTTAGATCTCCAATAGAAAGTTAACAACACCTTGAAGTTGTTTATTCATCTCTTCCAGCTGTGTCATCTTATCTTTTAAAGATTCTTTCTGATCTAACTGGATATGGTTATCATCAATGGTGTCCCCCCTGTTTAATTCAACATCTTGATTGACGACAATAAAAGGAGAGCCAATTCCTCTTAGCTCTCCTCCATTCCAAAAGACATCACTATTTTTAACCGTTACATCTTGTAAATCTTTTAATACTTCTATAATTTCTTTTGACTCGTTATACAGAACCAACTGATACATTTGATCACCCTTCACAAACGATTTTTAATTTGCAATTTGGATTAAATATAGCGTACGGTGAGCCACTAGAGGCGTATAGCAAAATCCCTTTAGCTGAACCATCTTTAAACTTATCACCCGTTGTTTTGGGAAGTGTAAGCCTTGCAGAACGGCCCACGGCAATAGAACCAGCATTTATTTTAGCTATTTCCCCCTCTGGTGTCCCTGATGCTGAAGTTAAAGAATGCGTATATACATGAACACTTTGTGCAGCATTGGCCCCCCCACTCCTACGAGATAGATACAAGGAAACGCTTTTAATCGTCTTACCTTCAAGCTTCGATTGGATATCAGCGTAATTAAAAAAGGCTAACCCTTTGTGGTTACCCCATCCGCCATATTGCCCTTGATAAATATAATGATTGTCTGTTCTCCATCCATAAGTGGTTCGCCAGCTCTTGGTTGATGTAGCATTCCAGGTATAAGCGTAGGTAGTTGGTTTAGGTGTTGGCGGTGTTGGGGGCGGCGCATCGGGAGGGCTAGTTGTAAAAGTGACATTACAAACTGCACCAGATTTGAGCAACACTGTTCCATGGGGTCCAGAAGGTGCATATCCTTCACCGCCGACCACAGAAGGCCCATGAGCATAAATCCCGTAGAATCCACCTCGACCGTAACAATTTTGAACCTCGACGCGCGATCCAGAAGAAGCCGCGATTTGAGCATAGCTACCATTGTACAACTCACAATCAATCGCTCTACCAAAATTCCCCTGCATGACAACAAAACAATATTGAAGTAGCGTGTTTTGTCCAGCATCAATCAACATACCCTTGATACTCACGTAGGTGCAAGATACTGCCCCGATCACACCCCCCCATACTTTCTGAGGTACACCGTCTTCATCCAACATATCCTCGGTATTCTTAATCGTACCGTTTATCACATAAATATCATTTTTACAGTGCCGAAACTGTAAGGACCCATACATGATGTTGTTTTGACTTCTAAAATCAATGATGATCTTACCATCACCTAGGATTCCACTTAGCGTTACCATTCCCTCTGTCCATTCTCCCGTATCATCCATTATGACGATACGAACTCCGCCCTCATTGTATTGCGGGATTCGCGACAAGGCTTCTTTCAGACTGAGAAGAGGGAATTCTCTCGATGTCCCTACATTTACATCGGATGCAATATCACTATGATTTGGAGCAACGTATAAAGTAAAATCTTCCATATTTCGACCCACTACAGAAGGAGAAGAGATCTTAGCCGCAGTTAGATTGGTGAAGTCTGCACCGTTTGCATCAATACGGTGTATCGGGTCTTCGTTTCCATAGCCGTACACTTCAAGACTCCCGTTTGCACTTGATTGAACATTTGTCTGATCAGAAGGTCGCCATGAAGTAGGCGCGGTTTGATTGTCCTGTACTTCTTCTAGCATGAGACCATCAAAGTATATGGATAATCCTGCTGAACCCGTTTCAAGCTTTACTACTGCGCCATTCGTATCACTAGGAACAGTAAAATAAACATGTGTTCTTACCCATCCATCTTCAGGTAAAATTGACTTTATCTCACTATTAAACTTAGTCCTACTCTCATCATTGGTTACAACGCCTATTCTAAAGTCAGCAGGCTTGTCATCGTTTAGATTCTTACCATATGCACTCAATATATAGCTTTTACCACTCATTAAAGGGATTGGAAATACATTTTCATTTGGTGCTAATAATACATAGTTTTCAGTGTCTGTACCACGTAAGCGAAAGCGTTTATCTCCATACTTAGCATACTCGCTGCGGTAAATATGATGATAGTCAACGGTATTACTTCGATATACATTTAAAGGGCCTTCTGGATAGATTTCAAAGCTATCCAATTTGTCATTAACTAAGTTATACTGGTTTCCAATAGAAACTGTAACATCACGAAACTCAACCATATCGATTTGAACGACACCGTCATATTCTTTCTCTCCATCAGGATTCACATTATCAACGATGAAAACTGGTCTGACATACGTTGTTCCTTGTCTGAATTGACTATGTCGATCCCCGACGCCAGTGATCGTACCCGTAAAGGTTATCCATCCTTGCTCAACCGACAATATTTCTGCATAAGAACCACAATAGCGATGAAATCCACGCCCGCCACTAATATTCTGATAGTCGTTATCTAAGGTGGCTACACCCGCATAAAGTTTCGTATTGCCCTTTTCTGATGGTACAGTCTGTCTTACTCGGATCGTCATCTTATAGGTTCGATTGACATCAATCGGGATTGCATTTTTCCCATATATCCAGTCATGACCAGTGATCGAAAGAATATGATTTCCTGCGATCCCTCCCATTTCGATACGCGTACTATCTGATGTTAAAGGAGGAACCTCTTTTCCTGTGTAGTAATCCGAGTAGAATGTCTTGCCATGCTCGAAATAGGGATCAGTAATGGTACTGAAGGTAAGGTCTGACCCTTGATTCCACTTGTTTTCATAGCGGTTAATGGTGTTTTGTAAGTCATTTAGCTTATCTGCATAATTTGAAAAGGTTTGCACATATTCACCTAGCATGACACGATCCCTGGTCGGATCTGTTTTACTTCTTTTGAGCTCAATTACACGTGCTTCCAACATTAATTCAGGCTTAAAAGTACTGTCCTTGATGGCTATCGTATCGCCAATTCTGACCCTATGGGTTTCATAACCTGTCAGACGTTCCAGGTTAATTAAGTCTACTTGGTAGGTTAGACGTGGCTTAGATAACGCTTTTAGCTTCTCTAATGTCCGCTCGTATAGCTCTACTGCATTCGTGGCATCATTATCCTTAAACACACCAAATATATGACGTCCATTCTTTCCGTATCGGTTTAAAGCGTCCAGATTCCCAATCCAGTCCGCTTTCTTTTCATAGCCACTTGCTACCGAGCCTGTGTAACTTTTTAGAGTGAGTTCTGAACCTTGACTATCCCCTTTACCTAGCCCAATTAATGCGGTTACTAAATCTTGACTGTCTTCAAGTCTCTCTACACCTGCAAGTGATCGGCCATATTCAAACCTAACCTTTGCTTCATGCCCACGCTGGATACGGGCATTGATTTTCTTCTTGGTAACTTTTACGCCGTCAAATTCAACTAAGAACTCTATTTCAGCACCGAAAGCGTCTAAAATATCATGTACAGCTTTAAGTGATGTCCTATAGTCCTTCAGTTCAATATCTTTAAAACCACTATATTCAGCCTGTCCGATTTCCCACTCGGTATTGGCTAATGCCACCTTTAAGGCATTTTCAATATTGGTGCTATTTAAAACAGCCGGACGTACAATGGAACCTAATAGGTTTGATACAGCCGTGTTTTCACAACTTACCTTCTTGATATACTGTCCACCCTTATTGGATTCATTGATTTCTTTAATCGTGAAGAGTTCCAATTGATTATCCATATTCGGATAAATGATAAACCGCTCTGCGATAAACAGAGCGGAATCCTCATGATCAGCGGGAATAGTGAATTCAAAGGTTCTAAACCCATGTTCTAACTTCTCCGTGTGGAGATCATCGAAATAGGGTAGTCCCTGTGGTACATCGTTATCTAACACCTTTATACAAGTCATATTTTCATCTAATAGAAATAGTTTTTTATTCATTTATAGCCACCTCTTCTGATAGGTGATTTTACCGTTTTTAATAATGGCCGGTACAGTAGCAATACCATTGGTTCCTTTTTCAAGTTGGATAAAGGTACTACCTGGGTCTAACGCATCATAAAAGGGTTCATTATTCTTTAGAATGGTACCCGTACCACAATCGATCTTGAGTTGGTCACCTTCTTGAAACACATAGGGAATTTCTTCATCTGATAATGTGTTGTGTTTCCATACCTTTACATCATGAATATATACCTGCTCACGTGGCGTATATTTACCATGTGCAGCCGTATGAATTTGAACCGCCGCTAACTTCTCCATAAACTTTTCATCGTTGTCATAGTACCATGTTGACCAACGTCCCCAGTAATGTCCACCGGTAATTTTCCCAATCCAGAAACGCCAATGTTTACCTGACCTTTGAATTCTCATATAGCCATAAAAACCAGAATAGTAGTTTGTTCCGACTTCCGTATTAACAAAGTAATAGCCCGTTCCGAGTGCTCCAGCTCTCGCCTCTACTTTCGTGCGATTAGAGCTTGACCATGCATCAATAAGGGCAATCTTACCAATGCTCGCACCATTTACATCAAGTAAATAAAGTTCTAAACGTTGCACATTTTTAATGTTCTTCGGTCTAAAAGTAAACCTAAATTCTGCTGTGAAGTCTTGTATGGTCTCGTTGTTATCTAAAGTCTTCACCAGTGCAGGGCCATGCCAACCGATTTGGTTCTCTGTGGTATCGAATTTATCGACTAGCATCTTCTCACCATCTGAACGGAATGATCCCTGAATTGTTGCCCCATCTGCATGACTACCCGTCGTCCAATTTGAAATGCTCGAACAATCGTCATTAAGGACTAAGCTACGTTTTGGTGTGATGACTCTGCCCACTGGTGCAGGTTTTCCAAAGTACATAAATTCATCACCCGATACAATACCAAATTCGGTTGTATCTTCTGTAAACGTCATTTCGATAATGGGAGAAGCGGTTATGCCCCCATCATTTTCAACTTCAATCGGGTTTTCATCTGCCGGGTTCAATTGAATCGTGGTCTCTTCTCCATATAAGAATGGATCAGTACAAACGAATGTAAGACTCCCTTGACCAATATGTGCTACTTCTTCTAAGTCCGTGCTTCCACTTAATTTACATAAAAAGTACTTATCTGGTTCATTTAGCAATACCAGTTTCTTCGCCTCTTCGTAATACAACCAATTTGCTAACGCTCTTGTTTTTTGACGAAGATCGCTCGAAGACTTGGAAACGATCGTATAATCCACATTAATCTCTCGATTATCAAGCGTATTGCCAAAGTCATAGCTACCAGCCTTACCTGGTACGGTTATGACTTTTTGCGAAATCGGTGGTATCGATGTTGTCTTGACTGCATTTACAATCACAAAGTCGGGGATCACTACATCATTAAATTTAATAGCCATATGAAATCGCACCTCCTGCTCGTTCAGTACCCATTTGCATTTTGTGCAATTTTTGCGCAATCCTTTCAATATCTGCTTCCTCACGTACCACTAGTTCTGATATATTAATTGTATTCGCACCGCTTCCAAACCCTTGACTAGTTGATGCTGTTGCCATACTTTTATGTCCACCGTTCATCACAGCTAGCTGACTAGCAGATTGATTCGCTACTTGCTTGATCCCCGGGAGACCCGCATAAATCCCAGCTGTAAACATATCCATAAAGTTAGGTGCCCATTTGTGAGAACGACTACCCGGTCCTTTTTTAGTTGGGGAAGCGAAGCCGAGGAAGTCTTTTAAAGGTTGCATGACAGCATTTGCTGCATTTCTAACTCCACCTATCATGGAGCGAATCCCTGATATAAACATATCGATTAAATTTGACCCCCACCTTTTGGCATCTGACATGAGTCGACTAAATAGATCGCCTATTCCACTGATCATCGTGTTGATTACTTTGAGTACGCCATCTATTTTCTGCCTAATTACACTGATTACTGTAGAGAAAATCGTTTTAAAGATATTAAGTACGGAATTCCAACATTTACTCCACTGACCAGTAAATAAATAAGCAAATGCTTCTACTATAGACATAATGACATCAACAGCACCGCTAAAAATTGTTTTAATAATATTCCATATAGTCTGTATTATCGTTTTAATGGCGTTCATTGTCGTTGTAATGATAATTTGGATGTATGGCCATGCCATTTCAAAAAGGGCCATAATACCCGCAATAATCGGTTGTAAAAAAGCCATAATGCCATTCCATATATTCATAAAAGCTTGCTGGAGTACCGGCCAAATCCCACTCCACCATGTCGTAATACGTTGCCACTCGGATAGAAAAAAAGAAACAATGGTATTAATCATAGGTTGAAAAAATGCCCATACAGCCGCTAAACCATTTTTAATTGCTGCCCATACGGTGTCTACCAAATTACGAAAGCCTTCAAAATGGGTGTAGGCATAAATTAAACCAGCTACTAGTAGCATAATACCCGCAATTACAAGAATCACGATTCCTACTATAGGTAATAGAGTCGTACCTAACAATCCTGTAGCAGTAGTTATAGCAGTAAATGCAGCTGACCCTAAAACAAAAGCTTGAACCAAACCAAGCACTGCTCCGATTATCATCGTACCCACAAGCAGTACTAATTTAGCAGATTCAGGAAGCGCATTAAATGCATCTACCAAGTTTGTTATTGTATTGACAATCGGTACAAAAACGGTCGATAATGTAGATCCAAGCCCCCCAAGTGATTCCTTTAATCCTTCTATAGCTGTTTTCATTTGAGAGTCATCTTTTACTAAAGCGAATAAACTAAGTGTTAGAGTTCCATATCCAACCAAGCCTAAGTTTCCAATTGCAGTATCATTTGCATCTTTATTTTTTGCTATTCTATCATTTTGAAATTCTAAGCCAAAATCATTTAACGTCTTTAATTTTCCATCTATCTTTTTCATTGAATTTTCAATAGAGCTCAAATCAATTGATGGATTATTATTTTCTGCCATACTATTCCTCCTTACTGTATACTGAATGAAGAGAAGTTAATTTTAATTAAAAGGAGTTAATAAATTAATGGATCCTGTCGACAATGCCTCTTATGGTTATATATTTGAAAGAATGCCCAGAAGAGCCAAATGGTTGTTTTGGGCATATGGATCTGGAACAGTAGGTGTCATATGTTTTATGACCCTTATCTTATTTCCTGTCGCTATAATCTTGATCCCTTTTGCATTTTACTGTATATGGAAACAACTCCGTTATCCTGTATCTAAAGTAACATGTCCAGTATGCAAGCGAAAACTTCAAGTTGAAGTAAATGTTCAAAAGTTTCATTGTATTTGCCATAGACTCCTTAAAAGAGATGGTGACGAAGAAATGGCTATTTTTTGTATAAATGAGATGCAAGCTGAAATAAAAACAGATTAATCTACATCTTTTTAATTTTACGTATAGAAGAAACTGAAGCAAGAGATTAAGGCTTCCCTATCCCTTGCTTCAGCTGTTCAAATTTCATCTCTTTCTCTTCTTTCGTCATTTTTTTCTCTTTGCCGAGGAGTTGTTTTACCGTAATTTTCTTCTTGGTTTGCATATTCATCAGGTTTGCAGCGTGCCAAGCAACGAGATGTAACTCCTGGTCGGAGCGAAGTTCGTATCCCTCGGCTAGCTCATTTAATTCCTGTGGTGTAAGTTCCCAAAATTCATGCGGTTTTAAATTTAGCGGACCGAAAGCGAGGCGTTTGGTTTCTTGCCAACTCCAGTCGGACCGCTTACCCGTTTTTTTCCCTTTTTACCCTCTTCCTTTGGGAAAGCAAGGTTCATCGCTTCTGCTACTTTCTCACCAATATATTCAATATTTTCGAGGTCCATGAGGTCACCTGCTTCTTGCAGGGTTAAATCTGGGTTTTGATGAATGAGCCCTGCCCATAATAGTGCACGCAGTTCTTTCATCCCGACATTTCCTAATTCGGTCACCGGTTTTCCCATCACATCTTCTAACTCAGATAGTGCGTTCATCGTAAACTTTAAGCGTCGTTGTTTATCCAGTTGAATATCTACAAATCCACGTTGTTTGTTTGCCATTTATATTTCCTCCCGATTTGTGAAATAAAAGAGAAGCCCCTAAAAGAGTGGGACTTCATTTATATTTAAAATATTAGGATGCAGTAGCTGTCGCCATTTCACCTGTACCACGGAATGTAGCAGATAAGGTTACAATATCATCTACCGCATTGTTTACTTCAAACGATGTAATAAAAGCTTCCCCTTCATAACCTGTATTCCCAGTACCATCTTTGGGGAATAGTTGAACTTTAACTACACTCCCATTTACGAGTGCGTCATATAAGCTTTCCTGTACCGTATCTCCATGAATGTAAATCCCCTCTGCTTCAAGCTCCCATTCTTTCATGCCTGGAAGATACTCCATCCAGCCATTGCTCGCAAAGCTGCTTGCTTCTAGTTCTTCTTGACTAATGGTTAGTGTTGAATCTTTAATAGAAGCAATCGCTTCATAAGTTGTTCCATTATCCTTTGATAAATAGATATTTCCTTCGAAACCACGAATTGCTTGAGATGCCATCATAAATCTCTCCTTTAATTTTGGTATGATTTTGTATTAAATGTCTAAATTCATTTGCATAGAAACCTTATAGAGCTTTGCTCTGTCGTACGCTATCGTGCTCTTCATAAATGAACACATCACTTCTCCATAATCGGTAAAAGTAATCACTTGATTCATGAGTAACTTCTCTACTTCAACCCATACATTTTTAAGTTCTTCATAACTTTTACTACTATAAGCTTCGATTATTAAGGTGGCGGTTTCTCCTCGCGATGTGGTGGTCTGCAAAGGAATTGAATTCCCACCGGTAACTACCACGAATGGATAAGTCGGATTTTCTGGCACATATTCATAAACACCCGATATCTTATCCATAAGGTTTGTGTCACGCTTAAGTAAGTCTATAATCTGTTGATGAACTGAAAGCAGCATACTACTCGTAAAAATCACCTCCTTTTATGAATCAAAATACATATTAGCGCCTTCATATATAGATGGCTTTCGTATAGCAAGTTGTTCAACTGGAACGTGCGAGTAGCAATCTTTTTGCACCTCGGTCGATCGAACATATGCTTTTAACTTTGTTTCAGCTCGTCTAACGTAAGATTGAACAGCTGACTTTGAACAATGAAGTAATGACGCTGCTTGCCCAAAGCTAAGCCCTTCACCTCTAACCGCAACAAATGATTCATATTCTGACTGAGAAAGTTGATCGAATAACTCCTGAATAAACGCATTTTCTTCCGCTTGAGTAGGTTGCTTTTTCTGAGCTTCTTGCCATTCGATTTCTCTCTGCTTTTTCTTAGAAAAACTGTCCCACGATACTTCTCTCTGATATCCTGCATATCTTGCGATGTTTCTACGATTTACGGGTTCAAAGCTAGATTCCATCCTTTGTATGGTCCACTGTAAATCACTCTCCATATTTCTAAGCAAACGTAAATCTTCGCGATCTTGTTCTTTTAAATTTGCTTTGCCTAATATCTGATTCCTCAATTTTTTAACTTTATTTAGAGATATTTGATATTCGTCTCGTAACGTTTCCAAAAAACCATTCCCCTCTTTCTGTTATTAGACAAAAAAATAGGAAAAAGAGACCGGTCAGAAACTGACCGATCTCTTTTTCCTTCGCTTTGAATCCTTGTCCTAAATGTCCTTGTAATAACAATAACACGTTTATACGGCTTTATGGTCTCAACATCGTCTCATGATTGTCTCAATATCCTCTCATGATTGTCTCAGTCCTATCATGCGACAAAAAATTAAAAGGCCTGAGTCCGGCTCGATACCGAATTCAGGCCTTCTACATTGTGACTTTAGGGAGTCATTTCTAAGTTTTAGATATTATCTGTATTAATTGATTATAATATCAACGTTTCCTCTATAATAGCATACCCACTGATTATCATCGCCTTCCTTACCTACACCGCCGCTCTGGCACCATGTTCTGTCTATATAACCTGCATATTCAATTCTACCTAGATTTAAAGATTCGTAGTAATAAGTTGTTTTTGGTGTATCCTGCCATGAAGGATATTGGAATTTCCAGTATTTAACTGTTTTTGTAGCCTGTATTTGGGCAGCTGATGCCTCCGAGAAGTTTGCCAATAGACCGAATGCAAACATAAAAATTGCTAGCGTAGCTAGTGAGAATTTTTTCATTTTAATCACTCCATTTTTAAATTTTCGATCAAGCTTTAGTATAGCAACAAGATCTATTTTTAGATGTGATTTTGGTCACAGTAGATTTTAAATTTTTTAGATAACCACAAAAGCAACAGACACCTGAATACGATTTGAATACGATGTGTTACAGCTTTATTTTTGGGGTGTTCGTGCTGATTATTGACAACATAAAGCCACGATCCACCATTTGACCGATACGCTACTTTCTCCTGAATTGGCAAGATACACTATGGTTGATGAAGATACTAATATCCATTTATTTGCAATAATTTTATGTCGTTCGGTTTAGTTCATATTAGTCATCTTCATTTGTAAGATATTACTATAATAGTCTTAATAATTGTAATACTAATGCTCTATCACATTAATCAAAGTAAATGATGGCGCGATCCAACAATCTACAACGATAAAAGCACCACACGACCCACTTTTTGTAATGTGAAAAGAGCAGGCAATCGTTCACGTCAGTTCTGTTATACCCGTAGAGGTACAGAAAGTAACCGCACATCTTTGGATACATACGAAAGCCGCCCAACCAAACCTCGGTCATGAAGCTCCTTTTTACGTGAGAAGGTGCTACATGAATAAGCTTGGAAAGGCGGATAAGTTTGATACACTTCCTCATGACCATGTTGTCTTTCATCACAAGCTATTAGCATGATATCTGCAGAAGTAGGTCATCTACCACTTAATATTTCAATACAATTTAGAGAATTTAATACTGAACAGGTCGTCCTTTTGCTATTTAAATTTCATCACTTTGATAGCTTTCACATTCACACTGTAGTTGTAATTTGTGAATGATGCATTATTTAAGTACTCTACTTTGGAAGCATTGGCAGAGATGGTCAGACCAACAGGCATACCTAGTAATTTCCCGCCTCTCTCTACTGCAAAAAATAAGTTATAGAGGTAACTTACATTTGATGCAGAGGATTGTTTCCATTGCATGTAACCTGTGTCAACGAAACTCAAGTTTAAGAATGTAGATTTCATGCTTTGCTTGTATGCCTCTAGCTGTTCTGGAGTTAAGGATACAGACAATGAATTTGCCAATAGCTCTACTAGTTTTTCAGACATAAGATCTACATCGGCATTATCCTGATTAATGGTTTGGTTCATGGTTCCCAGAAGTCCTAACGTTCCATCCGCCTTAACAATATCAATTGCTTCTCCAAATTGAAGCTCTAATGTTTCCCTGTCCACGGCATCAGTAAATTTATCTGCCATATAAAATGCATCTTCAAGCAATTGATCAGGTACATGCCAAGCTTCTCTAAATTCAATCGATCCGTCTTCTTTTAGAATGATCGTAGGCATTATGTTATTACTGGAATTTAACGTTTCAGGAGATGAGATGTTGTTAGGCACTGAGCCTGCTGCTTCAGACATCATTGGAACGGATAAACTAACTAACGTCACAACCAAAGAACTAAGAAATAGCTTTTTCATTGATAAATTTCCTCCTTAGATAGGCACGTATTAGTTGACTAGCTGCATGATTCTTAAACCACGCTGTCTTAATTCATAATTAATGAAGTCATTTTTAGTTAGATTTAATACTTTTTCTTCAGTTGTATCGATCTCAACAGTTAATATTAAAGGTAGGGCTAAGAAGACAGCATCTCGTTCGATTAAAAATACCATGTTATAGGTATAAGTCGTAGGGCTGTTTGAATCTCCGTCTGAATGAATATCAAACCAATCCATGTGCTCTTGTTCTTTCAGATTAATAAAAGCATTTGAAATTTTTTCTTGATATAATTCTCTGTTCGCATTTGTAAAGGGCAATCCCAGATGAAATAAAGTTTGGTCTGCTATCTGTTCAATTAACGAAGAAACTTGATTTGCGCCACTAAACTTCAAGTTGATCGTTCCTTGTAAAGCAAGATCTTCCCTTTCTTTAGAAAAGTCAATTAAGTTTCCAAGTGAGATTTTATTGGTTTGAGAATCAATGGCTGCTTGTTCCATATCTTGAACTAGCTTCTCCGCATCTTCATACTTGTGGTTACTTACAAAAATAAATTCTTTAAATTGAGAAATATCAGCTGTTTTCTTTACTACATTGGATTCTGCTGAGATGGTCATCGCATTTGAATTGCTAAAAGTCATCAAAGTAATTGTTGCCAAAAACAATATGAATAGTTGCTGCATTTTCCACTCCCTTTCATTAGATAGAATATTTGTGATCAAACATTCTATCAATAAATTTTAACCGACTACTAAATATATTGACATTTTAGGTGGGAGTAAAATTAGAAGTTAATTTATACTCCTAATACCCTCTATTATAATAATACATCGACTATATAAAGAAAAACTTTTATAATTTTATATACTTATATATGGATGACTATTTGAATATACCATCATTTTAATGGTAAGAGTAAATATAATAAAGGTATGTTTTATGCTCAGCATAAAACATACCTTTATTATTCTATCTAACTATGAACAAATATAAAAAAATTCATTATTATTTTTTTGTAATGATTATGTATTTTTTTAGAGAAAACACGCTCCTCGATTACAAATTGTGATGTGATAGTGTGGGTTCATTACACTTAAATCTTTATTAAGAGAATTGTTCTGATATGAATGATCGGGCTAATTTTTGCACCAGACTCCTTTCATATTTTTTTCCTTCTTGTACTCCAGTAATAAAATAATATGAAAGCAACTATTATAATCGGAGCATAGAATAAGTAATAGTGAAATAGATTCTCTATGGGCGGCTTTCCGAAGCCCAAATTTTCTCGAAATAATTTATCAAAAATATACATTATCAGTGGTAATATAACGATGTAAACCGTCACTTTTAACACTTGCATTTCTATTCCCCCTACTAACAGTAAATTTTTTAAAAAATGGGGTTAGATCATTAGTATGATTCGTATTTAAATCATTATAAACTATATTGCCTGCAATATAACAAAACCAATTCTGTTTACATGAATTTAAATATTTATTAAATAAAAATATAGTCACTAGTAGTTTTATCAAGAACACGGTTAGGCATGAGAAAGCGATGTAGTTGTTCCAAACCACATCCGGCGATTAACCAATATTAGGTTATAGACATTCTTCCATGTTAAAATGCTGGCACGCATGGTAGACAGAACCCGTCCAACTAATTGGAAGCGATCTGTGTTGTAACTTAAAGAAAAAAGGATTTCGATTTAGTTGTTCAAAATGACGATGGACCTTATAGTAAAGATATTGACATTGCCCTATGAAATAGGTAATAAAAGCAGTGTACATTTGGCCGTGTACAGCACTGGATACATCCAGATTGATCGGCAATTGTGTTTCAAGGTCTGGTTTACCGGCACAGTCGAAGGCAACCGGCCTTGCACATTATCCCTACTCAACACTACCGATATCATCAAGAGATTAGGATGCACAAGGCATCCTTTTTTGTGTTAAAATGTAATTCACACATGCTGATTTTTCTTAATTTAACAACTGGAGTGATTAAAATGAAAAAGTTTGCACTAGTTACAATTGCAGTTTTTATGTTTTCATTCGGTCTATTGTTTAGTTTTCCCGAGGCTTTTGCTGCTCAAGGAAAAAACGTGACTCAAACGATTGAATATTCCAAAACGCTATACCCTTCATGGCAAGACACACCCAAGCAAATTTACTATTATCAAGCTATCAATGCTGGCGCAGCCGTCTATGCTGGAGATATAGAGCGAACTTATTGTACCCCAGGTTTCAGCTCAGATACATGGAAATGTACTTATAAAGGATTTGTACCTTTATATAATTAGTATTTACGCAATAAGTATGGATGAAAAAGGACGCTCAATTTGATCCATGCGATCACCATTAAAGCCAATATTACGCATAAGAAATCGCTCCTTTCGCAGATGTTACACGAATGAGCGATTTCTTATTTGCTTTTGGGGCAAGCCCCTCATACTCGTTTTAAAAACTGAATGAAGTTTCATTCATGTAAGCCCTTACATTTTTAGAATTCATCATACCCTAGCTTGCGGAAGGTTTGCGCAATCTTCTTATAGCCTTTGTCATTAGGATGTAGCCCATCAATAAAGATGTATCCGGCTTGAACTGGATCTTCTTCGTGTGAATCCCCATTAAATTCGGTGTATACATCTGCCATTAGATAGCCCATGCTCTGCTTTTCCTCGATAAATTGGTTGAATTCATCTAAGTATGGCTTAAACACTTCAAAGCGCGACTTTGTGCCATCATGGCTTTTGGCTTTTTTGTCTTCTTTCACATAAGGATTGTAAAGATTCATCGTTTTAAAATTGGACGTATCTCCATTTCGCAATTCAATAATAATGTCTGTAATTTGCACCCACTCATCTTTTAGTCGTGCTACAGTATCACGCATACAGTCCTGATTATCTGCCCCACCACAGGTTCCTTTGATATACTTGTTACGGGCTGCTCGCATATCGTTTCCACCGATTTCATAGGTTAAAACATCTGCTCTGGCAATATTTTTGCGCATTCCACTATCATTTTGTAAAGCTTTAAGTAGCTGATCGCTTTTCCAGCCACCCACGCTTTCGTTGTGTACGATCACCCATTTTTTATTATCAATTGAGATGTAATACTGATATCGCGGTACATAACCCAGTATACCACCGAACCCAAAACCGATTGAATCTCCTATTGCTGTGTATCTCAGCGCGCTCCCTTGTATTTCTTGATCATCTGCCGCTACCGCTTGTTGTGGGACTGCCAATACCATAGCCAACATAAAAATCGATAACATCATCCCGTATGCTCTACGCATACCATCCCCCCCTTTTTTTCTTTATTATTATATCATTATTATCAATATTCACACATTTATTTTTTTATCCTTCAGAAGTGAAGGATAAAAAGCGTATCGTCGGACACCATCTAGTTTCCAACTGCTACTTTTGCTGTGCGTGTGTGAAAATCCCAGTCAGGATAATACGCATTGGCTACCAATATATTGGGGCCTGTACAATGAGCCGCAGGACAAAAGCAATGGTATTGCTTAGCTACTGGATGTGTTAACCACCGTTCAAATACATCGGTTAGGCGATCTTGGCGAATATTACCCAAAGCAGGAATATCGCCAAAATCCGTCACAATAACATCACCGGTAAAAGCATTCACATTTAACCGATTGCGACCATCGGGATCGGGACGCACCGTTACATTGGGTTCTTGTGCTAAGCGAAGCCACAAATCATGGTCAGTGGTCTCATCACTGCATGGAAAAAAGGGTAAAGTCCCAAATAAAATCCATACATTGGGGTCGCGTATTTCAAGCAACCGCGTAACGGTATCTCGATATTGATCAAGGGTGATTAAATCCAATCCTTTTGCAAAATCGCTTGGATATAACGGGTGAACTTCATGCCTTTGACAACCCATCTCCACAATATCTTGATGAATTTTTTCAATATGTTGATGAGTAAACGGGCTGAGCAAGGATTCCGCTGATACAAAAACCCCTTGCTTTGTTAATGCTTTGGCATTTTCTTTCATCTGTTCAAACCGCTTTTCCGCTACAGAAAGACTTACTTCTCTATCGAAGCGTTTATATGTAATTCGGTGAAAATCTTTTACATCTCGATAGTTGTATGAAATATGTAAAACATCCAGATCTTCAATCCAATCTTCATAACGAGAAAGCGGTAATGTGAGATTGGAATTTAGCTGTGTGTGTATCCCACGTTCTTTGGCATAACGTAACAAAGGTATAATCGTTTCTCTCACCACTTTAGGATGTAGAATCGGTTCTCCCCCTGTTAAACTAATCGTTTGTAAGGACTCAATTTCATCTAAGCGGCGAAGCAATAAGTCCAGCGGCAGTGTCGCGCCTTCTTTTTCTAGCAATTCTTCCCCTACTGCACAATGTTCACACCTTAAATTACATAAATTAGTGACGGTAAACTCAATACTCGTTAGCTCATATCTTCCATTTTGAAACCGCGTTTCAAAAGTATTCCATGGATCATGCATTGTAAACATCTCACTTCTCCTCAAAAAAAGTGAGGGGTAGTCTCCCCCTCACTTTTGTTTATCTTTCCACTCTAGATAATCATCATAAGTCATTTGCTTATCCAACACTTGTCCATCTGGTTTAATCTCGATGATTCGATTAGCAATCGTCTGTATAAATTCATGGTCATGTGAGGTGAATAACATGGTTCCATTAAATTTAATTAAACCTTTGTTCAGGGCTGTAATGGATTCCAAGTCTAAGTGGTTAGTCGGGTCATCTAACAATAAGACATTGGCACCGCTTAACATCATACGTGACAGCATACAGCGTACTTTTTCTCCTCCAGACAGTACAGACGGCTTCTTCAGCACTTCTTCACCCGAGAAGAGCATACGACCGAGAAATCCGCGCAAGTGTGATTCCGTTTGATCTTTAGAATAAGGACGAAGCCAATCGACTAAACTGGGCTCATTTCCTTGGAAATACTCATTATGATCTTTAGGGAAATAGGCTTGCGTTGTGGTGATCCCCCAATGATAACTGCCACTGTCAGGTTCTAATTCTCCCGCGATGATTTGTAATAGCGTAGTATTAATCGTCTCGTCTTCACTTACAAGTGCAATTTTATCCCCTTTATTCACAGTGAGGTGTAAATGATTCAATAGAAGCTCACCATCAACCGTCTTGGAGACTCCTTCCACACGCAATAAATCATTTCCAGCTTCGCGCTCTGACTCAAAGTGAATGAACGGATAACGTCTTGACGATGGTTTAATATCGTCTAATGTCAGTTTCTCCAATTGCTTTTTTCGTGAAGTCGCTTGTTTCGCCTTTGAAGCATTGGAACTAAAACGAGCGATAAAGTTTTCGAGATCTTTTCGCTTCTCTTCCATCTTTTTATTTTTCTCCTTGGCGAGTTGCAAGGCCAACTGACTAGACTCATACCAGAAGTCATAGTTTCCTACATAAAGACGTACTTCCCCAAAATCAATGTCTACGGTATGTGTACAAACTTGATTGAGAAAGTGACGATCATGGGAAACAACAATGACGGTACTCTCGAAATCGAATAGAAAATTCTCCAACCAGCGTACCGCATGAATATCTAAATGGTTTGTCGGCTCATCTAATAATAAGATATCCGGTTTTCCAAATAGGGCTTGTGCAAGTAACACCTTTACTTTTTCTGAGCCGAGTAAGTCTTTCATTTGTTTGGTATGTAGTTCTTCTGCTACTCCTAATCCAGATAATAAAATAGCAGCCTCAGACTCTGCTTCCCATCCATTTAGCTCAGCGAATTCACCTTCAAGTTCAGCAGCCCGCATCCCATCTTCATCAGAAAAATCAGGTTTAGCATAAAGCGCATCTTTTTCCTGCATAATAGCATGTAGTCGTGTATGCCCCATAATAACGGTATTTAGTACGACTTCATTATCATATTGATAATGATCTTGTTTCAGGACAGCTAGTCGCTCTCCTGGGGTAATGGACACGTCCCCTTTATTGGGCTCTACATCTCCAGACAATATTTTGAGGAAAGTAGATTTTCCCGCTCCATTGGCGCCAATCACGCCATAACAATTTCCACGCGTAAACTTTAAGTTCACATCTTCAAATAACTTACGCCCACCAAAACTTAGGCCCACACCATGAACTGAAATCAATACAAACTCCCCCGTTCTTACTCCATTTCTCGTCTATTTTAAGCATTATTGGTACGGAAAGCAATCATTCATTAAGCACTAGTCGCTCATTTTTGTAATCTATTACGTCGATTGTTACACCGCTGTCTCCCTATTTCTCTTATTTGTCTCCTACATTACATGTACATTACAAATCGTCAAAACAACAGACAGTTTCACACCTCACAGACTATAATAAGTTTAACATCAAATGACGCGGAGGTACAAAAAATGAACAATCCAGTGATCGGACTTATTAATGCAACACTACTCAGCATTCCATTTTGGGGGATTACCATCTTTACCGTTCAAAAATTATTTGGATAAAAGGAGGAATTTAATCGTGACTGGGCTCATCAATGGTACAATATTTAGTTTGCCACTTTGGGGATTGATTTACGTCGGTGTTCAAATCATCTTCTAAAACCATCATTTACTTTGGAAATGATGGTTTTTTTGTGTGCTTTTCTATATAATGTAGTATTGAAAGCTTCGTTTATTTTAGATAAGAACTCGAGGTGGAGACACATTGAGAGTAACAGATTCGATATGGGCTACTATTTTCTATTCTTTTTTTTGGATCGCTTTATTAGGGGTAATGGCCATCGGTGGCTATTTTATGTTTCGTAAATTCCTAAAATCTTTGCCGCAAGCTGACGGTAAGTCCACCTTAGATTGGCAAGATTACTATATTAAGAAGACCATTCATCTTTGGACAGATGAACATAAAAAACTCTTAAACGAGCTTGTAGCACCTGTCCCTGAGTTATTTCGCGACGTTGCAAAGCAAAAGATCGCAGGTCAAATCGGACAACTGTTGATAGAAGAAAAAGCAACAGAATTGACGCAGTCTTATATTATTCGTGGATATATCCTCGCCACACCTAAGCGAGATCATAAATGGTTGATTAAAACGCTTAAACTGAAAGAAATTGATATTAAACCTTATCAATATTTATTAGATCAAGCTTAAAAGAACACTCCACTGTGAGGGTTCTTTTTTTAATCAGCACCACTGCCACCCATTTACTTTTAGATTTTCATTTTACTTTTCATACAATATTGCTTCTCCTGTTTTTACAATCTACTGTTTAACAGAATAAAAAAATAGTATGATAACGTTTAAAAGATTCATATTCCAGCACTTCGAAGTTCCTTCTAAAATCCTTGATCCATTAGCCCCTTACAAACAGAGGTTCTGAAATTATTTACAAATCCATCGTTATTATAGTTGAAATCATTGTTACAGCATGATATGATGGCTCCAGTAACGTTAAAAAGTGACTGTGGTATCAAGTTTGTCTTCGGGCCTCTTGTTTCACATTAGGTTCAAGTTGCTTGAGTTTGTTCGCTTTTTAATGGGATATTGAAGGAGGCCCGTATGATGAAGGGTAAAGTTAAGTGGTTTAATGCAGAAAAAGGTTATGGTTTCTTAGAGCGTGAAGACGGTGGCGACGTATTCGTTCACTATTCCGCTATTGAAGCTGATGGTTTCAAAACTTTAGAAGAAGGCGAGCCAGTTGAGTTCGAAATCGTTGATGGCGATCGTGGACCTCAATCAGCTAACGTTAGACGTTTAAACCACGCTTAAGTTTAAAACTGCTAGTAAAGCCCAGTTCATCATTGAACTGGGCTTTTTAGTATTATTTTACCTGCGATAAAATAATATAAGACTCTGTCATGACTTGCGCTCTCACTTCATCAATAAACTTCTCTAACTCCTCTAAGCTGGCCAAATTGATCTTCAGGAAGAAGCATGCTTTTCCAGCTACCCGATATGCAAATTCAATCTCATTTCTTCGACTCAACTCCCGACGAAAAGCATCATACGCGCCATTGCGTACGGTTACTTCCATCAGCACCTGTACAGGAGAACCCATCTTAGCTTGATCTAGCACGACGCTATACCCTTTAATCACCCCTTCGATCTCTAATTTTTTTACCCTTTCCGCAACAGATGGCGCAGATAGATTCACCTTTTTAGCTAGCTCTCTCATAGATAAGCGGCTATTTTGTTTTAGTTCATGAACAATTAAGCCATCTATTTCATCCATTTTCATTCGTTATCCTATTCCCCTTAATTTTTTTCAATTGCTATGTTTTTAACTGTATTACATAAAAATCATAACTGCAAATTTGAAAATATCCACGATAAAATAAGGGAATAAGGAGGGGTTAAAAATGCCACGTATTCATCTAACAAATCAAGTAGGAGAAAGCCAATTAGAAAAAGCTTTATCTTATATTCCTGACAGTAAAGCACATATAAACGCACTTCATCACCAAATTTGGAACAGTTCAATCGTTTCGCAAACGCTAAAAGAGCAGATTCGACTTTTCCTCGCACACCAAAACGGATGTGTCCGTTGCATGAGTTTATCTTACGTGCACCTAGACACCACTCATCAGGAACTGATACAGCAATTTGAACAAGGGGATTACAGTTCACTCCCTCTTGCTGACTTTATCGTACAATATCGCGATAATCCGCAATTGATAACAGCAAAAGGAATTGAACAGCTCCGCGCACGGTATTCAGATGAGCAAATGATGGAAATCTGCGCATGGATTAATTTGATCGATGGGTTGCATAAAATGATTGTATCTCTTGATTTATATGATTTTTGTCAGGTAAACTGAAGAAAAAACAGATGATATTGAGGATTCATTATGAAAAAATCAAGCAAATGGCTTACTTATCAGATCCCTGAAAACTGGGATAAACATACGCTAGAAGAAGTTCTGAAAGGCCCTCTACTCATTTCAAATCGCATGTGCAATCGACTTACACGCATGAAGGGGATTCGCTTAAACCGAAAAGTCCCTTTCCTAAAAAAACAAGTTCGGACCGGCGATGTACTTGAAGTCGCTATTCGCCCTGTGGAGAAGTCCGAGCTCATTCCACAGCCTGTACCCTTTACAATCATCTATGAAGACTTGGATCTGATGGTGATTGACAAACCTGCAGGTATACAGGTGCATCCCGTAAAAGAAAGCGATCAAAAGACTTTGACACACGGTATTTTATACCACTGGCAGCAAGCCGGTGTAACTGGAGTCGTACGTCCTGTACATCGTCTAGACCGCCACACATCAGGGCTGATATTAATTGCCAAAAATGCCTACATGCATCAACTACTCGACCGGCAATTACGAGAAAAACAGATCAGACGTATTTATCAAGCGCTAGTAGGCGGTTTAATCTCTCCTAGCGAGGGGGTACTTAACGATCCCATTGGGCGCGATCCCTTCCATCCCACTAAACGAAGGGTAACCCCATCGGGCCAACCCGCGATGACGCATTACCGAACGATCGCTCAAGCTCCTACACATACGCTTGTAGAAATTGAACTAGCTACTGGGCGAACGCACCAGATTCGTGTCCATTTTGCCCATATGGGTGCACCTTTATTGGGCGATCGCCTTTATCAGGGTGATACGCATACGATGAAGAGACAAGCTTTACACGCTACAGAGCTTCTTTTTACCCACCCCTTAACGCATGCGCACTTACATTTCCGCTCTCAATTGCCTACTGATATGGAAAAACAAATAGCCTCAGGTTAACCCCGAGGCTATTTGCTTCATGATTCTATCATTTTCAGGATAGCCTCTTTGCCAGGCATTCCTGCATAAATTCCCATTTCTTCTGCTGTATACGTGACCGACTCTAAAGGAGCGGATAATAGCTGTTCGAGACTTCTAACACCTAATGCACGAGCTGCCACTATTTCACGATCCGATAGGTGTTCATTCAGGAGCTTTACATCAAGCGCTCCACACATGATATAACCCTTATCAGTCGTAATGACGAGCAGTGTTGTTTTGGGTAACTTCACCTCAACACCTAGCACAGTATGACCATCAACCTCAATCGGGGAAAGATTTATCATCAGATATTCCTCCTATCCAATTAGACATTGATAGCCTATGTTACAGGACAGAAAAAGGTGTTAGTGAATTCCGGGTGGCACATTTGATGATTTGATCTGCGGAAGCTTACCATCTTGTATCATTTTCATCTTTAACATTTCTACTAGATAAACACCTAGCATTTGCATGATCTCATCATCATTCATTTCTTGTATCAGCTGTAAAATATTCTCTTTCGATTGCTCTTCTAAAATACTGAGCACAATCGCAACCGCATCTTCTTCATCATCGCTTAGTTGGTCACGGTATAGTGAGTATACTTCATCTACAAAGCTCATTCGGTAACCTCCCTTATCTTTATTTTAACTAAGTATCTGTTTATTTACGACTAACGGCACGCGGTTACCGCATATTTCCAGGGTGTTCAATGACATACCGTTTATCAAAACGAACCACTTGTTTTTTATTGTTCTGTAAATGCTGGGCCAATACCTCTCGTAAAAAACCTGGAAGAAATTTCTTTATGATGGCACCCTTTTGAATAGAGGTAAATCCCACTCCAAAAGTAAGCATATCAATCGTAGCAACTTCATAAATTTTATCATCTTTTAATAGCGCTTGTCCCACATAAATACGTTTTATTTTTTGATACGCAGATGCGTCCGGTTGGTAGACCACCTGCAGTCCCGCCACACAAAGCTGTCCCAATACATCCCCTCTAAAACCATAACCTTTGATTTTTTTGCCATAAAATGCTTCAAGTAAAGACTCTTCAAGTGCTTGTCTTATATCTTGACCTTTAAGCGCTACTTTGACCAGATGAATCGGATGTGGGCAAATCGCATGTAAATCTTTCCTCGTAATCTGCCCTTCCTTTAGTCCATTTAAAATTTGGCCACTATTTACGAGTGCAATATCCGTTCCGACCCAATCACGAATACCATCCACTAATGCATTTCCAAGTGGTGATTCACGTTCCCATGAGATCTCCATTTTATGACTTAAAGTACAGACCGGCTCCGCTAGCGTTTTTTCCGCTTCATACTTATAGTGTGATAAAATCGCATCTATTTCCGGTTCTGCTTTTGGGTCTGAGGAGGTAGCAATCACCGCTGCATTTACATGTACCAATTTCCTTGTCTGCGGACAAACTTGTAATTCGATATGTCCCAAGTGTTCTGCAAATTTTCCGGCAGCTGTCATATAGGTGTTCCCTACACGCTTAGCTTGAGTGAGAAGATGGTGTGTATGTGCACCTATAATCACATCAATTTCAGGAATATGTGTAGCTAATTGATCATCATTTTGTAGCCCTAGATGGGAAAGCAAAATGACGATATCTACCTGTTTGCGAAAAGAAGCTACCTTTTTTTGTAATATTGTAAGTGGATCCCCTAATTTCCATCCCATTAATTCATATACCTCTTCATAAGGGATCGTAACCGCCAAAAAACCAATTTTGATAGCGTTCAACGTATAGATTTGTTCCTCATACAACCAATTTGGTCTCATCTGCGTATTTACTTCGGTTATGTTCGTACTAATTACGCTGAATGGCGCTTCTTGATATAATTCGTTTAATTGTGCTTTTGATACTGTCAAAAGTTCATTGTTTCCGAATGTAATCAAATCATATCCAAATCGATCTAAAACTGCACGGTTTACTTTCCCA
The DNA here is from genome assembly GCF_014773435.2 of Polycladospora coralii. GTDB lineage: Bacteria > Bacillota > Bacilli > Thermoactinomycetales > Thermoactinomycetaceae > Polycladospora > Polycladospora coralii. Next base: position 111,260 of record NZ_JACXAG020000006.1, on the reverse strand, counting down.
TGCGTCCCTTCCGTTTCCAGCCGTTCTCGATCGATATGGTCTCCAATATCTAGTAGGAGATGCGGCTCTTCTCTCTCATCGATCGATCGCTGTAAGGATCTAACATTTTGATAAAGTGAACCTAAGCGATCAAAATGGCTATGTATATCGTTTGTATGTAAAAGATGAATTGAGACAACCTTATCCATGAAATTCCTCCCTAGATCAAATGCAAGCCATCTGCAATCATCCTTACAGCAAGTAATAGAATGACAATCCGAAAAAAGTTTAGCAGTGCTTTACTACTCAATCGAGCGGAAATCCATGCGCCTAGTTTTCCTCCCAGCCAAGATCCTGGTGCCAAAAAGGCAACTAACATCCAGTCTACATTTCCCTGTACAATATGGGCTACACTTCCCACACCAGCTGATAATAAAATGACAAACATCGAGGTAGCTGTAGCGACATGAGGTGGAAAGGTAAACAGCAAGACCATCATTGGCACAAGTAATGAGCCTCCACCTATTCCAAACATACCAGATATCATCCCCACAATAAAAGAAAAAACAATAGCAAAAACCTGATGATATCCATATTCATACGTATTCCCAGATCCGTCTTGCAAAACTCGCTTAACTGTAGCCTTGAGACGAAAGTTCATCCCGCGTTCTTTTATCGATAATACGATAGATACAAATACCATAAGTAATCCAAATAAAATCAAATACGTATCCACTTCAAACAGCTTGGTGAGATAGGCTCCCACTATGGTACCCGGCGCACACGCTAAGAAAAAAATCCAACCACTTTTATAGTCTACACGTTTTTGCTTAGAAAAACTAACGGTAGAGGCTAGTGCTGTTAAAATAATTAAAAATAATGAGGTCCCCACTGCCACTGCTGGCGTTAGATCACCAATTCCATATGAGACTTCAGACAGGAACAAAATCGAGGGGACAATAATAACTCCTCCACCTAGTCCAGCTAGACTACCTACTGTACCTGCAATCAAACCAATTAAAAATAATAATATCCCGATCATCCACATCATATAAGCCTTCTTTTCTTCGAATTAGAAAAAAGTAAGTTGTTTGGGTGCAAGTCCTGTAAACCGAATCCCCAGTGTATCAATCATTAATCGCGCACTTTCTTGTGCATCTCCTTGTGAATTGTTATTAAAAAGAAGCGTAAGTTGTTTTGTAGCTTTTACAAGTTGTTTCATCTCATGTGCCAAAGCATCAATTTCGGCTTGACTATAGCGATAGGCATAACGAACATCTCGCCAATTAGGCTGACCGGTGTTATTCCACCCTGCAACATTGCGTCCATGAAATCGTACAATCACTTGTTCCGGATGCGTGATAACGGGTATAAAGGGTACGGAAGTTAGGCCCGCTTGTGGTTCATCACAAATGACATGTATCAATTGATTTTCTTGCAAAAAATGAATCGTCCTATCTTGATACTGTGGCATAAACCAAGACTGATGTCGAAATTCAATCGCTAATGTAAAATCCATAAATGCCTGCCGTATTTTCCGAATATAGTTTACGTGCTTTAGGTTACAATCATACCATGGTGGAAATTGGAACAACACGGCTGATAGTTTACCTGCCTTGCGCATCGGTTCCAAAGAGGCAATCGTTTCTGCTACGAGTTGTTGCCAAGATCTTTCAGGCGCATGTTCTAAGCGTCCATGTCCTGTCAACTCACGATATGCTTTTACGACAAAGCGAAAATCGTCTGGTGTCTCATTACACCAAGCCTCTATCCGTGCCGCTGGTGCGATCGCATGATACGTACTATCCACTTCTACGACAGGAAAGTGTCCAGCATAAACCGCCAATTTTTGCTTGGATACCGTTCCTCTTTCATACAAGTCATGATCTCCCCATCCACATAAACCCACTTGAATCGGATTCAATCTACAGATCCCTCCTCTCGTCAACTTCTTTTCTATTATCATTGTATCACGAGCTTTGTTGGATAAGAAGTGAACGCATTTCAGCTCAGGCTAAAACTTCGGGGAATCCAAAAGATAAAAAGAAAGAACACTCTTAGTGTTGAGTGTCCTTTCCTATAAAAAGTTATACTTACTTGGAGAATTGCTCTTCTTCAGTGGAACCACTAAGTGCTGTGGTAGAAGAAGTTCCACCAGATACGACCATGGAAACTTGGTCAAAGTAACCTGTTCCTACTTCACGCTGATGACGTGTAGCTGTGTAGCCCTCTTTCTCAGCACCGAATTCTGCTTGTTGTAGTTCAGAGTAAGCTGCCATGCCACGCTCACCATAACCTTTTGCAAGTTGGAACATGCTGTGGTTGAGCGCATGGAATCCTGCCAATGTTACGAATTGGAATTTGTAACCCATTTTTCCGAGTTCTTCTTGGAATTTCGCAATGGTTTCATCATCCAATTTTTTCTTCCAGTTAAAGGATGGGGAGCAGTTATAAGCCAAGAGCTTCCCTGGGAATTTCGCATGAATCGCTTCAGCAAATTGACGTGCCTCTTCTAAGTTAGGTTCAGACGTTTCACACCAGATTAAGTCCGCGTATGGTGCATATGCCAAGCCACGTGCGATTGCAGTTTGCAGCCCGCTACGAATACGGAAGAATCCTTCAGGGGTACGCTCTCCTGTTAGGAATTCTGAGTCGCGAGAATCTACATCACTGGTGATTAGTTCAGCAGCATTTGCGTCCGTACGCGCAATCAACACAGTTGGAACACCAAGCACATCTGCTGCTAAACGAGCAGAAATTAAGTTACGCACCGCTTGAGCTGTAGGGATTAATACTTTTCCACCCAGGTGACCACATTTCTTCTCAGATGCCAATTGATCCTCAAAGTGCACACCAGCAGCACCTGCTTCGATCATCCCTTTCATCAGTTCAAATACGTTAAGAGGACCACCAAAGCCTGCTTCAGCATCTGCAACGATAGGAGCAAACCATTCTCTCGTTTTATTCCCTTCAGTATGCTCAATTTGATCAGCACGTTGTAGCGCTTGGTTAATACGTTTTACAACTTGAGGTACACTGTTTGCTGGGTATAAGCTTTGATCGGGATACATATGTCCTGATAAGTTAGCATCAGCTGCTACTTGCCATCCGCTCAGATAGATCGCTTTAAGACCTGCTTTTACTTGCTGTACGGCTTGATTACCGGTTAAAGCTCCGAGTGCACGTACAAATGGGTCTTCATGCATTAGCTTCCACAAACGCTCCGCACCTTTTTGTGCAAGTGTGTATTCAATCTTTAGAGAACCTCTTAATTTGAGTACATCTTCTGCGGTGTAATCACGTTTAATCCCATTCCAACGTTCTTCTTGTTCCCATGCTGTTTTTAATGTTTGTGCTTCACTCATCCGTTATCTTCCTCTCTGATCTATGTGCATTTTTTATAATTGGTTATAACCAGGTACAGTTAAAAACTCTTCGAATTCATCTTGCAATATCAATTCTTCAAATAAAGCAACCGCTTCTGTAAACTTGCCATTTTCAAATTGTTCAGTTCCGATTTCTGCTTTAATTTTAGTTAATTCCTCATCTTTGATGGTTTCAAATAAAGGAATATCTACTTTTCTGCCATCTGCTAGAATCCCTTTGGGATGACGAATCCATTGCCAAATCTGAGCACGAGAGATTTCAGCAGTGGCTGCATCTTCCATCAAATGATCAATGGCAACAGCACCAAACCCACGCAACCAGGCTTCCATGTATAAAATTCCCACACGTACATTCGTGCGTAACCCTTGTTCCGTGATTTCTCCTTGCGGTACTGCGATCAAGTCGGCTGCACTTACCTGAACATCTTCACGTTTACGATCGATCTGATTTGAAGTCGGCATCAGACGGTCAAATACTTCCATTGCCACAGGTACAAGCCCCGGATGTGCGACCCATGTCCCATCATGTCCGTTTTGAGCTTCAATCTCTTTATCTTGTCGCACCTTATCAATTGCGGCTTGATTTTTCTCCTCATCATTTCGAATTGGAATCTGAGCAGCCATTCCACCGATAGCTGGTGCATTCCGTTTATGACAAGTTTGAATGGTTAATTGTGTATATGCTCGCATAAAAGGAACTGTCATCGTAACCAGTTGACGATCTGGTAATATGATTTCCTCATTCTTTTTCAATCGTTTAATGTAACTAAAGATATAATCCCATCTACCACAATTTAAACCAGCAGAATGGTCTCTTAATTCATATAAAATTTCATGCATCTCAAAGGAAGCCATAATGGTTTCGATCAAGACGGTTGCTTTTATCGTCCCTTGTGGAATATTTAACTTTTCTTGTGCGAAAACAAAAACTGCATTCCACAATCTCGCTTCGAGGTGACTCTCCATTTTAGGCAAGTAGAAGTACGGACCTGTTCGGTTTGCAAGTAACGTTTTCACATTGTGAAAGAAGTATAACCCGAAATCAAACAAACCTGCTGGTACTGGTTTACCATCAACCAGCATATGCTTCTCTTCCAAGTGCCAACCACGAGGGCGTACGATTAATACAGCAGTTTGCTCTTTTAATTCATATACCTTACCCTTATCGTTTTCAAAACGAATGGTACGCTTATTCGCATCACGTAAGTTGATCTGACCTTGAATCGAGTTTTCCCATGTTGGTGAATTGGAGTCTTCGAAATCAGCCATAAACATCTTAGCACCTGAATTGAAAGCATTAATCACCATCTTGCGATCGCCAGCAGGACCCGTGATCTCTACACGACGATCCAGTAAGTCTTCAGGAAGTGGTGCAATCGTCCAATCTTCTTCACGAATTTCTTTCGTTTCTGGTAAAAAGTCTGGCATTTTCCCACTATCGATTTCTGCTTGACGCTTCACACGGCGTTCCAATAATTTATCTCTTGTTTCCGAAAATTCACGTACGATGTCAGCTACAAACTGAATCGCTTCATCCGTAAGTATTTCATCATAACCAGTCTGCATGGTTCCAGTTAGCTCAATACCTTTAAGTTTCTCCAAAACTTTAACCTCCCCACATAATGGGTCGTATTATTATATAACAGATGAATACTTTCGAAATTATAGTAACACAGAACACTGTACTATAACAATAGGTTTTTGTTTTTTTCTGTTGTGAAATTGAAATATGCTTTGCCGTGATACAGATTCTATCTTTGATTTCCCTTTACAATATGGCATTAGAACACGATTCACCCCCCCTTCAAAAACAGCTATATGTTATATAACAAATGATTTTCATCTAAAATGATGGAGCTAATCGACTGTACCCTACTAAATAAAATGAACCATCCATTTACTGAGGGTCGATTTAAAATACAAATTAACCCTGATATGGATTCATACGAATATGTGATTTCATAGCCTTTGTAGGCTCAAATGACTGTACCGTTTCACACCCATCTGAAACTATTCGGGATTACAAACAATCAATTGTATATATATTCATCTATGATCAATTCGATACACCCAACACTTATCGTTGAACTTCCTAACTATTTGTATGCATGACTTTATAACATGTTGACTCCACTACACTTGCTATAATTATCCGTTTAGCAAGAATTATAGAACATTATTTCTATCCAAATAAACCATTGCTTAATCCTCTTTACGATGTATAATTATACATACAAATTGATATTTATTTAATCGGGAGGGTTTCACAATGAAAGAAAAAGTCCTATTAGCATATTCAGGGGGATTAGATACGTCCGTTGCAATCAAGTGGTTACAAGAAAAATATCACTATGAGGTAGTTGCCGTAGCGGTTGATGTAGGAGAAGGCAAAGATCTGTCTCAAGTTAAAGCAAAAGCTTTACAAGTTGGAGCCATTAAATCCATTGTCGTAGATGCTAAATATCGTTTTGCACATGAATTTCTGGTCCCAGCATTAAAAGCAAATGCTCTATATGAAGGGAAGTATCCGCTACAATCTGCTTTATCACGGCCTTTGATTTCAGAAATCCTTATGGATATTGCTAAAGCGGAAGGGATAAAAACCATTGCACATGGCTGTACAGGAAAAGGGAATGATCAAGTTCGTTTTGAACTAGCAATTAAAGCCATAGATCCCACTATGAAAGTGATCGCACCAGTCAGAGACTGGGGAATGTCAAGAGATGAAGAAATCTTATACGCACAACAAAAGAAAATTCCGATTCCCATCGATCTTGAAAACCCCTATAGCATTGATCAAAACTTATGGGGTAGAAGTTGTGAATGTGGTGTACTTGAAGATCCATGGCAGTCCCCACCCGAAGATTCTTTTGCATGGACTCAACCGCTTGATCAAACGCCAGATGAAGCAGTGGAAATCGAAATCGCTTTTCAGAAAGGGATACCTACTCATTTAAATAAGCAGGAAATGCCTCTAGTCGATATGATCTCTAGATTAAATGAGTTGGCGGGCCAACATGGGGTAGGTAGAATTGATCATGTTGAAAATCGGCTCGTTGGGATAAAATCTCGCGAGGTTTATGAAGCACCTGGAGCCCTTACCTTAATACAAGCACATAGGGAGCTGGAGTTTCTAACACAAGCACGTGAGGTAGCACAATTTAAACCACTGGTTGAACAAAAGTGGGCAGACTTAATATACGACGGTTTATGGCACTCTCCATTAAAAAAAGCATTTGATCAGTTCATCGATGAAACCCAAAAATATGTTACTGGAAAAGTACGCTTAAAATTATGGAAGGGACATTGCACGGTTACAGGTCGAATGTCTCCATACTCCCTATATCACGAAGCATTGGCAACCTATTCCACTCATGATCAATTTGATCATCAAGCTGCTGCTGGTTTTATTGAGCTCTGGGGTTTATCCACCAAAATATATGCCGATGTCCATCAAAGAAAGGAGCCTCTAAATGAAAGCGTGGAATGGTAGATTTAAAAAAGAACTTAATCATTTAGTGGAAGATTTTCAAGCATCCATCTCTTATGACCATGTTTTAGTAGCGGAAGATATTACTGGCAGTATTGCCCATACCAAAATGCTGGCTACATGTGGCATCATTCCTGCACAAGAAGCAGATCAAATCATCAATGGCCTCTACGAGGTTTGGACAAGCATTCAGAACGGGGAAGTCACATTTCAAACGCAGTATGAAGATATTCACATGAATATCGAAGCTTTACTTACGCAAAGAATTGGTCCAGTTGCTGGAAAATTGCACACTGCACGAAGTAGAAATGATCAAGTCGCATTAGACATGCATTTATATACACGCAAGCATACCGTAACACTTGTAGCGCTCATTCTCCAATTACAAAGTACGTTAATTTCGTTGGCCGAAAAATATCAAACCGTAATCATGCCTGGCTATACGCATTTGCAACGCGCCCAACCGGTCCCTTTTGCACACCATCTTCTCGCTTATGTAGCCATGTTAGAACGTGATGTAGAACGACTTGTTGACAGTTATAAGCGCACGAATACTTGTCCACTAGGAGCCGGGGCTATCGCCGGAACAACATTTCCAATCGATCGCAACCAAGTAGCACAATCCCTTGGTTTTGATCGATTATATGAAAATAGTATGGATGCAGTCAGCGATCGCGATTATTTAGTAGAACTATTAGCAAACGGGTCTCTCATTATGGTACATCTATCGCGATTGGCAGAAGAGCTTATTCTTTGGTCCAGTGACGAGTTTAAATATATTACCTTGGATGACGCTTTTTGCACAGGTAGTAGCATGATGCCACAAAAGAAAAACCCAGATATACCCGAGTTAATCCGTGGGAAGACAGGCCGTGTATTTGGTCACCTGACCGCTCTGCTTACTACTTTAAAAGCGCTCCCACTAACTTATAACAAAGACTTACAAGAAGATAAGGAAGGGGTTTTTGATACCGTGTCTACATTGGAGCAAGTACTCACCATTCTGACACCGTTATTAGACACCCTAGAAGTACATGCAGAGAAAATGAAACAAAATGCTGAAACTGGATTTTTAAACGCTACTGACTTAGCTGATTATCTCGTACGTAAAGGCATTCCTTTTCGTGAAGCCCATGCCATTGTGGGGAAACTTGTTTTAGATTGTATTGAAAAAAATCGAAATCTGATAGATGTTCCATTAAATGAACTTCAGGAGGCTTGTCCACAAATTAACGCAGATATCTATCATGATTTATCACTCGAACAAATGATTGAAACACGGACATGTGAAGGTGGGACGGCATTTGAAGTAAGAAAAAATAACATTGCCCATGCCAAGACCCGCATTCAGCAATGGACCGATTGGGTTCATGAACAGCATCAAGGATAGGGAGTGACAGAATTGAAAGTAGCAATCATTGGTGCTTCTGGTTATGCAGGTGCCGAACTCATTCGTTTGATTATGCATCATCCAAACCTTGAATTAGAAATGATCATTTCTTCTCAACATGTAGGTCGTTCACTCCATACCGTTTACAAGCATCTATCTCATTATCCGTTGACATTTGAAGCATTTGAACATACAGAAATCGTAAAACGAGTTGATCTGATCTTTTTTGCTACTCCACCTGGTATTAGTGGAAAGTGGGCACAATCCTTTGTTCAAGCTGGCAAATATGTAGTCGATTTATCAGGTGATTTTCGCTTAGAATCGTCCTCGACATATGAGAAATGGTACCAATTACCGGCTCCACAACGCATCAACATCCAGCCTGCCGTATATGGGTTGAGCGAGTGGTTTCGAGAATCCATACAGCGTAGCCCTTTCATTTCTAATCCCGGGTGCTTCCCTACAGCATCTTTATTGGCACTAGCACCGCTTTTAAATCAGCAAGCGATTTCGACGACCGATATCTTCATTGATGCTAAATCGGGCATCTCGGGTGCAGGACGAAAAGTCTTACAGCCCTTTCAATTTAGTGAAAGCAATGAAAACTTACGTGCTTATAAAGCCTTATATCACCAACATATACCCGAAATTGAGCAGATTGGTGCTAAGCTTGCAAAGGAAGAAATACGCGTTCAATTTGTACCTCACCTTGTACCGATGAATCGTGGAATTTTGGTTACGATTTATGTCACACCACTTCTTCCACTAACCGATCAAGATCTGGTCGAATTGTATCATGATGCTTATAGACACGCTCCTTTTGTCCGCATTCGAAGCCATGAATACCCTACAACGAAAGAGGTACACGGAAGTAATTACTGTGATATCGGTTTTTTTAAGGATGATCGAACCCATCGCATTATTTTGTTCGCTGCAATTGATAATTTAATGAAGGGAGCTGCATCTCAAGCCATTCAAAATATCAATATCCGAATGGGTTGGAAAGAAGAATGTGGTCTCCATTTCATGCCCTTATACCCGTAACTTGTTGACATCTTAAGGAGTGGGAAGCGATGAATACAAACCAATTTCAAGTGATAAAAGATGCCCGCATAGATGCACCAAAAGGATTTTATGCTACTGGGGTGCACTGTGGCATAAAACGAAAAAGAAAAGATTTAGGTATGATCACATGCACTGTACCCGCTCAAGCTGCGGCTGTTTACACCACGAACGCTTTTCGAGCAGCGCCTTTAAAAGTTACAGAGGAAAGCATGGAGAAAGAGGGCATTTTACAAGCTGTACTTGTAAATAGTGGGAATGCTAATGCTTGTACAGGTAAAAAAGGATTAGCAGATGCTTACCAAATGAGAGCGGATATGGCTACCCAGCTTCGTGTTCCTGACCATTATGTAGGCGTTTGTTCAACCGGGATCATCGGAGAATCTTTGCCTATGGATCGCATCCAGAGCGGGATCCATGAACTGGGCCTTCAACACAAACAAAAAACAAAAAATGAAGACTTTGCAGAAGCTATACTGACCACGGATACGCTTGTGAAAAAGGTACAAGTGGAATTAAGCATAGATGACCAACACATTAAAATTTCAGGTGTAGCAAAAGGATCTGGTATGATCAACCCCAATATGGCTACCATGCTCGGTTTTATCACTTCTGATATCAAGATCGAATCCGTTGTTTTACAATCTTTGCTGTGGAAGGCTACAGAAGAGACCTTTAATATGATCACAGTGGATGGTGATAGTAGTACGAATGACACGGTGATCGCTATGGCGAGTGGATTAGCCAATAATACCTCGCTCACACCACAGCATAAAGACTGGCATTTATTTGTAGACGCATTTACCTATGTTTGTCGTGAATTAGCCAAGAAAATTGCACGTGATGGTGAAGGTGCTTCGCGTTTAATTGTCGCTACCGTTCGCAATGCCCATTCTCTTCTTATGGCTCGTCAAATCAGTAAAGCAATCATCTCATCCAATTTAGTCAAAACGGCTATATTTGGAGCTGATGCCAATTGGGGGCGGATCATGTGTGCAATTGGTTATGGCGATAAAAATGTCGTCCCAGATCGTGTAGAAATTAAAATTGGGGATATCCCCCTGGTAAAAGAGGGTCAACCCTTGCCCTTCATAAAAAAACAAGTTGCACACCTTTTGACACAAGAAACCATTCCGATCGATGTCGATCTCCATTTGGGTAAGGAACAAGCAACAGCTTGGGGATGCGATTTAACTTATGAATATATCAAGATTAATGCCAATTATCGCACTTAAAAGAAGGTGGAGAACATGTCAAAAATCATCGTCCTTAAATTAGGCGGCAGTGTCCTTTCCAACTTACATCCCACTTTTTATAGTCAGATTCAGCACTTTATTCATCAAGGAAAGCAAATCATCGTGGTACATGGTGGCGGCCCCAACCTCACCGAAACCTTGCGTAGACTTCAAATTTCTTCTCAATTTGTAGATGGTCGTCGGATAACCGATGCGCATACCCTACCAGTGGCCAAGATGGTCTTAGCAGGATCTGTAAATAAGGATACTGTCACTCAATTCCACTTAAATGGCATCGCCTGCATTGGTTTATCTGGTGTTGATTTAGCTATCTTGCAAGCGAATCCCATATCATCTGAGCTTGGCTTTACTGGTGAAATCAATCAGGTAAATCGGTCTGCATTAATCACATTAATGAATCAAAATTGGGTACCGATCATTGCTTCAATTGGAGTTGATTCTGAAGGACAACACTACAATATTAATGCAGATGAGGCAGCCATGCGTCTAGCTGTTGCCCTACAAGCTGATCAACTCATTTTTATTAGTAATACGGATGGGATATACACCACTGACTCGCACGGCAAACATCCTATCAAACAGATTACACCGCTTCAAATTAAACAATTACAACAAGAAAAGATCATTCATGGTGGTATGATCCCTAAAGTACAAGCAGGTGTACAAGCTTTAATGAACGGGGTCAACACGATCCACATTGTAAACGGAGGACTTGAAAATCCACTCCCTGATGAAAGCCAAAAATTAGATAAAGGGACGTGTATGATACAAGAGGAGGAGGAAATCAATGTCTCTTTTTAACACCTATCAACAATACGATGTATCCTTCACAAAAGGAGTAGGAAGTAAACTTTACGATACACTTGGCAATCAGTATCTTGATTTCGCTTCAAGTATTGGGGTTACCAATTTAGGACATTGTCATCCTGAAGTCATTGATGCATTAAACCAGCAAGCCAGTCAGTTATGGTCTGTTTCTAATATCTATATGAATCAACTACAACTAAATGTGGCTCAACAACTTAGTCAAATTAGTGGTTTAGACTCCGTTTTTTTTACGAATAGCGGTGCTGAGTCAAATGAAGCCGCTATTAAATTAGCACGGAAATGGGCTGCGGAAGAGAAAGGAATAGCAAATCCTGAGATTTTAACCTTCCAAAACTCTTTTCACGGACGAACACTTGCCACCTTGACAGCTACCGGACAAGAAAAGGTGAAGACAGGATATGCACCTTTGCCAAGTGGCTTTAAAACGATTCCAACGATGAACATGGAAGCAGTGAAACAGTTTACTCATGATGATACTGCAGCCATCATGCTCGAATTGGTTCAAGGCGAAGGTGGTGTAAGAATTGCTGATCCCAATTTTGTGAAAGCACTGTCTGCTTGGTGTAGGGAAAATCGTATTTTACTTATCGTGGATGAAGTTCAAACCGGGATGGGGAGAACCGGAAAGTGGTTTTGCTTTCAGCACTATGGCATTACGCCCGATATTGTCACACTTGCTAAAGGCTTAGGGAACGGCTTCCCAGTTGGTGCAATGATGGCAAGATCACACCTACATCATGTATTCGGTCCAGGAACACACGGTACAACGTTTGGCGGAAATCATTTAGCAATGGCTGTCGTAAATGCAGTGCTATCGGCTTTATCTCCTCTTATCATAGGCAACCATATAACCATTAAAGGAGATCACTTTGCTCAATTATTGAAGAAGAGGTTAAAACACCACAGATCGATCCATGCAATTCGTCATCTTGGACTGATGATCGCGGTTGAGTTAAACGAGCCCGTACAGCCATTTATCCAAGCTTTATTACAAAAAGGAATGGTCGCATTACCTGCCGGTAATCACGTGCTACGATTACTACCCCCCTTAATTGTAACCAGTAAAGAATTAGAAACAGCCACAACATGGATCGACGAAGTATTCTCGATTTAAATGAAGGAGTGAAAGAGATGTCAACTGTCCAGAATCAAATAATAAGCCCTTATAACAGTATGAAAGGTAAAGATTTTCTTAAATTGAGTGATTTCAACGCTACTGAGGTCAAGAAATTACTTCAATTGGCGCTACAATTAAAAGAAGAACATAAGAAAGGCATACATCGCACCTCTCTTAAAGGGAAAAATCTCGCATTATTGTTTGATAAAGCGTCCACTCGTACCCGTGTCTCTTTTACTGTTGGGATGACACAATTAGGTGGTTCTACCATTACACTGACACGAGAAGCTTCTCAGTTAGGGAGAGGTGAAACCATTGCCGATACAGCTAAAACATTATCCCAATATGTAGATGCCCTTGTAATCCGTACCGATCAGGATGACATTCTGCAAACTTTTGCTGAACACGCTTCAATCCCTGTAATCAACGGCTTAACCCATTTGTATCATCCATGTCAAGCATTAGCAGATTTAATGACCTTACAAGAGTTGAAGGGAGATTTAACGCAAGTCACCCTAACGTATATTGGAGATGGGAATAATGTCCTGCATTCTCTTTTAATCGGTGCTGCATTAATGGGAATGCACCTGCGATTTGCCACTCCACGACAATACAGTCCAGATAATACCATCTATCAACAAGCACTAAAAATTGCAAAATTCACAGGAAGTAAGTTAGAAGTTTATTCATCTCCTCTGCAAGCAGCTTATGAGGCCGATGCCATTTATACGGATGTGTGGGCAAGTATGGGGCAAGAATCGGAAAAAGCAAAACGTAAATTGGATTTTGCTGGATTCACCGTCAATCAAAAAGTCATGGATCTTGCAAACCCTGACGCTCTTTTTATGCACTGCCTTCCCGCCTATCGTGGCCTTGAAGTAAGTGCCGATGTCATAGAAGGAAAACAGTCCGTCGTCTTTCAACAAGCTGAAAATCGCCTACATGTACAGAAATCCTTACTCATGGCACTATTAAGTAATGAGGGGGAGATTGTCTAATTCATATGAACCCTTCAATATAATATTGAAAACGCTAGATCCCCCAATTGTTCGGCATCGGGGGATCTTCTTACTTTCACATGATATATTCTGATCGGGCGGTTTAAAGACGCGATTAATCTTTGAAGGGAGGTACTCCACCTGATTCCCCGGAATTTTAGCCTTGATTGCAACGCGTTCGCTTTGCATGCTAAGTGAGGAGAATATTTTTCAGCGATTTTTTGAATCGGTCCTTTTTGCAAAAGTTAATCTATTTTCACGGTTCGTTCTGGAAATAAACCAAAGCGTGTCTTTAAATAGTGGAAGGTTTCTTTTGGGATATTAACGTCACAAGCAGCTTGAAGACCTTCGAATCCTGGCGATGAATTCACTTCACAAATTTTGAAATGATTGTCATCAAATAATAAGTCTACTCCTGCAATATCAAGTCCCAATATGCGCGTAGCTTCTGTAGCTAGCCACTCTATTTCAGGTGTCGCTTCAAATGCGCGTGTTTCCCCACCTGATGAGAAATTTGCTTTGAAACCATCATCTGCGGCATTTCTCTCCATACACCCAACCACACGGCCTCCAATTACAAATACGCGTAAGTCACGACCAAAACTGGTTTTAACAAACTCTTGCAAGATGATGTTAAAGTTCGGGTTAGTGGTTTCAACGAGTTGCATCAAATCATCGAAGTGGTTCCTATTTTCCGATAGAAAAACACCTTTTCCCTGTGAGCCAGATAAGGTTTTTACGACAATTGGAAATCCGATTTGCTTTTCAATTAAGTCCACATTTAGCGGAAACTTCGCAAGCATCGTCTTAGGCACTGGTAAATTACGTTCGGCCAAGATTTGATGGGTATATAGTTTATCTTTTACCGTTTCAATGCTGAGTGAGCTGTTGATACAAGGGACACCTAAGCGCTCCAGATGTCGAATAACTGCCAGTGCGAAATAAGTGGTACCCGCACCCATACGCGGGAGCACGAAATCAGGGAGTGAGACGGGCTCGCCATCTACATAGATACTTTTACGATCTTCACGAGTCACGATTAAGTCTACTTGACTCGGTTCGATAACTTTCAAATCGATTCCTTGTTGCTCCGCTTCCTCTAATAAGCAATTAATTTCATAACGTTCTGGCTTTAGATTCACTTTACTTTCTTTATATATAATCCAACCTTGCATAGGCTCGCCCCCTTATACAATTTCATTCCTCCCTCAATATACCACAAAGCCAGTATGTTTATTGATAAATTTGGAAATTCTTTTACAGGGCGATCGCTTCACTCAAAATAAAAAGGCCTATAAAGGCCCTCACCATCATCTACCATATAATCCTTCCGCATGTTTCTCGATAAAACTGCGAATCGTCGATGCAGCTTGATCAACGGTGGCTAAGTCTGCTTGATCAAAATAGAACCGTCCTTTTTTTTCATCTAAATCTAATTCATCTGCGATTTTTCCGAAAATACCGCTGGTTTTTTTATCTAATTCAAAGCGCCCACTTACACCGTTTAAGGTGTGTTTAGGTTGATACATAAAGAAAATTTCATCAAACTCACCACTCAGCCAAGATGTGGGGCGGAAATGAATCATTTGCCATCCACCTAAGCGTTCACCGTTATAGCCTTCTATATGATGCACAAAACCGAGTTGTTTAAATCCATCTAAGAAATTTTTCAACAGTCCATCTGCTGGTATAATATCAACAAAGTCACGATCTTCAGCATCGATGCCTTTATTAATTTCAAGATCCGTTTTGAAATAGTAGCGTGTATTCAAAGAAGAAACTGGTATGAGATTGGGGCAAACAAATGAAAATGGAAATTCTTTTACCTCTCCAGCATCGATTTGGAATGGCTTAGAGAATATAGGAATATGTGCTATTTTCTCATGAACAGGAATATCCAGATCATCTGTACGATAAGAGGATGCCAATGAAAAAGTAACCGAGAGTTCATCGATCGACTGTTCCACTTCTCCACCCGTCAGCACAATTTTTCCCGTTACTTGTTCTCCCATTTGAATACGATTATGAGACAAAACCAAATCAATCTTTGCACTGCCGACACCAAGCGACGCTAACAACGACTTAAACATCTTCCCACTCCTCATACTATGTATTGTGAATTTACTTCCCGCTTCTATTGCTTCTAAAACCTAAGGCTTACATCCGATCATTTGCATCATATGATAAGTGGTATACACACCGGAATTTGATGTGTATGCCTCATTATATTTTCTTTGGACCGCTTGTAACAACCGGCATTGCGTAAATAGTCCGGTACCATTTTCACTAAAACTTTCACCACAGCATTTTATCGTTTGCAGAAGGTCCTGACAATCTGTATATTCTGCACGATACCAGCATTCATGCACCTCAGTCTGAATAAGATTGGCTTTTTTAAATAAAGCATGCCACGCTTTGCTAGTTGGAAACGTACACCCATGCCGCGTCGGTTTAATTTTCATTTGTTGTTCCATGGATAAATAGGTTTTATGCAATTCATGAAGGGTCTCACTTCCAAATGTATTGACCATGAGCCATCCTCCAGATGTGAGTAGCTTAATCCATTTATTCACAGCCACTTGAATATCTAGTAGCCAATGTAACACACCACTTGAAACAATGAGGTCAAACTGCCCTAGAACGGACAAATCAAAACGTTCTACATCTGCGCAAATAAAGGTTAAGGGAGCTGACGAAAGTATTTTCTCTTCAGCAACACGTAACATGCCTGGTGATAGATCAATACCCACGACATCAGCTTCTGGATAGCGATCGATGAGGAGCTGAGTCGTATATCCTGTTCCACAGCCAATATCTAAAATACGCAGGGGTTTAATATCCTGTCTTTCTGTAGCTAGTAGTAACCGATGCGCCATTTTACAAAAAATAGCCGCATAATCATCATAGCTTTCCGCATACTGATTAAGTCTCTGTACGCCCGTTTTTTTACGCAACATGTGTACGTTTCCTTCTCCTTCTCTGTGAACTGAATTGTATCTATAATATTCAGTTTATTAAACGTGTAAGCATATTCCTTTACGACATTCTAATTCGCGTTCACATTGTAATCTCCTTCAAAAAATTTTTCCACTCATCCACCGTTTATACGGTCGATGAGTGGATGATGTGACGATTACGGAATAAGAGCATTGTCGTGACGAATAGTAAAGAAGCCGCTAAACAGAAAGTGATACGTACACCACATAAATCGGTCACATAACCAAACAGCAATGAAGAAAAACCGAAAGCTCCAGCTAAAATCGTTTCATTGGCTGCATACACTTTGGGTAATACTTCTTGTTGCGTACGGGTTTGAATCAGCGTCTGCTGTGAAATATCTTTGATTTGCATGATAAACCCGATGAAAAAAGATAGCAAAAGTGCAAACCATGGATTGGTAATCAAGCCAAATCCCAGTGTGAGGACAGCCACGACCCCTGCACCCACGATAATAAATCGTAAAAGGTGCTGGTTGATTCGATCAGACAACCACAAGCTGATCAAACCACCTAGCATCAGTCCAGCAAAGAAACTCGCATTGATATAGCCCCACCACTGTTCACTTGCTTGTAACACTTCTTCAATATAAACAAAAAGTATTGCAGCAATCCATACAACTCCGGCAATCGCTTCGATACATTCGACCATACTAAAAATACGTAGGAAGGGCGTCGACCAGATCACTGTCCAACCTTCTTTTAATGAATGCCATTTACTTGTCTTAGGTTTTTGGGGTTCTACTTTTACATGCTTATCGATGAAAGTCATGAAAATAGTAGCCAGTACAAACAATACCACAGTAAACCACAGTAAAAATTTTGCATCTAAGAAGGCAACCAGCATCCCACCAATCGGCCAAGCGCCTAAGCGAATACTTTGATCGATGATCGCTAAAAAACTATTCGCTTTCACCAGCTGGTTAGGCGGAATCAATTGGGGAATGAGGGCATTTCGTGCTGGACTTGCCCATCCGTCTAAAAAAGCAACGCAGGTTACAAACAAAAAAGTGAGACCGATCATCATTCCTGAGAGATCGCTCCACGTTATGATGACAAGACCGAGCAAAGCCAAAGTTTTCCCCAGTTGAGCATACAGCAAGAGCCCTTTAAGTGAAAAACGATCTAAAAGTACAGGGGCCACTGCCCCACTTGTAAAGCGAGACAATGTCATTAAAAACGGGACCGCAGCCAAATATAAGGCCGATCCCGTCGCTTGATATAGTATCGTAATTAAAGCCACAATATAAAAAACATCACCACAATTGGCAAGGGATTGTCCGATCCAAAGAAAACGAAAAGAAGATTTATTTTCCATTTAAATTGCTCCTATTACCTATTCAATTTTAAATAAATGTCACAATGAAAATGGAAAATACTACACCCCAAATCTCCCTCTCTTTAAATACGTTCTATTATCTTAGCATATTTCAAACTATTTATGGACAATAAAGCGGAGCGTGTGATATGTGGCATAAACGCCATCTCGTGTACGATATTGTTCATTATATAGACGCATCACGCGTGCCAGCACTTTAAAGCTAATCCCCATCCCCTCTTTAGATTGACTGTAGCTAGCACCTGTATCTTTAATCGACTGTAAAAAATCTCTACTATCTAAATAATTTAATCGTATGCATGTTTCTTCACTGTCAATGTTTTGAAAACCGGCTTCTTTGCATATTTCCTGCCAATTTGTAAGCGAGTGTAACAAAAGCCCATGTGTTTGCGGTTTTAAATTGAATGATGCCTCCACTTGCTGAAAACAAGCATGTAATTCTTGAAAAGTTTTCTCTCCAAAAGTAGTAAGCATAAGCTTTCCCACGGGACTAAGCCATGCCTTCCACTTTTTCAACGTTTCAGTGGGTTGGGTAAACCATTGTATCGTCGCATTAGATAGGATCACATCATACTCTGTTTCGTTTCCAGCCCACTGCTCAGCATCTGCAGTAATAAACGTAACATCTCTTAATGCTGGTTTACATTTCGCTTCAGCAATCATTTGATCGGCTAAATCAAGTGCCGTAATCTGCGCCAGTGGGAAAGCGCGTACCAACATTTCAGTCATCACACCTGTTCCACAGCCAATTTCGAGAATTTTGCGAGGGGTGATTTGCTCTTGCTGTAATCCGTTAATTAAATCACTAGCCATTTGTTTTTGAACAACCGCGTGCTCTTCATAGGAAGGAACAGCACGATTAAATTGTTTTGCAACGTGTATTTTGTTAATCATGATCTTGCATCCCTTTCACTAGCCAGTCTCGTATACGGGCTGGTGCAGTCCAAGGAACGGCATGTCCTTGCTTATCGTCACTATAAAGCTTGCATTGTGATACAAGACTTGCCAATCGTCGTCCTTCTTGCGGTGAACATATTTGATCCTGCTCACTCATCCACATCCATACTTGGCTCGTCACTTGTCCCAGATCAGGATAAATAGAAAAATGCAACAGGAAGCGCAAGCCCGCTGTTAATGCATCACAATCCCATTCACCTGTACGATACTGGTCTTGGAATGAACGGAGCAGCCCTTGACTCATTTCATTTGTGGTAAACATCTGCTGATCAAACGCTCGCAATACAAACTCAGGATTCTGATTCAACTTCCGAATCATCCGTCTCAAAATACGTTTATCCCAGCCCTCAGGGTTTTGTTCACTTTTAACAAAGCATCCGGAGGCGTTGATTAGAAAAAGTTTTTGAATGTGATTAGAAAATCTTGTCGCTAGATGCAAACCTAACATCGCGCCTAAAGACCAACCTACAATATATATGCGACGCTTGTTTATGATGTGGATTAGAGATTCAGCTCTTTGATAAATGTCCATCTCATTTTGACAACCTTCTCCAGATAAGAAAACATGATCATATTCAGGCAAGCTCTTCGCATAATCGTGCCAAAAACGATCAGGTAAGGACCAGCCTGTGATCCATACTACTACTTCTTTTTCCATAACTCCTCCAGTAAATCAAGGGTATACGTAAGATGATCATGCTCATGGGAAGCCATCAATGAAAAGCGAAGGCGTGCTTCTCCCACAGGTACAGTTGGTGGACGGATAGGCACCGCCAAAATGCCCCGCTCAAATAGTTGGTGACTTAGTTGAAGTGCCTGCTGATTTTCACCGATGTAAATCGGGATAATTTGTGTTTGACTTAAGCCCGTATGAAAACCGATGCGCCGTAATTGTGCATGAAAATATTGATAATGTGAATGAAGCTTGCTACGTAAGATCGTACCTGCTTGAACTTGCTCGAGTGCTGCGCGAATTCCGGCTATGACGGTAGGGGGCAAGCCCGTCGTATAGATCAAGGATCGCATCTGATTCACCAAGTAATCGATCCACAACTTACTGCCCGCAACATAAGCTCCGTATACACCGAATGCTTTACTAAAGGTACCAAGCAAGAGATCAATCTCTTGTATGGTACCTAAATGATGGGCTAAGCCTTGTCCTTGCAAGCCCCACACACCAACACCATGTGCTTCATCAACCACCAAGGCAGCATCGTATTTCCTTTTTAGCATGATGAGATCGTTTAGTGGCGCCCAATCACCGTCCATGCTAAATACCGTATCTGTAATAATGAGCTTTTTTTGATAACCTTTTGCTTGCGCACGTTTTAGCATTTTTTCGAGGTGATCCATATTCAGATGACGATAACGAAACGATTTAGCACCACTTAAGCGAATACCATCTACAATACTGGCATGATTATATTGGTCACTAAAAACAGCATCTTGTGGGCTTAATAAAGTGGATAAAACACCTAGATTCGCCATATATCCATTTGCGATGACTAGCGCCGCCTCTTTCCCATGAAAGTGAGCGACCTCTTGCTCTAATTGTTCGATTTCCGATCCATGACCAATGATGAGCCGAGAGGAAGTGGCCCCTGCTCCTTGGTCGACAGCCGCTATCATCTTTTTTTTAATGTCCGGATGATCAGCCAATCCCAAATAATTATTAGAGGAGAAATTAATTAAACGCTTTCCATTACGCCTCACGACCGGCTTCACAGCATCATCTGTAACCGTTAAGGTTCGTTGTAGGTATTTTTCTTCGCGTTTTTCATGTGCGTGCTGGAGCCAATCTTCCCACATCTATACCGCAACCTCTTCAATCTCAAAACCGAGATCGGCTATCATTTGATGATCAATCATCGCCGTTTGTCCCTCTGTGGTCAAATAATCTCCCACAAAAATGGCATTTGCAGGGTAGAGCGCGAGGGGTTGGAGATGTCGCAAATTAACTTCACGCCCTCCTGATACACGAATCTCTTTGGTTGGACATATCAAACGAAAGAGTGCTAATACCTTTAAACAATATCGCGGATCAAGCTCGTCCATGTTTTCAAGTGGCGTACCTTCAATGGCGTTTAAAAAGTTTACTGGAATTGAATCTGCATCCAAGTCACGTAAGGCATAAGCAATTTTCACCACTTCTTCCTTACTCTCTCCCATACCCACAATGCAACCTGAACAGGGAGACATGCCTGCCTTTTTGGCCATATTTACTGTTGAGACACGATCATCATATGTATGTGATTGTGTGATATTTTCATAATGTTCAGCGCTTGTATTTAGGTTGTGATTGTATCGATCTACTCCCGCTTCTTTTAAACGTGTCGCTTGTTCTTCTTTCAAAATACCAAGACAGGCACACACTTTCATATTTAGTTCTTCTTTAATCACTTTGACCGCCTCTACAACTTCATCTACTTCCCGAGGCGTTGGACCACGACCACTTGCTACAATACAGTAGGTACCCGCTTTTCGTTCTTTCGCTTCCACTGCACCTTTAATTAAGGTATCTTTTTGTAAAAAGGAATATTTTTCAATTGGTGCCTCTGATACGATCGATTGCGAACAATAGCCACAATCTTCAGGACAGTAACCACTTTTAGCGTTAATGATCATATTTAGTTTCACTTTTTTTCCGTAGTAATGCTTACGCACACGAAAAGCAGCTTGCAGGATTGGAAGCAACTCCTGATCATCTGCCTCCAGAACGGACAATCCCTCCGCCAATGTCAAAACTTCACCCGCTAAAGCACGATCCGCTAACTGTTCCCAATAAGAAATTCCTACTGTGATACCCTCTTGACTCATTTTACATCCTCCTCAGGTAGTAAACGAAGTAGGTGATCCATATCGATATGTTCCGTAATCACTTGCTGGAGTAGCGCATATCCAATTTCTTTATCAACCCAAGGGACTGTTCCCAATACAGGAACTTGCCCAAATGATTCAATATATGATGCATTATGAGAGATACTCGGATCTTTTTCCCCATCTCGTAAGCCATTTAAGATCACGCCGATTGGATGAAGTCCTAATTGCCTTGCATAGTGAATCGTAAGGAGGGTATGGTTTACGGTACCGAGCGTAGCCGACGCCACGATGAGTAACGGAAAACCCATTGACTGAGCCAGATCGGCTATAGTCCAGTTCTCCCCTAAAGGTACCAGTAGGCCACCTGCACCCTCTACCATCACCATCTCATATTGATTCGTAAGCGTTTTCAAATGAGCCAATATTTTATCTTGTTGGATTGTTTCATTCGCAAGCCTAGCAGCTAAACCAGGAGCAACTGGTGTTTCATAGCTATAGGTCACAATCGAATCAATAGATTGCTTACTCCCTCCCCATGCACGCAGACGCATCGCATCGCTACTTGGATCGGTAGAATTAAATCCACTTTGAACCGGTTTCATGACACCAATATTTAAGCCACGCTCACGCAACGCAGCTGAAAGACCTGCTGTGATCACAGTTTTCCCAATATCCGTTCCCGTTCCTGTGACGAACATTCCTCTTTTAGTCTTGCTCATTCTGTCACATCTACAATCGCTTGATATAAGATTGTAGTCATGTCATGTAACTCTGTTTGCGTTACCACGAGTGGTGGCATAAAGGTAATCACGTGATCAAGCGGTCGTGTGAACAGCCCCAGTTCACGCGCACGCTTACAAACAGTTGCCCCAATCGCCTCTTCATATGCATATGTCGCTTTTGTCTGCTTATCTTTTACAAGTTCAATCCCAACCATTAATCCCAATTGTCTTACTTCCCCTACATGTGATAGTTCCTGGAATGGCATAAGCAAATCAGTTAATTGTAAACTACGTTCTTGCACCTTCGATATCAAATCTTCTTGCTCATAAAGTTCAAAATTGGCAAGTGCAACTGCACAACCTAATTGATTTCCCGTATAGGAGTGACCATGGAAGAAAGTTTTGACTTCAGCGAAATCACCGTAAAATGCTTCATAAATCTCGTCTGTGGTTATCGTTGCGGCTACTGGTAAATACCCTCCCGTCAACTTCTTTCCTACAGTAAGTAAATCTGGCTGAATGTTTTCATGTTCGCATGCAAACATCTTGCCTGTTCGTCCGAATCCAGTTGCTACTTCATCTACGATCAAAAGCACTTCATATTGACGGCATAAGCGTGCTACCTCTGTCAAATACCCTGGTGGCATCATGATCATTCCACCTGCACCTTGTACCATCGGCTCTACAATTAAGCCTGCAATTTGATCAGCAGATGACTTAAGCTTCTCTTCTAATGCTTGTATACTCTCTTGTTTACACGCCTCAGCCGTCCCTGCAAAGCGATATGGATAGGGATAAGGGACTTTTTCACTCTTAAACAACATACGTTCAAATGAGGCATGAAAGAGATCCATCCCGCCTACGCTAACCGCGCCTACCGTATCACCATGATAGGCATTTTTCATACTGATAAAGGTGTTTTTTTCCGGTCGATTGCGATGCTGCCAATATAAGTAGGCCATTTTTAGTGCAATCTCCACAGCTTCTGCACCACTATCCGAAAAAAACACCTTTTGCAAATTTTTAGGAGATAATTGAACTAACTTCTCCGCTAATAAAATAGCAGGTACATTACTCATACCAAGTAGGGTAGAGTGGGCAATTTTTTGTAACTGAATCTCAATCGCTTGATTGAGATGAGGATGATTATGCCCGTGCGGATTTAACCATACGGATGCATTTCCATCATAATATTCCCTTCCATTTACATCAATCAGTTTTACACCTTGACCACGCTCGATAATAATGGGATCCTCTTTTAAATATTCCTTCATTTGTGTGAATGGATTCCATAGATATTTCTTATTTTTGGCGAGTAAGGATTCATAAGTGTCTGCCATCTCTTCACCCCTCTAATGTCAAGCGTGTTGACTTTCATGATTTTCCATTTTATCGTCAGCCATCTAAATGTAAACTGATTATTTATGATAGTTTACATTTCTATTTTGAGTATAGCATGCCCACTCTACTAGCAAAACCCTCTTTAGTGAGAAACACCCTCACGATTTGGAGAAAACAAACCATGAGGGTACCTATTTTTACTTTCCAGTCAAGTAAATATCGCGATATTTTTGGTCCAAGTAGTTTAAATAGGGGGCGATGGTCATCTCTTTCCCAGTTGCTTTTTTGATGATCTCATCAGCTGTATATTTACTACCAAACTGATAAATATTTTGTTTTAACCAGCTATGCAAGGTAGAAAACTCACCTTTCTCTATTTGCGCCATAATTTCAGGATGTGCTTGGACGGCTGCATCAAAAAATTGTACACTTAAAATATTTCCGAGCGCATATCCTTGAAAACTTCCACCAATAGAATCCATATACCAGTGAATATCTTGGAGAACGCCATCTTTATCTGTTGGTGAAGAAATACCGAGGTCGCTCTGGTAACGACTACGCCATGCTTCTGGTAGATCTTTCACACTAAGTTTTCCTTCCAACATCGCTAATTCCAAATCAAAACGAATAATAACATGTAAATTATAGGTTAACTCATCCGCATCCGTTCGAATTAAAGAACGCTCCACACGGTTAACCGCCCGATAAAATGATTCTAAGGAGGTTTTACTTAGCTGTGTTGGGAATGCCGTTTGTAGTTGCGGATAGAAGTGTTTCCAGAAGCCACGACTTCTCCCCACAATATTTTCCCATAAACGGGATTGACTCTCATGCACACTCATTGAAGTCCCAGAGTGAAGCGGTGTACCTTCATAATTAGGATCGATCCCCAATTCATATAATGCATGTCCCGTTTCATGTACAGTACTAAAAAAAGCTTCGGTAAAATCATGCTCTTTCACTCTCGTGGTAATACGAATATCTCCATGCGCAAATTTAATCATAAACGGATGTGGCGCAAAGTCTTGACGCCCACGATTAAAGTCAAAGCCAAGTTGTTTAATCACACTTTCTCCAAATTGAATCTGCTCATTTTTGGGAAAATGTTGTAGTACACTACTTGCATCAATCGGTGATTGTGCTGTTACTTCTTCTACCAACGGAACAAGACCATCTCTCAGTTCCTTGAAGATACTTTGGATCGTCGTCGCTTTCATGCCAAAATCACTGCGATCAATTAATGGATCCGCAATATGTTCATATGGGAAGAAAGAAGCGTATTCACGGCTCAAATCTAATGTTTTCTCTAATTGTGATTCAACCAATTTAAAGTTATCTGCTTTTCTAGCGGCAACCCACGCATTATAAGTTTCCGACGCGTTTTTTAATGAACGGGAAACATAATCTTCTGATACACGACTAGATCTTTCATAATCGCGTTTTGCATGACGTATTAGTGCCGCATCATCTGAATCATAAGGGAGTGACTCACGATATGGTGTCAACTCCTCAATCCATTTTCCGAAACGGTCATCTGTTGATAACTGGTGAACAATTTTACCTAGTGTAGAGAGTTGCGCACCACGAGCTTCTGCTGCAGCTGGAGGCATATATGTACTTTGGTCCCACTCTAACATCATCATGGCTGATTGAACATGGGCAATCTCTTGTAATCTCTTTTTAAATGCATGTAAGGTTTGTTCCACTTTTCAACCTGCTTTCTTTTTTAAGATAACTTCAACTTTTTCCTAACTAAATATTAACGCAATCCGCTCAAGCACGTCTATATATTTAAATCCGTATCCTAGCAAACCAGGCGTCTGTCGATCAGACAAGGTCTTGGCTCCGCTATTGTATGTACCACTAAAATAGGAAAATCCCTTCAGCATCTTGAAGGGATTGTGATTTATGACTGTATTAGATAATGGCTTTTATTGCTTGTTCTTCATTTACATTCGATTCGGTTTCCATAATCTCTATCGGTCCAACGCCACGGCGAAGCACTTTTGAGTATGCTCTAGCTGGTTTTAAAATATCCATCATGTAGTCGATCGCTACTTGAGGATCTACTGTGGTCCCACAAGTGTAACAATCCAATGCAGCAAACCCTTTCTCAGGGTAGGTGTGAATCGAGAGATGACTTTCTGACAACATGACTAAAACCGTTACCCCTTGCGGATCAAACTTCTCCGCTTGAACAGATAATACAGTGGCACCACAAGCCTGTGCTGCTTTTCTCAAATGGCTTTCTAAATGATTCAAATCATTTAGTTGGTCAAAATCTACACCCCATGCATCCATCGCTACATGTCTTCCGAAAGTCGAATATTCCATCCCTTTCGGCCCCCTTCCTAGCTAAAAGTTGGTGTGAGCCAAACTTCGCTAAGATCAACTTGTTCACCACGGGGGAAGGTTAGTCCAGTGAGGTCCCAACCCTTTAAGTGAACCTTGGATCCTACCAGCTCAATGTCACAATGTTTAACTTATCATATTATTTTACCGACATCAACACCAAAATCACACCAATTTCATGAAATCTTGCCAAAGAAGTACATCTAATAAGTTGATCACGCTATACAAAAGGTCGGATAAAAGTATCCGACCTTTTGTATAGCGATTATTTAATGTTTTTAATCCAGATATTCATATCCTCAAACGTACCACCAATTTGACTATTTTGGATTAATCTGCCTTTGTATTCAAAGCCTAACTTGGAAATCACCATATTCATTCCAGTTGAAACCGCTCGTGTCAGAGAAAATAGATTGGGCACACCTTTTTCTCGCATTCTTTGTTCAAGATCAAATATAATGCAACTGAGTAACCCTTTTCCACGATGCTCGGGTAGTGTCGCGCAATCTGTAATCTCCGCGCTATTATAATTCGTAAAAATATCAGCGGATGCTGTACTAATCACTTCTCCATTATAGGTTACAACCGTAAAGTAAACATCATTTTCCATACATTTTTTTACATATGCTGGATCATGCATCGGTGTCGGATAAGTTTTAAAAACTTGATCATAGATGCGAGCAAGTGCCTCTGCATCGTCCATCGTAGCACATCTCATAGCGTAACCTGGCTCCAAGGCTGGTGGTTCAGATAGCGTATCTGCGTTTTCGGCCATTTCTACAATCTCATCTTTTTTAGCTTCATCCTTCTGAATCGAACGGCCATTATTTAAAAAACGTGATAATACACAAGCTGGATCTCCATCAAAAAAACCGCTAATTTCGCCTTCTAATTCAAAGCCTAGCTTTTCAAAGATTGAGATATCCTCGGGATCCGCATAGATCATTACTTTACTGAGATCATTATCATTAGCTAATTGCTCTAGGTGATCGACTAAAGACTCAATGCTGTCTTTGCTATACTGAATTAATTTAATCCGACTATTATACTCATCCAACTCATAAGATACACTTGTAGGTACTACTTGTTTTGTCATCATGTGTAAATTCCAAACCCCCATTTGTTTATTAAGGGGCATCTAACTCCCCTTCTTACGTTTCCCTAAAAGAATACAAATAAAACTTCATATTTTCCTTGTAAGAAAAAATATGATCTGCCATACATAATTGATAAGCCAGAAGAATATTTTTGAGTTGTAGTCAAATCAATCATTTATCACTCATGAAGGTGTAACATTGTCCGTGTGTGGGTAGGATATGGGTAGAGATTAGTTATATCATGCGATCAGAGGAGGGCCTTACGTGCAATTATCAGAAAGAGAACGCGGGCTTGTCATTTTAGCACTAAAAAAAGTACTTGAAACTGAGCCTTCCTATGCGCGAGCAGATGAATACAAAAAGCTATTAAATCGGTTACAGGATGAACAAAGTCAAACAGACTTTGACGATGCCATCTATGATGGATTTCGATATGATATTGACGATGTATAAGATTCTGATTTAAGACGCACGTTTTCGTTTGTAGGAGAAGATGTGTGTCTTTTTTTATAGGTCTTTTACCAACCTGCATGTGGATGTCTTTTTAGGTACACGTCTCGCAAGAGAAGGCCAGTAGCCTCATCACTGATATCTTTTAATTCTTGATCTGTAATAATAATGGCAAAGGAACTGTTGGTATAATCATTCATCAATAATATGCCAGCGTGCTCCTTAGGAAATGCAATCGCTTTTTCAATCCCACTCTCTAAATGAAAGCAAAATATGTATCCATCTTCGGTTCGATCAAACATCCAGACATATTTAAACCCTTTAGTATGCTCATTAATGATAGCTGACCATTCTGGGATAGATAAAATGAGCACCGGCGACGCATCTATTTCTGCCCAAACACCATCTTCTGGAATGTGCGCTTCACGAATTTGAGGAACATAGCGCTTTGTCATAGAACACCCACTCCTACTTCATCAAATGATTGACTCTTTTTTCCTCGCAACCAAAGCGTGCAATAATGGCTTCACATGGGTTAGATCTGATAAGTGAGTTAGCGAGAATAGCGCTTCAATATCACCGATCAAGAGTAGTGGCACTTCATTATAAGTGTGTGTTGGAACACGCAAATCTTCGCTATTCCCATGATCACTAACCAATACAATCGTATCCTCATCTTTTTTCACACGAACCAATTCTGCTAAAAAACGATCATAATGATGAATGACCCATTTCACCAATTCAGGATCTTGTGAATGTCCCGCACGGTCACTTAGGAAAAACTCATGGACTACCATATCATAAACAGAAGAGATATGCCAGAGATGCTGGGCAGCTAATTCGGGCGTAACCTCCTTCATATCAGGAATAAAACGCTTTAATGTCCTTCTCGTCAGATCATGAAAAACAGCTTCACCTCGTTGCAGATCCGGCAGATAGCGCAGGGGTGAGCCGCTCGAAAGGATGGCTGCCGTTGATACCGAAATACGTCCTTCTTGGGTTGCCGCTCTTTTGTTAAACTCAGTCGTATACGCATTCGCAAAAGTAGCCGACCATTTTCTCTGTGAGAATTGCGTATATAGGTTATCCCGTTCGACCCACGCGCGTAGTTCACGATTCGGCAAACCATTCATATGCATGCCCATCGCTTCCGGTGCATTTCGACCCGTAAAAATGGTAGCCTGACCCGTTGCACTTTGGGGTAATTCAGACACACCTAAAGTAGCATCAAGTGCGCTAAGTACAGTATCATGCCCGTATTGACCCACTGCTTGATGCGTTAAAGATTTTCCATTTAATATCTGGTTAATACCGGGCGTTTCATATATATACCAAGGATTATGTTCGTTTTCATCCCCCAAGCCCACTCCATCGATAAACAAAAAAATAACAGCCATCTCTTTTTCTCCTTTCGTTTGCTATATCTATTCTTTTATATACCCAAATTAAAGGTGAACAAATAAAGAAATCTTCGATGAAAAACAAACGATGTTTTCCTTTTCCGTTTCTGATAAAATTACTCTCATATTCAAACAGTAGAATGGAGCCAGTTATGAAATCTTATAGCAAAATGGATCGACATACACTTTTAGAAGAGATTAAGCAGTTAAAACACGATTTAACAAAGACCAAAGAGAATGGACACGACTTTCAGGAATCTGTGCTTACGCAACAACTGCGCATCGCTCGCTCTTACTTAGTAGATCCACAATCCATTACATTAAATAAACGCTATGCGGTTGAAGATTCATCTCATCTTTTCCATGTTCTCTATTTAAATGGTGTTATGGCTTGGGGAAAATGGGAGGGTTCTAACGAAACGTGTGCGATTCCGCTCTCTTCCCTCATTCTGGTAGATAATGAAGCCGCTCAGTAAAATGAGTAGGCTTTTTTTCATGTTTCGATGGTTAAGAATAAACAAACCTAGGCATACTGTTAAAAGGAGGTGCATACTACCGTGTACTATGTCGTTCGCGATTCAGAAAAACTACCCTCATCCATTATACATGAAGACAATTACTTCGCCTGGTACAATCCGATGAAAAAGGACCACCATGTCGAATTTCGAGGATCCATGAATCAATGCTATGATTTTATGGCCATACGAGATGGTAAGAAAGCAGCTTCTGCTCCATAAAATTTACTGAATTGTACCAAAAAACAATACAAAACAAGGCGAAGGATATCCTTCGCCTTGAATACTACGATCCGCTATTCGTTCACTCTTTTTTTTCTTACAGGGGGTAGTATTTTTTTCATATTGACTGTGCGCTTCAATTCCCATGTATGAGGATGCTGCTCATCAAATTGTTCAATAAACTGAATAACCTCACGTGTAATCGGGGTAGGCGTTGATGCTCCCGCTGTGACACCTACTACTTTTTTACCCATTAGCCAGTCCGTGGATAGCTCTGTAATATCTGAAATACGGTGCGCTTCCACCCCAGCAATATCCATAGAAACTTGTGCCAACCGATTAGAGTTATTGCTTCTCGGGTCTCCAACCACAATCACTAAATCTGTCTCTTTGGCTTGTTCAGCTACAGCTTCCTGACGCTCTTGTGTAGCTAAACAAATCTCATTATGAATTTCCACCGATGGAAAGCGATCACTCACTTTTTTCATGAGTTGACGCGTATCCCATTGACTCATCGTCGTCTGATTGGTTACAAGTAAACGATCTGTTTCTACCTGTAATTGCTCTACATCCAATTCTTTTTCAACCAAATGAACCTTACCCGGCGCTACACCCACGGCACCTTCCGGTTCGGGATGACCGCTTTTACCTATATAAATCACTTCATATCCATTTTTCACTTTTTCACGTATTAAATCATGTGTACGTGTAACATCTGGACAAGTAGCATCCACTATCGTCAAACCACGCGCACGCGCTCGTTCACGAACCTCTGGTGAGACCCCATGAGCAGTAAAAATGACAGTTCCTTCGTTTACTTGCTCCAATAATTCAAGCCGATTTTCACCGTCAAGTGTAATAATATCCTCATCTTCAAATGCCTCAACCACATGTCGATTATGGACAATCATACCCAATATATATATGGGACGTGGCAGATCTAAATTTTTAGCAGCTTGCCTCGCCAGAACCATTGCATCCACTACGCCGTAACAATATCCTCGAGGTGTTATTTTTAATACCTTCATTTATACACTCCTCTCGACTCCCTATCAGTTAGCCCGAGACTTCCACTATTATACCTTATTCCTTTCTAGCCACCAAGGGTTAGATTCACTTTCATCAATTGCTCATCCCGATTAACTTGTCTATTGTAACCAGTTATTTACCCATTTCATAGGATAAATGGTGACAGCGCATAAAAGGAGTGAAACCATGGAGAAAAAGCCAAATCATCATGCAAGACCTCCCATGAAATTACCTGAACCTATTCCGTATACCCAGCAACAACAAGGATATCCATATCCACAAATGCCTGGATGGCCTTATCCACAACCTCCGCAAACACCACAGATGCCTGGGGGAGGTAGGCCCCAACCACCTCGCAGACAACAACCCCAAATGCCACCTAGACCAGGAAGAGAACTACCGCAAATGCCTGGATGGCCCTTTCCTCAAACGCCTGGCGGACAATCTCCGCAAATGCCGCAAATGCCTGGTGGTGGATGGCCACAAATGCCACAAATGCCTGGTGGTGGATGGCCACAAATGCCACAAATGCCACAAATGCCTAATCTTCCAATGCCTGGTGGTTTACCGCAGAAGTCCGAAACCGACAATACCGATCAGCAGCCAGTCAATAAAAATGATCCACAAGAGATGATGGACCCCGATTTACTCAAGCAACTTTTTCAACGCATGAAGCTCCATCAACGTTATGAGCTCGAGGTAATGCGTTGGTATATGAAATACTATTCTACTTATCACCGTAAGACACAAAATCCCGGACCACAAGCTGGGAATGGGCCGATGCAAATGTTCCCCCCTCCTCATGACCATGAGCACGGCCCTCGCAAGAAATTCCCCTTAGAAAGTTCTAGCTACCGCAATTAGCCCATCTAAAAAGCACGTGGGATCATCCACGTGCTTTTTAACTTACTGGAGCAAAGCCTATATTTTTCAAGTGTTCACTTTCCTTTTAAGCGTTCTCTCACATATAATGTCCCTAAAACGAAAGAAATGAGCATTAAAAAAATAAGTAATCCTGATGATTCCAATGTATAAAATCCCCCTTAGCAATCCATCCAAAAATAAACATCACTAAATACTATACAACATAAAAGAACAAAATAGTGGACAAACATGCAAATTATTCTATCTATTTTTTGTATAACCTGTTTATTTTAATACAGCCTAAGGTAGTGCAAATCTATATCCTTTCATCGTGAACTTTTAAGCGTAACCCCACATAGTTAAGATTTGGATTAGCCATATGATTTAACGACGATAAATCATATGGCTAATCCAAATCAGGTTTCTCCTGATTTTACAGGATGTATAAAGCGCCGATCCCCTGAAATCGGTGATTGCTCGACATCTCAAATATGGAGGTGTCGAGCAATGTTTATCATTTATTTACTTCATTTAGTTGGGAAGTGAAGACAGTTGATCACTTAAGTTACGATACCAACTGCGCATATCAGAAAGTCCGTGACCAACAACATCCAGATGGTCATAGCGGTTTAATGTCTCTAAGTGGTTCCACATTCCTGCTCGTGCCGTTCCATTAAATGATACTACTCGCTCTGATTGAGGCGCATCCATAGATGCAACCGGTACAATCCCATCATTTTCCCACCAGCTACTCGTAACATTTACAAGACCATTATTTCCACTTTGTTTATATCTTCCAATATAGTAAGAAGAATTAAGTAATGCTGGATTCATAGTTGGTCTTGGTAAATGGTAACCTAAAAAGCCTCTGTACGTATTGGATGCACTCACTGAGAAATAATATACATCTGGTCGTGCTTTCACCCAGTCATTTAATTCTTTTGCTCCTTCAGGCGATAAATCCCATTCTCCTGTATCTTTTGACATTTTCCAAAGTGAGCTATTTTTCACTCGATTTATGTAGCTCACTAATGATTCACCAGCTTCTCGTTTTAATCCCCACTGATCCATTTTAAAATCGTAATGTGGTTCATCCTTACGACCCGTTACAGATGCCGCAAGTGCAACCATTTGTTGCACAAAAGGAACCATATTATCGACAGCGTATACATAAGGCGAACCATCGTGCGGGGTTGTGATTGTGGTTATACTATGTACTAACCCTCGATCTTCATTAGCGAATAGGGGAGATAATTCATTAGCTGGCGTCATATCTCGCTCTTCTTTGTAACCGCTTTCAATTAATTGATCAAGCACACGAATGGTTTGGCCACCCATACTGTGACCAATAAAGTGCACCTTGTTTTCCTTACCTGTATTCGGGTCAATTTCTCCCCACTCCGGATAAAAGCCTTCGTATGTTCTTCCAAAACGAGCATGATTATGTTCCTTTGAGTGCGCTTCGCCATAATCGACACGCCCACCTTTAATTTGCGCATATAACTCTACTGCACGATCCCAGTTACTAGACAACGGCCCTACCGCAGCAGAAAATACCGTTTTTCCATCATTTTTCAAGTCAGACTCAATATCACGCAATCCACCCCAATATTTATAACCAAACATCTCATCACGACCCCATCCTGAAAGACCGTGCACTAAAACGATAGGAGAATCATTTTTCTCGTTTAAAGTTTCAGTCGATTCAGCCGAAGCACGCGTATTTGTGATCATCAATGAACCTACAGCCACTGTCATACAGGTAAATCCAATTGCTATCTTCCGTAAAAGCATATCCCCACTCCACTCTTCTTAAGAATAATCCAACAAGGTGTAAGCGGTTTCAAATCCGCGCAATTGAAACCGCTTACAATAAACAGCCTACCTATCCAAAACACAATCATCCTTAAATCAACTGAAGACTATTACATCTTATTAATTGAAATAAGAAGAAATATGTTTTTGGATAAAGCCATTATATACTAAACTCAAACATACTGAAAGAAAAAAATTTATATTTATTCAATTTCACATATGGACAATTACAAGATAAAACTGAAAAAAGATAGATTGGAATACGCTATCTGCACAGTAAATCTATACGATTTTTAACGTTTCCTATAATCATTTTTTTCTGTATAGGTTAGTGCAACTTCATAATCATGCACATTTTCAGAAAGAATCTATTCTCTCTTCAAACTAGCTATCCAAAGTTAGTTAATTAACCCTTCCCATATGACGAGCCTACTTCTAGTTTGAAATCTTATTTTGTTAACACACCACTTTGCTCTACAGTTAATGCATATATTTTGTGATCTTGCCATACGCCATTAATTTGGAGATGGTAGTGAGAAATGCCAATAAAGGAAAATCCAACTTTTTCTAGTACTCGACAAGATGCGATATTATCTAATTTTACAGCCGCTTCAATTCGATGTAAGTGAAGTTCACGGAAGGCAAGTTGAGCTACTTTTTTTACTGCGGTCGTCATAAAACCTTTGCGATTGTATGCTTGATCTAAAGAATAGCCAATCGTACAATTTTGAAAAGCCCCCCTTGCAATGTTACTTAAATTAATATTTCCAATCAGTAATTGACGATCATCTAAAAAAATGCCAAAACTATATTTCTCATCTTTTTCCCATTGTTCTTCCGCTTCTACCAACCGTTTTTTTTGTCCATCTCGTGTATAATACTCATCTGGCCTTACCGGTTCATACGGTTTCATAAATGTACGATTACGAATAATATAGTCCAAATATTTCCGATCATCATCTGATCTTAATCTACGTACTTCAATCATTTGATTCCCTCCTAAAAAATAAAAATGCCCATATGATCACAATGTATCATGGGCATCATCAGAACAGCCTATTCCTTGATTAAGATCCTGATTGCTCTACCAATTGTTTTTTTGTTTTATACATCGCTGCAGTTGTCATATTGAACTCCGCTTGATCCCCTGTAATTTCATAGCATCCAGCCAGCTCAAATTGACTACGATAAGCTAAATCAAATCTTTTGGCTTTCTCTGCTAGTTGTATCGAACGTTGGAAATATTGAATGGCATCAATCATATGGCTCATTCTCTTCATCAGACGCCCCATCAGTAGATGTGCTTGAGCCTGTAGTGCTACATCATAGTATTTCTCAGATAAGTCTAACGCCTGTTTGAGAATATTTTTGGCTTCCGTCACTTCACCTTTCTCCATCAGTAGTTCACCTAAAGAGAAGTAGGTTTTCACAACTTCATTACGATCTTCAACTTGATCACCTAATTCAAGCAAGAACTCATAGCAAGTACTTGCATCATCATACTGTGCAGTATCTAAGTAAGCACGCCCTAAAACAGACCATAGCTTAAACATTTCATCGTAGTAGTTTGAGTTTACTGATAGCTGTACGCCTTCTCGTGCATAGCGAACCGCATCTTGATACATATTTAAGCTCACTAGTAACTCCGCTCGCAATCCATACATCTCCAATATCACTTGTTTACTAGAAATGATATCGATATCTTCCCATAGAAGAAGGAGCTGATGTAATGCTTCATCTGTTCTGCCTAATTTTTCTAAATATACAACCTGAGCATTCAGCAAGTTATACCGTATCTGGGCATGTTCTCCCTCATTAACTTGCACTGCATCCAAGCCTTTTTCAATATACGAAAGTGCTTGCTCCCAGTTCTTTTGTACAGAGCGACAGAAGGCTAAAAAATAATAACTCTCTGCTTCTAGGTTTGCTTTTGGTGCATATGGATCTTGATAGGCTAGACGAATGGCTTCCCCTAGTTCCCTCTCTCCTTTTCGAAAATCTTTATTTTGCAAATGACACTTACCTTTCAAAAGATGTACAGTCGCTTGGTGGCGAGATAATGATTCATCTGATATCTTATTGAGGAGCGATAGCGCCTTTTGTGTTCTCCCCAAGTTGACCAATGCCTCAACTGCAGCAAACTTCACCTGCATACTTTCTAAGCTCTCACTATCTTTTTCTAGCATGTCTGGAATTTCACTTATATCTAAATCAAGCTTACCCATCAAATACAAGACTTTATCTTTATTTACATGTGGGACTCCACGTTCAATGTTACTTATTGTAGCAGTTGAGATATGATCATCAGAGAGATCCTCTAGTCGAAGTCCTCTTTCTTTACGTGTTTTACGGATAAATTTACCAATTTCATTCATTTCCAGTACATTCATTGACTTTCATCCCTTTCTTAAATTCTTCTTAAACCTATTTTACTATTTTTTTTAAATATGTTAAAGAAATATATAGATTAAAATAGGAATTTTATGGATTGTAATTTTTCCCATATTACTCCCATTTGTGGGTTAGTTAACGAATACTGGCAAATAGCTAAAGTGGCTTTATAAAAAATGGCTTGTACATGATTTAAAATAAGAGGACCCAATCTCCTTAAAGGAGAATGGAGTAGCTATCTATCTCCCTAAATATAAGTTGTACTCCCTCCACTAATTTTAACACGCATCAATTTACTTCTTATATATAACAGGAAAGGTATTCCAACATCTGTTATTAATCAAAAAAAATCTGTTGTTATATATAATCCCCAAAAACTATACAAGTTTAAACCTATATCCCATTTTTTACAAATAAAGAGGTGCAAAATAAGCATTCACGCTTGTATATAGAGTATAACATCTTAATTTAGGAAAATCCAAAAAGTCATGAAAATATCTTATTTTTAACTTTAATATACTCTCTTATTTCTTTATTTACATATTTATTAATATTACTGGAAAGTTTATTCATTTATATATAGTGATTTAATTTTCATAATTTTCCATTTTCATCAGTTTTGTATTTTATTCCCTTCACCAGTACAAACCTCTTTGCTTATAATAGATGAAAAGGGATATGTAGGATTGGAGTCGATCAAATGATGAATCAATATGATTTGTTTCAAGTGGGACCAATCGGACCACTAAGTCCAGTAGTACCTTACTTCGGTCCATATGGTTCTTTTGGTGTTGTAGTGAATCCACTTGGTCCCATTCAACTCGCACCCAGTTTTTCATTCAATTTTACTGACCGCTTAAATTGGATTGCCCCTCCCACGCACTGGAGATATTACGAGCCTTATGATCCATTAGATTTTTAATAAATCCTCAATCAAGATGATTTGTAATTGATCATTTACTTTTAGTGCAACAATTGTAATCACCTGCTCTGAGTCTAATCGAACACGAGGAAAAGAAGCTATTTTTTCATTCGTACCTGCTTGATATACAACTAAGTCATATAAATCGGGCTGAAGTGAGCGATAGTTTGATGCATCCTCATATACAATATTTTTAAATATAGGCGTACCAGTACCCGTCTGAATATCTACAGCTGGAAAACCGCTAGCTAAATGAATAAATCTAACTTTTGCCATTCGCATGATCGGAATCGGTCTTATATAATAATTGATAAACTGCAAAATTTGCCTTGTACCCTGATCTGGATTCGTAAGTGTCAGCATATAGGCTTGTTCTGGATCAGCAAAAAATTTAGCTACAACTAAAGGTTGCGTTCTTTCACCGGCCGGATATACGGTTACACGATATGTTCCCCGCTCAATTTCAACGTAACGTGTTGCCTCACCATACCTTACATTAGCCTCCACTAATTCATTATTTACAAATATATCAATACGTTGGTTCTGAGCATTACTTGCAGCATGTAAAAATTTAATCCATGCCCTTTTTCGAGTTGCATCAAATTGCTGAGATGTTTGTTTTTTTGAGACACGTTGTTTTTCATAGGATTGTACAAAGCGTTCTTTATTATTTTGAAATTTGCTATAGTAATATTGATAGCGCTGAGGGTCTCGATACATATAATACTCTGCTAAAATTCGGTACATATTAGCTTTATCTAGGTATGAACTGGACAAATCACTACACCTCCTCTTATAACAACATCATTATGCTACACGACTCAATTTTCGAACTATTCTTTGCTAGAACATTTCATCGTAGAAATGGAAATGGAGTGGATTAGATTGAAAATGAACAAAAAAATAGCCCCTCACTACAAATGGGGAACAGATTGTGACGGATGGCTACTTGCAGATCATCCTGCTTTTAGCGTGATTGAAGAACGTATGCCCGCGCACACAAAAGAAGTTCGGCATTATCATACAAACGCACGACAATTTTTTTATATTTTGTCAGGAACAGCCACGCTCGAAGTTGAAGGCAAATATATCGAATTATCCCCTCAAGACGGAATTGAGATCGCGCCTCTTACGATTCATCAAATGATGAATCGGACAGATCATGAACTCTCATTCATCCTATTTTCCTCACCTTCTACACGAGGAGATCGTAAAGTGTCACCAAAAAACAACCTCCTATAAAGGAAGTTGTTCTTTTGTTTCTGCTGTATAAGGGGTTACTAAAATACGGCGAATCCGCCACTGATCTACCTCTTGTACTGTAAATAACCACTTTTCATAGACGACTTGATCTCCAATATGTGGCGCTTTTTCAAGTTGGGAGAATAGCCAGCCTCCGATCGTATCATTATCTTGATCTTCCATATCTAAGTTAAAAT
This sequence comes from Polycladospora coralii, assembly GCF_014773435.2. Lineage (GTDB taxonomy): Bacteria > Bacillota > Bacilli > Thermoactinomycetales > Thermoactinomycetaceae > Polycladospora > Polycladospora coralii. Next base: position 73,083 of record NZ_JACXAG020000006.1, on the reverse strand, counting down.
GTTCATTTACTTCATCAATTAAAGCATGTGCATCGACAGATGTCCCTTCTTCACTATGCTCAAAAAAGGGCTTCTCTTGATCAAATTCATCTTGAATCTCACCAAAGATTTCTTCGATAATATCTTCAATAGTAGCCAGTCCTGAAGTACCCCCGTATTCATCTACAACGACAGCCATCCCCAGATGGTTTTTTTGCAGGATACGAAGTGTATCTTTTATTTCCATCGTTTCCGGTACAATCACGACATCTCGTGCCAGCTCTCTCAGATTAATTTCCTGACCATCAATCACTTTCTCGTATACATCGCGAATATGAACAATACCGACAATATCATCTTTATCCTTTGCACACAGTGGAAATCTGGTATGATGGTTGCTTTTCATTAAATCCAGATTTTGTTGAAGGGGCCAGTCTTCATAAATACAAACCATATTAACACGAGGTACCATGACTTCACGTGCAACCCGCTCCGTAAAATCAAACACGCTATCAAACAAGGTAAGTTCAGTTTGATCAATATAGCCGCTCTGATGGCTTTGTGCTAATAACATACGTATCTCTTCTTCTGTATGGGCATGCTGATTTTCATTCAAATCTATTTTAAACCATTTTAAAATCCGATTGGCTGATCCATTCAGAACGAAAATAAACGGTCTAAATATACGATAAAATATTTCTAACGGGAAGGCTACCCATAGGGTTGTCGACTCCGATTTACGAATAGCGATCGATTTAGGGGCCATCTCTCCCAGCACAATATGCATAAAGGTTATAAGTGAAAATGCGATTACCAACGAAACTGTACTGTTTAACCAAGCTGGCATTCCCAGATAGTGAAATACCGGCTCAAGAAGGTGGGAAATTACAGGCTCTCCTACCCACCCCAGCCCAAGTGAAGCCAGCGTAATTCCTAATTGCGTAGCAGAAAGATAAGCATCTAGATTTTTTAAGATTTGCTTTGCCATACGGCCGCGTCGATCTCCAAGTTGCGCAATTTGAGTCGCGCGCACCTTAACAATCGCAAATTCTGCCGCAACAAAAAATCCATTTAAGAACACTAAAAAAACGACTAATCCTAGCTGTAATATTGTGCCTATAACACCTTCCAAAGTTTAAATCCCCCTAATGAGACATGTACTTTTTCAATTCTATTTCACTATTATATAAGAGAATGAGCAAGATGCATATATCCCATCATTCGATTTCATTTCCCGTCCACTCGCTTATGGAATCATCTATAGTGGTTTCACTCAAGACTGAAATCTTCTCAAAAAAGAATATTTTTTCATTCCCCTATTGTAAAACATATAAAATTCGATATACTGTAGTCTGCTTCACTAATCAGTCTATTGCTTTGGAGTGATCAACTTGAACACATTCGTACGTTGGATCGCGATTTTCATGGCTTCCATCATCGTAGCCGCTTCTTATAATTTATTTTTACTCCCCCATAGCATTTTATCCAGTGGTGTAACCGGTATTTCAATGATTATCGGACTCAAAACACCTCTAAACACTGGGGTAGTCAACTATGTATTAAACTTACCACTTCTCATTATCGGTTTTATGAAGTTAGGACAAAGCTTCATGTTTCGCACTATTTTCTCCGTAACCGTTACATCAATTGCTATGGTTTATCTCCCACTGTATCAATTATCACCCGATCCCATTATTTCTACCGTCTTCGGAGGTGTCATCGGCGGAATCGGTGCCGGAATTATTTTTCGCTATGGTGCATCCACAGGTGGGTTTGATATCATTGGCTTTTTAATCACCCGTAAGAAAGACTTACCGCTAGGCAACTTAATCTTTGCCATGAATGCTGTAGTTGTCGCCGTATCAGGCTTCTTATTTAACTGGGATATCGCCCTTAAAACGATGGTAGCCATCTTTGTCATGGGCAAAGTAGTAGACACCATCCATACCAATCACCTTAAGTTAACCCTGATGATTATTACCAATGAAGACGAAACCCTAAAACAAGCCATCATTTCTAAATATGTCCGTGGTATTACCATTGTAGATGGTGAAGGCGCTTATACAAAAGAGAAGAGAAAAGTGTTATTCATGATCATTTCTCGTTATGAGCTAGCTGGAATTAAAAAATTGATCAAGGACACCGATCCTAAAGCGTTTGTAAATATTACAGAGACTGTAGACGTAATGGGTTATTTCCGCCGGGGATAAAGAGATCCCCACTTTTAGTGGGGATTTATTTTCATAAAATGTTTAAATAATACCTGTGTTCCACTCTCTTCTTCTCCTAAAGCAACCAATTGGTCATAGATATGCTTAGCAAGTTTAAGTCCCGGTAATGTAAGTTTCATTTCTTCTGCTGCTTCTAATGCAATCGCCATGTCCTTAATGAAATGTTTCACATAAAAACCAGGATCATAATCCCCCTTCAACATACGCGGTCCCAACTGACTAAGCGACCAACTTCCAGCAGCACCCGTTTCAATACTTTGAAGAACTTGCTTGGGATTGAGACCAGCTTGTTCCGCATAGATTAGTGCTTCCGTAACCCCGATCATATTGGAAGCAATTGTAATTTGATTACACATTTTGGTATGTTGTCCTGCTCCTGCTTCTCCCTGATAAATGATATGCGTGCCGATCAACTCGAATAATGGCTTTATGCGATCAAATACTTCTCGATCCCCTCCCACCATAATCGAAAGACGCGCTTCCCGTGCACCGATATCTCCACCTGATACGGGGGCATCTAAAGCGAATACTTGTTTAGCTAATGCTTGTTCATATATTTCTTTGGCAAGTGACGGTTTAGATGTCGTCATATCCACTAAGTATGTACCGCGATCTACATGGGCAATTAAGCCTTCTTTACCCAGATAGACTTCTGCTACATCTTGTGGATAACCAACCATCGTAAAAATGACATTTGCACTTGTCGCAATCTCTTTAGGTGAATCTTTCCAAATCGCCCCTCTTGTAATCAAATCTTCAGCTTTACTTTTCGTACGCGTATAAACGTGAACTTGATAACCCTTACTTAGTAAATGGCCCGCAATACTTTTTCCCATTACACCAATACCGATCATCCCGATGACAGTCGTTTGATCCATCTCATCAGCTCCAATAAAGAAATAAATAAATTGTATACAACATTGATCATATCCAAAGGTTTTCACATTCACAACTATGGTTCAATGATGGGCCATCTTTTTGTATACTTAACATCGAACGCATTCTGCTGGATAGGAGATTGTTTATATATGCCGATCTTAAAAAATGACTGGAACAACTATTTAAAAGACGAATTCCACCAACCTTATTACTTAGAACTACGTCGTTTTTTACAAAAAGAGTATCAAGAGCATACCATTTATCCCGACCAATGGGAGATTTTTTCTGCCCTTCAACTCACTTCTTTGCAAGAGACGAGAGTCGTCATCATTGGTCAAGACCCTTACCATGGTCCAGGTCAAGCACACGGTCTCAGTTTTTCTGTAAAGCCCGGTGTGAAAGTTCCACCCTCACTTCAAAATATATATAAAGAGTTACAGCATGATATCGGTTGCACGATCCCCAATCACGGTTATCTCCTTCATTGGGCCGAGCAAGGGGTCTTAATGCTAAACAACGTCTTAACTGTGCGCGCGCATACACCTAATTCTCATCGGCAAATAGGGTGGGAGAACTTTACAGAAAAAGTGATTCGCATTTTAAATGAACGAAAAGCGCCTATTGTCTTTTTATTATGGGGTAAACAAGCGCAAGAAAAGAAGATGTGGATTACACATCCACATCATCTTATAATCGAATCGGCTCATCCCAGCCCTTTTTCAGCACATCGCGGTTTCTTTGGTAGTCGTCCCTTTTCTAGAACGAATACATTCTTACAGTCAATTAGTGGTGCCGAAATCGACTGGCAAATCCCCAGTCTGTAAAGCAAGAAAGCTAGTGCTTCGATACCATACATCAAAGCACTAGCTTTTTATTTTATGCCTGTTTTACTTTAACTGCTGTTTCAAGTGCTTCTTTAGGTTCCAATCGTTTTGTATAGTCGGGGTTCGCTTCTACATACGCTATTTTACCCTCTTGACTAATCACGTATGTCGCTGGCACAGGTAAGCTCCATGCATTCTCTTTTGCATTAAACTGAGTTAAGTCGATTCCAAACTTTTCGTATACCTCAATAAGATAGTCGGGCAGATCAAATAACAATTGATAATCTTTTATCACCTGCTTTGTTGAATCACTTAATACTTCGTAGGTTAAATCATGTTTTTGTTGCATGGATACAGTATGGTCTGGCGTTTCTGGACTAATCGCAATCACTTCTACACCTTTTTCTTTAAATTCAGGTGCTAACTCTTGATACGCTTTTAATTCGAGATTACAGTAAGGACACCATTCTCCGCGATAAAAGACCAACACAACAGAACCATTTTTTAATTTATCGGATAGGGAGACTTCTTTACCCACTGCATTTTTTAATTTGAAATCAGGTGCAGAATCTCCTACTTTTAATCCTTTTCCCATATCGGAATCAGCTAATTCGTGTGTCGCACGCTGCATGACTTCTAAAACCTCTTTTGGAATTTTGCTCATACTTTGTGCCACAGCTTGTTCCAATGTTTCAGTTAAAGTACGCATGTTCATACACTCCTTATTTTGAATGATGACTTTTACAGTGCAAGCTGTACTGCAATATCTCCATCGCTCCATTAATCTTGATTAATTCTTCCTCCGGAACACCTTCAATATGTTGAAGAAAATTACTTTTCACATGCGTGAGGTAGTTTTCCATAAACTTCTCCCCCGATTCGGAGAGATGAATATACACTTTTCTTCGATCTTCATGTGAGGTTTTCTTTTCGATAAACCCTTTATCTTGTATTTTTTTCAACTCGCGACTCACATTCGGTAAGGACATATCCAAACATTGACAAACCTGAGTCACCATGACAGGTTGATTCATTTTTACATACTCGAGCAGATTAAACTGACTAGGTGTCATATCATATTCGATTCCACGTGTAATATCACCCGAAAAAAGATTAAATGCATTTACAAGCTTTAAGTAATTATTAAAGATGGTTTGGAGATCCATCATAACCACCTCACACTTTTATTATAGTATTAAAGCTATCAAAAAACAATTATCATTTGACAATTATTTAATTCTCGTTTACGCTGGATGTATCCGACAGATCCATGATTTAATTATGTATTCTTTTTCTATTTATAAAGAAATTATATTTCCTCTTTATTTGCCTTCTTCTAGCATCAGGCGCCACCCTTGTTAAAAGGCGTACAGCAGTTAGAAAATAAAAAAATGATGAAAGGTGCAGTGATGTAACATGAAAGCCATGACCGTTGCGAAATATGGTGCAGACCAAAAACTAAGTTTAACCGAACTACCTACACCTACTATACAAGATGATGATGTCTTAGTACAAATTCATGCCGCTAGTGTAAATCCTGTAGACGCTTTGTTCAGGAACGGAAATTTTCGTTTGACTCTTAAACATACCTTCCCGCTCATTCTGGGAAATGATTTTGCCGGTACAGTTGTTGAAACGGGTAAGAATGTATCCCGATTCAAGATAGGCGACCGTGTATATGGCCGCCCACACCCCCTGAAAGGAGGAACATTTGCAGAATATATTGCGGTAGATCAGAGCGAGATCGCTTTAACACCCAAAAACCTAACAATAGAAGAAGCGGCTTCACTTCCGTTAGTAGGTCTTACTTCTGTGCAGGCATTATACGACGTCCTTCAACTACAAAAAGGGCAAAAAATCCTTATTCATGCTGGTTCAGGTGGAGTGGGCACATTTGCCATACAACTGGCTAAGCATATCGGTGCTTATGTCGCAACAACCACAAGTGAAAAAGGTGCAGACTTGGCTAAAGAAATGGGAGCAGACCTGATTATTAACTATAAAAAGCAGAAATTTGAAGATGTTATATCAGGCTATGATGCTGTGTTCGATACCTTAGGCAAGGAATCCCTGGAGCGTTCATTCCAAGTGCTCAAAGCTGGTGGTAAAGTTGTATCCGTTTCCGGACCTCCTACCAAAGAATTAGCAGAAGTATTTGATCTTAGTTTTATCCTGCGCATGTTGATTTCACTCGGTTCTAGAAAAATGCATAAGCTCGCAAAGCAAAACAATACCACTTACCGTTTTCTAGCTATGCAGCCAAACGGTAAGCAGCTGGAAATGATTACAAAATGGGTTGAAGATGGTGTAATCAAGCCCCATATTGATCGTACTTTCTCATTAGCGGACGCTCAAGCAGGACTTGAATATGTAGAGTCAAAACGTGCTAAAGGAAAAGTAATGATCCACGTTTCAGATCCATCGTGAAAATAAAATCATTCGAGGTCAGTTTCGATTTGACCTCGAATGATTTTATTGTTATAACAAATGATCCTTAAATTTTTGATAAGCAAATGATACTCCTAATAGAACCACACCTAATCCAATAAAGGAAACAATACGATATAGCGTTTCAAGGAACGAGAGATCAATGATAAATATCTTTAAAATTGATATCCCAAATAGAAGCATCGCAGCCATACGAAAGATACGTAAGCGTCGCCACAACCCTAAGGTTAGTAATAAAATAGATAAGGAAAGCCAGCCTAAAGAAAGCGCAAGTTGCATACGATTCAACCAAATATTTTGTTCTGTATCTAATGCTAGCATCAGTGTGTGATGGTATAAATCGCGCGTTTCTACTGTAACCATTTCAAAGAGAAGTAGGATGAGTACAATTTGTCCAATAGGTTTGAGTATTTTCATCCATGCGTCTTTCTTGGAAACCATTGAAAAGTGCCAAGTCATCCCTGCTACACCTATGGTTAATAAACATAATGTGAAAAACCGCAAATTAAACACAAGATCAAATGCAGTTAGGGGTTGATAGCTTAATCCCCACACTGCACCCACAATCACAGACAAGCTCAACAATCCAATTCCACCATAATATACGGGCTTTCCAAAACGCTTCACGCCCAAGTAATATAACCCCACAGCGTACACGCCCCACATGGATGACAACAGCAGTACACGTGTATAAGCTAATGCTTGATATACATTGCCGGTTTGCCCTTGCATTTCTTTTAGGAAATAATCGAATGTTTCTACTGTAATCAACTCAAACACAACCGTCATCAAAAGAATTTGTCCAACTAGCCTCCCATGCTTTAGCCAGCCCTCTTTCTTCATATCGGGTTTGAGTAGCCACATCACCCTACTAATTCCTAACAACAGGAATGCCAATACTAGAAAACGTAGGTTTAATATCACAACAAATTGTGCAAGTGGTTCATAATGTATTCCTGTGATCATCCCCACCACAATGGCTAACCCGAGTATAGATAATCCACTGTATCGCACCATTTTCCCGTATTTACGAACGCTAAGCTCTACTAAAATGACACCATAGATGCCCCATACCAATGCCAAAACCAGTGGTAACTTATCAAATAGAGTTTGGAATGGCATAGTGTGATAAAAAAGATGTGTAACCTTCAGTGTAAGTAGTTCAAATACCATTACGACCATGATGACTTGCCCAATTTGTTGTACACGCTTCACCCAAACTTCCTGTTTTTCAAATTGGTGTAGCAAAGCCAGAAAAATACCGATTCCAATCGTTAAAATCGCTAAGGTGATAGAACGCATATCAAAAACCAGATTAGACTGAGTTGAAAAATCAAGCAATGCAGTGCTCATACCACATATAACCGCAAATAAACCGATCCCCATCCCAGTGTATAGGATACTACGAATTTGATAGCGACTCGCTATCCATGTATAGAGAATGGTATTGGCCATCCATAGGATGGTAAATATATACACCATGTTCAAATATGAATCGATTTGAATATGGTTAATAAAGATATTCCACGCTTCGAGTGACTGCCAATACGTCATAAAGCACACGGCCGTTAAATAAATGAGATGGACAACTTGAACATCAATACGGTAACCCTTTCTAAGGGTATACGCGCCTCCAACCAACGAAAGTGCAATGACTATAAAAGCAAGCGTGCGTTCATGAAAGAAAATGGCATATGTTTGATCACTTGACAACAACACATACTGAAAATCAAATAGTGCCAAACCAAATAGCATAAGTGCGATCTTCCATATCCAATCATTTTTAAAGTATTTGACTCCCCAAAGAATCAATGAAAGTGCACCCAGCGCCCATAGCATCGCTACCATATACGCTGAAAACTGCAATGGAACCGCCACTGTTGCAAGTGTAATCCCCGGGACAAGATAGATGAATGAAAACGCTCCCAGTCTCTTCTTCAATAAGTATACAATGATAAAATAAATCAGTGCCAAGCCAAATGTAAATAACCCATTCATCTTCACACTCGTAATCATGATGAAAGACTGCAATAAAAGATACGCATTTAAACACACAATCGTATGATCTACGATGGACGATATCCCCCATGCATGTATTCGCTTTAGTAAATCATAAGTACTGAAACATAGCCAAAATAACAAACTAAATAGCATAGCAAATGCTTTCTCTGTTTCAGGCACATAGGCTGCTGTTAACCATATAAAGTATATGGCATGAGTTGCGCCAAATGTGAGTGGATATAAGATCATCCAAGTCGGTTTTTTCCATACAACCCACAATAATCCCCCACTCAAAAATAATAGGTACGTAAACAACCCTACTGGATTTGAATCACCGTTGCTTAATAAAAATGGTGTCAGGAACCCGCCAGCCCATGCCAATATTGAGATGGCGAGTGCTTGATATTTAAGGGCATAGCGAAATGCAATCATCGTGATCACAGACATAACAAGCATAGCTACCGCTTGCGAAATCAAATGATAGTATTGAAAAGATATAAATACACTTAAATGCAATACTGAGATTGCTACGCCCATAATTCCTTGCGCAAATATCATATATCCCTTGCGGTGGGTGTAACTGCCATACAGCAAAAGACCCACACCTAAACTTGCACCCATCAACATACGCATAGGCTCTGAAATCCAATTTTGATCAAATGCATACTTGAGTAAATAGCCAATCCCAATAATTAAGGCAAGTGCCCCAATTCGATTTAACAAGCGTCCTCCGATTAATAACTCCCAATCAACACGCGTACGCGTCTTTTTATTTGAGTGTTCTTTATCCTGCTTAGGTGAAGACACCTCTTTCACATCTACAGCAGGCACTTTCTCAACTACTTCTTCACTTTCTTCTACAGTAGTTACTTCTTCAACTACTTCTTCACTTTCTTCTACCACTTCTTCGCTTGATTTTTCGGACGAAGGTTGTTCGGCAGTTTGTGAAGTGTGCCGCGGATATTCAAGCTCATTTGTCTGTTCCGCTTTTAATGACGTAATGAGCTGTCTTTGATGCTCTACATTTTTCTTCAAAATGGCAATCTGAACATCCATCTTTTTTTGATCTTTTTTTAGTTCAAACACTTTAATAAATATGTATAATAACAAGAGAAACAAAACAATACTAAAAATTTTCATTCCCTCACCTTTTCTATGTCATCATTCCATTGTGTTTCCATATTTGGCTGTCAACACCCCTGATCATAAGACCTGAGTCTGGTATCATTCATACTAGAAATGGGAAATTTCCAAGCATAAGGAGTTGATACATATGACAAAAACAATTCCCACATGGACTTCACGCTACTTAACCTATTTAAAATTAGGGCAAGAATCCCCTACATGTGACTATCTGAAGCGCATTTTAACCCAACACCTCTCTCTAGTTCCATTTGAAAACATTAGTAAATTAGTCCGTATGCACCGCTCGCCTGATTTTACTCCAGCAATCATCCATCCAGCAGAATTTGTGAAACAGATGGAAATGGAAGACTTAGGCGGAACTTGTTTCACAGCTAATTATAGTTTATACCATCTATTAAGTGAACTTGGCTATATATGTAAACTGATCATGCTGGGAACCAGCCATTTAGGTATCTTGGTCAAACTGGTCGAAATAGGAGATGAATGGTTATTTTTAGACTGCGGCTCATGTGCACCCTTCTTTAAGCCCATTCGTTTTCTAGATGGGGTGCAAGAACAAGTTCAATTCGGTCATGAAATCATCTATCTAGAACCAATAAAAGCGTCTGGCATGTACCACTATCGTCGTGTAAATAAAGGTAAATCGAGCGACAACGACTGGATCTTCCATATTGATCAGCAATTGACCGATCGTGAAATTGAAGCTGAAATCATTCGTTCCTATCAACCCGATAAACATTTTATGCAAGTGCTAAAATGCTTCCTTTTTCAACCAGAGCAAGGTCGTTCACTCTCACTATCAAATAATCAATTTAAAATTCGTACACATACCGGAGACGAAGAAGTATATATACTCAAACAAATCGCAGACATACGCGCAGTAGTAGAACAGGAATTCAAACTACCCCGCCTCCCGCTGGAAGAAGCAATTCTAGTGCTTGAACAACGGGGTATCGATATTTTTGCAGATGATCAAAGCACTTCATAATAGCCATAAATCGCATTCTCTTCTACATATATGATATCAGTTGGAAGTTCTACTCTCTCCACACAAGCACATAACACATAATCCGGTACCCATGTATAGTGTCGTATTTGCTTTTTTTTGCCTACGATATAAGACTGATGCTCTTCCATACAAACCGTTATACTTTGTGGGGAAATCGATAATCCTTTCCCCACAGCCTTCACATAGCTTTCTTTTGCTGTCCAAATCTTGTAGAAATAATGCTGACGTCTATTCTCTGGTAATTCTTGATATAGAGCCATCTCTGCTTCTGAAAAAACGACATCTGTTATACGATGATCCAGCTCTTTTATACACTCGACATCAACACCGATCTCTTCACAGCCTAACATTCCCACAACCCATTCGCCTGCATGGGAAAGGTTAAAGTGAACTTGTGGGTGACCTTGCAGATAGGGCTTTCCATACTGATTATAAGCAAACTGAAGCTCTCTCGGATCTACTTCAAATCGCTTCGCTATCTGCATACGGATGAGTAAATCGGCTAATAAAGAGCGTTTGGCATCAATTCGTCGATGATAACGCACAATTTTTTCTCTTTTTGCTCGGTCTACAAAGGATAGTAGATGAGTCAATTGCTTATCCGTAAGTATCGGATCGATATGTAGGGCAAATAGTTGAATCATATGATCTCCTTTTATCTTATACATGGTATAATAAGGAAAAGGGGGAATCTTGGATGAGCGATCACTACGCTCCGTACTTCCTAAGTGAAGTTCAAATTCAAAAGATTACAGAAGTTGTCTTTTCTAATCCCTCATCTTTTCCACAGCTTGATACTTATGATTTAATGCTGATCTTTGGAGGATCTCATCCTGCCATTTGGCGGACAGCCACCTCTGCTTTCTGGGGAAATAAAACAAATAAGATCCTCATTACCGGAGGCTATAAAAAACAGCCCAATTTACGGCATAACACGTGGATCTATGGGGAGACACCCGAAGCAATCGTGATACGAGAAAAATTACTTCAATCGGGTATTCCACGATCCGCCGTTCATATCGAAACACGCTCTACTAATTCATTACAAAATGTCCTATACGCAAGAGCAACCTTCCCTTTTCACTCCACACGTACCGTTTTATTTGTCAGCAAAGCATACGCTGTAGGGCGACAATATCGTACTCTTAAGCAACATATGCCACCCCACATCCAATTTACACCTTTACCTGTCTCCGTTGAGATAAGCGGCAAACCACTTACACCCCAAAATTGGCTTTACCACCCCGTACATCGCCGTTTTGTACTTGATGAATTTAGACGTATCATTCACTATGGTAGGCTTGGACACTTACAACGCATACTGCCTTCTATGAATCCTTTTATCAAACACCCTTCACTCCCACTCCTTCAATCTGCTGAAATGGAGAAATGACAGGGCTACCTCTATCACGTAGCCCTGTCATTTCTATGCAGAAATTTCACCTAAGAAATATTTTTTCTTCCCTCTACGAATTACCAAGTACTTGCCACCAATTGCATCAAGATCGCAAACTTTAGTTTCTAGCTCTCTCACTTTTACATCATTAACTGAAACCGCGCCATTGCTCATATGTTCCCGTGCCTCACGTTTGGAGCTGGCAGCCCCTACCTGAATCAAAGCATCTATGAGTAACATGTCGGAATCGGCAATTTGCGCTGATGGGACATCTTGTAGCCCTTCGGCTATTTCGTCCGCAGATAAGCGAGACAGGGCACCTTGGAATAAGGCTTCTGTAATTCGGACAGCCCGTAAATACGCTTCTTCGCCATGTACCAATTGAGTCATTTCACTAGCTAGTCGTTTTTGCGCCTCTCGTTTATGTGGTTCGTCTTTCACCGCTTGCTCTAACACCGCTATTTCATCTAACGACAAGAAAGTGAAAAATTTAAGGAAGCGAATCACATCTGCGTCATCTGTGTTTAACCAAAACTGGTAAAATTGGTACGGAGATGTTTTGTCGGCATCTAACCAAATCGTACCGGCTTCCGTTTTGCCAAACTTACCCCCGTCACTCTTGGTGACAAGCGGCATCGTGAGCGCATGCGCTTTTACTTTCTCAGCTTGCGTTCTGCGAATCAAATCAGTTCCAGCAGTAATATTCCCCCACTGGTCACTTCCACCAATTTGTAATTCACAGTCGTTTCGCTTGTACAACTCTAAGAAATCGTAAGCTTGTAATACCATGTAGCTAAACTCGGTGAATGATATTCCATTTTCTAAGCGTGAACTGACGGACTCTTTTGCTAGCATATTATTAATCGAAAAATGTTTCCCAATATCACGAAGCAATTCAACCGCACTTAGTTCAGAAATCCAATCATAGTTGTTCGCAATTTGAGCTGGGTTTTCTTCTTGCTCAAAATCGAGGAATCGAGAAAGTTGCGCTTTGAGCTTGTCACTAAATCCAGCTACAACCTCCTGGGTATTGAGCGAGCGTTCTGAAGAGCGACCACTCGGATCACCGATTAAACCGGTTCCTCCACCTACTAAGCCAATCACATGATGACCTGCCAATTGAAACCTTCTCAAGGTTAAGATCGGTACTAAACTTCCAATATGTAAGCTATCCGCCGTTGGGTCAAATCCACAGTAAAGTGTAATCGGTCCCTCAGCCAAACGTTCGCGTAAACTATCTAGGTCAGTATGTTGATAAAGCAATCCTCTATCCTGTAAATCTTGCAAAATATCCATACTCACTTACTCCTTTACATTCGTATCATATGCATACTTTACCACAAACCCGCACTTATGTTGAATCAAAATACCTTTCTAAACAAAAAATACACGCCTACTGGTGTGTATACAAGTCAGGATTTTGTTCTATTCTTTCATACTCATACGCTTTATTTCTGCTACTTCTTCTTTTAAACTGGTGATCTCTTTATTTTGCCGTCTAATCTGTGCTAACAGAAGAATAAGTATAATAATCGGAATGACCCAAAATACAGAAAATAAGGTAAGCTGTACCAACATATTACCTAGATGATACTCTAGCATGGCTTCACTCCTCTATATCTCCTCTCCCTTTCATTATACCTTAGATCACATCCATTCAGCATATGATCTATACAAATAAGAAGAAAATAATGTAGGTTTATAATGATTAATGATTTAAATTTTTAATATATACAGAAGAAACACCTGATAGGTTCGATATACAGGACGTACCCACGATTCCACTGAGAGAATTGCTACAGCCAACCAGCATAAAAGATCTCCATCATCTGCAAGAGACTGATTCTGTATCTATAGGTGTTTCTACCTTATGGGAAATAAGTAACGTTTATTCATCTTTTTGGCAATTTGAACGTGGAATAGTGAAACGTACTAGCCCTTAACGATCAGCAGACCCTATGTACTGGTTATAACACGATGACACCAACGCTACACTTACGTTAAGCGACATACCCCATATTTTGTAATGATCCACATCTAACAGAAAAACGGATCTGCTCACAGAAGTGGGGATATAATCATACGCTATAAGATCCTACCTCAGAAAGGAGCTTTAGAATGGATACGCAATTCCTATCTTATATGCCCTATCCACACCTATTTACTATGCCAATGTGGCAATATCCTACTATACCGGGATACGGCATACCCGTTATGCCTTATCCACCTCAGATGCCTGGATGGCCCTACCCATACACCCCCAACCCAAGAATTCCAAGATCTGTACCTCCCGTTCCAGCCCCACAAGTCCCTCGCCAACCAGAAACACCTAGAAGTGCATACTAGCGCATATTCTCCTCTCGGGGTTTCTCACAATCTTATCCATCTATATTGAGCTGGTTTCTACTATTTTCAAAACCGATAAGATCATCTATATACGATTAAAAAAATAACATCTCTGATACACATAATAAAGGGCACAATCATATCCTATAGGGTAATGTCTTAAGGAGGAGTATAAAAATGGATAAACAGTACATGATGCCCCCACATGCACCTTATATGCCTTATGGAACCGGGTATCCGTACCACACAATGCCTATGCCTTGTATGCCACAAACCCCAGGATGCCAAGTCCCCGCAATGCCTTATCCATATTACATGCCTGGCTACCACATGCCTATGATGCCTGGATGGCAAAACCCTCATATCCCACACCCCGAAATTCCAAGATCGATCCCCCCTGTCCCCGATCCACAACTACCACGTAGACCAGAAACGCCTAGAAGTGAATATTAGCTAGCAATGAACTGCCCCCATTGTTAGACACCTCATCATTGGAGGTGTTTTTATTATGTATAGAGTGGCTTGTGAAGAAAAGATTAAAGCTTTGAAGCACTTGACTACAGCTATAAGAATAGCTTTAGATTCTCTATCTGGGAAAGTGAAAAGATCGTTGCACTACTTCGCCATAACCACCTTTGGTATAATATCACTATACACTGAAAAGCGAAGGAGTTTTGTCTAGATGCAGGCTATCGATTTAATAATTTTGAATTTCGAAGAAATAAGATCTAGAAGTATTAAAGTGTGGCAGTCCATCCCCCATGAAATGTTAAATTGGAAACCGGATGAAGATGCTCTCACTTGTGCTGAAATGATTAGACATTTATTACAAGCTGAGTATCTTTTTCACCAAATTCTCATCGGGAGAGGCGGTAAAGTATTATCTCATTTGCACAATCCCTTCGAAGAAAAACAATTCATATCGGTAGATGATGAACTTGCATTTGCGAAACCTTTTCGTGAGGAATTTTTGAAATACATTAAAACAATGCGTCCAGATGAATTAGAAAATATAGAAATTGACCTTTTGGATGCAGGTGGCTATATTAAAAAACTTGGGGATATGTTGTTACGTATTGCATACCACGAATCTGTTCATACAGGTCAGTTGTTAGATTATATGAGAACAATGGGAATTGACCGTCCTCATATATGGGATTAATCGTCTGACACGAACCTTCGCTTGGTTCACGCGTGCTACTGATTGCACAAGTCGCAGGGCTCAAGGCGGAAACATCGAGGAATCAGGTGAAGACTCTACTCCACCTGATTGAAATCCCACTAACCCATCTCAAAAGATCATTTAGATATAGATATGGTGATCCTTAAACATCATAGAAATAAAAACAAACGCCAACCGGTTTATATGCAGATCCACTGCCTAAGTAGTAGTCGTTCCCAATAAGTGGATCTTTCCATACATCATATTGATATACGTTGTAGACCGGACGAGCTACTATCTTCACTGTTTCTCCTTCCGGAAGTTCAATCGAATATGAATCGGAAACAGAGTAGGTGCTGGTCACAGTGAATCCCAACTCAGCAGAAATGACTTCTGCGCTTACCCCTACACTAGCTTCCCAAGTTGCAGCAATGGATTCAGAAACCGTGATTGTCGCCTCACCGGGTCCCGTATAATATGAACTTCTCAATTCTTTTGCACCACAGATTTCACTTGTCGTAATATTTTTCAAATAGTATCCATAATCGATTTTCTGAAATGGATGACTTATAGGGTTTGTATTTAGATGATTATTGTATGAGATGGCTACACCCAATAATTTACCAGATTCTAGTTGATCATTCTTGAATTTAGCCCATTCTTTTTCATCTGTAACTTCATATACAGCTTGTCCACTCTTTGATTGAATCCTCGTAGAAGGTTTCAGGTCATTTTTGTCTATCATAGGAATCGCACAATCGATGCTTTCCAAAGCTAGTGCTCTGTCGTTTGTTGGAAATAGTACAGCAGAAAATATCATTACACCCACAGTAAAAACCTTTATAAAATTCAGTGAATTCATTTGTTATTCCCCTTTTCGTTTTTCAAAAAATTTGATTTGCTATCAATGCGCTGTTGTGAACCCACCATATGTACATTGCCACACGTCTGGATCCGAAGACTTAGTTATACAAGGTGGGTTAAACTCAGGTCTCTTTAAATATCCTGACCACCATTGGCCACCTCGATATTCTTGATATGCAATCGTAAGCGGCGTATCTGTAGCTACAGGATAAGCTACCTTGGGCCAACCTCTCAAAAGAAGAAAATACAGGTTCCATATTTTTCAACGAGTTAACCGATGCTGCTGAAACCGTAGAATCGTTATACAAGACCATAGTGAGTGCTACCAATAAAAACAGCATAGTTTTCTTAAACTTAATCACCTCTAACTTTTATTTTATAATATTTGTTTTTTTGTGACAATATTTTGTATTGATTTTGGTTCATTATCAGCGAAGTTTCATTCCACTGGTATTTACACTTTTGATGTTCTGTCTATAATCTAATTCACAAAATTGTATTCGCGTGAAAATTATCTCTAATGCTCAATTCACCTTTACTAAGTAGAACAGAGACATCGAGAAGTGGACACTGAAAGTCAGCCCCCTTAATATAAGGAGGCTGACTTTTATTTTACCATCTGTAAATCAATCTTCGTAATATCAGTACCATCACTATTCATCTGCATGAGTTGATATTTGGAAGGGCTCTGCGGCCAATTGAGATCTTCTACAAAGAGCAATTTATCTTGTTGATGAAAGAAAACTGGGTATCCCAGATTCGAATGCAAGTTGGTCAGTTGCTTTTCTTTTTTATGATCCATATTCATCTGAAATAAGTCATATGTGAATGTAGCCGCCTCATTTCGATTACTAACCGAAGCATAAATGATATCTTTATCATTAGGTGCAAGTACCGGACTAACAATATCTACCACTTGGCCAAAATTATCTTGTAAGTGAAAGGTTTCCTCTTTTTGGGGATTTTTGATGGGTAGGACATTAAATTGCGTTCCACCACTTGTAAAATCGGTATAAATCAACTTTTCTCCATCTCCGGTCATGATCAAGTCTGAGACAGAACCTCTTTCCCGCTTTGTAATTGGTATTGCTGGTACAGAGCCATCACTTGGCACCCTATATATATCAAACTTCACATAGCTACTTAATTCATAGTCAAATTGATTCGACTGAAAAAAGTAAATTTGCTTTCCATCTGGTGAGAAAACAGGATTCATCCTTTGCTCCGACCCTGTAGTTAAAGGCTTCGAATTCGAACCATTCATATCCATGATATATAAGTGCGAATCACGCTTCCTGGTTCCCTTCTCTTCAGTTAGGTACACGATTTTTCGACCATCTGGTGAAAAACGAGGTGACAGATGTGATTCGTCTTGAGGAGAGGTCACTTTCTTCACCTCTGTCCCATCTGACTTCGCTATGTAGATCGACGCAATCCCTTTGTCATAGTAAGAAAAAACGATATGCCGATCATCAGGTGATAGATCCACTTTACCTTCTAGTCCGGTATAATCCTCCCTAGGATCCTCTAATGATCCTAGAAAATTCATCGTGACACCAAACATATAAAAGAAAACAGGGGGTAACAAGAAGAAAATGAGCAAAATACTGCTAATAATAATTAATAATTTCTTATCTCCCATGAAATTCCCTCCTCCACTTATTAAGACATAAAATTCTACTATATCATAGTATTAGCTATTCTGCTTATTACAGCTAAAGTCCTGTTCTAAGATCTATTTGCTCAATACCATTCAATTGACACTCGACTTACTCCATTCATACCGTGCATGTAACGTCCCGTAGTAAATAGTGTAGGTGGTAGCAGCTCAGCAACATCGAAACGGGTACTGGTAGGTAAAGGACGCCTAGATGCCGAAGCTTCTAAACCCCCATCCTGGGAAGCGTTTGAGCTGATTAATCATACAGACCTAAGCGGATGTTTAGCAACTGGAAATCAAATCTCTCTAAAAAGTGTCAATGGAAAATATCTAGTAGCTAAAAACTATGGGAGTGTCCATGCCAATCGTTCTTCAATGGGTTCATGGGAAAAATTGACCTTGGAATTACACTAAGCCGGATACCGTGCAGCCCACACTTCCACTTCAACCTGTATATGGGGTTGTGCAAGGGCACTTACGTATGCCAAGGTAGTCGCTGGCGGAGATCCTTGATGAAACTGACGCCATATCTTTTGAAATAATGCACGATCAATTGGAGATGTAAACCAGAGATTCACCTTGATTACATGCTCTACATCTACATTTTCACTGGCTAAGATGGCTACTTGTCCAGCTAACACCAGCAAATCTGCGCCAGTAGGTACAACGGTAAGGTGCGCGTAATCACCGATAGGAGCTGGTACGGAACGGGGATTTGTACGAGAAATCATGATGAACCTCGTCTCTGTGAACTACTCACCACCTACGCTAACGCTAAGAGGTAGGAGTATACTCAGCTATATTGGATAAAATATCCACAATTAATGCTCTGCGATAATGATTGTCATATAAACGTGGATTAGACCACTCATCTTGCTATAAACTAAGCCCATCTCACGCAGTTTTTCTTGTTCGGAAAAGAAGTACTTTGTATTTTCTCGTACAACGCGGTCAGTTTCGTTTCTAGATAGCGGACTAACTGGTAGTCTACTTGTTGAAATTACATTCTACTCCCTTCTTTCTGCACTATGAATAAATGAGATCAAACCCTCCTTTCCGATTTCAGGCATAAAAAAGACAGCGTTATCGACTGATAAGCGCTGCCTGCTATGTGGCGACCTTTCCTTACTAATAGAATAACACCCTTTTCCATACTTTTGATCTCAAGATAGTCTCAAAATAGTCTCATCCCATTCAGCCTCTATTTACTTTAAGTATATTACCCCCATCATCTAAAGGAATCGCACTGTAACATCAATGGCTTCCCCTTTTTCCGTATATCACTTAACCGCCACTCCAAGTAAGCATAATCCCACGATTAAAACAAATTGAATTGATAACAATCTCTTGATCATACCTTTCCCCTTGTTTCCGTTTTTCCCATTCACATAGATGACCCATTTTACTTTATTATTAATTTTAAATAATATAAATAACAATGATAATATGTTTAGTAAGACCTTTCATGTAAATGTAGATGGCATTAAAGGTGATACGACATGGAAGGTTTTAATGAATCCGCCTTACATCCAATCCCTTAAACTGGGAAATGAAGGTGACCTGCTGAAGTTAGATGAAATCGCGCTAGATAACGTTTATGGGAAGGTACGTTTATTTTTGATAATCAACACTGCTGGTTGTCAAGGTGTCCTGCACATTGCGCTAGTCCAGTTCGTTCCTACTTGGTAAGAGATTAAGTGCGACTGCTAATTTTTCGAATGCTGTTTTCTTGTGTCTGTAGAAGGTTGATCTGGAAATGCCGAGCTGATCATAAACAAGACTATCTGATATCCGTTCGGGTTGTAAGTATTTATGATGTATGATCATTTTTTCGTCTTCCACAAGAACTGCAAGAGCGCGTTCCATTTGATGTACCCGTAATTTCTTACTGGCATTTTTGATGCCGTACTTTTCTGTGCTGGATTGGTACTCGGAGTAGGACCGACTTACTTTCTCTTCGTAGCTTGCAGTCATGGACGGATAATGATTTGATAACCCCGCTTTTTCTAGTTCTGCTTCATTATCTAATGATGTTTGAAATAATGTATATTCATAAAGCATCTTTTCCAGCTGTTTGACTACGTACTTCCAAGATTTTTGTTTTATATTGGAATTTATGGTTGCCAGATGCATATGAACCCTCCATTTTCAGACTATATACCCAAGCGTGCTGATTAGCATGATATTTCTATTTAAAACCTCATTTTGGATAATTAACACGACTCATCTATTTCCTTACTTTGAATCTCTATGATCTTCTCATATATATAACCGGTTAAATATATGCTAACACTTGGGTTCCATGGCCACCTTGCATTTTCTACAGTAAATTTCCATAATTTTCATATATATGGTATAAGTTTGTTCATACTGCATTCATTGATAAGTAACCACCTACTGTCTCCCTCTCTTTCTCATTATTTACAATACCTAGAAACGCATGATATACTTAGATTCGATAACGTTTAAGTTGTCTGCATTTTTATGGTAATATTTACAAAAATCCAAATTTAATTGATTTGCAAATAAGAGATGATGTAATCTTGCACGGTATATCTCAATATGTTAGACTGTTATTAGCGTCTTTATGTATTTATACATACGTCGTAAGACGACAAAAAAGTCTACATATGAACCCCATTCTCTCCCAGATAAACTTTATGAATAGACATCTACTGTCGTCTATATTTATATTATATGACGCTAAATGACGTCTGTCAACAAAAAATATGACGTCTTTTGATATATCATCAAATAATGGAGGTAAAAGCCATGGAATTCTCAGAACGATTGAAGCAACTGCGAGAAGAAAAAAATTGGACACAGGGCGATTTAGCCGAACGACTCAATATTGGACGATCAACAATTGGTGACTATGAATATGGTAGAAAATTACCGCGATATGAAAGATTAAAAGAGATTGCAGATGTATTCAACATTTCTGTTGATTATTTACTAAATCGTACGAATGAAAAAAGATCCATTGAAGACCTCAAAAAAGAAATCGAGTCTACAACCCCTGATCTTGAAACCATTATCTTGCGCACTAAACCTCTCTTTCGTGGAAAAGAGATTACGGAAGAGCAGGCTAGAAGAGCCAATAAAGTGTTAGAAGCCTTATTCGACGAAGAAAATAAGCCATCATGACAATAAAGACTCTCTGAGACTTTGTAGAACCTCCTCCATTTCTGGATATTTGCTAATTAGTACTTGTAGCCATAAGTCTAAATCTTCTTCGGGAGAGATACCAGCAAGCTTCGATATATAGGTAAGGGAATTGATCAACTTTTCTTGTTCAGATTGTGTGTGATTAGACGACTGCATCTTTTTTATATACATGTGATCACCTCAGAGATATATTTTACCATAAAATACAGAACATATGTTCGGATTTACTTAAAATAATTTATTCCTAGTCAATAGCACTGATTAACCAAAATACACGACGTTTATATGGAAGTAACATGTCATTCTCCCTGCTTAATTCCTATTTAAAATCATCGATTTAGTTGGGATAACTTTATCCTTTATCAAATAAAAAAATAAACTTAAGGCAATTATGTCATTTCATTAAGATTTCACTTTCTTTAGTCTAATATATCGCTTTCGATAAAAAAGGTAATATTTTCCTGTATAATAAAAACTATAATACTTGGCATTTCACAGATATGCATAGGTATACGACTCTTTTATTTATTCAGCATGAATCTTTATCAAGAAAATACATGGTATATTTGACATATAAAAAAACGCACTCCCTCTCATAAACGATAGCGAGTGCGTTTTTTCTATGCTTAATGTTTGGCATCTTTTAAGTAATATTTATAACTGGCTAGTGCTCCTACAAAACAGACAACAGCTAAACTGAGTAGTACAATGACGGAAGGGATAATATCACCTAACTGAGCACCTCGAGAGAAAATATCCACGTATCCTTTTTGTGCCCAATACTGGGGCACGAAAACCGCTATTTTTTGTACCGTTTCAGGCATGAGATCGATGGGAAACCATAAACCACCTAAGGCCGCTCCGCCCAATGCGATGACTTGGGTAGCCGCGATGGCAATATTTTCGTTTTTGGATAAAAAAGTAATCAATAAGCCTAATGCATTTACGGCAAATGATAAGGCAATGGATAATACAATGATAGCAGGGATATCCCCTAGCTTTAGGTCATACACCAAATAGCCAAATCCAAACAGAACGGCAATTTGCACTAAGACCATTCCAACGAAAGGAATCCACATCCCAATCAAGTACTGCGTTCGCTTCATCGGTGTACTGAGCAAGCGGGACAGCATACCACTTTCATGTTCCTTTAGAAAAACTTGAGCTAATATGATAATCGAGAAAAAGGAAAACATCACGGTATAGCCTGGTATAATAGTTGTGATCGTATTCACTTTTTTTACTTGTATTTCGTTCATTTGCAGTTCTATCGGTGCCGTTAAGACTTGTTTTGCCAGAGCTTCATCCTGTGGGAATTGTGCTTTGACAAACCCTTCAATTTTTTTATCTTGGTAAGTCGCTACGACCGAGTTTAGTACGGCACGTACAGGCTCCACCACCTGTCCAGCATTTTGGGTTCCGTCATAAAAGAAATCAATCTTTATGCTTTTTTCATCTTTTAGATCGCTTTCAAACCCTTGTGGAATCACAAAATAAGTTCTGATTTTACCTGTTTCGATTCGCTCTTTACTATCCTCAATCTCCGTCTCTGCTTTGAGGTCTATACCTTTAATACCCGATACAGATTGGATAAACTGCTTCGATGCTACGGACTGATCCAAATCGGTATAATGTACTTCAAAGGAATAATCACGATCTTGAAAGATCAAACCAAAGATAAATATGAAGAAAATCGGCAATAAAATCAACCAGAAGACCGTTCCTTTGTCTTTTAATAGTCTGATTAGCTCTTTTTTGATCAGTGTTGCGATCACGATTCCCTCTCCTTTTAGTCGCGTAATGTCTTCCCAGTAAGTAGTAAGAAAATATCTTCCAAGCTCATATGGGCGATTTCTAGTCGTAATACTGGATATGATTCTTGTTTGAGCCAGCTAGCTAGCGCATCTACTAATATAAGGACTTGATCAGACTGAATGAGGAAACCTTCCCCTTTTTTCAACACTCCTCCAAACTGTTGTAGCATGCTTTCTTCGATTCCTGGCGCTTCAACGTATACACCTGGTTTAGAGTGTTTTGCAATTATGTCGGTCACCTTACCACTTTCAATCACTTGTCCATTATCTATTAAGCTAATCTCTTCGCATAGATTTTCTACTTCTTCCATATAGTGACTCGAGTATAAAATCGTTTTATTTTCTGCTTTCAATTTATGAATCATTTCAAATATGTAGTTACGAGATTGCGGGTCTACCCCCACAGTCGGTTCATCCATGATGATATATTTCGGGTTATGCATCAATGCACATCCAATATTAATACGTCGTTTCATGCCGCCAGAAAAAGTTTTCACTGCATCCTTTCCTCTTTTCTCCAGCCCTACCAATACGAGAATCTCTTCCACTCTTTCCTTGAGCGCTTTTCCTCTTAAACCATACATTTCACCAAAAAAAGACAAATTGGAGATGGCAGAAAACTTTTCATATAACACGATATCTTGCGGGACATACCCTATATTTTTTTTGAACCAATTGGGATCCTCTTTCACACTCATTTCATCAAATTTCACTTCACCATCGTATTGATCAATAATGCCACATAAGATTTTCATCATAGTCGATTTGCCGGCACCATTTGGACCGATCAAGCCAAAGCAAACCCCTTCAGGGATGGTTAGACGCGTATCTTTAAGCGCATGAATGTCACCATAGTTTTTTGATAAATTTTCGATTGTAATCACACCGCTACCTCCAGTCAGGTTGACACAACTGATAAAAAATGTATATTTTGATTTTAGCATGATTTTTTTATTTTGAGAATAAAAAAAGAGAGGTCTCCCTCTCTTTCCGCTCTTTATTGTAGTGGTTCTTGACCCATTTGTATCCAGCTTTCACGTGTTGGACCGTATATATCTGGTAATGATAAACCGGCTTGACGCGCTAGAACGGTTAATTGACCGCGATGATGAATTTCGTGACTGATCAGCACGCGCAGCGTTAACCCGTTTAGCCATTCTTCTCCATACATCGAAGAGGATTTAGTTAAATCTGCATCAGTCCATTGACTAGAGAGCGCTTCAACTAAGGACTTAGCATTTTGTAGATAGGCATCTCTGATGTCCACTGCCGAAGTGGGCATTTCATCAGTGTCACCATAGCCATCGAAAGTAAGACCTGTATGTGACAAGAGCTCGTGTAGCGTCACGGTCATATGCCAAGCAATTCTGCCCAGTGTACGATGATCATCTGTCACTTGCTGAGTTAATGACGCATCCGTTAGATTCTCAAATAATTGTGCGGTCTTTTGCGTTTCAAATTTCCACTCTTGTAAAAAATCCTCAATTCTGAGAAACATATGTACGCTCCCCCAATGTCACAAATTGATATGATTATTTCTAATCATGTGCTAAGTGTAACATATATTTTAATGGAATCGAACATATATTTGTATTTGCTATCTTGTTTTTTTACAGGTAGGAAAGCCTACACATACTGGCGACAGACCTCTTACAACTACTCCAGAACAAGCAAAAGGACATCGCTTGAGTGCGCAAGCACACCAACACCCGAGCTTAAGGATCTCCCCACCAGTGTTCTCATTCCTTTTTTCAAGCACTAATCGATTTACACAGTAGGAGTTTCTTTTGCCACTCAACATTTAAAGGAACAAATTCTACTATAAGTTGAATGACATTGCTTACTCATTTATATGATCAAAAATAGTTACTCTAAGCATTCTCATTAGGAGATACCGAGCAATCTCGCTTTTATCCGCCTAAAAAAGTGGGGCTTTCCTGTTCGCAAAATCTGGTAATCTTCATCACACCCTAGGAATTTCCGAGTACTCATGAACTTCAAGTTGCTGTTCAAAAGTTTAGTGGTATCATAGGAGAGAAGAAATACGATTCCACTGAATAATCAATCGGAGGCCGATCAGTTTGATTTTAGAGGAGAAACCGACCATGTCTATGGAGACTGAAACTTATATGTTAGAAGCGATCTATGAAGGACGGAAAGCACAAGGGAAAACCGGAACCAACCCACCGGTAGGAGCCATCATTGTAAAAGAAGGAAAAATCATCGGTCGAGGACACACCGCACACTTAGGTGGTCCACATGCCGAAATTAGAGCATTGGAGATGGCAGGTAACGAGGCACGAGGTGCTACATTATACTGCACCTTAGAACCATGTGCACATTATGGTCGTACAGGCCCTTGTTGTGTAGCAGTGGCGAATGCCGGTATAAAGAAAGTGGTAATTGGAATACGTGATCCTTTCCCAAAAGTTGATGGAAAAGGAATTGAATACTTAGAAGAACAGGGTGTAGAAACTGAGGTTGGTTTCTACGAAGAAATGATTAAAGAAGATTTAGCTACATTTCTTAGTCAAGCGAATCAGTGAAAAGAGAAGCCGTTTGCCTAAATGGCTTCTCTTTTCACTTTAACCAAACTTCCTCACTATGCTACTCTTCATTTAAGTCTTTCAAATGCTCCGTATAACTTTGAATTGGAGTCGTTCCACGATCACCAGCGTTTGGACCAATGAT
Source organism: Polycladospora coralii (assembly GCF_014773435.2). Taxonomy (GTDB): domain Bacteria; phylum Bacillota; class Bacilli; order Thermoactinomycetales; family Thermoactinomycetaceae; genus Polycladospora; species Polycladospora coralii. The sequence continues at coordinate 47,465 of NZ_JACXAG020000006.1, read as the reverse complement.
ATAAGTCTGTTCACCAGCTAGCCCAAAGTCTCGATATGCTTTAATATCTGTAGTTGCATTTCCATAGGCATAATGAATATTTGCTCCATGAGCTGCAATCTCATGTAGATACGCCTCTTTATAATCTGCTGTCTTATCTCCGACTAAAAGTCCTCTATCATCATAAGTATGGATCACACCTCTAGGAAAGCCTAGATCTTTTAGCCATTGTTGACTTTTATGCGTTAACCAATATGGACGAGCGGTTAAATAGACAATGGTATATCCTCTGTCCGCATAATACTGCGCCACTCGGTTGGCATCTTTATGCATTTTAGGTACATAGTCCCCATCACACAGTTCTTCCAAATAAGATCGTACATTTTCAAAATTATCTGTAGTTAATGTGCCATCTATATCAAAAACAACCGTTTTTGCCTCTTCAGCTAGGTTATACACATACATATTGGCACTCGTTCCATCCCCTTCGACCCACAGCTTCACCAAGTGAATACCTGTAGATAATTGTTGATTCTCAGGGATTTCAAAGCGGATACGTCCGTCTAAGTTCGTTTTTGCCCGGCCAATTTTTTGCCAGGAAGCATCAGAATCAAATAATGCGTAGGTATAAATCGATACCCACTCTCTTTCTAGATCCTTACGAAAGTCACCATATTGAAACTTCCCTTTAATCACCTGTGATTGACCTTCTTCTGTGATGAAGTCATAACCATTATGGTGTGGTGTATGATTGCTCAAAAGTTCATTATACCAGTATTTAAAGCCTTTCTTGCTTGGTGCATCAAACTCAGACTCCTTAAAATCGAATGTCGGTCCTGAAGATGCATCTACAAGCGGAACATTTCCCATCATCCCAACTACAAAAGAAATGATTAATATTATCGTACTCCAGCGAAACCATTTGGTTTTCAAACATACCCCTCCTCAAATTCAATAGGATGAACCTGATTTCATACTTTTTTGAATATATAATTATTTAATTGACAGATCATCCCTCATACAACTTTTACCATTCATTTTTCCATACATCTTACCTTACAGGATAAATTTGATCTCCACATGAAATAACGGTTAGCAAACGATTAATAACTCATTAGAAATTTTTTAACGATAGTGCTAAATTGAAAGCGTTTTCATTTCGATCTATAGGTAATACCTAATAATTGAAAATGCATCTCTTAACCAAATTGTATCATAATGGCCTAATTTTTGGGAATCTAGCAAAAAAAGAAAATGCACCCCTTAGGGTGCACATCCGATTCAATTAATAAGTACTTACGTAAAAAGCAACCCACTCGTCGCCGAGGTCTAGTGTAAAGTTTAAGTATAGTACGTGTGGAATTCCAATTGTTCCAGGAGGACGTGTATCAATCTGATTCGGAATAGAACTCATAGTTGGATATTCACTTTTTGCATAAGTATATACTGTATATTCTCCAATTTGCTCTACGTTGCTTTGACTAGCAGCCTCTACAGGTGTTGCAAGTGTTGTCGAGAACAACATGCCAAACGCTAAAGTCGTTACCACTAATAGTTTTTTCATCATGATTATTCCCTCCTTAATTGCTTACAGGGATAGTATAACATGATTTTTTGAATATAAAAGCAACTTCATAAAAAATTAACAATTTTACTATTTCATTAAAGAGTGAATAGTTTAATGTACAACTGCGGAAAAGGCTATAAACAGAGCCTTTTTGTTTGCATTCCAAACTTGAATACCTGAAACTGACAATACATACATTTTTAATTTTTGTATAATTACTCATAAAATTTAATATTTATTTCACTGTATCAGTTTGCATGATTTTTCTATATTAGGGTCGTGTATTTCTATGCTAATTAACACCTCTATTTACAGAATTGGTGTTCGAAATTATTATATTATAAAATTAGTATAGTGTTTGAATCGATTCACAAATGGAGGAATCCTCTATGTTAGGAAATAAAATTAAAGAAATGAGAAAATCGCTCGGCATGTCTCAGTCACAGCTAGGGGGCACTGATATGACAAGAGCTTACATTAGTATGATTGAAAAAGGAAACGCTACCCCATCCCACAAGGCATTAGCCATCATTGCCGAACGTCTTGGAAAGCCGATTCAATATTTTTTAGAAGATAAGCATGATCACCAGATGGAGCGAGCGCTTATCACTCTGAATTCCGCACGCCAAAAAATAGAAAATAACCATATAGACGAAGGCGTTCATTTAGCTAAACAAGCTATTCAGCTCACCACTGATCCCTATCTGATCGGTGAATCTGCACTGTTGATTGGGTATGCTTATTTTGGTACCGATCTTTTTAAAGATGCGCTCCAATATTATAAGCTTGCCTTACCCGAATTCATGAAGTTAGCACATAGCGAAAAAATCGTAAGCGCTTTGGTAGGGTGCGGTTCATCTTCTTTTAAAATGCAAGATTTTAAAGCCGCACGCCATTTTTACGAGAAAGCTTTAACTTATATCAGCCAAAATAAAAAACAAGTACAAAATCGCGTTCAAGTTTTAACTTATTTAGGGACAACCTGTACGCGCTTAGGTGAAGCCGATCAAGCTATTCAAATTTACAAAGAAGCACTTGACGAAGCGCAATACTTAGATGAGCCTCGTACCGTAGGGATGTTACAGAGAGGACTTGGCGGTACATTTTTAAAGATGGGGAAAATGGAAGAAGCAATGAAATATACGCGTGATGCACTTCATACTTTCGAACATATCCATGAGGAAGAATTTTATATGTCCCTACATAACCTGGCGATCATTGAGTCTTCCACTGGTTTTTATCGCCAATCCTATGAAAATCTAGCCAAGTGTTTGCAATACTACCAAAAAACAAAAAATGTTGAACTACAAGCTTATATCATGGAAGAGATGGCTATATATTGGTTTAAGAGAGGAAATGATCAGGAAGCGAAGCAGATGTGTAATAAAACCTTACTACTTTTAGAAAATGATGATAACTATATGATGCGAGCCAATTTATACCGATTAATGGGGAAGATACACCATGCAGAAGGAGAGTATGATACCGCCCATTTCTTTTTACGCATGAGCTATGATTCATACCAAAATCTCCATTTAGCAAACGAAGCAGATAAGACCTATAAACTATTATCAGAAGTAAAAGAACACTTAAAATCAAAAACAAAAAAAATCAAGTAAGCATCTATAGGGGATGCTCACTTGATTTTAATACTTGAAAGCTAGAACTCAGTATGCGTTGGTCCAGGCAATGTAACTTCTTTGTCTGGATCCACTACAGCAAACTCCATGTGATCTGCTTTCATTTGGGCTATAAATGCGAAGGCGCACACTGATAGTACTGCAAATATACCCGTAACGGTGATCATTTTTTTCATATTTATCTTACCTTTCATGGCTATTTTCAACTTATTCATACTGTACATAAAAATGTCTTCTTCTAAATGTTAACTAGTGTTAAATAAAATCTTTTTACTCTTCTTTATCAAGCTTTATCCTATGAATCGCAGTGTATTTCGGATCTGTTTCCATATATCACATGCTTCCATTTTTGATTGAGACTGTAACTTGTAGATCAATCATATACTTGTACTTTTGCATAAGTCGATGTGTTGTGATCTTTTTTTAGATAGAATTCAGCCGTATTGTTTGATCTATCTACAAAGCGATTAATATCTTTAACGTTGTATATTTCACCTTGTTTTAAATCGGTACCGTTCCACCTTTTGCAATATCCATGGCCGGATGAGCACTCCCATTGAAATACTGGGTGATATTACTCGTATTGCAATCACAAGGCCAAGTGAAGTCAGCCGCTGCAGAGACTGTATTTGTACCCATTGTTGCAACAGATGCTGTGAAAAGTAGTGCTGTCGCCATTGACATTCTCATAAATTTAATTATTTTGTATGTTTTTAATTTTTTAATCATATGTAAACTCTCCTTTCGCTTATCTATTATGAGTATAAAAAAAGACAGTTCCGTAAAAATGTGAACAGGTGTTAAAATCGATTAATATATAAAAAAGTGAACAGCACCATCTTGCATGCTGTTCACTTTAAATCAGTTAACCGTGGATGACCATCCCCACTTGTTTATCACCGAGTGAGACCACTTCCATATTTTCACTTGATTTATATGAGACTTGGAGAAGAAGAACATTCTCCCGTAGTACTTGTTCAAACCTTTGTAAGGCTGTTTTCAACTCATCGTCAACATCTAATACAAGATTTATGCGTTTTTCAATCGGCAGATCTAACTTTTTACGATAATCTTGCACCACACGGACTACTTCACGCACCCATCCTTCTTGCTTCAGATCTTCCGTAATTTCTGTGTGAAGGGCTACGGTCATCTGGTTGGCTGTGGTGGCGGCAAAACCTGCCTTAGCCTGTTTTTCAATGAGCAGCTCATCCGTGGTTACTATTAAAGTATCCCCAGCCGGCGTTGTAAAGGTGAACTGACCTTCGTCAATAATCTGCTTCGTTTCGGCAGGTCCCATCTGCCGTAGGGCATTCTGCAACACACCGACATTTTTTCCAAACTTAGGTCCAGCCAATCTGAGATTTAACTTTAATGTAAAATCGATAAAACCACTGTCGCTAGTCTCTACCCGAATCGTTTTTACATTAATTTCATCTTTAATGATGGCTTCGTATGCTTCAAGATCAAACGCTTGATCGAGTGAAACAATCAGTTCAGATAGTGGTTGCCTGGTTTTAATTCCAGTTTCATTCCGTACATTTCGTGCAAGCTCTACAATTTGGCGAGCAGTTTGCATCTCTTGTTCCAATCGTTCATCGATTAAACGCTCATTCACTTCTGGGTAATCCGCTAAGTGAACACTTCCTTTACCCTCCAGATTGCTGTAAATTTCTTCTGCGATGAAAGGCGTGAAAGGCGCCACAATTTTACTTAAGCTAACTAATACCTCATGCAAGGTCTGATAAGCATAAATCTTATCTTGTGACATCCCACTTCCCCAGAAGCGATCACGCGAACGGCGAATATACCAATTACTCATATCATCGATAAACCCTTCAATCGCACGTGCAGGATTTAAGAAGTCATTGTTTCCAAGACCCTTTCTCACATCTGTTAACATACTATTTAGACGTGATAAAATCCAGCGGTCTAGTTGGTTAACGGAGTTCTCTCTCGGATGTTGTTCGGGATCAAATCCATCAATTTTGGCATATAACGTGTAGAAAGCATGTGTATTTTGAAGGGTATCCACTACTTTTGATTTGGCTTCAATGACGATTTGTTTGGAGAAGCGTTTACTATTCCATGGTGCACTATCTGATAACAAAGCCCATCTAAAAGCATCGGCACCAAATTCATCAATAATATCCCACGGCTCAAACACATTCCCTTTACTCTTCGACATTTTTTGGCCATTTTCATCTAAAATATGCCCCGTAGAAATGACTGCTTTATAGGGAGCCTTACCCGTAAATAAAGTAGATACGGTCAGCAAGCTGAAGAACCACCCACGGGTTTGATCAACCCCTTCACAAATCATATCGGCAGGGTATTGCTCAGCGAAAGGTTCCTGATTTTCAAAAGGATAGTGTTGCTGTGCAAACGGCATCGATCCACTATCAAACCATACATCAATAACTTCCGGTGTTCGTTCCATTGTTCCCGAACAACTAGGGCAAGCTAGTTTTACTTCATCTACATATGGTTTGTGTAACTCGAGATCTTCAGCAACAGGATGAATCGCTTTCTCTCTTAAATCAGCATGACTATGCGGTGCATACGCCGCCTCACAGCTGGTACATTCCCACACATTAAGTGGTGTTCCCCAGTAGCGGTTACGGCTGATATTCCAATCGACAAGATCTTCAAGGAATTTACCGAAGCGCCCTTCTCGGATGTGATCTGGATACCAGTTAACGGTGTTATTATTGGAGATCAATTGTTCTTTTACAGCCGTGGTATTAATAAACCAACTCTCCATCGCATAGTAGAGTAGGGGTGATTTACAGCGCCAGCAAAATGGATAGCTGTGTTCATATTTCTCTTTATGGAATAAGAGATTGCGTTGTGCCAAGCTTTTTACGATATCTACATCACACTCTTTTACGAATCGTCCTGCAAACGGCTCCACTTCATCGGTATAATGTCCTGACTTATCCACCACTTGAATCATACTGATATCGTTTTGTCTGGCAGCACGATAATCATCTTCCCCATGCGCAGGAGCCATATGCACAATCCCGGTACCACTGGTATCGCTAACAAAGTCAGCAGCGACGATAAAGTGACCCTTCTCGGGCACGACATAGGCAAATGGCGCTTCATAGCGTACACCTATAAACGCAGATCCTGGATGTGTAGAGATGATTTCATATTCACCTTTCATCACTTTATTCACCAAGCTATGCGCGATGATATAGGTTTCATTCCCTTGCTGAACACGAGCATACGTAAGACTGGGGTTTATAGCCAGCGCTGCATTTGCTGGTAGTGTCCATGGTGTAGTCGTCCATGCCAAGAATGCATCCCCTGATTCTTTACTACGAAACTTCACCGTAGCACTCAGATCTTTTACATCTTCGTAGCCTTGAGCAACCTCATGTGAGCTAAGTGTCGTCTGACAACACGGACAATACGGACTTACACGGTGCCCTTTATAAAGTAGACCCTTTTGATGAATCGTCGATAAGATGTGCCATACACTTTCGATATAGCTGTTCTTTAGTGTGATATAGGGATTATCCATATCCGTCCAGTAACCAATCGCTTCGGTTAACTTACGCCATTCTTTTTCATAGACAAAGACACTATCTTTACATTTTTGTACAAAAGCTTCTACTCCATAGTTTTCAATCTCTTGTTTTCCAGAGATGCCAAGCTGTTTTTCCACGCCAAGCTCTACTGGTAATCCATGGGTATCCCATCCGGCTTTACGAATCACTTTGTGCCCCACCATCGTTTGATAGCGACCGATAAAATCTTTAATCACACGCCCTAGTACATGTCCAATATGAGGTTTACCATTTGCTGTCGGTGGTCCTTCATAAAATACAAAAGGCTTCTGACCTTCACGATTATCAATTGATTTTTGAAATGTATTTTCTGCTTGCCAACGCTTTAAAATACGGAGTTCACGTTCACGCGCTTTTTCTTTTACATCTACACGTTGCAACTTTCATCATCCTTTCAATATAAATAGAAAAAAGCCCCATCCCTAAAGGGACGAGACTTGACTCGCGGTACCACCCTGTTTCCATGATCCTCTCATCACATCGAAAATCATGACTCTCATCAACCCATTAACGCAAGGGGGGACGTCAAAGCTTACTCATAGGTTCAGCTTTGCTTCTCAGAGATGATCTTCTGTTATAACCTGAACATTGGCTTTCAGCATCTACCAACTCTCTGGAGAACAAGGTTATCACATACTCTTCTCTTCATAGAATGTAACCGAAGCATTTAATTCATCTATTTATATCTTAATTGATGAAAAAAGTCAAGGGTCGTAAAAGAAGCATTACCTTTCAATCATTAAAAAGATTTTACCTTGATCTAATCGCTCTTCCAACGATTCTGCTTCTGCCTGTGAAAAGCCCAGCTCATTCAAATTATTGCGTATTTCATCTCCCTTTTTATGAAAGAGATTTTCTGTAGCCGTACTAATCCCAACCTCGCTAAATCCGATTGTACTTACCCCAGCACGCTTCGCTACTCGCTTTGAGCGATCGTCATCATGAGAAAGTACATACATCGCTTCTCCTTCATGCCCCATATTCAACAATTTTTCAGCTTCCACAACAAGTTGATCCTCATTTGTAAATTCTTGTAGTTTCGGCTTTATCATGAATATTCATCTCCTTATTCGTTTTATCGTGGTATGTCCGCCTTTTGATTGTGATACTGCACTGCGTATTGTGCACCTTCACTAATCATTTCGTTTTCTTTAATTTCATCGTGAAGCGGCTTCTCCTCATTACGCCATTTAGATCGAAGTTTTGCATAAAAAGGTTTCACTTTATCCCGATAACGGTATAGAGAGAAGGCGATTGTCGATACACCCACTATTGAAGCTGTCCATTTCACCTTTTGTGTACGCATTTCTATACAACCCCTTTAATTGTTTTTTCGAAATATTTGTATATAAAATGATGTTAACGAACCCTATTCTCATTCAGATAAGATGTACATTCAAGTTCCTAACTTCGGTGTAAGACACATGTACAAGATTCTGTATGCAAATGGTGCGTGCGGACACGTGCCAAGTGAGAAAGTACACTCCGATTAGAATTGTAACGCACTACTGTCCTTCTCCAAATATCATGACCAATTCCACGAGCATGGAGCCGGTCCTTTTCCTGATTCACAACCTTTCGTTCTGATAGATCATAAGACTCAGATTGCGTATGCATGATTAAGATCCCCTCCATGCCGTTTGGAATGATTGATGTTTCATTCTTGTTGCTACATTACTTTCCCAGCCTCAAAAACCCCTAAACACGTTTTTTAGAAAATCTCTTTTAATTTAGCGAATAAAGCAACCGGATTGATTTGTACGATTTCCCCATATTAGTCGGCGTGTGTGGGGAGTTAGCCGACACGATTATTAAGATTTAATTGAATGAAGAGAAGGATGTTTATATGTTTTTGTATAAGGTTATGTAATACCCATACATCTCTTGTTCTTCAAAGGAGCTTTCGGAACATGCAAAAGAGAATTTTAATCCAATCGTCCAAAAAATTGTACAAGGAAATGAACGAAGAAAATGTACGTGATGTAGCTGCTGCTCTTGCATTCTATTTCTTATTTTCTCTGTTTCCTCTCCTCATTTTTACAGTTTCGTTGTTACCCTATCTTTCCATAGAGGTGCATGAAATTCTAGATCTCCTACAGCGATTTGCACCGGATAAAATATACCAAACCCTAAAAGATCCATTAATGGATGTTTTCATGACTTCTAATCAAGGCATTCTGTCACTGGGAATTATTATTACAATCTGGTCCGCTTCTAATGGGATGAATGCTTTGATTCGTGCACTTAATATCGTATATGGTGTTGATGAAGATCGTTCATTCTTTAAACTACGTCTTCTCTCTATACTACTCACCTTTGGTCTGGTACTCGTTATATTTGTCACATTAGCGCTTCCTGTATTTGGCCAGTTGCTCATCGATCTGCTAACGACGCTATTCTTTTTCCCTACTCATGTCTTACAAATTTTTGCATGGATCCGTTGGTTAGTAAGCCCCATTATTATGACGATTGTCATTACTGGTATTTATTATTTCGGTCCCAATATCCAACTCACCATGCGACAAGTTTTGTGGGGGAGTGTAGCTGCATCCCTTAGCTGGCAGATGATTACACTCGGTTTCTCCTATTATATCAAGCACTTTGGGAATTACACCGCAACTTACGGAAGTCTAGGAGGAATTATCATCTTGTTGTTGTGGTTTTATATGATGGGATTCATCTTACTTTTTTGGGGGAAAGTAAATGCACTTAAAAACCGAAAACGATACAGGGCATAAGGAGAGTTATCCTTATGCCCTGTATCGATGTTTCTGATCCTTAATACTTATTCCATGAGGTAACTTCATCTACAGAAAGTCTCACTTTACCAAACCCTGCTTGTGTAGCTTTCCCTATTGCGATAAGCATCACAGGTTCATACTGAGCGGGTACATGAAACAGCTTAACAAATTGTACCGGATCAAAACCCCCCATTGGAACTGTATCATATCCTTTTGCTTTAGCGGCTAGCATCAACTGCATTGAAACTAAACCACCATCTATCATAGCAACTCGTGTCGCTTCTGCAGGGGAAAGGTTCCCATAATGTTGATGGATTTGATTGACATAAAAATCTTTGATTTCCTCAGTCATACGACCTGCTTTTACAATTCCCCCGTAAATATCTTCAGCTTTTTTATATCCTTCTACATCACTTAAAACGGCAATAATCGCTGATGCATCAACAATTTGTTGTTGGTTATTGGCAATAGGCAGTAATTGCTCTTTTAAGCTTTGGTCTTGAATCACAAGAAACCGCCAAGGTTGAATGTTGGATGAGGAAGGTGCTAAAATGGCCGTTTCCAAGATCTCACGAAGTTCACTTTCTGTCATTTTATGTTCTGGATCGTAGTGGCGAATCGAACTGCGTTCCTTTGCCACAGTGAAAAAGTTTTGATCTGTAAGCGGCTCTGGCTTTTCATCACTCACTTTAATTTCTTTTATTTTATCAAAATAGTCTTGTTTACTATCATTTTTGGTAGTCAATTTGACCTCTCCTTTAAACTGTGTTTCCGACAAATACAGTATACAAATAAACTGAGCTAAAGTCAATTACAGTTTTTTTTAAAAAAAAAGCAAATCCCACAGGATTCGCTACGCGGAAGGTATAAGATCGGCAATTGTCTTGCGATTAAGTTCTGTACAAATCACCGTATCAATCTCTCTTCCCAATTGTTCAAAGTTTTGTTTGGTTATCTCTGCTGTCTGGCACTCATCTGAAGTCGACTCCATTAGCCCTTTTGTAAAAGGGTCTTCCACCTTCATCGCATGATACACATCTGCTAATGTGATCTCATCCGCTGGTCGAGCCAGTGAATAGCCCCCTTCCCGTCCTTCTTTTGCCTGAATCAACTCTGCTTTCACAAGGAAGGAGAGAATTTTACGCAAATAAGTGGAGCGAGAGTCTAGCATTCCTGCCATTTCATTGCTTGCACATACTCCTCCGTGACGCGCAAGCAAAACAAGCGCTTGAATAGCGTAACCAAACCAGCGGGTGTTTGTTAATTTCTCCGACATATTTATCACCTCTATTCCGCTTTACATAAGCTCATTTACTGTCTCGATGTCATTTATATACATTTGATTATACCAGAAAACAGTTCTATGAACGAAAGGGTCACATTTAAGATATTCATACTAAATCTACCTGAATTTAGGTATTGACAGTATTCAAATATACGTTTAATCTATAGATCGTTATCTAAAATTGAAAATGATCTTTTCTTCTTATCTAGAGAGGTGTAGGGACTGGCCCGATGAAGCCTCGGCAGCGGACTCGTATTATGGAGTGCTGTGCCAAATCCAGCAAGCATTTTTGCTTGAAAGATAAGAAGAGGCGCTTATAATACCGTGACCTCTTCTTATCTATAGAAGAGGTCATTTTCCTTGATAGCCAATTTATATGAAGAGGTGTTATCTATGGAAAATGGAAAAGGAAGTTTAAGCGCACTTTTCCCATTCGTTGTTTTTTTAATTTTATTTGTAGGATCGGGGATCATCACAGATGATTTTTATCACTTGCCCGTCCTAAGTGCTGTACTTGTAGCGTCGGCAGTCGCACTCCTGATGAATCGCAAGTCCCCCTTCGCCGATAAAGTAGAACGTTTTGCGCAAGGTGCCGGGCAGCGTAGTATCATCATCATGGTATTCATCTTTCTTTTAGCAGGAGCCTTTGGTGCAACGGCTAAAGGAATGGGGGCAGTTGACTCGACTGTCAATCTCGCTTTATCCGTACTTCCTGAACATTTGCTTGTTGTCGGTCTTTTTATCATTGCTGCTTTTATATCATTAGCGATGGGGACTTCAGTTGGAACAATCGCCACCCTAGCGCCGATCGCCGTGGGTATCAGTACGCAAACCGGTATTTCTCCAGCTCTCACACTCGCGACAGTCGTTGGTGGCGCGATGTTTGGAGATAACTTATCAATCATTTCCGATACAACAATTGCCGCGGTACGAACACAACATACAAATATGAAAGATAAATTTAGGACCAATTTTTTCATTGTTTTACCCGCAGCTATCGCTACCCTGATTTTATTATTTTTTCTAACACCATCCGTAGCTACAACGGTAGAAGCAGCAGATTTTAATATTGTTAAAATCTTACCTTATATCGGCGTATTGATCGCAGCGTTATGGGGCGTACATGTGATCACTGTCCTCGCAGGTGGCATCTTCTTTGCCGGAGTGATTGGTTTATGGGAAGGAAATTATACAATTAGTAGTTTAGCTAAAACCATCTCTGAAGGGATCAGCGGTATGTCAGAGCTTATTCTGCTCACCCTTTTAATTGGCGGTCTTGTTGAGATTATAAGAGCAAATGGCGGACTTCAGTATCTTCTCTATATCACCACCAAAAAAATCAAATCTAAAATAGGTGCTGCTTGGAGTATTGCTGGACTCGTTAGTTTAACGAACCTGGCAACAGCCAATAATACCATCGCAATCCTAACAGCAGGTCCACTGGCCAAAGATATAGCAGATCATTATAATATCAATCCCAAACAATCTGCTAGTTTATTAGATATTTTTTCTTGTGCTGTCCAAGGTTTGATCCCTTATGGTGCACAGATTTTAATCGCATCTCAAGCAGGGAATCTAACACCTGTTGCCCTTTTATCCTATTCTTTTTATCCGCTTCTGATTGCACTATGTGGTGTTATCGCCATCTATGTTCGACAAGCTCGCATTCGACCATAACCACATACGCCTCCTGCATCAAGGAGGCGTATTACTCATTGACATTCAGAATTAGCTTCAGTTTGGCAGTTTCTTCTACATTTAATCTACCCCATCCAGCGGAAGGAAATCTTTTAAAATCAGCCTTTCCTCCTTGGTTATACCAGATATAATATACCGCTTGATCTTTTTGCTTCATCTCTTTGCCGCGCATTTCAATACTCACACTCTCAGGTACTGCATAATCAACGATAACACCTTCTTCCCACTCTACTTCGTTCACAATGGATACCACTTGCTTAATCTGGTCTTCATTGGCAATTATATGCTCTTTCTCATTGGCGTCCTGCACAACAATCTCCTCCACTTGACTAGCAAAATGGGCATTTACATGTTCTTGTGAAATGGCATTACAGCCCAATAAACTGATCAAGAGAGAAATAGATAAACCAAATACTACTTTTTTTATCAAGATTCATCCCCTCACTCTCTTAATACCGATTAAGTTAATGATTGTGACAGGTGACTATAATATAACTTGCGTACCTGCTCGGCTCTTTCCTCAATGCTGTCTGGAACTTGTACCAGGGAGAATCCCACATATATGGGAGACATCACATATCGGGGGACGATTTTTACAGCAATCTTACCTTCGCAGTGATAAAAAAATAGATTATAGCTATCGCTCATATGATGCCGTACATAATGTACAATATTTTGGAGATGGTCCGCTAATCGATGAGTGGCAGCCAAATCCGATATGATCACATTAAATTCAATAAAGCCCGCTCGTGGTTTTGTAGAGAGATTAAGTTCTACTTGTGTATCTATATGAATCGGTATTCCTTCAAATTGCGCTATATCTATATTTTCCTGATAGTCTACATCGTAAAGCCCAATGATCTGCATGTGCGGATGGCGCATGGAACCTCCGGAAAGCGGACCATGATTTTTGAAGAAAAGAACAGATTGATATCGTCCACTCTGTTCAAATGATAACCATTGGTTGATTCCAAATCGTACTAAGCGATATAAGTGGTCTTTAGAATAAGTAGATAAATCACCCTCACAGTGATCCGACTCCACTAGTACCGTTTGATCAGCATTCTCGATTACTGGATATTTGTTTTTGAGCAATAAAATAGAATCTTCTTCTGCAATAATGCCTTCTAAACTTTCTCGATCACAAAAAGGACACGCATTCTCAACATTAACAATATTTTCTGGTTTTCGCCTTCCGATTTGTGATCGAAATTTGAGATGTGTCTGTTTTTTGATGTGAATCACCCCCATACGCAGCATTTTTCTCCTCTGCCGAAAGCTTGTATTCACAGTTAAGTATAGAATGTATTCCTTATATTTACAACTTCTAGGACTCCTTTCGCGCAAGAGTAGGGACCAATCGACAGAATATGCAACATAATATTTTTGAAAGTTGTGCAATTCGTTGAAATATGTTGTATAATTTAATTAATCGTCATAATTTATATAATTATAGGAGATTCGACTATGATGAATACTAGCGCAATCAGGAATAGTCTATTTATAAAAAAAGAAATTCTATTTATTCTCATTTCTAGTCTTTTTTCAGGACTAGCTATTTCTATTTATTTGTTTACCGAGCAGTGGTATGTCATTAATTACTTAGGCTTAAAAGCCTCCCTTGGGATCGTCATGATGGCAACTACCATTCCGCGCGTATTTTTTATGGCTATAGGAGGCGTACTTGCTGACCGATTTAAACCCTCTAAAATCATGGCTATATCGGTCTTAACTCGTTCTCTCCTCATTTTGATCATTTTACTTCTGTTGATCCAAGACAAGTTCAATATTTCGATTGTTACGATTACGGCGCTTTTATTTGGTACGCTCGATGCTTTCTTCTGGCCATCTCGGGATACCATATTAGCTCGTATTGTGCCAAAGGAGTCTCTCACTCAAGCAATTTCGATGATGCAATCTGTCACACAATTCACCGTAATCATCGGTCCTTTGGTCGGTGCATTATTACTGAAAGTAGGAGACTACACCTTCGCTTTTGGCATAATCGGCCTCTTATTGATCGCTAGTAGTTTCTTATTGTTCCTTGTGCGAGAATCTTACCAGTCTAATCACGAGAAGGTGAACATCCTCTCCGATTTAAAAGAAGGTATTCAATATGTATGGCAATCTCGGTTTTTAAAACTCATTTTAAGTATATTTTTTGTGGTCAATCTGCTATTTTTTGGCCCTTTCATGATTGGGATGCCACTAATTGCTCATGAAGTATTAAAAGGAGATTCTACCACTTTAGGCTATATCATGAGTTCATACTCTTTAGGTATGGTTTTAAGTGCTCTAACACTCGGCTTTGTAAAAATACGTAAAAAAAGAGCTGTGTTGTCTATCTCTTTTATTATCCTAGAAGGGATCTTACTCATTCTGCTCAGTCAAACGACCAGCTTATGGGAAAGTATGATTTACGTCTTTCTAGTGGGTGTTTCCATGTCAATGGTAAATATTCCACTCTTTAGTTTAATTCAAGAAACGACCGACCCTGCATATGTGGGTAGAGTGATTAGTCTGGATACTACAATTTCACTTGGCCTTGTTCCCGTCTCATACGGACTTGTATCACAGCTCATCTCCAGCGGTATAAGCATTTCTATGATCCAATTGGTGTTTGGTTCTCTGCTGACCGTATGCAGTATATTTACTTTAGTATTTGCACGAACACTTTATACCGTCGATTAAAAATACCAACCAAAAATCATAGAGATCCTTGGTTGGTATTTCCTGCTCTCTAACACCATCATCGCAACCTACGCTTCTTTCTACGTAAATATTCATCCAGCACCCAAAAAATGATAGAAAATGGGAGCGCGAAATAGAGATAAAAATAATAGTCTACAAAGACGACAGCAACAAGAGAACCTGTTGTATGGATCAAAAATGCCATGGACATTCTCCATGTATTAGAAAGTTTAAATGTAAGTAAGTCTGAAATGAAAGAAACCGGAAAACCAATCATAAAAATAAAAATATAACTAAACAGAGGCACACCAAGTAACATAAACTTCACATCTGTGATCCAAGGGTCATAACCCTCAATGAAAATGGCTTTAACCACTTCAAGGCCATAGGTAACAATGGCCAAATACAACGCCCCAAACACCGGAGTCAATAAAGATACGAAGAATTTTCGCAAAAGAGCAGAAGTGATCATACCTTTCATAGATAGCCTCCTTATAATAAATGTGAAATATTTCACATTTATTATACATTCTTTAGCGAAGATCTTCAATGAGCTGAGGTACTCGTTGACTTAATCTTGCCCCTAACGATTCAATCGACCCTCCCAGTATAGAAGCATCCATAAAGAGAAGCAATTGGAAATTAAAAGCCTAATACTTAGTGGACTCATGCATATTTTTTTATTATTTGGCAAGTTTTATTTTTGAATGAATATGAATATTATATATAAGTATAGGGTCAATCATTTACCTCTCCCAAAACCTGAAAAGAAGGTTTAACCGATATAGCGCGTAAGAACGATCTTTTCTTTTACAAGATGAAATTTTATCGAGAGTCTTTCTCTAGACCTAATTAGGGGGATTACAATGTTTGAATGTATCAATCAAAAATGCCAGTCTACTATACATCATCTAAACAAAAGCAAAAACATACCTGTTATATTGATCATATTCAATAATCTTACTTATCTAAAAAATATGTTAGGACAATTGCGCGATTTAAAGGTAAAGAGTGAAGATATATGGATCTGGGATAATCATTCCACCTATCCTCCTCTACTCAAGTTTTATAAAGAAATATCAACCGAGTATAATCTAGTGAAAAACAATAAAAACTATGGTCCACGTTTTTTTGTCAACCCACATGTTTTCAATTTTCTTCCTAATTATTTCGCTGTAAGTGATCCTGACTTGTCTTTTAATAAGAAAATGCCTCGAAATTTCCTGCAATATTTGAAAAAAATTACAAATGAGCTCTCCTTATTTAAAGCTGGTCTCGCTTTGGATATATCGCCTAATCCTCATTTTAACAAGAACTTACGTATAAAATCTGGTTCAATGACCATAAGACAACGGCAAAAACCGTATTGGTCCAAACCCTTGGCAAAATACAATAATCCTAAGATATATAACGCACCAATTGACACAACTTTCGCAGTTTATAATAAAAAACATTTTAAAAAGGGTTTTTTTAACGCCGTAAGAGTGGCGGATCATTTTACATGTAAACATTTACCCTGGTATAAAAACACCCATATTCCAAAAGAAGAGAAAGAACTATTTAATACTTCGTGGTCTCATTGGACCAATTAAATGTATAATATAAATCTTCCGCTAATATGGCATGATTACACGTTATAACGGGAGGATGGTTAATGAGACATATTCTTATGCCGGAATTTGTTAAAGTTATCAATGAACAAGGAATTGAACCGGAAGTCATTATGGATTTAGGATGTCTCGATGCACGCGATGCTTTGTTTTTAAAAAACACTTATCCTCAAGCCGTAACCTATGCGATTGAAGGATCTCCCGCAAGTTATAGCAAGTTTAAAGATAATAAAAATATTGTTCCGATTCATGCAGTTGTAGGATCTTATGATGGACTTTCCAAATATCATATAAAACATCCTAGTGGGATAAATGGTATATATGATAGAGGTAAATCATTTGGCAATACCGTTTTAGAGTTACCGTGCTATAAATTAAAAACGATTATGAACAAATTTGGGATAGCGCACATCGATGTTTTAAAAATAGATGTGGAAGGGGCCACTTTTGACATTTTATTAGGTTTAGAAGATTACATTCATAAAATTAAGATTATGCATATAGAGACGGAAACAAAAGAGTTTTTCAAAGGTCAAAAATTAGAGCCTATGGTATTCGATCATTTAAAGAAGTCAGGCTATGAAATGATTTTAAAAAGATGGGCCTATGGAAATAAGAATGAACAAAACGATAGCATCTGGATTAATAGGCACTACAACAAGGAAACTATCTGTGAAACATCCTCATAAATCTTTGAATACGATCAGTCATGCTCCTCATTTTATGAGAAGTAGTAACTTTAATGGTGTTCGCTCATGTTATAGGTTTGCACCCTATTTGTACCAATTATCTTTTGAATATAATACTTCCTTGGGAAAGAAATAACAAAAAACCCCCGATATCTCGAGGGTTTGATTGGTGGAACATAGCGGGATCGAACCGCTGACCTCTACACTGCCAGTGTAGCGCTCTCCCAGCTGAGCTAATGCCCCGTATATGAAGTTCACACTACAAACTCATTATGCAAAAAAATAACGCTATTGTCAAGCTAAAAAACTCCCCCGTGAGGGGAGTTTTTTAGGGTTGAGTGGTGTAATAAGCGACTTGATCAATGTTGTAACCGTACCCGTTTATGGATTGATCTGTAACAAGATTGGATATAATCGTATCCCCATCTACTTCAACCCAAAAGGCATCTTTTGTACCATGATAGGTCGCTTTTGTTGCACCATTTTTATCTTTAATGTATACCTTATCGTAATCCGCCTCAGTTTCGAATCGACTAAAGTGTAAAGCTACCTTTGTCGCACCTGGCTTTGTGTACTTATGATTGGTACCATTATTATAATCATTTCCATATGGATGTGGGGTAGAAAATGTTTTATCTTCGTAATACCATTTAGCCGTATTTGAATCAGCTCCATAGCTCGCTGTCAGATGATAAGATTGCGATGTACTCATCGCTCCGCCATATCCGTTTACTTTGATATAAAGTGTACCGCTAGCACCTGAATAGGTAATCTTTTCAGAGTTGGTATTCTCGTTTTCAGAACTAGCGAGCTGGTTACCCGATTGATTGTAGAGATATAGATCATAATCCCCTGGCAAGTTAGCCAAGTTCACTGTTAGGTTACTGGTTGTAGACAAACTAATTTTGTACCAGTCTGTATCTGTCTTACTTGAAATCTGACTCTTATAGGTTTCACCTGAGGTTAAAGGCCCGTATGCACTAGACATCACATCATTGTTCTCATATGTATCTCCATTTCCTCCGATCCCTTCTGAGTCAACAGGTACATATGATCCAGCTTTAAATGTTGAAGGATCATACCACTTATAGCCGCTACTCGGCTCAGCCCATGGTTCGGATTTTGGTTCTGTTGATGACGCCGGTGTTTCAAAAGAGAGAAGTGGTGTTGCTTGATCTAATTGAAAGTTGTTAACTTGTTCAAAACTCGTGTAATTTTCTTGATCAGCAAGCCAGTTCACCATATTTACAAGTAGCACAGCATCATCTTGCTCTTTGAAGCCGTCATATGTCTTTTTTGTTCCGCCGGTCTCTTCACGCTTATATTTCGGTGTTGCATCTTCAACAGGAGAGGAATCGCCAATAAAGGCCGCCTTACCTTTTCCACGCTTAGCAATTGCAGCATATGGCCCTTCCTCAACTCCGCCACCTTTGTATACACCTTGATCTACCGCATGTCTCCATTTTTCATTGGTACTAGGTAAGTATACGATTCCTTTTGCTTTCCTAGGATCTGTAATCGCTAAAGTCGAACCTGCATGCATGGCTACTGTAGATACGCCCGTCGTAATGCCAAAGGTTTGACTTGGAGATACAATGTGATTGGCTGTTACATTACCTAAAGCATTATAACGAAAACGAATGCCAAAATTTTGGCCTAACCAATCAGAACTGATTACACCTTGCATTGCCACAGAATTCCGTTCTTCTGAACTCATTCCCTTGGCTGGATCATTGTAAGCACCACGACGATAGCCATTAAAAACTTCTGAAGCGTCCCAACGGTTTTTATTACGGTCCGCATTGTAATGATCTCCAATGAAGAATATACTTCCACCGTTTTCAACATATTGAATCATGGCATTTTGTTCGGATTGTTTATAGGGCACGTTCGCTTCACCGATGACAAACACCTCGTAACTTTGTAAGTCTGCATAAGTGATGGGCGTTGTCTTACGTAATTCACGTACATAGAAGCCATCGCTCGCTAAGCCATTGGCAAAATCTGAAAACCCACCATCTATCACCCAATCAGCCGCTCCAGCAGTTTGACCGTGTGTATTATCAAATAAAACTTTTTTACCTGCGTTATCATTAACAACTGTAGGTCTAATTTCAGGAGTTGAATCTGCCGCTGCTTGTACGACTGATATTCCATCCATATAAACCGTCTGCAATGTAAAGACAAACATCATGCATAACATACCCAAACTTGAAAACCTACTCATCCTTTTCATCATAATCCTCCAAATATAGTGAAATTATTTCAAAAACAGCTAAATCGTGTAAACAAATAATATGTGCTATCTTATATCAATATAATGATATACTAATTGGATTAAATTGCTACTAGAAATATATTACATATACATAATCATTGCAATCGTATCTCACATTTATTAATTCTATTTATAAAGTGTGTCTTATCTATTCACACCACAAAATGAACATTGCGCAATCATAGATAACCCGGTAATATGGTGAAGACATTTTAAACTTCTATTATAAGCAGGTGAAGGATATGAAAAGGATCATTTTGTTTGGATTAGTTTTGGTTTTATTGGCGGGCTGTAGTATGATTGCGGATGGTGTGAACACAGTAGAAATCATGTCTGATATGCAAGTGGAAATAGATCGTGCGAATAAAGGCATTGATACTTACGATAAAATGATTGCACAGTATGAAGAAGTTTTAAATTTAGAAAGTAAGTTGGTTGATCCTACGACTCCCGAAGGAAAAGAATTGGTTGAACAAGTAGCGTCTAAGTTGACAGAAGCACAAAACGAAGCGAATTCTTATGAAGATCAAGTGAAGCAAGTAAAAGCAAGTATACCCCAGCTCGAAGAAGCGGCCAACAAATTTAATGATGAAGAATTAAAGAAACAGGCCAATCAATTTGTAAGTGATTTTAAAGCAAGTGTAGAGACTGAATTGAAATATACGGCTAAATATAAAGAATTATTGGAGCTACATCAAATGCTCAATAAAGAATATAGCACAGGTAAAATCCCAGATGACACGGAATACCAAACACTATTTGCTGAAATTCAGAAATTAGACGAAGAATTGGCTAAGCAAGTGAATCAATACAATGATTCATGGGGAACATTCCACAAAAATGTGACAGAAAACAAATTGAAATAATGCTTTATTTTTTTAATCAAATATGCTAAAGTATGATCAAATCATTTAAAATGAAAAGAGGAATCTGTTCCCATGAAAACTGCCCAGTAATGTTGTAAAGAATAGACTGTTTCTTACCTAGGATACGTCTGTTCTTTTACATCGCTACTGGGGGGGATACAGATTCTTTTTTCTGTCTAAAGCCTCCTACTATTCTATGTAGGGGGCTTTTTCTATTTAAAGAGAGGTGAAATAAATGACTCCACAATTCTTGAAAGACTTAAAGCAAATGGATCGTAATATTTGGATACGTTTTGCAGGCGAATCGCTTAATAGTATTGCGATGATGATGATGTTTCCCTTTTTTGCTCTGTACTTGAAAGACCGGCTTGATTCCTTAACACAAGTTGGGATTGTCATTGCAATCGGGCCAGCAGTAGCAGTAGTCGGATCGATCATCGGGGGACGATGGGCTGATACATATGGTCGTAAGCCCATTATGATTATATCCATGATCGGTAATGGACTCATATTACTCGGATTTATCTATACAGACGGTTTTTTGGCTTATAGCCTTTTGTCAGCAGGTATGGGTTTTTTTAATTCCTTATTTCATCCTGCAGCAACTGCTATGGTAGCCGATGTAACGCCTCCTGAAAAGAGAACTGAAGCTTATGGTCTCTTACGAATGGGTCATAACATCGGAGCCGCATTTGGTCCTTTAATCGGCGCCTCTATTATCCATTTACCAAAAAGTATTATTTTCTTTACGGCCTCCTTTTCTCTTATTCTATACGCAGTCGTAGTATGGATATGGATTAAAGAAACATTACCCGATAAGCATAACCAAGTAAATGAAGTAAACGCTGGATTTAGACAATCCATCTCCGCCTATAAAGCTGTGTTTAAAGATCGACTGCTCATCCTATTCATCCTTACTGGTATTGTCATATCCATGAGCTTTTCCCAGACAGAAGGGATGCTACCGATTCATTTCGATCTTGAAATGAAACACATTTTCGGGCTTCAAAACCCTTTTTTCTATTTACTAGCTTTGAACGGATTTCTAGTCGTTTTATTTCAATTTCCAATCTCTCGGTGGGCAACCCATAAATCGATCGGTTTTATGATGTTCTGGGGAGCTAGTTTATTCGGGTTTGGTATGGTATTTATCGGCTGGCTACCTGTGCTATTTGGGGAGTGGCATACGCAAGCGGTCTATGTCCTAATTGCCTTAGGCATTGCGTTTACCATTTATACCATAGGAGAAATGATGATGTCTCCGGTACAAATGACATTTGTAGCCAATATTGCACCAGAGGATTTACGCGGCACCTATATGGGAGCTGCTTCATGGCAATGGATTGCTGGTGAGACCTTAGGCCCGATCATTGGAGGATATATGTTTGATCTATCGCTTGGAAATCTATTATTCACTTCACTCGGTGTAGGATGTATGATTGCAGGTATCGTTTACGTATTCTTAGATCGATTTGCTTTGCAAAAAAAGCGGATTCAACCCGTTACAGAAGTGAAAGTGTCTGGATAACTTCAGTAATTCAAAAACAGGTCTCAATTATCCTTGATACACATATATATAAGTATCAACAGGAGGCCTTCAAATGAAAAATGTGAAAATCATCTGCGATTGGTGTAACGGTACAAAGAAAATAGATGAAATCAAAGATACAGGCAGAGGTTGGATCAAAATCCCCAAAACGTGTGATGCCTGTAAGGGAAAAGGCTATAAAGTCAGTTAATCGGTGACAGCGTCCTTATCACACAAGGACGCTGTTTTTCGTTTTGCTCCTATTTGTTGGATATTGACATTTGTATCAAACTGACATAACATTTTATAGTAATGACCAACTGGTTTTCATTTTGACCGTATAGTTTTTAGGAGGATCGAAGTGGACACGAAAGAACTTAAAATTATTCATGCTGCGATACAATCTTTTGCTACCCACGGCTATCATGCCACATCCATTCAAGATATTGCCGATGCATGTGGTATTGCCAAGGGTACAATTTATAAATATTTTCCATCAAAAGAAGCTTTATTTGAAAGTGTCTTTATTTATCATAGTGAGTCGATTGTGAAGCAAATACAAGAATTAACAGCTGACCCTCATCTATCACCGAAACAAAAACTGATTACGCAAATTCATTTTCAGATCAAAGGTTATTTGGAACGCAAAGATTTCAATTTTATTTTCTTCAAAGAAATCCCTATAAAAGATAAACGAAAAATCAAGAAAGTCATGCGAAAAACCAAAGCACAGATCATGCTAAGAGAACAAGAGCTCTTATGTGCTCATTATGGAGATCAGATTAAACCTTATGTGTGGGATATGGTAATCGCATTGCAAGGCATGGTCAAGGAACATCTTATGATTGCAACTGAAGCGAAAGCACCCATCCATCCCGAAGTGATCGCAGATATTATCGTGAAGCGTATGGATATCATCATCTTTGCTTTGAAAGATCATACGGATACGCCACTCATGGCAGAAAGTGCCATTCAAGACTTTTTAGGCATTGTATCCGCCACCCAAGCACGCGATGATCAAATTAAACAAATACTAAAAGAAATAGAAGTAAAGTTGTGTGAGATCTCTCAACCCAAATTATATCAATCTTACACGTTACTTTTAGAAGAAATCGCATTAGAAGAACCACGTCTTTTTTTAATAGATGCCTTACTTAGCTACTTAGAAAAAGAGCCCGCATTACAAGCCCTTATTCCTAAAATCAAAAAACTACTTTTATAACCTACTTCTAAAAGGAGGACCTTCATTTGGAACATTTAGAACAAAAGCAGAAAATCACGATTATGATCGCCATTATGTCTGCTATGTTTTTTGCCGCAATTAATATGACAATCGTCGGAACGGCACTTCCCAAGATTATCGCGCAAATTGGCGGCATGGATTACTTTGATTGGGTATTCACCATATATATGTTAACGGCTACGATAACGGCTATGCTGGTCGGAAAATTATCCGACATATACGGTAGAAAAATATTTATTTTAATCGGAATTAGTATTTTTATGGTGGGGGCTTTTTTAAGTGGTACCTCTTCTACCATCTATCAATTGATTCTCTTTCGAGGCATTCAAGGTTTTGGATCCGGTATGATTATGTCTTCTGCACTCACTACTGTAGGCGATCTCTTTTCCCCACGTGAGCGTGGACGCTGGCAAGGATTAATGGGCGGTGTATTTGGTCTGTCTAGCTTGTTCGGCCCCACATTGGGTGGTTACTTAGTTGACAACTACGACTGGCATTGGATTTTTTGGATTTTCTTACCAATTGGTTTTATTGCGTTTGCTTTGATCTGGAAGCTTTATCCTAACCATGTTCGTACAGGTGAAAAAGAGCCGATCGACTACTTAGGTTCATTGGTCCTCAGCATCATGATTATTTCACTCTTACTTGGGTTTACATGGGCTGGCAATCGTTATGAATGGCTATCCGTCGAGATTATCGGACTGTTCTCAATTACGGTGCTATCATTCATTACCTTTATATGGATCGAGTCTAAGGTGAAAAGCCCTGTACTTCCACTCCATTTGTTTCGCAACAGCATATTTACAGTAGCCAATATTGCTGGCGCGCTTATGAGTGTAGGTATGTTTGGAACCATTATGTATATGCCCTTTTATGTCCAGGGTGTATTAGGGCAATCTGCTACAACTTCTGGCCTCGTGGAGATGGTAATGACCATTTCGATGGTCGCTGCCAGCGTGACAGTTGGTACCCTCATTTCGAAAACAGGCAAGTATAAAATATTTGCTTTGATCGGCTTTACCCTTATGGGTACTGGTATTTTCCTAAACTCCATGCTAGAAGTAAATTCTTCCTTAACGCAAGCGATTTCCCAATTGGTCTTAACTGGAATTGGTCTTGGGATGACCATGCCTGTGTTTAATGTAGCCATTCAAAATGCTGTCGATCATAAATATTTAGGCGTGGCTACTTCTACCATGCAAACTTTCCGTCAAATTGGCGGTACAATTGGCGTAGCCATTCTAGGGACGATAATGGGCATTTTAATGGAGGATCAACTTATGGAAGAGCGTGCTGCTACAACAGCTCCCACTCCTTCGTCTGAAATGAGTCAAACCTTAGGTCAGTTACAAGATCCGCAAGCACTTATGAATCCAGACCAACTAGAAAGCATTCGCGCTACATTACCAGCAGAATTTACACCCCTGTTTGATCAGATACTACTCACATTACGAGAAGCACTTAATTACGCTATTAATGGGGTTTTTCTAGTGGGGGCTAGTGCGATTCTACTTGCATTAATTGTGGCATTTTTTATTAAAGAGATCCCACTACGTACATCGAACCAAGACGAAGAAAAAACCGCACCTCCTATGAAACCGGTAGAAAGTAAATCTTGATCTGCTATATACGAATCACACCTTACAAGGTGTGATTCGTCCTATTTTAATGAGCTTACGCCAATATTATAATATTTTATAGTAGAAAATCGATTCATGTAGCTCCCCATTAGCTGAACGTGCATAAATTGGAATACGACCCGCCTCACAGTATTGTAGCGATTGATACAGGCGATTAGATGGATCTCCAGCACGCGTATCCAGCACCAACAATTTTAAATTTTCAGCTCGAGCTCGCATCTCTACAACCTCCATCAATCGCCGTGCAATTCCTTTTCTTCTGATATTTGGATGAACCATCAATTTTGCAATTTCAGCTCGGTGAATCCCATTTTCTTTTTGGCATCTGATCAGTTGAACGGTTCCGACCACTTGATCATCTATCATCGCCATCCATAGGGTAGTAGACGGCTCAAGGACTTGTTGCCAATACTTCATTGCTACTGCCTCACTTAGGGGTGGTAAGAAGCCAATTGATGCTCCGTCCTGTACCACAATTTGTAACAGATGTGAAAGCGTTACGATGTCTGCATCATCTAACTGTCTGATCTCTTTTATTTGCACGAGATGCTTTACCCCCCTGTTCACAAACGATGTGAATTATTTTCCCACTTCATCATGATACCACCTCATCCCTTCACGGATCATCTCTTCTTGATCATAATCTTGTAGCCGTTTCCGCAATTCAATTAATATCTTTCGATTTAATTCAAAGTCATCCATATCTTGGTTATCACGGTTTGGATCTAGCTTAATCTCGATGCAAATCTTTTCAAACTCTACGATCATATGTTCAATGAGGAAAGCACGAACTGAGTTATAGTAAGCCATGTCACACATCACGCTCCGTTCAAAAGCAGTCATGTCGATT
This sequence comes from Polycladospora coralii, assembly GCF_014773435.2. Lineage (GTDB taxonomy): Bacteria > Bacillota > Bacilli > Thermoactinomycetales > Thermoactinomycetaceae > Polycladospora > Polycladospora coralii. Next base: position 21,585 of record NZ_JACXAG020000006.1, on the reverse strand, counting down.
GCGCTATTTTTCCAACTAATTGAGAAATACCCCTTTATTATATCAAATATTACTAAAATTTATAATTTTTGATGATAAGTTTGTTTCATTGCATCCCCTTATCTTATGTTAAGATAAGATTTGTAAAAAATATACATAAGGAGACCGTAATGTGAAAAAATTAGTTATGCTATTATCTCTACTTCTATTCTTACCAGCTTGCTCACTTATTGATGAAGCTGTACAGCGTAATGTGGCATCTGAACCCTCTTATCGCTCATTATCTGCTAACTATTTAAAGGAGGATGTTGCGAAAGTAGATTTACCTTACTGTTGGCTTGCACAATGTTTACAACAAGGTGAGCGTACGCTTAAAAACATCCGTAAAAGTCATGGAAACTTGAGTGAGCACGTTACGATATATCGCACGAATGAAAAACATGAAGAGCTTGCTTATTTTATGACAGAGGAAGGGAAATTAAATAACATTGCCATTGAGTCCGAGCATTGGAACTACAATTCCAAACATGAGCGTACAGCTACTGCAATTTGGGATTTATGGAATGATATTATTCCTGCTCCTTATCATCAAGTCGATAAGTTGTACTTATTTCAAGGCGGCGACTTTGCGGCATATGTCAATATGTACAATATGAGAGTGGAATTAGGTGTCAACATTAAGCATAATCAAGACCAAAAACAACTGACTACCACTTTAGTTCATGAATTTGGACATATTCTAACCTTAAATCAAGAGCAATTTACAGAAGACCGCTATACATCTGATCAACAAGAACTAGAATGTCCCGCTTATTTTGATGAGTGGAGTGATTGTCCAAACCAAGAGAGTTATCTTTATTCGTTTTACAACAAATTCTGGAAGAAAATAGAGACTGAGTGGAAGAAAAAGAAGATAGAGACGAGTGAAGCACGACAAACTGCGTTTTACAACAAATATCGCTCGCAATTTGTAAGTGAATATGCTACAACCTCCCCTGTTGAGGATATTGCCGAGTCTTTTCAATATTTTATTTTTAGTCCCAAACCGACTAATCTAAGTTCGATCAAAAGCCAGAAAATCGCATTTTTCTATGAATATCCCGAACTCGTCGCCATTCGAGCTGATGTCTTAGCACGTGTTGAAAAACGTTTTTAAATCAAGCGTGTTGATTTGCATTATGTTTCCATTTTAGCGTCGTGTATTTTGCTCTTCATGCATTTTCGCCTTGCAAAGCAGCTGAAAAGACCGCTCCGCCAAGACATTTCCGCTCAAAATACACTTCCTAAATTTGGATAATCAACACTACTGGTTTTAAATGATTTTTAAAAGCATTTTTACATTTATAGACAATTATATTCTGAGATAATTGTTATATGCCTCTTTATACTAAAATCCAGTATAAATAATATATTACTTTTTAGTATAAGGAGGATATTTATATTTCTCTTTATCCCTTATCCATTATCTATTCTTATATGAATCGGTATTCTTTCTATTGTGCCTATGATTGATGAATTTGTAATCGATACAGTGCCCCCGCTACCCCTTCAAGTTGAACGATCTATCGCTTAAATTTATCTGTAAATGCACGTTTTTTTGAATCAGGATAGATTCCTCGTTTCATATAAAGCATCAAGTATAGCCTATCCATAACCAAGAGATGTGACCCAGCGGATACCTACACATCATGAAGCCACCTTTTTACGTGAGAAGGTGGCTGAAAAGTCAAGGATCGTATGCGTAACATGAGATGAAAGATTGGACTGCAATCCTATCGTTGATATAAGCTACGAAAATCTGAATCTAACGAATCAGCTGTTAGCGTCACGTCATCACCTTTGATAAACTTATTTTTTTTGAAGCTGATACAACTCAAACGACTCCACGGTATCTCCAGATGATGCTCTCCACTTTTTAACGTCTTTAGATTCCATGTGAGCTTCCCATAAAGGCTTTGTTTCCCAATTTTCATAAAAAATAAAGATGGTTGGATCTTCGATAGATTGGTGTAAATCGTATTGAATACACCCTTTTTCAGATCTAGTCGGTTCGATTAACTTCTTTAATTCATCGTAAACGTGTTGCTCCATTCCTTTTTTTGCATGTATTTTGGCTACTATTGTTAACATTTTATTATTCCCTCCAATTATGTAACTTTCTGCAGAAGTGTTATTCCTTTTATGGGATTTTTTTGGCCTCCTACTAGGTATAAAGTATTTGCAAAAAAAAATATAATATGCACAAGATGAATATAATGGTGGCTTTAAAGCATCACAAATACCCTTTCTCTAAATGTATAAAGGTCGGTTTACTACTTATCGGAAAGTGGATAGTTGTACGGGTCACGTCAGTTCCCTTAAATTATAAATTGACATAATAATGCGTTTTTAGACACATCCTAGATAAGTTCCATCCAGCGAACTTGTTTCAGTCAAGACTGAAACATATGGGAATCAGGTGGAGCAGCGTCTTGCCACTGATAGAATTGGGGGGTCTGATGTATGCCACTTAGAATATTACCTATTGTTAAGATGTGGACACGATAAAAACTGGAAGTGCTTCAACCAGCACCTTTGAAGATACCCTGTATGTTTTGGTGTCAAACACGGTTACGAATGCTGGACTTGTATTATTTGCCACATAAACAGATTGATCATTTGGCGTGATTGCAAGCGCAATCGGAAATGCTCCAACAGAAACCGTTGCAATCACTTTTTGCATGTTTACATTAATCACAGATACAGTTCCTAACACTGTTCGATTTGCCACATAAACCAAGCGACCATCTGATGCAATTTCAATAAATCTCGGAGCGCTTCCGACAGATATTGTTGCAGTGATTTTTTGCGTTTTTGTATCAATCACTGTAACTGATCCTAGCATGACGGTATTTGCAATATAGACCCACTGACTATTGGGTGTAATGGCAAGATACGTCGGTAAGCCTCGAACTATAATACTGCTCAAAACGATATGTTTCTTTGTATCAATGACTACAACAGTTCCGATATCTGAACATAGCGCATAGACCCAATGACCATTGGGTGTTACCAACATATCAGTGATTTCATCACCAATTTGAATGGTAGCTACTACACGATGCAAATTCGTATCCATGACAGAAATTGTAGCGGGGGCACGAGCATTTGCGACGTAAACCAAGTGTTGCCCAGGAATCGCTGTAACAGAACGCGCTCCATCCCCCACCTGAATATGCCCTATAACGGCATGTGTCTTCACATCAATCACAGTCAAAGTACCACTAGCCTCATTGGCTACATAAGCAAATTGACCATCACGCGTGAAAGCAAGCGGTCTAGTTGTTGGAAAACGTACACGATCAACTTGAATAATGGCAATGATTGCATGTGTTTTTATGTCAATCACCGTTACATTGCCAGCACTAGCACCATTATCTAGTTGGTTCACTACATAAGCAAATTGACCATTTGGGGTTATGGCAATATAGATCGGTTCGCCGATCATCTCTAACTTAGCTGTGACTGTTTCTGTCTTACTATCTATTACATCAATCGGTGCATTGCCTCCTCCTCCTCCAGCATTGATACGTCCCACATATATAACAGACATTCATCTCTCTCCATTCCAAAAGAACTCTACAAAAAGAGTTTATGTGAATCTATCCTTGTCTTATGAATCATCTTAAATTGATTAAAAGGAAGAGCGGATGATAAATGGAATGGCTCTAACGAAACATATTGTAGATACTCAAGATAAGTAGGTAAAGAAACTTGTAGCTTAGATAATCGATTAGTGGGGGAAGACATGCTGGAAGAGCTACAATAAATACAGTAAAGAAATTTCTCATTGGAGCTGATATATGGGTTACACATCCTAATGTATGAAGCTGTGATTTGATGTTTGATGAGGATTAATATAGTGAGGCCGTCCTTATAGTGTGGACGGCTTCTTATTTCAAAATAACTCTCCCTGCTCTTACATCCGATTGAACACCTGTTCACGTCTACCACATGATCATAGGACAACATCACGTAGCAAATGACCACGTGGTCTATGATAGCGTTCAAGCCTCTGTAGTCGGTACTAGAGCGTCTGTGTCATGTTTGATAGATTGTTTCTTTGGGGTTCAGAATGGGTTACTTGCTACCTTTTTTGCTTCTTGTATTCATTCAATACCATTTCCACTTTTTCGCCATAAAACACTTCAAGATACAGCTGCACAGCATCATTGGTCATTTCTTGCAAATGATTGTTGTACTTCTTTTTGATTTTATCCAAACTCTCAATCAGGTTAGTATTCCTGCAGAAAATGGTCTAACAATTGAAGTCTAACCTTGGATTACATGGATTCTGTTAACCACATATGACTTAGCCTATTTTAACTACGGCAAATTTTCACAAGCGATGCCATCCTGATCACCATCCATGCCCTGGATATCATAGCGCTTCATATAGGCGGTTGCTTCCGCACTGGTTGTAAAATCAGAACATCGCACTTTACGGTTTGACTTGCCAGCAAACTCAGGTTTAAAGCCGTCACGCTGAACGTAGTTTTCCCACTGCCAGATGTCTATTCGCTTTTTTTGGGCTTCTTTTTCAAGGGTACGATATTCGTCTACATATTTTGTATTGGGTTCATATACGTATGCCACCCGAGCTAGGCCATGACGGAGTAACTCTTCTTGCAAGCTTTTCTCGTCAACGTAGACATATGCAAGTAAGCGATCATATTTATCCGTTTCGTCTGGTCAAATTCTAGCTTGATTTCATCTGCATTTTCTACCATTTTCGTGGTAAAAGCTTTCGCTTCATCCCCTAAAGGCTGCTTACCCAGCTTGGGGTGCGATGTTTCAGGTGTATCGACGAGTAGTAAACGAACAGATTCTTCTTGATTATTTATGTTCACTTTTATCGTATCTCCATCCACGATTTGGATAACCTTAACCGATACCATTTTTGCGTTTGGATCAAATTCCCATTCTGAAAGTGAGCTACATCCCCATAGAAACAACAAAAGCGTTATCCATACCCATTTAAATATTTTCACAAGTAAACACCTCCCGATTTGTCTGTTTCACTATGTATGCGAATTTCATAATCACAATAAAAAATACATATAGAGACCCCAGGAAGATACTAAGCTTTCCAGGGTCTCCCTTAGTGATTTATCCAATTCTTGTCCATGTTGTGGTTCCGTAATTTTCACTTGCAGCGTCTGCAAATATAATATCTTCTCCTGGATTATAACTGAGTTCTAATGTACCTTGATTCCCCAACCCATTAGGAGGGGCATCCACCCAATTTCCTTGTATACTAGAAACATCCGTTAAGAATGTTCCTACAAATATATTTGAAAAAACACTATCTTTAATAGAGTACCACTGCAACATTTTAGCTGATGAACCCATAGCTATTTGTTGTATATATGTTGTCGAATCATCATCGCCCTTCCAGGTTCCTGTCAAATCTACCATCCTACTCTCTCCTTCCCTGGCCTTTCTATATATACTATGCATGACGATTCACATAAGCTTGTACCTCTAACTATTTTTAATCTCTTAATCTATTATATCTTTAATTCTCGATGTGTTTGATCGGATGTCTCAATCTGAATGGTGGCATGTTCGATATGAAACGAAGTGCGCAATTTTTCAAGTGACGCTTCTAAAATCATTTGATGATCCGTATTCTTTTCGATTAAAATATGACAGCTGAGCGCATGTAATCCCGATGTAATAGTCCAAATATGCAAATCATGTACGTTAATCACGCGCTCTAACTTTTCTAGTTCTCTTCTTATATCATCAGGATCTATTGATGCAGGTGTGCCTTCCATCAAAATATGAACCGTGTGATTAATAATTCCCCACGCGCTCTTTAAAATGAGTATTGCGACAACGACCGAAATGATGGGATCTGCAACGTACCAGTCAAATAGCAGAATGGTTGCTCCAGCTATGATCGCACCAACTGAACCTAGTGCATCTCCAATCACATGGAGATATGCACTTCTTAAATTGACATTATTTTTCACATCACCTTTTCGCATCAAAATCCATGCACTCACTAGATTGGCCATTAAACCAATCAGTGCAATCAGCATCATCATACCACTTTTCACAACTGGTGGATCAAAAAAACGCTGGTATGCTTCCCACATGATAAAGCCAGCTATGATAAATAGGGTGATGCCATTAAATAAGGCAGCCAAAATTTCAAATCGATAGTATCCATATGTTTTCTGTGATGATGGCGGTTTGGATGCAAACCAAATGGCCATCAGGCTAAGAAAAAGTGAACTGGCGTCGCTAAGCATGTGTCCCGAATCGGATAGGAGTGCTAAGCTATTTGTAATCAGTCCACCAAAAAATTCGAGAAACATAATCCCACTGGTGATACATAGCGCGATGAATAGCCCTTGTTTATTTCCGGAACGAGCATCTTCAAAATGTTGGTGGTCATGATCATGTCCATGATGGTGCCCCATATTAATAACCTCCCTACTCACATGCTACATGTTCAATAACTTGATTTAATATCGTAATGACGTGATCATCATTATAAGTATAGTAATAAGTATTGCCATCGCGATTGTATTTCACCAGCTTTAAATTGCGCAACAGGCTTAGTTGGTGTGATACAGCTGATTGTGTCATCCCTAACATTTCAGCAATATGATTGACTGAACAAGTCTCTTGTGATAGCAGATATAAGATTTTGATTCGCGAAGGATCAGCTAATGCTTTGAAGATCCTAGCTGTATTTTCAACCGTTTCTGGTTTTAAGAAGTGATGCTCATTTCGCTTCATCATTGATCACCCTCATCATCTATATATGAACATATGTTCATATATAGTATATAATATTCGATTAGATATGTCTATCACCATATTGCTACTGGTTTTGCTATAATATTGTCATGTTAGCCCACTAGGAGCGTGCACGATGAAAATAAACCATTACATTCAAGCTAATCGCGAAAGTTGGAATCAAGTCGCATCTTTACATGCTAAGGCAAAGGAAGAGCAAAAAAAACGCTTTATGAATGCGGGTTACTCTTGTTTAGATCAAACTGTAACGTCTAAACTTAAATCTATAAACATTACAGGTAGGCGTGTGGCTCACTTGTGTTGTAATGATGGTATGGAAACCTTATCTTTGAAAAATTTAGGCGCTAGTGCTTGTACTGGCTTTGACTTTAGCGATAAAGCCATTCAATATGCTCTGCAATTAGCTACTCAATCCGGAATCTCATGCCGTTTTGTACAAGCTAATATCTATGAAATAGACGAATGTTATGATAACCAGTTTGATCTGGTTTATATTTCATCCGTTAGTCTCATGTGGTTTCCTGATTTATCCTTATTCTTTCAGACTGTACACCGGCTACTTGCTCCTGATGGAATCGTAATGATTTATGACATCCATCCTCTACTACTCCTGTTAGATGAAAAAGATAAAGTAAACCCACTAACCCTTAAATATGATTATTTTCTTGATGAACCACGTGTCTTTCAAGATGGACTTGATTATGTTTCTCAGACAACCTATACAAGTACATCTTATTACAATTTTGACCCCACCTTATCGCAGATTATGTCTGCCATCATACAGAATCAACTATCCATCCATATGTTTGAAGAATACCCGCACGATATTTCTGCTCTCTTTGCCCATCTGGCGAATCAAAATGTACAAATTCCTGCTTCTTACCTCTTAACTGCACAAAAGACTGGTCTCTCATGATGAGACCAGCCTCCTTTATGTCTATCACCCAACCCCCGTTTAATTAGGAACCAGTTCTGACTCAATTAAGGCAGCAGAGACCCCTCGTCCTCCGAACGGAAAAGTGGTGAGAGACCCTCCTGAGTTTCAGATGATATATCTTTGAAAGTTTCACCGATTACTTGTGTGATAATAGCCTTCGAATAGGAAAGATCATTGGTTTCATTAAAGTATGTCGCATCTAATGTAGGGGTCTGACCATTAATACTAATTCCATAACGCGAGTCAAATTGAGAATTGGCATCTACTACCGGGTTAACTGACACGATAAAACGAATGGATACGGTTCTAAACAAGCTCATTTGGAGGACTAAATGTAAGACCATTGCTTGAAATTAATGTGTCAAATCAGTAATTTAGGAGGTGTATTTTGAGCGGAAATGCCTTTGAGCCGTACCTAGCGAAGCCAAAACCTGAAGGAAGAAGCGGACAACCTGTTTGACCGATAGGGAGTTTTGGGAGCGCCGTAAGGTTTTGGCGGAGCGGTCTTTTCAGCTTCTTTGCAAGGCGAAAGTGCATGGAGAGCAAAATCTACGACGCTAAAATGGAAAAATAATGCAAATCAACACGCTTGGTGTCAAATGATACCATGTCACCAGGCGCGAGTGTCTGATTGCTTGTCGACACGAATGATCCCTTCTCTCGTTTAATCTATTCATCTCTAATCAACTGCGTTAGGATGTTATCGAAATTTATGCCGAAGTTTACCCGCAGAGATGTCCTAAGGTTGTTATAATAAGTAAATCTACTTTTTTGGAGGATATATATGGTTGTGATTTTAGCAGAAAAACCGGATCAGGCTCGTAAGCTAGCGAGTCCTTTTCCCCATCGTAGACAGAAGAACCACATCGAAATTCAGCATTGCTCCCTGTTTAAACAAGGGGCGACTGTAGTATGGGCCATTGGTCATCTGGTTACGCTAGCAGAACCCGAGCGATACGAATCCAACTGGAAAAAATGGAACCTACACGACTTGCCGCTTATTCCAGAATCGTTTCAGCATCAAATTGTCGCTGAAAAAGCGCATCATTATAAAGAAATAAAAAAGCATCTTTTATCCGCTTCAGAAATCATTATCGCCACAGACCCTGCTCGTGAAGGGGAGTTAATTGCCAGATGGATTATACAAATGGCAGGCGCGACGCGTAAACCCATAAAAAGATTATGGAGTTCTTCATTAACGAGCGATGCCATCATACAAGCTTTTCAAAACTTGCGCACAGGTAAATCTACAGAACCCATTTATCATGAAGCACTTGCACGCTCCTATAGTGATTGGCTTGTGGGGATGAACGCTTCACGTGTTTACACTTTACTGTTACAAGCAAAAGGTGTAGCCGGCGTATTTTCCGCTGGTAGAGTGCAAACTCCACTCCTTACGCTAATTCGCAAGCGTGAAGTAGAAATCGAAAACTTTAAACCTGAGCATTTTTGGGAATTAGTGGGAGAGTTTCATACAGAAAATGAGGATTTGTATACGGGGAAACATCGCAAACGCTTCACAGATCGGGCAGAAGCATATGCACTTTTTGAGCGACTACAAGGTTTACCAGGCGTTATAACAGATGTAACCGCTGACTTAAAACGGATCGCTCCTCCTAAACTTCATTCTTTAAGTACATTACAAACCAAGATGAATCGACGCTTTAAACTTTCTCCTACACAAATACTAAATGTGGTACAAGGATTATATGAAAAAGGGTATGTATCATATCCACGTACAGATTCACAGTACGTGGGTAAAGCAGAAGCAAATACATTCCCTGAGCTATTAGCAAGACTGTCTGCTTCATTTGCTATTCCTGATCCTCCGCAAAAGGTGCTACAAAATAAACGTTACGTAAATGATGCGAAAGTAACCGACCATCATGCGATTTTACCGACTACACAACTGCCCTTTTTAAATAAGTTGAATACAAATGAACGTCAAGTCTATGACGAAATTGCACGCTCCTTCATCGCTATACATGCACCCGATTATCGGTATCGGGAAACCATCATTCAAACCACAGTAGAAAATGTTGATTTTAAGAGTGTGGGACGTGTTCCCATCGATTTTGGATGGAAAAAATATTTAGACGAGGTTAAAAAAGAGGCAAAAAAAGACGAGATGATACTGCCTAGTGTTACAAAAGGAGAAAAAGTTCGTGCCCACATCTCTCCTAAAGAAGGCATGACACAGGCACCTAAACCTTATACAGAAGGGCAACTCATTCAATTAATGAAAACAGCAGGAAAGCATATTGAAGATGAGAATATTGAATCTAAAGCGATTGGATTAGGCACCGAAGCCACACGTGCAGGGATGATTCAAACCTTGAAAGACCGTGATTATATTACCGTGAGCAAAAATACCGTAATGGTAACAGAGAAAGGGAAAACTTTGGTGCAGGCCATCGCTGGCACGCCACTTGCTAAACCTGATTTAACTGCCAAATGGGAGGCCTATCTCATAGAAATTGGACAAGGTAAACGCTCCCACCTGCCTTTTATTGAACGATCTAAAGCTTTAGCTGCTCACTTAGTCAAACATGCCACAGCACAATCTAAAACATGGCACATCGACGTGGCAACAACGTCAGCTATCACGAGCCCAATCGGCCCCTGTCCACAATGCCAACAACCACTAGTCGCGCATCAGAAATTTTATGGCTGTAGTGGTTATCGATCGGGCTGCAAATTTTCATTACCTAAGCAGTATTGTAAGAAAAAGATATCTCCAGCAACGGTTAAGCGTCTCCTTACAAAAGGGAAATCGAATTTATTGAAAGGGTTTGTATCTAAACAAGGTAATAAATTCGATGCTTTTCTCGTATTAAAAGATGGAAAAATCGCTTTTGATTTTGCTAAAGACCATTCCACAAAATCTGTTTGATGACGGTTCAGGATAATCCCACAGCAAATCATAAAATCGTCATGAAACGCCAGATTTAGCCAATGAATGGTTTCCATCACTTATTTTTTAGTCGTGGAAACTTGAGAAACAACTTTCTAGCAGGTGGTGAGAACGTGGACATGATCCTGTTTTCACCCCCTTCAAACCTTTTTTGATGCAATCCTATTTGAAATAGGTTTTTTAAGTGTGATTTAATTTCTCGATCGCGTATATACCTGTCGCTCTTTATCAAAAAATATATTTTGACCTACGCACATCTGCTTATACATGTTTTCGTGAAATGAATAAATTATAAACATATTGAAATTTGTTTTTTATAAGGTGGTGATACAATGAGCTTAACAGGAACATGGGCAGGTAATGATGGTTCTATTACACAAATAACAGAAATACAAACGGATACCGCAAGATTGATTCGGTGGTTTTCTTCTCTTCAAACGGGACAATTTCCTTTTACAAACTTGTTTACAGGTGCCTATCTCCCTTCATCATCTACCGGTCAAGGGGTAGGATATATCGTAGGAACTTGGGATGACTCTCCTAATATAAATAATTCAAATTCTGGTACATTATGGTTACAAGTTAACGCTGCTGAAAACTTTATGCAAAGGAATGATAGTTCAGAAGCTTATGGCACACTCACTTGGACTAAGCAATAAATATATGACAGCATTACGTTATGAAATAAACATAGGAGGTGAAGTGATGTCATTAACAGGGGTTTGGGTGGGAACAGATGGTTCTACTACTCATATTACAGAGATTGTGAATGATACCTCACGTACGATTTATTGGACGTCTTCAAGTAGCATTCAAGGATCACAGTTTGCTAATGAATTCACAGGCTACTATCTTCCAAATGCAGCTAATTTAGGAGGGACTGGAATTTTAATCGGGAATTGGAATGATGTTCCATTACCTAATATTGGTCTAAGTAACTCAGGGACATTATGGATTTCAGTATCGCAAGATGAGAATACGATGGATCAATTTGGTGCTTCTGAGACCTATGGTACAGTAAGATGGATTCGACAATAACGTATATAAGAGATTAAAATGAATTTTATAAATAAGAATAATAGTATTACTTCAAATGACTCCCTCACAAAAACACCTGCTACTGCTTGAACATCAAGACATACGGATTAAATGTCGTGATGTTCAAGCTTTGTTTTTACTTAAGATTTGGTGAGGAGAATACATCTTTTCAAATAATATGCCGAGCCAATAATAAAATAGTAATCCAAACCCGATATGAAGAAGGGTAAACGTCAAACCAAAAGATGTCCATTCATATATCACAACTGGTAATTTAGCTGTTGTCCACACGCCTAGGAAAAATACGATATATCTTATGCTAGCTCCTTTTTCTAGCAATAGAAGTGCGATTGGAAATGCAACATACAGGGGTCCTGCTGCAATCCCCCCTAATAACAAGCATATCAATATGCCCTTTTGACCCCCTTTTTGACCCATGTATTTCATGAGCCGCTCTTTGTGTACCCATTGATCAAGTAATCCGACTAAGACTAAAATAGGGGGAAGTAAAAATAACATGTTTTGGATGCTTGACCAAGTAAGTTCGACTGCCTGCCATCCCACCTTTTGATTAAATCGCGTTAATAGGAGAAGACCGAGCAGTAACATCAGTGTAAATCCATATTTTCTAATCCCATTCATTTCCATACCCCCCAGACCAGAACTGCAAAGAGAAGAGACATCACAATCCCAGCTCCATTTCGTGCATAAGCAAATCGACTTCCAAATATTTTTTTCTCTACTGGCAAGGTAAGTACTCCAACCGACATTAATGTAGACATCAAGACGGCTACTTGTGGTAGCCCTCCACCATTATGTAAGATGGTCTGTCCAAGTGGAAACACGATGAAGCTAGGGATCAATGCAACAGAACCAAGAATGGTTGCCAAGATCACGCCAACAATACCTGAATCATCTCCTATCACAGCCGAGATGAAAGAAGGAGTAAGAATAGACAAAGATAAACCCACCAAAATCATGATAGAGAGAATGTCAGGAAGTAGATTTAGCATCATCTTTCTGGCCTTTACGATCGCTTTTTTCGTTTTACTTCGATTTTTTTGAAAGGATATTCCGAGCAAAAAAATCGCGATTGCATACAGAACCACACCACTAATCATGTTTTAAGTCCTGCCATTTCTTATATTGATCTAAAAAAAACAGCAAATTACTCACTTTTTGCTCCACATCTTTTTCAAATTGAACCAGTTGTTGTTCCCCTTCCTTTGTAATTTGATACATCTTTACCGGTTTCTCTTGACGAGATGTATCGATATAAGTCTGAACTTTACCTTCATATTCAAGTTTTTTGAGTGTACGGTATAAAATAGCACTGTCAATGGGATTAAAAGGGATCTTTTGTTCACATTTTTGAAGAAGTTCTCCGCCATAAAAATCTTGTTCCGTTAAAAATAACAAAATAAACTCAGCAGTATGTCGACCCGTGTGTTTCAATTCTTCCAGCTCCCCACTATATACTGTGATTAACAGTAACTGTTAATAACAGTATATAGTGTAAAAGTAGCTCTGTCAATCAGTTCGATCTAAATTTAGCACATATGCATGCACTTGGAATATATTACGATATATTCACACTTTATAGCTCGACTAGGAAGTGGGTGAGTGATGGACAAAATGAGAGCGATTCTCCCATTTCTCGCTACCATTCAAATTCAAATCAGTAGCGTGGAATTAGAAAATCGTAAGCTTACAGTGCAACTGATACATGCTATGCGCTTTGTTCGATCGAATATGAAATCAATTGGATTAGATAAAAAAAGTGAGATGCAGATGCTGAAGTTAATCAATAATATCATACTCACCTTGCGATTATTTCAGAAAAAAAAATCTTTAAACTTCGTGGCGCATATCAAACAAGACATCATTGACTTGAATATGATGTTGAGAAAATATTTAATTGGTCAAACGAGTAATCAAAGGAGATTTGATTTTAATAGTGTCACCAGGTTTTTAGCCATAATTCATAATCAAATAAGTGAGCGTTCTTTAGCGAATAGAAAAAAGCTTCTCCGTCTCAAAAAGTTATTTCAATATATTTTAGGTCAACTCCGTACAAGTGAAATAAACAAAAATTTAAAAATGAAATTAATAAGTAACACCTTACCCATTATTCATTCATTTGAATTATGGACAGTATCATCTAAACGAACGTTTGCTAGCGAGATCAAGAATGCGATCAAACAATTGATCACCAGTATGCGTGAGCGTATAGAAGTCGCTAATTCTGTTCATTTTTATGTTCTCAATCAAGGATCGCAATCGACATCCGTTATCAATTCTTTTACTGGAAATCAAACAAATACATTTCGAGTACAAGCAACACCAGTCTATGCGGCAATTTCAAGTGATAAAAAATTTGTATACGTAGCTAATCAAGGAACCACTAATCCAGGTAAGCTGACACAGTATCAAGTATCCACCAATCAAACCTTTCAGTTTAATGTCGATAATAAACCGGCTTGGGTTGTGGTATCTGCAAACGGAAATCTTGTATACACAGCAAATTCGGGCACAAATACGATTTCAGTCATTAATGTTACAAACCGCGTCGTAAGAGGTGTTACTGTTGGAAGCTCACCAAGGTCATTAGCTTTTTCGACTAATCAATCCAAACTATATGTTTGCAATTACAATGATCATTCCGTTAGTGTGGTAAATGTTTCTACACTATCCATTCTGGGAACGATTCCAGTTGGAAAAAACCCTAATCAAGTGGTTGCGTCTCCTGATGGGGAAAGAATTTATGTTGCCAATCAAGGAGAAAATTCCATCTCAGTGATAGACGTTGAAGATGATAATCCTGTCTCAGTTCCTAAGATCGGTCTGACAGGACGGCCTGCATTTATCCGATTTAACTTCAGTGCCAACAGTCCTATCGCCTACATCAGTACGACAAGTAATTCAGCTCTACAAGTGATTGACGTTTCGACATCAGAGGTAATTCGAACGATTACGGCTAACAACCCCATTACATCTGCAATCACATCGGATAATGCCACACTCTATCTATGTCAACAAGGGGGAAATCAGCTAAGCGTCATTAATACTGAATCCCTTAAAATCATTAAAAATATTGCTTTACCAGGAAACCCAATAACTGTTGCACTCACACCAGATGAAAGTCAGGCCTATGTGGTATTAAATGATAAAAATCTAGTGGCAGTCATTAATACTTCTCTCAATCTACTTGCTACGACATTACAAGTAATGTCCAACCCGCGTTTTATTGTTACAGAACCATTTGCTTGACCCTAATCAAAGGAGCGAATGTACAATGAGTCGATTTCGGTTGCAAAGTCTAAAGCCACTGATTCGTTGTGTCACAGTCATACAAGGGCAAATCAATGTACGTACATTGCGGAGAGGCTTAAAATCCAAACATTTGATTCAGCTATTCCTCTTTCTAAAAAAACGAGTTCGGTTAAGTGGTATAAATAACAAATCGAAAAAAAAAATCATGAATCAAATCGATCAAATTATTCATTTCATCCAATCATTTAGAAGAAATCCATCTCATCCGATTATAAGACGCATGAGATGCAGGATGGTTCAATTAAAATCACAATTGAAATCAAATCTTGATACGTCTTCGGGAACCAATGCCTATATTCTCAATCAGAATGCAAATGTTGTGTCGGTACTGAATACCGTAACAGATAATCAAATTATTAAGTTTAATTCACAATCACAACCCGTATATGCGGCAATCGCTTCTCCTAATTTAGACAAAGTATACATTGCCAATCAAGGAACTTCTAATCCAGGTAAAGTGACCGAGTATACAGTATCTACCAATACAGCTACGACAATTACTGTCGGTAATAATCCCGTATGGGTTTCCAGTTCCCAAGATGGTAAAAGTATCTATACTGCCAATCGAGGTTCAAATAACATTACCCGTATTCCAATTGGAGGCAGTGATACGCGAAGAAATGTGGCTGTTGGACGCACACCTTCTTCACTAGCGCTTAGCCAGGTCAATCAAATTCCAAAGCTGTATGTCGCCAATAGCGGTGATAGTACAGTAAGTGTACTAAATGCCTCTACTTTAGATCATTTAGGGACGATAACAGTCGGCTCTAATCCGATTCAGGTAGCGTCATCTCCAGATGGAACAAAAGTGTATACAGCTAATCGCAGTGAAAATACAGTCTCAATTATTAGTACAGACAATGATTCTCCTATCTCTGTTCCCAAACTTAATGTAGGTGGGCGACCGCTATTCATACGTTTTGACTCCAACAAAAGCAACCCGCGTGCTTATATCAGCACTTCTAGTAACGATCGCCTCGTAGTCATCAATGTAAATCAGTCAAAAGTGATTAAAACAATAACGTTATCTGGTAATAATCCAACTGTGTCCACGATCTCACCTGATAATCAGACTTTATACGTGGTACAGCAAAATCCCAAACTTGTCTCCGTTATCGATACACAAACGTTAAAAGTAGTAAAACAAATCAAATTTTCCGATCCACCTACTTATGCAGAAATAGTTCCAGATGGATCAAAAGTGTATGTCACGCTCATTAACTCTAATCGTGTAGCCACCATTTTAACGAGCAATAATAGCCTCTCAACAACGACAGATGTATTTTCTAATCCACGCTTTATCGTAACACAGCCTGTATCCGTTCCATCCACTACTTCATCATAGGGGGGAGTCTTGATGGAAGTAGCGTTGACCTCCATATGCAAAAAAATCAATCGCAATATAGATGCAATTCTCAAAGCAAATCATGTAAGTAACCTGACTACAGTCTATGAGATAGCCCTATGTTTAAACAAAAGAATGGAAAAGACTCTTTTGAATCGATTTTCAAAGTTATCTTTGCGACGAAAATTACGCAAGTTCATTTCCACACTAAAAGGTTTTAGAAGCCATCCAAATGAAACCAATCTGAAGATTCTCTTAAAAACAGCGAAAGATTTACAAAAGAGTTTGCTAGATATGATGGTGGCCAGTGAATCGAACATCGCATATATTACCAACACGCTGAGTAATTCAGTATCAATTTTAGATGCAACACAGCCCCTCCAATCTCCTTTACCAACTTTTAAAACACAACAATGCCCCAAATCCCTTACCATATCTCCTGATAATTTAAATTTATTTATTCCCAACACCAATACAAGTAATCCCGGAAAAGTGACGCTTTATAATACAACAACAGCAAAGATTACGACCTTTAATGTAGGGAATAATCCATGCGCAGTAGCCGTCTCAAATGATAATAACACATTTTATACCGTTAATTCTGGAAGTAGAACGGTAACAGTTATCACCAATTTGAATCAAAAAACAATAAAAACCCTTCCTGTTGGGAGTAGCCCACGTAATATCGCTTTAACGCCAGATGGGACAAAAGCATATATAGTGAATGCTGGAAGTCGATCTGTTACGGTCATTGATACGACCAGAAATCAAGTGATCTCAACCATTGCTGTAGGGAACAACCCACAAGCCTTAACCATGTCTCCAGATGGTACCGTAGTATATGTTGCAAATGCAGGTGAAAAAACGGTCTCTATTATCCATACATCAGATGATACACCGATAACAGTGCCTAAGTTAAATCTCATGGGCAATCCGATTAACATTATCTTTGTACAGCCTAATGAAAACCAAAACCTTGCCTATATCACGACAAAATCAAGCAATTCAATTGCAGTGGTTGATGTAGCTACCAAGACGATTGTGGATACGATCATCATTAATAGCCCTACAATCATGGTTGCTACACCCGATCAAACGCGAATCTACGTGGCTAGGTCAACTCAAAATAAAGTATCCGTCATTTCTACACTTACCAATAAAGTCATAAAAGATATTTCTGTAGATGGTAGTCCATCTTGGATTACGATCACAGGAAATGGAGATTTAGTAGTGGTTACGTTATCCAATTCCAATCAAGTACAAGTGATTTCCACTTCCACAAACACCATTATAGATACGCAGTCCGTAGGAAAGCAACCGCGCTATGTCACCACTATGCGCGGTAATCCTAGAAATTAATAGGAACAATAGGCCATTGAAACAGCAGATTTTAAGTCATTCACAAAAGTGATTGATATAAAGCGATCGTTTGTTTCGCGATTTTAACCCAGCTATATTTTTTATCTAAGTCTTGATAAGCCTGGTGGGCCAATTGCTGCGCTTCTTTGGGATGATCTAATACCCACACAACCTTACTGGCCAATTCATCAATTGAATGTTTTTTCATGATCAGTCCATTCTTAAAAGAATGGACAATTTCTTTAAGTCCACCCGTATTAGAAACAACAACAGGGGCACCAAAAGACATGGCTTCGAGTACGACTATTCCAAAAGGTTCATACAGACTTGGGAATACACATACATCTGCTTGTCGATACATTTCGTCACGTAGTTGATTTGAAACAAAACCCAGAAAATCTATTTGATTCATTAAACCTAGATTCATACTTAATTGCTTATAGTGGTCTAATTTTGACCCCTCTCCAATTACAACAAACTTTGCATGTGGATGATGCGCTAAGATCATGGGTGCTGCACGAATGAAAAGATCGACACCTTTTTCCGGAACCAATCTACCCACAAATAAGATGACTTGATTTTTTTTATTCAGCTGTTGATCTAAGCGTTCAGAATGATTGTTTGGAAGCCCAATGCCATTTGGAATGACCGATATTTTATTGTTTGTTTGAGGGGCTATTGACGTTAACTCTTTTTGTGTAGAACAGCTACATACAATCAAGTGGTCTGCTAATACAATCAAATCTTTTTCAATACAGTCGATTTTTTTATTCTGATAGTTGGGGTCAATTTCACCACGTCTCTTATTCAACCCATGTATGGTAACGACAACCGGAATTTCATGTTCATGTTTGAGATAATCTCCACCAAAATATACTAGCCAATCATGTAGATGAACCATATCAAAAGATATACCTGAATCAAGTAATTTTTCGATATAATCCACCATTAATGCATTGAGCTGAATCATTAACTCTAAAAAATTTTGATCCTGATTGGTATCTTCCACATGAATACGATGGATATGTACCCCGTTAACTTGTTCGTAAGCTGGAGATTGAATGGCCATGCTGGTGATCACGTGGACTTCAACATTTAAATGGCTAAGTGCTTCAGCTAAACCAGCAACAGCAGTAGCAAGACCACCTACGATACGAGGCGGATATTCCCAGGATAACATTAAAATTCGTAAAGTGGGCTTATGGCTAGCGCTAGCGGGAATTGCAGGATGAAACAAATAATTAAATACAGCGCTTCGAGAAGTCTTATCCCCTATAGGGTTAGTTGATGCTTTCGATATTAACTCATGCATCTTTTGTTTAATAGCGTGATAGTTCTTCATCCACTTTAACTTATAGGATTTTGCTATATGAGCATTGTTCATAGATAAAGCCCAATCTTTGCTTTGTAGATTTATGAAAGAACCCGTGATTTCTGCTAAGGCGTATTTTTGTTGTTCATCTAGGGGGCGTTTATGTAAGTACCCTATTTTTTCTTCTAATTCATGTGTTAAAGGATATATCCAATCATTTTTTGGGTTCATTAAGTTACTTTCATCATCGATCCACTCAAAGTGATTGGGGTCGACCATCGTATCCGTATGTTGATAGCTAAAAAACGAAAAAAAGCGATCATACACCCTATTCATCCTTAAATGATCGCAACCGGCTTTTACGGCAGTATAGCCCTTTATCCCCGACTGCTCGGTGATTTTCATTTTTTTTCCTTGAACGATATAAAACTTTAACCCAAGTCGACTGAAGTGCGCATCTAATTTTACACTATAACCAGAATCACTTAGCAAAATTCCGAGTGGACGATAGGCTAGAACATTTTCATAAACAGCTAAAGCACACCCAATTTGTAAATCAATACTTTTTTCTGAGTCTACAAAAGGAAAGTGTACATTTGACATAGGCATAGCGACTATATTTATGTCGTGATTTCTTTGTAGTTTTTTTAAGAAAGGCAAAATATTGTACCTGATTTTGTTTGCAAAGGACAAACACTGTATATATTCATCGCTCTGTTTCTCAGAATGACCTAACAGTAAAGCAAAATTTTCTTTAAAAGTGTCGCTAGTGACTGTGATTAACCACTGAGGTGGAATGGCAAGTGTGATTTTCTTAACATGATTTGCTTGAAAAAACATTGCCATTTTCTTCAGTAACAGCCATTGCGGAATAAACATGGCCAGTTCCTTTACTTCACTCAGATCTTGGGTATATGGAAATGTTAGCTGAATAATGCGTGTCGTGCGACTTCCCATGTCAAAACTCCTTTCGTGAATATAACACGTATCGCATTGCCCAATCACATAAAAATATTTGAGCGTATAGTAATATATACTAGCGGGCGATATGGAGGAGAACATGATAACAAACAAAAATAAAAGAGATGCCTATCTCAACAGTATGGGGTGGTTGGATGTCCCCATTAAAAATAAAGGCAAAAAGGTATGGGTGCACATTCCATTTCATCTAAATGAATTAGATGTGGTATTAAAGTATTTGCGTTCTTCGTAATCAATCCGATCTACCCAATTCAATAAAAGGAGTTAATAAAATGAGTTTAGGAAAAAAAAAAGAAGGAGAGACACCTTTACAGCGAGACAAATACAACTCTTATTACGTTTTCAAGGGACTCCTTGGATCGACATTCCAATCAAGCAAAATAACCGCACCGTATGGTTGCATAAGCTTCTGGTAAGAGAACCTGTGCATATCTTACTAAGAAAATTTAATGTATAAATGAATTGAACTGAATGGGTGATAGGTATACTGTCGACTATATGTGTGAGGAGCGTTGTCGTCATGAAAAAAGCGAAGACAAAATCTAACCTGTCGAATTTGCAGCAGGTTACATCATATAAATTAAGACAAGGATGGATCGATATTCCGATAAAAAAAAGAGGCAAAAGATTGTGGTTACATCTTCCAGTTACAACCCCCCACTTACAAGATATTATTGAAGAATTTTCTGATAAGTAGGTGAGTTAAGATGAATAGAAACTTAAATATAAAAATGAAGAGCTTTTTGAAGCTCTTCAAAATTAACGAAACCAAGGCATTTATGTACTGGAATATCACGCCTGCTCGTATGAATGTCGTTCTTAAAAATCAACCTCAATTAAAAAAAACATGTAAAATTTGTGTACGATTATATGATATAACCAATCCTATGGCTAAAACCTATCAACAAATTACGACCGCCCCTACTACAAAATCACAACGGTTTTCTAATTTACTACCCAATCATTGTTACTATGCCCAGTTAGGTTTATACCACAATAACGTTTTCTATCCGCTACTCCTTTCCAATGAAATTGTCACGTCAAATCATAAGCATACACAAATGACTTTACATGCTGCTCAAAAAGAGGCCACCCAAGATATAAATATAGATGATTCAATATTATTATTTAGTTTGTCAAGTTATAATAATAACCCCTGCGGAAAATGTTAATTTTCCTGCATATCGCATTAGATTTGTAATATGGTCGTATTCATAAGTTAACCCCCACTTCATTTGAAGTGGGGGTTAAGATTTGCCTGGCGACGTCCTACTCTCCCATAGATTAATCTATAGTACCATCGGCGCTGGAGGGCTTAACGGTCGTGTTCGGGATGGGAACGAGTGGGTCCCCTCCGCCATCATCACCAGACGTATAAAATTGTGGGTGTTTCACACCCTGAAAATTAGAATGGAAGCAAGTGTATGTGGAGAAGAAAAAATTAAATTGTAGGTTAAGCCCTCGACCGATTCGTACCTGTCAGCTGAACATATTGCTATGCTTACACCTCAGGCCGATCAACCTCGTCATCTACAAGGGGTCTTACCAAGACCAAAGGTCTTGTGGGAAATCTC
>NZ_JACXAG020000005.1 GCF_014773435.2 Polycladospora coralii | reverse complement strand
GCCCCATTCGGAAACCCTCGGATCACAGCTCACTTACAGCTCCCCGAGGCATATCGGTGTTCGTCCCGTCCTTCGTCGGCTCCTGGCGCCAAGGCATCCTCCGTGTGCTCTTAGTAGCTTAACCTAAATGGTTTGATTACTCTTAAGATTACTTCTCCGGTGAATATATACTTGACATTTAAAAAAGACCAAGTGTATTTCATACAGCTTGTTTCCATATCTAATTTTCAAGGTGCGATTCATTTCAGCGTCGCTTGCGGCGACAAGAAATAATATAACACATCATAATATGACACGCAATACCTTTTTACTCTTTTTTTTGTAAATATCTGCGATCCTTTAAGAACAGCCGCCAAAAAATGAGAAAGCCAGGTAGCAAAATAGCCATACCCACGATTAACACACTAAGGAGAGAATAGAAAGTATCCAAGTTCGTAAAGGCATCATCTACTTTAAGATAAGGATAAATCATATAAGGAAGATGTGATTTCCCATATGCAAAAGTAGCAACCGCATATTGAGATGCAACAAATACCACAGCTACCCTCGGTTTACCCGTCTTCGACCACCACAGTGCCGAATAACCGATTACAAATAAGACAACCGAAAAGAGAAACCAACCCCGATTCGCTTCAAGATTAGAAATCAACCAAGCCGCTTCCGGTTCCATAAGCGGTACCGTCAATGCAGCCATCAAGAGCGATAAGGGACCAAACAAAATCGCTTGTTTCCGATAAATTTGATAAGCATCTCGTTCCTCTGATTCGCGTGCATAATCAGCCAAAAACAATGACGAAAGAAATAACTCAGAGGTCAGTCCAAATAACATATAAATGTATACTGAGGGACTACTTAACCACTTTGTCATTTGTAGGGTTTCATATCCTCCTTGAATTGTAACAAACCCACCTTCTGTGATCGGAAGCGCACTGATTAATAGTACAGGTACAAGCAGACCCGTCAAACCTGAAACCCACTTTAATGTCCTCTGAAACCCTTCCACTGAGTAGGAAAAAACCATAAATGAACTACGAAATAAAATCAAAATAAGAATCAAACTGAGAGGAACTAATAAGATGGTTCCAAACATAAAAGCAGCTTGTGGAAAAAAAGCGACAACGGCTACTACCATTAAGACCAGAATCGTATTTGTAATCTCCCAAGTCGGTGAAAGAAAGCGATTGGCCATGTTTCCTGCTTGTGTTTCATGATTACGATAGATCATAGCCCAGAAGCTGGCACCGAAGTCGACGGAACCAGCCATACTGTATATGTAAATCAAAATCCAAACGACGAGAATCGCGATGGAAGGCTCAATTGGCTTTACCACATTATCCCCCCTTTACAACCTGTGATTTAGAAAACTGTTCAATATCGTCCATTACTGGATGACGCTTGAAGTAAGAGATCATAACGATCGTGACCAGTACACTTAACACAGCATAAACGATTGCAAATAAGATCAGTAGAAATCCAACATGCGCTGCACGTGTAGCAGCTTCTGCTGTCGTCTGATATCCATAGATTGTCCATGGTTGTCGTCCACTACAGCTGAAAATCCAGCCGAACTCAATGCCTAGCATCGCAAGTGGCCCAGAAAATATAAAACTTCGCAATAACCACTTGGGATAATGTCGTTTCTTTTTCCAGCGATAATAAAGCCCTAATCCTGCCAATAACAGTAAGAGCGTACCAATTCCCACCATGACATTAAATAAGGTATGTACGTAAAAAGGTGGCCACGTTTCCTCGGGAAATTCATATAGACCTTTCACTTCAGTATCAAAACGATTTCCAGCAATAAAACTAAGCAAATAGGGAATTTCAATACCATATTTGACTTTGTGGGTTTCAGGATCAACGTATCCTCCGATAGCAAGCGGTGCATAACGTTGGGTTTCAAATAATCCTTCGGCTGCTGCCAATTTTTCGGGATTATGTTGCTGAAGGTTTTGTCCCGAACCATGACCCGATAAAGCTGTTAGCAAGGACATGAAAAAAGCAACTACAAGTGACAGCGTAAGTGCTTTATAGTGAAGTGATTTTGCTTGTGGTGGCGAATCTCGCTTAAGAAGGCGGTAAGCAGCAACGGATGCAACTGCAAATGCACCGACCATCAATGCACTCACACTCACATGATAAGAAGTTTGCAAAAAACTAGGGTTAAAAAAAGCTTTCCATGGATCCACATTATAGATGGTTCCATCAGCTGCCATGTCAAAGCCAGCCGGTGTATTCATCCAGGTATTGGCTGATGTAATTAAAATCGCCGATCCGATTGCCCCTAAAAACACAAGAAATACAGATAAAATTCTCATGTTGGGAGGTAACCGGTCAGCCGCATAAACATAAATAGATAAAGCTAATGCCTCTAGAAAAAAGGCAAAAATCTCAACTTGAAACGGAACAGAAATCACTTCTCCCACAATTTTCATAAACCCGGGCCATAGAAGCGATAGTTGTACCGCAACAATTGTCCCACTTGGTATCGCCACGCCCAGCAATATCGCCACACTTTTCGTCCAACGCTTGGCCATGATCGCATAATCGTTATCCTTTTTTAATTGATGCATCACCTCGCTCAGAAACACCATGAAAGATATTCCAATGCCCAGTGTAGCAAAAATGATATGGAAGGCGAGTGAAGTCCCAAAAAAAGCACGTGATAAAGTAACGGTATCCATAACAGTGCACCCCTCAAGTTTATCCTACACTTAGTTTGTGACTTCCCACCCAAAATATGTGAATCATTTTAAGTAAACTGAATCAGCTCAATCCATTCCGCATCCGGTCCCTGAATAAATGCGTTTTTCCATCCATTTTTGAGTGTAATCACATCTTCTATGATGCGCACATCTTCTTTTTTCATATCAACTAGAAGGGATTCAATATCTTCGATGGAAAACGCCATGTGAAGATCAGATCGATGACTGTTTAAGTTTGCGTTTTCGACTAATTCTATTATTGAATCCTGGTACTTTAAAAACACGATAGACTCATCTTGCAAAATAAATCTCCCTTCAACTTGATAGTGAAACCACTTCTGATAAAACGAGATAGATCGATCCAAATTTCGCACTTCAATCCCCACATGGTGCATCATTTCCCCTCCTACATCAGCAGATGGATATCACCAAATTCATGCCATAAATATTGATGCGTAAGTGCCTCTTTATACATTTTGGATAATTGTTTTGATCCTGTGAAAGCATTAAGTAGGTCAAGATGAGAAGCTTCTGGCTCATGAAATCCGGTAATCAATCCATCCACAACCGCAAGTTTTGTATGGGCATCGATTTTTACACAAGTTCTTCCTTTTTGAGCTTGAAGCTGACCACTCTCTTCGACCACACTTTCGAGTGCACGGACAACTGTTGTCCCAACAGCAATTACTTTTCCACCTTCTTTTTTTGTCTGTGCTATCGTCGCAATTGCCTCTTCTGCCACTTCATAATCTTCACAATTTCGTTCTGGTTTCATCACATATGAATCGTCTAAGTAATAGCTTAATCCGGTATGAAGGGTAAGAAAAACAATGTTTATTCCTTTTTTTCGCAAGGCAATTAGTAGCTCCCAGCTAAATGCACGCCCAGCGGAGGGAAGTTCGACTGATCCAGGTGTTGTAGCAAAAACGGTTTGATAATAATCTAAACTCCACGGCTTTTTGATATATTCATAGCGAATCGGCTCTCCCAAGCGATAAATTTGCTCATAGAATGCTTCCTTCTCTAGTGAAAATTTCACGGTTACTAGAGGGGAAGTAGCGTCTGTAGCGATTACTTCTGCTTTTAATTGTGATGAAAAAATCCATTCATCACCTACTCTCATCCCCTTTTTTACTGGTAGTACTTCCCATATTTGTTCACTTAATTGCTTGGCTAAACGAACTTCTAATCGCGCCACCAGCACAGATTGATCTCGTCTCCACTCTCCATACAACACAGCAGGAATCGTTCGACTCGCATTTAAGACAATGGTATCTCCTCGGTTTAGAAAATCGATTAATCGATCAAAGCGTGTGTGCTGACTATCTCCTGTTTTCCGATCTGAAACCATAAGTCCAACTTGATCACGCCTTATCCCTCTTCGTTCGGGTGGTGCAGTAGCATTCCGGTCATTTGGCAAGTGGAATAAGATAGGGGCTGTCATTTTGCATCCCTTCTTTCTGCTAACCACTTGGTTGCTTCAATCCGCTCACCACTTAAGTATTTGGCTTCCTTAGAGGCTAAGTATAAAAAAACGGGCGTAATGGCTTGGGGATCATTTAGTTCATAATCACAGTCTGGTACCGCAAGCGCATGCATATCTGTATCCATTTCACCGGGATCCACCATATAAATACGAATACCAGTTTCATCTAGCTCATCTGCCCAAGTTTGAGTCAGCCCTTCCAGTGCAAACTTAGAAATTCCGTAAGCTCCCCATCCAGCGAAACCAGTTCGTCCCGCTTCTGAAGTAACATTGATGATGACGCCTTGTTCTCTAATTAGCATCCCTGTTAACACCCTTTTGGTCACAAGAAATGGATTCATGCTATTGATACGCAGGACTTCTAGAAAGTCTTCTTCGGGAAAGTCCAGCAGATAGGGGGAGGGGCTAGGACCGAAAATAGAAGCATTGTTAATTAACACGTCAATTTGTCCAAATTTCTTCTCTGTCATTGCTACAAAACGGTCAACGTCACGATTATTTGCCATATCTCCTTGAACAGCTAACACTTCAACCCCTTGTCTTTTTAACTGACTAGCGAGTTCATCCAAACCATCTTGCCCTCTAGCTGAAACCGCTAATTTTGCACCTGCTTTTGCAAATGCCCATGTTAGTGCTTTACCTAAGCCTTTGGTAGCACCTGTAATCATAACCACTTGAGATTCATTCATCGTTTATTCCTCCTCATGTTTGTGTTGACAATATAGAAATACCCCTTTACATACTTTATAAACATATATGTTTATAAAGTATGTAAATTAAATGCGATTGGCTCTGTTGCTGCAATCATGGTAACTATTTTAAAGAACATGATATAATTCAAACATTCTAATAATTATTTTTATACATCCTCCAATAAAAACCCTATCTTTTTTCTGCTCATTTTTCTATCCACCATCGTGTTTATTAAGAATATATAAAAAAATGATGATTGTTTAAAATATAGATAGAGTTAAAATACATATTTTTGTATAATAAATAGAGTTAATTCGTTATTTATACATATCAAATAGGAGATTATCATAATGCCACAATCAAACTTTAATCACGAAAGACGAATATTTTTAAAATCTTTGTTAGCAGGCTCTGCTTTTTTAGTAACGCACAGCTTGGGCGGTGGACTTATATCCAAAGTGTTTGCAGAATCTGCAAGCGCGATAGAGCCATCGTATTTACCACACTATCCGATCGGAGAAGGCTTTTCACTCTCAGTTGCAAGCGGTGACCCGACTTCAACAGGTGCTATATTATGGACACGGGTTGATCCACAGGTAAGTAATGGCATTCGTCTTACCCAATTTAATCACGATCTTGTCGAATGGCTTGATTCCTCAACTTCTTCCTTAGATCCAGCTATTACCAGCTTCATTGAAAACGGTCAATTTGTTAAAGTCGAAGTTGCAAGCGACTCATCCTTTCAAAATGTTCAAATAAGTGGATACACCCCCATTTGGGAACAGTTCGACCATGTGGTCAAAGTAGATTTAGATGGATACCTTGATTCAAGTAAACATTACTACTATCGGTTTATTACACAATCCGGTCACGTCAGTCAGACCGGTCACTTTAAAACCCTACCCAAAGAAAATCATGCCATTGAAGCCGTAAAGTTTGCCTATGTAAGCTGTCAAGATTACACCAATGGCTATTACCACGCTTTCCATCATATCGCTGAAGAAGAGTTGGATTTTGTCATTCACTTAGGTGACTATATTTATGAAGCTGTAGGTGATCCTTCATGGCAAAACCCACTCAAAGATCGCAAGATCAAGCTACCTAGCGGCGGATTTTTAGCCCAAACACTGGCCGATTATCGTACCATTTACCGCAGTCTTCGCAAAGATATCAATCTACAAAAACTACATGAGAATCATGCGATGATCGCAACATGGGATGACCATGAATTTGCTGACAATGCCTACTATCCTGCTATTGCACCTGGAGAAGATGAGCAGTCAAACCCCACACGTCGCTTTGCCGCCAATCAAGCTTGGTTTGAATACATTCCCGCTCGTGTACATTTAGATCTTCGTAAAAACTATACGGACTTCCAGATTTATCGCTCTGTTAAAATCGGCAATTTAGCAGAGATCGTCTTGACTGACCAGCGCTTATACCGTAGCAGCCCACCATGTGGAGAGGATAATAATTTCACCAAAGGATGCGCCAATATATTTAACCCTAAACAATCGATTTTAGGTGAAGAAATTAGCGGTCAAAGAACGTGGTTCTTAGACAAGATGAAAACGTCTAATCAAACGTGGAAGATATGGGCCAATGCAGTACAATTCACGCCGTTATATATGCTAGGTAGATACGCCAATTTAGATGCCTGGGATGGATTTAGCTGGGAACGCGATTTCATCACCAAAGAATTAAAAGATGCTGGAATTCAAAACTGGATCACGCTGACGGGAGATTTACACACCTTCGAAGCGAATTTAATCAAGCAAAACTACAAAGAAGATAAAGATAGTGAAGCCGTTGGTGTAGAGTTTATGGTGGGAGCTGTCACCTCATTAAACTTTAAAGAGGCTATGTATAATGCCTTATCAAATGCAATGCCTTGGTCGGTACAAGCCCGCGATGATGTGACACCTCAATCACCTGAAACGACTCATTCTAGTCCCTTATCGGATGAAGCGATTAAAGAAATCTTAAAAGAGAAGAACGTGTATCAAAAAGTGGCCCAAGCACAAAGCAAATCACAAGCGATAAACAGCCAAAAATCTTTCTCACTCCCAGGTTTAATTGATTCTATTATCGACAAAATTCTCTCCACTGATATTTATCACGAAAATCCGTGGATCAAGTGCTTTAATAGCACGAAACATGGGTATTGTACGATGACGCTTACCGCAGATAAAGCGGTATGGAAAGCATATAGTGTCGGGAATATCAAAAAAGAGCAGCCACAAGATAAAGAAACCATTTTCAAATGCGAAGTTCCTGTTAATCAAGCTAAAATCAACTTAAAATAAGCCTGAAGAGCTGAGGTCATCTCAGCTCTTCTTTCTTGCAAAACTGTAAGGTAAATCTTATCTTTTGTCATCTAAATCGATCAGTAAATTTCAACTACACCGCTATACTTGAGCTATCTCAAGCAAACGGAGTTGAATAAATATGTTTAAAGATTCTACTTATCGAAACGTTACTTTATATGCACTACTTGTCATTGGACTTACTTTCATCCTGTTTTTATCCGAAATCCCCTTTCTAAAAATGCTGGGACAAATGATGCCATTCTTGGTTTTAATCCCGTTTCTCCTTTTTAGTAAACGCCCACATCGCTTTCGTGAATTAGGTTTGTCTCGTATTGGTCATTATCGATGGTATTTCGTTTCTCTAATCATCATCGGCTTACTCATCATTAGTTTTCTCTTGGCTTGGGTTACTGGCTTTATCCAGCTTCCTCCAGCTTCTCAGTTCCCAAATGGTATCGCCGACCATTCCGGACGATTCATCCTATTACTTAAAACCTTTTTCCATCCGGCCTTTTTCTTAACTCCGCTTTTATTCTCTTTGTTTGAAGAAGTAGGTTGGAGGGGATATCTACAAGCTCGTTTACAACCGAAACTAGGCCTTAATCGCACTGTGTTATATACCGCTTTGATTTGGACACTATTTCATCTCCCTTTTATCTTTATGGGTGGATACTACACTTCTGGACATTTCATTTTAAACACAGCACTATTTACGATTGCCGTTTTCATCTTATCCATCTTCATGGGCTACATGCGTGCGTATAGCCAGAGTTTATGGCCTGTCATTTTTCTCCATGCCGGCATTAACCATATACGCTCCTTTTTCGATATCTTATTTTACAATAAACAATCCAATTGGACTTATGTAACAGGAGAATCAGGGTTATACACACTGCTTTTATGGAGTGGACTTATCCTCTTGATCTGGTTGAAACAAAATAACCGCCAGCAGCTTTGCTAGGCGGTTATGCAATTAGACCCATTCACGTAAAAGTCTTGTTGGATCTTCTGTATAGTATTCGAGCGTATTGGTAAAACGGATCGCATCAGCACCATCAAGTACACGATGATCAAAGCTGAGCGAAACATTCATACGCCATCCGATCCCTAATTGCTCCCCTTCTACAACCGGTACGCGCTCTATCGGATGAAGTGCCGCAATGGCTACTTCAGGTGGGTTTATAATAGGTGTTGCCCAAGCACCTCCCAAGGGGCCCGTGTTACTAACTGTAAAAGTGCTGCCCGAAAGTTGTGCAGATGTACACTTTCCACTTTTGGCACTTTCGATTAATGCCCTTGCTTCCGTAGACAATTGATCCATATTTTTCGTCTCCACTTGGTGAAGTACAGGTACTAGTAATCCATTCTCAGTATCTGTGGCTAATCCGATTGACACAGAGGGATGGGGTATCACTTTCTGCTCTTGTTCATCGTAGTGCGCATTAAAAAGAGGATGCATTTGCAAGGTCTTTCCCATGATTTTCAAGAGTATGGGTAAGTAAGATAATTTATTTTGATCTTGGCTTTGTTTGTTTCGATAGTCGACAAGTCCATTTACATTTACAGTCGCAAAATGCGTAACATGTGGCTTTTGCTGGATAGACTGTTGTAAGCGCTGAGCAATCACACGTCTAGTTGGAGAAAGTTTGATGGTTGCATCCACAATATCCTCCTCCGTATTTTGCTGATTAAGCCAGTGATCGAGATCTTGATCTAGCACGCGGCCCGCAGGTCCAGTCCCCTTCACTTCCTCTAATGGAATACCCCTCTCACGAGCCTTGCGTCTTGTAGAAGGTGCAGCCAGTACACGTTTTGGGAGTATTTCATTTAAAACGTTTGATTCATCCTTTTCTTCTGTCAGGCTCTGTCCATCAATCTCATAAAGAATTGCCCCCACCGGTACAATCTCTCCTTCCGCATATTCTTGCTTAGTCAGAGCGCCCGTCGCTGGTGATGGTAATTCTACAATCGCTTTATCTGTTTGGACTTCTACTACCGGTTGATTTTCGGTAATGGGTTCCCCTACCTGAACCAGCCATTTTACGACTTCAGCCTCAGCTACTCCTTCGCCTACATCCGGTAATCGAAAAAGAACAGTCACACTCATTCCTCCCCACTAAAATGACATCACTTCCTGAATGGCTTTCAAAACCCGCTCCTGATGAGGGCGATACGTATCTTCTAAAGCATACATCGGCACTGGTGCATCATAACCGGTTACACGCTTGACTGGCGCTTCTAAGTATAAAAAAGCTTGTTCATTTATAATCGAGGTGATCTCAGCACCTAACCCCGCTGTTTTAGGTGCTTCATGTATAATCATGGCCCGACCTGTTTTTTTCACAGACTGAATGATGGTTTCTTCATCTATTGGAGATAAGCTCCTCAGATCAATCACTTCACAAGATATGCCAAGTTGTAAAGCTTGCTTTGCAGCCGCTTCTGTTACTGGCACCATCGTTCCCCAGCTAATCAACGTCAAATCATCACCTTCACAAACTCGTCTAGCTTCACCTATCGGAATTTCATACCATCCCGCCGGTATCTCTTCTTTAATCGACCTGTAAAGTTGCATGGGCTCAAGAAAAAGAACAGGATCTGGGTCCCGAATCGCTGCCAGCAGTAATCCTTTTGCATCTTTTGGTGTCGAAGGGGTTACCACCTTTATACCTGGAATATGTGTAAACAAGCTTTCGGTTGAGTCACAATGTAATTCGGGTGCTCGAATCCCGCCCCCATATGGCACACGCACGACTACAGTGGCTGGATACGCCCCTTGCGTACGAGTCCGTAATCGAGCCATATGCGTAACAATTTGCTCCATCGCCGGATATATAAAACCCATAAATTGTATTTCTGCAACCGGTTTTAAACCATTAATCGCCATACCGATGGAAGCCCCTATGATCGCAGCTTCAGATAAAGGCGTATCGATGACACGCTCATCACCAAATTGCGCCCATAAACCCTCCGTAGCACGAAAAACGCCTCCGTTTTTACCCACATCTTCCCCTAATACGATCACTTCATCATGCTGAGCAAGTGCCTCATATAAGCCACTTTGAATTGCCTGTACCATTGTAGATGGGGACATTCATCTTTCCTCCCTTAGTTCTGCTTGTTGTGCTTTTTCTTGCTTGGATAACTGAGCAAAAAGATGCGTAAATACATGCTCCGGTGGAAGAGGTGTGAGTGATTCAGCTTCACGAATCGCTTGATCTATCTTTTCGTCACATTCTTTCCTCCAATCTTCATCCTCTCTTTCATCCAATAATCCATCAAGAACAAGTAGCTTGCGGTAGCGTGCGATAGGATCACGCTCTTTGATCCATTCGTCTACCTCTGCTTGGGGGCGATAGCGTCTAGCATCATCAGCAGTCGTATGTGATCCTTTTCTATAGGTGACCGCTTCTATGAGTGTAGGCCCCTCACCTCGCCGAGCTCGCTCGATAGCTCGTTTGGTCACATCATATACGGCTAATACATCATTACCATCTACACGATATCCCGGAAAATTGTAAGCCTTCGCTTTTTCAGCTACTGTTTCGGAAGCAGATTGTCTTGAAAATGGGACACTGATGGCATACCCATTATTTTGACAAAATAAAATAACAGGGACTTGAAAAACACCTGAAAAGTTACAGGCTTCATGAAAATCCCCTTCAGATGTGGCACCGTCACCAAAGTAAGCAATCGCAATCTCTTTCTCTTTTTTTAATTTTGAAGCCCAAGCTGCGCCCACCGCATGTGGAATTTGGGTTGCAATCGGAACCGCTGGTGGTAAGACACGAACATCAGTTGGAGCTTTACAGCCTTCAACACGCCCCATCCAATATAAGAAAATTTGGGTAAGAGGCATTCCTTGAACTAAAGCAACACCATGTTCGCGATAACTAGGAAATACAAAGTCTTGGGCTGTCAGTGCATACGCACTCCCTACTTGGGCAGCTTCCTGTCCTTCCAAAGGTGCATAGGTCCCAATACGCCCTTGTCTTTGTAACAAAATGGCTCTGCGATCAAATGAACGGATATACACCATCCATTGATAAAACTGCTTTTTATCTCGATCCGACATTTCTTCCCAGATTGCTGCACCTGCCTCTGTTAGTTGACCCTCTATCGACACATATTGTATCCAATCCTTCTCTAATTGCCCGAGCAAATGCGATCCCCCCTATGATCTTAACGATCGAATCCCAATAAAATCCGACGTAAATCCGCTACTTTTTCCATTTTTTCGTTTACCAAACGATCAGCAGCTCGTGTAGTCGAAATTTTTTCTTGATGAGAACGCTCATAAATTTGTAGGAGCATCTCATAAATTGCTGTTGTTTTAGCCATTACTCTCGCTTCATCGTATCCTTCTAATTCATCCGCCACCTGTATGAGGCCCCCAGCATTTACAAGATAGTCAGGAGCATATAGTATCCCTTTTTCAAATAAAAGATCTCCATGATAAAGCTCATCTAATTGATTATTCGCAGAACCCACAATTGAATGACAATTCAATTCATGAATAGACCGGTCATTAATGACTCCGCCTCGTGCACATGGAGAGAAAATATCACAGCTCTCACGATGAATATGTTCAACTTTGCTAATACGTAGATGATCCTTATATTTCTCTTTTAGTTCTTTACATTTTTGCTGATTCAAATCAGCAATAATACAAACAGCACCTTCGGCGATCAGTGCATCTAAGAGTTTAATACCTACTTTTCCGATGCCTTGGATCGCAATTGTACGCCCTACTAGATCATCCTGACCCCATAAATGTCTTACAGTTGCACGAATCCCCTGTAATACACCTAGTGCCGTCGGAATGGATGTATCTCCACTACCGCCATGTGTGCTGGGTAATCCCACAAAAGAGTTAGATTCTCTCTTCGCATAGATAAAATCTTCTGGTTCTGTTCCCATATCGGTACCCGTAAAAAATCGTCCACTTAACCCGCCTACAAAGCGTCCCACCGTTCGAAACAATTCAGGTGATTTATCTGTAAGTGGATCACCAATAATCACCATTTTGCCCCCACCAAAGTCGACGTCTGCTAATCCACACTTATAAGTCATTCCTTTTGAAAGACGTAAAACATCTTCCAAGGCTTCTGAGGTAGTGCGATAGGGAATCATTCGACATCCACCTAAAGCAGGGCCCATCGTTGTGTTATGAATTCCAATAATCGCTTTAAGTCCAGTAGGTGCATGCCGACAAAAAATCACTTGTTCATGGCCATAAATATCCATTTGTGCAAAAATATCTCGCATTGTGGCTTCTTGACTTTCGTTCTTAGCCACATCATTCACATCTACACTACTCATATGCAACTCCCCCATCATTTTCAAAGATAGAGACGAACATAGCGTTTTAAGGAGTGTTATCACAAAATAACACTCCCATTTGTTGACCTTGCCTCCGGCTTGTCGATTTGCATGATTTTTCTATTTTAGCATCGTGTATTATCTTCTCCATGCACTTTCATCTTGCAAACCAACTGAAAAGACCGCTGCACCAAACTCCCTGTCGGTCTGACCTTCAGGTTTTGGCTACGTGAAGCACACTTCCTCATTTAGGTTAATCGACACGACTCACTTTACCTATATCTTATGTCAGCTAAAAAAGGGCGTTCCCCTATTTCCCGCGATATTTTGGGAAACGTTTTTCGGCAAAAGCTTGTACTCCTTCAAGGAAATCATGTGTCTTCCCAGCTTCATCTTGCACAACAGCTTCATACTCTAAAGCGTCTGCAACATTAAGCTCGGCACCACGATATACGGCCTGCTTTGTAAGTCCAATGGCCTTAGTAGGTCCTTGTGCTAGCTTTTTAGCAAATGCAAGTGTAGCGGGCAACAATTGGTCTTGTGGCAATACTTGATTAGCAATTCCCAACTGTAAAGCTTCTTCTGCCGTAATATCTTTACCTGTAAACATCAGTTCCATGGCTTTACCGACACCGACAAGACGTGGCAAGAAGTAGCTAGAGCCTGTATCTGGCGCTAAACCAATCCGTACAAACGCTTGCACCATTTTACTTTCAGCTGCTACAAATCGCATGTCACAAGCTAAAGCTAAACTAAATCCAGCGCCTGCTGCAATACCATTTACAGCTGCAATGATTGGTTTACGTAAATTGACCATTTGCATCACAAGTGGGTTATATCTTTCTCTTACTGGACCCCCCAGTGAAATCTCTTCACCACTCTGTAAAATGGAAACATCCTTTAAATCTTGACCAGAACAAAATGCCTTTCCTTCACCTGTGAGTACCACAGCACGAATCTCATCATCATTTTCAATTTCCGTCAATTTTTCTGATAAAGTACTAAGTAAATCTTGATTAATCGCATTAAATACTTCTGGACGATTTAAGGTAAGAATCCCTACGCCATCTTGTTTACTTAACTTTACAACTTCTGCTGACATGGTAAAACCTCCTATTATTTCCCTTGAAATGTCGCTTTTCTTTTTTCAACAAAAGCATCCATGCCTTCTGTTTGGTCTTCAGTTGCAAATAACAAATAAAAAGCATGTTGCTCAAACTGTAGTCCTTCTTCTAGTGTGAGATCATTTGCTTTGTAAACCGCTTTTTTGGCAAGCTGTACAGCGAGTGGTGGTCTTGCAGCGATTTTCAACGCCAATTGATTCGCTTCCGCTGCCAGATCATCAACCGGTACAACTTTATTGATCAAACCGGCATGTAAAGCTTCTTCAGCCGAAAGCATTTCCCCAGTCAAAATCAACTGTAAGGCACGTTTTTCACCTAGTGCACGTGTAAGTCTCTGCGTACCACCTGCTCCCGGAATAACCCCAAGATTAATCTCTGGTTGACCAAACTTTGCAGTTTCGGAGGCAACAATCAAATCACAACACATCGCTAACTCACAGCCACCACCTAGAGCAAAGCCACTTACAGCTGCAATGATTGGCTTTGATATTTGCCGTATTCGTCCCCAATCTGCAAAAAAAGCGTTTCGCATGAAGTCTGTGGGTGTAGCAGCCCGTAACTCTTCAATATCTGCACCGGCTGCAAATGCTTTTTCATTACCCGTCAGGATGATCACACGAATTTCTTCGTCCTGGTCAAATCTGTCCATCACATCCGCTAATTCTCTTATCAAATCAGAGTGAAGTGCATTCAAGACATCAGGTCTATTGAGCCGAACATGACCCACTGCTCCCTGTTTTTCAAATTTGACAAAGTGATCTTTCAAGCGATCTCCCTCCCACTTGAAGTAAGCGTTTTCAGGATACTTTTTTAAATAATATTTTTATTCAGAGCACACATCTCCATTTTACCAAACAAGCGGTTGTTTGTCAGTTTTGTGATAAAAAAAGAAACAACACCCGTTGTCCCTTAGTTTTTTACATATCCTGCTATGTCTTCAATGCATACCTGACAAAGAATTTTTTCTTTATATGCGATCAGATACGCATTTTGATCGCACAAGACACATTTTCTAGGCATATATTTTTCAATGATTATTTCTTGTCGATCTAGATAGATTTCCACCCCATCTTGTGAATAAAGATCTAGAAACTCCCTTATTTGTTTTGGAAGCACAATTCGACCTAAACCATCCATGTGACGAATTATCCCTATCCCTTTCACCTGACTCAATTCCTCTCTTTCTGCTAAAAGCTGTACGGGGAGATGTCAACTAAGCAAAGGGAGAAATTTTAAAGAATAGGGTCGTCTGAAATCGTCTGATCACTCTGATTGGGTTTTTCTTTAATCTCCTCAGGCTCTGTAGGTGTTGGTTTTACAGGATCAATCGTACCTTCCGGTTCGCGTTCTTTCGGTTCCTCTGTTTTTGGCTCCTCTGTATGAGGTTGATTGGACTCACCTGGTTCAACCACCGGATCATTTGCAGGCTCTGTCGTATTCTCTTTCTGCTTCACATCTGTTTTTACTTCTTCAGATGTATTGGGCTCTTCCGGCTTAGGATCCTCAGAAGCATCTTGGTTTGGAAGATCTGTTACACCTGCTTTTTGCTCATTTTTAATCTCTTTGGCTGTTTCTTCAATTTCATCCTTGGAAATCAACTCTTCCCACTCATGCTCTGAGGAAGGTGGGTTTTTAATCACTTCAGAGATTTGTTCACTATCAGCAGTCCACTCCGCAATCGATTTATCATCAATCTCTTCAATGGACTTCACTTTTCCTTCTTTTTTTGCCATCACATACATGAGATAGGTTGTAGGTGAAATACCCGTTTCTTTTGCACCTTTTTTTAAGTCTGTAGGGGCGTTTAATGTATGCACACTAAGACCTAATTCTTTTTCATTTTCAATTTTTTTCTGGATAGAAGACTGTACTTCATCTAAGTCTGGTTTCTTTTCATCCGCGTCACTAATGCCTGACACCACGACTTGATCACGTGCAAGTACCTTTCCAGTCTCTTTATATGTCTTCAGAAATACGATGGCAAAATCTTCTACTCCATCATCTTTCCAATCTATCTTTTTTAAAATTTGCTCCGCTTCTTTGTTTAGTGGCTTCACATTGCGGATCTGATTCTCATCATCTATTTCAATTTCAATGCTTGGTTGTACATCTAGGTAAATATAGCTACTCGCATGTACTTGTTCATTTGAAAAAAATCCAGGAATAATGAGGAATAACCCGATCATAACTGCCGTAGCAATAGAAAGGCCTTTAAATACAAGTGAAGGTCGCGGGAATTTTCGCCGCTCTTCTTGTACGATTTCAATTTCTTCACCAAGCTGCGCAAACCTCTGTCTGGGCACAGTTACAAAATTACCATCTGGAGTGAGCACGATATAATGCTTACCCTTGATCTCCATGATGATTCCTTTGGCTTTCAACGATGAGCGCTCCTTTCTCAATGATCAAATGCCAATGTAATGTCGAATGTAAAAAAAGTCTTCTTTAATTAAAATCGTTAAAGCAATAATATAGACACGGTGACGACTTAGTGTACGCCGATTTACTCCCAAAGCTTGCACACGTTCTTTAGGAATTCTTTTTTTGAGGCATAATTTTTCGAATGTATGCATGTCTTTTGCAAGGAGATTGGCAACTTGTCGTAAATGATTTCGTGTATCTACATGCTTTGGTGCTTTTTTTACTAATTGCGACATGTTTAGTCCATACTTTGCCAATGAAGCACTATATTCTTGTACTTCCATTTGACGTAATGCTGACAAATTTTCTTCATCATGTTGGGCAAATGATCTTCCTATCATTTCTGGATGACTATCAACGTCCCCCAACTCATCTGTAGGTGTTAATGATGTCAACTGCCGATGCTTTCTTTCCTGTCTAAAGTAGTCGATCAATCGTCTCTGAGCGACCTGATTTGCAAATGTGAAGAAAGTAGACTGATGTTTTTCATCGAAATCCTCAATTGCTTCATTTAAAGCATTGTAACAAATCATGTACTCATCATCTTGCTCTGTAATGATACGCTTGCATATGCGTGATGCGATTCTGCGAACATTTGGTTCTAGTTCTTTTAAAAGCTCATTTCGATGTTCAGGCAAGTTAGTCTCTTGTACTTGTCTGACGCGTGTATCTAAGTCGATTCCCTGAAGCATGCAAAACCGACACCTCTCCCTAATTAATTATTCGTATACATTTCCTTTTTTGTGTCCACTTCAACAACATTTATATATAGTAACACGTTCTTAGCGCAACGTCCGCAAAAAAATATAATTTATACAAAAAAATAAGACTAATATGTAAGTGAACGCGTTTCAGACAAGGCTGAAACATCGGGGAACCAGGTGGTGACTCTACTCCACCTGATAAAAGCCCTACTTATAGAAGTGAGGGGCTTAACCCACCCTAATGATGAAAAGGCTGAATTCCACATAAAAATATTCCTAGGTTCGTTTCGACCTAGGAATAAGAAAGGTGTATGATCTGCGTATACGATTAAGTTGTTAAGTTCGATACGGGCTTATTTGTTGCACGTAGTCTATGGTAGATATTTTTTCAAGTGAAGACAAATCACCCATATCATTTCCGAGATAAGCATTTTTAAGCACTCTCCGCAGGACTTTTCCATTTCTTGTTTTAGGGAGCTCTGGAATAATATAAACTTGTTTGGGTTTAAGTGCTTTTCCAAGTCGCTCAGCAACAAACTGTATTAAAGTGGATTGTAATTCAAGATGCGCTTGTTTGCTTTCCTTTATCACTACAAAGCAAACCGCTACCTCCCCTTTCTCCCGATCTGGGACACCGATCGTTGCGGCTTCCAATACAATCGGATAATCGACTAAGACAGACTCCATTTCGGCTGGTCCAAGACGCTTACCCGCTATTTTTAATGTATCATCTGATCGCCCGGTAACATACCAATATCCCGTACTTGCCTTAACCACCCAATCTCCATGCACCCAGATTTCTGGCCATCGCTTCCAGTATGTGTCCACATAGCGCTCGTCTGCTTTCCAGAAACTATTTGTCATCCCCACCCATGGCTGTTTAATGACTAGTTCTCCTACTTGATCCGTTACAGCATTACCTGATTCGTCCCAAACATCTACATCCATACCGGGTAAAGGACCTGAAAAACCACAAGGCACAATCGGTTGAATCAGTGTATTACCTAAGATTCCACCCGATATTTCTGTCCCTCCTGAGTAATTAATAATCGGAATGCGCTTTTGACCTACCCGCTCAAATAACCAAAACCAGGGATCAGGATTCCATGTCTCTCCTGTAGAACCCAATACCCGGACCTTACTTAAGTCGTGTAGTTGTAGATAAGCTTCATCTTGTTTCATTAGTGATCGAATTAAAGTAGGAGAAATTCCTAAATGGGTTACACCATGTTTTTCACATAGATCCCACAATCGTGCAGGCGTCGGATAATCAGGTGTTCCCTCAAATATGAGCATCGTACCTTTGTTTAGCAATGAAGCAAATACCATCCAAGGCCCCATCATCCATCCCATATCTGTAAACCAGAACAAGATATCTTTCGGTTTGAAATCAAACCCATAAGCAGCATCAAACGCTGCTTTAATCGGAAAACCAGCGTGTGTGTGTACGGTTCCTTTCGGCTTTCCAGTCGTACCCGATGTATAGATGATCATAAATGGATCGGAGGCATTCATTACAGTGGCCGAAAGCGGTTTCAAATCTTGCGAAAGTTGCTCCCAGTCAATGTCTCTTTTATCATGCCACGGACAGGCGCGATTTAAGCGTTTCACTACGATCACTTTTTCAATTGAAGGTGAGCTGATCACAGCACGATCTGCTTCCTCTTTCATCTTTACGATTTTCCCGCGACGCATAAATCCATCCGCAGTAATTAATACTTTGGCTTCACATGATTGGATTCTGGTTGCAACCGCATCTGCTCCATATCCAGAGAAACAAGGAGTAAATATCGCTCCGATTTTGGCAATCGCTAACATGGCAACTACGTTTTCAGCAATCATAGGTAGATAAATCGCAATCCGGTCCCCTCGTTCAATTCCAATTGATCGGAGCCCTCGGGCAAAACGATCCACCTCTTTTGCTAATTTAGCGTAGGTGTAAGATACAACTTCTCCATCCTCCCCTTCCCAAATCAGCGCCTGCTGATGCTGTAGCACGGGATCTAAACAACTCGAAGTGATGTTTAGTTCACCACCGACAAACCATTCTGTCCATGGTACCCTGCGACCTATTTTTCTTACATGTTGATAAGGAGTCAGCCATTCTATGCCCAAATCGGTTACCGCTTCATTCCACAACCAATCAATATCACGAATCGAGGCTTGATAAAATACATCATACGAGTCAAAACCTAATTTTTGCATCCATTGATATAATCTAGTCCTTTGTATATCTGCACTTTGTGGCATCCACACGGGTTGATCCATATTCATTTGAGCTTCATCCTTTCGCAAAGTTTCATATCCCCTTTATTTTAAATCTATTCCTATTATTTGGTCAAAAATCCAATTACGTAATACGGTATATATAAACCTTACCAAAATCGACAACATCCGCGATTCATATTCCTGTATAGTAGTTAATACAATTAATGAATGCTTGCGACCAAGATATACTTATGTAAAAAAGGGTAAGACTATTAAAAGTACCCACCAAGTCTAAGAAACGTTGGGATGAATCAAATGCAAACAACAAGCCAAAGAACCATAAAAAAAGAAGTATTACAAAGTACAGCTTTAAATGAAACAAAAGAGATATTAATTTATTTACCTCCCGGTTTCCAAGCCGATCAAGATTATCCAGTACTTATTCTTCATGATGGTACCGACTATTTTAATTTAGGTCGTATCGTCACGCAGGCCCATACCATGATTCAAAATAAAGAAATAAAACCGGTAATGCTAGTTTCCGTTCCAATAAATAAAGAAATTCGCACAGACACATACGCACCAAAAGGAAGCAAACACCAGGCACATATCCATATGATTGTGAATGAACTTCTTCCCCTTTTACAGGATCAGTATGGGGTTTCTCCACTATCCAGTACATTTGTGATCGGTGGATCCTCA
This sequence comes from Polycladospora coralii, assembly GCF_014773435.2. GTDB lineage: Bacteria > Bacillota > Bacilli > Thermoactinomycetales > Thermoactinomycetaceae > Polycladospora > Polycladospora coralii. The sequence continues at coordinate 199,228 of NZ_JACXAG020000005.1, read as the reverse complement.
CTTGGGGCAACTGTATCTCTACAAATCGCTTTAGCCTATCCTGAGCTATTTCACAACATCTTATCACAGTCAGGTGCTTTTTCAGAAGAGACCAAGGAAACCATTTTAAAATCCTCTTCTCTCAGCCATTTTAAGATCTATCAATCCATTGGCAAATCAGAAACATCCGTACCTACCCACCTGGGCAAGCTAAATTTTCTTACAAGAAACCGTGAAGTATTTCGATTACTAGAAGAAAAGCGAGCTAATGTTCAATACGTAGAAGCTGAAGGTGATCATACTTGGGGTTTTTGGCAACGTGATTTGACAGCTGCCCTCTCCTTTTTCTTTAAGTACTAAAGCAAGCGCCAGTCATCTTAACTGGCGCTTCATTCTTCTTTTTTTCGCTGAACGAAAGTCAATTGCTCTACAGAACGAGACAATCTTGGCGATGGATATTGCTCATATTGATAAACCGACTCATACAAAATCACCATTAAACTAGAACGCATCTTTTTGCGTGTATGTTTATAAAATTTAGCTGGATCCGACCCGTATCTCTTAATGTGATGATGGAGTCTACGCAGATGTTTTTTTATAATATGAATAAAAGCATCTGTAATACGCCAAACCTTAATATGCGCCGTACGCTCCATAAAGTGAAAATAGCGCTCTTCAATTTCCTCTATCGCACCCTGTTCAAAATCTTGAATCCACGACTTAGCCAATGGTTTACGTAGCGTTTCCTCCCAGATACGCTTACTATACGAGGTAGGTTGAAATAACCACAAATAAAACAACCCAAACCAAGCTTGTTCCTTTGTATTTCCCTGCTCGAGAGAAGGAAAGCGTTCGAGTAGCCACTGCTTATCATCCGCTTGATCTAAAACCGTCTGCCAAATGTCTAAAATAAGGGGTGAAATAATCGATGTTGGCTTTATGATTGAAAACATAAGCACGGTTCGTTTCCATTCAAACCAACTACTTTCCCATTCTTGTAAGCTCAGCTGATAATCCTCCATGATTTTGGTTTGAACATCTGTGATCCTAATATCCTCCAGTAGATGATCCATTTCCTCCATTAACAAGTACAGCTCTTTATCGACTGGTGTGGCATGTTGTCGTAAACCAAGCTGAGGGAGTATCGTAGAAGTTGACTTTACATTTTTACGTGCAGACCGATATAAGATATTGACGAGTATAATAATCCCTATAAACAATGCGACTAGAAAAAAAGCGATAATCTCTATATTTGTCCTCCCCTCTCATATGGAAAGAACCCTTTCGTAAAAAAGGGTTCTTTCAGGATCTAGGTGAGTCACACCTTAATTACAATATTTATCATAAGCATCCGTTAAGTTTTTAGCAATATCCTCTAGTGCTACGTTTTCAATTTCATGACGATGTACCATATGTACAAGTTTACCGTCTTTCATGAGGACAAATGAAGGTGAGGAAGGTGGCTGTCCTTCAAAATATTCGCGCGCACGTGCGGTCGCCTCTTTATCTTGTCCGGCAAATACCGTATAAAGATGATCGGGTGTTTGATCATTTTGAAGAGAGTGAGCTACACCAGGACGTGCAAGACCCGCCGCACAGCCACAAACTGAATTCACTACAATTAGGGCGGTGCCTTTCGCGCCTTCTCCTTTTAATGCAGCATCCACTTCTTCTGTTGTTCTTAATTCTTTTATGCCAAGCTGTGTCAGCTCATCTCGCATCGGTTGTACCATCATTTGCATTTGTTGAAAGTAAAAGTTTTGAGACATTGTAATCCCTCCTTATTCCATATTGTATCCAAACCTTGCGTAATCGTCTACATCTTGAAAAAGTTTCAATTCAAACACTACTGCCTCCATAAACTCCACCTTGATCCTCAATGCCTATTTATTGTATAATGTTAAAATCAGTACCTTGCAATAATTAATACTAAGTGATATACTATCTTTAGATGATGTATATTTATCCCATGTAAACACATTTAATATTAGGTGATGAAAATTGAATATTCAATTTAAAAAGGGGATTTTGGAGCTCTGTGTCCTTGTATTATTAAATCAAAAAGATCGGTATGGTTATGAACTGGTCCAAATGATATCTGATCAAATCCAAATTTCAGAGGGGTCTGTATACCCTTTACTCCGACGACTTACCAAAGAATCCTACTTTACCACTTACTTGAAAGAATCCAACGAAGGGCCGCCTCGTAAATACTACCAACTCACCTCCTTAGGAAAAGAAAGACTGGAAGCATTAACAGCTGAATGGACTCAGTTTTCGCAAGGTGTCAATCAAATTCTTAAAGAAGGTGGTAACAATGAATAAGGATCAATTTTTACAAAAGTTAGACACACTAATCAAAGTGTTACCTCCAGACGAACGACAAGACATTTTACAAGATTACAAAGAATATTTTTTATTGGGAACCGAAGCTGGAAAAACGGAAGAGCAGATTGCATCATCACTTGGATCTCCAAACCAGATTGCAAAAGATCTGTTAGCCTCTTATCATGTTGATCAAGCTGCTAATAAAGCCACTTCACGTAACATCATGCGTGCCTTATGGTCAGTTATCGGGCTGAGTTTTCTTAATTTTTTTATTATATTAGGCCCAGTCATTGTCCTGTTTGGTATTGTTTTTTCTGGTTGGCTTTTAAGCTTTGTACTATGTATCACCCCTTTGCTCGCTTTAATCAATCTGGTTAGTGAGCTTGCCCCTTTTCAAACTTTCGACTTGTTTATCTCATTCATTTTATGTGGATTAGGTTTGTTTATGATTATCGCTATGGTTTACACAACTCGAAAATTGTTTAGCTTACTGATTCGTTATTTGAGATTTAATATTTCCTTTATAAAGGGTGGGGTTAAAAATGCGTAACTGGCGAATTATACTATCCGTTTTTGCACTATGTATCATAGTGGTTGGTGTAGGAGGAGCTTTGGTAACAGCACTGAGTACGGACACTTATCAGTCCTACTCGGAAGATCAAGTGATAGAAAGTAAGGACATTGATCATATTAAAATTAATACCGATTCAGCTCGTGTAACCATCACCCAGACAGACAAACCCAACATCCAAATTCTCGTATCAGGTAAAGGCGATAAATTTTTAAATAAGCGGTATGATGTCACCTCAGTCCAATCAACACTCGACATTCAATTAAAAGTGGATCCCATAAATAGATGGGCTAACTTCACCTCTATTCATACTCCTACCTATCTCGAAATAGGTTTACCCGCTAAACTCTACCAGTCGATCCATATTCGCAACGAAAATAGTGGGATCGAAATCCATGATCAAGAAATCCAAGAAGTGAATGCAATCGCAGTAAACGGCCGTGTACAATTAGAAAATATCGTTGCAAATACCGTTGAAGCTCGTTCTGTCAATGGTGGTATTGAACTTAATCAAGTCGATGGAATCTTAAGTGGAAGAACAACAAATGGAAGCCTTTCTGTTATAACAACACATATCAATAAAAAGATGACCCTTACTTCAACGAATGGTAGTATTCGTATTCAAACAGAAGAGGAACCTGAGCACGCTACATTTATCACAGAAACAGATAATGGACGCGTTGATTTATTTGATAAATATAAGAAAAGTGCAGTCTTAGGAAATGGAGATCCGCAAATCGAATTATCTACTGTGAATGGAAGTATCACCGTTTCCAAAAAATAAAAAACTTGATGTTAGAGATATTTGATTGAATATTCAAAATTATTATGGATAAAAAAAGAGAAAGATGGCATTTATTTGTTAACATTCATAAATGCCATCTTTTATGGGTATCTCTATCAATCATTTTTATCAAAGTTTTTTTGTATTCTCTCTAAATTCCTTTAATAACCGCCATCGGTTTACATTCTGCTACGACAGAAGCCAAATTCGCGCCTACAACAGAGTCAATAATTTGATCCACATCTTTGTATGCTTGTGGGCATTCATCTAAGATGCTTTCTAGTGTTCGTTGATTGACCAAGATTTCGTCATCTGTGCCCACTTTCATCGACTTGGCAAACTGATCGACACTAATTAATTCTTTGGTAGCACGACGAGAACGAAGTCGGCCTGCACCGTGGCAGATTGAGTAAAAGTTCTTTACACCCGCTTCTTCCCCCACCATGATGTAGGAAGCGGTTCCCATTGAACCTGGAATAAGAGCCGGGTGCCCTGTCTCTTTATACGCTTCACGGTTAAGGTAATGACCTGCAGGTAGTGCACGTGTCGTCCCTTTACGATGCACCAACATCAATTGATTGCGATGCGGCTCACTCAACGCATAGTTATGCATGAGATCGTACAAGACCGGCATTTTAAAATCTTCTCCAAATAGATCTTTCATCCCTTGGTGAACACCATAGGCGATCATGTGCCGATTCACCACAGCATAGTTTAAGGCTGAATACATCAAATTGAGATATCGTTTTCCCGCTTCACTCTGGATCGGGGCATAAACCAAGTTAGGATCTGGCGTCCCCACTCCCCATAGATGCATCGATGCTTTAAAGTCTTTGGTATAACGTGGTCCGAGCATCCCACCCCATGCACGGGAGCCAGAGTGAATCATCACCACGACTTGACCATCAAATAAGCCCCATTTCTCAGCGATATCCCGCTTTTCCTCGGCAATTCGAATGTGTTGGATTTCAATAAAGTGGTTTCCGCCTCCTAATGTACCCACTTGTGCCCACGCTCTAGCCCACATTTTATCCGGTAAATCTTGAAAATCGGTGGGATCCACTTCAAACTTGTCGTGTTCCACATGTGTTATGGAACGCCTCTGTTTTGGTGTATAGTAGTCCGGTACATATTGCGGGGGTAAACCATGAATGCCTTCCGTCAAAATCTTTTCCACCCGAATATTTTTATAGTGAGAGAATCCTCGTTCATTCACTGCAACATACTTTTCAATCGCTTTGATCAGCTCACGTCTTAATTGCTTGTCTTCAATATCACGCTTATGAAGAGGCGTAAGATGAACACGCATCCCACAGCCGATATCGGAGCCCACAATCGACGGGGACACAAATCCATCTTTCATATTCCAGATGGCAGTCGTACCGATACACGTTCCGATTCCGATATGCGCATCCGGCGTATAGCTCATATGAACACTACGGGGAATCTGTAAATTATGATCTGCCATCACATATACATTTTGTTCTAAAGAATGAAATACTTCGTCATTGGCAAACACATGAAGTGAACCATGCGTTAATTCCACTTCACGATGGTTATGGCCGTGATTTTTTATCATATCGAATCTCCTTGCTCTCCACTAAATGCTTCATTTGTATAAGGGTATTTCTATTATATAGGATTAAACTTAATTTTCAATTTCAGGTGAGCAAATTTGCTAAGAGCAATTTCCAATAGCATCAGACAGACTGGCCCTGTGAAATTAGTAAGAATTTTTTGTTCTGTTGAATAGGAGTCCCTAAACACGCCTGGAATAGATCCATTCGATTATTTTTTGTGCTCTATAGTTGCGCATTTTTCGCAATCCCACGTGCAGATTAGTTGTAATATGCTGGGAGAGAAGTAACGGGACTAATTTCGCTCAATTGCTCGTATTAAACGAATTCGGTATCGACCCAAAGAAAGCTTTTCTTTTAAAAACTGGAACAGTACTTCAATAGACCACCTCTTTGAATACTGGTTTAAAATGGCTTCATCATCTAGTGATATGCCCATACGGTTCTGGCGCAAAAATTAATCCCATCATTCATAATATAAGAATAACTTGATGAAGGATGTCAGCATAATGAACCCTAGAACCAACGATTTTAAGTGGAAACATTATCCCTCGGATATAATTCTTCAAGCAATGCGCTGGTACCTGAAATACCCTTTGAGCTTACGTCATGTGGTTGAAGTGATGGAAGAACGAGGATTTAAGATGGCACATACCCATCTCGTGCATGCTTATGCACCTGAACTAGAGAAACGGGATCAAAAAGCAACGAAGCGCTTTTTTCGAAAAGTATTATCTTCTCTTCATAATCCCGCTCCTCGTGTCATCGTGACAGATAAGAGCATTGCATATCATCCAGCCATTGAGCAGCTGAAGAAAGAGGAGTTCATTCCTGAAAGTTTTGAACTCCGACGTAAGAAATACTTAAATAACATCATCGAACAAGATCATCGTTTTGTGAAGAAAAAAATGCGCTTCATGTTGGGTTTCAAATCTGTTCGAACTACTTATCTTCTAACTCAAGGATTAGAGGCCGTTCATATGATCAAAAAAAGACAGATTCAATTCTTGGGGAGCTCTGTCTCTGAAGAAATAAAATTTATACATAAACTCTTTAATTTGGTATCTTAGAACCTCTTTTTAAGGGAATTAAACTACTTTTTTACTTTCACACTATTTTCTGCATCAGAACCGTTTGTTGCGTTAATTACATATGTACTCGTTAAATGGATCTTTGAAAGCACAAAACTTATGATTTTGTCCTGTAAATCTCTATCCTTTGTGCGATTCGCTCGGCTCCTCTTCATAGATGAATTTTCAATTGAATTGAAAGTAGCTATTCATCGTATTCTATTTAAATAAGCAAGCGAGAAAAATCCTATTTTCGGATAATCAACATACCTGCTTTAAACAACTTTCCCCACGTCATCCTTCCAACTATTCCATCTACTTTTAATCCTTGTGTTTTCTGAAACTCTCGCACCTTTGCCTCCGTATTTGCTTCAAACATCCCATCTATAGCAATCCCACCAAGTTTACGCTGAACGATCTTCACGAGATCCCCCTTCACTATCTCTCTTTAATAATCGTTTATACGGTGGATTGTTAAGTGTATTTCTAGTTTCATTACCCACAACACCATCTATAGCTAGTCCAAACGCACGTTGAAACTCTAATACAGCTTGATTTGTATTAAGTCCATATACTCCATCTGATTCGATGACAAAGTGGTAGCCGATGCCGGGCCAACCTAAATTATTCACATGATACTTTGCAAAGGTTTCAGCATTAGCATCACCTAAGCTACGCCTTGTTAAACTGTGATGAATCGCAATATGTGTCTTAACAGATGCACCATAATTTTTATAGCTACCTTTTCGTGTTAATGATCTTCGGCAATCTTTAAGATTTGGAAGTTGGGTAAATTCCATGTTTAAGCCTCCTTGTAATAGAAAAAACCATGGTTTCCCACGGCTCACTTATCCAATTGATCAGCCTTCTCACTCTTACTTTCAATAATAGATAAGGCCTTCCGGATTACTGATGGTACAGGTACACCTGAACGGGTCAGATTCTCCGTTATACTTAACCCTTCATTAGCTAGATAGAACCAGATACATCCATCACGGAATATGTTATCTGTTCCTAGTAACGTATCCATCCAGTGCGCCATAGCTACAACGAGAACCATACCTAGCTTCTTTAAGATTCCGATTGCCCCAATCTTACTACTGAGTTGTTTTAAATGAATGGCCGCTATCCAACCTGTTGTAAAATCAATCACTAAAAATACACCTAATATAGTTAATAACTGTGTCCACTCACCAAATAAGAAACTGGATATTACATCACCCAAAGCAATCAACACCTTTACGAGAATGTGGTCTGATAATGATTGGATCATATCTTTCATGAGCTACCTCCTTTCAAGGGAATAAAAAACCACTATCGCTCACAGGGCAATAATGGTTTCAAACTCTTCTTGCGTGATATATCCCTTAGCTACTGCATTCTGTAGCTCCGCTTGGATAGACTACACTTGATTGGACAATAAAATTAAGGTCAGGTAGACTTGATTCAATAAATGAAACGAGGAATCTATCATGGCTAAAAGAAAAAGATAATCGAACATCTGAAGAAATTGAGCTCATTCAGCTAAGGAAGGAAAACCAACAATTAGCAATGGAGAATGACATTTTAAAGCAAGCCGTGCTGATTATGGGACGAAAGTAAAAGTGATCCGAAATAATGACACAAATACTCGATATCAGCAATGTGCGCCGTCCTACAAATTCCTAGAAGTACGTATTATTATGAACAACAAGTTCAGCAAAAAAAAAGATACAGAGATCACGAAAGTGATCACTCAAATCTTTCATGAAAGTGGGCAAAGACACAACACTTGCACAGATCATCAAGGTTGTCTCCGATACACAAAGCTCCAAAGCACCTATACAACGGATTGCAGATAAAATTTCAGGTATTTTCGTTCCTATTGCCATAAGAATCGCCATTTTTACTTTTCTAATCTGGTATTTCTTAGCTACGCCTGGTGAATTTGCTGGATCATTAGAAAAAGCAGTCGCTGTACTGGTTATCGCATGTCCATGTGCGCTTGGATTAGCGACTCCCACCTCTATCATGGCTGGATCTGGGCGTGCAACAGAATGGAGGATTTTATTTAAGAGCGGCGAACATATTGAAGCGACACAAAGTTTTGATACAGTCGTTTTAGATAAAACGGGAACTATTACAAAGGGAAAACCACAGTTAACAAATATTATCCTCGCGGACGGTGTCGGTGTCGATGAAGATGAATTTTTGATCAATGTAGGTTCCACTGAGAAGAATTCAGAACATCCACTTGCAGAAGCAATTGTAAATGGTATAACCGCTAAAAACTTAACATTAGTAGATGCGATCGATTTCCAAGCTTTTCCGGGCTACGGTGTTCGCGCTCAAGTGAATGGAAATGAAATACTCATTGGCACACGTAAACTGATGGATCAATATCAGATCCCCATTGAAACTGCCCTTCCAATCATGGCTGATCTGGAAAGCACGGGAAAGACAGCCATGCTCGTGGCCACCGATCAAAAATATCAAGGGCTGGTTGCCGTAGCAGATACCGTTAAAGAAACATCGAAAGCGGCCATTAGTCATCTAAAATCTTTAGGTCTTGAAGTCATCATGATCACAGGTGACAATACACGCACAGCACGTACAATCGGAGAAGCCGTTGGTGTCGATAAGATCCTCGCTGAAGTGTTACCCGAAGAAAAAGCAAAAGAGATCAAAAAACTACAAACCCAACATAGAAAAGTTGCCATGGTTGGAGATGGAATCAATGATGCTCCTTCACTCGTTACAGCTGATATTGGCATGGCGATAGGAACAGGAACTGATGTCGCAATCGAAGCCGCCGATGTGACATTGATGCAAGGTGATCTCAATCACATCGGTGATGCTATTCATATCAGTCGCAAAACGATGCGCAATATCAAACAAAACCTATTCTGGGCACTTGCCTATAATTCAATCGGTATCCCCATTGCAGCAATCGGATTTCTGGCACCATGGGTAGTGGAGCAGCAATGGCATTTAGCTCAGTATCCGTTGTACTAAACGCACTTCGTTTACATCGTGTCAAACGTTAAAAGATAAAACAATTATCATTTTGTGACGTATAATCAAGAGATTACGAAAGCTAGCCATCAAATTAGAAAACGAATCATAGCTTCCTTACCAGCTTAAATACAAAAAAACTAAGTTAGCCTTTGGTTGTAAGGTAACTTAGTTTTTTTATCTTAAAAACAATCGTTTCTGTAATGAAAAATCAGTCTGGTTATGAAAGTCTTGATTGAATAGATCGAAATCGATTTGACGCTCTACAATAATCCCTTCAGATGTCAATATAGGGCGCCTGGACCAAATTTTCCGGCAGTTACTCCTTATACTCCCATTAAAAATTGTTCAATCTTTTATCAAGAAAAATCTTCTATATTTACATATTTCTTCACATTAATGATGCCATAGCAATCGTCGTTACGAGGGTATAAATTCCGCTCACTTTGAACACATTGAATAAATACTTTATATGTTCCAGTTTTTGGTACAGTGAAATTATATAAATCATGCTCTGACCCTCTTGGGACATATTTATCTGTCACACTTCGGTATGCATAATACGGTTTTTCAGCAGTGTTCTCTCCTCTTCCTAGATACACACGGAAGCTACGCGTACCGGGATTTGCATAAGTGATTGTGACGACATCCCCTTCCGTAAGTTTTATTGATTTTTCAGCAAAAGCCTTGTACATACCTGGCTCAATAATTGCTGTGGAATAATCTGCATAATCATGCTCTTCAGCTAGAGCTTCATTTTGTGTAAATCCTGGAACACTAGTCAACAATAACGTAATCACAGCAAATACACTAATGAACTTTGAAATATTTTTTTTCATTCATAATCTCCTCTTAGTATGTATAGTGACAAATATACTTTTTCACCTGATTCAGATTAACAGGTTTAATCACATCATGATGTGATTTTGATCACAGTAAAATCTTTTTTTCTAAAATCAAATAAAATGTAATGATGTAAATACTCACTTCTGGAAGTTGATTTTTCTTTTCAATCTTGGTTGTGTAAGACTGCACACGGTTTCTCTTGCTTTTGAAACGAGGTGCATCATTTTGTTTTTAAAAAAACGTTTAAAAGCATCATCGAGATTCCAAAGTGAAGATTGCAAAGCATGGGCATCTACTTCATTTAACCATTCGAACTGCGTTTTTAAAGCAGTGAGTAACTTTGCACATGCATGGTAGGTGAGCCCTTTCCCTGTCTTTTTGTATGTTTCATGCCATTCTGCTAAGAAGTGGTTAAATACAAAGCGACTACATCCAATTGATTTGTTTATGCATGTGGCTTGTTCCTTGGTTGGATACAGTCGGAACTTAAATGCTTTGTGCATTTAAGTTTCACCTCACTTTTTTCCTTGATTCTCAATATACTGTTTCACTACATGAATCGGAGCACTTCCTGTAGTGATCAGGCAGAAGCTTCTTGACCCGAAATTCACTTTCCACAACTGCTTTCTAACAGGAGGAAACTCTTTTTTGATGATGCGGGAACTGGCACTTTTGTATGCATTTATGAATTTCGAAAGCCCAGTTTTGGAGTGTGCTTTGAACAACGCATGAACATGATCGTGATCGTGGTTCCATTCTAACAGTGTGGTATTGTATTTCTCACCTATATCTTGAAACATCTGCGCCTGATTGATTACCTTGCGACGATATTTAATGACCAATACAAGATGATCATTCAGGCTGAATACTGTCTAAATTCATTTGAAATGACTGATTGTAAAGAAAAAAATAAATATTCAAAATAAATGCCTTTCGGCTAACGCCGAACCGAAATTCACCACCCACTTAGCTCACTTGAAGCGGGTGGTGAATTTCGGAAAAAATGATAGTTTGTGGCGATGACACCTACAGTAGTTACCTAATTTATTCCCTAATCGCTAAAGGAAGTAGACAATATTTCAGCCACCACTTGTGGCAAAATCTCACTTAATCCATCCTTGTATGACACCACCACGGGGTAATTACGTCCTGCTATACTGGAAAAGGGCGTAAGTTGACTTGCGATTTCCCAGACGCCGGCTCCCGTTTCTAGCTCACTTAATCTTTTAACCACCTCTTCTAACGGCGCATATCCGAAGTAATAGCCATTGGTACTACCGGTGAAGTGAAAACCTGGTGCTCGCCATGAAGTAGGGGTATCCGCCCACATGTAGCCCGGATACCATAGATCATAGTGGTAACCTTCCTCCGTAGCTATAGATACCAAATGGACTTTATCTGAATCATATTGATAGCGTGCTTGAGGAGGAAGCGACACATCCAGCTGTAACGGGGCATTAAAGCTTGGAATATGTAAGAACGAATCCAACTTACCCTTTGCAACGTCAAACGGTACATGATAATGAACAAATCGCTCATGATAGACCTTGCGCTGAATTACACCCGTTTCAATCTGCTCAATCACATCCTCCAAATGAGCAAGTTCGGCTGCAAACTGTGCACCATCATCCGCCAAGAGTTCCAATGTTTTTGCAAAGCACCTTTCATAAATGACTTGAATATCCGCTTGATTCACGCGTAATTCATTCATAAAAAGCGTTAATCCCTGAAACAAGATTTGTGCCTGTCGACTTCCCCACGCCCAAAAATCCCCCATCGCAGCAGCTTCAATCAAAGTCTTCTTATGTATGCGTGCCGTATCCCGATGCACGAGTACAAATAATGACAAAATACCGTCCACATCGAGATGATTATTAATCGCGAGATCCCACTCTCCTAATGGTTCCTGCTCGATAAATTGGATACAAATCTCTGTTGAGGTATCTGCCTTGTATTTAGCCGGCGTTCGATTGGGAATCCAGTGACTTAGCTCTATATCAATACCTTCACGAAAGGTTTGATCCGGCGAACCATCGACAAAAATAGTTTGCTGACTATGTGGTCGTTCCGTTTGACTACCGATCAAATAAAAATTCATCCTATCCCATCCTTTTCATCAATATGGGTAGGCCTTTCCCTATTTTTAAATTTATTAAACATATATGTATATTAAGTTCTAAAAATTTGATTGGGTAGGGCATGCCAACCAAATACCAGATCCAAATTCAATCTATCGTTCAAGGGCCTGCCGCGAACGCGACAGGCCCTTGAACGATAGATTCCTTCTATTCAACTTTCTCCCAAACCGCATGCTGTCCAGGAACATCTCCTCTAGTCCACCATTTGGCACGATAACGATCGCCTTGGTGAAGAACGATACTCCCCCCCTGATAAGCTGAGTCCTTGCTCCATGTCAGGACAGCTCCATCATCGAGTATTTTCCATCCCTCTAAGGTAGATGGTTTTACATCTTTCGTCCACCAGAGCGCCTCATACCGATTTCCTTGGTAGAGAACTTGGTCACCTTTTACGTAAACTTGACCGGCTTGCCATGCAGATGGTGTATTCTCTGATTTAGCAACTGTCTTTACTGAAATCTCATTGCTGTTTGCTGATTGCTCACCAGACGTACTTACTGCTTTCACATAATAAGTGTACGTTTGATCTGCTTGCAATCCTGTATCGGTGTATTGTGCATCTGTAGTCGTTGCAATCTTCTGATTATCACGGTATACGCTATATGCTTTTATATCACCAGTTGCTGCCGTCCACATCAGATTGACCGAATCTGATGTTACTTTCATGGTGTGTAGTCCAGTAGGCGCTTCAACATCTCTTGCTGTTGTTTCCTTTTGGGTACTTACTGTCAATGCTTCACTGGCCTGTGAAGCATTACCTGCCTGATCGACTGCTTTGATGGTATACGTATAGGACGTATTTGCTTTTAAACCTTTATCGGTGAATGTGGGAGCAGACGATGACCCCACTTTCTTTCCATCACGATAAATTTCGTATGCTTGAATACCAACATTGTCTTTTGCTGCTGTCCATTGCAATGAAATTTGACCAGACTCTGTCTTTGTTGTTTTTACCCCCGTAGGTGTAGTAGGCGCTTCAGTGTCTGTTCGATCAGGGGTTCCTTGATCACTTATATTGGCATCAATCACTTGATAAAAAGCGTTTGATGTATCTGCTACGTCCCAGACACCTAGTATAATGTGGTATCCACTCTTCCCTTTGGGAATTTCTATTTGATGCGAGAGGTTGTTGCTAGCAGCACTCCCATCATGATCAACCGTGGCCATTAACTCAAGATCTGACTTTTTTAATGGTTCATTGGGATTCCAACCATCTTTGGTAATATAGTAATGCCATTTTGAAGTTTTGTGTGGTGCTGTGTATTTCCATCTGAATGTATGCATACCTGTCGATATATTTTGCTTACTCCAACGGTCTGCAGTCTGTAAATCCAGCTTGCGATCGATTTGACCGAAGCCACCACCAGCTGATGCAATTTCACCATCAGCAGGCCCGCCTTGTGGAAAACCCTTAGGCCCTTCTACACATTGTGGACACTTAATTGCAGAGCCATATAAATCTAACGCTTGTTGATAACCCAGTTGATCCTTCATTAAACTTCCTGTATAGGATCGACTAGCTGGGCTTTCAATATAACCATGTGCGAGCACATCATCGGCTTGAATCCACCAACATAGGCTCACAAATAAAGCAAAAAACATACCTTTGATCGTACTGATTCCTCTGAACTTTAAGAAATGCATCCAATCTCCCTTTCTTTATGTTCAAGAATGTGGTACTTGCCAAGTATCCTAACATAAATGATGAAGAAAAAAGGATGTAAGATATGGAAACTCCTTAAATCACTTGATATCCCTTGCTTTTTCCACCCCCAAAAAGTTGCCAAGCCACCTCCTATTACAGGAATAAAGTGGGTTACCATTCAAATGACCATTTTACCGAGTTTTATCATATTGAAGTCATAAATAAGTCATCAATAGGGGGTAAGCTGATATCAATTCAAACAAAGGATGTGAATTAAAATGGTAAAGAAAAAATTCATTGCATTGGTAACTAGTTTAGGTGTAGCAGGATTGGTATTCGGGGGAACTTCAATGACTTTCGCTGACTCATCCAATTCCATGAACAGCTCACAAGTCGAGGCACAAGATCAAAATTTAATGAAACGCGGCGAAAAGCAAGATAAAGCATTGAAGAAACTAGCTTCCTACTTGAATAAAAGTGAAGCAGAAACAAAAGCATTGATGGAAGAAAACGAAATCGGGATTAAAAAATTAAGTACAGCAGCGGCAATGAGTACAATCAGTGGTACATCTCTAACGGATGTCATTGCCGATATGAAAGTGACACAGGATAAAGAAGCCTTTAAGGAAAAGTATGGTATTGAGAAAGACGCATTAAAAGCTGAATTGGATAAAATCCATCCGAATAAAAAAGGAAAAGGGGCTCACAAAGAAGTTGCATTGAAAAATCTAACATCTTATTTGAATAAGAGTGAAACAGAAACAAAAGCATTGATGGAAGAAAACAAAATTGGAATTAAAAAGTTAAGTACGGCAGCGGCGATTGGTACAATCAGTGGCAACTCTCTGACGGATGTCATTACCGAAATGAATACGACTCAGGATAAAGAAGCCGTTATGGAGAAGTATGGCATTGAGAAAGAAGCATTGAAAGCTGAATTGCATAAAATCCATCCGAATAAAAAAGGAAAAGGACCAAAAGGCGACAAAGTAGAGAAAAAAAGTTCCTAATACGTTTTCCTTTCTCGATACAAGGGCCCCCTTATACAATGATAAGGGGGCTTATTTATGAATTAGATCGTACTCACTTCTATAACATACTTTAGCCATCTGAACTTAGGATAATAAATGAGGACATCTCCACCATGCATAAGATGTTAGAACCCTATGTATTGGAGGCTATCAAATGTCCTATGTTTATGTAGCAAATAGTGGATTTGCAGAAGGTCCACCCGGCACTATATCGGTGCTCGATACGAGCACACATGCTGTTATTTCAACGATCAGAATGAATACATCGCCTCAGACGATTGCCATTACACCTAACGGACAATATGCTTATATAGGTGATGTGAATATCCTATCTGATCAGCAGTCTATTGCTGTCATTGACGTGAAATCGAATGCCCAAGTAGCTACAATTAAGTTGGACTATCAACCACGGTATTTGGTCATTTCACCCGATAGTCAATTTGTTTATGTGTTTACAGAGGAAGAAATCAACGTAATAGATAGCAAAAAAAATCGATCGATTGCTAATATAGCCATTAATTTGGATATAGCAGAATCATTTGCCCTTACACCTGATGGGAAATTCATCTATGCACCAGGTGGAATTAGTGATGAAAATACGGTATCAGTGATCGATACGAAGTCAAATCGTATTATAGCGACGATAAAGACAGAAGATGCTCCAATAAGGTTAGCCGTTACGCCCAATGGAAGATTTGTGTATGTGGCCTCTATAGACGAAGGTATCACGGTGATTGATACAAAAGCGCAATCCGTCATCGCTACCCTAACACTCGGAGGAGGGATTGAAAATGTTGTCTTTACGCCAGACAGCCAATTGGTATATGTGACAGATGTAAATACAGGTATAGCATCTATCATTGACGTGAAAACGCATACGCTCATAGCAAGAGTTCCAGTTGGGATAGGAACCGCCAAAATAGCGATTACTCCGAATGGGCAATTTGGATACATACTGGACGGGGCTTCCGCTAGTGTTATCGTCATGGATGTCAAAACACATGCTGTTATTGCTCTGCTTCAGGTTGATAATTCCCCCTCAGATTTAGTCATTACACCGGATAGTCAATTTGTTTATGTAATGAGTGATTTAAATCAGAGAGGGATTGTATCGGTCATTGAAGTTAAAACGCAGTCGATCATCGCAACTGTTCAAGTAGGGAGTAACCCCTCCGCTATTACGATCACACCTTGTTTGAATTGGAAATGGATACAATAAACTGAACATGTACGGATAATTAGTGGTTTACATCATTCCACCAGAAGCAAGCTGGGTACTTATTTAAAAATAGGGGTTTGACACTTACTTTAGACGCGATAATATCTGATCACATAAAGCCATTGTGTGTACATTATCCCTACCGCTAGACGAAGGTGAATGTCCTTGCTTACAGCAGTTCATAAAGTGCTGTATCTCTCCTATATACCCGCGTAAGTATAAATCACGGTAAGCGCCTGACATCACTGTCCCTGAAGGCGTATAAACGGTATCTACTTCGGCTAATGATTGCCATGGCAACTGCCCTTGTTCCTGCTGAAGCGTGGGATGAACAGTAAGCTTGTTCATCTCAGCGGCGATGGCAAATCCATGATCAAATGTTACCGTGATATGCTCACTTTCTCGAGACCACGCAGTCATCCCCGCAAAGTAAATACTCCCAATAATCCCATTTTCAAACTGTACAGATAAGCTTTGTGAAATATGGTTGTCTCTACTGTTAGCCACACCGGTTACAGTAGCCACTTCACCAAATAAAAAACGGATTAAATCCACAAAGTGAATCGCAGCCAGTTTTAAAAAAGCTTCATCATCCGCACAAAATGGCGTACTATCTACAGCAAAAGTAGCTTGAAACGAACGTACCTCTCCCAATGTTCTTTCATTCACCAGAGCAGCCAGTTGTGTATAGATCGGCGCATATCGCTTCATAAATCCAACCATCAGCACCACTCTAGCTTGTTCAGCTGCTCGGGCTGCTTGCTTCGCATCGCTTTCATTCATTCCAAGTGGTTTTTCCACATACACATTTTTCCCAGCGGCTATGCAATCCAACACAATGGCCAGTTGGTCTTGAGGTTGTGCGATTACCACCACACCGTCACATGCCTCATGAGCTAGCATCTTATGGTAATCACCATAAGCCGTACCTCCACTTCCAAATTGTTTCAGTGTAGATGCCGCATTTTCGATATTGCGCGTAGCCACTGCTCCAATCTCTGCACCCGCGGCTACAACCGCTGGAAAGATATTCGTTGTCGCATGAAAGCCCGCACCGATAAAGCAAAGTTTTACATTCTGCAAACGAGTCACCTCAATTTTATATTACAAATAAGAACAGGATACCATAATTACGTGTTACATTTCGTATTTGCCTTAATAGGTAGATGAACACACCTTAGTCACATTCATATAAATAGCCATCATCTTGCTTATCCGTATATATTTCTGTGAAAAAAGAATTGTAGAAAGGAACTTCATAGGGATAAAGGGCATATAATAGATTAAAAGCATAAGGAGGTGATTATATGGCTTCTTTAGATGGTTTATTTTCTGATGATTCATCTGTGACATTAAATACAAATCTGAGCCAAACAACTACACTTGCGACGCTTCCAACCTTTTCAGTTTCAAGTACGCAAGAAGTGCAGATCAATGCCACTGTGTTTTTAAATACAAAGGTAAATTCTGATAACAATCTAGATTTTAATATATTATTTCAACTACAAAGATTCGCTGGTGGAATTACCACCACGGTACGTCAAGTCACGCAATCCACGGCGATCCAAACACCTAATAATTCAAATACAAACTTTTTTCCCAGTTTCTCCGTAGTGGATAAGCCAGGAGCCGTTACAGCCACTTATCAAATCATAGCAACGATTCAATGGCTAGGCGGCGGCGCCTCTATAGCAAACTTTACTGCTACATCGACCACCGATATGACTGCGCTTTTGATCACACCATAATTTGAACAAACCGTAGACCCCATAGTCGGGCCTATTTTAATGCAAAAAAAGAAAAGGACTATTTATTCATAAAGTGTATATCGATATAGCTTATGATTTGATATGGATTCACCAGTGAAGCTTATCCTCTTCCCTACAAACACAAGAGAAGGACAGCGCTGTAGCACTGCCCTTCTCACCTATCGGTTATCCACTTTTTCTAAAATCAGATCATGCTGTGCTAAGCGCTGCTCAGCAATCCTTTCCCACTTAGTGCCTTTCTTTCCATAATTGGCATAAGGGTCGATACTAATCCCGCCACGAGGCAGAAATTTACCCGTCACCTCAATATATTTAGGATCCATTTTTTCGATAAGGTCTTTCATAATCGTAACAATACAATTCTCATGAAAATCCCCATGGTTGCGATAGCTAAATAGATATAGTTTAAGCGATTTGCTTTCGACCAATTTCATATCAGGAACATAGCTGATATAGATCGTCGCAAAGTCGGGCTGGGATGTGATTGGGCAGAGACTGGTAAACTCTGGACAGTTAAACTTGACATAGTAATCCGTATCCGGGTGCCGATTATCAAACACCTCAAGGATTGATGGATCATATTCAAATGTGTATGGGGTGTCACTACCTAATGTGTGTAGCCCGAGTGCTGCTTGTTCTTGTTCTTTTGACATCATAATACCTCCCGTTCAAAACGTGCATATGCTTCGTCTGTTTCCTGTACTTCAATCCACTTTAAAATCGGTTGATTTTCTTTCTGCTGACACAGCTCGTCAATCGTACGGAAAAAAACTTCTGCTACTTTTTCCGTAGACGGTGCATGCCCACCACGCTTTGGGTCAAACTCTGGAAAATCATTTAATAGATGATGGTCGTACTTTTTTTCTAATGCATGCTTTACATAGCGGAAGTCAATCAACATCTGATTTTCATCTAACTTAGTGCCTTCTACACAAAACGTGACTTTGTAATTATGACCATGAATTCGTTCGCATTTGCCCGCACCTGGTACACTGTGCGCGCATGACATCCAAAAATGTTTCACTAAGGTATATTTCCCAAGCATTCGTCTTCACCTGGCTTATCTGGTTTGATATGGAATGGGGTCTTCCGTTTGATTTTCTTCAAATCCTTTGAGGCGTAGCACACAACTATCACACTTCCCGCATGCTTCTTCTTCCCCGAGATAGCATGATGTGGTCAGTGCATACGGGACTCCTAATTTTAATCCTTCTTCAATAATTTGTCCTTTTGTTAAAAAAATAAGCGGGGTCTCGATTTTTAGTTGATCGGCAGAGGTAACCCCCATCTTCGTCGCCCGATTAATCGTTTCCGTCATCGATTCAATAAATTCAGGGCGACAATCGGGATAGCCACTATAATCTACCGCGTTCACGCCTGTGTAAATGGAAGTAGCCCCGATCACCTCGGCATATGCAGCCGCTAAGGATAAAAAGATCAAGTTACGAGCGGGTACATACGTTTCTGGAATGTCTTCTGCTACACCAGAAGTACGCACCTCTATATTTTGATCCGTTAAGGCACTACCACCGATCTGCCCCAAAAAAGAGACATCTACAATCCGGTGCTTATCCGTCACACCATAATGTGCTGCTACTTTTTGGGCTTGCTCCACTTCACGATCATGCCTCTGATTATAATGGAAAGTGATCGGGTACAGCTCAAAGCCTTCCGCTTGTGCCATTCCCATACATGTCGTGCTATCTAAACCGCCACTTAATACGATGACTGCTTTTTTCATTGCGAGATTTCCTCCTTTTTACACACCTCTTTGGTCTGGATCCCAAATCACCTTGTGAATTTGTAGATTTAACTTTACATCCATCAGCTGATGCTCAAGTAAGCGTTCGACTAACTTAGCTGGTGGCATCGTTTCCCAGACCGGACTAAAGAGCGGGGTCCCTTTTTGAATATATTGTGCAACAATTTGTTTGGCAAACAGAAAATCTGCATCGTCTGCTATCACAAATTTAATCTCATCTTGAGCTTGTAGTATATCAAAGTTTTCATGGATCATCTTGTCATTCTCGCCACTAGCCGGCAATTTATAGTCAATGACAAAGCGAACCTTTTGCGCGATATCATCATATTGCTCACGCATTTCCTGAAATGGCTTCAGATGAATCGCTCCATTGGTCTCGATATGAATATCTTTTACATAAGGAATAGCTGCCAAAGCTTCGATCAGTTTCGCTGACTTTTCTCCATGAATAAGCGGCTCCCCACCAGTCAGGCAAATATAACGACTGGGATACTGCTTTACCTGCTCTACAATTTCCGGAATCGTCGCCAGGTATTCTGGCTTCGCAGGCGCATAACTATAAGGTGTATCACACCACGTACAGCGCAAGTTACAGTTGAACACCCGTACGAAAGTAGTCGGATACCCAGCATTCGTCCCTTCCCCTTCTACGGTTTGAAACACTTCAACCATCGGTATCTTTTCGGACATGATTTCACCTCATTTCTAACACGAACTCATCTATATTAAAGTAGTCGCTGTCATCACTCGCTATAACTAACCTTATGATTTTAACAAAAAACACCCTTCAAATGAAGAAGGATGTAGAAATTTCTCTATTGGGTGTCTCGTTATGACCTAATTGGTTACTGCTTAACCAGAAACGGGAGATTTTTCAAAACGACATAAAAAGGTTTTGATTAATTCATCTTTGAAAGATACGGGTGGCTTCTCTGTTTGGCAAAGAATGGGCCAAGTGAGACCGCCTTCGATCATGGAATAAAAGATGAGGGCCGCTAAATTGGGATCCGTTGCTTCAATTCGTTCATCTTCAATCGCGGCTTCTATCCAAGTCACAAAATGGGTATGAGAAGAACCATATTTCGCTCTTGCTTCCAGCGCAACATGAGGATCTTGCATAAATTGTGTGATCAGTACCTGACTTATTGCCAGTCGACTAGAGTCGGTACTCAGATACAATTCAGCATCAACAAACCTCACAAGCTGTTCGGTTAGTGATTGATCCGAATCGTATTTGATCGCTCTTAAAACACTCTGTTCCGATAGAAATCTTTCAAAAACCGCTTGAAACAGTTCTCCTTTGCTAGCGAAATGATTATAAACCGTTCGTTTAGTCGTTCCTGCGTGATGAGCAATTCGATCCATCGATGCTTTTTCATATCCTTCTATTTCAAATGCTTTAATTGCTCCATCCATAATTTCTTCACGCTTTTTGGATTTATCCGTTGTTTTTTTCTCTTCACGCATAGCATCAGCTCACTTTTCTTTATTTTAATATACTATACAGTATAGTGTAAATATATTGAACATTTTTATACTACACTGTATAGTATACATTAGAGCAGGTTAAGTTCAAGTCTCCAAAACATTATGTCATTCATAAAGGGAGAACGCTATGAAAGCTATTGTGTATACGAAATACGGTTCACCCGATGTTTTGCAGTTAAAAGATGTGGAACAACCGATTCCAAATGAAGAAGAAGTACTGGTGCAAGTGTATGTCGCTTCTGCCAATCCACTTGATTGGCACAAGATGAGAGCTGACCCTTTTATTACGCGTCTAGGAAACGGGCTTTTCAAACCAAAAAACACACGACCAGGTGCAGATATAGCAGGACGTGTGATCGCAGTAGGAAAAAACGTCACACAGTTTAAACCAGGGGATGGCGTGTTTGGAGATATATGTGAGGTAGGATCGGGAGGATTTGCTGAATATGTGACTGTGCCTGAGCATGCATTAGTTTTAAAACCAAGCAACTTGTCTTTTATAGAATCAGCAGCCGTTCCCGTCGCTGCCTTGACTGCCTTACAAGGACTTCGTCATGAAGGACAAATTCAAGCTGGACAAAAAGTCTTGGTGAATGGAGCATCTGGTGGGGTAGGCACGTTCGCTGTACAAATTGCAAAAGCATTTGGAGCAGAGGTGACGGGGGTGTGTAGTACGCAAAACCTAGAGCTTGTAAGCTCAATTGGCGCTAAACATGTCATTGATTATACAAAGGAGGATTTTACTCGAACAGGCGTGCAATATGATTTGATCTACGATGCAGTTGGAAATCGTTCCGTATTAGACTTAGCAAGGTCATTGCGACCTCATGGAATTTGTACAGTAGTTGGCATTACAAATCTGTTTCTGGCCTTTCAAGTCATGTGGATGGGAAAATGGATTTCACGAACAAGTCATAAGAAAATAGGCATGATGATGGCGAGTATGAACAAAGAAGACCTTCAATTTATAAAAGAGCTTGTTGAAGCTGGCAAAGTTACCCCTGTGATTGATAAACGTTATCCCTTAAGTCAAACTGCAGATGCCATTCGCTATCTTGAAACGGGGCGCGCGCGCGGAAAGGTAGTCATAACTATGGTTTAGACGCGTTGAATCAGGTGGAGACGTTACTCCACCTGATTCATTTTAAGATGAGGAGAGCAAATACTCGTTTGTAAAAACATGCGTAATCAAAAAAATGAAATAGGTGGCAATTTTCATGCCTATATGTACAGCTTACGGCATCCACTACTCTTTTGAGGTCTTCTTTTTTTTCCAATTCTTCTTGATCCCCAAGCGCTTGTACATCAATCGGATACTGCTTTTACTATGCGCTAATTGGTGCACTAGCTCATCCATGGTATAAGTCTTTGCCAACTCCGTCAGGTATTGGCGTAACTGGAGGTCACTCATGCCTAAGCGACTCTTGATATGTACTTCGATTCGCTTGGCACCTGCTGATCGTGAGGGGATCTTGTACTTCAGCAGGTAATAGCGGACTAATGTATGTGAGCAATCCAGGATATCCGCACATTCGATAATCGTCTTGTTTTTCAGTACATATAGCTCGTACAACCGCGATTCCGTTAGGAGCCGATTATATCGCTGCTTCGTCTCAATCCCATATCGCTTATACACCATCTGGGCAGAAGCAGATGAGCACTTAAATCGCTTTGCGAGCTGCGCATAAGTAAGCATTTGAAAAAAGCGTAGATGCAGCAGGTATTCTTTGAACTGGGTATCATCCATGTGCAGTTCTGCTTTGAGCCGCTCTTCTACCCTCACTCGCCCCCCTTTTTTCTTTTGGATAGGAATTTGATTCAGTTCCAAATATTTTCTCACCTTACTGGGCTGGCAATACAACTTACTAGCACAAGCGCGTATACTTTGCTCTTCTACCACATACAGCTGATGCAATGCTTCTCTGCCGATCTCTAACACCTTTATTCACTCCTATTTTTATGGGTCATCCACTCTTTTATCATCTGAAATGTGCTTTTTTTCTGAAATAAACCTATACAATCCATTGTTTCTACTGGATACTGACATTCTTCTAATGTAATCGCATGCGCGCGTAGAAATGTATCCATTTTCGCTTGTTTAGTAATCTCCTTGTAATTCCCCGTCTTCAGATGACACACGACTAATTTCTGCTCGTACTGGTCATACCAAAACTTAATCTCCATGTGTAATCACCTCTTGTTTAAGCAAAAATATCATACACTTTCCCCGCAATGATATGCCTTCCTTCCTCAATCTCTACCACCATACATGCTAAGAAAGGGATGCTTACTTGCTCGTGATTGGGAAAGTATAGCGTCACCACAGGATAAACATCTGTAAACTCCACCTTTTCGGTCATCATACACCACCTCATTTCCTTAAATTTAGTAGTGATGTGCTCTTGAAGTCATTGTATGTTGCATCAATTAGATGTACAATATTTATATTTTTACGATAAATGGGCCTATTTCGGTGTTTTTCTATGCGATTTTGAATCCACTTACTCCTTTCTGGTGATATTTCATCTGAATCGAATGTTTTTCAGTGAAGTGGTCAAATTTACTCCAAAACAACATATGAAAATAATGAATATTTATTATATACTGTGATCGAGGTGATATTCATGTCGGCATTCGACCACTTAGATCGGGTGGAAATGGGAAAATACATTCGTGCGATCCGGGGAGAAAAAGGCTACAAGATTGGAAGCCTGATGGAGAAAGGACTATCTGCCGCTACCATCAGCAATATAGAACGAGGTGTCGTTACCGTTAGTCAAGCATCTATTGAAACCTACTGTCAGAAACTAAACATCGATATGGAGAAAATGTTTGAATCCATTCAAAAGATTGATACGGAGTTCGAACTCAAACAGGCTAAACTACGGGCAATTGAAAGCATCATTGTCCACGCCAAAAGTGGGGCCAAAAAAGGACTAAAAATGTTGGACGAGCTTTCCCTTTCCAAAACCGATCCCCTCTTTCCAACTGCACAATATATACGGGGCAAATGTCTCATCCGACTACAAAGCTGGTTCAAAGCCAAAACCGCATTGCAACAAGCCATCCGAGCCATTGGACTCAATCCGGATTGGAATTATTACAATATTGAATCATCTACGTATTACGAATTAGGAAGGTCCTATTTTTATGAAAATGAATATGAACAGGCACTAACTCAGATTGAAATGGGGACTAATGCCTTTGTTAAGAATGATGGAAGAGAGTTTACACAGTATAACCTGCCTATACTGAAGGTATTCTGTCTCGAAAAATTGGAACGTCATGGTGAGGCACTAAAAACACTTGTCGAAGTCTGGCAATACATGGACCAAATCGACGATATGCGACTTATTGTCAATATGTATGATAAGCGTGCGTCCTTACTAATTAAAATGAATTTACACAATGAAGCGATTGATTTTGTATTAGAAGGAATCGAAAAGGCCAGGCGGAACGAACTTACCGATCGTGCGTTTGAACTATGGATTTCAGCAGGTCAAATTTATGATTATCTTGGGCAGTATTCGGATGCCATGATTGCAATTAATTCCGCCCTAGAGATGAGGGAAGCGATTACAAATTCAAGCCTTTTAATCGATGCCTACACAGAATTAGGACGAATCAAACTTCGAAATGACCATATAAGTGAAGCGATCAAACAGCTTAAAGTAGCCGTTAAATATGGAAGTAGACGTAAAGATGAGACCCGCTTAATTCAAACGCATATCGCCCTAGCTGATTGCTATGTCTATAAATTGGATTTGGACAATGCACTCTCCCATTATCAAACTGCATTAGAAACAATAAAAACACGTAAGATGACCATTCAAGAGCGTGATTTAACCTGGAAAATATGCTATTGTATTGAGCAGATGGACCATACAGGGATACATAAGAAATACCTACAAAATATGCACAAGCACCTAGTATCCCTCATGCATGACTTGGAAGGGGGTGTAAAGATTGAAGAGAAATAATGTTCGCTTATTTGTAGGTGGTGATCCTCCAGAAACTTAAAGTCTATTATATCGCCAATGCTCCTACATTAATGTATGATTGTTAGTGTTTAATTGGTTTATACAATTTGAATAAATGAAGTGATTGTAAACTTAAAAGATACACATGCGCCTTGTAACCCTACTACACAACTCGGAAGGAGGTGTAAAGATTGAAGAGAAATAATGTTCGCTCATTTGTAGCTGGTGATCCCCCAGAAAGCTAGAATATAGTAAATCACCCATTTGTGTTCCATTCACGCAATAGAACTTTTCCATTAAGCAATTGTAACGTATGGAGCATATGGGTGATTATAATGCCTTTCCACACAATAGCCCCTCTTACACACCAAAAACCCCTCACAAAAAGTGAAGGGTGTCGACTCTCCTCAATATCTATCAACACACTTAGGGCGCTTCTTTTTCTCCAAATTGCTCATTGTAAAGCTGGCTGTATTCTCCACCACGCCTCATCAATTCTTGATGACTCCCGATATCATCGATTCTCCCATCTTTGACAACGATTATCCGATCAGCATCTTTTACTGTGGCAAGGCGGTGTGCAATGACCAGTATGGTTTTACCATGAAAAGTTTGCTTCAGTTGCTCTTGAAACAATGCTTCCGTTTTAGCATCTAATGCCGATGTCGGTTCATCCATTAGCAAAATCGTTGGGTCACGTAAAATGGCTCTAGCAATTCCTATTCGTTGTTTCTCTCCCCCTGATAACTTAACACCTTTCTCACCCAAAATCGTATCCAATCCATATGGTAATCGTGTCAAGAAATCAGATAATTGAGCAATTTGACAAGCATGTATCAATTCTTGATCAGTTACTTCCGGTTTCACATATCTTAAGTTATCACGGATCGATCGATTCCAGATAAAGGGTTCTTGGGTGACAATCGTTATTCCACACCGAATTTCTTGACTGGAATAGGATGACAGATCATTTCCATAAAGCAAAATTCGCCCGCTACTCGGTTCATAAAATCGAAGAATAAGTTCGAAAAGTGTAGATTTCCCACTTCCCGATTCCCCTACAATGCCGATGAACTCCCCTTTATCTATCGTGAAAGTAACACGACTTAACTGCCCCCGATTTTCCTCATATGCAAAGGATACATTCTGAAAAGAAAGCACTGGCTCATTGGTTTCTGCAAATATTAAATTTCCCGCTGTCCTATCTACCTCCATATCTAAAATATCCCTAACCAACTTTGTTTTCGGCCATGTCTCTACCGTTTTCAAATATGCAAACTGCATTTTCTCGATCATCGCATATAATTGTGGATGATAAACAATAAAGACCAGAAGTGACCCGATTGTTAATCTCCCCTCAAAAATCTGCCATGCTCCATAAGCAAATACTACTCCAAATCCTAGTGACTTAATCACATGCCCCATAATTTCAGCAAATTGACCTACTACAAATGTATGATTACGCTTTTTTCGATACTGTTTAATCCAAGCAGATTGGTAGGCTCTCTCCTGATCTTCTTGTTGAAAAAGCTGTGTTGATTTTAGACCACTAAAAAACTCGATGGCATAAGAAGACAGTTCGGTTTGCATTTTCATTACATCACTTGCTAATCCCTTTGCCTTCTTTCCAAGCATCAAGCTGGTAATCACCACAAACGGAAGAAAGAAGAGAGAGATGAGTGTAAGCTCGACATTTAAATAAAGCATAAATGAAATCATACCCACAACCATAATCGCTTGAAATATGAAAGGAATGACAATTTGTGTCATATACAAATCCCCGATTTCACCAGCAGCTCCTATTACTTGATTCATAACGCCAGAATTCAGATTATGATACTGGGCTGGTGACAATCGTAAAAACTTATCAAATAACTGTAATCGTACTGTATCCGTCACATGTGCACCAATTCGATGATTAATCCGGTTTCCCATCATGGCAAATAAACTAGCTACAATCGGAAGCAAAATCAAGGCAATCACAGCGCCTCCAAATACAAAAAAGTCTTGCCTTGGTATGACTTGGTCAACGATGTATTTCATGATAAGTGGTATCACCAGCTGAATCAGTACAGACACAAACATAGCTAGAATTGAAAAGAAAAGAATCCTCTTTTGCGTCAACATCAGTCCCATCAACTGCAAGCTCGATTGCTTTTTGCTCATTTTCACCCTCTTTTCGCATGTCATTTTGAAATTAACCCTGCCGATCGTAACTCATTGATAAACGGATTAATAATCTTCCTAATTTCAGCTTCAGTCATATCATAATTTTCAAGTATTTCTTTTATAATAGATGGTATGGTATGACCCGTTTTAAGTTTATTCCATATCACATTGAACACCCTTAAGATGTGCTTTAATGCTATCTATCTTGAAGATTCATTTATAATCACCTAGAGTTATTAGTATTCTGACTATGCCTCCGCTTTCATTTCCAGTTTATTTTGAAACATCCACTTACAAGTCCTTTGCTTCATTTAGAACGTAATCATTGTACCAATCTATAATAGAGGTAACCAGTGGATGAATTGACGCTGGGTCAGGTGTTATTTCCATTTCAGGAAAGCTTTGATAATGCTCCTTTAAGAAAAAACTAAAGCATATTAATAAATCAATCGAAGGGTTTACTTTGATTAATTTAATCCAGTTAGAAATTTCAGCCTTTACCGATGTCTTGAGTAACGCATAAGCCCAAACTTCTCTCACTCCAAATTGGCTCGACTCCTTAAATGTATAGCTCCAAAATAATTCTCTTTCAATCCCATTTTCAGGTGCTTCCAATCCCGTAATTGCGACTTTTTTAACCTCGTGTGAATCATCGTCTACATACTCCCATATCTCATCTCTAGACAGTCTCGCTCTTTGAATTAAGACAGTTAGAGCTAGGGCTCTTTTTATAGCAGACTTAGAATCTATATCCACAAAAGGATCAGTGACCTTAATTAATGTATCCGTCAGCAGACGACCATCAGAAGCTTTAAATCCTTTTCTTAATAACTTTAAGGTCTTTGATCCATTAACAATGGGAGCCTCAAACTTATTGTCAATGACTCCAGCTTGCATAAATGCTGAACGGATATCATTTGGAGATAATCCTGCTGTAGTAGAAAAATAGTAAGCACTCAGTCCCGCTATCAATGTTGCTGAACCGCATGTGCCACCAAAATAGTCTAGTTTTTTTTGACCTAATAAACTTGGCAATGGCAAATATGTATATGGAGCGAGTAAATCAGGTCTATAATAGCCTTCTGAGTTCATCCCAAATGGGACAGAGGAATGTTGCTCATAGTTCTCAACTTGATGCAAACCATGGTCATTGAAACCTGAGATTGTAAAATATTCAATAGGGTGGAGATTGTTATGAGCTTTGGAATTCCCTCCAGCACTTACGATTAAAATGTCTTTAGTTAAGGCGGGAGCTAACGCTTGAAAGTGTGGATGGTCTGCGTTTGGTGACATCCAGCCTTCTGCTTCTGGAACTCTCAAGTTTAATAAAACTCTGATGTTCCAATCTTGATCAAGTATCCACTCTAAACCTAACTTCGTTTTTTCTGGTTCTGATGATGTAGGTAGAAAAATAAATGTAGATGCAGATGCAAGTCCTACGTAATACTTCTCATTAAGGTCAAATGGCTTATGGCTCAAGAGATTTAATATCATTAAACCATGCTTTTTGTGTTCTTTTAAATTGGTTTTAAAAGGTTCTTCAGTTACGTTAGAGCATGTTATTGAAAAGTCATGTGCTACTCTTACTCGCTTAACTCTGTTTTCTAAGTGACTAATAGAAGGATGAGAAACAATATTATCTAAAATAACAATGCCAATATTTTTCCCTGATTCCGCATTCGGCGCTTCAACCAAGCCTACTCTTTCCCAATTAGAATCAATCATTTCCTCACCACCTTAACCGTTTTGTCTGAACCAAAGCTCTAGCCCGAAAAACTTAATCAATAAAGCAAAATCATTGTTGAAGCCATATTTGAATTTATCTACTGATTCTTTTATTTTGTCTTTCTTAACCCAACCTAACTTAACCGAGCGAGAATCTTCTATAAGCTCATCAATAAGTCGAGCCTCCAAAGAGAATCCCTTGCGAAATACCTCTGTAAAAGTATTTTTATCAGGATTAGTCAATATTTTGTTTGGCACCACTCCTGTCACTGCTTCTCTAATACACATTTTTTTCTGACTCATTCTTAATTTGTTTTCAGCAGGTAAAGTATACATAAATTCAATTAATCTTTGATCTCTGAAAGGATGGACATATCTCAATGAGGAGTCTACGCAAATATTATTGTTTATCCATGTGCAAGGATTTATCAAGATGAATCTTTCGAAAACTTCCTTAAGATACACGCTATCTATGCTAGAATCTCTAATTTTTAGTCTTTCTTCTTCTACTTCAAGATACGTTATTTCCCTCATATCTCCGTCTACCCAATCAGCTGTTTCATACCAGTTCATATGAAAACCAGTATTTCTCCAAGTTTGCTCATTTGAGCTAGCTTCTATTTTATTTCTAATTTTCACAGGCAGTATGGCAGGTAAAACATGCATTTTAAAGATTTTCCAAAATGGTTGCTGTTTTTTTGTAGCTATTTCGTTTAGCTCATTAAATAGCTCCATAAATTTCCTTTGAAATAATAGGTCTCGCAGATAATGAGTTCCACCATAGAACAGTTCATCCCCACCTTCTCCTGATACCAACACCGTATTACCGTGATCATAAGCTACAGACTGTAAATAAGTATACATAGAATGATTTAGAGCTAAAAAGCTAGGCTCATCCATACTATGATAATTATTTTTAACATCTTTAAATGACCAAAATTTTGATAAATCTATATATGTAGGTATAATTCCTGTGCTTTGATATATTTGATCAACTTTATCTTTATTACACTTCCCACCAATAGTTTGATCAAATATATAGCTATAGCCAAAGATTTTAGAACTTTTTAATCTATTTTTATTAAGCAAACATGAAATGCTTGAAGAATCTAGACCACCACTTATCTCACATCCTATATCTCTATGCCGAGCAACTATATCACCCACAATTGTTGACAAAATTTCTGAGAAAACATGTATATTTTCTTCAATATTTGTGTTGCAATAAGTTGACTCTACTGGAAGTGACCAGAATTTATGTGTGGTTAGATCACTATTGTTGAATTTTGTAAGTTTGTGGGCGGGCATTAAACGTTTTATTCCTTTATACGGAGTGTGTTCAGTCTCAGTTAGTTCTGTATTAAAGTATAATCGAAAATAATTGTCATTCAAGCTACTTTTAATATACGATAAATCTTCTAATTTATTGGATATGACTAAACCTTTTTGATACGAGAAGAAATAAAAAACAGGGTTAGCCGTCAGCGATCTAAATATATCTAATTTATTATTAATACAGTCATAAATAAGAAAGGAAAGTGGGGTTTTTATTGTATTTAAAATTTTTTGGTCAAAACAGTTGTGATCTTGAATATATTTAGTCAGTAACTTATGACTACTGTTATCATCTTCAAAAATAACAAGAGTGAAGTTTTGAATACTCACCTTTTTACAATCTGCAGTCAATATTAATTTATCGTCGACTGCTATATTCGTGTATTTTTTTGACAATAGGTGATTATCTCTTATTAAAAAATAAGCAATTGTCATTTAGAATTCTCCTTATTTATTTGAATGAATACCTTAAATCTATTTCTAAGTTCACTTTCATCTAACTCTTTAATCTCTGTTTCTATCCATGCGTGACTAAGAAAAGGTTTTTGCTTAACGCCAACTTGAAACTGAACCCGATAACCATATTGATTTAAAAGACTGTATAAAGCCAATGATCTTTCTAGGCATTCTATATTATAGAAGTGATATTTGCATGCTAGCGTAAAAGACCTAATGAGCTTTTTCTCATATATATACTTTCTTTTATTTTTCAATATTGAATCTATCTTTATCTGTTTTAGCACCATTGGAAATCCTTTTTTTCTAAGCTTTCTATAGTAAGAAAACAAATACCAATAGCTTTGAAAAAAGATAAATATCTTCGTCAATTTATTCACTCCTTTTAACTTCATGTTAATAATGACTGTACAAGGGAAAACACATCCTCAGGAGAAGTGTTTTCATGTCGAGTCACTTTCACAAAACTTGATCTTCTAGATAGTTCGGAAAAAACTTTTATATTTTCGCTTTCCATGACATCACTGAATACATTTTGTAATAGTTTTTTATTGTAGGCATTATAAATGAGACTAGTCATTTTGCCGAAATTATCTAACTCCTCATATATAAGTTCTTTACTATCATTAACTTCAATGAAAAACAAAAAATTGGGAAAGTATTTTTTGTTATAACTACTATGATTAAAATTCACTCTAAGTTTATCTACCTCATTAAAAAACACTGCATTAGCTGGGATATATGATGAATCAGGGTAAAGTCTTAAACTAGAAGTACCAAAATTTACTTCACAACTATCTGGGCCAATTGCTATAATATCATCAGTAATTACTTTCCCTCCGTGATGAAATGCCAAAGAAGCAAGGGTCGATTTCCCAGCACCCGAATCACCAATAAAACATACCGTTTTGCCTTTATACTGAATAGCACTCCCGTGAATTTGTGTATATCCTCTTGTATAAAGCAAAAATGACACTACCCTTGAAAAAAAGACACAATAAAATTCACCGTCTAGTTCTCCATAAAAATTTATTGTATTACTTCTTATATCGATAATAAAATGATAGTGAGTTAGCCAACTTAGGTAAAAAACCTTTTCATCAATTTGAAACAATACTTCAAAAGGTATTGGTTCATTCATAATAAATTTCTCATAAATCTTTTTTAATTTACTTTGTATCTCTATTTTCAAATTATTACCTGAGTGAACCAACTCGAAGTCATAACTGTCTATGTAACATCTATTTAGATGCTCATCAAAATTAATTTCTGTTTTTATTTTCATCCCGTATAATATATAATTTTTCATAGCGCCTCCTATATTGATGACTGTTTTAGGTCATGATGAACATGATCTAAAACAGTCATTTATCATTAATTGATTAGTCACTCCGGAATCTTCTAGACATGTGATCGCTACCCCAACCATCAACACCACCGTAAGTAATCTCAACGATGTTACCTAATTGGATAAGCTTAGGAGCAACATACTCCTTTTTCTCTACCTCATCGCTACGAATTTTCTGATCCATTAACTCACCTCCTTTCAAAATCTAAAAAGTTTAAAATTCATTATCTTAACTTAATCAAACTGTTTAGCAATAATTGATCAATAAACTCTTTAACATCTTGTTCTAGTGTAATTCCAGGATGATATCCTTGTCTGATGTTCCCAATAATCACTTGAAGAGAATCTTCATTAATAATGCCTTTCCAAATCACTCCTCCTATGCCTTCAATACCGTAACATGTCCCATTTTCCTCATTGTAAATAAAAAGTCCATTTTCAACCTCATGACTTTTGACGTAGGAAAAAATCATATAATTCACTTGCTACACCTCTTCTTTAAATTGGTTGAATCGTTATTTTTAATAAATGAAAAACTATAATTTATGATTTAATATGAATTTTACATTTAGTAGTACAGAGCAACTTCTATTTACTGCCATTGTATGATCAGTAGTTAAATTACACAATATTTATATTTTTACGATAATAGTGCTGTTTCTTGTGTTTTTTCACGTGAATTTTAAGCAATTCGTCTATGTCCAGTGATATATCATTCGGGGATTGTGAACTTCAGTAAAATAGACAGAAACTATCGAAATACATATACCAAAATAAATAAATTTTGGTATAAAACCTAATGATTTGTGCTAAAACATGACGATATGTTAGCTTTCATATCTTTCCAACTAAAAGCCATTTCAAAATACCGCAGGCACATAATTATGCAAGCACACAAAAAGCCGCGATATAACCGAGCACAATGTTCATATCGAACGATAAGACGTCCAAAGTTGTCCATCCAAGCAAAGCAACGCTCTACCTTGAATAGCTGCTTATAAATGAGTTTAAAGTTAGCAGGTCAAGC
The DNA here is from genome assembly GCF_014773435.2 of Polycladospora coralii. Taxonomy (GTDB): domain Bacteria; phylum Bacillota; class Bacilli; order Thermoactinomycetales; family Thermoactinomycetaceae; genus Polycladospora; species Polycladospora coralii. The sequence goes on along the minus strand of NZ_JACXAG020000005.1, from coordinate 165,987 downwards.
GTGTTGATTTGCATGATTTATCCATTTTAGCGTCGTGTATTTTGGATAATCAACACCACCGTTAGCAGGTTACTTGCCACGCTTCTTTTTTTGACTTTTTCACATAGAAATCCGAAAAAGAATCCCCTTTTTCTCAGGAACTTCTGAAAGAATACCGCTCTCAATTCTTCTAATATACCCATGACTCTATTCATCAAAATACTCCGTGAATAATTTGTTCACTTCATCTTTTAAAGAAGTGAAATCCGAATCATTTTTCAATATAATCACATTGCAGTTCATAAAATCTAAGCACTCTAAGAAGGTTTGATAAAGATCGGCAAGAATCTCTGGTCTTTCCCATTTATGAATGGCATTTGGATTCCGATTTAATATTCTCTGGTATGCTTGCAAAGGATCCGTCTTGATAAAAATCAAGTAATCAGGGAAAACCAACCCAGAATTTTTATATGCTTCAAATGTATCTACTGGTGAAATGCCGTACAGTTGCTGATGGTAAACAAGATCACTCAAAATATATCGATCTGAGATAACAGAACGATAGGATAAATGAGGGCAAATCATTTCTCTGTAGAGTAATTCTTTATCTCTTACATACGCTCTTGTTATTATATCTTTGGGATAATTGATTCCATCATATTTAGCCGATACTATCACTTGAGTAGACAATGCATCTCTCCACAATTGAGGAATTACAGTAAGTGGTCCCTTCCCTTTTTCTGAAAACAAACGATATAATTGTTGTTTTACGCTCGTTTTACCCGAGCCATCGATTCCTTCAAGTGCAATGAAATAGTTACTCATACAATATCCTCACTTTCGTATATTTTATGTTTGCCCTGCTCCTTTTCCAGTCCTATACTTATCAAATCTTTTGTTTGAAGGAAGATAAAGTTGAATGAGGTCATCCATATTCATGTGATCAATCACGCTTAAAATATCCGGGATTAGGTGTTCCACTTCTTGCAATCGTTTACTTTCTTGATTATAGATAGAATCTGGTTCCATTTGTATTCTATTGTACAAATCTAAAAGAATAGATGATGTAAATATGCTGATCACTAGATCTTGGATACTAATTAAGTCAGTAGACCAAAGAGATCGATAAGCTATTTCATTAAAATCGAGTTCATAGCTATCCCAACATACTTTAGCAAAATGCCTTGCTGCTTCAGAAAGAATTTGAATAGCTCCCGTCTTTTCATTAAGATCTGAGGAGAAACGGATACCGAAGTGTATAGGCTCTGGTTGAAAACCATCAAAATAAACGACACCTGAAGCAAGTTCTGGAATGAAAAATAAACCAGACACTGAAATGATTTCGAGAGCGGATTGAAACGTTTTTATATGAAAGTCACTTTGGTTTCCACAAATAGACCATACTTTACCTTTAAACTGAAAACTTCCGCGTATCTCTTCGCTATCATTCTTAAAACGGTTTGCATACGCATTAATTGTCTCGTAAATTGGGTTTCGATCCAGCGTGTATTCACTGAGATTAATTTCTTTATTTAAGCTTTGTAATATAAAAGGATAGGCATGTAAAAAATATCTTTGAACCGTTAACCCATCTATTAAATTTAGCCATCCATGTTCTAATGTTAGCATCATTTTTCCACCTTACATAGAAATTGGAAGAAGAAAAGCGTTCCTTCCCGTTTAAATAATATCTCCCCAGTAAATTTCATTTTCCTTACTCCCTGACTTATTAATTCAGTTAATCGCTGGTTATTTCTCGGCCAAAGGTCAATAACAGGGATATCATCAACCGGAATCCAAGAAACATCAATTTGTAAACGGTGAATTACTTTCTCTAGTGCTGGTGACATGTACATTCCCCTTCCAAAAGATAAAATGAGTTTAAATTAGATGCTTTAAGTTGTATTAAAAATAACTACTAGATCAGAAATTACTAAATCAAGTAAATGAAGTAGTGTAGTATCAATTATCACAATCTATATTTATATTATTCAGTCTATACTTATATAAGATCTTTTTAATACCTAATATTCACTTTTTTCTAAAATTATTGTACACTTTATTTGAATCTAGATTGAAGAAAGAAGGAATTCATACAATGAACCCTTACTCCACTTGGAACGATTTACAGCATATCGATCTTGCTTTATTTCCTATCGGCTCCTTAGAACAACATGGTTATCACCTACCTATTAACACTGACAGTCTAATTGCTGAAGCCATTGCAAATCAGTTAGCAAAAGCTTTAACTCATCGTTCATTTGTGGTACCAAATCTTCCTTTCTCATCATCTTTTGAACACGTTCATTTCCCCGGTTCCATTTCGCTACGTTCCGAAACCATCATCCATGTTGTAAAAGATGTCATCCATTCATTGGAACGGATGGGTGTTAAGAAATGTGTAATTGTGAATGGACATGGTGGGAATATGCTACTCGGGAATATCGCGCAAGAAATGAATGTTAATTTTCCCAAGCTACTGATTACACCTAGTCGGAAACATTGGGATCGCGCTTATGAAAAAGCAAATCTATCTACAACCATCTCTCGGGATATGCATGCCGGAGAAGGTGAAACTTCTATTTTGTTATCCCTCTTACAAGAAGGAATTATAAAAACGGATCACTTTCAAGATGTAGATTCGCCGCGTAGAGACTTATTTCAGGTATTAGGCATAAAACCGTATTCAGAAACCGGGACAATCGGATTCCCTACCCAAGCGAATGCTGAAAAAGGGAGAGCACTTCTGAACGCATTAACTGACGAAATCCAGCTTACTGTAGAGGAGTTTTTGAATATTGGCTCGTAAAAAGTGGTTAGATATATATCATATTCTTAGGGATCGTATTATAGATGAGATATACCCACCTGATGGGGACTTCCCCACAAATTTACAACTGATGAAAGAGTTCGAAGTTCATTCTGCTACGATTCAAAATGCTGTGAATGCTCTAATAAGGGATGGTCTAATATTTTCATCTGGATCAAATCCAAATCGAAGGAAGGTTCGTCCAATTCCTTATCGTTCCAATAGAAGAGGAGACTTTCTAGAAGAACACGGTGATCTAGGAAAAGAGGAATTATTCGATATTAAAATATTATATGAGGAAGAAGATTTGCCTAAGGGTATTTTAGATGAATTAGCACCGCCTGTTCTTTATTATCATACTAAGCAATATAGGAATGACATTTTAATAGCAGTAACAAGATCATATATTCCTAGCGTTGTGCCATTAAAAGAATTGAGAGAAATGTTAAAACAACCCCATGCAATGATCTATGACTGTTTGAAATTACTAGGAATTGATCCTGTTGATTGCCAAGAAAATTTAATAACTTCTTTAGCTACCCAATCAGAGATGCGAGACTTAAATCTACCCGTTCAATCAAGCGTCCCTATTGTTCGGGTTGTAAGAAGAGTGTTTGAATCTGATGGTCGACTGGTTCAAGTCTGTTATATGGTAGACCGTGCAGATTGTTATGAGTTTGAGTATCGATTTCCACTATTTTAATTTTAGTTAGTAGAAAAATTTATATTTTATAATCATCCGAATGTATATCGATTCACACAATTATTATAGTACAAAAAATCTGTTTCCCCATTCTTAATTGCTTAAAGCTAAGCCAAAGCACGTCTTATGTGAGCCAAACCACCTAATGGTCACTTTGATATAGTCTTTGGCATAGCTTTATGGTGATGCAAAGAAATCCCAACATAAGTTATCTTAATAATAAATATTTTTTAATAATAATCCACAAGAGACATCCACTTGTCCAATTCTGCTATTGTCGATGTGCTGAGCAACATGTATGCCCAGTACTCTCTGACACCCAATTCGCTCGACTCTTGGTATACGCGTTCCCAATATTTTCTCCTATCATTATCGTTAACGGGCTGGCTCAGTCCTCGAATGGCTACCTTTTTTAATATGGATGACTCATCATCTGTATAATGGATTAAAAATGGGATAATTGGAAGGGGGACGTGGGGTAAGCTGTTTTAAAAAAGCTAATGATCGTCTAGTTTTTGATTAGACGATCATTAGCTTAGTAAGCGTCATCTCTTAATTAAATTTGCATCTATATTAAGTTGTCGTATAGAAAACAACCAAGCTCCTATGAGAAATAATAAAAAATACATCAGATGTATGCACAAGGCAAAAGCAAAAGAAGTGTCTTCAACTATATACGAACTCATGTCAATTAATGTATAGCTGTGTAAATTGTAGAATACAAAAAAATATTTGTCTATAGCACCTGCTGTCAAATCTCTAGAAAAAGCAAGAATCATGAAAATAATAAATAACGAAAACATTATAGCACAATATTTTTACTAGTTTCATTGAATATACGCGAAGCAAACACTCCAAACATACAAATCACGGCAATTTGTATAAAATAGAAAAATCTAGTTATTAATACATAATTAATAAATGACATAATTTCAATATGATCGTTTCTAATAGCTAGAACTGGTTGAAAAAAACTTTTAAAATCAAGAGAAATAAATCCGATTATAAGAGAAAAAACAAGCTCAGATAACATTAAAATCAAAGCAAAAAGCATTCCAATAAGAAAGTGGTTAAGGAGTGATTTTTTTATTTGACTTCTTTTGTTTAAAGCATTTTGTCCAACATCCACACATACAACAAAAAGTAAGACAAGAAACCAAATAAGAAACTGATGGTGTTCAATTAATTTGAAGTTAACTGTATATGTATGAATATCATCTATATTTTCATACTCGTATTCAGAAATCTTAATCTTATTTAGAATTACTTGGTATTCAGTATATGCATAGTTGCTTTTTTGATTTAATTCTGTCTTGAAATAATCAACTTGATCCTTCACATAAAGTTTGCCTGCATCTCCTGTTAGATCAAGATGTACAAAATGATTAACCATAAACAAATAAGCAAACAATATACATACCAATATAATAGTAATCGGCCTTTTCATATTTTTATGAAAGTAATATATCACTTATAGATTACTCCTCTTTTTATTCAACTGATCTTTTCGTAACCCCTTAATAATGTCTACTTCTCCCAAGTGGTAACCAGCTTCCACTCCAATGAGATCATCCGCATCACAATTTTTAAATCCATCTACAGATATGAAGCAAGTCGCAGTAGTTTTAGAAGTTCCAAAATATAGATACACTCCATCAATTTGTTTTGTTAATTCTATATCAAATCCTAATTCATTACCTGCTGCTCCAACCATCATATTACCTAGGATTGAACGAGGACTTTTCGCAGCATCATCTTTGTATATTTTATTATAAACATCTAATTCTAAACCTTCTAGGTCCTTTCGTAACTTATAGTTCCAGTCAACACTCGATTTTAATTTATTAAAGGCTACTCTCTTTGTTCTTAGAGACCTAGTGTTTCTCGATCTAAGATAATGTCTATTATAACCAATAACTGCGGCCCCATCTATGGATATTTGCTTCCCTCGATTATATCGTCCATTGTGTGAAGAGTATTTTTTATTTCCTGTCATTCTCCCTTTACCCGTTATAGGATTTTCAACATATCTTTCTTCCTCATACCCAGCTACATACTCGCCAATTGGATCAATCGTATTAACCGGATTACCATAAACATACCCATTTTTCAAAATTTTATCTTCGCAATAACTTCGCCATTCTCAGAATGGCATATTTGCTAAAATCTGAAATAGTACATAAACCGTGAATTTACGACTTTTATCATGGCAAGTTTAGTAATATCTCTGACTTCACCTTCTGTTAATACAGCTTGCAAGATATTCGTGAATGTAGTAACTCACCTCAAAAGATCATACTTTTCAAATTAAATAGTATGAATAATCAGCATTTTTGCTCTAATAACTTCACACCTTTCTCACCCAAAATCGTATTCAATTCCGCGGAAAAATCATACCATTCCACACGCCTGACTACTTTTCCTTATATTGTTTATACCACTCCAGTACGGGTTTAATGGTAGCATCCATGATAGTAGGATCAGGGTCAGACGAGATGTCCATCTCTGGGGCTTCTGGATTATGTTCTCGTAAATATAAGTTAATACATATCCAAATATCCGTTGATCGATAATCCACAAGAGACATCCACTTGTCCAATTCTGCTATTATCGATGTGCTGAGCAACATGTATGCCCAGTACTCTCTGACACCCAATTCGCTCGACTCTTGGTATACGCGTTCCCAATATTTTTCCCTTTCGTCATCGTTAACGGGCTGGCTCAGTCCTCGAATGGCTACCTTTTTTACCATGGGTGACTCATCGTCTGTATGATTCCATATTTCAGCTCGGGTTAACTTGTCCGTTTTAATTAATGAAGTGAGAGCAAGTGCTCTTTCCAATGGATTAGGAGATAAGAGAGACTGGTTTTCATCAATTACTTTTACAAGTGGTTCTACAGACGGAGGCGTATCATTCCGGTAACCAGCCTTTATTGCTTCAATCGCCTTTGCTCCATTTATGATAGGAGCGGGTAAATCTGTGATTTCATCCCCTGTTTTCACCAACACGTTGCGAACATCATTTGAGGTGAGATCAGGAAACATGGACATCAGATAAGCGCTTAAACCCGTAACTAATGTAGCCCCTCCACAAGTCCCATCAAAGTAATCTAACCCTGCACCAGATAAATGAGGTAAGGGGATATAGGTGTAAGGGGCAAGTATATCGGGACGGAAGTATCCATCGCCATTTAATCCGTGTGACGCTGATGGGTGTTGCTCATACTGGGTCGAATCGTACATGCCTTTATCATTAAAGCCACCAATCACCCAAAATTGATTGGAATGTAGATTATTATTGGCTTTAGAGTTGCCTCCTGCTGTAACGATTAACAAGCCTGAATCCATTGCAGGAGATAATGCTTCCACGTAGGGATCATCAGCTGTTGGAAATACAAATCCCCTTTCCAATTGTCCTTTAAGATTCAATACGATTTTAGCATTCCAATCTTGATCCAATATCCATTCTAGACCCGCCTTGATGCGACTGGGTTTTGATGTTGGAAGAAAAATAAAATCTGCCGAACGGGCTAAACCTGTATATCGTTCGTCTAGGTATGCAAACGGTTCATGCGCTAAGAGATTAAGTGTCATCACACCATGCGCTGTAGTATGTTGGTTCACCTTATCTGTTAATGGTTCATCAAACACCTCGTCACAAGTGATGCTCAAATCTTTATTAACTTCAACTTGCTTTACTCTACCTTTTAAATGACCTAATGAGACATGAGGTATAATATCATCTAAAATAATGATACTGATCCCCAAGCCCGACGCTTCAGGAAGTGGCTCCGCTAGTCCAATCCTTTTCCAAGTAGGCTCCACCTTCATGAAAGAAATCAACTCCCAGTAATATATTTAATAACCATGATGCCTCAGCCAAAGTTCGAGAGCAAGTCGGCCTCATTATTCAGACCAAATTTAAAGCGGTTTATCGAATTAGTGATAATCTCCTTATTAATCCATCCAAACTTAGCCATTCGAGAGGTTTTTACTAATTCATTTACATAGCCTGCTTCTTTGTAATACCCCTTGCGAATAATCTCACCAAACCGACTTTTATCTGGTTTCAATAATATCTCTTTTGGAATGGTATCTCGCATCCTTCGCTTCTAAACCCTGAAAATATAAAACAAGGGATAAAGGATACCCCTTAAAAAAGAGTTGAGGCTGACTTTTGATAGTCAGCCTCATTTCTCAAGCAAATGATCCAGAGCGAATATGCAAATCCCCACCATCTATTTCTTCAATATCTTTAAAAGACAATTCAATTCCTACATACCCTAAAGCTTTTAAAATCTTGTCGTATGTTTCCGCTTTAGTTCCAGGTGAACTGCTTTCAATCCGAGAGATCGTTGACTGCTGCATCGGTTCTCCCAACTTGCTAACTTCTTCAGCCAACTTTCCTTGCGTCCAGCCTAATTCCATCCGCCTTTTTATAATTTGACGAGACATCCGAACTGCAAAGCTTTCTTTATGCTCTTTAACTACTGGAATCTCTTCAAGCATCGTCATCACGTCTTTATGCTTTACTTTGCTCGCTTTATACATACTCTTGACTCCTTTCATTCTAAAAATGCCTCCCTATCTTCTAGAAATTGATTGTATATATGAAGTGCTTCAGCAATGAGTTTTTCAAATTGTGCTGGTGAACGTTCTTGTTTAACCATACCATTAACAAGAAAGATGTATTGTGTACCATCTTGGTTATAGGTGAAAAATAAGACTCTGAATCCATACCCCATTCTCTTTCGTGCTCCAATCTCACGCCATTCGTTTACTCTCATTTCGAATAGTGGATAGGCGTGATTCAAACGTTTTACTAATGGATCAACTCGAACAGTCCACCCTTGTTCCGATTCGATCATCCAATCATAGCTGAAATCTGCTTTCCAATCTGGAATCCCTTTGAGTTCTAAAGTATCAAAACCATCCCATACATGCTTAGAAAGTTCTGCAAATAGTGGATCACGCTTAGCTTTGATTCCAATATCTTTTAGTAAATCATAAACAGGTATTGAACCATCTGGGTATTCAACATAAATGATTTCTACTCTACTCATATTATATCGCATGTAGAGCATAAATTATACATGCAATTTATGCTTCACAAAACATATTCCCCTCCTCTATAATTCCTCCACATAACCAGCTGCCACCTCTTCAGGCGGATTGGTATAAAGCTTTATGTACCGATCTGACCGATGGCCAAGCCGTCGTTCTAACTCATACGGATCTACTGCTCCCTTTTGTTTTGCCAGCTCTTGTGCCAGTTGGACCGCAAACGTATGTCTCAAGTCATGCGGTTTTAACGGCGAAATGTGCTTTTCCGTATCGTTTGTTTCTCCGTCATGCCATTTCCCCACTTTCAAACATACATCATTCAAGGAATCCTTAGACATACGGCCATCAGTTTTCCGAGCAGATAAACTACTTGCTGTTAGAAAAAGTGCTGTCGCTTCCTCTGACGCATCCCTCACTCTCTCTTTCTCAATGTAATCCGCAAGGGCTTGTCTAGCATCATAAGACAAATACACCTCTCGTTCTGTCTTTCCCTTCTCAAGCACACGAGTTAAGCATGCCTTTCTTGCAGATCGCAATTGATTTGCGTCATTTGGTTGCAACTGGTTCAAATCCAATCCGACCAACTCAGCACGTCTTAATCCTGTTGAAAGGAGTGTAAAAATAATCGCGCGGTCCCGCCACGGTCTCCCGTTTTTCTTTACTTGTCGTTCTTGACCTGGACGATTGGCTTTTCTTCCTTTAAGCCAGTAATACGATTCCAACCGATCACACAAACTTTTAAGTGACGTAATTTGCTCCTGAGACAATGCACGCACTTTAAGCGGTGGTAATTCTAGCTCACCAATCCCTTTTGCTGGATCATTGCCATAAAACAGATCTGGCTGCTGGCGATGGACCCAGCTCGTAAAACCAGACACAGAAGCAAGATGGTTATTTACCGTCGATCTCGCCAATCCTTCATCAAGTAGCTTTTTCTGCCAATCCACCAAATCACGTTTAATCAATTTGCTAATCTGATCATGGCCATACCGATTTTCATAAAACGCAATGAACCGTTTGAGGTGTAGCGCAATTTTTTTGAGGGAATCCTCACCTCGGATTCCTTCCACAGCCAAGGTCAAATATTCCTCTCCCCACTCAGTAAGTGAGTCATCTAGGTGTGAAAAACGCTCTTTTTTCTTCCGTGGAGTGAACTGTTTGAGATAATGCCCCATGTAATCCATTCTGTTCCCCCTTAACCTAACTGTTTACTCGACAGAAGGGACATTCTGGGGAGTGATAGTTAAACCTACTATATCTGAATCTTAGAACAAGATCTACATCTAAACAAAAAGTAACTTTCTAATTTCATCTGGGGAGTTCGATCCCCTTACTGAGGTGCTATGCGTTATCACATACTACAAGGGATTGCTAAACGAAATCGCAAGGCAGTTTCAATCCTCTTAATGAGGTGCTATGCGTTATCACCGCTTGGACAATCTTGTTACCCATGAAGCAGAACTGGGTTTCAATCCTCTTAATGAGGTGCTATGCGTTATCACCAAAACTCGTGCCAACATTGATTTATCCATGACTTTGTTTCAATCCTCTTAATGAGGTGCTATGCGTTATCACTTCGTCCCTGATGCTTACGGCGTTCATGGATTTAGTTTCAATCCTCTTAATGAGGTGCTATGCGTTATCACGTAAGGCATAGCGAATTGTTCCAATTACATGGTAATGTTTCAATCCTCTTAATGAGGTGCTATGCGTTATCACCTTGAAGATTTTTAGTTAGTTCCTGCCCAGAAACTTTAGGTTTCAATCCTCTTAATGAGGTGCTATGCGTTATCACCGCTCATATATATAAGCGCATGGAAATTGATTTTGGAGTTTCAATCCTCTTAATGAGGTGCTATGCGTTATCACTTCGACACAGAAAATCCGATCCCTATTAACTCAGTTTCAATCCTCTTAATGAGGTGCTATGCGTTATCACAAAGAAGAAGAAATTGAAAAAGGTTACTACTTTCTGTTTCAATCCTCTTAATGAGGTGCTATGCGTTATCACGTAAATAGAATGTCTTTATCCTTTGTTGGTATATGGTTTCAATCCTCTTAATGAGGTGCTATGCGTTATCACTTGAAACTGATGACTTTATCACTAACCATCTCCATACCGTTTCAATCCTCTTAATGAGGTGCTATGCGTTATCACGAAAAAGTTTTTGGAAGTTACAAACGGTTTATCGAAAGTTTCAATCCTCTTAATGAGTTGCTATGCGTTATCACAACCGATTTTTGCGTTCATGTCTTGCATTTCAGATCGGTTTCAATCCTCTTAATGAGGTGCTATGCGTTATCACGCACATTTCGTCCTTCTCCGTGTCGATAATCTCGAGTTTCAATCCTCTTAATGAGGTGCTATGCGTTATCACATAAGACGAACTATTACATTGATTGTAAAACATTGAGCGGTTTCAATCCTCTTAATGAGGTGCTATGCGTTATCACTTTCATCTTTAGCTTGCTTCTTTCTACTCTTCTTTCGTTTCAATCCTCTTAATGAGGTGCTATGCGTTATCACACAATGGTAATCCCTAAGAATATTGACGTAACTACCGTTTCAATCCTCTTAATGAGGTGCTATGCGTTATCACTTAGGACGTCCAAACCTATAGGGTTTGACGTCAGTTCGAGCGTTTCAATCCTCTTAATGAGGTGCTATGCGTTATCACCGAGTAATTGAATTTGGAGCTAAAGCAAAAGAAAAGGCAACGTTTCAATCCTCTTAATGAGGTGCTATGCGTTATCACGCTATTATGGAATAAAGGAGAGATAACGATGGATGAGTTTCAATCCTCTTAATGAGGTGCTATGCGTTATCACCTTTTTTTATCTTTGGAATTGAAAAACTGTAGAAAGACAGTTTCAATCCTCTTAATGAGGTGCTATGCGTTATCACTACCTGCTTCCCCGTACCATCAAAGCCGTCATTCAGTTTCAATCCTCTTAATGAGGTGCTATGCGTTATCACTTACGCATCAATTGGGAATGAAGAAATGGAAATTGTTTCAATCCTCTTAATGAGGTGCTATGCGTTATCACCACTTCGGTTGATTAAATAGTTCCCCATACATCATATCGTTTCAATCCTCTTAATGAGGTACTATGCGTTATCACTTATCACAGAATACTACAGAGACTTCTACAGAGATTACTAATAGGTTTCAATCCTCTTAATGAGGTGCTATGCGTTATCACTAATCATAGAGAGCGCATTATAAAGGATGGCAACTCGTTTCAATCCTCTTAATGAGGTGCTATGCGTTATCACACGAAAAAATAGGGTGTTTTTAGTTAGTGTGCTAGGTAGTTTCAATCCTCTTAATGAGGTGCTATGCGTTATCACACCATCTAAGGTTGAGAGCAAGATTTTTTGCATTTGTTTCAATCCTCTTAATGAGGTGCTATGCGTTATCACTTCTGGTGGCTTGAATATTTTATTTGATAATCGTCGTTTCAATCCTCTTAATGAGGTGCTATGCGTTATCACCTCAATATAAATGTCCCATGAATCGCGTAAATTGGTTTCAATCCTCTTAATGAGGTGCTATGCGTTATCACCAAGCTCATCAAGCATTAGTGTAGTAGGACGCTTTAGTTTCAATCCTCTTAATGAGGTGCTATGCGTTATCACAAAAACTCATTATGAATCCCGGAAAAAAGCTAGCAGGTTTCAATCCTCTTAATGAGGTGCTATGCGTTATCACTTTTGTCGCCTCAAAGGATTCGCTTCTCCACACGTCTGTTTCAATCCTCTTAATGAGGTGCTATGCGTTATCACAGTTAAGTCAAGGGAATAGCATAAAAAAAAGTGCCGTTTCAATCCTCTTAATGAGGTGCTATGCGTTATCACGACGAATTACTACATTGATTGTAAAACACTTTCAGGTTTCAATCCTCTTAATGAGGTGCTATGCGTTATCACTTTTGCATCCCAACCAGTTAAAGTGATGAGTTGCTGTTTCAATCCTCTTAATGAGGTGCTATGCGTTATCACTAGATACAGACGTCCAAGAGTCAATTAAAAGGCTGAATAGTTTCAATCCTCTTAATGAGGTGCTATGCGTTATCACTTTAACAAACTTAACTGAGGGTTCAGCACTGGCGATGTTTCAATCCTCTTAATGAGGTGCTATGCGTTATCACCAAATGAGCTGTCGCAATCAGAAAGCCCATGCAGAGTTTCAATCCTCTTAATGAGGTGCTATGCGTTATCACAGTAAGATTAATCGTTCGGCATTTCCATAGTCACTTAAGTTTCAATCCTCTTAATGAGGTGCTATGCGTTATCACATCATCCAAATGTCTCAAAAGTCCTCTAGTCCAATATGTTTCAATCCTCTTAATGAGGTGCTATGCGTTATCACGTTGCCTCGTTGAAGCCATCCCTAGAAAAAACAGTACGTTTCAATCCTCTTAATGAGGTGCTATGCGTTATCACCGCAAGGTGACCACTCTGGTTATGTCACGTAGTTCTGGCGTTTCAATCCTCTTAATGAGGTGCTATGCGTTATCACTGTAAGGGGTTTTCTGGATTGTTGAGTCAAAAAAACTGTTTCAATCCTCTTAATGAGGTGCTATGCGTTATCACGGCGAATTCTCAATCCCAGTCTCTCATTGAACTCGTAATTACATTTCCGATGTTCTCTAAAAAAGAGTTCTTTTTATACTATTGCTATTTCTAACCACATCATTTTATTTCAACTAATCTTACTCTATCAATAGTCTTCGCGTTTCCGACGCTCTACTGGTCTTTTTTCAAAGCATATGATCATCGGACTTGAAATAAATTGTTAAAGGGTTCGAGTTTAGTTTGTCCTAACCCCCAAGCCGTTTTGTATCCAAATCCCATAAGTGAACCGTACACCAATAATTCCCACACGGTTTCACTTTCCACTTGATCTAAGCTACTTAAGCTTAGTATTAATTTACCACAAAAGCCAATAACTTTAAATTTTTTAAAATCTACTCTTCTTGTGAAGAATTCAGCATGTTCAATTCGAATTCTGCGGGCAATCGATTCAAGATCAATATCTGGAAGTACATTCTCATCTGTTAATTGATAAGCTTTTACACCACTTAGCAATAAGCGATTGATTTCAGGAAGTGGATAATAATTTCCATACTGATAAAAGGTTGTTGGCGTTATAAAATGTATTGTAATACGATTTGAATGCCATTTCATCAAACTCTCCTGGGATAGATATATTGTATTGACTTCTTGTATTTTCCCTTTCCAATTCCATAGTTCGAGATCATCATGAAGTAAAAAATATCGTTGCAAGTACTCAATAATAGATTGATTTGGTGAGTGAATCATGATTTCAAATTCATGTGCATAAATAGAAAAAAGTTGCCTATCTTTACGATTATGAAGATATTCGGATAATAATGGGTTTCCTTCTTTCACCGCATTTAGAATAAAAGCGTGTAATCTTTTTGTGAACACACCTGGACCCTTGATTTTGGTTTTTGCTTGTACAGTGATATGTAAACGGTACATATAATTACCTCGCTATCTGCTCCATCTATAAAATAGGCTTTTGATCTTCTTCGATTCGAAAACGTAGCTGTCCACTATATTGCACTTTCTTTAAGCACGAACAGCAAAGTGTATAAATACATAAAGAATCACCATCTTTGAGTATAGCAGACAGTTTCTCTTCTACAATAAGCCAGTCTTTCTCCTCACAATCCAATTCGAATACGGAATATTGAATCCACAATCCATTATTTTTTAACAGTTTAAAAACTTGACTTCGCCGGCGGTTATCTTCAATATCATAACTTATAATTCGCTTCACAAGTTCCTCCCCTTATTTAATCAAAAAGGGATAGTAATCATCCATTTCAGATTTTATGAATTTAGCTAATAAAATCGCTTGTCTATGAAATACCTCGCGATAACTCATCTTTTTTTGCAACAATTCATGCGTAACTTCATCTTTTCGCTTTTGATCAAATAATTCTATAAAACGCTTTCGTGCTGAACCTCGAATTCGAAATTCACCTTGAACATGATCAATATCAGCTGATTTAATCATCCCCTTATTAATCATTTTAATGATCAAATTATCTACAAAAATACTACGAAACTCTTCCATTAAATCAAGAGATAACGATTCCCTTCCATATCGTTCACGATGAAGAAATCCAATGTATGGATCAAGTCCAGCAGCTTGAAGTGCGCTTGTTATTTCAGCACGTAGTAGCGCATAACCATAATTTAAAAGTGCATTCACCTCATCTTTTGCTGGACGACGACTTCTATAATTAAAAGTAAATTCTTTCTTTAGAATAAGGGATGGAAATGAGCTAAAATATGCTTTAGCTGCAACGCCTTCAATACCTCTAAGCTGCTCCAAATGATCCGCTTCCATAGCACTCTTCATCGCATGCTTTAAAGCTAAAATAGAATGCTGTAGATCCAGATCATGACGACGTGAAAATCGCTGTAAATTCGTTCGCGTATTTTTAAGTTTAGCCAGTATCATGTTTCGTGCAATCAATAGGCTTTTTTCCTCCGACAGATGACTTTCCACCTGAGCAATGCGTAAGCGCACATTTTTATTTTCCTTCCCAATAAATCGACCGACCATTTGATTATGAGAAAAATAAACGACATCAATTCCTTTTTCTGCTAACATCATTAATGCATCCGTAGTTAGTGTCGATGAATCATGAATATAAAACCTTAGAAAATCATTTACTCGTACTTCCTTCAATAATTTTTTATCTTTATAAATTTTAAGACGTTCCGATTCTTTTCGTATAAAGCAGTACGGTTCAGTTAAATAAAACGTCCCCATTCTATCTTCCCCTTTAATTTCATTCGATCCATTGGTAAACAATAATCTACGAGGCTACATTTTTTACATTTGGTCCAATCGTTGATTCCTTCTGGTGGTTCAGTACGACGATATAAATCTTGTATTTCTTTAATCACGCCTATCGTCTCGTTTCTTAAACTAAGATCAAAATCAATTTTTTTACGTTGATATGATCCATAGAAAAACAGATAGCCGTAAGGAATTGAACATTGGAGGGTATCTTCAAGGGCAAGAGCTTGTGCACACAATTGCATTTTATTATTTTCCCAATTACTCATTTTTCCTCGTTTATACTCTACTGGATAGATATGTCCTTCTGACGATTCCACAATATCACAACGAACTGTGAGTCTATATTGCTCTGAGCATACAAATAAGGATCGATATATTTCTCTTTCTTCTCTGTGCTCTTTACCCATATGATCTACGCGATGATGCAAAATTTTCCCATGTATGGTATACATATTGTGATAAAACACACGTTCAACGTATTCGTAATAACAACGACGTGGACAATATACGAATGTGTTTATCGCATGCCCTTCCACAAAGTTTTCGATTTATAACACCTCACTTCGAAAATTCTCCCAAATACTCCAAAGTTGGAATGCTTCTATATTGAACGCAATACTCCAGTTTGCACCTGTTGCACTTTTTGCTCGATATAATCGGAACATGGGAGGTAAATGTAATAAATCAGTTACTTCGTTTACTGGACGAGGAATGATGTAAACAATCCACGATTTAAAACGTAAATCATGAAAAACGGCATGTAGTTGCTCATCTAAAAGTACATCACTAGATCGCAGTCTCAATCGATCTAATCGCACGATCTTTTCTAACTTTCGATTTGCAGAAACAGGTAACTTCCAATGAAAAGAAACGGGCTCAGTTAAGTGTTTTTTGACAATTGCGTACCCCATAACCGGCATTTCCAACTCTCGCATAAGTTCTACTTTCAGTGGATTTGATTCGTTGAAGTGATGGTCCACTCTTTTTATAATCTCTTCTTTGCTAACAAAATCAACTTGTCTTCTCCTCAATACAAATCCATAGTGATAACGCATTAAAGGGAGGTCCGGTAATGTCTCATCCCAGAACCATATATCGGGATAGAAGGTCTCCTCATGCTCAAGATCATCTTTCTTGAATAGGTGCTTCTCCAATGTATTTTGACCTCTAAAGCTAATCACGGGCTCCAATAATCCTTTTTTTCTCCACTCCCCATAGCGCAACTTCTGCTCATGAAACCCGAAAGAATAAATGGACTCAATCATGTTTTTCATATTTTCTAACACAGGATTGTGCTTCTTATCTAAATAGTAATTTCTTAATTGATGAAAGCTATGAACCAAGTTCATTCCGCCTACTTTATGAATATAAGGTAAGAAATTTTGAGATTCTCTAAAAGCATGCTGAATCCTATGTTGTAACGCAACACGAGATAATTCATCTGAATCATTACTTTTTATTTGTTCCACTACATACTTAGGTAGATAAGTCCAAATGCGTAAGGGAGGAGATTGTATGGAACGACTTCCACGGCCAATTCGACCGATCCGTTGCATAAAGCTTCCAGGATTGCGTGCTTCACAAACCATGAAGTCTTTACGAATATCCTTTTGAAAATCAACTCCTACTTCAACCGTTGCAGTAGCAACCGTTATGGGTTTCGCTAAGGCTTCCCGACTCTGACGACGATTAGAAAGACCATGAACTTCTCCTACTTCATAACCTTTCTTTCTTAGCTCATTTGCTAACCATTGCGCCTCATAAATCGAATCTAAAATGATTAGCCCTTTCGCTTTTGGCCATTCAAGTAAGTATTCCTCAACATGATTCCAATTTTCTATTATTTTCTCGCTCGTGTACCATTTTTGAAGGGAACAGGGTAGTAGTGTAATCTTTACAGGTTGTAAAAAGGTTCTCTGTTCTACAGCACGATATTTCGATTTCCAATCTTGAATATGTTCTGCGACAGATCGTATATCAATATGAAGTGACTCTAATAATTGCATGATTTCCGGACGGGGTGTCGCAGAAGATAACACAAACACAAACGTTTTTTCAGGGAATGTTGTGATCATCAGTCCCATCCATTGAACTAAAAAATTAACCTGTGAAATGTCATATAGATGAAACTCATCAAAAATTTGCAGTTGATACTCAGAAAAACGATTAAACGCCTCGGCCTTCGGTCCTGGTAAATACGAATAGAGACGTTCTTGTGAAAGGAGCATTAAATAGTCTGGATTCGTTAAAACTGTCCGATAATATCGAGTCGATAAACGAAGAATGGTTTCTAATCTTGTTTCCTTAGGCAATTGATTATCTCGTAATTTTTCAGCAGTCCACACTGCAATCTCCTCCCATTTTTGTAGTGGAAGAGATTGTAGAGACTGATATTGATCTTTGATCAGTTCATTAACCGGATAAATACCTAATGATTTAACCTTTGGATTTCTGAGTAAGTAACTATAGTTCGCTAATGTTTTACCTGCCCCCGTAAGGGCAGTATTCCAAACAATCGTAGATTTTCTATTGGTAAAAGCCTGTTCAATCAGTTCAAGCTGAACAGCTTGATGTTCATAGGGATAAATGCCATCAATAAAAGGAGCATCATACGTCATCGCAGATTCTGCAGTTAGCTTCATATGGATCATTTTGATGTTCCTCCTGTTACAAATTGACAAGCTGGTAAAAATATATCCGAATCTCCATCACTTACGGTATAACCCGCAATAGGAGAGTCCCATTCTGCATTTTTTACCAACCGAGAAGGCAGTAAGTTAAACAAACTACCAAAGTATTGTGGAATAACCTTTAAGTCCCACACGTTTAAAAGATGCGGAGAATTTTTCTTTTTGCTTTTCTGAATGGCTATCTCCTCTATTGTAAGTTGTGCCTGACTCATCCATTTTCCAAGACGAAAGCGTCCAGGTAAAGAGAGCGGAGATGCACTTAAAGCATACGTATAAAATTGGGAACCCGGGCGAATACATTTAATAAATCCCCAGTTTGGAAAGCCAAGACTCTTTTCTCTCACCATTGAAAAGGTCTCTTCCGTAGTATTGTATTGCATCAAAGTATGTGTAAACTGTATAGGTACGGCTGGATAAATATAATGTCCTTTATCATTTAACGGCTCTAGTTGTTGTCGATAGGCTGGGGACTGCTTACTATGAAAGTACGGAGAAGTCGTCCAGCCCAGTGCATAAGCAAGAGCGTAGTTATGAATGAGAGGTGAAGTCTCTGTAACTTTACCCTTTTCCATACTAGCAAAGAATAGATAATCTTCCATTTCAATTGTTAATCGATACGCATGTTTCATTTCTCTTCTTTTTTCTCTTTTTTTGGTTTGACTTTCTTTTTGTATGTTTGATGTTCTTTTTGAAGTTGTTGAAGCCATGAATCATTTGCCTCCTTGCTCTTCCAGATCTCTCTGATACTGGATAAGATCTGTTCTAACTCTTCATTCATCATGATTTGAACAGGTAAATAAGATTGACTCTGGGCATCTGTCAATACTTGCTTGATCAGTTCAATCAGTTCATCTCGATCAAGAGATGTTTCAATACCGCGGTTTTGATCACAATATAGTTTATCGTATAGATGTTGAACCAAAGACAAGTTAGATAAAATCTCGGATTGACCAAACAAAATAGCAACCGGAATGTTACGAATATAACCTTGTCGCTGGCTTTCAGCTCCATAGCGCGTCGTCGTTAAAATATTACGCAAGATATAGAGAAACTCAGAAGAAGTAACATCAACAGCAGTTTCAATGGTTGGAAAATAAACCTGTGGACGAATATGTTCACGTTCGGCAAAAGCACTCCCTGAAACTCCGCCTGTTGTTGTATCATCAATCGCATTTAAGGTGATCGAGCGCTGTATGACTTCATACGGTCTAATTGAAAAACCGGAGTCAGTAAGTATTCGTGACCGCTGAGATCCTTCTCCCTCAGTAGCGGCAAAACCATACAGCAAACAATCCGGACACTCACCACACATCTTTCTCATATATTGACATTTTTCATTTATACCGAAAGAACGATTAAATGCTCTTCCCGTTCGACGCTCTGGTGCTACTTGTTTTCTTTTTTGAAATAAAACACGAGAAAGGGTATCTGTAATCGTTTGCCCCCCTCTCACAAGTTCAACATCAAGAAATTGCCCTTCTGTCGTTAAAACAGCTGTAGATTCAAATTCTCGAAGTAACACAATTTGTGCATACTGTCTCTGTGGAGCCAAAGGAACCTCATTAAAAAAATATCGATCTAACTTTTCTTTAATTTCTGATTGATTCCAATCTAAGTGAGTGGTTAACATATTCTTTCCTCCTACTGTTTTTATCATTGGTTTTCTTGCAACTGCTTGTCTCTTTGAATCGTTTGATAAGTTTCAAAGAAAATACCATCGGCAAAGGAGTTCTGCTTTTGAACCAGTTTAGCTAACTTTCCACAACACTCTTTTAAATAAAATTGATCATAAACCAGATCTACAAACTGGGAAATATTCTCGTGTTTGATAGGTAAAGCAACTCTCCCACCTTTTTGTGACACCAAGCGTTCTAAACGCTTCATGACCAATCCACTAAGCACACTCTTATCTGCACCTTCTTTTATTCCTTTTACAGTCAATCGAAATAAATTTTCAAAACGATGAGCACGACCATCAGGGATATTATAAGGTCGATACAGTGCTAGAGAAGCACTTGTAAGGTTTTTTATTAACGACATGGCCAAACCACCTTTTATCTGATTAAGTTGCTGACAAGCATAAGTAAAGCTTGATATCGGACTGCGAGCGTGTTTAGTGGCCCAACGCTTAAAGAAATAGGCCCCTGGTAAAGGTTTCGAATAAAGTTCGTGAATCACAGTCGAGATCGCTTTATCTGTTCGCTTGGCGTAATCATAGGGATAGACCACTTGATAAACTTCCCACAGCGCAGCTAGTGAAAATATGGTTTTCTCTACCTGTTCAATTGGAACGGCACTTTGATTTTTAACGAATCGTCCTATTCCTAGTGGCGGAGCATCCAAATTAACAGCATAAAGAATTTCACGAATATCCGAGATAAATAAAAACGGCTTTTCTGTTAATAGAACTCGAAAACCATATAATTGATGGATGGATAAAGCTGCAGATAAAGCTTTCATCCAAACTTCATCTCTCGTTCTTTCTTCACCATTTGAACCCGAGTAACAATCATAAGTCAGCATAATGATGTTCCCCACAGGTCCAGCACGAAGCACATCCCCAGTTGATTGGGTATGCCCTTCTGCTTGATAATACTCACTACATACTTCAAAATGCTTTTGAAAATGTTTACGCAGAATCGTGGGATTCTCACTCACAAAAGGCGTTTGCCAGGCATCACGAATGGGTCCTCTCTCAGCATGAACATGAATCGATCCAAATAAATAGTCGAAGTCATCTGTAATGTCTGCCAATCGTTCTGTGGTGAATTGAAATGACGGTATAGCATATAGATAAACCCTTCGTGTTTTGCTTTTATTACCTAAAATATTAATGTTAAAAACTTGTCTTAAAGTAAATTCCAGTTCACAGACTGTACACCAATGGAGTACATCTACTTTATTTTCTCTTGGTAATACTCGGTTACTAAATACATTCACCGCATCTTCAATCACTGTAGCCCTTACTTTTCCTTTGGTGGAATTGATGCTTCGATTACAAAGATTGCAAATCTTCTTTTGTGATCTCTTTTTTGCCTTTTCTATCTCTTTGATATCCATCTGATTAATTTGACGATGACAATCCCATGAAACAACCAACTGCTCATGTAAGTATTGATAAAAATCCTGTTGAATCGGGAGCTCTTCATTCAAAAGTTCTTTGCATATACCAGCATTTACAATTCCGGTGAGATAAGACGTAGCCTCATCACGTACTCGTAATCGGTAATCTTCAATTGAAATCTGGTTAATCGTTCCTTTTTCTAAACCTTGCATAAATCGATACGCTAACCAAATCGCTCCATCATATTTTTTATTGTTATTTTGTTTTACCGGCTTATAGTTCCACAAATCCGTGCATGGTAGTTTAAAAAATTCAGCTATCTTTTGTAAAGCGTCTGATAGAGAGGTTCTTAGAGTTCTACGTGTGAGCCTTTGTAAAGCTGCGAAAAAATAAGATGTAAACATCCATTTATCTCGAATATCTTCATCTAGTTGATCGATTATCCCTAGCTTATTAAAGAGCTCAATGTTTGTCTGGACACCATAATCTGTAAGTTGCTTAGATGTGAACTTATTCTCAGGAAATGATTGGCTTCTCAATCCTGAAAACTGCCGATAAAAGAGAGAAGAGAAATCCTCTGGTTCGGAATAAATCATAAAGCTGAGTAATTGACATTCAAATATTGTATTATCAAATAATTTACTAACAGGTATCTCTTCTGCTGCCTCATTCACACTATCGATAAGCATATCTAGCAATTTCGGATAAAAGAGTTCCTTATCTTCAACTTCTCTTGTTCCCAATGATAAATATAAAGTTCCATCTCCAAAACGAAGCCAAGGAAGATAGCCTTTCTGATCCATCAGATGTGCCATACCGTTATGAATAAGTGTTGTAATGATTCCTCGAACTTCCTGGACATAGTGAAATTGAATATGCAACTTGTGAAAAATAGGAGGGAGTATCTGTCGTAATTGTTGCTCCAGTTTTCTAACCGATGTATGCGTAAGACATTCCGCTATACTTGTAATGGAAGCGACCTTATCAAGCAGCTTCACCCAATCTCGAATATAAGACCAATATTGTCCATCAGGAAGAAAGCTAGCATCGCCTTGTTTATTGGAATAATTGGACACACCAGCTAATCGTAAAAAGTGTGCGGGTGGAGCAGCAATTGCAAGGTTTTCACATAGTTTGTGACCTACATCCTCAATTTGTGTTAAAAACATGTCATACTCGCTTGAATCACTCTTATTAATCGATTTACTTTTATGTAGATCATGCAGTACATAAGCAATAAACGCATATTGTATTTCTTCATGATCCACTTCGAATTTGTGTTGTTGTAAGTATTCAATTAGTGATACACCAGCTTGTAACCCCGTCCGAATATGATCAAACATGGATAAATCATATAAATTCCGATCATGATTTTCATGATAATCATAGGACTTTGCAAATTCTTTTGAAAGCGTAATGCCATTATAGGTAAGAAACTCAAATTGTTCTAAAAGTTGTTGCGCAAAAGAATTCAAATTCATTTTTTCACCTCCTAATCAGATTGTATCGTTTCATTCTTTTTTTTCAATGTATAGAAATAGAGAAATGGAAACTCTAGAGTTTCCATTTCTCTATTTTACACGGTTTGCAACCTGATCAAATTTCGATATAGTCATGTACAACAAAATAAAAATTTATTGGTAAAGGTGGTGATACATTTTGGATATCTCTTGCTGAACCATCTTGCGAAAGAACAGGGGCTCCTTGACTTCAATGGCTGCTCCCCATCCTAAAGCCCACTTTTGCAATTCAACAGGGCTCTTCACTTCAGGAATAAGTAATTGTGTCAATCCATCATTGCCAATCGTAATTTCTTGTTCTGGATGCCACTCTCTTTCAACGATTCGATTCAATGCTTTTACATCACGAATGATAAAAACATAATCTTCAGCTTTTTTTTGTGAACTCTCAGCTTCTATCATGTGCTTGATGTGGTACTTAGACTGATACCTTTTGAAATCCTGGGTCTCTGTCTTATTTGAACCTAACTTGGAAACAAAATTAGGCAATCGTTCTAAATGTGAAAGACGGTCTAAGCGATACATTCGTCGCTTACGATACTCACTAGATTGTTCTGCTGGTGAAGGGATCTTATCTCCCACAATGTAAAAGGCTTTCTTGGAAAAATAAATGCAAAATGGATCAAAGTACACAAGAGAATCACGCTTAAAAAAGAATTTAATAATTTGGTTGAATCGAATGGCCTCAAAAACATGATTGAGTGATTGATAAAAGTGATCTTGATTCTTCAAGTTTCCAAATGAATTGATGTAGTAGTACTGATCCCAAAAATCTATTCGTTCATTTTCTTCTTTAGAAAGAACCGAGTAGAGATGACTTTTTAGTATTTGAAACGCATTAAACCCTTCATCTGCGAGTAGTGGCTTTACATGTTGAAGGGCAAGAAACAAGTAAAGCTGAGTTTCTCTATCAATACTGGCAACTGCAGTGGGGAATGCACCTTGATAATACCCTCTACCTTTTACTATGTATTGCTTTTGATTTGGTTCATTCAAGTATTTTTGTAAGATCTCGATATCGTTACGAATCGTTCTCGTTGTTACGCCATATCGATCCGAAGCATTTTTAATCGTATGTTCTCGTTGATCTCTTAACATTTCTGTTAACAGACTAAATCTACGCTTAGCGTAATCTTTAGGAGCATGTTTAGACATATTCAACATTCCTTATCGCTTATCTCAAATTTAAAATAACTTATGAGGTGATCACTATGAAGGAGATTACAGTTAAAATGGATGCTACTAGTATTTCACAACTTAAAGAATGGGAAGAAAAAATTTTGGAGCTACAAAAAGAGGTAGATACACTTAAAAAAGCTGATGTTTCTTTACCTACTCCACCAGAAAATGAAGAAGAGTTCGCTAAATACCAATGGGGGCTTAATTTCAACACCGTCAGAGGCTACCTTACTAATATTCATACAAATTTAAGTCTACTAAGAGATAACCAAGAAATCAAAGATAATTATTATCTTGATAAAGCACTGTTTTATGTCGAACGGGCAAAAAGTGGATTGAATGAACTACAGAAATAGACAAACTAGGAAGCTATAAAACCGCTCTGTCGTCCGAACCTAGGCGTTACGAAGCTATGAAAGCCTGGATTCGTGATATTCAATCGCGATGGTTAACATGAAAGACATGGATCAAAGGAATATTTGGCTTGATTTAAAAGAGTGTTATATGTTGCTATGGGAAGAAGAGTTATTAGATATGGATGAAAATGAATTGCTTATGTGAAAAAGGGAATCTCTATTGGAATCCCTTTTCTTTTTTATTTAAAACCAGCCAGCCCCACCACCTTTAATATTGTCCCCAACAAACCAACCACTAATTTTTTCTTTATGGCTGTTGGGCATTCGAATTGATTTATCAACCCGCCTTTGATACTCTCTTTCTCTTTCTCTTTCTCTTCTACGTTCATCCTCCTTACGTTGTAGTCACTCGAACAACCCATTATGTAAAGCTATTGAAAACTTGCAAAAAGCATTACTGAAACATAATCTTCCTAAAGAATTGATTTTACACAGTGATCAAGGCGTACAATTTACATCCAAAGCTTTTGTAGACTTTTGTTTAGAGTATCATATTGTTCAAAGTATGCGTAAAGCAGATTGTCCTTATGACAGCGCTCCAATGGAGTCTTTCTTTGGTAAACTGAAAAACGAACATCTCAATCACTACTCCATCAAAAATGAATCCCATCTTCGTTCGCTCATTGAAGATAATGTTTACTGCTATTACGATCATATGCGTCCACATAGTGCTTTTGGTGGTCAAACATCGATGGAAGCTCGATCAGAGTAATTTTCATTTATTTGTTACAAATTTGCTTGACCAGGTTATCATCTTAGAAAAGAACGGTTACATGTTAGATATGGAGTTTTCACTAGCTGAGGACTTGATGGTTAAAATTGTAACTAATTCTGAATATAAGGGTGATGATGGACCTAGAACTATAGGATAAATCATTAAAAAATATATTATTATCATAGAATGATCAATGAAGTAGAATTTTATAAATTCATGCTACATCTTTCTCTCTACTCTAACAACACCATATTTTTCAGTGGTAGACTGCCACTCTGAATAACGTTTCGATCTCATTTCTTCTCCATACGTTGCAGTCATGCAAGGATAATAACCTAGTCAACTCTCTTCCAATGTTTGCTCATTTTCTGTATATATGCGTAACACCTTTACCTGTTCCAAAATTGTCTCTATTTTCCGCTGTGATTGAATCATAATCACTATTGGTTGTAGTCCCAACATCATGAATCCTCCTACTTATTTATTAGCGAAATCATCATAATATCATATTTTAGAAATATATAAATATTTATTTTGGAAACATAACGGATCATATCAAATTCTCCATTTGTTTTTAATGAAAAAGATTATCATTTTCAATGTAATGTAGTATAATTTATTTTGGAGGGATTATCATGGCTACAATCTACAAAAAGTACGATGAATCACTTGATGCGACATTTACCGTGCGTCCGTTCCATCCCGAAAAAGACTTTGATCTGTTTTATGAATGGATGCACAAAAGGTATATTGCACCTTTTTGGAAACTCAATGTCTCAAGAGAAAAGTTAAAAGAATATATTAACTGGACAATGAGCAAGCCAGAAAGAAAGCATTACATCATTGAATTAGACAGTAAGGCATTTGGTTTTTTAATGTCCTATGAAGTTAAAAGTGATCAAATCAAAAATTACTACAAGGACTATGATGAAACGGATATGGGTAAACATGTTGTTATTGGTGAACGTCACCATATTAACCATAAATATCTAGTACCCTTTTTCAAGATTGTGTACGAAGTTATTTTCAATCAGAATGAATTCGTTAAAAAAATAGTGAGTGAACCAGACTATCGAAATAAGTATATTATTCCTGCTATTGAAGGTGCGGGTGCTAAAATTAGAGGTAATATCGAACTACCCCATAAAACTGCGACACTGACAGTAGTCAAGAGAGAAGAATTTTATAAGTGAAAGGTGAGCAAAATGGTAAACCCACAGATAGATGAATTATTCTTAGAAATAGCAGAGGGGATGAAAAATGAAGAGAAGCACCCTCCATTTGAAGAATTAAAGCCTGAATTAGCAAGAAGATTATATATTAAAGCTACCAAATATTATAATGCAGTAATAGAAGAACAAGTAAGCATGAAAGTAGAATATGTTAAATCTGATGATGCAGATATTCCCGTTCATGTCTTCCATCCTAAATCAGCAAACAATGACGAAAAGCTGTCCTGCTTTATATTCTTCCATGGTGGCGGTTGGGTACTTCCATTGGTAGAACGAGATGACGCGCTTTGCTCATACATAGCCAAACAAACTAATTCTGTTGTAGTTTCAGTTGATTATAGATTATCACCAGAAGCGAAATATCCTGCACCATTAAATGATGCCGTAAATGCCATTAAATGGGTATTTGAACATGCTGACCAATTAGGAGTAGACAAGCATCGAATTGTAACAGGTGGAGATAGTGTGGGGGGGAATCTTACCACAGCCTCATCTTTACGGTTAAGAGATGAAGGACATCCGATGCCAACTGGACAACTTCTGTTATGTCCTGTAATTAACTACAATTTTGATACGGTATCCTATTCAGATCCAAAATCTAATTTAACAAAAGATGGTATGAAATGGTTCTGGAGTCAGTATCTTAAAAACCCTGAAGATGGATACGGCACATACACATCAGTATTGTCAGCCGAATCATTCGAAGGACTCCCCAGAACTTTCTGTGCTACAGCTGAACACGATGTGTTGCGTGATGAAGCTGAAGCCTATATTAAAAAATTACAAGAAACAGGTATTGAAGCAAAATTTACTCGATTTGAGGGAATGGTTCATAACTTTGTTCATATGAGTCAAAAAGTTGACCAAGCTAAGGTTAATCTAGACGTTATTGTAGACGAGCTTAAATTATTGTTATCTCCTACTCCAGTGATAGTCTAGCATAAATAAAAATAGCCCATTCCCTATATCATGGGATGTCGGCTATTTTTTTATAGACGATTGTCTACCCTCATATTCCTTGATGATCTTATAATCTTATAAACGTGGTGTTCTTGAACCCTAGAAGCTTCTTAAGCTGAACCCCTGTCATTTCTTTATCCTTCCATGCTTCATAATTATTTTCTAATACCCCTCTCTGTTCAGCTGTAAGAGAATCAAGGCTTAGCTTAGGTCTACCCATGTGTATCCTTATATTGGGTAGTATCCAGTAGTAGCATGTCCATTTCATTTCCTGTGTGATTCTCTCCCACTCTTTCTTTATATCCTCGAACAATCGACATAATGTAAATGAGATCCCCTTCACGCAAATATCTCATTGATACTTGGTAACTTTCCCGGATTCCTTGTCAATGAATATATCCCGTTCATCAAGCCATTCGTACAATCATAGAGAAGACTTTCTCTAGATCGGTTTTCATGCTTTCGTAAATAATCGTTTTAAGACATTTGAAAAACAGGCTATCACGCAGCCTGTTTTTCAAATGTGTCTATCTTGATTATTTTTTGTATCAGCCAATACCCTACATACCCGATTAGTGCTCCCACAAAATTCAAAAATACATCGTTGATGTCTATAACTCTCATAGGTTCATAGAAGAGAAGCTTTTCTAATAGTTGTAGACCCTCGATAGTCAAGCCAAACGATAGCGCTACAAGTAGGCCTTTCATTTTAGTGTTAATTTTAACAAGGTAAGGAATCATCACTCCAAATGGTACGGATAACAAGATATTGTAGAACCATTGCTCCCAAACCCAACCGTCCATCCAAAAAGGGGTGAAATTGAAATGAAGATAGTATACACCAGTCGTGTTTGAGAGAATTGGGAATAAGGTATAGCTTCCCGCATAACCACAATAAATGAGAAATACGGCTAGTACAGATACATATAGCCGATTTCTATGCCTGCTCTTGAATACCAATAGCCCTACTGCTAAGAAGATAAACGAAAAAAATAAAACATATTCAATAAACATCTTTTCCCCTCCTCAAAGAATCAAAGCTACTTGGATGCCTAATAATAAATGAACTATTGTAAATTAAATGATATTAGAGATGTTTTCTCTTCTCAAATCACGCCTGGCGATGAACGATTATATGTCATTTAAATAGACGGAAATTTTAACTTCTATAAAATTTGAAGTGGTATTGATCTCATGAGTAACTCTACTACATTTACGATGATCATGTAAACGGCTTTCATTATCATTTTATTCCATTGAAAACCTCATTTTGGCAGTTCAGTACCCTGACTTGAAAAGCGGTATACATAGATCAAGTGATTTAAAAATGGTAGTTATTTTAATAGATCTATCATTTTTAAATCAGTGGCTTTAAGATAATGTATTTATTAAGTTGGGTTTATGATTCATATTTAGATGTTAGATTGCAGGTATATGAGGAGGAAAAGAAATGTTGACCAAAACTTTATTAGCAGGAACAGTCGCCATGGCAGGGTTATTAGGCGGAACAGGAGATGTCGATACAAAAAAATCTGATACGAAAAACACGGTATCAAAAGCCGTAGTTGCTCAACATCCTCAAATATGGGGACCTTACACAGGCACAAATATCGATCCATTTAATCCTTGGACTCAAACAAGGCAACTGATCCCAATATATAAACCGTGGACAGATCTAACGCTCAAAATTTCGCCTTCATTTAATAGCGGAGACTATGCAAGCAACACCTATGCAAATGTGGCCCTTTACCATACTGATTTTACAGGTAATGATAATTTCATCGCTCAAAAATCGTTTAGAGTAAACAGTTCCAAGACTGATTATTACTGGGAGATCCCGTATTCAAATCGTTTTCCGCATGAAGAAGGTAGCTTTTACGTCAAAGTAACTTCAAATACATTTGGTCATCCCGTAAACATAGATGTAAAAGGCTGTACAGATGACTATTATGATGATGAGTGTATGGATTTACTCGAAAATTAAACGCAATCCCAACTACACTGAAGTAACCCCGCAACGTTAGGCAGATTGTAAGGCCTGAATTCGGTATTGAACCGGACTCAGGCCTTTAAACTTTCCTATAATTCGTTTGTCGTTGTAGTCATGAAGGTACTTTTCCAGTTCTTACTTGAAATGCTCAATGCTTTGAACTCAGGCATTCAACTTTTTCAAATATGTATTTTCCATACGTAAATATTCTAATTCAGCTTGAATCTCTTCTTTTGAAGGATCTGACGAATAATCAAGAAAAGCACCACACGACCGAATCGGAGGTGTGATGCTGTATGTGGTTTATTCTCGCATATGGTTACCATGAACTAAAGGTATGGATAACGCTCCTCATGCCTTTGATCGTTCAATGGTACACATCATTGAGATAGTCTGCTAAGTAGCAGGCGACGGGTCACATAAGTCCCATTATATTTGTAGATTTGAAATCGTAAGCGCGTATTAGATGGGTTACTATTTGATGTAAGCTCTTACAGGATAGTGATCGGAATATTCATCATACTCATTGGTGATTGCAGTCCATTTAGGCGATTTTATATTTAATGCTTCATTTACCCAATCACCGAACTGCGCATGATCTTTTTCTATAAAAATATAGTCTAGGTGTTGTGAAGCATAATCAGGATAACTATAACCTGCGATTGCATTTGTTTCAGGATCCCACGTTCCCGTATGTCCTGTATAAGTAGGATCACCAACATTAAGTATATCCAACATTGATTGATACTCTTCTGTATCGGATTTCATGACATTCATATCTCCTCCAATTATTATTGTTTCACTCTTAGGAATATCTTTTTCTTCAATGAACTTACGCATCTCATTAAACTGTGCATTACGTACTTTTGCGGGCTCACCATTCTTACATCCTGACTCTTGTGTAGCTTGCATGTGCGTACCGATTATATGAATATTCTCTCCCTTTTTATTAATTTTAGTATATACGAATCCTTTATTAGAATAATAATCTGCACCACAAGCTTCTTTATAAACATATTGTACCTTCTCTTCAATAGGCCATTTGCTAAGGATGGCTACTCCTCCATCTTCTGGAACAAAATTAGAATAGCTACCTAATGTTTGATCCCAACCATTTTTGCTTCGGCCTAAGACTGATGTTTGATACTCATAATCATCTTTAAGTGAATCCATCAATATTTCCGAAGATTTGTTGTCGAATAATTCATTAAATATAATAGCATCCTGCCCTTTAATAAACTCTGATTCACTGATCAATTTTGCTCTTGTATTAGGCTTCCACCAAGAAATCTGTTTGGGTAAGAAAAAAACGTTATGTTGGAGTATCTTGAAATCGCTTACATCATTAGCCTCATCAGCATGAGATGGTGTTGGGTACAGTGCTGTAGAAAGGAAAATACTTAGTAGTAAGAAAATGATCTTGTTAGATTTCTTTTTTTTCATGTGTAGAACTCCTTTTTGAATGTGTTTTGGTAAATCTAAAGTATTGTTAAACCATCTAAATAGTTTCATATTAAAATCGTAACATATTTGATTATTTTAAACAATCTTTTTTAAATTGCTAACTATCTAGGGTGACATTCTTATCCTACTCAAATATTTTCTACATATCGATGCTTCGCACGTTCTTGTTTTCGTTCTTACCTGACCATACCCCTCACCCTTGTTAGACTGTTTATAGACGTTCCCTTCTCCTATAAATAC
This sequence comes from Polycladospora coralii, assembly GCF_014773435.2. GTDB lineage: Bacteria > Bacillota > Bacilli > Thermoactinomycetales > Thermoactinomycetaceae > Polycladospora > Polycladospora coralii. Next base: position 135,113 of record NZ_JACXAG020000005.1, on the reverse strand, counting down.
ATAATATTCTGTTTGAACTACGAAGAGTGGGGTGTATCACTTTTTTCAAAAGCTTTTCTCCTTGTATTCATATGGCTTGATCCATGTTCTCAGCAATGACCTATCTACTCCTATAATCCTAGAAGTCTCACATTTACTCTCTTTTCCATTTGAATAGAGCTTCACTGCTCTGATCTTTTCTTCAGAAGTTAGTTTAGACATAACAAAAGCACCTCTAATTGTTAGGTGTTTAACAATTAGAGGTGGAGGGGAATTTCGGATGATCGTAACCGTTGTAATGCGGAATAATAGGGCTCCCAATTTTTAGAGGGGTGAACCTCATTACCCTAAGCCCTTAAGAATATAGACACTCTTCCTTATTCTCCTTTTTCGGACAATAGCCCGTCTCAATATAATGAATGATCACTTCATTCATTTCTTTTTCGAGCGGAAGTGATTTCAAAAAGTTAGATCCTTCAATAAAATTACCTTTTTCTAGTTGTTCAGATATGTATGTTTTTACAGAATTAACTATATTTACTTTGAAGGTAATGATAGATCTTTTGCCACGACCACGTTGAGAATGCCATTCGATCCAATCTTCCTGCTTAAGGCTGCGTAATACAATTTTAGTATTATTCTTACTACAATTTAATTTCTCCGAAATTTCATCTAGTGTGGTTTCAAACCTATCCCCCTCAGTCTTTTGTAAAAAAGAAGCGTACATGACTAAATAATGTTCGATTATTCTCATATTCATACCTCCTATATATCACCTAGATGGATCAAGAACAATAGGAATTTTGATGTTACAGAATCAAAATGCGAGGCATGGGGGTCCATCCGAATGACAAGTATGTTTTCATGAATTTTAACTAAAACCGATCCCTTCTTAATTCGATCTTCATTATAATACAAAAAAAACAGCTAGTAAAATGATCTTTTTTAATCTTTTTGAAAGAAATTCGTTAAATTAAACTAAAGACATCGTTTATTTTTCAATATATTAAATAAATAAGGGAGTTGTTTTTAATGTGTATTAAAAAGATATTTATAGGTTTATTAACTGTAACAATATTGTTATCGAGCTTAATCTCTGTACCGACCACATATGCTAAACCCGCTGACGGTGGTATTGTAAAGTACAAATTTTTAGCCGTGCATAAGCTATTTACACCTAATGACCACCAAAGTGGGAATGTGACGTATTATATAGATGAAACAGAATATGACGATGGAATTAAGTATTCTGGCACATTGAAAGTGAAAGGGGATAGTTGTCATTATGATCAGAATGGCCTTGCTACCTCTTGTTGGTATGAAGGGTATTTAGTAAATGAATACAGTCATGAATTAGTCTGTGAAACCGTGACTGTAAAAGGTGTACAGAAATACTGGTGTCCACGACAAGGTTTTCCTGAGGAAACGACTCGCTACTACGCTGCAGGACAGATTCCAGCTGAATATATAAAGCCAACACCCTTTACTGAATACGGTTATAATTATATTGGAGATCTAAAACTGCAATCTTGTACAACATCTAGTTCAGGTTCGAAGAATTGTACTTATGCGGGTTGGAGAGTTAGAGATGATTTATTTAACTGTTCTGTTGTTACGATAAATGGACAGAAGTATGCAAGCTGTAGAAAGCCCCATTATCTGGCGGGTAATCAGCCCTAAGGGGTTTAAGCCTTGCCATGATAAATTTGCTCCTCCCGCTGCAGCGCTCGTTAAATTGTGATCAAAGTCACATCAGTGGGCTCATAAGCATGTTACGCTAATGAGTAGCTTGAGAATCTACAGAAGATAGGAGTGATTGAAATGGCGAGTGTTGTAAGCACGATACTTAAATGGTTGCTCGAAGAATAGTATAATAGGTGGTAAAGTCGAGCAACTGGAGCAGATCCAGTTGCTCGATCGTTAGGAAGGTGATGTAGATGCAGCGATGCGATTGGGTGAATAGTGATCCCCTGTATATTAATTATCATGACCACGAATGGGGAATACCGCTATATGATGATCAGAAGCTGTTTGAAATGCTCAATTTGGAAGGTGCCCAAGCTGGACTCAGCTGGTATACGATTTTAAAAAAACGTGAGAACTATCGCCAAGCATTTGATGGCTTCGATCCCAGCAAGGTCATTCATTATGATGAGCGAAAAATAGCAGAATTACTACTGAATCCAGGCATCATCCGAAATAAGCGTAAGATTCAAGCTGTGATTGATAATGCGCACGCCTATCATCGTGTGGTGGAGGAGTTTGGATCATTCCGTACATACATATGGGGTTTTGTCGATGATAAGCCGATTATGAATCACTTTTCTTCATCAGAAGATGTCCCTAGCTCGACAGCACTCAGTCTGCGCATGAGTAAAGATTTAAAGAAAAGAGGTTTTAAATTTGTCGGCCCCACAATCTGCTACGCGTATATGCAAGCAATTGGTATGGTAAATGATCATTTAACGACCTGTTTTTGCTACCCGTCTTCTACTTGCTGACAGTCCTGCTTCTCGTCAAGCCACAGTTTCCTCATGTCGAGAAAACCAAACCGATCCAAATGAATATCCTTCATCATGGTGTTAAACCCATTTTGCTCAATCGGGTGATCTACATAAAGCAAGAGAAAGTTTTTCCGGATGTATGCTTCGAGTTCGTTCATCCGTACTTTGCGCTTCTCTTCATCATTTTCAAATTTGATATGATCTAAATGAATTTCAACTTGTTTCCAATGATGAACCAAACCTGTACGTTGAGACAATAGAGATTGATTATAGAACCAATCCAAAAAAGAGAGTAGATCATCACTGCCTACATCTCGTCCCATGATCAGATCAGCTTGGTCGTCCTGCACTTCATGGCAGGCTGAACTGTACATGGGACGAATTCGAATACCTACTTCCTCCGCTTGTTGCACAAACCATGCTACATCGGGTTCAAAAGTTCGGATTTTATATACAAAAGAAATTTCTTCTCCTTGATATCCAGATTTTTTTATCAATTCAGCTACCTTATCTCTATCTTTTCGAATCGGATGAGACCGCTTTGCGAAATAACTGTAAGCTGGGGTGATGGCATCTCTACCTAGTGCTAACGCCATTTTTTCGATATCAAACAAATGATAGATCGCTTCACGAAAAAAGCAATTGTGTACGATTGACGGACGCTTATGAAAGTTAAATACGATGAAGCGCACACCTACTGTTACATTCGTATGATAGCTGTCGTAATCATTTTCAGTGATTTCATATTTCATTCCAAAATGACGTTCATTTGCAATGGGATAAAAGTGAGCCTCATCTAAAAATGGTCGCGGTAAGAAGTGGCGATCAAAAACCTCGAGAGCTAATTTCGACTCCTGCCTATCTTTCATTCTAAACGGCCCTGTACTGATGAATTTGTTCTCGGCAAACGGAACATCCCGCGGCAATATCACTAAAGCATACCAACTCAGATACCGCAAAAAAAGCGGATTCGGCTTATGTAAGCGAAAGGTGATGATATAAGGCGAGATACAAGTAATACTTGCAATATTTTCTGTGATCCAGTAATTCGGCAGACTGGAGTCACGAAAGCGTTCGAAGGTAAATTGTACATCCTCGCTCACCAGTTCTCTGTGATGGTGGAACATGACCCCCTTGCGTAGATACAAGGTCCAATTCTTCCCTTCCTGATCTTTTTTCCAAGCATGTGCAATATGGGGTTTAATCGTATCGGTGCTTGAATCATAAAGCACTAGTGGATCTCCCAAATGCATGACTAAAAAGCATTCGAATGATGTCGATATATAACGCGGATCAATGCTGTAAATCTCTTTATACACAACAGCCCGCAGTACATCTTTTTTATTGGCAGCAGTCTGAAAACCTAAGAAAGCTTGTACTTTCTCAAAAATCTGCTGATATAAAGGAAAGGGAAGCCCGATTTGTAATAATTGCATCACCTCATCTAATTGCTCTAATTGAATCAACTGATTCACTTCGTGCTCAAGCTCTTCCGATAGTGGGCGTGAAAACGTAATACTTGAGGCATTCCCCCGCCCTCTACCAGGAATATAGACAATCCTTCCTTGCTCCTGCAACCGCTTTAATCTCAATTTCACATTTTTCCCTGTACAATCCCACAATTGCTCTAATTCCTGAAATTTAAAGTCAGCTTTAAGCTCTTGCTCGCGTGCATACAGATATCCCCTCAATTGAAAATAGGACGTAAACTTTGTCACGACAATCCCTCCATAAAAGGGGAAGTTTTGAAAATGAAAATTCTCTTTTTAACCCTTTTATTATCGTTCATAATAGATTTCAGCACAAGGAGGAGATCAATATGTTGAAACAACTTCATCCGAATATTCGGATACGCCTAACGATCACATTTCTTACCCGCTTTGTTCATGCGATGCTAATGCCTTTTATGGCAATTTACTTATCTGATCACTTTGGTGAAGAAGTGGCTGGTATGTTATTAATCCTGATGTTTGTTCTCTTGTTCATTTCCAGTATTTACGGTGGACAACTGACCGATTCGATCGGTCGAAAAAAGACGATGGTTATAGGTGAAACGATCAACGTGTTCGCCTTTTTTGGATTGTTGATGGTGAGTACACCATTATTTGCATCTCCTATCATCACCTATTTCATGGTTGTCCTTAATCAAATATGTACGGGATTAATTGCACCAGCGTCTGAAGCCATGCTGATTGATGCCAGCAAACCAGAAGATAGAAGTTATATTTTTTCATTAAACTACTGGGCGATTAATTTAGGTATGGTGACAGGTATGTTGATTGCCATCTTATTATTTGAAAATTATTATCTCTACATGATCATCGGAATATTTGCTTTATCACTGCTCACTTTATGGTTAACGAGCATAAAGATCGACGATACGTTCCAAATCAATCCTAAAAAAACAAAAAAAATTGGATTATTTGGATGGAATGCCCTCTTTAGACACTATACCTCGGTCATGAAGGACACTCCTTTTCTGCTATTTACAATAGGCGGTATTGCAATCGCTTCGATTGAGCCTCAATTATATAATTTTATCTCTGTCCGCATAGAAAAAGAATTTACGACTACACCCGTTTCGATATTTAATTTTCAATTCGCACTCGATGGGATTAAAGTGTATGGCTTGATCATCGGATTAAATACCCTATTGATCCTTGGTTTTATTGCATGGGTGACGAAGAAGTTCAAAGGCAAACCACGTGAAACGCTCCTGTATACAGGATTTACACTATTTGGAATTAGCTTTGCTTATCTTAGCTTTTCCAATTTTTTACCGGGCATCATTTTGGCTGTGGCACTTTACACATTTGGTGAACTCCTATTTGTCCCCGCCAGACAAAGTTTATTAGCTGATATCATTGACCCTTCTCAAAGAGGCGCTTATTTAGCTGTAAATGGCTTTATCCTCCACTTTGGAAAGCTTTTTGGTGCAGCCGGATTAACCATTGGTGCACGAATCGGCAGCATAGGAATGGGGATGCTTATTTTGCTCGTGACACTCCTATCGGTTCTATTTACGCGTAGCGGTTTGCAAAGTCGTAGAAAGAAAGAAGGAACAGCTGAGGCTATGGCATCTTCATAATCGTGATGGACATCTTCATTTACGAACACGCCGTCATACATACTGTAAGGGGGAGCCTGATCAAAAGCAGAAATGATCGGTAGGATATTTCTTTCGTTCAAATTGGTTCCATCGTATGCATCCATGGTGATTATGAAGGAATGATATACCCCAAGCGATGAATATATAGTAAAATAAAAGTATGTTTTTTGATAGTGATATAACACTTCAAAGAAGAAGGGTGATCATACATCATGAAAATGATTCCAGTTTATCATGTAGATGCTTTTACGACCGTTCCCTTCGGTGGAAACCCAGCGGGTGTTGTACCCGAAGCAGAATCATTGACCGAAATAGAAATGAAAAAGATAGCTAGAGAGCTTAATCTTTCTGAAACCGCATTTCTCTTTCCAACGAACTCAGCTGAATGCGATTTCCGTGTTCGATATTTTACACCTACAGAAGAAGTTGATTTTTGTGGTCATGCTACAGTTGCGCTTTCATGGTTGTTAGCTACGAAATACGGATGGAAAGATAGAGCAAACACAATTCGATTAGAAACGAATATCGGTACCGTTCCCGTAGCATTATCTAAAGAAAAAGAAAAATTAACTGCGGTAACGATGACTCAAATTTCTCCAAAAATAAAGAAGGTTCAGTTGGAATCCGACCAAATGGCTCAAATACTAGGCATTTCCACTAAGGCTCTGGATCAACGTTATCCGCTAAGATTAGCTTATACAGGGAACTGGCATTTAATTGTTCCCATCAAGTCACAAAGAGATATTGACTCCGCTAAACCACAGATGGAGGAACTTCAGAAGTTAAATGTATCCCAAAAAGCGATCACGACACACCTATTTACTTTTGAAACCGAAGAAGAAGGATATGATTTATATACGCGTGACTTTGCTCCAGCAGTTGGTATTCCAGAAGATCCAGTTACAGGTGCGGCTAATGGGGCATTGGCAGGATACCTGTTTTCGGAGAAGATTCTTGCTCCAAAACCGGTTCAACAACTTCAGATCGCGCAAGGACATAAGGCTGGACGACCGGGCACCTTAAATGTAACCATTACAAAAGATCCTCATCATTCGGAGCCCATCATTCAAGTCGGTGGATCAGCGGTTATAACCATAGAGGGAAAGTTATTCATTCCAAACAGGTAAGTACGTACACGCTTCATTTACACCCTTTTTTGACAATAGATAATGGAATAGATATCCAAATTCTTTTACACAAGCACAAATTGTTACGGAAAAGGAGCACAGTCTTGTATTGACGAGACATGCTCCTTTTCTCATATCCATCAAGCTTGTTTCCGCTCTAGTTTCTCTATACTTTCTTCGCACCACTGTATGGTAGCCTCGACGATGTACTGCCCATGGGATAATGTCATCATCCAATAATCAAAGTGGGGGTCATCTTTCCGCTTTGTCATGAGGAAATGCTCCGTCACATTAAGCGAATCTAGTATATCTTTCATTTTTTGCTGGTATTGTACGATTTGTGTGATATTGTGTTTCACATCGAGGTGTTGCCCATAAAAAATCTTAAGCAGTAGCTCGTTTTTGTGAATCGGTATTTTTTCAATGGGTCTCTCTAGCCAATTTATAAATTCGGCTTTTCCCTGTTCCGTAATCGCATACACTTTGCGATCCGGTTTCCCCTCTACTTTTTCGATATGAAAGACAGCAAATTCCAGCTCAACTAGTTTTTTTAGCGTGGGATAGATTTGTCCATAACTTTCTTGCCAAAAATGCTTAATGCTACTTTCAATCGTTCTTTTGATTTGATAACCGGTTAAAGGGGCATACATCAGCAACCCTAACAATGTATACATGGTTTTATTTTCTCTCGACATCTTTCTACCCTCACTTTACTTGTCCAGGAATCCCTTTAGTATAGCACGACTTTTATATTTTGACATTTTTAAATCTTTTCGATACTATTATACCATGAAGATATATATCTTGTTGATACATGAGGAGGAAGATAAATATGTCCAGTTATGATGTATTAGTGGTTGGTGCGGGTATTGGCGGGTTGTGTGCGGCTGCCCGATTATCTAAACTAGGTCATCAAGTAGCCGTTTTTGAGCACCATGTACGTCCGGGTGGTTATGCGACCAATTTTCCTCGACCAGGCAAGTATGAGTTTGATGTTTCCCTACATGCTATGGGGAGTCTAAACGAAGGCGAAATCTGTTATGAAATTTTTTCAAAGTGTGGCATCATGAATCGAATTACCCCGGTAACCAAAGAACATCCTTATACCGTTGTATGGGAAGGAAAAAAGATTACGATCCCCCAAAATCCTGAAGATTATTTAGCACTGTTGCAAGACTTATTCCCTCAGGAAAAAGAGAGCCTAACCCAATTATTTGCTGATTTATATGCCTTCAACAAAGAAATGCAATTTCTACAAGATGCATCCATCCCTAAATTAGAGAAACAAGAACAATCTCTCATCAAAGCCCCTTTGTTTATTCAATGGTCCCAGATGACAACTGCTGAAGTGATGAAGCAGTATGTAAAGGATGAAGAGTTGATCTCATTTTTCACCTTATTATGGCCATACTATGGTCTTCCTCCGCAAAAACTGTCCGCCCATTACTTTTTTGTGCCTTGGTTAGGTTATCATCTCGAAGGTACGTATTATATAAAGGGTGGCGCGCAAGCCATTGCGGATGCTTTAACTGCGGTTATCCAAGAGCATGGGGGTAAAGTTTACTTACGTCATGAAGTGACAGAAATTATCGTAGCGGATGGCAGAGCAACTGGCATTAAGACGAAAAAAGGGGAGATATTTGAAGGAAAGTGGATCATCTCGAATGCTTCTCCACACATGACATTTTCCAAGTTAATGCGTGAAGAGGAAATTGACACATCTTATCGTGAAGGTTATGAAAAATTAGAGATTGGCCCCTCTGTTACACAGCTTTATCTCGGTTTAAAGGAAGATCCTGCGAAGTATCATTTGGTGGACGAAGATATTGTGTTTGTAAAAGAAAAAGATCCCAGTAAAGATTATCAATACTTAAAGAATGGTGATTATCAAAAAGCCAATTTTGGAATTACAAACTACTATAAACTAGACCCTGAACTAAGCCCGAATGGAAAACCGGTTATTGTAACGGCATTCATCGACTTCATTGAAAACTGGCCGGAAGACAAAGCAGCTTATAAAAAGCGGAAAGAAGAAGTCACCCAGTATTTGCTCAGTCAACTCGAAGCTCATTATCCAGGGATCACCCGTTCTATCGAGGTGCTAGAGTTAGGCACGCCTAGAACCATGCAGAAGTATACCAAAAACCCTGCTGGTGCTGTTTATGGATTCGCCCAGACAGTTGAACAGTCTGGGTTACATCGACTGGCAAGAAAAACACCACTCGATCAACTCTCATTGGTAGGTGCATGGACACGTCCAGGTGGCGGATATCAAGGAGCTGCGGCATCTGGTGCGAGCGAAGCGGAGAAAATCCATAAAAAATTAAGTCACCTTATCGGGAAGTAAACGCATTTCAGGAGATTACCCTCTCATCAGATAAAGGAAAACGAAATGGCTACCCAAAGCGCGTAGCCATTTCGTCAGATTATATGCTTATTAGAATGTTGCTTTTAGTGCGTAGGATTGTGAGCTATTTGCACCATCATAGCCAACTACCGCAATGTAGTAGGTTCCTGAAGCTAAAGAACTATAAGAAATAGATTCAGAGTTTGTACTTCCATTGTCGGAAATCCGTAATTGTGTTCCTGAGGAATTATACAGGTAGAGATCATAGTCATCAGGTAAGCTGGATAGTGTAATCGAAAGACTTCCACTGTTATTTTTCGTAAACTTGAACCAGTCTACATCTGAACCTGTATGAATGGTTCCATTATACGTTTTTCCGGATGTAATAGGTCCATAGGCAGCCCCAATCGTATCGTTAGATTCGAAGCTATCTCCTGAAGTTCCAACACTGCCGTTACCACTTAATCCTACACTTGCCCATGCATTGGTAAGTGCTCTTACTTCTGTAGAGTTAGAACCAAATCTTTGCTCAGCCGCTGCAATCGTTCCGTTAACCGCATCTACAAATGTGGAATACTCTGTTAGATACCCATCTGTTAAAGCATCGTACCATACGTTTGCCGCTTCATCTCTCGTTACTCCAGAGGAAGTTACAAAGTTGTAAAATGCTTTATTAGGGATCGATGAGTTAGAATGAACGCCACCCTTATCTGCTGTTGTCTCTAGAAAATCATCCATATGTGCAGGGTGTCCATATGCTGTAGGGTTTGACATCGAGCGGAAAGCTCGTCCTAAATCTTCACCTAGTAACCAGTTATTGTCACTTTTATTTTCGATGAGATTCCCCATCACGTCTGACCAAGACTCATTTAATGCACCTGATTCGCCATAATAAAATAAGTCAGCAGTGCGGTCGATTACCCCATGTGTAATTTCATGTCCTACAACGTCTAATGCTGCTGGTGTGGCAATCATATTCCCTGCATCACAATAAGCCATTTGTGTTCCTAACCAAAATGCATTGTCAGGGCAATATGGGTCTGAAAAATTAACGGAAGAGATCATATTCCCACCAACACCATCGTAAGAATTACGACCAAATTTGTTATAATAGTAATCATATACAATACCTGAGTTCACATGAGCACTTACCGCCGCATTGTGTGTCCAGTAATTATTACTATCCGTTAATAACGTCCCAGGAACATTACCGGTTTGATTTGCCGTATAAGTTGCGATAACACCAGAGTTACCTGTGTACATCGGTTTGGTAGTGTCATATAAATAGAAAGTTCCTGAACTTTCAAAAGCATTTACTTTTACAGTTTTTCCATGAAGGTCGACTCCTGACCCTTCTGCATGTGCACCCATTGTTTTATCGATTTTGTCTACGACTTTTAAATTACGGGCATCAATAAATATATCAAAATATTTAGGTCCTCCCTCAAGTGTGGACAGAGTCACAGCGTGGACAAAATGATATTTGCCTTTCAAGTCTTTGTAAATGTAAGGCGCAGCCTCTTCAATTAGAAACTCCTTGGCATTAGCTACTCCTAATACTTCTTTCCCTTTCTGAATCGCTTGCTTAGCAGAGTATTTTGCCTTTGTGTTCAATTTCTTACCTTTTACTTTTGGGTTAAAATCCCCATTAATCGAAGTTGTTTTCCCGGCTTTATCGGTATGTAAAATCAACTTATGTCCAAAAACAGGAATGTCGTTATAAACTTGCTGATAGATGAATTTTTTTCCACCTGTTCTCTTATTCGACTCTTCAATCAATTTTAGTTCTGAGCTAACCTCATCAATTTGAAACAAATCTTCATTTTCTTTTATGACATCCTTTGCTTCCTTGGATCCCTTTACTTTTTTGGAAGAGATTTCTCCACTTATAAAAGAAGGAACACCATTCTCTTTATCCCAAGAGATTTTGTCTTTCCCTTTTGAATTATGAGATATTTTTGATGCTTTTTGATTTTGCTTATGTTGCTTACTCTTCGCATTATCTACTGCCAATGCTGTAGGCGAAGCTAAAGGAGCTACTAAAGCTGTTGCGACTACAACTGAAAAAATTTTTCCCCATTTCATATCATTACACCCCTTCATTTTTTAAATAAATATTTACTAAAGTGTATATTTACACTATCCTATTATATATATAATAGTCAAGCTTTTTTAATAAATTAAATCGTTTAATTATCATCTTTAAAGCACAAATACAACTACTATAACCACCTTTAAGCCCTTATATATTGTCTATTCATTCAAAACACTACTAATACATCACTATATTCACTCCTCTTCTCTCTCAGAAATGGTTTTCCGGTAAATCAATCAATAAAACCTGCGGCTCATTAAAGTACACCGCAGGTTCATACTCCTACTTACTCAACCCAGTCCACGATTTGCTCGATCGATTGTCTGGTTTTCGGTCTAGGTTCTTTCACACGATAACCAAAGGCAACGATGGTAGCCAATCCATAGCGATTTCCTGTGAGGATCCCCTCTTCCCGTAGAATCTCCTCAGTAGCGACTTTGTCGAATCCTTCCATCGGACAAGAATCAATCCCAATTTGCGCTGCAGCCGTCATCATATTACCCAGTGCAATGTAGGTTTGTTTACTAGCCCAATCAAACACTGCACGCTCACTCTCAAGTAAATGAAAATCGTGCTCCTGAAATTTCTTATAGGCCTGATATCTAAGTTGCTCCACTTCATGCGGAAACTGATGCACTTCGTGATTCATATATTGGATATACGGTGCATCATAATGCATATCCTCAACTGTACGTGACAAAATGAGAACGAGATGGCTCGCTGTTGGAATCGTACCTTGTCCTCCCCATACAACTGGCTTTAGTTTTTCACGTAACACTGGATTTTGAATCACGAATAATTTCCATGGTTCAAACCCAAAAGAGCTAGGAGATAGGCGTCCTGTCTCTAAGATAAAATCAAAATCTTCTTTAGGGATGATTTTAGTTGGTTCAAACGCTTTGCTTGCATGTCTAAAGTGAAACGCCTCGATAATTTGCTGTTTCTTCTCTTCTTTGGTCATTCTCATGATATCTCCCCATTTCCACATCTATAAGCAACTCAATATATTGTTTAATATGATTATAGCGTGTACAATACAGGTAAAATAGTACGCACTTTTTTGTGTTATAGTTACATTTTTTATACTAAGGAGGGAGACAGTTGGTAGACTACACTAAGAATCGAACTATGATAAAGTCGTATGGTTATTCTTGCCCTGTCGAGTTAACCATTTCTGTCATCGGTGGGAAATGGAAGAGTATCATTATTTATCATCTATTGGAGGAGACGCGCCGGTTCAATGAATTTCGCCGACTCATTCCTGAAATCACACAACGGATGCTTACTTTGCAATTGCGTGAATTGGAACGGGATGGCATTATACATCGTGAAGTTTATAAGCAAGTCCCTCCCAAAGTGGAGTACTCCCTTACACCATTTGGTCAAACGCTTACGCCTATCATTCAGCAAATGATGGATTGGGGTGACCAACACATTGTAGAACTTGCTCAAATGCGACATACAAAAGATTAATGTATAGATAACGAGCAGTCGTTTTTCATTGAAATTTTTCTCATTTGAATGAGGTAAGTGAGTCACATACTTCGTTGTATACCGAAATGGTTTCTTTAGCAATCGTGTTCCAATTATATTTTATTGATAATTCCTCATATGCGATTTCAACCATTTGATTTACTGAAGTCGCATTTTCGAGACACCAAATGATCTGGGATGCCAAAGACTCGATATCCCCGCTCTTTATTCGCAATCCATTTTTTCGATGGGTAATAATTTCACTCAATCCACCTGTATCAGAAACAATAACGGGGGTTTGATATGACATAGCTTCTAATGCCACAATCCCAAAAGGTTCATATAGACTAGGAAACACACAAATATCGGCAAGTTGATATAGGTGATCCCGCTTCTTACGGTCTACAATTCCAGTAAATACGACATGTTCCATAACCCTAAGTTCTCTTGCTTTTTCTTCTAACACATTGCGCAAATATCCGTCGCCCGCTATAACAAATTTAACCTTAGGATATTTTTGCAGGACGATTTTTGCAGCTTCCAATAGTATGTGAACTCCTTTTTCAATAACCAATCGACCAATAAATAGAACCATTTTCTCATCAACAGACACATATGCTTTTTCTAGCAACTGAGTAGGAGCTATAGGATTTTCAGGAACCTGTATCCCATTTGAAATCACATTTATCTTCTCACTAGATAAGCCCAGTAAACGCTGAAGATCGTCTTTCATAGAGTAACTGACTGTAATCACTCGGTCAGCCATTTGAGACGATTTGATCTCGATCTCATGTATTTTATCAAATTCAGTAACTTGTGCAGCTTTATTTCTTGGTGCTTGTAGCCCATGAAAGCTGTAAATGATTGGAGTATCATAAACTTGCTTGAGGTATTTTGCCGCAAAATAAACCAACCAATCATGGGCATGGATTAAGTCAAACTGAAGACCCCCTGATATCAAACAATCCACTTCATTAACCATTTCCAAGTTTAAATGAACAGTCCAATCAAAAAATGCACCCCCAACTTGGTCAATATACTTTCCTACCCGATGGATATGTACCCCATCTAAGAGTTCATACTTTGGGGTTGACTCTACCCTACTTGTAACGACATGAACTTCAATACCTTGTTTAGCCATATGAACTGCTAAACCATTTACTGCGACAGATAATCCGCCTACCACCAGTGGGGGGTATTCCCAACATAAAAATACAACCCGCAATCTCGGTTTTTGTTGATGAATGAATTCCATCATTACATCTTCTCGGTCATTGGTCTTCAATCGATGAATTTGGTCGTTGCTTGATTTTTCAGATAATATATCGACTAGCTTGCTATTATATTTTTTTTCGATATATTCCGATAAAAAAACTGGTTGAAATTGATTTACTTCATGATTTTCAATAAAAACCTCTATATCGGATTTACTCAAAGTTTCTATCGGGAAGTGTTTGATGAATAAAGGGGACAGCGTTTTTGGAGAATCATTTAATCGATCCAATCTTTTTTTCTCTAAATTCTTATACCAAACCGTGTAGTGATGATCAATGCGAATCGATGAGGATGTTGTCCAATCCATCACTTGCTGATCGATCACAATGTATTGAAGCCCTGTTTGATAAATTATGGAATTGAATTCAGGTTTATATTCAACTCCGGATAACATGAGTCCCTTTAGATTTTCTCCCATTGTACGCTGATAGGTGTCAATTGCCAGTTGCATTCTACATTGAAGGAATGGTTTACTAAAGCGGAGAAACGTTTCATCATCTATATATGTGTAAAAAGTTGGCATTTGAATCGCAGGGATTACTTCAATCTGATAAAGATATTTTAAATACTTAATCCACGCCAGCATATCGTAATGCTCTTCTTGTAAGCCGTGTAAGTACAATTCCCATTCTTTATTCTCTTTTGATCGCATGTATGCTTTGCAAATTCTTTGAAAAGAGGGGAGCGCAAAATAAGAAAGCGTGACCGCAGGTATAGCAAGCACTAATCGAATCGTACTATTTTTAGAGAGGATCGTACTGATTCGATATAAAAGAAAGGTATATTCATCAATGATTTTTTGAGAATCATACTCATGATATAGATCAATATCACTTTGAGGAGAAATCACTAATGTACAATACCTATTTTCCATATGGATACCCCATTTAAAGAAATTTAAAATACATTTGAATCTATTCTGAACTAAATTGTTTTATGCCCCGATTTAATCAAATCTCAACAGTAGTGCTGAAATGAGATCATTACTTTTAGACATCACTACATCGTCGTATGCACAATCATGCCAAAATTCATATTCATAAGATAAAAAGATTTAACTTATGCTATACGAATGGGGTGGAAGCATGGGAGGGCAAATACAGAATCAAAGATGTATTGTTAGAAGGGTTTTAGCTACAGAGATTAATAATCGAATTTTTCTCATCGATATTGAAACTAGAAGATTTGTTAGACTTGTACCTAGTGAGGCAATAAAAGTACGTAGCGTATTTAATAATAGTATTGGAAGTGCCACTAGAGGCTACAATAGTGAAGTTCTATTTTTAGAGATTTGCTTTAATAATAATCAACTCTCAATGTCATTCAATGGCGGTGGTGGTGGAGGCTATAGCAGTTCAATTGCAAGTGCGAAACTAAGTAATCAACATGGAACCAGAATGGTTGATGTGACCATTTCTTTATTGGAAGTAAATATATAATGAATTCCAAGTTATTAAAGTCCTCTTTTAAGTTTCGCCCACGCATAAGAGAGAAAGATGACCCTTTTATTATTCAATTACTCAAAAAAAACATCACCAATTATGATGGTCGATTTGACGATTACAACGCTTGTGTTAAAAATCTAAATGTATGTACAGATCATCTTGTTCTTGAAGGTCCAAGCGGAAAAGTGATCGGATATATCGGCTTGATTAAAAATAAAGAAAGTATATTCATAAAATTCGCTGTAATGGATGAGCGTTATCAAAGCAAAGGAATTGGATCTCTTTTTTTTAAAAAGTTACTGGTGAATCTGAAAAAACAAGGTATTCGAACGATACAGCTTCAAGTCGATATTGTAAATACACGAGCCATCTCTCTGTACAAAAAACTAGGATTTAAAACAGTGAAACAAGATTTCCTTAAAACGGTAATGGAGATGAATATATAGCATGATCTGTGAACTCGTTTCCGTCTAGGTTGAAACATTAGGGGAATCAGGTGGAGATTCTACTTCACCTGATTAAAAAATAAGATTAAGTGAAACATAGTATATATTCTTTCAGTATGTTTAGCTTACTAACCACTTAATCACAATAAAGTGATCCCTTCCATGCATCTACAATTAGAGAGACAAAACCCAAATCCCCAGCTCGATTACGATGATCAAAGCGTTTGGAACGGTAAATGAGACCATCAGAAGCATTCCAGGGATGATAATGAAACTCGCCTTCCTCATCACAATATTCGAGTAGATCGACTTGATAGCCCGCCTCTTCAAACATCTTTTTGATCGATTGATAGTTATGTACAATCTTATGAGATGCAGCTGGATGATCTTGTGGTCCTGGCCCTCCTACTTGAACGCCTCTCTGATATACTGGATCAGGAAAATATCCATCTGGCACCGCACAGCGTATCCGTCCATTTTCCTTTAGATAGGGACGACATATTCGTGCTGCTGTCACTCCCTCGTCGTAACTTAAATGCTCCCATACATGCTCAGCCAAAATCATTTCAAGGGAATTGTGTGTGAAGCGATTCGCCCAGTCTTTATCCTGTAAGAGGTTCAATTCATGCTCTTGGGTATAGATCCAACCCGGATTATTTTGCATGGCAAATTCAAGATTTCCCGCTCCAATGACGACTCTCATATCCCACTCTCCTTATTTCATCGTGCTTAAAATCCGACTTGCTCGCTTGATCGCTTCATCCATCATCGTAGCTGACGTATAACTATAATTTACTTGAAAACCAGATAACACTTGATCCACCGAAAAAGCGAAATCAGGCATAACGAATACATTTTCTTGCAGGCACCGTTCAAAAAAGTCCCATCCATCAAATGTAGACGGTGCATAAACCCACATACATGTCCCCATTTGTGGCGGGGCAAATGAGTAGGCTTTGGGTAACCAATGGTTCAAACTCGTGATCGTCTCTGCTAAGGCATTTCGGATATGCTGACGTCTAAGCGCGAGTTGCTCGGCAACATCTACCTGTTTCCAGTAGTAAATTAATAATTGCTGTCCAACAAGTGAGGTTGTTCGATCAAGTAGGTATTTTGCCTTTTCAAACACTTCGATAAGCGTCTGAGGAACGACTACATAACCCACGCGTAGATTAAGATGAAACAAGTTCGTAAATGAACAAAAATAAAAAATGGTAATCTCTTCTTCCCTACCATGCGACAAGGCTTTTAAAGTCATAGGCGGAATCTCAGTCAGATACAACTCACCAAAATATTCATCTTCTAATAAAACCAAGCCGTGTGTGATAGCGAGGTCGAGCACGCGTTCTTTTTCTTCTAAACTCCACGACCCACCCGTGGGGTAATGTCCATTTGGCATACAAAACAGAACATCAACGTTTTCTGTTTCAAGTACTTCTTGTAAGTGATCTACATCCATGCCACTCATCTGATGACGAATCGGGATCACTTTAAGCCCGGCTTCTACAAATGCTTCCTTGATGGGGATATAGCACATTTGCGGTACAGCAACAGTGGTTTTCTTATTACTTTTTAACCATCTGGCAATCAATGAGATCGCTTGTTGTGTTCCATTCACAATACAAATTTGCTCCATTCTACTATAGATGGCACGCGCCATGAGTAATCCCTGTATGTGGGAGCGTAGAGCAAGTAAACCAAAGGGGCCATCTTCCCCCTCACACAATGCTGCTTCAACAGCTTGTGGAGCTACTTCTTTCATAATCTGCAAGACAGATGGATCAGGTGGTAAGGATAAGCCAGAAATGGGAAACACCCCTGTGCGTGACAGGTTTGCCCGCATTTCACTTAGACGTGCTTTTTTCTCCTTTGAAGGTGGAAAAGGCACGGACATCTCCTTCTGATTTGCTATATGACCTAGTACCGTTGTCCCCATCCGCGGGGAGCTTTGTATCCATTCTTGTTGCTGAAGGCGGCGATATGCTTTTTGCACCGTTTCGCGACTTACCTGTAACATTTCAGCTAGCTCACGTACCGTCGGTAAAGACTGCCCCGATCGCAAGCGCTCAGTACGGATAGCTGCTTCAATTTGATTGGCGACTTGTTCAGGCAAGGGTGTAGACGAAGAACGATTCACATGTATAAAGGGGATTGACATAACCACATTTTCTCCCTATAATCTTAAAAATTTATCTCCATTGTCATGCTACTTCATTTTAGCAGAACATGGAACCGAAGGAGACGTAAATATGCAATCTCATGCTACATGTCCATTTCAGCAACTTCTATCACAATCGGAAGAGAAACCTGTACGAAGAGCCAATAAGCGAGTTCATGACCCCAGACAAATTGAGGCGTTACTCACGAAGGCGCGTACCGGCTGTCTCGGTCTTGTCGATACAGCTGGCACCTATGTCGTCCCACTGAATTATGTATGGAAAGATGAAAAGATTTACTTTCACGGTAGTGAAGCAGGTCGTAAATTTGATGCACTCCAAAAACCGCTAAACTTATGCTTCACGGTTATGGCAGAACAAGGTACGGTTGTAAGTTCCATACCTGCTCATATCGGTACAGCTTACTTTAGCGTTATGGTGTTTGGCCACATTCGGCAGGTCACCACGATAACGGAGTCTACCGCGGTATTACAAGCCATGTTGGATAAATATGTCCCGAAATATTTCTCAAATCCTCTCTCATCATCACATGTAGAACGATATCGATCGTCTATGGGTAGTAAAACGATTGTCTTTGCACTCGAACCCGAAACCATTACAGCCAAGGAAGATAGCGCCCCGGTAGAGAAATTATTTTATCCTGGCCGCAAGGTGGAGCAAGATTTGTAATGATATAAAGCATCCGATTATGTGAACCGTTAAAGCTGATAAGAATAGGCATTATCTGACGACAACACCTATTCTTATCAACATCACTTATACGATATTTTAAATGAGACTTTCCCAAAAGGGACCTGAGCATATATCTTCATTTAAGCATTATAGTTCACATCAAAAAATTCATCTTGCATATATCTAAGTTTTCCTATATGGATATTTTGAATGAGTTTAATTTTCGGTTTATTATGCTTACCCACAACTATAATATCGTATTTTGGCATACCTATTTGACCATAGCCAAACCATCTCATTTTGTTTTCATTATTAATATTTTGTTTTTTATCACCTTTCCCTATTTTCTTATTTTTGCCAAGTTGACTGTTGTTATATACTTTTAATTTGGGATGCATTTTCTTTCTAGCCACTCTACCTAATCGGGGTGTAAATATTGTATATTTCTTCCTTCTTTGTTTCTTGTTCGAATTATCAAAAAAATACTGATTTGTTTTTCTTTTTTTCTTTTTAGCTGCACCGTGTCCACTTTTTTTCATTCCTAAAATTCCTCCTACTTATAATAGTAATGATTGGCTATAATCCATGTCTAATAGAAAGAGACGAGTTTCATACAATATATTATTCTGGACAAACAGCTGTGGTGCAGTTTTTTAAAATTTTAGGCAATAAAGACCCAAGATCGAAGATATCTAACCATTGTATGTTAGTCTTTGTAGTTATTTTTAAAATATCATGCTATGTATGAAAATTAAAAATATGATATCTTCTGAGGGAGAATGTACCCAGAGGAGATTGCGTACACGAGCAGACACCGTTACGAAGTGACAGACGAACAATGGGAACAAATCAAGGGTTTCTTTCCACTATATAAAACAGAACATCCATCATTTCATGCGATTGTAGTAAATGTGATGATTGTCCCCTTCTACTGGAAGAAGCATCCGTTAACTCACCTTCTTTGGCGTGAAAAAGGACGAAAACTTTCGATTTAACCATCTGTAGAAGTCGAAAGCGCTTTTGAGCGTCTCGCAGATTTTCACTTCGTGGCTTACCAAAGTTGCGCATCGAGATCGGCTTGCTCAGTGCTTGTTTGGAAATTAAATTTTGGTACTAAAAAGAGCTGTCCCATAAGTAGATTGAATACTTATGAGACAGCTCCATTTAAATGAAAGCGTTAAGCTGGATACCGCGAGCGCCAGTTCGTATGTATTTCTTTAGCCTCAACGAGCCATTTCTTTCCCTTGATTCAGCTCCTTCACTCGATGAGCATCTGACCCATATACCAATGGTATTGAGCGCTTCCTAGCCTCATCAGCAACCCAGCTAGGTGGATAAGATTCTTGGCATAGCGGTTTCACAGTTCCGGCTCCATTCCAATCTAATTCGTAATTCTTTTCCTTTATAATGTCTAAAATCGTAAGTATATCTTTTTTAAATCGTTGCTTTGGAGGAAAGCGTTTATGGAACTTTCTAACCAGTGTCATATGTCCGATCCGTTTCGGTTTATAAGCACCTAAATCTGAAAACAAAGAACACCTTAACGTCTCGTAGTATATACGGTAAATTTCATCCACTGATTGAAACACATCGATCATGCTACTAAATTCATTCGGACTATAATCCACACAGTAATATTGTAAGTCTTTTTTAAGGAAATGAACCGATAATATGGCATCATCTAACTGAGGTCCTACTTCATTTAAGAAATCTTTTGTTTCCTTTTCATACGCTTCAATATAATCGACTTCAAGCCCCACATTGATCTTTATTTTCTTTCTGTAAAACTGCTTTATTTTTTCTAATTCATTTAAATATTTTGGTAAATTTTTAGGTTTCATAGCACTATCCGCAAGTGGTGTAGGATCCTTAAATCCATGTGGTAGCGGTGCATGTTCCGTAAATGAAATTTCTACATATCCCCATTGAATAGCAGTCTCTACATAGTCAACCCATTGATCTGAAGTGCCATGGGGACAATACGGACTATGAATATGGCCATCCCGTTTCAATATGCCTTAATCCTCCTTATATGGATTCATCTATTTCATTCATAATTTCTTTAAGAGCCGCGATCAGTAATTGATTTTCAGACTTTAATCCAATTGTAATTCTGAGGTAGTGAGATAATCCCCATACACCTCCAAAACGGACCATGACACCCTTATGGATTAATTTCTCATATATCCTTTTCGCATCCGTTCCAACATGCACAAATATGAAGTTACTCATCGTCTTAATATAAGAAACATCCAATTCTTCAAAAGCACGATATAGATACTGGCGTCCTTCTTCATTCATTTCTCTGGAAGCCTCTACATGTTGTATGTCTCTAATGGCCGCTTCCGCTGCAATTTGTGCTAATTGATTTACATTGTAAGGCTCTCTCACTTTGTGAATACAGGCTACGATTTCAGAGGATGAGATTCCCATGCCTACTCGAATACCTGCAAGTCCGTATATTTTCGAAAAGGTTTGCAGAACGATGATTTTCTTTCCCATTTCGACGTATTCGATTCCGTTTGTATAATCATCCGCTATTGCATACTGCGAATAGGCACCATCAAATACTACAATGATATCCTGAGGGATTTTTTGAAAAAAAGAATCTAAATCAGCTTTTTTAATATAGGTTCCAGTGGGATTATTGGGAGAACATAAATAAATGATTTTTGTTTTGGTGGTAACATGATGCAAAATCAAATCTAGATCATATTGATAATCCTTTGTAAGTGATACATGTATAATGGTAGCTCCCATTAAATTCGCACCAAAATCATATTCACTAAATGAAGGAGTAGGAATAATCACTTCATCTTCTTCATTTAAAAAGGTCTCTGAAATTAATGTAATGAGTTCATCCGCCCCATTACCAATGATCACCTGATTAGGTTGTAGGTTGTACTGTTTGGCAATCGTCTCTCTAAGTCTTGTGGTATTTGAATCTGGATAGCGATTTAATTGGGACAAGTGCTGAGCCATCGCTTTGCGTGCAAGAGGAGAAACGCCTAACGGGTTTTCATTAGATGAGAGCTGAGTGAGTTCTTCATTCATCTCCCCGATTGATAATCCAGGTGTGTATGCTTTCAATCGATTTAAAGCAGGGCGTGTAAGCATTTTGATATTTTTTTTACTCAAAGCAATCTCCTCTTATCTATGGTTGTTGATTGCGATCTTTTAGAACGGATAACACGTTTTGAATAGGAAGGGCTTTCACTTGAAGTAAAACGAACACATGATAAATGAGGTCAGCCACTTCCCCTGCTAGCGCTTCTGGATCACTGTTCTTGGCAGCAATCATGACCTCGGCAGCTTCCTCTCCTATTTTTTTAAGAATTTTATCCAATCCCTTTTCAAATAAATAAGTGGTGTACGCTCCCTCAGGTCTTTCTTTTTGACGGTGCTCGATCAACTTTTCAAGTGTGACTAAAATTTGATACGCTTTTAGTGGCGTCAGATCCGACAGTGAAGCAGGAGTAAAGCAGCTGGTCGTACCACGATGACATGCTGGTCCAGCTGGTAACACCAAAGCAAGCACAGCATCTTTGTCACAATCGTATCTCATCTCTACGATCTTCTGTGTATTCCCGCTCTCTGCACCTTTATGCCAGAGTTCTTGCCTTGATCGACTAAAAAACCACGTTTCTTGGGTTTCAATCGATTTCTTTAAAGAAGTGGCATTCATATAGGCTAGCGTTAATACTTCTCGTGTAAAGTAGTCTTGTACAATAGCGGGGACTAATCCATTATCATCAAATTGTATCTCATCTATATTCATCTCACATGTACACCCGCTCTCCTTAAATAATCTTTGACTTCTATCACAGATGTTTCCTTATAATGAAAAATCGAAGCCGCGAGTGCTGCATTCGCCCGCCCTTTTAAAAACACTTCCTGAAAATGCTCGGCTTCTCCTGCTCCCCCGGAAGCAATTACGGGAACAGAAGTGGCTTCACTTACATATTTAGTCAATGCTATATCAAAACCATTTTTCGCCCCGTCTTGATCCATGCTGGTTAATAAAATTTCACCAGCACCTCTCATCACAACTTCTCGAGCCCATTGAGCGACTTCTAAACGGGTCTGTTTTTTCCCACCGTGTATGTAGACGACCCAAGATCCCAATTGCTTATCAAACTTTGCATCGATGGCTACCACAATACATTGTGTCCCCCAAAACCGCGCCCCTTCTGATATCAAGTTCGGGTTGTTTACAGCAGCCGTATTTAAGGACACTTTGTCTGCCCCAGCCCTGAGTAAGCTTTTGATATCCTCTAAATCATTTATTCCTCCTCCTACAGTGAAGGGAATCGTAAGTTCTGATGCAACGGCTCTCACTACATCAATCATTGTTTTTCTTCCTTCGAGAGAAGCTGAGATATCTAATAGAACAAGCTCATCTGCTCCTTGTTCATCATAATAACTTGCCAATTCAACAGGATCTCCTACATCATTTAGATCAATAAATTGCACTCCTTTTACAACGCGTCCATCTTTTACATCCAGACAAGGAATAATTCTTTTAGTCAACATATTGTAAAGCATCCCTCACTGAAAATTTTCCTTCATAAATGGCTTTCCCGACAATGACGCCTGAAACACCGAGATGTGAAAAGCCCTTTAACAAGTTTAAGTCATTCAAATCGCTTACCCCCCCAGATGCAATCACCTGTTTTCCTGTTTCCTGTGCAATTTGTGCAATCGCGTCGAAATTGGGTCCCCGAAGCATGCCATCTCTGGCGATATCAGTAAAAATGAATGTTTCCGCCCCTGCATTTGCTAACTGTTTAGCTAATTCTACAGCTGTCGTTTTTGAAGTGTTTAACCAACCATTTGTTGCAACATACCCGTTTTTCGCATCAATTCCAATGGCAATTTTAGATCTATATTTCTGAATCATGTTGATTGTAAAATCTGGTTTTGTAACAGCAGCACTGCCAATTATGACACGGTCAATTCCACATTTCAGATAATAATCGATATCCCTTTCATTCCGAATCCCACCCCCAATCTGAATCTTTACCTTTAATTCTTTGGCTACTTGTATGACGAACTCATCATGGATAGACGCTCCATCTTTTGCTCCATCTAGATCAACCATATGAATCCATTCTGCACCTTGATCAGCAAAATGCTTAGCCATGGAATAAGGGGAGTCACCGTAAACCGTCTCTTCGTTGTAATCACCTTGTTGTAAACGAACACACCTGCCCTTCCGCATATCAATTGCAGGGTAGATCGTAAAGCTCATACCGCTTTCCCCCTTCCCACTACCACTTCAGTGAAGTTACGTAACAGCTTAATTCCGAGTTGACCACTCTTCTCTGGGTGAAATTGCATGCCGATTATATTCTTTTTTCCAACGATAGCGGGTACTTCAATACCATAATGACAACTTGCTATCATTACGTCTGGGTCATCGGTGTCTACATAATAAGCATGTACAAAGTAAACAAAATCTTCATCTAATTCACTTAGAATGCGAGAAGGACGCGCATAGTACAGGTTATTCCAACCCATATGTGGAACTTTATATGCTAAGCTATGATCAAGTCTTCTTACCTTACCTGGCAATAGACCTAATCCTGTCGTATGCCCATTCTCATCACTTCTTTCAAATAATAGTTGCATCCCCAAGCAGATCCCTAGAAGTGGTTTTCCTTGTTCCGCGTATTGCTTCACCATCTCCGTAAACCCTAACTGATTTAAATGAACCATGGCCTTCTTAAAAGAACCCACTCCTGGAAGGATTAAACCAGATGCATGCATTAGCGCTCGCTTATCGTCAGAAATAAAATGTTCCACATCCAATCTCTCAAGTGCCTTACGAATGCTAAATAAATTTCCCATTCCGTAGTCGATAATTCCAATCACTTATAACAACCCTTTCGTAGATGGGACACCTTTCATTTTGGATTGAATCGCAGTCGCTTCATTTAGCGCTCTAGCAAGTGCTTTAAAAATCCCCTCAATAATATGATGTGTATTTCGTCCATAATGAACAATGATATGAAGATTCATACGCGCTTCTAAAGCTAGTTTCCACATGAATTCATGTACCAATTCTGTATCAAATGATCCTACTTTTTGATGCGGAAAATAAGCGCGCATTTCTAAGTGGGGCCGGTCGCTTAGATCAACAACTGCCTGTACTAATGTCTCATCCATTGGAACAAAAGCATTTCCATAGCGATTAATCCCCTTCTTATCTCCTATGGCTTGATGTAGCGCCTTTCCTAAACAAATCCCCATATCCTCGGTCGTATGGTGCGCATCTACATCCGTATCTCCTTGTGCATCCACAGTTAAGTCAAATTGCCCGTGATGTCCAAACAAATCTAACATATGATTCATAAATGGCACATCTGTTTTTATTTTTGTTTGACCTTCTCCGTCTAAGTTAATAGACAGATTTATATTGGTTTCATTTGTCTCTCTAGAAATACTTGACGAGCGCTGCATTTCCTTTCCTCCAGTCATCCCATCCATTATGATTTCATTCTTTCTTCGATTGCCCGCGCATGCGCTTCTAAACCTTCTAAGCGAGCAAAAGCAGCAATTTTATGTGCATGCTTTCGAAATGCAACCTCACTATAAATCACAACACTCGATTTTTTTTGAAAATCATCTATGCTTAGCGGGCTAGAAAAGCGTGCTGTTCCATTGGTTGGTAATACATGATTCGTTCCAGCAAAATAATCTCCAACAGGCTCTGAACTAAAACGACCTATAAAGATGGCACCTGCATGCTTAATTCTTCCAAGTATCTCCACGGGCTGTTTTGTCATGATTTCTAAGTGTTCGGGTGCCAACTCATTTACAACTTCGATTGCTTCATCCATTGTACGGGTCACATAAATCCTACCAAAATTACGAATCGACTTTTCTACAATATCTTTTCTGGGCAGATCAGCTATCTGCTTTTTAACCTCTGCAGCAATTTTATGTGCAAATGATTCCGAGGGAGTAACCAGAATACTTGACGATCTTTCATCATGCTCAGCCTGCGATAAGAGATCCGCAGCTACTTCATTTACCCGAGCACTTTCATCCGCTAAAACGACAATTTCACTGGGACCTGCAATCATATCAATATCGACATCACCAAAAACTTCTCGCTTCGCTAACGCAACAAAAATATTGCCCGGCCCCACGATCTTATCAACTGGCTTGATCCCCTCAATGCCATAAGCAAGTGACGCTATCGCCTGTGCCCCACCTATTTTATATATTTCTTTTATCCCCACTTCACTTGCGGCTACAAGTACTGAAGCGGGTAACTTCCCATTCTGATCTGGGGGAGATACCATGACAATACGACGAACACCAGCTATCTGTGCCGGAATCGCATTCATCAGTACCGACGACGGATATGAAGCCGTTCCGCCTGGTATGTAAATTCCGACAGAAGAAAGTGGCGTGATTTTCTGTCCCAGTATCGTGCCATTCTGCTCAGTCATCATCCAAGAAGTCTGACGTTGTTGCTCATGATAGGATCGAATATTTTGTGCCGCTTCTTGTATCACCGTAATCATGTTTGGATCCATTTCACGATAGGCCGCTTCAATTTCTTGGGATGAAACGAGAAGCGATTCCAGTAAGACACCATCAAATTGCTTCGTATACGCCATAACCGCTTCTTGCTTACGGGCCCTTACATTTTTAATGATGTTTTTCACAGTATCTCGTTGCTCTTTTGTTCCGACTTCAACCGATCTTTTAATCGAAACTTGATTCGCGACTTTCACTAACTTCAACTTTCACACCCCTTGAGTGATCTGATTTAATCGTACTACCATATCGTTGATTCGGTTATCCTGAAGACGATACTTGACCGGATTAACGATAAGTCGTGAGGTGATATTCACAATGTGATCATATTCAACAAGTCCATTATCTTTTAGTGTTCTCCCTGTCGAAACGATATCAACGATGCGCTGAGCAAGCCCCATGATCGGTGCTAGTTCTATAGATCCGTTTAATTTAATAATCTCCACTTGCTCACCTTGTTCACGAAAATACTTCGCAGCCAATCGAGGATATTTAGTCGCTACTTTAGGCATTACATCATTTATCTTTGTATTGGGTAGACCTGCTACTGCTATATAACATGGACTGATTTTCAAATCCAACAACTCATGAACTTCTCGCTCTTCTTCCAGCATAACATCCTTACCTGCGATCCCTACATCTGCGACACCATACTCCACGTATGTAGGGATATCAACGGGTTTTGCCAGTATAAAGCGGAGTTTCT
Source organism: Polycladospora coralii (assembly GCF_014773435.2). Classification (GTDB taxonomy): domain Bacteria; phylum Bacillota; class Bacilli; order Thermoactinomycetales; family Thermoactinomycetaceae; genus Polycladospora; species Polycladospora coralii. The sequence continues at coordinate 108,207 of NZ_JACXAG020000005.1, read as the reverse complement.
CTCTCTCTACGTCAATCATTAATTTGCGGGAGTTTTCTATTTCAGTCGGAATCTGATAATCTGCTTTAAGGAGAAGGTGAACAGCTTCTCGAAATATACGCCCCTTAGGCATCGCTATCGTCAAGTAGTCTGTCATCACGTATTCGTCCTTTCGGCATCCCCAATGAGTAAGATCGTTTCTTCATACTGGTCCTTATAAGTATCTAAATGTGTCACACCCTTTATATCTTGTAATACCACATGCAATCCTTGCGCTCGTTTCTCTTTAGACATGTGATACGCTTCCTTACGTCGATCTTCGCTAAATAAAATGCACAGCCTTGGTTTATTGGAATTCAGATAGCCAATAGCCTCTACTAACAAGTCCAATCGAAGCGCAAAACCTGTCGCTCCCGTATTTTTTCCGAATTGATTAAAAAGATAATCGTATCTGCCTCCATTTCCAATAGGAAAACCAACTTGATCTGAATAAACTTCGAATAAAACCCCTGAATAGTAGTTCATCTGACTCACAAGTGTGAAATCAAGCTTAATCCTTTTTTCCACTCCATAGTCCATCATGACCTGCCATAATTTTTTCATTTGACGTACGACTTTTTTGCCTTCCCCCTCTTCCAGTAGGGCGGATGCTTTTTCAAGAACTTCTTCATGACCACGAAGCTTTAAAAAATCGAGTAATCGTTGCTCATTCTTTGAAGAAAGCGACAACGTTTTTATATACTCACGATAGCCTACATCATTCTTTGTATATAAGAATGTAGTTAATGTTTGAGTTTGCTCCTCATCTTCTAAAATTTGCAAGAATAACACTCGAACAAACTGAATATTTCCAATCGATATCTGAAAAGTATTTAATGCCGTTTTTTCAAGCGTCGCAATTAACAGCGCAATCATTTCTCCATCTGCGCTTACTGTGTTGTCAGCAATGCACTCGACTCCAATTTGTTTGAACTCTGCTGGTGTTCCCTCTGATTTGTGCTGTGCCCGATACACATAAGACGAATAAGCTAATCGCAATGGCTGATTTTCCTTTAGCAATCTCGTTGCTGCCATACGCGCAATCGGAGCCGTCATTTCAGGCCTTAAAACAAGGGAGCGCCCTTCATAGTCTAATAATTTTAATAATTTCTCATCAGGGAGCGCTGAAGCTGCTCCAATCGTGTCATAGTATTCTATCGTTGGCGTTTCTATCAATCGGTAGCCCCATCTCTTCATTTCTTCAACGATGCATGACTCTATGTGAGCCTTCATCTCATAGATATGGGGTACTGTATCCCTTAAACCTAATGGTTTCTCAAACGTAAATAGATCACCCATTACTGTTCGCCTCTCCAAATGCTAGCAATTATTTAGTTCGCTAATATATTAGCGAACTAAAGTATATAGGTTATTCTATCTTTGCTAACGCTCCTCGTCAACCCCATTTAGGATAAAATTTTTAATGTACTGGTTCTATATCAAGTCAGTGACTATATCAAAATAGGAATTTGAACAACGTAATACCTTTCTTAACATATGGATAAAGCTGGATTACTGATAATGGGAAATAAATGAGGTGCGGTTGTAAATCTAGTAGCTTTCATCATTGCTAATATACCTTTAAAGAGAAGAGATTTATTTGAAGGATAGGTTTACCATGATTGGTACTTAATTAAACATGTTTTAACATCCAAAGTTGGAGTCAGGATTACTCAACTTTCAAAGAGATTATTTAAAGTTATCTTTTTGGAATATCTGTAGTAAAGAAGGGAATCAAAGTGTAAGATTCAACTTTTGCTAGGACTACTTTGATTTGTGATGAGAAAATGGAGGTCTTAATTTGTCTTATGAAATAGGAACAATAATAGCCATGATTTTGGGATATTTGAGCTTAATCTCTATATTTGTAGTACCTGTAATTCTATTGTATTTTGGATACAAATTAATAAGGAGCAGAAGTAAAAAGGAGAAATAGCAGGTATATTTTGAAAAAAACTCTTACTATAATGTTTATGTGTGTGTTTACTTCAGTATCTATTTTATCTTCTGTACTAGCAAAGGACATGATTACACCATTAAAACCCTCTGGAAATTTTTGTGGTTCCGATGATAAAAAGTTGGATTCTGAATCCAGCATTCAAGGTTTTAAGCCTGACAAAGAATTTATATATGAAGATCCAAAGGATGTAGTATCTCCAAGCTGGTTTGATGATTGGACTTATTACTCTTCGAAAGAGCTTTGTTGGGTTCCTTTTACACTTGCACGATATGTAAATAATAAAAACTATCCAATTTATCATAAGTTTACTGAAACAACTGAAAAATCTAGTACATATAGTACAAGTGTAGATGCTGGATTTCAAGATGCTTTTAAAGCTTCCATGGGATATTCTGCATCTACTAAGATAACTAGAACATCGGAATTTTCAGTGACAATACCAGCACGTGAAAGCGCGACTCTTAATGTACGTCCATCTGTCATGTCTGTATATGGCAAGTGGGGTTATCTAACAGGAAGCAAAAATGTGACGGTATATTATCCTACTTATCTTACGTGATCTGTAGATTAATCTGAATTATTCACAGTTGTTCCGTATGTTTAATGCGGAGCAACTGTTGCACTTTTATAGGAGAGAGGGCGGCTGAAGTTGTTTCACTCTAGTAAAAGAAATCTTACCTTAATAGTAATGTTTTTATCAATATGTTTAGTTTATTTTATTCAACAATATGATCTATCCTCTGTATTTTCACAAAAAGAGGATAACCTTAATATACAAATGGTGAAAAACGAAGGTAATTACGAGTCATATATCGGGAGCAATCCAATAGATTTTTTTGTATTAAATCTTGCTTTTAATCATGATTCGAGTTTAAACATTACAACAGAAAATACGGTGATTGAGCTTTTGCCTAAAACAAATATTGTTGATCTTAGTAAGTTTCGAATTAAAGAGAACCCACCTCAAAGAGAGATGTCCCAAAAAGCTCTGTACATAGATTTACAAAGTAGAATGGTTGGAACACATACTTTTAATAAAATAAAAATCAAAACGAACGGATTAGAAAAAGTTTTAGACTTAGGTGAGCTAAATGTCCATATAAGAAAAGGGGAGTTTTCCAACTTACTAGTAATGTCTAAGGAGATAGGAATATTTCCTGTATCTCAACCGCTCAATTTGAGCGTTAAAAATAGTAATGAGCACGCTGTGATTATTAAGGATATAGTTCTAAACAGTCACTATATCGATTTTGAAAAGAAGGACATCCAAGTCGTAAAAAATGATCAAATACAACAAATGTCTGAACAAGGGTTTAAGTTAGAACCAGATCAAACAGTTGATTTAAGCGTTAACTGGAAAGTTAATTTCCCCTCTAATCAAAAGATGAATATTGAGGCAAGACCTATCGTAGTAAGTGAGTACAACAATGAGGAGCAATACGCAGGGATTGCAAACATGGTATTTCGAAATGACTTTAAATAAAGGGACTAGATTAGTTATGCCCCTTTATTTAAAACAACTTAACCCACGTCACCCTCCCGTCGACCCTATCTACTTTTGATTAGAATATTGAATACGTGGATTCTTCTATCGTACAAATAACTTCACAATCTGGTATTAACACGCTCATTTTTAATATAGAATTCTCTGCATCTTCTCCGAGTCACTTTTATTCAAGTTACTACAGTGGGTACGACTATATTCCGCTTAGGACTATTGTATAATGTATAGACTGGAGGTGTTTTTCATCCAAAAATTATTGGTTATCTTGTTTGTTTTTTTGATCTTTGTGGGTTGTAGCAATGGAACAGATGCACAAGATAATAAAGTTCAACAGGAACGATCTCACCCTCTTATAATAGGAGTAGTAGGCGAGGCCCCTAAAGTGAATGAAAAAAACGTGAGTTTTAAGCCGTTTAGTATGGATACAATTGATCCTAAAGCGGAAATTGATGCTTTGTTTATTATGCCTGAATATGTAACTAAAGCTGCAGAATCTGAGTATGCAGAAATATATCATAAACTTCCCTACCCCATCTTCTGGATGGATTCAAAAAAACCTCACTATGCTTTTACTGAACCAGACTTAAATCTTGAAAACGCACCTGGAAACTTCAATTACTATGCCTATGGTTATCTATACCAAGACAAGCAAAGAGGTGCTAAAGGATGGTCTATAGGACTAGATAATCACGAAAAAAACGAAGAGAACATCAGGGAGGCCTTTAGCAACATATTTAAGATTATTATTGATGAAAAAGAAAAGGGAGGTATTTTTCACCAGTAATACTTAATGGTTGTTCTAAGGCCTCTTTATTTAATTTAAAACAACTTAACCCATGCCTCTCTTCCCACCATCTCATCTACTTTTGACTCGCGTCTCACCTTCTGCTCGTTCTTCTCTTTGCCGACTTGCACTTCATAGATTTAATTCAAATGATTCGCATGCGCATGTTACGTCATTTCGCTAAAAAGCGGTTCGTTCGGTTATTGTTACTTGATTATCTCTCATTAGACTGAGGATCTAGGACGGTATCAAACGAATGAAATACCTTTTTGGGGATAATCGCCAGGTCTGACATAGGACAATTCTTTATTTACATAATATGAGAAAAACACTTGTATCGAAAGGAAGTTAAAAGATGTCATTTGTCTATGTTGCGAACAATGGAGGGAGTAACGTATCGGTCATTGATACAAAGGTAAATCGACCCATTTCAAATATTACAGCTGGAGGCTTACCATTCGCAACGATCCTTTCCCCAAATGGCCAATACTGTTATGTTTTAAGCGTAGGAACTCCTGGAAACGTGGCCGTCATTGATACAAAGAATCATGGGGTGATCGCTAAGGTACAAGTTGGGTCCCTATTATTTATAGAATTCCCCACAACACCGATGGCGATCACTCATGATGGGCAATTGATTTATGTGGCCAATACTAACAGTAATGACATAACTGTCATTGATACCAAAGATAATCGAGTGATTGCAACGGTTGGAATGAATGATAACCCAATATCTATCGCTATCACACCAGATGATCAATACGTGTATGTGTTACATTCTACTTCCGGTTCTTTTGCTTCTGTAAACGTGATTGAAACGAAAATGCATCGCGTCATTTCAACCATACGAACTGGAGTTTTTGCATTTAACATTAAAATCACACCCAATGGACAATATGCCTATCTCAGTGATTTAGGGGGCGATACTGTCTTCGTTTTAGATATTAAGACGCACAAAGTTATTGCGGCTGTACCAGTGGGAGAAGATCCATTCTCTCTTGCATTTACAGCAGACGGACAGTATGTTTATGTAGGGAATATAAATGAGAACACGGTGTCCGTGATCGAAACTAAATACAATCAGGTCATCTCAACAATAAGAGTGGGGGCTAGTCCACTCGCACTTAAGGTTACGTTAGATGACCAGTATGTGTATGTGGCGAATTTAGATGGAAATACGGTATCCGTGATTGAAATCAAGACGAATCAGGTTATTTCAACAATAGATGTGGGTACATTTCCATTCACTCTTGGTATCACTGCCGATGACCGCTATGTTTATGTAGTAAATAGCCAATTTAGTGGCTCAGGAGGAAATACGGTATCTGTGATTGAGACTAAGACAAATCAGGTCATCTCAACGATAGGAGTGGGTTCGATGCCAGTAGCCCTAGCCATTACTCCTTAAGTGAACTACTCACCACCAAAAGTGGTTGAGCTTCTCGCTTCATCTGGCATAGTATCCTACAACCATCCACGAAGGCACATTCCATGCCCAAAAAGTTAGAAGCGTCAATTCGCTACACAGGAATCATTTTACGGTCGGACTGTTTCTTCCAACCAACCCAATATGATTCAGTTATTAAAGATCACTAATTTTTAGTGTTTTCGTACTATAGGGCTTATCATAGCAGATTTTGTTGCTCTAAGCACCTCAAAAAAGCAGGAAGTACCGAGCAACGCTCACTTTCATCTATCCCATTGAAATGGGAAGGATTCTCGTTCGCAAATCCTAAATTGCCTTGTTAAGGAAAGCTACTCTGGTAATCAAATATAGAACGATTCTTTATCCACCTAAACGAGACAAAACACTTGAATCGAAAGGAAGTTTTAAGTAACACGTGGCGCTATTTAATACATAAAATATCCCTTGCAAATAGAATCCTTCATATTCCCTCGTCTCACGACCCTGGAAGTGCCTTTTGTGCGCTCATTTTCATATCCATGGATAAATTTAGCAATTTTCATACTCGCTAAGAAATAAACATCCTATAAGCTCACTGGTTTTTATTGGTTTCTTTCACTTGTTACCTAGGCATCGACACATTATAATGGAAATAAAAGCCTCAAGAGCAAGGAGTTTGATCATATGGTGCAAAATTTTCATATTCGTGATGTTTTTATGAAAGATCAAGTAAAGGAAGTAAGCCAAAATACGTCACCCGTACCTGCCATGAATGATCAGTTTCTCGATGCCGTTGCCGAAGTGCTAGAAGCACATAAACCAGTGTTGGAGAATTTAAAAGATCAATGACTATTTATTATTTATCCATTTATGAGATGATTTACTTAAATACGTTACTCATACGTATGTTTAATCAAGATGCCGATCATCGCGACAAAGGGGTCTTAGATAACCAAATATTAGAAGCTGTCACGTATACACCACAACATACCCTCTTCGGCAAAGAGGCTTATGCGAGTGTTCCTGAGAAGGCTGTCGCACTACTAGAAGCAACTATCAAACAAAAGCCATTTAGTAGTGGAAATCGACAGACCGGTTGGTGTGCTGCACTCACATTTCTACAACTAAACGGTTATGAACTACAAGTGAGCACGGATGAGCAGGTTAATTGGATTGAAAGCATAGAAAATGACCATTTTCACTTTGAGGAAATGGTCATCTGGTTGAGCGATCGTTTAAGATGCACCGTCTGAAGAGACGGTGCATCTTTTTTACGCTATTCTTCCACAATCATGCGCCCCATTTGGGATGCACTTTGAATCAGAATCGGTACAAACTGGAGCATCTGAATTTTATTCATCCGTGTGACCGGTCCTGAAACTGCCAAAGCAGCCACAAAGCGACCTCTTCGCGAAAAGACAGGGACAGAAACAGCTGCTGTTCCCTCTTCACGCTCTTCGATGCTGATTGCATAACCACGCGCTTTAATTTGTTTCAGCTGCTCCACGTAGGTCTCCAGTTTCATATCCTGTATCCAAGCTGCGTCATTTAACACTTGTTGTATGATTTCTTCTTCGTTTAAATAAGCCATTAATATCTTACTTGAAGCACCTACAGATAGCGGCATTCTGGCTCCTATAGGTGCTACACGTCGTATTGCCTGCATACTCTCTACCGCTTGAATACGCACACGTTCATTTCCATCTCGTATATATAAGCTAATGGTTTCATCAATTTCATCACGTAAACGTTCCATCTCTGGTAAGAATAAAACAGCTGGATCATTGGAATGATCAATATTAGCAGCTAGTTCCCAAATTCGAAAACCGAGCTGGTATTTTTCGGTAGCTGGATCACGTTTGATAAAGCCTTTCTTTTCTAATGTTGCTAGTAAACGGAATACCGTACTTTTATTTAAACCTGTCCGCGTTGCAATTTCCATCATGCCTAATTTTTGTTCCGTTACAAAACAGAGCAAGATATCCATGGCACGTTCAGCAGCACGAACCGTCAATTTTTTGTCATCACTCAAAATGGAAACCTCCATGTTTCATTGTGTGAAACTGAGTTTTTTATTTCCACCTATTATACTCCCCTTTTACATAAATTTAAAGCTAATTTCTTTACTAGGGGTATACATTCCAGTCAATGCATTGTATAATGATATCGAAAATCAGAACTATGTTTCACTGTATGAAACTAGTTGCAGAATCGTCTGATCTTTTGATCATGATTTCAGTGTTATTCCCAAAGGAGGTATTTTCATGTCGAAAGACTTATATAACGTTCGTAAAAAATTGAACGTTGATGGAAAAGAATATACTTATTATCGACTACAAGACCTTGAAGAACAAGGAATTGGTGATGTTTCAAAGTTGCCACTATCGATTAAAGTGCTACTTGAAGCAGCCGTTCGTCAATATGACGGCAAGTCCGTTACCAAAGAACATATCGAGCAACTTGCCACTTGGACCAGCAAGCGCTCTGAAAAAGAAATCGCCTTTAAACCTGCTCGTATCGTCCTACAAGACTTTACTGGTGTACCTGCTGTAGTAGACCTCGCTGCGTTACGTTCTGCTATGGCACGCGTAGGTGGAAACCCTGAGCGTATTAATCCACTTATCCCAGTTGATCTTGTGATTGACCACTCTGTCATGGTAGACCGTGCTGGAACCGAAGATGCCCTTGAATACAATATGGATCTCGAATTTAAACGGAACGAAGAGCGTTACCGTTTATTGCGTTGGGCAGCTGAGTCATTAGATAATTTCCGTGCTGTTCCTCCTGCTACCGGAATTGTTCACCAAGTGAACTTAGAGTACCTCGCTAACGTCGCCGCTACGAAAGAAGAAAATGGCGAAACCATCGTATTCCCAGATTCACTCGTAGGTACTGACTCACACACCACGATGATTAACGGTTTAGGCGTTGCGGGTTGGGGTGTAGGTGGAATCGAAGCAGAAGCCTGTATGCTCGGACAACCGCTTTACTTTGTAACACCTGAAGTAATCGGATTTAAACTGACCGGTAAATTAAAAGAAGGATCAACTGCAACAGACCTTGCCCTTACTGTAGTAGAAATGCTACGTAAAAAAGGTGTTGTCGGTAAATTTGTCGAGTTTTATGGTTCTGGTTTATCCAATATTAGTCTGGCTGACCGCGCTACTGTGGCAAATATGGCGCCAGAATATGGCGCTACAGTTGGCTTCTTCCCAGTTGACGATGAAGCATTAAACTATCTACGTAGCACAGGCCGTGATGAAAACTTAATTCAGCTTGTAAAAGAATATTATCAAGCACAAGGTTTATATCGTACAGATGATATGGCAGATCCCGTATTCACCGACACGATTGAACTTGATCTCGGTACTGTTGTACCTAGCTTGTCCGGACCAAAACGTCCGCAAGACCGGATTGAATTAACCAATATGAAACAAGCTTGGAACGAAACTTTGCGTAAACCAATTGAAGAGAGTGGATTCGGACTTAGCGAAGAAGATGTGAAAAAATCCGCTAAAGTAACGGCACTTGATGGTAGTGCCTTTGATTTAGAGACGGGTGCAGTCGCAATTGCTGCGATCACATCTTGTACGAACACCTCAAATCCAAGTGTTATGGTAGGTGCGGGCCTTGTTGCGAAGAAAGCAGTAGAGCTCGGTCTCATTAAGAAGCCATTTGTAAAAAGTAGTTTAACCCCTGGTTCTAAAGTGGTAACGGACTATCTCACAAATGCGAACTTAGTTGAACCCCTTGCTCAACTTGGGTTTAACGTAGCTGGTTATGGTTGTGCAACTTGTATCGGTAACAGTGGTCCACTATCTGATGAAATCAGTGAAGCGATTGAGAAAAATGACTTAACCGTTACTTCTGTACTAAGTGGTAACCGTAACTTTGAAGGACGTATTCATCCACTCGTGAAAGCGAACTACCTTGCATCTCCACCACTAGTCGTCGCTTATGCCTTAGCTGGTACCGTAAACATTGACTTTGAAACAGAGCCAATCGGTCATGGCACAGATGGTAAGCCTGTCTACTTAAAAGATATTTGGCCATCTTCCGATGAAGTGGCAAATACGATGGCAGCAGCCGTAACAGCTGACCAATTCCGTAAGCAATATGGTCAAGTATTTACTGCCAACGAGCGCTGGAATGAACTTCCGACGCCAAAAGGAACCTTGTACGAATGGGATGATAAGTCAACCTATATCCAAGAGCCTCCTTTCTTCGTAGATATGGCACCTGATGTAACCGGTATTGAAGCGATTGAAGGTGCAAATGTGTTAGCCTTACTTGCTGACTCTGTTACGACAGACCATATCTCACCAGCTGGAAGCATCGCAAAAACAAGTCCTGCTGGCCGCTACTTACAGGACAACGGTGTAGAGATTCGCGACTTTAACTCTTATGGTTCTCGTCGTGGTAATGACCGTGTCATGACACGTGGTACCTTTGCAAACATTCGTATTCGTAATCAAATGGTTCCTGGTTCAGAAGGTGGCGTGACCAAACATATTCCTACCGGTGAAGTGATGTCGATCTATGACGCGGCTATGACATATAAGCAAGAAGATACACCACTCGTCGTTATGGCAGGAAAAGAGTATGGTACAGGTAGCTCCCGTGACTGGGCAGCCAAAGGTACGAACTTATTGGGTGTAAAAGCAGTAATCGCTGAGAGCTTTGAACGTATTCATCGCAGTAACTTAGTCGGTATGGGCGTATTGCCATTACAATTCAAAGACGGTGTAAGCTGGAAATCTCTCGGGATTGATGGTAGTGAGAAAATTGACATCATCGGCTTAACCGAAGCGGTTTACCCAGGGCAAATCTTAAAAGTACGTGCTACCAAATTGGACAGTACAACGATTGAGTTTGATGCGATTGTTCGTCTCGACAGTGTAGTCGATGTCGAATACTATCGTAACGGTGGTATCTTACAAACCGTACTTCGTCAAATCTTGAACGATAAAGAAGAAGCTACAGTTTAATGCAAATTTCTGCTGTTCACCATGCTCAGATCACCATTCCGATCGGCATGGAGAAAAAAGCAAAAGACTTCTACTGTGGTGTACTCGGACTTACAGAAATTGAAAAACCGAAGCCCCTCCAAGGACGAGGTGGCTTCTGGCTTAACATTGGTTCTTTTCAAATTCATGTAGGAACCGAAGCAGGTATAGATCGTCAACAAACAAAAGTGCATCTGGCTTATCTTGTTGATGAGATTGAGAGCTGGAAAAACAAATTGATCCAACACGGAATCATCCCCATCGAATCCGTTCCCATCCCGAATTATATTCGCTTTGAATTTCGTGATCCGTTTGGAAATCGTGTTGAGATGCTACAGCACATCAGATAAAATAAGTGAGAGGTCTGTTCCACTAAAGAACAGACCTCTCTTCTCTATGAAAGGAGTAAACCATGGATCAATTTCTAGCGTTTCCCTTAGAACAAATTCCCTATGTTGTAATTGCACTTATGATCGCATTTACCATTCATGAATTTGCCCATGCTTATGTCGCCTACAAATTCGGTGATCCTACTGCTAAAAATGAAGGTAGAGTTTCCTTAAACCCACTTGTACACTTAGATCCCATTGGAACCTTACTGATCTTCATCGTGGGATTTGGTTGGGCAAAACCCGTCCCTGTTAATCGATTTTATTTTCGCAATCCGAAACTTGCCGGGCCGCTTGTATCCGTAGCAGGGCCACTCAGTAATATTTGTCTTGCCTTTTTGTTTATGGTTATCTGGTTTTTATTTACAGCTGTTGCAGGTGGGACCTCTGAATGGTTACATTCATTTTTTGTGATTAATATTAATCTTAATCTTATCCTGGCTGTCTTTAATTTACTTCCGCTTCCACCGCTAGATGGTTATCGGATTATTCAAGATCTAGTACCCAATACGACACGAGCTAAGCTTAATCAGTATGAGCATTATAGTATTTTGATTTTCCTAGTACTTGTCATCACCCCACTCGGTGATTTTATTTTCCTTCCCTTATTTCATACTGTTGTTCCATTTCTGTTTGATGTGATGTCTTCTATCTTGATGCCTTTGTGGGGATAGGTGTTACGATGGCGTTATTTTTGTGGTGAAGATAGAGGTTCGTTTACGATCTCTTCCGTCATTTACTTTCGTAAACACGGGATAAAAAGTTTCCCCGATTACAAACATATTTTGATAGTCACCGATGAAAAAGCCCCCGCTAACAAACGGAGCAGTGAGTAAATTAAATGGCTTTGTCAATTTGGTAGCTTGATTGGGGAAGCTTTTACCTTTATCATGAGATAGTTTAAAGAAAAATTGTGCTGGCAAAGCATTCGTAGGGGTAGCAGATGTAAATTGATAGTAAGTGACTCCTACCTTACCACTCTGATTTACCGCTACTGTGGGCAGAAAGGCTGGTTTTCCTGTTGATTGATTTATGCGAATCGGCTTACGCCATGTTTTGCCACCATCCGTAGAGCGTGTGAGCGCAACTTCTGCAATTTCACCAGACGTAAAACGTGCGTCTTCCCATACTAGATATAGATCTCCTGTGACTGGATCAATCGTAGGAGAGAAGGTTACTGTAATACTGGTACGTACGTCCACAGAAAGATAATTGAAGGCTCCCACTAAATCTTCGCCTACCCCTCCAGCGACCGTGTCTGGAAGAAAAATATTGGTGACTTCAGATCCTTTTGACCAGCTATCCCCACCGTCATTCGAAATTTGTTGCATAATAAAGCTACGCTTCTCGGTTCCTTTATTGATCACGAGTATAAAGAAGTGATGCAATCTACCCGTATGCGGATTAGCAACAATAATACTTCCAACTGTATTATTGTTCGGGCCAGGATTAAATATGATTTTAGACTTCCATGTTTTCGCACCATCTGTGGTTTTCGCAAACCACGTCGGATTCTTAAACTTCCCCCCTCCTAAAAACTTGAAGCGCGTCCATACTGCATAAGCCTGGTTCACAATCAGTGGATCAGCCGTGATGGATTCTTTATCATTTAATATAGAAGCACTTGTGTCTAGTTTGATTATTTGTGGTTTTTTCCATGTTTTACCGCCATCTTTAGAAACAATTGAGACAATGGCACTATCTGGATTGGTCTTGTTCACAGCGAGAGTGGATAGGTACGCGGTTCCATCTGGTCCGAACGAAATCCATGGATCAGTGGCTCGCTCAAGCGATATCCCACCTTTTACACAGTTACTAAGTGGAAGCGCGGATGTTTTCCAATTTTCCCCTCGATCAAACGATACCGATACTGCCAAACCACTCGCAGCCCCGTTTGAATAACGATCAACTTGCCACGAGGCGATCAAATTATCAGCATTTGTCGGATTTACCGCTGCATACGGTTCGACTGCCGAATTTAAATAACGGACACCCGTAGCCGGATTTTTACAATTTGGAAACAAACTTTTTCCTGATAGACGCTTTAAGTTAGGCATCAATTTCTTTGCTCTTCCCACTAGACTTCTTCACCTCCCAAATTTACTTTATTGTATGTATGGTCTTAAATAACGCAATAGTTTAAATATCATGTATAGTGAAATCGACTCAGCTAAGACTAAACCTTGGGAGAAACAGATAGAAATTCTACTCTACCTGATGGAAGCGAGGTCTAAACCCGTCTCAAAAGAGAAAAAACCCGGCATCATCATGATTGAGATGCCGAGTTTTCAGATAATCCAGTTCGTACTTTTAATAATAACTGATAAAATAATACCAACTCATCTGCTGTCAGATTACCATACGCACTGGTTACGAATGCTTCCAAGATCGGTTCATACAGCTGAATCAGCTCTTTCCCCTTCTCTGTTAACGCAATCAAACTTTCTCTTTGATCTTGTGGGTTTTTAGTAATTTGAACCCATCCATCTCGCTCCATACGCCTAATCATTGTCGTCATATTGCTAGGCACACAGCCTACACGTCGTACCAGTTCACTTATCGATTGCTTTTCCTCTTTGCTGATACAACGTAGTACCCCTAATTGTGTAGGTGTAGCACCAAATTGATCCGTAATTTTATGATATTTCTTCATCATCTCATCATAAACTTGTCGAAACTCTAAGTATATTTTTCTGTTCAATTCTGAATTCATATTCATCCACTCATTCACTTTCCATACTAAATGACAACGATCCATTTAGCTCACTTCTCATAAAGTCGATGTATTAAGCTAAAACTTTACGGATGGGAGCTCTTCACACGCGTAAATACTTGCATCGCTTTATACCAAGCCGCTACCGTCCCTTCCCTAACACCAGCGGTGAGCAACTTTTTCTTACCATATCTCCTACACATGCCTCTATCTAGTAAGATCAAATCATCTGCACACTCTGCCAAATGCATATCGCTAGTAGCTATGAGCGTAATGCGCTGTGTATGCCTTTGCTGTAATTCATAACATAATAGTTTTTTACTCATCTCATCTAGTTCTAATGTAGGTTCATCTAATATCCAAATCAAGGGATCAGAAATGAGACTATGCGCTAATAAATAACGATTGAGAACCTCCCCTTGTAGATGGTGTAATGGCGTATGCCGGTATGCGGCTAGTCCCCATTTAGCAATCGCTTCCACAACCCGCTTTTTTGGATTTGAAACATGGGTCGCATAAGCCCGATGTTTTAAATCCATCTCCACCGCAGTATCTTTATCCAATCTTTTCACCTTTGGGACATAGCTCATTTTTTCATTTAAAAGGTTGATATTTGAAAATTCAGAAGCACGAACGTGAGATTTGGACCAAATGAATGCACTATCAGAGCTGATTGTAAAGACAATTCGTCCATCGTCTGGTATCATCCGTGTAGAAGTGAGCCGTAGCAAAGTAGATTTACCTGCTCCTTTTTCACCTAATACTACGGTATTTCCTGTTTGTATAGAAGCCGAAAAATCTAATAAGCCTAGCCTACTTCCCAAGGTTTGATCATATTGTTTGGTCAAGTGGATCCAATCGATTTTCAAGGGTAATCCATCCTTTCAACCCTTAGACATAGCTTCACCTATCTATTAGATTATCTTTAGTATAACTGATATGTGCCTTCGTTCAAAGGAATTGTCATCTTTTTATGTATAAGGTGACGCAGTACATACTCTTCCTGCATCACCACACATCTTATAATGGCATTTCATCGAATACGCGTCTTCGGTGTATAGATGCGATAATTGTAATAGTAGCAGTTGGGACATCGAATCAATTCAGCAGTGGGAAGCGTTTCACAGATGGTCTTCTTACACTTTGGACATTTTAATGGCACCAGTTTAGAATTCACTTCATCTCACACCCCTAAATGGTTCACAACGTATAAAAAGAACGTACGTTCCTATATTTTACTTACTCTTGACTTCATAGTCAAATAGCATCGACTTTATATTAGTCTATTTAATTTTTAATATATTGTTATTGTATGCAAGATAATAAATTAATTGACAAAAAGAATAGCCGTTCCTTGATTGGAAATTTCCATGATGATGGCCATACATTTTCTCATAGGATTCTAGCAGTCTATCATTGACCAATCCTTTATTCTATGCTAACGTTTAAGTAGCAACAGCATAAACGTTAACGGGAGCTTAGAGTGAACTGGGCTGAGAGGGTGGATAACTGCCGCCGACCGTAAACCTGATCTGGATAATGCCAGCGTAGGAAACCCTTTTCTTAGGTGTAATTGTCATTATAGAAGTAGACAACTACAGCCGTACGCTTTGGCGTGCGGCTTTTCTTATTTTGATGCCCCTCCGTTTTGATCTGTGCGTTGCAAAACCATAAAGGAGGATCTACTATGAATGCTAGCCGTAAAGTATATGTGCAAGGATCAAGACCTGATATCCGTGTACCCATGCGAGAAATTATGCTCTCCCCTACGAATGATTGGAAAGGGGAACGAGAAAATGATCCAGTACGCGTATATGATACAAGTGGTCCATATACGGACCCCGATGTAACAATTGATATACGTAAAGGGCTATCTAAATTGCGTCGTGATTGGATTTTAGCGCGCGATGATGTAGAAACGTATGAGGGTAGAGAGGTACTGCCCATCGATAATGGTTTTCGTTCAGCCGAGAAAATTAAAAATGAAGATTTATTTCCACTCCATGATCATCAACCTCTACGTGCCAAAAAAGGAAAGATCGTCACGCAGATGCATTATGCTAAACAAGGAATAATCACTCCTGAGATGGAATTTATTGCCGTCCGTGAAAATATGGACCCTGAGTTTGTTCGTGATGAAGTTGCGAGAGGGCGAGCGATTATCCCCTCCAATATTAATCATCCTGAATCTGAACCCATGATTATCGGCAAAAACTTCCACGTTAAGATTAATGCTAATATTGGCAATTCCGCAGTCACCTCTTCAATTGAAGAAGAAGTAGAGAAGATGACATGGGCAACGCGCTGGGGCGCAGATAATATTATGGATTTATCGACAGGTAAAAATATACATACGACTCGCGAGTGGATTATCCGCAACTCGCCTGTCCCTGTGGGTACAGTCCCGATTTATCAAGCATTAGAAAAAGTAAATGGGGAAGCAGCTGACCTTACTTGGGAAGTTTTCCGTGATACCTTGATTGAACAAGCTGAGCAAGGGGTCGATTATTTTACCATCCATGCTGGTGTCCTGCTTCGCTATGTACCGATGACAGCTGAGCGTTTAACGGGTATTGTTTCCCGTGGTGGCTCTATTATGGCAGCATGGTGCTTAGCACATCACAAAGAGAGCTTCTTATATACACACTTCCGTGAGATTTGTGAAATATTGGCCGCTTATGATATTTGTATCTCACTTGGAGATGGTTTACGTCCTGGTTCCATTGCAGATGCGAATGATGAATCGCAGTTTGCAGAGTTGGAAACCTTAGCTGAATTGACTAAAATTGCATGGGAATATGATGTACAAGTGATGATTGAAGGCCCAGGGCATGTTCCCATGCATAAAATTAAAGAAAATGTCGATATCCAGCAAGACTTGTGTAAAGAAGCACCTTTTTACACTTTAGGACCGCTTACCACTGATATCGCTCCCGGTTATGATCATATTACCTCCGCGATCGGTGCCGCAATGATTGGTTGGTTTGGAACTGCGATGCTCTGCTATGTTACACCAAAAGAACACCTTGGTTTACCCAATAAAGACGATGTAAAAGAAGGTGTTATCGCTTATAAGATCGCGGCCCATGCTGCTGATCTCGCCAAAGGACATCCATCAGCGCAAGTGCGCGATGATGCATTATCTAAAGCCCGCTTTGAGTTCCGTTGGGTCGATCAATTTAATCTATCGCTTGATCCTGATCGTGCTCGTGAATATCACGATGAAACCTTACCCGCTGAGCCATCTAAAACCGCTCATTTCTGTTCCATGTGTGGTCCGAAGTTCTGTAGTATGCGCATTACACAAGATATCCGCAAATACGCAGCAGACAAAGGCATTACACTCGAAAATGCTGTTGAAGAAGGCATGAACGAAAAAGCAGCCGAGTTTAAAGATACTGGCGCAAAGATTTATCGGTAAATGCCAAAACCTATCCTTGAGATCAAGGATAGGTTTTTTTGTACTTAACTCATTAAACACCTTCGTACTGAGAATCCATCGCCAATAAAATTTCCTCATGGGTCATGTTGCCATCTAAGTATTCATACAGCATCCCGAGAATATAATCTTCTCTTTCCTCTGGTACTTCAAGGGCATCTAAAATCGTATTGATCGGGTCCGTTTCTTCAGATAAAATCATGACTTTCTCTGACTGCAATGCATGAACCAGCATTGCACGTGTATCATACACATCTTTCATCATACGAAGCGTAATGTCGAGTAGTTGTTTCAATTGTAAATCCATTCTATTCCCTCTCTACTATGTATGAAAGTTGTATTTCCCAGTACATGCTTACTGTATTATAGCAGATTTCCTATGGTAATCGGTCGAAAAATATATGGTTCACGATCATTTTGTTTCACATAGGAGATGCATGCGGATACGCGCTCTGATGAATTGCTAATTATGGATCATTGTATTTTTCTTTGGAATACTTTGCAGTTATATTCACAACTCCTGTATAATGAAGTGAGGAGGGGGGATCTATGAAAAAAACGAATATGAGGTTTTCTGTTAGCCTGATCCTATTTATGCTTACGATTTGGGTAGGAAGTCATATCCCATATACCTTTGGCAACACCTCACAGAATCAGATCGTATACTGGATCCCGATCGAAGAAAACATCGAGCAGGGACTGTCTCAATACTTAAAGCGTGCTTTTGCGGAAGCTGAAGAAAGTCAAGCTGATGCCATTATTTTGGAGATTGACACCCTTGGCGGTGAGGTTAATGCTGCACTTGATATCGGTAAAACCATAAGCTCCTCTTCTATACCCGTGACTGCATATATTAAGAAAGAAGCCATTTCCGCTGGTGCATACATATCGCTTAATGCAAAAAAGATATTGATGGCACCAGGTAGTACGTTAGGAGCTGCTGAGCCTCGCACAATCAGTGGAGCAACCGCTGACCCTAAAATGGTGGCCATGTGGGCGTCTAATATGCGCTCTGTAGCCGAAGCGAATGGTTATAACCCTGATATCGCAGCTGGGATGGTAGATCGTAACCTCGTGATTGATGAGGTGAAAAGTAAAGGTGAATTAGTAAGCCTCTCTGCTGAGCAAGCGGTTACCTATAAATTTGCAGACAAGATCGTAGCTGATCGTACCGAGGTGCTCTCACAGCTTCAACTACAAAATGCTGAAGTAATCGAAGTCTCACTGACACCAAGTGAAAAATTTGCTCGCTTTATTACGAGCCCTTATGTAATTCCTGTTTTATTTTTGATTGGGCTTGCTGGGATTGCCGTTGAGTTATTTACTCCAGGATTCGGTTTACCTGGCGCTGTGGGCTTAAGTTCATTTGGACTCTATTTTTTTGGACATTATATTGCTGGATTTGCTGGACCCGAGATCCTCATCTTATTTGTCGTAGGAGTGTTTCTCATGGGGATTGAGATTATTGTTCCTGGATTTGGCATATTTGGTCTCCTTGGTTTTGGTTCATTGGTTGCTGGGATTGCCTTTGCAGCATTTGATCCCTTTTTTGGACTCACCTCGTTTATTATCGCCCTTATGCTTACAGCTGTGGGCATCATCATCGCGATTAAATATTTTGGTGTAAAAGGAACATGGAATATGTTTATTTTAAGAAGTGAGCAGAAGAACGAATCTGGTTATAACAGTTCTAACGGAAAGCACACCCTTATCGGAAAAAAAGGTGTCACGACAACGCCACTCCGTCCATCTGGTTGGGCGCTCATAGAAGGAGAGCGTTTCGATGTAATGAGTGAAGGTGCATTTATTGACCAGGATACACCCATTCAAGTGGTCCGCGTTTCGGGTGCTAGTGTGTTTGTCCGTTCCCAAAAATCATCTTGAGGAGGTAATTGAATGGAAACAGGTATTCTTACCATGGTTTTTCTTGTTATTGTTGCAGTGATTGCTATATCAATTTTGTTTACCTTTGTCCCCGTCATGCTCTGGATCTCTGCCTGGGCTTCAGGTGTGTATGTCGGACTTACAACTCTGATTGGCATGCGGTTACGCCGTATTGTTCCCTCACGTATTGTAAATCCTTTAATTAAAGCGCGTAAAGCGGGATTAGATGTAACCATCGATCAACTTGAAACACATTATCTAGCAGGTGGAAACGTCGATCGGGTGGTAGACGCCTTAATTGCTGCTCAACGTGCTGAAATTGATCTTGTTTTTGAACGGGCGGCCGCCATCGATCTCGCTGGTCGTGATGTATTAGAAGCCGTGCAAATGAGCGTAAACCCGAAAGTAATTGAAACCCCTGTTGTTTCAGCGGTAGCAAAAGATGGTATCGAAGTGAAAGCGATTGCTCGTGTAACCGTACGTGCCAATATCGAGCGCTTGGTTGGTGGTGCTGGTGAAGAAACGATTATTGCACGTGTCGGTGAAGGGATTGTAACCACAAATGGTTCAGCAGATAGCCATAAACAAGTACTAGAAAATCCTGATCTCATCTCCAATACCGTTTTAAAGAAAGGATTAGATGCTGGTACAGCTTTTGAAATCCTATCGATTGATATCGCAGATGTCGATGTAGGCAAAAATATTGGGGCCACTTTACAGACCGATCAAGCTGAAGCAGACAAGAAAATTGCACAAGCTAAAGCAGAAGAAAGAAGAGCGATGGCTGTAGCGAATGAACAAGAAATGCGCGCTCGAGTAGAAGAAATGCGTGCCAAAGTAGTAGAAGCCGAAGCCGAAATTCCACAAGCGATGGCCGAAGCACTTCGTGCTGGAAAGCTCGGTGTAATGGATTACTATAATTTACAAAACGTGATCGCGGATACGGATATGCGTAAATCGATCGGAAAAGAAGAGAACGATGACCCCGAAATGACATAATGGAGGTGGTCATATGGAGAATATCTTTGAATTTATTTTCGACTTTATCTTTGGTAACTTTATAATCGCCATCATTGTCATCAGCTTTATTATCAATGCAATTCGAGGTGCCTTTTCTAACAAAGGTCAAACTCAGCCTCGGCGCTTCGATCCAATGGAATGGTTAGAAGATGAAGATGATGATGATGAGGAAACAGCGTGGCAAGACGATCAAAAGGAAAAAGAAAGTCCACAGGTTGAGAAATGGCGGAAACGGATGGATGACCTACCATCTCAAAAGCCGATTCGTGTATCTAAACCTAAACCTAAGTCTTATCGTCCCGCAAAGCAACCTGCTCTCAAGCAAAACTGGAAGCAAGCGATTATCTTAAAAGAAATTTTGGATCAGCCACGTGGCAAAAGGCCTTGGCGACCACCTTCTAAATAACGATAAACTCCACTATTAGGCTGAAATGGTGGAGTTTATCCCATTTTTCGCGAAGTGATAAAGATTCACATGGGAGGGAATAAACTTGCATCATTTTCAACCGAACGAGTCAGGCGACTGGACTTCAGAAGAATTTGAATATTACGGCGCGCAATTATTATCCTTGTTAAAGCACCATTTTGACCACATTCGTCATCTACCCGTTTCAACTTCTATCTCACCAGCTGAATTACACCAGTTACTCGATCAACCTTTACCAGAGCAAGCACTGCCATTCTCAGAGACCCTCCAAGAAACATGGGATCATGTAATACCAAACTTAACGCATTGGAATCATCCTTCTTTTCATGCCTATTTTAGTAATTCTGCCAGTTATCCAGGGATTTTGGCCGATCTGCTCATATCCTCTCTCAATGTAAATGCAATGGTATGGAAATCAGCTCCGGCTGCATCTACCCTAGAAAAAGTGGTCTTGAAATGGCTTGCTGAGATGATAAAGTTAGACCCTGCAACGGATGGTGTACTTTTAAATGGCGCTTCCTTGGCCACTTTTTATGCGCTCGTAGCCGCCAGAGATCTACACGCGCCCATCGATATCGATATCCGTAATGAAGGATTAATCGGTCACACCAATCTGCCCAAAATGCGCATATACACCTCAGATCAAGCCCATAGTTCAGTAGATAAGGCCGCAATCGCCTTAGGAATCGGTCTGAATAACGTCGTTAAAATCTCTTCAAATGAAAATTATCAAATGATTCCTACAGAACTGAAAAAAGCGCTTGAGCAAGATTTAAAGCAAGGTTATTTACCGATTGCTGTCATCGCTACCGTAGGGACGACATCGACCGGAGCAGTAGACCCCATTCAACCGATTGCGAAATTATGTAGAAAACATGGGGTATGGCTTCATATTGATGCGGCGTATGGTGGCTTCTGGAATTTAGTGCCGGAAATTGAAATGCATGCAGAAGACCTCTCATTAGGAGACTCGCTGGTGGTCAATCCACATAAGGTCCTTTACACGCCACTTGAGGTGACCGCTTTGTTTTGCAAACGCAAAAATGCACTAGCAAATAGCTTCCGCTTAGTCCCTGAATATCTAGAAACAACTAAAGAAGACGGTAGTACCGATTATATGGATTATTCCCTACAGCTAGGAAGAAGCTTTCGTTCATTGAAGTTATGGTGGGTCATTCGTACATTCGGGAAAGATGGTTTAGCCAAACAATTAACACACAGTATTGATTTAACCAAATGGTTATCCGCAGAAATTGCAGATCACCCTGATTTTATTCAAATTGCCTCTTCACCATTTGCCCTGATATGTCTCCGGGTAATCCCGCGAAAAATACAAGCTTTCTTACCCACAGCAACACCAGAAGAGCGAGCGTTACTTGGAGGCTATATCGATCAGTTGAATCGAGCCATCCTCGAAAAATTAAACCTAACGGGAACCACATTCCTCTCACACACCGTAGTAAAACAAGGTTATGTGATACGCATATCTATAGGTAATATTCACACTGAATTTCGTGATATAGAGCGATTGTGGGAATTACTAAAAAAAATAAGCGGCGAGACGATACAGCAGTTAACTTTACCATCATTTGTGGATTAGGACCCCAATAAAGTCACGAAAAGTCATGCCTATGTAGACCCGATTCAGTTCCTTTCTCTTTATAATAACCACTCACTACATTCAGAATGGATCATCGATTAAGGAATTATAAAAAAAGCTGTAGCCAAGGTTATTCCTTAGCTACAGCTTTCCCATTAAGCTTCTAATGCTTTTTTGGCAGCGAGTACAGGTGCTTCATAGTCTGGATGATCGGTTGCTTCTGCTACGTATTCCGCATAAACCACCTGATCGTTTTGATCGATTACAAATACACCACGTGCAAGTAGACGAAGTTCTTTAATCGCGATGCCATAAGCGGTACCAAAAGAAAGATCACGATGATCAGATACCGTTTGTACATTTTCGATACCAGCGGCACCACACCAGCGTTTTTGAGCAAATGGCAGGTCTACGCTGACCGTATATACTTTAACCCCCGATAGATTAGCTGCTTCTTCATTAAAGCGACGTGTTTGAGCATCACATACTCCTGTATCTACGGACGGAACCACACTGATAATCCGTACACTCCCTTTGCTATCCGCTAAGGTAACAGGAGATAAATCATTAGCAAGCACTTGAAAATCAGGAGCTTTATCTCCTACTTTCACTTCAGCACCTAGTAAGGTTACTGGATTTCCTTTAAAGGTGATCGCACCTGAACGTTCCATACTCATATTGACTTCCTCCTTAATCACTATGTAACTTTTCTATCTTACCATTAAGTTGTAGAAAAATCATGATTTGCTTTGCATATCCCGGACAAGAAGGACAACATCACGTGGGTAACGGTACGCACAGATACGGATCCCACATCGCGAAATGGATCGAGACATACCATATCAAAGGCATGTACCTGCTCTTCTTGTCCCAACTGATATACCGCTTCAAATAGTTCCCACGAAGTAAGTCCTCCAGGAGATGAACCTGGTGAACCGGGTAAAGCGGCTTGATCTAATACATCAATATCTACTGTGACGTATAGAAGATCGACTTTCGCTTTTAATAAAGCAAGCGCCTCATTTAAAACTACTTGCATACCACGCTCCCGAATCTGACGCATGGTATAGTAAGTAATCCCTTGTTCATCTACATATGCTTTATAAGCACGTGAGTTAGCAAAACTATGGATGCCTAGTTGCATCACATCTTCCCCACGCAAAGTTCCCGATTCAATCAACCCTCTAATCGGCGTACCATTACTGGGGCCACCACTTTCTAAACTACGCACATCAAAGTGAGTATCAAATTGAATGAGCCCAACCCGTTTACCTGGGTTCGCTTTTACAAACGCCTTTACAGATGGGCAGGTAATCGAATGGTCACCACCCATAATGAGTGGAATAAAAGTTTTTTGATCTTGATGAGCTGCATAAACCTCTGCCATCCCCTGCTCAATATTCTGATGACAAATCCCGATATCGGTCGTATGCATACGAATATCTCCGAGATCACGCACTTGTAGGGGTGTCAGGTCTACATCATGATCGACATCATATGTGGCAAATCCCCGCCAGCTTTGTCTAACTGCAAGTGGAGATTCACTGGCCGCCGAAGCGCTAATCGAAGAACGAGAGAGCGGAACACCCACAAATCCAATTTGATACGAATCATCGGGCTGTCTTGGCTTAATCCATTGTGCCACTTTCAAATCAAGAGGATCGACTTGCTCTTGCTGATGCTGTATCGGAGCAGGGTTTAAGTATTGAAACATAATTGACCACCCTTTACCACAAATTCTCCATTTTTCAGTACAGACTCTACAAAGTTGGTGCCGAAGTTGTATTGTAGCATGGCATAATTAGGAGCATCCATTATGATCACATCTGCCGCTTTACCCACTTCTAAGCTCCCTACTTCTTTCGCTCGCCCGATCGCATGTGCCGCATTGATCGTAGTAGCAGTCAATACTTCTGCGGGAGTCATTTTCATATTGAGACAAGCTAAATTCATGATGAGTTGTAAGGATTCGGTAGGAGATGATCCTGGATTGCGATCCGTTGAGAGTGCTACTGGAACCCCCGCAGCAATCATGTCCCGTGCGCGAGCATACGGCGCCATCAGGTAGAAAGCAGTTCCCGGTAATAGTACCGCTACGACCCCTGCCTCAGCCATCGCTTGAATGCCTTCATCTGATGCTTGTAAAAGATGGTCTGCCGATACCGCACCTACTTTAGCCGCTAACTCCGCCCCACCGAGTGGTTTAATTTCATCAGCATGTACTTTGGGGATTAAACCGTGCTTTTTCCCAGCTTCTAGAATTCGTTCAGACTGCTCTACTGAAAAAACACCCGCTTCACAAAACACATCACAAAACTCAGCCAGATTCTCTGCTGCTACTTTAGGCATCATTTCTTCAATTACCAACTTGATATAAGCTTCTGGATCCTCTTTATACTCAGTTGGGACAGCGTGTGCGCCCATAAATGTCGAAACGACGTCAAGCGGATGTTTTTGAGCCAATTGTTTCGCGGCACGTAATTGCTTCAGCTCATCTTCAAGTGTTAGACCATAGCCACTTTTAGCCTCTACTGTGGTTACCCCTTGTAGCAGAAAACGATTTAAGCGCGACCAAGTATCTTCAACTAAGACTGCTTCACTTGCCGCACGAGTCATACGGGTACTGGCTAAGATCCCGCCACCTGCTTGTAAGATCTCAAGATAACTGGCACCGTTTAGACGCATCTCTAGCTCATATTCCCTGCTACCCGCAAATACTAAGTGCGTATGTGGATCAATAAAACCAGGAAGTACAATCTTACCTAGTGCATTTACTTCCTCGACATCTTCATTTCCCCAGTTTTGGACAATAAAACGTTCTACTTCCTCTTTTGTTCCAATGGCTACAATTTTACCCCCCTCCATAGCTAAACTTCCGTTTTCGATAATACCAAGGTCAGACATAGCCTCACCTATCTTCGGTTGCTCGCTTGCACCACGCATCGTAATCATTTGGTTAGCCTGATGTATCACAATTTTTTTCATCTTAGATTCACCCCATCATCGGTATGTTGACATCATGTTTTTTGGCGTTTTCTTCTGCTAAATCATATCCAGCATCGACGTGTCTTACAATTCCCATCCCTGGATCACTGGTTAACACACGTTCCAAGCGCGCTGCTGCTTCTTTGGTTCCGTCTGCTACGATCACCATACCGGCATGCATTGAATAACCCATTCCTACACCACCACCATGGTGTAAGGAGACCCAGCTGGCACCATTTACAGCATTAATCATGGCATTCAGAAGTGGCCAGTCTGCGACCGCGTCACTACCATCCTTCATCGCTTCGGTTTCTCGGTTTGGTGAAGCCACTGAACCGCAATCCAGATGATCTCGTCCAATTACGATCGGCGCTGATAGTTCCCCTGATGCCACCATCTCATTAATAATGCGACCAAATTTGGCGCGTTCTCCATAACCCAACCAGCAAATCCGAGAGGGTAACCCTTGGAATTGTACTTTCTCACGTGCCATTTTGATCCAACGTACGAGATCTTTATTATAGGCAAACTCACGTAAGATCACTTCATCCGTCTTATAAATGTCTTCTGGATCTCCAGACAATGCCACCCAACGGAAAGGTCCTTTTCCTTCACAAAATTGAGGACGAATAAAGGCAGGCACAAAGCCTGGGAAATCAAAAGCGTTTTGAACCCCTTCTTCTAATGCAACTTGACGGATGTTATTGCCATAGTCAAAAGTGATGGCTCCTCCTTGTTGCATTTCTAACATCGCTAATACATGAGTCGCCATGCTCGCTTTTGACTGACGAATATATTCATCTGGATTTTCTGCCCGTAATTTCTCCCCTTCAGCTAGCGTTAGACCGATTGGAAGATACCCGTTTAATGGATCATGGGCTGAGGTTTGATCCGTCACTAAATCGGGTTTAAACCCTCTTTTATTCATCTCTGGTAATAATTCTGCAGCATTCCCTAGTAATCCAATTGATAATGCTTTACCCTCTTTTTTTGCTTCTTCTGCTAATTGGATTGCTTCATCTAAAGCGTCAGTTTTTGTATCGAGATAGCGGGTGTCTAGACGACGTTGAATGCGATGGGGGTCACACTCAATCGCAATGACAACTCCTTCATTCATAGTCACAGCAAGTGGTTGTGCTCCCCCCATACCACCCAGTCCAGCTGTAACGGTAATCGTCCCTTTTAATGACCCCTTAAAATGCTGACGACCTGCCTCGGCAAAGGTCTCATATGTACCTTGCAAAATGCCTTGTGTGCCAATATAAATCCAGCTACCCGCGGTCATTTGCCCATACATCATCAGCCCACGTTGATCTAAATCACGAAAGGTCTCCCAATTGGCCCAAGCAGGAACGAGATTAGAGTTGGCAAGGAGAACTCGAGGTGCATCTGCATGCGACTTAAATACGGCAACTGGCTTACCTGATTGCACCAGTAACGTTTCGTCATCTGCTAACTCGGTCAACGTTTTTACAATCGCATCATAAGATTCCCAATTGCGTGCCGCCTTCCCGATTCCGCCATACACGACCAGCTCTTCCGGCTTCTCCGCAACATCAGGGTCTAAGTTATTCATAAGCATCCGTAAGGCCGCTTCCTGTACCCAGCCCTTCGCTTGCTTTTCTGTTCCGTGTTTTGCTTTGATCACGGTATTTCTGATTTTCTCCATCTCTTTTCCTCCTTGTATTCGTTTTCGTTAACTTTCACCTCTTCATAAGGTATCATTTGCTGAAAATCCAAGGCAAGTTACTGCACTAATATATTAGAGCAATTCTGATTCGATATCCCCATTTATTCAGAATTCGCAAACGACGACGCTTCAATTTTTCACCTGCGACAGGTTATAATAAAGAACCCAACTAACAAAGGAGCACACTTATGAAATTACAGGAAATGGTAACCTCGATTCAAACCAAAGCCGATTTTGTAGCATTTGTAGAAGCACTAGAAGATCACTTAGAGACTGACCCAAAAGCATGGAAACATACAAGCCTTGATGACTATATTGAAGCAATTGGAGATTGGGTAGAAGATATGGAGGATACGCTGCCTCAAGAGCCTACATGGCAAATCGTAGGTGAAAAAGTAGAGATGGAAAATGAACCTAAATAAAACCTATTTCTTGAACGATGTCCATGCTCAAAAAATGGAATTATACCTTTCCTATGCAGGCTATGGTATCGGGGAACACGCAGGGCTAGACTCTGCAACCTATAAACTGGCATCTTTAGATGTGAAAGATGCAAATATAAAAACCTTCCTAAGAGATAAACAACATCGAGGTCAAACAGCTATGAGAAGTATTGGAAAACTGGTCAAGTTAGCAGTAGATCTATACACAAATCGTCTTACAGCTGGCGTTACTATACATGATGTGTTTCGTGCATTAGTAGCTACAACAAAATGGCTTTTCAGGATAAAGCATTAAGGTAGCGAATTAAGAAAATAGATAAGTTAGCAAAATGAAAAGGAGGAGGAGAATGAATCAAAGTAAGCTTCGGTTGTGGCTCCAGAAACGATTGAAAGCAAGGCGTAGGAAGCATTATAAGAAATATCAGACCAATCGAGAACTAGAATCTCTACCTGCGTTCTTGCGTGCGATTGGACGCATGATTGAATCCCGTATTCTTGGTGATACTGCTGTTTTTGATTACCAATTCGCCAAAACACAAAGTCCAATTGAAAGGCGTGTTTACAACGCTTTAAAAAGCAGGTATAAGTTAAAAACACAGGTTAAAGTAGATAAGTATCGAATAGACATTGCTATTCCTAAGTATAAGATTGCGATTGAATGTGACGGGAAAGCGTTTCACTCGAGTCATTATGATAAAAAAAGAGACCGCTATAAAGATGAGATACTGCGGGCTCATGGCTGGACGGTATTACGATTTACAGGTACCACCATTAATAAAAATATGAAGGTTATATTCGCAAAAGTTCAAGTGGCGGTAGATGCATACGAGCCACCATGGTATAGGAAAGCTTGGTCGCTTCTTATTAGTGGGAATACCAAACGAGCTAAGATTTACATACAGGAGAGCAGAGAAGAAAAGCAAAATCCTATTGAACCAATTGAAGAAACTCAACTTGAAACAGCAGCAGCAACGATCAACGAATCAGAGCCCCTGACACAATCGAACGAGATCAGCGACAATGACGACATGAAAGAAGTACCTGAATTTGTTCGACAAGCAATCGAACGACAGAAAAAAACATGATGCTCTCTTGCGAGGGCTATTTTTGTAGACATATAAAATCCTCCCCGAAAGTGGGAAGGTTGGAATTTTACTATATCAATAGTTAAGGTCTTACCGCATACATTACTCTTCTACCAGGATATTCTGTTACAGTCCATAACTCATTACGAGCTGGCCAATAATATAAGTCTTCTGGACCAATCCCTGCTGTTTGAGTAATAACCTCTCCATTAGGTGTTGTCTTATATAACTTTCCATGACTAAATTCTCCTGCACTAGTCATAACATACAAATGATCATTTAGTGTAAGTGCTCCTTGTGCATGAGCTTTGGGCAATGGATAAATTGCCGTTGCATGCGCTAAACCATCACTTGATGTTTTTAGTTCACTATTTTGAAGTGGCCATCTCGCCATACGACCGTACAGAGTAGCATCATTTTCAGGATTAGGTGGATTACAGTATTCCCCTGAGACTAAGGAATCGGGAGCCGTACTACGATCCAGACCAACAAAGCTAAATCGTGGAGCGGCGTCAGTTGTACATCCGGATGATCCAGTTTGTTGCTCAGGTATCGTCCATGCACCTACTTGTGCCATTACATATCGATATCCATGACCATAGTAAGTTCCATTATGCCGACCAACCTTATCTTTATCTGATACATCCCCATTGGTACTAGACGTAAGATCATAAATATTTCTCATGTCAAACACACGAAAACCTTCTGTTGTATCAGCTACATATAAGTAGTTTCCATACCATACGATGCCACCAGCATGTATATTTACAGCTTTATAACTGGGGTTTCCATAAGAATTCGTGTAAGGCTCCACAAGTAAAACATGACGGTATTTGCCCGTTTCAGGATCAAGAAAACTAATTCTTACTCCTTTGTCTTTATGATACCAACTTACTACAAATGCCTGCTTATTTCCCCAAAGATCGTCTTGTTGTGCATCTCCTACACCGCTTATCCCCTGTGGGTACCATTCATTAGTTAGATTATCTCCAGTATTGAAACACCAAGAATCTATAACATCACTGACATCTGAAATAGCTAACGAATTACAACCGTGTTCTGCCTGTCTATTCGCTTCAGCTAGCAAATTTTGAATACCGCTTTTGTTTAATTCTTTATCCAGTTCTAAAGTTTTCTCAGGTAAATTCATATCATTTTTCCCAAGGATAAATAAATTTCCATTGACTGAGTTTAATGTTCCAGCACTATAAGCCACTGATATGAATAAAAAAATTGACACAAGACTAACAAGAATACTTTTAAATAAACATCTAATCATATCTAACCTTCCTTTGATTGTATTTTTGAAAAATATATTGATATTTTCCATATAAATATATTATAATGCAATTGTATATAGTATTAAATATAATTAGATAGGAGTAATAATTATGTTTATGAAAAAAATTGGTATTTTAGCAGTCGTTAGTGGATTTGCAGTTTCAGCATTCACACCTTCAACAGCTTCTGCAGATGGAAATGGAGAATGGGATCGCACTCAATATTCTACGTTTAAATCACAGAGTGTAAACTTTAATTCCACTGGTGGTGACATTCGCTATTGTGTAGTGTCCGGTGCTAAAAACGTCACTTACAAACTATATACTAGTTCTGGGACACATATTGCAAGAGGAGACTCAGTCCTAGATCCAGGTGAATGTGAGACTATTAGAGATGTAAATAAAGGAGATTACTATATAACTAAGAGTGGTAGCGGATACACTGAAATGAAATGGCAAGATTAATAATATATTTAAACAATTAATTGATTGAATGTTATTACTCAATAAGTTTCGAATCGCATCCTAATTATTGGGATGCGATTCTTATGTGTTAAACCAATCCTTAAAAAGCAACCACAACCACCGAATTCGAACCGATTCAGCTCCCGAAGCAGTCTGATGAAACCGTGCCCAATTTTGTACGCAAGGCCCTTTTGATGCTCTCTAGCGAGGTCTTTTTTGATGGCACTTTCTGAAATTGATTAAAGTTAACCCTAACATGTGGAGTGTTCTTAGATGAACATAGCGGATCTGAATAAATTAGATAAATTGATAACTGTAAATGGTAAGGGCAGAACGGCGATTTCGATTGTAGAAGC
The DNA here is from genome assembly GCF_014773435.2 of Polycladospora coralii. Lineage (GTDB taxonomy): Bacteria > Bacillota > Bacilli > Thermoactinomycetales > Thermoactinomycetaceae > Polycladospora > Polycladospora coralii. The sequence goes on along the minus strand of NZ_JACXAG020000005.1, from coordinate 77,754 downwards.
ATATATGGAACTAATCAGAGAAAAAGGTTTTGATCTCACAATTGATGACATCGCACGATATCTGCGTTGTAGCTATGGGACATACTCAAAAAGTGATTACACCTCATCTTAGACGTATCGCAATCCATACTGCTGCGCGTAATATGTTGATCACATCCGAATACTACCCGGAAGATGATGATCTATTTTCAAAACGTCGCTTGTACACGAACTCTGATTTTGAAAAATACTTGTTAGAACATCTCAATTAACTCAGACCACACTGTCAAATTAAATGCTGAGCTTAAAGAAGTTCGTAACTTTTACATACACCAATCAAAACGAACCTTGAAGAGAGCCAGATTCAAGATCATATTTTATGTTTATTTGAATTCACAACCGCTATTTATTACATGGAAAGACCTATGATGGACTATCTTAATAACTTGGCACAAAATAAAGGCGACAGAGGCGCTAAAGATGTACTTACAGACGTTGTACGAGAGGATTAAGTGCTACGCAATATAATTCAGACAAGTTAGAATGGTAGTAACATCCTGCAGGCCATATATGAGCTTTAAAAAAACAAGATGAATGGATTGAACGACTAGAAAAGAATGTAGACCAAGATTTTGCTACTGTATCAGATCTCATGCATGATTGGGTGTATAAACAATCTGAAGTAGATCGGGAGATTGAAGACATCAAACGTAAACTGAATGGCGAAAACGGCTCCTAGTCAAGAGCACCGTTTTTATTTATGTTAATTCTGCTAAATCTATTATCATACTTGAGTACTCGGAATCAATTCTATCTCTAAAAGTTGAAATGGATCTTGCTAGATTGAAAAATGATGCTTTTTAACACTTTTTAACATACGTTACAGAACAAAGTGCGATACACTTAAATGGTATGAAGCAAAACCAACGCATTTGGGAGCGGTTTTGTTTCGAAACCTACCATTATGATTTATGGAGGCATGATATATGAAACATACCTCAGGAGGAATCATGCATCACACGAAGCTTTTTATCATCACATGTATTATGTTTAGCACCGTGATGATGGTGCCTGATTCAGTGAGTGCAGCCTATTACAATACGTATACGACAGTTTCATCACTTGGCAATGCCCATGGTAGCTACGCTACACAAGGATTTGGCGTGGGATCTACCTACACATACTCCGTCAAAGTGAATGGTGATGATACCGCGGGAGTCATTTACCGTACGAAAATGAGTGATGGAACGACTACACTTATGAAGAACGGTACCAGTATTGTAAATAGATATTATGCTGACTTTCTAGGGCATGGCAACGACATGGCGCTTAGTAAAATCAATGGCGAGTATTATATGTTCATCGTTACGATGAAAAAAGGGAGTTTAAGCTTAGTCAAGCTAAAGTATGTAGGTACAACCTACTATAAAGTAGGGAACTACACAATCAAGTATAATGGCGCAGATAAAGCCATGTCCGGCGTGAAGATTATGAGCAAAGATGCGAATAACATACACTTCCTCTTTAAAACAAAAACAAAATTTTACAAAGGTAAACTTCCCCTCACTGCAAATAGTGGTACGATCAATGTAGACCATGCCTTTAATCTAAATGTGAAAGATGCACGTGTTAATGGCAGCACGATATCAAATATCGATTCGTATGCTACCCAAGGAATCGGGTTACACAAAGATACCTTATATTTTCCCATGACTTACAAAAATGTAAGTATTGTACTCGTCTATCGTAATATCTCTCGTGCTTCAGGAACCATTAAAGCTGATGATGACCTATCCTTTCGTATTACATCTAAGAAATACGCTGATCTATTCGAGATCGAAGGTGTGGGGATTGCCAACGGAGACAAGCTTTGGTTCAACACCAACCGGCGGAAACAAGCGGGCGACACGGCTTCTGATAGTGTAGGCTATTTCAATGGATTTAGCCTCTCCTCTGGAGGTTCTGCTGCTCCTAACGGAGAATGGGATCCAGTAGGCGCACCCGTTGAATTCAAAATGCAAAGCCCTGTCCGTCATTCGACTGGTGGGGATGTGGGATTTAAGTTGCTGAGTGGACCAGAAGGTTACTATACCGTATGGGAAGATGATCCAGATAATGCGGATGATCTCGTCAAAAAGATCTATTTAAAGAAAGGCGTAACTTATAATGTTAAAGATATTAATCGCTTTGTAGATGGAACAAACAAAGCTGCTGAGTTTTATCTAACAAAAGATCACAACACATCTACGTATGCCAAAGTGCAAGTATATGATTAATCTCATCGAGTAGAATGTTAAAGCTCACCATGATAAAGCGTGTATACCTTTTCGTGGTGGGTGTATATATTTACTCATGATAAAAGCAAGGTTGCCTCCGCTCTATAATTCAATTAATTTGTTGCTTAATCCTAATGTTTCTACGAAATTATATCGTGTAAATGTTCCTGGAGTGAATGTAGCGCCTCCCTGTTTCTTATTTCCAAAAAAGCTAATCGAAACATCATTTTTGATTAATATACCTTTTTCAGTGAAAACCATAATATCATGTACTGGAAAATCTAACGGTCCTTCTGTTCTTATATTCACTAACATAGCTGGATATTCTTTACCAGCATCAATCTCTGGATGGTCTCCATCTTTAGTGTAGTAGTGTAAAAGCTCTCCAATTGAAATTTCTCTTGTGTTCATTAATCGGTTGGACATATAAACATCTCCTTTGTTTGGTCTATCTTAATTATAAGTTAGTTGTCGTGTTTCATGGTCTCACGATTGTCTCAAAATAGTCTCACGATTATCTCAAATTAAAAAGCGAGGTTTCCCCCGCTTTTCGTTGTAAGCACTTATGTTGACCATATATTAAGAAATATTGCATTCTTGTCAAAACATTTTAATCAAAATGATGCCATTTGCGTTTTATCAAGAAAAACAGGATTAGCGCGTTGATAATATCTCGGTAAAAACGATTATACTCCAATAAAATATCTGGATTAAGATAAATAGCTATGGGGATCGAAGTAAGTGTGTATATAAAATATGCATATACTGCCCATCGTTTTCCTATGAGGATACTAACGGATACAATAAGCATAAAAATCATTGTGGGAAGGAGAAACCAATTGGATATATCCATGCTCACTAGTATGATTGACGGAATCATTCCCAATGCGTAGCCTATGATCATACACCATAGCAGAATAGAAAGTATAATTCCTCTTTTTTTAACTATATCCATATCATTCACCTGTTATATCAAAATATAATTACATATAATGATAATACATTTATTTTATTATCTCTAGTGATATAGTCAATTTCATAATTGCTACTCAATTAACGCTCAAGTAGGTACGTTTTGATCATCCTAATTGGTCATGAATGTGAATAACGATTTATTTATCATTAAATCCGAATCCGACAACTTATGAAACGCATACTTGATCTACTCAGAAATAGTATATAGCACAATAAACATAATAACTGCTACAGCTAGACCAGTTAGCCCTCTAGGTATTACAGGTCTACTAAACCAGTAATGTTTTGGAATCCATGTAATCATCTTAAGATGTAGAAATATTAAGATGCATATAATCGGCATGGCATACCAAAAGGAAACAGACCATTCACTAATCATTTTCGCTAGCAACATCGTCACTGGGATTAAACTTAGTTCTAATACGGATGACTGTGTTGTTTTCATTTCTCTCTTCCAATCGTTTAAGTGTTCGTATACCTCTTAAATGCTTCCTGACCACTTACTCTCAAACTAGCCTTTAAATATACACGCTAATCTCGAAATCCAGCATTGAATCCACATGACTATTGAAGTGGGGAATGTTTGTTCAAATCATCTCATTTAATCTATTGCAAAAATCCTTTCAATCGGTTCCCCTAGCTGTTTACTTATTTTAAGTGCTAATTCAAGGGTGGGTTTGTAATGACCATTTTCAATTGCAGCAATGGTTCGAACTGAAACATCCACACGATGAGCTAGCTCTTGTTGTGTAAAACCAGCTCGATTTCGAAATGCTTTCAATTTATTTTCCATTATTTTTTGCCGTTTTTTTGCCAAAACATACTGGGTAGAAAAAAAGATCATGTTTCCAGCGATCAAAATAATGAATGAAGTTGTCAATTCTCTTAAAATAATTCCTTCATAAAAAACTAAACTCAGCAATGCCAACTGATAAAACATGGATTGTAATCTTAAAGCTCGAAATGTAATATGCATATGCATCTCATCTATTTTTTTAAACAATAATTTTCCTCCTTTTATTTTTATATCATTCATAATAATACAATTACATAGGTAAAGGCAACCTTCTTCATTTGCAATTTGTTCTGACTGTTTGATTGACTTCAATATATCTTCCTTCCCATCATCTTGCTATTAAAAGCCCACCCCGATAAGGCGTTTATATCTCTTCGTAGTAGGCCACTTGCTACTGATTAATTAGTCGTTATTTCATCCAAATAAGTGATATCAAACTCGCGTAGTCCATATTTCTTTAATCTGGCTACCGTTTCCCGCTCAATGATAGATCACATGGAACGACCTGGGTAGGGTAGGATAAACCTGCATGCCATTCCGATACAGCTATCCTTTTTTACGACAAAAAGTAGGTAGTATGGGGGACACTACCTACTTTCCACTGCTATACTGACCGTTTCTCATATTCATAAAAAGTGCAGTCGTATTTATTTTTCTCATCTTTCTTGTGTGTCGTGGATGCAACTTGCTTCCAATCACCAGGAAGGTTGGGGAAATAGGTATCCCCATCAAAATCGTAATCAATCTCCGTGATATAGGCTTTTGTGACATGGGGAGCGAATAACTGGTAGATTTGTTCCCCACCGATTACAAAGACCGGTTCTTTCAATTTCATTTGTAGAACCTCATCAAAGGTCATCGTATCACTATTGGGATAAGGGAAATGTAGGTCTTTTTGCCTCGATAAAATAATATTTTTTCGATCTGGTAACAGTTTTCCCAGAGATTGAATAATCGAACGGGCTGTGTTATGCCCCATAATAACCGTTTTTCCAACGGTAAGCTTTTTAAAATGTTGCAGATCGGCAGGCAAACTTCTTCCCCATGGCATATCCCCATCTTTGCCGATTACACCATTTCGATCTTTGGCTACAATGATTGCAAACATATTCGTATCTCCTTACCCAAATGTGTTGATTTTCATTATTTTTCCATTTTAGAGTCGTGTATTTTGGATAATCAACACTACTGCTCCTTACCCTTTTAAATCGCTACTTCTGCTTTTAATTTCGGGCCATGCTTGTAATCGACTAATTTGAAGTCCTCTATGGTAAAGTCATTCATTTCCTTCACGTTTGGATTGATCCAAAGCGTAGGCGCTTGAAATTCAGGTAACGCCATTTGCTCTTGAATGATATCGATATGTCGATCATAAATGTGGACATCACCCAAATTACAGGTCATGGTGCCTACTTCTAAATTTGTAACCTGAGCGACAGCCCGCAAAACAACATAATACTGGTAGATGTTAAAAGGTAGTCCCAAAAAAACATCTGCCGATCGACTCGTCACAATTAAATGGAGTTTACCTGCTTTCACGAGCCATTGCGTGCTATGCCAACAAGGTTCAAGCTCCATTTGATCGAGATCGTCGATGTTCCACCAGGTTGTCATATGTCTCCGGCTTGCTGGGTTATGCCTGAGCTGGTGAATGAGATAATCGATTTGATCGACCATTGCCCCGTTTAACTGACGCACTTTCTTTCCTGCCTGATAACCGTAGCTTTTACCGATATGATTGTCGGCATTGGCCCATTCTTTCCAAATTTTCACGTTATGCTCATCAAGATATGAACAATCACTCGTTTTTTCTACGAAAAACCACAGCGCTTCGATAATAGGCGTTTTGGGTGGGACATATTTTGTCGTAAGAATGGGAACCTCCGTACCATCAAAGTGAAGTTGTCTGCCAATGATGCTTTTCGTATGAGCTGGTGTCCCATCTGCCCATTTTGTTCGTACGTTTTGATCTTTATCCCATATTCCGTTTTCTAAGATATCGTTTACTAACTGATTATAAATTTGATCTGTTTTAGACAATGGTGCTCCTCCACTTGTTTATGGTCAAGGAAGCATGTTCCTTGACCATGTGTAATCATCGTGTGTAAACACACACCGTTAAAAGAGTGACATTTGATTGCTTTGGGGGAGGTCTTCGAAGCATGCTAGACCTTTTAGTACTTCTACTACAGTGCTAGAGGCACGGGTACGGCTTTGGAAGTCGTCAATAGATAAGTAGTTACCATCGTCTCTCGCTTTCATCATGTTGACCGCTACGTTATCTCCAATACCTGCAACCGATTCAAATGGGGGAATCAGCTCACCATCTTCTACTAGGAATTTATTGGCATGAGATTGATAGAGATGAGGTGGACGAATCTTAATATCGCGTGCATACATCTCCTGTACCAATTCCAAGATCGATAGGAATACCTTCTCTTTTTGGGTCGCTTGAAAGCCCTTTTCATTAATCTCTTTAATGAGTTGCGTAACATGGTCATACCCTTTGAGCACAGCACCCACATCAAAGTTACCTACTTTGGTAGAGAATAAGGCCGCATAAAACTGGGCTGGATAGTACACCTTGAACCAAGCAATCCGCACAGCTGAAGTCACATATGCCGCAGCATGGGCACGTGGGAACATATATTTAATGCGGCGACAAGATTCGATATACCAATCAGGTATCCCATTCTCTTTCATCAAGCTCACTTCTTCATCCGTGACGCCTTTTCCCTTTCTCACTTTCTCCATAATGGTAAAAGAAGTCTTAGAAGGAAGTCCCATCCGCATCAAATACAACATAATGTCATCTCGACAACAAATCGCTTCCGAGATGGTACATACATTGTTTTGGATCAACTCTTGTCCATTTCCTTGCCATACATTTTCACCGTGTGACAGTCCTGAAATCCGTACTAATTCACTAAATTTTTGTGGCTTCGCGTCTTCTAAGATCCCACGGGCAAAGTAGGTACCAAACTCTGGAATACCAAGCGTTCCATGTTTGATCCCATTAATCTGCTCCGGTTTAATCCCTAAAGCACGCGTGTTCTCAAAGATACTAATCACCTTAGGATCCCCTAGTGGAACTTGGGTGGGGTCAATTCCGGTCACTTGTTTTAACATCCGCTGAATAGTAGGAGCTGTATGCCCGAGCAAGTCCAGTTTTAAGATCTTCCCACTAATAGATTTGTAATCGAAGTGAGTCGTTATGACACCCGATTTCACATCGCCCGCTGGATGCTGAGCCGGTGTAAAATCAAATACTTCTTTTTCTTGCGGAATAACCATGAGTCCCCCAGGATGCTGACCCGTTGAACGTTTTACGCCTTCACATCCGCGGGCTAACCGTTCCACTTCGGCACGACGATACTCAATTTGTTTCAGTTCCCCATACTTCTTCACATAACCATAAGCCGTTTTTTCTTGGACGGTATTAATACTGCCCGCACGGTAAATGTACTTTTTTCCAAACAGCTCCTCTGTGTAGGAGTGGGCACGTGGCTGATACTCACTGTCAAAGTTCAAATCAATATCCGGTTCTTTATCCGCTTCAAAGCCAAGGAAAGTTTCAAATGGAATATCATGCCCATCTTTTAACAATTTCTCCTGTCCACATTTGGGACAAGCTTTATCTGGCAAATCAAATCCCGATTCATAGGTACCATCCAAGATAAACTCGTTGTGCTTACACTCGCCACAGCGATAATGCGGTGGAAGTGGATTTACTTCAGAAATACGGCTAAGTGTCGCTACGAATGATGAACCGACCGATCCCCGTGAACCGACGATATAGCCATCCTCCAATGATTTATTTACAATTTTCTGCGAGATCATATAGAGCGTACTATACTTATGCTTAATGATAGAACCTAATTCACGATCTAATCGCGTTTGCACGTTTTCGGGAAGTGGATTGCCGTACCACTCGTGCGCGGTGTTGTAGCAAATCGATTGTAACTCCTCTTCGGCTCCTTCTAAGCTAGGTGCAAAAGTTTCCTCTGGATACGGTTTGATCTCATCTTCCACCCAATCTTTCACTAAATGTGTGTTTGTAACGACCACTTCATACGCTTTTTCGCTTCCTAGATAGGAGAACTCTTTCAACATCTCATCCGTCGTCCGGAAATGTGCCTCAGGAAACACATTGGGAGGTCTTGCGCCAATTTGATTATGCACAATGATTTGACGATAAATGGCGTCATCCTCATCTAAATAATGGGTATTGCCTGTTGCTACAACTGGTTTATTTAGTTTTTCACCGATTTTCACCAATAGACGATTCGCGGCTCTTAATCGTTCTTCGTTTTCGACTAATCCTTTATCTACCAAGTGTAAATTGATCGCCACAGGTTGAATTTCAATATAGTCATAAAAACGCGCCACCGATTCTGCCTCAGCAGGTGATTTATTTAGTGCCGCCTCGTACAGCTCTCCTTTTTCACAAGCTGAGCCAATGATGAGTCCTTCACGGTGCTTTAATAGCTCACTACGCGGAATACGTGGATTGCGATGAAAGTATTTCAAGTGCGACATGGTAACCAGTTTATATAAGTTTTTCATCCCGATTTGATTTTTGACAAGTAAAATGGCGTGAAAAGGGCGCTGTCGAGACAGATCACTCGGATTACGATTCTCGTTCAGTTGAGTAATCTCGGTCATTCCCTGCTCTTTACATTCTTCGAACATCTTGTATAGCACATATCCGGTTGCCTCCGCATCATAGATCGCACGGTGATGATGCTCCAACTTGACATCTAAGCGCTTGGTTAAGGTATTAAGCCGGTGATTTTTCCAGCTCGGATATAAAGTGCGGGCCAGCTCTAATGTATCGAGCACCGTATGGGTAACGGGTGGTCTTTGTATCCGACGAACCGCTTCCTGTAAGAACCCCATATCAAAGCGGGCATTATGGGCCACTAAAACCGAGCCTTCGATAAAGTCGAGGAAGCGAGCGATCACATCATCTACTTCCGGTGCATCTACTAACATGTCGTCTGTAATTTTTGTAAGCTCCACAATTTTGGGGGACAACTTTTTATGCGGATTACAAAACTCGGAAAACCGATCAATAATTTGTCCTTTATGCATTTTGACAGCCCCGACTTCAATGATCGTGTCATGAACAGCAGATAAACCTGTGGTCTCCACGTCAAACACGACATACGTATCCTCCGATAGTTCCCCGCGATCTACTGGATTCATAACGGTTGATACGCCGTCATCAACGATATCTGCTTCCATACCATACAACACTTTTAATCCTAATTTTTTATTCGCTTCATAGATCTCGGGATAAGCTTGTACCACACCATGGTCCGTTACCGCGACTGCCTGATGTCCCCAATCTTTAACGCGCTTAAGTAGTTTTTTGGGCTCGATCACGCCATCCATTGCTGACATGGATGTATGCAGATGCAGTTCAACCCGTTTTTCAGCTGCATCATCCGTTCGATGTCGTGGAGAACGAGCGGGTTCAATATCTTTGACGATCAGAACCAAATCACGGATAAAGGTGTCAAATTGGACAGAGCCTCTTACTTTAAGCCAATCTCCGTCTTTGATTGACTTCAAAACCTTCGCATCTTCTTTATCACGGGAGAAGATCTTACACGTGATGGAGTCCGAGTAGTCGGTTAAATTGAACGTAAGTAATTCTCGTCCACTACGAAGCTCCTTCACTTCTACTTTAAATGCTTCTCCTGCGAACACCACCTTCCGCTCCTCTTCTTGTACGGAAGAAATCGAAACGGGCTCTTCGTTAATCGGATAGCCGATTTTCTTTTCAATCACGTCTTCAGGTGATGGTTCACTCGCCATCATTTGCTCTGCTCGAGCTTGTTCGGCAAGTGCTTGTTCGACGAGACGTTGCTCTTCTTCTTGCCGCATCGCTTCTAACTGCGTCTTGGTATCCGTTTGTGTATGTGTGGATAAGTGAACAGAAATGGAAGTACCCGTGATCTTTTTATAGTATTTATGAATCAAGGTTTCCAGCTCATTTTGCTGCGCCAATTCATGCATAACCGAATTGGGAAAGAGCAAATGTAATTGATCTCCTTCAAATTTCCAATTCGCCTTGCCTATCCACGCACTAAACGAAGCCGATACGTTTTCCTGAATCTGTTTTTGGATCCAATATTTATATTTTTCCCATACCACATCATGTTGTAAATCTTGATACGTAAAATGGAAGTACACGCGAATATCAGGTCCAAAATGTGCGATGACCTTTGTTTGAAACTCATGCCATATATTAGCTTCCACGGGTTGTGGAAGGTGAATGTGAATCCACCAAGCATGCTCTTTGCGACTCACTTTTACTTTTTTTACTTCGCCATCTCGAAAAATGGTTTCTAACCATTCCGATGGTAGTTCTACTACTCGAAATAGATTTCGGAAAGCTACTTTCCCATCCATGTTGCCAAAACCTCCAACCTACCACTAAGTCCTCCATTCATTATAACCTTGAATGTGATGAAGAGAAAACAGGTGATGCTTTTCTGATTTCTACTTTTTTGCTATGATGAAAAAGACTTACATACTGGAGATGACACGATGAATATTGAGTTAAGTGATCTTGCAGCTGCCCGACTCGCTATGATTTTACAACAAGAATCTACAGAAGAACCCCTTGCTGTCCGCGTCATTCCCCTTACTTCTGGATGTGCGACACCCTCATTTGCCATTGAAATTACGGAGTCGCTTCCACACTATGAGAAAGGGTCTGCAAAAGCGATCCCCTTTGTCTGGGAGCCGGAAGAAGCAGCATGGATGGATGGACTCATCATTGATTTGAATCGAGAAAATGGAAAATTTACGATTTATCATCCTCATCCCCCTTTTCGATCTGATTGTCAATTGGAGAATGAATAAGATGACCATAAAATGGTACTGGATTCTCCTTATATTTAGCTTGATTGCTGCTATTCCCTTTATCATCTATTGGCCTTCGGCTTCCCAATTTGATGCGCGTAATCCCGATGGCGAAACACGTCAAGCTGCCATCATCCTGGGAGCAGCTTTGTGGGATAAAAAGCCAAGTCCTGCGTTAAAAGAGCGATGTGACCTAGCGTATCAGCTCTACAAAGAAAAAAAAGTGTCCCATCTGGTCTTATCTGGTGGATTGGGCAATAACGGCATTACTGAAGCACAGGGGATGAGAGATTATCTGCTAGAAAAAGGGGTAAAAGAAGAAGATTTGCTACTAGAAGAACACTCCAGCAACACAAAACAAAATTTAAAATATACAGCTTCTCTCCTGTCTGAACACAAGTTAGATCGTGTCTATCTGGTCACACATGACTATCACATGAACAGAGCTTTAACTTATGCATCCCAAGCTGGCATCAAAGCTGCTCCAGCACCGGTACACTCGACTGTCCTTTTTATGCCTTATCATAAGGCACGTGAATGTCTCGCATGGGTTAAGCTCAATCTTTTGAAAAAATAAATACTCCATTTAACTTAATTCTTTTGAGGAGGTCATGCCACTGTGTGTTTGAAATGTTTTCTTTCTCTCAACTCAAGAAAGAAAACATTTCATCTACTACATCAAATTTCATTCTATAAAACACACTCTTTTCGGTTCGTTCACTCACATATGTATATAGGCTCGGAATAATACCTTAATTTAGAATCCCAATTTTTTATTAGTAAATCCCAACCTCGATTTTCGTCCGAAGATCCCTTCAAAACTTCAAGAGGTATTTGCAAGTTTAATATTCTTCCTGTAATTAAAAAATGAGTGATACCCGTGGGCATTAAACACCCCGCTCTAGATAGTCTATATATGTCTGATAACGTAAATCTGGGAAAATCAATTCGAACAAAATTTTCATCTAATATCCGGTGATCAAGTTCACCGACCCGAACGATTCTCTCTCTATCTATATAATTTTGTATGATATTACTACATACTTTCAATATTTGTTGGACTCCTAGGACTTGTTCATCTGTTCGATATAAGTACAATGATTTTTTCGAATCTTTCTCAGTGATTCGGACTATATAATTGGAGCCTCCAATCTCCGATTCCTGACATCCGTACTCCTCACGCTTTATTAATTTTTTTAGCCAAGGTCCTTTTTTTACAACATGAGACCAAGCATGTATTTGCACTTGACTTTCTTCAACAATCTGACAAGGAATATGTTTGTATCCTAATCTTTTTAAAGATAGATAGCGATGTACACCATCTATTACAAGATAAAGATTCTTCTTCATTTCGAGCACCATGATAGGATGTCTTAAAATTTTTTCTTGTTTGATCGCTTGCACGATAGCCTCCAAGCGAAGTGGCTCTTCATGTTCATGTAGAATCATCTGCTCAACAGGTACTATTCTTAAGCTTTTCTGTATATTAATCAAGTGATTAGACCTTCCTCTCCATAACAAAAACGACTGAAATTACTTTAAAGTACTAAGAATAGGATTACTTCTGACTTGTCGTATCGCAAATCCGTCTTTATACACAAAAAAGAACTTCACTTGTCGTTATCGTGAAAGTGAATTTGCGCAATCTTCATCTTCACGATAACGACTCAATCCTCCGAACGATTCACTAGTCACAAATCACTTCATTAGAAGTTCGATCTATTTTCAACTTTACTAATAACGGCAAGAACCCATCCCATAGAGAATAAACAGGCTTGCCATCTGTTATAAATCGTCATCTTTCAATAATGAATACATATATAAATCATCAAATTTTCCCGCTGCATATTCGTATTTTCTTAATAACCCTTCCCGAATAAAGCCATTTTTTTCAGCCAGTTTTTGCGAAGAAGTATTAGGAGGTTCAATTAATCCTTGTATTCTCATGAGTTCCATTTGATTAAATCCATAACGTATAATTGCTTGAAAAGCCTCTGACATGATTCCTTTTCTCCAGTATGCTTTTGATAATTCAGCACCAATCTCCGTACGAAAATGTTCTTGCGACCAATTGAGAAATCCACAACTCCCAATGACTGCATCAATATTTTTCATTGTAATTCCCCAGCGTATACCTGTTTTAGCGTCATATATTTTTTTATACCATTCAATCTCATTTATGGCTTCTTGATTTGTTCGAAAAGGCAAAAGCCCGTAATATTTCATCACTTCCTTATCCGATAAGTATTTAAAAATATCATGGGCATCATCTGTTGTTATCTCTCTTAGGACTAAGCGCTTCGTTTCTAACACCGGAAATTCTTTTTCATGTCTGTGAATCATATCAATTTTTCCTCCATATTTATGTGTGTCAATTCGCATGACAACAACGGTTTTTACGGGTCTTTGTTAAATCATATCGGATATACATACTTGTCTAGATCATTGAATGAATTGAAGCTTATTCACATTCCATATTGAATCAATTTTAACTCATTTCTCATTCTTTCACTGAGAAGATTTGTCATTAATTGGGCCACCATATGCATATGGGTCAGAAATCAGTTTATCATTTTTCATGGGGAATATTTTTTTCAATCCAATATTTAAACAAAATATACACCCTGCTATTCCTATTAAGATTACGGCAGTCACAATACTAACCGGTCCCCATACATAGATAAATCTCCATGGAAGCCCTCCCAAGAATAACTCAGGGAGGAAGTACAGCGCGATAGATAACATCGAACATATCACGAGAATTGTCCCAACCAGAAAGTAAAATTTACCCACATTGAATCCAATAAACTTTCGTCTCCCATTCATTATTTGTACCATCGTACGAGCGATAAAAAAGAGCATCATCCATGTAATGATTAGGAAGATAATAGAAATTGCTGTTGCAATCTTGTCTGCTTCAATAAATGAATCTGAATTGTTTTCTACTTCTTTTTTATCTTGTAGCCTATTCATGATGCCCTGTCCGATTTGAGCTGTATACTCTGAGTTAAGATTAGCTAATACGGCAACAGCAAGCTTTTCTTCAGGCTGAAACACGATATAGGAAGAAAAGTTAGGATTGTTTCCACTATGGGCGATTTCACCATTACGATTTTTATAGATTTGCCAACCAGCTGCATAAGAAGAACCATCTATATCAGGCTTCACTTGTTCATTCGGTTCATGTGCCCTTTTAATGCGCTTATTAATCGCTTCCTCCATAGGTATACTACCAAGCTGAATCTTCATCCAACGTCCTACATCATCCATATTTGTGACGACATAACCCGCTGGATGATTCCCACGATAACGTGGCGCATTATACGCTAATGCAAAAGTAAATCCCACTTTATATCCTGTTGCCATATTTTGTGTAGGTACTTCCCCCTGGAAGTACGTATGGTTCAAACTGAATTCGTCAAAAATTTCATTTTTTGTATAATTTTCAAATGAAACTCCTGATACTTTCTGTATAAGATAGCCTAATACATCATAGTTAATCGTAGCGTATTCAAATTTTTCTCCAGGGGGGGTGGATAATTCAACTCCTACTAGCGTACGTATTGTCTCTTCTAATGCACTTTCTGATGTAGAACTAGGGATGTGAACAATCGTTTTAAAAGGAATTCCACTCGTATGATGTAATAATTGCTCCACTGTAACCTGTACAGGTTTTCCATGATAGGTGAAATTTAACCAAGGGATATATTTGGTTATGGGATCATCTAATTGAACCAACCCCTGCTCTTCTAACTTAAACAATGCTTGGGCAGTAAAAGCCTTACTCGTTGATCCTAGTTCAAATAGCGTATCCTGTTCAACTTTTTTTTCATAACTCACATTAGCATATCCCAGTCCCTTTTGATAAAGGGTTTTATCATTATGAACAACTACGATTGCCAAACCAGGTATTTTACTCTCACTTTTCATATCATGGATAAATTTTTCTAAATCTGCCACCGTCGTATTGGGTAATATTTCGTCATCTGTTGCATGCGCAGTCGAAGTTGGGAAATACCCTAATAGAATAATCAAGCATAGGAAGGTAAATTTGACAATCTGCATCTATACTCTCCTTTTCATTAAATTTTCTCTTGCTGGACTTTAACAAGCTCAGTTCCTGTCCCTTCTACAATACAGCAAGCTACTTCTACTACTGTTAAGTCGATTTAATTGGGTACATTTCAGATATAAGCATGGAATGGACTGTAATGATCTATAATTTTCTATCTTTAAATTGTTTCAACCGCTTGTAAGAGCAAGTCTCCCATTTAATAAGGTTGACTTTTGTGGCTACTTATCTTTTTAAAATAAAACAAAATCATCTTCTAAAGCAGCTAGCCATTCAACTTCTCTGACAATTTTTTTTTCACGAATAGACAGATCAACGATCAATTCATCCATATTTTCTTCCATTTTCTGCAGTACAGTAAAGAAATCTTGCACCATCGCTTCAATGGTCTCTCGTTTAAATAAATTTGCGCGATACTCTACTTCAATTGAAAGACTATCTGCTTTTTCGTTTACAATCCAAGTCAGATCGCCTTGCGAAGTACCCGTTCCTCTTTGATAGGGTTGGAACTGAAGATGATCCACTTGAATATCTGGAATATCCATATTTTGTATGACTAACATGGTGTCAAATAGTGGATTACGGCTGACATCTCGGTAAGTACCTAATTTTGCCACCAATTCTTCTAACGGATATCCTTGATTTTCATATGCTTTAAATACATTTTCTTTTACTTCTTTAATTAATTCTCGTACTGTCTTATCCGCCCTAGGATAGTTTCGAATGGCTAACGTATTAACAAACATCCCTACGATATTTTCTAAGTCGATATGTTGTCTTCCCGCAATGGGAGTACCCACTACAATATCGTCCTGTGCTGTGTATTTGTGGAGCAAGATATTGTAAGCAGTTAACAAAGTAATAAATAAGGTAGTCCCATTTTTTCGCGAAAAACGCTTCAGAAATTCCAATTGATCCTTATTCCACACCCTTTGAACGGAGTCACCTTTATAATCAACATCCATTTTGCGTGGATAATCTGTAGGTAGTTGCAACACTGGAATATCACCGTGAAATTGATCTAACCAGTAAATTTCCTGCTTTTTCGTTATTTCGGATTGTAAAATGTCATTTTGCCAAGCAACAAAATCCTTGTACTGAATACGTAAAGGACGTAGTGCCTCACCACGGCATAAACGGACAAATTCATCGCTTAATATACCTATCGATGTTCCATCTACAACAATATGATGTATGTCAAGGATAAACAGATGTGTGTCAGAATCTACTTTTATCAATCCGACACGGATAAGTGGTGCCTTATGTAAATCAAACGGACGGATGAATCGCTTTATGAGATTGTCATTTATGCTCTCCCATTCCTCTTCCATTATATCGATTTGAAATGGAATTTCATCGTGCACGATCTGCACCGGTTCACCTTCCCTCAAAGAAATAGAAGTTCGGAGCGACTCATGACGCTCTATCATTTGTTTAAATACATTCTCAAACCACTCATAGTCAAGTTTACCTTTTACCATCATAGTGTCCGTTATATTGAAGACTGTACTACTAGGATCCATTTGATTCATAATATACATCCGTTTTTGTGCTGGACTTAGTGCGTAATGTTCTTGTTTCTTAATCGGTTGAATTGAAGCATAAGGATTTTCTTCAGCGTTTCGGATATACATTGCCATTTCTTTTACAGTAGGGTGTGCAAATACTTCTTGTATGGGTAACTCTACCTCTAGTTTTTTATGAACATGTGCTACTAATTTTGTAGCTTTCAACGAATGTCCACCTAACTCAAAGAAGTTATCATGAATGCCAACTGACCTTACTCCCAGTATTTCTTCAAAGATTTGAACAAGCATGTTCTCTACGCGATTCGTTGGCGCCTGGTATGCCTCATGCATTTCTAAGTTTCCGTTTGGTTCAGGTAATGACTTCTTATCTAATTTACCGCTAGATGTTAGAGGTAACTTCTCAAGCTCCACAAAATAAGAAGGAATCATGTATTCTGGTAGAGAACACTTCAAATGATCACGCAGTTCTGATACTGTCCAGTCTCCGTTTGTCACCAGATAACAACATAAATAAGAGTGCCCCCCCTCATCTGTACGAGCAACTAATACGGTTTCACAGATAGCAGCATGTTCTAATAATTTTATTTCAATCTCATCTAATTCGATTCGGTTACCACGAATCTTCACCTGTGAATCGATTCGATCAAAATATTCAATGTTTCCATCAGGTAACCACCGTACAAGATCCCCGGTTCGATACATTCTTTCCTGTGTATAGGGGTTCATTACAAACCTTTCTTCGGTAAGTTCAGGACGATTTAGATAACACTTTGCCAGTCCTTCTCCACCAATGCACAACTCTCCAGGGACTCCAATTGGCTGTAACTGGTTATGATCACCTAAAATATAAACGGTCGTATTATGCACAGGATACCCAATTGGAATCGTATTCATATTCATTGCACGATCATCTACCGAGTAGAGCGTGGCAAATACAGTTGTTTCCGTCGGGCCATATGCATTAATGAGTCGATGCGCACCCATTACATTCAGCGCTTTTTGTACATGTTTAACAGAAGCCTTTTCACCACCAAATAACAACTTTCTCATACCCCTTAGACAATCCGTATCTAGATCTACTATGGTATTAAACAATGATGTCGTCATACAGGTAGAGGTAATTTTATGTTTACGAATCAATCGAGTTATTTCTACTGTGTTTAACAAGGCTTCTTTAGGAACAAGCACAAGAGGTGCTCCCTGTAACAGAGCGGTATATATTTCATAAGTAGATCCATCAAAGGCATAGTTAGCCAATTGTAAAATCCGATCTGTTTCATCAACTGAAATCACTCCGTTGTTTATGGTTTTAATTACATTTTGATGTGTATTTAGACTCCCTTTCGGTTTTCCAGTTGAACCTGATGTATATATGACATAGGCTAAGTCCTGTGGTTGAATCATTATGAGTAGGTTATCAGTCAACTCTTTTGTCCAATCTTTTTCGTCTAGTCTTAAGATCTCTCCACTATATCGATTGGGTATCATTCCTTCTCTTTGTACGAGTAGTAGATTGACACTAGAATCTTCTAACATATAATGAATTCTTTTTTCAGGTTGATTAGGCTCAATCGGAAGGTATACACCACCCGCCTTCAATATCGCCAAAATACTAATGATCATCTCAATCGAACGATCAGTAATCAATCCAATGACTTCTCCCGATTTTATCCCTTTCTTTCGTAAAGCGCGTGCTAACTGGTTAGACCGATTATTTAACTCTTGATAGGTAAGTGTATGATCTTGATAAATAAGCGCGATATGATTGGCTTTTTTCTCCACTTGCTCTTCAAATAATTGTGTAATCGATTTTTCTCGCGGATAGTCGAATTGGGTATCATTAAAATCAAATAAGATTTTTTGTTTCTCTACTTCTGAAATCATTTCGTATTCAAATAATTTATTTTCCGGATTCATCAATGTATTTTGAACTAAATTACTAAAATGTGTCGCCATGCGTTGAATCGTTTCCTTTTGAAACAAACCCGTATTATATTCGAAGTTTATTTTTAACTCATTTTCATGGTCAAATACTTCAACTAATAAATCAAACTTAGTCGTTTTACACTTTATTTGATAAGGAGTGAAGGTGAGGCCATCCATTTCTATCGCTGTCTTATCCGTATTTTGTAAAACTAACATGGTATCAAATATTGGATGTCTACCCGAATTTCGTGGGATATCTAACTTTCTAACCAACTCTTCAAATTGAAAATCCTGGTTCTCGTAAGCTTGCAAAGCATTTTCCTTTACCTCCTGTAAAAAGGAACGAAAAGACTTCTCACCCTTTGGTTCATTCAGCATCGCCAGCGTATTAACAAACATACCTATCATTTTCTCAAATTCTACATGCTTACGACCTGCAATGGGTGAACCGATAATAATTCGTTCCTGCCCGCTATATCTGTACATGAATAGATTGTACACCGCAAGCAAAAACATGTAGAGTGTAATACCTTCTTGCCTAGTAAACTGATGAATCTTTGAAGTTAAATCAGCATCAAGAGTAAACGAATATTTATCTCCATTGAATGACTGGACAGGTGGACGCGGAAAATCTAATGGAAGATCAAGTATAGGAATCTCTTCAGCAAAGGTATCCATCCAGAATGCTTCTTGAGTTTTCATCACTTCAGTTTGAAAGAAGTCGTTCTGCCAGATCGCAAAGTCTACATACTGCACATCTAATTCAGGAAGTTCAGCACCATTATACACAGCCATGATTTCCTCAAAAATGGTTTGCATTGAAGTCCCATCTGCAATGATATGATGGACATCCATCATTAGTATATGCTTATCAAATGAAAGCTCAGCCAGCTCTATACGAAATAAAGGCGCTGACTGAAGATCAAAGGGTCGAATAAATGCCTGTACAAGATCGTCTATTTGATCTTTAGTGACTGTTCCTCTGTCTATCACAGACACATCGAGATATTCATAGACTTTCTGTAGTACCTCACCTTTTTCTTCCACAAAACTTGTACGTAGCGTTTCATGCCTTTGAATTAATTGGGTCACAGCTGTACTTAAACGAGATTTGTTAAGCTTCCCCTCTACGATCATCACAAAGGGGAGATTATATGTTGTATGAATGCCATGTAATTGATTAACCAGATAAATCCTTTTTTGAGCCGAAGATGATTCGTATAATTCAAAATCACTCATGCGTAAACTCCTTTTTTCTTAGATTGTTTAACAGTGGTGTAGGAAGGATATCCTACACCATATTGATGCAAAAATTTCATTTTTTACTCTTGGTACGACGTTCTACTTTTTTAAAAGTCGTTCCATCACTGGTCTGAGATTTTAACTTAATTTCTACTACTTGAGCCAAGGCGCGAATCGTTGCAGATTTAAACAATTCGCGAAGATGAAATGAAACACCAAATGTCCGACTCACCCGGGTCACAATTTGAGTAGCTTTTAACGAATGTCCCCCCAAATCAAAGAATTGATCGGTAACACTGATAGCTTCCACCTGCAGAATTTCTTTCCATATATTTAAAATTTTTTCTTCGATCGCATTTTGCGGTAAGATCATTTCTTGTAGATTTTGACTTAAATTTGGCTCTGGTAATGCGTTTTTATCAATTTTACCACTGCTTGTAAGTGGCATATCATGAAGAAACATGTACTGATGTGGGATCATATAATCCGGCATCAATTGTTTTAAATGGTTCTGTATGATTTCCGAGTCGATATAGTTCCAAGGGAGTGCTGATTCTAATGAATGTTCTATCCAAACGCTAGGATCCCAATATTCTCCAATCTCCTGTTCCAAATCAATCTGGACAGGTGCTAATGTTTTAGGCACATGGTATGAACCACTCCGTATAAATGGAGTCCCAGCCCATGCTTGCCATTCCGTAATACTAGCTTTAACATACTGAGATTTTTCAGTTTTATGAATGATTCGCCCACCTACACGTTCATGCGTACGTAACCAATTATCTACAGATAATCCGTCTTCCCTGCGCATATCGCAGTACTCTGTAAAATTAATATTTGGAAAATCACTTTTGCCAGTAGGACGAACAGGGATAATCAAACGCTTCAGGCCATGTCCATAGGCTAACATTTTAAATGCTTTAACTAGTAAGGCAGCAATCCCTTTCCCCTGATATGCCTCATCTACTACTCCCGCAAGTACGAGCAATGTATTAGGCTTCTCATTGCTCTTAGAATCTGTAAAACCTCTAACCAATCCATCATCCCAACCTTGCGGTAGATTTTCTTTTGTTCCATCCCAATAAATGGGAACTGTATTGCCAACAGCTACCACATCTCCTGTGCCATCGATCAAGCCTAACTGATATTTAGTAAATTGAGTGAACAGTTTTGGCCAATATTTATTCTGGATTTCTTCTCTAGTAAAGAACTCCGGCCATGCAGTCGCATGGATTTCATCCATCCTAAGTTTTAGATTTGGAAACTGCGAAAGGGTAAATAACTTAAGCCTTTCTTTTTCAAGCTGAAGCTCATCCCCTTCTTCCTGAAGTTGGATATAGGCAAAAAGATTATCTGTCCGATTATTTTTTTGATGAATTACTGCACATCTACTAACAGAACTATGAGAGGATAATCCATTCTCGACTTCTTCTAATTCTACCCGATTACCACGCACCTTTACCTGATTATCAAGGCGTCCCATATAGACCATGTTTCCATCTTCCAGATATTTTGCCCTATCACCTGTCTTATACAACCTAGAGTCAGGATCCGCGGAAAATGGGTTGGGTACAAACTTTCGATTAGTCTCTTCTCTATCATCCAAGTAACCGCGTGCTAGCCCAGGAGAAGCTATATAAATCTCTCCAGGCACTCCTACAGGTACGATATGTCTTTGCTCATCCAGTAAATATACTTTCGTATTGGCAATAGGCTTCCCAATCGGAACCGTATTACCTTCAAAAGATTCATTACAATCGAATGTAATGGCGTCTACAGTTATTTCAGTAGGACCATAGTGATTGCTTAGATGGCAATCAAACTGACTTAAAAATTGATCGCGCAATTCTCTGGTGAGTACGGCACCTCCACAGATTACATATCGGAGTGATGGTAGTTCACTGAACTGGCTTTTCTTTTTCGCTTGAACAAAAGCTTCCAGCAGAATAGGTACAAATTGGAGAATAGTAATTTGATGCGCTCTCACTAACTGACCAATAGCAGCCGGATCCTTCAGTTCTTCTGTATTTGGGATAATAACCTTCGCTCCATGCATTAAAGGCCAAAACATTTCAAGCAACGATGCATCAAACGTGTAAGGTGTCATGAGTAGTGTTGCATCTGTATCTGAAAGTGAATATTTTTGTTGACTCCATTCAAAAAGATTTATTACACCACTATGCTCCACTTCAATTCCTTTTGGCGTACCCGTTGTCCCCGAAGTAAACAAGACATAAGCCAATTGTTTAGCACATGTAGGAAGATTTACATTTTGAGAAGATTGTTCATTTATTATACTGATGTCAGTATCCATCTGGACAATTTTCCCGTTAAACGCTAGATTCTCGTTCAAAAATTGACTTGTGGTGATCAAAACTTCCATTTGCGAACGTTCAACAATCATCTTTTTACGGTTAATAGGCAAATCAGGACTAAGCGGAACATAAGAAGCACCTGCTTTTAACACAGCATAGAGGGCTACAATCATATCAATTGAAGGTTCAAAAATAACTCCTACCTTATTCTCAGGTTGTACACCAAGTTTACAAAGTAAATGTGCCAAGCGATTGGCTCTTTCATTTAACTCACGGTAACGGATGATTTTATCTTGGTACAATACAGCTGGATAATCTGGTGTCTTCTCTGCTTGCCGTTCCATCATTTCATGAATACAAATATGATCATTAAATATATGATCCGAATGATTCCATTCACCTATCATTTTATGTTTCTCCGTGTTTCTTAGTAGCAAATATTCATAAAGCGGCTTTTTCGGAGTACTAATCACCTGCTCTGTCAACCAGATAAACTGATTAATCATACGTTCTGCCGTTGATTTATTGAACAAATCAGAGTTGTAGTTGAGATTAATTTCGATACCGCTTTCCAATTCATCAAAAGCAAATGTTAAATCAAAACGAGAATTTTTTTCAAGAAAATCAAATACTTTAAAGTTGCAAGTTAATCCATCAAATTGAAGATCACTCATCAAATTCTGTTTATTATTTTGTAAACCATACATGACTGAGAACAATTTTGAACGTGAAAGGTCGATTTTTTCATGAATTTGTTCAACTACAAAATTACTTGGATAAATATGATTATCGTATGCCTCTATTGCCGTCTGTTTGCTTTGTTTAAGTAACTGTTCAAATGTCATGTCTCGATGATCGAGCGTGAAACGTAATGGTATAGCTGTAGCAAACAAACCTAACATATTTTCAAGCTTTACATCATCTCGATTGAGAATTGGGGAACCCAAAACAAAATCGTTTTGATCACTTAGACGATGCATATGCAAGTTCATAACTGCGAGTAAAAACATATATAAAGTAATATTATTTTGTTTGCAAAACTTGTACACTTGATCCTGTAAATCTGGTTTAAATTTCCCCAGAATGGTTCCTCCATTGAAGGTGACCATGGGAGGCCTTGGATAATCTGTTGGTAAGTTAAGTCCTGATGATAAGTTCGATAGCTTTTTCAGCCAATATTGACGTTGTTCCTCCAAGAAGCCTTTTTCAATTGCACGATTCATCCATTGAGCGTAGTCTTTATAATCTACCTCAAGGGTTGGCAGTAGGGGTTCACGTTCAGTCACATAGGCATTATATAATTCTTTTAATTCTTTCATAAGATTCATAGAGGAAGTTTCATCCCAAATGATATGGTGACTTACAAACATAAATAAAAATTGTTTACCAGGAAACTCGACCAATTTGATATAAAACAAAGGACCTCTCTCAAAATCAAACAGACGGTTAGCATGTGCAAGAGCCAGCTCTCTGGTCACTTGATCCATTTCCTCTTCCAGTATATGTGTATAATTATCATAGATATCATCAAGCTTGAACTCCATGTACGGTGATATGACCTGGAACGGTACGCCGTTATCATTCTTAAATGTAGTACGTAAAACTGAATGACGCATTACAATGGTATTCCAGGCCCTTTCAAACGCATGCAAGTTCATGTCGCCATGAAACATTACATCAAAGCTGACGTTGTAGAATGGATTTTCAGGCTCAAGATTATGCAAATACCATTCTGGCAATTGAACGGGGGCTAATTGGTATGTTTCTTGATCCGGCATTCGCTGAAGTAAATGATTCTCCTGCTTTTTGACACTACTCTTCGTAACCTCTGTATCAACAACATTAGCTAAATCACTAAGTATTGGCGTAATAAAAATTTGCTGAAGATTTATTTTTATTTCGAAGTGATTGTTTATTCTATTAATTACTTTGACCGCACTAATTGAGTGGCCACCAATATGGAAAAAGTTATCCGTAGCACAGATCTGGTCACATCCGAGAATTTCTTCCCAAATAGAAGCGATCTTTATTTCTGTTGGTGTCTTCGGAAAAGATGCTTCCAGTTTTTCATTTTCTTTGATTTTCCACTGTTTGAGCCTGTTACGATCTATCTTTTCACTTGCTAAAAGCGGCATTTCATTAATACGAATGATATGAGTAGGAATCATATAATACGGTAGAATTTCACGTAAATTCTCCTGCAAAATATTGGTTTCTAGTAAGTGTTTGCTTGTATAGAAAGCTACCAGCATATTATCACCCGTAACGGTATGCTTCTCTATAACAACGACTTCATCTACTTGTGGATGGTTTCCTATTACATTTTCAATTTCCCCCAGCTCAATACGGAAACCACGAACTTTCACTTGAAAATCGATTCGACCGAAAAACTCTATTGATCCATCTGGCCTCCAACAACCTAAATCACCAGTTCGATATACACGTAATTTCGTGTCATTATCCACAAAAGGATTTGATATGAACTTCTCTTGTGTAAGTTTACTATTTTTCCAATAACCATTACCTACACCAATTCCGCTAACCCAAATTTCACCTTTAACACCAATAGGTGCTAAATGATGGTATTGATCGACAATATATAAACTTAAATTGGGTAGTGGGCAACCAATTGGAACTCGGAGAATGTCCGTTTCAGCCAGTGAGGTCATAACATGCTGTGTCACATCATCAGAACACTCTGTAGGACCATAAGCATTGACGAGCTTAATACTTGGGTAAATTTCAAACCAGCTGTTCATTAATTTAATCGGAAGCTCTTCACCATTCGCAATCATCCACCGTAATTGAGGGAGTTGTCGTTTATCTTTCACTAGCCCTTGCACGGTATCAAGAAAAGCAAAAAGCAGTGTGGGGACTGTTTCAACCACCGTAGCTTCTTCTTTTTGTAAATGCTCCAGCAGTAACGATTGATCACGAGCTACTTCAAAGGAAACGATGGACGTTTTTGCTCCAACAAGCAGTGCGACAAGAGCCTGCCAAACAGATACATCAAAGCTAACAGAAGCATTTTGCACCACAACATCCTCTGCTCCAATGCTTAGGCTAGCGATCTTCCCATACAAGTGGTTAATCATCCCATCATGACGCACCAAAGCACCTTTGGGATTGCCAGTAGAGCCAGAAGTATAAATCATATAAGCAAGATCTACGGATGTTTGGATGGGTTCAAGATTGTTTGATGGGTACATTTCTACATCCGCTTGCGTGTACATACTCATATTACTCACGTAATCCTGATTTTTATCAAGATATATCGTTGCTTGTGCGGTATGGTTCATTTGTTTGATTCGTTCCACAAAATGGGTCTGCGTAACAATTACTTTCGACTCACTGTTTTGCAAAATGTACACAATACGCTCATCTGGGAGGTTAGGATCAATAGGTACATAAGCTGCACCACTCTTAAAAATAGCAAGCAATGTAGTCAACCAATCTATATTTCTTTCCATTACAACTGCAACAAATTGGTTTGCGCCTAACCCTTGAGTCCGAAGTAAATGGGCTATTCGATTGGCACGTTCATTTAACTCGCGATAGCTAATTTCTACTCCTTCAAAACTGGCAGCGATGTTTTCAGGTGTTTGAGCTGCCTGTTCCTCAAAAAGTAAATGTACAGGAACTTGAACAGGAAATGATTGCTGTAAATGATTAAATTGTTTCAATACTTGCATTTTTTCTTCTTCAAGCAACATATTAATCTCACGAACTTTTTGCTCTGGTCTTTCTACTACTTGAGAGACCAACTGAATAAAATGCCGGCTTAGTCGTTCAATCGTCTCTTTATGGAAAAGTGCTGTACAATACTGAATATAACCATCAATCTTTCCTTCTGATTGAAATAGCTCAAAAGCAAAATCAAAACCAGCATTCTTAATATGATCTATCGACTTTTCAAAAGATAAAGTAAGATCTGAGTTCACTTGTACTTCAGTGTGTTTATCCGTTCTCAATGTATGAACTTCAAAAACAACATCGAAGATTGGATTACGACTTAGACTGCGTTCGATCCCTAAATCCTCTACAATACGATCAAAAGGGTATTCTTGATTGACAGATAATTCTAGTACAGCTTGCTTCATTTTCTTAACGAAGTCTTCAAATGATTCATTTCCATTCACTTGATTTCGAACTGGTAAAGTATTGATAAAGCACCCTACTAAATTTCCCACATCAGGATGAGCACGTCCTGAAAATGAGGTTCCTACGATAATATCTTCATTTCGTGTATATTTAGCCAACAACACGTTAAATGCTGCTAGTAAAAACATATATAAACTAACGTTTAACCTTTCACAAGCCGCCTTTAACTTATTCATCAAATCACCTTCGATGATAAGCGGAACGACGTCTCCATCAAAGCTTTGCATAGACGGTCTTGGCACATCAAGTGGAAAGTTAAGATCTGGTAACTCACCAGCTAATCTGTTCAACCAAAATTCACGTTGATCATCCAAGCCCCCCTCTTCTAGCAATTCGTTATGCCAGTGTGCAAAATCACTGTATTGAATCGATAAGGGTTCTAATGGGTTCTCTTGTTGATTGACAAACGCACGATAGAGCGCCACGAACTCGGACATGAGAATATCAATTGCCCAACCATCTGCTACAATATGATGTGCTACCAAAAGGCACATGTGCTCAGACTCGGATAACTTATATAAGGTAGCACGCAATAATGGCACTTTAGTGAGATCAAATGGTTTATTCAATTCATCGACCACCAAGTGCTTTAAGTTTTGCTCGTGATTGGATACATCGACAAGGGACACTTTAAAATCAATGGTCGGATAAATGACCTGAACCGGCTTACCTTCCTCCTCAATAAAACATGTGCGAAGTATTTCATGACGGTTTACTAGACCGTTCATCACCTGGTGAAAAAGAAAGTGATCAAGTTTCCCTTTTAATGTAAATGCAGTAGATACATGTGACATCGCGCTTACTCTTGATTCTTGTACAAATTCAAGTTGTTCAGTAAGCCAAAAACGTTTCTGTGTATGTGACAATTCGTATTTAAATATTTCTTGTTCAGTACTATTTTTCAAGAATATTCCTCCTATTACGGGTTCATCGTGATCTATAATGTTTTCTCTCGTAGCTGACTATGAATATTTTGAACAAGTTGTGTCACATGAGGAGGTTCTAGCATCGAGTAGTGGTTACCATCTATAAGCGAAAGCTTGATCCGTCCTCGTGTTAACTCTGACCACATCTCTGCGATCTTTTCCGGTTTACTCATTTGAATCAAACTATCTTCCAAGGCTAAAAACAAGTGTACATCAGTTTGAATAGATCCTTTAAACTGATATTTATTCACTGCTAGTCCATTAATAGCTAACACACGAAGTTTGGAATGAGAGATTTGATTTAATTGCACTTCATCAGACAGTTGGTCACTAATTCGTTGTTGGCATGCTTTAATCTGTTCCGCTTCGCTCATGCCATCTAAAAAATTCTCATCTAACCCTTGTAGTAGTGCATATCGAATTAAAGGATCGTAAGCCTGGTTCGCCCGCAATACTTTCTCCTCACTCCTCGGAAAAGGTTTAACATCGCATACAGCTAAATAAGAAACGGTATCGCCATCCGCTTCCAATTGCTTGGTCATTTCATAAGCAAGCATCCCCCCAAAAGACCACCCTAGTAAATTGTAGGGACCTTTCGGTACAATCTCTCTCATTTCTGCAATGTACTGCGCTGCCATCTGCTCTACAGTCCATTCAGGTGAATCACCATCATCATATCCCGTCGCCTGGAAAGCATAAATCGGATATTCTGTGCCCAACTCTTTTGTGAGATAGACAAAGTTCATGATCCCTCCCCCTTGTCCATGAACTATGAAAAGAGGTGGGAACGATTGTTTACCCTTATTGAGCAAAACTAGATTTTCATTTAGGGGCTCTTGATGGGCATTTATCATATGACTCAAATCAGCAACAGTAGGATGTTTAAACAAAGCTGACAATGGTATATTCACACCCATTTTCTGCGTTAGTTTGTTAGTCAAAGTGATTGCTTTTAGTGAGTGCCCTCCCAAAGCAAAAAAATTATCGAATACACCAATATGCTCGATTTGAAGCACCTCCTTCCACAACTCCACGATTTCATGTTCCAATGGGCTTCGTGGAGCACAGTAGGCGTCCTTCTCTTGTAAAGTAGATTTGTCTCCATTAGGTTCAGGTAGTGCACGATGGTCCACTTTTCCATTCAGTGTGAGGGGGAAGTCATCTACCATCACAAACGTACTTGGAACCATATAGACTGGCAACTTCCGTAAAAGCCAATTATGAAGATCATTACTCGTCACTTCACCATCCAGTACTACATAAGCACACAAGTATTTTTCATTTTGTATATCCTCTTTTACTAAGACAAGTGCACTTCTAACATCCTCGTGTAAACGAAGTTGGTTCTCAATTTCACCAGGCTCTATTCGATAACCACGGATTTTCACTTGATGATCACTACGTCCGATAAACTGTAAATTACCATCCAACAGCCGTTTTGCTATATCGCCTGTACGATACATTTTAGTACCTGGTCTAAATGGATTATCGATAAATCTCTCCGCTGTAAGGTTAGGTTGATTCCAATATCCTCTTGCTACACCTTCTCCTCCTACCCATAAATCACCAGAAACTCCTCTTGGAACGAGCTGCATCTCAGTGTTTAATAAATAAATCTGTGTATTTACGATCGGTTTTCCAATTGATACATGTTGATCGACAAAATCTCGCGACTCATAATGGTACCCAGAACAAGTTACCGTTGTCTCAGTCGGCCCATATGCATTTATAATATTTAGATTTGAATTTAATTTAAAATAATTCTCTAAAACACTTCCTTTAACCGTTTCTCCTCCCACAAACATCTTCTTAAGAGGGAAGTACATTCCCGACTCTTCAAACCTTGTATACAATGGGCTAAGAAGAGTAGGCGGAATGAAGGCGATCGTTACTTCCTTTTGCACCATCGTATTAGCTAATCGCTCTACATCAAACTTTTCATTGGCATACATGACCAGCCTAGCTCCCAATAAAAGCGGGACCCATATTTCAAATGAGCTGGCATCAAAGGAAATATTTGTACAAACAAGAAAGCGATCAGTAGAATCTAATCTATCTTTATATAGTTTTTTATGACCGATAACCATGTTATGAACAGAACCATGCTCAATCATTACACCTTTAGGATTCCCAGTAGAACCAGAGGTGTAGATCATATAAATTAAATCATTAGCATTAATTTGAAGCGGCAAATTGGCTATACTTTCTAACTTCGCTTCATCACGATCTAAATATATCCATTGACCCTTAAAATCGACATTATGAAACAAGCGTTTTTCTGTCAACGCCAGTAAACAACCACTATCTTCTAAGATATATTGAATACGCTCAACAGGATAGTCCGTAGAGATAGGAACGTAGAAACCACCGGCTTTTGTCACCGCTAAAATGCCAATAATGAGTTCTGTTGTACGTTCCAGCATTATTGCAATTGGTTGATTGGTACACACGCCTTTCCGCCTTAGCACACTTGCCCATTGGTTAGATATTTCATTTAATTCCCGATAAGTCAGGTGACGATCTTCATCACATATGGCAATAGCCTCTGGATGTAACGCTACTTGCCTCTCAAACAACTGCGCTAATGTTAAATTCTTATCGTAATCCAGTAAGGTCCCTTCACAATCTATAAGCATTTGTTTTTCCTCTGCTTCAGTACACATCTTAACCTCAGATATACCAGCAGACGGGTTAGTCAAGATACTTTTAAGAATGCGCAGATAAAGCTCGACATAAAGCTTAATAGAAGACTCTGAGTATAAAGTTGGGTTATACAACAATCTTACACGTAGCTCCTCATTTTCTCTGGCGAACATCAGTGCCACATCTATTGCTTCTGATTCAATACATGTCGGATCATGAATGTTATCAAGTGAGACAACCCATTTACACCAAGGTGGGCGATCATTCGTTTGACTAGACTCCCCTTCAGCATACAATTGATTAATTGGAAAGTCTTGATTTATATATGCTTTTTTAAGATTATCCTTAACTTCCATGAGTACCTCTTTGTAAGATTGAGATGATTCCAGTCGAGAAATGATCGGAATCACCTTAAAAACAGGATCATACGAAGGAACACCAATACCTAATTGTTGGCTACTACTATATCGATAAAGCGAAATTTTAGAAACAGTTAATAAAAATGTATAGATCAGCATATCCGAATATTTACAAACTCGTAATAATTCATTGGTTATTGTTGCATCTATGGTAATCGACAGACTTGCTTTTTCCTCTACATGGGTTTCAGATTGAAAATCATTTGGAATACTCACAAAATAGGGTTCCATGTTAAATTGATCAGACCAATACTGTTTGCGTTTTAGTATTTCTTTATCATACACAATCATTGATATCATAGCACCTTCTCTCTGTACTTCTTACTTAATTGGTTTTGCCTTTGAAATTGTTCCTACTTTTTTTACTGTTTGTGGCTTTTGAAGCGAATCATATATAAATTGGCTTAGTGTGTGTACACTGTCATAATGAAAAATCGTATTTGCATCTAAATTTAATGAAAATCGATTAGACAATTCCATCATAATGTCAATTGCTTGGATGGAATCTCCTCCTAGTGAAAAGTAACTTTCTCTTGGATTTAGCTCTTCAGTCTCTTCAAATTCCAATACTTCTCTCCATGTTGTAGAAACAATGCTTATCACTTTGTCCAAAGTCCATATTTCTTTCATTTGCGGTTTTCCTGTTAATTTTCCATACAACTGTGAATCAATATCAAAAAATGACATTCGTTTCATTTCTTCTAAATCTTCTCCATTTAATCCGCTGATAAATGAATGGCTTGCATTTGCACCTAGGATGGTATGAAATATGGAAACTCCCTCATTCTCTTTAAACCCTAAGACGAGTGGTGACAGTCTCTTTATATGATCCATCTGGGATGAAGCCCTGTTACTCCTGTTTACATCTCCCATCCCTGTATTTTGCCAACCTCCCCACTGAATTGAAAGAAATTTCCTACCCAACTGACGTTGGCATAGCGCATAACTATCAAGAAAAGCATTTGCAGCAACATAAGGCGCAATATTTTTTTCAGCAAGTACTGCATCAACTGATGAGAATAAGATAAAGAAATCCAAAAACTGATTGCGTAACAACTGATCAAGCACAATTGTACCTTTTACTTTCGCCTCAAATACAACATCAAAATCTGCAATTTCCGAATCTTTTAATGCAGTTTCTCTACCTAAAACACCTGCTGTATGAATCACGCCATCGAACTTCCCAAAGGTTGCTGTTACTTCTTCCACAATCTTTTCCATTTCTTCCCTGCTAGATAGGTTTGCTTGATAATACTGAACATTGGAGCCGAGATGTCGAATCTCTTCGATTGCTTGCATTTGTGAAGCACTTAATTCTTGTAAACTTGTTCGCCCAACTAGAATCATGGTTACATTATTTTTCTCGGCGATCGATTTACAAACTTTTTGTGCAATGCCACCCGTTCCACCTGTTACAAGGTAGACACCACTTTCTCTAATGCGCTCACGCTTAGGAAAAGAGTCGATTTGTAAATTTTTCAAAACTTTTGTGTGACGTTTTCCATTTCGATAAGCAACTTCACGAAAATCACTACCACTAAATACCTCTTTATAGATTGTCTCCGCTATCATAGATGGAGAGTCTTGACTACTGACATCAATACAAAATGATAAAAATTGATTTAACTCTCTATTCATTGATCTGTTCAAAGCAACTGTAAAGCTGTGTAAAGGATTCACATAATCATCATTTTTGACTACCTCAAAAGCATTTTTCGTAATAAAGAAAGTGTAGACGGGATGATCTAATGACAAACAAGTGGTCATACTCTTAACTAAATAGACAGTCGGGTAAAAGAAATCTGCTAAATGACTGTTCAATCGATCCCTATCGGGATGAATCACATGGGTAAGAGGAGAAGAAAGAATTTGTGTCAGATCAATCACTGCACCGAGTGTGATTTCTGATTCTCGTAACTTCTTCATCACCCTCACAAAATGCTCTTCATCGTGTGGATTTATCTCATACTGATCTACTGCAAAGTTACGATACTGTTTCCCATAGAAAAGTTGAATGACACGCTGACCCTTGTTGGTAAATGACGATACGATACGAGAGTGTAGCTCTCCCGTTACAGAAACCATTAATACTGCTCCGGTAATATTTCGCTGTTTCTTGGACAATTCCGATGTTGTCCAGTCAAAACCGTGTAAAAGTTCATGGTTCACTTTCTCAAAGTCACCCGCACCGTGATGATAAAGTAATGACGATTTGGACTTAGATCCCTCTGATTGCTCCAACCAATACGATTTATGTTGGAAAGGATACGTCGGTAATGAAACAGTTCTTCCTTTCTGAATTTTTTCCAAATTGATGTGGTAACCCATTTGATAAATTCGAGAAAGTGAGGATAGAAAATCTTGTTCTTTCTTTTCCAGTGTAAATGCGTCAAACACATCAACACCCATTTGACCTTGAACAGAACTACAACCTACTGATAAAATGAGATGATTTTTACCATCATCAGGTAGGAAATGATCACATTTTTCTAGTTGTGGTTCTCTAGATAATTTCATCACTTCTTCAAATGTTTTGGTTCCTAGAATAAAATCCTTCGTATATTGACCAATCCCAACACCATGGATTTCAACTTCAATGCCTAAAGACTGGTATAAATGGTACATACTATATAAAAATGCTACATATTTTACTTTTGGATCCATCGATTTACCCATAAACTTCTGACACGCACTGATGATATTCTCATCCATCCAACCCGTTTGACAAAGCTTTGAAAATAAATGCTCTGCGCCCACTTCATAATCTTGAAAACATAAAATTATTTTTTTTGAATTTTTCATTTCTCTATGCTGTTTACTATCATTTTCTCCAAGCATTTGAAGGAGTGCATTCCTGTCCTTTACTACTACCGAAAATCGATATTGATCATGTTTTCTACGACAATTCAATGTATAGCTAATATCCGCAAGCATCTTTTGAGGATATTTAGATAGATTACTTTTTAAATCATTTATTTTCTTATTTAATACATGCTCATTCGGTGCCGACAATGTGATGAGATGAAATCCTTCTGAGTAGGTATGTTGTTGCTCGTATTCCTCTAGCACTACATGCACGTTTGTTCCGCTCAGTCCAAATGAGCTTATTCCAGCTCTTCTTGGTGAACCACCTATTTTCTGCCATTTCTGAGCACGATTATTCACATAGACAGGTGAGTTTTCAAAGTCAATAAAAACATTTGGTTTGGTGTAGTGAAGAACAGGTGGAATGTTTTTATTTTGTATACTTAATATCGTTTTAACTAAACCTGCCAGACCAGCAGCACTATCCAGATGACCTATGTTAGTTTTCACAGAACCCATCGCAATAAATTGTTTTTGGTTTGTATAAGATTGATATGCTTTTTGAATTCCACTAACTTCAATAGGATCACCTAATCTGGTTCCGGTTCCATGTGCTTCAATATAAGAGATTGTCGTTGGATCAATGTTTGCATCTTGCCAAGCTTTAACAATTGTTTCTGCTTGGGCATCCGGACTGGGGGCCGTTATTCCATTAGATCTTGCTCCATCTTGTACAACCGCACTTCCTTTTAATACAGCATAAATGTGGTCATGATCTTTAACCGCCTTTTCTAACGGTTTAATAAGAATACATACGCTTCCTTCGCCACCAATTGTCCCATCGGCATCATCAGAAAACGCCCGGCAAGTTTCTGTCGGCGATACAATTCCTGAATTTAGTGCAATATCTTTACGAATATGATCAATTTCGATATGAATACCGCCCACTAGGGCCATATCGCATTCATTTTGCCGCACAGCTTTCATTGCCGTATGAAGCGCAACTAGAGAAGAAGAGCAAGCTGTATCAATTACCATAGAAGGCCCATTCAGTCCCAAGTGATAAGAAATACGCCCGGCAAGATTAGAAGGTAAGTTACTAGCTAAGAGCTCGTCCAATTTGATATCTAGATGATTTAAGTAACTAGGTAAGACCGCTCCCATGAAAACACCCACATTATTACTAGCCAATCTCTCATGTGTATAACCCGCATCTTCGATCGTAGAATGAGCTGTTTCCAACATCATTCGCTGATTAGGATCCATGGCTTTTGCTAATTTCGGTGAGATATTAAAATATTGAGGATCAAATTGATCAATTCCTTCAATATAACCGTAACGCAAATATTCTTTATTTGGATGTTTTTCTGGATCAAGATGTTTTCTTGAATCAGGAATTTCTCTGATGCTATCTTGCCCTTGCAGTAATTGCTCCCACCACTCGGACATATGATCCGCATCTGGTAGTTTTATACTTACACCGATTATCGCCATATCTTTAACCGTATGTGTCTGCCCTACTGATGAGATAAGCGGGGAGAGCTCTTTCTTTTTTTCATGCACTTTAGATGACGCCAATACAAAGTCTGCTAATCCAGCAATCGTATTGTATGTAAACAAATCACTTATTTCCAACGAAAGATTTGGTATTATTTTTTTTAATTTATTAAAAACACGCATAATTTGAATAGAGTTCCCACCGGCTTCAAAAAAGTTCGTATAGATACCGATTTGTTCAATCCCTAAAACTTCTTTCCAAATCGCCTCAATTTTTTGGTCCAATTCATGCCTTGCACCTGCTTTATTTATGATCTCTTCTTGTAAGACAAGCTCCTTCTGTTCCAATATCTTGCGATCCACTTTACCATTTGGAGTAAGTGGAAATGAAGAAACAAACTCATAATGAACAGGAATCATATAAGTTGGTAACTTTTCCCCTATATAGAAATTTAAGTCATGTTTGGATAGTGTATACTCCGATTTTAAATACGCATAAAGATCTGTTTGTCCGGCATCGTTTTTACGGGCAATAACGACTACACCATTGATTTGAGGATGTTTAAGCAGTACGTTTTCAATTTCTCCTAATTCAACGCGAAAACCTCGAATTTTAACCTGTTGATCTACTCTTCCCAGATATTCCACATTTCCATCTATTAACCACCGCCCCTTATCTCCCGTTTTATATAATCGGTCTCCTGGAATGCCACTAAAAGAGTTATCAATAAATTTCTCTGTCGTTAAATCTGGTTGATTTAAATATCCACGTGCCAAACCAACTCCACTCACACAAATCTCACCTGGGGTACCAATCGGACATAAACGCCCATAATGATCTAGAATGTAAACGCGCATATTTCTTCGCGGTCGACCAATAAGAGAGATTTCATTGTCGGAATAACCATTAAAATGATAGGTACATGTTTCTACTGATGCCTCGGCAGGGCCATAACCATTAATAATTTTTCCATTACCATTTAAGTAAGTGCGACATTTTCTCACTAGTTCAATCGGTACATATTCACTTCCTAGAGAAAGGCAAGTTAGATCAGGTAATAAAGGGAGCTCTTCTTCATCTTCATCTATTTGTTCAAGTAATATATTCATAATAACGGGAATTTCATCGATATTGTTGATTTTATGCTGTTGCAAATAGCGCAGATAATCGCGCGCATCCTGTCTTGTGCTGGGATGAAGCAAATGTAGCGTTCCTCCTGAAACAAGTGGAGGGAATATTTGTTGAAGAGAACTATCAAATGCAAATGAATTTGATAGCAATACTTGATAACCTAATCGATGTTCATATTCGTTTACCGCCCATGTTACAAACTCAACAAAAGATTGTTGTTCTACCATCACGCCTTTAGGACGACCTGTTGACCCAGAAGTGTAAATTACATATGCTAAATCATTAGGTGAGGAAATCACCTCAGTAAACATGTTTTTTTCTTCATGTAATTGGTTATCTTCTTGATCTAAAACCATGACATTAGCATCAATCTCAATTGATGAATCATAACAAGCAGACGAAGTAATCAACAATTCTGAGCGACTATCCTTTAGTATATAATCAATTCGGTCTCTAGGATAATTTGGATCAATCGGAACATAAGCAGCTCCTGTTCCCAAAACACCCATAATGGCGATAATCATTTCAATTGACCAATCCAGTTTGATCGAAACAATTTTCCCTGGACCCATTCCTCGATTCTGCAGTCTAATCACTAAATCGTTCACATGTTCATGTAATTGCTCGTAAGACATTTTTTTATTCTGAAAAGCAACTGCATCGAGTTCAGGCGTAGATTTTACTTGTTCAAGAAAGAGTTGAAATACGGTTTTATCATGCGGAAATTCTTGTTTTGTTTGATTAAATTGGGAAACCGTCTGCACTTTCTCCCACTCCGGCAGTATCTCCAGGTTTTTAACAAGACCTTCTGGATCATTCAACATGTGTTTGAGTACGACTTCAAAATGCTGGATCATACGTTGCATCGTCTGCTGATCAAATAAACCTGCTTTGAAATCTAATTTCATTTGGGGCTCTCCTGCTAGCAAAAATGCTACTGAAATATCGTAATTATTTAGCTCCCATTCAGAGTACTGATTAATTTTAAAATCAGAGTATGCTCCAGCACGCAATTTTTGATCTAGAGGATAATTTTCAAAAACCAACAGATGATTAAACAGTGACTCCCTTCCATTGATTTTTGCTGATGAATGAATATCTGTTAAGGGTAAATATTCGTAATCTTTCTTATTTACATTTTGTTTATGTACCGCGCCTATAAGTTGGGCAACTGTTTGCTGTGGCTGAGTTGAGATACGGACAGGAATCGTATTAATGAATAATCCGATCGTTTTATCAATATCTTGCATATCTTCAGGACGACCAGAAACAGTAAGACCAAAAGTAACATCATCACTACTGCTGTATCGTTGTAAAACAATTCCCCATGCCACATTAAGAACAGAATTGACTGTGACGCTATATTCATTAGACAAAGCTTCTATTTGAGGCATTAAATCAGCAAGTGATCGTGTAACAGAGCCTATCTGTATATTCGTTTCATCCTTATTGACCTTGTATGGAAGTTTCGTTGTGGGTTCCCAGTTACTTAATAAGTCTGCCCAAAATATTTTCGCTTTTTCCTTGTCTTGTTGTTCAAACCACTTTATATACTCCTTATATTTTTTTTTAGGTGTGCTTCTAATGTTTGTTTGATTGGACAAAATTTTTCCGTATTGTTCAAACCATTCATTAAAAAATACCCCCATTGACCATCCATCCATGATAATGTGATGAAAGTTAACTAATATACGATACGTTTGGGATGTTAATTTGCATATGGATATACGAAGCAACGGACCTTTAGTGAGATCAAACCCTTTACTTCTTTCTTCTTCTTCAATTTGTATCATACTTTCTTCCCGCTCGCGCTCGCCACAATCTACCCAATCATATTTAGTTATGTTATAGTTCATTTGACGCAAAATAACTTGAACGGGATGGCTTAATTTCTCCCATTTAAAAACGGATCTTAAACATTCATTGTCCTGTGCAACTAACTGTAATGCTTTTTCTAGCTGTGGTATTTCTAACTGACCTGAAACTTCAAGTGCAACTTGTCCGAAGTACATCTGCTGTAAAGAATCCTTTAGACAGTGGTATAAAATCCCTTCTTGTGTAGGGGTTAACTTAAGAATATCCTCTATTTGATTTGATTCCACCGATGGTGTCATATCCATTCTCTCCTCTATTTCTCTGATAACTATGTGTACACACGCTGATGCATCAATACATCCTCGATTTTCTCTAAGTGTTGAATGATTTTTTTAATCTCATCGTGAATCAGTGTGATGCGAAACCAGATTTCACTTGGACTCTGCTTCATACCAAAGACATTACCGGGAAGAACGCCACATTTCGCTTCATAAAATAGAAACTTAAAGAAATCATCATCACTCTTGAATTTTAAATCAGAATTAATTTTCATAAAAAATACATTGCCAATATTTTGGTTGGTATAATCCGAAAAAACCTTTGATTGTGTAGCGAACTGTGTTACTTGATTTAATGCTGTCTTTTGTAGAAAATTTGATTTTTTTATTCTTGATTTATATTTCGAATGCAGATCGAGTGATAACAAACTTTCAAAGAGTTGCTGTTTATTTACAACTTGACCCCATCCAAAAATCCCTTGTGAAAAGTACTCCATATCATGTAAGGATGGCTCAGAATGATTTAATGCTAAATATTTAAAGTACAAATTTAGAGCAAAATAAACAAGTGATTGTGTGTTTAAGCTATTCTCCATGGAAGAGATAATATATTTATACTTATCCATTAGCTTAGGATCTCCAAACCAGTAGCCGGTACGATATCCAGAATAAAAAGGCGTATCTTTAGAACATCCATAAACTTTTACCACATAGTCAAGTCGATCCGTTAAATTGAATATTTCCGTAAACGAACGCGTTTCCGGAAATATTAAATCCTGATATATGTTATCTACAACTAAATAAATTTCATTATCTTGACATGTTTTTACAATTTTCTTTAGTTCTTGTATCTTTTCCCCTTCATAGGTAGACTGAGCTGGGTTATTTGGATAGGTAATGACCACCGCAACAGTATTAGGAGAAATATTACTTTGAATTTCCTCAAATGTTGGTAAAAAATCATTTTCCCTTTGTGTATACACATAACGCGGGGTCACTTTGCCACCTAAATTGGACAATTGCGCCGTATATACCGTATAGTTCGGCAAAATCAGAATAACTTCTGGAGTACTAAATTGGTCACTCTCATTTTTTACTTTCATAATCGCATTTATGACGCCATTCATTACATTCGTACATCCATTTCCACAACCAATACCCGCTTGACTCACAAGTGATTTGGTTACTTCCTTCCGCATTGGATCCTGTGCCATTAATCTTGAATATTCCAAAGAACGAATTAAGTCATGAAGTTCTGTATACCCATCAGGAGATGTATATCCTGGTTCAATAGGATGAAAATCAGCTACTTCTTCCATTTTAAATATCTCAGGAAATAGATGGCTGTTAAAGTTCATATTATCCAATACATCAATTTGTTCTCGACGATCAAAGATCATACTCCAATATTGAATTAATCTTTGATACATCTCTAACTTTTCCATCCCTTGATTATAGTAAGTATTAATGCTCACCACAAAATTCCTTTCATCATGTTTTTTTATTTCCTCAAAAAATAAGGGAATCTAGTTCATCTTGACTTAAATTTAATGTTTCAAAGTCTGAGGGAGTGAACTCGATATGGTCCTGATTACTACAATAATCAATTATAGTTCTCAAATGGTACAACCATTTCTCCATAAAAGATTGAATCGTATTTGGACTAAACACATTGTGATTAAATGAAATTGATAATCGTAGTTCATGATTGATAACCATAGCTGTAATGTCCATTGCCGCAGTTAAATGATTCAAACTGCCTATATCGGCCCCAGATGATTCATCAGACAAGGTGAATAATTTCGGATACACAGTTGCGTCAAAATCACCTAAGTAATTAAAGCGAATCATGGATCCATTGTCATCTAGCAAATCTCTAGAAAGATACTTAAGAATCAAGTAGTCAAAACCTTTATTGGGCACTTTTCGCATCTGCTCTTTAACTGATTTTATCTTTGTCGAAATCATCTCTTCTCCGA
The DNA here is from genome assembly GCF_014773435.2 of Polycladospora coralii. Lineage (GTDB taxonomy): Bacteria > Bacillota > Bacilli > Thermoactinomycetales > Thermoactinomycetaceae > Polycladospora > Polycladospora coralii. Next base: position 38,113 of record NZ_JACXAG020000005.1, on the reverse strand, counting down.
TTTCGATCTGCATAGGAAACATACTTGTAAACCATCCCACCGATCTCGACAAATCTAGACCATTCTCAAACTCCTCCCGGCCGTGCCCTTCCATCTCAATGCACACTCGATTTTGATTTGTAAACTCTTTCACGGTGATAGCCAAAGCTGCAATCAACAAATCTACTGGTTCTGTTTTAAAGGCTTCATTTGCCTTGGTTAACAAAGCTTGTGTTTCTTCTGAATGCAGTCGTTCACTGTGTTGTTGTATGCTTTGGCTTTGATCATTTAATACGGAGTCTGACGGAAGCCAAGTCTTTGACGCTTTCATCGATTTCCAATAAACAGCATCTTGATCCGTTAACCGTGACGCATAAGTTTCTACTTGATTTACCCAGTATTGGTAGCTATGCGTCTTTTTAGGCAATGTACCAGATAGATTTCGGTCTTCTAGTAACTTAATCATATCCTGTAACAAAATTCGCCACGATACTGCATCAATAATCAGATGGTGTGCCGTAATAAGTAGTCTTTTTCCTTGTTTTCCTAGATCAAAGTAACAAGCACGCAACAATAAATCATTTTCAAGATTCATTGTAGATTTCAATTCAAAACCGAGTCGCTCCAATTCCATCTGTTGTCTCTCATAAGATATAGAAGATAAGTCAACTCTTTTGACATCAAATTTTTGGCTTACGTGATGTGAATTATAGAATAGCATCCCCGTCTTCTCGTTTAAGTTAATTCGTAATGAATCATGGTGCTTGATTAAATCATTCATGATTCGTTCAAATCGATCGATTTCGAATTCATCACTAAGATTTAATAGCACCGATTGATTCCAGTGATGAGATTGTTTAAATTCTTGTGAAAAAAACCATGATACAATCGGGGATAAAGCAATCTGGCCTTCTATCATTTCTTGATTAATGGTACGATCATCCTGATCCTCTTCAATACATGCTACTATTTCTTTAATCACTGAGTATGTCAGAATATCTTTTACGCGTATGTTCAAACCCATACTTTTTAATTTAGACGCTAGCTGGATGGCTTTAATTGAATCTCCTCCAAGCTTATAAAAGTCATCCATTATAGAAATTGAATTCACTTTCAAAATTTCTTGCAGAATGGCTATCACTTTCTTTTCAATCTCAGTAAGTACCTGATCCTCAGTCATGTTTTCTTCAGAAGTAAACTCAAGTGGCAATTGGCTTCGATTCACCTTGCCATTTGACGTTAAAGGGATATTATCCATGAAGATAAAATGCGCGGGTACCATATACACAGGTAGTGATTTTGATAATTCTTGTTTCAACTTAAACGCTGTCATTTGGTTAGTAGATGACTCTTTCACGATATAAGCACATAAATGTCTATGACTGTTCATTTCACAATCAACAACGACTGCTTCTTTGATATTTGGGAGTTGCAACAGCTGATATTCGATCTCTCCTAATTCAATCCGATATCCCCTCAACTTGATTTGACTGTCTTTTCGACCCACATACTCAATCATTTCACCATCGAGAAATCGAGCTAAGTCCCCTGTTTTGTACATTTTTCTCCCCGAAATAAATGGATTGTCAATAAAATACTTTCTAGTCAAATCAGGGCGATTCCAGTATCCTTTTGCGACTCCATCTCCAGAAATATACAATTCACCTATACATCCTAAAGGAACAGGTTTTAACTTCTCATCCAGGATATAAATTTGAACATTGTCGGCAGGGGTACCGATCGGAACAGAAATTTGATTACTTACGGTCTGATCAAATAAATGAACCATGCAACCAACAGTTGTCTCAGTTGGACCATATTCATTAAAAATCTCTATTTCTTGTGCGAAATTCTGATGAATTTTTTGAGCAAGGGAGGCTTTCAATGCTTCTCCCCCAACAATCAATCTCTTAACCGAGGAATGAGGAAAAGATTTATCTTGCAATAATGATAAATGCGCTGGAGTTAATTTGATAATCGTCACTTTATTATCCGCAAGAATATCATAGAGCACAAAATTTTCATCATTTTCCTGATATACTCGAATCTGGTTTCCTCCAATTAAAGGAGTGAAAATGGAGGTAACTGTAAGATCAAAGGCTAAGGAAGAATACAATGCAAATATCTCATCCATATGATTAACATATGTCTTTTGTGACCAATAAGCATAGTTGACTAGGCTACAGTGTTCGATCATCACCCCTTTCGGTTTACCTGTTGAACCAGACGTATAGATCATATACACCAAATCGTCTGGATGAATGATCGTATTTAAATTAGAAGCATCCTGTAAATATAATTGTTGATCTTTGATTCCAACGATCATACCTGTAAAGCCTAAATCTTGAGGTATATCACGATCAGTTAATATGCAAGAAGCTTCACTATCTACAAGGATCTCTTCGATTCGGGTGGGAGTCGCACAAACATCAATTGGTAAGTAAGCTGCTCCTGTTTTTAGAGTGGCTAGGATGGATACGATTAATTCAGTTGAATGACTTGCATACACTCCTACTACTTGTCCTCGTCCAATACCATCCCTTTGTAACGATCGAGCTAATTGATTGGCTTTCTTATTAAGCTGTCCATACGTTAATACTTCATTTTCACAGGTCACCGCTGTCCGATCTGGTGTCGCTTCTACCTGGTTTTCAAACAATTGGACAATCGTTTTATCCTTCGGATAATGAGTCTCATTATGATTAAAGTCATAAATCAATCGTTGTGTCTCAGTTTCTGTAATTAATTGTAGGTTTTCTATAGTAATATTTGTATTATTTAGAATTTGATCCGCTAGTTGTAGTATTTTAGCATACATTTGCTCAATTTGCAGATCTGTAAAAACGCTTGTTTTAAAATCAAAATCTAACTGTAAACTGCTTTGATCCGACCAATCTTTGATTACTAATTGTAATGGATATAATTGATATCCATTGTAAACTTCCTCCGCGTCAAGCAACTGGTTACTAGGTTTGAAATTATAATAATTTACACAACATTGGAATAAATGATTATAGCCATGCTTTTTTAATTGCATTTCTTTGACTAACAAGTCATACGGATACTTTTGATGCTTATAACTTTTCCTAATTTCTTTTTTCACCTGCTTGACATATTCCTTCACAGAAACATGTTCATCCATTTCACATCTAAGTGGCACTGTACTTGTAAACATACCAATCGTTTGTTTTTCTCTCTTGCCTGATCGGTTATACACAGGAGTACCAATTACAATATCTTGCTTACCTAGCATTTTACGAATATAGATTTGCAATAACATGATAAACCATTCATTAAGTGAGCATTGATGACGTTCTGTCCATCTTTTCATTTCAATAGATAGTTTTTCATCAATAAAAAATGATTTGCGTTTACCTGAAATCTCATCTGAACTTTCATTAAAGATCAATTCAGGTAGAGATTCAAATTTGGATTTCCAAAAATTTTCATCCTTTAAAAAGCGCTCCGAGTTAAGGTATTGCTGTTCTTTATCGATAAATTCTCGATAAGAGCATATGAAGGGACTCTCTACACTTTCACTCGCCATACGTTGTTCGTACATTTCACAAAGCTGTTTAGCTAAAATGTGAATAGACCAGCCATCAAAAATTAAATGATGAATCTTAATAAATAATCCGATACGAGAGTCGCTTATTTTATAGATTGCCATATAAAACAGATCATGATTAATCAAGTGAAAAGGCTTCTCTATTTCTTGCTTCATCCATTTATCACAGCTAAGCTGTGGATTGTCCTCAAGACTAAAATCTTTTAAATCAATCTTCGTGAGGGCAAAGTCACTAATAGTTTGATAAGCTTCCTGATTTTCCTCAAAAAAATGTATACGGAATGCTTCATGTTTCTCTATAAATCGTATGATGGTTTCCTCAAATACTTGTATATCTATCTTTCCTTTTAACTCTGCTATACCACAAATATGATGTAGGGCAGTACCCGGCATTAACTGCTCTATATACCAAATTCTTTTCTGCGGATGGGTGAGAGGAAATGAACGACTGCTTTTTTCAGCTACCATTTAATTTATACACCTCCAACATTTATCTTTTTTTACTGTGAACGGTTCCAAAAACATAATCCCACAGCGTAATATAGAAACCATAGTTTCCTTTTATAAAATAGTGATGTTTCAAATGAAATTCACCTATAGCCAAATACTTTGTAATCACTCCTTTTATCCTTGGATTGTGATCAAGTACAGTTGCAGCTAAAAATACCTCATACACATAGTGCAATATAAGTAGCACGATCCCTGGAATAGGATCAAATAGCGTAATGACGAGAATCGGTAATGTCAACGTAATCCAAACATCAAGTGAGGCATACCAACTACCGAACCAAAAAAAATAATGGGATAGATCTGGAAAAGACGGCTTACTATCATCATATTTATTTTTATGATGGTCTGCATGAATTCGAAAAAGAATATTTTTTTTATTTGGAATATGTGCCAAACGATGAATCAAGTATGAATAGAGTGTACACAGCAAATAATATAGAATCAATTTTAGAGTAAAAAACATACCTAAGTAGCTCTCCTCACGAATATGATTTTATCCATATATTTATTTCACTTAACGCAGTAACTTCTTTTACAAAGAATATGAGAAACCCATTTTGATCAGCCTATTGTATATTCATGATCTAATTAACCCCCTCATTGATCCATTTACAAACAGATGCTCAATTATAAGAATTAAAATATATTTATCGTACCGTAGCATACAAATCATATCAATAGAGTGATCAATCATTCCCTGCTATTTTTTGTATTCTTCAATAATTCTTGTACTTCTATATTCTAAGATACGATGATCAAGACTACGACATCGTCATACTGTGTACACATGACATGTAAGTACCACCTAAATTTGAAACATAATGTTTGAAATGACCAATTATAATTTAGTGCCGATTTCCAAAGCCTCCGCTTTTCGATAATAATAGCTCCCCATTGCAATATCAAATATTGCCATTCCCATAGGATTAAACATCAAAACTTGATCCTTAGTGATGTTTTTCAATCTCCCGTCACAAATCACATCTACAATGGATAGCGTATCTTCTTTGGTTAAGCCTTTTGTTATATGCATATTTTCAATATCAGTACTTTCACGACACACTTCTTCCCAATTATCCACAATAATTCCACCTTGCATATATTCCGCTATTTCTACCTTATAGTCTCTTAAAGATACATTTAAATGAAGTGATCCTTTTTTAGGAGGCTGGTCAATATAGGGCTCTTTAGCAACTGTACAGGTGATAAAGATATCCGCATCATGATAAGCATCTTCCCAACTACTTCCAATCTGGACTTTTTCTCCTTGTAAAAAGTTAAATTCTTCTCGATTAATGGGTCTAATATCATAAAGAACAAATTCATCAACTTGATCGCCTAATAATGCCTGTATCATATGAAAATGTTGCTGACCTATCGGGCCCCAGCCGATAATGCCTACTTTTAGTTTACGTAACTCCCGCACTTGGTTGTAAGCCCTAATTATGGCTCCACTTACACTTGCAGTACGCAACATGCTTAATAGTGGGGTGTTGACAATCGACTTTGGTTCTCCTGTATCTGCATCATTTAGAATGACAACACTGTGAGCGCGTGGAATATGCTTTTCTATATTTTCTGGAAAACTTGCTATCCACTTAATACCAGCTTGATATGTGTCCCCACCCAGAAAAGCAGGCATAGCAATAATTCGATTTTTCTGATCATTATAACGTAGATACGGTTTAATGGGTTGCGCATAATCGTTTTGAGCTAAACTACCCACTGATCGCTCAATAACGCCAATCATCTCTTTCCAATTTAATCCTATATCGCGTAAATCTTGTTCATTCAAGTATCTCATGCAACTTCTCCTATTCATATATTGGTTTTTCATACATAAACTTCTTCCATATCAATCTGTTTTAACTTTTTGTGCCATGAGGGGTTGTATATCGTATCGCAATAACGGTCACCCCGATCCGCAAATAAAGTAACCACATTTTTGTTGCTTTTCCCTTGACAATTTTGAAAATATTTCTTGATTGCTGCATAGTTAGCGCCTGATGACCCTCCTACAAATAAAACATGTTCTTGTAATAACTGATGGCAACTATGAATGACTTCAGTCTCATGTACATATACCACATCATCTATGCGCGCTTGTTCAAGTATTTTGGGAACTTTACTAGAACCAATTCCTGGTATAAATCTTTTTTTAGCCGGGCCCCCAAAAATGACAGAACCCACAATGTCTACTGCAATAATTTTTGCCTGTGGGTATACTTCTTTGATCTTATTAGAAATACCCGTAATCGTACCTCCTGAACTAACTCCCACAAAAACATAGTCAATAGCTGCAACTTCATCACAGATTTCTTGTCCAAGTGTACAATAATATGCTTCGGCATTATATGGATTTTCATATTGATTCACCCAATATGTATTGGGATTATTCTCAAGCACCTGTTGAACTTTTCTAATTCGATTTATTAAATACCCCCCGTTTTCGTCTGGTTCATTCACTTTAAATACATTTGTACTTAAATTGCGTAATAGCGTCTCGTTTACAGATGAAATCATCGGATCAATCACACAATCAAATTTATAACCTTTATGTTTGCAATAAGAGGATAAAGCAATTCCAAAATTTCCTGAGGTCGATTCAACAATAGTCGTATCAGCATTAATTTTTCCTAAATCTCTCATTTTGTTGAGAATAAAATTAGCGGCTCGGTCTTTGACACTCCCCGTCGGATTAAACGATTCCATCTTTATATTAAGATGAACATTCTTTAGCATAGGATCGTATAAACGAACGAGTGGAGTATTCCCCACATGATTTAATATACTGTCTAACATGATTATCACTCCACTATATAGAAATATCTCAAAATCGGATTGAAACCTTTTGTCAACCCTAAAAAGTGTGTGAATCCACATTCTGTAACAAACTAATGCTTATACTACTTTGCCCAATTCTAATTTTAAAGTTTTGTCTGCCACTCCAAAATAGTAATCATCGTGTGTAATCGCTATGACACACTTCCCTCTTGCTTTCAAATCTTTAATTAAAACTTGATAGAAAAATTTGCGAAATTCAGGGTCTTGATCTGCAGCCCACTCATCAAATAAATAGATAGGCTTGTCTTCTAAATAACTAATTAGTAAGGCTAGTCTTTTCTTTTGTCCAGTCGATAATTTTATGGTGTTAAATCGACCATTTTTAATATGTAACTTATGATCCATTTGCAGCACTTTTAAGTATTTTTGGATTTCATCATGCCTATCCTCACACTGAATGCCGTACAACTTCTCAAATAGATGGAAGTCACTAAAAATAGCACTACAATATTGGCTGAGCTCATTGGCGTGAATCTCTTTTCCATTCAGCCTGATCTCCCCACTCGTAGGAGAATAGAGTCCTGTTAGTAATTTGGCTAAAGTTGATTTTCCACTCCCATTCCCTCCTGTTATAAACAGAACTTCTCCCGAACGAACTTGGTAATCAATCGGACCTACCCGAAACGCATGATCTACGACTTCTCCATAACTATATTCAACCCCGTCAAATATCAGCTCAAATTCATGTTTTAATTCCAATTCTTGACCTGTTTGCATGAACTTTAAAGTAGATAATTGATTTAAAAAATCATTTATCCTCCTCCAGCTAATTCTTACATTAATCAAATCTGGTAAGGTATTTAATATTCCATGTACAGGCCCCGTCATATAGAGCAACACAAAAATAAATGTCGTTAAGGCAGATGTCTCCATATCCGTAAATACGATTGGAAACAAAAAAGCAATGACCCCAATTGCCGCTGTAAAAAGTAATTCACCAATAACAAACATATTGGCAAAAGCTATATTTGCTTTACCTCGATTCACACGGTAATCATCACAAATCTCACGTATATCGCTTTGGAACTCAAGCTTGCGCTTCTCATAAAAAGATAACTCTTTAAAACCTTTTACGAGATCATCAATAAATTGAAAAAAACTATTCTCAATATCACGAGCGTTCTCTCCGACTCGATTAGCATAAATACCAGCAAAATAGTAGATCGATGCAATCAATAATATAATTGTAATCGAAAGGATAAGCCCATAAAAACTAATATAACCAAGATAGAGAAAGCAACAAATAATCGTCGCTAAACTCGTAACACCAGTTACCACGATATTAATAAATCGGCTTACCACCTCCGTATCGTTATTCAGAGTAGCTTGAATTTTACCTCCTTCAATCTTCTCAAAATCTTCGTAAGATGTTTTTAACAAGCGATCTATTATTTCCATACGTTTCTTATAAATGACTTTATTTGTTAATTCAATTAAATTCTTGCGTACAACCTGTTGCCCCCCCACATACAATAAAATGCCAATAGAAAAGTAGAGTAGAGCTTGTATGCCGATATCAGAAGTTATTGCAACATTAATGGAGTAAATAATTAAAAAGTTACCTAAACCACTAAGAAAACTAAGTAAGCCCAATATGATGAGCAGATAATTCTGTTCTTGTTTTTGAATCACAAATTTTGAAATCAAGTACAGATAGCTAGTCCATAGACTCGTGAGAGTCATATAGTATGCCCATTTCACACTTTCAGGTAACCATACAAACAGAGCTGGCCATGACATACCATTCATTAAAATCTTAGGGACCTGAATTATACTGTATGTAATTCCAATCATAAGCATAAAAGAAAGTAAAACGCCAATGATTGTTTTCCTTTTGTTACTTTTGAATTTCAGACCTCGTCGAATATGTTGATAACATGTTTTCACTGTAAAGTAAGTCGCAGTAAGCGAAATGAGAAGTCCAATTCCAAGTATCCATAAGGCTATTAGACCTGCTTTACGATTTAAATGCGTGCTATTTTCTATGGTAATGAAAACACCAGGGATGCCCCCTTCATCCATTTGCTCTTTTGCCAGTTGTTCTTGCTGATCTAATGACGGACTCTCAGCCTGAACAATCGGTACACAGATCAAACTCCCCATTAATAACATCATAAACAGTAGAAATACATATTGCCTTTTCATAATGCCCTCCTATTTCAGTTAAGTGCTCTTAATTGGATGCACTAAAAAACACACTCACAAAAAGTATAAGTGTGCTCATAAAAGGGCAGGCTCCCGCCCTTTCATCCAATAAATTTTATCGGACTACCCCTATGTATCTCCAATATTAGCATCCCTTCTACCAACGTGCCGAAACAGCGATTCGTATCAGTAGATTTTTGTATGTTATAAATGATCAGCCATCTATATAAATCATAATTTAATATCGAATTTTATAAAAAAACAATAAAATAATCCGCTCAACCTATGGTTAAGATTTCGTATTGTTTTGCAAAGATATTATGAACAATATGCATAGGTCTGTATCATGCAAAGAAATATGTTTAATTCCTGTTGTTAGCAGTTGTAGCATCCTATGGTTTTAGTAAATTATAATACATCCATTACTGATATCTCTCACAATATATACTTATTATAAATCGAAATATTTTTATTGATATTTTTTTATAAATCATGCTGTTTAACATCCCACTTCTTAATCAATCATCATATACACATTAAAATTATATGTTATATCTAGTCCGCATGATTTATTCCGACTCTCTTAATATAAAACGGGTTAATCCTTATTAAATATCAATATTAACAGCTCCTCATCAATAATAATTGTCTATTACGATAAAAGAAGGAACCTCGTATGTCTATCAATAAATCATACCTATTTTTATATAAACCTTAAAAATACAATATTAATGGCATTTGTTAACTTATATTCCATACTATTATATATTTAAGTTGATTGCAATGTTTTTTTAAATGTTTAATTTAAGAAATGTTGCTATCTCTTAACTGGACATTCGATGGGTCCTTTAAAAACTGTGAGTTCATCAGAATGAATAGACGAATGATCGTCATGCACAAAAGAAGAAAAAACCTATCTTTTTGAGTGTACTCATGAACTCGTATAAATAGGAATTCGTTTGTTACTAATGGACACAGCTTTCCGGCTATCGTCATTATGCTTTAGACCACTTACGAGCCTCCAATTTACAAATACGTAACACCTTGTAAAACTTAATCGAACTAAAATTTGAAATCCAATCCAATTTATTTGATATGCCTTGATATTTCCCTATTTTTATACGAACTTCTCTCAAAATGAAATTACTGTACCTGTATAGTTAGCACACAATATGCTTTTTTAGTGCAATCGTAATTTTTGATAAACATCAATAATTATAATTATATTATATTGACAATGTTATAAATGAAACTTATAATTCATATGAAATATACAAGCCGTCGCAAATCATACTGTTCATTTTAGATCATAACAGTTTTGTGACTCATCATACCGATTAAACACTGCTTTAATACAGCTTTAATACAGCTTTAATATATCTATAAAATATATTTTTAAGTTAAAGGTGATACAATGAGATGGTATGCATTGTTTGTTCAAGCAGGTCATGAAGAATCGTTATGTAAAGTTTTACGAAAAAAACTAAATCATGAGTCAACAAAATTTATTGTTCCGAAACGAAAAATACCCGAAAGAAGAAATGGCGATCAAGTGGATGTACTACGCCCTCTTTTCCCAGGATACATACTAGTTCAAGCCCATATGAATACCAAGATTTATTACATATTTAAAGACACACCTAAGGTCATACGAATGTTAAATCACGGATATCTTCATAATTCAATAGCCAAGAAAAGGTCCGATATCAAGCGCGAAAATTTTGATTATAACGAATATTATTTTCGTGACATTCCTTCCACTGAGATTAGAAGGATATTAACATTGTTAGATGAAAACGATACCATTAACTATTCAAAAGTATCGATTATCGATTCAAACATCACTGTTAAATCAGGTCCACTTTTACACATGGAAACGCAAATCAAAAAAATTGATAAACGAAAAGGTCGGGCAAAAATAGCTCTCGATTTTTTAGGTGAAACTAAAGTCGTTGATATTGGCGTTGAAGTTTTAAAAGATGGAAATAATGAGTAAATTATTTGCCTGCTACCCATTTCTACCACTTTTAAGCAGATCAAAGAATACCTTATATAGATTCTTTACTTCTTGTTACAATCCACTTCATTTCCAGGATTATACATTGATATAAACTCGTAAGTTTACAGCACTACTTTTCTATAAATAGAGGTTATATGCGATTCTAGAAAAGTAGTGCTAAGCAAACGGTTATTTGGGTAATAGAAACATGAAAAGCTGAAATAAGAAAAACACAAAACTATATACTTTAACGTATAAATAATTCGTACTAAATTGACTATTTTTCAATAAAAAAGGAAGCCTTCTTTGAGAGTGAGTTCATCGAGTAGAAAATTTCATTTCAATTGCACCATTATGGACTCCAAAAATTATTGTGTCGTGGTTATTCAACAAATGGCTTAGACAGTGAAATTTAAAAAAAAGATCCTGCTAAAAATGAACTTCGTTACCGATACACCCAGATGTAAATAACATCGCCATTACAATGGCGATGTTATTTATCAAAGCTCAATCTCCGTTCCCTTTGTCATGGTAGCTAGCTGATCATACGTGAGCTCTAGCAACGATTCAGGAACACCAGCTGCTGTATAGAACATGTGAAACCGCTGGAGTGAAGTATCAATAAAAATCGGGATCTTCTCCCGTAAAGCAAATGGACATACCGCACCAATCTGAAACCCGGTCACGGCTAAAACTTCCTCGATTGTAGCCATCTTTTGTTTTCTTCCACCCAAGCATTGTTTGACAACCGCCGAAGGTAACCGCTTATCTCCAGCTAATACAAATAAACCATAACGATCTTTGGAGCGAAATAAGATCGACTTCGCAATTTGGGCTGTTTCTATTCCTATAGCGGTAGCAGCCTCTTCTGCTGTATGCATTTCCTCTTCCATGATGATCGGGGTTAAGGAAGGATCAAATTGGTGCACAAAATGGGTAACCCGAGTTAGAGGATTGTCCATTGGTTCTATCTCCTTTTTTTAAAAATGTTCCATTGTTATTCTTGATTGTAAGGGTAGACGTGTTGTACGGGAGGTCTTACCAGTTGCTCTCCCAATACTAATTAGCATAACAGGTATATATCGGGGTGGAATGTTAAAACGATCTATTAAGGCGGCTACTTCAAATCCTATCATAGGGCAAGTATCGTATCCTTGTGCTTTTGCCGCTATCATCAATTGCATTGCACATAAGGAGGCATTACGTATTGCTTCATCTCGTGCTCCTGAGCTATTATTTTCGTAATATGCGTAAATATCCGTTTTCATTTTAAAATATCGCTCCTCGTCCATAAATCCGGCAGCGAGAAACGGTTGATAAATCTGTTCAAAGTTCCTGTAAGCTTCCAAGTCACCCAGTACAATAATAACCGCAGAAGCATCTAAAATCTGATTTTGTTGATGTGCGACAGCATACAATTTTTCTTTCATTTCCTTTTCAGAGACCACTAGAAAATACCAATGCTGTAAGTTCCACGAGGAGGGGGCGTAAGTTGCTAACTTTAAAATCTTTTGTAATTCCTGACTAGAAATATTCTGATCTTGATCGTAATTGCGCACAGCACGCCGCTGAATAAGTGTCTGTTCAACTGTCCACTCATGTGGAAAAATATTATTTTTGGACACGTCTGAGTAGCTCCTTTATTTTAAAATGAATAGGGATTTCTGTCGTGATAATCACACCTCCCAACAGGACAATAAAAGCACCTAGGATTTGGATAAAGGTCATATGCTCTTTGAACAAAATCCAAGCGAACAAAATAGTAACCACAGGTTCAATCATACTGATAATGGATGCTTTAGTCGGTCCAATCCAATTGGTTCCAGCAAAAAAAGTTAAGATTGCGATCACAGTCGAAAAAATAGCCACTCCCCATACGGATATCCAACCTACCCAAGTAAGAGGTAAGCGAAACTCTTCTTGCACCAGTATAATGCTAAGAAAGGATACCGCCGCAAATAATGAGATATACGAACTCGTTACGATAGGTGAAAGCTTAAGTGAAAGTCGATTGCCGCTGATAATATAAATAGAGTAGAGCAGTGCCGCACCAACAGCTAAGTACACTCCTTTCATATTAATCGGACCCAAATTTGGATAGCCAAGTACAAGAGTAATCCCGATCAAGGCGATTCCCATGGCAATCAAACTTCTAAGTGTTACCTTTTCTTCTTTCAACAACACCGAAAGTATATATACAAATAGTGGATACAAATATAGAAGTAACGCAGCTAAAGCTGGCGTCAAATATTGAACAGCAGAAAAATACAAAAACGATTGACCAGTATATAATCCCCCGCCTAGTAATAAAAGATTAAGTGTTTCTCGATAAGTAAGCTTTCGTAGCTCTCCTTTTATTGCTAAATAAAAGAAAAAAAGAAGTGCCGCTATGCCAAATCGTAAGAAAAGAAGCGTTGTCACATTAAGTCCATTTTGATATGCATAGATCGCAAAAATGGGCATTAGACCAAAACAAGTAGCGGATGCAATGACTAAGATAGAACCCCTCAACTCTCTCCTACCTCTCATTCTGTTTTAAACTTCTCCATCAGTAAAAGGGCGATATCCTTTGAATGTTGGTGTAAGAAAAAATGTTTACCGCTAAATGCATATCGTTCACAACTTTTTGAAGTGAATTTTTCCCAACCACATACCACGTCAGATGTTGCTAAGACGTCTTCTTTACCATATAAGACCAGAAAAGGGACATCTAAGCGTGGCAGTCGTTGATTAAAAACGTAGTATTGCACAAGATTTAAATCTGCCTTAATAATCGGTAAAAATTCACTTATAATTCTCGATTTTTCTAAACCTATTGGAATGCCATCCGTTCTAGAAAGATGTCGCAAAAAATCCTCATCGTTCATTCCCAACAGATTAGAAAAGCCCTCTTCTATAGTAATATCTGGGGGCCTTCGCCCAGATAGAACAATGAATTTAGGCAATGCTTTTCGATTAGATTGCAGTTCCTGTGTAATCTCAAAGGCGAGTAAACTGCCTATACTATGGCCGAGAATTGCATATGATTGATGATCAATTTGCGTTTCAATGAATGTGTATAAGTCATGAACTGCATCTTGAAAATTCGCATAAAAATCTTCATTCATTCGCGATCCACGTCCTGCAAGTTCAACAGGGATCAATTCGACGTCGGTTGAGATTACTTTTTGCCATCTGTTATAAACGGTTGCAGATCCACCTGCATGAGGTATGCAAAAAAGTTTCATTTTCGACAAAACACCCACCTCCATATCCTTATTTCGGTGTCTGAGCCTCATGAATGGAATGAAAGAAAATTTGCTGCGGTTTCTCGTTGCGCATGAGAAGATGATAAAGATCACGTATGATTTGTTTTTTTGTATTTGCATGAATCTCTTCTATGAAAAGATGTAAGTCATAGCATGTTGTTCCTGACTCAGTCTGATAAGTTTCTGTGGTAGATTTGAATACACCTTTAATGCTATTGGCTATGCTCCTTACAGAGGAGAGAGAAACCTTATCCCCATTAATAAGGATAAAGTCAGATAAGCGCCCTTTGAAGTAGAGATATCCATCCGAATCAATATAAAAAAGGTCTCCAGTTGAAATCGTATTGGGACCAATAATCACCTTATGAGACTGGTCACTCGTAACGCCTACTTTTCTTTTTAAAACTGTATCTGAAGTGATAATTAATTCTCCATAGTCGTCACTTTCATTAAATTTTCTGAGGGAGACTGTAACACCAGCTAATGGTTTTCCTACTGAAGCGTATCGATGAGGCAATTCATTATGAACTGCTAAGGTAGACACACGCGGCCCCGCTTCTGTTAATCCATAGGTTAAATATAACTTGAGATCTGGACACTTCTTGACGATTTGATCCACATAGATCGGATCTAAAAAATCCCCCCCTACAGTAAGTGTCGTTAACGTTTGGGGCAAGCATGACTCTTTACTTAATAACATTTTGATCAGATAGGGCGTAACAGATGAAACGGTCACTTGTTGCCTTGTAAGTATTCCAAGATAAGATGTCGGTGTAAAGGGGGGTCCTGTTAGGACAAGCTCAGATCCAACAACAAAAGCCGCCAATGCTTGTGCGACCAACGCATATGAATAATAGAGAGGTAAATTAATTAACATCTTATCCGCTTTGCTTAATTGAATTTCTTTGGCATGATTTTCCGCATTTAGTAGCAAAGCTGAAATATGATGTAGACAACCACTAAACGTTCCAGATGTTCCAGAAGTCAAAATAATGATGTCACCTGGTGTGTGATACTGCTTCATTATGTCGTCAAAGTGTATCAACTTCACGGCATCTATAGAAAATACTTCACCACGATCAAAACGGCTAATTTGTGCCGAAGAAGCGATAAGAGCACTCGCGCCCAATCTATGGGCTATTTCAAGCACACGTTGTGCAGGTGTAGCAGGAGACAATAAAGCAGGGATCGCGCCTAAACTTACTATGGCAAAGTATAACTGCAACAATGCTTTACTATTTGGCAATCCAATTAAGACCACTGCTCCTACTTTGATTTGCGCCCTTTTAAGTTGCAAGATCAGATCATTGGTTGCAGGACTTGTTTGATCGATATCTAAATCAATAGTGCGGTCCATAAAAGCATCGATTTCCTTAATGGTAAAAGGCAATTTAACGAGTTGATTTGACATTATGCTCCTCCTTCACTCACACCCTTGCTAGTAAAGCAGAACCATCCCGGTATGAAGGTGACTGTACTTCATTCAATTCGCTAACTAATATACTCCGTACTGTATAACATTCAGTCGATTGTTGCTGGTAAGTATTGATAAAAACATACGAAGCCTGTTGCTTACGAAGCCAAGAAAGGACGGTAGCCACTACTGCATCAATTGTCTCAGCTAAGGGAGAGGTGAAGACTAACGTTGGCCCTCGATATCCATGAATGATACAGGGAAGACCCGCCATTGAACCTGGATTGGCTCCAGCAAAGCGAATCGGGGAAACGCGACCTTTGCTAACTTGATTACGAATCATATTAATGGTATTTAGTGTACAAATATCACTTATCGTAATAACCCCTATTTTTTCCTTAATAGGAGTTAAATCTCGATTAAAACGTTGCAAAGCATCCTTGACAGCATCTACAACCAACCATGCTGCAGGATCAGCATAGAAAGAAGCAACTTTTCGTTGTGCATGCGTGAGCTTATCCGTATGAGACATGCCAAAGCTACAGATTTTTATCTGTTCATTCTTAAAATAGAGGTTGCTCAAGTCTTCCCTTGAAAAAGTAGACATGTATTAAATCCTCCAAATCCTAAAGTTAAACTTGCCCCAACTGACCCTGTGAAAGAACTTGGTTTATTGATAGGTAAAGGCAATGTGAAATTGTGCATCGGGTTTTCAAGACCAAAAATGGGTGGAATTTGTTTCTCATTCAAAGCTAATAGTACCGTTATCGCTTCCAAAGCTCCGGTAGCACCTAGGCTATGACCAAATGCACCTTTTGTAGCAAATACAAGCGGTAATTCGGATTGCTCTCCAAATAATAGATGAAAGCACGCCTGCTCGACTGCATCGTTAACAGGTGTCCCAGATCCATGGGCATTAATAATCGCAAGTTCTTCAATACTTGTCTCACTATCTTGAAAAGCTCGTTTAATAGCAAGCTGGATGCTCTCTCCCGATGGATCGGGTGATGTCATACCACTAGCATCGTTGGATGCCCCTGCACCCAGCAAATATCCATAGATCGTCGCATTCCTACGTTCTGCAGATACTTGCGACTCCAACACTAAAAAGCCAGCACCTTCCCCCAAGAGCATCCCATCATGACTTTCGTCAAATGCGCGTAGGTATGTAGGCGACATTGTGTTGAGAGCGGAATGAGCTAGTCTTTTGCTAATGGTTACAATGTCAGCACCACCACATACGCAAATTTCTGATTCACCACTTTCAATCAATGAAGCTCCGACGAGTATGCTATCTGATGCCGATGAACAAGCTGTTGTTAATGAGAGAGGCTTGTGATAAGTTCGAAGCGATTCCCCTACCTCTACAGCCCACGTATGCAGCGAATCGACTGGTTCATCTAAATGCGAACCATAACTAGTCCCTAATATATATCGAATGGCAGACGATTCCGATTCTAATTGCGCATGTTCTAGTACACGTTCAATGGTAGTGCGTGCCAAGTCATGCTGACGTGTACGATGCTGCTGGTCCAAAGAAAAAAAATCGATCGTCCCTGCACGCATGTTACGTAAAGGGAATGGAGAGGAAACAGGTTTGCAACCTGATTCCCCCTTCAACAATTTCTGCCACACCTCATATAAGTCTGAGCCAAGTGCAGTATGCCATGCCATGCCTGTGATACAAATTGGGCTCGTCTGTTTGTTTACCACAACTGTTCACCCAAGTCTTCTACTTTGACCCGCATGAGTGTTCCTTTGAATGCGGCAACGGTTTTATCTTCTACTGTGGCACGACATGAGAAGATAAATGTATTTTGGTGGATATTATCGCACTTTAAATTGAAAATCACTTGATCTCCAGGAACTACAACCCTCTGAAATCTAGATTTCACAGATCCGATAAGTGTCAACTCATCTTCAGCAACTGGCGTTGTGCTTAACTGATAAAAAATAATACCTGCTTGAGCAAAACCTTGCATTAAATGACTACCTGGAAAAATAGCTCGTTCCGGAAAATGCCCTGCTATAGCCTCCATGGTTCCAGATACCGAAAGCACACATTTAAAAAAATCGCTCGGTTCATAGTCAAGTACACGATCAATATAAATCATTGGATGACGATGACGAAGCCATTTTTTTAGTTCGGTAAAGCCCATCGTTTTAGCTTTTCGTTCATTTGCTACATGCATCATTCATACACTCCTTTAGCGTTTCTCTAATCGATTTTGGTAGAGCACAAGGTGTACCCTCTTGTAATTGTGTGACTGCAAAGGTAAAGATTCCACTAGCCAATAATGTATTCGCTTTGTCCTGTTCAACTCGATAGACGAAAGCTTCTATAAAAAAGCGAGCTGCTTGTACACGCTTAACTTTTACTTCTATACTTAAACAGTCAAGAAAATGGCTTGGTGCAAAATACTTCACTTGTACCTCAACAACGACCAACGATAATCCAACCCGCTCTAAAGCATGTAAACCCATTGCATGAGCATCCAAGTTCTCAAGAATTGCAGATTCCATCAAGGAAGGATACCGAGCAAAATGAACAACACCAGAAGCATCTGTATCAATGTGTTCAACACGTTTTTGGATGGGGAATAAGTACCCTCTATCGGTTATGCTCATGTTAGATAACGCTCCTGAAACGCCTTTGAACCTCGCTGAATATTTTCAATGATTTGTTCAATTTGTGGTTTGGAAATAATTAAAGCAGGTGCAATTCGCATAGTAGGGAAAATATAACGCCGACCATTGGAACGTCTGCCTGCTCCAGCCATAAATTCTGTATAGACGCCATGTTCAATAATCGTTTTCCTAAATGCCATCAATTGTGAAGCTGCTTGCTCTGTTAATTCAACACCATGCATAACCCCGCAACCACGTGCCTCTTGATAAATATCCGGTAATGTTCTAATTATTTCTTCTTTTAATAGCGTTTGTAAATATTTTCCTAGTTGTAAAGATTGCTCAAGCAAATTTTTCTCCACAATATACCGAATACCTTTACGCATGATTGAGCAAGTAATCGGACGCAGATCAGATGTGGCTACCGCACCTGTACTACGAATGCTAAGTTGACGACGCGCAATCACCATAGAGGTGGATATGACTCCCATTCCAAGACTTTTACCGATCACTGTAATATCTGTCGGAATCGGTCCTTGTTCATCCGTCATTGCAAAAAATTGTCCAGTTTTGGCAAAAGTAAGCACTTCATCAGCAATTAGCAACACTTGATTATCACGACACATATTGGAAACTTTTCTCAAATAACTAGTGGGCGGAATGATGATACCTGCATCTCCTTGTATCGGTTCAATGACAACAGCAAGAATTTGTTCTCCCTTTTCTGTGAAATATTGTCTAATCCGTTCTTCATCACCAAAAGGAAGATGTTCGACCTTCACACCATAAGAGTCGTCCACATCAATCGTTGGTAGACCCATACGATAATGTCTACGATTTAGCAGGGGAACTAAGCCGCTTGTCCAGCCATGCCATGCGCCTTCAAAAGCTACAATGATGTTACGCTTTTCTTTTCCCGTGGCATATTTTAAATTACGATGATCAAAACGAGATTCAAGCGCAAGTTTAAGGGCGAACTCCATCCCTTCTGAACCGGAATTACGTCCGCTCACATGATATTGGTCTGCCGGGAAATGATCTCGCCATAATCCCTGTGAACCAAATAACTCATGTAGTAACTGTGCACGTTCTATGGAACCTAATTCATCTGTCACATAGCCAGCTTTATATGCATCCTGCATTGCCTCAAGCATAACCTCATGACCTGCTCCTAGGCACGCACTTCCATATCCTCCGCTTGCATCAATCGTTTCAAATGGAGTACCTGCATGATCTCCTTCCAATGAAACAAGTTGTTGTGTCAATCCTTTCGCATTTATAGAAGCGAAAGGCAGTTTCTGACCATAATGATTAAAGTGCATATCATGTCCAAAGCGCAATGCATCGAGTTGTTCATTAGGAATTTGATCAATTGTCGATTTTGACATAGTAGACCTCTTTTCTGATAAAATAATTTATACAGAAAACAATTTTTACATAATAATCAATCTATTTTTTAGCCATTTGCAGTTCGCGCACTAAATCAGCGACTGTACGGATCGATTTAAAATTTTGATCATTAAATTTTTCATCAGAAATCTTAATGTCGAATTGCTCCTCACAATTTACACGCAACTCAATGAACCCCATCGAATCAAGAGAAAAATCATTTCTCAAACTGTCATCCAAACCCATTTCCTCTTCTGATACTTCAACAAATAATTCTGAGCTTAAAATCTTTTTTATCGTATTTTCGATATTCATAGTATATCTCTCCATTTCTATAGTGAATTTTTAGTATACTATGAATAAATTAGTTACATAATAATAAAACCCCTGCCTAAAGTATAAAATAATACTATTAAAAAAATTTGAATAAATGGAATCGCTTCCATTTATTCAAATTTTTTTAATAGTATTCATCTCCGTAGCACAAGCCGCTCCAATTCGAGATCTATGATTTTAATGTTGATCGGTATATTATCGTCTAAGTGTAATAGCGCTCGCCTCACATCTTTTTTCAACCTCTCAAGATGTATGCCCATCTTCACAGCTTCTGTGCTGTTCATCAATTTATCTAAACCTGCTGTCATGCTTTTTATCGCACCGCGTCGATTTTCATTTTCCAAGTGATAGAAGCCCACTGCGACTTGTAGTAACCCTTGAAAAAAAGGGTCTCGCCCTTCTTCTAACCATAACTCCTCTAGCACATCATGACACGTATAAAAGTCCCGCTCAACATTAAAATAATAGATAAAATCGACATACAACTGTGGATATTCGATCTGTATACACTCCTTTCTCTCTATTCATAAGGCACAAGATTGGGTACAATGTGATTGAGTGATGGAATTTAGAAAGGATGAATCGAACTGTGAACCTTGAACAGGCAACAACTGAAAATCTGCACTATCTGGTTAATGAAATCAAAAAAAGCTTAAAGTTAGTTAATAGCGCGATTATCAGCGAAGATGACTTTCAACTACAAAATTACGAAGATCTCCGCGATATTTATCACATGATCCAAAAGAAAGAAAGCCGTTTAACAATGATGGAAATAGAAGGCGTGTTAGAAGAATTACGGGAGCTCAAGCAAATCAATAAAAAAAATGAATCAAGCTAAGTATCAAGAAGACCTTACATGTCACACGTAAGGTCTTCTTAGATGTTCAGTCTTGATTTTCCCAGGCCACCGTTTGGGCTGGTTGAATGGTGCTAATCACATGTTTAAAAATCATTTGTTGCTTTCCTTCCGCATTTAACATTACGACATATGTATCGAAACCTGTAACGGTTCCGCGATATTGAAACCCATTTGTCAAAAACAATGTACACGGGATTTTATTTTTGCGCAACTGATTCAAGAAAGCATCTTGAATATTATTCTTACTCATTCGATCCTCTCCTTCTCATTTCGCTTTTCTTATTTTACCACAATATACCTATTGCAAGCACCGAATGCAAGTTTCCTACTCTTTTTGCTCCTGTTGGTCACGTTTGCGCTTCGCTGCCAGCAAACTGGATAAATGTGTACCCTGTGGGGATTGGCGTACTATTTTTTTCGGTGGTGCGCTTGGCAATGGCGTTATTTTTGTGGGGGGTTTTGCATATTCTTTCTTTTCGACAAGCGGTTGTTTACGTACCTGCTTGAGTTGATGCAAACGCTCCACCTGTTTCATTTGTTTCCCGTTTTCCTTCTTCTCTAATCGAATGATCGGCCAAGATATTTTACGACAAGCAATATCAAATGGCCATAGGAGCAGTGCAACGAAAATGAGGTACCAAGCTAAGCTTTGCTTGCCCCACTTACTCTCCTCCCACTGCCACACACCCGAAATGTCCGTACGGTGTACGCCTCCACCTGCTGTCGCAATCTGTTCTAGGTAATGCGTTTTATTTTCTATACTTGCGTACTCTGCAGAGTACGGCACCGTGATCCCATAAGTTCCCAGAGAAACTGGGTTTCCGACTTGAGCAAAGTAAACGCCTGGCTCATCAATCGAAAATACCCCTTCATATTCACCAGGTGCGACCATCTTTGCACTCACCGATTCTTTGTTTCCTTCATCATCGAGAAGTTGGAGTTGGATTTCATGCTGATTCAAATTTTCCTTTGATACACGAAGGATCATTTGATTGCCATCCATTTGATGCTCCACATGCACCCCGTTATTTTGATATTGGGGATAAGACCAGGTTACGACCTGATTCCAAAACTTAGGAAATCCATTCCAGCTTACCCAATCTGGAGACCATTTTCCACTGATATCACTCGTCCATGCCACAGTTCGCCCCAGACCGTATTGCCAGCGTGCTAATACGGGATCTGGATAGGAACTTGCGAGCACCATCTCTGCTGTCTGCTTAGGCGTTGTCGCTACATATGCCCGTAATGGCGGGACTTGGTTGTGCCACTCTTTAGCGCCTACCCACTTCGGAATGAAAGGTTCATCTACGACATAACTGCGTGTTGCCATCGTAGCCTCTTTGCTGAAAATAGTTGGAATTTGATCAGGAGATTCAGCCAAATAGTGGCGTCCTTTTCCTACTTGCGCTATGCTTTCCAGCAACACTTGATCTGCACCTGCTCCAACTGCAATGGTCGATAACGTAATGCCCTCTGCCTGCATTTTTTGAGCAAGTCCCGTGTAATCTCCCTCACTGGAATGACCATCTGTTAACAATATGATATGTTTTCGCTTTACTTTCAATTGAGATAATGCTTGAAAACTTTCTGTCAAAGCAGGATAAATACTTGTTCCGCCGTCTGCTACAATCCCACCGATCTGACCTATTAATTCATCACGTTTCGTCACCGGCTGTGGAGAAACAATCCACTCGCCTTTACTATCAAAAGCAAGCACACCTAACTGGTCTTGTGGGGTTAATAACTGTGTCGAACGAATCGCTGCTTCTTTAGCCATATCCAGCTTTTGACCGGACATACTTCCTGAACGGTCAATGACTAACATCAGCCCTAAAGAAGGCATCCGCTTTTTATCACGCAACTCCATATCTACTGGTAGTAATGTCTCGATTGGGGTTTGAAACCAGCCTCCCAGTGCATAGCTATTCTCTCCACCGGTCATAATCAGCCCCATGCCTAGATCACGCACTGCAGATTGAATCATCTCCATTTTGTATGTAGAAATGGCATAAGCAGGTGTATTCACCAGCACCATCGTCTCAAACTGTTGATATCCTTCCAATGTATCTGGCAAAGACGAGGCAGATGATCGTTTCACCTCTACCCCTGCTTGCATGAGCATATCCGCTAAGTTTTGCCCTTCACCTGGCTTCCCCTCAACGATTAACACCCGTGGATTACCAGACACCTGCGAAAAACCATACACTTGATTATTTTGGGGAAGGGTATCTTGATCAGATACAATTTCCGCATGATAGCGCACTAAACCCGATTGGCTAGCAGATGTAGCAAATGAAAACGTATTTTCACCTTCTACTAAAGAAATTTTTTGTTCTTCCACTAAACGATTTTTTTCATATAAGCGTAAAGTGGCTTTCGTGTCCGTCGTCGATTTAACCTGCACACGAATCGGAATTTTTTCAGTTTGATACGCTTTAGACGGAATCTTCATTTCGGTTAGTAACACTTCAGGTCCTTGCTTTGAACTGAGCGAAACCACGTCTACTGGAATACCCCGTTCTCGTAGACGATCAGCTTCCACCCGTGCATGACCAACCGTCTCGGCACCATCTGATATTAAAACCACTTTGCCCTTCATCTCATCCGAAATAAATCCACTTGCCAATCGCAAACCACTCGCCAGGTTAGTCGCATGTTTGTTTATGACCGCCGAAAATGAAGAGATGGTATCCGCAGTGGACAAAGATTGCTCCACTACAGCTTCTTCTCCGACTGTAACGATTGCGATTTGGTCTTCTGGTTTTTTATCCTGTAAGGCTTTTTCAACCTGTTGAAAGGCTATATCTGAATCTGCAATAGAGGCTGAGCGATCCACCACAAAAACAATCGTTTTTCCTTGTACGGGATACATCCATTCCATGCGTGCCAATGCCAAGATTAAGAGTAAGAAGATCAGCGTGCGTATACTGAGTACAAGCCATTTCCTTCCCTTTGTGTAACGCCTTTCTCTTTTCCACCAATGCCATAGTAAATAGAGAGCCGGTACGATGAGCCCTAATAACCATGGATTAACAAAACTAATAGCCACGTCCAAACACCACCCATTCTAGCCCCAATACCATGAGGGCAACAATTGCAACCCACCACCACAATTCATAAATCCCTGTATGATTCGAAACAGCCTCGCTTGCAAGTGGTGTTGTTTTTGCCGCGACAGGCGTTATTTTCGACTCTGCTAGCGGGAATACAACGTGAACAGTACGATAGATCGATTGGTTTTCTGGATGAATGAAGTCATATTGACCTGCCTGCTCAGGCGCTTGAAAATGAACCATCCCTGATGCGATGATCTCGATCTCCTGTTCCCCATGATCACTTTTTACACTGACATCCTTCCACTGTGCAGGAACAGGGAATTGGATCGATTCACCCACTTGTAAGACATGTCCCTGAGTTTCTTCTTGTGGGTTGAGCCAGTTCATAATCTGAGACATTAAGATCGGGAAGCTAGGTTGCAGGGGTAAATCCGTTTGATCTAGATCGACTGCAAAATAAACGATGCGACGCCCCTGATGCTCACCGGCCAGTACGATCGGTACCCCTTCGACAACAAGTAAGGGTTCTATCCCTGCAGGCGGGTTCACTTGTAACACATTTTCTGCATAGATAGCTTGAAATTTTAAGCCTTTCATGATCGGGTGCTTTGCCGCTTGTGTGACCTTACCTCCTACAGACTTCGTTCCACGGACGTTAAATAACGACTTTTCTTTAGGTGGGGAAATCAGCAGCAGATTTCCTCGATCTGGAGCCGACTTTTTACTCTTGTTCATCACATATAAATTTAAATTTGGTTCGATTTGATCTCCTTTTAGCAAGGTTATATTTTTTGATAGCCCTAAACTTTTCGCTATAAAAAACTGCTCTTCTCCTACATATTGAACGTCTTTCTTAGCAGCGGAAACCGGATATGCAAATCGTTCATTATCGGTTGCCAGTCGATCAGTATCTGCTTCTATTTGCAAATGATAAGCATCTGCTGGTGGCAAGTCACGCCATTTCAGGACTTGACTGCTCTGCCCTTGTAAGGTGATGGTTTGCATATCAATGAGTTGACCGACATCATTTTTTAGCGTAATCGCTACTGTACTCGGGCGTTTCCCATTATGATCAATGCGAGCAAAACCACCTTCTTGATTCACTTGGAACATCCCCACACTCGAATTTTCGGTCGCTTTTCCCACCTGGATAAAACGGTGTGGTTTCTGTTTGATCTCTTCAGTCCCTGCACCATCACTTACCATCACAATCTCTGCATGCTCCTCTTCTGAAGCGATGGCATATGCGAGTGTTAAGGCTTGTTCGACCTGACTGGAGCTCGCCTTTGGTTTCATTTGCTGCAAGGTTTGTGTCAACTTTCTCTGATCCCGATTTTTTGATTCTAATACTTTGGGGGTTTGACCCATTTCAATCAAGGTAATCGTTTGATCGGCATTCAAGTTGGAAATGAGTTTACCTACTTCTTCCTGTGCTTTTTCAAACCGTGTTTGTTTATTTTCTTGCGTAAGCATACTGCCTGAGACATCAATAAGTATAATGGCATGCTGTGCCTTTAATCCTTCCGATTCAATCGCAGGGCGACTTAATGCCAGGATAAGCAGTACCGCAACCAGCAATTGTAGCCATAATAGCCAATGTTGCTTTAATTTTTGCCACAAATGATTGGCTTCGATACTTTGGATCAATTGTTGCCAAAGTAATGTACTCGCTATGGTTTGTGGTTGGTACTTTCTTCGTAGTAGATACATCAGAATGATCAGAGGAAGAATGATGAGACTTAAGCCCCATATGGCCGGTTGTAACCAGATCATGATTTCACCAATCCCGCTCGCCTAAAAATTTGAAATACCATTTGTTCTAACTCTTGCTCCATACTGACCGAAAGGTAGGTGATGCCGCGCTGAAAGCAAGCATGTTCCATTTCGTCGAAATACTGACGAAAGGTGGAATGATATCGTTCTAGCATAGCAGGCGTAATCGCTACATCTGTGCTGGCCTCACTTTCACAATCAATTAAACGTAAGTCACCGCTTAGATAGGGGACCGCTTCATCTTTTGTATGGATTAAAAGGATATGTACTTCCTGCTGTGCAGCTTGTAAATAAGTAAAGGCTTGCTCATAACCAGATGCTGAAAATCCATCGGTTATGATGATGGAAACACCTTGCCGTTTCGGCCAATAGTGCGGACGAGAAAATTCTTCATTAAAATCAGAAACACCTGTATAGGAGAATGATGATAGGTACTCAAAGAGCCGAAAAATATTTTTTTTGCCTTGTAAGCGTGGCAACCGCCCTGCTTGTTCATCTCCCACACCAAAAAGCTGAACGGTATCTCCGTGCTGAAGCGCTAAATAACCAAGTGTAGCCATAAGCTGTTTGGCACGCCATCCCTTTTGCGCATTGAGATGATTCATGGAACGGCTACAATCGAGGTACAAATGTACCTGCATCTCTTGCTCGTCTAAAAATGTCTTTAGAAAATGCTTACCTGAACGTGCATATAAACTCCAATCGAGTTGCCGCAGGTCATCCCCTGGATAATAAGGACGGTAATCTGCAAAGTCTAACGAACTTCCCAAAAGCTTCGAGCGTCTTTGCCCAGCTCGTGTTCCTCGAATCGGTTTACGCGCTGCCAGTGAAAGTTGCTCCAATTGAATAAGAAATGCAGGGTCTAGTAAGGTGCTCATTGTTTAACGATTTGGTCCTTTGTAAGATCGTGGATTAAATCTGCAATGAGGTCATCTGTGGAAACCCCTGTCGCCTCCGCTTCAAAATTGCGGATGATCCGATGACGTAAGACCGCCGGAGCAACGGCTAATACATCTTCCTGAGCGACATTGAAGCGATGTGCGAGAAAAGCACGTGCTTTGGCCGCTTGCACGAGTGCTTGAACCCCTCGTGGCCCGGCTCCCGCCATGACATAACGTTGTATTTTTGCTGGTGCTTGCGTGTGAAGCGGGTGTGAAAGCCAGATGATTTTCACAATAAAATCGACAAGTTCCTCCGCTATGAGAACTTCTTGCACATTTTTTTTCATTTGGATTAACGTATTTCCGTCTGCGATTGGTTTAAGTTCGCTAGCAAACGCTTCCGGAGAACGTAAGACAATCTCTTTTAAGTCTGCTTCTGTGGGAAAATCAACTCGAATTTTCAAGAGAAAGCGATCTAATTGGGCCTCCGGTAAGATATAAGTTCCTTCCATTTCAAGTGGATTTTGCGTTGCCAAAACAAAAAAAGGACGAGGTAGCGCACGCGTCTGTCCACCTGCTGTAACGGTATGTTCCTGCATCGCTTCAAGTAATGCACTTTGTGTTTTGGGTGTAGCCCGATTAATTTCATCCGCTAGAATGAGATTGCCGAATATTGGCCCTTTGTGATAGGAGAATACATCACGTCCCTGTTCATCTTTGGTTAGCATTTGTGTGCCAATAATATCAGCAGGCATTAAGTCAGGGGTAAATTGCACACGAGAGAATGTCAAATCGAGGCAGCGCGCAATCGTACGCACAAGTAATGTTTTACCAAGTCCAGGCACCCCTTCTAAAAGTGCGTGCCCTCCTGCTAACATCGCAATTAAGACTTGCTCCACCACATTTTCTTGGCCTACGATTACTTGGCCAATAGATGCTTTCACTTCTTCTATGGTCGCAACTTGTTTTTTCCAACTTTCTTTCCATGCTGTCGTTTGTGTCATCGTAATGTACATCCTCCTCTGCGTGAAAATCTTACTCTGGTTCTATGGCTGAGAAATAATCTCTGATTAATTGCTGTTGTTCAGCCGAATAATCACTTCGTTCAATCGCTGTAGCGGCCGCTTCTTCGTATTGGCGATATACCTCGGTGTAAGGAAGCGTTTTCCCAAGTGTCGTAGAGAGGGTTTGTGTCTCTGTTTCCGAGCCAGTCCCTTGACTACCAGACACCGTTCCTTGCGGACCTTGTCCATTCAATCGCTCCCATGGCACCCATACGTTACGCTTTCCTTCGCCGTTGCCAACTCCATCTCCTTGTCCTTGTCCCTGGCCTTGACCTTGACCTTGTCCCTGACCTTGACCTTGTCCCTGACCTTGACCTTGTCCCTGACCTTGGCCTTGTCCCTGGCCTTGACCTTGACCTTGTCCCTGGCCTTGACCTTGTCCCTGTCCTTGTCCTTGTCCTTGGCCTTGTCCCTGGCCTTGACCTTGTCCTTGGTCTTGGTTTGGATTTTGTCCGCTCTTTTGCGCTACATTTCCTTGTAGTTGATCAGTCGTGAGACTTGCTTGTATCACTTGTTGACTACTGACAACCGCTTGTTGATCGATATTCCCCGATTGCACCGACTGTGCGATTGCTTGTATGGCCTCACTCGTTGACATAGAAGCCGTTGCTTGTTCACCATTTTGTTCAGCTAATTGCTGAAGTTGGGTAGATAGTTGTTTTTTTTCGCCATCGCTTAATGCTGCCACCGCTTTTTCAATATCCTGCTGCTTCAAACTTCCTTCTTGTATCGCTTGTGCAAGTCCTGCCATTGACTTCTGACTAGACCACTTTTCGAGTAATTGCTTTTCCGCTTCATATTTGCTTGCAATTTCTTTCTCTAGTTCCTTTAAGCGTGCATCACTTTTGGCAAGCGCTAGCGTAGCGTCTGCGGTTGACTCCACTTCAGCAAGCTCTTTTTTTAATTTTTCCATCTCTTTAGCTAGCGCTTCTTTTGTTTGCTTACTTACTTGTTGGTCCTCCTGAATTTGTTCGACAACCTTTTCAATCTTCTTCTCTTCTGCGGCAATCGTTTCTTCCAATTGCACTTGCTTTAAAGCTTGTTCTTGTAAAGGATTGGGTAGCCACAGGAGGAAAAACACGAGTACAACCGCTCCTAAAACAGTAAATTGTTCACTACGATGCGGAAGGGGCAGCGGCATCTTTTGAGATAGATGCCTCATCTCTGCCGCCAATACCCTTAACCCATCTTCTCGCTGGGCGTACACAATCGGACGATCTTCATGCCTCATGGTCCATAATGTGATTAAACGATCCTTTAACCCCAACCGTTGATCAGTTAGGTGTACCGTTTCCTCCCAACTGGGTCTAAACCAAAATCCTAAACTTAGGCCCACAATGATTGTGCTACCCAAAATCACGAGCAACCACTGTCCGGGATGTGCGATAGGCAGTACACGAGCCAGTAACATCAGTAACACCATACTGCCTACACCAACCCACAGCGTACGCCTTCCCCAATCCATTAACCGTTCGTAAGTGATTCTTTTCTTACTCTTTTTCAAGATGGCTAACCACTCCGGTAAATCGAATGAATGACGCACATCCTCACCTCTCTCATTTCACTTTTTTGGAAAACCCGAATCTCCTAAAACGAATAGGTGACAGGAGATAAGTACTCCAGAACATCAGTATGGCGGACAAAACCGTATAAAATCCAATGTAGATCCAGTAGAAGTGCCAGCTATGATTGCCATTTGAAAACAACCCAAAATCGCCAGATATCACATATGCAAGTGATGAAGCGGGATGTAAACTAAGGAGCGCATTAAATATCCAATGTTGTCCATTTAGCACTTGAAAATAAGGAAACTGCCACATCAATATATAAATGAGCGGCAAACCAATTCCAATAAAAGCAACACTGGCATAGGTAAGTACTGTCGCAATGCCTGTACGTTTAATCCATGTGGAATAAAAAATACCTAAACTTCCTAAGAATAGAACCGTAACCATCAAGTGTAAGATAGATTGCCAGATATGAGCTGGTGAGATCCCCCCATATAAATAGACAATCACATACAAAGGTGAAGATAATAGCAACAGCATCAGGACAAAACTGAGTGAAGCGATCCATTTGCTATATATAATTTGTGAAGAAGAAAGATTCGTTGTAAGCAACACATCTAAGGTCTGCCGTTCCCGCTCGCCACTAATTAAGCCTGCTGTTATACCCGGTACGATGAAAGCTAACATCAGTAAATTCAAAAAGGATAAGCCTGTATAAACCCAGATATTGGCACCTGAATCAAAGGTAGCCACCCGATTTAGATCTTGTAGGGATAACACAGTAAACACAATTCCTGCTACAATCACCAGATACAAGGCAATGAGCCAAGGCGTTTTTTTCACCCGCATCCGCCACTGTAGTTCTTTACTCAAAATCGGATTATGAAATAGTTTCTGAATCAACTTCATTCTCACTCACCTCCACATGACTACGAATCACATTCATAAAGACATCCTCTATATTTACCTGCGCTTCTGCAAATTGACTGATTGTAAATCCTGCTCCTACCAACTTGCTGAGTAGCTGCGCTTGCACAATTTCATCCCCATCTAGACGAACCGTCAATGTCTCCTTGTCGGATTGAACCTGCTCGACTTCTTCCTGCATCTCTAACCATTTTAACGCTTCTTCCATACGATCTAGTACAGTGATTTTGACCACGCGTCCCGGCTGAATCTGAGCTGTAATATCCGCTACAGAACCTTGTGCAATCAGCTTTCCTTGTTCCATCACACCGATCGCATCACATAAATCACCTAATTCCGGTAAGATATGCGAACTAATTAAAATGGTTTTTCCCATTTGACCTAACTCTTTTAATATCGCACGAAATTCAATGCGTGCACGTGGGTCTAAGCCGGAGGCTGGCTCATCTAAAATGAGCAAATCCGGATCATGTACCAACGCACGAGCTAAACCTAATCGTTGCTTCATCCCACGTGATAACAGATCGACTTGTTCATCCCGCTTATCTAGAAGATTGACCAGCTCCAATAATTCTAACCCTACCTGTGTACACGTTTCTTGTGAAAGCCCATAGCAAGCACCATAAAACTCCAAATATTCGAGTGCCGTCAGATTATCATAAACACCAAAGAAATCGGGCATGTAGCCAATCCGTTTCCGTACTTCTGCGGCTTCTTTTACCACATCAAAACCCGCTACCCATGCTTGTCCACTTGTCGGCTTTAATAAGGTCGCTAATATTTGCATCGTAGTCGACTTACCAGCACCATTCGGACCAATAAAGCCAAAAACAGTGCCTTCCTCAATGGTTAAATCCAGATTCTGTACAGCTTCCATTTTGCCATATGCTTTAAATAGTCCTTTAGTTTGAATCACGATGCACACTTCCCTTCACTTCCACCTGCGGTATATTAATCGGTGTATTGGCTGGAATTTGATCGGAACGCACGAGAAGCTTCTGCTCGAATGACAAATAGGACTTCATATTTTCTTTTTTCAATTGCGCTAGTGCATCCCACTTCTGGGTCTGCCAATTCCAGACTGTAATCTCACCTTGATACGCAGAGAAAGTTAAATCAGAAACTGTATCGACATAAGCAGAGAAGTCATACTGAAATGTAACATCTCCACTACCTTCCATCGTAATCTCTTTTTGTCCGGGCATTCTATCATAGTAAGGATGGGCAGATTCGAACACAGTAGGACTTACATACCCTGCGGGTAAAGCAACGTTTCCATTTTCATCTCCAGCCATCTTCGTATTACCCGCTAACAAATAAGTATGAGCAGATTGAAAATCCTTGTTCTCCAATTGTATAGGCACCATATTTTGCTTGGTAAATCCGACGATGTCAATATTTCCATCTTTCTCACTCAAATCATTCATGCTCGTAGTATTAATCAGTGATTTTTCGATAGATTGCGCGCTATGATATGCATATGGATCCATAGCTGCACTTAGATTTACATTGTCTGGTAGCTCAAAGTTTTTCTTTTCCGCTGGATTTAACGCTCCAATGTCAAATGTTTTGTTGCCAGCCAAAACCGTTACTTGATACAGCGGTATTTGGGTTCCATTTTCTACCTCGATACGCCACTTCTTCTTGTCATAGTAGACTGTACCTGTAAGTTCCCCTCCGATTTGCGCTAGCGATTCTGAAAAACCATAATTGACATCCAACTGAGGGAGCTTAGGATAGCTTAGCTTCGTTCCTTGATTAAATTGCACAGGATGCCTTTTATCCTGTGATCCACCAGGAAAGAAGTTTACACCATGTTGGGGCCACATAAATCCTTCTTTCACTTGTAACTGATAATCGCCTGCTTGCTCCGGCAAAAAGGCAAACATTTGATGTACAGTCGCATTTCCCTGCTTGTCTGATTGTATGAAACCTAATTGATGGATATAAGGCTGATTGCCACGAAGTGCATGACCATATATAAATACACCGATCGCCATCACAAGTGCCAGTGCAGGCATCGCTACCCAATTCCATTTTTGTAGTCGCTTTCTGCGCAATATCCAATAGAAAATAGGTCCGACCAATACGACATATAGGATAAAAGCAATCCCTAAATAGAGTAAGTTCGGTAATTTCACATGTGGAAACTTACCCAGTTCGCCTGATAAAAGGTATGGATCCTGTTTAAACAACTTGATTCCAATTGATGGACCATTGTACATCTCATTCCGGTTTTCACGAGATAGATACGGCTTCCACAGGGCTTTATACCCACTCCAGTCCTTCAATTCAGCGGATACCAGATCAAACCCTGTAAAAACGACTTGACCACTATCCCATTTCTTGCTAGCCATGATGACTTGATTCCCACTTGTAATCGCATCTTTCTCCCCAGCTCTTAAGCGCGCATCAATCACACGAAGCGAAGGGATTCCGAGGACACCTGTATCCTTTACTTCGATCTCGTTATGACCTACTTTCTCAACTGGAAGAAGTCCTTCGAGGTGTTTCGTACCCGTTTGCACACCACTTCCGCCAACTACCAAAGTACCACCATTGGCCACCCACATTTGGATCGCTCGTGCTTGTGTTTCCGTCAAGGATTCTTTTGTTAATCCATTTATAAAGAGTACATCAAATCCTGAAAATGCTCTGCCTTGTATGGGAATGTCCGCCACTTGTAGTGGAACCATCCGCATCGATGGATCTTGACTTTCCCCCATCATCTCCAAGAGTTGATTGGCATCATTGGGTTGATCCGTTAGATAACCCATCACTGTATCAGACTGAGCAAAACGCTTTAAATTCATTTTGGCTGATGCCACGACTTGATCTTGTTCTGTAAAAACGATCCGTGACAACCCTATAAATAACTCAGACGGAACGAGTAAAGTTACTTTCTTCTCAGTCCCCGTAGGTATATTTACTTCCTCTACTGGCACAGCCATCTTCATCACTTGTAACTTTGAAAAATCTGTATTTACGGTCAATTCTCCGTTTAAAGCACGACTTTCACTGGATAGGGTAACTTGAACTGGAATCAAATCCCCTCTGCCTTCCCCATTCCATCCCACTTCAACGCGCATATCTATCGTCTCATCTGCCCAAACCTGATTTGGCAGTACACCCGATAGGACCAGCAGAGATAAAAATACACCCATAAATCTCCTCAACTTCAATCTCTTCACCTCTCACTATTTAATAAATCAATGTTTTTATGTAGATTCATATCCATTTCTCCCTTCACCTTATCACAAAACGTACGCTTTTACCTCTTATATCTTACATAAAATAATAGAGTGGACCCCATGAAGAAACATGAAATCCACTCTACTATTTTATATTTTAACTAAAAACGAATTAAAATCGTCTACGCTATGCCGTTCGTCAACATCGATACGTTCCACACGGGCGAGTAAGCTGCCCCTTTTGATTTTCTTTAAGAATAACGCGATGTTCTCTTCTTTTCCCTGTACTTCCATTTCAACGGCACCATCTGTACGATTTTTGACCCATCCCGTCAGCTGATAACGCTTAGCCATACGATGCACAAATTTACGAAACCCTACTTTTTGCACTTTACCATGAACCATAATATGATAAGATTTCATACCTTGCTCCTTTCGAAAAGTAAGCACAGGTATATTATAGCGCAACTGCTTCGCAATAGAGAACTAAAATAATCATGAAAATCAATTTAACAATTTGATTACTTCATTCGCTACGGCTACGCTGGATTGTGGGTTTTGACCGGTTACTAAGGTACCGTCTACTTCCACGTGTGGGTGCCAGTCTTCCACAGTGTGAACCTGTGCACCCAGCTCCCGTAGCCTACTTTCTAACAAGAACGGCATATGCTCTACCAGTTGTACAGCAGCTTCCTCGGAATCTGTAAAAGCAGCCACTCTCTTCCCTGCTACAAGTGGTTTCCCATCTTGATCCTTCACATTGACAAGCCCAGCTGGGCCATGACAAACAGCAGCGACTACTTTACCTGCTGCCGCGTAAGATTGGATCGCTTGAATCAGGTGTATATTCTCAGGGAAATCAAACATCGTGCCATGACCGCCTGGCAAGAAGATCGCATCATACTCCTCTGTGTTCACTTCATGAAGTGGAAGCGTGTCTTCACATTTTCCAATCACTTCTTTGGCCTGCTCTAACTCTTCTTCGCCACTAATACTTTTAGGATCAATCGGAACTTTTCCGCCCCGTGGGCTTGCTAAAGTTAACTTATATCCTTTTTCTTTAAAAGCATAATAGGGGGCAGCTAATTCTTCCAACCAAAATCCCGTCACAATCTCTTCCGTAATTTTGTCATGACTGGTGATCACAAATAAGATTTTTTTCGCCATCAATAACATCTCCTCATTTAGACTTTTATGGTGAATCGACATCCCTACGCAATTTGATGTAAGTACATCCATTTGCGATATATCCATATCTTCTTGACTACCCGCGATTGGGGTTGTTTAATCATCACTCCACCCACTCTACAATTTCAGTAAGCGGAAGTCTCGTTTTGGGACGGGGTTCCTTGACCCGATAGCCAAAAGCAACCATGACCGCCACACCGAAATGGTTAGGTGACATCACTTTTCTTTGACTTAAGATCTTTTCCACTTGCTCCTTATCAAACCCCTCTATCGGACAAGAATCAATTCCCATTTGCGCAGCGGTATTCATCATGTTGGACAGGGCAATATAAGTCTGCTTGCAAGCCCAATCAAACATATACCGACTGTCTTCCAAAAGTTTAAAATCCGACTCTTGAAACTGCTTATAAAACGAATGACGTGCCTCTAGTGCTTCTCTGGGAAGATGGTGAATATCTTTCATCATTCGCATGACATAGTCTGTATCAAAGCGTAAATCACGCATCGTCCTTGCCAATATAATTACAAAGTGGCTTGCTGTAGGTAGCTGATTCTTTGCTCCCCAGGCATAAGGTAATAATTGCTCTCTTAATAACTCGTCTTGTACCACAACAAATTTCCATGGTTCAAATCCAAAAGAAGAGGGGGCTAAACGTGCCGCTTCCAGAATGAAGTCAAAGTCTGTTTGGGCAATTTTTTTATCCTTATCGAAAACTTTCGTAGCGTGACGAAAGTGTAAAGCTTCTAGAATCCTTGCTGAAACTTCTCCTTTATGCAATGGTTACAATCCTCCCTAGTCCACCTTTTTCAGAGGATACACTTCTCTTTCATCCAGCAAATCGTTCATCTTTTCTCTATATGCTAAAATGTGTTCCGATTGCGTATGGGCCTGAAAATCCGCTTCAGATTCCCAAACTTCATAAAAGAAAAAAACACGTGTATCATCCATTTGTTGGTGTAAATCATACACCCGGTTTCCTTTTTCTGCACGTGTAGGCTGGATCAATTTTGTTAACGCCTGATACGTTTCGTTTTCTTTGCCTTTTTTCGCAATCATTTTAGCGATAATCGTTAACATCAATCGCCCTCCTTGTTAATATATGCCATGCATAGTCATTTCCCTATCCCGGTTTAAATATGTATACTGTACAACCGATCCACCCTACGGATGAAAAATACCCGCTAGCAAACTTTCTGCTAACGGGTATTTTTCACTGGATTGCCAATATCAATCTGCTCATTCATACCAGAAGCCTTGCACATATAGTTGGGAGTAGCAGGTTGTAAAGTTGTTGAGGTGGACAGTAAAAGACGTGCCAACATCATTGTCGTTGTATGAAGTATTATGACCGCGAACATGGTCGTTCTGGTTTTATGTCTGCTTCCTCATCATTTATCACCATTTGATTCCCACACTCCAAACAAATCACTACCATAATGATCCCTTGAATTTATTATATACTTTGGGAGACTATGGGTTAGACAAATTGTGTTCGGACTTGGTATTGGGATTGTGGTCTACTTTGGTGAGTAGGGTTTTGTCGTTTTCACAGCATGGGGTGTAACCATAGGTGGCACGTGGGTCCCCTTGCTCGTCGAGGAGCATTTCGACATGACTGCCGTTGTATGGGTAGTAGGAAGTCTCATCCGCACCTTAAATGCCGTGTATACATAGCTGTTGGTTTTCTTGCCGTCTACACTTTCGCTGATCATTTCTCCTGATGTCGCTCGATAATCAAAAGTGGTGGTTTGCTCCTGCACGGTGCCGACATGTTCCACTTTGGACGTGGTTCGATCTCAGACAAGGAATTGTACAGATTGGAATTACCTTTTATTCTGTTCATCTCAGGGGACAATTTTACACATTATTTTGGACTCGGGCTAATACGCCAGATATCAAATCATAGCTTGAACGTATTGTCTATTTTTTCTCTATCGTGATCTAGAATCCAGACATTAAATTTATGATATATCTCTAAAAGCGTGTTCCTCTCTTTAGATATAATATCTACTCCTCTTCTATCATATAAATCAAAAATAATATCTTTGTTTTGATTTATAATATACATATCACCATAATAATTCCCATAAATTTTCTCATTGATAAACTGTTCATAGTTAAAACGACTAACTTCAAAACTTAAATCATATCTGTATGTGATCACTTCATCCAATTCGTCATATATATCATAATACCGATATGGAACTTGTTTACAATTGAGATCAGCATAGTCACATTTAAAATCTAAATACTTATTATAGTTATCTAATATTACATTATCACAATCAATTTTAGACTCATCGATGTCTTGATCTACAAAAGTAATTAAATACATGGAGTCATCAGGTGAATGAACAGCTTCAAAAAGTTTTTTAGATCTGATACAACCCTCAACCTCTCCCATCTCATAATATTTTAAATCAAAGCGTAACCCATACGGGAAATTATAGAACAAAGGCTTCTTTAGCTGTCTCTTTGGAAATTTGCTGCTAAAGTATTCTTCAAATCTACTGTTATACATCGTTTTAATACTCCTCTCAAAACATTCCTTCACATAGAAACTTGAAAAATCTCTATGTGAAGGTTAATAGGTCATTTCAACTTAATAACTTTACCTGTATTACTTTTATGCTTATTCATAATAAAATTACCAAATTCATCAGCATCAGAGACCCAGTTCAAAGTATTACCTCGCTTCTCGAATACCTTAAATGCAACATTTGCATGACCAGTTTGGTCTTTAGCCCACCAATATCCTTTTTTTGTTTTATCCTGATAGGCATTCACCGTATCCCCATTAAACTTATAACTCACCCTTGCTTTAGCATTGGTTTTTATATCCCATAATGTTGTTTGATTACTACCAGTTCTCTTTGCCGATTGACCTTTCATCGCCTTGTTATGAACCCATATACTAGAGTCCGAAACAAAGTACGTATGATACCCTTCTACCTCAATATTGTATACCGTCGCTGGTTTGCTCTTGATGACGATCTTACCAATGGTTAAACGATCTCCACTTGAGGTAAGAAGTTGGTCACCTTTCCGTAGATCCTTAACCTTGGTCCAGCCTTTTTTTATCACCCAAAAAGGATGTTCTGCTGTGGTTTCGATTTTTTCTTTTCCTACATAGATTTCGTAGGTTTCATTCACTTCTCTTTCAAAAAGAGTAGCTACTTTACGGTAGCCTAGTTCCCCAGTTTTATCATCTTTCGAGAGAACCTCATCCCCAACCTCAATTTCTTCAATCGGCTTTTCGCCATCTCTCGTTTTAACAAGGGTTCCAGCTACAAAGCAATCATTAGCCTTAGCCACTTTACTTGATTTTTTAGTTGTAGCTAAGTCTCCTTTCTTAGCATCCTTCTTCAATCCTTGCTTCATTACAGATTTTATTAACCCGGGGCCAGAACGAAGGAAAGATATTTCTCCCAGCGGTGATGGATCTAAAAAAGCAAACAGCACCATCATTACTAATCCTTGTACTTCTGGGGATGCAGCTTGATGCCCCCCACCTGCACGATAACCCAAGTAATTACTATAGTGACCATTTCCATTTGCTCGACTTAAACTAACCTGTGTATAGTGGATTTCTTTGACCACTT
>NZ_JACXAG020000004.1 GCF_014773435.2 Polycladospora coralii | reverse complement strand
CGTTGCTCCTGTGGCTCCTGTTGCACCTGTTGCACCTGTTGCTCCGGTTGCTCCTGTTGCGCCAGTGGCTCCGGTTGCTCCTGTTGCGCCAGTCGCTCCGGTGGCTCCCGTGGCTCCCGTGGCTCCCGTTGCACCTGTGGCTCCTGTGGCTCCGGTTGCACCTGTGGCTCCGGTTGCACCTGTGCCCGTTGCACCTGTTGCACCTGTTGCACCTCCTGTGGCTCCTGTTGCACCTGTTGCTCCCGTTGCTCCGGTTGCGCCTGTAGCACCTGTAGCTCCCGTTGCTCCTGTTGCGCCTGTAGCACCTGTAGCTCCCGTGGCTCCGGTTGCTCCTGTGGCTCCTGTTGCTCCTGTGGCTCCTGTTGCACCTGTTGCTCCCGTTGCTCCTGTGGCTCCCGTTGCTCCGGTTGCGCCTGTGGCTCCTGTTGCACCTGTTGCTCCCGTTGCTCCTGTGGCTCCTGTTGCACCTGTTGCTCCTGTTGCTCCTGTTGCGCCGGTCGCTCCTGTGGCTCCTGTTGCACCTGTGGCTCCCGTGGCTCCGGTTGCGCCTGTAGCACCTGTAGCTCCTGTGGCTCCGGTCGCTCCTGTTGCACCTGTGGCTCCCGTTGCTCCTGTGGCTCCTGTTGCACCTGTTGCACCTGTTGCTCCGGTTGCTCCTGTTGCGCCAGTCGCTCCGGTTGCTCCTGTTGCGCCAGTCGCTCCGGTGGCTCCCGTGGCTCCCGTGGCTCCCGTTGCACCTGTGGCTCCTGTGGCTCCGGTTGCACCTGTTGCTCCGGTTGCACCTGTGGCTCCGGTTGCACCTGTCGCTCCGGTGGCTCCTGTTGCACCTGTGGCTCCCGTGGCTCCTGTGGCTCCCGTTGCTCCGGTTGCGCCTGTGGCTCCTGTTGCACCTGTTGCTCCCGTTGCTCCTGTGGCTCCTGTTGCACCTGTTGCACCTGTTCCACCTGTTGCGCCTGTTGCACCTGTTGCACCTGTTGCACCTGTTGCACCTGTTGCGCCAGTCGCTCCGGTGGCTCCCGTGGCTCCCGTTGCACCTGTGGCTCCTGTGGCTCCGGTTGCACCTGTTGCTCCTGTTGCGCCAGTCGCTCCTGTTGCACCTGTTGCTCCCGTAGCTCCCGTTACACCTGTGGCTCCGGTCGCTCCGGTCGCTCCTGTGGCTCCGGTCGCTCCTGTGGCTCCTGTGGCTCCGGTGGCTCCAGTGGCTCCGGTTGCGCCTGTTGCTCCCGTTGCTCCCCCCGGGTTACGTGGTCTGCGTGGTCTGCGCGGTCTTCGTGGTTTTCGTGGTTTTCGTGGTTTTCGTGGTGTTCTTGAACTAGCGGAACTATTTACATCGCCTTCTAATATTACCTCTTCACCAAATCCATCCGCTGAAAATGTTGAATCATGATCGGTATCACTCATTTATTAGGATCAGTCCTTTCTATGAATTATTGTCAAACTAATAAAATACAATGTATTATATGAAAAAATTTATAAACTGAACTAGATTATGAACTAAATATTGCATGAAGCAGTATAGAAAAGAATACATTTTTAGTACACACAAAAAAGGTAAAGTCTATTTTGATCAAACTTTACCTTTTTAGAAAATTCTGTATAAATATTAAATTATAATGCTACCCCTTTTTTCTGAAAATACTCCTCATTACTGATGATCCGTTGATCTTGGGGGCGATATTTCTTAGCTTCTTCATTATGATAATAAGCTTTGGAAAAGTCACCTAAGCGATCGTAACATAAACACATTTGTAAATGAGGATACCAAGTATATAAAGCAGGGTAAGTAAAACTCCATCTATTCTCATCTGGAGTTTCTTGTGTCGCAAGTTCATACCAGTAAATAGCGGTTTTATACTCTTTTTTTCTTTGAAAAACATAACCGATTCGACTACAAGCTTCCGCTCTCGGTGTCATAGAGAAAAGGAAAGATTCTAGTAAAGACTTCCATTCGTTATTGATGTCTCCAATCATATTGTAACAATCTGCTTTATGAATACATGCAAAAACCTTATCTTCAATCCATCCTTCTTTCATAGCGATATTTTTTTTATACGATTCTATCGCTTCCTCATAGTGATCATTTTCTTTTAGTTCATTGCCATAGTAAAAATAATCTCTTGCACTAAACCGATCCCCGCGTTCTATTTTCATACGATATATGTTTAAATTACGACCAACTGAGTGTCCTGTTTTTTTATGAGTGACCGAAATATCAGAATTTAATATCTTACCTCTAACATTAATATAATTGTGACAATCCCCCTCCCATCTATAGTTTCTCTCTCTCTTCAAAAGCCTGTTTCTTCTATAACGCAGCGTAACATTGCCAAACTCGTCTGTTCCAGCGTTATAATACATCGAAACAGAATCGATTGAAGGGTCTAATGTTTCTTTGAGTTTCTTCAATTTTTCTCTATCCTCAACGAGTAAAACATCATCTGCATCTAAATAAAGAATATACTCCTTTGTAGCATATTCAAATGATTTATTACGAGCATCAGCAAATTTTCCAGTCCATGGAAAGAAGAAAACTCTATCTGTGTAATTTTTGGCAATTTCAACCGTTTTATCTGATGAACCAGTGTCAATAATATTAATCTCATCGACTATATCTTTCACCGTGTCTAGACATCTATTTAAAACATCTTCTTCATCCTTCACAATCATACATAAGCTGATCGTTACCATTAAAATAACTCCTTTGTAATGACATGTATAAACCAACTTATTCTTTAAAATTCCTGACGTCACTAGTTATTCATACATTTAATGGCAGTGATCTAAATATTAGTCATTCTGTGATTCGAATCAACTTAACCTTTTTATTATTCTTAAACTTGTTATGCTAGTTATCTCCATCTTTTTTCCTGTAAGTTCCTTTCTAACCTCCTATCAAGAATGCCGATTAACCCAAATGAGGAAGTCAAATAGACTAGGGGCTGTCCAAGTAGGACAGCCCCTAGTCCACTATAAACACATGGTTAAAATCTTTTCTACATCTTCAGTTGAACAAGATGCAAAGCGTCCCACTTTCCCTGACGGTGCAGCTTTTTCAGCCATTTCAGTTAAGTGTTTATCATCGATGTCATAATCAGCTAAGCGACTTGGCGCTCCGATTTCACTCCAAAACTGACGTAAACGATCAATTCCTTCTTCTGCAATCTCTCGATCTGTCTTACTGGCAGGATCGACACCAAAAACACGAATAGCCAATTGCTTCATCTTCGCTTCTGTCACATCTAAGTTATAGCGAATCCAATTCGGGAAAATAATCGCTAATCCACCACCATGTGGGATATCATAAACCGCGGAAACAGCATGTTCAATACTATGTGTTGCCCAGTCACCATTCATTCCTTGATTGATCACACCATTGAGTGCCATTGTCCCGCAGAAAAGAAGCGTTTCTCGGCTTTCGTAATCCTCTAAGTTTGCTAGTGCATGTGGCGCTGTTTCCATTACGGTAGTAAGTAATCCTTCCACCATTCGTTCATTATAAGGCGTGTGTGGAGAACCACTAAAATAATGTTCTAAAGCATGCGACATCATGTCTACAATGCCGTATATCGTTTGATCTTTCGGCACACTAAAGGTATGGGAAGGATCCAAAATAGAGAATTGTGGATATACACAGGGCGCTCCCCAACCAATTTTTTCTTGGGTTTCCCAATTGGTAATGACAGATCCAGCATTCATTTCAGAACCTGTTGCCGCTAAGGTGAGGACTGTACCAAACGGAAGGGCTTGTTTAGCGGTCTCTTTTTTGGTGATAATTTCCCAAATATCTCCTTCATAACGCGCCCCCGCTGCAATCGCCTTCGTAGCATCGATCACACTACCACCACCGATAGCTAGGATAAAATCAATCTTCTCTTCTTTACAAAGGGCAATTCCTTTATGTACACTAGATAATCGTGGATTCGGCTCGATACCAGATAGCTCAAATACTTGGGCATCCATCTCAGCTAATAATTTCATCGCTTGATCATAGATTCCATTTCGTTTTATACTTCCGCCACCATAAGTAACCAAAACACGAGAACCATACTGAGGAATCTCTGCTTTTAATGATTGCAATGTGTCTCTTCCAAAGATCAGTTTAGTAGGATTATGAAACATAAAGTTATCCAATTCAAATACACTCCTTTTTATTCAATCTATCAAAAATCATTACCCTTATCACGGGGTATGTTAACATGTCAGGAGCAAACTCCATACTAGTAATATTAAACAGCAACAGAATAGATAGTCAAATATTATCCATTTCTGACAAAAAGAAAAATGACCTCAGCCTCATTTAAGGCTTAAGTCATTTTCTTACGAATTAACGACGATATATTTTACCTTCGTAACGACAACCTATGTATGCTCCTTGGTCATAACATGCTGTTCTTTTTAAATACCCACCATACAAACGAGAATGTCTGTTTTCTTCATGCCAAATCGTGAATGGTGTTTTGGACTCATGTGCATACTCCGTTTTGGGATAGGTTACAAACTTACCCGTTTCTATATATCCTGGTGCTAAGACGCTTGGACTTGCAGCTTGGACAGCATTCGTTGAAAGCAAAGATGTAGACATGAAAGTAGCCATTAACATAAATACCAATAAGCTTTTCTTAAACATGTTTAAACCCTCCAAATATTTTATTTACACAATGCATTCTAGCAAATGTTTTTATAAATTGGTGTGACTTTAATCACACATTGAAAAAAAATCATATTTTTTATCAATTCACTTTCCCGGTTAAATAAAAAAACGACCGAATCGGGTCGTTTTTTATCATCTCACACGGCTTAATGCCAGATAAAGATCTTCTAAAGTATCCAGCTTACGCTTTTCCATCTCGCCTAACCACTTTTGCCATAAATAAGCGGTCATGCGGGTGTCTCCATCTGCTGTATGCCGGCCACGAATCGGGATATCATAATGATGTAGCGCACGATCAAGTGTATGTTCCGACCATTCAGGGTGTAACCACTTCGCAACCCGGTAAGCATCAATCACACGATTTTGTATCTTAATTCCCCAGTATTTAGAGGTAGCTAATTGCAAGAACCCCATATCATGCTGTGCTCCATATGCAACGATTGTTTTTCCATGGACGATCGCAAGTAGTGATTTCATCGCTTGTTCAAGCCCCGGAGCTTCCGCTACATCTTTTTCAGTTATACCCGTTAAATCTGTAATAACTTGAGGAATAACCTGAAGGGGTTTTACATAAGAGTGAAATAATTCTTGCTCATGGAGTGCACATTTTTTTTGCATGGCCATAGCTCCAATCGATATGATTTCATCTCCTTGACCATAACGAAATCCCGTTGTTTCAATATCAAGAACCACAAAAGGCATGTCTGTAAGTTTCGTAGAAATCGGGGCTCTATTTTTTACATCTTTTAATAAACGTCTGCGATATGCAAGTGATGATCCATCCATTTTATTAGATCCACCAAACGGAAGCCAGCCTCTTTTCCCCATCCAACTCAGGAGTGGATGGTTACGATCCATTATCCTCTAACCCTTTCTGCGAGATAATTTGAATGGCATACTTCTGTAGACGACGAATTGACTTCAAATGTTTTTTCCATAAACGCTCTTCATTTTTCTCTAGTGATGCTGGTAAAATATAATTGGTAGGGGTTTTGCCATGCTCAAAATCATATACGTGTTGTCTTAAGCGTATAGTTAACAAAAAATCTAAATTATCTTGTAACTGAGCGTTCAAATGACCGATTTGCTTCAGGCGATCACGTGTTGATTTGGCCGTTATAGCGTAATAAAAGCTTAAAATTTTCACCACACCAATCAGTTGTATATAACCTCCACGTTTCACATTAATATGATTTGCATATGCTCCATATCTCTCTTTATACCAATAACCCCACCAACTAATTGGTAGCTTTAAGTTGGCGTTAGCGTGTGCCGCATTAAGCAGAAAATGCTGCTCCTTCTTTACCAGAGAGATCATATAGTTTTCTAATTCATATGCTAATTGATGTTGCCCATATACATGTCGCATATCTGCGGCAATCATAAATAGCCGTTGCGTGCGACTCGAATTTACATCTAACCACTCTGCTAATTGCTTTTTCCAAGTCGCAATTGAACCACGCCAACGGTGATTCGACGCCATCACATTACCATCACATAGCGGATAACCGACTTCAACTAAATTTTGAACCACTTGATTTGCAAATTTTTCAAACCAAGTATCTACTTCCTCTTCACGACTTCCGACAGGGTATTCATAAATCAATCCATTATCTTGATCTGTGTAAAACGTGGTTTCTTGTCTAGCCCAACTACCAAACAACACCCAGCTATATGAAGGAAGATCGCAACCGATCTCTGCTTGAATCGTACACTGCACATCTGCTATCACTTTTTGAATCATCTGGTCATGCCAATCACTAATTTTCTGACAAGTTACAGCACCTGGTTCTTTCGTTTGTAGAAAACAAATTTGAATATAACGTGGCATTTCATCATGTATTTGTAGTAATTCTGAAGTGGTTTTGGCTTGCTGAATACGTGAGCAAACTTGTTGATACGCTTCATTAACTACTCCGGTAGGCACGTCGTTACAGAGCTCCCTCTTTTTTGGATAACTTCGCCATCTCCGCTTTAGATAGTTGTTCTGGATAACCATATCCCCCGTGCTCACTAAGATCTAACCCAAGTAACTCATCTTCTTCAGAGACCCGAATGCC
Organism: Polycladospora coralii; assembly: GCF_014773435.2. Taxonomy (GTDB): domain Bacteria; phylum Bacillota; class Bacilli; order Thermoactinomycetales; family Thermoactinomycetaceae; genus Polycladospora; species Polycladospora coralii. The sequence continues at coordinate 293,653 of NZ_JACXAG020000004.1, read as the reverse complement.
TGATATTTTCTTTAACACCCATAGAATCATAAAGGTAACAACTCCTACATAGGTCGCTGAAACAAAAACACCTAGTGCTTGAACACCTAATTGGGTCAAGCCTCCACCGTAGAAAAGTCCTGCTTTCCCTACACCAACTGACTCTACTAATCTTGGAGAAGCAAATAAACCAGTTGATAATGTGCCCCAGATACCCGCTACCCCGTGCACTGAAAACGCAAAGATTGGATCATCAATTCCTTTTTTCTCGAAATAAATGGCAGTAAATACGGTCAACGATCCTGCAATTGCGCCAATAATAATTGCCGCCCACGGTTCAACAAACGCACAGGCTGCCGTAATGGCAACTAGTGCCGCCAGAACACCGTTTAGTATCGTGGGGATCTCTGCTTTTCCTACTAACATACGGATCGTAATCATGGCAGCAATCGCACCAGCTGCGGCTGCTAAATTTGTGGTAAGGGCTACATATCCAAAAAAACCATCTTGTGCAGTGAGTGTACTTCCAGGATTAAAGCCAAACCAACCTAACCAGATAATGAGAACACCTAATACCGAATAAACTTGATTATGACCTGGTATTAAATTAGGCGTACCATCTTTATTAAATTTGCCTAAGCGCGGTTTTAACATCATGGTGGCGACTAAGGCAGCAATTCCACCTTGCAAGTGAACGACCGTAGAACCAGCAAAATCTTGCTTACCTAATGCATGTAACCAACCATCAGGTCCCCACACCCAATGTCCGACAACAGGATAAATTACGACAGTATATAAGATTCCAAAAATAATATATACACTTAATTTGGCTCGTTCTGCAAATCCTCCCCACGCAATCGCTAGTGAAACAGCCACAAATGAAAGTTGGAATAGAAATAATATTTCGGTTGGAACAGCTCCCTCTTCTACGGGAAAGTCTAAGAACCACCCTCCTATACCAATAAATGCGCCTTCACTAAAGGTAAGACCGTATCCTACTGCCCAAAAAGCAAGGGCTACAATTGAAAAGCTGAGCAGTTGTTTACCTGCAATGTGTCCCGCATTTTTCATACGAGCGGAACCTGCTTCGAGAAGCACAAAACCAGCTTGCATAAAGATAACTAAAATTGCACAAAGCATGATCCAAACAGAATCAATGGCTATCGCTAAGTTTTCGATTTGCATCTTTCTCCCACCTCTTTGTGTTATATTTTCTTACATAAATTTCGTTATGTAGGCATATTAACATATGAATGATGAAAAAACAACATCTATGTCAGATTATCTGACATAGATGTTGTTTTAATATATTGATTAAATTTATTTCAAAATCTTTTTGGCTTCATGCAATCGCTGACCCGTAGTAAACCATTCCACTCCAATAAAAAAGAGCGTACTCCACAACAACCACTGCGGGAAAAGCATCATGACTGTAAAAAGGATGAACCCTTCTGTACGTTCAGCTAGCCCCGCCTGGTAATAAAATGATTTCATGCCTCGTTTTTCTGTCAAAGCACCCACTGTTAAAAAGACGGTCATCGCTAATACAATCGATGCCGTTAAAAGCAAGAGCCAAATCTGCATCTCGGGATATCGTAAGGCAAGACCCATAATAACAGATAATTCGACCAAACGATCGAACGAAATGTCCAGTAAGGTTCCCCACGACGTCGATTGTTGCGTTTGACGTGCGATTGTACCATCCAGCGCGTCTAAAAAGCCGGAAAACCATAAGATGAGAACCGCTGCATAGATATGATCTAAGTAGATCAATACCCCACTACTTACTCCTACTACAAAGGCAATCCATGTCACTTGTGTAGCGGTTATATTTGCCGCAATACATTTTTTCGCCGTCCAATCCAATAGCGGTTGTATGTATTTTCGACCATATGTATCAAGCATATATTGGACACGTCCATTCAAATTTAGTTACGATGAAGATTCTTTTTTTAATTTATGCAGATAAAAAGTTACATTTTTATCTGCTGTATCGGGATACGTATAGTTAAAATATCGCGCTACATGACTTGCTGTCTGACGAAATAATTGGCACATATTAAAAAGTGACCGCCAAATATGGTCTACTTTAGCATCGGTATATGTAGAAAGGTATAATTCCCACTCTTCATTTGTTAAATAATTGGGCATATGCTTCCCTAAATTCCCCACACTTACAGAGAAATGATTTTGAATCCCTATATACCATTCCATCATCTGATTAAGTACATGCCGATTGATTTGTTCATACATATACATCGTGTATGTGAATTCATTTCGACATAGTCCTTTGCTAATGTTTAAGCATATCCACCAAAATTCATTACATATATCTAAAAATGCTTGCTCACTCGGTTTTCTCACCCAATAATCATGGTCACTAGGAGGTGGTAATGATTCTAATATACCATCTTTATCTAAAAGCAGTTGACTGAGGCTGTCAGTTGGTAGAAGCTTCTCCTTCAATGATATGGGCATCAGTGTTAAATCGATGCGGTTCCCATCTGTAAATTGCATTAAATAGGTAAAGCGACCATCACGCATAGGTGGTGGTATGACTTTAGCTTCTGGCAATTGCATGATCATCCGTTCACCAAAAATATCAATCCAGTTTTCATCCACTATAAATGAATCAATATGATTTACCAAATAAATGATATCGAAATCTTGAAAGCGATCTTTCTTCACATGAGGATTGGTTCGCGATCCACTTAAAATTACTGCACGAATCCGTTCATCTTTTTCCGCTGTATGTATGATCAGCTCAAACATCTCATCTTCTGTTCTCATATCACTATCTCCTTCTACTCAGATTAGCTACGTTTATCATATCATTATAATTTGACAAATTCTCGCTACAGCAGAAACCCTCATGAAAAAGCTTGTTATTTAATCTTGATTTTAGATAGACATTGAAGTATCACTTTACTAGTAAAGTGATACGATCACGATATCTTAAGTGTTGCGTATCAACTATTTGCTAAGCGCGGATTTGAAAATACAAGCTTGTCTCTTATTGCTGATAAGGTGGGTATAACTAAACCAGCTATTTATTATGATTTCACCTCAAAAGACCATTTTATAGATCGTTTGTTTGATAAGGTCATCATCCAGATTGAATATCATAATTTTTTTCGAAATTAAAAAATATACAAAAGAGAATTTCAAAAACAAGCTATTCCACGATGGCATACAGATGATTAGAAGCGGTGCAGATGACCCTGAATCAATTTTATGCATTAAGGATTAGAGATGCTACGTACGAAACCGCATATACAAAGGAGCTTAAACGAGATTTTCAAATTCACCTTTGCATCAATGACCGGATACGTTGTTTCCTTCATTTTTGACCACGTATACTTGTGACCTAAATCAACTTCCTGTCAATACCTGTGTTTGGATCCATTGATGCGCATCATGCATTGTCCTATATCTGATAACTAAACAGGGAAATAACTCTAGGGTGTAATGGACATTGCAACAGGCGCGGAACCTACTCCTACAGTTGAGATCACCTGATTCGTCTTGGTCTCAATCACGGAAACCGTATTTCCACCTGAGCCGCTAGCAAGTTGACTATTTGCTACATAAACATAACGGTTATCAGATGTGATCCCAAGCGCTATGGGTTCTGAACCCACTTCTACAGTTGAGATCACCTGATTCGTTTTGATCTCAATCACGGATACGGTATTTCCACCTGAGCCGCTCGTACTTTGACTATTTGCTACATAAACATAACGGTTATCAGATGTGATCCCAAGCGCTATGGGTTCTGAATCCACTTCTACAGTTGAGATCACCTGATTCGTTTTGGTCTCAATTACAGAAACCGTATTTCCACCTGAAATGCCAAAACGTTGACTGTTTACTACATAAACATACTGTCCGTCTGCTGTGATCTCAAGATCAAATGGACCACTCCCTACTAAAATAGTAGCGATCACTTGATTTGTCTTGATATCAATGACGGAGACATTATCACTATTAAAATTACACACATATGCAAACTGACCATCTGGTGTAATGCCAATATTGGCTGGAGTCACTCCAACTCGTATCGTCGAAATTACTTGATGCCTCTTCGTTTCAATCACGGTTATAGAAGTAAGAACCATATTAAAACTCGAATTTATTATGTAAACATATTGATCGTCCGGTGTAATAGCTGTAAATAATGGCGTATCATTCACTTGAACAGTTGCAATTACGCGATAATCTTTGGTGTCAATGACGGTTACGTTATTACTATCATTATTGGCCACATAAATCCATTGTCCATCATGCGTGATCATCATCGGTTTAGTGGGAAGCGTTGTAAAAGATAGCGATCCGACCTGTATAGTAGCCACTATCCTATGATCTTTTGTGTCAATAACCGTCACATTCCCAGGATTTCCTGCGTTTAAAACATAACCAAATTGTCCGTTTGGTGAAAGGATCGTCGCCAATGGAGAGGGATTGACTAGGATATTTGAAATAAGCCGGTTTACCTTTGTATCAATAACCGATACGTTGCTCCCTCCAAAATTCGCAACATAAACAAATGACATAGATCAACTTCCTTTCGATACCCGTGTTTGGATCAGTTTATGTCAACCAAGCATTGTCCTATGTTTAACTCCAGATTATCTCCTGAGTGTCGTCATATCCATGATTGAAACCAAGAAGATTGCTATAACTTTTATATGTTCAGGTCCGTCACATCTTGTTCCTGTAACTTTTTTAAATAAACTTTTATGATATCCCATATTTCTTAGTTAAAGTTTTTGATGATCTGGGCTTTGATCAGTGATGGAAACCTGCATCTGTCCGGAGTTCAATTCATATGGCCCTCCTCCCCTTTTTCTATTAAGATTTTGCATCCAAAATGTTATGGTTTGATATTGTTACAACATACTTTTGTTACACATTTTTGTTACATTGATACTTAGCTTGAGTCGAGTTAATAGCGTGTAATTTTCACAATATCCCCTCCAGAAACTACGACGAATAAGCAATTAGCAATCTGATTTAAGCTACCTGTTTATGTTCTGAAAATTCAAAGGGTGCTCCCTATCCGGTAATAGGGGACATCACGATATTCACTTAAAAAATTAAAAGGAATGGTGAAGATGACAAAAAAAAAGTGGATTATTTGCGGTCTTATCTTGATCACACTTCTTGGTTTATGGTTAATATTACGTCCGGAAACACGCATTTTGAATAAACAAGTAGATGAGAAGTTCCCTTCTCAACCCCAACAATCACAAACATCTTCAAATGAAAGTACAGAAGAACCTCAAATGCTCTATCAGGGTACTTTCCAAAAAGGAGATAGTTCTCATGATGGACAAGGAATGGCCACCATTTATCAAATGCCTAATGGTAAACGTATATTACGGTTCACACAATTCGAAACCGATAATGGACCGGATGTCAAAATCTATCTTGTCGCACTCCCCGAAATCAAAAAGAGTACGGATATTTCAAAAGATAACTATATTTCGCTTGGGAAAATGAAAGGAAATCAAGGTGATCAAAACTATGAAATACCGGATCATGTAGATCTTGATAAATTTCGTTCTGTCTCTATATGGTGCGAAAGATTCTCTGTCAATTTTGCTTCTGCTTCTTTAAAGTAGATTAACTTTAAGAGTATGGATATTTATACAAAGGCGGAGGAGACCTCACACCATAATCCGTGTGGTCTCCTCCGCCTTTGTATTACACGATCACTTCTTCTTTACCTCATATCGTAATATTTGGATGCATTCTGTTATGTGAATAAAGGGACTAGTCTATAGCAGTAGAACTCCCATCTAGTTAATAGCATATAATAGATTTATTATATGCTTGTCTATATTATTTGATATGTAATCATGCTAGAATATAAGCGTTGAATTCATTACGCTATTACGATTTGCATATCACGGAGTCTTCCATTCGTATCTTACAATTGAAAGGAGTATGTATGGATGGTGAAACCGCTAGACCCCAATTCTATTCCTAAATATGTGAATTTTCTTCCCATTCCATTTATTTTTAAACCATCTATTGAATTTGATGAGCGTACGGGTAAGGTAAAATCTCATAAATATACGGTAAATATAACGGAACATATACAACAAATCTTACCTTTCGGCTTTCCTGAGACAAAGGTCTTCAGCTATGAAGGTCTCGTTCATTTCAAGTATGGCGGACAAAGGATCGTTAGAAGTACACCTGGTCCGACATTTGAAGCCCTACGCAATATACCGATTCATGTACAATGGGTGAATAATCTAACAAATCCACACTTTCTTCCCGTTGACCCTACTTTACATTGGGCAAACCCCAATCAATTCCCTCCACCTTCGCCTCCGTTTATTCCTTTCCCCCCAGGTTATCCGCAAGCACAATTTCCTATTCCGACCGTTACTCACCTTCATGGTGGTGAAACGAGCTCGGATTCGGATGGACATCCTGAAGCTTGGTTTACGCATAATGAAACAAAAAAGGGACCTGCATTTTCAACATCACTCTACACCTATCTGAATCAGCAACAGCCGACTACACTCTGGTATCATGACCACGTATTAGGTATCACTCACTTGAACGTCTTTGCAGGACTTGCAGGTTTCTATTTATTAAGAGATCCAAATAATGAAATTGAAAAAATATTACCAAAAGGAAAATATGAAGTACCGTTACTGATTCAAGATCGTTCCTTTAATGAAGATGGATCACTATTTTTTGATAGCACTGGAGTCAATCCAACTATAAACCCATACTGGCGACAAAACTATAATGGTAATACCAATGTTGTCAATGGCAAGGTATGGCCAAATCTTAATGTAGATAGAAGACTATATCGTTTTAGAATTGTAAATGGAGCGAATTCGAGTTTTTATACACTTAAGCTGTCTAATAATCAATCCTTTCAACAAATTGGGTCAGATGGTGGCTTTTTACGATCCCCTGTGACGTTAAAAGAAGTAATCGTTGCACCTGCAGAGCGTGTAGATATTTTGGTTGATTTTACTGCACTCAATCCTGGTACAAAGATTTTACTTTTAAATGAGGATAAAAGTGCTGACCCTGATACCACTGGACAAGTAATGCAGTTTACGGTTACCGATACACAGCCCATAGCATCTCCCCCTCTCCCTTTTCAGTTAAATGACATTCCTAATTTGACTCCTGATGTCCCTGATGAGCCACAGTTACTAAATATCATACGAACAACAGATGGCACGAATAATCCACTACTATTCCTATTAAATGGTCAAACATTTGATTCTGCTGTATCTGAATTGCCAATAGTAGGGTCAACAGTAGATTGGTTAGTAGCCAGCACGGATGGAAACCATCCCATTCACATTCATTTGATTCAATTTTTAATTATTAGTAGACAAAAATTTGATGCGGACGGATATTTAGCAGAGTGGATTTTAAGAAACGGAGAACCACCAATAGGAGATAAACCGCTCATACGTGTACCTGTAGATCCATTTTTAATCGATGATCCCTTTCCACCAGACTTAAATGAACAAGGATGGAAAGATACTGTAAGAGTAAATTCAGGTGAAGTAGCCCGATTTAGATTGCGTTTTGCACCACAAGATATAGATCCCAATCAAACCGCTCCGGGAATGAATCACTTTCCGTTCGATCCTACAGCAGGTCCCGGTTATGTGTGGCACTGCCACATACTAAATCATGAAGATAAGGATATGATGCGTCCGATGATTATAAGAAAAAAAGATTAAAGTATCGAGCCTAATGATGAACGAACATATGTGATTTAAAAACCAGGTAACTTTTCAATTTCAGAGGAATTTCTTAAAAAAAACGCTTCATTTCGTTAAAGATATACTATATGTTATGTCTTACTAATTCCCATTTTCCGTTGCCCTGTCAATTCCCCATAAAGGCTCGTTAATGTTTTGTAATTACCTATAAATTACTGAATAGCAGCAAAACGGGTCGATGCCCCCTCTCCCTCCATTTGGTGTGTTTTCTGAAATTAAGACATCTGTGTGGAATAGGTCTATTCTTCGTCACATTAAGGTTTCAAACGAACGTGGAATAAATATTCGACGACTAATTAAATACTGCGAACTGTCTATGAATATGATAGCAAAAGGAATATAATAGAAGGGGTAGCAATAATCGCTATTGCTAGGCACTTAAATGGAGGGGTAATATTGAGAAAATTTACAATAATTATTTTAATATTCACTTTGATGTCTAGTCTGTCTGTTCCAATGGTTCAAGCTGAGGCTACTACAACCCATTCTCAACAGGCAGCAGACTCCATTTACGAAGTTGTACACAAGGCCTACTCAAAAGATATTCATCCTGATATATCTATGGTACCCATGTTCATCTATCAAAGTAGATATGTTTACCCGAATTTTTATAGTGGTTATATCAATTTAAGTAGTTGTTCAGATGTAGGCAGCTATTGGCATTGTGTTTATTTTGGTTATTTATACAGCCATTAACAATTTTACAAAAAAAATTCTACATCATAGGATTTTTTTTGTAAACAAGTCCATTTTTATCCACTAAGAAAATAAAAGCGGGCTTCAAGTCCCCCCATCCATCCAAAGAGGCGTGTCATTGACCAAGAGATGTTTTAATGATAATGGATAAGTGATTCAGTCGTTTGAGTTCCATAATGGCATTGCAACATTCAAACTTGCTCGACACCTCCTAAAAAATAGGAGGTGTCGAGCAACGCCGTCTTTCATTCCACGACTAAAACCGTAGGCTTTCAATCAGCAAAAGTCCTACACAATACACTCAGCCACCTCCATTCTTTTAAATAGAATGAAGTTGTTGAGAGAAGGTGTCATTGCAAATTCCTAGGCCTTAATACGATCGCAAAGAAACCAAACGTGACATGCTTTTCCTTAGAAAGGAGATAGGAATGAACTTCCTACCTCCACAGCTTTAGTCTATGGCTTCATCTTCACGACAACGATAACGGCTCGAACTTTCTTTTCTTCTATCCGGTACAGGCAGTTTTTGTGCTTGCAAGGCCCGATTCATGTAATAATAAGCTTTTCCACAGTGATAGTGTGCACGGTATAGATCTGCCATCTCACCGCCGTACGGCATACGGGGCTGCATATCTGGATACATTCCTGGCATTTGTCCACCAAATGGTCCCATCCCGGGTCCCATCCCAGGTCCCATTCCTGGATACATCCCAGGTCCTACACCTTGGCTTACATGGTAATAATGGTCTTCCACGTGATCCCCTCCTTGTGATTCAGATTACACCACTATCTTATGGTGGCTTACCTAGTTTGGGACTAGTAAAATCGCCTATTTTATATCGCTATCTCTACAACAGAGTACCACTTGAAAAACTCAGCATATTAAAAGTCTCTACTGAATACAAATAAAACACAAACCATTATTTGTGCTCACAACCCTGTATATATTGGTTTATTCCATCAAAAAAGATAGGAGATGAATTAGTATGTCAGAGTGGTATCCCAAAAAACAGGTCATAAACGAAATGATGGCCGCAATCGCGCATGAAGAAAGTGCCCAATCTAGTCTCGTTAAAGTTGAAGCTACTAAAATCGAAGCCATTGTGGAACATAGCAAACAAAGCGGCTCTGTGCAAGATCTTCTTTATGCCAGCCGTGATACCAATCATTTTCTAGATGCTATGGTCATGAAAGAATGGCTTCTATTGAAACGTTTAGAAAATCTACTTTACCTCGATGACAATGAAAAAGAAGTTACTTTGACAAACACGAAAGCTTCTAACTATCCACAATCTGTAAAAAAAGAACAAATGAAGGCACCATCTCGTAAGCATAAGAAGAAAAATATAGCGCATTCATCCATCGACGATGATATTTTAGATGATGATCTAGACTATGGCGAACAAGTAATCAATGACTCTCCCGATGAATAATGATAACGGGTGAACCTTCCTCTATTGAATGCAAACATGTGTTGATGAGTATATTTGATCTTGAAGAAGCTGTCACGATGTATAAAATGACGAATACCCTTTTTCTTACAGAAGTGAAAAATATGGGACTTTTTTTACCTCCTTATTATTTAATTACCTTTTTACAGCTCATCTTACAATTACAAGCTGTCCTCTTACATAAAATGAGCTTGCTTATACAACAAATGATAGCCCAGCAAGAATTTACTCAGCTGCATAAAACAAAGCCGCCTCAATTGTCAAAGGTGAACCAAATGTTACAAAATAGCATTCGTTCACATATACAATCTGAAAACGAACTTCCAATTATTGAAATTTTACTATCAGAACTAGATACTTACACAACCAATCGCCAATCCATCTTATTGTCACATAAACCCTTACCACTCCCACACGAACAAACAAAACCTTGGTTAGCTGATCAGGTCCAACTCAGTCAACCTGCAAAAAAAGATGAACCTAAACCGGTTAAGCCACAAGCATGTGCAAAGCCTTGGATATCACCATCAGCTTGTATAGCTACAAAATCAACTGCACAATCCACAGCGAAAAAAGCGACCGTTTCCAAAAATAAAATTAAGATTGTCATATTATAAAAAAACCAGCATGGAAACCATTCCATGCTGGTTTTTTTGGAGTTAAATCCGATTTAATGCTAATTTGCGAACCATTCGGTGCGGTAACCAAGCTTTTTCCCCCGGCAATTGCTTGCCGAAATAAACCATCTCTTGTATGATCCACCACAAATTCCATTAACGCATCACGACTTATTGGTTGATTTGATCGATCTTACTCTCTACTACTTCGCTCTTCTTACTATATTGATTTTGTTTTCGAAAATTCCTTCGAAGACACTGGATGGATTCGTTCAAGATGAAGGCCTTTCTTTTTGTGTTTGAATTACAAACTTGTTTACAGTTATGTTTATTTCCTAAAATGAAAAAATGGGAACAGCACGTCATCGTACGTGTTGTTCACATTTATCTAGTCTCATCACGACTTACAATTCTTCGTCTACTTCTTCATCCTCTTCTTCTTCCATTAGCTCTTCAAATGCATCTTCGATCACATCTTCGAAAATTTCCGCAGCAAGTACACCTGCGATAAAAGCACCTACCGCTCCTTTACTGCCACTAAAGTAGCGGTGATAGAAGTCCTTTTTTTGAAAGACTGAAGGATTTACGAAATGACCATTTGATTGAAGCAAATTTTCCATAAAGACAACCAATTGATCAATATCCATTAGCATTTCATTGTCGATCCATACATTTTGCTTAAATTCTTGTTCGATGAACCCATCTACTTTTTCTACTTCCATGAACAACATGATCCCATCATCTTCTAAGACGGCGTAAAACTCAACTTCTTTCACTCCATCAGGACGCGGTGCAAGAGGCCCAAACTCAAATTCTTGCATGCCGTCTTCAATCGAGCGAGAGTCCACTTTTTCACGAAATCCAAGTTTTTCTAACGCTATAAATACATGTTTAAGTCGTGCTGGAGCAAGGATTTGAATCGCATCATGGTCCAATGAATCAACCCCATCTGCAATATCTAAACGCGTTTTAAAATAATATGAAATGTAGGCGCCTGATAAAAGTAAGTTTTCAGGAATATCGAACGAAAAAGGGCAGGTTTTATGCTCTCCAGCTTGGATTGTAAAAGCCGTATGTAGGGGAATGCGATGAACGAGCTCCGTATGCTGATGCTCGTCATTTTGAATTTGGATCATAAAGTCTACATCTATTTTGTTAATTTCTTGTGTGATGGTTCCACCTTGAATGACTAGCTCTCCTTCTAATTGCTCACCTAACGAGATTTCAGGTTTACTTAATACGAGATCTACCTGCGCAGCACCTTTTCCAAGTTTAGCTAATACTTTACGAAAGACCATCTTATTTCCTCCTCATGAAAACCTTTTTATTCTATTTTACCAGATTTAACAAGTCTAGTTACTTGTTGTATGTGAATTATTAATGTGATTTGTAGATGATATAGAAACCTGTGGTACAAATGGTCTCTACAAACTTCAGTTCGTCATTTAGTCACAAAAAAGAGCCGAACGCCCTCAGGAAATAGGTGCCGGCTTGGACGCGAGTTCAGCATACACTTGGTTTAAATCTTTGGCTACACGTTGCCAAGAGAAGTTTTCGACTGCAATGCGCCTCGATTCTTCTCCTTTTTTAGAGAGTGAAATGGCGTGATTGAGCCAATCATCTAGTTTGTATGTTAACTCTTTTACAATATTATCGGTCGTCAACAACTCACCATTAATACCATTTTGAATGACCTCTTGAATTCCACCTGATTGTGTGGTTAGAATTGGTAATCCACAAGCCATCGCTTCTACATTTACTAATCCAAATGGTTCATTTCCAGGTGAAGGATTTACAAACATATCTGCCATTTGATAAATTTCGGGCATATAATCATGGGGTTGATAGGGTAAGAAACAAATCTGATTTCCTAACTTCCGTGCTAAACTTTTTACTTTTTGCACATATTTTGTATGCACATTTCTACCATAGTAACTACTCCCTGCAATTAATAGGATCGCATTTGGATGATGTTTAGCTATCCGCGAAAAAGCTTCAATTAAGTAATGTACACCTTTTTTAGGAATCATGCGTCCTGTAAATAAAATAACGGTCTGGCCATTTATGCCTAGTTTTTTACGATTTAATATTCTTTTTGCGCATGTATTTGGTTCAGAAGGCGGACAAAATTTCTGAATATCCACCCCTAGCCAAACAAATGTAACCTTAGAAGCAATCTCAGGAAACTCGTTTGCCAGTAGGTCTTTCATAAATTGACTATTTGTAATAATGTGATCATATCGTAGTAAGGCTTCTTTTACTTGATTTTTAGGTGCGTATGGCGGTTTGATATAATTATCAGAATGGAGGAACAATATTTTTTTGGTAGTCAATAGGGCGTCTTTCACTTCGTTAATCCACAAAGGGCGATTTTCAATTTGTAGCAGGGAAGGCTGTAAAGATTGTAGATGACGAACAACCGCCTTTTGATAGCCTTCTTTGCCATGATGTATCGGTTGAAACGCATACACACCATTTATATTCTGAATATTCTTTCCGTATAGACAGACAGATCGATACTGACTTAATTTGTCAGCTACTGCTCTGGCAACCGTTTCAACTGAACTCCCTTTTTTTCCATCTAGCGGTAAAGAACCCGGGGTTAAAATCGCAATCGTATCATTTTTTACTTGATTTGTTTTTAGTAAATAAGCCGCATAAGCCATTGGCGTTGCAAATGTCTTTCGCCAACTTTCCATCTCTTTCGCTAAATAAAAGGTAATGCGCAAATCTCTACCATTTACTTCAATAATCCAGATACGACCGTTTTGATCAATGGCTATATCAAACCCTAAGTCTGCTAAGCCTGGATATTTCTCAGATAAATAGGATGCCGCTTTTAGTACAACTTTTTCAATCTCCTGCTCGATTTTCTCCGTATTCTCAAAACCTGCTGCTTTTAGCGTTGCTCTTGCCACATCCAATTTTCCACCTACTGCTAAATTCGTCGCAACCGCCTTTGAACGTCCTATTTTCGCTACCATTCCAGATGTGGACCATTTACCTTCCCCATTTTTTTGAACGGAAACACGTAGGTCAAAGGGTCGATCAGACAGGCTTGATAGCCATATGGTTTGCTGGACCAACAAATTTTCATGCTTCATCAAATGTCTGATCCAATCACGCCACTTTGATTTCGATATACGTATACGGCCGCCTTTTGAATCATATACACGTATGACATCTTGATTATGATGCAAGCTTCGAACACCTATCCCTAAACTCATATCACGCGGTTTCAAATAAATCGAGTTATGATTGGCCATCATTGATTCGAAATTTTTCAGATTTAAAATCTTTGTTTCTGGCAAATGCGCTACTATTTCTGGATGAGAACTCAGTTGATGGTAGACCGTCCATTTGTCGAGTCGATTATTCTGATTAAAAAGTTGCACCTCTGGTATAGCTTGTAAGATCTTAAACTTTTCTAGTGTGGCAACTGGCTTTATCCGATTATGAATCACAGCAGGTAATGGGATACATGTTTGATCATAGACTCCACTATCCGTGCGGCGATAAGCATAAACTTTACGCTTTTCCAACATGAGATGATCCATCGTAAAAAAAACCGCATCTAATCCATTTTCTCTTGCATATTGATCATATAAGTCTAGTGGATCGTAGGGAGAATCTCCTTGTAAACAAGCTCGGAATATACGACGACTAATCAGTATACCTACGGTTTGAGACAAAGGAATTCCCTCCTTTCATACCTAATTGTATGCACATCATAGACATTTGTAATCGGATAATCGTCTATTTTACATAAAAACAGACAGGAATGTTATCCCTGTCTATTCTTGATTGACCCAGTTGTAAAATAAAAAATTGCTATTTTTCTTTTGAGAAGCCTCATCATCTCGATAAAGCATACCTTTTTGACGAAATTTACGGGAATATTCTACAGCTTCTTCCGGCGTGCGCACTTGATTTTTTTGCCACTCTAACAAAATGCGATCGATATATCGAAAATTTACTTTACCCGAAAATACAGCTTCCCTCAATGCACTTTCAATTAACTCAAGGGAATGCCCATCATCATCAACCCAGCTGCTGAGTCGTTCATATTCCATCGGGGATAAAGTTCGACCTAATTCACGTTCAAACATGATAAAGATACGTTTATATTCTTCTTGCTGAGAGGAAGTAGCTTGTTCTTCATTTTGTATCACAAAAGAAGAAACAAGTTGTTGCATCAATGGTCTGACTGAATATCGTTCACATCTCACACCCGACTCATTAATCTCTTCTTCTATCGATAAATATCCACCTTGCACTAATTGCTGTAGACCATTTACGATTTGAGTAGCAGATAAGCTCATCCGCTTTTCCAATTCACTTACAGTAGGAAAAGGCTTGCTCTCTTTTTCTTGAAAATGAAGGATCTGTATGATTAAGCATACTTTTTCTTCTGTAAGACCTATATTTTTATACTCTGTAAGTAGTAACACTGGCAGTGAAAGTGAACCTTGTTCCAGCAGGTGAACCATTGCATTTTGTATTGATGCTTTTCCACTCATGGGATCACTCACCTCTCGTTCTCCCTCGTATCATGTATGATACGATACCATTTTAGGGGTACATACGGTTTAGCATACGCGGGAATGGAATGGTTTCACGCACATGCTCTAAGCCACAAATCCAAGCTACCGCACGTTCTAACCCAATCCCGAACCCGGAATGTGGTACTGTTCCGTATTTTCTTAGCTCTAAATACCATTGATAAGCTTCGCGTGGTAAATCATGCGCTTCATACCGTTCTTCTAATAAGATCGGATCATCGATTCGCTGGCTCGATCCGATGATTTCTCCATATCCTTCTGGTGCAATTAAGTCAGCACTTAAACAAACTTCTGGCCTGTTTGGATCTGGTTTCATATAAAAAGATTTTAATTCAGTTGGAAAATGCGTGATAAAAACGGGTTTTTCATAACTATTTGCGATTAAAGTTTCATGCGGTGAGCCGAAGTCATCTCCCCATTTAAATTCAGGAAACCCTTCTTTTTGCAAGAAAGCTACCGCTTCGTCATAAGTAATTCGTGGAAATGGCCCTTCAATATTTTCTAGCTTAGTCAAATCACGCCCTAATATTGCTAATTCTTGCTTGCAGTTCGTAATTACTTGCTTTACTACTGCGGTCAGCATTTGCTCTTGAATTTCTAAATTTTCCTCGTGCTCAACAAAAGCCATCTCCGGTTCGATCATCCAAAATTCAATGAGATGACGGCGTGTCTTCGATTTTTCGGCTCTGAAGGTAGGGCCAAATGAGTATACTTTGTTCATCGCCATCGCTGCTGCTTCCATATATAATTGCCCACTTTGCGACAAATAAGCATCCTCGTCAAAATACTTCGTGTGAAATAAATCTGTTGTTCCTTCGCAGGAAGATGGTGTTAATACAGGAGGATCGATCAAACTAAACCCATTGGTGTCTAAGTAGTTTTGAATGGCTCGGATTACTTCAGCTCGGATTGTTAGTACAGCATGTTGTTTGCGCGAACGAATCCAGAGATGTCGATGATCCATCAAAAACTCAATACCATGTTCTTTATTCGAAATCGGATAATCATCAGCGATTTGAATCACTTCAAGCTTTGTTACATCTAACTCATAGCCTGTCGCCGAGCGCTCATCAGAACGCACCGTACCCCAAACGTACACTGAACTCTCTTGTGTCAAACGCTTGGCATCTTCCCATATCTCTGGTGCAACTTGCTTTTTTACCAATACACCTTGGATAAAGCCAGTTCCGTCTCGTAATTGTAAAAATTGAATTTTCCCGCTCGATCGCTTATTATATAACCAACCACCTATTTTTACTTCTTGTCCAACATGTTTTGCTATATCACGTATCGTCGTCAGCACGTATGTATCCTCCACTTCTATATTCAATCAGTTAAGCTTCATTATACAACTCTATAAATTCATCAGTCAATGAAGCGAACGGAAAGGACATGCGAATATGAAAGTACGAATATTTATTCCTTTTATACTTGGTGTACTATTGGCAATTGGAGGTTGTAGCTTTCAATCCGCTTCCCAGTTTGCCACAGAGCCGGTTGAGCAAACAAATCCGACTCCACCACCCCCTCCTCCACCTAAAAAAGTTCGCATTACTGCGTTCGGTGATGTCATGATGCATACACCACAGATACGAGCAGGAAAACAAGCTGAGGGACAATATCAATTCGATTCTTTTTTTCAAGAAGTAAAACCTATCCTAAGTTCTGCAGATGTAACCATAGGTAATTTTGAAACTGTACTTGCAGGAAGCCAAAAAGGCTATCATGGATATCCGCTGTTTAATGCCCCTGATGCACTAGCAGATTCACTTCATCATGCGGGTGTCGATCTGGTCTCTACTGCAAATAACCACGCCTTAGACCAAGGCACAAACGGTCTCATTCGAACCTATCAAACACTGACACAGAAACAACTTTTACCAGTTGGAACTGCGCCTACATCTGCAGAGCGAAAACCGACCTTCGTTGAAAAAAATGGTGTTAAAATGGCATTTCTAGCTTATACACAATCGACAAATGGTTTGCCTATTCCAACAGATAAGCCTTATCTAGTAAACAAAATTGATTTTAATCAGATTGAGCAAGATATCCAAACTGTACGTACAGAAGGAGTCGATGCAATATTCGTTTCTCTCCACTTCGGTGATGAGTACCTACGGCAACCAAACAAGTATCAAGAAGATACGGCTATGAAGATTTTAGATCTCGGTGCTGATGTTATATTGGGGAGTCACCCCCATGTCGTCCAACCCATCAAAGAAGTCGAAGTAAATGGGAAAAAGAAATTAATTGTGTATTCAATGGGAAATTTCATCTCCAATCAAACGAAGACTTATACGGATGAAGGCATTATTGTGATGATTGACCTGTTAAAAGAGCATGATGAAACCAAAATTGAGGCAGTCTCTTATCTACCTACCTATGTCCATCAATTTTATCAAAATGGGAAAAAGAATTACGTGATTTTGCCACTTGATTCGAAAGATGTTCATCCTTCATTACAATACCCTGGCATTAATCAAGCAAAATGGACGAGCGCACGACAACATACCGTTTCACAAATGAACCAAGCGATACCTGTGTTCTCATCCACCCCATAAGCTTGCTCAGATTGTTAAGAAACCCAGCTTTAAACACCGGGTTTCTTTTTTACATAAACAGAAAGGAGTCAACTTGTTGCATCCTTGAGTAAACTTAGAATTGGAAAATCATTTTATAGGATCTATGATACAGAAAGATGCAAAAAAACGCTCTTATCACCATAGATCATGCTTTTTTCAGTTTCGAAACCCGTGATTAATATATGTTTTACAAGATTATTTCTTCCTCACTTGAAAAGGTCGCATCATATCATTATCTTCATGATCTAAAATGTGGCAATGCCATACATAACCAGGTCCAAATGAAGGATTGAATTGAAAAAAATTCTTACCCGGCTTTGTCTTGCTAACGGGGATATCCTGCGGTGCAAAACGAAGCCGAAAGCGTGTTACTTCACCAGGATTAACACGAATTGTATCCTTCCAACCTTGTTCATTTAAATCTGGTTTTCGCAATTTTCCTTGTAAAAAAGAGTCTACAGATAAAGGGGTAGGCGGCTTGTCTAATGGGGGACTACCATTAATTTTGATCCATGCTTTTAAATAGGCGTCACTTTTAAATTTTTGGCGACTAATTAAGTGAAACTGTATGAGGTGGATATGGATCGGATGTGTTGCTTTGGTTGGATTTGCAAAGATCCAATCTACAGTAGATCCTACTATCGGAAATTCTGTTACCTCATCCTCAAACCTTTGTCCATTTAACAATAATTGTAATGCGCCATTATCTCCTTGTACGACATTTAGAACAAACATTTTAGGGGGTACATCAGGGATAAGTTTGGGGATGGTGTTTAGTTTTGATGGAAGCTTTGGAAACTTAAACGCCTTTGAACCTCGAACGGTGAACTGCATCACTTTCCCTGTCGTATTGGGATTAGGAGGTTGACCGCCAGGAAAAGGGGCAATGGCATCGTTCGTAAATATGAGCTTTGTTCCTGCATCAAATTTTGAGAAATCAACTAAAATATCTGCTCGTTCAGCAGGGGCTAACAAAAGCTCTTTTAATTTCACAGCTGAACGAAGAAATCCTCCATCTGACCCGATCTGATGAAAAGCATATTCTTTCTTATTTTTTTTATTCTGTAGTTTCAAATTGTAAAAACGAGAGTTTGATCCATTCAGTATTCTAATGCGGTATAGCCGTCGTTCAACATTCAAATTAGGCCATACTCCTCCATTAACCAAAATGGTGTCCCCAATGAAATCTGGATCCCAGTATGGATGCACATTCGAATTGATTCCTATATTGGTGAAAAATAATGAAGCATCTTTATTAAAAGTGCGATCTTGGATGACCATAGGAATTTCAAATTTACCTTGTGGTAGTAGAGGTTCTATTTTGTTTTTAGGATCGCGTATTAAATAAAATCCTGCTAATCCAGAAGCCGTATTTAGGCGTGTAATGCCAAGCGTATGATCATGATACCAAAGTGTAGTAGGTTGCTGTGAATTTAGATAGGTATAGCGAGATGTGAAAAATGCTGCTCCTTTTTGTTTCTCTCGATGGGTAAACCAGGCCTCAGGATGACCATCAAAATCGGATCTTGTTTCACCACCATGCATGTGAACCACACTTGGAATTGGAAATTGTGCTTGAGCATACCCTGGTGGGAACGCTTTAAATGGGGGGGTGGGGGGCGGAAAACCGTTAGGATTTGCCCAGTGCAGGGTGGGATCGACTGGAAATAGATGCTTATTCTTCAAATTATTGATCCATTGTACCTGAATCGATATATGGCGTGTTGCTTCAAATGTTGGCCCAGGTGAGCTACGAAAGATACGAGACCTCTTTGAAATCGGATCTTTGATTAACCCTTCAAATCCATGGACAGTGGTTTTAGGAAATCCTGGAGGTAAGACTTGCTGCTTAAATTCACACATCTTCACTGTATATTTGTGGACGATCTTATCTTTATGCTTATGAATGGTTGGTTTGTATACAGGAGGAATAAATAATTGATTCACAAATTGGGGAATTTTTTTTGGGTTTAAGCGACTTGTCAATGTTAACATCTCTCCCCTTAATGATAAAGATTTATTTTGTTTTACGAGTGCATTATATGATTTAAAATGGAGATTGTGTGAGCACATATTATTGAGATTGTTCGGGAGTAATCCATAACTGTGAACGACCCACTCTCTTTGTTAGCATTAAAATTTCATAAATTATGAAATTTTAATGCTAACAATTAAGAAAGTCAAAACAGCAAAAAAGCATACCCTGTTGGGTATGCTTTTTTGCTGTTTTGTTTAATATAAAGACATATACTGGTCACGTTCCCATGCATGCACTTGTGTGCGGAACATATCCCACTCTATTTCCTTTGCTTCAACAAAGTGAGCTAAGGCATGTTCACCCAGTGCGTTTACGATCACTTCGTCTTTTTGTAATTCTCGAATCGCTTCAGATAAGTTTGAAGGAAGACTTTCAATGCCAGCTTCTTCTCTTTCAACTTCATCCATGACATAAATGTTGCGATCTGTCTCTTTAGCGAGCGATAGCTTGTTTTTAATGCCATCCAGTCCAGCTGCTAACATGACAGCTAGTGCTAAGTATGGATTTGCAGATGGGTCTGGAGAACGTACTTCTACACGCGTACTTAAACCGCGAGAAGCAGGTACACGAACCAATGGGCTACGATTTTTAGGTGACCAAGCAACATAGCAAGGCGCTTCAAATCCAGGAACCAAGCGTTTGTATGAGTTAACAAGCGGGTTCGTGATCGCTGTAAACGCACGAGCATGTTTTAATAATCCCGCCAAATAGTGCCGAGCAATTTCACTCAAACCTAGTTCATCCGTTTCATCATAAAACGCATTTTCAGAACCTCGGAAAAGGGATTGGTGACAATGCATGCCCGAACCATTCACACCAAATAAGGGTTTCGGCATAAAGGTAGCATGTAATCCGTGGCGACGTGCAATATTTTTAACGACCACTTTAAAGGTTTGGATATTATCTGCTGTATATAAAGCATCACCATACTTAAAGTCAATTTCATGTTGCCCTGGTGCTACCTCATGGTGTGAAGCTTCAACCTCAAAGCCCATTTTATCTAGTGTCAATACAATGTCCCGACGACAATTTTCACCCAAGTCAAGTGGAGCTAGGTCAAAATAACCACCTTTGTCGTTTAGGTCGAGTGAAGGCTCCCCACGTTCATCGGTTTTGAATAAGAAAAATTCCGGCTCAGGTCCAACATTAAAATTAGTAAATCCAAGCTCTTCAGCTTCTTTTAATACGCGACGTAGGATACCACGTGGATCTCCAGCAAAAGGAGTGCCATCTGGGTTATAAACATCACAATTAATGCTCGCAACTTTTCCTTCGCCGCCTTCAGATTGCCACGGATAAATAAGCCATGTATTTAAGTCAGGGTAGAGATACATATCTGATTCTTCAATACGGACAAACCCTTCAATGGAAGATCCATCAAACATACATTTATTATCTAATGCTTTTGGTAACTGACTTAAAGGAATCTCTACATTTTTAATCGTGCCCAATAAGTCTGTAAACTGCAAACGAATATATTCTACGTTTTGTTCTTCTGCCATATGGAGAATTTCTTCTTTGGTGTACTTAGTTGCCATAAAATCTTTCTCCCTTCAAATTAGAACATTCATTTTTTATAAGTAACTAAAAAGTGCGTACTAGTGACGAAAAAAACGGGAAAGCTCACCATGGGTCAAATGCGTTCTTCCCGGGCGTTCAGGATGAATGAGTTGCCGCTTCAACATACGCCGCAATTCCTTCTCCGACATCTCCTGCTTCGTCCGTTCTTCCTGCTGCACCACTTTTAGTTCCTGCTGTGATTGTTGTAGCATTTCTTTGACACCGGCAATATTAATGCCTTTTTCCATCCATGACTTAATTTGGAGCAGTGTATCCACATCATTAAATGAAAACAATCGCTGATTTCCGTCTGTTCGAGCTGGCTTAATCAATTCTTGCTGCTCATAATAGCGAATTTGACGTGGTGTTAACTCTGTCAGTTTAGTCACAATGCCAATAGGAAATAAAGGCATACTTCGTCTGATCTCATCTCTCATGATGAAACCTCCCTTCACAGGGGAATCAATCTAATCTGTATACTTCACATTGTATCTATGTAAGGAAACTTTGTCAAGGCATGTAAAGAAAAATAACATGATAAGGCTGTTTTTAAATATGCATATCCGCATTTTCTAACACACCTCCAATCACTCCATGCGTATGATAGAATTAACAAATCGGATTGGAGGAATTCGCTTATCAGTCAAATAATCTCACTATGTCGTACACTTGGTGTTATTTTGAAAGGGACCAGCACGATCGATACCAGAGGATGTACAGTGAATGCAGAACGCACTTTTCCTCTTACCATCCAAGGCGTTGCAACAAACGCATTCACTGCAAAAGGTGTTAGTTTCGACTTCCAAGATTTTGATCAAAAAGGTCGTACCCTATGTCTTGGTTTGATCAATCTACTAGAAACTGAGTTAACACCATTCATAAGGGCATTAACCTCTAACAAGAACATTCTAATTGCTTCAACTCCGCAGTTTTTTCTAGCTAGTAATCCTCAAGTTACCACCCTCAGTATTGTAGCGATCGAAAATCCCATCACTTTTGCTTTGGATGTAGCTCGAGCATTCAAAAAATTAAATATCGTAACGAGACCGGTCACATCAGACCGAAGCAATTCAACATGTAGGGCTATTGCACATACGATATCCCCCTTAGCATTCCCTAATATAATCAATCATATCTGTACTCCCCTGATTATCAGACAAAAAAGATTGAGTAAAACACTGGGGCGCTCAAGTGCGAGTCTAAATAATCTCGAGTTTTCGTTTACACCTATACCCAATTCAAAACAAACATTATGTTTAAGTAGACTCTGGTTATATCAAAATGAAGTAAATCGTGTAGTAAGCAGAATCAAACGACTAAACCTAACTTTAGGCTCAGTTGCAGTAAGTCTCCCCTTTACACACCCTAAGTCTTATTATGTTAATTTCCAATCTATAGAGAATCCTTTTGTTTTTGCACGCAAGAGCGCGATCATCATACAAGGAATCGCTTAAAAAACTGCATTCCAGTTACTTGATTCCTACTATAACCATTTGCTCATCATCTAACTTACATCTCTGTTATTGGCTTGATAAATAAAGTGAACAGTCACCATTATTCCAGCTATCGCAAGGGGAATATAGAGGATTGGCTTTGTACCATAGATCATCCTTTCATTGGGGGCATTAATCGGCAAATGGATTAAAAATGCCAATAGGGTAGAAGTGATCCATGTCGTTTTTACCGATTTATGAATCATTCCAAAAAACAATGGAATAAAACCGATCGCAACAGTGCCTAGTCCTTGTATCATTATTTCTAAAATGAGATGAACGGATAATAACGAAGTGATGGGTTCATAAATCATTGCGTCAAAAGTATTCATAGTCATAAAGCCTATAAAAGAGACCACAGTTGTACATGAGAAGAACGTAAAAGCTAATAAACCGATTAAAAGGATTTTTGAAAGAAGCAACTTCCAACGCGGGTACGGATACTGAAATAAGATCAATATGGTTTTGTTTTTATACTCGTTCAGAATGATTCCCACAAGTAGCACAGCTTCAAAAATCGTGGTACCGAATTTTGAAGCTGTTATGATCCATTCATATACAAAACGATAGCTTGGAAAAATGGGGTACATGAGCTTCATATCTGCAGGATTAATGGCGTGCAATAATAGCCATATGCAACTCACAATTATCATATTTAACAAGCCAAATCCAAGCAGGTACATCTTCCAATCCGTCTTGACCATATCCATTTTCATCCATTGAATCAATGCTTCTCACTTCCTTTATTGCAATTTAATATGTACCGCTCTAAAGGATGTTGATTCTGCGTTATTTCGTGAATTTGGATATGATGGGTAACTAACTGATTCACAATTTCGTGTACGGGAAGTGGAGATTTAAAAATGCGAATTTGCCCACTATGAAGGACTTGGAAATGTTGTATGTGGAGCTTTTTTTCAAGCAAATAAGCTGTTTTATGATCATCATCGGTAGTTAAATCGATATATGCTAAACTCTTCGCTTTAATTTGCTCCATCGCTTCTTCCTTTATCAATTTTCCATCATGAATCACACCCACTGTATCGGTTATCTGTTCCAGGTCCTCCAAATGATGACTCGATATGATGACCGTCGTCCCATATTGATGATTGATATTACGGATCACTTGGCGAAGCTCTTTTTTCTCAATCGGATCCAAACCTTTCATCGGTTCATCTAGAATTAATAATTCAGGTTTCATAACGATCGCTCTGATGATCCCTAATTTTTGTTTTAATCCAAATGAATAGGATCGAACTGGATTGTGCTCCATTCCTTGTAAATCAAATAACGCTAAGGCGTCTATGATCTGGAGGTGATCATAGATTCCCAGGTACGCACCATGTATCATTAAGTTTTCAAATCCAGTTCGATGTTCATAAAATATCGGACTTTCAATCACACTTCCCATCTTCTCTAAATATAAGTAAGCATTTTTATCAATCCTTTCACCAAACAGCTCAATCTCCCCGCTCGTAGGCTTCCAAAGCCCGGTCAGTAATTTTAGTAGCGATGTGATTCCTGCTTTATTTTGACCAATGAGGCTATGTATTTCTCCACGTTTCACATGAAGATTCACAGCAGACAGGATGGCTTTTTTTTTATCACTTTACTAAGATTATGTGTCTGTACAATATAAGACATCAATTCATCCCCTCTCTCTCCCACATTCGTTTTAGCTTTACAGTAATCGTTGTTCGCTCAAAAGGTAAGCTAACGATTTGTACATCCCCCTGCATCTTTCCAAGCAGTCGCTTGACGATATGAAGCCCTAACCCACTTCCTTGTTTCTGATTCCCTTCCATTCTAATAGATCTTTCAAAAACGAGATCTTGATAAGATTCAGGAATCCCCCTGCCTCGGTCCCAGATATCGATATAGACAAATTGCGTATCCGCACGCAGTGACATTCCGATAACGTTTCCTTCGTAACCATATCGAATGGCATTTGCGATCAAGTTACCCAAAGCGCGGTTAAGAGCTTCTTCATTCCCTAATCCATATAGAGGTTGATCGAGTAACTCTAGTTCCACGGCTAATCCTTCGGCTTCTATCTGCTGATAGAAGGAAAGCACATTTCTCTTGCAAATCTCTGACACGTTTAGTTTCTCTAGCTGAATATCTTCATCATCCGATTCCAAACGTACCCATTCAAACAAACGGTTGATGAGATGCACAATCTCTTCTGCTTTATAATGAACCAATTGAATTCCCTTCATCTTTTCAGTTTCATCCATAGACGGTTGATATAAGATAGACTCTACAAGCCCCAATACAACTGTGAGCGGTGTCCGTAAATCATGCGATATATTCGTTAGCATTTTCTTCATGGCCATTTCTTTTTGTTTAAACGAAATGGATGCTTCACTTGAACGATGGAGCACACGATTCAACGCAATGAGGAGCTCTTTCAGAGCAGGATCATTTGTCGTATGGGATAAGATCGGAGTAGGATGTTCTATAATACTTTGTAGCTTCTTCGCGATTGTGCGTAACTCTCTTGCATGGCGTACTTTGGCATAAAAGATATACCCGATTAACATGGCAATAAGAGCAATAAGTATATGTTCAATCCGATTCACTTCCCCATCTGTAACCAATTCCCCAGATCGTTTTCACATATTTCGGACGAGATGGGTTGTCCTCAATCTTTTCTCGTAACCTACTGATGTGTACATTGATGACGTTTGCATCTTCATAATAATCTTCCTTCCATACGCGCTGGTAAATCTCTTCTTTTGTAAAAATTTTATTTCCATTCATTGCTAATAAATATAAGATTTTAAATTCTTTGAGCGTCAATTGGATTGTCTGATCCTTTTTAAGCACAGAATACGTATCCGGTAAAATAGAGAGAGCTCCTATTTGTATCGAATTAACGCTCATTTCCTTTTGATAAGAAGCGCGGCGAATAAGTGCTTTCACCCGCGCTAAGAGTTCAGTCATCGAGAACGGTTTCGCCAAATAATCATCTGCTCCAAAGCCAAGTCCTAGCGCTTTATCTATGTCAGATCCTTTCGCTGAAAGAATAATAATCGGAACCAAACTCTGCATGCGAATCGCTTTTAAACAGGTTATGCCATCCATCTTTGGAAGCATCAAGTCCAAGACCAATAGCGTAAAAGAATCCTTTTTCAGGATTTCAATGGCAGTTTCTCCATCATAAGCACAAACAAGCGTATAACCTTCCTTTGTTAAAAATCTCTCTATCATATTGCTAATATCTAGGTCATCTTCTATGAGTAAAATGCGTTGCCGCATACGCTTCTCCTTCCTGTTCAGTCTCCTCTAAGGCAATTATATCCTCATTTTAGGTGATCATCAAAAAAACGTAGCGTCACTTGGTTTACAGCAGTATGCACCTCTGCTGGATCATCATTCGGCGCCAAGAGCACAGGCGCATACAGCGGGAGATCAGAGAAGCTAATATGATTGGTATTTGGAAGTATGATAGAATTCGCACCCGCTTTTAACATACGTTCTCTTCTCGCAAAGACTTCTTCCATATTTTCCTTGTGCCACGCTTTTGTCTGCCCGGTCTGCTCAAATACTTCTTCATCTGTGAATGATGCCAAAGTTTCATAGAATATTTCTTGATCCAATGATGTATCAGCAGCCATCAGCAAGAGTGGTTTATGAAGTTTTTGTGGCATATTATCTAAACCAAAAATGCCACCATCCATATTCATAGCTACTTTAATTCTGTCATCGTGTAAAAGCATATACACCGCAGTAGCCCCACCATACGAATGTCCCAACATCCCGATTCGGCCTAAATCCATCGTATTGTGAAATGGAGCACTTTGGTTTAAGGCTTCCAGGTGATCGAGTACAAACTTACTATTAGATGCCCAGATACGCATATGTGTATCCAGTTCCTCATAACCAGCACGCGGCAAGTTCGGATATTGATTCTTCATTACTTCCCCATCCGGAAACACAGTTGCTGCTGCGTACGTTGGATGATCGAAACCAATGACGATATACCCATGGCTGGCCAATTCTTCTAACTGAAATGTATTTTGATTTCGAACACCACCTAAGCCATGAGAAAACAGGAGAACAGGATAAGAGGATTGGCGAGGAGATAAAGGAGCATCCATGTAAGCATGTGTAGCGATAACCTCTAAATGCCGAAGTGTGAAGCTGGGGAAACCAAGCATGTGCGATAAACTCGCGGTTACCTCAGGACCATCGACCATATATGGGCTTCTTTCCTGATCGATGATAGCTTCTGTCGGATACCATACTTGAATCATAAGTTCATGACGATTACCTTGCAGATGAAGGATCTTGGTCCCAACCGCATGATTTCCGGTTGGTTGCGGAAATGTAAACATCGGTAGAAAGCAAGGTAGTGCGAAAGAAAAAAAAACGTATATGATGATGAGACTCACACCGAGTACCTTTTTCCATTTTTTTCGGCTGTGTCGATTATACTTTAGAGCAAACATATATAGAATCGAGAAGATCGGAATTAAATAAACAAACATCATCTGCCATCTGGTATCTACAATCACTTGAATCAAGTTAACAACAGAAATGGCCACAACAACAACGATCTTCCTTCTCATACAAGATCCACCTGTCATGACCCACACCAGCACTCCCACATTCAACATGAATACCAGAATCTCTAACTTATACATCTCCTTCTCATCCTCTCACATTTTTACATTCAGAGTTTAACAAGGACTTTCTATTTTGTTACGCAAATCTTACTTGTTTATTAAGTGCTTTTACATGTAATCTCATCTCTCTTAACTCCTTACTTGTTTTTACATATGGGTGCATAGGGAACCCCTCCGTAGATGGCGGCTTGTTCAGCAAAACTCGACTTCACCGTACCATAAATCACATCTGAAACGCGGGTAGCCAGTGTCAAAAACTCCAAAAATGAAACTTGCCATCTCTTTAATTCTCCCCATCTCAAATCTGGACAATTGATACCCCTTTTCTGTAAACGATGACGGAAACGATCACGTAAAGCATGATCATCACTAAATAACACCAGTGATGTAACAGCTTGCGCTTCTATGATTTGATCTAGCCATCGACTTAACTCCTCTTCTGATTGTGCCGTCTCTGGAAAGTAGTGCATAAACTCTCTACGCCGAATCGCGACACCCATGTCAAAATACGGAACTTCTGCCAGAATCTCTTGATAGATCGTTTGCGGTTGAAAATAAGCTTGATAAGTTTGCGTCATCATCGCGTGCCATTCTGATCTGGTATAGTCGTGCAAGGTCAACGCTCGACTACTTTCAATCAATATGGTTTGTAGATCATCGAACCGTCTTAGCTCATCTGCTTCCGCACCTAGACGTTGTTGCGGCAACCCTTCCCATGCTTGATGTGCTGAACTTTGGTAAGGATACCAAAACTCGCCAGGTAGCCATTCCGATAAACTGAGATCAATCTTCACACTCGGATTAAGATCAATGGGCATAAATCCTTGATTCAAAAGAAAGAAGGCATGAAATCCCTCTTCTCTCATCGCGCGAATATGATCCAGTGTATTGGATCGCGAAGCTTCCCCACCCGGCCAGTAATATAGTGGTTCCCGTCCCAGCACCTCGGCAAGTACAATCCCTGAGCATAGCATCCGCATGCGATTTCCAAAACCAGCCTGTGGACTGAGAATAAGTTTTCCTTTTTCGATCATAACCCTCTCCTTTAGTTATTCATATAAATTGATCACGAAGTAATTTAAGGAGTATTCCGATGAATATGTATATCCCTTCTCTACACTACGTTATGCATATTCACCTCATGCCAAAAAAACACGCCTGCGCGTGTTTTGGTCTCTACTCCAATGGCTAGCTATACACGACGCTCATCAGATAGCCTTTATCATCTAAGTAAATCGATTACTCATGAGATCAGTCCAAATAATGCCAATTCTTACGAAGTAAAAAAAGCCATCCCCACAGGGACGGCTCTATTCGCTTATTTCTTCGTGATCTTCACATCATCTACGCCAGCTTCCACTAAGCTTCCAGAACCCTTATCCGCCGCTTCAAATTGAATATAGATCTTTTGCCCTGCGTAAGCACTGATATCGATTGATTGATCGGTCCATGCCGCATCTACATCGCTACTTGATCCTAATCTTTGGAATAATTGTTGTTGATTTCCGTTTTCATCAATCAGCTTAATTCGGAAATAGTCATCACTACTGGAATTGGAATAGTGACTGAAGTAATAAGATGTTGAAAGGTTTAATGATTCACCATTTTGTAGAGATGGAAGTGTAATTTGCTTGGAGCGAATTGTGGTGGCTCCGCCATCAATATCATAGTAGCCCGCAGACCAACCGGAGCGGCCATCGGTAACTAAGTCGTAGCTACCACTTTTCGTTGTACCCAATTGCTTAGGCCCACTATAGTTGGTGTCAGATGGGTTTGCACGTTCCCATGTACCTGCAGTCGCATCGTCAGAGCCTGATGGATTGGTTGTCCAATTTTGGTTACGCTCAAAATCATCTTCAAAAACAATTTCTGGATCTTCGCCACCGTCATCACCACAGTACTGCCCTTGTTTTCCAATCACAGAGTAGACACAATCCGCTTTCTCTGTTAAATAAAGAATGGCATCACGGTTACGACTCGTCTCTCTTTGAATCACTTCATCTGGAGGATAAAATCCAGGGTTAGATGATGTCGGGTACATCTCGAATGTGAATGCGAAGATATTCTGATCTCCGTATGCCCAGTCGGTCATATCCCCATCTGTAACATAAAGATCGCTCGATTGTTGTGGATCATATCCGTTTGTTCCTGCCATGGTGTTTGCTAGGGAGACAAACACATCATGATCATCTTGTGACATATCACTTGGTACATTTTCATACGTATACCCATATGGATATAGAATTAACTCACTATATGTGTGGAATGAAACAGAGGCTGTGATTTGCTGTTTCCCACCGATGACACGACTCAAGATAAAATCACGAAGAGCAGCCGTCTCAGGTGCAGAAAATGGACTATTTCCGCGATAGGTGTCACTAGATGGACTACCACTCGATCCACCACAACAACCCCATTTGTAACCATAGTTTCGGTTTAAATCTGTTCCAACGTAGGAAGACCCACTATTGGTTTGACGATTTTTTCGCCAGTAGCTGTAACTATCATTACGGATATCGTATTCGCTACCATCTGGATTCAAATTAAACACGATGTAGATTTCGCGTGAATTAACTAGATTGGTAACCTGTGAGTCTGATCCATATTCATCAGTAAACAAATCTAAAAGATAAAGTGTCATCTCTACAGTTAAATGTTCACGTGCATGGTGAGAACCTACATAAAGCACTTCGGGTTCCTCTTCATCCACATTGGGATTATCACTAATTTTCACTGCCCACAATTCACGATTTTCATAAGTTTTTCCAATACTAAATTTTTTGACAATATTGGAATGATCAGCGGCTGCTTGTTCAATCTTCGCTACCATTTCATCATAATTGTGATAATTGGAATCTCCCTCTGGAAAATCAAAAGGCTTAAATTGTTCACTAACTGGAAATTTCAATTTTTTAATTTGATTCACTTCGTCTGGATTGGCGATTATGACAACATAATCTTTTCCTACTTCTTCAATAGTAGCGCCTGTCCGAACAATGGATGTACGTTGTTCTTTGGTCGTCACATGGTCAACGGTATACATCTTACGCTCGTCAGGAGCCTCTTTAGTCGCGGCAGCTTGTACATTCATCAATAGCGGACTACAGATTAATATGAGTAGCAACGCTGTAACTGCCAGTAACCGAATTTTTTTCACAATACACATCCCCCTCAAGTTTGGAAATTAAGCACACGATAATTCGTCACTGACAAGAGATCAGATTACAAGCTCCCTAGTCATTTTTATAATATATCTAATATATAGAAAATTCAATAGTTTGATGAAAATGTGTGAACTTTATTGATAAAATGTAAAAAATCCCCCTTATTTCGGTTAAACGACACGACCGAATAAAGAGGATTTTTTACTAGAATATAAGCGCTAAACCAAACCAGATGATCATAGCAGTTAAGATAAAGAATTTGACGAATGTACCACCTATAAATCCAACCACCGTTCCAAAGGCGATCTTTAGGGCATCTTCCTTCGATTTTCGCAAGATCAATTCTAACAGAAGGACAAGTACAAATGGTCCAATCAATATGCCTATGGGTCCCATAATGAAGGGAAATACAATGACACCTACAGCAGCTGCTATCATCGACCATGTGGAACCACCATATTTCTTAGCCACTACTCCACCTGAAATATAGTCAATGACGATAAGCATAATCGTAATCAATGTCATGGAAATCCAAAATACCCAACCAAATTCAGTATCATTAATAAAGAAATGATAAATCAAAAAACCACCTAATATAAATGGCGCATCTGGTAAGCCAGGTGCAACTAATCCCGCATATGCGAGTAAAAATAATATGCCAATTATGATCCACCAAATTATTTCCACCAGTATCTTCCTCTCTTGTTTGTCTTATATTTTTCCAGTCGCCATCATTTGATCTAATGACAACGCAATAGCCGCTTTAATATGTGAGAAGGTGAGCCCACCTTGTAAAAACACTGTATAGGGTGGCCGCAATGGCCCATCTGCTGATAACTCAATACTTGCACCTTGAACAAATGTTCCCGCCGCCATAATTACCGGGTCTAAGTAACCCGGCATTGCAGCCGGAACAGGTGAAATGTGCGCATCTACAGGAGAAGCTGCTTGGATACCTTGACAAAAAGCAATCAGTAGTTCTGGCTCTCCCAAGTGGACTTGTTGAATAATATCTGTACGCTGTTCATCCCAACTCGGTGAAGTTTTAAAGCCGAGTAAATCTAACATTGCAGCAGTAAAAACCGCACCTTTTCGTGCTTCCCCCACGACATGGGGTGCAAGAAATAAGCCTTGAAAGTAATCACGTAAATAACCATGGGTAGCGCCACCTTCTACACCGATTCCAGGTGCCACTAAGCGTGAAGCTGCTTGTTTTACATATTTCATCTTACCTGCTATGTATCCACCCGATTTGGCTAACCCACCACCCGGGTTTTTGATTAATGATCCCGCAATTAGGTCAGCTCCGACATGGGTCGGTTCTATTTGTTCTACAAATTCTCCATAACAGTTATCCACAAAGATAATCAGATCAGAACGAATTTGCCTGATTTTCTTAATCATAGCTTGAATTCGTTCGATCGAGAATGAGGGACGATCCGCATAGCCGCGAGATCTTTGAATCGCGATCAAACGAGTTCGCTGCGAAATTGCCTTTTCCAGCGCTAAGAAATCCACCTCCTGGTGATCGGTCAGCGAAATAGCTTGGTAAGTAATATCAAAATCGGCCAATGAACCACTTCCATCTTTACCTTTACCGATCACCTGCTCCAACGTATCGTAGGGTTCTCCTGTTAAGTAAATGAATGCATCTCCAGGCCGGAGAATACCAAATAGACAAGATGTAATGGCATGTGTACCTGATGTGATATGCGGACGCACGATGGCCATTTCAGCACCCATCAGCTCAGCAAAAATTTGTTCAAGCGTCTCTCTTCCCATATCATCATAACCATAGCCAGTTGAGGCTTGCAAATGTTGCTCACTGACCCGATGTTTGCGAAAACTAGTCAGGACACGCCACTGATGATGATCTACCTCTTTTTCAATACGCCGAATCATCGGATCAATTTTTTGTTCGACGCGCTCGATCATTACTTTAATTTCTGTATCATTTTTTAATTGTTTCTCCACCCAACACCATTCCTACCCAATTTCTTATACTTGATTCTCAAATACAACTGATTTTAAATCACGCGATAATTGTTCAAATGCCAATTTAGACATTCGGACTTGCATCCGCATATACTCTTCTTCTGAAGTAACATGTAAGACTTCGCCAGCGCGATATAACTCTGCAATCCATTCTCCACGTGCAACAGGAAGTTCGATTTGTGCCCTCACATCGTCACGCTGCATATGGCTTTCTATTTTTTCTTTTAGGTACACAATATCCCTATCATTTTTTGCCGTTATTTGAATCCGATCCTGTATGTTCTTTTCCACCTCATGAAGATGAGATAAATCTTTTTTATTATATATCATTAATGTTGGAAGGTGACCAGCATCCAAATCGGTCAGTACTTGTTCTACAGCATTTATTTGCGCTGTCATCTCTGGATGACTCATATCTACTACATGAAGAAGCAAATTAGCTTCTCTCACTTGTTCCAGTGTAGACCGAAAAGCGGCTATTAAGTGATGTGGTAAGTTTCGAATAAAACCTACGGTATCCGTAATCAACACTTCTTTGCCGCTTGGTAATTCAAGAGATCTGGTAGTCGGATCAAGCGTTGCAAAGAGCTGATTTTCTGCTAATACGTCAGCCCCTGTCAGCTTGTTCAATAATGTCGATTTTCCAGCATTGGTGTAGCCTACTAATGCAATCTGATATAAAGATTGTTTTGAACGCCTTTCTTGATGAAGACGTCGATGTTTCTTTACATCTTCTAAATGCTTTTTTAAGTCAGAGATCTGGTTGCGAATATGACGACGATCCGTCTCTAATTTTTTTTCACCAGGCCCCCTCGTCCCTATTCCCCCGCCTAAGCGGGACATTTCTTTCCCTTTCCCTGTTAAGCGTGGAAGCATATATTGAAGCTGAGCCAATTCCACTTGAAGGCGACCTTCTTTGGTCTGAGCACGTCGTGCAAATATATCTAATATGAGCTGCGTTCGATCAATTACTTTACAAGGAAATACCGCTTCCAGATGAAAAATCTGCGCAGGGCTTAACTCTTGATCAAATATAACCAAGTCAATATCATCTGTTTCAGCAAGATCCGCAATCTCAGTTGCTTTTCCTTTTCCCACTAACCATTTCGCATCATAGCGATCTCGAAATTGGAAGACGGTGTGAATCGGTTCTGCACCTGCAGTCTCCGTTAATTGCTCTAGTTCTGATACGGTCGCTCGAATTTCCCATTCTTTTTGCTTCTGTCCGCATCCTACTAGAATGGCGCGTTCACGTTGGTGTTCTCCATTCAGTTCGATCTTCATCCATTCCTTTCATCATACTACTACTTTTCATTTTAATTATACCATGTAGGAACCTTATTTTTCTCTTTTAACGATTCAAATTGAAAATCTTCTCCGCGTAAAGTCATCAACTCGCTTCGGCTCGGACCCGGGTGTCTTAGAATGCGCACAGCGTGTTGACGAATCGCCTGTTCAATCATGTTACGAATATAGCGTGCATTTCCGAAATTCCCATCCATTTGTTTCCGTAAATGTATACGTATCTTATTATTAGCAGAAGAAGAAAGACAATATTCTCGTTCGCCTACCATTTGCATCGTAATTTGCATCAATTGCTCTAAATCAAAATTTGGAAAGCGAAGTTGAATCGGAAAACGTGAGGGTAGACCTGGGTTTGTATTCAAGAAACATTCCATCTCATTGGAGTAGCCTGCTAATATTAAGACAAATTCATTTTTAAAGTCTTCCATCGCTTTCACCATTGTATCAATGGCTTCACGACCAAAATCTTTGTCGCCACCTCTTGCTAAGGAGTAAGCCTCATCAATAAATAGTATCCCACCCAATGCTTTTTGTACATGCTCCCGTGTTTTTTGAGCGGTATGACCAATATATTCACCAACTAAATCAGCTCGCTCCACTTCCACTAGATGTCCTTTTGATAATACGCCCATCTCTTTTAATAAGGTGCTTAAAATACGAGCAACGGTTGTTTTACCCGTCCCAGGGTTGCCTGTAAAAATCATATGCAGCACTTGTTGTTCCGTTAATAAGCCAGCTTCTCGTCTTCTTTTTCCGATTTCAAGCCAGGCATAAATTTCTTTGATGAATTTTTTTACTTGGTCAATACCCACTAGTTGATTTAAGCTTGTGAAACAAGCATGAAGAGCTTCTTGTTCGATTCCTGTATCTGTCCAAACGGAATCCCGCATCGAACATGTCGCCTCTTTATTTTGCTCAAAAACCACATGGATTTGATGCTTACTTGTTCCCGCCATGACTCTTCTGCTCATTCTTTTCACTCCTCCACTTCGATTCACTCTCCACTATACGCATTCGCCCAATTTTTGGTGAAAAACAAAATACCACCTCAAAGGTGGTATCAGATTGGTAAGACCATATCCTCATTGATGTGATATTGTAAATTTAATAGATGTTGTATTCTGTTCTAGAAAATAAGTCTCCTTTGTATTCTTCTGATGAATCCCCCTTTATTTACAATCCATTTCATTGCTTACTTAGTTGTTGGAGTGCCTATATCTATGCTAACAGATTGTATTTCAAGAAGTTATTGTTTGACTTCTTTACTTATTCATTTAGGTGGTAAAGCGCTTTTTTCTATCATTTGAACAGATGAGCGAAGAAATATAATCTTATGTGTTTTTGATGCGCTTATCTAGGAGTAAAAAAGAATACAACATGTGGTGTTAGTTGAAAATTCTATCCCTCAGGCACCATCTATATAAATATGAATAGACTAAACATATCATCATAAGTTAAAATCCATTCAATTAAAATATAGGGATGAAGACATTAGGATAAGGAGGGTCTATATGCCTCATCCGCCCAAGCTCCTGGCGTTAGAAACGATCCCCGTTTCAGAGTTACCACTGGGACAACAATGTAGTGAATGTTGCGTAGAGTGTTTGGATATTTCATTGTGTCATTGTCCAGGTCCCATTTTTTGCCCTTTCAGCATAACACAATGTCTTACATGTACAACTACAGACGCTGTGACTACTGTTATGAATGCAAGTACTAAAATAGTAAGAACACCTACAGGACAAATTAATCTTTCCTATAAAAAAAGTACACATCCGATATTGCAAAAGATAACGATTAAAACACAAAAAACACCTGTAGTGATGATACGTACTTTTAAAGTTCCACATTCGTTTAAGAAAAAAGAAACCTTGGTTATATTAAAAGAGAAGAATGGGAGAAAACAGCGTATTTTCATAGATCATTTCCATTGATCCTTTGTTTTTCTTATCATTTGGGACTCTCAACCTATAGA
This sequence comes from Polycladospora coralii, assembly GCF_014773435.2. Classification (GTDB taxonomy): domain Bacteria; phylum Bacillota; class Bacilli; order Thermoactinomycetales; family Thermoactinomycetaceae; genus Polycladospora; species Polycladospora coralii. The sequence goes on along the minus strand of NZ_JACXAG020000004.1, from coordinate 257,833 downwards.
ACAAAAGTAATCCTCTTTGATCAAAGAGGATTACTTTTGTTCTATTTGCAACTTGAATAAAGTTTTGTAGTTACTTTTTTGGCGTTACGCCATCCCATGTGTCATGACTAATAAACATAAAAGTCCAATAGTGCCCCTTAGATCCACCTTCTGCATATCCAATACCAATATACTCCCATTTTTTATTATAGATTCCCTTACCATTTGGTTTATTGATCCACCCTTTTGTGACTGCTTCAGGTGTTGCTTGACGAATTTTATTGGTTTCAGCTGCAACTCCAGGGACTCCAAATGTATTCAGCATGTCACGTAATGATCCATATACAGGAGATCCATGACCATAATAATTTTGATCTCTCATATCCTCTGCTTTCGCTCTAGCGGTTTTTGTTAGTAATTCACTTAATTTGAGAGGAGGCAAGTCAACTTTATCTCTTTCAATATTTATAATTTGCAGTACACTTTCTGCATATTGCTGACTTTTGCTTATTTCAGACTTTGATTCAGAATGTTCCTTTTTACTAAGATCTAACTCCTCCTCCTGTTTAGATGATGCTTTCTCCAAAGCTACCGGTTCCTGTTTAGGAGCTTCTTTCTCCGTCTTTTCTAAGTCCTTTGACTCTTTTTCAGGAATTTCTTCTGAAGCAATTGTAACGATCTCTGGAGATTGATCTATTGGTTGTTCTTCTCCTACTTCTGCTTCTAATATTTCATTTTGTGTAACTGTTGAGGAAGAAAGATTTGAACACGCTGAGAGTACGATTAAAGCAAAGAGTGAATATAAAACTAAGTTTTTATTTTCCATATTATTCCACCTTAAGTTTATATTAGGTATTTGGGTAAGCCAAAAGAATGGCAACATGCTTGAACTTAACAATATACATAACATCTTAAAAGATAACATTAATCAAAAGTAAAAATCAAATATAAATATAGATATAAGTCGAAAAAATGTGTTGAATTACCGTATAGAGAAATGCTAGGGCTACTGCGGTAAATCAACAAAGTCAAATTTATCAGCATAACATTCAACCCGAGCGGATAATATCGGGTTTCATTAAATCTATCACCTTTTTTTGATAGCTTCATATAATATATGAGTGGTTTTCTTCTCAATTATAATAGAAAGCTGAGGTGATAATAAATGACAAAATATGTCGCCAAAAATGATACGGAAATTGAAATTGTTGATGCCAGTTGCTTAGAAAAAATCCTTCATTCAGAGGAAGTTTGTTGTTCATATATACTACCTCCAATTTCAGGAACACTAAGAGAATTCTTTAATGCGATTAGTGGTTCATCAGTAGTATTTGTGACAGTAAGCAATGTTTCATCTTCACTTCTTACACTGGTAGTGAATAACCTACAAAGTGTTGATATTGAACCTGGAGGGTGTGCAACAGTTTACATTTCTCGTGCAAGAACACTTGCGCTATTAAATCAACAAGATCTCGAGGGTGTAGCCAAAATAAAAATGAAAGTCGTATTTGATATCTCCTGTTAGCAAGTTTAATCGATGTGTATAGGTTGACAGCTTAGTCGTAGGAATTTAACAACCTAAAAGGAGAACTACCAACAAGTAACAAGGTAGTTCTCCTTTTAGGTTGTTTCGAACCAGGCAATCATTTATTTCCTCCATTGAGACTCACCACGCTTGAAAGCTTGGTTTTCTTGGGTAGTCAGCGCACATAATTCATTTCTGTTTCGTACAACTCCCAAGCTAAGGAGTGTCTCACCCCCCACATGAGCAGTGCTCATTTTACAGGCTATTGAGACTTTCTCAACAGCCTGATACCACCTCAAAGGTGGTATTTTTTTAATCATCATTCAGCTACTTTTTCTTCTTCATTTGCCATCAGAGAGACATACCGCACCGGTGTGAAAGTAGAAATTGCATGCTTGTATACCATCTGTTGTTTTCCTTCACTTTCAATGATAATCGTAAAGTTATCAAATCCACGTATGACTCCACGAATTTGAAATCCATTTACCAAAAAAATCGTAACGGGTACCGATTCTTTGCGGATCTGGTTGAGAAATGCATCCTGAATATTGATGGATTGTTTCAAAATCCGTACCTCCTATGTATTTTTAGCCTAGTTAAACCTATTCTTCAGATTGATTAAACTTTCCTGCCACTAATTTCTTAATCTCTTGCCAAACATCAGGTTGAGTCATGTCAAACCAGTTTATATCATCATTCCTTCGAAACCACGACAGTTGCCGTTTCGCATACTTTCTGGTCCCTTGTTTCAACACACGAACGGCTTCCTCATAGGAGATTTCACCATTTAAATACCACATCATCTCTTTATAACCGATGGCTTGCATAGAAGTCAATCCAAGGTGATAACCCTTCGCTTTTAACGTTTCCACCTCTTCGATTAAACCCCTTTTTAACATGTGATCAACACGTTGGTTGATCCGTTCATACAAAAGTTCCCTCGGCATGGTAAGACCCAGCCACAATACGTCAAAAGGCGAGCTCCCCTTTCGTTTTAATTGCGAAAAGGGCGTACCCGTTACTTCATGCACTTCTAACGCACGAATTACACGCCTTACATCATTGGGATGTAGTTTTTTAGCCGACTCTGGATCCACTTGAAAGAGTTGTTGGTGAAGATATGCGACTCCTTTTTGTTCGGCCATAGCGACGTAACGCCTGCGAATTTCAGGATGTTCAGTAACATCTGGCATCTCATACTCATAAATAACAGATTCAATATAGAGACCGGTGCCTCCAACAATGAGCGGAATCGCACCTCGGTTTGTAATATCGGCAATGCATGCCCTAGCTTGTTGCTGATAATCCTGAACTGAAAAAGATTGATCTGGCGTTACTAAGTCAATCATATGATGAGGAATTTGTGTACGCTCCACTGTCGTTGCTTTTGCTGTCCCAATATCCATTCCTTGATAAACCTGCATAGAATCACCCGAGATAATCTCCCCGTGCAAAGAATGAGCTAACGACATGCTAGTCGCTGTTTTACCCACAGCTGTAGGCCCTGTAATAACAAGTACTTTCGGCTTCATAACAGCCCTCCTGTCTACGGTTTGATTATCCCCCAAGCAAAACGTGATGAACGATGACGTATGGTAAATCCTAGTCGTTCAAATTCTCCACTCTGAGGTCTCTCTTTGAGAAATACACCTTTTCTCGCCACACGAACGGCTTCCTTTACTGCTTTGGCTGAAAGTGCTGCATTATTCGTAAGTGGTTTTAATGATTGCATCGCTTTAGAAGCTTGAATCGTATGACGAAACATCGGATCAAATAAGACGATATCTACTGAGTCGCTCTCACACACGGATAAATAATCCTCATAATTTTGATTGACCACTGTAATTCTTCCCATCGCCTCTTGTAATGCTTTTCGATCAGTCTGATAAGACTGTAAACCTGCTTGCACAATGACAGCAATAGCGGTTTCACTTTCCAGTGCAATCACTTTGCCTTTCGCCCCAACTGCATACGAAGCAACAATCGCGTCTGCTCCCATTCCCATGGTACAATCTAACACCGTATCTCCCGCTTGCATTTGTGTTGCAGTAACCATCACATCAGGTTGATTGGATTGTAAATGTTTAATGCGGAGAGCCGACATATTAGGATGGAAGAAAAAAACTTCTCCTGTTCGACTCACACAGCGCAACTCTTTTTTGGTCACAACCAGCGCATACACGTCTGAAGTTTGTTGAAACAATTCTGGTAAGTTATATTTTTGGCGTTCTACATAGGGTACTTCTAATGAAGACGCCAATTGTTCAGCCTTCGTTCGTTCTAAATTTCTTGGTTGAAAAGAAGTCGTTACAAACAAAATCTTACATCACCCGCTTAAACATTTTCTCAAGTTCATATGTGCTGAAATGGATAAAGATCGGTCTACCATGTGGGCAGGTAAAAGGATTTTCGCAATGGTGTAATTGCTCGATCAGCTTCTCCATCTCATCCTTACGCAAATGGCGATTTGCCTTAATCGCAGCTTTACAAGACATCATTTTAGCACTTTCGTCACGCAATAGCGCCGTGTCAATCTTCCCTTGTTTTTGTAGCCAAGTTACGATTTCAAAAATTAAGCCTTCTACATCTTGTTCAGGAAACCAGTTTGGATAGGAACGTATGAGGAAGGTGGTTCCGCCAAATGGCTCTATATCTAAACCCCACTCTTGTAAATCCGTTACGTAAGTTTGCAAGCACAAAGCTTCTGTAGCCGTACATTCCACCGTAAGTGGGACAAGTAGCGCTTGCTGCCCGTGATTTTTCTCTTTCATTTTACGAACAAATTTTTCATAGTATATCCGTTCATGCGCTGCATGTTGATCAAACAAATAAAATCCATCTTCTGCTTGCGCCACTACATAGGTGCCATGTATCTGGCCAATTGGTAATAGTTGCGGCAGTCGATTTACTGGAGATTTGGACTCCTCCTCCATCTCCCCCATTTCTAATTTTTCTTCTTTTATTTCTTCCGATATAGGTGGCATAGGTTCCGCTACTGGCTTCGACAACTGCGTGAAAGAGGATTGATAAACGGGGCGTGGTCTCTCTCGCACTTGCTCACGCTCTTTGTTCCAGTCAAATGAAGATTGCACAGGTTTAATCTCCGGTCTTTCTTTTTTTTCCAATTGTAACTTGGGAATGAAGGTTTGCTTAGAAAAAGTCGCCTTTAATAACTTTTCAATTTGTAAGCAAAGCTCTTTTTCTTTCGAAAGACGGACCTCAAGCTTAGCTGGGTGAACATTGACATCGAGTAGTTTGGCGTCCATATTCACATAAACCACTCCGAGCGGAAAGCGCCCCACTGGGAGTAAAGTCGCATAGGCTCTTAGTATCGCTTGTGTAATCGGTATCGAGCGTACATACCGACCATTTACAATTAAGGAGATATAATTACGACTTGCACGTGTCACTTCTGGTTTACTCATATAACCCCAAATCTTAAAGTCGAGATCTTCATCGGCAAAATCGACCATATGGCGGGTCACTTGCTTCCCGTATAGGGCATGAAGTACATGTAAGCTTTTCCCATCTCCTGCTGAACGAAATAGTTCCTTCCCATTATGAGATAAGCTAAAGCTAATTTTTGGATGTGCTAAGGCTAATCGCCCAACCACATCAGCAACATGACCCACTTCAGTATTGATCGTTTTTAAATACTTTAAACGGGCCGGTGTATTAAAAAATAAATCTTTCACTTCTACTTCCGTTCCCAATGGGCGCGATGTAAGTTCTGTCTTCATTGCACCAGCACCTGCTATAGAGACTGTACACGCAGCCTGCTCAGGATCAGATGCAGTCGTTAGGCGTACTTTAGAAACTGAGGCAATACTTGGAAGTGCTTCACCGCGAAAACCTAACGTTCTTATAGTAGAGAGGTCCCGTTCATGTTTAATTTTACTGGTTGCATGCCGCCCAAATGCCAGTTTAGCATCTTCCTGATCCATTCCGAGACCGTTATCAATCACACGGATGAGGGAGATTCCACCTTCTTCTAGATAAATCTGAATACGATCAGCATCGGCATCAATTGCATTTTCCATCAACTCTTTCACAATAGAGGCGGGTCTTTCCACCACTTCACCAGCAGCAATCTGATTCGCTAAATGATCAGATAGCACTTGAATCTTCCCCACCATTTTCACCTCTCTTCTTACTTTAAAGTTTTCTGAAGTTCCATAATAAATTGCATGGCTTCAAATGGCGTTTGATTCATCAAATCAAACTTTTGCACTTTTTTCACTAAATCTTTATGTTGCTTTCCATCATTTTTCCCTTTCTCAACTGGGGTTTCAAATAATGAAAGTTGAGCCGTCTGTCCCGTGTGCTGATTTGATCCGTTGGAAAGTCTCCCTTCCAAATCATGTAACAGCTTGCGAGCCCGCTCAACGACAGCTACTGGTAACCCAGCCAACTCAGCTACATGAATCCCATAGCTTTTATCTGCTCCACCCGGAACAATACGATGCAAAAAAACGACTTTTCCATCTTCTTCAACACACTGGGCATGCACATTAACTAATCGTGAAAGTGAACACTCCAATTCCGTTAACTCATGATAATGTGTGGAAAACAACGTTTTAGCACCTATTTCCTCATGGATAAACTCGACAATGGCTTGTGCCAGTGCCATGCCATCATAAGTAGATGTACCACGCCCCACTTCATCTAACAGGATCAAGCTCTGTGAAGTAGCCGCTTTAAGTGCATGACAAGTTTCAGCCATTTCTACCATAAATGTACTGCGGCCCCCCACTAAATCATCTGCGGCCCCAATCCGTGTAAAAATGCGATCTACAATAGATATTTTGGCTTCAGTAGCAGGCACAAAGCTCCCCACCTGTGCGAGAATGGTAATCAATGCAACCTGACGCATATACGTGCTTTTCCCTGCCATATTGGGTCCTGTAATTAGATAGATTTGTTGTTGATCATTCGATAGTTCTGTATCATTTGCTACAAAAGCTTCTATATCGGATACTGCTTCTACGACTGGATGCCGTCCAGCATGAATCGACAGTTCATTTTGTTCATGAATCTGCGGCCGACAATATTGAAATTTTTTAGCGACCCTAGCAAATGCGTGTAGAACATCTAATCGCGCGACTTCTTCACCCAATTCTTGTAAACGTCTTATCTCAGATGCAATTTGATCTCGCACTTGCACAAATAAAGTATGCTCTAATTCAATCGACTTTTCAGCGGCATTTAAGATCAGCTGTTCACGTTCCTTTAATTCAGGTGTGATAAAGCGCTCGGCATTACTTAGCGTCTGCTTTCTTTGATATCTGCCTTCTGGTAACAGACGGAGGTTAGATTTTGTTACTTCGATGTAATAACCAAACACTCGATTATAACCGATTTTAAGTGATTTAATCCCTGTCGCTTCACGTTCTTTTTGTTCGAGTTCAGCCAACCACGATTTCCCATTTGTTTGAATGGAGCGTAACTCATCTAGCTGTGGATCATAGCCAACACAAATCATATTTCCCTCTTTAATCGAGATGGGCGGATCATCTACAATCGCCCCCTCAATAAAATGAAATAGATCGGTACAAGGATCCATATTTTTCCCAATCTCTTGTAAAAACGCAAATGAGCTTCCCTCTAAACGCTCTTTTAGAACTGGGATGGCTCCAAGTGAACGTTTTACCGCATTCAAATCACGGGCATTTGCCGATCCATAGGAGATACGAGCGACCAAGCGTTCCAAATCATAAACACGCCGTAAATCATCATGCACTTCATCTAATAGAATGAAATCTTCTAACAGCGCTGCAACCGTATTTTGCCTAGCAAGTATTGCTTCTTTTTGAAGTAACGGCTTGTCCAACCATTTCTTGAGTAACCGACTTCCCATAGCTGTTGCAGTTTGGTCCAGCAACCATAATAAGGAACCTTTTTTCTTACCCTCTCCTAAGGTACGGTTCAACTCCAAATTTCGCCTAGCAGCATCATCCAAAGTCATATATTGCTTCGTCTGGTATCTATGCAAACGCTTTAAATGGCCTAATGATTTCTTTTGTGTTTCATGCAAGTATGCATATAGCAGTTTTGTCACCTTTTTTAAGCTAGGACTTGTACATACTTCGTCATACTCTAAAAATTGCTTGCGTATTAATTCCTCATCTACTTTTGTCTCACTTAGAGAAAAGGGCGTAAACACATAAGATTGATGCATGGATATTTCAGCTGTAGTTAGCTGATGATCCAGTACCACTTCTTTAGGTTGATACGTACTTACTTCATCCCAGATCGTGGCTAGCGACCCTATTTGTTCTGTGATATGACACTCACCAGTCGATAAATCTACCGCAATTAAGCCCACACTTGCCTCATCTTCTGCTATTAATACTAAGAAATTGTTTTCCTGATCGTTTAACATGCTTTCTTCCATGATCGTCCCAGGCGTGATGACACGAACAACTTCACGCTTCACAACGCCTTTACCACTTGGGTTTTCAACTTGTTCACAAATCGCTACTTTGTACCCTCTGTCAATCAATTTCTCAATATAAGTACTGGCAGAATGATAAGGAACCCCACACATGGGGATTCGCTTATTTCCACCGTCTCTACTTGTTAAAGTGATTTCCAATTCTTCTGCCGCTTTTAAGGCATCATCGAAAAACAACTCATAAAAATCCCCTAATCGAAAAAATAAAAACGCATCCTGATAATTGTCTTTTATAGTTAAGTATTGCTGCATCATCGGAGTATATTTTGCCACATTCTCTTCCTCCGGACCTAGTTTTTTTCCTCATCTATTTTAACATGTTTAACACACTTTCGATATTGCTTCCTTTAATCTTTATCTTGAAATGGTGGAATCCGCCATTGTTTTCGAAAGTCAGTGCGTTCATCCCAACTCATTCCTGAGATCAGATAGGAATAAAATAGATCTAGTGTTTTTTTGTAAACGCGATAATCATCTAGTTCTTTTAAATCTTCCCATAAATACTGGATGATCTCTTTAATTTCGTCTTTATCACCCCTATAATAAGCCTGTTGCATCTCTAAATGTTCAAGGGGCTGATATTGAAGTTGCTTATAGTTGGCAACAATGACTTGCGCAGCCATAAATACGCCTTTACACAACATAGGTGAAATCAACCAACTGGGAGGGGTTCGATATTCAAAGCCACCATGTGGTTGATAACGAAAATCACCCAAAAAACCATATTTCGGTCTTCTCGCTTTGCCACGATCATCTTCAATGTTAACAAGGGGTAGGGTTAAGTAATTATCTAATGCCCGTAAAAGTTTAAAGTCAGGTTGAATTCCACTAAAATGAATATGTCCTCCTAGCGGAAAGCCTTTATAGGGCATGGCTCCTGTCAACCATTTTGAGGGTACATTTTTCATTTTCCGTGCAGCAAATAGCAGCCCTTTATAAATGTTGACGACCAATGTGTGCGGATCTGAAGTAGGATCTGGCCTTACTTCAACAATTGGCTTATTCGCATGATTTTGCCCCATCCAAATCGCATCACACCCGACTTTCCCTTTTAGTGGAAAATATTTCGAGGCGATTAACAAGTGACCTTTGGGCGATTGCATTACAAATTCAGGATCGGCACCAAGGACGACTTCATTTAATTGATGGTCGATTTGGGTCTGATTGGCATACTGTGCGATCGCTTTTCCAAATTCCTGCGCCATAATCAAATTTACTTTTGGTGTAGGATAAACTTGTATAACTAAAGTTCGACGACCGATACCAATCCCACATTTAACAATGCCATAATCTAATCCAAGCGCATATATAGCACGAATCGAAAGATTACGAACTCTTCTTACTTCTTTACTATTATCTTGAGAGGAAATTTTCTTGAAAGATCGCTTATATTTTTTATTGCTATTCGATACCAGCTGGGCACTCTCTTGAGATTGATAAATAAATATGGCTTTCGTCTGAAACACGCCTACCACATATTCGCGTAAAATACTTTTGCTTCCCGCAACTGCAATTCCATGTAAATTGAGGATTTTGGTTTGCGTTTCCAGCTTTTGCGCTTGATTTACCATTTTCTCAGGGTTTAGTGTAAGTACATAATCTGATACATACAAATCTTTTGCGTCCAGTCGAATTGATGAGGTTAACCGTTGACTCTTCGTAATAATAAGTTCTTGTAATCGCTTTTCATTGTCAACCGCTTGACTAGGAAGGGTAACGGCTCCCATAACCTTTCCCCTTTCTCTCATACACACGCCTGTTGTATATCATTCCTGTATGATGTCATATGGTATGTATCTAAATTGAAAAACGTTAGTTTCAATAAAAAAGAGGGCGAGCGCCCTCTTTTTCAGAAATCAGAAACGTTTTAGTCCGTTAGATCATCTAATATAATATCTCCATCCAAGTGCTCAAAATCATCTGCTTCATCACCAACATATTCGCTGACATAATCTTTTTCATCTGTATTTGCTAGCTCCATCGGGTAAACGGGCACACAGATTTTGGTTTCTCCAACCAATTCCACTTGAAATTCTTTTTCAACACGAATATTGATTCCCTCAGAATTAGAAGCAATTGATGCTTCAACGCAGTTAGGTACTTGCGTGACGGCTGTACTTACTGCTACAGAGGTATCACGTGTATGTTGATCGTAGTAGTTGAGTGGTACCTGTTCAGTATAACTCACGGTTTCTTTAATGACGTCTGTCTTTGTATTCCCTTTAGCTGACACCCAGATATTAATGTCATAGGTTCCTTGGACTTCAACGGCTTCCCCGACTTTATGACACTCGTATTTGTGATTAATGACCCACGCTCCAAGTATGGTGTGAATTGGAGTGGATGGCTTTAAAGCGTGGGATACTTGGGAAAATTTGCGTCCTTTTCCACACACTGCTTTCGTAATAATATGTCGATATTCAATAGCTTTCTCACTTTGTGACAAGATGCTCCCTCCTCATAAAACTTCGTTCATTTACAAGTGTATGCAGGGCATTCGTCTAGAGTGCCAAAAACCCTACAGAAAATCTGTAGGGTTTTGAAAAAATCAGGAGCAACCACAAGAGCCACCGCTTCCGCATCCCGATTCAACCGGGTTTCCGACTTCAACTTCTATTTTTTGTGAGACTGTGTCTCCTATAATTTGTTGAATCATTTGTATCAAATCATTTGCTGCGACTTGAGACTGTTGATATTCCATCACAATGGGCAATCCATCTAACCGTTCATTCATGTCTACTAAATTTTGCTCAATTTGTTTCAAATGTTCATGCTTATGATAGTGTTTCGCATGAACCAGTTCCTTCTGCTTCTTTTTAATTTGTACAATTAATTGTTGAACACTATCGCTCTGATTAACTTGCTCTTCTGCAGCGCGAAAACGAATAATTTCTTCACATTTTGCTATTTGTTCCGCACATTTTCGCGCTTGTTTCAGAACTGGATGATCCACAATTACCCACTCACCTTTTGCGCTGTTGTATCTTGCCAAACTCCATTAAGTGACCATGTCCGAGATTCTTCTATACGAACAAAGGTAAGTTCACCAATCAAATGCTGAGGACCAACAAAATTAACCAATTTATTGGTTCGGGTACGTCCAGACAAGACATTTGCATTTTTCTTACTAACACCTTCAACAAGCACTTCTACGATTTGACCACGTAAAACTTCGTTCTTACGTAAACTAATTTCATTTTGAAGCTCATTTAATCGTTGTAAGCGTTCTTTTTTTACTTCCATAGGAACATCGTCTTTCATTTTAGCAGCCGGAGTTCCCTCGCGTGGTGAATAGATAAACGTAAACGCCGAATCATATTCCATTTCTCTCACTAATGATAAAGTTTCTTCAAACTGCTCATCTGTCTCTCCAGGAAAGCCTACGATAATATCCGTCGTAAAAACAACTTCAGGTAAGACACGGCGAATTTTATTGGCCAAGTTTAGATAGGTCTCACGATCATATTTACGGGACATCATTTTTAAGATCTCACTACTACCCGATTGTACAGGCAAATGGATATGCTCAACCAAGTTTCCTCTTTCTCCTAGCACCTCAATGAGATGGTCATCAAAGTCACGAGGATGACTCGTTGTAAAACGCACACGAGGAATCCCGATTTTACGCACATCATCCATGAGATGACCAAATTGGTACACACGATCTTTAAAATCTTTACCATATGCATTCACATTTTGTCCTAGAAGCGTAACTTCTTGATATCCGAGACGTGCTAACTCCCTGATTTCTTCTAAAACATCTTCTGGACGTCGGCTACGCTCTTTTCCTCTTGTATAAGGAACGATGCAATACGTACAAAACTTATCACAGCCATACATAATATTAACCCAAGCACGTAGCTTTTCAGTTCTGACCTTCGGCATATCTTCGACAACATCGCCTTCTTTAGACCAGACTTCCACCACCATTTCTTTACTAAATAGTGCATTTTGTAATAAATGTGGGAGACGGTGAATATTATGAGTTCCAAAAATCAAATCTACATGTTGGTAACTTTTCAAAATCCGGTTTACAACTGACTCTTCTTGAGACATACATCCACATACCCCCAGTATTAAGTCGGGGTTTTCCATTTTGAGATGTTTGTAGCGTCCTAGCTGACCAAATACTTTATCTTCGGCATTTTCTCGAATCGCACAAGTATTTAGGAGGATAATACTCGCCACTTGCGCTTGCTCAGTTCTTTCGTAACCCATCTGCTCCAATAATCCAGCAATCACTTCACTATCATGAACATTCATTTGACAACCGAAGGTATCAATGAAGTAGTTTTTCCCTATTCCTACTTGTTGCATTCTTTCCGGAATTTCTTCAAACTTTACAACTTCAATATTTTCTTTTCCACGTTTCTTCGCCTGCTTTAAGTCAGGAGCTACAAAGTATTGACTATAATCTTTCTCCTTAGTACCCATTAATTTCTAACACACCTTTCATCTCTAACATCTATATCAATGAATGAAATCAATTTTTACGTAATCTAATAACTAAACCATTATACATGATTACCACTTTCCCATCAAACAACAAACCTTTTGAAGGTGAACGACGCATCATTTTTATGTAACACGTTCGTAGCTTATGCTATTTTAAATAAATGAAAATCCAATCTATTTGCCATTAAAACTATTTGTATTTATTTTTCAAAATATTTTTTTGTATTTTTACGTCGAAATATGTTGAAATCCCCCTACATAAATGGTTTAATGTCTATAAATAAAATAGAAATCTTTTTTAGCTTCATACACAGCGAAAGGTCAGCTTATAATTTAATATTAATCTACTATTATGCATAATTACATTCCTATATCTAACCTATAAAATTCCACTATACTTTCCTACTCTGCGATCAAGCATTGATCGACCAAACGCCTTATCGGATGTTTAATTATTGAAAAATGGGGTTTGCACTCTCCTCGGCACACAAATCGATATCCTGTTCGAATTTTAGATCTGGAGGGATCAATCATGTTAACGCCAGAAGAAAAAAAATGGTTAATACATACTGTATTAAATCATATGAACAAGCCTAAGCCACACCATTACAATAAATGGACGCCATATGCGACAAATGAACTGTTTGTATGCATATTACAAAAGCTATATATTGAAAACCCGAAGTGGTCACAAGAAGAAAGTTATCATATTTGTTGGTTATTAGATGACCTCTTTCATCACATCCAGATTCCACAGGTTAAACCCCACTTTATTAAAATACTACACGATAAATTCTTACACACCCTTGACTATTGGCCCCGAACCATCTTGTCTTACCCAGAGGAACTTGCCGCAACACAACTCCTCCAACAACTAAACTCTTAATTCACATATCCTCCTATCGTTCTGGAAAAGATATCGATTAAACAGTCCATTATTATAGGGGGGAAAATTTTGTTCCATACAAAGAGCACTTACATCACTTTTTTAGCAATATCCTTAATCGTGATAACTACTGTCGCTTGTCAACCGAAACAACAAGAGGCAAAGCCGAATCCTGACACAATTCAAAAGGTAAGATATCGCTCAAATAGTGAAACCACTGATCAAACCGATCCTAGTGTGAATCCGTTAAGTGAGGCAAGCCACGAGAACATCGATGCGATCATCCGTAAATACGTAGATAACGGTACATTTAGTGGTAATGTACTCGTCTCTCATGCTGGACAAGTGATTCACAATCAATCTTATGGAAAAGCTAATCTGAGTAGCGGTACGATGAATAATAACCAGACTAAATTTGCAATTGCTTCACTTACGAAACCCTTTACAGCCATGGTAATTATGCAATTACAGGAAAAAGGTCAGCTTCAAGAAAGTGATAAAGTAAGTAAATACTTACCTGATTATGCACATGCAGATCAAATCACGATCCATCAACTTTTAACTCATACTTCTGGAATTGCGAGTAACACAACCTTTGAGCCTTACTGGAATCAGCCATTATCTTCTACTCCTGGGACAAAGTATGCGTATAGTAACTCCAATTATTTACTACTGCAAAAAATCATTGAATCCGTTTCCAAACAGCCCTATCTCACATTTCTAAAAGAAAATATATTTTCTCCACTTGGCATGACTCATACTGGCTATAGTAATACAATGAAAGATGTGGACCAAGCAGCTACTGGATATCAGAAAAACCAAAGTGGATCTCCACAAGCCTATTACGTAAGTGGCCTAGACCTAGGTGGAGCTGGTGGTCTTTATTCAACAGTTGGTGACCTCTATAAATGGGGAGAAGGAATACGACTCAATCAACTTGTACAAGAAAACACCAAAAATAAAATCTTCACACCTGACGCAATCCCCCTACAAACATTAAAAGATCGTGGATATGGCTACGGCTGGATGATTGCGAACGACAAAAGCTGGGCGCGTCATCAAGGAACCATCGGTGGTTTTCAATCCTTTATGACCCTCCATTTTCAGCATGATTTTACAATCATTTTACTGTCCAATTACCGCTATGCGCCAGTTGCTGATATCAACCAAGAAATTTCAGATATACTCATAGAAGAAGAGTAGTATTCGTTCATAAAATACGAGAAGCTAGGCGCTCCGTTCTGAGGTTTAGCTTCTTTCCTATGATCACCTTAACCCACAAATAAAAAGGTACAGATAACAATTGATGCGATAAAGCCTACTAAGTCTGCCCATAAACCAACTTTTAAAGCATATAATGACTTCTTTATTCCAACGGCTCCAAAATATACCGTAACTACATAAAGCGTCGTATCCGTGCTCCCTTGAATGGTTGATGCTAGTTTGCCTAAAAAGGAGTCTGGACCGTGTGTTTGTAAAGTACTTTCGACAAATGCAAGCGATCCCGTACCGGATATAGGCCGAAGTATACCAATTGGTAAAACTTCTGTCGGAATATGGAAAAATTGCACAACAGGTGTGAAAAATTGTAAATAGAATTGCATAGCTCCTGTATCTCGAAATATGGCAACTGCTACCAACATACCAACGAGATGAGGAATAATTGAAATCGCAGTTGGAAAACCTTCCTTTGCACCCTCGATGAAACTCTCATATATTGGCACTTTACGAAAAGCGGCATATAAGGGAATAAAGACGAGAATAGCAGGAAGCATAAATTTGGACAATCCGTTAATCCATTCAACCATCTTAAAGGTCCCCTCTATAACTTAAAAATGAGTTTTCATTTCTTTCTTACGATAAAAGCGGTCAAGTAAAATAGCGACTGTTGTGGCACACACGGTTGCTAAAAAAGTTGGGCCGATAATAGAGGTTGGATCTAGCGATCCATGCTCCATTCGAATACCAATCATCGTTGCCGGAACTAAGGTTAATCCTGATGTATTTAAAGCAAGTAGCGTACACATTGCCGGTGATGCTTTATCTGATTGATGATTTAGTTTTTGTAATTCTTCCATTGCTTTTATTCCCATCGGGGTTGCGGCATTCCCAAGTCCAAATAAATTCGCACTCATATTGGATAAAATATAACCCATCGCTGGGTGATTGGGTGGCACGCTTGGAAATAAAAATGAAGCAATTGGTCTTAGTAACTTGGATAACTTAACTAGTAGCCCAGCATCTTGCGCAATCCGCATCATTCCCAACCAAAAAACCAAAATACTGATTAAACCGATACAAACAGCTACTGCATCTTTCGCGCCATTTAAGGCAGCTACCGTGACAAGATCAACTCTTCCTTGAAGCACAGCTGCAATTACACCACTTATTATCATAAATAACCAGATATAATTGATCATGCGTTATCCCCTCCCCATCATCATCGAAAAGACTTGTTTGAATTGCCTCATCAATCTTGCATCCTTAGATTCTCTAGTTGTGACTAACGGGACAGAACCAATTATTTCACCTTTTAAATAAATTCGGGCTGTTCCCACTTGTGTTTCATCATTTTTTACCATCCGTAGCGGGAAACTAATGACAGGTTCAACCACAATGGATCGCTTCTCCTCTTCCGTTAATGGAAATTGAAACAAATGACCTGCTGTGATCTGTACCCGCTCACCCTCATCTGTTTGAAACGATTTTTTGGACATTTTTTGTCCCTCTTTTAAAATGGTCGTTTGTTCATAATGTTTAAATCCATACTCAAACATAACCATGGATTCTTTCCAATCATTTCCATCATCTAAGGTTACCGCTACTAATTGCATACCATCTTTGGTGGCTGATGATACGAGTGTACGATGCGCCTTTTTGGTGTACCCTGTTTTTACACCATTTGCCCATTCATAAAAACGCAACATCTTATTTTTATTATAAAATTTACGCTTCCATTCTTCGTTGGGCCACGAAACTGTTTTCACCTCAGTTTCTACAATTTTTTGAAATGTATTATTTTTTAGTGCATAAGCCGTTAATTTTCCCAAGTCTTCAGCAGAAGAATAGTGTCCTTCTTCATCTAATCCATGTGGATTTTGAAATTGGGTATGTGTTAGACCGAGATGATTTACTTTCTCATTCATCATATAAACAAACCCCTCGACTGAGCCCCCAATATGCTCTGCAATCGCAACTGCTGCATCATTACCAGATCGTAACATCAACCCATATAATAAAGTTTCAAGTGAAATCTTCTCACCCTTTTTCAAATAGATAGAAGAGCCTTCAACACCTTGCGCATTTTCACTAATCGTTACCAACTCATTTAAATCACCATGCTCAATCGCAACAACAGCAGTCATAATCTTGGTCAAACTGGCAATCAATTTTTCTTCACTTGCTTGTTTTTCATATAATACACGTCCAGAAGAAGCATCCATCAGTATGGCGGCTTGCGCACTTGGTGCTAAGTCAGTCTCAGCCCAAACACTCCCGTGCTGAAAGCTCATCAGAAAAAATAAGCCAATCCATAGTCCGCGTACATATCGTTTGCATGTATACACCTCTTTTCACCCCATTCGCGTATCAGAAACTTAATTTCTACCAATATATGCGGACAAGGCTAAAATATGAAAAAGCGATGTCATTCTAGACATCGCAATCATCATTCTTTTTTTTACCTTTTAGTTGTTTCATCAATGAAGGCGCCATATCGATTACACGATCCAATAAATGCGTAGAGCCTTCTACATTCAGTAAACGAACTCCCTCTTTTCCTACCACAATAAATGCTACTGGTGTAATGGATACACCTCCACCCGAACCTCCTCCAAATGGATATTTTGTATCCGATGATTCTTTCTTATCTTCTTTTCCAGAACTTGCTTTCTCATTGATTTGTGATGTTCTAAACTCACTACCACCTGCTGCGAAACCAAATCCCACTTTGGACACGGGTATAATCACTTGTCCATCTGATGTTTCAACAGGTTCACCAATAATGGTGTTGACATCTACCATTTCTTTGATATTTTCCATTGCAGTTTGCATTAAGCTTTGAATGGGGTGATCAGCCATTTTCTTCGATCCTTTCCTTTTCTCATATGAATAACGAGACGAACAGCGGCAAGTATAGCATATCCCAACCGAAAACGAATCATACTATGAAAATGTGTATGAAGTAAGGGTTGTTGAAAAGAAGGGATGACTTCCACTTCAACCGGGCAATTACAATGAACTTGATGACTGATCCAGCCCAAAACAGAAGCTTGAATACCCCACAATCCTCCTACAAGCATACCCGTCTCGGCTGCATCGCCTGTTCCGATTTGCGTTACCCATTTCAACTTCTCACATCTTATTTTCGTAACAAACCATCCAACAATCTCAAAAAAGTGATGGATACGTGCTAAAAGTTGCTGAAAATGATTTTGTGCTTCTTTGATCGATTTTGCTGTAATTTGACTGTCTTTGCTCTGTGACGAAATGGATGCATCTTTTTGCTCAATCTCAATTCCATCATCAACACCTTCCCATTTTAGTTTAGGAATTTGTATGTTGTAATGAATCAGGCCCTTTAAAACGGAAACACGCACTTCACCGTGATCATCTTCTTGTTCACGTTTAAAGAGAATTTCAATCTGTACCGTTATGAAAAAAATAATAAGTAGAAGCATGCTTATACCTGCTAAAATGCTTGCAAAAATGATCAACCATTCATCACCTGCCTACTTTGCATTGTGGACAAACCATCTAAATTTTATTCAGATTGTTTCAGCATAAAAAAAAACAACCTAGATCAGGTTGTTAAGGCGTTTCTTCTTCCACTAATGGCTCGATATCTATTCCTAAACGCTTGTATAATTGTTGCCGCTCTTGCTCCCACTCTTGCCATTGAAAAATGGAGTCGAGCGGAGGTAATTCCTCTAGTGTCGTTAATCCAAAGTAGGTCAAAAAAGCCGTACTTGTTCCATACAATATTGGACGACCTGGACCAGGTTCTCTTCCTTTCTCCTTGATCAGCCCTTTTCGTTGCAACATTTGTAAGGTACGATCACTTTTCACCCCTCGAATCTCTTCAATCTGGACACGTGTAATCGGCTGACGGTAAGCGACAATAGCTAATGTTTCCAGTGAGGCCCGTGATAGTTGCGAACGATTTGGTGATTGTGCCATCTTTTCAAAATAGGTCGTGTGGTCAGATCGTGTAGTCATTTGATAAACTTGCGCTACTTTTACGATCTGTAATCCCCTATCTTGTTCTTTCCAATCCACACGTAATTCATGAATCAACAGATCGATTTCATTTACTGTCTGATCCGTAATGTCTGCTAATTCTTTACTGCTTAAACCGTCATCACCAGCTGCAAACAGTAGTCCCTCAATAACTGCTTTCATATTGTGGTTCATAAGTTCATCTCCGCTAAAAAGGGTCTAATGACAAGATCACCAAATAGTACATCTTGTTGGCAGATCACTTGTTTCGTTTTCATGAGCTCCAATAAAGCTAGAAAAGTCGTAATGACGCGTTCTTTGGTCACCTCAGTCCAAATGAGTAACTGGGAAAAACGTAAGTGGCCTACTTGCTCTAGCTCACTCATAATTTCTACCATTCGCGCACTTACTGAAATCTCTTCTCTTACCATCTCCGTTACGGGTTCTGGTGGGGTACGATGTTGCATCATCTCTATAAAAGATTGAAGTAAATCATCTACGGTTAAACCTTCCACTGGGCTTATTTCTTTCGTATACGGGGATAAATCAATTGGATCTCGTGTGTATACTTGATTTCGCTCCTCTTCTCGTCTCTCTAACACATCTCCTAGACGTTTATAGCGTTTATATTCTAATAAGCGTTCAACAAGCTCAGTTCTCGGATCCATTTCCTCCTCATTCCAAAAAGAGAGTTCATCCTCTACTAAATCTGGTTTAGGTAAGAGCATTTTGCTTTTTAGTGCGATCAGCGTAGCTGCCATAACCAAAAACTCACTCGCAATTTCTAATTCCATTTGTTTCGCTTCTTCTAGGATCTTAATATACTGGTCTGTAATTTGTGAAATTGGAACCTCATATATATCTACTTCTGCTTTCTCTATTAAGTGCAACAATAAATCAAGAGGCCCCTCAAACATATCTAGCTTAAACTTCACATCCATGTATTGTGTCACAACTTTCTGTGCTTAGCGGTCATTAAATAATGTACGATTGAGGTTTACCATTTCAATGGCACTTACCGCTGCTTCATAACCTTTATTCCCCGCTTTTGTACCTGCTCGCTCAATCGCTTGTTCTATATTTTCAGTTGTGATCACACCAAAGATGACGGGAAGTTGGTACTTGAGCGAAGTATGACTGACGCCTTTGGCCACTTCATTACAAACATAATCATAATGAGTGGTTGCACCACGAATCACACACCCTAAGGTAATAATTGCATCATATTTTTTAGTGGCTGCTAAGCGGTCTGCCATATGTGAGATTTCAAACGCTCCTGGAACCCAAATCACGTTAATATCTTCTTCACCTACTCCATGTCGGCGTAGTCCGCCTAAGGCACCATCTAAAAGTTTGGATGTAATAAAGTCATTAAAACGTGCCACAATAATCGCGATTTTATGTCCTTGCCCCACTAAACTACCTTCGTATACATTTGCCATTTCCGATTCCTCCAAGTCATGTTTAGATCATTATAGGTGTAATAAATGCCCCATCTTACTACGCTTCGTTTCCATATATTTTCGATTATCCGGATTGACAGGTAATTCAATCGGTAAGATCTCCCTTACTTCTAATCCATAACCTTTTAAGCCCGTGATCTTGCGTGGATTATTTGTTAAAAGCCGCATTTGCCCAACACCTAAGTCACGGAGGATTTGAGCACCAATCCCATATTCACGCAAGTCATCTAGAAAGCCTAGTTTGATGTTGGCTTCGACCGTATCGTAACCTTCTTCTTGTAACTTGTAAGCTTTCAGCTTATTTAATAAACCGATACCACGACCTTCTTGACGCATATATAGTAGAACACCTTTTCCTTCTTTTTCAATTTTTTCTAAGGCGGCATGAAGTTGTGGACCGCAATCGCAACGTTTTGAGCCAAACACATCCCCCGTCAGACACTCTGAGTGTACACGCACCATTACGGGTTCATCCGGATTAATATCCCCTTTTACAAATGCGATATGTTCTTTGTCGTCTATCTTATTGGAGTATCCCACCATCTTAAAATCACCAAATTCGGTTGGCATATTGACGGAAACAACACGTTCGATCAAATTTTCTTTTTCACGACGATAATGAATCAAATCTTGAATCGTAATCATTTTTAAGTCAAAACGCTGTGCAATTTCTTTTAAGTCAGGTACTCTTGCCATCGTACCATCTTCGTTGATTACTTCACAAATCACGCCAGCAGGGTAAGTATTACATAATCGAGCTAGGTCGATTGCTGCCTCGGTGTGGCCTGCTCGCCGTAAAACACCACCCTCTCTCCCAATGAGTGGGAAAATATGGCCGGGACGTCGGAAATCAGT
The DNA here is from genome assembly GCF_014773435.2 of Polycladospora coralii. Taxonomy (GTDB): domain Bacteria; phylum Bacillota; class Bacilli; order Thermoactinomycetales; family Thermoactinomycetaceae; genus Polycladospora; species Polycladospora coralii. Next base: position 236,999 of record NZ_JACXAG020000004.1, on the reverse strand, counting down.
CGCCCCTTTTAAAGGATCAATCATTTGTTGGATTGTATCCGCACGTTCATAAGCCGAAATTCCCGTCGAAGTAGAAAAAGCATCTACCGATATCGTAAAAGCAGTTCCATGCCGGTCTGTATTTTGTTGGACCATAGGTGGCAAGTCGAGGTGCATCGCTCTCTCTTCCGTAATTGGCATACAAACCAAACCGCGACCATGCGTAATCATAAAATTGATGACCTCAGGCGTTGTTTTTTCAGCTAACGAGACAAAGTCTCCTTCATTTTCGCGATCTTCATCATCCACCACAATAATGACTTTACCAGCTTTTAAGTCTTCAAGTGCATCTTCAATTGGATCAAACATCGGTCTCCCTCCTAATTTGGGCTGTTGCTTTTGCTAAGTTAGGTATATGAGATTCTTTTGCCATATGTTTTTCTAGCCATTTAACAATATACTTTCCTGTCATATCACATTCTATATTGACATAATCTCCTGGGTGCGTATCTTTTAAATTAGTTTCTGCCAGTGTGTGGGGGATGACCGATACACTAAAAAGTTCAGCTTCCACCTCTACCAATGTTAAGCTAACCCCATTGATCGCGATCGAACCTTTTTCCACCATATAATCCGTTAGCCCTGCGGGTGCACGAAAACGATAGACGACGGCATTTTCGATTGGCTCTACATTCATAAGAACCGCTACACCATCTACATGACCTTGAACATAGTGTCCTCCCATCCGCTGTCCTGCTGCTAAAGCCCGTTCCAAATTAACAGGGGTTCGGTGTTTGAAATCACGGAGGTTGCTTCGCTCCATGGTTTCAGGCATGGCATCCGCTACAAAATAATTTTCTCCCTTTTGGGTTACAGTTAGGCAGACACCGTTAACGGCAATACTATCACCTAACTTTGTATCTTCTAGAACGGCTTCACAAGCAATCGTAAGCTTCATTGTATTTCCTTGGGCTACAATTTCTTTAACGGAGCCAACTTCTTCAATCAAACCGGTAAACATGGGATTACCTCCAGCTTTTCGAGTATCCTGATTAAACAGCTCTATCATGTTGATTTTTGAGAGGAGTGAAACAAATTCACTTCCATATCACAAAAGTGGGACATGAGGTAGTTTCTCCCACCGCACAGCACAAAAACCCCGATCTCATTTAAGTCGGGGTTTGTAAAGATTTTTGGAAGAGCAGGTTTTAATAAATTTATTCACTATCAAATAAACCTATATCACAAGTCGATTTTTTACAGACTTGAATACAGGATACACTTCACCTGTTCATCCTTCTCCCATCCAGACTTTCACTGTCGGCTTCGGATTTACACCGAATCCACCGCATCATATGCGGGTCACGGACTAAGGTCATTATGACCATCACCGCCGGTCGGGAGTTTCACCCAGCCCCGAAGGATATGCATATCACATTATACAATTATAAAACTTCATCTATCAAGAAGTATAGCTTACCTATCTGAAAATGTCGAGCGCATTATTTACTTGAACGACGCCACGGCAACCCAACTTGCATACATAAATAGCTAAGTATACAAAAGTATATCGAAATGATCGTCGTATGCACAAGGGCAGCCATCACTTGTCCATCTAACTGAATCGTAATGATACCACTTATCGCTTGTAGTGTAATGAGGACAAATGCCCAAATACTACCTTTTACAAGATCTGAGCGATGCTTATACTTCCGAATGACGACGAGTAAAAACCAAAGTGTAACCAACCACAATGAAATCGCCGCATAACGATGTAACATTTGGATCCCTGCAATGGAAGACAAATTCGGAAAATAAGTAACGCCACAAGCAGGGAAAGAATATCCACATCCCATCGTAGCCTCAGCATGACGCACTAAAGCACCGGTATAAACCACTAAATAGGTATAAAAGGTGAGTCCCCATGTCGCCACTTTCAGACCGCTTGGAATATGAACGAGATCGCGATCAAAAGCTTTATTTTTTGCTAACTGAAAAAGATAAATTGTAAGCAGAACCACACTCGCAAATGATATGAGTGAAAATCCAAAGTGAAGTGCAAGTGCAGCTTTTTGTTCTAATCCTCCACGAAACACCACTGTAAGCGCACCTAAACCACCTTGCAAAACCACAAAAAATAAGCTCATACCGGCCAATAACTTTACTTTTTGATTTTGTTTATATAACATCCAAGAGAAAATCGTTAATAACAAAATTAAAAAGCCTACTCCCCCAGATACAATCCGGTGACTATACTCTATCACCGTTTCAAGTGGGAGTGTTTCCGGAATCAGTTGACCATGACAAAACGGCCATGAACTACCACAACCTCGACCCGATTCCGTCTTTGAAACAATCGCTCCCATAATTAACATGGTATACGTACCTATTACTGTTATGATTGCAAGATAACGAAGCCATCTTGGTGATTGATTTGCGGTCATCATCATTCCTCCTACTCATACCCATCATATCACACGTTCCCGTTCAGATTACGAACCCCATCTAAACTGGCACAAACTCTCCATAACCTCAATGTTAATTTATTTAACACAAATTCCTATTATTTGTGATATAATGAAAATAACAAAAAATAGTGTCATCTTATCTCACAAAGGAGGATATACATGTTTATCGAATATCCACTCACCCTCCCCCAAGGGTATACGAGAAATCAAATTCTTAATATTGCTAAATCAGCAACTTCATTTCCATATGAAATTTACTTTGTGCAAAACGACAAGATTTGTAACGGGAAAAGCTTCTTAGGTATTGTTGCCTTTTTTCTACCCTTAAAAGCTGGAGATACGCTTGTATTACGTTTTTTGCCCCACACCAATCAAGAGGAAATCAATTTTTTAAAAGAAAACTTATTTTCATCGACCCCGCAATCAGAATTAGATCACTTTGAACAGGAAGGATTAAAGAAAACCATGCATGCTTGGCAACACGCTGAGGAGACATGGACCCCTCATGTCCGCCTCACTGCTAAAAGCTTTTTAAAATCGTGATCAATATAATAGAACAGGCGTATCGATTTTATGATTTTTCCATATTACCGTCGCGTATTTTGCTCATCATGCATCCACTCAAAACAAGCTTCCTCTACCACAGATAAAAGAAGACGTGAATGACCTCACAGGTCACTCACGTCTTCTTTTATCCTGTATCATTCGGAAATCCTATACTGTACCCTTCACAACGAAGTTGAAGCGTTTACTCATGCAAGAGAGGTCTTTGAGATAACAATGCCATCTTCATCGACATAGGCATATTGATTCGGTATCCAATTCATGCCGGCAAATTGTACGGGTATATCCCGTTTCCCCTTACCTCTTTTCACACTTTTGCGAGGTGATTTACCTACAGCTAATACACCAATTTCCATCTTGACTAAATCGGCAGTGTCACGCACGCACCCATTTATAATAATACCGGCAAGTCCTCTGTCTATGGCAATAGCAGCTAATCGATCACCTAGTAATGCACAACGCTTTGAACCACCACCATCTACTACAAGTACTGAACCTACCGGTATCGATTCAATTGCCTCTCGTACCAATACATTATCTTCAAATACTGAAACCGTGAAAATCGGACCGTGAAAACTTCTCCTTCCCCCAAAAGAACAGAAGATATCCTCTGCAACTTGTAGAGTTGAACCATGTGCATCACATAAGTCAGTTGTTTTCAAACTCATTCTTGCTTGTTCCCCTCTCTTTTTAAATCTACATAATTATTATAATATATTTTCTTTACAAAGATATAACTTAAATTTCTTACGGTCAGACAATATCAATTATGTAGGTTTAAGATGAGATCAATCGCCTTTCTCGTAATTGGACAACCAAGTGATGCATCATCATGTTCTCTCATTTTCCCAATATCGCCCATACCGATTACAATTGGAATTTGTATCTCATTAAGAACTTCTACTGTATCTCCAAATATACGCAGAGGAACATCAGACATGATATAGCCATTTTTATCCACAGCATGACTTACAATATGTCCTTGATTATTGATTGCCATCTGTATAGGCGTTCCCTTACTACGCATACAATTGGAAGCAACGGCAATCGCTCCTAAAACATCAATTTCGGCATGAGTGGCCACATCTTTTAAAACCTGCTCGCCAATCCCTTGACGACTGTAGCCACAATCATCAAACATGACCAATACTGGATCATGAACAGCACTTTTTATCAACTCTACTAATTCAGGTCCCGATAAGGGGCTCGGATTTCCTGCTGATAAAGAAATACACCTTGCATCTACTTGTTTGGCTACGATTTCTAGTGCTTCTTTAGCTGCTTGATCCCCATCCGTAACCAAAATGACACGTCTTTTTTTCATTCTTCTCAACCTTTTGGTTTAAAAATGACAGCAGTAAGAAAACCAAAAATGATCGCCGCTGATATACCTGCACTTGTGATTTGGAATATACCTGTAAATACACCGATAATACCATGTTTATTCGCTTCGATAAGTGCACCATGAACCAATGCATTTCCAAAACTGGTGATCGGTACTGTTGCACCAGCTCCAGCAAACTCGATCAAAGGCTCATACCACCCAATTCCATCTAAAACCGCACCAGCCACAACCAACGTACTTAGTACGTGAGCAGGTGTAAACGGGGTAAGATCTAATAAAAGTTGGCCAATTACACAGATCAACCCACCCACTAAAAATGCTGCCCAGAATGAACCCATTTATGACCACTCCCATTCAAAGATAGATAAGCCATTCAAACAAAGAACCCACAACTTTTCCTAAAGCCATAGCCATCAGTAAGTACGTTAAATATCTCTGCATATGTAATCGTTTTACCGTGATGGGAATCACATTTACGACTTCAGTTAATGCCGCAGCCAACATACCCACAAAAATACCCATAGATGCGCCTATAAAACTAGTCATTAAAATAGGAAATCCAAGCACTACATTAAAAAAATCCAACCACGTAAAAACCAGTACCCCTAAACTAATCCCGTACTCATAGGAGCGTATTGAATGATAGGTTCGGGTAATTTGTGCTAATCTCGGCACAATATCTAACACCGTAATAAAAGCAACAAACCCGCTTCCAACTACAAAGCCACTTGCCAAGCCAATGATGATTAAAAATCCATCATATAGATTGATCATGTTTTATTTTATCCACTTTCTGTTTTTCATCATTGATCACGTACTGGTCTATAGTTTCTTGATACATATACATTTCCAGCTCCATCGGGCTTGGCTCTTCATTAAATCTCCTTTTAAACATGTGGTTAAAAAAAAGGATCATGCCAACACCAATCCCTATTGAATAGGGAATTTGTAAAAATAATGGACTCTTACTTTTCTCACCCGTTAGCAAAAAGTAAATCCGTTCATGAACCGCTTGCATACTTACATCCGCGTGAAAATTCATGATGGCTAAACCAGATCCAATAAAAAGGAGTAACCAAACCAGTATAACCAGCGACAAATGAGGCTTATGCGCTTTGCCTTTTACTTCTATAATGGTGTGAAGTGGCCCTGTATTTCGAATATCTAAATGCGGATATTGCTCTTGAATTAAGCGAATAATGTCAATTGCCTCTAAGACAGCAAAACTCCCATGCTCTATTTTCACTTCATATACCGGAATGCCACCTATATCAGGAAAGCGATTTTGCATCGTGTATTGACACACATCTTGAATAGAGAGTATACAGCCTGGTGAGGTTATTTTCTTTTTCTTTAATCTTATATATATAGGTGGTTCCAAACAGATCACCTCTCTACCAAAACTGAAATCATGCTTAGTATGCACCACCCCCAATTATTTTACACTACCGAAATAAAACAAAAGATTCTTTTTCCTATAAATGGAAAAAGAATCTTTTGTTTAGGGTTCTATTGATTTACCAAAATCTTCACGCATTCTGGCAATAATTTTCTTTTCCAATCGCGATACTTGCACTTGAGAAATGCTAAGCCGTTCTGCCACTTCAGATTGTGTGTAATCCTTATAATAGCGAAGATAAACAATTAATTGCTCTCTTTCACTTAATCGCCCAATTGAATCTTTCAATGCAATTCGATCAAACCAAGATTTCTCTGTATCATCAGCAATTTGATCCATGAGTGTAATGGGATCCCCGTCATTTTCAAAAACAGTCTCATGAATCGAAGTCGGCGCTCGATTTGCTTCTTGTGCAAATACAATCTCTTCTGAATCTACCTTCATTTCATTTGCAATTTCATGAATGGTGGGTGCTCGATTCAACTTTTTCGATAATTCATCTTTTGTTTTTCTTACTTTATTAGCTAATTCTTTTAAAGATCGGCTTACCTTGACCATGCCATCATCTCGTAAGAAACGTTGGATTTCTCCGATAATCATGGGAACCGCATAAGTTGAAAACTTCACATCATAACTCAAATCAAATTTATCAACAGCCTTTAACAAGCCAATACATCCGATTTGAAACAAATCCTCCGGCTCGTAACCGCGATTTAAAAATCGTTGTACAACGGACCACACTAAGCGAATATTGTGATTTACTAATCGATCACGCGCTTCATGATCTCCATCTTGACTAGCTCGTATCAGTTTTTTCACTTCATTATCGGACAAGTGTCGATGCTTATTATTTCGTACATCTGCCTCCATTTCAAATCCCTCAATTTGCCATCGTTTGCTGATGGTTTTTTAGATTTTTCACTAAATAAATCGTTGTTCCTTGACCAGGGTTTGATTGAATGGCCACTTCGTCCATGAAGTTTTCCATAATGGTAAAACCCATTCCCGAGCGCTCTAACTCGGGCTTTGATGTGAATAGAGGTTGTCGCGCTTCCTTGATATCAGTGATTCCGATACCTTGATCTTGTATCGTCAACTTAATTGTAGTCCCTTCGATTTCAGCACGAATATAAACCATTCCGGTAATATCTTCTTCATAACCGTGAATCACAGCGTTGGTTACCGCTTCTGACACAACGGTCTTAATATCAGTCAATTCTTCTAATGTGGGATCAAGTTGAGATATAAAAGCGCCAACTGCAACTCGTGCAAAAGCTTCATTCTCAGAGCGACTTGAAAACTTTATCTCCATCTGGTTTCGATAAATTCCCATCATGAAGCCACCTCACAAGCTTGAATCGCACTGTGTTCATCTTCGTATATTGGCATTACCTTAAACAGGCCAGACATTTCCATCAATCGGTATACAGATGGTTTTATTCTACATAAACTCATTTTACCGCCATTTTGCGCTACTTTTTTAAACCTTCCCAGTAGCACGCCTAATCCAGAACTATCCATAAAGTCTAACTGCGCTAAATTGATTACGAGATGCTCAGCCCCACCACCTACTAGCTCCCGATCTATGGTTTCCCGAACACGCGTAGCTGTGTGATGATCCAATTCACCTACTAACCCTATAATAAGTACATTTCGACTATTTCTCACGCTTACAGTCAGGCTCAAAGCTCGTTTCCCCCTTTAGCTGTTTCTCTCTTATTTCTACGAACTTCCTATTCTTTCCTTCCCAAAGTTAAAACCTTAATCGACTACTTTTTCTTTTTCATCCGAGATAAACAACACTTCATTTAATGTATGTTTAATCGTAGTCCAAAAACTTGCTTCTTCTATTTTTTCTGTCGTAACTAATTCCATATGCGCAACCGATTTCCCATCTTTTTCGTAGGTTAAATGCCCAAGCACTTCTCCTTCGGGAATCGGAGCCTGCAAATTGCTCCATCTGATTTTTTGCTGATATTGCTTAGGATCATCCCCTTTTTTTAGCAACAAACTAAAAGGATGTTTTGCACGAATTTGCACTTGTTCAGGGTCCCCTTTTTCAATCTCTTTTTGGGCGATGAGATCTCCTTTTCGAAAAACAATATGACTTGTATACTGGCTAAATCCATAGTCAAGCATCCTTGTCACTTCTTGATTTCTTTTTTTACCATTCGGTTCCCCCATCACCACAGCAATTAAACGGAAATCATTTTTTTTGGCAGTAGCCGTCAAACAAAACTTAGCAATAGAGGTATATCCCGTTTTTAATCCATCAAGCCCATCATAAAAGCGAACTAAACGGTTTGTGTTTACAAGCCAAAATGGTTTTTTTGTATCTTGCCTAAGATAATCTTGATATAGACCGGTGTATTTTGTAATTTGTTCATAGTTTAAGAGTTCCTTAGATAAAAGGGCAATATCGCGCGCAGATGAATAATGATTTTCAGCAGGCAAGCCATTCGGATTCTGAAAGTGTGTATTTTTAAGCCCCATTTGTTTTGCTTTCTTATTCATCATTTCGACAAATTGCTCCTCAGTGCCACCAATATATTCGGCCATTGCTACAGAGGCATCATTTGCTGAAGCAATTGATATCGCTTTTAACAGCTCGTCAACCCTCATTTTTTCTCCAGGCTCTAGAAATATTTGCGATCCTCCCATAGATGCAGCATATTCGCTTACATTTACTTCATCGTTTAATGCGATCTTCTTCTTTTCAATGGCCTCCATAATGAGTAACATAGTCATCACTTTGGTAATGCTCGCAGGAGCCAAACGTTTATTTCCATTTTTCTCAAAAATAATCGTACCAGAATTTGCATCCATCAGTATAGCAGACTGGGCCTCTGGCGCTAAATTTTGTTCGGCTTTTACAGATAAGGTAGGTACAAAAAACATACAAAATAAATGACAAACTAACACCTTAGCCCAAAACGACTTCAACATGATATCTCCCTCCATTTCAAGGTAGTTCTAGTTTTAACGAATGTGGAGGTAAATATCCCTATAGGTGAAAATGTATATAGGTATAAAAGGATCAGGCTAAGGGGAAATTGTTAGAGGTAGATGTTTTTAGGCATATTTTTAGGCATATAAAAATAAAAAACTTTTGTCTTGTACAAGACAAAAGTTTTTTACCATCAATTATTTTGTTTTGATCACTTCAATTTTAGCGTAACCATCTTTGCGGAGGAATTTCCCATCTTTAATTTTCTTAACTTTGATTTGCAAGCCATAATTAGGTAATTTTTTACCCGCTTCAGGAAGGTATGGGCTTGTATAATCATTGCTATCATTAAAGACCCTAATCGGGTTTAAAGGCTCATAACGCATTCCAAAGTCTGGATATTGAACATCAATTTTTGACGTTTTCTTCAGACCAAATGCTGCATCACTGATTTGATAACGGGTATCAGCAATGTTGCCATTGTTCCAGTAATGTCCTCGTTGATGAGCATCTACTACTCCCAAGAAACCTTCCCCAGGATGGTTTCCAGTCATGTTGTCCGTTCCATAACTACCGTCATAGTACCAGACGACAACACCTGGATCATATTCAAGTAGGCTGTTGCTACGACGGATATGCTTCAATCCTTTATCTACACCATTATGTGAACGGTATTCAACCATATAGTAGTGAGGAAAAGCTATTTTAGCTCCATCGAAGTATTCAAATCCAGCTAGCGTAAATTTCGCTTTACCTTCTGCATTATCCGTAAATACAGCTTCACCGTCAGCTTCTACTGCAATGTTATCCACATAGAAACCTTCTTGCACCCAAGCTATATCTGTAACATAGTTAAACTCGATCTTAATCTTCTTACCTGCAAATGCCGTTAAGTCAAGTTCTTCTTTCACCCAACCATCGGTCGTATCATCATATGCAATGAGTTGGGTTGGCTCTGTTGCTCCATCCGCATATACATTCACATATAAATAATCATAACCTGGTTCGATATCTCTGAATGATTCAAAGGAAAGCTTAGCTGCAGACTTACCTGTTAGATCAATTTCAGTAGATGTCATTTTGGTGTTTAATTCGTCACCTTTAGTGGAGAAATAAGATTTCGTTCCAAGCGGTTGCGTGATTGGGTCAACCAGTTTATCTGGTAAATCAATTTTGATTAATTTACCTTCATCCGTTTTGGCAACTGCTTCTTTAAGCGTATATCGATATCCTTTATTTTCAACTAATGCATTATAATCAATCGTTTTTGGATTAGGCCATTCCCCACCAAATGTTTCATTGAAGAACAGTTTTGCCCATGGACTGAATCCAGTCGGTTCAGTTCCTAAAGTTTTTCCAGACCAACTACCGCCTGACATGAGAGACCAGTAACCAACAGGTGATCCTTCACCGGAGTATGCAATATCGTACTCATCTGGTAGTCCGAGATTATGCCCATATTCATGTGCAAATACACCAACCGCACCATCTTCTGGTTGAATGATATAATCATAAGCCATTAAGCTTGTCCCAGGAATTTCAACGGGTTGGTTATCGATTACAGAACGATGCGACCAGATCGCATTTTCACCTTGTGCGCCACCGCCTGCTTCCTCACCCATACCTGCATGTACGATGAAGAGGTTGTCCAATAGACCATCGGCTTCCATCACGTTGCCATCGCCATCGATATCATATGGATCGCGTTGGTCAAATTTCGCTTCGTTTCCAGCGATTTGTTTACCGACGGTTTCTAAAGTCTCTTTTACAAGCTCACGAGGACGAACGTCGTTCAATTCAAATGTGTCTGTTTTGTAGTGTGCACCATAGTATTCAGCTGTGTGCTTAGCCTGAATCCACGGTGTAACTTCTCCATCTACATCCCAAAAACCGCTGGATTGCTCTAAGTAGTATTTCTTAAAGGTAATCAAATTTTTACCTTCATACTTAAATGGTTTTTTAGAAAACAAAAGATTTTCATAATGTTGTGGATTAAAATCACTCAACCAGAAATCATTTGCAGATTCGCGTTCGATGCTATTGTGCTTAAAGTCTGAATATTCAATAAGTGCAACGACTGCATGATCTGTGTATTTTTCAGTTTTCTTCTTGTTCTTAAATTTACCCTTCAAGCCAGATATGGTATTGGCGACGTCTTCTTGTAACTTTTTCTTGTTTTTGTAAATCTTTTTACCAAATTTACTGGAAGTATCAATCCCTTCCGTAGCACTATTTGGATTTTCACCTTTTCGTACAAACTCAGTTACTGCTTTTTCAATCTCAGCTGGAGTAGCGTTTTCTTTCAAAACACCCTTGTCCACTAGAGATTTAGCTAATTTTTCTTCGTTTACAATCGCCCAATCAATATGATCTTTTTTTTCCACTTCTTTATGCAACGGGGGCTGTGATGAGTTCTTTGCGAAACTTGCAGTTGGTACACTCAACATCGCTCCGACTACTAAAGAGGTTGAAAGTAAAGCGATTACTGGCTTGTTTAGATTCAAACCGATTCCTCCCTCAATTTATTGAAATACAAACTTAATTATAAACAAATTAGATTATTTTGCAACATCATTTTTATGGATTATAATTCCATTTGTATGAAAATAATTAGCAATTGCATATTTTTATATTAGACACCCATCATTTTTCAGATCAGTATATTCAGAATTAAATCTGTAAAAGCAAACTTTCATCTCCTAGGAGATGAAAGTTTGCTTTTTATTATTTCGTCTTAGTGATTTCAATTCTAGCATAATTTAATTTACTGAAGCGATTACTTTCTTTTACTTTCTTCACTTCAATATTTAACCCATAATTAGGTAATAACTTACCCGCTTCTGGTAGATACGGACTAGAATAATCATTGCTATCATTAAAGACTTTAATTGGGTTTAAAGGCTCATAACGCATACCAAAGTCTGGATATTGAACATCAATTTTTGACGTTTTCTTCAGACCAAATGCTGCATCACTGATTTGATAACGGGTATCAGCAATTTGACCACTACTCCAGTAATGTCCTCGTTGATGAGCATCTACCACTCCCAAGAAACCTTCCCCAGGATGGTTTCCAGTCATGTTGTCCGTTCCATAACTACCGTCATAGTACCAAACGACAACACCTGGATCATATTCAAGTAGGCTGTTGCTACGACGGATATGCTTTAATCCTTTATCTACACCATTATGTGTGCGGTATTCAACCATATAGTAGTGAGGGAAAGGTACCTTAGCTCCATCGAAGTATTCAAATCCAGCTAGCGTAAATTTCGCTTCACCTTCTGCATTATCCGTAAATACAGCTTCACCGTCAGCTTCTACTGCAATGTTATCCACATAGAAACCTTCTTGCACCCAAGCCATATCTGTAACATAGTTAAACTCGATCTTAATCTTCTTACCTGCGAATGCCGTTAAGTCAAGTTCTTCTTTCACCCAACCATTAGTTGTATCATCATATGCAATGAGTTGAGTTGGCTCTGTTGCTCCATCCGCATATACATTCACATATAAATAATCATAACCTGGTTCGATATCTCTGAATGATTCAAAGGAAAGCTTAGCTGCAGACTTACCTGTTAGATCAATTTCAGTAGATGTCATTTTGGTGTTTAGTTCGTCACCTTTAGTAGAAAAATAAGATTTTGTTCCAAGCGGTTGCGTGATTGGGTCAACCAGTTTATCCGGTAAATCAATTTTGATTAATTTACCTTCATCCGTTTTGGCAACTGCTTCTTTAAGCGTATATCGATATCCTTTATTTTCAACTAATGCATTATAATCAATCGTTTTTGGATTAGGCCATTCCCCACCAAATGTTTCATTGAAGAACAGTTTTGCCCATGGACTGAATCCAGTCGGTTCAGTTCCTAAAGTTTTTCCAGACCAACTACCGCCTGACATGAGAGACCAGTAACCAACAGGTGATCCTTCACCGGAGTATGCAATATCGTACTCATCTGGTAGTCCGAGATTATGCCCATATTCATGTGCAAATACACCAACCGCACCATCTTCTGGTTGAATGATATAATCATAAGCCATTAAGCTTGTCCCAGGAATTTCAACGGGTTGGTTATCGATTACAGAACGATGCGACCAGATCGCATTTTCACCTTGTGCGCCACCGCCTGCTTCCTCACCCATACCTGCATGTACGATGAAGAGGTTGTCCAATAGACCATCGGCTTCCATCACGTTGCCATCGCCATCGATATCATATGGATCGCGTTGGTCAAATTTCGCTTCGTTTCCAGCGATTTGTTTACCGACGGTTTCTAAAGTCTCTTTTACGAGCTCACGTGGACGAACATCGTTCATTTCAAATGTGTCTGTTTTGTAGTGTGCACCATAATATTCAGCTGTGTTCTTAGCCTGAATCCAAGGTGTAACAACCCCATCTACATCCCAGAAACCATTCGATTGTTCTAAGTAATATTGTTTAAACGTAATTAAGTTTTTACCTTCAAATTTGAATGGTTTTTTAGAGAACAATAATTTTTCATAATGCTCTTGGTTAAAATCACTCAACCAGAAATCATTTGCAGATTCGCGTTCGATGCTATTGTGTTTAAAGTCCGAATACTCAATAAGTGCAACGACTGCATTATCTGTGTACTGCTCAGTTTTCTTCTTGTTCTTGAATTTGTTTTTCAAGCCAGAAATGATATTGGCGACATCTTTCTGTAGTTTTTTCTTGTTTTTGTACGCTTTTTTACCGAACTTACTAGATGTATCAATTCCCTCTGTTTTACTGTTCGGATTTTCACCTTTTTGTACAAATTTAGTCACTGCTTTTTCAATCTCAGCTGGAGTGGCATCTTCTTTTAAAGTCCCTTTCTCCACTAGAGATCTCGCTAATTTTTCTTCATTTACAATCGCCCAATCAATATGATCGTTTCTTTCAACCTTTTTGAGTAATTGGGCCTCTGATGAATTTTTTGCTAAACTAATGCTCGGCATACTCACCATCGCTCCAACTACCAAAGAAGTCGATAACAAAGCGACTACTGGCTTGCGTAGATTCAAACCAATTCCCCCTCTTCTATTTTTAAAAATACAAACTTAATTATAAACAAATTAGATAATTTTGCAACATATTTCTTTTGGTTTTCATTTCCAATTATTCCAGTTAATACATTATTGCTATTTATTTTACAAAATCGATATTATATAACAATTATAATTATACTATTAAAAAATCTTCCCTCCTAAATAAGAGGGAAGATTTTTACTTTATTTTGTCTTGGTAATTTCAATTCTTGCATAATTCAATTTACTGAAGCGATCACTTTCTTTCGCTTTTGTCACTTCAATATTTAAGCCATAATTAGGTAATATCTTTCCCGCTTCTGATAGGTAGGGACTGGTGTAATCGTGTTCATCATTAAATACTTTTACTGGGTTTAAAGGTTGATATTGTATCCAATAACCACCATACTCAACATCCATTTCGGAAGTTTGCTTGAGACCAAATGCAGCATCATTAATTTGAAGGAACGTGCTCGCTATTATACCATCATTCCAGTAATGACCTCGTTGGTGTGCATCAACTACTCCCAAGAATCCCTCCCCAGGATGGAATCCGACCATATTATCCGTACCATAACTACCATCATAATACCAAACCAATACACCTGAATCATATTCTAACAAACTATTATTCAAGCGGAGATGCTTTAAACCCTTATCGACACCGTTATGTGTACGATACTCAATCATATAATAGTGTGGAAAAGAAAGTTGAGAGCCGTCAAATAACTCAAATCCTGCTAACATGAATTTCGCTTCGCTTTCTGCATCATCAGTAAATACAACTTCACCATCAGCTTCTACTGCGATATTATCCACATAGAACCCTTCGTTTGACCAAACTAAATCTGTTATATAATTAAATTCAATTTTAATTTTCTTACCGGTAAAAGCCGTTAAGTCGAGCTCTTCTTGCTCCCAACCATTTGTGATATCATCATACGCAATAAGTAAGGTGGGCTCAGTTGCTCCGTCCTCATATACATTTACATATAAATAGTCATACCCCGCTTCAATATCTCTAAATGACGCAAAGGATAATTTTGCTGTTGATTTACCTGTCAAATCAATTTCAGTAGATGTCATTTTGGTATTTAAACCATCACCTTTGGTAGAAAAATAGGACTTTTTCCCCAGTGGTTGTGTAACAGGATCAACTAATTTATCTGGTAAATCAATTTTAATTAGTTTACCCTCATCCGTTTTTGCAACAGCTTCTTTTAATGTATATTGGTGCCCCTTATTTTTATCCAATGCATCATAATCAATGGTTTTAGGCTTAGGCCAACCCCCACCAAATATTTCATTAAAGAATAGTTTTGCCCATGGACTAAGTCCAGTTGGTTCTGTACCTGGTGTTTTACCTGACCAACTCCCAGCAGCCATTAGGGACCAATATTCAACAGGTGCACCTGATCCAATTCTTGAGGTATCATACTCATCAGGTAAACCTAAATTATGCCCATATTCATGTGCAAATACGCCAACCGCACCATCTTCTGGTTGAATAATATAATCATAAGCCATTAAACTAGTTCCTGGAATCTCAACGGGTTGGTTACCAATAACAGAACGATGTGACCAGATGGCATTTGCACCTTGTACACCACCTCCTGCTTCTTCTCCTTTACCTGCATGTACGACAAATAGGTTGTCCAACAAACCATCCGACTCCATCACATTTCCATCACCATCAAGGTCATAGGGATCGCGTTGGTCAAACTTTGCTTCGTTGCCAGCGATTTGCTGTCCAACGGTCTCTAAAGTCTCCTTCACCAGTTCTTGTGGAAGAATATCATTCATTGTAAACGTATCGGTTATATGGGGGGCACCATAATACGCAGCCGTGTGTTTTGCTTGAATCCACGGTGTAACGACCCCATCTACATTCCAAAAGTCATTTGATTGCTCTAAGTAATATTGCTTAAAAGTAATCAAGTTCTTATTTTCGTAATTAAATAATTTTTTAGAAAATAGTAGTTTTTCATAGTGATTTTCGTTAAAATCACTTAACCAAAAATCATTTGCGGATTCGCGCTCAATGCGATTGTGCTTAAAGTCCGAGTACTCAATGAGTGCAACGACTGCATGATCTGTGTACTGTTCAGTTTTCTTCTTTTTCTTAAATTTATTTTCTTCACCAGTCATGGCAGCAGCGGCATCTCGTTGTATTTTTTTCTTGTTTTTATAAATATTTTTACCAAACTTGTTCGTTATGTCGATTCCGTCTGTTTTACTGTTTGGGTTGGCGCCTTTTTGTAAATACTGCGTCACTGCTTTTTGTATTTCTGCTGGCGTGGCACTCTCCTTTAAAATTCCTTTTTTCATTAGGGCTCGAGCTAATTTTTCTTCATTTACAATCGCTCGGTCAATATAATTAGATTTCTTACTTTCCTTACTTAATTCAAGATGAGATCGATTTTCAGCCGAGCTCACACTAGCTACATTCATCAATATGCCTATTACCAAAGAAGTCGACAACAAAACCGCCACTCGCTTAAATCGTTTCAATATAATTCCTCCTTTTTTACTAATTACTATAATTATAAACTATTTAAATATTTTCGCAATAATATTCATAGATTTTAATGTTTTATTTTTTTGTATATTCCCTTTATTTTATATGAGATTGTTTATTGCGGTAAGTCATATGAATTATTATTCTACTGTATCCTAATCCTATTCCGTTTGGCGACCTAGAAATAACCATGTACGAACGTTTTTACACCTATGATGCGCTCGGTTTCATCCCTATAGATGAATCTTAACGCGATTATATAAAAATACCTTCTCAGGGCTGTTTGGGAGCTCCTGAGAAGGTATTTTTAATATTGCATCACACCATCTGTTGTTACGATGCATCTAATCAATTTGGCAGGTGTTACGTGTACATCAGCGATCGTATAGGCTTGCAGTAATCTTTCTTGGACTTCAGAGACATATTGCGTATCGTTTACATACATTGTGGCGATAACATCTCCAGCCTTTACTTCATCACCTACTTTTTTATGAAGACGAATGCCAACCGCATGATCAATTTCATCTTCTTTTGTACGACGTCCTGCTCCAAGTAACATGGCACATACACCCACTTCTTCAGCGAATATCCCTGTTACATATCCAGATTTCTCTATCTTGACCTCTATTTTTTGCTGCGGTTGTGGTAGCTGCTCAGGATGCTCAATTTGATCCTGATCTCCATTCTGCCCCGCAACAAATTGCTTTAACTTTTCTAATGCGCTTCCATTTTGGATAGCGATTTCGAGCGCTTCACGTGCCTTCGCTACATCGGTATACTTCTGCGACAAAGTAAGCATATGGGCGCCTAAAACTAGACTGAGCTCAGTTAAATCTTCTGGTCCCTTACCTGCTAGCGTGTCAATTGCCTCTTCTATTTCAATCGCATTTCCAATGGCTTTTCCTAGTGGTTGACTCATATCACTGACGACAGCGATGGTCGTTCTACCCACATGTTTTCCTATTTCCACCATGGCTTCCGCTAATCGAATCGCATCAGCTTCTTCTTTCATAAAGGCCCCATCACCTGTTTTTACATCTAAACAAATGGCATCAGTACCCGCTGCAATTTTTTTGCTCATAATCGAGCTTGCAATAAGGGGAATAGAGTCTACCGTTGCTGTCACGTCCCTTAAGGCATATAGCTTCTTATCCGCAGGGGTTAAGTTAGCGGTTTGTCCCATTACCGCAATTTGGTTCTC
Organism: Polycladospora coralii; assembly: GCF_014773435.2. Taxonomy (GTDB): domain Bacteria; phylum Bacillota; class Bacilli; order Thermoactinomycetales; family Thermoactinomycetaceae; genus Polycladospora; species Polycladospora coralii. Next base: position 219,544 of record NZ_JACXAG020000004.1, on the reverse strand, counting down.
ATTCACCAGTTCAGAGAAACGCGCGATTTCCATTTCGGTCGAAAACCCTGTAATGGATTCTAATTTGTCTATCGTTCCTCCCGTATGCCCTAATCCGCGCCCTGATAGCTTCGCTACGGGTATGCCAGCGGTAGCGACTAAGGGGGCAAGTACGAGTGTAGTTGTATCCCCTACCCCCCCTGTGCTATGTTTATCTACTTTTATACCCTGAATTTGTGATAAATCTACTTGTTCGCCAGAAGCAATCATAGCCATTGTTAGATCAGCGGTCTCTTTTGCTGTCATTCCTTGATTAAAAACAGCCATAGCCCATGCAGACATTTGATAGTCAGGAATTTCTCCTGTGCTATAGCCAGATATCATGTAATCAATTTCTGCTGTCGTTAATACATGACCATCTCGTTTCTTGCGAATGATCTCTACTGTGTTCATGAAGTCGTTACCTCTTTTACAATCCCTTTTACTAAATTCTTAAAGATCGGTTTCGTCCGATTTGCTACCGCTACTACTTGTTCATGGCTTAGTGGTTCTAGTTCCTCTCCGATTGCCATATCGGTAATACAGGATATACCGAGCACTTTCAAGCCACCATGACTAGCTGCGATAACCTCAGGTACAGTTGACATCCCTACAGCATCTCCACCTAATGTACGTAACATAATGAGTTCAGCTGGCGTCATATATGTGGGACCACTAATTCCAGCATAAACGCCTTGCTGAATGGTAACGCCTTGCTCCTTCGCCACTTGGAAAGCAATTTCCCTTAACGCTGGCGTGTAAGCAGCTGACATGTCTGGAAAACGCGGTCCAAGCTCTTCAAAATTGCTTCCGATCAGCGGGTTAGAACCGGTCATATTAAGATGATCCGTTATCACCATTAGGTCTCCTGGTTTAAAGTTAGCATTCATTCCACCAGCCGCATTCGTTACGACTAATACTTGAATGCCTAATGCGCGCATAACATAAACAGGGAATACAACATCTTGTTGACTGTATCCTTCATAAAAATGGAAACGTCCTTGCATCGCAATGACGTTTTTACCCGCCAATTTTCCAATGACTAGTTGTCCTGCATGTCCTGCAACTGTTGACTCTGGAAAATGAGGTATTTCATGATAAGGAATTACAGTTGCCTCTTCAATTTCATCGCCAAGCTCACCTAATCCAGAGCCTAGAATTAATCCAACTTCAGGTTCCACAGCGCATAAGCTTTTAATTTTATGTTTGGCCTCTTCAATTTGTACTAATCGATTCATCTCGTTGGTCTCCTCTAATTCATTTTTAACGCGTGATGTTAGCCGTAAACCAGAATGTTGTACACACTCAAGATTAACTAGCACCATAAATGTTTTTATTATTTTAAAATGGATTTTTCTTAGGGATCTATGATTAAACCGCTTTTACAATTCCCTTTACTAAACCAATAAACTTTGACTTTACTTGGTTTGCTGTATCCATTACTTCCTCATGACTGAGCGGTTGTGGTAATATCCCCGCTGCCATATTGCTTATACAAGAGATACCCAAACAGCGAATACCAGCATGACGAGCCGCAATCACCTCGGGAGCAGTAGACATCCCTACTGCATCTCCACCCAGCTTCCGTAGCATACGAATCTCAGCCGGTGTTTCATATGACGGCCCGAGAACAGCCGAATAGGTGCCTTCTTGTAAATGAAACCCTTGGTTTGAAGCTATTTTTTTAGCTATTTTTCCCAACTCAGGATCGTATGCGTCTGACATATCCGGAAAGCGCACGCCTAAATCTTCATCATTTGGTCCGATTAGGGGATGGCGGAACATGAAATTAATGTGGTCACGTATTAACATTAAGTCTCCAGCTTGAAAATCTTCATTGATTCCTCCTGCTGCATTGGTTACCAGCAGTGTTTCGACCCCCAGTGCTTTCATCACCCGAATGGGAAAAGTGACCTTTGCTGCATCATGTCCTTCATATAGATGAAACCGCCCTGCCATTACCACGACCGGACGCCCTTCCAAATGTCCGATAATTAATTCACCAGCATGACCTTCTACAGTAGAAGCTGGAAAGTGAGGAATATCTTGGTATGCAATTGTCTGCGCATGCTCAATCTCCTCACTCAACACACCTAACCCAGAACCGAGAATAAGTCCGATTGTGGGTTTCACATCAATTTGTTGGTTAATCGAATGGGCAGCCTCTTGAATTTCTTGTTTTGTAAAGCTCATGTTTATTCATTTTCCTCTCTCATATCGACTATTTCAACTGATTTAGAAAACTTTTTCCAATCGCAGGTGCTTGTACAGCAAAATTTTCGGCTATCGTAGCTCCGATGTCGGCAAAAGATTCACGTATACCAAGTGAAGTTCCAGGCTTGGACAAATTTTTGCCATAGACTAGAAGGGGTGTATATTCACGTGTGTGATCAGTCCCATGATGTGTAGGGTCATTGCCATGATCAGCAGAGATAATAAGTAAATCATCTTCTCTTAATACATCTAGAATTTCAGGCATTCGCTGATCAAATTCTTCCAATGCTTCAGCATAACCATCGGGATCACGACGATGTCCAAATTTAGCATCAAAATCTACTAAATTAACAAAAGCTAAACCATCAAAATCCGTTTGTAAGACATGAATCAATTGATCGACCCCATCCATATTTGATTGCGTACGGATCGATTTTGTTACACCTTCATCCGCATAGATATCAGCAATTTTTCCAATTGCAATCATATCTCGACCTGCATCTTTTAACGCATTTAACACTGTTGGTTCAGGGGGTTGCACGGAGTAATCGTGGCGATTTGCTGTACGCACGAAATGGCCTGGCTCACCTATAAATGGCCTAGCAATAACACGAATGACAGAGTATTGCTCGTCCAGTGTTAATTCACGTGCAATCTCACAGCATCGATAAAGCTCTTCTAAGGGAACAACTTCTTCATGCGCCGCAATTTGCAACACACTATCAGCAGATGTGTATACAATCAATGCGCCAGTTTTCATGTGTTCTTCCCCTAATTGCGCAATAATTTCAGTACCAGATGCTGGAATATTACCAATTACTTTTCTACCTGTTTTTTGCTCCAATAATGTGATTAATGCTTCAGGGAAACCATCAGGATATGTTTTAAAAGGGGTGTCTGTATAAATGCCCATAAACTCCCAATGGCCTGTAGTCGTATCCTTTCCCTTTGATTTTTCACTCATTTTTGTAAAGTAAGCAGTTGGAGAGTCGGTCGGTTCCACACCTGCCACCGATTCAATATTCCCTAAGCCCATTTTAGCAAGTTGAGGTAACTGCAATCCCTTACGATGAGTGGCAATGTTACCTAAAGTATGTGCACCTTCATCGTTATATTGTGCGGCATCAGGTAATTCTCCAATTCCTACACTATCTAAAACAATAAAGGCAATACGTGAAAATCGCATGAACAAATCCCCTCATTTCTACCATCGAGCGCCGGTTTTATTCCCCCAACCAGTAAAACCATTGTAATCTTTCCTTGATTGCATCATACGGTTGTTTAGGAGTGATTGACTCGGCATGTTGAGCAAATACTTTACGTGCGCCACCGATGGGTTCTTCATATAAAAAATCTGGCTTAAAAAATGGTGCGATCACTGACATGATTTGATAGAGCAGTAACGTAAAAACAATAAACAACGTTATAAACTGAAGCCAAGCCTTCACATGACGAGCAGAAATGATCATCTTAAGACCGTCCTTTTCCATATGTTGAGTTGATATACCATATGGGAGTCAGCGATCAATTATGCTTATGAAAGCTCGCAACATACCTCTCTATCCATTATAAGATATTCGCTTGTACAGCAACATTTAAAGGAACATATGGAAGCTTTAAGCTTTCAGCTACTGCCTCATAAGTTACATGTCCATTCACAACATTAACCCCTTTAGCCAGCGCTTGATTTGCTTGTAAGGCTTTCATTAAGCCTTTAGATGCAATCTGCAAAGCATACGGAACGGTTACATTTGTTAATGCATAGGTAGAAGTACGGGGGACAGCTCCCGGCATATTGGCAACAGCATAGTGTACAACCTCATGCTTGACATAAATCGGATCTGCATGCGTTGTCACTCGATCGATTGTTGCGATTGAACCACCTTGATCAATCGCAACATCTACCACCACTGCTCCTGGTTGCATATTTTTAACCATGTCTTCAGTAACTAAGTTAGGGGCGCGACGTCCGGGAATTAAGACTGCACCAATTAATAGATCTGCTTTTTGTGTAGCATTTGCAATGTTATAGTGGTTTGAAATTAAGGTGCGTAAACGCCCCTGATAAAGATCGTCTAACTGTTGGAGTCTTCTCGGATTAATATCAAGAATTGTTACATTAGCGCCCATTCCTAATGCAATTTTAGCTGCATTCGCTCCAACCACGCCTCCTCCAATGATCACGACATCAGCAGGGAAAACACCTGGAACACCTCCGAGCAGTACACCTCTTCCACCTTTTGACTTTTCTAAGAACTGGGCACCAATTTGCACGGCCATCCTCCCAGCTACTTCACTCATGGGGATAAGAAGTGGCAAAGCACCGTCCTCGGTTTGAATCGTTTCATAAGCGATTGCAGTTACTTCTCGATCCATCAACGCTTTTGTTAGTTCTGGTTCGGGCGCAAGATGCAGGTATGTAAATAAAATTAACCCTGGCCGAAAATAGCTAAACTCTTCTGGTTGTGGTTCTTTCACTTTTAATATCAAATCAGCCTGATTCCATACTTCGATCGCATTTTCACAGATTTGTGCACCATGCGCAATGAAATCTGAATCTGTAAATCCGCTACCTTCCCCTGCTTGACTCTCAATAAAAACCGCATGTCCTTGTTGAATAAAGGCATCGACTCCTGCAGGAGAAATCGCAATTCGGTTCTCATTATTTTTCACTTCTTTGGGAACACCAATAATCATGTTAGGTTCACCTTCTTCAAAATAGGATATTTTCATGCTCGTTTTCTCTATTTTGAACCAAAGTGCATGAACCTATCAGTTATTGAAGAAAAAAGCAAAAGAACCCGCATGCGTTAAGGCAGGGGAGTTCTTTTTATTCGATCATCTAAAATTGAATAAAAGGGAATGAAACCGTTATGATAGTTTGATGCTATATAACTTTTTGGGATCTTCCACTTTACCTCTGCAACGTTTACATATACCATGAAAGGTGAGGCGATGATCGACGATCTGAAAATTATACTCCGATTCGACTTGTTTTTCAATAGGTCCTAATAAATCTTCCATAATTTCATCTACCGATCCACAATTTAAACAGTAAAGGTGATGATGATGATGTTCTGCACCTTCCGCTCGGAACTCATATCGCGTTACACCATCTCCAAAGTTCAATTTATGGATAATCTGTAAATCGCTTAACAATTCTAATGTGCGATAAACGGTCGCTAAACCAATTTCCGGAGCCTTTTCTTTCACCAATAAGTAAACATCTTCCGCACTGAGATGATCTTCTTCATTCTCTAATAACACACGGACGGTCGCTTCCCGTTGAGGGGTTAATTTATAATTCTGGGCAGAAAGCTGCTGTTTGATTTGGTTCACCCGTTTTTCCACACAAATACCCCCCTGTCTTTCTTTCATCATTATATGGGAGATGTGTAAAAGAAGTCAAACATAGCAAGATTATTTTTAATCTAATAATCATTATAATTTAATGGTTGGAATTGCATGTTTCATTAATTCTGGTGATATATAAGCCTCAAACAGGGAAGCCATCAACAAAATAACAGCCATACATGAAACGAGAATAGAAAAGGTCACAAACTGCGGATAGATGACCCCACGATGGTTAAGTAATCGATTTCTGACTAATGTAGTTGAAAACTGTATTCCCGATACCACTACAATAATCAACACTGGAATCACAAGCAAATTTTGTGGGACTACAGCCACAAAAGCAAACCATAACCCTTTCCAAGATAATTCGCTTACGAGAAACCCTACCGTAAATCCAATCATCAGACCTTTTAAGAATACAAATAAGAGTAATATAGGGATACCGATTACTGAAATACCTAAAATCCAGAGCAACCCAATGGTTTTTAAATGATCGCCAATTGAATGTTGAAAGGCTACTAAGGGATCTGCTATGAAATCAGAATTTATACCCTGAAAAAAATGTCCTAAATATTTAAGTAACCCTTCTTTCTGAGTGGGATCAAGTGTGTTTACGATAATCGCGCCAAACGCAACACCAACCATAAATAAAACAGTGATAAATATATATAATGATTTTTGCTGTTCGATATGGCTTTGAATATCACTGCTCCAACTTTTTTTCTTAAGCATGTTCCAGTCTCCTCTCTCATCTCACCATCTAATCTATGAATAGAGATGAGAGATTAGAAGTATTCTTAACAAAAAAATGAGTAACACGATATGAATCGTCGTGTTACGATGCTACTTTAGTAACTGCCAATGATAAATCGCTAAAACTGTTTTAGCATCACATATTTCACCCTTTTGGATAGAAGCAAAACACTCATCCAGAGTAAGAGAGACCACTTCCACAAACTCATCATCGTCTGTGTGTTGCTGTCCAAGCGTAAGTTGTTCTGCTTGATATACGTATAGCAATTCATCGGCAAAACCAGGAGAAGTGTAGAATGATGCGATCGGTCTAACATGCATTGCACAATAGCCGGTCTCTTCTTCTAGTTCACGGATCGCACAAGTTGCGGGATCTTCTCCTGGCTCTAACTTACCCGCAGGTATCTCTAAAATGGTTTTTTCCAAGGCCTTACGAAATTGACGTACGAGTAAAATTTTTTGTTCCTCTGTAATCGCTACAACTCCTACGGCACCTGGATGCTTTACAATTTCACGCTTCGACTTTTTTCCGTTGGGTAGCAACACTTCATCTATTTGGAGGTGTACCACTTTTCCAGAATAGATGGATTCAGTGGTAATGGTTTTTTCTTCAAATTTGTTCATATGTATCGTCTCCTCGCCGTATTTTAGGTATATCAATATGCAATATGTGTAAACATAAGTAAAGTGATGGATGAATAGGAACATGATAGCAAGAGAACAGGAGATGATCTGATCAAAAAGCACTTCGAATCCAATTCCTTTTATCTACACGGAAAAGCTTGGCAGATTCGCGCATTTCTAAAAGCAATTGCAAACCGAAATTGCGATGTAAGAGCGTTTACACAAAAGGAAACACTTCGATCACAGAATCGAATAAGGCTCTACGATAAATAATGGCAGAGCCTTTCTCTTCATTATCCTTTGATATGAGCAGATTCACGAATCAAAGATACGGTTAATTCAGCCGCTTTATATAATTCAGCCAGTGGCATACGTTCTTTCGTTGTGTGAATAAATTCATACCCGATGCCCATGTTAACAGTTGGAATCCCGAGACCCGCAATCACATTTGCATCACTACCACCACCACTTGAACCAATCTGTGGTGTTCTTCCTGTTTTCTTAACCGCTTCTATCGCAATTTGTACGACCTGGTCTTCTTCGTTAAAATGATATCCTGGATATAAAACGTTCGTTTCCACATCAATGCGTGCACCATATGCTTGAGCTGCATCTTGGAAAGCCTTTTTCATCGCATCTACTTGCTTATTTAACTTCTCCGGATTACGACTACGTGCTTCTGCTAAAATCTCCACACGTTCTGTCACGACATTGGTAGCAGTTCCACCTTCAAAACGACCGATGTTAGCCGTTGTCTCTTCATCGATACGCCCTAACGGCATTTTAGAGATGGCACGGCTCGCAACCTGGATAGCACTAATCCCATCTTCGGGGTTTACCCCCGCATGAGCAGCTTTGCCATGTATGGTAGCAAGTAATTTCACTTGGGACGGAGCTGATGTAATAATTTCTCCAACTGGTCCATTTGAGTCAAGGGCAAAGCCAAAAGAAGCTTCAATCAATTCTCGTTTTAATTGACGTGCTCCCATTAAACCAGACTCCTCACCCGCTGTAATCACCAGTTGAAGCGTGCCGTGCGCAATATTTTCTTCTTTAATAATCTTAATTGCTTCAAAAAGTGCAGCTAAACCAGCTTTATCATCACTACCTAATATCGTCGTACCATCAGACACGATGTACCCATCTTGAATGGATGGTTTAATCCCCTTACCAGGTGTAACGGTGTCCATGTGACAAGTGAAATATATTGTAGGCGCTTCCAGCAATGTGCCAGGTAAAGTCGCAATTAGATTACCCGCACCATGCCCTGTAATTTCAGCCGAGTCATCTTCGATTACATCAAACCCAAGCGCACGCAATTTATGCGTTAACAAGTCTGCAATGATACGCTCTTCTTTCGTTTCACTATCCGTTTTAACGAGTTCGATAAACTCTTCTAAAATACGTTTTTCATTTACCATTTTCATTCCCCCATAAGTATTCACCTACCAGGTTTCTCCACCGCTAGGCGAAGGCCAGGCGTCTAACATTCGTCGTAGTACAACGATTTGCCCCAAATGGTAGCTATTATGCGTGGCAGTCCATTGTAAAAACTCATAATATGTATATTTAGGTTTTTGTGGAATCGGCTCAAATAAGGACTTTGAATTTGCATAGGCGATTGCTCGTTTTACCCCCTGATGAAAGGTGTCAACTAGGTTGTCCCACTCTGTTTGATCAGAAGGTGCAACTTGGGTTGAAAAGCTATCAATAGCCCTTTTTGGTAAGGGAGGGGCCTCGCCTTCCATCCACTTCGCCCAATATTCTTGCCAGTATATCATATGATCTGTGATTTGAAAAATCGTGAACGCATTCCCCTCGATAGGTCTGCCTGCAAGCTCAGGTGAGAGGGCTAATAAAGCATCTCTGCTATCCACATGCGCACCCTCTCCTGTTAGAGATCGAATGAGTGCCGCTTGTACATGCTGAGTCATCTCTGTAACCTCCATTTTATAAAGGGATGTTGCCATGCTTTTTAGCTGGACGAACTTCTTGTTTATTGCGAAGCATTTCCAATCCGGCCGCTAACTTTTGTCTCGTCTCACGTGGGTCAATGATATCATCAACCATACCGTAAGATGCCGCTACATACGGATTAGAAAATTTATCTTTATAGTTTTCAATTTTTTTCTTTCGCATTTCTTCTGGATCTTCACTATTTTGAATTTCACGGTTAAAAATAATATTCGCAGCACCTTCTGCACCCATTACTGCCACTTCTGCACTAGGCCATGCATACACTAAATCGGCTCCAATCGATTTACTATTTAGTGCGACATAAGCCCCTCCAAATGCTTTTCTTGTAATAACTGTGATTTTGGGCACGGTTGCTTCTGAATAGGCATATAAAATTTTGGCGCCATGACGAATAATACCACCATGTTCTTGATTTACACCTGGAAAAAAGCCCGTTACATCTACAAAGGTGACGATCGGAATATTAAAGCAGTCACAAAAACGAATAAAGCGACTTAACTTATCTGAGGAATCGATATCTAGGCTACCTGCCATCATTTTAGGTTGATTGGCAACAAACCCGACAGCGTGCCCTTCAACACGTCCAAATCCAACCACAATGTTTCGTGCAAAGTGAGGATGTACCTCCATAAAATCCCCCTCATCAACAATGAGATGGAGAAGTTGACGTACATCATATACTTTCGTTGCTTCTTCAGGGACAACTTCTGCCAACTCTTCCATCCAATCACTTGACTGAGCAGAAAATACAACAGGTGGTTTTTCCGTATGATTTTGGGGTAGAAACTGAAGAAGGCGTCGCACTTCTTCCAATATGAGCGGTTCACTCTCTGCAATAAAATGGGCATTCCCACTTTTTGAAGCATGAACGTGAGCACCACCTAAGTCCTCAGCAGATATTTTTTCTTTGGTTACCGTTTCGATCACTTTCGGACCTGTAATAAACATTTGACTTGTTTTTTCTACCATGAAGACAAAATCAGTGATCGCCGGAGAATATACTGCTCCACCTGCACATGGCCCCATGATGACCGAAATTTGGGGAATAACACCTGAATAAATACTATTACGGTAAAAAACATGACCATAACCATCTAGTGAAGCGACACCTTCTTGGATACGTGCTCCTCCTGAATCGTTTAGCCCAATCATAGGTGCTCCATTCTTCGCAGCCAAATCCATTATGCGTGCAATTTTTAGTGCATGCATTTCACCTAGTGCACCACCAAAAACGGTAAAATCTTGAGCAAACACATAAACAAGACGACCATGAACCTTTCCATAGCCGGTGATAACACCTTCACCAGGGGCCTCTACTTCATCCATTCCAAAATGGGTAGCGCGATGCTCTACAAACGCATTAAGTTCTACAAATGAGCCCGAATCGAGCAAGAGATCAATACGTTCGCGCGCTGTTAATTTTCCTTTATGGTGCTGCGCTTTGATTTTGTCAGAACCACCTCCATCTTCAATTTTACTTTTTTTATCATAATATTGATTCAGCTTTGCATACATATTCACATTGATCTACTCCTTCCCATCTGCTTGTGGTTGACACAATTCGAGTAAGACGCCGCCAGTTGATTTTGGATGCAAGAAGGCAATATCCATGTGATGGGCTCCTTGTTTAGGTTCAGTATGGATCAACCTAACCCCTTTCTGTTCCAAGTCGCTTAATCTCATTTTTAAATCCATTACTTCAAATGCAATATGGTGTATCCCTTCACCTTGCTTATTTATAAAATGAGCAATGACACTCTCTTCGGTCATCGGTTCCAATAACTCAATACGGCTTTCTCCTATTTTGAGAAAAGCGGCCCGAACCCGCTCACTTTCAACTTCTTCTATCCCTTCTAACGGCAGACCCAGCACATTTGTATACCAATTAATGGCATCATTAAGATTTTTTACTGCAATTCCAATATGACTAATTTTTTGAATCTGACTCATTTATGGGCTCCTCTCTAAGTTTTTTCACTGCTACACGAATAAAATCGGCTGTTTCTTTCGTTGTTGTACCGGGAGTAAATATAGCAGCGATTCCATGCTCTTTTAGAAAAGGAATATCCGATTGAGGGATCACACCTCCACCTACTACGATCATATCATTTACACCTTGCGCTTTTAATAAACGCATCACTTCTGGAAATAAATCATTGTGAGCACCCGATAAGCAAGACAGACCAATCACTTCAACATCTTCTTGAATAGCAGTGGCTACGATTTGAGCAGGCGATTGTCTAAGCCCTGTATAGATTACTTCCATTCCTTCATCACGTAATGCTTGCGCAATAATTAATGCTCCACGATCATGTCCGTCAAGACCAGGCTTTGCAACTAGTACACGAATAGGTAACATGTAAACGCTCCTCTATTAAATAATACGGTATTCACCAAATATATCCCGCAAACTATGACTAATCTCTCCTACAGTTGCATAGCTTTTTACAGCTTCCAAAATAAAAGGCATGAGGTTTTCGGAACCTTGTGCTGCTTGTTTCAAAGCACTTAATTTCTGATTCACATCTTGCTGATTACGCCTCTGTCTGATTGCATGAAGTTGTTTGATTTGACGTTCTGCTAATGCGCTATCGATTTTCATTAAATCAGGCTCTTTCTCATGCGCTAAACGAAATTTATTAAGACCCACCACAATCTCTTCTTCACTTTCAATTTTACGCTGTGTTTCCAATGCTGTTCGCTGAATTTCTCGTTGCATATAGCCCTGCTCTACTGCTCCTACAGCACCACCTAATTCATCTATTTTTTGAATGTAAGCTAATGCTTCTGCCTCGATTTGATCGGTCAAACTTTCCACATAGTAGGATCCTCCTAATGGGTCAACCGTATCTGTCACCCCACTTTCATGCGCAATGATTTGTTGCGTACGTAAAGCGATACGCGCCGACTCTTCAGTAGGTAGTGCTAATGCTTCATCACGCGCATTCGTATGCAAACTTTGTGTACCACCTAAAACAGCCGCCATCGCTTGTAATGTGACCCTTACAATGTTGTTATCCGGTTGTTGTGCAGTTAAAGTTGATCCGCCCGTTTGCGTATGAAAACGAAGTTGATGAGATCGTTCCTTTTTAGCCCGAAATCTCTCTTTCATCACCTTTGCCCAGATACGACGAGCTGCTCTAAATTTTGCGATTTCTTCAAAGAAGTGATTATGAGCATTAAAAAAGAAAGATAGCCGGGGGGCAAACTGATCAACATCCAAACCTTTATCCATAGCTGCTTGAACATATGCGATACCATTTGCTAAAGTAAATGCAACTTCCTGGACCGCAGTTGAGCCCGCCTCACGAATATGATAGCCACTAATGCTAATCGTATTAAAATTGGGAACATGTTGCTGACAATATGCAAAAATGTCGGTGATTAAACGCATCGAAGGCGTCGGCGGAAAGATATATGTGCCGCGGGCAATATATTCTTTCAAAATATCATTTTGAATGGTGCCACGAATCGCCTCTTTTTCTACTCCTTGTTTCTCTGCTACCGCAATATACATCGCAAGCAAAATCGATGCAGGTGCATTTATCGTCATCGAGGTACTCACTTGATCGAGAGGAATCCCTCGTAATAAATTTTCCATATCTTCTAATGTATCAATGGCTACCCCCACTTTACCCACTTCGCCAGCTGACATGGCATCGTCAGAATCGTATCCAATCTGAGTAGGTAAATCAAAAGCTACAGATAATCCAGTCTGACCTTGTTCGAGTAAATAGCGAAATCGTTTATTCGTCTCTGTAGCAGAACCAAACCCAGCATATTGACGCATGGTCCAAAACCGATTTCGATACATCGTAGGACGTATACCGCGTGTGTACGGATACTCTCCGGGCAAGCCAATTTTAGTAGATATTTCTTCTGTTACTTCTGTAGGGGTATACAGCCGGTCCACTTCAATACCAGATAATGTCTGAAATCGTTCTTTACGTTCGGGTGTTTTTTGTACAAACTCTTCTGTTTTTTGCAGCCAATGTTGTTTCCGTTTTTGCCAAGATGGATTCGACATGATGTTTTGCACCTCTTCCTTTAAATCAAACGCTTTCATTGTTAATATAACAAAAATTCCTCACTTATGACTGCATTATTCAAAAAATCGTTTAAAAGAACATAGACATCGGGAGTAGAATTCGTTAAAATACAAACTTGAGGTGAGTTAGATTTGAGTCCACGTTGGGTGAAAGCGATCGTATATCTTGTTATTTTTACGCTAGTCATTTCTACACTAGCTGCCGGTGCTCAATTTTTACTATAATCTTCACGGATTGTAACGGATCGTATTTGTTTTTTGATTTATACTAAAGAAGACAAAGTTAGATGCTTGAGAGAAAGCAGGTGGAAGAAAAATGGAATACTTAATGGTTTTTGTATTAGTTACGATATCCATTTTAAGCGTAATGGGAACGCTTTACAATAAGCGGACTGGGAATACAGCAGGATTTATTCTTGGTGGTGCTTTAACACTAAGTGTAGGTATTGTTGCCGTTTTAGCACTTTACGATGCCATTATCGGGATTTCTGCTTAATCTTATTTTACAAAAAAACCGTAGGGAAGATTTACTTCCTTACGGTTTTTTGTATGCTTGTTCATATGATATTCGCTCTACCAGAATGCGCAAAGATTCATAAGTTATATAGAGTAGTGATTCAAGAGCAAAGGAGGACTTGGATTGAGCAGCTGTGGAAATAACAGCTGGTCATCATGTTTACTATACTTCATAGTCATCCTTGCCATCTTTATCCTAAAATTTGCAGGTGGTACCGCTTACGGTTCTTAAATCCAATTTAAGGGGGAACAGAATATGGTGGGTTGTGGCGGTTCTGGTAACAGTTGGCGTCAGTGCTTATTAATGTTTCTGGTGATTATCGCGATCTTCATTCTAGGTTTTGCAGCTGGTACTTGTTTTTGCTAAGCATATTTTCATTCGGGGCATTTCCTATCTTGCCATAGGAGATGCCTTTTTTCATTTGAATATTACTTAATATATATGCACGATCTCATCGATCTGGTGACTCACTACGCAAATTTTGTGAATGCTTGCCGAGTCAGTTCATTGATTACATCTTCCATCTCTACGGCTTCACCTAAAATCTCCTGCATGGATGTGACACCGTATTCTTTAATTCCACAAGGTACGATCATATTAAAATAGGATAAATCTGTATTCACATTTAAAGCACAACCATGACTGGTAATATATCCTTGATGATATCGACCATGATTAAACTTTACGCCTATGGCTGCGATTTTTCGATCGCCAACCCATACACCTGTGTAAGGGGTACGACGCGCTCCTTTTATTCCCCATTTTGCAATCGTTTCTATAATGACTTCTTCTAAATCTCTTAGATAGCCATGGGCCCCTTTTTTGGCGTCATATAGCTTAAAAATCGGATATCCGACGAGTTGACCGGGCCCATGATAGGTAACATCTCCACCGCGGTCAATATCAATGACTTCAATCCCATTTGCTTGATATTCATCCACTGATAATAGCAGATTTTCCTGATGACTTCCTCGCCCACAAGTAAGTGTGTGAGGGTGTTCAAGCAACACGAATTGATCAGGTATATCACCTTGATCAACCTTGTGAATCAGTTCTTTTTGCAATTCCCATGCTTTGCGATAATCTGTAAGCCCCAGTTTCTGCACATCAAACATGTCGACTCACTCCAATCTAAAAAGCATGTGAATCCAAGTTCACACGCTTTTTTTATCTTTTGAGATGGGTTCAGGTGGAGTAGAGTCGCCACCTGATTCCCCGATGTTTCAGCTTTGACTAAAACGGGTTCCTCTCTTTAAAAAGATGAATCCCTTTGATAAGCTTCTAATCTTTCTTTTACCCGCTGTAAGAAGCGCCCTGCCATCAATCCGTCTAAAATGCGATGATCAAGTGACATACATAGATTCATCATATCTCTTACAGCAATCATATTATCTTTCACGACCGGTTTCTTCACGATCGATTCAAAAGAGAGAATCGCAGCTTGGGGTTGATTAATAATAGGGGCAGAAGCAACAGAGCCAAATGAGCCCGTGTTATTCACTGTAAATGTTCCACCCTGCATATCTTTTATTTCTAACTTGCCTTGTCTGGTTTTTTCAGCCAGCTGATGTACGGATTTTGCTAGACCTAGAATACTCTTTTCATCTGCATCATGAATCACTGGAACAAAAAGTGCATCTTCAGTAGCTACGGCAATAGAAATGTTAATCCGCTTTTTGAGAATAATTTGATCCCCCGCCCACACTGAGTTCAAATGTGGAAATTCTTTGATCGAATCGACAACAGCTTTGATAAAGAACGGCAAGAAAGTTAAATTGACACCTTCTTTTTGCTTAAAGGAAGATTTATGCTGATTTCGAAGTTCTACTAAACCCGTCACATCTGCCTCGACCATCATCCACGCATGTGGCGCTTCATGCTTACTTTGTACCATCCGTTCAGCAATGGTACGACGTACGCCAGCAACTGCTATGTGCTCATCACCGTTTTCAGATTCAATCGTACGAGCGACCGGCTTTGGAATCGTTTCTTCTGCTTTTAGTGAAGGTGGTGCAGGAGTTGAAGCCTCAGTTTTTGTAGGTGTTCCACCTTTTTCAATCACAGCTAAGATATCTTTACGCGTAATTCGACCACCTGCACCTGTACCATCCACCTGAGTCAAGTCAATGTCATTTTCCTGTGATAAGCGTAGTACAGCTGGCGAATAGCGATTTTTCATAGTTGGTTCATCTTTTTTCTCATCTTCTTGCACAGCTGATGGTGCTTCTTCAGATGTAGCTTCTTTTACAGGCGCGGTTTCTTCTCCTGCTTGTGCAATTCGGCAAATCAATTGACCTACCTCAATCGTTTCCCCTTCACCCGCAATAATCTCGGTCATCGTCCCATCAATCGTTGAAGGAACTTCTGCATTTACTTTGTCTGTTGCTACTTCACAGATGGGTTCATATTTTGCAATGGGGTCTCCCGGTTGCTTAAGCCATTTAGCAATCGTCCCCTCTGTAACGCTCTCACCCAGCTGTGGCATCTTAATATCAGTTGCCATGTCATTTACCTCCTCTAAAACTTCATTAAAATGCTGCTAATTCTCGAATAGCTGTTGTTACTTTCTCTTTGTTAAGCATAAACTCTTTTTCAAGTGGTGGACTGTAAGGCATAGCCGGTACATCTGGCCCACATAAACGTTTGATCGGTGCATCCAGTTCAAAGAATGCTTCCTCAGCAATCACCGAAGCAACTTCCCCACCAAATCCACCTGTTTGATTATCTTCATGAATGACAAGGACTTTGCCTGTTTTAGCTGTTGCTTCTAAAATCGCTTCTTTGTCGAGCGGAACCAGCGTTCTAAGATCTAGTACATGCACGCTGATTCCTTCTTTATCTAACTCTTCAGCAGCTTGCAAGGCAAAATGTAAAGTTAATCCGTATGAGATGACGGTAACATCAGTCCCTTCACGCTTTACATCTGCCTTTCCGATCGGAAGTGTGTAATCTTCTACTGGAACTTCTCCTTTAATTAAGCGATAGCAACGTTTATGCTCAAAAAACAAAACAGGATCCTCATCACGAATGGCCGCTTTTAGTAACCCTTTGACATCATATGGGGTTGATGGCATAACAATTTTAAGGCCCGGTACACCAGTGAATAATTTTTCTACACTTTGAGAGTGATAGAGGGCGCCATGAACACCCCCACCATATGGAGCACGAATCACGAGCGGTGCCGAAAATGTTCCATTCGAACGATAACGGATTTTCGCCGCTTCACTAACAATTTGATTAAAAGCAGGCATGATAAAATCTGCAAATTGCATTTCAGCTACAGGTCTCATGCCGTAAGCAGCTGCCCCGATCGCAACACCCGCAATAGCCGATTCCGTTAAAGGAGTATCTAAGACGCGATCTTCTCCAAATTCTTCGTGTAGTCCCGCTGTCGTACGGAACACACCTCCACGAACTCCAACATCTTCTCCTAGTACAAATACGCGTTCATCACGCTTCATTTCTTCTTTTAAAGCGAGCGTTACCGCATCGATATATGAAATGACAGGCATATTTTCCCCTCCTCTTTATTCTGCATATACATGTGTAT
Organism: Polycladospora coralii; assembly: GCF_014773435.2. GTDB lineage: Bacteria > Bacillota > Bacilli > Thermoactinomycetales > Thermoactinomycetaceae > Polycladospora > Polycladospora coralii. The sequence goes on along the minus strand of NZ_JACXAG020000004.1, from coordinate 202,489 downwards.
ACGTTTCGCTCGTTTCAGGATAAGGTGCTTGTTCCGCATACTCAGTAGCCTCATCCACTTCTTGTGCTACTTCTTTATTCATGCGTTCCTCCACGTCATCCGTCAATAAACCTTGCGCGATTAAATACTCCCGGTAACTTACAAGTGAATCTTTCTTTTTCGCTTCATCTACCTCATCACGCGTACGATAACTACGATCGTCGTCATCACTAGAATGGGGTACTAATCGATAGGAAACCGCTTCAATCAATGTAGGTCCTTCTCCATTACGTGCTCGTTCTACAGCCGTTTTCATCGCCTCATATACGGCTAATGGGTCGTTGCCATCTACTTTAATACCAGGGAAACCGTAGCCATCAGCACGTTTATAAATATCTCCACCTGCAACTTGCTTAGAAATGGGTACCGAAATGGCATATTGGTTATTTTCAACTAAAAATATAACAGGTAAGTTGTGCACACCAGCAAAGTTACATGCTTCATGAAAATCTCCTTGATTACTTGAACCTTCTCCACATGAGGTTAAAACGACGTGATCTTTCTGTTCCAGTTTGCCAGCATAAGCGATGCCTACAGCATGTAAAACTTGGGTCGTTACAGGAGATGAACCCGTTAAAATGCGATAGCGATGATCCCCATAGTGACCTGGCATTTGTCTGCCACCGCTATTCGGTTCTTCTGCCTTCGCAAATGCGGATAGCATCTGATCTTTTGCATTTTGTCCAAATACTAAAACCATTCCTAAATCACGATAATAGGGACAAAGCCAATCTTTTTCTCGATCAAGTGCAAATGTGCTTCCCACCTGGATCGCTTCTTGGCCTTGACATGAAATGACAAACGGAATTTTCCCCGCACGATTTAACAGCCACATCCGTTCATCGATTTTACGTGCCAACAACATGTAGCGATACATCGATAACGCTTGTTCATCAGACAGACCGAGTTGTCCATGTCTTTTTTCACTCATCTACTATTCCTCCTCTTGTTAGCCATGAATGGCTTTTCCATCTACTGCTGTAGCTGCCTCACCATATACTTCGGAAAGCGTTGGATGTGGATGAATCACATTCGCAACTTCCCAAGCCGTTGCATCTAATACCGTTGCAAGACCCGCTTCCGATATGAGATCCGTAGCGTGGGCCCCAATGATATGTACCCCTAAAATATCATCAGTTTTTTCATCAGATATGATTTTAATAAACCCATCAGGCTCACCAAAAACCAACGATTTACCAGCAGCACGGAAAGCTGTCTTTCCAACTTTGATCGTGTATCCTTCTTTCTTAGCTTCTTCTTCTGTTAAGCCAATACTCCCTATTTCTGGACGACTATAAGTGCAACGGGGAATATGTTTCGCTTCAATCGGTTGTACTTCCTTTTCTGCCATATGCTCAACAGCTAAAATACCCTCATGGGAAGCAACATGAGCCAGTTGATAACCACCCACTACATCACCAATAGCATAAATGTGCTCTTCTTCCGTCTGCATATAACCATTTGTTTGGATGACACCGTTTTCCACCTTAATGGATGTATTATTTAAACCAATATCGTCAATATTCGCATCGCGCCCTACCGAAACGAGTACCCGATCGGTAGATAGCTCGACCGTCTCTCCATTTTTTTCTACAGAGAGTGTTACACCTTTCTCTGATGTCTTTATACGATCGGCTAATACTTTACTCGATGTCAGCACTTTTACTTTTCGTTTCTTTAAGATACGTGTCATCTCTTTACTAACATCAGCATCTTCGAACGGAAGAATTCGTTCTGCATACTCGATAACGGTTACGGAAACACCAAAGTCACTCAACATCGAGGCCCACTCGATTCCAATCACACCCCCACCTACGATCACCATTTCATTTGGGAGCTCTTCCATCTGTAGTGCATGATCTGAATGAAGGATATGCGTTCCATCAATAGTAAGGCCAGGTAAGGTGCGTGGACGTGATCCCGTTGCAATCAGAACAAATTTTGGAATCAACATATCCGGTTCACTACCATCTGCTTTTTCTACCGCAATCGTACCGGGTTGTGGAGAAAATATAGAAGGCCCTAAAATTCTACCCGTACCATGATAGACATCTACCTTATTTTTTTTCAGAAGCCCCTGTACGCCTTTTTCCAGTTGACTTACAATTTTATTTTTTCGCTTTTGCACGAGTGGCATCTTAAGTTCAACATCGTTTGTTTCAATACCAAATTCAGTACTACTTTTCATATTTTGATACAGTTCAGCACTGCGCAGTAAGGTTTTACTAGGGATACAACCTTTATGTAGACATACACCTCCTAGTTTTTCTTTCTCCACTACTGCAACTTTTAATCCTAGTTGCGACGCACGTACAGCCGCTACGTAACCCCCTGGTCCTGCTCCAAGGACTACTAAATCATAGTTCTCTGTCAACCTAATCCTCTCCTCTGATCCGTTATGATAAAACGCATTCGGCTCTCATATACATGCTGTGAAAGCCGAACACGTATGTCAGCTATGCATGTTGGTAATGGGTAGAGTGAACAGGTGGATAGGTTAATGCTTCTTCTTCACCACGTGATACCCGTAATCCACCTTCAGCTAAAGCTTGTAGTTCATTCTCACCTGCTACAATATGAACAGGGCCAATCCATTGGATACGCTCTTTAATCATTTGGGTAAACAATGATCCGTATGCTAATCCACCGGTTAAAATAATAGCATCTACTTGACCATACAAAACGGTGGCGCAAGAACCGATTTCTTTAGCTACTTGATAAGCCATGGCTTCATATACTAATTTCGCTTTTTCGTTCCCGTTTTCGATCTCTTGTTCAACCACACGCGCATCTGAAGTTCCCAGGTAGCCCATCAAACCACCACGACCTACGATCATGCGCATGATTTCACTTGCAAAATATTTTCCAGAAAAACTGAGTGCAACCAAATCACCCACTGGAATGGTTCCTGCTCGTTCAGGTGAGAATGGGCCTTCACCGTGTAGTCCATTATTTACATCTATCACTCGGCCTAGATGGTGTGCTCCCACTGTAATCCCGCCACCCATATGCGCAACAATGAGATTCATCTCTTCATATTTTTTCTCATTTTGGTGCGCCACACGGCGTGCGACTGCTTTCTGATTCAAAGCATGGAATATGCTTCTTCGTTCAATATCAGGCACACCGGAAACACGTGCTAGTGGCTGTAATTCATCAACAACCACTGGATCGACAATATAAGCATGAATGTGTAATTGATCAGCAATTTCTTGTGCAATAATGGCACCGAGATTAGAAGCATGTAAGCCATATTTCCCTTCTTTTAAATCAGCAACCATTTCCGGATTGACCTGATAAGTCCCACCGGGAATCGGCTTCAACAAACCACCTCTTGCAACGACCACGTTAAGACGTGTTAAGTTTATTCCTTCACGATCGAGTGTATCTAGTATGACCTGTTTTCGGAATGGGTATTGTTCATATAGATCAACAAATTGAGCTAGTTCATGTGGATCATGACGTAATGTTTCTTCCAGAATCATTTTTTCATCATCAAAGACACCGATTTTTGTAGATGTCGACCCTGGGTTTATCGTCAGAACCCGAATCGGTTCATGCACGTTTAAACACTCCATTTCTTTTTCACAAACTTTCGATTACGAGCGGATATTTAATAAGTTGCGCTCACTTTGTAAAAACATACTACGTGAGCGACGCATCGTTTCAATTCGCTCTTCAGCTAAACGGTTCGCTGCTTGGTAACTCGCAATGCCATCACGTTCAGCTATCGCAAATACTTTCATAATATTATCGTAAATCCCTTCCACTTTCTTGAGCGCGCGATCACGATTATATCCGATTAACTCATCCGCTACATTAATTACACCACCCGCGTTAATCACATAATCAGGTGCATAATAGATTCCTTTTTCTGCTAATAAATCGCCATGACGAGATTCTTTTAATTGGTTGTTCGCAGCTCCTGCCACGACTTTACAACTGAGTCGATTAATCGTGTCATCATTGATAACTGCTCCTAAGGCACACGGGGCAAAAATATCACATGCCACATCATAAATTTTATCCGGATGCACGGTTTCTGCACCAAATTCATCTACTGCTCGTTTCATATTCTCTTCATTAATATCCGTCACAATGAGCTTAGCACCCTCTTCATGAAGATGTTTACATAAGCTATAAGCAACATTCCCCACACCTTGTACCGCAATCGTTTTGCCTTTAAGTGAATCCTCACCGAAAGCCATCATAGCTGCTGCTTTCATACCGCGGTATACACCAAATGCAGTTACAGGTGACGGATTCCCACTGGAACCAAACTCAGGTGAAACACCTGTTACATATTTAGTTTCTTGGTGGATAAGATCCATATCTTCAACCGTAGTCCCCACATCTTCTGCTGTAATATAACGTCCATTTAGCCCTTGAATAAAACGACCAAAAGCACGGAACATCTCTTCGTTTTTATCTTTTTGTGGATCGCCGATGATTACCGTTTTTCCACCACCTAGATTTAATCCAGATGCGGCATTTTTATAAGTCATTCCTTTTGCTAATCGAAGCGCATCTTCAATCGCCTCTTCTTCTGATTTATACGTCCACATCCGTGTACCACCTAAAGCTGGACCTAGAGTAGTATCATGAATGGCAATAATCGCTTTTAAACCTGAGTTTTTATCTTGGCACATGACCAATTGTTCGTAATCATACTTTTCCATGTAGTCAAAAATAATCATTATAACTCCCCCTTAATTAAGGACGCTTTTGGTTATCAGCTTGTAAAACAGCTAGCGCAATTGAATATAGTTTTGCTTCACTGGAATCAGAACGTGAAGTAAGCACAATTGGGCTTTTGGCCCCAAGAACTAAAGCGCCTATTTTACTGTTAGCAAAATAAACGAGTGATTTATATAAGATATTTCCAGCTTCAATATCAGGGACAAACAAAACATCTGACTGACCTGCTACTGGGCTCTCAATCCCTTTATGTTTAGCCGCTTCTACTGAAATCGCATTATCGAGCGCAAATGGTCCGTCAACAATAGCTCCTTTAATCTGCCCACGTCGATTCATTTGGGTAAGTGCAGCCGCATCTAGTGTTGGTGGCATATTCGGATTTACGACTTCAACCGCACCCAACACACCAATGCGGGGCTCCACATTTTCAAGTGAATGGCAGAAACGAATGACGTTTTGACAGATCTGGGCTTTTTCAGGCAATGAAGGTGCCACATTTAAGGCAGCATCTGTCACATGAATCAGTCGATCATATCCAGGAACTTCAAAAACGGCAACGTGGCTTAACACTTGTTTTCCAATACGCAACCCGTTCTCTTTATTTAAGATCGCGCGTAAAAAATCAGCGGTTTGAACCATACCTTTCATGACGACATCCGCTTCTCGCTTATTGACCGCTGCAACTGCACGAGAGCAGGCATCTGGAATGTTTTCAGCATGAATAACTGAAACACCCGTTTGTGGAAGGTTAAGTTCTTCTCCTAGTTGACCAATTTCACGCTCATCACCAATTAACAAGAACTTGGCAATTCCCTTTTGTAAAGCAAGTGAAACCGCCTCCAATACTTCACGATCTGCCGCTGCAGCTACTGCAACTGTAATCGGGGATTTTGAACCAGCTTTCTCTAATACTTCATCAAATGTTTTTATCAATGATTACACCTCATTTACTGACTCAACTTCTGATAGCGCGTCACCTATTTACTAAGAATAAGATCTTCCGAAGCGTGTGTATTTGGCTCTGCTTGCACTTTGGCCAACCCGCTCCACCAGAACTCCCTTTCGGTCAGACAAGTTGTCTGCTTCTTCCTTCAGAGTTTGACCTAGCTACGTTCCGGTGGGTAGGCATTTCTGCTCAAAATACACTTCCTCATTTTGGCTAATCAGCACTACTGTTTAGAAATATTTTACACGAAGTCGTCAGTCACCATACAATATAAGCAAATTGCATGCCAACATCAACCACCTGTGTTTATCGGAAAACAAGCGCGCAAGTTTTTGCTCTTGCAATTTATTGCAAGCATTATTTTGCTAAAACCTGCAATAAATTGCAAGTCGCTAGACTACAGTAGTTCATACTTCTCTAATTTGTAATATAGACTACGGATAGAGACTCCTAGTCGTTTAGCCGTTTCTGTCTTATTATGACCACACTGCTCAAAGATCTTTTGCACATAACTTTTCTCATACTTATGTAGTGCTTCTTTTAAAGATATCACTTCACTCCCCTCAGCAACAATATCTTGTTCATCTTGCTTTGAAGATACAGCATGTAAAACGGGCAGATGTGTGGACATAATCACTTTATCATGAAAGCCCATATTGATCATAGCACGTCCCAATACATTTTCTAATTCTCGTACATTACCCGGCCAATCATACTGCCGCAACTGTTCAAGTGCTTTTTCATCGATCACTTCTACGTATCTACCATACTCCTGATTAATTTTTTTTATCAGGTGTAACGCAAGTTCAGACAAATCCTCTTTATGCATACGTAATGGCGGAATTTGAATCGGGAGAACATTTAAGCGATAGTATAAATCTTCACGAAAGCGTTTCGTTTGAATCGCATGTTCTAATTGAACATGCGTCGCAGCAATTACCCTGACATCAACTGGAATCGCTTTGGTTCCCCCAACCCGAATCACTTCTTTTTCCTGTAGAACACGTAACAACTTCGCTTGTGTACTAGGCGCCAACTCGCCAATTTCATCCAAAAATAGCGTGCCGCCGCTCGCTTCTTCAAATAATCCAGTCTTCCCTCCTTTTTTGGCACCAGTAAACGCACCTTCCTCATACCCAAACAATTCACTCTCTAACAGCGTTTCCGATAGTGCTGCACAATTCACACGAACAAATTGATTATACTTACGATCACTCGCATGGTGTATGCTATGTGCAAACAATTCTTTACCCGTTCCAGATTCTCCCCTTAATAGAACCGTTGCTCTTGTTTTGGCAGCTTGTCTCGCTTGTTCCTGTGCCACATACATCGCTTCACTACTTCCCATAATATCATCAAATGTATACTTCGCCTCTAATGTACGGATGATCCGACGCGCTCGCTCTAGATCACGATTCAACTGTGTCAATTCCGTCACATCATGTAAAATACCCACACTTCCTTTTAACTGATCCCCATTCATAATAGGCGCAACATTGACAACAACTTCTTTTCGATATGGACCTACTTTGAGTCGAACTCCTCTAACCGGTTTTTGAGATTGTAATACACGCATATGCATACTTTCTCCTTCAGATATGTCCGTTTCTGCCGGTTTACCAATTACATCAATCGGTTCTAAACCCGTAAGCCTGGTATAAGCGGGATTAATAAGCATTCCTAACCCATTTTCATCCACTACTGATATCGCATCATCAGAAGAATTAATAATGGCTTGTAGCATCATTTTTACACTTTCTAGATCCGTAACCTGCTTATTTAAATCTTTCAATTCACTCACATCACGAAATACAGCAACAGCACCAACCACTTCTCCTTTTTCATTTCTGACAGGTACACGATTGCTCATAATTTCAGTTCCTGAAGAAAGGGTTTGCATCCGATTTAACTCTGGTAAACCCTTTTCTAATATATAATGAAGGCGTGTATTAGAAATGGTGTTCACTACTGGTTTGCCTACTACTTCATCCCCTTTTAATCCAACAATTTTTTCAGCGGCTCGATTAAACAAGGTAATATTGCCTTGTTTATTAACAGCAATCATCCCATCATGTGTAGAATTTAGGATGGCTTCAAGCTCTTGTTGCCTACCAAACCAAGCACGAAACCATCTTTCTTTTTCGTGAATTAAACGTACCATCAGCTTAGCCACATCACCAGAAATAATCATCGTACCGACTAAATTTCGCTGTAAAAGTGCGGGATATATAGCCGGGTCACCTGTAACTTCTAAAATGACATCTGGTCTATATTTAAGAAAAGGCTCCATATCATGCCCCGTCTGAATTCCCAATGCCTTCGCTTCAATCACGGCAGGGGCATCATCACGAACATCTACAATGCCGATTACACTTACGAACTCCACACTGGATAGCGTCGCTAAAATGGCCCTTCCCCCTTTTCCGCCACCTATAATCAGAAACTTTTGCATTGAAATTCACTCCTTTATCTGGCTCTTATCTTAACATAATCTGAGTAGCTAGCAGTAATTTCAAATATCCTTCATAATTGAAATCAGCAATGACTAGCATCCTAGGCGCTATTCCTGTACTATTATAGGAAAGAAAGGCGGTTTTCAGCTGATGAAGATGATATACCAACGCATCCTAGCCATCTTTATCATGTGTATTCCTGGCGTTATCGCCATATATGGTTGGACCTTGATGCGTGATGTTTTATTTGATTCTGCAAGTTTAGGTACTTTTTTAGTCTTCCGCTTTAGCATTGGCCTCATTTTATTTCTATTGGGAATCGCAATCATCGGTGGCTTTATTTTTCGTCATGACAAAAAAAGAAATAAAATACAACCCAAACTACTGCGAAAAAAAGAGGAAAAATAAAAACCACTACGAGTCTCATTCTCCTAGTGGTTTCTTTAATCGATTCTCCTGTTAGATACGATACATCTGTAAGTCGAATCGGGATAAACTAAGTGATACGATATCCTAATCTCGACAGAGGTGTACATCTATGATCATGCTCGTAACCGCCATACTCGTCTTAATCTTTAACGTTCCCTACCTCCCCCCAGCGGATATAGATATCCTAAATCCAGAAGAAATAGAGCAACACTTTAGGCAAAGCCAATTAGAAATAGTGGTTGATCCAACACAAGTTACACTATATTTTGACTATATTCCAGATGCAGATGGACGAGTAGAAATATATCGGGATGGTAAAAAAATCGGAGAGACGACCTCTCATCATTATATTGATCGACACAAAAAGTCAAACAACCCTTATACCTATGAAATAAGGGGCTTACGTAAACGGACTCCCGCAGAACAGAAAAAAATCTTTCATCAACTTCAACTCCATCAAGTGAGGCTAACACCACAAATATCGAAGCAACTCCGCTATCATGAATATCGACTGTCCAAAACGATTTCACAAGATCCCATTTCAACATCTCATTCAAATACGACATACACCTTGCGTTATACTACTTTTATTCCGCCTGAGAAGGTATTTCTCTTCCGTTCCTATTATAAAGGGGATCATCGCACTTTTTCGTCCGTTGCCGCATCTTATCGGACGCGTGTTGATGTAACAGCTGATTTTCCCACCAAACAGATCCGTGACCGTGTGTATATAGGTGAGACAGTCGCTTACCACCGCAATGGGAAGCTACGATATCGTGGTTACGCCTCTAAAAAAGGAATCAAATTCGCTTCAAAATCAGCTGTAGGGGGTCAAGCTATCAAATGGAGCTACACACATTCTGCGAGGAACCCACACACGAAGCTAGCCCCTTCACTAAATTGGCAATATGATGCCACGATATGGAAAAACGGGGACTGGCAAATCGTTGGCCAACATGATGGTGCTCCTGCACATGAACTCTATTTATCCGCAAACCATCATCCTTGGCAAACCATTTATCAGTACCAAGCACCGCAAAATACACATGATTTAATAGCTGGCTTAATCGGGTACCAAGTAAGCTTTAATCGATCAGGTCATTTTTCAAACCCAAAAAAGTAAACCCCTCTTTCTAGAAGAGAGGTTTGCTTATCTATTCATTATGCTTTTTTTGTTTTTACATCAGGGCGATTTTCCCAAGCTTCTACACCCTTTAATCCGTCAATACTATCTGCATAGAAAACAGGATCTTTTCCTTCTTTACGTTGTGCCAAATAATCTTTTAGCGCCGCAAAAGCAAACTTACCAATCAGTGCAATCGCAATTAAGTTGACAGTCGCCATAATGGCCATCGCTAAATCGGCTAAGCTCCATACGGTTGCCAAGCTGACTACCGATCCAAAGAATACCATCCCCATTGCTGCGATGCGGTAAATGGTTAAAGTAACCTTGTTTTTATTAATAAATTCGATATTTGCTTCTCCATAGTAGTAACTACCAATGATAGAGCTAAAAGCAAAGGTAAAGATCGCAATGGATAAGAAATAACCTGCCCAACTACCAAAATGATCTCCTAAAGCCGCTTGCGTTAGAACAACTCCAGTTAACTCTTCAGACGGAGCTTGTCCTGACAATAAAATGATAAATGCAGTTGCACTACATACGATAAGTGTATCAAAAAACACACCAAGTGATTGAATGAAGCCTTGTTTAACTGGATGGGATACTGTTGCAGTAGCAGCAGCGTTAGGCGCACTTCCCATACCCGCTTCGTTGGAGAATAGCCCACGCTTTACCCCCATCATGACAGCAGCACCCATTCCGCCACCAACCACTTCTTGCAAACCAAACGCGCTTTTAATGATGAGTAAAAACACATCAGGAATCGCCGAAAAGTTCACTATAAGTACATAAGTTGCCAAGATAATATAGAACACAGACATAATCGGAACGATAATTTCCGAAAAACGTGCAATCCGGGTAATTCCTCCAAAAATGATAATACCCGTTAAGATAGCAAGCACAGCCCCAACTAGATATTTATTGGTATCAAATGAACCACCAAATGCCTCTGCAATGGTATTACTTTGCACGGAGTTAAAAATAAGACCAAAACTAATGATAATTGAAGCAGCAAATATTGTGGCTAGCAATTTTGAGCCTAGCTGTTTGGTCATATAATAACCTGGTCCACCCTTAAAGCCTACTTTATCTTTTACTTTATAGATTTGTGCCAATGTACTTTCTACAAAAGCTGTTGCGCCCCCTAGTAACGCCACAACCCACATCCAAAATACAGCCCCTGGTCCACCAGCAGCAATCGCTGTTGCCACACCAGCAATATTACCTGTTCCGATACGAGTAGCAGCACCAATCAAGAAGGCTTGCATGGAAGAAATTTGTTTACGACCATCAGCAGAAATGGTCGCTTTATCAAATAGCACCAAAAACATTTCTTTGATTTTAATGATTTGTACGAATTTTGTTCTTATTGTGAAATATATACCTAATCCAATTAACAATCCAATCAAGATATAAGTCCAGAAGATATTATTCAAAAAATCAATCGACCCAATCAAAAAATCTCCGACACTAATTAAAAAGTCTGGCAATTCACAACACCCTTTCTGTTTCGTTTATTTATTAGTCTATTATGGCAGATTACAATTAGAAAATCTAGTGTATTTATTTTCCAATTAAGTTGTTTTTTTATTCTTAAACCATATTAATACATACTTTACTTTCAAATAAACTCATTTAAATCCAGGCTGAAGTATCAGAAAATGAGATCAATACGCTACTGCCCCACATATAGAAGTGGAGGTCGAACCCATTTCAAAGATCAAACATAAGTTAAATGTAAACGACACACCTCACAAAGAAGGGAATTGAGATGAATCTATATCCAGTTTATTTAGAGACTACGCACAGATGGAAACATTGGTTATCACAATGTTTAACACATATTCAGTTGCCCGCACTGCATGTCGCTTGTCGTCGACTACTCAAACAAGTTAATGAGTTAGAAGGCCAAATTCAAAAAGGGAAGCTTCCTCCCCCAACCGATGCACAAGCATTACAAAACCTATATCGCTCTCTACAATTGCTATTTCAATGGAGTCAATCCACATACACAACCCCAGTTGGAAAAAAAATTTCCCACCATTCGTATGCAGAGGAGCCTCATATACCGATAGGTAAGCATCAACTTCCACCTCTCCCTTATCCATATGATGCACTTGAACCTTACATTGATGAAGAAACCATGCGCATTCACCACAATATCTTACATCAAAACTATGTAAATGGCTTAAACAAAGCTGAAGTGAAACTACAGGAAGCACGTCTTTCAGGTGATTTCGATTTGATCAAACACTGGGAGCGTGAGCTCGCCTTTAACGGAGCTGGTCATTACCTCCACACCTTATTTTGGGAGATCATGTCTCCCAATGGAGGAGGCGAACCTCCTGCTATACTCATAAAACAAATTGAAAATAGCTTTGGCAATTTTGAGCAGTTTAAGCATCAGTTCTCTATGGCTGCTTCTGCCGTAGAAGGTGGCGGTTGGGCGATCTTAGTGTGGAGTCCACGTAGCCATCGTTTAGAGATCTTACAGGCAGAGAAACATCAAAATTTATCACAGCAAGATACCATCCCCCTGCTTGCGCTCGATGTATGGGAGCATGCCTATTATTTACGATATAGACAAAAGCGAAATGAGTATATCAATAATTGGTGGCATATCGTCAACTGGGCAGCAGTATTACACCGTTTTAAAACAGCACAACAAGTGACGTGGCAACCTTATTAACGGAAGGTTGCCACGTTTATTTTTGGCGGATACAAGGTTATATCGTTATATACTTAATGACAGCTCCATGCTGGCTATCGTCACAAATAAAGCGCGATCTCCATGACCAGATCGCGCTTTTGTCAATTTGAACCGTTTAAGCTCCATTCAAAAGAAATTAGCAAAAAATTCGAACATACCTTTTAACGAATAGTAGATTTTCACTCCCCAAATTGGTAGCACTAGAAGCTGAACAAATAGCAGTATCATAATGGTACTCATATGCATTTCAAGCCCCATCTTTAACCACCTCATTCGTCTAGAGTGAAAGATGCATGCGACTACTATTTCGATTATACTATATTAATCTTTATTTTACGAATAAATAGAATATAAACCCCTTAGTCAAACGTAACCAGGTGGCCATCTATCCGGATGGTCACCTGGTAAGAGGCGATATCCACCTTATACGCCTACTTGGTGTTCAATCCGCAGTTTATCGGCAACCATGGCAATAAACTCACTATTGGTTGGTTTTGCTTTAGATACATTGATGGTGTAGCCAAATAATTTTCGAATGGAGTCCATATTCCCGCGACTCCAAGCTACCTCGATTGCATGGCGAATCGCTCGCTCTACTCTGCTTGGTGTCGTGTTATATTTTTGCGCAATACGCGGATACAAAGTTTTGGTAATGGCTCCGAGTAAATCTAACTCATTATAAACCAAGCCAATCGCTTCACGTAGGTATAGGTACCCTTTGATGTGTGCTGGTACACCGATTTCATGGATAATATTCGTGATATTCGCATCTAGATGATTACTTGTTTTCGGGCTAACAATCTGTGTTTTCACTTCTGGTGTAGCAGTTGCTTTATGTCCGATGAACATTTGTCGAATACGTGTAGTGAGCACATCCATATCAAACGGCTTTAAAATATAGTAAGATGCACCTAGTTCGACTGCGCGTTGGGTAATATTTTCTTGTCCGAACGCCGTTAACATAATCGTTTTAGGTATGGGTTTTATATCCAAGCTCTGCATTTTTTCCAAGACACCCAGTCCATCTAAATGAGGCATAATAATATCTAAAATTAATACATCAGGTACTTCTGTTTTTAATTTTTCAATTACATCGCCACCATGATGGGCAACACCAATCACGCTTAGATCTTCATAACTTGAAAAGTGTTCTTTCAGCATATCAGCAAATTCACGGTTATCATCCGCGATTAATATTCGGATCTGACTCAAGGGGGGTTCCTCCTATACACGTTTCCTAATTTACAGCTCTTGCTATTCTTTTTCGACAAGCAATCTGGTTGTCCTGCTTTTTCACATGATATATCAAAATTGTCTAAATAAATATAAGCTATCCCCGTAATTGAATTGGAACGCTCTACAACACTTCCTGAAAGTGAATAAAATCCAAAAGATTGTAGTGCGGGGCAAAACCTTCCCTAAAAATGAAAGAAAAGCGAGGTTCAAATATATGTATGCTGGCCTTTTTTCTGTGATCAAGGAAATAGGATTCCGAATGAGGAAGAGCGCGGTATTTATGTTCATATCTCAAAGAACCCTTACGTATTCATATTATCATATTGCATGCATGGAAGGTTATCTATTTTGGGGAAAAGAAATAAAAAAAGAAAAATAAACGCAAATTCATTAGAAATTACAATGTTTATAATGTAAAGAAAGTTATTCAACCGATTATGGTTGCTCCCGATCTTTCTTCAGATGCTAATCCTACTCTGTAGCGATCAATATGCGTGCGATATTTGGCCTTACTCAACCCTTTATTGAATTTTCCAATTCATGTATGATATAGTTCATATACGTAATCCCATCATTTTTTACACTATTATTTCATATATGAATAATTTAGGAGGTTATGCATTTGCGTACACGTATGAATAAACAGTTTTTACTCGCTTCTCGGCCCACTGGAACCCCCACTTCTGAAAATTTCAAACTAGTCGAAGTCCCCATTCCTGATTTAAAAGAAGGGGAAGTATTAGTACGAAGTCTTTACATATCCGTTGACCCTTATATGCGCGGAAGAATGAATGATTACAAGTCATATGTTCCACCTTATTCACTGAATGAACCGATAGCAGGCGGTGTTGTAGGTGAAGTAATCGAATCCAAATCATCACAATTTCAAACCGGCGAAATCGTGATGGGCATGTACGGATGGCAAACCCATGGTGTTGTATACGGAAAAGATTTACAAAAAATTAATTCTGATATCGCACCCATTTCCACCGCACTCGGTGTATTAGGCATGCCTGGATTAACCGCTTATTTCGGTCTCTTAGATATTGCAAATCCGCAAGCAGGTGAAACGGTAGTTGTATCAGGTGCCGCTGGTGCTGTCGGTATGATTGTGGGACAAATCGCTAAAATCAAAGGAGCTCGCGTCATCGGTATCGCTGGTTCAGAAGAGAAAATAAACTATTTAAAAGAAGAATTGCATTTTGACGAAGTCATTAACTATAAAACCACTTCAGATATCAAAGCAGACCTACGAAATGCTTGTCCAAATGGTGTAGATGTTTATTTTGATAACGTAGGTGGTTCAATTTCTGATGCCGTCTTACTTTTAATCAATCAAGGTGCTCGTATTCCACTTTGTGGTCAGATTTCCTTATACAATTTGGAAAAAGTAGATATCGGACCGCGTATGCAACCGCTACTTCTGATCAATAGCGCTTTAATGCAAGGTTTTATTGTCTCCAATTATATGTCTCGCTTCCACGAAGCCCTTCCACAGATGGCACAATGGGTAGCTGAAGGAAAGATCAAGTATAAAGAGACGATTGTAGAAGGATTTGAAAATATGCCAACAGCTTTCTTAGGGCTTTTCAGCGGCGAAAATATCGGCAAGCAATTAGTTCGAGTCGCTGATTAATAAACACACTTCAGCCTTGGCGGCGTCTTTAGGGCGAGAGGTGAGGAGGGCTGAACCCACCTCATAAGGCCATCTCTTTGAAAGCAAGCAAGTGCCGATCATTTCGTGCACTTGCTTGCTTTATTTACGACATCCTGGACAACCCCCGCAACCGCAGCCACCTCTTGCTTTTTTGGGCTTTAGACGCCTACGTTTTATCGCTTTTTTCTTGCGATTCGCTTTCTTCTTTAATATTGGCATAAGCTCACTCCTCCCTCACGTCCTCACCATTAAGCTATGGCGAAAGAATTGCGGGTGGCACGGCTAATCACATCTGGGAAGGGTAAACTGGATCCCCAATCCACCATGTTTGCTATGGTAAGCTTCAATGTGACCCCCATGATTTTCGATAATGCGCTTACAAATGGATAACCCTAAACCACTTCCACCAATTTGACGAGATCGTGATTTTTCAACCCGATAAAGGGGTTGGAATATGGATGCTAATTCCGGAGTG
Source organism: Polycladospora coralii (assembly GCF_014773435.2). Taxonomy (GTDB): domain Bacteria; phylum Bacillota; class Bacilli; order Thermoactinomycetales; family Thermoactinomycetaceae; genus Polycladospora; species Polycladospora coralii. The sequence goes on along the minus strand of NZ_JACXAG020000004.1, from coordinate 186,723 downwards.
GGTAAGCCAGGCCCATCATCCTCTACCCGAAACAAAATGGCATCTTGTTCCTCTGAACAAGAAAGATAAATGGTGAAAGGAGGGACAACATGAAAGACAGCATTGCTGATCACATTAGCAAAAACGCGTCGGATTCGCTTCTCATCCATACGAATCATGGCCTGAGGGGATACCTGATTCCGATAGACCAGGTTCCCTTGAAACGAGTCCAATTCAGCGCGATATTCATGACAAATCGATGTAAAAAAAGTATGTACTTCGGCCTCTGTTTTAGATTCTATTGCCAGTTCATCCTGATAATATAAGGAAAATTCCCTCGTCAGCCGCTCAATATCCTCTGCCTTTCGATAAATAATTTGAATATACTCTTTTCTTTTTTGTTCCGATAAGTGGCTTTTATCAAGCCTTTCTAAAAAACCCATAATCGAAGTGAGGGGCGTTTTAAAGTCGTGAGATATGGAAGCAATCATTTCACTCTGCTGTTTATGTGACTCTTGCAATCTCTTTGACATATCGATGTACGTGCGATATAAATCGCCTACTTCATCATTCGTCACATAATCTAACTCAACCAATTCATTTTGATGGTTAACCTTTTCCAAAGCTTTACTTAAATCTGTTATAGGCTTAATGATCACTTTTTGAATAAACAAGGCCATCATCACCACAGTAAAAATCATCACCACAATTGCAAAATTAAATAGATTATCAAATAAATCCAATACCTCGCCTCTATTAATAGGCGTTTGAAAATAAATCAAGTAATATTTTTGATCAGATAACTTGACAAAATCCTTGCCTTCATTCGCCCACACTTGTACAGGGACATCGAGTGTTTTATCCACTTCAAATACGATATTTCCGGATTCGTCTTGCAACCGAATTTTCGATTGTGTACGGTTCGCTTCTTGTTCCAGAAAGTCAAACATACTCGTTTGATTTGGATATAATGATTCTAATTTTGAAATGATCTGAGCCTGATACGTTTGTGTTCGATTGCGTAGGGTCTCTACATCGCGATGCATTTGATCTGCTACAAAAAAATGGATATATACAATCAAACTGGCGACAAAGAAACTGATGTTAATCACTTGCAAAATGATAATTTTCCAACGTAGGCTCATATTCACTTATGGTCACCTACAAACTTATATCCTGTTCCCCACACGGTTTTGATTAAATCATTAAACGGATCGATTTTACGCCTCAAATTCTTAATGTGAACTGTAACCGTATTTAAGTCACCAAATTCTCCGCGCCCCCACACAGCATCATAAATTTGTTCACGACTTAATACCTGATTGCGGTTTTCTGCTAGATAAACGAGAATCTGAAATTCTTTGGTCGATAAGTCCACTTTCTCCTGTTCTAACCATACCTCATACGTATCTTTATCGATCGATAAGTGTTGAAATTGCAATGGCCCATTGGCATTTGCTTGGTGGTTTCGACGCTTTTCTCGACGTAAATGCGCTTTTACGCGAGCGACTAGCTCTTGAATATGGAAAGGCTTCGTAATATAATCGTCACCACCCACCTCTAGGCCAATGATACGATCTAGCTCTCGATCTCTGGCACTCAAAAAAACGATCGGAATCATTAGCTCATTACGAACTTGACGACACACCTCTAAACCATCGATTTCAGGCATCATAATATCAAGCAACACCAGATCGAGATCTTTTTCTTTTAATGCATCAACTACAGCACGACCACTGTAAGCACGTCGAATTTCGAAGCCCTCTTCTTCTAAACTTTCCGCAACTAATTGAACAATTTCACGATCATCATCTGCAATTAAAATTTTTTCCACATCTCTGTCCTCCTTTTATATTCAGCATCCTCTTCGCTCATGTCTCCGTATGGATCAAAATACCTTTATATCTTTCATAACACATTTTGTATGTACATAGCCTATATTTTATATATCTTTATAATTGTATAGGATATATTATTTTCTTTTTATGCTTCATTTAGAACCACTCGCTATCATAAAATGTGCACATACCATATCAAGCGTATGTATGTCCAACATGTGGAAAGTATAATGTTAATGAGAAGTTCGTACAAGGGGGAGCACTGTTGAAAAAGATTTTAAAAGCACGTTGGCTGGTCATGATTGCATGGTTGATCTTTGGTATCACGATTTTCTTTACGATGCCGAGTGTCGATCAGCTTGTTCGCGAAAATTCTCAGCCTAAGATTCCAGGTGAATATAAATCACAGATTGCAAATGATTTAATTGCTGAGATGGATGAAAATAATAGTGATGGAAAAACGATCTCATCTATTATTGTTTACCACAACGATCAAGCTTTTACTGATGCTGAGCAGAAAAAGATCGAAGAAAAAATCAAAGAACTTGAGAAAAGTAGCACAGTAAAAGTACAATCTATTGTGAATCCATTTGAAAGTGATGAAACAAAGGAGCGTTTGGTTTCAGAAGATAAAAAAACAGTGATGACCATCGCATCCATTGAACTAAATGATTACACCGTATCTGAGATGCATGAGATGCTACAAAAAGAAGCTCAGATTGCGGATATTGAAACTTATCTAACGGGTCAAGATTTTATTAATAATGATTTCGCTAACACCGCGCTTGAAGGTGTTAAAAAGACAGAATGGATTACAGTTGCCTTTATTTTAATTGTGTTGATTGTTATTTTCCGTTCACCTCTTACACCACTCATTTCACTATTTACAGTTGGAATATCATACATTGTTTCATTGGGTATTGTGGCCATTTTAGCGGAGTATTTTGGGTTCCCATTTAGTAACTCAACCCAAACCTTCCTCATTCTACTCCTGTTTGGAATAGGTACTGATTATAATATCTTGCTCTTATTACGCTTTAAAGAAGAATTGGGTAATAAAGCTAGTGTTCCAAACGCGATCATCCGTACTTATCAAACGGCCGGCAAAACGGTCTTCTACAGTGGACTCGTCGTTGTAGTTGGGTTTAGTATGTTGATCCTCTCGCAATTTAGCGTTTACCAATCGGCCGTATCGATTGCAGTAGGTGCTATATTCTTGATCGTGTGTCTATTTACCATTACTCCGTTTTTTATGATGGTACTAGGGACGAAATTATTCTGGCCCTCGAAGAAAATTAGTCAACATAAAGAGAGTAAGTTATGGGGCATTTTTGGTTCATTTTCAACCAAACGACCACTTATTACCTTACTTATCATCGCCTTGATTTTAAGCCCTACGCTGTTTTTATATCAGGACAAATTATCTTTCAACAACTTAAAAGAGATTGATCCTGATTATCGTTCTATCACAGGCTTTAATATCATTGCCGATAGCTTTGGACCAGGAGAATCCATGCCTACCTCGATCGTGTTTAAACACGATAAAAAGTTAGATACCACCGAAGGATTAGCGTTTATTGATAACCTATCAGAGAAACTACGTCGCTATCCGGGTGTCTCCAACGTGTATGGTCCAACCCGACCTACAGGTGAAAAAATTGAGGATTTCTATACCCTCGAACAAAATAAACAGATCAAAGAAGGCACAACCCAGTCCCAAGAAGGTGTGGAAGAGATTGCGTCCGGTCTCGATGAAGCATCAAGTGGTCTGGAAAAAGCAAGTAGCGGTGATATGGATGATGTGGGACAATTAATTGATGCCACTTCACAAGCAAAAAACGGTGTCAATGAAATGGAAACCGGACTCAAACAAGTTGAAGGTGGATTAATTCAAAGTAGTGAAGGAATCCGAAAGATTGATAATGGCCTTGCGAGAATGGAGTCAAATTTAGAGACAGCAATCCCTCAAACTGAAGGCCTTGTAGCAGGATTGAAAAAGGCAGAGAAAGGTTATAAAGATGCTTTAGAGGGTTATACACAGCTACAGACAGCTTATATTGGCATGGTTGATCCAATTAAACAAACGAATACCTTAGCTGGTACAATTGCTAGTGACACATCTTCTCCACATCAGGGAACAGGGCAAAAGATTGTCGGCATTACAGACCTTATACTAAATGGTTCACCACAACAACCTATTGGTTTAAATGGGCTTAATACTAAATTTGAGGAAGCAAACCAAGGCCTTCAAAAGGGAAATGAAGCACTTTCCAAAGCTTATAACGATGTTTCTGCTCTACCTGAGCAACTTCAGGGGATGCTAAACGGTATACGCGAAGTTCGAAAAAACCTTGCTAAAATAGAAAATGGCCTAAATCAAGGGGCAAATGGCCAATCCCAACTGATCGATGCCAATCAAAATCTGGAAGTTGGACTTGGAAAGATCAACGACGGGCAGCGACAGCTAAATGATGGCTTACAAGAGATGCAAGGTAAACTGGGGGAACTGCAAACAGGTCTCGATACCAGTGTAGAAGGATTAGGGCAAGTTTCAGAAGGGCTCGGCAGTGTCAATCAATATTTAGGTGAAGTGACAGACACAAGTGCTGCGAGTACCTTCTTCATTCCTGCTGAAGCGATTCAAAATGAAGATTTCCAAAAATCCCTAGACACCTATATGTCTGATGATCGCAAAATCGCCCAAATTTCGGTGGCACTAGATGTCGATCCTTATAGTGCGGAAGCGATGGATATTGCAAGTACGATCAACCAAGCCGTACAAAAAGAGTTTGAAAATACCCCCTATAAAGATGCCGTGATCGGTATAGGCGGCGTTTCTGCTCAAAATGATGACTTACAACAAGTCTCTTCAGCAGACTTTAACCAAGCCATCACTTATATGTTACTGGGTATTAGTATCGTATTGTTATTCCTATTCCGCTCGTTCTGGTTGACCGTATTTAGCATTCTCTCGCTCTTGATTGCTTATTTCGGTTCACTCGCCATTACAGAGATTATTTATACGAGTGGTTTTGACTTAGCTGGGCTTTCATGGAGTGCGCCATTCTTTGCCTTTACGCTCATTATCGCCCTTGGTGCAGATTACACCATTTTCTTGATGATGCGTTACAAAGAATATGAGATGTATACGCCAACCTATGCAATACGAGAGGCGATGAAACGGATCGGTGGCGTGATTTTATCAGCCGTGATCATCTTATGTGGAACATTCGCCTCCATGTATCCATCTGGTGTAACTTCACTGGTGCAGGTTGCTACCCTCGTCATTGTGGCATTAATACTCATGCTGTTCATCATGCTCCCACTCTTCATCCCTGCGATGATTGGTTTATGGGAAAAGGTAACAAAGAGTAATGAGAAACGAATTGAAAGATTAAGACGTCAGGAAATGAAACGTTCTGAAGAACAATAAAAACGGATGCTAAATCCTGCTAGGTATTCCTAGCAGGATTTATTTTTTGACTCCAGCAACTTGTTTGCATGATAAAATAAGGCAAAAGGAGGAGTCTGACATGAATGTGATTGAATTAAAGCAATTAACCAAACGATATGGTCGGACAAGAGGAATTGAAAATTTAAGCTTTCATGTGGAAGAGGGGGAAATCTTTGGATTTATCGGTCCAAATGGCGCTGGCAAATCAACAACCATTCGCACCCTACTATCTCTCATTTATCCGACAAGTGGCAGTGCCACGATTTTTGGTAAAGATACGGTTAAATATGCCCCTGAAATTAAGAAAGAGATTGGCTATCTCCCATCAGAGGTTTTTTATTATGACAATATGAAAGTGAAAGATTTATTAAAATACTCGGCTCGTTTCTATAAAAAAGATTGTCATCGTCGCATGGTCGCGTTAGCAGATCAATTAAACCTAGATTTAGATCGCAAAATCGATGACTTATCGTTTGGGAATAAAAAGAAAGTGGGGATTATACAAGGACTTCTGCATGAACCACGTTTAATCATTTTGGATGAGCCTACAGGTGGTTTAGATCCGCTGATGCAACAAACCTTCTTTGAGATTTTACGGTTGGAAAACCAAAAAGGAACGACAATCCTCTTCTCTTCTCATATCTTAAGCGAAGTACAAAAGCTATGCGATCGCGTAGCCATTATAAAGGAAGGCCAGCTGGTAAAAGTAGAAAAAATAAGCGAACTTAAAGCAAACAGCCATAAGAAAGTGGAGATCGAAACAAGTGGCGAAATCAATGAGCGCTTCTTTGAATTATCGGGTATCAACCATGTTGAACGAGGCGAACATCTGACTCGATTCTGGTTTAGCGGAAATATGAATACCTTGCTGGAGCAACTAACCCAGCTGGAATTAATGAATTTATGGATTGAGGAGCCTGATTTGGAAGAAATATTTATGCATTATTACGAAAAGGAGCGTTAATCCATGATGAACCTATTTCGACACGAATTACGCGTAAGTCGTAATGCAACGATCATTTGGACGCTCTCTCTGTCTGGATTAATCCTATTTTTTATGTCGATGTACCCTGCCATATCTAGCGATGCAAAAGCTTTTCAAAATCTATTGGAAAGCTATCCGCAAGAAGTACTCGTCTCTTTGGGTATTTCACTTGAAACCATCACTTCATTGCTTGGCTTTTACAGCTATGTATTTACTTATATCGTCTTGTGTACCTCCATACAAGCCGTCCAATTGGGACTTCAAATTATATCGAAAGAAAGCCGTGACAAAACAGCTGATTTTTTGCTAACCAAACCAGTGACTAGGACTTCCATTATCACAGCAAAACTGATGGCTGCACTTGTCTTAATCCTTATAACAAATGGAATCTTTATGGTCGTAGCACGTTTCACATTACCGCTCTTTAGTGATCAATCATTTGACACAAGTACGTTTTTACTGATTACAAGTAGTTCGCTTTGGATTGCGTTTTTCTTTCTATTTATAGGTATGATGGCGTCCGCCCTACTTTCTCCTATTAAATCAGTCATTGCGCTTTCGCTCAGCATGGTATTTGGTTTTTTTGTTTTTAGTATGTTAGGAGCTGTGGTTGGAGAAGAAACGATACGTTACTTTACACCATTCCACTATTATGATACAGCCTATATATTAGCGCATGGCACCTATGAATGGGATTTTGTTTGGATTGAAGTGGGTCTCATTTTGGTCATGGGTGTACTTAGTTATTTCCTGTATCGAAAAAAAGATATTTATTAATGATCATCCACATTAAAAGGAGGGCGTACCTTGAATCTGTATCTCAAAGAACTAAAGTCTTCACGGAAATCACTCTTTTTTTGGAGCCTCGGAATGGTTTTCATGATTGTCGCTGGGATGAGTAAGTATGGTAGTTTAGCCACAACAGGACAATCTCTGAATGAACTGATGAACACCATGCCTCAATCGATTCAAGCTATAATGGGGATCGGCACCCTTGATTTATCTACACCCATCGGTTATTTTGGTGTGGTGTTTTCTAATTTGATCTTAATAGCCTCTATCCACGCCATTCTAATGGGAGCTAACATGATCGCGAAAGAAGAAACAGACAAAACTGCTGAATTTTTACTTACAAAACCCCTGTCCCGTGCGCAAATCCTATCTGCAAAATTATGTGCCACTGTAACCAGTATCCTACTTCTAAATATAATCACTTCTGTCGTATCGATGATCATCCTTTCTGCTTATTACAGCGAAGCATCATCACTTACCTCGTTGATGTTACTCATGACTGGCATGTTTTTCGTACAACTCATATTTGCTTCATTAGGTATTTTTATCGCTACAATAAATAAAAGCGTAAAAAAAACAAGCGCTATTGCTACAGCCGCATTATTAATCACTTATTTGTTATCAATTGCCATTAACTTAAGTAAGCCATTAGAAAATCTACAATACCTTACTCCTTTCAAATATTTTGAGGCTAAAACCATATTAGTTGATCAATCACTAGATCCTCTATTTTTAATGTTAACCCTATGTATCGTCGTTTTATTTACCAGTTTTAGCTATGGGATCTTTAAAAACAGAGACTTACAAATATAAAAGCCTATGAGAATTCGCGGTAATAGTGAAAGTCAGTCCAAGGATTTAGACTGACTTTCACCATTACGGACTAATTGAGTTGATTTACGATTTGTGTCACAATCTGACCTGTATTGAATAGATCTTCTTTTTGAATCTTATCCAATGTATCTTGATCCGTATGATAGTACGGATCTTCCTCGTAATGTAGAAACGCAACCGGTATCCCTTGCTCTTCGAATGGAACATGATCACTCCGACTTGATGTGCCTCTTTGATAACGAATCCCTTTCATCTTAGCAATATCTTCTGCTCGATCGGCGACCCACGAAGAAGCATTTGCTTTTGCCGTATAAATCCTTAATGTATCACCTACCCCGACCATATCCATATTAAGCATACCACTCATATTTTTGATATCCGTCTGATTAAGTGAATCTATATAAGCATTGGAGCCAAGCAAACCCAATTCTTCAGCCCCAAACGCAATAAACTTAATGTTCTGATTTAAATCTTTGTTGCTTACGATTCGCGCAACTTCTAACATGGTAGCAGTACCAGATGCATTATCATTTGCAGCTGCTGAGTCTACACCATCATAGTGCGCACCGACAACGAATGTTTCTGTCTCGTCTGTTGGGGAAACAGCACTTTTTGTGGCAATAACATTGTGTGTATACACACCCACTTCCGTATCATCTACTTTCATATGAAGAGATACAGCCTCTTCTTTCAGAAGATCCACTAAGTAAGTGCCATCTGTTCCACTAATTCCAATTGTTGGAATATCAGGAACTTGATTGAATCCGCCTCTGTAAATCAATCCACCCGTATTGTTAAAAATAATTACACCGATTGCACCGTTATCAGCTGCATTTTGTACTTTCTCTGCATACGTAAAGCTTCCTCTTTTGATCAATGCAATTTTCCCTTTTACATCCACATGGTCAAAATCATCTCTACTGCCGAGACCGGCATACACAAGTGATGCTGTTTGTCCTGAATGGGTAGGTGTACGAATAAAAGGACGTGCTTCTATAGATTTAGAAATGGGTGTCTTTAAATCAATTGATCCACTGTTATGCGAAAATAGAAGATGTGGTTGCATTTCTACCTCATAACCTAAGTCAATCCATCTTTCTTTTATCTTGTTTGCAGCTTCCATTTCTCCTTTAGTTCCCGCCATACGCGCATCATCTTTATAGGCTAAATCTGCAATATCCTCATAAATTCGCTCAACAGAGACCTGATCATTCTGGAAAGCTTTCGTCTCTTTTAAAGCTTCATACGCATTCACTCGTCCATGCTTCCAATAAGTTCCCGTACCTGAAATTGGATCAGCTGAATTTTCTATTGTAGAGCGAATTTCTGCATTAGATAAGCCTTCCGAGCTGAGTAGTGCAGCCAAACCTGCTACATGTGGTGTAGCCATGGATGTACCCGAATCATAGCCATAACCACCCGCTAGCGTAGTGGATATGATTTCAGCTCCAGGAGCCGAAACATCAACCCATGTTCCATAATTAGATGCTGACCATTTTTGATCCTTTGCATTCGTTGCCCCTACAGCGATGACTTTATCATGATTAGCCGGATAAGAAGGAGTTGATTCACCGCTATTCCCTGCTGCTCCTAACACAACTGCTCCTTTATCCCAAGCATAATTTACTGCATCCTCGATCACTTTGGATGGTTGATCCGCACCCAAACTTAAGTTAATCACATCCGCTCCGTTATCGGCAGCATATGTGATCCCATTTGCCACCCATACACTCGTACCACTTCCATTTGCTCCCAATACCCGAATCGGCATGATCTTTACATGCGGTGCTATACCTGCTACCCCTATACCATTATGGGTGAGTGCACCCACTGTACCTGCAACGTGAGTTCCATGTCCTTGTTCGTCATATGCATCACGATCGTTATCTACAAAATCATATCCCTCAATGATTTGACCTGTTAAATCAGGATGGTCCGTTTGCACACCTGTGTCGATCACCGCAACAATAATATCCTCTTTTCCTCGTGTAATATCCCATGCTTTTTCTGCTTGTATCATTTGAGGTCCGTATTGTTCTTTTTGATAAATCGGATCATTTGGTGTCCACATTGCATTTAACTCGATAATGGGTTCGACATAATCGACTGCGTGATCTTCTTTGTATGTTTTTAAAACCTGTTCCAATGACTCTTTCTGAACATCGATAACATCAAACCCAAGTTGTGTGTTACGGGTACGCATTTTTACATGTTTCGCTTGATGTTTTTTATTTTTTGTTTCTTGTTTAATCCCATCCTTAAATTTCACAACAATTTGATGCATGTCCAATTTAACAGTTTGTGCTTGCACATTTTCTGAGGGCGGTAGTGACAAAGAACACACGAAAATGATAACCACTACAAACGAAATCCAACGATTCATTTTTTTCATGTTATAATCCCTCCAATTTAAGTTGAGCTTCACTTTAGACAGTAACTTGCATGTGTCGATTTGTTTGATCCCCTATTATCGTCAGTTAATTTTAAATAGATGTATTTTTCAGTCTAATTGCTTGAATATACCCCACTGCGTATCGCAAGTAAAATAAATTCAATAATCTAATTATATATTTAATTGAAAATAATATCAATATATCTTATTGATTTTATTTTAAATAGAGAGTGTAAAATATTTTGTGTAACTTGAGCAAAGTATAAGTTTTTTCTTCTCAAGAAACATTAGTAAATAAAGCAACATAGGAGGTTTGGGCAATATTCATAAAAGACCATTTGCCTCCCATAAAAATAGACTTGTAGAGAATGGGCATTCCCTCCTAGAGCCAGACCGCCATCCACCACAAGAGAATGCCCTATAATATAACTTGCATGCTTCGAGGCCATCCAAAATACGGGTTTGTCCATTCGACCTACAGGAATGTACTTATTAGAGCTCATCCGAGCTATCTTCACTTACCCCCACATGGGGATCTGAACCAATCCCGGTGTCACATTATTGATTCTAATCCCAAACCTGGCATATTCATGAGCAGCCGTTTTAGCCAGCCCTTCCAGCGCATGCTTACTGACAGAATAAATAGATCCATTGGGTGTCAGATGAGATATTGATGATGGATCCTCCATAACGCTGGCGCATTCTCTGCTTAATTTCATATTTCATACATAGCCATGCTCCCTTTAAATTCACGTTCTTCTTCTTCCAGTTCAATCATGGATGCGAAGGTTACAGGCAACATCTATACTTCAATTTGATGAAATTCCACATGTTCGGATATCTGTCTTAATTCCCCCTGTGCGTCCATCCCCATTTGAAGGTTGGTACCGGTGATGTGTTTGCTAGAAACTTCTTGGCCACTCCTTTCCCTATGCCTGAATTCCCCCCAATGACCAAAACGACTTGACGAGTGCCTTCATGGTTTCTCATATTATTCAATTCTCCATTTTATGTTTTTTAATATCAGGAAATACGAAACGACTGTAAAGCCGACTAGAATTGAAGAGTCTATTAGGACCCCTTTGGTCAAACCATTTGTCAACACTTCCCTTAGCCCCTCCGCCACATAGGCAGTATGAAGCACAAAGAAAAACCTACCACAAAAATCTGGTAGGCTCCTAAGAAAAAAAGTTTAGTTTTCTTTTAGTGCATTGACCAAGTTTACACGAACTGCAATAAAAGATGGAAATAGGGATGCAATGACCGAGAGTAGAAGACCCGCCATGATGGCAAGCCCGATATTTCCCCAAGGAATAATGAATGGCATGTAAGTAGCAGAGGAATTAGAGATGGAGTTTAAATAGATAACAAATATCCCCAACACGACTCCGACGATGATTCCGGCCACTCCTACGACTAACCCTTCCCCCATCACCATCGCTCTCACTTGTCTGGTTGTAAAACCGATGGCACGCGTGGTTCCAATCTCTCCTATCCTCTCCATTGTATTCATTAATAAAGTATTGCTAATTCCTATGCTTGAAAGTGCAATGACGATAATCATAAGGAATTGCATCACTTCATTCATACCATCAAAAGAACTTTGTGATGACTCAATCTGGTCTTCCACTAGCGTAAGTGTCGATATGCCTGTAGGGAAGTCTTGACGCAAATCCCTGCGCAGGTCTTTTGGGTTGCTTGAATCATCGACATTCATCATGAGTGTCTGGATTCCCTGCCAATTAAACACTTGTGAAAATTCTTCCTGAGAGACGAATCCGACATAACCTCCATCCTGAGACGTATTAACTTTTCCGGCTACCTTATACGCTCGTTCACCGGCAGGGGTGTTCATCTTGACAGAGTCGCCAACTTTCCCACCCCATTCATCAAACGCTCTCTCTCCCAGTAGAACTGCACCGTCAGGAATATCCTGAGCGTATCCCTTAAACAATGGAAAATCCGGAGAGGAAGGGTTGCTCATCAAATAAAATTCTTTGGCCTCGCCATCCACTGTTTTCCAAGTAACCATCGTCTCCTTATACCATGCCATATCTTTCACAGCCTGATGGTTTTTCACAGTGTTTAACTGGGATTCATTAATTGGTTCTTCAAATTGAATTTGGATATCTCCACCGAAGGTTTGGCAAATTTCCTTCTCAAATCCCGAAGGAATGGATTCCAGTGCCGATCCAAGAAAGATGACCACTCCAATACTGATTGCCAACATGGCCGAGGTATTTGCATTTCGATTGGTATTTACTTTGATATTACTGACCGATAAGCGCCCAGGATAACCCAACAAACGCTCAATCAACGGTCCTAACAACTTCGCAAGCATTCTTATTACCACCGGATAAAGGAGAATGACTCCGAAAAGCAGAAATACGTAAGCCCAATAACGATCGAGAAAACTCAATCCGATGAAGGCCAAGCCGAGTATATATCTGATGACCTTCACTCTGGTTTTCGACTCTTTATTCGTATTCCTCAAGGCATATATTATAGGGGTTTTAAAAGCGATATACATCGGAATACCTGCTACTATAAGTGGGAAGAGGAGTCCGATCATTCCTGATAAGATCGTGGCACTCTGCCAATTCAATGTATAAACCATTGTGTCTTGGAAGATACCTAGAAGCATATCAACAAATAGATCGGCGAACCATACCCCGAGTGGAAGAGCAATCACGGTTCCGATAAGGGAGAGTAAAAATACTTCCATGAATACAAGTTTAAACACATTAAAGTTCGTATATCCAAGACTCTTCATAATTGAAAATTCCTTTTTACGCTCGATGACACTCGAGTAAATCATATTGAAGATGATGAAACCACTGATAAAGAGAGCAAGGATAGACACGAGATAAAATACAGCGTACAACCCATCCACATCGTTATTCCTCAAATCATCAATTACCACGGGCTGAACGTATAAAGATGTCCCGTTCAATTCATCTTGATACTGTAATAAATGATCTTTACTTCCTTCATGTTGTAGCCTGATATAACTAATCTGATCAATCAGTCCAGTCCATTCCTGTAGGGTGTCAAGGTCCATCATGACCCTGAATGATCTCCCTTCTGCTTCTTCCCAACTGTTAGGGCTTGCTAACCAAGAAGTGAAGCCTACAATCCCCGTTACTTTAATTTCCCCCAGCCCTTTAAAGGTGACTGTATCCCCAATATCCTTCCCCCATAGCTTGGATGCATTTTCGGGGATGATCAAACCTCCACCTTCCAGGCCTCCCTTGATCAAGGGAAGCTTGAGCAGATTACTATGGATATCACTTACTCCCGTCACCCTTACCGGGGTTTCAGGTGGACCTTTGTCACCCTCTACATCAATCAGTGTCTGCTTGTCCAAGACACTCAGGCTGTCTTTCACGGCATCCTGCTGCTTAATCGATTCCACTTCATCCTCAGAAAAAGAATATTCCTTACTCAAGATCCATGAGTCTGCATTACCTGCGTAGATTTCTTCATAGTATCTAAACGTATCTTTCACTGTGTTATTCGCCACCAACATGCTGGTGGTCAACTGAATTCCGAGTATGACGGCAATCAGAGTGAAGAAGAACCTCCTCTTGTTCTTCGTTAGATTACGCCAGGAAACTAGCCAGATATTCAGCATAGTCTTGATCCTCCCTAGTAACTTCCTTATCAATCACTCCATCTTTGAATAAAATAATCTTATCCGCATATCCGGCTGCGAAGATATCATGTGTTACCATGATGATGGACTGCTTTCGTTCTTTATTGAACTTCGCAAGTAGCTCCAGTATTTCTTCAGCACGCTTTCGATCCAAATTTCCTGTAGGTTCATCTGCCAAAAGGATTTTGGGTTCATGGATCAACCCTCTAGCGATGGAAACACGCTGTTGTTGCCCTCCACTCAATAGATTGGGGGATTTCTTTTCAAGCCCTTCCAATCCCACCTCATTGATGATCGATCGGATTTTCTCCTCTCCATCCTTGTCTTTTCTCCCGTCTGCATGTAGCGGGAAGGCGATGTTTTCCTCTACAGTCAAAGTAGACAACAGCTGATAATTCTGAAAGATGAAACCGATATCCTTGCGGCGCACAATGGTCCTTTTTTTTTCATTCAAATCAGAAAAGGAGTTCTCTTGTATTCTCACATGACCAGATGAAGGAGTATCCAAACCTCCAAGAAGTTGAAGAAGGGTACTTTTACCCGATCCACTCGGACCCATGATGGCAACAAACTCTCCTTTTTTAATCGAGAGGTTTACTCCCTTTAGAACCTCGATTTTCATATCTCCCTGTTCAAAATGCTTGAACACATTATCTACAGTGATCATATGTTCCTCACTCCTTCACATTATCCTTGATAGGGGCCTTTTAACGGGAGACGATATCCAGTCAAAAAGAGCTTCTCTCACCGCTTGGGTAATTTGATAATGAATCCTTCCCTTCTCATTTTCTCCTAGTGACGTAACCAACCCATCTCTTCCCAGTCTCTCTAATGTGGTTAGGGGTCATTGATGATGAGAGAGTTCATTGAATTCCGCGATGATATCATAGCCGTGTAAATTCTTCCTATATAAAAGTCCCCATATTTTGAATTTAACAGTCATGTTCTTCCCTACTTTTCTAGTCCCTATTTAATCCATTCACCTTTATGTTCCCTGATTTGGTTTTAATTTTCATTTCATTTCCGCCATTTCCTGATGTTCCCTTCGCTTTTCTTTTGTCTTTTGTTGATTCATCCAATGACATATTGATAGATTGACTACCACTGTTCGTACTGACATCCAGATTCAGATCGGGTGTCTCTTCATCGAATTCAATAGTGGCCTTACCGCTTGAAGTGGATACCTCTACATCCCCATTCAACTCGGCAAAATGCAACTTCACATTCCCACTACTCGCTTTAACTTCAATGTCGGTTTGATTTAAATCTTTACCAGATATATTCCCTGAAGAACCATCAAGGATGAGCTTGCCATTAAAGTCTTGTGGAATCATCAATTCAAGAGTTGGCTTCTTCTTAACCAATCGTGCAATACTGCTATCCAGATCCACGGTCAACCGATTTGACGACTTATCCAGGGTCACGCCTGGACCATCATCATAAACTGTAAGATGCACCTCTAATTCAGACGTATCACTTACCTGAACATCAACATCTGTGCTTGCAAAGTTCACTACAATCTCATTTACATCGTCGACGGATTCCTTATTCACCAGTACATCCTTTTCACCGGTAGAACATCCAGCAAGGCTGAATAAAGCCACCAGTAGACCAAGAATGAATTTTTTCATCATAACCCAACCTCCTTCGAACCCATTATATAAGATGACGTAAGGTCACTTTCAAACTTTACGCAAAAGAAGATTCAAAATAGTTGAAAGTTACGTAACGTCATCTTTTATACTTACACAAGGAGGAGATTTAACTTGAAAAAAGAAGATGTTATTATCTACGGCTGTGTGATTGCAGGGGCTGGGATCGGCTTACTATTTGATCATGCGATCCCTGGTGTACGAATCGGGTTGGGAATAGGCTATGTCGGGCTCAGCAAAAAAGGAATAGGGAAGTAGGAATTGCCTTGCTACATATCAATGAAATTAAAAAAATGAGTGGCGTATCCGTTAGGACCTTAAGGTATTATGACAAGATTGAATTATTAAAACCTGCATCGAAGACCCAAGGGGGCCATAGGTTATATTCAAATACGGAATTTCAAAAGCTTCAGCAGATTCAATTCCTGAAAACAATCGGCTTCCAACTTAGTGAAATTAAAATCATGTTGGAATCTGAAGAATGGGACTGGTCGATTAGCTTAATGAAGCAGCTATCCTACGTAATGGCAGAGAAAGACCGACTTTCCAAGATCGAAGATAACCTCAGAGAGCTGATTAACGGCATCGCCATCGAGGGAGAAGCGTTCCGAATTCAAAAAATCATGAGCCTATATACGAGGGATTCAAAGAAAGTACTCACGTATAAACAGAATGAATTAGATATAAAGAATTACGAAGTTCTCGATCGTTTGCCGAATATGACCAGTAGCGATCCAGACTCCCTCGAATGGATTGCCTTAGTAGGACAATTGAAGAAGTACATCCACCTTAAATATAGTGACCCCCGAATTCAAAATATCATCAAACGTATGGACGAAAAAAGAGCTGAGAACTTTGGTGACGAGGATGCCTTCTTAGACAAACTTTGGGATATCCGAATGTCTCCAGAAGAATCCAGGAAGCACAACTTATACCCCATTGATCAAGAAGTCCTTGATTTCATGAATAACGCCTATATCCATTACATGGCGAAGAATGCTTAATCTCAAGCATTGGAGGAACACATGGGAACTGAGCTATTACTCTATCTAGGCGGTTTAGCCCTGTTGGACACGTTAAGTCCAACCATTATTGGCGTCACCCTTCTACTCATTTTGAAGGATAATAAGAATATGACCTCACGATTGTTTGCCTACCTCTCTACCGTTGTCATCCTATATTTTTCCCTCGGTGTTATTTTGATGCTTGGCCTAGGGTACGTAATGGATGCCTTTTCGAACCTGTTCCAGAATAGGGTTGTCAGCCAGGGAATTTTCAGCATCGGCGTCATTCTGTTCGTGGCAAGCTTTTTCCTGCCTAAGAATCAAAAGAATCGTGTCCCCATCCCTAAAACTCAAAGTATTATCTCTGTTGTCCTAATCGGCGTGACCACTTTTCTTATCGAGGCTGGAACAGCTCTTCCCTACTTTGCCGCTGTCGGATTGTTGACTACCAATCAACTTCCCTATTATCAATGGCTCCCCATTCTCATCATCTATAACATCATCATGATTCTCCCTGCGATCTTGATCTTTTTCAGCTACAAAGTATTCGGAACATGGGTGACCAGTAGCCTGAATAAGCTTCGCATCCGTTTAACAACCGGATCAGATTCTGCATTATCCTGGATCATGTGCATCGTTGGATTAATCTTGATTTTTAACACGCTTGATTATCTATAAACTTGAAAACCCACCAAGATGGTGGGTTTCTCATGACTGACAAAAAGCAGCATGTCCACGGAAGTAATGCCCGATCATTGTCATTTGTTCTTGAACTGTCTACCCGCTGATTCTCCATCAGATATTATGGCAAGAATGAAAGGAGTGACTTCGAGACCCTTAAGACAAGAATTTAAACATTTGTTGCATCTGCAAAGCCTTTGGACACATTTTTTCTTTGTTAGCACAGCAGGAAATGTATCCAGTGACACCATTAAAAGTTATGTCGAAGCACAGAAAACAAGGGGGTGAACACTTAAACCCACTCAAATGAAACAACAGTTGTATCAACGAATGACCGAGATTAACACAGAGTTCGCTAACTGGCTTCTTTTGCATCCAGAGGTCAATAAGGCAACGAGTAAGATCTTTAAAAAGTTCTCTGATGAGAACTTCCCTTCTGCTGTCGTGAAAAAAATAATCAACATCTAAATTGTAAGGTATATATATATGTCATTATGTATAGTCATATATGATTCACATAAATCGAATTTACGCTATAATAGCAAGTGGAATTAGACGTTATTTATATGAATGACAAACCCTACTATATTTTATAATTTATTATGGATGTATTATATCCATCTCTACTTCCATAAATAGGGTTTTAATTAGCTGTAGTAGCACACCAGCTGTTTACTTTAATTTATCGCTTGACAGAAATCAATCATTTCACACTCACTACATTTATTTTTGATACAAAGTCAAAAGGTTCTCCTTAGTATGATACAAACCGCATTCTATACTTTTCATTAAATTGCGAATATGATACGGTTAAATAGACAGATATAATGGGTCAAGGAGGATGGTTATGCCAAAGCTTGCTTTTGATTTCCAATCACCTGAGTACCAAAAAAATCCGTATGCTGTATATGAGAAACTAAGAACATCGGACCCTGTACATGCTTTTACCTTTGAGTTTTTTGATCAAAAAGCCCCTGCCTGGCTGATTACACGCTATAACGACTGCCTCCAACTTCTGAAAGATGCTAGGCTAACGACCGATTATCGCCAAGTCATGTCAGAAGCAGAAATGAAAAAATTTGTCCAGATCGATCAGTTTGAATCTTTCTCTAACAGCATGCTCAATCACGATCCTCCAGACCATACTCGTCTACGACTACTCGTTCATCAAGCATTCACACCACGCATGGTTGAAAATTTACGTTTTCGCATAGAAGAGATAACACAAAACCTGCTGGATCGCATGGCACAACAGAAAACATGTGAACTGATTGCGGATTATGCATATTTATTACCCATTACCGTGATTTCAGAAATGCTTGGTATCCCTGAGCAAGATCGCAGTCAGTTCCGTTCTTGGTCAAAAGCACTCATCGACACCCCCTCTGATCCCGATGGATTACAAAAAATGAATGCCAGCATTCAAGCTTTTACATCTTATATCGATGATTTAATTGCCGAGCGCAGATCAAAACCTACGCATGATTTAATCTCTGCACTTGTCCAGGCAGAAGCCGAAGGTGAAAAACTTTCAGAAGAAGAACTATATTCCACCATCTTTTTACTCATCATTGCGGGGCACGAAACGACTGTAAACTTAATTGGGAACGGGATATTAGCCCTTTTACAACATCCAGAGCAACTTGATCGTTTAAAGCAACACCCCGAAATTATACAATCGACGATTGAAGAACTTCTCCGCTATACCAATCCAGTTCAAGTGACGGAGCAAAGATGGGTGAAAGAAGATATGATGTGGGGAGAGAAACAGTTCAAACAAGGTGACTTGATTGTCTTAGCGATTGCAAGCGCAAACTATGATCCTGAAATCTTTTATCAACCCAATCGCTTAGATATTACGCGAACACCAAACAAACATCTCGCATTTGGTTACGGGATTCACACTTGTCTCGGTGCTCCCCTCGCTCGTCTAGAAGGACAAATTGCCATTTCTGCCTTACTGAAGCGTTTTCCAAACCTTACGTTCAATCAAAATGCGGAAATCAAGTGGCGTCCTTCGATGGGGTTACGCGGACTTGTAGCGCTACCCGTATCTTTATTTGATTAAATGACCCGCCGTGGTCCACAATCACCCTCTGGTGGTCGTGGACATTTTTACATCGTACTGCTCCTTTACTAACGTCAATTCCATCTTACCAATCGCAATTTCCCATCTCTCCCCTCTCTAACAAAAAAGGAAAACGAATCATTCTTTTCTCCCGCTTGCACTATATATCAAGTAGGGAGGTAGATGACGTGAAAAAGACGAGTATTATCATCCTAACGCATAATGAATACGAACAAACCAAGCGGTGTTTAGATGGTATTCGTGCCCATACGCCCGAACCGATTGAAATCATCATCGTTGATAATGGTTCAACCGATCAAACACGTGCTTACTTAAACAAGCAATCGGATTTAAATGTGATTTACAATGATCAAAACGAAGGCTTTCCCAAAGGATGTAATCAAGGAATCCAACAAGCCACTGGGGATTACTTACTTTTTCTCAACAATGATACGGTCGTTACACCCCAGTGGTTACATTATATGCTTGACGTTTTCGAGCGTCATCCACATGCTGGCATTGTTGGACCTATGAGCAATCATGTAAGTGGTCCTTTCCAATCCATTCCAGCTTCTTATAGAGAGTTAACAGATCTAGATCATTTTGCACGATCGCATAGCGCTCAAAATCGGGGATTAGTACGAGAAGTAAAACGACTTACAGGGATTTGTATGTTAGTTCGTAAAGAAGTTATTTCAGAAGTTGGTTTTTTTGACGAACAGTTTGGTATTGGAACCTATGAAGATGACGATTTTTGCTGGCGAGTCGTAGAAAAAGGATATTCCTTATTCGTAGCCCTTGATGTTTTTATTCACCATGAAGGAAATACCACCTTTAGCCAACTGGGTAGGGAAACCCTAGCCCAAACGCTACAACGAAATCAGCAATTATTTCAACAAAAATGGGGTAATCGTGCTGACGACCGTTTTCAGTTAGTTAGCCCCATCACCATTAGTCTCTGTCTCATTGTGAAGAATGAAGAAGAAGTACTAGGCCGGTGTTTAGATAGTATTCATGAATTAGTGGATGAAATCAACATTATCGATACGGGTTCAACAGATCGTACAAAAGAGATTGCACAATACTACACTGAACGTATTTTTGATTTTGAATGGATTGATGATTTTGCTGCTGCGCGCAATTATGCCTTCGATCAGGCCCGCTGTGAGTACATCTTGTGGTTAGATGCAGATGATTATTTTACCGCTGAAAATCGCATGCGGTTTAGACAATTAAGAAAGCAACTCGATTTATCCGTTGATGCTGTCTCTATGCCTTACGAACTAAGTTATGATGATGACGGCAATGTCAGCTTTAGTGTTCGAAGACACCGTCTAGTCAAGCGTTTAAATGGTTATCGCTGGCACGGCGTTGTACATGAATATCTCGAAGTAGGCGGTCATATCTTGCAAAGCGATGTAGCGGTACGCCATTCTAGTGTAGAACATGACTCTGATCGCAATCTCCGCATCTATGAAAAACAAATTCAAAATGGTCAAACACTTTCTCCGCGCGATCAGTATTACTACGGTAATGAATTAAGAGAACATCAAAAATTCGAAGAAGCGATCGAAATTTATCAATGTTTTATTACCGAGCGAGCAGGATGGGTAGAAGATACGCTTTCCGCCTGTGGATACATCTATGACTGTTATCAAGCATTAGATCGCGCAGACGAAGGGGTTTCTTATTTATTTCATTCCTTTCACTACGCACCTCCGCGTGGGGAAATTTGTTGTCGCCTCGGTTACTACTTTATGAACAAAGATCAGTATGAAAGTGCGATCTACTGGTTCACAGCAGCTACACAACTTGAGCCCCCTGATACCGGTTTTGTCAACATGGATTGCTATACTTGGCTACCACATATTCAGCTGTGTGTCTGTTATGATCATATTCGTGATTTCAAAAAAGCATATGAACATAATGAGCAAGCACGGCAATATCGCCCCAAAGACCCGAGCGTATTACACAATAAAGCGTATTTTGAAAAACAACTTGATTTGCAAAATACGTAGGAATAAGATAACAAAAGGTCTGAATCCTCGGATTCAGACCTTTTGTTGTTTAGAGCAAACGTGTAATCACAAGCGAAGCAGATACACCCGAAAAGTCTCCATTACCACCAATCGTAATATCAATAATTGCATTACCTCCAGCTCCACCACCTGATCTACTGTTGAGTAATGTAATTGAACTAGGTATTGATGTAATCTGAAATATATGAGATCCTACTAATTCTGAATTATTTGGTTGTTGCCCAAATCGAGCATTTGCTAGAGGTGATCCATTTATGGCAAATGCAAATTGATTCGATGGTGTATCCAGTTGTAATCGCCAAATCGCATGGTAAGTTCCCAGTTGGTTAATAACAACCGTAGGTGAATTTGCAGAATGTGTAATTAATCCATTTGATGGTCCTGTTGTGCTAAATGTAACAGATTCATTTTGTGCAATCGTTCTTGTAAGTGTATCGTAAACATAGATGAAGTCTGAAACACTACCACCTGTTGCTCCTGTTGCTCCGATTGAACCCATAGGACCCGTGTTTCCCGTTGCTCCCATTGGGCCACTTGGGCCTGTCGGACCCGTATTACCCATTGCGCCACTTGGGCCCGTTGGGCCGGTGTTACCTGTTGATCCCATTGCCCCACTTGGGCCCGTCGGACCGGTATTTCCTGTCACTCCAGTGGCTCCACTTGGACCGGTTGGACCCGTGTTACCCGTTACTCCCATTGCCCCACTTGGACCAGTCGGACCGGTATTTCCTGTCACTCCAGTGGCTCCACTCGGGCCGGTTGGGCCCGTGTTACCCGTTGCTCCAATGGCTCCACTCGGACCGGTCGGACCGGTATTTCCTGTCACTCCAGTGGCTCCACTCGGACCCGTCGGGCCAGTGTTACCCGTTGGGCCGGTGTTTCCGGTCGCTCCGGTGGCTCCACTTGGGCCGGTCGGACCCGTGTTACCCGTTGCTCCGGTGGCTCCACTTGGACCGGTTGGACCGGTGTTTCCGGTCGCTCCGATTGCGCCACTTGGACCCGTTGGGCCAGTATTTCCTGTCGCTCCCATTGCTCCACTTGGACCGGTCGGACCGGTGTTTCCGGTCGCTCCGATTGCGCCACTTGGACCGGTTGGACCCGTGTTGCCGGTCGCTCCGATTGCGCCACTTGGTCCGGTTGGGCCCGTGTTTCCGGTCGGTCCCATTGCTCCGCTTGGACCGGTTGGGCCAGTGTTTCCCGTTACACCCATTGCCCCACTTGGACCAGTCGGACCGGTATTTCCGGTCGCTCCGGTGGCTCCACTCGGACCGGTTGGACCCGTGTTGCCCGTTACTCCCATTGCCCCACTTGGGCCCGTTAGGCCAGTATTTCCTGTTGCTCCGGCGGCTCCACTTGGACCCGTCGGACCGGTATTTCCTGTCACTCCAGTGGCTCCACTCGGACCGGTTGGACCCGTGTTGCCGGTTGCTCCACTAGGGCCGGTCGGGCCAGTGTTACCGGTTGCTCCCGTTGCTCCACTTGGGCCAGTTGGACCCGTGTTACCGGTCACTCCCATTGCTCCACTTGGGCCAGTCGGACCCGTGTTACCTGTCGCTCCCATTGCTCCACTTGGGCCAGTCGGACCCGTGTTACCGGTCGCTCCGGTTGCTCCACTTGGGCCAGTCGGACCCGTGTTGCCTGTCACTCCGATTGCTCCACTAGGGCCGGTCGGGCCAGTGTTACCGGTTGCTCCCGTTGCTCCACTTGGGCCAGTTGGACCCGTGTTACCGGTCGCTCCCATTGCTCCACTTGGGCCTGTTGGACCCGTGTTGCCTGTCACTCCGGTTGCTCCACTTGGGCCAGTCGGACCCGTGTTGCCTGTCACTCCGGTTGCTCCACTAGAGCCGGTCGGGCCAGTGTTACCCGTTACTCCCATTGCCCCGCTTGAACCGGTTGGACCGGTATTTCCTGTCACTCCGGTGGCTCCACTTGGACCGGTCGGACCCGTATTTCCTGTCGCTCCGATTGCCCCACTCGGACCCGTCGGACCGGTGTTTCCGGTCGCTCCCATTGCGCCACTTGGACCCGTTGGGCCGGTGTTTCCGGTCGCTCCCATTGCGCCACTTGGACCGGTCGGGCCGGTATTTCCGGTCGCTCCCATTGCTCCGCTTGGACCGGTTGGACCGGTATTTCCTGTCACTCCGGTGGCTCCACTTGGACCGGTCGGGCCGGTATTTCCGGTCGCTCCGGTGGCTCCACTTGGACCCGTGTTACCCGTTACTCCGGTGGCTCCACTTGGACCCGTCGGACCGGTATTTCCTGTCACTCCAGTGGCTCCACTCGGGCCGGTCGGGCCAGTGTTACCCGTTACTCCGGTGGCTCCACTTGGACCGGTTGGGCCGATGTTTCCGGTCGCTCCCATTGCGCCACTTGGACCGGTTGGTCCAGTGTTTCCGGTCGCTCCCATTGCGCCACTTGGACCGGTTGGTCCAGTGTTTCCGGTCGCTCCCATTGCGCCACTTGGACCGGTTGGTCCAGTGTTTCCGGTCGCTCCCATTGCTCCGCTTGGACCCGTGTTACCCGTTACTCCGGTGGCTCCACTTGGACCCGTTGGGCCCGTGTTACCCGTTACTCCCATTGCCCCACTTGGACCAGTGTTACCCGTTACTCCCATTGCTCCGCTTGGACCCGTTGGGCCGGTATTTCCTCTCGCTCCCATCGCGCCACTTGGACCTGTAGGGCCGGTGTTACCCGTTGCTCCGGCGACTCCGCTTGGACCGGTTGGACCGGTATTTCCTGTCACTCCGGTGGCTCCACTTGGACCGGTTGGGCCGGTGTTGCCCGTTGCTCCCATTGCCCCACTCGGACCCGTAGGGCCAGTATTTCCGGTCGCTCCCGTCACTCCACTTGGACCGGTTGGACCGGTGTTTCCTGTCACTCCAGTGGCTCCACTCGGGCCGGTCGGGCCAGTGTTACCCGTTACTCCCATTGCACCACTCGGACCGGTTGGACCGGTATTTCCTGTCACTCCGGTGGCTCCACTTGGACCCGTTGGGCCGGTATTTCCTCTCGCTCCCATTGCTCCGCTTGGACCGGTCGGGCCGGTATTTCCTGTTGCTCCGACGGCTCCGCTTGGACCGGTTGGACCGGTATTTCCGGTCGCTCCAATGGCTCCACTCGGGCCTGTCGAGCCCGTGTTACCCGTTACTCCGGTGGCTCCACTTGGACCGGTTGGGCCGATGTTTCCGGTCGCTCCCATTGCGCCACTTGGACCGGTTGGGCCGATGTTTCCGGTCGCTCCCATTGCGCCACTTGGACCGGTCGGACCGGTGTTTCCGGTCGCTCCCATTGCGCCACTTGGACCCGTCGGTCCGGTATTTCCGGTCGGTCCCATTGCTCCACTTGGACCGGTTGGACCCGTGTTGCCCGTTACTCCCATTGCCCCACTTGGACCAGTCGGACCCGTATTGCCCGTTGCTCCCGTCACTCCACTTGGACCTGTTGGGCCGGTGTTTCCGGTCGCTCCGATTGCCCCACTTGGACCCGTCGCCCCTGTAGGGCCAATTACGCCCGTATTACCCATAGGACCTGGCGGGCCTCCGCTAGGTCCGGTTGCTCCCTTCGGGCCGGTCGCTCCTGTATTTCCAGTTGGCCCTATTGGCCCAACTGGGCCAATAGGGCCACGCCGCCCTCTCCTTCGCTTTCCTAATCCAGAAGCTGTAGTTCTTTGAAACATTTTTTTGTTTGACATAAGAATCACCTATGTTTAATCTTAAGTTTTTTTATCTAATGAACCCATCTCATGAGATTGTAATCAACAATTTTTTCTTAAAGCTATACCCAATGACGCTCAAACGATTTCCATCTATATCTATTCATATATGGCCTAATTTTCAATTTGTCCACACAAAATAAAAAGACCCTCTCAACCTAGAGGGTCAAAATATTCGTTTGTTCCATTACACTTGTAAAACCACACGTTTAAATGTTTCTAAATTTTTCAAAATAACAGGGTTTGTTGGATTTTTAGTATAAGCAGTCGTAATATGGTACTGCGCTTTATCCATTTCATTCATGCTAGCATAACAGGTAAATAATTTTAAGTGAGGATACCAATTCCAGATGCTTTGTTCTGTATAACTATCTAAGATGTGATTTAGATCCATCTTAGTTACGCGCTCAAACCAGAATGCTGCACGTGGGAATATACGATCTCGTATAAAGATGTTGCCGATCCGACAACAAGCTTCTGGTTCGGGTAATCCATACGCAAACGTTTGAAAGGCAAATTCAAGTGCACGCTCAAATTCAAACATCAGTTGATAACACTCAGAAATACGAATACAAGCATAAATGTTTCCATCTTTCCAACCTTGGTTCGTATTTAAATATTTTTGGAAGTAATAGATAGCTTCTTCATAAAGTTGATGTTGTCGTAATTCCTTCGCATAATGATAATAATCGGGTGCCGTAAACTGACGCCCTTCTTTTAAATATTTATTATAAATTTGTAGGTTACGATCTGTAATTTCCTTTGCTTTTTTGTGCTGTACTTCAATCTCACTATGCAAATAATTGCCGTGGACTTCTAAATACTCATGTACAAAACCCTTCCATCTCAAATGTGGCGAGCGACGAATCAAGCGATGCTTACGAAAAGTAAATGCATCATTATCTAAACGATATATCATACTAACCGCATCATACGATCGATTCAAGCTATATTTAAGTCGTTTAAATTTTTCAACATTTTCTTCTGTTAAGTAATCATCTGCATCTAACCATAAAATATATTCCTTAGTCGCGAACTGGAAAGAAAAGTTACGTGCATCTGCAAAGTCATCAATCCATTGGTATGTATAAATGCGATCTGTGAATTTTTTGGCAATTTCTATCGTTTTATCAGTAGAACCTGTATCGACAATAATGATTTCATCTACAATGTCTTCAATAGACGATAAGCAACGTTCCAACGTTCTTTCTTCATCTCGTACAATCATACAGAGACTAATTGTGATTTCTTCCGGATCTTGCACCATATCTGCACGGCAATCATTTTTATATTCTAAAACACCTTGCAGATCCTGCTTTGTCTTTAGGGCGTAGCAAGGGTAATTTGTATCTACAAATACGGGTAAATCAACTTGATTAGCTGTGCTTGAATAAACAATCGTCTGGTTTTCTGTTGTAAACAGAATTCCTTGATCTAGCACGCTCCGTTTAACAAAGATACAATCTGCTACTGTATTAACTTCATAAATACCTTTTCGTTTGAGCGGCGGAACTTTTCCAACTGTACTAGCTTCAATATTGGGTTGTTTAATCCCTTCTCGCTCTTTCCATACGATACTTGCTACGATTTCTTGATTTGTACTTAATAAATGTGTCAGTGTTAATGGGTGCATAAGAATGTCAGATACGAGAAATAAAGCACCCTCGCAATCATATTGCAAGGTGTGATTGATGAGTTTTTCTAATTGACGTTCTGGATGGGACAAATCTGGGTACATGTAAATATGACAGTGTTCTTCTTTTTTTCGAAACTCTTGTAACAAGTGCCGCACTTCTGTACAATCACTCACATCAATAAACAAAAAGGTTACCTTTAAATCGTTCTGCTCAAGTTCCATCAATGATAGTAAAAACTCACGCACACAATCTGATTCTCCATGAATTAAGCTAGCCACGACAATATGTTTTCTCATATAGCCAACTCCCATCTCCATTTCAACTTCTTTTAAATAGGATACGATGGAAGCGTACAGGTTATAACTATTTCCGAAGCAGAAGATTCCCAAAAGGAACCCTCGGCTTCAGAAGTATTTAATACACCAGCATCTTGTAACATCCATTCAATAAATGTCCCATACCCAGAAGTGGGATCATTAACAAATACATGTGTAACTGCACCAACTAGTTTACCGTTTTGGATGATTGGACTCCCGCTCATTCCTTGCACAATCCCACCTGTTTTCGCTAACAACTCTGGATCTGTCACTTTAATAATGAGCCCTTTGGTTGCAGGAGATTTTTGTATTTGAGTATGCACAATCTCAATATCATACGCTTTTACCGTTTGTCCTTCTACAACGGTATAAATTTGTGCTGGTCCCTCTTCTACTTGTTCAGCCAGACCCACTGGCATCGGCTGTGATTGTATACCACCTTGCGGAAAATTGCTCATTTTACCAAAAATACCAAATTGGGTGTTATTCGATATATTCCCCATTACCTGATCTTCATTTAAAAAGATGGCTCTTTTTTCACCAGGATCACCTGATTTCCCTTTTTCTATCGAAGTAACATCCGATTGTAAAATTTGACCATCACCGACAGAAATGGCTTGACCGGTATCTACATCTGTGATCACATGCCCTAAAGCACCATATGCTTTTTTCTGCGGTTCATAAAAAGTAAGCGTTCCAACACCTGCTGCGGAATCTCTGATATAAAGACCCAATTGATACACATCTTCTTGACTGTTATATACTGGATGAACGTTTACCTGTTTTTCTTTTCCGTCTCGCATTAAAGTCACCTGAATCGGTAAACGCTTTCTTCCAGCGTCATTTACGGTTCGTGCTACATCACTCACTTGCTTAATCTTCATACCATTCATTTCAGTTAAATAGTCTCCTCTACGAATATCTGCCTTTTCTGCAGGAGACCGAACAGATTGATTTGATTGTACTTGATGATGGCCCACTACCAGTGCACCTGAAGATTTCAGTTTGACGCCAATGGTTTGTCCACCTGGAATCACTTGTAAATCGGGTAATACTTGCACATTTACACGCTTGATGGGGAGACTGCCAAATAACTTTAGCGTAAGAAAGGTCTGACCAATAGCTTGAGGTTGAATCATTAACGGATGCTTTAAATTAATCGGAACTAATGATTGCGTAGATCCATTCACTTGCAGAATATCAGGTTTTGAAACTGAAGCCGTTGCAGATACTGGCATCGATAAATCAAGTTGTTGTAACTGACCTTTCACAAGCCGCATTTCCTTAGGGAAGCTTGTAAATTGATGAAATACTGAAGTTGTACTTCCCATAATCAAGAGAAGCACCAGGAGAAAACCTAACCACTTCTTTTTATCTCTTTTTTCCAACATCACCACTCTCCTGAGCTCTCCACCTACCTCCGCCAATCGTAAAAACGATTGTACTCATAAGTTGTCCTGCAGATACGATTTTTATGTCCAACAAAAGCTTCCTGTTTAAAAGGAGATTTTGTTGGAAAATTCATATAATGACTTAGTGTATGAAACGCCACTTAGCAACAGTATGCTAAAATGGCGGTATTTATCTACATTTTTTTGATTTTCATATCACTTGCCATCGCGATCATTTCTTTCGCATGATTAAGAGTCGTCTCTGTTATTTCAACGCCACCTAACATGCGAGCCACAGCGCGGGTACGTTCTCTCTGCTCAGTGAGTGCGGTCACAGTGGTTCGAGTCTTATCTTGACTCGTCGTTTTAGAAATGAAAAAATGATGATCTGCCATGCTGGCGACTTGAGGCAGATGACTAACTGCAAGGACTTGATTGTTCCAACCCAATCGTGAAATTTTTTCCGCTATGGCTTGTGCCGCTCGCCCACTTACCCCTGTGTCAATCTCATCAAATACCAAAGTATGAATTTGTTCCAAGTCAGCAAATATCACTTTTAAAGCAAGCAATATGCGTGACAATTCTCCACCAGATGCAATTTTAGAAAGTGATTTTAAAGGCTCACCTGGATTAGGAGAAATTTGAAAAACAATTTGATCCCAACCTGTTGGTAGCAACTGTTTTCGATTCTCTGTTTGTAGAAAGGCAACATGAAAGACGGTGGATTTCATATTGAGATCATGTAATTCACTTTCAACTTTTACTTCCAAGCTAGAAGCCGCATTTTTTCGAAGGGCAGTGAGTTTACTTGCTAAATCCATCAACTGATCTACTTGTACTTCCAGTTTTTGTGTCATTTCTTCTAACTGATCTTCTCTATTTTCAAGGGTTTGTAATTCCGATATAATCTTTACTTCGTAGTTCAGTATTTCCTCAATCTCTGTTCCATATTTACGTTTAAGCTGTTTAATCATGTGTAAGCGTTCAGTCACTTCTTGAAGGCGATTCGGATCATACTCAATCATTTCTCGATATTTACTCAATTGTCTAGTCGCTTCTTCTAATTGATAATATCCAGATTGCATCTCCTCTATAATCGGATGTAACGCCTCATCGTATTCTGAAATATGTTCAAGTTCACTTACAGCCGATTGTATACGTTCTAGTCCAGCAAAATCTCCATATAAATTTTCATAAGCGGCTTCTGCATGTTTCATTAATTTTTCGGCCGCGGATAATCTTTTTTCTTCGCGCTCTAATTCCAAATCCTCACCTGGTGTAAGACTGGCCACAGCAATCTCTTCGACCTGAAATTGGAGTAATTCAATCCGTTGTTCGATTTCATTTTGATTCAGTTGTAATTGTTCGATTTTTTGCTTCTGTTCTTGATAAGCGCGATAAAACTTTTGATAGGCCGATTTTATCGAAAGTAGTGCTTCACCGCCATATTGGTCCAACCACTCCAATTGCTCCTCTACGGAGAGAAGCGATTGATGCTCGTGTTGTCCAGAGATATCGATTAATTTGCTACTCATCTGTTTGAGCATGGAAACGGTAACCGTACGACCATTTACGCGACAACTACTTTTACCATTTGCCATAATTGTTCTTTGAATGATGACCGTATCTTCTTGATCATTTAACTCCCACTCATTTAGCAGTGCATATATCGGATGCTGAGTTGTGACTTCAAACCATGCCTCCACCACCGCTTTATCAGCCCCATATTGTACCATTTCGCTAGATGCCCGTCCTCCCGCGATGAGGCTTAATGCATCAATTAAAATCGATTTACCCGCGCCTGTCTCACCTGTAAAAACATGAAATCCATGTTGAAATTGTAAGCAAACTTCATCAATAATGGCAAAGTTTCTAATTGCTATCTCACGCAACATAACCATCGACTCCTACAGCATGTCAATGAAACGTTGTACCACGTCTGGTACTGATTTTTTCTCACGACAAATAATTAATACCGTGTCATCACCTGCTAAAGTGCCAATAATATCATCCCATTCTAAATGATCTAATAAGACACCTACAGCATGTGCATTTCCCGGCATTGTTTTAAGTACGATCATATTTTCACTATTGTCAATCCCTACAAATGACTCTTGCAGCGTCCTCTTTAGCTTCTGGGCTGGATTAAAACGTCGATCTGATGGGAGTGAATACTTATATATTCCACTATTGGTTGGTACCTTAACCAAATGGAGTTCTTTGATGTCTCTCGAAACAGTAGCTTGGGTTACATTGTAACCTGCCTGTTTAAGTTCATCAACCAAATCTTCTTGTGTTTCGATTGCTTTATTCGCGATAATATCTCGGATTTTAATATGTCTTTGCGCTTTCATCCGATGCCTCCTGCTCACTTGCTTGCAATTTTTTTCGTACAACATCAAAAAAAGAGCGTTCTTTCCATTTCACTAATAAAGTATGGTGATTTGCACGTTTAACCCGTACCAGGTCACCCGATTGTAAACAAAAGCCAACTTGTCCATCCAGTGTCGCCTCTAACTCACAATGCCGAGCTGACACATGGATATCCAATACGGATTCGGGAGGTAAGACCATCGGTCTTGCTGTTAGCGTGTGGGGACAAATGGGTGTAAGTAGTAGCGCTTGTATACCTGGAAATACGAGTGGTCCGCCACACGATAGCGAATATGCTGTTGATCCCGTTGGCGTTGAGACAATCACACCATCACCAGAATAGGTACCAATCAAGCGACCATCCATCTGTACATTGCATGTAATCATACGACTAAATGATCCTTTTGCAATCCCAACGTCATTTAATGCAATGCCACTCTTCATCACATTCCCAGCACGTATTACTTCGGTATGTAACATAAATCGCTTCTCAATACAATAATTCCCCGCTAAAACACGGTCAACAGCGCCAGAAAGATCATCAGGTTCCGCTTCAGATAAAAAGCCCATATTCCCAACATTAAATCCGAGTATAGGTAGAGAATAAGCCGCTAATTCCCGTGCTATCCCTAGTAAGGTACCATCGCCACCAATTACAAAAACCAGATCTACTTTCTCTGCAAATTGGGATAGGGATAAGCCTTTTTCATGCAACCCCAAGACCTTGGCCATATTCTCTTCTAGAAAGGCTTTGCCTCCCTTATTCTCGATTAACATGTGTAATTCGGACGCTACTTCTTTCGCTTTTGGTTTTGTCTCATTCACGAAAATACCAATTCGATTCAACTTTTCGCCTCCATTAAGCTTTGTACTCATATCAGATAATTCCATCCAAGTACAACACTTAAGATGATCAATAGGACTGTCGGCCATATACTTATAGATGACTTTTTACTCCGTCGTTCAATCTCTGGTAGCTCAAATGTGATCACACGAACTTCACGCTTATGTTTATCTACGTATAAAATACCATCCACATCAAAAAGCAACACATAATGTAAAAATGTATCACGTATCGCTGCACCAGAGAATCGAATGGGTTTACGATTTTTTGCTCCCACAACTAAGAAATACTGATCCTCTTTGGATGCGATCCCATCGATATATATACGACTTTCATATGCATGTTCATCCACTTCCATACTAAATGCTAAGGTTTCCTTGGGGCGAATGAGTTCGTAGCCTTTCTCTTTTATAATTGTGCCATAAACACTTTGAATGGGCTCAGGCTCTTTTGGATCTCTAAATAGAGGCGCAATCCATCTTTTATATATAAAATAAAAGATGGCCCCGATAAGCATATAAAGTATAAGGGTATCTCCTGACTCTTTCATTCCCTCCCTCCTTTACCTACTTATTCGCAGCCATTTGCAAAAAACCTGCATAAACCCTTATGCATGATCCGTATGATGTGCTTCTTTTACCACTTCATCAATCACACTTGACCAATCCATTTGTGTCGTTTGTTTTTCCGTACTAAAATAACCTAAAAATTCAATATTCCCTTCACTCCCCTGAATGGGAGAAACGGTTAAACCCTTTACAGTAAGGTTATTTTCTGTTACCGTCTTCACAAATTGATGCAAAACTTGCTGATGAATGGTGGGATCTCTTACGATTCCTTTTTTACCAACATGTTCTCGTCCCGCTTCAAATTGCGGTTTTACTAACGCAATTCCTTCTGTGTTTGGTTTACACACGTTTTTTAAGGTGGGAAAGATTAATGAAAGTGATATAAAAGAGACATCAATCACAGCGAAGTCGGGTTTCTCATTCGTTAGTTCATCTTCAGTCAAATACCTGAAATTTGTCCGCTCCATCACAATTACACGTGGATCTTGTCTTAGCTTCCAAGCAAGCTGACCATAACCTACGTCAATCGCATATACCATTTTTACACCTTGCTGTAAGGCACAATCTGTGAATCCACCGGTTGAAGCTCCTATGTCCATCATAACTCTATCTTGTAACTGAATGGGAAAGACCTGTAAAGCTTTTTCAAGTTTTAGTCCACCACGACTCACATAGGGATGCAGCTGTCCTTTTACCAGCATAGAAGCATCCACAGGGACTTTCGTCCCTGCTTTGTCTATGCGGTCATTTTCAACATAGACTAGCCCAGCCATAATGGATCGCTGCGCTTGTTGTCTCGTTTCAAAATGACCCTTCTGAACTAATAACACATCTACGCGCTCTTTCTTCACAATTAAAACCTCATACTTGTTGTTTTTTTTGTGCCATAAACTGGGTAATCGTTGTAACCATCTGTGAAGGTGTCAAACCGACTTCTTCCAATTGTTGACTCACACTTCCATGTTCAACATAAACATCAGGTATCCCTAGTGGTAATACAGGAAGTGACAAACCTTCATTTGCATAAAACTCCAATACTGCACTGCCAAATCCACCTTGAATACAAGCTTCTTCGATCGTAACCACAGGCATTTGCTCACGCGCTAATTCTACTAATAAAGCTTCATCTAGCGGCTTCGCAAAACGTGCATTAATCACTTTTGCCTGAATCCCTTGTTCTAATAAGTACTCAGCTGTCTGCAAGGCTGGACTTACCATCGTTCCAAAAGCTAGTAATGCGACATCTGAACCTTCTCGCAATACCTCTGCTTTTCCTACGGGTATTGGCTTAAACGCAGCGTCCATCTGAACCCCTAACCCAGCCCCTTTGGAATAACGTACTGCAACTGGTCCGTGAATATGTTCAGTCGCCGTATACAGCATGTGTTGGAATTCATTTTCATCTTTAGGCATCATAATGACCATATTAGGCTGATTCCGCATGAAACTAATATCATAAACACCTTGATGCGTTTCACCATCTTCACCTACGAATCCAGCGCGGTCAACCGCAAATACGACATCTAAGTTTTGCCTACAAACATCATGGATCAATTGATCATAGCCACGTTGCAAAAAAGTGGAATAGATTGCCAAAATGGGCTTCAAGCCTTGTGTAGCCATTCCAGCAGCAAATGTGACTGCATGCTGTTCTGCGATCCCGACATCAAAGCATCTCTTTGGAAAGCGCTCTTGAAATGCATTTAACTTCGATCCCGTTATCATCGCAGGTGTGATGGCGACCACTTTTTCATTTTGTTCTGCTAACTTGATAACGGTTTCACCAAATACAGCAGGGTATGCAGGCGCCTTCGCACTTTTTTTATGGAGTGAGCCCGATTCAATCTTATAAGTGCCTACACCATGATAAACAACTGAATCGTTCTCAGCTGGCTCATAACCGTAGCCTTTTTTGGTGACCACATGTACAAGCACAGGACCTTTTGTATGAGCTGCTTGTCTTAAAATCTCCATCAGCTCATCAATCTCATGACCATCTACTGGACCTAAGTAAGTGAACCCTAAATGCTCAAAAAATACGCCAGAAACTACGAGATATTTTAAGCTATCTTTTATTCGCTCTAATGTATTTGCAAACGGTCCTCCTACAGAAGGTATTTTTCGAAGAAGTGCTTCTACTTCATCTTTTAATTTATTATAACCCGTATTCGTTCGTAATCTACCTAAATGATTGTGAAGTGCACCAACGTTGGGGCTTATAGACATTTCGTTATCATTAAGAATCACGATCATATTTTTCTTCTCTTCACCAATATGATTTAGTGCTTCTAAAGCCATCCCGCCGGTCAGGGCGCCATCTCCAATAATGGGAATCACTTGGTAGCTTTCTCCCTTTATATCCCGTGCTGCAGCCATGCCCATGGCCCCTGATAAAGAAGTACTACTATGCCCCGTTTCCCACACATCATGCTCACTTTCTCTCATTTTAGGAAAGCCACATAAACCTTTGTGTTGTCTAAGCGTGGGAAAGAGATGACCACGACCAGTCAATAATTTGTGGACATATGCTTGGTGCCCAACATCCCATAATAATTTATCTTTAGGACTGTCGAATAAGTAATGTAAGGCAATAGTAAGTTCAACCACACCTAGATTAGATGCTAAGTGCCCACCTGTTTCAGACAAACTATGAATTAAGAATTGACGAATTTCCTCTGCTACTTTCGGTAACTCTTCTACATTCCTCTGTTTCAGTTGCTCTGGAGAATTAATCTGTTCGAGGAGCACGAAGAACGCCTCGCTTTCCCTGTCTTTTCTTCTTTGGTTTCAAGTAAAATAATTTCATGTTAAACTTAGTGTTCATCCAATGAAAGAACTTTCCTACAAATAATATGATCTCATTCGAATAATGTAAGGAGATGCTTTTTCCTAGTGCTTTTCCCCCTACAGTGAAGGCCGCGATTACCGAGATCAATGTAACTTCAATGATCGTTTCTTTTCCATCAAAGATCGGAAATGATAAGGCAAATGATGCAATGACCGCTAATGCTGCAGCCCCACTAATCACACCGCTGATATCACCAACTACATCACTACAAAAATTAGAAAATTGATCGGCACGACGCACGATTCCAACTGCTTCTTTAGCTCCGGGTACTTTTTTGGAAGCCATCGAGTGAAATGGTCTCTCCTGTGCAGAAGTGGCTGCAATTCCCAACATATCAAACATTACACCCATCGCCACGATGGCCACTAAGACAAGTAGACCACCTTCCCAAGACATTGTATCGGAAATTGAAGTAGAAGCCAATGATAAAAGTAATGCTAATACAAATGTAAGAATAAATATACCGACGGCCCAGCGCCAAGAATTTCGGAGTAACGCCCTCATTCTTAATCTCGTATCTCCTTTTCACAGCAGACATCTCAGAAAAATGCCGGTTCTCATTTAGGAACCGGTTTCTAAATTAGACGTGTCTTACTACGATCTATATGTAGTTTTCTGTGGTTTTATGGTTAGGAAGAGTAGGAGTGGAAACGATCCAAGTAAATTCTACGGCTTAGGTCCAGTAGGCTTTCCCAAAGAAGTATCCCAATCGTTGCCAATCAGGTGGTTTCCCTTTATAACTTCTTTCGACGCAGTTGCCAAACGTCGGACTGGATTACCACTTAGTCCGCACTTTAATCCCTGAATCGTCTTGTAGTATACAAACAGTCTAGGAGTTTTCCTCAACAACTCTAACCCATCCCCCTAGCCTCTTTTGCAACTTAGCTTTCAATCTAATGGCTTCTTAGATATCCCCACTAACGTCACGCAAGGCAGGCTACGCTGCATCCAAGTTTCTCCCGCATGCAGGTTCATACCCCAAGCCGTCGCAGCTAGGCACGAGGACCTTCCGCCACGAACTTGGGCCTCCGCGAGAGAAGGGTCTACGCCCGCATGCCATTGCAGATCGCCCTTCTCTCTTAACTCTCAGCATCAACCCCTAGCTGGGCGCTAGAAGCCAACACCAAGAACTTCATCGATGTGCCCTTTAGCGGATTTTTAGGCCCGCCTTCAGAGGTGGTGAGCCGACTAGAATACTGCTCCACTCCTACAAGTCAGATTTATTATAGCATAATTATTTATGTGATAGTATGGTGGAATCCAAACTTACTTTTTACGAACCAAAAGATAGTCAGCCAGTGCAAGTAATTGGGTGGCATCAATCGGTAGTTTTTCTAGTTCTTCTTTCGCTGTTTGTGTCACCACTGCTAATTTTTGCTTGGATTCTTCAAGTCCGATAAGCGCTGGATATGTCGATTTATTTTGCTCGATGTCACTACCAACTGGCTTACCTAATACCGCTTGATCGCCAATCACATCGAGGATATCATCTTGAATTTGAAAGGCCAGACCCAGCCCATATGCATAGCGTGTTAGTCCCTCAAGCGTCATCTCATCTGCGCCCGCAATACGTGCGCCTGTGCGCACTGCAAACGCAATTAAATCACCTGTTTTTCGCTTGTGAATGTGCGCTAATTCTTCTAATGAGATTTTTTTATTTTCACTAAGTAAGTCACTCACTTGTCCGGCAATCATACCATGCATACCAGCAAATCTCGAAGCTTCTTCGATAACAGAGAGCGCGGTATCCAATTCAAGTCCCGCACTGCGAATTCCTGCTACTAACAGCCCAAACGCTTCTGTGAGCAATGCATCACCAGCTAGAATAGCCTGTGCTTCTCCAAAAACTTTGTGATTCGTTTTCTTTCCCCGTCGATAATCATCATTATCCATTGCAGGTAAATCATCATGAATGAGCGAGTAAGTATGAATCATTTCAATTGCGCAGGCAAATGGCAGTGCCTTCTCTTCCTCACCACCTAATGCATGAACGGTTGCCAGTACAAGAATCGGCCTTAGCCGCTTTCCACCTGCTATCAATGAATATTGCATGGACTCAATCAAAATCTCTGGAACATGCTCCTTTTGCTTGAGGTAACGCTCCATCTCCGAGTCAATTAATACAGCTTTATCTTTCATATAATCTTTCACTGTCAGCACTACTCTGCGTCCTCCTCTGACAGAAATGGTTCTTTTTTCCATTCGCCATTTTCTTGTACCAATAGCTCGACTTTTTGCTCTGCCCACTCTAACTTTTTATTGCATGCATGAGCCAATTTCATACCTTCATCAAAAAGTTGAATTGCTTCTTCCAAGGGGGTATCCCCTTTTTCTAAATGTTCTACGACATTCTCTAAGCGTTCAAGTGCTTGTTCAAAGGGAAGTTGATTCATATCTCGTTTATCACTCATCCTGAACCTCCTCTGTTTTCCAAATTTGACACTTCAACTGACCTTCGGCTAACCGCACCCGAATGAGGTCACCCGGTTTAACGTCCTGGTACGATTTTATTAATTTTGTTGATCCATGTCGATGTACGATCGCATATCCACGTTGCATCACGCGCAATGGACTAAGTGCATCTAAGTTGGATATTAACCGTGTAAGATGATTACGATCTCTTTCAATGTGTTGTTGCATCATACCCAAGTTGGTCTGTTTAAATCGCTCTAGTTTTTCTCTTATCAGCTTTAAGCGCTTCATCGGATGCTCCGCTTGTAAACGGTAAGCATATAACTGATGCCGACTGCGATGATCCTTAACCAACCCTTTATACGCTTGTCCTAATCGCATATATAAATCATCTAATCGCTGTGCATATTGGTATAATCTCGCATTTGGTTGTTGAAAAACAGGACGGCCCATGTTGGTTTGCAAACGCTTCTGCCGCTGAAGTAAACCGTTTTGTATCGTGCGTCGCATACTCGTTTGAATACGATCTAAACGTTCACGCATATCGATTTGGTGAGGGACAACTAATTCGGCCGCAGCTGTCGGTGTTGCAGCGCGACAATCTGCCACAAAATCGCTAATGGTCGTATCCGTTTCATGTCCCACAGCAGAAATGATTGGAATACTTGAGCGATCGATACTACGAGCGACCACCTCTTCATTAAATGCCCATAGTTCTTCGATGGAGCCTCCGCCTCTACCGATGATTAACACGTCACATTCATCCAGGCGATTCATTTCATCAATGGCATGTGCAATTTCGGTAGCGGCATTTATCCCTTGTACAGCTACTGGATAAATCAGGACATGAGTAAGCGGATAACGTCTTTTCATCGTTGTCACGATATCACGTACAGCCGCACCGTGTGCAGATGTGATCACACCGACCGTTCGCGGAAGATCTGGTAATTGCTTTTTACTACGAGAAAACAGCCCCTCCTGTAAAAGTTGTTCTTTGAGGCGCTCAAATGCAATATGTAAATCTCCCATCCCACTTTGGCGCATATCTTGAACATATAGCTGAAGCTGACCTTCCCGATCATAAAGAGATACATTGCCACGAATCAAGACACGATCGCCATTCTGTGGTTTAAAACGCAGTCGTCGATTCTGACCTGCAAACATAGCCGCTTTGATTTTGGCATGTTCATCTTTCAAGGTAAAATACATATGTTTACTCGCGCGATGTTGTGAGAAATTAGAAATCTCACCCTCAATCCACAATTTCTGCAGTATCTCATCTTGGTTCATTTGATTCAACAAATAAGTATTAAGCTTATGGACACTCCAAATTTCTTTTTCACTGGTACTACTCATCAGTAGTTTCACCTACGCTTTGCTGCAAGTACAGTATTCGCCATTAACATTGCAATCGTCATAGGTCCTACACCTTTTGGAACTGGCGTAATCGCTTTCGTTAAAGGCGCAACCTCGTCAAACTTAACATCTCCTACTAATTTCCCTTCCGCATTACGATTAATACCTACATCGATTACAACCGCTCCAGGTTTTATATAGTCAGATGTAAGCATATGTTCACGTCCAACTGCAGCAATAATAATATCGGCTTGTTGTGTAAATTTTAGCAGATCACGCGTGCGTGAGTGACACATGGTCACTGTCGCATTTGCTTGCTGAAGTAGAAGTGAAATCGGTTTTCCTACAATATTGCTACGACCGATCACTACAGCATGTTTTCCGGCGACATCAATTTCGTATCGTTTGAATAATTCCATAATCCCTGCGGGTGTACAGGGTATAAACGCTTCTTGTCCAATTACAAGATTCCCCATATTGATAGGCGTGAAGCCATCTACATCTTTTTTAGGATCAATCGTCTGAATCACACGATCCGCATCGATATGATCAGGTAATGGCAGTTGTACCAAAATGCCATCAACAGAAGGATCTTCATTTAATGCAACGATTCGTGCTAGTAATTCAGTCTCAGTAATCTCAGCAGGTAAACGGATAAGTTGTGAATCGATGCCTACTTCTGCAGAAGCTTTGATTTTTCCTTTTACATAAGATTCTGAAGCAGGATGATTGCCTACCAGTATGACGACTAACCCCGGTGTAATACCTTGCTGAATGAGATAATCGACTTCTTCTTTTAATTCTAATCGAATTTTTGCAGCTATTCCTTTTCCATCAATGAGTTGATATGACATCGGCTCCACACCTCTATAATTGGATTGAGATTCGAAGATTATACCCTCTCATTCTATCTGCTTAACCAATTTATGTAAAGGCACACTCGATCATATGTTCGTTTTATTTATCAAAAAAGAGACTCTTCATTTTTATTCATGGAGAGACTCTTTTAGCGTGGATCACGATGCTCCTTATTTTGATTCTAAACTTTTCACGAGTGCACCTAGTATACCATTAATAAAGCGGCTAGATTCTTCTCCTGAAAAAGATTTTGCCAAGTCAACAGCTTCATTTAAAACCACACTTTTAGGTGTATTGTCAAACAAAAGTTCAAAGGTACTTAATCGCAAAATCGCTCTATCAATTGAGCTTAAGCGGTAAAGTGACCATCCTTTTTTTAAATATTGTTCGATCTCGTGGTCAATTTGCTGTTTGTTCGTTTGGATGCCTTGCAGCAAATGGGTATAAAAACCCAAATCTTCATCGCTTAATGTTTTCGCACGCTCTTTCATAATGCCATTTTCTTCGTTTTCATGAAAATCCATCTGATATAAGGCTTGTAAGGCAGTTTCTCTAGATGTTCTCCTACTCATCAGCTATCCTCCAAAAAGAAACCCGAGCCGTTTTCGACTCGGTACTTCGTCACATCCTATTTCGTTAAAATACCAAAGTTATCTATAAAAATCAAGTTGTACTTCTGTTTTTCATTATTTTATTCAGTCGATTCTGGAGGGAGACGAACGCCTTCAACGCGAACTAAAATTTGCTCAACTTGTAATCCGGTCATCGACTCAACCGCATTTTTTACTTTTTCTTGAACCTCACGGGCCAAATCAGGGATGCGATTTCCATATTCAACTGTAATTGACATCTCAATTTTAAGCTCATCATTTAAGTGAACAGCAATTCCTCTATAAATATTTTTGCGCCGAAATAGCTGATTCAAATCACTTACTACCCCACCATTAATTGATACCACACCAGCCACCTCTGATGTCGCGATACCCGCAATGAGTTGTATCACTTCGGGTGCAATCTCTACTGTACCCAAATTTGTCTCATTAAAGTTAATGATTTCACTCATCTGTAACACTGCTCCTCTCGTTTAAGTATTCTTTTTCCAGGAACTGAATGTGAAAGTCACCTTCAACAAAGCGTGGATGTTGAATCAATTTTTCATGAAAAGGGATGGTCGTATGTACCCCTTCAACAGCAAACTCTTTTAGAGCGCGACTCATACGAGCCAGTGCTTCAGAGCGATCTTTGCCCCAAACGATTAACTTCGCAATCATGGAATCATAGTACGGAGGAATTTTATATCCTGTATAACAGGCACTATCAACTCGAACCCCGATTCCACCTGATGGGAGATATAATTCAATTATCCCTGGTGATGGCATAAAATTTTTCTCTGGTCGTTCTGCATTGATACGACACTCAATCGACCAACCTTGAATCTGTACTTCCTCTTGCGATATCGAAAGTGGCAACTGCGCTGCTACCCGTATTTGCTCCTTGACCAGATCTAGACCCGTTACCATTTCAGTTACAGGATGCTCGACTTGGATTCTTGTATTCATTTCCATAAAGTAAAAATTTTGCTCTTTATCCAATAAAAACTCTACTGTACCTGCGCCTGTATACGTCACAGATTGTGCAGCCAGCACTGCGGCCTTTCCCATCCGTTCTCTTAATTCTATGCTTAATGCTGGGGAAGGTGCCTCTTCAATTAACTTTTGATAGCGTCGTTGAATGGAGCAGTCTCTTTCGCCCAAATGAATCACATTCCCATGTTGGTCAGCAAAAACTTGAATTTCAATATGACGTGGCTCATCTAAAAATTTTTCCAGATAAACACCAGCATTACCAAAGTTCGCTTCTGCTTCTTTTTGTGCTAAAGTAATCGCACGAATCAATTCATCTTCACTGTGAACGATTCGCATTCCTTTACCTCCACCGCCCGCTGTTGCTTTTACAATGACGGGATAACCTATGGTTGCTGCCGTCTCTAACGCACTTTTATGATCTAGAATAACGCCTTCTGTTCCGGGAACCACCGGGACACCTGCTTCTTTCATGGTCTCTCTGGCTGTTGTCTTATCTCCCATCTTCAGAATCGCTTCTGAGGGAGGTCCAATAAAAGTAATATTACATGCTTTACACAGATCAGCAAAATCGGCATTTTCAGCTAAGAATCCATAACCTGGGTGAATAGCGTCCGCTCCAGTTAGCGTAGCTGTGCTTAACAAGTTTGTCATATTTAAGTAACTTCCTGAAGATGGTGCTGCGCCGATACAATAAGCCTCATCAGCTAAAGTGACATGAAGTGCGTCGCGATCAGCTTCTGAATATACAGCTACTGTTGCAATTCCTAGTTCACGACAAGCTCGAATGATGCGCACTGCAATCTCTCCGCGGTTTGCAATCAGCACTTTTTTAAACATACGCTTTCCTCCCCAGACTAATCTTTTTTAATTAAAAATAGGGGTTCCCCATATTCCACCAATTGTCCATTTTCTACTAAGATTTTGATAACTTCCCCTTTCACATCAGCATCAATTTCATTCATCAATTTCATCGCTTCTACGATACAAACAACTGTTTTTTCAGTAACATGATCTCCTTCTTTTACATAGGGATCGGCATCAGGGGATGAAGCACGATAAAAAGTACCTACCATTGGCGATACAATTTGATGTAAATTTTTATCTTCTTGTATATCGGTAATGGTTTCCGCTTTTTCCTCTGCTACTTTTTGTACAGCCGAGGCTACTTTTTCCTGCTTCGTTTCTGGTAAAGGTTTAGCTTCTTCACTTGCAACGACTGGTGAAGAAATAGACGCCACCTTCTGGTCTTCTTTTTTAATTTTGATCTTGCCATGTTCATTTTTTAGTTTTAGTTCCGTAATGCTTGATTCGTCAATTAATCGAATGAGTTCACGAATTTCATGCATCTTAAATTGCAACGTCCATTCACTCCTATTCTATGTATGCCATCATCATTCACTAAATCTACTTTAGCATACCGTTTTTACGTGCATTTGACTAGTGGTGAAAGCGCTTTATTATGGAATATTCAGGAATTCAAAGCAAGCCTCTTTATCGGTATCTATTATGACCAATAAAGAGGGTTATCAACCGCTTTATATTAAATTTGATACAACTCATCTATCTGTTTTACGCGCAAACGATCGGGAATCAATGTCATGATCCCATTTCGAAGTTTACGAGCAACAGGATGATTCATTTGTCCCACTCTCCCCATTAGGCGTGATCGATCTACAATTTTTTGTACACGCTTGATTCTCTCTTTTTCAAATGCTACAAACGCCTCATTTATAGGCAATTGCCGTTTCATACACATGGATAATACAGCGACATCTTCCATAGCCTGACAAGCACCTTGTCCCAAGTTTGGCGTCATCGCATG
The DNA here is from genome assembly GCF_014773435.2 of Polycladospora coralii. Classification (GTDB taxonomy): domain Bacteria; phylum Bacillota; class Bacilli; order Thermoactinomycetales; family Thermoactinomycetaceae; genus Polycladospora; species Polycladospora coralii. Next base: position 143,625 of record NZ_JACXAG020000004.1, on the reverse strand, counting down.
GGCTGCGTCTCCCATCAACAAAATACGATCATAAGCATAGCGATTCATTTTCGGTAAATCGTAAAGGTCATTCCGTACGATCGCTTCTTCTTCTGTTTGTTCAATGATTTGTGTAATCGGTTCGTGATAGCCCTCAAAATGTAACACTAAATCTGATTTACTATATTTTTTCATGCGCTTACTGTTTTCAGCTGCATTCGTGACTGCAAACCAATAGATTTGATTCTCTCTCAGAGGCACAATGCCAAAGCGTCCATTAGGCCCCCATGTTTCCATCGCAATATTTGGCGATTTTAAAATATCTCCTCGTTTTGAAATGCCTCGCCAACACGTATACCCCGCAAACTGAGGTGAAATTGAGGGTGCAATCTTTTGGCGTATCATCGAGTGAATGCCATCTACCCCCAGTAAATAATCTCCTTTTGTATGACTACCATCAGCAAAAGTCACTTTAACACCATTCTGATCCTGTTTAAAATCCACACACTTTTTATTAAAGGACACGATACCATTAGGTAACCTTTGAAACAAGGATACGTATAAGTCTGCGCGATGAAAAGCCATTGTTATATTTTCATTTGATTGGATCGCACTTAATAAATTGCCGGTCTCAGAACGTATTTGAAATGAGTCGAGGGGCTTTCCGACTTTCTTAATATCCTCTACAAAATTGAGAAAAGAAAGGGCTTTAAAAGCATTAGGTGCCAAGGTAATCCCCATCCCGCTTGGTTTAAGTTTGGGATAGGATTCATATACATGAACTTCATGCCCCGTATTCATGAGGGCATTTGCAGCTGTCAAACCGCCAATCCCCGCTCCAATAATGATAAAAGATGCCATCTTCCTTATTCCTCCTGTTCTTCCTTTTTTATGATCCTCTCTTACCTCATCTATCCCTTGCAATCCCTTCCCAAATGATTTCCATTTGATTATTAAATGTTCTTTTTACTTCTTCCAGTTCAATTTCCGTATGCATCCATAACCATAGCAATTGAAAATACGAACCATGAATCAATTTAGCTATTTCCTTTACCTTCCATTTTGACGAAATTTGTTGCTGTTGTTGTGCTTGCGTAATCAATTCTACTAGTTTCATATAAAATGCATGGATTGTCTTAAATTCTTTTTGTCGTAAACTTGCTGATTGTAAAAGTTGACGCATCGCCTTTTTGACTAAATGAGACTCCTCATGAATCCGATTAAACAATGCTTCAAACAGATGTAATAACCTCATTTTAATATCTCCATCAGGCATATCCTTTTCTAAAAACTGAAGAACCTGCTCCATCTGTGACTCTCCAAAATAGAATAAAATATCCTCTTTACTTGAAAAATAATTATAAAACGTCCCTTTGGCAATTCCACACACTTTGGTGATTTGATCAACGGATACGCTTTCATACCCTTTTTCCTCAAATAAATGGATGGAAGTTTGAAATATAGACATCTTTAATTCTGCTTTCCTTGCTTCACTCCATTTCATGAACTCACCTCTATATGACTGTAGTCATTTTATGACTACAGTCATATTAAAATAGATGATGATTCTATGTCAATACCAGAAAAGAACATGTTATACTCAAGCTGTATTTATGGCTCCATACTGACAACCCTAGCCTTCTCATGGTTAATTCGAACGGAGGATTCGATTTGGAAAAATATCAAACTCTATTTTTCGATGTAGATGATACTTTACTTAATTTCGCCGCTGCTGAGCGCGATGCTTTACGTTTGTTATTTGCCAATTATCAACTACCATTCACATCAGAACATGAAACGCATTACAAAACCATCAATCAAAAACTATGGCAATCCTATGAAAATGGACACATGAGTCGTGAACAGGTTTTAAACACACGCTTCTCTCTCTTATTAGAAACTTATGGGCAGCAGGAAGATGGTCGTATGATGGAAACGAAATATCGTCATTTTTTAGAAAAAGGTCACGAATTGATGGAAGGTGCCTTTGAACTCATTTCCAATTTACATCATCACCATGATCTATACATTGTGACGAACGGCGTATCGACAACACAGTATAAGCGCTTACGCAGTGCAAAATTAGATCATTTTTTTAAAGATATCTTCGTATCTGAAGATACCGGCTATCAAAAACCAATGAAAGCTTTTTTCGACTATGTCTTTGCTCGTATCCCTCATTTTTCTGATAAAAAAGGACTGATCATAGGTGATTCACTCACCGCTGATATTAAGGGCGGTCAGCAAGCAGGATTAGATACATGTTGGTTTAACCCGAGTCGCAAACATAATGAAACAACCATTCATCCTACATATGAAATTCATCATCTTGAAGAACTCTACCCGATTTTAAAATAAGGTAGCTTTCATACAAAGCCCGATTGTGATGGTAAACAATCGGGCTTTGTATTGGATGGAACCGCCTAAACATTCAAATGAACATTTGACTAATATGTGTTTTACCCTTATGATTTATTCAAATGTACATTTGAATATGCGGAGTGATTATGATGAAAGCGCAAAATGATCAATGCGAGGTTTCTATTATAAATCCAAAAAAAATATCGAATGCCAAGAAGACGCTTGCAAATGAAGACTTTATAGGTACATCACAGCTTTTTAAAGCTTTGTCTGACCCAACCCGACTTAAAATTGCATTTGCGCTTATAGAAGAACAGGAATTATGTGTATGTGACGTAGCAGAAATCATCGAATCTTCAATTGCCACGACGTCCCATCACTTACGACTTCTTCGCAAACTAGGGCTAGCCAAATATCGTAAAATAGGAAAACAAGTCTTCTATTCATTAGATGACGACCACGTTAAGCAATTAGTAGAAATTGCTTTTATTCATCACAAGGAGGCTCACCAACATGTCTCAAACTGAACAGAAACAAGTGTTTCGCGTCCATGGTTTTACTTGTGCTGGTTGTGCTACAAAATTTGAAAACAACTTAAAAACCGTACCTGGTGTTACGGACGCAAAAGTAAATTTTGGTGCAGCGAAAGTAACCGTGTATGGATCAGCTACTCATTCCGCTCTAGAAAAAGCTGGAGAATTTGAAAATTTAACCTTAACACCAGATCAAGGACCTATACAAAAGCCCTCCTTACCATTCTGGAAGAAAAGAAGTAACTGGTTCCTGCTTACATCCATTCTTTTGCTACTTACCGGTTTTTATACAAGCATCACGCTTTCTGAAAATAGTCAACTCTCTATTCTGTTTTTCCTTACTTCTATGTTCCTAAGTGGAGGAAAGCTATTTCTTAAAGGAATAAAAAATTTGGTGCGGCTAGAATTTGACATGAACACCCTCATGACACTTGCTGTCCTAGGCGCCGCTGCAATCGGTGAATGGGGAGAAGGGGCAACTGTCGTCATTTTGTTTGCGATCAGTGAAGCGCTTGAAACATTTTCTATGGATAAAGCGCGTGATTCGATTCGTTCTCTCATGAATATAACCCCCAAAGAAGCGCTGATTCGTCGTGGACAAGCGGAAATGCAAATCGCCGTAAATGAGATTGAAATTGGGGATATTCTGCTTGTGAAACCCGGACAAAAGATAGCCATGGACGGCATCGTTCGGCTGGGCCACTCCAGTATCAACCAAGCTGCCATTACAGGTGAATCTATCCCCGTCACAAAAGAGATTGGGGATGAAGTTTTTGCAGGTACGCTAAACGAAGAAGGCTATCTAGAAATCGAAGTAACCAAGCACGTTTCTGATAACACCATTTCTAAAATCATTTACTTAGTGGAAGAAGCGCAGGCAGAAAAAGCCCCTACACAGGCATTTGTAGATCGATTTGCAAAGTACTACACCCCAGCGATTTTAATTTTGGGGATTTTGATTGCGATCGTCCCACCTCTCTTTTTTAATGGCACTTGGGAAGATTGGATCTATCGGGGACTAGCGGTGCTTGTAGTGGGATGTCCATGTGCACTCGTCATATCGACGCCCATCGCCATCGTCACTGCAATCGGTAATGCGGCCAAAAATGGTGTGCTCATTAAAGGTGGGATACACCTGGAACAGTTGGGTTTACTCAATGCAATTGCCTTTGATAAAACAGGTACACTTACAAAAGGATTACCTGCTGTCACTGATTTCATCTCGTTTGAGGAAACGGAAGCGAAACACCATCTTAGCATCGCCGCATCAATTGAAAAAAACGCGCAACATCCGTTAGCAGCTGCTGTTGTAAGAAAGGCACAGACCGAACAAGTAGCATTCTATCCTCTACAACAGTTCCAATCGCTCACAGGTAAAGGCGTACACGCAACCATTGAAGGTGTAGTTTATTATCTCGGTAGCCCTTCCTTATTTATGGAAAAATGGCCTCAGCACCTCAATCAAGTGGTTAAAGAGCAGATTTTGTCCTTACAGCAAAACGGTAAAACTGTCGTTCTACTGGGGACAGACCAAAAGTTGCTTAGTATGATCGGGATTGCAGATGAAATTCGAGAGGAGAGTAAAGCCGTTCTGAAAGCATTACCCAAGCTTGGCATTTCATCGACAGTCATGCTTACAGGTGATAATCAAGCCACTGCACAAGCCATCGCCCAGCAAATCGGCATCAGCCAAGTGGAAGCAAATTTATTGCCTAAAGACAAATTAGACCGTATCAAAGCGATGCGCGATGAAGGCAAGCATGTGGCGATGATCGGTGATGGTGTAAACGATGCACCTGCCCTCGCTTCAGCTAACATCGGAATGGCTATGGGAGGAGCCGGAACAGATACTGCTCTTGAGACTGCTGACATTACCTTGATGGGAGATGATCTAAAAAAACTCCCTTATGCGATACGTTTGAGCCGTAAAACGCTTCGCATTATCAAAGAAAACATAACCTTTTCGCTGGCTCTCAAAATCTTGGCGTTACTACTCATTATTCCGGGATGGCTCACACTATGGATGGCTGTCTTTGCTGATATGGGCGCAACCTTAATTGTAGCCCTCAACTCCTTGCGTTTATTACGCGTTAAGTCGTAAACAAAATGGTCCTTGCTAACCGCGATTAGCAAGGACCATTTAACTACTGCCGATAGGTAACGGAAATCTGGTTAGAAGAAACATTAAGTTGTTGTTTGACTAATGTAATCAACTTTACAGCTTGTTCATTACTCAGTTTTTTCGATTGTACCACAACATCGACATTTGGGTTGTTACTCACCACGACTGCATCAGGAAAACCTTCCTTACGAATTAATTCTTCTAGTACAGACTCTGCATTATCTACTTTTACCAATTGTTCAATTTTTTCTTCCGCTTCTGCCAACTGCTCCTTGGATGCTTTAGGATCGGTTAACACATTCATATATTCTTCAGTCATTTTTTGTCTCAATGTATTTCGTTGTAACTGGTAAGCGACAAAGTAATCATCTCCACTTTGTTTTGGCAAATTTGCCTCTTGTGCTGTGGGCGCTTCTGTTGCTTGCTCTAAAGGTTTTATATCTACTTTCACCTCACTACCATTTGTAGCTAAATCCTCTCCTTCAACCAACTGGTTAGTAGGTTCAATAGGTCCTGTCACCATATAATAAGCAGATAGTACAACCATCAGTGTCAACATGGATACAAGCCATACTGTTTGTTTATTCATTGACATGCTTATTCCTCCTCTTATCCCTTAGGCATAACAGCAATTCGGTGCATTGGGACTTCTAAAGTACGTTGAATGGCTTCGATTACTGCTGCTTTTACCTGTAAGTTCTCTACTCCTCGTGCGACTACAAGGACACCGCGTACATGAGGCTTTAATCGTTTAATGACAACCGGTTTTTCGCCATCATCCGAACGATAGTAAGCCGTTTTTTTATCGTTTGTATGTTGCGTAATCTGCCGGTTTCCTCCAGCTTTGTCCGTTTCAGTTGTGACCTGTTCAGATTCCTGTACCTCGATCTGATAAACTTCTTCATCCGTCGAATCTAAATTAATAACAACTGAAACATCATCCACCCCTACAATTTTAGTTAAGATGTCAGATAGCTCTTTTTCATAATCTTCCTCATAAGCTTTCATCGTTTGCTCTAAACCGGTTGCAGAAGTTGCCTTTGTTTCTTCCACAGTGTGAAACTCTTGTAATCCCTCATTTAGATGATCTTTTTTTTCAATGAAAGTGGGAAAAGCCATTACTAAGATTCCTATGAATCCAAGTACGATAAGATAACCAAGCTTTTTCTTTTTTTTTTCACCTGGCCCTTGATTCTCATCTTTTGAAAAAAAACGCTGAAACATATTAGTTCCCTCCTTCACTCCCGTCTTGCTTTACAACGACCTGTTCAGGATTTAAGCCCCAATAGCGCATCAAGTAATGTTGAATCTCATCAAGTTGTTTTTTCACCTCATCGCTTGGTTCATCTTCTACTTTCTGTGACGTATCCTTGCCAATTTGTATCGGTTTAACAGGCTCAATGTGGTTCACCTGTGTCTCATCATCTTTCAGTTCTGTGATCATGACATAAATACTTTTAATTTCTTTTGTTTGTTGTTCATTCTGATGTAATGCTATAACGACCTCACTCGTTTGAATGGAAAAATGTTGTTTAAGTTGTTGTTGGATCATGCTTTTCATCGTTTCTATGGTTCGCTCATCAATTTGCTCCATTTGTGTTTTCTTTAACTCCTCGCTTTTTGATTGAATGAAACGAAGTGAATCCATGCCCAAGGCTCCACTCTCTTTTTCTTGTTGCAGGGCAAGCTCAGATAAATCATATTCCTTACCTAAGAGACCGAGAAGCGGAGATAAAATAGCAAGTATGATGAGTAGCCCCATAACCAGCTTCACATATCTTTCCATTGCTGTATTCGGCAGAATAAGATCCACAAAACCCGCAATCAATACGATCAATACAATTTGTTGTACCCAATCACTTAACCAGCTAATCACCTAAATCCCCTACCTCATCATGACGGATATATTACCGGCAGCAATAATCATTGTGATCGCTAAAAAAAACATTAGTCCAACAATGGCCAGTGCAGCAAAAATGTATATAAATGTTTTACCTATCACATTTAAGCTTTCGATAATGGGACTATTACCAAGCGGTTGCATCACCGCAGCCGAAAAATTGTAAATGAACGCAAGTGAAAGAATTTTGATCGCTGGAAAAGCACATGCCAATAACAGAATCAATAATCCCGCCAGTCCAATTGTATTTTTCACAAGTAACGATGCACTCACTACTGTATCCGCTGCATCTGATATCGTTCGTCCAATCACCGGCACAAAGTTTCCAGTAATATATTTTGCAGTACGAATCGTTACACCATCTGTTGCGGCAGCCGTTGCACCTTGTATCGAGACCACACCTAAAAAGATGGTTAATAATCCACCAAGTATCGTAATGCCCATTTTTCGCAATAAAGAGGCCAGCTGATTCACCTGATACTTGTCCGACATACTACTGACAACACTTAGAATGGTTGAAATAAACAATAATGGAAAAACAAATGTATAAATCACTGTCGTAATCATGTGAATCATAAACACAATGAGGGGATGAAACATGGAAACACTTCCGATATTCCCCATTGCCACCATTAAAGTAAGCATCAGTGGAATAAGAGACATCATGATACTATTCATCCGACTAATGGCTAATTTGGCTTCATCAAGTGCAATTGTAAAACTATCTACAGCTAAAATTATGACGACCATAAACACAACCGCATACGCTACCTTACTGATCTGATTATTTTCAAATGCAGTTTGTAAGGTTTGTAAAATCATACTGAGTACGGTCAACACTAAAATCGTACCGAGCAATTTGCCATTGTATAGTACTTCATGCACAAAATACTTGAAAAAAGCTGTCATAACATCACTTGTATCTAACTCATTGGAGTCCGATAATAAATGTTCGAATAAACTTTGCGGTGTCTCCCCTTCAAAATAACGCCCATAATCGTGTTGTAATTGCTTCCAAAAAGTCTCTACTTCCTCCGTTTGTAACTCGTTTAATTGTGAACGGATTAACTGATCTGTCACGCCTTCTCCTGGCTGCTCTCCACCTTCAATCCCCAGTACAGTCATGGGAAATGCAAATAAGAAGAGCAGACAAGCGAGGATCCTTACATAATTTCGCATTCACTCCCGACCTCACGTAGGTAGTATTTTTACGATTGTTTCGACAATAATGGTTACAATCGGAATAGCCATAACCATGATCAATACTTTACCAGCTAGTTCGATTTTGGAAGCGATTGAACCTTGTCCTGCATCACGTGTTACTTGAGCACCAAACTCTGCAATATACGAAATGCCAATGATTTTTAAAATGGTTTCCATAAATAAATCATTGACATGTGCCAATTGAGCCAGGTGTTGGATCACACCAATCACTTCACCTAATCGTGTTGCAATTGAAATGAAGATTGTAATGCCAACAAATGTAGCCAGCATAAAAGCAAATACTGGTTTTTCTTCTTGTAAAATTAATACAAGAAAAGTTGTAATCAAACCTAATCCCACCACCTGGATGATTTCCAAGCGGATCAACTCCTATCATGTACGGAAAAGGAACACATCTTTTATCGTATTAAAGAGATCTTGTAATAACATGGCTACCATAAACAACACGACACCAAATCCAAATAGCGTTACCCAATGCGCAAAATCTTCTTTTCCCATTTGTTTTAAAATCGTATGGATCATCGCTACAATAATGCCAATTCCAGCAATTTGAAAAACAGAATCTAATTGATAAGGCATACGGATCCCCCAACCCTACTAAATCATCAATAATATAATAAGTGTCCCTGCTAACACACCGATGGTTCGATACATTTTGCTATACCTTAGCTGTTCTGCTTTGGCGTGTTCTTCTTGCGCCTCTAAACTTTTGATCGCGATGGTCAAATGGCTTAATTGGTTCTCTCGATCCGATGCGCCTAATACCTTCGCTAAATCGAGCAGTATTCTTTTCTCTGTGGAACCCATCACCGTTTCAGGCCAGACTTGATCAACCGCTGCTTGAATACATGTAAAAGTTGATTGCCCGTTAAGATCACTTAAATACTTACTCATTTCCGCAAATAAGGTGGATATCAGGTGATCCTCTCGCGAAGCGATATCTAAGCACGCATCAGCTAATGGTTTGGTCCCATAACTGATATCGGTTTCGAGTAAAGATAAACAGGTGCGAAGTTGTCGAATTTCCAATGGACGCTTTGCCAATTGTTTGGCTTGTTGCAAACCGATCCACGTAGAGCTACCGAAAATAAGCATTGCTCCAATCCATTTGATCATAACAGGGTCATCCCCACAGCACCATTTAACCGTATACTTCGTAATGATTCATCATAGATTGCAACGATCGTTCCCGGTCCCTTACCCCGATTTAAGATAATAATACGTGTGAAAGCTTTGTCTGCTAGTAGCTGTGCAAGTAAGGGTCTCTTTTGAATTTCTTCGATTGATTGGCCATGTACAGTCGTAAAAATTTTCACCCCTGCAAAAATCGCTTCTTGAATCGCTTCCCGATCTTCTACGCGTCCAATCTCATCAAAAACCAGAACTTCTGGAGACATCGATCGGATCATCATCATCATTCCTTCTGCTTTGGGACACGCGTCCAGAACATCTGTTCTAACCCCTATATCTAACTGTGGTACACCATGAATAGAACCTGCAATCTCTGAGCGTTCATCTACTAAACCTACCTTTACGGCACGATGGACATCACTTCCCGTACTCGCAATACGGGTTAAATCACGTAACAAAGTCGTTTTTCCACATTGTGGTGGCGAGACGATAAGTGTGTTGTGGATGGTCGCAGATGTAAAAATAAAAGGAATTAATCCTTCTCCAACACCTTTGATTTGTTTCGCAATTCGAATATTAAATCCAGTCAAATCACGAATTATTTTTACTTTCCCTCCTTCAATGGTTACTTTTCCCACAATCCCAATGCGATGACCACCCTCTACGGTAATAAAACCCATTCTAAGTTCTTCCTCTAAGGCATACAGAGAATGTCGGCTAATGAGATTAACCATTTGACTACAATCTTCCTTTGTGGGAATAATTGGATTTTGCGGTTGTGCACTTAATTGACAATTCGCATTAACAAACCAATTTTGTTCTGATGTAATCACTTCTAGTGGACGCGATTGGCGAACACGAATCTCTTCTAAACTTTCCTGAATGGTCCTAGGTAAAGATTGAATTTGCTCACGCAATATGGGGGGTAGGACCTGATAAATTTCCTTTAATGACATGGAGCACCTCCTGTCAAAGCCTACTTCTTTTTAATTTCATCTATATGACCTAGTCCATCAAATATGACAAGCTAATTTAGAAGCCCCCCTTTCGATATGAAAAGGGGGGCTGAATTACATGATTACTTCATCTTCTGCCTCTAATACGTTATCTTCGTCAAGAGCATTTGATACATCTTCTATCTTTAAAACGGTGTGACATTTGGGGCAGAGCAGTTCAATTGAATCATCCTCCATGTCATCGAAATCAATGGAGACATCTTCACCACACTCTGGGCATACAAAATCAAGACCATCATCTAATTCATCATCATATATAAGAAGTTCCACATCATTTAGATCTTCATCAATTGCTTCTACATATTCTTCGAGCTCATCTTGACGTAATGTAGTTTGTTTTGCGGATAAAATCACTTCGTCTAATACATCGATTAAGCGATGTACGACTTTACTATCGACCGATCGATCATTAGATTGTCCTTCCAGCAACCCTCTGACATACGATAGCTCTCTCCTTAACTCCTCAAACATCTTCAAAAACTCCTTTCAAAGCTGCTCAATTTATCTGTTAGTGTGACCGCAATTTGTTTTTCCATACGATGACATTTTGGAGATAACATTGGGCAATTTGTGAAAGACTACTTCTAAGCGGTGAATAGGAGATGAGATGAAATGAAAACGCAACAACAAACACCTACTGCTCGAACATTAGCCATTCTGAGTTCCGTTCCGGTGATCATGGTACTAGGGAACTCCATGCTGATCCCCGTATTACCAGCTATTAGTCGCACTTTACAAGTATCACCTTTCCAAGTCAGTTTATTGATCACACTTTTCTCTATACCTGCAGCGATAACGATACCCCTTGCTGGGATATTATCTGATCGCATTGGGAGAAAAAAAGTGATTGCGGTAGGTTTGCTCCTATATGGAGCAGGTGGACTTCTCGCAGGTCTCGCTTCGATCTGGGGGGATGGATCTTATATCGCCATTCTTCTTTCACGCATTTTACAAGGAATTGGTGCCGCTGGTACAGCTCCGATCGCTATGGTTCTAACTAGTGATCTCTATCAACAAGAAAAACGAAGTGAAGCATTAGGCATCATTGAAGCTGCAAATGCAATGGGGAAAGTACTTAGTCCTATATTGGGATCTATTTTGGGTCTGATCAGTTGGTATGCCATGTTTTTTCTTTTTCCAATCCTGACACTCCCTATTATTTTGTTGCTATGGTATCAAATAGAAGAGAGTATACATACGCAAGGATTACCACTGCATCAGTACAAAAAGAATATAAAAAAAATATTTCGGGTTCACGGTAGGTGGTTATTTATCTCCTTTGCCTCGGGTTCAATAGTGCTTTTTTCCTTATTTGGTGTTCTTTTTTATATATCCGATTATCTAGAAAAAACATTTCATCTTGTGGGTGTAGGGAAAGGGATCTATTTATCCATCCCTCTTTTAAGTTTATCAGCGGTCTCTTATTGGACAGGTAAGCAAATCGGTCATTCTGCCTTTCTCACAAAACGATTCATTATCGGAGGACTTGGGGTTATCGCTTTATCATTGTTACTACTTCCTTGGTTTACGAAATTGTATCTTCTACTTAGCATAACAGCCCTTATGGGTCTAGGAAGCGGCCTCGTACTCCCATGCCTGAACACGATGATAACCTCAGCAATTGGATTACAAGAACGTGGCATCATAACCTCCTTGTATGGTAGTGTTCGTTTTCTTGGTGTAGCTCTCGGACCTCCCATTTATGGCGCTCTGATTTCTTCTCCAAAGTTATTATTTATCGGAAATGCAACGATACTTCTGATTGCAATTTTTTTCTCTTACCATCTTATTGAAAACCCGCAACATTTACGCGGGAAAAATGGCCATTCACGTCTCCTTTTGCGAAAGAAACGGCTATACTCTCCATAAAACACGCATACGATATTTCTTAAAAAGAAAAGTGGTGATGGAGATGCAAGATCTCAGACAAATTTTTGATGCTAGTTGTTTAAGAGATCCTAGCGGGATTCGTCATGTTCATAAACCCCGCACTACAGGAAATACAATGGTGATGGATAAAGGATTAGGACTAAATGCCTTCCGGGATTTGTTAGAAATTTCACATGCATATATTGATTTTATTAAGCTCGGATTTGGAACAGCAGTCCTTACGCCTCCTCAAATTTTACAAACTAAAATCGAACTTTGTACCCAGTATAATGTTAACCTTTACTTCGGCGGAACGTTATTTGAAATTGCATATCAATCCAATTTGATTCGTGATTATTTTAATATGATAAAGAATATGAAGTTAAAGTGGGTTGAAATTTCAGATGGCACCATTACAATTCCCATTTATGAAAGAAATGAAATGATAAAATATGCAACTGATCACGGTTTACAAGTGATTACAGAAGTCGGAAAAAAAGATAACAACCAAGCTTTACAACTGGATGAGATGATCGACCTTTATCACCGCGATCTCCACAGTGGAGCGAGTTTTGTTATCATAGAAGGCCGTGAATCCGGAATCGACGTAGGTGTTTACGATAAGTATGGCGACATTTCGATCCGAGATATAGAAAAATGTAAACAACAAATGGATATGGCAATCGTCTTCTGGGAAGCCCCCTTAAAAAGTCAACAAATCGCTCTCATTCAATCATTAGGCCCCCTGCTTAATTTTGGAAACATTTCTCCTGCTGATATCTTTTCCATTGAATCTTTACGCCGTGGATTACGTTCAGATACCTACCATCTCGTACAGCGTGTCTAGTAAACAGAGGAGCATCGATTATGTTCGATTCTCCTCATGTTTTCTATTTCTCGCACATAGAATGAAGCAATACCTTTTGGACAAGGAGTATCTCCATGAAGCCAGAGTTTATTTTAGTCTGCATGATCGGCATCGGTATCGTCGGCAGATCACATTTGATAGCTACAGCTGCCAGCTTTTTACTCATATTAAGATTGATTGACTTAGAACGGATATATCCCCTAATTGAGCGTCGCGGTTTAGAGTTTGGCTTGCTTTTTTTGACCATAGCCATATTAGTACCTTTTGCTTCAGGTCAAATTACGTCGAAGGAAATATTTGATGTGCTTTCTTCCCCAATTGGTTTAATTGCTTTAGTAGGTGGTATTTTAGCTACCTATACGAATGGCAGTGGTCTTGATTTAATTAAATTGGAGCCTCAAATCATCATCGGGATTGTATTTGGTTCGATGATTGGTATCTTGTTTTTTAGAGGCATTCCAGTAGGTCCCCTCATGGCTGCTGGCATCACTGCACTTTTGTACAAACTATTTCATTTCATCACACAGTGAGTCCATCATAAAAAGGAACGATCTACCTTTTCTCGCTTGATATGATCATCGCGCAAATCGATATATAGTTTCCCTTCACTATCCAAAGTTGCGTAAAATACATCTTGAATAGACTGGATCGATTTTTGTGCTTTAAGTTGCTCCATTAACCATTTGCCAGATTGACCGATACGACGTAAATTTTCATAAATCACTTGCCCGTCAACTACGAGTTCAGTCGGAATTTGAGGTTCAGTTGGATTGTTTCGTCTGTTTGTTTGCGGAGTTAAAGGTTGTTTATCAGGCTTTAGCATAACCGATAATGTCCCATCATTTTCGAGAATGGCATACTGGACATCATCGATGTTAAACACTTCTTTCCCACGCAATAACTGTGTAATATCGATAAGCGTAAACCTTGTTTTTTGTAAGTTTTTTTCCAGTAATTTACCATCTTTAATCACTACAATCGGTTCACCTTGAAGGAGTTTTCGCGCTTTACGATTATGGAGCGCAAGCCAAGATGCTCCGTATGTAAGCACACCAAACATGATGAGCGATATTATATGTTGCACAATATTTTGATCCAGTTCTGTTGCCAGATTAGCTGCAATAGAGCCAAATGTAATGCCATTTACGTACTCCGTGAAAGTCATTTCACCAATTTGTTGTTTCCCCAGAATACGCGTAATGATCATTACAGTAAGGAAAGCGATTAATGTCTGGTAAAAAACTTGAATAAATGCCATGGAAAAACCTCCTACCAAACATTGCATCTTCTCCTTTATTGATCCCTCACTTACAAAAATTCATTCATACTACTCCGGAAAGAGAGTTAAGGTCTTTTATCATACGATAGCGCAAAAAATTTGTTTGTTTATATGATAAAATTTCAGAAATTTGATATCCTTGTTTAGCATAAATGTGATGCGAGGACCTAACTTTCCGGCAATCGCTTGTCCATGTAGCAGTCCTATGGCAAGCAATATGATGAAGCGCACGTAACATCAGCTAATAGCAACCTGTGAATTTGCAGAAAACCTCTATCAAACAAAAAAGCACACATCACGTGCGTGACATGTGCTTTTTTTATTAGACTAAAGTAAAAAGTTGCTGTACATCATAATCTTCTAGTGTCATACCATTTTTCACACGATGCACATAATCGGGATTCGCAATTAACGGTCTACCAATTGCTGCTAAATCAATCAACCCTTCTTGCAAAGCGTCTTCAGCAATTTGTGGTGTGATACTCCCTACACCTATAATGACTTTATCCCAATATTTACGCACAAGTTGATTGAGAGTCATACCATTTGCAACGACTTGGGTAAAATCAACTATGGATAAGTGAATATTAGTTACGCCTACTTCTTTAAATGCATCCATAAATGTAGCAATGGCTTGCTCTGGATCTTCCCACATATAAGCCAAGTTATCCACTTTCATTGCTGAGAAACGTATAATGGTGCGTTTTGTACCCACTACATCTATTACCGTACGGATGACTTCTTTCATAAATGTGAGACGCTGTTTCAAATCGCCTCCATACCGGTCGGTGCGTTGATTCGTCAAATCCGTATTAAATTGATCGATGAGATAACCATTCGCTCCATGTATTTCTACACCATCAAATCCTGCCGCTAAAGCATTTTGCGCTGCTTGTGCATATTGATCAAGCACCTCTTGTATATCCTGCTGACTCATTTCCTCAGGCATAGAAAACGGTTTTCCTAGTCGACTCACATCTCCTTGCGCTTGTATCGCTGATGGAGCAAGCGGTGCCACTCCACCTGTGAGTTCATGATGAGAAAGACGTCCGACATGCCAAATCTGAGCAACAATCGTTCCACCCTCTGCGTGTACCGCATCAGTTACTTTTTTCCAAGCCGCAATCTGTTCATTCGAATATAGTCCTGAAACACCAGGATTTCCTCTACCCCTTTGACTAATGACGATCCCTTCTGTAATGATAAGACCGACGCCATCTGCTGCACGTTTACGATAATATTCAACCACATCTTCGCCAACTATCCCTGTCTCCAAATCAGCAAAACAGCGTGTTAATGGAGCCATCGCAACATGACTTTGTAAATTCCATTCACCTAGCTTAGCTGGTTCTAAAAATTTATTTATTTCAACCGTTTTTGACATCTCTTCAATCTCCTTCTCACACTAGATTTAATATCGTTTTACAAATTCGCCATACACGTGCTACACAATTTCTCCAAATTAAATCAGTTGCCTCGGTTAACTTAATATGTAGATTTTAAACTGCACCTTATTAAAGTACAGTATATTTCAAAACTGAACATTTGTCAAATACAGTTTAAAAATTTATTAGTACATCCATAGATTTGCCCCATGTTTTGAGGAATTATATTTCTCCTTCACCACATTAACGTTACGGATTGTTCGGCTTAATCATTTATTGACAAATTGTGTATTTTACATAATACAAAAAATCTTGATAACACCCTTATTTGAAACATTGCGGGTAGAAGCGATAGAAATCGTAAGGAGTATTCAAATGACTCATTATAAAAACCATTAATATTTTTTAATTTTGATGTATAATACATTTACAAATCATATTTCTAATTTGTGATTTGTAAATATATATAAAAGGAGAAATATAATGAAAAAGATATTATTAATGGCGTTGATCGTTTTAACATTTTGTGTCACGATGATCCCTGCCCCATCGTTAGCTAAAACAGCATATCCAACGTATATTACTTTGGATAATGCAGATAAACAACATCAGTATACTGGAAAATGGCAAACCGTTCAGAACGAAAAGTCATTTTATCGGTTCGATCACCTTATTCACAAAGGCAATGCACAAAAAGCGACAGCTCAATTTAAATGGAAATTTGATCTACCTGAAAATGGTAAATATCGTATATATGTCCGTTATTCATCCGAAAAAGATCGTGCTACGAATGCTCCATACTACATTTATGCCAATAACGGTATGATTACCAAACATGTGAATCAACAAAATAAAGGCAATTCATGGGTCGATATAGGAAGTTTTGAATTTAAGCAAGGTCTAAATACAATTGTACAAACTAACCAAGCAAATGGTTCCGTTAGTGTTGATGCCCTTCGTTTAGAGCAATTAAACCCTAGTACACATCAAGAAGACGAACATCATTATGAACAATATATGATGGAAAATCAGAAAAACAAGGTGAAACAAGCACCCAAAAACGATGTTGTACAACCTGTTCATTACAATGGTCCTCGCACCGCAAAAAAAGTGGCGCTCACCTTTGATGATGGTCCTCACGCAGAATACACAGGCCGAATATTAGATATTTTAAAAACTGAAGATATACCTGCAACTTTCTTTATATTAGGTGAAAAAGCAGAATCTTATCCTGATCTCGTCAAACGAATCTATAATGAAGGGCATACCGTAGCAAGCCATACATGGGATCACCCTCAACTTACCAACCTCACTACTGACCAGATTAGACAACAACTTACCCACACCAATATTAAAATTGAATCTTTAATCGGAAAAAAAGCAAAACTATTGCGCCCGCCTTATGGTGCTGTGAGCGGTATAGAAGATACCATTGAACAACAAGGTTATGAGTTGATAAATTGGGATGTTGATACGGAAGATTGGAGAAGTGGAAGAACCGTTCAAAACATTATGGATAGCGTGAAAGATCAAAGTCAATCCGGAAGTATTATTTTACAGCATGATGGTGGGGGCAATCGCGAAGCGACCGTCCAAGCTCTTCCAGAAATCATTTCATATTTAGAAAATGAAGGTTATGAATTGGTAACGATCGATGAACTGTTAAACCTCCCCGCCTATGAACAACCAAATCCAGATGTGGTGACAGTGGATAATGCAGCTCCTACCAATCAATTTCAAGGTATTTGGAACCTTTCACATAGCGTATCAGGGTATTATGGTGTGAATTATCAGCCGAATGCTGCGGGTTCTGGTTCCGATACGTTTACATGGAACTTCAATGTGCCCACTGATGGTACATATCGTGTGAAAGTATTCTATACCTCAGGATCAGACCGGGCCACAAATGCCCCTTACACCATTTATGCCAATGGTTCGACTACCACCAAAACGGTCAACCAACAAATCAATGGGCAATCTTGGGTCGATATTGGCTCTTACAATTTCAAAAGCGGTACAAACAAAATTGTACTCTCCGACTTGGCAAATGGATATGTTATCGCAGATGCCATACAGATCGAAAAAATAAAAGAAACGACTCCTGAAGTGATCACCTTGGATAATACAGATTCAAGTCATTCAAAAATCGGTACGTGGCCACTTTCCACGAACGTAGCTGGTTATTACGGTAGTAATTATCAACCGAATGCTAGCGGTTCTGGTGCTGACACTTTCACATGGAATTTCAATATCCCCGCAGAAGGTAGGTACAAAGTTTCAGTCTATTATCCAGCTGCACCTGACCGTGCTACGAATGCCCCTTATACCGTACATTCTAATGGATCTACAACTACTAAATTTGTCAATCAACAGACCAAAGGTTCTACTTGGGTCGATATCGGCTCATATCATTTTAAGAACGGAACAAACAAGATTGTTCAGTCCGATCTAGCTAATGGGTATGTTATCGCAGATGCGATTCGAATCGAAAAAGTAAAAGATTTTCCGAAAGTCATAACACTGGATAACATGGATCCCACGCATTCCACTAAAGGAAATTGGGGATTATCGACTAATGTAGCTGGCTACTATGGTATTAATTATCAGCCAAATGCCAAGGGTTCTGGTGCTGACACTTTCACATGGAATTTCAACATTCCTGAAGAAGGAAGATATAAAGTTTCAGTCTATTATCCGGCTGCATCGGATCGCGCTACGAATGCTCCTTATACCGTTTATGCGAACAGTTCTACAACTACCAAAACCGTAAATCAACAGGTTAATGGGCAAACTTGGGTCGATATTGGCTCTTACAATTTCAAAAGCGGCACAAACAAGATTGTTCAATCAGACCTAGCTAATGGATATGTTATCGCAGATGCGATTCGAATCGAATATCAGAGTGAATAATCGAACTCCCCCTTCTCTATATAAGAAGGGGGAGTTCGATTTATTTTTCATTGAATCGTTCTACACGCTTACAATTGGCAATATTTACCTATTATTACTGAGAGAATCACAGGTTGGCGAAATCCATGACGACTACTTCGTGGTCAAAGTTTGTCACGATGCTCGCGTAAAAAGAAAAATGGCTGGATCAAATCCCAAGTATGTTGATTCATATTATTTTTCCGTTTAATCGTATTGTATTTTGCTCCCCATTTACATTCGACAGACCCCTTCGCTCAAAACGTATTCCCTCACTTGGAATAATGGACAGCACTGTGTACCGCAATGAACAATATGATCCACTTTTACTGAACCTACAAATATGACAAAACTGTTGATTGTATCACGATGATTGATATAAAATAAATATATAGAAATATTAAGAATTAAAATATTATTGGTTTAAAACCCCTATGACTGATTGCAAAGGAGTATGATTCAAATGATACAAGCTTTATCCCGGACATATACACATGTACAAAAAGCAATCTTGGTTACACTCGCGATTGGCATCATTGTTGCACTTAGTAGTTCTTGTGAACAGGACACGAAAAAAATGAATGGTTTTTCTGGTAGCTATGAAGGCAGTAATGAAGGAAGTTTTGATCGTGGAGGTGGAGACAATAGTGGTAGCGATGGTGGTGGTGGTGGAGAATAAACGCTTCTCACAGTGGCAGTAACGATCCAATTTGGAGCGGAGTTGCCCCTCTATCGCTACTTGACGAAGGTACAAAGTTTGACCGATAGGAAGTTGCGCAAGTGTATGTAGCGTAAAGTACAGAAAAACCATGAAAATCAACACGCTTGATTCTAAATATATACTTCTCGGCTAGCCACCCACTTTATGCAAACGAAGTAGGTGGTTTATTTTTTAACGATAAGTATTTTAAAAAAATTAACCACCTACTTGATTACCTGCCATCCATCGGGTTTTAGATTGATCATCATTTTAGTGAACCTTTTTTATAAAAGGTTCCAATAGTATATAAAGAGTTAATTAGAGGGGGGCTTTTATGAAGACAATGATTTCAACTGAAGTTATACAACGATTAAAAAAGCAAGATATCCGCGCTTTTGATGAGTTGTATTCAGCTACAATTAAAGATGTTTATCATACCGTTTACATTCTCGCATCTAATAAGCAGGAAGTAGATGATATTGTAAGTGAAATTTACTATCAAGTTTGGAAATCGATTCATAATTACAATGAATCCCTACCCTTCCCTCACTGGCTAAACGGACTAGTGTTTCGTCAAGTGAAGAATTGGAAACGCAAGGCATGGAAACGAATGCAGTTGTTTCGTAAAAAAATGATACTCGAAACAGAGCAGTTCGATTCTATAGATGATGATCTTCTAAAAGATGAGAATAAACAGCTACTTCTCTCACTTCTAGAAAATATGTCCTATAAACTAAAAGAAGTTTTAGTGCTATATTATTTCTATGAATATTCCCAGAAAGATATTGCCAGTGTTCTAGACATCCCAATTGGAACCGTTAAATCTAGACATCATCTAGCTTTGAAGCATCTACGTAAGTTGTTCAATGATTTCGACAAAGGTGGGATCAGCGTATGCTAAAAGAAGAAAAACATATAAAAAATCTATTCCGCGAAACTGTGAATGTTCATCCACCAGATACTTTGCATCAGAAGGTTCGAACACGTATCTTACATGATACCCATTTTTATAAGGAAAAAAGGCGAAAACGGATCGCGATGTACATCGTTAGCTCCGTTGCTGCTATTATCTTATTTCTTGGAGGGAGTTTCTTTTCACCCACTATGGCCGAAGTATTACAAAAGCTACCCTTTATTGGATTCATATATGAAGGCTTTCAGTCTGATATCGGCTTAGATAAAGCAAAACAACTAGGGCTTACCCAAGAATATCAAAAAACAGTTCTATCAAATGATATCGAAGTTACGTTAACTAGTGCATACTATGATGGCAGTAACCTATCAATTGCTTATACCTTATACAATCACGGTCCAACAAACTTAGAAAGAAAAAGTGACCAATGGGACGAACGCTCTATGCTGATAGGAAGTCACACTAAAATGACAGAGTTTCTCTTTAATGATTCCAATGTACGTGGAGGTTTTGACGAAAAGTATAAGAAAAAAGGCCCGCGTCAATATGAAGGGAATCTATATATCTATCCAATGGCTTTTCCGAAAGAAGACCAGTTTGATGTAGAAGTGAGCGTTTCTGAAATTCGAGGTGTAAAAGGAGATTGGAAGCTGAGAATTCCAGTCACAAAGGAAAAGGTTAAAGAAAAAGGCATGGTCCAAACCTTTACACCCTCCTTTAAAAAAGAAGCTTTCGGTGGAGAAATATGCATCAAAAGTGTTAATTTCTCACCTACGGGAATCGAATTGATAACGGAAACGACTATGAAAAAAGGATCTGGAACGCTACTATTTAGTATTTTAGAAGTGGGTGCAGATGAAGGTGTTGCAGGAGGTAAAAAGGATATTGGAAATGGCCAAGAGCTTACGACGAGTCGTAGTTCATTCCCACCTATGAAAGAAATACCTGATCAGATCACCATTAAAGCTTATAGTCCAGATGATTCCTCTAAAGAAGTTACCTTTAAGGTACCCCTAAAGAAATAAAATAAGCATTTTAGTTAGTGCCCACAAGAACATAAAAATTTACTACCTTGTACCATATCGTAAAGAAAAAACCGCCTAGTTATACAGCCTAGCGGTTTTTTTCTTTAAATAAGACTTTTATTCGTTTAGCATGATGCTTGATCCGCTAAAACGTTCTACTTCCCTGGCGGATCACTGTGTAATAAGCACATCTTTAGTTCGCTCCCTATATTCAGCATAACACCACTCTTCTTCATATTTGTCTAAGATTCCTGCTAAAAAACCTTTGCTTTCCTTATGCATCAATTTCACGCTACGTTTTTTGTAAATATCGTTGTTTATACATTATGTAATTAATTAGGTGAAAAGGTATTATTTTACTTATACTTGTTTTATAATGAATTTGTACCAACATCCCGTTAAAATAGTTTTTTATTTTACAGAAATCAGAAATATAACTATGGGAGGTTATGAGTATGCCTAGAACGACTTCTGGTTACAAAGCTCCTAATACAGAGGGAAGCATTCTGACTTACAAAGCTAAATATGATAATTTTATAGGCGGTGACTGGATAGCACCTATATCTGGGGAATACTTTGACAGCATCTCACCCGTCACGGGGCAAGCCTTTGCTAAAGTAGCCCGGTCTACTAAAGAAGATATCGATCTTGCTTTAGCAAAAGCACAAGAAGCGAAAGCAAAATGGAGTTGTACTTCTGCAACGGAGAGAAGTCAAATTCTCTTAACCATCGCCGATCGCTTAGAAAAAGAGAAGGAAAAATTTGCACTTTCAGAAACATGGGACAATGGAAAACCAATTCGAGAAACACTACATGCCGATCTGCCACTAGCCATTGATCATTTTCGCTATTTTGCAGGCGTGATACGAAGTGAAGAAGGAAGTGCTAGTGAACTTGACCAACATACGCTCTCACTCCACATTAAAGAGCCTATCGGAGTGATTGCTCAAATTATTCCTTGGAACTTCCCCTTGCTCCTTACAGCATGGAAAATTGCGCCTGCCCTCGCAGCTGGAAATTGCGTCATACTAAAACCAGCGGAACAAACCCCTATAACTGTCATGCTTTTTGCTGAACTCATTGCCGATTTATTACCTGCTGGGATCTTAAATATTGTAAATGGCTTTGGGCCTGAAGTTGGAAAACCACTAGCTCGCTCCCCTCTAGTAGATAAAATTGCCTTCACAGGTGAAACCAGTACAGGACGATATATCATGCAGTATGCTTCAGAATATATCAAACCCGTTACACTTGAACTAGGTGGAAAGTCACCTAATATTTTCACAGCCAGCGTTCTTCGGAAAGATGATGCATTTCTTGAGAAAGCGATTGAAGGATTCACGTTATTCGCACTTAATCAGGGTGAAGTTTGTTCTTGTCCATCTCGTGCCTTAATTGAAGAATCAATCTATGATGAATTTATGAGTCTTGCACTCGATCGTGTCAAACAAATTAAAATGGGAGACCCACTCGCACTAGATACCATGATGGGTGCACAAGCTTCACAAGAACAATACGACAAAATTTGCAGATATCTTGATATTGGCACAGCCGAAAAAGCAACTTGCCTTACCGGCGGAAAACCCTATCAAAATGAATTTCACCCCGATGGTTTCTACATCGAACCTACCGTTTTTGCTGGCAAAAATCATATGCAAATTTTTCAAGAAGAAATATTTGGACCCGTTGTTGCCGTTACCACATTTAAAGATGAAGAAGAGCTTAAAGCGATTGCCAACGATACGCAATTTGGCCTCGGAGCTGGTCTTTGGACACGCGATATGCATCAAGCCTACCAGATAGCTCGCTCTATTGATGCCGGACGCATTTGGGTCAACTGCTATCATCTTTATCCTGCACACGCCGCATTTGGTGGATACAAGCAATCCGGAATCGGCCGTGAAACACATAAAATGATGTTGGATCACTATCGCCAAACCAAAAACATGTTGATCTCCTATGATAAAAATCCAATGGGGCTATTTTAAAAAATGCAAGATTGTAGCTTTAGAGTACGATGATCCCAACTTGAGATGATTCACCAATTGGTGATCTTTTGCGATGGCAAGTGCCATCGCATCTTTTTTGTCTGTTTGGCCCTCCATTTATTACTATTCAATTCATAAGAGGAATACATATTACAAGATAGGTCATCACAGATTTCTTCATGATAAGGGGGTAAAATGGTGGTTTTACAAATTAGTATTGCAATTGCAGCAGTCACTTTTGTCATCTTGGTAATGGTTATCATTCGTACATTAAGACAAGTGAAAGGAATTTTAGAAAAGATCGATCGTACAGTAACGGATGTTAAGCCTCAGATTAATGATGTTTTAGGAGAAACAAAAGAATCTGTTGGAGAAGCAAATATGCTTTTGGCTGATATGCGAGAAAAGAGCCATAAAACTGATGCGTTATTTAATGCTGTTAATCATGTCGGAAAAGGTCTGGAAGAATTATCAAGTACTCTTACAAACAAATCAAATCAAGTTACCACTAGCCAATCCAATCAGCCTAACATTAAAATTGGTACACGAGACTAACTTATTCTCCTTAAACTACCTTGCCTTACATTTCGATTACAGCATTAGCTCCAACATTGGCTTGATGATCTCATTCCAGAAGTCCGACTCGCACCAGTATATCATTTGAACTTTAGGATGGGTTCAGACCTTCACTTCTAGAATGGAGCCTTTAATCAGGTGGAGTAGATTCTCCATCTGATCCCCCGATGCTACATCCCAATTAAAAAAGATGACCTTATTGATCTTCTGCCATTCGCTTGGTCATTTGTTGCCAGACCGTCCCACTTGCTTCTTCACCTTTTTCAATTCGCTCTAATGCAATTTTTGCTTGTAAGCTCACTTCAAATTCGGGATCATCAATGGCTTGTTGCAATGCAGGAATCGCTTGTTCATCCCCTACCTCATATAAAAATCTAGCTGCACGCCACCGAACTAATTTGTTTTTGTCAGACAGCGCTTCACACATCGCTACAATGGCCTCTGGGTCACCTAAGTCAGATAAGGTGTCTCCAGCTGTACGACGTACCATAGCTGAGGCATCTTTCAACGCTTGGTATAAGAGCGGTAAAATTTCTTTTACATGCTCTTCGCCGATAAAGCCTAGATATACGACTGCCAAGCGACGAATAGCTGTTTTATCATCCGTTAGTGCTTTTTCTATGATAGACATACTACTGATCGTCGGCTCCAGTTGCTCAAGGGCCGCAAATCTCGTTTCCCAATCTGGTGCATGTAATGCGGTTAGTACTTCATTCATTGAAAGTGAAAGTTGCTGTTCAGCTGAAACGTCAGCTTGATCTACCAACTGCTGTAATCGCACCTCATCATATGCTGCAGATATTTCTTCTAAAACCGCGTCACCTACCGATGTTAAATCTCCATAACGGGCGCTCTCTTCTTCCCACTTACGCTCGAAGACCAAATTAGAAACTTTGTTTTGCACGTCCATAACGGCTTGTCTAAACCGGTCTGGTAGTCCAATTCGCTTTTCTTCATCATTTTTCATTAATTTAATTTGGATCGGTATTCCTTTTATCTTTTGGATGGATACATTCACTTCTTTGTACTCATCGGCATGAACCATTTCTTCTGCTTTTTCCACCGCTATAGGTGATTGTTCCTCACCTAATGCGCGACGTGCTTCTGCTAAGACCGTTTGCCATTTCGCTTTGGGATGGCGCTCTAAAGCGATAAAATCGAGTACTTGAAAAGCACTTTTTACACCCTCAATCCGAAGTAAAGCTTGTAAATGTTGCGGGGCATCTACCGCTTCATTTTTCATGAAATTATAACTTTCACCTTCTGCTAAGGTGCTATCTAAGTTTAATTTCATGACATTAGGACTTGGTGTTGGTTCAATCGATAATATTTTCATCTTCATTCTCCTTTCATATTGATGATAAAAAACCTCTGAAGTCATCTCTTCAGAGGTAAGTTTTTGTAAAACAACAATCTAAGCACGAGATACATATTGACCGTTTCGAGTATCTACGACCAAATGATCTCCAACATTAATAAAGAGTGGCACTTGGACGACAAATCCGGTAGAAAGTTTAGCTGGTTTATTCCCACCGGTTGCCGTATCCCCGCGAATACCAGGATCCGTCTCCACTACCTCTAATTCAACTGTGTTAGGCAACTGAACCCCTAATGTTTCTCCTTTGAATGTGACGATAGAAACATTCATATTCTCTTGCAAAAAGTTGAGTTCATATTCAAGACGATCTCCTTGCAAGTTGATTTGATCATAGGTTTCGTTGTCCATGAAGGTATACTCTCCACCACTTTCATACAAATATTGCATTTGGCGGGTTTCAACTAATGCGCGTGCCACTTTTTCTCCTGCACGGAAAGTACGTTCCTGTATATTGCCGCTACGTAAATTGCGCAATTTGGAACGAACAAAAGCAGCTCCTTTTCCAGGTTTTACGTGTTGAAATTCAATCACTTGCCATACATCTTGATCTAGCTCAATGGTAAGTCCCGTGCGAAAGTCGTTTACACTAATCATCGTTTTGTTCCTCCAGATTAATCAATCATGATAAGTTCTTTTGTACTATGTGTTAACACGTGATGTCCCTCTGCAGTGATTACAACGTCATCTTCAATACGAACGCCACCTACAGTAGGTAAATAAATGCCTGGTTCTACAGTTACAACCATACCTGGTTGCAGTGTAATGTTGCCTTTGGTAGATAATCCAGGCGCTTCGTGGACATCTAAGCCTAATCCATGTCCTGTACTGTGACCAAAATATTCACCATATCCATGTGCTGAGATATAGTCACGCGCCACTGCATCTGCTTCTTTTCCGGTTATACCAGGTCGAAGTGCCTCAATTGTACGATTTCCTGCCTCTAATACAATATCATAAATTTCTTTTTGCTTCTCATTTGGTTTTCCAAGCATAATCGTTCGTGTAATATCGGATGCATAACCCTTATAATAAGCACCAAAATCCATCGTTACGAGTTCACCTTTGGCCAAAACCTTATCACTTGCTGTCCCGTGCGGAAGGGCTGATCGCTCACCAGATGCGACGATGATATCAAATGAAGAGGAAGAAGCTCCCATACGACGCATATCAATTTCTAATTGTAGTGCAATTTCTTTTTCCTTCATTCCAGGTTTAATTACGTTAAGAATGTTGGAAAAAGCTGTATCGGCAATACGCGCTGCTTCTTGCATAATAGCCAATTCTGCATCATCTTTTTGCATCCGTAATAATTCGATGCATCCACTACTTGGTTCCAGTTTAACAGAACCTAATTTCTTTTGTAGATCTTGATAAATAGCAAATGTAATGTGATCTTGTTCAAATGTGACGGTCTGAATGCCCATCCGTCTACACTCCGATACCACTGAATCTAAAATAGGCCCTGTGTGCTGAATCATTTTATAATGTGGAGACTGGGTTTTTACCTGAGATACATAACGAAAATCCGTAATTAAAATATTTTCTGTTTCCGTAATGAGAATAAGACCAGAAGATCCTGTAAACCCTGATATATATTTTCGATTGGTTGGATTGGTAATGAGTAGCGCTTCAATCGCTTGCTCTTTCATGTTGGAACGTAGTTGTTGTAGCCTGTGTATCATTTATTTCATCCTTTCACTATCACCTATATGTCCGATTGCTTGTAATGCTAAGTCATAAGAATGGACGCCAAATCCCGTAATTTGCCCAATACAAACTGGTGCGATTACAGAAGTATGTCTAAAGCGCTCTCTAGTATAAACATGGGAAATATGTACTTCGATAACAGGAGTTGTGACAGATGCAATTGCATCACGTATCGCATAACTGTAATGGGTAAATGCGCCCGGATTCAAAACGATGTAATGAAATTTATCTTCCGCCTCATGAATAGTATTTATCAATTCACCTTCGATATTACTCTGCTGACAATCTACTTCATAACCAAGTGTTTTTCCATATTGGATTAAGTGTTCATGTAATGCATCTAAGGTTGTATTGCCATAAACCTCTGGTTCACGCCGACCTAACCGATTTAAATTTGGCCCATTTAAAACCAAAATTTTCATGCCATTAGCCCTCCTACATTCCTTCGCCATTGTACCATAATTTAATCCATTTATGATAGAATAAAGAGATGTTATGTATTTGATAAAGGTGGTGCCCGATCAATTTGTCTAATCAGAGTAAAATATTTGGTGGTCAAGCGGTTATTGAAGGAGTCATGTTTGGGGGAAACCACTCCCAAGTAACAGCTGTAAGGCGAAAAGATGGCCAAATTGAAACATATGAACTACAAAAAGCTTCCTATCCTTGGATTCAGATGTTAAAGAAAATTCCTTTATTACGAGGGTTGACTGCTTTAATTGAATCTAGCGCTTATGGAGCAAAGCACATGCAATTCGCAAGTGACCAATATGAGTTAGACCACATAGAAGAGGGTGAAAAACCCCAAGCAGAGTCGAAATTACAAATGATTCTAGGCGTTGCTATAGTAGGTATTCTTTCCCTTATTGCTGGAAAAGTAATCTTTACAGGTGTCCCTGCTGCCCTTGCTCATTTGATACTGGGAACAAATGTACAAAGTTTTTTTATTCAAAGCTTAGTAGAAGGTGTAATTAAAACCTTGTTGTTATTTACCTATTTGTGGGCAATCTCCCTCACTCCATTAATCAAACGCGTTTTTCAATATCATGGTGCAGAACATAAAGTGATTACCGCATACGAAAATAGGGAAGAATTAACAGTAGAAAATATACAAAGACAGTCTCGGTTACATTATCGATGTGGAAGTAGCTTTATTATTTTATCGGTTATCGTAGGTGTTGTGCTTTATTCCTTTTTCCCTTTTGATAATATTTGGGAACGCTTGACAAACCGCATCTTACTCATTCCTGTCGTAATCGGTCTTTCCTATGAGGTATTGCGTGCAACGAATGCGATGCGTGACATCCCAGTATTGAAATGGCTAGGATACCCTGGGTTATGGTTACAAAAACTAACTACAAAAGAACCAACTCCTGCTCAAATTGAAGTGGCGATTGTTTCCTTTAACCGTTTACTCGAATTAGAAGCTACATCCCCTTCGGCTGTGAATAACAAACAAAAGCCGGTCGTTGAATCTTTTTGAACTAAAAAATAGGAAAGGAGGTGGCTGTTTTGACTGGTTTGCGTTTCTCTCGTCCATGGCATTATGTGATACTCATTTTAATTGCCATTGGATTCATCACACAGCTTTTTCGTTCACCCTTTTCGATTTTAATCCCACTTCTGCTCATTGGTATTGTGATTTATTTTTATAAGCACCCACCTTCATGGATGGTACGATATACATCCACTAACTATCGGAATCCTTCACCTAATGCCAAAACGAAAGCGCGAAAGCGCCACACAGATACCAATAAGCGAAACTTCCGTGTCATAGATGGAAAAAAATAGCCCCTATTAAGGAGCTATTTTTTTTGTGCGCGTATTTGCACCTGCACTTGTTGCTTCAATTCTCTCACCTTTAAATAGATATTATAGTCCCAATTATCAAAGAATTTTTCCCCTGCCTTTACGCCAGATTGAAACAGCTTTTCTTTGTCTTCAACACTTAGGTCAAAATCAGTAAGTCGAATGTGGAGTGGAGGTACTTGAATCGTCCGAATTTCTTCATTACCTATAATATAGCGATTATCATGTGCATCCATCATGGTGAAAAAAATTGATCTCAGCATACTAAAAGGGTTGCGTATAGCTCGAACGGTCTCGCTCGAGCCACCTCCCAATCGAAATCCAAAAGTAGGCCATCGCGGCTCTGGGCGGTCAAAAATCCATACTGGAAAGTTACTTAACATCGCACCATCTACAATATAGGAGTACGACTTTGAAGCTTGATGCATTAATTTCACTGGCTCATAAAAGAATGGAATACTACTACTCATCCGAACCACACGTGCAATGGAAAATTGCTTGGGTTCAATACCATATTGTACAAGATCTTCAGGTAGCACAAGTAGACGACTGCGTGAAATGTCTGAAGCAATGATTTGAAGTTCAGTTTTCCCTTCTAAATCACCAAATGTCCGAACTCCTTTTTCAGCTAATTTGTCTTCAAGCCACTTTTCAAGCGCATGCCCTGAATGCATCCCTTTTTTAAACCAAAGCCTGGTGCTTGGAACCAAATAAGGTATTTTGTCATACCAATGCGGTGTAACAAAATCCATAAAATTTTGTTTTATGAGTAATTCATACAACTCATCAGCCTTAAAACCAGCAGCAAGTAAAGCTGCGATCATAGAGCCGGCTGAAGTACCTGCAATTTTTTTCCAGCGATAACCTTTCGATTCCGCCACACATAAAGCGCCAACCAAGCCAATACCCTTAATTCCTCCTCCTTCAAAAACAGCATCAGCCCAAATTTTGACCACTCCTTTCATTGGGTCACGATTCTCTTTTATTGAGTATATGCAACCCAAAATAAAAAACTCCTGGAAGGCAGGTCCAAGAGTTAGGTCAATTCAGGGTCTGTTTTTTCGGTTTCTATAGATTGGAGTTGTGTAACAATTTTTGGATTAGCTTGTAGAAAAGATACTAATTTTTCAATACGATCAATGGAATCCCAGCTAAGATGATGTTCTATGCCTTCCACATCTTCATAGATCTGATCTTCATCTACACCGATTAAGCTTAGAAAATCTTCTAGTAGATGATGTCGATCTACAAGACGCTTCCCTATACTTTCCCCTTTACTAGTCAAAACTAAACCTCTATATTTCTCATATATGAGATAATTACTTTGATCTAGTTTTTGCACCATTTTGGTTACAGAAGAAGGATGGACTTCCAATGCATGCGCAATATCCGAGACACGTGCATACCCTTTTTGTTCAATTAACTTATAGATATTTTCTAAATAATCCTCCATGCTTGGTGTTGGAATGAGTGACTCCCCCTATCTAAAGCATCTCTACATTATGCTTTTATTTTATCCTATTTTCATGAATCGAAGCGCTTTCTTGATCCTCTCAGGCGCAAGTTTGCAACCAATTCTTCTCCCAAAACTTCAAGACGCTTTTGAAGATTTTTATCTTTTAAAGAACCATTTTCATAAAAAGCTTGATAAGCCTGAGGAACGGAAGGCATTGAGGGTAGCGGCCACGCATGTAGTGTTCGACATATGATATTAAGCGTATTTAGTGTGTTCGTCGCACCCATTGCACCACCAGAAGTACCTAGTAAGGCAACATATTTCCCTGACAATTCACGAGCGCCAATAAAATCAAGTGCATTTTTGAGCACGCCAGAAACACTGCCATGGTATTCAGGCGATGCCAATATATATCCATCTGCTTCTAGCATCTTTTTCTTAAAAAGATGCACCTCAGAGGGTAATTTAGATTCAGTAATTCGTCCATCATAGAGTGGTAAAGGAGCATGTCGCAAATCATATACTTCTACGTCTGCACCCACTTTTCGCGCACGCTGTACCACAATATTTAATGCCATAGACGTGGTAGATGGCTCACTTAAACTACCAGCGATCGCTAAAATTTTCATCTAAATAGCCCTCCTGTATTGATAACACTTATGTATGAGACGTGTAGATTTGGCTGATTGTTCCATTTGACCGTCGTGTATGTTGACTCATCAACACTACTGCTCATGTATACCGTTACAAATTCGCATAATAAATTATATCTTATTTTATGAACCATTTCTAGTTGTATATTCTGGCTAAGAGCTTTTGGATACAGATTAACGCGTTTAAACTTCAACTGTCCCAGCAAGATTCAGGTGGAGTATAGCCTCCACCTGATAAGATCAAATCGATCATCCCTCTGCAACAGAGAAAAGTTTCTCCTCAACTACCTGATTTACCGATAAAATAGGGTGAGATGCAAGGCGAAGATAGTCTAAAAAGAGTGTACCCCTCACCAGTGTAAAGTGAACGGTAACTAATTTGACTGGTTGTGGTGGTGGTGCTGGAATGATGGAAAAATACTGAAACCAAGAAGTGGTTTTAGGTGGTTTTAAAATCAACGGAGTTGCACGAAGTGGTCTGTTGTCCGGGCTCCAATATGCTACAGTGGCATAAAGTAGCGCAGGTTCACTTTTATTGGAGATATTTAATAAACGAAAATAAAGATAGTAATTACACTGACTTTCTAATTTTTTGCGAACACGAACTTTTTGTCGAATATAACTCCTCACACTGTTATAGCCCATAAGAACAGCTTGGTCAGAAGCTCTCAGCGGATTGGGAACCAAATATATATGCTTACCTTGCCAACCTTTCAAACCGGTTGTAAATCCCCCATTTTTTATCAAGTTGATTCCAGAACAAGCCATGGCTTTCTCCCTTCCATTTTTCATCCTCTTCTGATCTTTTGCCTCTAGTTTGTCCCATTCTTACCGATAAAAAAAGATGCACAAGATCTCCTCAATCCTTATAATATATTCATATCACATTGATTTGGTTCACTAGAAAATGATAGACTATTGTGGAATGAATCTCATATAATCGTTAAACATGTATAGAGCTAAATCTGAAATGGTTATGATGAAGAAGGGAGGGGCAAACAAGTTGCCTCTCCCTTCTTTTCATTCTCTAATTAAATAAAAGGGGAAAGTATTAAATGGGTAATCATTATACAATCGAAATCACAGGAAATCAGTTAACATATGAACAGTTTCAGTCCGTCGTATATGATTATAGGAAAGTCCAGATTAGCGAATCTGCTTATAAAAAAATCAATGAATCTCGTAAATATGTAGAAAAACTAGTACAAGAAGAGAAAACAGTATATGGTATTACAACTGGATTTGGTAAGTTTAGCGACATTGTGATTCAATCTGAACAAACCGCAGAACTACAGTCCAATCTCATCATTAGTCATGCTTGTGGGGTTGGTGAACCGTTAGCGGAAGAAACCGTACGGGGTATGATGTTGCTACGTATCAATGCATTAGCAAAAGGATATTCCGGCATAAAAGCGAATACGTTAAATACTTTGGTCACACTTTTAAATCATGGTGTTCATCCCATCATCCCAGCTCAAGGCTCGTTAGGAGCAAGTGGTGACCTCGCTCCACTTGCCCATATGTGCTTACCTTTACTTGGGTTAGGCGAAGTGACATATCAAGGAATACGACAACCTACAAATCAAATTCTGAAGACACTCGCTATTCCCACCGTCACACTAGATGCTAAGGAAGGATTAGCCCTAATCAATGGAACACAAATGATGACCAGCTTAGGCATACAATCTGTTTTATCAGCTAGAAACCTCCTTTTTACAGCAGATATATTAGCTGCGATGACCGTAGAGGCTTTAGAAGGAATACCTAAGGCCTACTACTCAAAACTGCACCAAGTTAGAGGGCAAGTCGGTCAAATCACCACTGCCGCTAACATGATGAATCTTTTAGAAGGCAGTGCATTGACTACTGAACAAGGTGAAAAACGTGTTCAAGATGCCTATAGTCTCCGATGCGTACCACAAGTTCATGGCGCGTCCAAGGATGCCTATCACTATGTCTCTCATATATTAGAACGGGAAATGAATGCAGCTACTGATAACCCTTTGATTTTCAGTGAGGAGGATCAAGTTGTTTCCGGAGGTAACTTTCATGGACAACCGATTGCTTTAGCTGTTGACTTTCTCTCGATCGCTATGGCTGAAATGGCCAATATTTCCGAACGTCGTATTGAAAGACTCGTAAATCCACAACTAAGTGGTTTACCCGCTTTTTTAACCAAACGGGGAGGTCTTCATTCTGGCTATATGATTTTACAGTATACGGCAGCATCACTCGTATCAGAAAATAAAACACTTGCACATCCTGCTTCAGTTGATTCCATTCCATCATCTGCTAATCAGGAAGACCATGTTAGCATGGGATCAATTGGTGCTCGCAAATGCTTATCCATTATGGGAAATGTATTACACGTGCTTGCGATCGAATATGTTTGTGCTGCCCAAGCACTTGAATTTGCGTCTAAGCTGCCTGGAAAAGGAGCTCAAGTAGCTTATAATCTCCTCCGTGAAAAGCTTACACCACTAGAATCTGACCGTGAAGGGTATCTTGATATTGAAATTGCCAAACAGCTGATTCAGAGTGGTGAATTAGTTAATCGTGTTCAATCCCACACAAATATTAAACTATAGCGCTGTAAGCCCCTTGTACAATTCGTAGTAAGGGGCTTTAATTTATTTCATTTTTCGGTTTACGATAACGATATCAACTATTATACTGTATATAATCATTTATATAGTAGGGAGGTTCTCTATATGCCGAGACTAAGACCACAGGATATTCATGTAAAAGATTTTAAACGGGCCGTAAGAGGTTTTGATATAGATGAAGTCAATGAATTTCTAGATCTCATCATACAAGATTATAGTGAGTATGAGGATTTATTATCAAAAAAGTCTAAAACATCCGATATTACTACTATTCATCATTTACTCGAACAGTTAGCTTTTGATATGCAGCAATTACGCGAAGAAAATCAATTATTACGTACTCAAGTTGAACAGCTAGGACAAAATTTTAAAGGGTTAAATTCAAAATATTACAGATAGCATTGTCAACTTCATACGTTTCCTCTGATAGGTTGTACCTTTCCCCAGCCTCGCGCTACGATCGTGAGGCTGTTTCAACCATACTGTTTATTCCCGTGATAAATTGCACGTAAGCGATTTACTTTATGAAACAATTTTTCATTTAATAAGTTTAGTACTCTCGTATCTGGTGTTACATTAGATTCATAAATCCATATATGTCTATCATGATCTACACCAATATCAATTCCTAGTTCATGCCACGTACGATGCTTACTACTCATCACAAAACTCGCAAGTCTTGCAATTTGGGATACCTGCTGTTTTTTGATTTCTGATTGCTTTTGGGTATAACCAAGCAATTTCGTAAATAAATATTGAACAGGCTTGTAACCTTTACGTGTACAAGTATTTGTAACAATCTCTTCTTTTTCAGCAATTCTCCCTACTAAACCTAAAGCTTTCCAGTCCCCTTCGATACGCATTAAATGCACCCGAATATCAAATAAAGACTGGTTTAAAGTATAGCTCCGAACTCCTTGTTGAATAATATACGGACGTTTCATTTTAAGATGCAAAAATTGATCGAAAGCTTTTGTTAACTTATGATGGACAGTCGCTTTTTGAAAATCATTTGAAATCAATTGAAAACCATGTCCTTGCAAACTATTTAATTGAAATATCCCTTTTCCTTGACAAGAATCGTCCGGCTTGAGATATAGAAATGGATACTTACGAACCATATAGATAAACGTTTCCTGAGTCAAAAGACGCGTTTCAGGTAAGTGATATTTAAGGATAGGATGCTGTGCGAATAAAGCAGTATTTGCTAGTTTGCTAATCGCGCTCCTCATTGTAGGCCTCCTCTCTCAATTACGAAGCTTACACCACCACTTTATTCTCACTAGAAATATAGCGTTCCAAATATGTACCATATCCTCAGTATATTGAATATCTAAAATAAGAAAATACCTTCCTGGTTGTGGCAGAGCCGCCTTTCATGCCAATCAAGAGGCTTAATACAGCCTTATTCCAGGTGTAAAGGTCGGAATCCAATCGCATCACATGCCACAAGCTTTAACTCAACCCCATCTACATTACCCTGAATGGCATCATATATCGCTTTTCCGTGTAAATGTCCATAAACACATAATGTGACACCAAATTCCTTCATCACATCCATGAATCCAGACTCTGTGGCCCTTTTCGTTATTGGAGGATAATGTAACATCACCCATTTTTCAGAACCCGGATGTTTTTTTGTTGCCTCTTGTAGCGCAATCCGAAGTCTCCCTATTTGCCTTTCATAAATTTTACGATCGTCTTCTTCTTTATAAAAACGATCGCCAGGAAGATTCCATCCGCGAGTACCCGCAATGATACGTCCTTCTACGATTGTATAGTCCGCATCAATCCATTCCATGTTTGGTGGCAGCGCATCACGTATTTTTTTCTTACTATGCGCATAGTAACAATGATTTCCTGGTGACATAATCTTGCGCCCCGGTAATTGGTTGATCCATTTAAAATCGTGGATAGCTTTTTCTATTTTCATAGCCCAGCTAATATCCCCTGGTATTAATACAGTATCTTCCTCTTTTACGACATCCAGCCAATGATCTCTGATCTGATCATAATGTTTATCCCATCCAAAAATATCCATCGGTTTGTCAATATCTTTACTTGGATCAACATTATAAAGGTTCACAGCTTTATTAAATGATAAATGTGGATCACTAAGTGCAAAAATAGTCATTCATGTTCACGCCCTTAACCTATCGCCCTCGCCAAATCACTTTCTTTTACATACTGATAAGGAAAGTGAGAGGGGGGATTCCTATTTATTATACAGCATTGGGGGATTCTATCACGGCAGGTGTCGGTGCAGCCCCTGGTAAAAGCTTCCCGCAATTATTAAGTTCACATATGTCAACTTATCTAAATACCACAGTAAACCTATTTCGTGTCTCCCGTAAAGGTTGGCAAACACCAAACTTATATTTTGCGCTACGACATTTGCCCAATAAAAGAAAAATATTTTCCCAGTCCAATTTAATCACACTATGTATCGGAGGGAACGATCTAGCACTCGGTTTTTTCAAATATCGATATTTTACGAAAGACCCATCCACACTAGATGAGATTTTAGCTGAATTTCTTCAATCTTATACAGCTATTATTCGACTGGTTCAACATTATACCCAAACACCCCTCTATTTGCTCAATCTCTATAATCCCTATCCAAGTGACCCCATCGCTACACACTTTGTGATATCCTATAATCAAGTCATTGCAACCACAGCTTCTCATTTTTCTTTTCCACTTGTCAATCTCTTTACCAAGTTTTCACATCATGAAGCCGACTATATACATGGCTATAAGGATGGACATACACACCAGATGATTCCTTTTTTGCGTAGTAACCCCATCCATCCTAATCCTAAAGGACACTATGTAATCGCCAAGGAGGTTTGGCAAACTTACCGTAATAAGGATGGAATGACCAAACAAACCAATTGTGATCTCTATTCATCATAAAATGAGGTCACAACTTGCCTTTTTATGTATGTTAATCCGGGCATCGTGTAGTTTGGTTAGTCGACACCACTGATCTACTCCCTGCATGTTTATTTTAGCGTATACGTAAAATAGAAAGAAGGTTGAAGTATGCTTCTTTATCATGATCAAATCAAAAAAAGAAGTGCGGTAAATATAGATATTGAAGATCGCGCTTATCAGTTTGGGGATGGCGTATATGAAGTCATTCGTATCTATAATAAAAAGCCTTTTTATTTAGATGCACATTTAGATCGTTTTGTACGAAGTAGTACAGCCATTAAAATAGAGCTTCCTTACCCCATTCAACAATTAAAGCAGTTATTATTGCAACTTATCGAACAAGCCCAGTTAGAGACCGGAAATATTTATCTACAGATCAGTCGCGGGGTCGCTCCACGTAGTCATGCGTTTCCTGGTACGATCCAACCCGTTGTCATCGCTTATCCCCAAAATACGAACCGACCCATTTCCGCTTTGAATGAAGGTGTTTGTGCCATTACAACCCCTGATATCCGCTGGCTACGGTGTGACATTAAAAGTTTAAATTTACTAGGTGCTTGCTTAGCTAAGCAAGAAGCGATCGAACGTGAAGCACAAGAAGCCATTCTCATAAGAGATGGCTATGTTACTGAAGGAAGTTCAACCAACATTTTCGTCGTACACAATCAAACCCTATACACACACCCTGCTAATCACCTAATATTAAACGGTGTGACTCGTTCAATTGTGTTAAACTTAGCCGATAAGTTGTGTATTTCTACTAAAGAAAGTGCGATTTCAGAAAATGCTTTAGAATCTGCAGAAGAATGCTTTATGACCAGCACCAATATGGAAATATGTCCGATTGTACAAATTAATGATAAAAAAGTAGGTACAGGCCGGCCGGGTATCATGACGAAGCAATTACAAGAAGCTTTTGAACATCTGATTGGTAAATGAGCCTAATCAGGTGGAGCCTATACTCCACCTGATTCATATCCCTCGGCTATGTTGACTATACCCAATCAAATCGTATGGATGGATTTAAATAGGATGATATTAATTTCTTTTACTCACTTCAGTTATACGGACTTTCGGCGCGGTGATATCTGGATAGAATGAAGATATATCAAATAACTCTTCCAAATGATAGACCCCTTTTAAGCCTTTAGCCGTATATAATTTTTCACATACCCGTGCTGCTATGGTAGCCGTTATGGATGCTTCTTTTCGACCGTGAATATCACACTCTGCAATAACTTTCTTTCCGCCTATCTTTCCAAATACATCGAGTTTCAATGCATATATTTCTTTTCCCAATCTTATCTTACTGAAAAGTCCCACCATTATTTTGCGGAAAAATCGGTATTTTATAAAATGAAACATCCCTATTCGCTTAAGAAGCAAGAAGATATTCATATTAAATGAGGAATCAAAACAAATTCGGGTAGACACGGTCGGTACCTGTAAGGTTCGAGACAGGGAATGCTGATCTGAAAAATTAAAACGGTACCCCGTTCTTTTTCCAATTTCCTTTCCAAAATAGGTTTTCTTCCCATCACTAAGTGCTTCTACCTTCATCATTTCCCGATTTGAATAAATATGAAATTTTTTATTCATGTTATCTATTGTCCACTCAATCGCTGCTGTACCATGCTGATCACCCAAACCTAGCATGACATATATATCTATTTCCTCAGTATAATCTAGATAGCTTTTTACATGGCTAGCTAATAAATTTGTAAGACCCGGTGCTAAGCCAACACTTAAAACTGCAGCTGCTCCATGATTATCTACGACTGCTTCCAACGATTCTATCTCTCTTAAGAATGAATAATCTGCGGAAATATCAATATAGTATACTTGATTACTAAAACAAGCGCGTACAAAATTTGTATCCTTTTGATCCAGACACATTACAACCAATTTAATTGTATCAAACAAATCAGTTGGCAGTGGCTTTGTAATATCTAATTCAAGGGGTATAACTGTACCGTTAGTTGTATCACAAAATTCTACTGCTTTATTCGAACTTCTTCCTGCTGCAATTACCTTGCCAGGATAAATATTCCCAAGTTTCCGGCAAATCTGCTGTCCTACATGTCCATATCCACCCACAACCAGAATATGCTCTTTCATTTTCGTATCTCCCTTATTATTGTCATATTTTTATACATTGATTGAAATCAGAACTGTTCCGAAGAACATGAGGGCAATTGATAGCCAAGTATATTTGCTAATTGATTCTAACCCACTAAAGATGACTGTACTAATGAATACAGTGATAAGCGGTTCTGCTGCAGCAATAACACTTACATAGGTAACTTGCATCGTTTGAGCAGCAAGGAAAAAAAATAATGGACCTAAGCTTGTTAAAACTCCCGCAATCATAAAGTAAGGGTTAACCACAGTAAAATTATTCTTTATATTTGTAATCAATTCCCTACGAGCACTTTGATAAAGGAGTACGAAAATAAAAGAAGCCAGCGCTCCAACCCACACACCGAAAAAAGCATCATCCATTTCGATTAAACCTTGTTTTCGAATGCCTTGACCCACACCAAAGATAAAAGCAGCAAATAAAGCAAAGCCAAATCCTATATTCTGATATCTTTTAGAATCCATAGAAGAAGAGAATTGAGTTTGCTGATGTTTTGCTGTCGTCGAATTAGAAAGTCGAAATCCCTCATTTAATATTCCTCCAAGCAACAGTGCCATTCCAATAGCTGGAATAAGTGTAACTTCCTCAGCCAGAAAAAGGAGCGCAAACATAGTTGTAAAAATGGGAGTCGTATTACGAATGGCAGAAGCTTTTGAAGGGCCAATATATGAAATACTTGAAAATAACGTCAGCCTTCCTACCCCTGTTGTACACAAACCCGCAAGTGCAAAAAAGATGAAAGCTTTCCACGAAAATTGTGGATTCCACCCTCTTAACAAAATATTTACTATGCAAAGTAAACCCAAAAGAATTACATTCATAAGAACAGTTATAAATAAGCCATTATCACCATTAGCATCTTGCTTGATACCCTTTTTTATCATCACATTGTTAACAGCAAAAGTGCAGGCTGATAAAATTGCAAAAATAATCCCCATTTAATCACTCCTTAATTAAAAATATGGTGAAAATAAAAATACTTTTTGATAGGTATATTTTTGTATGGCGAACTCATTGAGCTCACCTCATATAGTTTAGATACTATACTTTATGGCTAAAAAAAATGCAATAAGAAAAATTCACTTGTAATCGTAAAAATTTGTTAAGCAAGCTATTGCACATGATACATATGTATGTGTATATAAGTGAACCCAAATTGATACTTGATTGAGTCAATTTATCTATATGTTAAAAGAATGAAAAGAAGAGAACACCAACAAGAACACATCTGTAGCTAATCTATTTTGATTTTCGCTCATTTTCTCGATTCAATAAACTCGTAAAAGTTTTTATACATTTTTCAAAAATGGCAATTTCATCTAAACTTAACTCTTCCCTAAGCTTTTGATTAAATTGAGCATGGAGCTCCATATGTGCGCGAAATGCTATCTCTCCTTTCTCTGTCAATGAAATCAATACTGCCCTTGAATCCTCAGGATGTGTGGCTCGAAATGTAATCCCTTTTTTTTCCAGCTTACTAATAACTTGTGTGATTGCTCCTTTCGTCACACCGAGCCGCTCAGCTAATTGACTCATCAAGATATTTCCATCCTCTCCAATCGCATCAACTGCATGGATTTCACTTGGAGTTAAAGTCCCAGCTTCACCAAAAGCACGTGGATTGCGTTCAAGGCGTTGAAGTTGAAAAATCAGCTTCCCAATATGCTGACTGCTACTTATATCGTTTGTCGTAATAACTTTTTTGTTCTTCATACATGTAGTATACCATCTAAACTATTTAATCGCAACTATTAAGCAAATTATTTCTTTCATAAATAAGGGATTGTCTATTTAAAAAATACTGTCTCAAAAGTAGCAATCTACATTTGAGACAGTATCATCCTATTCGATCTTCCTATTATTTAAATATGCTTTATCCTGATTCGCACCGCCACCAACTGGATCCCCGATTAGTGAGAAACCCTTAGGATTTGCCAGTGTCACTTCTTTTAAGGAAATCGGCAGGCCCTCCGTAGAGTATTCAAATTTATACTTTTGATCCCCTTGCGAGAGTACAATCGTCAAGTCATTCGAGCGTGTAGAAGCCGAAATTTCTACTGGTTTCTCAGGATCATATTTCCAATCCATCATTTTATCACTTGCGATGGGTCTCTTATCCGATTTAAACCCACCCTCTTTAAGAATTAAATTATCATCTTTCCATATAAAACTGTAGTTACTACCATCTAAAAAATTAAGCATCATAAACAATTGTGGTTCTTCAACAACACCTACTGGGGGTTGATACGTAAAGTTCTTCGCATCTGTATTGGTCAAACTAACTGTAGATTGTGGATATACATCTAGGCTTAAACGTTCTGTCTGTCTCTTGTTTAAGATTGCTTGTCCGATATTTATTTTCCACGGCTGATTTTTCATCCACTCGCGCCCAATTGTAGTGCGATCTGTTCTTTTAATCGTAGGTGTATACAACCTATCGCCGGCTGATCCTGTAAAACGCATTTTTAATGGTGAATTAACAGCTTCAGATCCGACAAGTGTCCATCGCTCATTCGTACCTTTTTCAATGATCGAAACATGGATCGGCTCTCCTGGAAAATAAAAAATTTGAAAGCTGTATGTTTCGCCTGGTTTTAAAACAAAACGATCACCGGAATCACCAATATACTGCAGTATATCTCCACGTTTGATATAAATACCTATCTTTCCACTCTTATCTACACGTACACCGTAGGCGGTTAGTTCATCTACGGTCTCCAAATAGCCTTCAAAGAGCTTCAATTCTTTCAGAACAAAATCACCAATTAATTGGTTGTTACCTTCTAAGGTTTGTTTCATTTTATATTTGTTCTTATTTTGTTCGAAAACAATCGGTTCCCCTTGTTCTTTTGTTTCAATTACATTCCCATAAGCACCGCCGGTAATTGCACGTAAAATGCTACTGGTCCATTCACCGTCATTAAGTTGGTATAGTGTAATTGTAGTTAAGATTAGGATACTTACTGCGGGAATACCAACTAATGCTTTCACTCTTTTTTTCTCTAATGGTTTTTTTTCTTTTTTACGCTTGATTGAATTACCCGCTACATAGGTTTGTAAATCGCGCAAAACTTCTTGAAAACCTTGTTTTTTGTCTAACGAACTCATGGCTATTTTAATAATTGCATCTGGAACACCTTTTAATTCCAAAGCTCGTTTGCTTTGTTTTAAACTAGCATCGGGAGATTCCCCCACAAGCAAGAAATAAAGGAGATCACGCCACTTCAAGTCATTATCGTACTGACTCGTGTCGGTCTTTAAATGCAAGAATAAAACCATCGGATTTTCGCCATCTAATAAAATGTTTCTCGGATCAAGTGGCGCACGCATCGCTACTGGTAACTGTTCTAGAATACGAACTGTCTTAAATAACTTTAATACCACACGCATCGCTTGTTCGGGATCCATCACATGATTTTTATTAACAACTAAAGAAAGCGGCTCCCCCTTCAGTGGTGGATGGACCAAAACCAAACGATCTTTATCCACCAATACATCAAAAATAGGGGCAATGTGTGGATTTTTCAGTTTACGTAAAGCATCCTGAAATTCACTAGGGAAATAGCTACGTGACGCTTTTATATTTTGTAAGTATACGATCTTACCATCTGGTCCTCTAGCTTCAATAAGCTCACCAGAAAAAAATTTGATTACATCTACAACTTCAAAGTCCTCATAGCAATGTCCATTCTTACTAGATTCTTGTTTCAACTGTGGTTCCCCTACTCTATAAAAGATAAATGAATACGAAAAAAGCATAGTATGATACAGTTATTATGCTATCATATGCTTATCAAAAAGCAAGAAAAAATTCCCTTTCAAGTCTTTTCGATCCTTGAATAAGACCATATAATTGTATTATTTATCCTAGTAATTCAATCAGAATAGGGCTAAATTCGCCCACCACATGCGCATTAAAACTATTTAAACCATAAACATTTAATGATATATTAACGTTTAAAATTCCATGTATCCATAGTATACTTTTCTCGCGCCAGTGCTTCTACCCTTTTCTTCTCCTTTAGAGTAAGCTCTTCACGGCTTAGTTCATCTTGTAAGGCTTCCGAAAACCCTTGATGAAATGCATGTTGTATCTCTTGAAACGAACGAGGATGATCACATCGTTCATTTATAGCACTAGCATGATTGGCAAAATGCACTTTTAATTGTTGATCATTTCTATGTTTTAATAATGAGCGTAACTTATCTTTGTTAAAGTGAACCAATATGGAACCATGCTGTAAAACAACACCGCGCTGACGCAATTGTGCACTTCCGGCCATCTTCTTACCTCCTACAATGAGTTCATAATCTGACGGCTGATCAAAACAAGCGGCCGATAAAATAGGTTCCTTTTTCCGGCTCGGTTTTGCTAATTCCGCATCAATTCCTAGTTTTTTATACCCAAGTAGTAACCCGGTACTAAGAATGCGATAAGATTCGCTAATTGTGTGTGGAAGTCCAGGGTAGTTTTCTGGCATGATAATGCTATAAGTCAATTCTTGATCATGAAGAACGGCACGCCCTCCCGTCATTCTTCTCACTAAGTCGATTTGTTGTCTTTTTAGTTGCTGTAAATCAATTTCTTCTTCTACTCGCTGAAAATAACCAATTGATAATGTAGTTGGCATCCAACCATAAAACCGAATGGTAGGTTCTACAGTTTTCTCCCGCATCGCTTCCATAATCGCTTCATCGATAGCCATGTTGTATGCACCTTGATACTTTTTATAGGGTAAAAAACGCCATTTTTTCATCTGCGATCCCTCACATTAGAATACTCCCGTTATGACATCTATCATACGTCAAATTTCCCAATAAAGAAAATGAACTCGGGCTAAAAGCTTTATATAAAAAAAAGCACCCCGTAGGATGCTTCATTGTAATTAGGCAAAGCGTGTACCTGTCAGCCAATAACCACCATCCATTGTAATAACTTCACCATTAATGTAAGCGGCTTCATCTGACATTAAGAATTTAGCCAATCCAGCGATTTCATCTGGGCGTCCGAAACGTTTTAAAGGAATCGTTTGTTCAACCATTTTATACACTTTTTCGTTCGCTACCAATTTATCCGTTCCACCTGTATTCTCAATTGCTCCAGGTGCAATACAATTCACACGGATGCCATACTTACTTCCCCATTCAACTGCAAGTGTTTGACTCATAGCTAATACCCCTGCCTTAGCAGATGCAGAATGAACCACGCCTGCTGCTCCTGTCCAAGCATATGTAGCTACGATATTTAGAATGGAGCCTTTATGTTTCGTTTCAATCCATTTTTTAGCTAATGTTTGTGAGCAATACCATGTACCATTTAATACGATATTAATGACAGAATGCCAACCATTCGTAGATAGCTCTTCTGCTGCTACTACAAAGTTACCCGCTGCATTATTCACCAAATGGTCCACTTGACCAAAAGTTTCGTATGCTTTATCCATCATATTCTCAACCTGATCTAGTTCTCTTACATCCATTGGCACAGCTAGGACTTGCCCTGGAAATGTTTCCATTTC
Source organism: Polycladospora coralii (assembly GCF_014773435.2). Classification (GTDB taxonomy): domain Bacteria; phylum Bacillota; class Bacilli; order Thermoactinomycetales; family Thermoactinomycetaceae; genus Polycladospora; species Polycladospora coralii. The sequence goes on along the minus strand of NZ_JACXAG020000004.1, from coordinate 99,623 downwards.
TTCTTTGGCACTTTGTAAGCGTTCTTCATTACGACCAGAAATGACAACATTGGCCCCTTCTTGACATAATTTAGCTGCGATGGCTTTTCCCATTCCATTACTTCCGCCTGTTACGATAATTGTTTTACCTTTCACGATTATCTCTCTCCTTTGTCTACAAAATCTAATAAATTACTTCAAATACTATTATAAACGCGCTTATACAACCTCTACTGTACAACATATCGTTAAAAACAGTATTTTGTCAATGTTTTTTCTATATTCTGTTTGAGAGACTTTCGTTCCAGTTGACTCAATCGCGCTTTATCCCAAGCTCTTTTGCACAAATATCAAAAGCATTGATAGCGAATTCAAGTTCTTCACGCGAATGGTCTGCCGTTACAATTGTACGAACACGCGCTTTTCCAGTTGGTACAGTTGGAAAAGCAATGCCTTGTGCATATATGCCTTCTTCGAGTAAGCGGTCAGATAGTTTCATCGTTAACTCATCATCACCAACTATAATGGGGGTAATAGGCGTTTCACTTACCCCAATATCAAATCCTCTTTTTTTCATCTCCGATTTAAAAAAGCGGGTATTCGCCCATAATTTTTCAATTCGTTCCGGTTCAGACTGTAAAACATCTAATGCTGCTTGACACGCAGCAGTTACAGCTGGGGGATGCGATGTGCTAAACAAAAAAGGACGTGCGCGATGAATTAAATAGTCACGCAATACTTTCGGACCGGCCACATACCCCCCAAGTACACCCACCGCTTTAGATAAGGTTCCGACTTGAATGTGTACACGTCCATTTAAATCAAAGTGATCGACTGTGCCACGCCCATTCCTACCTAATACACCACTTGCATGGGCATCATCAACCATTATAATGGCATTATATTTTTCACATAACGCTACAATTTGGGGTAACGGCGCAATGTCACCATCCATACTAAAGACACCATCGGTCACGACAAATCGCACACGTGCCGATTGTGTTTCTTTTAATGCATTTTCGAGATCTTCCATATCTACATGTCGATAAATCCGTCGTTTTGCCTTTGTCAAACGAATACCATCGATAATACTAGCATGGTTTAGCTCATCACTAATCACAACATCATTTTCTGTTAAAATTGACGCCAAAACACCTACATTAGCCGTGAACCCAGATTGAAAAACAAGAGCTGCTTCAGTATGTTTAAATTTTGCAAGATCTCTTTCGAAGGCTTCATGCATATCAAATGTGCCGGCAATCGTCCTGACAGACCCTGTGCCAGCACCATATTTTTTCACAGCTGTAATCGCTGCCTCTTTTAATTTGGGGTGTGTAGTTAACCCTAGATAATTGTTAGAGGAGAGTTGAATGACCTTCTTCCCATTAATTTCTACTTTTGTACCTTGTTCCGATTCGATTTCCGTTAGCGGTCGATAAGTTCCCGCTTTTTTCCAATCACTAATTTCTGACTCTAAGAATGAAAAATCACGCATGTTTTACACCCCTTTTCACATTATTTCTCTATATCAAAGACTATTTTGCCACAGTTCCCACTTTTCATCAATTCAAATGCTTCCTCATACTCCGTGATATGGAATCGATGCGTAATGAGCTCTTTTAGATCAACCTGACCAGATTCAAGCAAACCAGCAGTTTGCTGCCATGTTTCAAACATGCGACGACCTGTGATTCCTTGAATGGTGATCCCTTTAAAAACAATATCATTTGTAATATCAACCGGCACAGGAGTTGTGGGTAAACCCAGCATGGATATACGCCCCCCATGTGTAAGCATTTTAAGACTTTGATCAATTGCTACTGGATGACCAGACATCTCGAGTACGACATCTACTCCCTGGCCTTTAGTAAAAGAATGAGTCTGAGATATCGGATCATCTTTTTTAGCATGAATGACATGTGTTGCTCCCATTTTTTCTGCCAGTTGAAGGCGGTATGGATTTAAGTCGATCGCTATCACTTTAGCTGCTCCAGCTGCTTTAGCAATGGGTACAGCCATAATCCCGATAGGACCACACCCCATCACCGCAACCGTTCGACCGACTAAGTCCCCACTTAATGCTGTATGGACTGCATTTCCCATAGGCTCCATAATGGAAGCGGTTTCAAAAGGTAGTTCAGGATCATTTTTCCACACATTACGAGCAGGAAGCGCCACATATTCTGCAAAGCAACCGTCACGATCAACCCCAATAATCTCTGTATTTAAGCAGATATGCGCATCCCCTCTACGGCAAGTTGCACAATATCCACATACAATGTGGGTTTCAGCTGAAACATGATCGCCAACTCGAATCGAATTTACATTTTCTCCCACTTCTACAACCATACCGCTAAACTCATGCCCAAATACATAGGGTGGGGTTACGCGACTTGCTGCCCAATCATCCCAAGTATAAATATGAACATCTGTCCCACAAATGCTTGTTGCTTTTACTTGTATGAGTACTTCATCCGTCTGAATCTCTGGAACCGGTACATGCTTTAAAATGGCACCTTCCGCTCTATCGTGTTTTACAAGCGCTTGCATATGTCCTCTCACAACGAACACCACCTAGTTATGTTAATTATGTTTTATAGTTACAGTTCGATTATATACGAATTTCAGCATATAATAAACAAGTATTTGTCCACTATATACGGACACAATTAAAGAAGGTCCAATCTTCAAACTTGTATCTTAAAACCGATTTCACAAATTGATGTATGCAAGACAGGGAGTCAGATACCTACTTCTATAAGTAGGTATCTGACTCCCGATGTTTCAGCCTTGGTTGAAACGAGTTCACTTCGCTTATCAAAATTGGTTTAAACAAAAAACACTACTTTTCATGATTAAGTAGTGTTTTTTGTAAATGATATTATGCAAATTCAGTGGTTAACTTATTAAACTGTTCTTCTGTAATTTTGAGATCTTGCTTGGCAAGCCCTTCTTCTTTAAAACCACTAATCATCTCTTCATAAGCCGGACGTTCTTTATTTTGATAGATAATACCTGTGACTAATCCATTATGCGCCATCAGCTTTTGCATCGCCATAGAACGATCAGATGGATCATAGTTCGGATCATCATTTACGCTAACTAAGTTCTCTTTAAACCAGTCGTATGTGTTGATTTTATTGTAAGTTACGCAAGGGCTGTATACGTTAATTAAAGAGAAACCTTTATGATTGATCCCTTCTTCGATAACATGTGTAAGTCCCTTTAAGTCACTAGAAACCGATTGTGCTACAAAACCCGCTCCCACAGTTAGCGCCATTTCCATCGGATTAATCGATGCTTCGATGGAACCATTTGGTGTGCTCTTTGTTTTGAAGCCCATTTCACTACGAGGTGAAGTTTGTCCTTTTGTCAAACCGTAGATTTGGTTATCCATAACAATATAAGTGATATCTACGTTACGACGAATGGCATGTACAGTATGTCCCATTCCAATCGCAAATCCATCTCCATCTCCACCAGAGGCAATAACGGTAAGATCACGATTAGCTAGTTTAAGCCCTTGTGCAATAGGTAGTGATCGACCGTGCACACCATGAAAACCATATGCATTTACATATCCAGATATCCGACCCGAGCATCCAATACCAGAGACAATCGCTACATCCTCGGGCTCTAGACCACTACTTGCAAAAGCACGTTGCATTGCAGCGAGTACGGAAAAGTCTCCACACCCTGGACACCAGTTCGGCTTCACCTTATTGCGGAAATCTTTAAATGTGGCCATGAACCAACAACTCCTTACATTGCTTATAAATTTCAGAAGGCAAGAATGGATTTCCATCATACTTACCAAAATGAGTGATTTTGTCAGCCATACCTACATTCATTTTAATAATATTAGTTAATTGACCCGTTGAATTGTTCTCTACAACAAGCACTTTTTTGGCCTTTTTCATTTGATCTGCCAACATATTGGTAGGGAATGGCATAATTTGTCTGATATGTGCATGATTAATCTTCATACCATCTTGCTCTAATCGTTCCAGCGCTTCGTGGATGGTGCCACGAGTTGAATTAAAACCAATAACGAGTAAGTCTGCTTCATCATGTTTCGCATCTAAATAAACTGGCTCTTCGAAGTCAATCCCATTAGCCACTTTAGATAAACGTTTATCCATCATCCGAATGCGGTTCTCAGGATTTTCCGATGGGCGACCTGTTTCATCATGCTCCACACCTGTAACATGATGTAGTCCATGTTTGGTTCCTGGTAATACACGCGGTGAAATACCATCTTCAGAGTCAAACCCATAACGCTTAAATAATTGGGATTGTTCCAGTTCTGGCAGCTCTTCGTCAAATCCAATCAATTTTCCACGATCAATTTGAATTTTATTGTAGTCAAGTGGCTCAACAGTCTGTTTCCCTAAAGATAGCGCCAGATCAGTTAAAATAATCACTGGACATTGATATTTTTCTGCTAAGTTAAAAGCAAGTATGGTGTCATAAAAGCATTCTTCAGCTGTACTAGGAGCAAGGACGATTTTAGGTATTTCACCGTGCGTACTATACAGCATCGCTAATAAATCGCCTTGCTCTTGCTTCGTTGGTAACCCTGTGCTGGGACCTCCACGAGCGGTATTGACAATCACCGCAGGTGTTTCAGTCATTCCTGATAAACCAATCGCTTCTGTCATGAGTGATAGTCCTGGACCCGCAGATGCAGTTAAAGAACGCACGCCTCCATAACCAGCACCAATCACCATTGTAATCGCTGCAATTTCATCTTCAGTTTGAACGACAGTTCCGCCAAATTCCGGCAGTTTCTTAATCAGATATTCCATAATCTCAGAAGAAGGTGTGATTGGATAAGCCGCCATCAATCTCGCACCTGCTGCTAAAGCGCCTAAAGCGATTGCATCGTTACCGATCATATAAAGGCGTTTTTTTCCATCTGACTCTTCCAACTTAAAGTCAGGCATTTCATCACCTAACTCATCGATAACAATTTGACGACCTCTTGCGATCGCTTCCATGTTTTTATCTACTACCTTCTGCCCTTTACGTGCAAAACGCTCTTCAATCACTTCACGAAAAGCTTCAGCATCAAGACCAAGTAAGGCTGTCGATGCGCCTACGGCTACCATGTTTTTCATTTGTGCCATACCCACTTCTTCCGCTACTTTCGTAAACGGAACCGCCAGCAAACGTGCACTTACACCTTCTGGAACCGTAGGGTTAAACTTAGCATCCGCTAATATAACACCCGTCGGTATTAATTCATATGCGTTCAGATCAATGGTTTCTTGGTCAAATGCTACCAAAATATCTAGTTCATCTGAAATAGAACCAATCGGATTGGTACTGATTCTGATTTTGGTGTTAGAATGCCCACCTTTAATACGAGAAGAAAAATGTCTATATCCATAAAGATAATACCCTTTATGGTTTAGCGCCGTGGAAAGGATTTCACCAGCACTGTCGATACCTTCACCTTGCTGACCGCCAACTTTCCACGAAAGCTGCTTAATCATGAACTCATCTCCTTACTCCCTCATTACTACACAATTAGATTTACGTTGTATACCGGCTCTTCACAAATGCGAAGTAAATGTTCGATATTTTGTTATGAGTCGATAAAGCATTTTGAACCTCACACGACTAAAGTCGAATGATTCCTACGAGCACCAGTGAAATCACCAGTTATTGAGGAGGTTAGCTCCCCTGTTCCTACTACGGTTTTTACGCCGTCTTATTGGTGCTCCTTTGCGACTCTTGAAAGGTATAGGCGAACGACAGCCACCAGACGAGGTCTATTTACGCAACAAGCCACCACGCTTGAATCGTTCATGAGTAACTAGCTACATTCTAGCAAAAAATGATTGGACTTGCGAGAGGGATAAAAAGTATCCGCTCTCGCCCAATGCGCCTTCACGAGTGTGTCGGCACAAACGTATCAACAATTAATGATAGTACTCTAAAAAATAAAAAGCAACCGTTTTATCTCTTCTTTAGAGAGAATTTCTTCTATTCTTAGCCTATTACACTGTTTTAAGAAGTGTAACCGCACACTGACCCTATTTTTTTTACAATTTCGCTAGTACTCTACTATAAAATTGGTTCGCATTTGTATAAGCCCATTTTTCAACTAAACTCTTTTCATAATACTTGCACAGTACTTCCTTCAAATGTAGTAATTGGGAAGCATTTTCTAGTAAGTTGATTTTCTGATCAATCCCGTCAAAGTCTGAACCAAAAACAAGATGATCTCCTCCGCCCAATGCACACACATGATCGATATGGCGTAATAAGTCTGAAATCGTAACATGTTGCTTTTTCATAGCCACAAATGGCGGATAAAAGGTTAGGCCTATCAACCCTTTGCGAGAAATGATTGCTTTGATCTGCTCATCCGTAAGATTACGCTTATGCGGACAAACGGTGAATGAATTGGAGTGAGATGCTACGATTTCCACTTGTGGCATCGCTAGCACATCCCAAAAACTTTGCACAGACAAATGAGAAATATCAGCAACCATTCCTAGTTTATTCATTTCCCGAAGAAGTCTTTTTCCAAACTCAGTCAATCCAGCGCCACGCATTTCTTCAATCCCATCAGCCACTTCATTCGCATAATTCCAAGTCAAGCCAATTTGCCGAACCCCTAAATAATAAAATATACGTAAATTTAGGAGGTCTCCTTCTAAAGCATCTGCTCCCTCTAACGCTAACATCGCACCGATTCGCTTATCATCACGATCTGTGATGAATGAACCCTTAATTAATTTCATTTTATTTGATTTTGCCAATATATTTTGATAAAAAAGATCGATCTGTTTTAATGCAACCTCTCTTCTATTTCGCACTGCAACCTTTGGCGGGATAAAGACTGCGAACACCTGTATGTCTACCTTTCCCGCCATTAACTTATGATAACTCACATCCAACTCACATTCTTCATGATAAAACTGATGTTTGTTTGGCTCTTTCCACATGCGATATAATACATCGCAATGACCATCAAACCATCTCAATTTTCACCCCTCCTTTTTATAAATAAATGAAGAAAACTTGCCAGTCGGCAAGCTTTGGGAATTGAAAATTGAATCTCCTCTATTACCTTATTCACCAAAAAAAGAAAACCTGCCATGTGAACAGGTTTTTCCTTTTCTATCAGTTCCGACTTAACGCGGTTCAACGATTAATTTGATCGCGGTTCGCTCTTCACCATCGATGATGATGTCGGTAAAGGCCGGGATACAGATTAGATCAAACCCACTGGGAGCGACAAACCCTCGTGCAATTGCAACCGCTTTAACAGCTTGATTAAGGGCACCAGCACCAATTGCTTGCATTTCTGCTTGACCACGTTCACGTAACACACCAGCTAGTGCTCCGGCGACAGAATTCGGATTAGATTTTGCTGAAACTTTTAATACTTCCATTAAGGTACCTCCTCGATGGTTGGAGTGAATCCACTCTTAATTTATTCGCTTAATTCACAAAAATTCCTGCTATTTCAGATGCCTCAAGCAAAAGTTAAAAAGAAAATTATACATATAAGCCGTAAAAAGATCAGATCAAAAAGCGCTAATCTATGTGAATAAACGACATCACTGAATATATATAATTTTATTCACATTCTCATTGCTTTGCCTCTAACAACTGACCCTATACTTTATCATTTACTTTCCAGCTAAAGACTCCTATTCCCTTCTTAATCTAAAAATAATCATCATTTTTATTAAATGACAAATTCAGAATTTAAATTCTGTAAGACAAACCTTAAGCGTTGCTCCTAAGAATTTGTCCACTTGTATCTTTCTATCCCATAAGAGGATGTTCATCATCAATACGAATTGTTTTTATTTTTTTAGTCATTTTCGTCTGCCGATCCAATTCTAAATAAACGGCATTAAGCTGACTTCTTCCTGTCGCAACTTCAAAACGAACAGGTAATTGTGTCACATATCTACGAATGACAGCCTCCCTTTTCATTCCTAAAATGCCATCATAAGGTCCCACCATTCCTACATCCGTTAAAAAACCTGTTCCTTTTGACAGGATACGTGCGTCACCCGTCTGAACGTGTGTATGTGTACCAATAACCGCAGAAGCACGCCCATCTAAGTACCACCCCATCGCTTGTTTCTCTGATGTGGTCTCCGCATGCATATCTACGAACACAAATGCAGATGTAGGTATTTTTTGTAAAACAGCATCAATTTTTACAAAGGGACAATCTAATGTAGACATCAGTGCTCTCCCCATTAAATTAACGACTGCAACTTTACCAGCTGGTGTAGACAGAATGGTATAGCCATTTCCAGGAGAGTCAGATGGATAATTAGCCGGCCGTACGATTCTCTGTTCTCGATCAATAAAATCAAAGATTTCAGGCTGTCCCCAAGCATGATTTCCAAGCGTAATACAATGGACGCCTAACGAAAAAAATTCTTGCGCAATGGAGCGATTCATCCCTCTACCATTATTTGCTGCATTTTCTCCATTCACAATCACCATATCTGGTGTGTAGATTTGTACACACTGTGCCAAGTAATCACGCAATGTCCGTCGACCTAACTCTCCGACAACATCGCCTATCATCAATATTTTCATAGTTCTCTTCAGACACCTTTCAATCATAAAAATAAAGCGGCCAAAGGCCACTCTATTTCGCATATTCTACTGATCGCGTTTCTCGTATAACGGTAACTTTAATATGACCTGGATAGTCCAGCTGATTCTCAATCTGTTTTGTGATTTCTCTCGCCAACCTAGTCGATTCAGCATCATCTACATCATCAGGTTTCACAATGATACGGCATTCGCGTCCAGCTTGAATCGCGTAAGACTTTTCTACCCCTTCGAACGACTCGCAGATCTCTTCTAACTTTTCCAGCCGTTTAATATAGGCTTCCAATGTTTCTCGTCGCGCACCAGGTCGTGCTGCTGAAAGTGCATCGGCAGCCCTTACGAGAACCGCGATTACACTTGTCGCTTCACAATCACCGTGATGAGCGGCGATGCTATTAATTACAATCGGATGTTCATTATATTTTTTAGCCAGTTCTACACCAATATCAACATGAGACCCTTCTATTTCGTGGTCAATCGCTTTTCCGATATCGTGCAAAATACCTGCTCTTTTAGCTAAATGAATATCCTCACCTAATTCAGCTGCTAACAAACCACACAAATGAGCTACTTCCATGGAATGCTTTAATACATTTTGACCATAACTGGTACGAAATTTTAAGCGCCCAATAATCTTGATTAAATCAGGGTGTAAGCCATGAACACCCGTTTCAAATGTGGATTGTTCCCCATATTCACGGATTCGTTCATCTACATCCCGTCTTGATTTCTCAACCATCTCTTCAATTCGTGCAGGGTGAATGCGTCCATCAGCGACCAATTTTTCTAATGCTACTCGTGCCACTTCTCGACGAATAGGGTCAAAACCAGATAAGATAACTGCTTCTGGTGTATCATCTATGATCAGATCGATACCCGTTAAGGTTTCTAAAGTACGTATATTACGCCCTTCACGACCAATAATACGACCTTTCATCTCGTCATTTGGCAAGGTGACTACCGAAACCGTTGTTTCGGCAACATGATCCGCAGCACACCGTTGTATCGCAAGCGATAAAATATTTCTTGCTTTTTTATCTGCTTCATCGAGTGCTTGCTGTTCCATATCCTTTATCAATTGTGCTGTTTCATGACGCATCTCATTTTCAACTTTAGAAAGAATCATTTGTTTTGCTTCATCGATCGTCAATCCTGAAATTCGTTCCATCTCTTTCGTCTGCTCCTGGTATAGCTCTTCGATTTGGCGTTCGCGAATTTCAATCTGACGCTCACGTTTATTTAAAGACTCGTCTCTTTTTTCATTGGACTGTTGTTTTCGCTCTAATGTTTCTTCTTTTTGACTGAGTCGTCTTTCAACACGCTGTAACTCATTACGTTGTTCACGAATTTCCTTCTCAGCTTCAACACGAAGAAGATGGGCTTCATCCCTTGCCTCAAAAACCTTCTCCTTTTTTACTGCGTCTGCATCTCGCTCTGCTTGTTCTAGCATGACGGCTACTTCTTTTTCTGCACTACCAATTTTAGCTTCTGCTGCTGTCTTTCGTATCCAATATCCAATCAAGATACCGATTCCGAGGAAGGCAAACAGCATAATGATGTTAAGCCCTTCAAACACCTGTTACGCTCACCTCCTCTATATATATCTAAAAAACAAGACCGATGAGCTCGGTCTGATCTCGTTCATCTTTTCGTTTTGCTATACCAGGTTAAGGCTGGATAACCAGCATTCTCATTTACATCACTGTCAATTTTAAGAAATTACGATCCAGAGGTATCTCTTTTTGTATAAAATAAAAGATACAGGTTAATTGTATTCTTTAAGTAATCCCATTGTCAAGGCGACGGCTTAATTGCACTTGAGATTTTCCATCTTGAATACGCACGTGATAAGCATAATCTGATGATTCTGTTAAATGTGTATTATGTGTAACCATTATAATTTGACGATTAAAGGTTTCACCAATTGATTTAAGGAATTCTATCATAGGTAATATATAATCCTCACTAATATGTTTACCAGGCTCATCCAGAATGATCGGTCCTTCTGGTCTTGGCCTCACAGTCTCAATGAGTGCAACGCGAAGAGCCAGGGAGATAATATCCACAATACCTCCACCACGAGCATCTTGGGGTTTATTTTGAATAATCTCCTCATCATATGTAGTGGTAACATAAAACTCTGCAGTGGGATTCCCGCTATGACTCTTCAATTCAATGACAAACCCAAAGGTAGGTCCAAATACATATTGAAGTGCATTCGTAACTAACGTTTCAAGTTGCTGTTTCGCTTGTTCTCTGGCATGTTGCGCTGACAAATCAAAAATAGCATGTACTTTATCCATTAACTCTTTTTCCATCTCTAGTTTTGTGACTCGTTTCCTCAACTCTGATAGTTGCTCTTGGTGAATATGACACTCTATTTTCTTTTTTTCTAAAGTGCTCCTTGCTTGTTTTAAATGATTTCCAATCAAACTGAGATCAATTTCTTCCATTTACGCTTTCAACTCCTGTGGCAACATAGAGATCACTTTTTCTAATTCTTCTTCAATTTCTTGTTCTAGACGTTTGATTTCAGATTGAAGTTGATCCGGTTCCACACCAAGTTCACGTGATTCACGCACGAGTTCTTCTTCTTGTTTTTCTAAGCTTTCTAATCGAGTTTCTGCTTTTAATAGATCGCTCTTCGCCTTGTCTAAGTCCTCTTTAATCCGTTTAATCTTTTCTTCCAACTGTTCCATGGGTCGAACCTCCATTGATTTCTTCCATAATGTGAGTCATCACTTGATCATCTATCATTGTACCACAGGTTGGACATGTACCTCTTTTCGTGAGGATATCCGCCCACTCAGCTGTTAGTCTTTCAATGTCTGTTTTCCGTTCCTTACAATATTTCTTACCTTTTTGTAAGCGCCACTTCATATCAGCCCATCTTGCGCTCAGTTCATTTAAGCGGCGAAGTTGATTCTGCTTTTCTTCTAATGTGGGTAGTGTAACATTTGTCACTCGCTTTACATGTTGATATCGATTGACCATTGATAAATGTTCTTGACGTTCAGTCATCCAATTTTCATATTTTGTATGTAGTAACATCAGCTTTTTCAAGCGGAAAATGGTATTTTCAATAGGGGGCACCACTTCTAACGCCTTAGGTATCTCTTTTAGTTGAATCCATTTTTGTGTAATATGTGCTTTTTGTTTTAACAGTAGTTGATTCCTTTGATGAAGTTGTTTTAATTGAAGGAGTCGATTCTTTTTTTCAATTATCTCATCTATACCCTGTTCGATTACAGGAAGGTTTTTTGTTCTCGTTATGGTTTGATCACATCGATCTTTATCTAACAAAACACGTCTATATTGTAGGTTTAATCGTTTCAATTGTCGATATATCATGTATTGATTTTCAACTTTCTTCAAGTCAGACTGTAGTTGAGGAATTTGCTTTAACTGCTTCATGATCCGGCTATTTTCATGCTTTTCTTGCTCAACTTTTTGTAAACGATGAAACAACGCTTGATAACTCTCTTTTACTTGGCTGAAATGATGTACTTGATTATATTTTTGTTCCGCTTTTTCTAACTGTTTTTCGAGGGATGGTAATATTTGATAGGGTTCTAGTTTTTGCTCGAGTTCATTCATTTGATTGAATAGATGTTTTGTTTCTTGTTGAATTGCTAGCCGATCTTGTCCCGTTTTTTTGCGGGCTTGGTCGATTAAATGCGCGCCACTGATTCTTCCGATTACTTTTGCTTTACTTTGTGGTGAATCAAATAATAAGAATGGACTTTCTAATTGTTTGGAAAAATGAAGCTCATACAATTCTTGATCAATTTTTAAGGCCTCAATCTGATGAACTTGTTTGATTTCATCCGGTACTGTATTACCAAACCCTTCAAAGATCTGCTCTTCCTCATCCGGTAAAGTTAAAATATACCGGTTGATAGACCCACCTCGTACTCTTGTAATTTGTGTGCCATTTAACATTGTAAGGATCACACGACATTGTTTAGCCCCTTTATAAATAAAATCTTGTCCTCTTGGAATATTCATTAATACCCATCGTAAGGCACGTAAGATTGCACTTTTGCCACTATCTGATGGCCCCACGAATACATTAAGCCCATCAGAAAACTCGATTTCTGTAAATTTATGAGACTGAAAGTTTTCGATTGTTAATTTATGAAAGCGATTCAATTTGAACTAGCCTCCTCTTTTTCTTGCTCTACTGCTATTCGTCGCATAGCCTCCATTCGAACCTCTTCTTCCACATTTTCCGCTCCCGAAATCTGCAAAATAATTTCACGTATATCAATCTCTTCAAAATCAGTACCCGATCGTACTTGCTGAATAAATTCAGCTAATCGTTCTTCTTGATAGGCCGCTTTTTCTAAATAGGAACGATCAAGAATATCTGCTCCCGTTTTCGCTTTTTGTAAGCGAATAAAATTGATATTGATTTCGTTGTCAAATTGCAACACTGCAACTTGTGGCATACGTTTCATCTCTGAAGGATGATTATTAATCCGAGCCAATGCACCAGGGTTCACCACATATTTTCCAGCTCGTTCTTGAATAGGAAAACCAGCATGATAATGACCCGTCAATAGAACGTCTACATCCTCACACCAAGTTTCATGTACGAGTGTGTGTGGAACAGACTCTGGTAAAGCACGCTCTACTAACATACCATGTACCATATGAATACAGTAATCGGCATTCATTTCATTTTTCACTTGATAATCAAGTGCCACATCGCGTTTATCCAGATCGTAGTGAAAAGGCATGCCACTTAATTGAACTGTGATCCCATTTTGATGTAACTTAACCCTGTCCCCCTCATGAAGCAGACGAACCGTACCAAATGCATCGAGCAAACCTAACATAGTCCGATCGATCGTTTGTGGATTATGCCCATATATATCATGATTCCCCGCGATTGTGTATATGGGTACATTAAGCTTACGAAATAAAGCGGCAAATTCCCTGACGACAGCTGGTGATAAATTAGGACGATCAAATACATCTCCACCATGCAATACATAGTCAACCTGCTCCTTGTCTGCAATCTCAATTACTTCTTCTATTTTCTCGCGTAATGTAGCTAGAAAATCATCTGTACGACTTCTAGGCGTTGTACCGCGAATATGTGTGTCAGTAAAGTAAAGTATGCGCATAATTATTCCCTTTCTATACGATTTTGTGCGCGAATGTGAGCAAGTACATCATAAATCTCACTCAGTGAAAATCCCCGTCGTTGTAAGTATTGTCCTAGTTTCCGTTCAATTTTAGGCCACGGGTCATGTTGAATGCGAAGATAGCGCCGCTCGGCAATTTCCATTGCCAATTGGCGCTGCTCTTCCTGTGCAAATTGTGAATGAACTTCTTCAATCCAGCGATCCGAAATTCCTTTTGCTTTCAGCTCTTGTTTAACTTTGAGCCAGCCATAACCTTTGTTTCGTTTTCTTTCTTTTACCCAAGCATGGGCATACTTGCGATCATCTAAATAGCCACAATCTTTCAACTCCGCAATCATATGTTCAATATCATCTGGATTTAATTCTAGTTTAGCCAAATAGATGCGAACTTCATTACAAGTTCTAGGTCTGTAACTCAAGTATCTAAGCGCTTTAAGCCGAACTTGATTCCGCTCATCAGCTTTCATCACATCTCGTAGTGTATGTTGATTAACTTCCATGCCCTTATGCAGGTTATGTTTAATTAACGTATCTTCATGAACAGATATCAAAGTTTGTTCATTGACAAAAATTTGATAACGTTTTTTCAGTCTACTTTCCCTTTCAATGCGGGTGATTCGCATTTTCTCCTCCACAATTTGACACCTCATCTACTACGTTTAGCTCTCTTCAGCGTTGCCTACTTTTTCCTTCGCTTTTCTACCTTTTTTATCTGATTGTGCATCAGGTGTAAGTTCTGAATCTACACCACTCATTAATGGCAAGTCGTAATGTTTACGTATTTTGTTCTCAATGTTTACATAAAGATGTGGATGATCTTTTAGAAACTGTTTCGCATTTTCTCGTCCTTGCCCTAACCGATCGCCATCAAACGAATACCATGCACCACTTTTGTTTACAATATCTAGATCTGTCGCGATGTCTAGTGCACTTCCTTCTTTGGAAATCCCTTCGCCAAACATGATATCTACTTCACACTGTTTAAATGGAGGGGCTACTTTATTTTTTACAACTTTTATGCGCGTACGGTTTCCCACCATATCATTTCCTTGTTTAATCGTTTCTGCTCGGCGCACTTCTAAACGAACACTAGAGTAAAATTTAAGTGCTCTTCCTCCTGGAGTGGTTTCAGGATTACCAAACATGACGCCCACTTTTTCACGAATCTGGTTAATAAAAATGGCAATCGTTTTCGATTTATTAATGGCACCAGATAATTTCCGTAACGCTTGGGACATCAAGCGCGCCTGTAATCCGACATGGGAGTCTCCCATTTCACCCTCGATTTCTGCTTTCGGTACCAGTGCAGCTACCGAATCAATTACAACCACATCAATTGCTCCACTTCGTACAAGAGCTTCCGATATTTCTAGGGCCTGCTCACCCGTGTCTGGTTGAGATAGAAGTAATTCTGATACATTGACTCCTAGATTACGAGCATACACAGGATCTAAGGCATGTTCCGCATCAATGAAGGCAGCTTGACCACCTGCTTTTTGAATTTCAGCAATCGCATGTAAAGCAACCGTTGTCTTACCTGATGATTCTGGGCCATACACTTCAATCACACGACCTCGTGGAAATCCACCAATTCCAAGTGCAATGTCTAAAGCTAATGCTCCACTAGATACAGTCTCAACTTGTGTAGTTGTATCTTCTCCCAACTTCATAATAGAACCTTTACCAAATTGCTTTTCTATTTGTCTCAGTGCCATTTCTAACGCTTGATTACGGTCTGACATACATCTGCCCCCTCATACTTTCTCTTTCCAGTTACTCAATACCAACATCATACCCTTTTTTTATGCTTCTGCCAAGATGTTTTACGAACATTTATTCGTTTATTTTAATGTGTGAAAAGGATCATTTTGTGATAGAGTACCATAGTGAGGAGGGAAATCATGAACAAAGAAAAGATGAAAGATCAGATTATGGAAGAGCTGGAAGAAGTAAACGACCCCGAATTAAATATCGATATCGTAAATTTAGGGCTTGTCTATGACGTTTCGATCTCCGATGAAGGTCAAGTAGACGTGACGATGACACTGACGGCCATGGGATGCCCGCTCGCAGGTACGATTAATGACATGGTAGTCCAAGCAGTCAAAAAAGTGGATGATGTGAAAGACGTAAATGTCGATATTGTATGGAACCCACCATGGGATAAAAGTCGCATGAGCCGTTATGCCAAAATTGCACTTGGCATAACCGACTAAAGCTGAAAAACATATAAAAAGAGTTAGCTGACTGTGCAGTTAGCTAACTCTTTTTTATTTTAAATTATGAGCGATTACGTGGACGAGCAGGTTCCATGTTTACCCTTGCACCATTTATGCGTGATTGACGTAATGCTTCATATACAAACGGAGCAACGTCTTCAGGGACTTCAACAAATGAAAAACGGTCATATATATTAATACGCCCCACTTGTCTTAAACCAATACCTGCATGATCCGCGATCGCTTTAGCCAGTTCTTGTGGTCGTAAGTTTGCATTTCGACCTAAATTAATAAAGAATCGAACCATACCAGGCGATGCCCCGGTTTCGCCAAAGTGATAAGTCGCATCTTTACTTTTGTTAAATCGCTCAGAAAAAGTTAAATATAAGGCGGCAGTAGCTACTTTTTCAGGTGAAAATTCCTGTGTTAATTGTGTGACCATATCTTCAAAAAGAGAGAAGTCTGTACCTGATTGAATCGCTTCTGAGATTTGTGCGCTCCATGTTTGTTGTTGTTTTACAGCCACTTCTTCTAAAGTTGGAAGCTCCTTCGCTCTTAATTCTGCACCTGTTTCTTGTTCTATCGTACGTAATTGTTTCAGTTCACGTGGTGTAACCAGTGTCAAAGCCACTCCGGTTCGACCCGCTCGACCTGTTCGACCAATGCGATGTACATAACTTTCAACATCTTGAGGAATATCAAAGTTAATCACATGTGAAATATTGCCCACGTCGATTCCTCTTGCTGCTACATCTGTCGCAATTAATAGTTCAATTTCTCCCTTACGAAAGGCATTCATCACACGATCACGCTGTTGCTGTGCTAGGTCCCCATGCAAACCACCTGCCAAATAGCCTCGTGCCTGCAAAGACTCCGTTAAATCATCTACACCTTTTTTAGTACGACAAAAGATAATGGATAGATCTACTTCTTCACTATCTAATATTCGACACAGTGCTTCAATCTTAAAGTTTTCTAGTACTCGATAATAAACTTGTTTAATGACAGGAACAGTTACTTCGCCGCGATTCACAGTAATATATTTAGGTCTGCGCATATATTTTTGTGCCAAATGACGAATACCTGATGGCATCGTAGCAGAGAAAAGCAGTAGCTGTCTTTGTTTAGGTAAAAATTTTAACACAGTTTCAATGTCATCAATAAAACCCATATCAAGCATTTCATCTGCTTCATCTAGTACAATAATATCGACATACTCAGTATTTAATGTACCACGACGCAGATGATCTAATAAGCGTCCCGGCGTTCCAATCACAACGTGAACACCTTGTTGCAATGCTTTAATTTGGCGTCCAATCGCTTGCCCACCGTAAATCGGTAGTGACTTCACTTGCTTACTTCTCCCCACTTTTCTTAGCTCTTCTGAAACTTGAATAGCTAATTCTCGTGTAGGCGTTAATATAATGCTTTGCACTTTATTAATAGAAGGATCAATTCGTTCTAACACTGGAATACCAAATGCCGCAGTTTTACCTGTCCCTGTCTGTGCTTGACCGATAACATCTTCTCCTCGAATCACATAAGGAATACATTCAGCTTGAATAGGAGAAGGCTCTTCAAAACCCAAATCTTGGATTCCTTGTAATATTTCAGGACTCAAATCAAATTCTCTAAAACGACTCATGTTATAGTTTCACCTTTCTTTAATCGTTGCTGTAGGATAAATAAAGCATATTTTGCAGTTAAAAGCTGAATACGACGTCTTGAGCCTTTTAACTTTATTTGATAAACCCGTGTCGGCTTACCCTTTTCAGCAAGCCCAATGTATATAAGACCTACTGGTTTATTTTCACTCTCATTTGGACCTGCTACACCGGTTGTACTAAGTGCAAAATGTGTTTTAAATTTTCGTTGCGTCTGCTCAGCCAAAGCCTCTGCCGTCTGCATACTAATTGCACCGTATCGCTCTACTATACCCTCATCGATAAGCATAGCTTTACTCTCATTTGTGTAAGAGATACTTCCACCCTTAAAAGATTGGCTGCTTCCAGGAACACTCGTGATTAAATGAGCTAAAAGTCCACCTGTACAACTCTCTACAACAGCTAGGCTTTTATTTAGTTGCCTTAACTTAGTGGACACTACTTCTTCTAGCGACTCGTCTCTTTCACTATAACAATATTCCCCGACCCGCTCCAAAATCAACTTTCGAATGGGTGCTACCATCCTCTGAGCTTCTGATACCGTTTTTCCTTTTGCCGTTAATCTAAGTGTTACACCATACTCTTTTGCATATGGAGCTACAATTGAATTCGTACTCTTCTTTACCACATCTTGTATTCGATCTTCAAGCATAGACTCGCCGATTCCAAAGAAAGACAAAGGATGGGATACAATTGCATGTACATCTGGCATTAACTCCAACAAAAAAGGTTTTACACTTGTTTCAAACATAGGTCTTAGCTCAGCAGGCGGTCCTGGCAAACAAATATAAGTTTGTCTATGCTTCGTTACTGCTAATCCTGGTGCTGTCCCATTTTGATTTTGAAAAATCACACCATCCGGAAAAACAAAAGTTTGTTTATAATTATTCTGAGTGAGTAGATTCGATGCACCTTCAAATATTGATTCTAATCGTTTCGTTGTTTCTTCATCTTGTACCAATGTAACATTTAGGTATGTAGCTAATGTTTCCTTCGTTAGGTCATCCAAAGTAGGCCCTAATCCTCCACACAAAAAAATGAAGTCAGAGCGCTTAGATGCTAAGTCTAGTAACGCCAATAGTTGCTCCTGGTCATCTCGGACACTACTATGAAAATTTACTGTAACGCCTAAGTTAAGTAGTTCTTGTGATAAAAACATGGAATGGGTGTCTATCGTCTGTCCTTGCAAAAGTTCTGATCCGACTGTAATGATCTCTGCTTTCATGCCACCTATCCTTCCGTTTTTTTCATCACGATCATATTTCATTCATGGTAACAATTTTCCTGTTTTTATAGAAATAATCTAGCCCTGAGAAAATCGTGATAATGACTGCAACAATCACAGCAATATCAGCGAATGGAAAAGTTAGATAAGAAAAAGGAACATTATTCAACATTAAAGCTACAATCGCAATGATTTGTACGACTGTCTTCAGTTTTCCTAGTGGGCTTGCAGCAATCACATTCCCCTCGGAAGCTGCAATTAACCTTAAACCTGTCACAGCAAATTCTCTACTGATGATTACGATAGCAATCCACGCATCTAGACGTTGCATCTCAACTAAAGATACTAATGCCGCAGTAATTAATAATTTATCTGCAAGCGGATCTAAAAACTTTCCTAAATTTGTTACTATCTTTTTTTTACGTGCTATGTAACCGTCTAATCCATCTGTAATCGCTGCTAGAATAAATACAGATGTAGCAATGATTTCACTAATCGTCAATGTAACAGAGTGCATTTCTATCGTTCCAATTTCAAACTTAACAAGCAAAAAAATCATTACCACGGGTACCAAAAAAATACGAGCAAGTGTAATTTTGTTGGCTAAGTTCAACTCAACCAACCTCCTTCACGGATAGCCATTTTTGTCGTTTAAGATACCCTTTCATCTGATTTTGACTTTGTTTCCAACATATTATTTTATTCATGATACATCCACCACCAAAAAGCCTAGTAACAATTCTTCAGTAAGTATAAACCAAGCTTGATATAAGTGTCAAAAGCAGCTAACGATATTTCATTTTCATTATCACTTAGACACAATCCGTTTTAATTATCTTGGATATCATCATGAGATATAAATACATGAAACAGCTTGTTCTTTTTGATCTACATCATGATAAGATCGAAAAGAACAAGCTGTTTTTCAACTGCACTTGCGAGATTTAATCTTTTATAGCTCTACGAGTCACCATATGATTTCTCACTGTCTTTTTATCTGATTCACTTTATTCCCTTTTAGTTCTTGACCGTTCACTTTCACAGTAATATTTTCCGGATTATTCATACGAATCCAGAGTTCTGCATCATCAGTTTCAAAAGTGTGATTCACTTTCCAAGGTGGATTCCCTTCTCTCATCGTAGCCTCATTAAGAATATTGTCAGATTCCGTATTGTTCTGATCTATCACGATTCGTGAACTATCACGATTTGCTACGAATTCGAGCGTAATGGTATCACTACCTTGAAAGTTAAATACACTCACTTCACCTTCTTCAGAAACAAGGCTAATTGCTCCAGCTGTACGCTCTTGCGCACCAGATGGTTCTGATGAATCTTCGGAACCAGATGTTACAGGTGGATTTTCTACCGTATTTTGCTCCCGTTTATCATCTCCAAGGACGAAAAAGTAGAGAAGCATAGCAATAACGATAGAAATTCCTAAAACAGCAATAATAATGATTACCATACGCATATTTGGGAGTTTGGTATCCTCTTTTTGCTTGTTTTTTACCGAACTTCGACTTAAGCTATCCATTCGACGTAATTTATCCAAGGATTGTTGATTTGAGTCTTCATTGGGTTGAGATGATATCGCTTCTGTACGAGCTGTAGACTCCGAAAAATCTTCGGACTTGATTTTCCCAGCACGTGATAGACTTTGCGTCGTCTCTTCTGGCTTCGTTTTCATGGTACGTGATAGACTTTGCGTCGTCTCTTCTGGCTTCGTTTTCATGGTACGTGATAGACTTTGCGTCGTCTCTTCTGGCTTCGTTTTCATGGTACGCGATAGACTTTGCGTCGTCTCTTCTGGCTTCGTTTTCATGGTACGCGATAGACTTTGCGTCGTCTCTTCTGGCTTCGTTTTCATGGTACGTGATAGACTTTGCGTCGTCTCTTCTGGCTTCGTTTTCATGGTACGTGATAGACTTTGTGTCGTCTCTTCTGGCTTCGTTTTCATGGTACGTGATAGACTTTGTGTCGTCTCTTCTAATTGGTGATTCAACAAGTTAGAAGGATCACTTAAGTCAGGGCTCGTACGATCTAATTGTGACTCTTCATTCATTCGATCATCGTCTCGAGTAGCGCCTAAATGGTTTGCACTTCTACTGAGCGGAGAAGATTCTGTTTGCTGACTCCTACTTTGATAGCCTGATCCTCTTCGTTCTAGCTCACGCCGCCTTCGATCTTTGGTTTTTTTACTCTCCGTTTCAGATAGCGTAAGCGCCGTATTTGCACTAATTTTAACTTTTTGTTGGTCTCGAGATTGTAGTGTGTCTAAAGATTTTTTTCCTGCGGGTTCCTCTTGTTGTCCTTGGTTTAACTCTCTCTGATTCGACATCGATAGCTTCAATGTATGTTCACGACTACTATTCGCTTTCTTTATATCATCGTCAGTTACTACTTTATGCATACCTGTTAAGCGTTGGGATTGCTCTTCTTTACGATATTGCCTTAAAATATAATGTGGTTCCAATTTCACACAATTTGCATACGAACGAAGATAAGACCTTACATAAAACGGACTCGGTAGTTTATGAAAGTCTCCCTCTTCTATTGCTATTAAAAAAGATTCTTGAATTTTTGTTTTCTCTTGTAACTGTTCGAGGGTCAGTCCAATCGACTCTCGGGCTTGCCGAAGATATGATCCGATTTCGACAGACAACCCAGCCACCTCCTGAAGATCTTG
Organism: Polycladospora coralii; assembly: GCF_014773435.2. Taxonomy (GTDB): domain Bacteria; phylum Bacillota; class Bacilli; order Thermoactinomycetales; family Thermoactinomycetaceae; genus Polycladospora; species Polycladospora coralii. The sequence goes on along the minus strand of NZ_JACXAG020000004.1, from coordinate 78,093 downwards.
CAAAACAAATTTACATGTACACATCCATTTGTTTTAACTTATCTAATTTTTCGAATGACCAATATGTTACTCCAGTAACGCAAATAATTCTATACCTTGTGAACTCGTTTCAACCTAGGTTGAAACATTGGGAATCAGGAGAAGGCGCTACTTCACCTGATTAAAACCCCGCTTATAAAAGTAGGGGGGCTGAACCCACTCTAAAGATGAAACAACATACATTTTACCAAAAAAGCACAATTTGGTTCAAGCATACCATTGTAAGGTAACTGTGTCAAAAAAGCTCTCCTTGGAGAGCTTTTAATTTTGTTTTGTTATTTTAATCGTTTTTTCGTGATTATAACTGGTATGAATAGTACCTACACCATTTACAGTCATTTTAATATTGGCAGGCTGATCGATATGAATCCACACATCATGATCAAATGATTGAGAGTAAGTTTGATTAGCTGACACTTCAATTTCTTTTAAGATGTCTCCCACTTCTTGCTTGCGAAAAGCAACTTTAGCAGCTCCCCCATCCACTGATACAACCTCTAATTCAACTTGATCCGCAAAAACTAACTCATAGTAATCCGTTCTTGAAGAAGGGGAAGACTTTAGTAAAGTAAGAAGTGGTTCTTGTTCTACAGCTTCAATATTTTCTGTTGATTGCGGGACAACTTCATTTTTTTCGGTGTCATAAACATACATGGCAACCAGCGTAGTTGCAACAACAAGGGTTCCAAAGCCAATCAATAGTATCCAATTATAAAAACGTCCAAATAAAGTATCTTTGTTAGATTGGCTTTTTGTACGCTTCGTTTCCGTTTTGGATGTTTGGCGACTAGGGAACGTCATGGCTTCATTTGATGATGTATCGTTGGAGATCGTCTCAATAGAACTACCTTCAATTTTACGAAAATCTCTTTTAAGCAAATTTTCCACTTGGGGTTCGTAGGAAATCGTTTGTCTTGCGGGCAACAGTTTTGGATTTGTATTCGAAACACGTTCATTCAACTTTTTCACATCGAATGATCCCGTAACATCCATACGTATCATTCTAAGTAAGTTTTGAGGATTTTCACCGACCGCATTGGCAAAACTTCGTAAGTATGAACGCACATAGATAGGACTTGGAAGTGAGTCAAATTGCCCATCCTCCAATGCTATCAGGTGTTTTTTATCAATTTTTGTTTTTGCTTCTATATCTTCAATCTCAAGTCCTAATTTTAACCTAGCTTGTCTTAACCGACGACCTACTTCTATGGACAAAAGATTCACCTCCTAATAATCCGATAATCGCTTCACTTTCTCATTTGGATGCGATAACTTTTAGTCACATCTTGAGCCTCTGTGTTAATCGCTTGGCCATTTACAGATATTTCTACATTAGAAGGCTGACCTAAGACAAACCAATACTCTTTTTTTCCTGAAGTGGGGAGCGTAAATGTTTTACCTAAATTGATCAATTCAGTAGCCTTAGAAGTAGCATCATCCCCATGTCTAAGTGTTGATTGGCCTTTTATTCCTTTTATCGTGATGTTTAATTCATCTACATTTGAAATGGTATAAAGTTGTCCATTTGCATATTCATAGTCGTCAAGTGAACCTTCTTCTAATACAGGGGTATTATTCGCGCCTGCTTCAAGCGTTGTCGCGTTAGGGCTTTCAATTCCCACACTCGAATCCAGAGTAGATGGATTTGCAGTAGAATCATCCTTAGTGAAGAAATAAACCCCGGTTCCTCCCACTATAATGAACCCTGATACGATTAAGCTTATTAAAGCAACTGGTTTTTTCTTTTGGCCACCAGCATTTGATAACCGCCTTGCTGCCATAGCCACACGCCGTGGCGCTAATGTATGCTGGCTCAAATCATGACCAGGTAGAGGTGGTAACCCTTTCGGAGTAATTTGCGTTTTTTCCTTCTGACCGGATGTCGATGGTGTTGTTTGTGGAGGGACACTTCGCACAGAAGTCCTTCTAGGAATTGGAGGTGATTGCATAGGTTGTTCTTGTTGTTTGATTTGATTTCCACTTGAATATTTTTCTTCATATATCCCCAATAATGCCTGTGCATCTATTCCAAGGCTTTTAGCATACGTACGTAAAAACGCACGTGTGTAAAATGGAGAAGGTAGCAAGTGGAAGTCTTCATTTTCTAGTGCATGCAAATAATTGGTTTGGATATTTGTAATGTGGTTCATCTCTTCGAGAGAATAACCTTTTTGCTCTCTAATTTCCTTTAAATATGCGCCAATGTTTGACATTCATTACCCTCCTTTTGGCTAATTAAATTCATGAAAGCCTGGCTCTATCACATCATAAGAGATGATTTCATCAGGATCATTACGAAGTTCGATAATATAATGAAAATCTTCTAAAGAAAACTCAGTTTCTTTCACGAAAAAGTCTGGATGTTCAATCACTTTAGTAGCATTCATTCGCATCATTTCATGCACTAACATATTATGTCTTTCCGTTGATCGTACAGTTGATACGATACCGTCAATGATATAAACATTTTGCTCAGAAAGTTCATCCTCTGCTAACTGGCTTCTAACTGTTTGTCTAAGGAGCGTAGAGGATACAAAAGTCCATCTCTTGTTTGCACAAACACTCGAGGCGACAATCGACTCGGTTTTTCCTACTCGTGGCATACCTCGAACACCAATCAATTGATGTCCCTCTTTTTTTAACAGCTCTGCCATGAAATCAACTAACAGTCCCAGTTCATCCCTTGTAAATCGATATGTTCGTTTATCTTCTAAGCATCGATCTAAGTATCGTCCATGCCTAACTGCCATTCGGTCAACTAATTTAGGCGGACGTAAAGCAGTAATCGTAATATTGTCGACTCGAAGTAAGATTTGCTTTAATGCATCAATTTTACCTTTATCTTCAGTGCGTAATAGCATGCCTCGTCTGTTATTCTCTACACCATTAATGGTAATAATATTAATCGATAGCATCCCTAGCAAAGATGCAATATCTCCTAATAAGCCTGGCCTGTTTTTATGGATTTGATACTCTAGATACCATTCGTGATGAATCGTAATCCACACCTTTCAACCCATTAATTGCGAACATCTCACATATGTTCTATAGTATAGCATATTTGCAAAGAATTACGAAAGATATTTTAAATATCATTTTGGTTTTAAACATCAAAACACCCTATATATAGGGTGTTTTGATGTTTAAAACCAAAATCATTTTCCATCATTTACTAATTTAACCATTAAATTTGCCATTATTTTTTGCTCTTCTTCATTCGCACAGTTCCATAGATCTTTTAATAAGTGTTCTTCTCTGTTTTGCGGATCAATATCTTGTGCGAGGTAGTCACCAAGTTGATAAGCTAGCTCGCTGATATTTTCTCTATCCATACCTAAGGTTTCAGCTTGATTGACACGATTGTGAAGAAATTCTTTCCATTGCTCAAAATTATCTAGCACTGCCATGGTAAAATCCCCCTCAGATTAATTAATGGTTTACTACGCATAATATGTATCGAACCAACTATTTTTATACATTCGTGTCGCTTAACCAAAGGTTATGACCACATATTTTATTTTACACGCTAACCTGTATGCCAGCCGCCATTAACGGCCATCGTTTGTCCCGTAATATACATCGCTTTTTCTTCACACAAGAACCGAACTAATGATGCAACCTCATCAGGATGACCCAATCTACCAAGCGGAATTTGATCGCATAAATCATTTTTTTCAAAGCTAGAAAGTTGCTGAGACAACATCGCCGTATTTATTGCACCTGGTGTAACAGCATTAACAGTAATTCCTGAAGGTGCAAGCTCCTGCGCTAAAGATCTCACCATCGCAATCTGCGCTCCCTTAACTGTGGAATATAAAACTTCACCAGCTGCTCCAATCTCTCCCCATATCGAAGAGATCATAATGATTCTACCGCTTTTCTTTTGTATCAGATAAGGTAATGAAGCTTGTACCAAATACAATCCTCCACGTACATGAACAGCCATTAATTCATCAAAAATTTCATCTGTAATGTCTTGCACCAATCCAAAATGTGTATTACCCGCAGCATGGACCACAATACTGGGGTGACCTAGTTTTTCAGTTATATACGAATAAGTATGTTCTATCTGTTTTTTTGCCTTCATATTCATCTGAACAGCGACGGCAGATACGCCATACTGCCTACACAAAGCCATCACTTCTTCTGCTCTTTTATTAGCTTGATGATAACCAATTGCAACATGAATGCCATGCTTGGCAAATTCAATCGCTATTGCGGCTCCAATTCCTCCACTCGCTCCACTTATCCAAGCAATGCATTTGTCCTCCATGATCTCTACACCTCTCCTGCAGGTACTTAACTGTCTTTAATTTAGCATGCCATAAGCCCCCCTTCTTTGAAGGAGGGGCTTACGATGATGCTATGATTCTGGAGATAACACTTTGGATACAGTAAATCTGTCCCATGCAATATGTTGATGTAAGCGATCATTTAGGTCTTCTATACGTAATGACTCTAAAACAGGAATCATTTGGAATAAATCAGCACCATTAAAGCGATAATTTGTAAACTGATTGGCAATCCACTCAGGGGAGTTGAAGTAGCGTAATATACTCCCGATTTTTTTCTTTTTGATTCTTTCAAATGTCTCGTAGTCAATTCCTTGTTCCAACACGGTGGGAACTTCTGACTTAAATCGAGCAACTAGTTCGTCTGGATGATGTGTATCCCCACCCATCATCGAAAAACCAAAACTTTGTTCTAATGTGTATGAATAAGAAAAGCTCTCATCGATCAATCCTTCATCGTATAAGGTTTGATAAAATGTAGAAGAACGACCAACTAGTGCTTCTAGCATCATCTCTGTAAGAAATTCCTGTTTTAAGTATTGATCAGCTGTCTGATTTAAATAGGAATTCGACTCTTTAAATCCAAACAAACACTTGGGTACACTTACAGGTAACGATATGGTGTGATCTTTAATGGCTACATCCCCAGGTTCGTTTGCGATATAACGTTTAATCTGAGGTGCTTCTGTAAATGACTTGCTTTTTTGATTCGATACAATTAATTTTAACATTTCTTCAGGCTCTACAGGTCCCGCAATAAAAAACAACATGTTACTGGGATGATAAAAGGTATTGTAGCAATCATACAATATCTCATCTGTTATGTTCCCAATCGATTCTATTGTGCCTGCAATATCAATACGAACAGGATGCTTCTGATACATCCCCTCTATTAATCCGAAATATGAGCGCCAGTCTGGATTATCATCATACATTCGAATTTCTTGTCCAATAATCCCTTTCTCTTTCTCTACATTTTTAGTCGTAAAATATGGGCTTTGTACATAATCGAGCAATGTATTCACATTCTGATCAACTTGTTCTGTGCAAGAGAATAAATAAGCGGTTCTTGTAAAGCTAGTAAAGGCATTGGCAGAAGCACCTTGTCTAGAAAATGTCTGAAATACATCTTCTCCTGATTCTTGTTCGAACATCTTATGTTCTAAAAAATGGGCTACGCCATCAGGCACCTGAAACTTTCCTTTGCCTTCCACGTCAAACTGGTCGTCAATGGAACCATACTTGGTCGTAAATGTAGCATAGGTTTTACTAAACTCTGTTTTCGGTAAGATATAAACCTCTAAGCCGTTTGCTAATCGTTCATGATAGAGCGTTTCTTTTAGCTGCTTGTACTCAATTTTCTCCATGATTAGCGCCCCCCTTGTCTCGTAAAAAGTAGATGGTATCTAACTTAATTTTCTGTGCTACGCGCTTAACATCTTCTAGGGTGACTTCCTCGATATGGGTTAGGAGCTGGCTGATTGAACGTTCCTTATTACTTAATACACCATGATAATGCGCATTCATTAAATCATAAGCACGGTCTTGAGACTCACGTAATTGATTCGACAGCGTCGCTTTGGTTTGTATCAACTCACGCTCACTTATGTCTCCATTTTCCATCGCAAAAAGCTGCTCTTTTATAATGCCTAATGCTTTACTGTAATTCTCAATTTCAATACCAGATTGTATACCTAAAAATCCTTGATGACTATCAATACGTGAAGAACAGTAATAAGCTAAACTCTCTTTCTCACGGACATTCATAAAGAGCTTAGAATGTGCAAAGCCACCTAAGATACCGTTATATAGCATCAAAGCAGGATAATCATCATCTTGGTACGTCGTATATGTGCGCAATCCCAAATTTAATTTCCCTTGTTTGACATCATAACGCTCTACTACTTCTCGCACTTTTTCTACTTCTGCTTTCTCTGTCGTTCGTTGGGGCAATTTACGCTCATGGTCCATCAGCTGCGAAAAGTGATTCCCCATGATCTCTGTAAATTCTTGTACATCAATGTCTCCTATACAATAAAAATCGATGGGTCTGTTCCGAATCACATCTTGATAATATGTATAAAGCCCTTCAGCTGATATTTGGTCAAGATCACTTGTTCGACCATGATTAAACAAGGCAAAAGGTTGGTCTTTATACATGCTTTCAAGTAGCCGTTGAGATGCCAACCGCATTTTATCATCTTTAAAGCTTTCTATCTTCTGCTGTAAATTTTTCTTCTCCGATTTTAAATAGCCCAAGTGAAAATGCTCATTTTCAGTAATGGGATTTAAGAGCACCTGTGAAAAGAAATGGAGACCTTCCTCCAATAAAGATGCACTTTCCTTTAAATATTGTTCATTGGCAACTTCCATCCCCATCTGAATAATATGTCTTTCCCCACGTTTGAATACGTCTCCAAATAAGATAGCGCCATACATGTGATCTAAAGCTTGTTGTAATTGCGTAGTCGTTTGATACTGTTTCGTTCCTCGCTGTAATATAGCTGGAAGTAACGCCGTTTTCGTCACAAATTCTGATTGTAAGGGTTGCTGAATAAAGCAGGAAAATGTTGTACTTTTAAACTGATTCGTTGTAAGTACATGTGCACGAATACTTCCCATTTCAATTGTTTTAAAATTAGGAGAAGTCATATTCCCATCCTTTCTTATTTGAACTCTTCTCATTATAAACTAAGTTAAAGTTATATGGAAAGTAATCCCAACTTATCTTCTCTTTTTCTAAGGAGACACGTTCTTTAGCAGAATCCTAACCATCTACTTTACACCCCACTTGTTCAATCGGTAACTAGCGTTATTTTGTCCACTCGCGATCCAAAATATAAAAAAACCTTGGCGAAGTGCCAAGGTTAACGTGCGCATGATTTCTACATTTTATTGTCATGTATTTGAGTTAATAGAAACTGCTGGTTAACGTGTTCCTTTTTCATATGGCTTACCAAGTGCATTTGGCGCTTCTGCTCTCCCTACAAAACCTGCAAGTGCTAGGATCGTGAGAATATATGGAAGCATACTTAAGATCTCACTCGGTACATAAGCAGATAAACCAATCAACTGTCCCGTTAGAGCTAGTGCTACCGCAAACCCGAAGAAAGTAGCTGCACCGAGCACACCTAGCGGTCTCCATTTACCAAATATAAGTGCGGCTAGGGCAATAAACCCCTGACCGGCTACTGTTGCTTGATTAAACTCACTACCAATTGCGATGGATAATGATGCCCCACCCATCGCTGCAAGAGCACCACTGATGATGACTGCTAAATAACGGATTCCCACTACACTTACTCCAGCTGTTTCAGCAGCATGTGGATGTTCACCTACAGCCCGAATGCGCATACCAAAAGCTGTACGGTAAAGAAGGAAATAGGTAATAAAAGCAGCTATAATCGCAATATATGTGAACGGAAGTGCCTGAAAGAGTGAAGGACCGATTACAGGGATTTCACTTAAGAAGGGAATCGCAACCCGATCTAAAGTTTCAGGAACGACTGGTGTCTGACCAGCCCCATTATATAAGTATTTCACAAGATACATTGAAATACCTAAAGCTAAAAAGTTGATCGCCACACCGCTGACGACTTGGTCTGCTTTGAAGGTAATGGTGGCAACGGCATGTGGAAGTGCTAAAATGATCCCAGCAATAATAGATAGTATCAGTCCCATCCATGCACTACCTGTAGCAATCGTACCCACTGCACCCATAAAAGCGCCTATAATCATTAAACCCTCAAGCCCAATATTAACTACACCTGAGCGTTCCGAAAACAATCCACCTAGTGCAGCTAAAACAAGAGGGGTTGCATATATGACTGTTGTCATTAAAATATTTGTAACGACTTGCATATAATCACCCATGCTTTTTTACCCCCTTTTGCTTACGGAAACGACCGACTATCTTAGTAGAGATATTTGCAGCTACAAATAAAATGATTGCTGCTACTACAACACGTATGACTTCAAATGGAACGTCCGCTTCAAACTGCATATTTCCACCGCCATAGTTTAAGACACCAAACAAGGAAGCTGCAAAAATTACACCAAGTGGTGTATTTCCACCAAGTAACGCAACTGCGATCCCATCAAATCCAATTCCAGTAAAAGCAGCCTCGATCGACAGATATCCACTAGTGCCTAGAACTTCACTTGCACCAGCCAAACCAGCAAACGAACCACTGATCATCATAGATAAGATAATGTTACGCTTTACACTCATGCCGGCATATTCTGAAGCACGGGGATTATAGCCAACTGCACGCAGTTCATATCCTAGTTTCGTTCGATATAAGAGATAGTACATTACAAAAACGCCAAGTAATGCGATAAAGATTCCTAAATGAATACGTGAGCCGCCAAATATCTGTGATAAAACATCTACTTTCAAGGGTGGACTATCCGCTATTTTTGGAGTTGAATCGGCTCCTTTAGCCAACCAAGTACGAATCAGATAATTAGATAAGTACAGGGCAATAAAATTCATCATAATCGATACGATGACTTCATGTACGCCTCGTGATGCCTTTAGAAACCCCGGAACCAAGCCCCACAAAGCACCAGCCAGTCCGCCCATTATAACCGCTACGATGACTTGAATAACCGGTGGAAGGCCAAGTTGAGTTGCCACAATAAAAGCGACCAACTGCCCGACAATAAACTGACCTTCCACACCAATATTAAAAAGGCCCGTACGGAATGCAATCGCTACTGCCAATCCGGTTAAAATCAAAGGGGTTATCGTACGAATCGTTTCCCCTAAATCATAGGGTTGAAATAGTGCGCTTACAAATAATGCGTTATAGGCAGCTACCGGATTATAGCCTGCCGCCAACATCATAATCGCACCTACAACCATACCTAATAAGATAGAAATAATCGCTGTAGTGGCACCGCTATATTTATTTAATCGCGCTAATAGGGATTGCATATGTTAATTCGCCTCCTTCTCTAGAGCACTTCCAGCCATAAGCAAACCAAGTTCTTCCTCTGTTGCATTTTGAGGATCTACCCAACCCACGATGACACCCTCATAAATGACTGCGATTCGGTCGCTTAGTTTTAGGATTTCATCTAACTCTAGCGAAACGAGTAGTACAGCTTTCCCGTTGTCTCGCTGTTCGACCAGCTTACGGTGAATAAACTCGATGGCACCAACATCAAGACCCCGAGTGGGTTGAGCTGCAATTAACAGTGTTGGTTCACGATCTACCTCACGGGCAATAATCGCCTTTTGTTGATTACCACCTGATAATGCGCGAATAGGTGTATCAATACTTGGTGTACGGACGTCATATTCTTCAATCAGCCTTTTTGCAAATTGGTCTATCTCATTAAATTGAATGGACATCCCTTTCGTAAAAGGAGGTTGATAATAGGTTTGTAACACCATATTTTCACTAACCGTAAAATCTAAAACTAAGCCACGCTTTTGACGATCCTCTGGAATATGACCCACACCTGATTCTGTAATCTTACGTGGGCGCTGATTGGCAATATCTTGTTTATTTAACTTAATATGGCCTGATTTAATAGACTGTAGCCCGGTAATGGCTTCAATCAATTCGGATTGACCATTTCCATCTACTCCAGCCAACCCAACAATCTCTCCTGCTTTTACTTCCATGTTCAGGCCATTAATAACTTTTACACCATTGCCTTTTTCCATAACTAAGTTCTGAATATCAAGTATCGTTTCGCCAGTTTCAGCATCTTCTTTGTCAATCGAAAAAGAGACTTTTCTTCCCACCATCAAAGAAGCTAGCGTATTTTCATCATTTCCAGCTACATCAACTGTATCAATCACTTTACCTCTACGTATTACGGTGACACGATCGCAAGTACGCATAATTTCTTTTAATTTATGGGTAATAAAAATGATGGTCTTGCCTTCTTTGACTAAGTTCTTCATGATACTAATCAGTTCATCAATTTCTTGTGGGGTTAATACAGCTGTCGGTTCATCAAATATGAGTGTTTCTGCACCCCGATAAAGCGTTTTGAGGATTTCTACACGTTGTTGCATGCCGACTGAGATGTCAGAAATTTTAGCGCTTGGATCAACCTTAAGTCCATATTGATCAGATAACTTCTGAATCTCTTTTTCCGCTTGTTTTATATCTAAAATTCCACCCTTACTACGCTCATCTCCTAAGATGATATTTTCAGTAACTGTAAAGGGTTGTACTAGCATAAAATGTTGATGAACCATACCTATTCCAAGTTCATTCGCCATAGTCGGTCCTGTAATCATAACTTTCTTTTCATTAATCCGGATTTCACCTTCTTCAGGTTGATAAAGTCCAAATAAGACATTCATCAAAGTAGACTTTCCGGCTCCATTTTCACCTAATAAGGCGTGGATTTCACCCTTTTTGATCGCCAAGTTAATATTGTCATTGGCTACAATCCCAGGGAAACGTTTTGTGATCCCGATCATTTCAACAACATTCAAGATCATCCCTCCTAATCATACTCTTCTACGTAAACGGCTTGAGGAAAAAGGTTTTAAATGTTTGCAGTACACCATCAGCGTTATGGTCGCTAATTGATTGGGTATAAAAACTTAGGTTAATCGATTTGCATGATATTTAAGTTAATCGATATACTTGATAAACAGTGTATGTTTCTATCCATAACATCAGTCAGTGTTATGTTTCCATTGCCATCCTTGTTTGATTCATCCATGCTATAAAAAGAAGCCCCACTACAGCGTGATATGCTATAGCAGGGAGATAATAGACAATGCATTTACTTACTTTACATCTGCTACTTTCGTTGGTACAACAATGTCACCACTAATGATTTTTTCCTTGTATTCATTTACTTTGGTTAAGACGTCAGGATTAATATTTTTAGTATTCTCAGCTAGCCCTACTGCATCATCTTGAAGACCAAACACATGATGCTCTCCTGATTTCAAGTCTTTATCTTTAAGTGACTTCGTAATGTCAAACACTGCTACATCCACTTTTTTGACCATAGAAGTTAAGGTATGTTCTGGTGCTAGTCTCGATTGATCCATATCTACACCAATCGCCCAGAACTTACCTGCCTCACGCGTCTTAACTTCATCAAACAAACCTTTACCGACACCACCAGCAGCATGATAGATGATATCTGCACCTTGATTATACATGCCTGCTGATAATGTACGGCCCTTTGTTACATCGGAAAAACTTCCTGCATATGCTGAAATAACTTCAGCCTTCGGATTTACTGCTTTAACGCCGGCAATAAAACCTGCTTCAAACTTCTCAATGAGCTCACTATTAATACCACCGATGAATCCAACTTTGTTGGTCTTTGTGGTTAATCCAGCTGCAGCCCCTACTAAGAAAGAGCCCTCTTCTTCTTTAAAAGTAACTGCCGTAACATTAGCAGGAATATTTCCACCTAAATTACTATCTACAATCCCAAATTGAACATCAGGAAATTGTTGTGCAACTTCTGGGACTGCTTTTTCATGTTTAAAACCCACAGCCCATGTTAGGTTACGTCCTTCACGAGCAAATTTTGTTAAGTTTGGTACATAATCACTATCTTGTTTGGATTCAAGCGCCTTAATATCAGCACCTAGCTCATCTTTTGCACGTTCTAATCCATCCCAAGTGGTTTGGTTAAAGGACTCATCATTTAGCCCTCCTGTATCCGTTACCATACCTACTTTAAAACCGCTTTCATTAGCAGCTTGATCGTTTCCTTGACCGCAACCTACTGCTAAAATGAGCATCGCAGCTAATATCATTGCAAGCCATGTTCTCTTTTTCATAAGTGAATCCCCCTTCAGCATAATAAGACGCCTATGTACATTAGCTTATAGTGAGGCAAGCAAATGGATAAATCTGACTGTCAGCTTATCCATCTGACGCAAAAACATCTCACAAAATTTCCTACTTGCCAATGAAACCCTATATGTGAATAACCCGTGTTTATTATAACAAAACAAGCGTGTTGATTCGTATGATTTTCCATTTAACCGTCATACATTTTGGTTAATCAACATCATTTACGCTTGCGAGCGCATGTTATTCCAGTTTCATTTGATCAAGCATTAAACCGATATTTGAGATCTTATATAGTCGACTTGCCGAGCTATAACTTTTATACCATGTAATTTCTGATTTGGCTACTCCCTATTTTCTTCAGATTGCACTTCTTTTATTCGCTTCAAACTCTTCCAACGTAAGTAATACTTCACGTGGTTTACTTCCTTCATATGGGCCAATAATTCCACGATCTTCCATCATATCAATTAAGCGCGCTGCGCGTGTATAACCAACACGCAAACGACGTTGAATAAGGGAAACAGATGCCGTTTTCGCTTCTAGTACAAGTTCCACCGCCTGTGGATATAATTCATCCTGAATATCATCTGTTTTTTTATTTTCTACAGCTGTGGGAATCATCTCTTCTTGATAATTGGCCTCTTGCTGCTCTTTTACAAAAGAGACGACCGCTTCCACTTCTTCATCGGATAAAAAGGCACCTTGTACGCGCTTGGGTTTAGAAGCACCAATTGGTAGATACAACATGTCTCCACGGCCTAATAGTTTTTCAGCTCCGCCACCGTCTAAGATCGTACGAGAGTCTGCACCTGATGATACGGCGAACGCAATACGGGAAGGAATATTGGCTTTAATCACACCTGTAATCACATCTACTGATGGTCTTTGTGTAGCAATAATTAAATGAATACCAGCTGCTCGAGCCATTTGTGCGAGTCGACATATGGCGTCTTCTACATCTGCTGGTGCAACCATCATCAAATCAGCAAGTTCATCTACAATCACCACAATATAGGGTAAATGTTCCATCTTCTCTTTTACAAGCATGTTATATCTTTCGATATCCCGAGCCCCACTTTTTGCAAATAATTCATAACGCTTTTCCATCTCTTGTACAACTTTTTTTAATGCCATTGCGGCTTTACGTGGATCGGTAACCACTGGGGCAAGCAGATGTGGAATTCCATTGTATATATTTAATTCCACCATTTTGGGATCTATCATCATCAGTTTTACTTCATCAGGTCTAGCTTTGTAAAGGAGGCTAGTAATGATGCCGTTTATACATACACTTTTACCCGCTCCTGTAGCACCTGCTACCAGGAGATGCGGCATTGTCGCTAAATTAGCCACAATCGGATCACCAGATATGCCCATTCCAAGTGCAATACTTAATTTAGAATCTGATGATTCATACGGGGAACTTTCAAGCACATCACGCAATCGTACAATTTCCACTTCTTGATTTGGAACCTCAATACCAATTGCGGATTTACCAGGAATCGGGGCTTCAATACGAATATCTCTAGCTGCTAGCGCTAAGGCAATATCGTCAGCCAAGTTTACAATTTTGCTCACTTTCACTCCAGAGTGAGGCTGTAACTCATATCTCGTTACAGTAGGACCTCGATATCCACCTAACACAGTGGCTTGTACACCAAAACTTTCTAATGTTTTTTCTAATTTTTCAAGCATGCTTTCCGCATTGTCTTTCCGTTTCTTGCGTGTACCTGCCTTTTTATTGAGCAGATCAATACTTGGTATTCGATAATCTACAAGATCCGTCTGAGTCTCAAACTTAACTGAGATGGCCTCTTCATTTTGATCAGGTAAATCCGGCTCTGGTTGCTTTGTAAATTGAAGGGATAATTGTTTCTTTTTCTCATCGTTTATGTATGTTTGATCTTGAAAATCATGGATAACCGGTTTTTCTGGGATCTTAATTTGCTCATTTATAGGATCATCATTTACAGGATCTTCTATTGCTTTTTTGTTTGATCTTTTCTGGGATTTCACTTTCGATTTTGTTTGGGTGACCCGGCTTTTAGCCCACCGTTTCAAATCAATATTTTGTTTTTCTAAGTAGGTACGCACTTTGTTCACGACTTGCCTGTATGAAAAACCGGTCAAAAGTAACGTTCCCGATAACGTAACCGCACCTAAGATAATAATGGTTCCAATTTCATCAAATAAAAAGAAAAGCACTGCATAGGTGATTGCCCCTACCATACCGCTTCCAATATCCAGTGGGACATCAGAGGTTCGATCTTGTAAAAGTCGATCCCATGTGGCATCGAGTATACCCTTTGCTTGTTCTTGTGGTGTAAACGCATCAAAAGAGAGTAAATGCGTAAAGCAGAGTAAAGCAATTAGCATCAAAGTTAATCCCGTTAGACGGGATGACCATTTCCGTGGCCAGTCTCGTTTGATCATGACATAGATGCCAACACCTACACCCGTAAGCGGAATAATAAAGTCCCATATTCCTACTACAAACCGTGATAAAACGGTGAGATTACGTCCGATTGCCCCATAGCTAGCCAATGCAATAATGGATAATGCGACAATTACAATTCCATAAATCTCAAATAACAATTCATTTTTTAGTTCCTGTTTTTTTTGATTCTTCTTAGACATCCCGATCACCTTCTCTATTTCCGTTCAACCTCTATTATAGCACTATGAATCATCATGCTCATCTTTAAATCGATCTCTGTGTCTGATTGGATTCATTCGTCCGTGATACGAATCAGTTATCCTACTTATTCGCTGACACGTTAGGAAATCCTGTTACACCATTCACATCTCGTGTTCTTATCGTTCGTTTGCTCACATATTTTGTGATATGCACAAGAAGAGAATAAATCATGTAGGAAGGAGAGAATGGGTTTGCACGCTAAAGCAGATGTGACTGAAGAAGTGTTATCCGTATTAAGAGACAAATCAAGTAATCAGCAACTACTTGATACACTCATTTATTTATCACGCTTATACCTCGGATTTTTTGTCAAACACACTCCCCGAGCTTATGAATATGTGTGGTTAATCGAAAAAATTGGCGATCCTAGAGGAAAAAAAATTTTAGATATCGGAGCAGGTATTACACCTTTACCCATCTATCTCGCCTATCAAGGGGCAGAAGTATATACGGTTGATTTTTCAGAAATGCATGATTGGTTTGAAGCTGATCGCTCTCACTGGTTTGAATGGGGATACGTAGATTATCAGCATGTACACGCTAATATTTTCTCCTATCAAAAAAATATATTAGATATGCATTTTCCCAATCAATATTTTGATGTGATTTATTCCATAAGTGTGATTGAACATATGGCTGCTCATGACCGGAGACATTTATGGAATAAAATGAATAAGTGGTTAAAAGACGACCAGCATTTGCTTCTTACCTTGGATTTAATAAAAGATACAGAACAACTTCATAATTATTATCTTGATCTACTTATCGAAGAATCAGCTATCCACGGTAGTATCCATGATTTAAAAACTGAATTAGAAAGAGGGTTCAAAATAAAAGAGATCGACTATATGAAAGAAATCCCCTTTTTAGAGCAAAATATTGATATTGCCATGTTAGTTGGAAACAAAAAAACTTTGGTGAACTAAAAGGATTGCCATCAACCATGTTTGATGGCAATCAAGCCAGCTCAAACACCGTTACCGCGACCCCTTCTATGTTGATTAGACGCGCAATCGATTCCATGATTTTTTGATCAGAAGTATCTGATTCAACTTTGAGCTGCTCGTATTGTTTCACGCCACATGCGTAGACAAGTTCTGAAATCGATATATTTTTATGCTGGGCCTGGTTTTGGTGGAGCAAATGAGATTGTCCTCCTGTTCTTCTAGAAACACCATCATATATAATCACTGCTTTTACACTTTGTTGTTGAGAAACTGCTTCCATCAGTGCCTGAATACCACTGTGAATAAAACCATAATCCCCTATTACGGCTAGGGCCGACTTTCCCGCTCTAGTCAATCCAGTCGCTACACTAATTGCCGATCCCAGGCAATAGCCCCACTCTGCGATATCGTATGGTGGATATTGGAGTGAGATCGATGATCCGACGTCAACTGCAACAGGGATAGAATGCCTTTTCACATACTGAGATAACACTTGATATACACGTGTAAGTGGTAAATAGGATTCGGGAGCCTTGTTTTCCCTCATTTGAGGTGTTGATTGTATGGCATCTAGTGGTGTTTGTTCTTGTAGTGCACGCCATGAAGCCTGAATGCGAGATGCAGATAACGGACCATAATGCGCAAATGTACCATTGCCTCTTCCGTATATCTCCGTTTTGAGCTGATGTTGTTGAGCTAAGACTCGCACTTGTGTTTCTAGGAAATCCCCTGGTTCTTCCAATAGCATAATGTATGGATAAGATTTTAAAAACGAAATGATTTTCTTTTCTGGTAAGGGCCATACTGTAGTTAGTCTCAGATAAGGCATTTCCATTCCCTCTAAAAACGTATGACACCCACTGCTACAGATAAACCCAACACGATGGCTAGCTCTGCTTTCATTTATACCTACATTTATAGATTGTAAAAAAGATAATATATGTGGATAAGTATAGGTCTGATAATGATTCATACGGCCTAGTTTCGATAATCTACGTGCCACTTCATCTGAAACTCGATAGGGAGTATGTAATACGTTTTTGTGATTCATGGAATCATCCACTTGCATATGACTTAATCGCAATCGTGAACTGATACGTACAACAACGGGAATCGAACAAGTTTCAGATAGTTCAAAAGCAGTGGGAATAATTCCTCTCACTTCACTTGCTGTATTAGGGTCAAATACAGGGACTCCGGCAAGCTTAGCTAGTGACCTGGAGTCTTGTTCTACGGTTGACTTAACACTACCGATATCATCCATTGCTAAGATCACAAGTCCTCCACCGATGCCATGCATGACAGCATTCACCATCGGATCATATAAAATACTCATGCCTGCTTGCTTAATCACAACTCCTGCACGAAATCCAGCCGCTGAAATGCCCAAGGAGAGCTCAAAGGCCACTTTTTCATTGACACTCCATTCGAATGAGTCGAAAGATTGGAGTAATTGATCCCCCACATCATTTGCCGGATACCCAAAAACACCGAATGCTGAATGAATTTGAGCATCGAGCAATCCTAATGCTGCCGCTTCGATACCATTTACTTGTACCATGTCATCACCTCTATTTATGACTTCGTTACTGGATTATCCATGTACAGTGCGGATTGGTACACATCTAGCGTTTGGGCAGCGATTCTTTTCCAATTGTATTTCATGGGTAATTGTAAATAGGCGTTTCTCGCCAACCTATTCATTTCTTGTGGATGATCTAATGCCCAATTGATTTGCACGATAAGTGATTCCACACTTCCAGTAGATACTTTAATACCTGTCACATGATCTTCTACCGTCTCATCTGGACCACATGCATCAGATACAAGTACGGGCGTTTGATGGGACATCGCTTCAAGTACGGTAATGCCAAATGGTTCATGTAGACTGGGCAAACAATATAAATAAGCTAATCGATATAGAAAGTGAAGGGTTTCCTCATCAACAAAGCCAGTAAATAAAACTTGCGATCCAAATCCCTGTTCCTCGATTCGTTGTTGCAAAGCTTCTTTTAAATAGCCTTCGCCACTCAAAACAAACTTGGTGTTTGGATGACAATGAATAATATAGGGAATCGCTTCAACTAACAAGGCAATCCCTTTTTCAATGATCATTCTGCCTGCAAAAAATAGAATTCTCTCTTCTGGTAAGGCGATTCTACTTCTTAGTTCTCGTAATTGTTCAATCTTTGTATGATTTAATCGTTCAGGAATTAATACCCCATTATGAATAAGCTTGATCTTCTCTTCAGCATGCTCAAAGGTTGTACGAACACCGTCTACCATACATTTACTACAAACAATGATTTGATGTGCCCACTTAGTCAGTTGGGACTCTGCTAGGTGTACATATTCGTTATGCTTAACATTAATCGATTCGCACTTATATTTTTCGATTCCATGCATCGTATACACAATCGGCAAATCATAAGACCGCTTTAATTCTTGTGCCGCATATGATGTTAGCCACTCATGTGCGTGTACCAAATCAACTTTTAAACCAAAGGCAGTTTGGCATTGAAATTCGGCTATCATGGCTAGGTTCAATTGAAAGATCCATGTAAGAAAATCTTCCTCTCTCCTTTCATCACAAGTATTTACCCGATATACGTGTACCCCGTCTATCACTTCATAAGACTTTGCACCTTCTGGTCCATATGTAAGCAAATGAATTTCAATATTATACGCTACTAGGTGTTCGGATAAACGCCTTACCGCAGTTGATACACCACCCACTTGATAAGGAGGATATTCCCAACTCAAAACGAGTACGCGCAAGGCAGGAGGACGTTGCTTATCAATTGATACTTCAGTAGCAGGCTCAAGCTGCACAGGATAGGCATTCATATATGTTTTATTCTTTTCTTCGAGTTGAATGAACTCATCTTCTGTCAACTGATTAAAGCGAGAATGAATAAATATTTCTTGAGCTCGTACCAAGCGTGTATACTTTTGATCTATTTCTTTTTTCTCTGATAGATGGATACCTATGAGCTCCATTATCATTTGCTTGACAGCGCGGTTAAAGTATATATGCTGGGTACTCACTTTTGCTAACATTTGCCTCAGTTGAAGTTCAACCACATGGAGATGACGTAGTATCCATCGTTCATCTTCCTGCAAATCGAAGGGGATATCTGGCCCCGATTTTAGCACTTGGGATATAGCATCAAATCTGAACTTATTGCTTCCATCTTCAGATTGCATACAGATGGAATGAGAGCGTAAAATAGGAAGAAAATGTTCATGATGTAAAAAACCGATCTTTGCAATATACCCCTGCTTCTGAACAACATTTGTGATGATGCATGAGCTAGCTGAATTGGGTATTTCCCATTCATAACATTCCTCCTCAAGCTGTTCTTGTTTTTTTTCATGATACAACTTTAATATGAAGTTCATTTCGGTTTCTGTCTGCTCAAGAAGTCCTCCAATCATTTTTTTCCAATTTGTAGTCACTTCCCAATATACAAATATGGAATTGGGTTCCAAAGTTGTCAATCCTAAATAATTGTAGCCATAATGTGTAGGGAGTTGGTCGCGATTCGCTAGCTCCAAGCGACTAGGCATCGGATCCACATCATAAAATTTGACCTTCAATTTTGAAACACCTTCCCCTCTCCTCCAAGTAGTATTGAATATGATTTGTTGTGTATATCGCGTTCCTTGAACAATTTTCACCAGGCCCGCCAAGCGCTTGTTTGAAGGCATTATCGCTCAAAAAACACTTCCGACACTACTGATTCTATACATTTTATTGTTTGATATGTGGAATATTCATCTTCGGTGACACTGAATGATTTTATTCAAACATGAGGTTGCGATTCTTGCCATGAATATGCATTAAATTACAATTTAAAAATTTATATAAAACCCATATAGATACCTATTGATATAGAAAAACATCCACATGTCAAACGCTTAATCGTGGGATCGGGTCATAGCACTTGTGAAAAAACTTCAAATTACAGACCCTATTCATTTTTTGGGTCAAGTTTCGGATAAAACGCGAGACCACCTTTATCAACTTGCAGATCCTTATTCGAACCTTTCGGTCTTTTACAATGTCATTTAAAACACCTGTCGTTGTTTCTTGAATGGGAGGCTTAGCTTAAATTGTGACGCACGGCAAAAATGGTCTGCTTGCTGAAGTCCACTCCTTAGCAGAACAGCTAACCTGGATCTTAGATCATCCGCAAAAAGCGAAACAATTAGCTCTCTATGCATATAAATCCTTGTCTGTACATTTTAGTTGGAAACAGGTTGCACAACACACATAAAACAAGTGTACCTTTTAGGCACACTTGTTTTCATTTTTCAAATTACTCTTTCACATTGATAAACAGCTTCCCTGTTGCTTCTTCTCGTACTTCATTTCCAAACGCATCACGTAAAATGACTTCAATTACTGCCCCCTTCATATCTCTCAGATTGGATGTAGCCGTGTAGTATGCTGTGTAATGTCCTGCTCCATCTTCCATCATTGGAAACTCTGTGATCGAGGAAGCTTTCATACTTCGCACAGGATTAGCGAGCGGCATCCGAATAATATAAGAAGCTTTCAACTTCGCTTCACTATTTAGCTCAATTTTCACAGATTCCCCACTTTTTAAATGGACATCTTGATTTGGTTTTAAATTTTTAATTTGAGGTACGGTTGTTTTGGCAAATACGTTTACCGATTTTTTCGTTTTGTTACCCGCTTTATCAATAGCGGATACATCGATCTTGTTTTCACCTTCATTAAGCAGGAGTCGGTAAGTAAAACTGCCATCATCTTTTAGCGTGGCCTTTTTGCCATTTACTTTTACGTGTGCCAAGTAGTCATCTGTTGCTTGCCCTGTAACCGTGATGACCTCTTTATTTGTCTTTGTACCGTCAAGCGGTGCTGTAATCGTTAATCCAGGCTTTTTCCGATCCAGTGTGACATTTACTTTTGCCGATGGGTTTGTATCCCCTATATCGGTTACAGATATCGCAGTTAATACATTTTTACCCTTTTTCAAATTTACTTCAGTTGAGAAGATGCCTTCTGCTGTTGCTTTTGTCTCTGCGATTTCCTTGCCTTTGTTATATAGCTTAACCGTGGTCGATGGACTAGCTTGTCCGCTCACCGTAATCGTTTTTTGGTTAACGAAGCTATCATTTTTTGGTGATTCAATCACAGGGGCCACTGCTTCGTAGTCCACTTGAGCCCGAATCATGAAGTTCCCTTCAATTACAGGCGCTTTTTCCCATGTTCCGCCCCAGTTTAACCAGTTACGTTGTGAATTGGGATAACTGTGGTCTACGGATAAACCTGGTGTATCAGGGTAAACATCTTTTTGGATATAGACGACATAAAAATCGCCCTCTACCAGAATACTTTTATCCGCTAAATCAATCTTTTGCCACTTTCCGAATTGCTCCACCGCTGCATCAATCGGACCGACAAGCCTTTTACCCGGGCTCCCTTCAGGTCCACTCGCATCATAAATGGCGACCTGAAAGTCAGTTTCTTCAGGTGCAAGCTCTCCACTAAAGAAATGGATGAGAGCCGATTGAAGTAACGCACGATCCTTCCCATCAGCTAAAGACATTTTTACTGCAAATTGGGTACCTGCATCATAAGTAACAAATCCGTCGGCAGTCCCATCATCATAGCCAATTTCACCTGGATAACTGATAAAAGGTTTCAAATCAAAATTCTGAGTAATCGTTTCATTTCCTTTTATTTCAATCGTCGCTTCCTGTCCAAAATAGTGCGGGGCACCTACTTTTAAAGTATAGGTCCCTTCGTAAGCCTGGATCGAGTAGTTCCCATTTTCATCGGATTGAACAGGTTTCACCACTGCATCTTCGACCAGGTAAAGGGTTGCACCTTGAATCGGTTTTCCTGATTTCTCATCTTTAATCTGGCCGGAAACTGTTCCTTGTGCAATCGGATCAAGTATGAAATTTTGGGTCGTTGTGGTATCCCGCATCACTTGAACTTGGTGTGCTTTCGAATGGTAGCCATAGGCTTCCGCTTGCACTGTAAAATCTCCTACCGTGTGAATAAGTGAATAACTACCATCAACAGGGTTAACCGTTGTAGCACGACCTGTTTCTAACACATTCACCTGAGCTGCCACAGGCAATGTTGACGGTGTCGGCTTAACATTGGCAGAAACGATCTTTTCCTTTTTACTCGGTTTTAACGTTTTAGGATCGATAATTTTACGTACATTTTTCTTAGCTTGCTTAGGCGGTTTGGGTAAGATTTGATTTTTTTTGCTAGCAGATTTGGCTTCACCCATGTCCCCGCTTAAACGCATATTATCAATATACCACCCAGTTTGTGAGACAATCGGGTCCGATATGACATTAAAGTTAAGATAGACACGTTGTCCCGCATACTC
Source organism: Polycladospora coralii (assembly GCF_014773435.2). Classification (GTDB taxonomy): domain Bacteria; phylum Bacillota; class Bacilli; order Thermoactinomycetales; family Thermoactinomycetaceae; genus Polycladospora; species Polycladospora coralii. The sequence goes on along the minus strand of NZ_JACXAG020000004.1, from coordinate 55,941 downwards.
CGATAAAGCAATTTGTTCATCAATCCATCCATTGCTTGCACCATTGTATGTAGCAAGCGATGTCCAATTGCGCTGATCCGTTGAAATATAGAGTTGACCATAATCAAAGCCTTCTTCTAACGCATACCATTGTTTAAATTGAAGATAAGTCTCTCCTTCTGGTAAATCAATGGGTGGCATGATTAAGTTCATATTGGCAGAGTTAGCGTAATTACCCGCTAAGTTAGTCGCAAATACTTTTTCACCAGAAGCAGCTGACTCGGGTCCAGATGTGGGAACGCCCCACTCCCAGCTGTTTTGTGCACCATATGATAACCATCCTGTTGGGTAAGTTTCAAAATCTTCCTCGTATCCATGCGAAATGCCTTCACGCAGTTCTAAATCATATGAATCAGAGGTGACTATATTTTCTCCATAATCCTTAACTTTCCAATAGTAGGTTAAATTCGATTGAACTAATTCTTGCCCAGGGATAGTCGCCTGATAATCTCCTGTACGATAGTTACCGGCTACTTGTTCTGCTGTTATGATTTTCCATTCTGCATCTACGGCTGTACGATAAAATAAATCGACACCTGTAATACTCACATTATCTTCTACCTGTACAACAAGTGGAAGATTCGCTTTTTTATATGCGAATGCAGGTGATTCATGCTTAAATGTGGGCACTTTCGTATCTTCCCCTGCCGTTAGAACTTGTCCATTCATTTCTCCTAAGCCGGTACGAATAGCTTCGACTGCGGCCTTTGCATCGACTAAACCATATCCATAACCATTATTGGGCGTACCTTGATATTTTGAATCGAACAGCGGCTTAGCCGTACTTGTTAAAATCGTTTCAATTTCCGTGACAGTAAGTCCTGCATCGACTTGTTTAAGAAGTGCGGCAATAGCAGACACATGCGGCCCTGCCATGGACGTTCCTTCCCATCCACCTTCATAGCCATCACCTGGAACAGACGAACGAATATCAACACCGGGTGCTGAAATCTCAGGTTTTACCTCATCGTAGGGAGAAGGTCCTTTGGACGAAAAACCTGCAATTTTGTCTTCTATATCTGTAGCACCTGTCGCAAAGGATTCAGGATAGTTTGCTGGATTAGCAACCGTTTCTTTCGATCCACCATCATTTCCAGCAGAAAACTCTGGGAAGATTTCAGCTGAGCGCCACACTTCCACCATCGGGCGATACCACTCATCAAGCCCAGGCCCGCCTCCCCAAGAGTTATTCACCACATCAGGTGCTTTTTCTGGATGCGGATTCCCCTCCGCATCTTTAGGAGCCAAAATCCATTCCCCCGCAGCGAGCAGGTCAGCGTCGGTTCCTCCAGCAGCACTAAATGCTTTTACGGCAATCCATTTGGCACCTGGAGCCACACCGATGCGATTATTACCACCTGATTCAGACCCCACCATTGTACCCATTGTATGTGTCCCATGTGCTAGATCATCATAGGGTACTGCTTGTCCAGTCGTGGGATCGTACCAGTTAAAGGTGTGATCCACTTCACCGGTAGCAGGATCATAGCCTCTATATTTATCTTTAAGTGCTGGATGGTCCCATTGCACCCCAGTATCAATATTGGCGATGACGACACCGCTACCATCAATACCTTCTTCCCACAGTTGAGGTACGTTTACGCGATCGATATTCCATTCCGTTGTCGATTCGGGTTTAACATTTCTTGTATTTTGCTTTTTTTGAGGTGCAATGATTTGTCTTTTTTCATTCGGTAATATTTTTTCCACTGTACCCCATTTAGCTAAATCCTCCATCACATCTTTGGTTCCGGTAACTGAAATGGCATTCACAATATAATAAGATTGATAGTCGCTTACTTTCCCCGCTTTTTTCTGTTCTGCAAGCCAAGTCAAAATTGGCTTTTGTGTTTCAGTCGCGGTAGACCGCAACTCAGAAACAATTGCGGAGCGTTTCATTAATTCCGTTTTAAAAGCAGACTGTTGCTGTTTTTTTGCTTTTTTTTCTGTATTTAATGCAATTTTTTTGTGTTTGTTTGCTCCGAAAATTTAATCAAAAAAGATATTTCATTTTTCTTAGTAAACTGATTTAATAATCGATTGCTAATTTTTTCTTTGTAAGTAGGTAAAGTATCTGTTGAAGATTGTTGTGCAATTGAATGTGTTGGTATTACAGAAAGCCCCATCAAAAGTATTATCATCATGAAACTAAAAACTTGTAACACAAACTTATAATGCTTATTCATCACATAACCCCTTCCATATAATTTTCCCTACATATACTATATTACATGATATATAACCTTATTTTCAAATAAATTATAAAAATAAAAAAAGTGAGCGCATCATTTAGATACGCTCACTTATAACCAATTGAATTTATTTTTTTACATTGATAAACAATTTCCCAGCAGCTTCTTTACGTATTTCATTCCCAAATTCATCACGTAAAATCACTTCAACTACTGCTCCTTGAATATTTTTTAAGTTCGAAGTTGCGGTGTAGTAAGCTGTATAGTGCCCCTCTCCATCTTCCATCATAGGGAATTCTGTGATTGAAGATGTCTTCATACTTCTGACTGGATTAGCCAGGGGCATCCGAATGATATAAGAAGCTTTTAAATCGGTTTCACTGTCTAATTCAATTTTAACGGATTCTCCACTTTTTAAGGTGATATCTTCATTTGGATGCAGATTTTCAATTGTTGGCGGTGTAGATTTAACATACACTTTCACAGTTTTTTTCACTTTATTTCCTGCTTGGTCGATTGCTAACACTTTAATTTTGTTTTCGCCTTCGCTCAAGAGGAGTCGATAGGTGAACGTTCCATCCTCTTTTAATGTCGCTTTTTTACCATTTACTTTTACTTTGTCTAAGTTTTCATCTACCGCTTTACCCGAAACTGTGATTACTTCTTTATTGGTTTTCAACCCATCTAGTGGAGAGTCAATCGTTAATACCGGTTTTTTCTGATCAAGCGTAATTGTAATCGGCGCTGATGGTTCCGTTCCCCCACTTTCCGTTACAGATGTAGCAGTGAGCACGTTTTCCCCTTTCTTTAAGTTGATTTCCACTGAGAAAGTTCCTTCATCTGTTGCCGGTGTTGTAGCTATTTCTTCTCCCCCATTAAATAGTTTAACCGTCGTTGTTGGGGCTGCTTTCCCTGTTACCGTCACTTTTTCTTTGTTGGTCAAACTGTTATTTTTGGGAGATTCGATGATAGGTGGCGTCACTTCATAATTGACACGTGCACGAATCATGTAGTTCCCTTCTTCAAGCGGTGTAGGTGACCATGCACCACCTAATCTTTGCCAGCTTCTCTCAGCGTTCACTCCATCTTCGTCTGTCGCTAAACCTGGTGTATTGGGGTTGTCATACTTTTGCTGGTAAACCATATAGAAGTCGCCTTCTACGACAATCCCTTGTGCAGATAGGTCAACAACCGTCCAATCTCCATTACGAAGTGCAGTAGCATCAATAGGTCCAGCTAATTTCTTACCCGGAGCCCCATCTGTTCCACTCGCATCATAAACTTCAACTGCGAACTCATCACCACCAGGTACCGGCCATTCTGTATCCCAGAAGCGGAATACTCCAGCTGTAACCATCGCTTTATGATGACCTTCCGCTAGCGACATTTTGACCGCCCAGCTATTTCCACCCGCATTCCACGCACGTGCATTATCTGCAGTACCGTCATCATATCCGATTTCTCCTGGATAACCGATAAACGGCTTTAATGCGAGATCTTTCGTAATCGTTTCATTTCCTTTTATTTCGACAGTCATTTCTTGTGCATAATATGTTGGTGCCGTCACTTTTAAGGTGTAATTCCCTTGATAGGCTGTCAACGCGTAGTTTCCGTCTTCATCCGTCTTCACGGGTTCAATTCGCGCATCCTCCAGAAGTGCCACGGTTGCATCCGCAATCGGTTCCCCTGTTTTTTCATTTGTGATCTTACCTGAAACCGTTCCCTGGGCAATCGCTTCCAATACAAAGTTTGCTTCAACCACGCTATCTCGTGGAATGTTGACCGCACGATCTTGTGACTGATATCCATATGCTTCTGCGCGCAATGTGTAATCGCCAGCAGCATGATAAAGTGCATAACTTCCATCAGCTGGACTTGAAGTCGTCGATCTACCCGACTCCAGTACAGACACTTGTGCAACCAGAGGCAGAGCTGTTGGTTTAGGTGTGCCGCTGTTGGCTGTATGCGTCTGAGGTCCTACAACTTGCGCTTTTTTAGCCGGCTTTATCTTTTTAGGATCAACCGCTTTTTTAGCCGTTGCTCGCTTTTGTTCACTTTTAGTCTTTTCAACCCCTAATTGCGCTTTTTTGGTTGGTGAAATCGCTTCATCCGTTAATCTAAGGTCATCAATGTACCACCCTTTATTCGTAATCGATAAATCAGAGGTTACGTTAAAAGTGACATAAATACGCTCCCCTGCATACACAGACAAATCTACTTGTTCTTCAATCCAGCCTCCACTTGTACCATTATAGGTCGCTAGTTCTGTCCAGCTTTGCTGATCACGCGATACAAATATCTTGCCATAATCAAACGAAGTTTCTAACTCATACCAGCTCTTAAACTGGAGATAAGTCGTTCCTTCTGGTAAATCAATTGGGGGCATGAGTAGATTCATATTGGCATTATTGGCGTAGTCACCACTTAAATTTGTAGCATACACTTTCTCACCTGACATCGCACTTACAGGACCAGCTGTCGGAATTCCCCATTCCCAGCTATTTTCAGCACCATATGAAGACCAACCTGCTGGATACGTTTCGAAGTCTTGTTCATATCCACGTGTGATACCCGGTTGAATCTCCACCGCATAGGTGTCTGAAGTGACCTCATTGTTTCCAAAATCGTTCACTGTCCAATAATAAGATAAGGTGGGTCTTTCTACATCAGCTCCAGGTATGATCGCTTGATACACACCAGAGCGATAATCCCCACTGGTTCGATTAGCTGTAATTTGTTTCCACTCATCGCTTTCCTTACCACGATAGTGTAATTGAACAGATTGGATACTAATATTGTCACTGACGGACAAGTTGAGCGGTAAATCCATGTTTTCAAAGGCAATGCTAGGTGCATCATGTGTCCAGGTCGGTTCTTCTGTATCTTCTCCTTCTATCAATACCTGCCCTTTCACTTCACCTAAGCCATCAATGACAGATGACACGGCATCATAAGCGTTCACTAATCCATGCCCATAGCCATTATTAGGTGTATCTGGGAAAGTACTATCCGTTAAGGGAATGGCTGTTTGCGTGAGAATTTGCTCAATTTGATCGATTGATAGTGATGCATTTGCTTGTTTTAATAAAGCGACCACCCCTGCAACATGCGGACCGGCCATAGAAGTCCCATTCCAACCCCCTTCATAACCACTTCCAGGGATAGCGGAACGAATATTGACACCCGGTGCGGATATTTCCGGTTTGACCTCGTTATATGGAGACGGCCCTTTAGAAGAAAAACTCGCTAAATTATTTTCACTATCTGTCGCACCAGTCGCAAACGATTCCGGGTAATTAGCTGGATTTGCAATCGTTTCAGCCGTTCCACCGTCGTTACCAGCTGAAAACTCTGGGAAAATATCAGCAGCACGCCAGTTTTCTACCATGGGACGGTACCATTCATCTAGTCCAGGACCACCACCCCATGAGTTATTCACCACATCGGGCGCCTTTTCAGGATGCGGGGTGCCATCTGCATCGGTCGGGGCTAAAATCCATTCGCCAGCCGCCAGTAAGTCAGCATCCGTACCACCTAATGCAGTGAAAGCTTTTACCGCAATCCACTTAGCTCCAGGTGCTACACCGATTTGATTACTACCGTCTGGTTCTGCTCCTACCATCGTTCCCATCGTATGTGTACCATGTCCCTGGTCATCATAGGGAATAGCTTGTCCTGTGGTCGGATCAAACCAGTTAAAAGTATGGTCCGCTTCACCCGTAGCAGGATCATATCCTCGGTACTTTTCTTTAAGTGCTGGGTGATCCCATTGTACACCAGTATCAATATTGGCGATGACGACACCACTACCATCAATGCCCTTCTCCCACACACCAGGTACACCAATTTGGTTTAAATTCCACTCGGTAGATTGAGGGGTAATGTCACCACTTGCTTTACTTTTATCTGCTAAACCAACCAATTGCCTGGTTTCATTCGGTAATATTTTGGCGATTTGATTAAATTGGGCAAGTTCCTTCATCACTTTTTCATCACCGGTCACCGCAATCGCGTTGACAATGAAAAACGATTTATAATCAGAAACACGTCCTGCTTGCTTCTGTTTTTCCAACCACGTCATAACGGGAGCTTGTGTTTGTTCTGCTGTGAGACGCAATTCAGAAATGACAGCGGACCGCTTCATTAATTCTTTCTTAAAAGCACTTACCTTCTGCTTCTTTGCTTTCGTTTCCATATCTTTCGCTACTTTTTGTGTATTCGTTTGTTCACTGAATTTCACCAGAAAGGTTATTTCTTTTTGCTTATTAAATTGATCAGTTAATCGTTTACTTATTTTTTTAGCAGGAGTAACTTGCTTGTTATCATTAAGAGATAGATTCGTTGTGTTTTCTGTCGCCATTGCTAAACCAGGAGCGAATGACATCACGATCACAAGAATGGACAAGATCCAGCTTAAAGTAAATACCGATCGATTTTTTTTCAAAATTGAATCCCCTTTCATGAATCATCCCATTTTCTTTTTTTCGTACAGTGAACAAATCCTCCTTTATGTGCGTGTGATAATTTTAAAATCCTACACTTCCTATTCTAAACGAAAAAAAAACATATTTAAACATTAAATTTAAACAATTTTAAATAATTTTTATTTACAATATATTCTATCATTATTTGAAGTGGAGTATTAATTTAATAATAAGAGTTATATGTATGTATTTGGAAATTCTAAGGAGAACTTCATATGTTGACCTTATTTTTAATTTCAGTTAATATAATTGTGTAAAATTAAATTGATGTAAATTTATATAAGGAGAGATTAAGGCATGCCTAACCAACAATCTGATGAAGCGCACTATATTAAACAGATGCAACAAATGTTACAAGAAAAAATGAAAAAAACGTATCCAAGCGGTCAAACCAAACGAGATGCTCATCCGAAGCATTTAGCTTTATTAAAGGCATCTTTTGTCATAGCCGATCAAATTCCCGATAAGCTACGTGTAGGGATTTTGCGTGAACAAAAAACTTATCCTGCGTGGGTTCGCATCTCGAACTCGAGTGGCCAGATTCAATCCGATACAAAAAAAGATTTTCGCGGAATCGCGATCAAATTATATGACGTAGAAGGTGAAAAATATATAGATGACGAGCATCATACACAAGACTTTGTGCTCCTATCACATCCAACCATGCCCCTCGGTACAGTGAAGTTATTTCATGATGCCGTATATTACACGACAAAATGGTCTCCTTTTCTCTTTTTAGCTAAAATGCTTCTGACTGGACATGCTCGCAAACTAAAAGAATTAAAAAAAGGCAAGAAAAACCACACTTCTCCCTTAGATATTCGATATTGGAGTACGACTCCTTATCAATTTGGAACTGACCATGTGGTGAAGTATGCAATCGTACCTACCTCCACCTACACAAGCAAACTTCCTCATCCATTAACAGATCGTTACTTGACTGATAACATAGCCAAACACCTGTCCGAACACGAGGCGACATTTGATTTTATGATTCAATTACAAAAAGACCCTATTCAAATGCCAATTGAAGATGCAAGCGTCAAGTGGGATGAAAAAGATTCCCCCTTCATCAAAGTGGCTACACTTATAATACCGAAACAATCCTTCCAAACAGAAAAACGTAATCAATTAGCCGAATCCTTCTCCTTTTCACCGGGACATTGCTTAAAAGAGCATCAACCATTAGGCGGGATTAATCGGGCCCGAGTAGAAATCTATCAAAGTCTTGCACACTTCAGACATCAACGTGATCATAGAGCATTAACCGAACCCCATGATCTAGAATCAGAATAGCATCATATATTTTTCACTAAACCTCCATACCTATCGCCAACGCAAAAAGTGGTATACTATCTCTATAAGTAAGACAAACCGCTTCTTTGTACCCATGTGAAAGGAATTTGAAAATGAATGCATTACTAAAAAAGCCCGTCCCGCCTTTAGAATCGACTAGCATTGCTGTCGGTTTTTTGCTTGGGATTATCGTATTAAGCTTAACATCCAACTTGACAACGACTTTTTTCACCATCGTTGGCTATGTCATTGTCACCAAATTACTAGAATATAAAATTGCGGCCTTCAAGCAAACGAAAATACCGCTGTGGATTGCCTTAATACTTAATATTGTGTTTGTAGTTGGTGCATTATTGATTTATAGCTGGCTTATGTAAAAATAAAACCCCAAACAACTCTTACATAAGTTGTTTGGGGTTTTATTTTTAATACGGATTAGCAGCATGCCCCTCTGCTTCTTTTGCGCCTGGCATCCTATGATTTTGTAAACCCATTTCCACACGCTTACCGTAATCTTCATCACACTGTTTAAATAGCTCAATCATGCGACTTTGAATAGGGAGTTGACATCCTGACAGTTGCTCTACGAGGTTTGCGATTAAATCTTCGCGTTCCCAATCCTCAAGTATATGATAGCGCTCCCCAGCTTGTTTGAAGTTATTCTCGCGTTCAATTTTTTCGCGCACCACATTTCCTTCTACATGAGGCGTGTGGTCTTTTGCTTCTTTAGGCGCTTCGTCTAGTCCTCCTAATGAAGAAGGTTCATAGTTAACATGTGGGTTTTGCCCTTCAGCTAAATCGACGTGCATGGTCATCTGTCCATCTCGCTGATTGGTAGCCACATGCTTGAGTGGTGCGTTGATGGGTAATTGAAGGTAGTTAGCTCCTACACGGTAGCGCTGTGTATCGGAATACGAAAATGTACGACCTTGGAGGAGTTTATCATCGGAAAAATCGAGCCCATCCACCAGCACACCCGTTCCAAAAGCGGCTTGTTCTACTTCAGCGAAGTAGTTTTGCGGGTTTTTGTTTAGGACCATTCTACCTACTGGTAAAAAGGGAAACTGTTCAGTTGGCCATAATTTAGTTGGATCAAGCGGGTCAAAATCAAGTTCTGGATGCGCATCATCACTCATAATTTGGACGCATAGCTCCCATTCTGGGAATTCTCCCCTTTCGATCGACTCATATAAATCTTCAGTTGCATGGTTAAAGTTGGTCGCCTGCATTTCTTCTGCTTCTTTAGCCGTTAAGTTTTTAATCTCTTGCTTCGGTTCCCAATGATATTTGATTAAAACAGCTTCTCCCTCTTCATTTACCCACTTGTATGTATTTACGCCAGAACCTTGCATTTGACGATAATTAGCAGGAATCCCCCATGGAGAGAATAAAAAGGTAATCATATGCATCGCTTCCGGTGTATTACTGATAAAGTCAAAAATCCGCTCTCCATCTTGGCGATTGGTTACCGGATCCGGCTTAAAAGCATGTACTAAATCTGGAAACTTGAGCGGATCACGAATGAAAAATACTTTCAAGTTATTTCCAACCAAATCCCAGTTACCATCTTCCGTATAAAACTTCACAGCAAACCCACGTGGATCGCGTAATGTCTCAGGTGAATGCCCACCATGAATAACAGATGAAAATCTCACAAATACAGGTGTTTGCTTCCCTTTTTCCTGAAATAATTTAGCACGTGTATACTTGGCTATCGGCTCTTCCCCTACCGTTCCATATGCTTCAAAGTACCCGTGAGCACCTGCACCCCGGGCATGTACCACCCGCTCAGGAATTCGTTCACGATCAAAGTGGGTTATTTTCTCGAGAAAGTCATAGTTTTCTAATACCGTAGGGCCTCTATTCCCTACACTACGAATACTTTGATTATCCGTTACCGGGTGCCCTTGTCGATTCGTCAATGTTTGTTCTTGTTCATTTTTATCAGACAACATACTCACTCCTTTAATGCAACATTTAGGAGTAGTATGAAGCGCATCTTTACTTTTATGCAAGCGATTGATTTTTGCATCACCGCATGCTTGCAACTTTTAACCGATTCTCGTCAAGCATACAAATAAAAAGAATCCACCATATATCATTATGATTGATATTACAAATACCTTTGCTGATACAGTCGGGCGGGTGAATTTTTTTCGATAAATCGATAGAATGATCCCCATTACGATTACCACACCCATTACACCAATAGCTGGAATCAATAAATGATCCAATACTATAATTATTACAAATGTTAATAGCTGGAAAATGAGTTCCCACACAGAACGACGTCGTTTCAACATTGTATACACTCCGTTATAAATGGGTTAATATCTGGTACAGATATTTCAATATGAAATAAACAAGCAGATAGGAATTATTAGTAAAAATTATAGCATTAAAAATACTGCCACTTCATGATTAGCGAATCAATCCGTTTCATCCATCATGGCATATCCCATTTTACTAAGGTTTAATGAAGTAGTATCCTGTTAATAAAAGAACACTTAAAACCATTAAAATGGAAACATTAATCTTTGTCCTAAAAAAACCTTTTTCCATACCTTTTAAAAAAGATTCTGATAATTCCCTCTTTTTCCTAAGTTCTTTATTCAACTCACCAATAAATCTATGTTCTTGCACGATCCATAATAGAAAAAAGATATAAAATAATACTAAACAGCCCAATCCATATTACTGTCACTCATCTCTGTTAGTATCACTTCATTTAAATTAAGTATAATGATTCTGCTTAATTATGTTGCAAAAAAAAAGAAAAAAATCCGATCTACTATTAGTACAATAATTATGATATCTAATACATGATTGATATAAATAATATTAATATACCATCACGATTGTTATAAACATATACATCGTTTTACGCATCCAAGACCCAATCAATTTCATATGATCTCTCTTTCTTTACTGGAGTAGACACACATACCCATGCATGAGCAAGATAATATAGTTCTGACTATTTTTTTATTTTCAAATTTAGGTGTCAATTTCTTTTTTCTCTATTCAAATAAAGCCCTATTCACTAGCATTTTCATATTGACTAACCCATTATAATGAGCCGTAAAAGGCTTGTCTATTCTAAAGAATAGGTAATGATAAATAAATAATTGGAGTTTATCCAAAGATCAAACATACTAGTGTAACCAGTTTTTAGAAAAACACCTCCGATACCTTGGTAACCTGGTGGAGGTGAGAATGTGCAAGTATACAGAGCACATTTTTTCTTCATTCCTGTTCAAACATGTACGTTTACAAGATTTTTCTATATAAAAATCGTGTATTTTGGTTAATCGACATGATTGATCTTTGCCATCTCATCCCCTATTAGGAATCGTTCATCATAATCTTTAGTAGCATATATTTCAATTGCTAAAAGACCGTCTAATTGTTTATTACCAAAAATAAAGCGGATATCTTGCTCTTCTAACTGAAGCGTAATCTGAGCATCGCCCCCACTTAGTTGCAGTACATACCGACTCTGCAAATAATACCAACCGGCTTCCTTATCATAGCGATATCCTAAATACGTATACGGGTTCTCGACAGATCCTGTTTCACTCACGAGATTGTCATAGTTATACGCGGCTACTATACTTCCGCTAGCATTAGTCAGAGCGATGACGTCGCCATGACCGTTTAGCTAGTACCACGCGTCATGCTGACGGGTTGGATACCATTAAAGATGTAGCTGGCTACCACTTGGTTCTGCGCATCGGTTTCATGGGTGACGTTTGTGTCTTCGTCGTAATGGAACTGGTTCCCGAAGCTGTGCCGTCCGCACGGTAGGTGTACGACCTTGCTTTGGTAGATTTATCTTTGCTTTCTGATTTAGTTAAATCCTTCTTTTTTACATCAAGAAATATATTATTGTAAACACAAGTAGAAATATTAAAAAACTGAGTGACAATTCGATCCAGAAGTTTAAATAGGATTTATTTGAGGAAGTACGATATATTTTATAACAAATAAAAAATGATCCAGTCCCTAAAAAGCCTATAATACCAAATTGAAGACTTATTAAATCACCTAATAGCGGATTCGTTATCCATCCATATGAGAGTGCAATGATAACGAAGTAATAATACATTCTTTCTAACCTATACATGATAACCTCCGCATATATTTATTTGAATTACTCTCTTGTGATGAAGACAATGTGCGCTATTATACTGGGAGTGAAACAGGAGTTTAGACTTTATTAAAAATGCAAGCTCCTGCTCATATTTATGCTATCGGTACCGTTGGAATCCTAAATATATACCGTAACCCAGATTCCATGCGTCTACAATAAATGCTGATGAAAATATTTTTAATCCTACTTTTAAAGCAACTTTTAAGGTAATACGACTAGCATTCTTAATTATCGAATATTTCAATCGTCTACCAATAATGCTGCGAAGACTCCTAGTTGCTTTCTGATATTTTAATCTAGATGTTAATCCAGAAGTGATCGCAGTTCCGCCTAGTGTATAAAACCAATTTAGAACTGCTCCAGCATTTTTCCAACCAACATAAGTAGAGAGCCAATATCTGATACCATATTTTATAGCATATACCCATCTCTTATATAGTTAGTAATGCCCATCTGGATCAATTCCGTTAATCGGATTCCACTCTGTATAAGCATACTTAATTAAACTTAGAGGTCAATCATCAAACCCATCAAACGTATCCCTCGTAATAAATCTTCTAATCTCAGAATTATAATACCAACTCTGCAAATAACACAACCCGGTTTCCTTATCATAGCGATACCCCGCATACGTATACGAGTTCTCCACAAATCCTGTTTTACTCACGAGATTGAAATAGGCGTCATAGTTGTGGCTACTGCACTTCCACTCGTATTGGTTAGCGCGATCACATCACCATGGCCGTTTAGCTGGTAGTAGTAGGCTTGTCCACCACGGGTCATGCTGACAGGTTGGATGCCATTAAAGGTGTAGCTGGCTACCACTTGATTCTGCGCATCGGTTTCATGGGTGACGTTTTTGTTTTCGTCGTAATGGAACGTAATGGTTCCCCGAAGCTGTGGTTTTGGTCTGACGCATCCCTTCTGCAGAGAAAATCATTCATAATCTTCTCTGCATAGTTGACCTCGTGAGGACTCGAGTCTTCAATACAAAAAAGCATTCGAGAACTCTTCTTGATTTAAAAGATACACGAAAATTTATAATATTTCAAACTTTACGTCCGATTTTTAGCAGGAACAAAACTGTGGAAAGTCTGTCCTTAAAAAACACCTCCAATAGCTTCATAACACATTGGAGGTGGAAATGCGTAAGCTTACAGAGTGAGTTCTCACTTCACTTCATATCTGTCATAGAATTTATCTAACCGTTTTATCACCTGTTAGGAATAGTTCATCATAATCTTCAGTAGCATATATTTCAATAGCTAAAAGATCGTCTAATTGTTCATTACCAAAAATAAAATGTATATCTTGTTCTTCTAACTGAAGCGTAACCTTAGCATCGCCCTTACTCAGTTGCAGTACATAATACATGTTTTCATTTTTATATTTCTTATCAAATTGCTTATTACCACGAATAAGCTCTCTTATTTTATGAGAGTTGTTCGGAAAAAACTCCACACCAATCAACTTGTTATTTTTATCAAAGTCCAATATGAGCTCACTATCTTCATCTAACTCACGACAATGACCATGTGGGACTCTCTTAGAAATTAAGTAAAGATAGCCCATATTAACTTGAGGATCATAGGTTAAAATGCTTTTTCTCATCATATATACTCCTTGTATATTTATTTTTCAACTCGGGTTAATCACCAACAGTCTATTTCTAAAAAATCGTCCACAGGAGTTAGAATAAACGCATATGGATGAAGACTTTTCAGTCTTTTCTTTTGAAATGGTTATGTCATTTTCAATCTCTTGCCAAAGGCCTTTCTCTTTGTAGTGAATCGGCTCCAAATACTGCTCTTATATGTAAGTTATACCATTGCCTTTTAAGTAAGTTTTCGAATTCTCCGAACGAAGTTCAGGAGCTTCTTGGACTGCGTTTAATTTTACATTTTCTGCTTTTTTCGCTGCGTATACATTGGCGTACTCAGGAAGAAAAACAGATGACGTGATTACGATAGTCAAAACTATTGCTAAAGTTTTGAATCTAATTCTCCATTTGCGATTGTTCATTTAAGGTCCTATTTCCTTTCATAAACAAATGATTAGGAGTATAACATAAAGTCGATTTTAATAATTTATCCCTTTTTATATTGATTAGCTTATTATATTGAGCCGGCACAACCTTGTCAATATGAAATGCTGTTTGTATAAAAATAAATATTGACTATTCATCTTTTTATTTTATAATTAAAATCCATTATAAATTAATTTACATACAGTGCTTATTTCGATATTTTTCCTATAGCTATACAGTTTGGAACAAATGATGTTGAACCCATCATAATATTTATTTGAAAAAATGATAAAAGAGGAGTATTTTGTGATTCATTTGATAGACATAGCGTAATGCTAACAGTCTCTTATGGGGAAGATATGCTTAAGAAGTTTTGTCCGCTCTAGCTAGAGCGGACTTTTTTGAAAAATTTGCAATCTCATTTATTTAATATCTAAATGTTTACTCGCATCATTTTTATGCACTTGATAATATTCGATAATTCGGGGAAGGTATTCTTTTAGGTCCGGACATGAGATGCCTGAGTCTTTGAGTGCCAATTGGGTTTGTGTGGTGTCGTAAACGGCTTCATAGATAAAATAATCAATTGCTTCTTTTTCTACCTGTAACTTTTGCCGTAATAAGGGAATTGAAAATAATCCTTTCAAAATCGTTGGTGATACCACTCCGGCAGGGTCTTGTTTTCGATATCCCTGGCTGAGCATTTGATAGACTTCGTTCATCTGATAAGGTTTCGGATCGGTAAGATGATAGGTAGCGCCGATTCCTTTTTGGTCTCGTGTTAAATACTCAGTCGCTTCCGTGATGTAATCAATGGGCACAAAATTCCCTTCAGCCTTTCCTTTTCCGATAAATGGGGAAATCGGCATTCCCTCTAAACGATCCATGATATTTAAAAAGAAATAGGGGCCATCAAACTTGCTCGTCTCTCCTGTGTTGGAGTCTCCAATTACAATACCAGGTCGCACAATCGTAGTTGGAATTCGATCCATTTGAGCTTTCACTTTGACTTCCGCTACATACTTCGTTTGTTCATACCAATTTTTGAAGGACTGATTCGCCTCTAATTCGTTTTCTAAAATTCTACCCTCACGTTTCCCAGATACATAAGCTGTACTAAAGTATATGTAATGCTTTAGCTCAGTAAGGGTTATTAACCATTGGTTGACATGTTCGGTCCCGAGGACATTTATTTTTTCAGCTACATGTTGCTCTACCGCTAGGTCGTAGATCGCAGCTAAATGAAACACATGAGTAATAGATCCTGCCAGCTCCGACTGAATATCGGCTGGTATCGCCAAATTTTTTTCTGTGATATCGCCTGTGATCACGCGAAAAAGATGTAACGGTACTTGTTCTCGCTCGGCAATATGTGCCAGCTCAGCTTCAGCCTTCGATACCATATGGGGTAATACAAGCAGGACAATCTTACTTAAATCGGATCTTTTCCGAATGAGTTGCCTGATTAATCGGGATGATATGAAACCCGGAAACCCAGTGAAAAAATAATGTGACATCCCCTCTCCCCCTTCATATACAGGATGCTTACTTTATTTCTACACGTTTTAGCACAGATTCAAACCATTTTTCCCATTCCTCAGTCTGTTCACCTACTAGCCACTTTTGATCAATTTTATCCACATGTTTGAATCCGTGACCACCGAGTGCAAAGCTTAGATGTTTAAACTGATTTTGTAATGTTTCAATAGTAGTCAATGCTTCAGGCAGATATTCAGAGATGGTAAGTGACATGGCGACAAATTGAATATGATGCTTGACGATGATCTCATCTAATCCTTCACACGGCATATTAGGCCCTAGATAGATCACTTTTACACCTTTTTGTCGTAAAAATAGGGTAAACAATAATAATCCGACTTGATGATGTTCACCTTGTGGACACAGCGCAAGAAATGACGGTAAAAATGGATAGGTTGGAAATACGTGTAACATCATATAGCAACGCTGAATTAGGAATTGAGTCGCATAATGCTCTTGGGCAACTGTGATACGTCCTGCTGCCCAGTCATGTCCAATGCGATGCATAAGTGGAACGAGGACGTGCATGAAAATTTGATCATAGCGATACAGCGAAAAGCTTGATTCGACTGTTTCCGTCGCTTTCTCTCCTTCAAATGAGATCAAATGCTGATAAAGGGCATCTTCAATGTCTGTAAATTGATGCGGTACTTGGTGTGGCAGAGATTTAGATGTCTTCGCCTGCTTTTGCTTAAGTTGCACCACTGCCTGTGAAATCGTTAGGCCTTCGTGTTCAAGCTGATGCTTAATCCATTTCAGTGCTTCTATATCTTGCTCCGAATAAAGACGATGTCCTCCTTGTGTGCGCGCAGAAGGCTTCAAATCATATCTGCGCTCCCACGCTCGCAAGGTCACAGCAGGCACATCGATCATTTTCGATACGACTTTTATATTATACACATGACTCACTCTTTACTTGATTAAGATCAATTACATATTAGTTTACTTATTTTGTACAGTATGATCAAATCATGTTCAAACAGGGTATTACATTTATACAAATCTTTGTGGTGAGGTGAATAATGATGAAGGTTGTACAATGGATCAGTTTTACACTCTGGTTGATCATGACATTTTCGATTGGTTATGGTTTGATTTATGGCGACTTCTGGGGTGAAGGAGCACAGCTACTGCAATTACTATGGGGAAAATTGACACTGATTGATTTTTATGTCGGTATTACACTCTTTTCCATGTGGATCGTCTATAGAGAAAAGAAAGTTATGCACATATTAATCTGGATTTTCTTTTTTATCATCCTCGGCAACTGGACAACTGCACTATATGTCTTTATTACTTGTATAAGAAGTAGAGGAAATTGGCAAGTTTTTTGGCAAGGTTGAGTAGAGCGCGTTAATGCGCTCTACTTCTTTTTGGGAAACCATGGAATAAATTGATTCGTTCGCTTTGCATATTCCCGAAATTCAGGTTTTTGCATATACTTCTTCTCCAATAAGGGGACACCAGACACCTTTAATAATAAAAAGGTTAGTGCAATCGGAGCGTATACCGTAGCGATGCCGTATGGAACTGCAAGTGCAAGCATAAAAATACCCCACCAAAGTAAAGATTCTCCGAAATAGTTGGGATGTCGCGTATACTTCCATAACCCGGATTGAATCACTTTTCCCTTATTATTTGGGTTTTGTTTAAATCGATACAGTTGTTGATCCGATATCGCTTCAAAACCAAATCCGATCAACCATAGCGTAATACCTAAGTAATCTAGCCAGCCAAGTGAAGAGCCATTATCCATGGTATATACGATAAAGAGTGGAAAAGATAGGAGAAACAAAATCACACCTTGAAACATATAAACACGGACGAAGCTGATGAGGGCAACGCGATCTCCCCATCTTTTGCGCATATCTTGATAGCGATAATCTTCTTCTTTTCCTCTTCCACGTATATAGATATAGCCAGACAGACGCAGTCCCCAGATTGTTACCAGTATGGTCAGGATGATTTGCCGCGTTGTCGGTTCTGATACATACCCCAAACCTATCCAAGATAGCAGAACAAAGCCTCCACCCCATGCGATATCTACAATGGATAAGTCATGAATGCGCTGGGCGATAAACCATATGCATGTCATATATAAAAAAAGTACAGCACCGGCAATGCCGATTAAGTCTAGCATGAACAATCACTCTCCCTTTTTATTTCTATCCCTATCATACATTAATTTGTACACTTTTTGTATAAGTTTAAGGTTATTATTGTACAGTTTAATTCACCATGTTAAAGTAAAGGAAAGAGATTCTTATATTCCCTACAGAGGAAGGACGCTCATTCTATGCATAAAAAAATTGCTTGGGTCACAGATAGCACTGCCCAAATACCAGAGAACCTTCTCTTACAACACGATATATTCGTCATCCCCTTAGGTATTCTTTTTTATGATCAAGTCTATGCCGAAGGTGTCGATCTAAACACCACAGAGCTATATGACAAAATAGAACATTACAAATCGATACCTACTACTTCTCAGCCTACAATCGGTCAATTTGTATCTTTATATGAAAAACTAAAAGAAAGTTTTGATCATATTATTGCGGTTCATTTAAGTAGTGAATTAAGTGGAACCTACCAAACGAGCTTAATGGCTGCACAAATGGTCGATCACCCGATTGAGGTCGTCGATACACGCATCCTTTCTTATCCCCTTACGATGATGATTGAAAAAGGCATTCATTTGGCACAAACGGGTATGGAACCGAGTCAAATTGCTGATATTTTGCGCTTAGAACATAAAAGATTTGATAATTACATATTAGTAGGAAACTTAGAACAATTATATAAAGGAGGACGCTTGAACGGGGTTCAACTCTTTCTCGGTAGCATCTTAAAAATAAAGCCTGTTTTATGTATTAGAGATGGTGGTGTTCAACTATTTGGTCGTTTTCGCACACAGAGAAGAGCCTTACGGACAATTTTGAATCAACTGCATGCAGCTAAGCAACAGCATGTGATCCGCCGCATCATGATCTTACAGGCTGATGTGATGGAAGAAGCATTACAGATCAAGCAAACGCTACTTCAATCTTACAAAGATATTGAAATATACATTGGCCCTTTAAGTGGGACTATAGGTGTACATGGTGGTAGAGGTAGTCTCGTCATCGCATGGATGCGAGAAGATAGCGACTCCAAGTGAATCAACTTGGAGTCGCTATCTCAGAGTTTGGCAGTAAACTGAATTTTATTTCCTGGTTGTAAGCGTTGATCAAGGTAGTGATTGAGATCCCCACTGATAAGGCGTACAATTGATGCTTCCGTCTCATTTTCCATTTGGACAACCATCTGTATCCCATCTACCTCTATTTCTTTTAACGGTGGTGCTTCTTCATTCAAATTGGAGAAAATAAGTTCTTCCGGGAGTGCTGTATAATAAATCATTGTAATAACTCCTCTTGCGTACTTTCTTTTCGTTCTTTTATCATGCGATTTAATTCTGAGAGCGCACTGGAAATCCCACCTACACGATCAATCAAGCCGTATGTAACTGCATCTTTACCGATCACATTGGTACCGATGTCGCGGGCCAGATCTCCCGTTCGAAACATTAATTCACGGAAGTTTTTTTCTCCAATATTGGAATGTTGCTCTACAAAGCGAATGACTCGATCCTGCATTTTTTCTAAATACTCAAAGGTTTGTGGAACACCAATCACTAAGCCTGTTAACCGAACGGGGTGAATCGTCATCGTAGCTGTTTCAGCGATAAAAGAAACATCCGCTGCCACAGCAATCGGAACTCCAATACTATGCCCCCCGCCAAGTACAATGGAAACCGTCGGTTTACTCATCGTAGCAATCATTTCAGCGATCGCCAGTCCAGCTTCTACGTCCCCACCTACTGTATTGAGAATAATGATCATACCTTCAATATTTTTATTTTGTTCGGCTGCCACAATTTGCGGAATAATATGCTCGTACTTGGTTGTTTTGTTTTGCGGTGGCATAACCAAATGTCCTTCTACCTGTCCAATCACATTCATACAATAAATATTTGATTCCAGTTGAGGAACATTGGTTTGCCCTAGTTGCTGAATGGCTTGTGCTACACTTTTACGTTTCGCATCATCGTCTGGTGTCGGAGTCGACTCTTTGGTTTGCTCATTATTTTCCATATCAATCACCCTTTTCCCATATCATTGTTGCTAGTATGTACCTAAAAGCCCTACTTTATTTTTCATATGCTATACTGGGATTGAATTGATACAAACCTTCGGGGCAGGTGCAATTCCTGACCGGCGGTGATCATCCGAACGAGGGGTGTAAGCCCGCGACTCATAATCTCAGATTATGACTGACTGAGTGAAAATCTTAGGCCGACGGTATAGTCCGGATGGGAGAAGGTGAAATTCATTTTGTTGAATGGTTCATATGCTCATTCACAAAACAAATTTCTGAATATCCATTTTTGTTTAAATGGATATTCTCCACTAAGGTGCGTTCAATTCAAAAATCATGTTTGAGGAGGATTTTTGAATGAAGCAGTCTACATTAAACAAAGTAGAAATGGCAATCGAAGCTGTGAAAAACGGGGAAATGGTGATTATCCAAGATGATCAAAGCCGCGAAAATGAAGGGGACTTGGTATTTGCTGCCGAATTCGTCACCCCTGAACACGTCAACTTTATGGCGATGTATGGACGCGGTTTAATTTGTGTTCCTATGTTAGCAGAACAACTTCAAGTACTGAATCTTCCGCAGATGGTCGAACAAAACGAAGAAGCCATGCGTACCGCATTTACCGTATCAGTTGATGCAATTGAAGGTGTTCACACCGGTATTTCAGCTCACGAACGCAGCTTAACGATACAAGCATTAGCGAATCCAACTGCTAAAGCAACTGATTTTGTCAGACCAGGTCATATCTTCCCACTGTGCGCCCGCCCCAATGGCGTATTTGAACGCCGAGGACAAACAGAAGCATCTATTGATTTGATGCGACTGGCACAATTAAATCCTGTAGCCGTCATATGTGAAATCATGAACGATGATGGAACGATGGCAAGACGATCTGATCTAGAGCTTTTCTCCAATCGATATCAAATGCCACTACTTACAATAGAAGAAATATGTGTCTATCGGCAGATGCATAACTAACTTTATTGCCCATAAAAAAGAGAGAGCCTGGGTGCTCTCTCTACTTCTGTAATAGTAAGGTAACTTCAGAACGATTATGAAATAGCTCCTTCACTCGCAATACCTGGTATTTTTTTTGTAAGTGAGATACCGCCTGCTCAATCACCTTCAAGCCTTGTTTCTTTCTCAACTTCAAAGTCATGATTGCATACGCACCTGGTTTGAGTACATCGGCTGCTTCTAACATCAAATCGACGGACTCTCGTACATGCATGCGCATATCATTGACCAGCAGATCAAAGTCGGCCTCAGCCTGATTAGGCAAAAAGACTTGCGCAGTCTGCTTAAAGTGCTTACAGTTATGATTTTTTCGCAGCGAAGGATGCAAATCTGCCGGATCAATCGCAAACACATGAAATCCACGCTGAAGAAGTACACGCGTCCATCCACCTGGAGAAGCCCCTAAATCAAGTGCTAATCCTCGCGAAGGAAGCTGTATGTCAAATGCTTCAATCGCTTCTAGCAATTTAAATTCAGCACGTGATATCTGCTCCTCCTCATGCTTAAAGCGATGATGACCGCCAGCCCAGCTGCTTAAATTATCAGCTGTCCGTGATATCCCCACGTATGCCTGCTCTGAATCGACCACAATCGAAACGACCTGCTCAGGGTTTTTCACATCTAAGGCATACCCTTCTGCTTGTAGCCACTCTGAAACAACACGGTTAATATCAAATCGTTTAAAGCGTGATTGTTTCGGTTGCGTGATTCTTGTTTGGATGGAAAACGACTTAGACTTGTCCAATAACGCAACTTGAGCTTGAACAGCTCCTAAAATCTGTTGCAAATCTTCGTCTACGGATTGCTCAAGTGTAAGGGTATCGCAGACGGGAAAAACATGCTGCAAAAAAATGGGTGGCCGCTTTCTTAAAGCGGTAATGACCTGCTCATAACCGACACGCAATCGAATCAGTCCCATTCCTTCATCCAACCAACGCACCAACTTCGCTTCCCGATCGACGGCAAATATTTCATTTAAACTTACTTGTAACGATTCCGGTTTTACTGTAATCATCATTTCTTCTATCGACATCGTCTACTATCTCCTCTATCTTCAAGCAGTTTTACCCACTTCTGCTTCATACACAATTAGACCTAATATATAAGTTTAGCATTTAGACGATGTTCGATACAATAGCCATCCGCTATCGAATGAAAAAATCCTCATCGGTATGATCTGATCTTCGACCACCGTTTATTTTGGTTAATCAACACAACTAGCATTAGTAAATAAGTGAATATTCAAAATAATAATAAACCAGCTTACTTTACTCTTTTAAGCTTCTGCTGCTTCTCTTTCTTCTTTTTCATCCATTTAGGATAGTACCATAAGCCAAATCCACTGATAGTAAGAATTAGACAACCCATCGCCACAATATCCAACACAATCGTTAAATCCCATTTTTGACTACCAATTACAAACACGCCCGAGTTTAAGCTCGTAAGCGAGGTATCAATTCCTAGCAAAGCAGGATGTCGAAAGATCAGTCCGACAATACAGACGCCTACTAATAATAGCCCGATTATCATCCCCATGTAGAGGTGTGCTTGTTTTAACCATTTAAACCAGTTTATCTTCTGCTTAGAAAGCCTCGCTTTCTTTTTTTTATGATGCCGACTAGGAATTTCAGCTAAATATCGTGCGTTTTGTTTTTGTTCTTTTACTTGAGAAAGCTTTTTTCTGTGCTTCGTTCTCACTTCAGCTCGATTCAGATTACTCACTTCTTGTCTTAAGTAGTCTGCCATCCAAAAACCTCCCCTATTTTATGTATTTCCATACACTGATTTAACCGTATATCTAGAACGAACATACCCAATCATAAAATGAAGCAATAATCTTGATTTGCTTACTAACATTATTCATAAATTAACGCTTCATATCAATGGTAATATGTGACTCTGTCCTATAACACATGATGTATCAACCAAATGTTTGGAGGGTTTGCTCGTGTTACCTTCCTACTTATAAACGCATTCGATGAGCAAATGAAAAGAATAGATGTTTTAGCGGTATTGATTAAGGGTACTTCGGTTTACAGAGTATCATGCATGATAGATCAAAAAGATTGTGCTAAAGGTAAGTCCGCTTCAAGTCCCTTATTGAAAAGAATATCTTTCAGTCGTTCACCAATAATATGCTCAAGATCATTTATGGCTGTCAACTTCGGTCAAAAGTTAATTTGTATAAGGATTGAGGTCAAAGCGTGATTACATTTGAAAACGTGAGAAAAGTTTACCCAGATGGATTTGAGGCGTTAAAGGGAATTCATATGACAGTTGCCAAAGGCGAATTGGTTACATTGATCGGTCCCAGTGGATGTGGGAAAACAACGACAATGAAAATGGTCAATCGACTGATTGAACCTACAGAAGGAAAAGTATTAATCAATGGCGAGGATATTGCGCATAAAAACCCAGTGGAATTGAGAAGAGAGATCGGCTATGTGATTCAACAAATTGGTCTACTTCCACACATGACCATTTCCAAAAATGTGAGCTTAATTCCAAAGTTAAAAGGATGGGCGAAAGAAAGATATCTAAAGCGTGTCGATGAACTTCTCGATTTGGTTGGGTTAGATCCGACAGTATACCGTGATCGTTATCCTGCTGAATTAAGTGGAGGACAACAACAACGAGTAGGTGTGGCCCGCGCTTTAGCAGCAGAGCCCCCTATTATTTTAATGGACGAGCCTTTTAGTGCACTTGATCCCATCACAAGAGAACAATTGCAAGATGAACTCATAAGATTGCAGCAAGAGATACAAAAAACAATCGTTTTCGTCACGCACGATATTCGAGAAGCATTAAAGATATCCACAAAAATTGCGATTATGAAAGATGGAGAAATCGTTCAAACTGGAGAGCCTAATCAGATTGTAAAGGAACCTAAAAATGAGTTTGTCAAATCTTTTATTGGTGATGAACATTCGGGTTCGGATTGTGACGGTAGTAGGATGAGTTCGTATAAATGAAGGTAGCAAGGAAGATACTGCAAATAAAAATTGGTTTTGGAAAAGGGGTGCCATATGAGTGTCATTCAGGCATTTCTTGATGTACTCATCGAACGATGGGACGCGATCCTTACGGGCACGCTGGAACATTTGTACTTATCATTTGTTTCCGTTGCAATTGCCACATGTATTGCCGTTCCACTCGGGATCATACTCACACGAAAGCAACGTATTGCGGAACCGATCATTGGGATTACGGGTCTATTTCAGACAATCCCAAGTCTAGCACTGCTTGCATTTATGTTGCCGATTTTTGGTATCGGTATAACACCAGCCATTATTGCACTAACCATCTATTCATTACTTCCGATTTTGCGTAATACATACACTGGGATTTTAGGTGTAGATCGCTCAGCTGTGGAAGCCGGCAAAGGAATGGGCATGACTAATTTTCAGATTTTATACATTGTCGAGTTGCCTCTTTCACTTCCTATCATTATGGCAGGGATTCGAACGGCGACTGTTTTAACGATTGGTGTAGCTTCCCTTGCTGCTTTTATTGGTGCAGGTGGGTTAGGCGAGTTAATGTTTAGAGGATTACAAATGATGCGAAACGATTTAGTCTTAGCAGGTGCAATCCCCGCAGCACTTCTCGCGATCTTTTTTGACTTGATTTTACGCTGGGTTGAAGTGAAAACAACACCACGTGGATTAAAAAAATAGAGACAGGAATGGTTTTAATGAAGAAATTATGGCTAACTGTAAGCGTATTTATCTTACTTTTCGCGATTGGTTGTGGAAAGGAGCAGAACGATCAAACAGGGGAATCTGGTGTACCCGATCGTGAGATTGTCATTTCTGGAAAAAAATGGACTGAACAATATATTTTGCCTCATATTCTGGGCAAGTACATTGAATCAAAAACAGATTATCAAGTAGAAGTGAAAGAAGGGCTTGGACCGACCCCTATTTTGACACAAGCGCTAAAAGATGGCGATATTGATATTTATGTGGATTATACAGGTACAGGTTTATTAACCGTCTTAAAAGGAAGCTTAAAGCCGGAAGATACAAAAGAGACGGTCTATGAACGTGTGAAAACCGAATACAAAAAGCAATATAATTTAGTCTGGACTCAGCCACTCGGATTTAATAATACCAATGCCATTACATTACGCAAGGAACGCGCAACCGAACTAGGAGTAGAGACAGCATCTGACTTAGCTGCTATATCCGATCAACTTACATTTGGTGCCGATCCACCCTTTTTTGAGCGAGAGGATGGGTATAAATCGTTAGTAAAAACGTATGGATTTAAATTTAAGGATACCATGGATTTAGATACCAATATTAAATATGCGGCCTTAAATGAAAAAAAGGTAGATGTGATTAATGCATTTACAACAGATGGCTTTCTACCACGCTTTGATTTGAAAGTTGTAAAAGACGATCAAAACCTATTCCCACCGTATTATGCTGCACCGATTGTACGACAAGAGACACTGGATCAATTTCCAGAATTAGAAAAAACGCTGAATGAATTAGCAGATAAAATCGATGAGAATACCATGGCAAAATTAAATGCGCGTGTCGATATTGACCGGGAAAGTCCTGATAAAGTAGCAGAAGAATTTCTCAAAGAAGCAGGGCTCATTCAATGACAAAAGCAAACCGACCTTCTCAAATACGTGAAGGTTTCATTTGGAATGCGCTATTCGACTCCATAAAGGGATAAGCAACACCCACTTTCATCCCAACCCTAAAGAAATTGGACTTTACCACTCACGAAATCTGTAAAGCCCCCTGATTTACCTAATATACAGGTAAATCAGGGGGCTTTAATTTTATATGTGTTCAAATCCTCGTAGGTACGATCAAAACCATTTATGGCTCAAGGAATTATTACATGGTTAGACACGTTTCAAATCCTTATAGGT
Organism: Polycladospora coralii; assembly: GCF_014773435.2. Taxonomy (GTDB): domain Bacteria; phylum Bacillota; class Bacilli; order Thermoactinomycetales; family Thermoactinomycetaceae; genus Polycladospora; species Polycladospora coralii. The sequence continues at coordinate 30,170 of NZ_JACXAG020000004.1, read as the reverse complement.
ACGATCAAAACTTCAAAAAAAAATGTTAGAGAGACCATCTTGAGGATGTTTCAAATCCTTATAGGTACGATCAAAACTGACCAAACAAAAAAACCAAACGGTGACGTGATCTGGTTTCAAATCCTTATAGGTACGATCAAAACTTTATATGTTCGATTAGGATCGAATCCTTTTTCATTGTTTCAAATCCTTATAGGTACGATCAAAACACTGACAAAAACTCCATCAGTGATCGTCTTAAAAGGTTTCAAATCCTTATAGGTACGATCAAAACCCACCCAAGATTTAAGATTCCCACACTCTCTAAAAGTTTCAAATCCTTATAGGTACGATCAAAACCAAAAAAATGCTGAAGTTTATCTCTTTTTTAGTATAGAGAAAAGTGAGCGAATCGTCTATTTTATTTTGGGTATTTTCCTAGAAGTCAGGCAACTAATGTGTCGTCGATCCCCGGGGTTTACTACGCTACTGCAGGTCGACGAATCCTATTACCTAAATTCGCGATTTTTTCATTTTCATATTTCCCCATCAACATTCACCTCCAACTACGTTTTATGCCTAATCGTTTATACATGAGCCGAATACTACCTTTGCTATATTCTAATTTTTCAACCAGATCATCAAGTCTATGTTTTTGCGATAACTCAGTTAGATATTTTTGGACTTGCTGATCCGTCATCCCCAGTCGACTCTTAATATGCGTTTCAATTCTTTGGGCACCCGCGGTACGTAAGGGGATTTTGTATTTCAAGAGATAGTAACGGATTAACGTATGTGAACATGCTAAGATATCTGCACACGCTAAGATTGTTTTACCTTGTTTCACATATAAATCGTACAAGTAATCTTCTGTTAATTTACGGTTGTAGGGTCTCTTTGTCTCAATACCATAACGCTTGTACACCATTTGAGCAGAACTCGCTGAGCAGTTAAATACCTTTCCCAATTGGCTAAAACTGAGCATTTGAAAAAAACGAAGATGAATCAGATGCTCTTTTAGATCAACATCATCCATGCTGAGCTCTTCTTTCAATCGCTCTTCTACTTTGATTCTACCACGATTTTTTCTTTGGATTGGAATCTGATACAATACCAGATGTCTCCTCACCGTACTCGGCTGGCAATACAGCTTATTGGCACATGCTCGTATACTCTTATCCTCTACCACGTACATTTGGTATAACACCTCTGGACGAATATCTAGCATTTTTTTAATCGCTCCTTTTATTACTTGTGAATATTTCTTTGAGTAACTGGAAGGTCGTATTCTTCTTGAATAAACCCATGTGATCCATAGCTTCTACTGGATATTGACAGTCATCTAGGGTGAGTGCATGAACTTTTAGGAATGTTTTCATTTGACCCGGTTTTACAATCTCTTTACACATTCCTGTTTCAAGATGACAAACCATTAATTTACGTTCATATGCGTCAAACCATATCTTTATTTTCATTGGAGTCACTCCATTTAAGGATTTTTTCATTCTTTTTTTGGCTCCGGGATCGCAAACATATCAAATGAGTAGCCATGGACAATCACACCACTCTCTGGTTTTCTAAGAATCGTGACCCCCATGAGTGGAATCGTAATCTGACCATTTTCACAGCTCAAAGTGACCACTATTTTCGGCTTACAGCAAGAAATTGGAACTTGACCGAGCTTTTTTTTAAACTGAGTAAGATCACGCTCATCAAATGATTTGCACATCAATTAGCCCTCCCCAAGATCATAAATGGTTTCAAAAGTAATGTTTTACATGATTTATTTCATTTGATACGTCATGCATTTTGCTCTCCAAGGATTTTCGTCCATAAGACCGCTTCACCAAAACCTAATGGGGCTCCCAAAACTCCCTATCGATCAAACCTGTTTTTTCAAATTTTGGCCACGCTAATTGCAGACGAGGCAGTACATCACCTCATTTTTGATAATAAACACTATTAAAATTGATTATATGAAATATTTGTTCTAAAAAATCTAATCATTGTGCTATACTGTCTACAATGAGTCTTGAACTGGATCAGTAATTTCATTGTAGTTATAGTCAGTATTTTTTGCTAGTTTTTTAAATTCAAATTATTTGCTGTTCTAATCTTAAATCTTTAAACTCATTTTACAGAAAGGAGAAATCGAGATGACAGCCCATGAGGTAATTCATTCACCCCATCTTTCACCCAAACAGGTACGTCAGGTAGGAAACCATCTCCAACGACGTCGTAAACAGATGGGTTTATCAATCGAAAACTTAGCACAGACAGGAGAAATTTCAGCTGCTACGCTATCCAATATCGACAATGGTAAGTCATGTGTGACAGTTGAGAAGATCGAACTTTATTGTCATTTACTTGACACGACCTTAGTTGAAGCTTTAAAAGAAATTGAGGACAAGGAAAAATATTTTCCGCGTATGATGCAAAAATTGCGTCATATTGAGCGATTGATTCATCTTCAAAGCCCAGAACATGCTTATGAACAACTCTCAACTTTATCGTTTGAATCCCATCAACCATTAGCAGTGGCGAGACTATATGTTCAGGCCAAATGTGACTTTTTTCTTGGTAATCAAGGTAATGCACAAAAAGGCTTTCAAGTTTGCTTGCAACAAATTGAACGTCATCCAGAGCTATTTAATACAAACCTCATCCCGCTCTGCTACCTCCATCTAGGGAGACACGCCTATTTTAAGGAAAAAAATTTAACAAAAGCTGTAGACTACGTCGAACGAGGCTTAGCAAAGTACATTCCATCTGGAGAGCGACAAGGAATTCATTATATCTTAGAGATTAGTCATGTCATCTACTTAGAAAAGCTCGGCTTAGACAACAGAGCCATTCAAATTGTTCAGCAACTACAGGAAGAAATCGGTAATATTCATCATGTAGAAACCAAACTACAAGTATTTGCCCTCCATATCTTGTTACTTTACAAAAAGAAAGCTTACGAAGAGGGAAGAATTTTAGCCCTAGAAGCGATGGAAATAGCACGTGCAAGTAATTGCCCTGAACAACTCTTAGAAATCTATACGCTTCTAGGCGCAATCTGTAAAGAATTAAAGGATTTTGTCTATGCCGAAGACTATTATCAATTTGCACTAGATCTTGAAGCTCAAATTAAATCTCGTCACTTACTCGCGACATCCTATATGAGGCTTGGCGAATTATATACGGAAATTGGGAGGTGGGATTTATCTCAATCGATGTTGATAAAAGCTGAACATATTAGCAGAGAGACTGATGAGCCCTTCAGACACATGGAAGCACTCATCTTATTAGGAGATTACTATCTTCGTCAACAGAAGTGGAGTGAAGCCATTCCCTACTATGAGCGAGTTTGGGAATATGAAGAAAAGTTGTACCCCGAGCAACAGCTACCCAAGATTCGGATTAAGCTGGCCTTCTGCTATCGATCTATCGGAGAGCTGGCAAAATACTATGCTATTATTGACAAAATCTTTGAAAATGGATTAGAATTAGAATTAAATGAATTTAAAGGAGGCACTATGATGTTCAACTTTCACGGTGATCCCCCAAGCGATTGATTATATACATAACAAAGCACCGAAGCAGCCATACATTTTAGCTTCATCGGTGCTTTTGATCGCTTACCACTTTACAATCCATCTACTCCAAACAGATGCTATGTGCAGACTGTAATCCACCCGGCAAATACCCACTTATTCCTCAAATTTTAAATTTGTAATACTATGAATATCTATACCATAGTGCGCATAAATCTTTGTCGTGTTTTCTCCTGTCAAATTTTCCTCAGTAAATCCGAGTTTCGATGCAGTTTTAATCACCAGCTCACGGCTATCCGCTTCAATTTCTAAGTATGGTGGGATTTGGGGCCAGTGATCAATTTCTAAGCGGGCATTTTCCAGTACAAAGCTGGTACGATAATTCTCCTGATAGCCTTTAGGCGTATGATTCATTTTCAACAGGATTTGATGTGTGTCCTCAAAGCTGGGAACCATGATTTCGTTTTCCTCTGTTCCATCAATTCCATCGTGTCTAATCTCTTTAACCGTGAGTGTCACTTCTGTTCCTGTATCCCGAAGTCGCAACCATTTCCGAGTTTGGTTATTTGATTCCAAATCGTAAACATACCGCCTCATCTTTGCCGCTTTTAACTTTTCGCCTCCACACGCAAGAATTTTTTTCTCCATCTCTTGTGGGTTTATTTCAATAACTTTAGCTTCATATTCAATGGGCATAGATTCTCTCCTTTGCGTTTGGCAAGGCGTTTTACTACGAAATTTTATGAAAATAGATGTGCACTTTTCGGTTGCTGAACTGTGCACTTTTATTTTTGCAATATACAGCAACAAGTGTTTCAAATCCTTATAGGTACGATCAAGACCAATGATCCTCCAACAGTATGAGGAAGCCCAACAAGCGTTTCAAATCCTTATAGGTACGATCAAAACTACGCCAATTCATGCAAGAGCAGATTAATCAAATTGGGTTTCAAATCATTATAGGTACGATCTAAACCGAACTTAACGAAAAAGATTGAGCGTTACCGTGAAGTGTTTCAAATCCTTATAGGTACGATCTAAACTTACAAAAGGATTCAAGATCACAAGGGATTATGTCCAGTTTCAAATCCTTATAGGTACGATCTAAACCCCAAAAGGTGCTGAAAAGCGCCTCTTTTTCAGTATAGAGCAAAGTAAATGAATCGTCTATCTTATTCCGAGGTATTTTTCCAGAAGGCAGGTAGACAGGGAGGTTCGATCTCCGGGGTTTACTACGCTATTGGAGATCGACGACAGCTCAATTTCTTACTTCTGGTAGTCCAAATCCTTGTGAATTTCGTGCACCTAGTCCAACTGCACTGGCAAAGGTTAGTATTTCGGGATCACCTTGCAGCTGGTAGGTACCATTCCATCCTTCAATGATAAAGCCTTTAAAGCGCGTAATCACTTTATCGCGCTTTCCAAGTTGGAGGGGTTTGATATGAATCGTACTTGGCATCTGTTTACCATAGTAAGCAGCGTATTTATTGGATAGGTTTTCATTGATGAGCGGTTCAAAGGCAGGATCACGAGGTGAAAAATATTTGGTCACCTTTCGTCCATCGCTGGCTTTATCGGTCCGATGCACCGTGATAGGGGAAAGCATTTCGATGGTACATGGTGATTCCGTGACAGTCTGTGTCTGGTAGCGCATTTCTTCTATTATAAGTGGATGTCCGTTTAGTTGTACGGACGATTGTAAGAGAAAACTTTGCCCTAGTTCTTGGACAAACTTAGGTAAGCAAGAGCTGATCTGTAGATGAACTTCATTTTTAAAGGTAATCGTTTTGGTATGTAATTGAACAGTAGCTTGCCCAAGTAAACGGCTAAATGTAAATAAGCGAAATTGTCGATTTTCATAGGTATAGCCTTTGTTATGTAGGAACTGTGCATAGGTCCGATCTTGAATTTGATGATAGATGAATCCTTGGATAACTTGTTGATAATTGAGTGGCAATACCAGTGGTGACTCGAGTCGGAAGTGGAGATGTAAGCGCATGGGTGCTCCTTTCAAATCTCGTGATTATGAAACTGATCGTAATCTACATCTATTATTTTGTCAAATGTTATCATTCTGAAAGATTGAAGACTAGCTTCTCTATCTATATACGCAAAAGCTACAACCCCAAGTGATGAGGTTGTAGCTCTCGGTTATACTTCCATGATAATTGGTAATATCATAGGACGTCGACGTGTTTTTTCAAATAAAAATTTGCTTAATGCATCACGAATATTTGTTTTGTATGAAGCCCATTCATTTACTTGATCTTTCATGCATTTTTCCATTGTCAGGCTGACAACTTTATTTGCATCTTCAAGTAATTTCTCTGACTCTCTGACATAGACAAACCCTCGAGATATAATGTCTGGGCCGGAAAGGATGGTTCCGTTAGCTTTACTTAGGGTGACAACAACAACTAAAATTCCATCTTGCGAGAGGAGTTTGCGGTCTCTTAAAACAATATTTCCTACATCTCCAACACCTAAACCGTCAATAAGCACTTTCCCTGTGTAATGCTTAGGTCCGTATCTGGCTCTTCCACCAAAAATTTCCACAGTATCACCATTATCACAGATAAAGATGTTTTCTGGGCGGACACCTACTGATTCGGCAAGTTGGGCGTGAGCACGTAACATACGATACTCACCATGTATCGGCATAAAATATTTAGGTTTCATTAAGTTTAGCATCAGTTTTAAATCTTCTTGTGAACCATGTCCAGAAACGTGGACATGGGCATTGGCACTGTATACAACGTTTGCTCCAATACGAAACAGTTGATCGACCGTCCGACCGATGGCTTTTTCATTTCCTGGAATCGGGGTTGCTGCAATCACAACCGTATCACCTGGCAATATCTCAACCTTGCGGTGTGAAGCATTCGCCATTCGTGTCAGTGCTGACATCGGCTCCCCTTGACTACCGGTAGAAATGATTGCTACTTTATGTGCAGGCAAACGATTAATATCATCTAATTCAATGATCAAATCATCCGGCACTTTTAAGTAACCTAATTCAGAAGCGATATTCACGACATTGATCATGCTACGTCCCACAACAGCTAACTTGCGTCCATACCGTACACTGGCATCTACCACTTGCTGTACACGATGAATATTTGAGGCAAAAGTCGCCACAATCACGCGCTGTTTGGATTGACGGAACACTTCAATGAGTGACTCACCTACAGATTTTTCTGAGCCTGTAAAACCGGGTCTTTCAGCATTCGTTGAATCAGATAAGAGGCATAACACACCTTTTCTACCAATTTCCGCCATCCGATGCATATCAGCAGTTTCTTCGTTCACTGGGGTCATATCAAATTTGAAATCACCCGTATGTACGACAGCGCCTTCTGGTGTATCAATACAAACACCTACTGCATCCGGAATACTATGATTGGTTCGGAAAAAAGTCGCCTTTAATGCGCCTAGCGTAATCTGAGATCGCTTATGAATCACAGTTCGCTTAACGTCATTGAGGATGTGCGCTTCTCTTAGCTTGTGTTCAACAAGTCCCATCGTCAACTGAGTTGCATAAATCGGAACGTTAATTCGTCTTAAGATATAAGGTAACGCACCAATATGATCTTCATGACCATGTGTAATGATAATGCCACGCACTTTACTCTGATGCTCTACTAAATAAGAAACGTCGGGAATGACAATATCAATCCCTAGCATGTCAACTTCTGGAAACATTAAACCCGAATCAATTACGACAATATCGTTTCCATATTGTACGACATACATATTCTTGCCGATTTCATCCAACCCACCGAGAGCAAAAATTTGTAATTTGTCTCGTTGGTCTTTTAACAAGTACTTTACCTCCATTATTTCATTGTTTCACCCTAAACCGCACAAATCTCTTGAACACATTATATACCAATCTCATTTTGCATTGCAACCAAATATTACATTCGCATCCTAAATGCCATCATAACCTTAATATGATACAAAGCGACATCATGTATACAAAAATGCCGATCTCTGATCAGATCGGCATTTTCTTTACACTAAGGTTCCTAACCACTCAGTTGCACTTTTCTTTTCTGATTCTGACATTTCCACTAATGGTGGGCGAACATAGGGTTCACAAAAACCCTGCTCTGACATGGCATATTTCAGTGGAACAGGGCTTGATGTCATAAATAAACCGGTAAAAACAGGGAATAGTTTTTGGTTAATGGTCTTCGCTTTATTTACGTCTCCTGTTATAAAAGCATCAATCATCTCTTTAATTTCACTTCCAACCAAATGACTGGCTACACTGACGACTCCTACACCACCTAGTGATAAGATCGGTAAGGTTACAGCATCATCACCTGAGTAAACCACTACAGAAGATGGAAGTTCTTTAATGAGTTGGGTGATTTGCTCAATATCACCACTCGCTTCTTTGATCGCAACGACGTTTTCAATCTGTGCAATTTGAACCATCGTAGTAGCCGTCATATTTACAGCTGTTCGCCCGGGCACATTATAAATCATAATCGGTAGCGTGGTATGCGTTGCAATACTTTTAAAGTGTTGATAAAGTGCAGCTTGAGATGGCTTATTGTAATAGGGCGTTACGAGCATGATACCATCTACACTTGTTTCAGCTGCTAACTTGGTTACTTCAATCGTCTGTGCGGTATCATTACTTCCTGTGCCGGCAATCACTTGCACACGATCTTGTGCTTGTTTGACGACGAATTGAAATAACTTTAGCTTTTCTTCTAGAGAAAGCGTTGGTGATTCAGCTGTTGTCCCTGATACAACAATGGTATCTGTTCCAGTTTGGATAAGATGCTCGATCGTTCGTTCTAAGCTGTTCCAATCAATATCTAGTGACTTTGTAAATGGTGTATATAATGCGGTAGCTAAACGTCCAAACTGCATGTCTAATCCTCCTAATTCTATATATGATAGCTTAATTGATGCAAATCAAACTTTTGATGTAAAGCACGTACAGCTTTAATCATGTCTTCACCTTTCACGAGTACCCAAATCGTAGTATGTGAGTCTGCTGATTGTAAAAGCTGTATATCTTCTTCTGTTAGCGCTTCTGTGATTTTAGCCATGACACCTGGCACACCAGCAATGCCCGCACCTACTGTGGACACTTTAGCACAATTAGGCAAAAGCTCTGGTTCAAGATTTAAATCTAGTAAAATTTGTTTGGCCTGTTCTCCCGCATGGTCATTCACAGTATATGCAATCTCACTCGGATTGACATTAATAAAATCGACACTGATCCCGTGTTCTGCCATCGCTTTAAATACCAGTAGCTGTGAGTCAAAATGTCCTTGTCTTACTGGTATTTTGATTTGTGTCACATTTGGCATCTGTGTAATCCCGATAATGGGTAAATCTTTTACCTCTCCTGCCAACCGATCGGTTTCACCCATATTGGTTACGAGCGTCCCTAGGTCATCCGAAAGCGTAGATCTGACGCGGATTGGAACATTGGTTTGCATGGCAATTTCTACCGCTCGTGGGTGAATCACTTTTGCTCCTTGGAAAGCTAGATTACACATCTCCGTGTAGGTGACGGTAGCAAGTGGAGCCGCATCTTCTACAATACGCGGATCAGCCGTCATAATCCCTTCGACATCCGTAAAGATATCTACGCAATCAGCATTTAAGGCTACACCAAGAGCTGTAGCAGAAGTATCACTCCCACCCCTACCTAAGGTAGTCACTTCTCCATCTGTCGTTTGCCCTTGGAATCCGGTGACAATCACCACACGCCCATGCTCTAGTTCTGTTTGTACGCGTTTCGGATTAATCGTAATGATTTGCGCATTAGCATGCTGGTTATTGGTTATAATTCCCGCTTGTCCACCAGTTAGAACCGTATTTTTTATTTCATGATGGGAGAGAATACTGGACAAAGTCGTTGCTGAAATAATTTCACCGCAACTCATCAGGAGATCTTTTTCTCTGCTCCCTAAACTTTGGCTATACGCTTCTGACAAACCTAGGAGTGTGTCTGTAGCGTACGGTTCACCTTTTCTCCCCATCGCTGATACAACAACTACCACTTGATAATCTTCAGCCAATGCTTTACGAATATGATGGACAACACGCGCTCTAAGCTCTGGTGTTGCTACTGAAGTCCCACCAAATTTTTGTACTCTTATTTTCATATATAATCCCTTCTCTATAAACCTTGTGAAACTAATGTTTCAGCTATTTGAATGGAGTTCGTTGCCGCACCTTTTAATAAGTTGTCTGATACCACCCATAGATGTAATCCGCGTGGATAGTCTAAATCACGACGCAAGCGCCCTACAAACACTTCTGTCCGATCGGTAGCATCAAGCGGCATCGGATACTCTTGCTCTATAATATTATCTTGTACAATGATACCATCAGTTTGCTGCAATAAGCTACGAACCTCTGCTAAATCATAATCACTTTTCAATTCCACATATACCGATTCACTATGACCACGCATTACTGGCACACGCACACAAGTTGCCGCCACTCGGATAGACTCGTCTTCTAAGATTTTCTTCGTTTCTTGAATCATCTTCATTTCTTCAAAAGTGAAGTTATTTTCTTGCCCCATATCGACTTGAGGTATTACATTGAAAGCCATCTGATAATGCTTTTCCGCTTTACCAACAGGTAGGTATTGCGCTTGCACGTCATCACCGCGAACCCAAGCCTCAGATTGTGCTTCCAGTTCTTGCATGGCTTCCATCCCAGCACCAGAAACGGCTTGATAGGTAGAAACAATAATGCGTTCAAGACCGTATTTGTCGACGAGCGGTTTTAAAGCTGCCACCATTTGAATCGTAGAGCAGTTCGGATTCGCAATGATCCCATTATGTCTACGAATGGCATCTGGATTTACTTCAGGTACAACGAGTGGAACATTCGTATCCATACGGTAGGCACTCGTATTATCGATCACAACCGCACCCCGTTTCACTGCTTCTGGTGCTAATTGCTTACTAATATTTCCACCTGCACTAAATAAAGCAATATCCACTCCTGTAAATGATTCTGGTTTTGCTTCTTGAATTTCGACTTGTTTCCCCATAAAAGTAATCTGATTTCCAGCAGAACGTGCTGAAGATAGGGGAATGATTTCGCGCACAGGAAATTCACGTTCCTCCAAGAATTTAAGCATTTGCTGACCGACTGCTCCTGTCGCACCTACCACCGCTACACGATAACCGACATCCATTATATATGATCTCCTTCCATACACTTTTGCTATTTGATCTGTCCCTCTTGAATCTATTTAGATCTATCTGGTCGATACTACTTTACCAAGAGGGACGGTACATTTCTTATTTAATCTCAGAAAGATCTACTCTCATTATGATGTCAAGTCACGGTATTTTTCAACTATTAATGGTTGAATTTGTCGATTTTCTATTGCCATCATACATGTTTCTGGGATAAGCTCCATCCTCGCAACCATTGATTTAGGCTTCTTTTCTGGCGCGTCTTGCCCAAATGGAACAAAATAAATATCTTTAGCCATTAATAAAGTAGCAAGATTGGCACTATTAAATCCTAAAGCATCATTCGTAGAGATGGCTAAGACAACGGGTCGATGTGTCCGCATCTGGGCCTTCGCTGCCATTAAGATAGGGCCATCTGTCAGTGCATTGGCGAGCCGAGCCAGTGAATTACCGGTGAGCGGTGCAATAACATAACAATCGAGCAGTTTGGACGGTCCTAGTGGTTCTGTTTCTGGTATCGTAGTTAGCACTTTTTCCCCTGTAATATCTGAAATCTGCTCAAACCAATCTTCCGCCGTACCAAAGCGACTATCTACAGTCGCAACCGTATGTGAAATGATAGGAATGACACGTGCACCTAAGTTAACTAAACGTTTCATTTGCGGTAGCACTTCATCATGTGTACAATGCGAACCCGTCATACCAAAACCAATGGTGAACCCCTCAAAATTCATTACATATTCCCCTCCTTAGCGAGTTCTTCTGTCATCAGTTGCGTAATAATACGGGCTAATATTTTCCCGGCTGTTTTAGGGGCAACAATTCCTGGTAAGCTGGGAGCAAGTATCGCCTTCATCCCTCTTTTTTCAGTATAAGTATAATCGACTCCACCAGGTTTAGATGCTAAGTCAATAATGACAACATCTTGTGGTACTTGTGCTAAAACGGAAGCATCTAATATTTTTGTTGGGATCGTGTTAAAGATCAAATTGGCATGTTGAAGATGCTCCTTTAAGGCTTCTGTATAAAACGGGGTGAGTCCCATCTCAAATACCCTAGCATAGTCGGCTGAACTGCGTACACCGACTGTTACGTTTGCGCCAATCGCATCTAAAGTACGCGCCAATGAAAGCCCTACCCGTCCTAGACCGAGTACAGCACAAACCGAACCATGGATGGTAAAATCCGTGTTTTGGATCGCCATCATCAGTGCACCTTCAACAGTCGGAATCGAGTTATAAATCGCTACGTCATCTCGCTCCATCAATTCCATTAATGCGACATCGTGTCTGAGACACAATTCTTTTAAGTAAGAACGCGCGATTCCCGCAAAGACAATGCAATGGTTTGGTAGACTCGAGATATGCTCATCTAGTAATAAAAGGGTCTTAGAAGTAAAAACACTATTAATAAGTCCTTTTTCGTCCGTACCTACAATTGGCAAAATCAAAATATCTGCTTTAGCTAGCACTTCTACAGTTAAGTCTTTTTGTGACGCACCACTGAAGGGTGTTTGTAAATTGTCAAACCCAATAAGTGTGACATGCGCGCCGAGCTGAATAAAGCTTTTAATGACTTCTAATTGCCTCGCATCTCCACCGAGGAATACAACTTGCTTTTCATTTAGCATATGATCTAATCTCCCCTCGGATCGTTCGTTTCTAAATCATTTCCCATGCATTCATCTTGATGGTATCTTATGTCAATCCGACTTGAAATGTACCTCAGCCCACATAAAAAACTGCCTCCTTGTATGAAAAAACTTGCCGATTGGCAAGTGGATCAGTCTTCTTATTTTCGTTTGGAGGAATCAATAATGATCGTTTCCGGTCCAATTTTTTTGATCATTTTCCAAGATAATTCGGTTTGATGGTTATTCTTTTTTAACCATCCTTGACTCTGCGGAATCCAAATCGTTTCTATTTTTCCTGTCTTGTCGTGAAAGCTTAAATCCGCTTGGTCCAGCTTCCCCATTTTTTCACCATTGACCAGATCAATACATTCTTTATCTACCAGCTCGCTCCATCTCATTTTCTCACCTTCTCTAATTGATCCCTATCTCCTGTTAACAAGTGGATTGATTCACATCATGTATTTGGTTTCATCAATACTACTGTCATTATATGCTTGATCATCTTTTTCATGAAAAAGAGAAGTGCTTCATTTTTTGAAAGCACTTCTCTTTTGTCATGTCGTCAATCTATATTTTGCTTGTTGAACTTCGTAAATTAGCTTATCTAATTTACGAGAAAGCGGAAGCAAATCTGGATCTGATAGTAAGGCAGAGTGACCATCTACATATTGATGTAGCTCAATGCGAACCTTCTCAAGTTCTTGTTCTAAGTGAAGGGTTTGTACCCGATCTCCCACGAAACCACCTCATCCTTCTGCCCGATTATCTACCCATATTTACTTTCGAGAAATAGGTATGACACTAATTTGGACATTAATTCACTTAGTTCCTTCTAAAACTGGCTGGAATCTTTCCGTTTGCCGAAATGAGTGCGAGCGCACGTGAACTCGAAAATAGTTCCTTCGCAAGTTGATTCATTTCATCAATCGTCACACGGTTGACCAAATCTAAAGTTTCATCTAATGTCTTGTGTTTACCAAGCAATAGTTCATTTCGTCCCATACGGCTCATACGATTATTTGTTCCCTCTAAGCCGAGCATCATACTTCCTTTTAATTGTTCTCGCGCTTTTTTTAACTCAAATGAAGTAAGCCCATCACGAATCACTTTATCGAGTGTTTCATGAATATGGCCGATCACTTCATCCTCTTGACCGTTGGCTGTACCCGCATAAATCGCAAAAACACCGGTTATCCGATGCGCAATATGATAGGAAAATACGGAATAAGCAAGCCCTCTCTCCTCCCGAATTTCTTGAAACAAGCGCGAACTCATATTGCCACCTAGTATGTTATTTAGTAGTGTCATCGTATATATACGATCATCCTGCACGGCTAATCCTGGCATTCCCATGCAGATATGGGATTGTTCTGTTGACTTCGCTTTTGACAAAGAATCCGCTATGAAAATAGGTTTTTGTTTTGTTTTTGCTTTTTGTTTTCCTTGAAAGGAACCGAACCAACGCGCAATTTGCTGTAGATAATCTGCTGGTAAGTTTCCAGCGATCGAAATCACGATATTATCTGGTGTATAATGGTCAGCTTGGTACTGAATCAAGTCTTCACGCGTAAATCCTTTTACATTCTCAGTCGAACCTAAAATGGTATAACCCAAAGAATGATTTTGTAGTGCTACTGTAGAAAGTAGATCATGCACTAAGTCGTCAGGTGTGTCTTCGACCATCTTAATCTCTTCAATGACGACCTTTTTTTCTTTTTCCAATTCTTCTTCCGCAAAAGTAGATTCAAAAAACATCTCAGCTAATGTATCTAAGGCCGTTCCAAAATGTTCATCAATCACTTTAGCATAGTAGCAAGTCATCTCTTTTGCAGTAAAAGCATTTACTTGGCCACCAATTTCATCAAACGTTTCTGCAATTTGACGAGCAGTCTTGGTTTTTGTTCCTTTAAACATCATATGTTCCATAAAATGTGAAATCCCATTATTGCCTTCATCCTCGTTTTCCGATCCTGTTCCAATCCAAATCCCGAGTGCAATAGATCTTACATGTGGAATTTTTTCAGCTATAACGCGTACTCCGTTTGTTAATGTATCTTTTACGATCACCGTGATCCTCCTCTAAAAAGCCGGTCTTGAGAAACAATATCACTACTATATCAAATCTATGGATTTCCCTCAATGCTCTTGATAGATTTGGAAGAAAGCAACTCCTTCACTGGTATAATTTTTAAATTTTTCGTCTTTATTTTTTGAATAAGGTGGGGCAGGGCCTGTACAGTCCGATCAGTCGGATGCGTCAGAATTAAGCTTCCTGCTTCGACCTTGCTATCTATTTTGGTTATCATCATTTCAGGCGTGATTGTTGCTTTCCAATCAACCGTATCTAAAGTCCACAGTACCAACTTCATATTGCTTTGCTCTGCTTGTTTTACCACATGTTGATTGAAATCTCCTGCTGGTGGAGCAAACCATTTACTATGTACACCTAATGTATCATAGATTAAATCTTCAGTCTTTTGTATTTGGTTCTGCATCTCTTGTTGACTCAAGCGACTCATCATTGGGTGGGAATAGGCGTGGTTACCGATTTCATGTCCGTTCTCGATTAACATTTTCGCTTCTTGAGGATGCTTCTTTAGCCATGAACCATCTAAAAAGAACGTCACTTTTATATTTTCTTCATCAAAGATTTTAATCATCTCTGGTAGGTATTGTGTTCCCCATGCCACATTCACCATAATGGATACCGCTTTTTTGTCTGCATTTCCTCGATAAATGGGTTGTCCTTTAATATCTTCCAGATTGACCTCTGGCGATATTTCTTCATACACCCATTGAATCTCTTTGGTCTGTTTCATTTTTGTTTTTGCTACCGTTTTTGCTATATTTACTTCTCTCCCGTCTAATCCAGGGATTAGTTTCCATACAGAATCTACACGTGCATCTATCGGTTTTCTTTCTTTTTCGCTTGCTTTTTGTTTCACCTCATCGTAAAGCGGGTCGATTTGACTTGTACTTTGAAAAACAGCAACGGCTTGATCCTCTTTAACGGCATCTACATAGGCTGTAATCGGCTCTAAGTTTGTAAGTAATACCACAATCAGTACGCTTAAAAAAAAGCTAGCAACGCGAATGGGAAAACGCATGGCTTGTTCACCTCCATATTTCACCCTATGCGTGTGTCCGATTCACTATGCTAGAAACACAAAAAAAGAGGCAGATCCCTCTGACTCTTTTGCTTTGCTTATTTCGTTTCTTTCTTTTCAAGTGCTTGTTGTTCTTTTAAGATTTCTTTTCGGGATAGATTGACTCTACCTTGATCATCAATTTCGGTCACTTTTACCATAATGCTATCCCCGACATTTACGACATCTTGTACCTTCGCAACACGATTTAAATCGAGTTGTGAAATATGTACAAGCCCTTCTTTGCCCGCGAAAATTTCGACAAACGCGCCAAATTTTTCAACACGCTTCACTGTCCCTAAGTAAGTAGCACCTACTTCTACTTCACGAACTAAGTCTTCAATGATCTTCTTCGCCTTCTCATTTTGCTCCTGATCTGGGGAGGCAATAAAGATACGTCCATCTTGTTCAATATCAATTTTGACACCGGTATCTTCAATGATCTTATTAATGACACGACCACTTGGTCCAATCACATCACGGATCTTATCAGGATGGATTCGCATAGTCGTAATTTTAGGTGCGTAAGGTGACAACTTCTGTCTAGGTTCAACGATTGCTTGTTCCATATTATCAAGTAAGGCTAAACGTGCAATCTTTGCTTGCTCTAGCGCACGTTCTAAAATCGTACGATCAATGCCAGCAATTTTTATATCCATCTGTAAGGCCGTTATGCCAGCACGTGTACCCGCCACTTTAAAATCCATATCACCTAAGTGGTCTTCCATACCTTGAATATCAGTCAGAACAGCTACTTGATCAGCCTCTTTCACCAGTCCCATCGCAATTCCTGCTACTGGAGCTTTGATCGGTACGCCAGCCTGCATTAATGCTAATGTAGAAGCACAAATACTCGCTTGTGAAGATGAACCATTAGACTCCAATACTTCAGAAACCAATCGAATGGTGTAAGGAAAAACTTCTTCTGAC
The DNA here is from genome assembly GCF_014773435.2 of Polycladospora coralii. GTDB lineage: Bacteria > Bacillota > Bacilli > Thermoactinomycetales > Thermoactinomycetaceae > Polycladospora > Polycladospora coralii. The sequence goes on along the minus strand of NZ_JACXAG020000004.1, from coordinate 13,753 downwards.
GGAATAATCGGCTCAAGCGCTCGTTCTCCTAGTGCACCATGCCCAATCTCTCTTCTGCCTGGTGCACGAAGTGGGCGTGCCTCACCAACCGAAAACGGTGGGAAATTATAGTGATGCATAAAACGTTTTGATTCTTCTAGATCTAAGCCATCTAATATCTGGACATCGCCTAGTGCGCCCAATGTACAAATACTGAGGACTTGCGTCTGTCCACGTTTAAATAAACCTGAACCATGCGTTCGTGGTAAGATGTCAACCTCACTGAAAAGAGGACGAATTTCTTCGGTATGGCGACCGTCTGGTCTTTTTCCTTCTTCCAGTATGAGTCTCCTAACTTCCTCTTTCACCACATTGTCCAAAATCTCGAGGATATCTGCTTCTTTTTCCAGAAACTCTTCTTCTGTGAGCTCACTCTGAAGTTGTTCGACTACGTTTACCTTAACTTGCTCAATGGCATCTTGACGCGCGTGCTTTTCTACAACTTGAACGGCTTCAATCATAGGTGTTGTTGCTAAAGCTCGAGTACGCTCGTTAACTCCGTCATCGACAGTATGTAATACGGGCTCCATTTTTTCCTGTCCTACTTCAGCAACAACACGTTCTTGGAAGTTGACCATTTCTTTAATTATTTCATGTCCAAACAAAATCGCTTCCAAAATCGTCTCCTCAGATATTTCATTTGAACCTGATTCCACCATATTAATGCCATCTTTCGTTCCGGCAATTACGAGATGTAAATCAGATTCTTCCATCTGCTTCACAGTAGGATTTGCAATCAGTTCTCCATTTACACGCCCAATCACGACACCTGCTATCGGTCCATAAAAGGGAATATTAGAGATAGACAAAGCAGCAGACGCACCAATCATTGCAGCGATCTCAGTTGAGCAATCTTGATCTACTGACATTACAGTAGTCATCACTTGTACCTCATTCCGATATCCATCTGCAAATAGTGGACGTATCGGGCGATCAATGAGGCGACTAGCTAATATCGCTTTTTCACTCGGACGACCTTCTCGTTTAATAAATCCTCCAGGAATTTTCCCTACCGCATAAAGACGCTCTTCATAGTTTACAGTTAGTGGAAAAAAATTTAAGTCCTTCGGTTCTTTGGAGGCTACTACTACAGCTAATACTGCACTGTCACCGTATCGTACCATAACAGAGCCATTTGCTTGCCCTGCAAACTTTCCAATTTCCAAACTAAAACTTCGACCTGCAAGTTCAGTCTCAAATATTTTAGCATCCAACATACTCGTGTTTCCTCCTCTCAAACACACTTAACATTTCATACTTCTTCATATGTACAGTATGTTCCTTCTCACCAGATTTTAAAAGAGTGGATCCTATTCTCACTCCTTAAATCTGGTCTTTAATCGCTCATGATTTAAAAAAAGCAGGGCTAAAAGCCCCACTTTTTACCAACTATCGACGTAATCCAAGTTTTTCAATCAGTTTACGGTAACGTGTTATGTCTTTTTTCTTTAAGTAGTTCAACTGATTACGACGTTGTCCTACCATTTTTAATAGACCACGACGGGAATGATGATCTTTCTTGTGCTCCTTGAAGTGACCATTTAATTCATTGATGCGGTAGGTCAAAATTGCAATTTGCACTTCTGGAGATCCAGTATCCCCTTCATGTGTTTTAAACTCTTCGATAATTCCTTTTTTACGTTCTACTGTTAAAGCCATTTTAAATACCTCCATATTTCGTTAACCCCTCTAACCTAGATACCGTTGAGGCGAACGACCATCCAAGTTAAAGTTGTATGCTAATAATCCATCACCGAACAAGTATAACACAGATAAATAGATGAGTACAATCAATTCTCATGAATCAAAAGCCAGTCCATTGCTTCCTTTTGATCAGAATGAATTTGTTGTTTTAGTGCATGTACGGAATCGAACTTTAATTCAGCTCGTAAAAAGTGTAAAAATTGGACACGAAGCTCTTGTCCGTAGAGATCACCAGAGAATTCGAATAAATGTACCTCCAGTTGTTCACGCGGAATCGGATCATTAAATGTAGGACGCAGGCCGATATTCATAATGCCATAGCGGTACCCCGCTTTAAAAGGCCCATGCACCTTCACGATGTACACACCGTATCGGGGAATCAAATAGGGCTCTTGTAATGCAATATTTGCAGTAGGAAATCCCATTAGACGACCGCGTTGATCCCCTTGCACAACCCGGCCTGCGATCTGGTAATTTCTACCTAAAATTTGTGACGCATGATCCATTTTACCTTCGGCAAGCGATAGACGCAATTGGGTGCTACTAAAAGTATATTGATTATTTTGAACTGGATTCACCACACGAGTAGTATAATATCCTTCACCTAATTGAGCTAAATCAGATGGTTTTCCCGAAGCCTTGATGCCAAAAGTAAAATTAAACCCAACCGTAATTCCTTTAAATCCAAGTGGAATCAGCACTGATCTGACAAAATCTTCCTTCGACAATTGTGCTAAAGATGGATCAAACTTCATGATATATGCCCGCTCCACCCCAAGAGATTCAAATTGTGTCAATTTTTCTGGTAATGGCGTTAAGTAGGTAAAATCATCTTGTTTCTTTAATACAGACCGTGGATGAGGTGTAAATGACATCACCGCATGAACAGCATTTATCTCATTTGCTAGTTGTTTAGCAGCACCAATAACGGCTTGATGCCCTTTATGCACACCATCAAAATTACCTATTGCAGTCACAGTAGGAGGATGAATTTCTGCTACAAGCTGATCTTGTAACGGATACGATAAGTGAATAACTTCCATTAACTTTCCACATCCCGAAACACTTTTTCAGGCTTAGCCATATTGGGGTTTTGCACACGATATAAGGCGCAAAAACGACCCGCTTCTGAATAAACACGGAGCAATTGATTTTCTATAAAAGGTGGTTGATCTGGCGTAAGTTCGATTGAACAACCATCAAAAACACGTACCACCTCTGTATCAGGTAGAATAAGTGCGGGTAAATGACCTAATACAGTATCTAATCCGTGGATCATTTTATTTGGAGAAGCTTCTTTTTCTATCCATGCTTCTATTTCGGCTAATGTATAGCAATCATCGATACGAAAAGGCCCACTCTCCGTACGCACCAAATGGTTCATATGTGCAGGATACCCTAATGCTTTCCCAATATCTACACATAAGGTGCGGATATAGGTTCCTTTTGAACATTGTACATCAAAATGAATTTCGGCAGTAGCACCTTTATGTTCAAACTTTAAACAAGTTAATTCGTAAATTTGTACGATGCGAGACTTGCGCTCTACTTCTTTTCCTTGCCTTGCCATTTCATACAGACGTTTCCCATTTACTTTAACAGCTGAAAACATGGGAGGTAGCTGATCGATCTGACCATGGAACTGCGTAAATACTTCATCAACTTGTGCTTGTGATAAGTGTGTGACTGCTTTAGTCTCCGTAATAACGCCTGATTGATCTTGTGTATCTGTTGAAACACCTATAACCATTGACCCTCGATACCGTTTGGGAAGTTCAAGTACATATTCTGCTACCCGTGTAGCTTGTCCCATACAGATAGGTAAAACCCCTTCCACACTTGGATCAAGCGTTCCTGTATGGCCGATTTTCTTTTGTTTCATGATGCGGCGGAGTTTAGCCACCACATCATGAGAGGTATATCCCTTTTCTTTCATAACTGGGATAATCCCATGTATGGTCACTTGTTTCACTCCAATTCTGCTTCTATACGAGAAAGTACAAGCTTTGTAACCTCAGCCAAGGAGCCGGATAAAGTGACGCCAGCCGCACGGGCATGTCCGCCCCCACCTAAATCCTGTGCTACTTGACCTACATCAACGATGGCCCGTGAGCGAAGACTTACTTTCACACTTTCTCCTTCTACTTCACGATACAGGATTCCTACATCTACACCCATGATATTACGCGCATAATTTACAATTCCATCATAGGCATCTGTTTTGGTAGATAAATGTTCGTAATCCGCTAACTTTAAGGTCATCCAAGCGACCAATCCATCGGTAGATGTGGTGAGTGTCCGCAATGCAATTTGTAGTAATTGTAACTGTTCAATCGATACCGTCTCCAAAACAACATCTGCAATTTGCGGCGCTGGTACACCTGCCTCGATTAAATCTGCTGCCTGTCTCAATACCTCGGCAGATGTATTAGCGTAACGAAAACCACCCGTATCTGTTAATAATCCAGTATAAATCTGCATCAATAAAGATGAAGTCCACTCCAAACGATGAGATACGATCCATCTATACAAAATCTGTACGGTGGCGGCGGCATGAGGATCGACTAGATTAACGTCTCCAAACCGATCATTTGTATGATGATGATCAATATTTAAAATCTCAGCGTCATCAGAAAGCAGATCTTTTCCTGTACCTAATCTACTTTGATCACCACAATCTAGGGCTATCACATATTGGAATGTTTTTTCAATTTCATCAGCAAGCTGGATTTGATCAACACCAGGCAAAAATGAAAACTTTGAGGGGATGGGAGATTCATTTGCCAATGTATAGGACTTTCCTAGTTGTTTCAGCATTTCTCCCATCGCTAACGTTGAACTTATAGCGTCCCCATCGGGTGATACGTGGGCAATCACTAATAAATGATCTGCACGTTCTAACCACTTGTTTGCTTCCAAAAAAGCGTCCATCACGAAGGATCTTTCTTGGAATCATTTACATTTCGTAAAAGCTTAGAAATATGTTCACTATGTTCCAATGTTTCGTCACGAACAAACACAAATTCAGGAATATGACGCAGTTGGATGCGCCGTCCCACTTCAGAACGAATGAATCCTTTAGCTTTTTCTAAGCCTTCTAAGGATGCTTGCTTTTGCTCAGGGTTGCCCAGAACACTGATAAATACCTTAGCTGTTTGTAAATCTCCTGTCATTTCAACAGCTGTAACGGTGACAAATCCAATGCGAGGATCCTTTAACTCACGTTGCAGTAATTGACTCAGTTCTTTTTTGATTTGCTCGCCGACACGGCTGACGCGAATACTCGCCAACAGTCGACACCTCCTCAATTTCACTTATAAAAAAGTGATGACATTATTAAAAACATCTAACCCATCTGTGGTTTCTAAAAGCGTTGATGCCCGTGATAATTCTTGCTCTACCACTTGTTTGCTACTGCCTACTCCCACAACTGCAAGTAGCGTCATCTGGCGATTATTTTCGTGCCCTACTTCTGCAACTGCCAGGTTAAACCTCTGGCGAATTTTCGTTTGAGCACTCAAGATCACACGTCGTTTATCTTTTAAGGATGTAGAGGCAAAGATTCTTCCCTCTACTTCCAAGAGACCCACATACACGGATTAAGTACGCTCCACTTCTTCAATGACATAAACTTCGATTTGATCTCCTTCTTTGATATCATTATACCCTTCGAGCGTAATTCCACACTCATATCCTTGTGCAACTTCTTTGGCATCGTCTTTGAATCGTTTTAAAGTGTCTAATTTACCTTCGTGGACAACAATGCCTTCACGAATCAGTCGAACATGACCATCGCGCACGACTTTACCTTCCGTTACATAACAACCGGCAATCATTCCCACTTTAGATACTTTAAAGGTTTGGCGCACTTCTACCATACCTACTACTCGTTCTTCATACTCAGGATCGAGTAGACCCTTCATAGCAGCTTCAATTTCTTCAATTACTTTGTAGATAATCCGATGTAGACGTACATCTACTTCTTCTTGTTCAGCCGTTTGTCTTGCATTTGGTTCTGGTCGTACGTTAAAGCCGATGACAATCGCATTAGATGCGGAAGCTAAAATGATGTCAGACTCGGTAATTGCTCCTACGCCAGTATGAATAATCTTCACACGCGCACCTTCAACATCGATTTTTTCCAGTGAACCTTTTAGTGCTTCTGCAGAACCATGCACATCTGCTTTAATGATGATATTAAGGTCTTTTATTTCACCTTCTTGAATTTGCTTAAATAAATCATCTAAAGATACTCGGCTATTTGCACCTAACTCTTCGGTTCTCGTTTTGAGTAAACGTTTTTCGGCAATGAGACGGCCTTTTTTCTCATCTTCAAATACGATGAAAGGATCTCCAGCACTTGGAACATCAGACAACCCTAGAATTTCTACCGGAGTTGCAGGTCCAGCTGCCTTCACTCGACGACCACGATCATTCACCATTGCACGAATTTTACCAAAGTAATTTCCTGCTACAACACCATCGCCTACTTTCAACGTCCCATGTTGTACGAGGACAGTTGCAACAGCGCCTCTTCCTTTATCTAGTTCCGCTTCAATGACAACACCACGTGCTCGCTTGGATGGGTTTGCTTTTAACTCCTGTACTTCAGAAACTAAAAGGATCATCTCAAGCAGATCTTCTATCCCATCACCACGAATGGCAGACACATCAACAAAGATAGTGTCTCCGCCCCACTCTTCAGATACTAATCCATATTCTGTGAGCTGTTGTTTAACACGATCCGGATTGGCATCGGGTTTATCCATTTTATTTACAGCTACAATAATCGGAACATTTGCAGCCTTAGCATGGTTAATTGCTTCAATCGTTTGCGGCATAACTCCATCATCAGCAGCTACTACCAATATTGTAATGTCCGTAATTTCTGCACCCCGCGCACGCATCGTCGTAAATGCCGCATGGCCCGGTGTATCTAAGAAAGTAATTTTTTTATCATTTACGGTTACTTGATAAGCACCGATATGCTGTGTAATGCCACCCGCTTCACCAGCAGTTACATTCGCAGCCCGAATCTTATCTAACAAGGTGGTTTTCCCATGGTCAACGTGCCCCATGATGGTGACGACCGGTGGACGTTCTTGTAAATCATCATCGGCATCTTGTTCTTCTTGTTCTTCAAAGTTAGATTCATCAATTTTTTCTTTATAGTGAACAGTTACTGAGAACTCCTCACCGATGAGTGTCATCGTGTCCACATCGATTTCCTGATTAATTGTAGCCATAATACCTTGCAACAATAATTTCTTAATGACTTCAGCTGCCTCTTTACGCAACAATTTAGCAAATTCGCCAACTGTTAGAGGACCTGATACCGTAATTTCTTTTGGTAGAACAGGTGCTTGTTTTACCTTAGGTGCTTGTCTACGATTTCCTTTTCGGAAATTCTTTTTGCCGCCACGATTACCTGAAAAATTGCCTTCATTTTTAGGATTACGTTTCTGTGCCTCATTTGGTTTTGGGTTCTTTTTAGATCGATCAGTCTTATTCGTTGTTTTCGCCCCCTGAGATGTTGACTTCCTAACTTCTTTAGGGTCACTCTCTTTTTTAACTTTTTTCACATGTTGCTCCACTTTTTGAATCATTCCCTCGTCCAAAACACTCATATGGTTATTTACACTGATTTCAAGCTTTTCTAGGATGGTCAGAACCTCTTTGCTGCTCATACTCGTTTGTTTGGCATATTCATAAACACGCATTTTGCTCAAACCGTTTCACCCCCATCGGTTAGTCAAATAACTTTTTAATCGATTGAGCAAAACCTTGATCTGTCAGAGCAACGACTACTCTCTGTCCTTTTCCTATGGCATTTCCTATGTCTGTACGAGTCCCAAAGCGAAGCAAAGGAATCTCGTATGTATGACATTTATCTGTTACTTTTTTTTCAACATTTTTAGCAGCATCCTCTGACATGATGACCAGTTTCGCTGAACGTGATCGAACTGCGCGCAACACTAACTCTTCTCCAGATATCAGTTTTCCTGCACGCATTGAAAGTCCTAATAATTGATTCAATTTATTCATGATTTGTAGTCCTCACTACATATTCCTTTAACTCTTGGTAAAGCTGCTCTGATACGTCTGTTTTTAACGCACGTTCGAGCGCTCGTTTTTTCTGTGCTAACTCGATATAGTCGAGCTTAGCACATAGATAAGCACCCCGCCCTGCTTTCCTACCTGTGGGATCGATGACTACTTCATTTTCTGGGGTGCGAACCACACGAATCAAGCTTTTTTTGGAAAACATTTCTTGTGATGCCACACATTTGCGCATGGGAATTTTACGTTGCTTCATTTTATGGCAACCTCCCCTTCATGAAAATAGCAAATGAAAGATTAATCGTCGATCTGATCAGTAGTTAAGATTGAATCATCTTGCTCGTCTGCTACCATTTCAGATTCACTTTTAATATCGATCTTCCAGTTGGTTAATTTTGCGGCTAGACGTGCATTTTGTCCTTCTTTCCCGATCGCGAGTGAAAGTTGATGATCTGGCACCAATACACGCGCTACTTTGTCGTTATCTAACACCTCTACCGATAACACTTTGGCTGGACTTAATGCATTCGAGATCCAATCACGAATATCTTCTGACCAATGAACAATATCAATTTTTTCTCCACGTAGCTCATCTACTACAGTTTGAACACGAACACCGCGATGGCCTACACATGCCCCTACTGCATCCACATCATCATCTTGAGAGTGAACAGCGATTTTAGAGCGTTGTCCGGCTTCTCGTGCCACTGCTTTAACTTCTACTACTCCATCAAAAATCTCAGGCACTTCTAATTCAAACAATCTCTTGAGTAAACCTGGATGTGTACGAGACACCAACACTTGTGGCCCCTTCGTCGATTTTTCAACCTTGGTGATATAGCCCTTGATGCGATCACCATGTTTAAACTTTTCACCAGGCATTACTTCTGTGTGTGGAAGAAGGGCTTCAATTTTACCTAAATCAACATAGTAATAACGATTATCATTGCGTTGAACAATACCCGTCACAATATCATCTTCACGATCGATAAAATCTTGATAAATAATGCTTCTCTCAGCTTCTCTAATACGTTGGGTTACAACTTGTTTTGCTGTTTGAGCAGCAATCCGCCCGAAATCAGCTGGTGTAACTTCGATTTCAACAATATCATCTAATTGATATGTAGCGTTAATCTCTTGAGCAGCATCTAAGGATATTTCCATGCGTGGATCTAGTACTTCCTCTACTACCGTTTTCCTAGCGAAAACCCTCACCTGTCCGTTATCCCGATTGATGTCCACTCGAACATTTTGGGCAGAGTGGAAATTTCGTTTATATCCGGATATTAAAGCAGCTTCGATCGCGTCAATTAAGATATCCTTACTGATTCCCTTCTCTTTCTCCAGCTGATAGAGGGCTTCGATGAACTCAGCATTCATCGTTCGATTTCCTCCCTTCGATTAAAACACAATTGCCAGTCTTGCTTTGGCTATCTTTGAAAACGGAACTTCAAAACTACGCTTCTTCCCAGGCTTATAAGTTACTTCAATCAACAACATATCACCTGAAATAGCTGTCAATATCCCTTCAAATGCTTTTACTTCATCAATGGGTTCATTCGTAGTCACATATACATTTTTTCCGATTGCATTTTGAAAGTCTGCTAAGTTTTTCAGCGGTCTCTCAGCACCTGCAGATGAAACTTCTAATATATATGCACCTTGAATAGGGTCCTGTTCATCTAAATATGCACTCAGTTTTTCGCTCACTCGTGTACAATCATCCAAATCAACAGATCCTTCAGTTCGCTCTATAAATACACGTAAAAACCAATTTTGTCCCTCTTTTTCATAAGTCACATCAACTAAATGAAGTTGTTCAGATTGCAGGATAGGGATGACTGCTTTTTCAATTGTATGAACTACTTGGTGGCTCAAAAGATAACCCTCCTTTAAAGAGCCTGATTTGTACGCCTTTAAATACACAAAGAGTGGGTTCACACCCACTCCTCCTCACAAAGTCGTATCTAAAATCAAGTATAACCAAAACGATTATAACACAATCATATATGCGTTACAATATTTATCCATACATATGCCTTGCACAGCGATTTCAACTCGCAATTGCAATAGACCAGGTATATAATAAGAAAAAGCATCATATTTATTTATGATTGATTTGTAAAACTAAGTACGCTTAAGGAGGATTTCTATGTCTGAAAAACCAAACAAAAAAGTATTGCCTACACGTGATCAGATAAAAGAGGCAGACACGTGGAAATTGGAAGATATCTTTGCATCTGATGATCTATGGAATATAGAATTTGACAAATTAAAAGCCCTGATCCCGCAAATTTCGCAATATGAAGGTCAACTAGGGTCTTCAGCAAAAACATTGCTTAATGCCTTAGAATTGAGAGATACCATTGGCTTGCGATTAGAACAGTTATATACATATGCACATATGCGTTATGATCAAGATACCACCAACTCCTTCTATCAATCTCTAGACGAGAGAGCAAAGTCCCTCTTTACTGAAGCTGCAAGTCGTATGTCTTATATCGTACCGGAACTCCTATCCCTAAAAGAAGATAAGCTAGATAGCCTCTTACAAGAAGAAGTGGGGTTACAACTTTATCAACATGAGTTTGACACGATAAACAAACAGCGCCCCCATGTATTATCCACTTCTGAGGAAAATATTTTAGCACAAGCTACTGAAGTTACGCGTGCTGGAAGCACCACGTTTAATGTATTAAATAACGCTGATCTAACATTTCCAGAAATTACAGATGAAGACGGGGATCAAGTTGCCGTTACACACGGTCGCTTCATCAATTTTTTAAAGAGCGGAGACAGACGCGTCCGTCAAGATGCTTTTAAAGCGTTGTACCAGACCTATGATAAATATAAAAACACTTTTGCTAGCACATTAAGCAGTCAAGTAAAAAGAGATAATTTTTTTGCTCATGTGCGTAAATACGATTCTGCTAGACATGCCGCTTTGAGCTCAAACCACATTCCCGAAAAAGTTTATGATCAGCTAGTACAGACTGTAAATGAACATTTACCTTTACTGCATCGCTATATCGAACTACGCAAGCGCGTTTTTCAATTAGATGAGCTTCATATGTACGATATGTACACTCCTTTAATTCAAGATGTCGATTTTAAAGTTCCGTACGAAGAAGCCCAGCAAATTTTATTAAAAGCACTTCAACCTTTAGGCAACGAATATATTGACATCTTAAAAGAAGCTTATCAAAATCGCTGGGTGGATGTTTATGAAAATAAAGGAAAACGAAGTGGTGCTTATTCTTCGGGTAGCTATAGCACGAACCCCTATATTTTGATGAACTGGCAGGATGACATTAGTGAATTATTTACTTTAGCGCATGAGTTTGGACATTCTGTTCACAGCTATTATACCCGTAAAAATCAACCCTACGTGTATGGAAACTATACCATTTTTGTTGCCGAAGTCGCTTCAACCTGTAATGAAAATCTATTGATCGATTACTTGCTCGAACATACTGATGACGTAAACAAGAAAAAATATTTACTCAATCATTACTTAGAGACATTCCGTGGTACTGTCTTTAGACAAACGATGTTTGCAGAGTTTGAACTTCTGATTCATAAGAAGGCACAAGCAGGAGAACCTTTAACACCAGACCTATTGTCATCCCTTTATTATGAATTAAATCAAAAGTACTTTGGTCCAAATGTCCATATTGATCAAGAGATTGCACTGGAGTGGAGCCGCATTCCTCATTTCTACTACAATTATTATGTTTATCAGTACGCAACTGGCTTTAGCGCAGCAACTGCACTGTCTAAACAAATTTTAGAAGAAGGAAAGCCAGCAGTTGATCGCTACTTAGATTTCTTAAAAGCCGGTAGTTCTGATTATCCGATTGAGGTATTAAAAAAAGCTGGTGTAGATATGAACGCCGCTACTCCTATCCAACAAGCGTTTACCGTCTTTGAAGAAAAACTAAGTCAGTTAGAATCCTTACTTGCTTAGCATAAGAAAAAGCTCCCTATCACGAAAATCGGGAGCTTTTTCTTCATTTACTTTCCTCAAACAAAACTTTATACTTTCCATATCCTTCTCGTTCAAGATCTTTTTTCGCCACAAACCGTAACGCCGCAGAATTAATACAATACCGTAGACCATTCGGACCAGGTCCATCTTCAAAAACATGACCTAAATGAGAGTCTGCCTCTTCACTTCTCACTTCTGTGCGGATCATACCATGACTTGTATCCATTTTTTCCTTGATTTGCTTCTCACTTAGTGGTCTCGTAAAACTGGGCCACCCACATCCAGCGTCATATTTATCTAATGAGGAGAATAAAGGTTCTCCTGATACTACATCTACATATATCCCCTCGTCCGTATGGTTCCAAAATTCATTTTGAAAAGGGGGTTCTGTACCGTTTTGTTGGGTAACTTTGTATTGACTATCACTTAACGCCTTTAAGCGCTTTACTTTATCTATTTCTTTATTCACTTAAACCATCCTTTCTTATCTAAGAAGAGGTTCCTCATTTATTTTACTTAAAAAAACCAACTTATCCTTATTCTTCGATAAGTTGGTTTAATACATGCATTGCCTAGTTCATCACTTTACGATAGTAATTTGATAGTCTGTCTTTGATTGAAGGAGGTTTTTCTGGATGGTAGTCTTTAAAGAACGCCTCCGCCATCTCTTTGAAATATTCATCTTTAGTCATATCATACAAATAATTGAGTTGATCTATATGAACACCATGATAGTACTTAGATTGGTGATCATGCTTCAAACCATACTTACTCACGTCATCTTTTAAACGATATTCCTCGACATGATCATAGGTCGTTGTAATTGACGCTGTCAAGTATTTCTTCACCAATGGATTTTTCTTCACTTGATAGTAATCATATATACCCGCGATAGCAAATATCTTCCCATTTAATACCATAGTTGGATCTTCTAACGGGTACTCCTCTAGCCATAGATACCCATTTTTATCAATCCTAGAAACCCAGATACCACCTTCTGTTCCCTTCTTCATCTTAATCAGACTATTATAAGTCTTATCTGCCCATTCCAAGTACTTAGCATCTTCTGTAAGTTCATAAAGTCGTGCAAAAGCTGATAATGCTTGCCCTTGAGCCATTGCGGAATACCAAGAAGGGTCAAATCTTTCTGTTTCAATACCATGAAGTTTCACATCAAAATCATATGGAAAAAACATGCTATCATCTTCATATACTGCTATATCAGCCAATCTTTGTGTATAACGCTCCGCCTGTTTAATGTATTCTTCATTTTTCGTCATTTGGTAGCTATTTATAAAATAGAGCGTGTGATGCGCTAAGCGTACTGGATGATTATACACTTTACCATTTCTTTTAAACATCGCTACATTTTGATCATCTACATAGGTATTATCTGGTATCACAGGTCTTGGCTTTTCTAGATAGTATAAGTCTTTTTTTGGATCAACTTGGTTAATTTCAAAATTATAAGTTAGAGCCTTAATTTCTTCATCCATCTTAGGTTTTTCAGATCTAGTGCGATCAGGGTTGGCATATGAAATCATTTGATAAGCATAGCTTATCCCTACCACCAATAAAACGATTCCCAATACTAGATATAACCCCTTTAATAGCTTATTGCCCATTCTATCCCCTGCTTTCACTCAGTTTAAATTTTAAAAAACTAATCCATTCATATATTATAAAATATATAATTAAACACACTTTGAAGAATAGTTTGTATTCAAAAAAATAAAAAGCCTTTATGTTTTATGACATAATGACTTTTCGTCTATTCCCTGAAAACTAAAGAGTGAGTAACATGCCTGAGAGGTATTACTTCGATTTAAGCTCCTAGAAGGAGCGTCCTTAGAAAGGAGGTGATCCATCCCCACCTTCCGGTAGGGATACCTTGTTACGACTTCACCCCAATCATCTGCCCCACCTTAGGCGGCTCGATCCCTTGCGGGTTACGTGACCGAC
>NZ_JACXAG020000033.1 GCF_014773435.2 Polycladospora coralii | reverse complement strand
AAGCCCTGTTCACCGGAGTAGACAGTGATCCCACCAAAGCGATGTACAACCCGTACCGCTATAGCGGAAAACGCTGGGATCCCAACACCGAATCCTATGACCTCGGCTTCCGGAACTACTTCCCAGGCACAGGTCGCTTCATGAGCCCCGACTCCTACACCAATGCCAAGGAACACGTCGGACTCTTCATGAACGCCATGACCAATAGTCTTTATTCGTATACGGATGGGAATCCGATCTCGTATATTGATCCGGATGGGCATATTCCAGTAACTGACGATGATGACTACCTTAAAGATCCTTTAACTGGTTATAAAGATGCTACCGGTGAGAGTTATGGATCTACCATACCAGCAACATCGTCACTAAGGTCTAATCCACCTAAAACACAGAAAGTACATCGGAAGAACGGTACTGGCAGTAGTGGTAATTGGATAAAGTCAACCTATAATAAAGTGGTTAAAGTGGTCAAAGAAATCCACTATACACAGGTTAGTTTAAGTCGAGCAAATGGAAATGGTCACTATAGTAATTACTTGGGTTATCGTGCAGGTGGGGGGCATCAAGCTGCATCCCCAGAAGTACAAGG
>NZ_JACXAG020000032.1 GCF_014773435.2 Polycladospora coralii | reverse complement strand
AAGCCAAGAAAAGATATTATTAAGGAGTATGAACTAACCCCCTCTTCTTTGGATAAGTGGATTCGTCAGAGCCAAAATAGCGGATCCTTTCGAGAAAAGGACAATCGAACCAATGAAGAAAATGAACTGATTCAAATGCGTAAGGAACTCCAACGCTTACGAATGGAAAATGATATTTTAAAGCAAGCAGCGCTGATCATGGGACGAAAGTAAGAGTGATCCGGGAAAACCGACACAAATACTCAGTATCAGCAATGTGCGACGTCCTACAAATCCCTAGAAGTACTTATTACTATGAAAAGAAGCGCCGGGTATCTAAGGATCATGCGATTACGCACGTGATCGTTGAAATCTTTCAAAAGAGCAGACAAGCCTACGGCACACGTAAAATAAAAGTTGAGCTCGAGAAGCAGGGATTCATTGTTTCTAGGCGGAGAATTGGTCGCATTATGAAGTCACAGGGGCTTATCTCCAAATACACGACTTCACAATTCAAGCCTAAGAAAAGCAAGTGCAATGAATCTCTTCAAGCTAATATTCTCAATCGGGAATTCTGTCAGAGTGAAGCGTTAAAGGTGGTGGTAAGTGATTTAACATATGTGCGTGTCAATAAAAAATGGCACTATATATGTATCTTTGTTGATCTCTTTAATCGAGAGATTATTGGTTATAGTTCAGGTCCCAACAAAGATGCAGAGCTTGTATACCATGCACTTTCCACGATTAAGCACGATTTAAGGAAAATTCAGCTTTTCCATACTGACCGTGGGAGTGAATTCAATAATCGATTGATCGATGAAGCTTTGACAACTTTCCAAATCCAACGGTC
>NZ_JACXAG020000031.1 GCF_014773435.2 Polycladospora coralii | reverse complement strand
GTCGGTCACGTAACCCGCAAGGGATCGAGCCGCCTAAGGTGGGGCAGATGATTGGGGTGAAGTCGTAACAAGGTATCCCTACCGGAAGGTGGGGATGGATCACCTCCTTTCTAAGGACGCTCCTTCTTGGAG
The DNA here is from genome assembly GCF_014773435.2 of Polycladospora coralii. Classification (GTDB taxonomy): domain Bacteria; phylum Bacillota; class Bacilli; order Thermoactinomycetales; family Thermoactinomycetaceae; genus Polycladospora; species Polycladospora coralii. The sequence continues at coordinate 909 of NZ_JACXAG020000031.1, read as the reverse complement.
CTTAAATCGAAGTAATACCTCTCAGGCATGTTACTCACTCTTTAGTTTTCAGGGAATATAGCAAAAAAGCACCCTTCTGGGGTGCTTTTTTGCTATATAAAAATGACCTATGCACCCTATTTTCGTAGATTCAGTTCGAACTTTATGCTTCCCAATTAAACAGTTTACCCTTCTTCAAACTTACCGATGTTTACGGAATTATTGGATGTAGGTTAGTATGAGGTGCTACCGTTTGAGTGTTGCCGTATCAGTAAATGATAACTTTCTTTTGTGATCGTATTATTGGCGGTTTCAAACTTAACGATTTGATTGTTCTGTAATATTAATGTTCGTTACAGCTGTAGCGGGGTTTTGAATTACCAAAAAATGGAACTTGCTGTGAGAAAAAGGAAACTTCTGCAATAGCCACTTTTATCAGTCCCATTCCATATAAGATAATGATTGATCTTTAGGTTGGGTTCAAATGAATTCACTTGGTCACTTACTTACTGTGCTACTCTGTGAAAGTCTACTAAAAATAGTATATAAGATGGATGAAAAATGAAAGAATGTAGTCATCACTTAGCACCCAAATTTTTTACCATAAAAATTGTAAAAAGGGTTGCAAAGATAGATAAGCCATGGTATAGTATTTCTTGTCGCTAAGAACTACAGCGACCTGAAGGAAAGAATCGCACCTTGAAAATTAGATATGGAAACAAGCTGTATGAAATACACTTGGTCTTTTTTAAATGTCAAGTATATATTCACCGGAGAAGTAATCTTAAGAGTATTAAAACCAATTAGGTTAAGCTACTAAGAGCACACGGAGGATGCCTTGGCGCCAGGAGCCGACGAAGGACGGGACGAACACCGATATGCCTCGGGGAGCTGTAAGTGAGCTGTGATCCGAGGGTTTCCGAATGGGGC
>NZ_JACXAG020000030.1 GCF_014773435.2 Polycladospora coralii | reverse complement strand
TTCTCGTTTCATTGGGCGGCTACTGCCGTCTCCTCCACGAAGGCTCGAACCGAGCCTAAAGCTTTTTGTAAGATGTTCCGAGCCGCGTTCACATCACGATGTGCGGTATAGCCGCAAACACAATGATGGGTACGCTCTTTTAACGCTTTTTTTACGATCTGTCCACATGCTGAACACGCTTGCGATGTGTTGTAAGGGTCAACTTCAATCACTTTCTTACCAGCCCATTCTGCCTTGTAAGTCGTGAACTGAATTAACATGCTCCAACTGGCATCTACAATGCTTTTAGCAAGGTGATGATTCTTCATCATTCCTTGAATGTTCAGATTTTCATACGCAATCATATCGTAATGATTCACCAGATAGCGGCTGATCTTATGTGCATCATCTTTGCGCTGATTCGCTATGTATGCATGTTTCTTTTTTAATATCAACACCGTTTTCTTATAGCGTGAAGAACCTTTCTTTCGTTTGGATACGCGCTTCTGAAGTCGTTTTAAGTGACGTTCAGATCGACGGAGATACTTGGGAGAGTCAAAGAACATCTCATCAGACGTAATGGCAAGGTGCGTCACACCTAAGTCTACTCCTACTTGCTTCCCTGTAGGAGGAAGCGAATGAGGGGCAAATTCACAGGAAAGACAAGCATAATATTTGCCGTTTTTTCTCTTGATGGTACACGTCTTCACCTTTCCTTCGATATGCCGATGCAACTTAATGCGTACATTTCCGATTTTCGACAACCGAAGGTGCTTTCCTTCAATCTGGTATCCGCTTTGCGGATAGGTGAAGCTGTCAAATCGGCGCTTACCTTGAAAACGAGGATAACCCGGTGTTTGTCCTTTCCATACACGCCTGAAGAAAGATTGAAATGCGCGATCCAAGCGTCTGGCTACATGTTGAAGCACCTGTGATTGTATCTGCTTAAATTCAGGGATTGCTTTTTTTAATAGCGGAAGCTCATTGGCTTGTTTGCTGTAATTCACTGTCTGACTTCGTTTCTCATAGGCAAATTTTCTCTGTTCTAACATCGCGTTATAGAGCCAACGACACATGGAGAGTGTCCATTCAATCTTTTCAATCTGC
>NZ_JACXAG020000003.1 GCF_014773435.2 Polycladospora coralii | reverse complement strand
TATACCATGCACTTTCCACGATTAAGCACGATTTAAGGAAAATTCAGCTTTTCCATACTGACCGTGGGAGTGAATTCAATAATCGATTGATCGATGAAGCTTTGACAACTTTCCAAATCCAACGGTCGTTAAGCCTGAAAGGATCACCACATGATAATGCGGTTGCTGAAGCAACGTTCAAGCTCATCAAAACGGAATTTATCAACGGTACAAGCTTTAAATGCCTACAACATCTATCTCGAGAATTATTTGATTATGTTCACTGGTTTAACAACATCCGTATTCACAGTACTTTAGACTATTTAACTCCTGTTGAGTACAAATCCAAACACCTTAAAAAATTGTCTAGTTTTCTGTTGACAGTCCAGAATACGTTTTATGTGCTTACGTAAAAAATATGTTTTAGTAGTTCTCAAAGCATCACCCTACTAAATGATTAATTATTCACCTAACTAAATATAGTTTTAATTATTCAATTTAATACAATTATACAATGTATTATTGAACAAACAAGAGGAATCCAATTTAGGATCCCTCTTCTTTATTGCTTACGCTTAATCTTATTTCCTATTGGGTAATCATAGTGGAATTCATGCACGGCTGCATTACATATGATTTTGCTGTACTCAAATAAAATTTCTTCATCACTTTCTTTAAACTGCCTCCATATCAGGCGTTCAATCTCAATAACGGGGCTGTAAATAGATAAGTTCATCTGCTTTGCCTCTTCTGAGGTTGCAGTACGACAATGTAAGTTTTCTGAAGCACGCACAGGGTAGAACCCCTTTTGTGCTAGATGATCAAATAAAGGTATTTGTTCCTCATCTCTACCAATCAGGTCTTGTGCTAATGAAGAAAGTAGATAGGTTGTAACAATCCGATAAGGAACACTATCGACGATCTGCACTCTAGAACGCAGTATTACGTTTTCTTTTTCAGGTATGTTTAACTTCTCCCCTATTTCATTAGCCGGTATTTCCTTCGTCTGTTCAAGATACCTACTTACGACCTTCATTCCTTGCTTTCGAAGCTCTGAAATGAAGTTGTTTGATTTTGTTGGATCTATCTTTTGCTTTCTTAGCGCCCCTTTTATAAACGCCCCTGATCGAGGTATGATATCTACCAAATTCTCCGATTGTAGGCGTACTAAAGCTTCTCGCACTGTAGGTCTAGATACCCCAAGTTCTTCTGCTAATTCTCTCTCAGATGGCAGTCGTTGATTTGGTAAATATACAAATTCCTTAATCCCTTGTTTGATATGTTGGATCACCTTGTCAATCTTGGTATTACTCATCGTAAAACCTTCTTTCACCTAATATAGGCTCTCTCTCTTGCATGATGAAAATCATCTATGCTAATCCTCTGTGCTGGATGTAATTCAAGCTTTTCTACTTCGTCAAAAGTAAAAAAATCTATCTGAGTCGATTCATTGCTAATCCTTAATTCATCCTTTGTAATATTACATTCAAAACAAATGGAAAATTGTTGCCTTACCTCACCATCCGTATAAGCAATAATGTGTCTAGGATCTGTGTAAATACCTACACATTTCTTAACGACAACATCAAAACCAGTCTCCTCTTTCACTTCCCTAATTATGGTCTGTTCAATCGTTTCTCCAAGCTCCATCACGCTACCTGGTAATGACCATAAATGATTATCACTTCTCTTGTGTAGCAAAATGTTACCTTTCTTATTTAATACAATCCCTGATGCCGCAGGAACAAGTGTATTCGGAATAGGTGCATCACTTCTCATTCAAAAGTAAGTTAGAGAAGTTAATGGAGCAGATGAAAAGCGAAAACAAGTTGAAAGTAACCGAAATCAAACCAAATCTAACCAAAAAAGTAAAACGTTATCGCGAAATAAAAGACAGGGCTGGATGGTATCAAAAAGATGTAAGGAAGCAAGAAGAGAAAATTATGAAAGATAAATCATCCAAGAAAAAACAGCGCTCAACCGTCGATTCAACACCAAAGACAGAGACCGAGACAAGATACATCCCGATCCCAGTTCCGATATCCATTCCCAGGAAAAACATCAATTGGGGCTTTCATAAGAATTTTTGGAAGTGTGTCACGATCTCATATATAACAGGAGGGATGTTATTCATCTTACCGATAGCTATATTCTTTATACTCATAGCAATTCCATTCGTATTATTTGGAAAAGCAAAAAAATAGTCAGCTCATAGCCAAGTCGAGTCGAAACCTCGGCTTTTTCTTTTGCCCTCCGAAAAATAACCGAATTTAAGCCGTTTTAGGCCTGCTTTATTTTTCGGATAGTGTGATCGGTATCCAAAGTGCGAAATGATCGTAATCCCTACTGTGCGTCTATTTGCAAAAAAAAAGCGTAAACTGTTGATATCAATGGGATATGAGGTAATATTTTTTAGATGAAAAGGTTTAAAGTCATATTTTTCAAAAATATTATCCATGAAGACTACACGTGAAATACATTTTCATTACGTTTAGATGTACAGTCAGTACTACATTCAGTGATATATGTAACTTTTGTTGCATATCTCCTGTTTCGCTTGCGTGACAATGGTTTTAGAGCATTCTGGAATCAAGACTAGGTATAGACGTATAAATAACTTATTGATATACTTTATTATAATAATATTCTAATAAATAAGAGGGGAAATAATAATGAAAAAACAACTTATTGCAACGATAACAGGATTCGTTTTAACAATGGGGGGATTTTCAGCTGGACTTACACATGAAGTTGTAGCTTCTACAAGTAAGGAGCAGCTTACACTTGATCAACTTTCACAGGAGATTTATACACATGAGCTCTCAGCTGAGGAAATTACATCTTTAATTCAGCTTATACATACCTTAAACACAGAGCTAAGAGAAAGTTCAACAAGGGATATAATCCATCAACAAGCAATAGAACAGAATATGGCTAAGGCAAATGAACTATTAAATCAAGCCAAACAACGTTTAGAATCTGGAACAGCAACCAGTTCATTAGGAATGGCTACTTCTCTTACTTCTCTGCAGAAAGCGGGTTCATCTCGGAAATTAGGATCACAAAATGTTTTTACAAATACAGGTGAATAGAATATCATATACAACCCATTCAAATTGCGACATTGGCATTCTATCCATTAATTAGTAGATTTACATGAATGTAGTCTGGGACCATTACCCAGGCTTTTTTGTTGTAACTCAGTAAACGACTAATAAAAGACATCTTATCATATGGATCATATCGTGAGAAAATCTCCCTAATATCAAAAAAAGGGATATTTTTACATGGTAGATGTGGCAAAACGATGTCTGGTACCTCCAGAAAGTATAAAGGGAAACGAACTAAGTACTATGGATGTGTCAATAGACAAAAAAACTTTCATTGTGATATGTCCTATTTGCAGGAAGCTTCGATTGAAGAAGCTCTCTTACAGTACATTCACATCAACCTTGAAAATACTGATATAGATGAAATTAGAAATTAGTTGGATTCAAATGAAGAACAAGAGGAATGGATCAAGCGAGCTAAAAGCTTAGAATCGGAGATGGAGAAGATACGAATAAGGAAACGAAAATTCCAGATGATGTATGTTGATGAACTCATCTCGAAAGAAGACTACCGCGAGCGTTTACAGGAGCTAACAGCCGAAGAAGAGATTGAACATTAAATTAAATTGCACGATCTATTAACGCATTTCCAAGAACACTACCAGACTTTAAGTGTGGATGAGCGCAAAACAATGGCACAAACATGATTTTCATCGATCAAACTTAGTGCCTTTAAAAATGAAGATAAACCGAGACAACGTCCCGATATTCAAGTGTGGCTTGAATACCATTAAAAAAAGACAAGATCATTTCTTGTCCTTGTGTGGTGCTGGAGACAGGATTTGAACCTGCGACCCCTTCATTACGAGTGAAGTGCTCTACCAACTGAGCTACACCAGCATACTTATTATAGATTTATGGTGGAGGCGAGCGGATTTGAACCGCTGTCCGAAGACATCGCCACGCCAGATTCTCCGAGCGCAGTCACTGTACGATAGTCTCGTCTTTAAAACTGCCCAGTGACAGGCGATTTTAAAGACCAGCCACTATTAGTTCGCTTTCCGATCAGTGGCATATCGGTCAGCTAGCCTGCTTAAGTTTGAGACCCGGCAGCTCCACACAGGCGATGGAGAAGCGGATCCTCACTGCCTAATTAGGCAGCAAGTGCAAAATTATCTTGTTTGCCAGTTGAATTGGCGTTTGCGTGATTAACGAGAAACGCAACCCCTCGGCTCGCTACTGACGCTCGAACTATCCCCGTCGAATCCCAAAACGCCCCCAAGATTCACGGAAAAAATGGAGCTAATATCATCCGTTATAGGAACACATTTTATCATATATACAACTATAAATCAATATGTTACCCATAATTCCGCTCTTTCAGCTTACGCTGTATCATGCGATCTGCATCGCGCTTTGCTTCTTTTTCCCGCTTATCATACAACTTTTTACCTTTGGCGAGACCCAATTCTAATTTGGCAAAACCATTTCGCAAATGGAGATCAAGCGGTACAATCGTTAAACCTTTTACTTTCGTTTGTCCCAACAACCGGTCAATCTCTTTTTTATGCAATAATAGTTTACGTGTACGTGTCGGATCCACATTGAATCGATTCCCTTGTTCAAATGGGCTAATATGCATACCCATAATGAAGATTTCGCCTTTATCAATACGAGCGTAACTATCTTTAAGATTTATCCTTCCCTGGCGTATTGATTTAATTTCAGTTCCAGTCAGAACAATTCCTGCTTCAAACTTTTCTTCAATATGGTAATCATGAAAGGCTTTTTTGTTTTTAGCAACTACCTTTCTACCCGTATTCCCCATAGTGGCACCTCCCAGATTTAAATTTCAGTGTAACAAGCAGCACACAAGTGCGTCAAGAGTAGCTTGCCATAAACGGATCAAGCAAGCTACTCAACACTTATTTGTTCGCTTTTTTTGCTGAACTTTTATTGCGATAGGTTTTCTTTTTCTTCTTTTTTCCTTTTTGATCGCCATTTTTCTTGCTTCTTTTAGGCGGCTTATTTCCAGAGCGCGTTCGCTCCTTAGAACTTCGTTGTTTAGACTTTTTGCCTTTTTTCTTGGGTAAATGAAAGATATCTTCTTCAGTATGAACCGATTCATGGTCTAGTAACTCAAAGTCAATTCTACGCTCTTCGATATTAACTTTACTTACTTTAATCTTTGCGCGATCACCAATGCGGAGCACCTTTGCTGTCCGTTCACCAATCAAGGCATATATCCGTTCATCATAGCGATAATAATCATCTGTTAGAAAACTAACATGCACTAAACCTTCTACTGTATTGGGCAGTTCGACAAATAGCCCAAACGAAGTTACGCTACTGATGATCCCTTCGTACTCTTCTCCTACTTTATCCAGCATATACTCTGCGATTTTTAGATTATTTGTTTCACGCTCGGCATCCACGGCTACACGTTCACGGATAGAGGACTGCTGAGCCGCATCGGGTAAGTATGCATTTAACTGCTCAATTCGCTCTACAGTTAGGGCACCTTTTTCTAACACTTCACGTATCACACGATGAATGAGCAAGTCTGGATAACGACGAATCGGAGAAGTAAAATGTGAATAAAATTGCGCCGCTAACCCAAAGTGTCCTACACACTCGGTTGCATACTTAGCTTGTTTCATCGAGCGGAGCATGACTGTACTAATCACATGTTCTTCTGATCGCCCATTAATTTTTTCGAGTAAAGTCTGCATCGCCTGTGGCTTAATTTTATCCGGTTTTCCTTTCATGGCATAACCGAAACTGGTGATAAAATCGAAGAAACCTTGTAATTTGGCAACATCCGGCTTCTCATGAATCCGATACACAAAGGGAACATCCATTCGATAAAAATGCTCAGCAACGGTCTCATTTGCTGCTAACATAAATTCTTCAATTAATTGTTCAGCTTCTGTTCGTGGTCGTTTCACAATATCAACGGGTTCGCCATTTTCGTCCACGATAATTTTGGCTTCCGTAAAGTTAAAATCAATCGCACCACGTTTCATCCTTTTTTTACGCAGTACTTTTGCTAAGTTGCCCATCAGACGAAAATCTTCTACAAGCGGCTCATATTTGGCGATTAATTCCGGGTCTTCATCCACGATAATCTTCTTGACATCGGCATAGGTCATTCGTTCATTCGTGCAGATCACACTTGTATAGATATCATAGTCCACTACATTTCCGTTATCATCCATTTCCATATCACACGTCATGGTAAGTCGATCCACTTGTGGATTAAGGCTACATATTCCATTTGAAAGTCGCCGTGGTAACATCGGGATCACACGATCTACAAGATATACACTACAGCCTCGTTCATACGCTTCTCGATCTAAAGCAGATCCTTCCTTCACATAATAACTTACATCCGCAATATGTACGCCTAAACGTATGTTACCGTTTTCTAATCGTTCAACCGATACCGCGTCATCTAGATCTTTGGCATCCGCACCATCTATCGTAACCATTTGTCTCTGTCTGAGATCACGCCGTCCTTTTATTTCTGCCTCACTAATTTTTTCTGGTGCACTTTCAGCTTCATCTGCTACATTTTTAGGAAAGGCTTCAGGTAAGCCATGTTTACGAATGATGGATAAAATATCTACACCAGGATCATCCTTGTGTCCAAGTATTTCTGTAATTTCTCCTTCAGCGCTGTGACGCCCCGTAATATTATGCAACTTCACTACCACTTTTTGTCCTTCTTGTGCATTCAGCTGCAGCTCTGGTGCAATAAAAATGTCGGTAGAAATACGTGCATCGTCAGGTAACACAAAACCAAAGTGACTAGAAACACGACGAAACGTCCCCACTATGTTTTTACGACCACGCTTCAAGACTCGAATAATTTCTCCTTCCGGTCTGCGGTCAGCTTGTACTTTTTTGTGGACGCGTGCAAGTACTAAATCACCATCTAAAGCCCCATTCATATCATTCATATGAATATATAGGTCTGGCGTTTGAGGTGTATCTGGTATAACAAAGCCAAAGCCCTTTGAACTACCTTGTAAAGTACCACGCACTAAGTTTAGACGTTCAGGTACACCGTAGCGTTTTGCTCGTGTACACACGATTTTTCCTTCTTCTTCGAGCGTGTTTACTAGCTCATTAAATTGTTCTTGCTCATCCTCTTTCACTTCCAATGCTTCCCTGAGTTCTGTTAACGTAAGTGGTTTATACGCAAGTTCAAACATATAACGCAAAATTTCGGATTCTGTTTTCAACAATTGCCACCTCTATTCTTGATTCACGATATGCGCTTTCACATTATTGGTCTCAATAAATTTTTCTACCTCCGCAAACAGCTTTTTACGCTCTTTATCTACGGTAATGATATGACCGGAATGATCATACCAAGATAAAGTTTTAGTGGGAGTTGAGATGTGTTCATAAATGTACTGGGCACTTCGGGGTTGAACAGTTTCATCTACACTGGATTGGACAATCAATGCAGGCACTGTAATGTTCACTAGTTGCTTACGTACTGTCTTAATCAATTTTAAGATTTCACTTACAGACTTAACCGGCGTACGGTCATAAGGAACCAAATGAGCTTCAACCTCTGGTGGTTTTCCACCTCCACGCGGACGATAAGGTACAAATGGATGAAAAAAATTACTTAGAAATGCAAGTCGATCCTGTATCCACATCGGCGCGTTCATGGAAATTACACCATCAACTTGCTTGTGCGCGGCCAAGTTTAGTGCCAGACAGCCACCCATCGATAACCCCGCAACGTACAAATGATCTAGTTCATGCTCGTTGAGACGATCATAAGCATGAAGCGCAGATTGCCACCAATCCTGCCAGCTTGTTTCCCGCATATCTTCTGGTTTGGTTCCATGACCTTTTAAGAGAGGCGCATGGACTGTATAACCCAGCTTATGAAAATATTCACCCATAGGTCTTAGCTCTGAAGCTGACCCAGTAAATCCATGTATAAGTAGGATACCCGTTTTTCCTCCTTCATAAAAAAAAGGTTCCGGAGATCTTTGAATAAATGCCATATTTATCACCTACATGATTTAGTTTCCTTATCATTAGCACATCTTCTCGCTTTAAGTGTATCACAAAAAAGGAGTTCTTCCTCGCGGAAGAACTCCTTTTTCTCTAGCCTGGCAACGTCCTACTCTCCCATAGGTCGTCCTATAGTACCATCGGCGCTGGAGGGCTTAACGGTCGTGTTCGGGATGGGAACGAGTGGATCCCCTCCGCCATCATTACCAGACAACTATATATTACCATGGATTTAATCATAATACAAGTACATTTTTATCTTTTATTGCTCTATAATGATCAATAAGGCTTTTTTTATGGTATCGGACAGCAGTAATGTCTCACGGTAAAATGGAAAAATGATAAAATCGAAGCGGCTAGATCTTACCATACAATTGGGGGAGGAAAAATGAAGAAGAGACTCTTTGAGCTTCACAAAAGCCAACCTTTACGAGTTGCCTATGAATCCTTTATTGCACTTTTATTGTTTACTTACATTATCGTTCTGATGCAAGATACATTTGGCGATCAGCTAACCCCTGATCAACAACCCATTTTTACCAATGAGCAAGTCCTATTGATGGACCGCATCCTCATTCTTTTCTTTGTGATTGAATATGTGATTCGCCTTTCCTTCGCTAAGAATAAGTGGCAGTTTGTGCGTAAAAATTGGTTTGATTTGATTGCGATGATTCCATTTGATCAATATTTTCGGATTGCACGTTTTATGCGTATCCTTAGACTAATCCGTTTAATTCGTCTTTCCTTTATTTTATCTGGTCTAATTAAAAATAAGGATATCCGCATGTCCTTCATTATCGTTGGATTAATTATGTTTTGGGGTGGCACTGGTTTTTACTATATTGAACATGAAGTAAATCCCAATATTAGTAGCTATATGGATGCCATTTGGTGGGTTGTTGTTACCACAACTACTGTGGGATATGGAGATATATCTCCTGTAACACTGGGTGGTCGCATTATAGCCGTTGTATTAATGTTTACTGGGATCGGCTTAATTGGCTCTTTTACTGCGGGCATTGCTTCTGAATTCTTAGATCATCTCAATCGTTCCAAGCAAAAGCCGCAAGCAAATGAGAATAAAATACGTACCAATACCATTGAATACATTCAAGAACAAGTCGTACAGGTAGACAAACTTTCCGATGAAGAGTATCAACAATTAATACGCCTTATAAGCTCCTTACGAGCACCCAAACAAGAAAAAGATCCCTCCTAGTATCGATGAAAGGATCTTTTTCTTATTTAGGTTTAAATAAAGAGACCTACAGAAATCGCGAGTATCATAAAAAGGATAGCAAATGCAATCGTTAGTTTGTGTAAGAGAGCATCCATTCCACGCGCTTTCGCTTTACCCATCATATGCTCTGCACCGCCACCAATCGCACCTGATAAACCCGCACTTTTACCAGATTGTAAGAGCACGACTAATATGAGCGCTACACTAATGACTGCTAAGGCAATATTTGCTGCCAATTCCATATCAAAACCTCCCTGACACCTATTCCACTGCTTTCGACTCTATCATATTCTTACTTCATTTTCAATAAAGAAAACTTGGCAAGCCTAGGCTCCATTGCACTTAGGTGAATAGGAAAGCACATCTATAACAGATGTGCTTCGCCAATGATACAACCATCTACTTCGTTTTCAAGTTATAAAAAGCACGTTTCCCAGGATACTGCGCAGTATGATCTAAATCGTCTTCAATACGTATTAGCTGGTTATATTTTGCCACCCGATCTGTACGTGAAGGGGCACCTGTTTTAATTTGTCCTGCTCCTGTAGCAACCGCTATATCTGCAATCGTCGTATCCTCGGTCTCACCTGAACGATGGGAGATTACCGCTGTGTAACCTGCTCGCTTAGCCATTTCAATCGCATCAAAGGTTTCCGTTAATGTACCGATTTGATTCACTTTCACCAGAATGGAATTTCCTACGCCCTCTTCAATTCCTCTTCCTAGGCGTTCGGTGTTTGTGACGAATAAGTCATCACCAACAAGTTGTACTTTGTGACCCAAACGATCCGTTAATTTCTTCCAACCATCCCAATCATCTTCTGCAAGTCCATCTTCAATCGATAGGATTGGATATTTATTTACAAGCTCTTCATAGTAAGTGATCATTTCATCAGCCGTACGGACAATCCCTTCACCTTCTAAATGATACTTTCCATCCTTATAGAATTCGGTTGAAGCCACATCAAGTGCTAACATGACATCAACACCTGGGGTGTAACCTGCCTTCTCGATTGCTGTCACAATCGTAGAAAGTGCTTCTTCATTGGAAGTCAGGTTGGGTGCGAATCCACCTTCATCACCTACACCAGTTGCATATCCTTTGGTTTGTAAAACTTTTTTTAGATGGTGGAAAATTTCTGTACCGATACGAATGGCTTCCCGTATATCATTTGCACCGACTGGCATAACCATAAATTCTTGAATATCTACGTTATTATCTGCATGCGCACCACCATTTAAGATATTCATCATCGGTACTGGTAAGGCTTTAGAATTAAACCCACCTAGATATGCATATAGCGGAAGTCCAATCGCTTGCGCAGCTGCACGTGCCACAGCCATCGAAACACCTAAAATCGCGTTTGCTCCCAGATTTGCTTTATTAGAAGTTCCATCCAATTGGATTAAAGCATGATCAATCGCAATTTGATCAATCGCGTTTAACCCTTCTAAGTGCGGAGCAATCACCTCGTTTACATGTTGAACAGCCTTTTGAACTCCTTTTCCAAGATAACGATCTTGATCGCCATCACGTAACTCAACAGCTTCATAAGCACCTGTAGACGCTCCTGAAGGTACAATCGCTCGACCGTACGCTCCTGATTCTAGTGTCACCTCTACTTCAACCGTCGGATTACCGCGTGAGTCCAGAACTTCACGTGCATATACATCATAAATCATAGTCATATCACTAACCTCCATTGTTTTATTTTGATTCATTATCCTTTATTTGAATCATAGATTGACCCGTCATCTCAGTCGGTTGTACAATTCCTAACAAGTTCAGCAAAGTAGGAGCAATATCTGCTAATATCCCATTTTCTCTTAATGTTACCGATTCATCTGTAACAATAAATGGTACAGGGTAAGTGGTATGTGCTGTATGGGGTTTCCCATGATCATCGATGATCATGTCGGCGTTTCCATGATCAGCTGTAATGACTGCTACACCCCTTTTTTGAATCACCAGATCTACAATGCGACCTAAGCATTGATCTACAGTTTCGACTGCTTTGATGGTGGGCTCCATCTTCCCTGAATGTCCAACCATATCAGGGTTAGCAAAATTTAAAATGATGGTATCATACCGATCTGTTTCGATGGCTTCACAAAGTCGATCTGTCACCTCAAACGCACTCATTTCAGGCTGTAGATCATATGTAGCCACTTTAGGAGAAGCAACTAGAATCCGCTCTTCGCCTATAAATTCTTGCTCACGCCCACCATTGAAGAAGAAGGTAACGTGGGGATATTTCTCCGTTTCGGCAATCCGTAGCTGTTTCAGCTGATGCGAAGCGATCACTTCTCCATATGTACGCTTTAAATCTTGGGAGTTGAAAGCAATCGCACCCGCTATTTCATCACTATATTTTGTAAAACAAGTAAAAGCGATTTGTGAAACTGCATGCTTACCCCGTTCGAAACCATTAAATTGCTGTGAAGTAAATGCTTCAGACAACTGTATAGCCCGGTCAGGACGGAAATTAAAAAAGATGATGGAATCGTCTTCTGTTATCGTTGCAATCGGTTTATCCTGATCATCTGTCATCACAGTCGGAACGATAAATTCATCAAAAACTTCAGCCTCATATGATTGCTTAACCGCTGAGATACTATCTGTAGCCTTTGGACCCTCACCACTCACCATGGCGTGATAAGATTTTGCAATGCGTTCCCATCGTTTGTCCCGATCCATCGCATAGTAACGGCCATGAATCGTTGCGATTTTCCCTATATCTAATGCATCCATCTTGGCTGTAAGTTGTTGTAAATAGGAGAGTCCACTATCTGGTTTTACATCACGCCCATCTAAAAAAGCATGAATATATACTTCTTCTATTTGCTCGGCTTTAGCCAATTCAAGCAGTGCAAACAGATGGTGAATATGACTATGTACCCCTCCATCTGACAGTAAACCAAAAAGATGGAGTTTGCTATTATTCTGTTTGACGTGTTTCATCGTATTGAGGAGAACCTCGTTTTCAAAAAAATCACCATCTGAAATGGCCTTACTGATACGCGTTAAATCTTGATACACAACACGTCCAGACCCAATATTTAAATGACCTACTTCTGAATTACCCATCTGACCAGGTGGCAAGCCAACAGATTCCCCACTAGCTGTCAGCATAGCATGGGGATACTTTTCCCAGTACCGATCAAAGTTAGGCTTATTTGCTTGCATGACAGCATTGCCGTGTCGATTTCCCCGCATACCAAATCCATCTAGAATACAAAGCAAGACAGGCTTTGGATTACTCATGAGGAAACCTCCATAGCACCGATCATCTGCGAGAAAGAATCTGCTGCAAGGCTAGCGCCTCCCACGAGTGCACCATCAATATTAGGGGACGCTAGAAAGCTTTTAATATTATTTGGCTTTACACTACCTCCGTATTGCAAGCGCACACTTTCTGCTGTTTCTACATCATAAAGATGGCTGATTTGGCGTCTAATCTCTGCAATCACCATTTCTGCATCTGTAGGTGTACTGGCAAGTCCCGTCCCGATTGCCCACACGGGTTCATAAGCCACAATTACTTTTGTCATATCTTTCTTTTCAATTCCTTGGAAAGCTGCTTCAACTTGCATACCGACCACTTCATTTGTCCTGCCTTGTTCTCGCTCTGTTTGGCTCTCCCCTACACAAACAATTGGAATCAGACCAGCTTCTAGAACACGCTTCACTTTTTTATTCACCATTTCATCCGTTTCACCAAATAAGGTGCGACGCTCTGAATGACCGATAATAACATACCGCGCTCCAACCTCTTTTACCATTGAAACGCTAATTTCACCTGTAAATGCTCCTTCCTCTTCCCAGTGAACATTTTGCGCACCAATTGCAATACCACGCTCAGTTCCTTTTAATTCTTCTATGAGTGCAGGGATTGTAATTGATGGCGCACAAATGACAATATCAAGTTCAGAAGCCCAATCCGTCTGATTGATAGCTTGCATGAACCGGCGTGCATCAGTAGCCGTTTTATACATTTTCCAGTTTCCTGCGATAATCTGCTTTCGCATCGCGACTTAATCCTCCTTCTCTTTATCTGCAAGCACTTGAATGCCAGGTAATTCTTTTCCTTCTAACAGTTCAAGTGAAGCGCCTCCACCTGTAGAGATATGATCGACTTTATCTGTCAAACCCGATTGTTCAATCGCTGCAGCAGAGTCCCCTCCACCAACAATGGAAAAAGCGTCTGATTCTGCTAAAGCACGTGCCACAGCATAAGTGCCTTGAGCAAATTTCTCAAATTCAAATACACCCATCGGGCCATTCCAAATGACTAATTTTGAAGAAGAGACAATATCAGCAAAAAGCTTTGCTGTCTTCGGACCAATGTCAAGGGCACGCATCTCTTCTGGTATAGCATCAATGGCTACCGTTTCGGTACGTGGGTTTGGAGAAAACTCATCTGCAACCACTGAGTCAATCGGCATAACCAAGCGTACATTTTTTTCATCTGCTTGTTGGATAAATTTTTTAGCCAAGTCCACTTTATCTGGTTCAAACAACGATCTACCGATCTCATGTTCCATTGCGTGCACAAAAGTATAGGCTAAGCCTCCACCAATCAAAAGTGTATCTACTTTATCTAGTAAATTTTCAATCACACCAATTTTATCTTTTACCTTTGCACCACCAACAATAGCCGTAAAAGGACGTTTTGGATTTGCTAATGCATGACCTAAAATTTCTAATTCCCGTTGCATCAGAAAGCCCGCTACAGCCGGTATATATTCAGCAATGCCAGCAGTAGAAGCATGTGCACGGTGGGAGGTTCCAAATGCATCATTTACGTAAAGATCAGCAAAATTTGCAAATGCTCTTGCTAAACCTGGATCATTCTGCTCTTCTCCAGGATAAAAACGAACATTTTCAAGTAGAACAATATCTCCTGCTTGCATGTTTTTTACTTTTTGCTCTACTTCAATTCCTACAGCTTCATCCAACTTGGTAATCGGCTGTTCTAACAATTGGGCTAATCGCTCAGCAACTTGATCTAAGCGTAGTTCTTCCACTACTTCACCTTTGGGTCTACCGAGATGACTCGCTAAGACCACACGTGCTCCCTGCTCTACTAAATACTTAATCGTAGGAAGCGCCGCACGAATTCGGCGATCATCTGTAATGGTGCCTTCTTGCATAGGTACATTAAAGTCAACCCGACAAAACACACGCTTATCTTTCACAACGACATCACGTATCGATTTTTTATTCATGGTTCTCCTCCCTATGTAAAAGGAAAGGGGGGCGACCCCTTATCCTATCTTAACGATATAAGTATAACACATTAAACATTAGTATATCACTTTAAGGGTTTATCACATCAAAGTAGCATAGTTGTTAGAAATTAGAGCCCTTTTTCAACCATATAAGCAGCTAAATCTACAACACGATTTGAGTATCCCCATTCATTATCATACCAAGAAACAACTTTAACCATGTTCCCTTCAAGGACCATTGTGGAGAGTGCATCAATTGTCGATGAATGTGGATCGCCATTGTAATCAATCGAAACAAGCGGCTTGTCTGATACATTAAGTATTCCATTCAACTCATGATTAGCTGCTTGACGTAATGCATCATTTACTTGCTCAACTGTAACCTCTTGCTCTAACTCTGCAACCAGGTCCACCACTGATACATTTTTTGTAGGTACGCGCATGGCGAAACCATTTAATTTACCCGCTAATTCCGGAAGTACGAGTGATACAGCTTTAGCTGCCCCAGTAGTAGTAGGAATGATGGATTCACCTGCCGCTCTTGCTCTGCGTAAATCCTTATGTGGTAAATCTAAAATTTGTTGATCATTGGTATATGCATGTACAGTGGTCATCAATCCCCGTTTTATTCCAAATTGATCATTTAATACCTTCGCGTACGGTGCTAAGCAGTTTGTCGTACAAGACGCATTGGAGATCACCTCATGTGTATTGGGATCATATGCCTGTTCATTCACACCCATTACAACTGTAATATCTTCATTTTGAGCGGGAGCAGAAATAATTACCTTTTTGGCACCGCCGACCAAATGTTTTGCTGCATCATCACGCTTTGTAAATCGACCCGTTGATTCGATAACTAGCTCTATCCCGTATTCTCCCCATTGTAAGGCAGCAGGGTCACGCTCAGCTAATACAGCAATTTCTCGTCCATTCACCATAAACCCATTCGGGCTTACCTCGACCTCGGCCTCTAATGTACCATGAATGGAGTCATACTTTAATAAATGTGCCAGTGTTTCAGCATCTGTTAAATCATTTACCGCCACAATTTCCATCTCACTATGATTGAGCATCGCTCGAAATACATTTCGTCCAATACGCCCAAAACCATTAATTCCTACTTTTGTTTTACCCATTTTTATTCCTCCTAAAAGATCATTGTTTATTATGACCCATCTCCTGTTACAGTCATTCTTCATTTTTTTGATACTTATCCAATATAAAACGTGCGGCAGTCTCGTCAGTAACGAGTACTTGCGGTTTCATCTTTGTACATACAGCGGTAATAGCTGCCGCTTTACTCTTTCCACCTGCTACTGCAATCACATGTTTAGCTTGATACACTTCTTCTAAGCGAAGACCTACTGTCGAAACGCGATGCACGATTTGTCCGTGCACATCAAAGTAATAACCAAATGACTCTCCCACAGCTTTTGCATCTTCTAATTTGCGTATGATGTCTGAAGAAGATTGGCGGCGCATCGCCATACTTTTCGCGTCTCCAATACCATGAATAACAATTTTAGCCTGTTTTAAATCATCTAGTACTTGCCGAATATATGGTTCTTGAATCAGGGTATGATAAGCTCCTTCGCTCAACTCATCTGGTATATGAAGCAAGCGATAACTTCCGCCAGTCTGCTTTGCCATAAGTGAAGCGATATAATTAGCCTCCAACTCAACCGCTTCTCCTACGCCTCCACGAGTAGGGATAAATGTAGTTTGCTTCAACACCTGGGTGGACACCATATTTTCGGCTACTGCAAGAACGGAACTTCCACCTGAAACGGCTACAATTTGTTTTTCAACCGAGCGTTGCTTTAATATGCGCGCCGCCGCCCTACCCATGTCTTTTTTCACCAAATTTGAACGATCCACATCACCTGGAACAATAAATACTTGATCAACACCTAAGAATGAAGAGATTTCTTCTTCTAGTTGGCTTAAGCCAAATAAAGTTTTTATCATAGGTTCCATACTTACGATCAGATCGGTTCCATTTGAAGATAGCCGAATACCAGTAGAATCCACTTTCACTAATCCTTGGGCACGCAGAAAATCAATCTCTGAACGTAAAATACGTTCTGTTGTCTGTAATGTAGCGGATAAACTCCTTCGTCCTACGGGTTGCATCAATTGTACAAGATGTAATATCTCATACCTTTTTCGCATAACGCGCAGGAAATCAGGTATCAATTGCTTTTGGATATTTAAGATCGATACCATCTTAACCCCCTCTTATGGACATTTTCTGTCCCTATAAATCAAAAAGCGTCCCAATCGGAGTAAAAAAATTCCTTGTCTTTGAATAGCTTGATTTTAGCCTAAATGAACAGGTTTGACAAGGAATATACGATGAAATCAAGTTGACTTGCTCAATCTTTTACGAACTGTTGAAGAAGAAAATCCCAACTCCTCGCGGTATTTTGCCACTGTTCGCCTAGAAATTTGAATACTTTCTTGCTGTAGTTGAACAGCTATTTTTTGATCTGAATGTGGTTTTTTCTTATCTTCTCGCTCTATGATTTGCTTTATTTTTATTTTTATGTGTTCAGTAGCTAATGCTTCACCATTGGCAAGTGATAACCCACCTGGAAAAAAAGTACGAAAAGAGTAGATCCCGTTAGGCGTGTGAACATATTTGTGTTGCGTGGCACGACTTACTGTCGATTCATGCAACCCGAGTTCAAATGCAACTTCTTTTAGTGTAAGCGGAATTAAATATTGCGGGCCTTGGCGAAAAAAAGCTTTTTGCTTGTTAAGAATCACTTCAGCTACACGAACAATTGTCTCTTTGCGTTGGGCAATCCCTTTCATTAACATCATTCCGGATTGAACCCACGCCTTTAAATGCGACAAATCCTTATGGTTTAATGCATGTGACTGAGAAAGCCACTGTTGATACTGTGGATTGATTCGCAAATAAGGCATTTCACTCTCATTCACATATACTTTCCATTCCCCGTCTATCTCTTCGATAAACACATCAGGAAAAATATACTGCGTTCGTCTATTTGAATAGCTACTTCCCGGCTTTGGATTACATCTTCTAATCTCTTCTACAGCATGATGTACTTCCTCTTCTGTAACGCCACAATCTTTTGCCACCTTAGACCAACGCCCATCGGCGATCTCTGGTAGATAACCTTTAACAATCTGAATCGACAATGGATTAACTGGCTCAAATTGTAATAACTGGAGCTCCAAACATTCAGCTAAAGACCGCGCCCCAATTCCCACTGGTTCTAATTTTTGAAGCGAATTGATACAATCTTCCAATGTCTCGGGTTCGATTTGTAAGCGCTTACATATAGTGATTGCATCAACGTCAAGATATCCTTTATCATCTAGATTGTGGATCAAAAAATAGCAAACACGTGCTTGCTTTTTACTCAAATTCAACTCATATATTTGTTTTTCTAACATACCTGCTAGTGTATCCTCACTACCTGAAGCTAGCTCTATCTCACGATCTGTATCCACATATCCAGATACACGTGGTTGTTGATACAACGGTCGTTGATTTAAATATGAGAAGAACGCTTCTAATTGATCTATTTCAATCGGTAACTCCAACTCGATTGCTGGATTTTCTCGATATTGCTCATACAAGAACGTAATTAATTCAGCGTTTGAAAATTGTAGCATTTGGATGGATTGCTGTAGCTCCGGTGTCATTGCCATTTTCATTCTCTGATCTTGTACTAATCCATATCCCATCTCGATTGCCATGCCAACACCTCCGTACCGATCCAGCTACGTTCCCATCATCTACCTCTATAGTATCATATTGATGCGCATTGCGAAGTAGTCATTTAATCCCATATCTTATAAAACAAGATATAGGATCCATCAAAAATGATGCTTGCACATCATTTTTTATTTATGATATAATTGACCCTACAAATTATTATGCGCCTATAGCTCAGGGGATAGAGCACTGGTCTCCGGAACCAGGTGCCCAGGTTCGAATCCTGGTAGGCGCGCCATTACCAAACGTCCTTTAGCGAATCCGTCTCGTTAGGGGGCGTTTTTTATTTTTAGAAGTGATTAGCAAAATAGTTTGTATCATTCAAGAACTATACAAGCGCTTGGCAATCTAGAAATATTTTTTATTAATCAGAAAATAAAACTACTTTATATGCGATTTACAACGAAACGGGCTAATTCCCACTTATAATCATTGATCTATTTACCTTACAGCATAAAACACGTTCAAAGCATTGGCTGGCTATATTGATGTCCGCAAATTTTTATGAATTTTTTTGCTTTACAAACCTACTTTAATTACCATACAGCAAAGCTATACACGAAAGCCCATCGTAAGTGAACCCAATTAAGCACTAAGTTAAATGGGTTCACTTTTTCATCTTTAAATCATTTTTTTCCAAGCATCACCTGAAATATGAATAACTCGTCTTCGTGATAATAATCGAGGAATAATAGTCGTGAGGTAGTTTTTGGTACCAGATACGACATAAGGTTTATTTTTTAAAAAAGCATTCAATCCATTCTCAGCAACCACTTCAGGGGTCTCATATTGGTCAGTTGAAATTGTTTTCTTCTGGTTAGCGACGGATGCAAAGTTAGACTTTGTACCGCCCGGACAAAGGGCTAACACATTTATTCCCTTTTTGTAGTATTCACCATGTAAAGCTTCTGAAAAATACAGCACAAAAGATTTTGATGCAGAATAGACAGCTGCATAAGGAACCGGCAAGAAAGCTGCAGTAGACGCTACATTAATAATACCGCCACTTTGGTTCGAAAGCATACTTGGTAAAAACAATTGGGTCAGTTCCACCACAGAATTAATGTTCAAATGAAGCATCTCATGATAAACCTGAGAATCAAATTCAAGAAAACTACCCCATTTTCCAAAACCTGCATTATTAACTAATAAATCAACTGAGAGATTTTCTTTTTTGGTCTTTCTGAATAAAGATTGGGCAGATCCCGGTTGACTCAGATCGATTGCAATTGTTTTTACCTGAATTTGATATTGAGCACTCAACCGATTTCCCAATTCATTTAATTTATTTGTAGACCGTGCAGTAAGAATAAGGTCTGCACCGTTAGCAGCTAATTTTTCGGCAAAAGCCATTCCAATTCCTGATGACGCACCTGTCACTAAGGCAATCTGCCCATTAAATCTTTTCATGATGTTCACCTTCAATATCGTTATTTTTCTATCGAAATTCTGTTTATTACGAGACAATCTGATCTATCATAAAACCACTATACTATATCAATTATACTATGTAAACTCAAATTGTTTATTTAGTTTAGTTTGTATGTCTAGATGAAATCATTTATAATTAAAGATCAAAAAAAGGAAGGTTAAAATATGAAAAAGCAACATGATGCACATCAAATCGAACGTACAAAAGAAAAGTATATTGAAAAGATCATGCCTGTGCTTAGAAAGCAAGGCATAACTACACTCAAAATGGATGACATATCTAGACATATGGATATTAGTAAGGCTACCCTGTATAAATATTTTTCATCCAAAGATGAGATTATGGAAAGAGTAGTAGCGGTTTATACAGGATATATGGTTAACGCAGATACAATTACCAACGAAAATTTATCTTTTCATCAGCGTTTTCAAAAAATATATGAACAGTCCATGCTGATAGCAATCTATATCTCCGATGCTTTTCTTATGGATCTAAAAAACTACTACCCGCACTTATTTGAGACAATTTCTCAAGCTCGATTTGATCGAATCACCAACTTAAAACAATTTTTCGATGAAGGAATTGATTTAAAGGTATTCCATAACATTCACTATCAAATGTTTATGTTACAAGACGATGTAGTACTTCGAAAAATTATGGACCCTATTCTCCTAAATCAATTGGACCTAACATTAAAACAAAGTCTTTTTGAATACTACACTTTGAAAAAGCTTCAATTATTTAAACAGGATCATTTAGAAGATTCAGATAATGAATTTATGAAAAATACGATTTCTCAAATCGTAAAGAAAATATCTATGCACATCTAATTGGTAAAACTCCGTAAAAACCATCTCTATTCACTCAGTAGTGATCGCATAAAGGTGGTTTTTAAAGCATCGACGCTTCACATATTTTGTTCTAATCATCCAATTATTTTATTTTTATTAGAGTTTATGTAGCTTCGTATACGGGAAATGAATAACCCATATCAAAAATGCTTGGAGGGCGTCTATATGGAAACAATTAAACAGGATGTAGTCATTGTAGGTGGTGGTCCAGCTGGAATGGTATTAGGGTTGTTACTATCTCGCTTAAATTATCATGTTATGGTTATCGAGAAGAATGAAAACTTTGATCGTGACTACCGTGGAGAAGTATTACAACCTCGTTTTATGGAGCTCATGCAAAAAGTTAACCTTCACCAAACGATTCTTGAACTCCCTCATACCAAAATAAGATCGGGCCATTTTTATCATAATCACAAAGAAATTGGCCGCTTTCCATTTAACGATCTTAGCCATGATTTCCCCTTTGGCATGTGGATGCCTCAGCCCATTCTACTTGACGGGTTACATCAAAAGTGCCGTCTAAACCCCCATTTTAAATTGTTATTTGGTGCCCATGTGAAACGATTTATTTACTCAGATCAACAAGTTACTGGCATTGTAATTGAAGACAAAGAGAAAAAAGAAACGATTATTGAAGCCCCACTTACAGTAGGCGCAGATGGTCGATTTTCTACTGTAAAGCGATTAGGCAAGTTCGAACACGAATATGAATATTATCCAGGAGATATCCTTTGGTTTACGATGCCTTGCCCTCCCGATTGGAAAGGTAAATTTCAATTTCATCTGGATAAACCCTACCCCTATTTGATCCTCCCCAAACATCCTGATGCTGTTCAAGTTGGCTTAGCACTTCCTCTGGGTAAACTAAAACAGATTAAGCAGATGGCGTTCCCTACCTTTAAAGATCACTTGAAAGAGCTCAATCCTCATTTTAGAGAATTCGCCGCTACTGTTCCTGATTTTTCTTCATTTGTCCCATTACAAGCGAAAACGCATTATATGAAACAATGGTATAAAAATGGTTGTTTGCTCATAGGTGATGCTGCACATTGTTCTTCACCCGCTGGCGCAATTGGGGTTTCATTAGCTGTCACATCAGCTGTCATCGCTGCTGAAGTCATTCATCATACATTCCAGTCCACTTCCCTTCGATTAGATCAACTTCATGATGTTCAAGCACGTTGCGGAGAAGAGATTAAACGAATACATCAAATCCAAAATCGACTAGGTAATGCATTATTTTCAACCTCACCCTTTTTTCAAACCATACGCCCCTTTGTTTTATCAGCGCTTACCCGAACATCACTTATTTCTGTCCTATTACGAAAAGTCGTAACACTCCCAGCTTCCTTCGAAGTTGACTCTAAACTAAGTCGCTAGCATCATTTTAAGTAGGCTCTTATGGATTGTCATTTCATTGCTATTTTGATCATATAGCTGATGGAAAGGAGTGTGTTTTTTGTGAATCAATCCCCCTCTTTGCCATTAGTTAGCATTTTAATTCCAACTTACAATCGGCCTAAATGGTTTGAAGAAGCGTTGTTAAGCGCTATCAGTCAATCTTATTCAAATATTGAGATCATAATATGCGATGATAGTACCACAAACGAAACTGAAGAACTCGTCCTATCTTATAGTCGTACACATGACCACATTCAATATCACCGTAACCCCAGCAGGTTAGGCCAGTTTGAAAATGATTTAAAATTATTCGAGTTGTCAAATGGTGTATTTATTAATTATCTGATGGATGACGATTTATTTACTCCTACAAAAATCGAAAAAATGATGCATTATTTTCAATCTGATGAAAACCAACAGCTTTCCTTAATCACCTCTAAAAGAGATGTGATCGACGAACAGGGAGAAAAGCAACCTGATATTGGTGCAACGCAATCCCTTTTTCAAGCAGATACACGCATACCAGGCCAAGCGTTTGCCAATTTCATTTTAGGTTATGGAAATGGAATTGGCGAGCCGACTACCGTATTATTTCGTAAAAGCGCTTTAACGGTTCCTTTTGGCACTTTTGCCAATAGGCGTTACCACTGTGATGTGGACATGGCTACATGGCTAAACTTACTTTTAAATGGAGATATCATCTATATGGCGGAACCACTCAGTTATTTTCGTATCCATTCACAGCAACAACTGCATTCTCCTCCTATGCTAATTGGCGGTGCTGCTGATTGTTTGCATCGCATTTTATCGGCTTATCGATCAGGACTTCTTCAAGATCAAGAACAACGTCATCAAGTCGCCCACCATTACCTGAACTATGCACAGCATATTCTTACACAACTCTCACATAAGAAGGAGCAATTTCCGCACCACTTAGAAGAAATCAAAACGTATACATTTTATATCAAGGATGAACTTCTCAATGAGTGAGCCTGTGTATATTCCGTTCTGAATATATCCCTATTACATATAGTAATAAAGATCGTAGCTTTAGATTGAAAGAAGGGAAATCAAATGAAGACCAGTATAATCATCTTGACATTAAACCGCCTTGACCTTACCAAACAATGTTTGAATAGTATTTTCACACATACAAAGCCCGATCAAATTGAATTAATTATTGTCGATAACGGATCCACCGACGGTACAATTAAGTATTTGCAGCAAATACAGTCCGTTAAATTAATTCAAAACCAAGAGAATGTTGGTTTTGCTAAAGGGTGTAACCAGGGTGCATCTTACGCTCATGGCGATTATATTTTATTTTTAAATAACGATACAATTGTTTCTGATGGTTGGCTAGATCACATGTTGGCATTATTAGCGCAAGATGAGCAAATTGGCATGGTAGGGCCGGTAAGCAATTATGTGAGTGGTCGTCAACAAATCCCAGTATCTTATGACAAAATCGAGAATATAAGCGATTTTGCTGAACAACATTGTAAATCACATCGCGGACATTCAAAGCAAGTCATGCGTTTAGTGGGATTTTGCTTGTTAGTTAGAAATTATATTTTCAACGAAATAGGTGGATTTGATGAACGATTCCGTTTAGGTTCATTTGAAGATGATGATTTGTGTTTGCGTGTAAGTCAACTTGGTTATCAATTACATATTGCAATTGATTCCTTCGTTCATCATCATGGGCACGCCACTTTTAATAGCAAACCAGATCTATCTATTCAAAACCTCTTTGTTGAAAATCGACTTCGTTTTATAGAAAAATGGGGACACAAAGCCTTACACTTTTTTCATCCGCGTACAGATGTAATACAATTCGTACCACCCTCCGCTCAAAAGATTTTAGAGATCGGTTGCAAGACTGGCGCAACGGGTATCGAACTTAAGCAACGCCAAAATTGCTCACTATACGGTGTTGAACCGGATGAAATCGCAGCTCAAATCGCTCGTCATGAATATGATGAAGTACACCAACATGCATTGGAACAAACACTTCCCTATCCAGATGGTTATTTCGATGTGATCTTGCTCATCGATGTACTACAACGTGTCGTTAATCCATCGTCATTTGTACAAAAGCACGCGCAATTACTGAAACCAAGTGGATATCTGATTTGTGTTCTACCTAACTTCTCTCATGCAGAATCCATCATCCCGCTACTTAAAGGTGAATGGAAGTATACGTTAGAAGGGATACGTGATTTCGAGCATATTCGCATATTTACCCCTGAAACATCGTTGGCGTTATTTCCAAGCAAGGACTTTATAATCGAAACCCAACATTTTCAACTATTAAATCCTCCACAAAATGAAGTCCAGTTCCTCGAAGAGGTAACCGAAATTGCACAAAAGCACGGAATAGAATTGGGCAATTTACCCCAAAGAGCAAAGATATATCAAACATTCCTAACTATAAAAAAAAGATGATACAAAAGACCTCGCATGAAGTATGTGATGCGAGGTCTTTTGTATGAAAATGAATTAACCAATCTCAACATTTAAAGCTTTGGCTAATCTAGCTCCGAATTCATGATCGGCACGAATGAAGTTACAAATTGCTCTTTCTTTTGTAAGTTGAGCCACTCCTGACAAATCATGAACTAAGTTTTTGATTAAGTTTTCTTGCTCTTGTTTACTAAATGAACGGTACTGTTCACCAGCTTGCGCGAAATCTAATGTTTTATGAATCTTGTTTCGTCCGATAACGCCTTCAAGTGGCACTTCACTCTCGAGATAGCGCTCATCTTCTGTCGGCCGATCATCGTATCGGTTAGGCTCGTAGTTAATCGTTGAAATATCTGTTTTTGTCTGCATATTACCATCTACTTGATAGTTATTTACAGTCGCATACGGGCAATTTATAGGCAGATTGAGGTAATTTGGTCCTATACGATGACGCTGTGTATCTGGATAAGAAAATAAACGTCCTTGTAGCAGTTTATCTTCAGATGGCTCGATTCCTGGAACAACCGCGCTTGGCGAAAAGGCCGCTTGTTCTACTTCAGCAAAAAAGTTTTTCGGGTTCTGGTTGAGTGTCATGGTACCGACTAATTGATAAGGGAATTGATCTTCTGGCCACACTTTAGTAGGATCAAGTGGATCAAATTCAAATTGATTCATGTCTTCTGGGTTCAACATTTGCACATGTAATTCCCACTGTGGAAATTTGCCTTCTTTAATGTGATCAAATAAATCACGTGTGGCATGGTTGAAATCTCTTCCTTGAACTTTCTCCAGTTCGTCAGCAGAAAAATTACGTACACCCGCAAGTGGCTTCCAATGATATTTTACATAAGTAACCTTGCCTTCGTGATTCACCCATTTAAAGGCATGAACACTAAAACCTTCCATTTCTCGATAGTTAGCTGGTGTTCCATAATCTGAAAATAACCATGTCAACATATGTGTGGACTCTGGTGTTAGCGTCATGAAATCCCAATAACGATCTGGATCTTGAATATTTGTATCCGGTGCAGGTTTTAAGGAATGAACCATATCAGGAAACTTAATCGCATCACGAATAAAAAATACCGGAAGATTGTTCCCTACAATATCGTAGTTCCCTTCTTCCGTATAAAACTTCGTAGCAAAACCGCGAGGATCACGCGCTGTTTCAGGTGAACCTTGTCCATGGATCACAGTAGAAAACCTTACGAATACAGGTGTTTCTTTTCCTTTTTCTTGTAAGAATGCAGCTTTTGTATAAGCTTTCATGCTATTTTCAACTTGGAAAACGCCATGCGCTCCAGCACCACGAGCATGTACCACACGCTCTGGAATACGTTCACGGTCAAAATGAGCGATTTTTTCAATCAAATGATAATCTTCCAATAAAGTAGGCCCTCTTTGACCAGCAGTACGTGAGTTTTGATTATCACCAACAGGTACACCTTGATTTGTAGTTAAACGATTTTTATTCATCACTTATTCAGCTCCTATTCGTTATCAATTATTATTCTCATATTATAATAATTATTAACAAGGAATTATTCAAGAGGTTTTTCATATCTTTCTTTTACAATTTCCACCACACACTTTTCATTACCCGATAAACCAAGATATAATCACACAAATTAGCTAACTTGCATTACAAGTTAGTTAAATATATGATAACGATAGAGATATCCTAGGAGGAGGTCCGATGTGTCCCATAACTCACAACTTATGAAGGGAATCTTAGAAGGGTGCATTCTTCTTCTCATCGCGAAAGAAGAGGTTTATGGATACCAAATCAGTATGAAACTAAAGCAGTTTGGTTTCTCCGATATTAGTGAAGGTAGTATCTATCCCATCCTTTTACGCATGCAGAAAGAAAAATGGATTTTAGGAGAATTTAAACCCTCTGCTGTCGGTCCGCAAAGAAAGTACTATTACATTACAGCAGCAGGAAAACAAAAAATCCTTCACTTTAAACACGAATGGCAGACCATAAAGCAGGCCGTCGACCTCATGTTATAAAGGAGTGTTAATGTGAATATAAAACAAATGATTCAATTAAATATCCAATTGAGAAAAAAATTAACACCAGAGAATGAGGCATACTACGGAGAAATGATAGTTTATATGCGAACTAGTCCAATCTTGCAAAAAAAAATCAGAAGGGGTATTATTAGAACTCCTTAACCATTTGATCGAAGCTCAGAATCAAGGAAAAAGTGCTGAAGAAGTATTTGGAGACAATCCCATCCAATATTGTAAAGAAATCGTATCCACATTACCTAATCCACCTAAAAGCAGCATATTTTTTGTAGGCCTCTGGTTTATATTCTATTTAGAGTCCATCAATCTTTTTATTGGAAGTCTTTCCGCATGTCTATTTAAATCATCTTTTGTGGATATAAGTGTACTCTCAAGCCTCATTTCTACACTATTAATCATGATAGCTACTTGGCTGGTTCTTCGTTTTTTAAACCTTTCTAGTTTTCAATCCGAGAAACGGCTTCTACATGAGGTTTTATTAGGTATTTTTGTAATCACTGCACTTCTCATTATCATCGGGCTTCCACTAATCACCACTTCATTTGCCACTATCGATATAACGTTTCAAATCAAACCGATAACCAGTTTTATTACAGCTGTCACCCTCTTTTTAGTAGCGCAATTTGGAATTGTTCGCTATGCCTTTCCTTAAGGTTTAATGACCATCAAATGAGGTAATAGTAGTAAGATGGTTTTCTAAATTGGAGTTGTCATGATTGTTGAATCTGACTCTAACATATGGAAAAATCACGTAAATCGGTACGTTTGTGACCCTATAAATGATCAGTAGAAACAAAAGTCAAATAATGTTTGACCTTTTTTGACCAATAGAGTATGATGAATTTAAGCAAAAGAGAATACTTAGGGGGGTTTAAAGGTATGAATTTTGATCACACAACACCTTCATCCATGAATCTTGTACCTATGGTTGTAGAACAAACTAATCGTGGTGAGCGTTCGTATGACATTTATTCACGATTGTTAAAGGATCGCATTATCCTACTTGGAAGTGCAATTGATGATAATGTGGCCAATACAATCGTAGCTCAATTACTTTACTTAGCTGCAGAAGATCCTGATAAAGATATTTCACTATATATCAATTCACCTGGTGGATCAATTACCGCAGGAATGGCGATCTTCGACACCATGCAATTTGTTAAACCTAAAGTATCAACTATCTGTGTCGGATTAGCTGCTTCAATGGGAGCATTTTTGCTGGCTGCTGGTGAAAAAGGAAAGCGCTTTGCACTTCCTAATAGTGAAGTGATGATCCATCAACCTTTAGGTGGAGCACAAGGTCAAGCAACTGATATTGAGATTAGTGCAAAGCGAATCTTACGTATGCGCGATCGTCTAAATACCCAATTATCAGATTTTACCGGACAACCGCTTGAAAAAATTGCTAAAGATACGGATCGCGATAACTTCATGAGTGCTGAAGAAGCCTTAAAATATGGGTTAATCGACAAAGTGATGAAATCTTCATAAAGAAAAGTGTCCTCTTGGGGACACTTTTTTGCTTCTTTTTTCAAATCGATCCATCTTCATTAAAAAGAGTATGTGGATCAACAACTTCTACTTGGAATGGCGTTTGCGGGGTGACTTGCTCTACTTTTTTTCTCACTTCTCGTTCAAGTTCTTTATATTGATCACGATGCACTTCGCCATTTGGTATGACATAAACAACAATACGTCTCCCCGTATATTCAATAACTACGTCTTCCACTTCTTTTATTTGAAGTGCCATTTGTTTCATACGGGAATCTGGATACCCTACATTACTATATGAATGGGAGTCTTTATCCAAACCCGTCTGATCTTCTGGTTTTTCAAAGCGTTGACAAGCCGTTATGGCCACTACCGTTAGCAATATCAGCAAGTATTTATACATATGATTGCCCACCTCCGCCTCTTTAGTTTGAGGCAAAAAGCCGCAATTATACAGTCAATCTCTATTCAAATAAGGTGTCCGGTGTAAAAAAATCTTCTTGTTTTAATTTTTGTTCTGTCATCACAAGCATCCACATCAAGACCAGTTCAAATAGAGATACGATGACAACTTGATCATAATAATATCCTATCGCTCCGCCTGCAACAGCAAAGGGGAGACAATAAAGTAATACGGGCCAATGTAATTTTCTCCAGATTGAAACGGCGGCAATCATCAAAGGAATAAGGGTAAACAACATTAAGAACGATGAATTTTCTTCTACAGCGACATAATAAAACATACCATTAGACTTTATCCAAGTAAAATCATTCCAAATCACTTCTATGAATATGCCAACCACTGTCAGTACAAATGTATAAAGATTATATATCAACTGCGTCACCATATATTGGGACCACTCAACAGATGTTCTACGTAAAATATCAAGTGCAACAAACACTAAAGTAGGCATTAACAGCACATGGAGAAGATAACGAACCAGATTAAGTCCCTCCAGTATGCGCCCTGGCTCAAATATGCTCCCCATCAAAATGATGACATTCTCAAATAAAAGGGTGACAATTAAAAAAAGAACCCACGAAGTTCCCCAAAATGAAGATTCCTGAAAAGAGCGGAAGCTCCACAAGAATAAGATACCATATAGTATAATTAATAAGAGGTGGATTACTGCCTCCATGATTCGAATCCTCCAAATCAATTCAAGAATCATTCCTACAACACATGATTTACCCCTATCATATCGAACCAAGTACTTACAAAGAAGCTATAAATGTTACATCATTCATACACTTTCTCTTTCTATTGAAAAAGTACCTATCGGCAAGAGAAAGAGCTTATTCTTTGCATATATGTAATGATTTCAGTGAGGATGATTATCGAAAATGAGGAAATGTATTTCGAACTTTCAGTTAGCGAAACAAAAACCACTTAAATCATCCCACTTGTAATGATTTCTTATTCACAAAAAAAGACTGTACGCTTCATCTAGGCATATACAGTCTTCCACCAAGTAATCCTTTATTCTTCTTTACTTATGATGTCACATAAAGCATCCATCGCTTTTTCTTCATCCGTACCATCTACTGATAAGGTAACTTCAGTGCCTTTGGAAACAGCTAAGCTCATCACCCCCATAATGCTTTTAGCATTTACACGATGACTTCCCTTCATAATAAAAATATCCGAGGAAAACTTGTTTGCTTCTTGTACAAACAAGGCCGCTGGACGAGCGTGTAAGCCCGTCTGCAAACGTACCACTACTCGCTTTTCAACCATGAACCTAACCTCCCTTTTGTCTATCACGGATTCCACTCGCGATCTGTTCTATTTTACGAAAACGATGATTGACGGCCGATTTACTAATTCCGCCAGTAGCTAAAAGCTGTCCTAACTCAGCTAAATTGACATCCGGATGTTGCAATCGCACAACTGCCACTTCGCGTAGTTTTTCTGGTAGTGTTTCTAGCCCCATTGTTTCTTCAATTAGCCTGATATTTTCGATCTGTCTCATCGCTGCCGAAATCGTTTTGTTTAAATTGGCCGTTTCACAATTTACAAGCCGATTAACTGAATTACGCATATCTTTCATTATACGTACATTTTCAAATTTTAACAACGAAGGATGCGCACCAATAATATTCAAAAACTCACCTATTTTATCTCCTTCTTTTATATAAACGACATACCCTTTTTTACGCTCTATTACTTTCGCATGTAAGTACATATCGTTCATTAATTTACATAGCGCTATACTATGATCATCATAAGTGGAAACAATCTCCAGATGATAGGAAGCACTATCTGGATTATTTACAGATCCTCCGGCCAGGAATGCTCCACGCAAATAAGCCCGTGAGCAAAATTCATCTCGAAATAAATGCGTTGAGATTCCTTCAATTCGTTCCCATGAATCCTTCTTAAGAATACACAGATCGGACAAGATATCATTGGCCGTTTCTGATATACGAATAACAAAAACATGGTTTTTTTTCAATCTAATCTTTCGTCTTACCAACACCTCTGGTTGTACAGCGTAAAGGGATTTTATAAGCGTAAACATATGTCTTGCCGTAGATGGGTTCTCTGTGGTGATATCAAGTAATACTTTACGGTTTTGTAATTGAATCGTGCCATTCATCCGAACTAAGGCAGACAGCTCTGCTCTTTTACAACACACATCTGTTTCAAGCTGAGTCAGTTCTTTTTTGATTACTGAAGTATAAGACATCGTTGTTCCCTTTCGTTAGTGGATAAGAAAGTATTGATGTAGCCCTTACCCTCGATGCGATCTCGTTTCATTCCAATCGGGTCGCCACCACTAGTAGAACGTACATTCAAAACATCAGCTTAGTAAGCACGCTTTAACCACTTTGCCTTTGATCCATGCGTTGATGCAAAAGCTCCATGATATGACGACTAATTCGATCGGCATTATGTCTCAGAACAGAATGATACAACAATAAATTATCTGCGATGACATGGCAACCGTACTGCTGAATGCGTTCAATATCAGGTATAACCAATTGTTGTTTTCTAATCGCATACTGTTGCTGAATCGATAAAGGAGGAACTTCATTGTTAATCACGGCATATTCAAACAATCTTTCCCCAATATGTTCGTATATCACACGTAGATGGTCACTTGCTGTATAAAAGTCAGTTTCACCTGGTTGCGTCATAATATTACATATAAATATTTTGCAAGCAGGTGCAGAGCGTATCGCCTCAGTCATATCACTTACCAACAAATTAGGTAAAATACTTGTATATAAACTACCTGGTCCAATGATAATGCCATCTGCACATGCAATGGCTTTAATTGCCTCATCTAAAGGAGGGGGCTTTAATGGGTCAAGAAAAACCCGTTGAATCTTTTTTCCTGATTTAGGAATTTGTGATTCTCCTCGCACGATGGTCCCATCCGTCATTTCTGCCAATAACACGACATCTTGTTCGCTAGCAGGTAGGACTTCGCCTCGTACAGCTATTACTTTGCTTAATTCTTTTACGGCTTGTGTAAAATCCCCTGTAATTTCTTTTAAGGCAGCAATCATTAAGTTGCCTAGATTGTGACCAGCTAATCCCTCTCCGTTTTCAAATCGATATTGAAAGACTTCTTCCAGCAAAGGTTCTGTATCTGACAAGGCTACCATAACATTACGAATATCTCCTGGAGGCGGCATACGGAGGTCAGTCCTCAGCCTCCCTGAGCTACCGCCATCATCCGCTACAGTCACCACCGCCGTAATATCAAGAGGCATTTTTTTTAGTCCGCGAAGCATTACGGATAAGCCAGTTCCTCCACCGATACAAACAATACGTGGTCGTCTTTCCTTATATTTTGTTTGATACTCGTGATTAGACACTGCTTATCCGCCTTTCTGTATATCACGATGAAATACGCGACTACGCTCCTCATCAAAATATTCATTTAAATATTCAGCAATTGCTACTGAGCGATGCTTTCCACCCGTACAGCCAATAGCCACCACCAATTGTGTCTTTCCTTCCTTGTGGTATTGAGGAAGGAGAAATGCTAACATATCAACTAGCTTTACTAAAAATTGTTTCGTTTCTGCCCACTTCATAACATAATGAGACACTTCGTTTGACTGACCCGTTTTGGGACGTAGTGTATCTACATAATGCGGATTTGGCAGAAAACGAACATCAAATACCAAATCCGCATCAATCGGAACACCATGTTTAAACCCAAACGACATAAAAGTAATCGCTAGCTCGGCTGCATCAAAAAAAGTAAAGAGTGAACTAATTTTATCTTTTAACTCAGAAGGTTTCAGTACACTCGTATTCAAGATGTGATGGGCACGTCCTTTTATCTCTTCTAAAAGTTTACGCTCCTGTACAATACCATCAAGCGGGGTACCATCTGGAGATAACGGATGTCTTCTTCTGGTCTCCTTGTACCGACGCACTAATGTTTGATCACTTGCATCTAAATAAAGGATTTGGTAATCAATACCGTGATGCGCTTCCAATTGATCTAGAGCACCAAATAAGGATGAAAAAAATTCCCTGCCTCTTAAATCGATTACCACAGCCACTTTACGCAAGCTCCCGCTCGACTGTTCAATTAAATCTAAGAACTTGGAGAGCAAAATAGGTGGCAAGTTATCTATACAAAAGTATCCTAAGTCTTCTAACCTTTGTACAGCAACTGTTTTTCCAGCCCCTGACATCCCTGTAATCACCGCTAATTGAACCCCATTTTCTTTGGTATCCAATTTGAGAACCTCCACTCTTGCTTTTTCCACTATTATACCCGACTATCACCATTTTGCTAAAAGACGAGTCCTGTTATGAAACGTCGCAAGCAAAAGTGGGATCTTGACCTAACATTTCTAGATGTCATTTTATCATAAGGAAATCTTAAAGGCTTTATGAAATCTCCTTCTGTATGCTAAGCATATAACATCTCTAGTTCCTTTACTTGCTTTGAAGTGACATTCTGCTATCCCTGCCACATTTTACACCATTTATAGTTAAGGATATTTTATAATCATTTAAATGGATAGGATAATGAATGATATTTCACTTTAAATCTAGAATCACTTTACTATTTCATAAAAGTGGCATCTAATTGATCTTTATAAAAATGAAGTGCCCTACTATATTGTTGTATTTCACTGTCAGATGTTGTTTCTAGTAATTGACTGAGTAAAATTTCCATTGCTTTATCATGTTGGTGTAGGTTATACAAAGTTAAACTTAAGAAGATATGTAAAGGTCGATCTTCTGGAAATTGCTGAATTCCCCGCTCTAAAGTCTCTCTAGATTTTTCATATTCACCTAAACAACGATACGTACTTCCGAGTCCTAACAGCGCTTCAGACAATTGATCGGTAGGTATGCCTAATGAGAGTGCTTTTTCATAGTAGGTAACAGCCTCCTTTTCAAATCCCAATGAATCATGAAAATACGCACATTCAAGCTGAGCTTGAACGTCATCTGGGTAATCACTAACAAGCTTAAGCATTTCTGTTTGAGCCGACTCTATGTTTCCCTTTGCTTTTTCACTTATAATCCAATCTAATCGTTCTTTCATACTTTCATCTCCTTTTAAATTCAAACATGGCCAAGCAATTCTCTCCATCATTCGTCGTCCATATCACTGAAAGTAGGGTGGTTGGCTACCCTATATTTTAAGCTGACTGGTTCATGTGATATGATTTATACGCGGGGTGCGAGTTCAAACCCTATATCCGGTACGGTTCACAGACATTTCAACCCATTTAGCTCTTCCTTATTACGATCAATTAAAATCCTTGATCATTTATAAAAAAGTGTAGCACAAAAACACGTGAACATGTGGCAACTTCTTCAGACTGAACGGATTACAACGAAAAATGAATACACTAGCAGTAGGTGAATATTATGAAAATATTGTTTGCTACACAGAACAGAGGTAAGCTAGAAGAAGCAAATAACATATTAAACCCTTTGGGTTATGAAGTAAGGGAAGTTCCCTTCTCTTTTTCAGAGCCTGCTACAGGGAGTGTTAAAAAGATTGCACACATTAAGTTACAACAGATCATAAATGAAGGCTTCGACTGTGTTATGGTCGATGACGCCGGAATTTTCTTTGAAGCATACCCTACGTTCCCTGGTGTTCTTTCAAAACGCCTGTTTCAACAATTAGGTTATAAGGGCATGGCAAAACTATTAGACGGGGAGTCAAGAAGTGCTTGGTTTGAAGGATGTATTGCATTATCATGGCAGGGAAAAATTCAGACATTTAGTGGAAAAACACACGGTTCGATTATTCACTTTGAGCAGTCGCCAACTGAAAATCCTCATTTTCCATATGATCCGATATTTATTCCAAATGGAGAGAATCGCACCTTAAGTGAAATGTCAACAGATGAACGTTTGAGCTATTCATATAGAAGAGAAGCGCTTTTACAATTAGCGAATTGGTTAGAGGAGAGGGCACATGCTTGCGATAATAGACCTAGGAGTCGAAAGTGAAAAGCAAATCGGTTACGCACTCAGACAAATGAAGATTGCACACGTATATGCAAATACGCCTGAAAAACTGGCAGATGCAAGCCATATTATTTTAACAGCAACTGGGAGCTTCAAAGATGCCATGCAAACACTGGTGGCTCAAAAACTGGATCAAGCTCTATTTCAACACCATTTTAAACAAAAGCCACTACTTGGCATCGGACTTGGGATGCACCTATTATTTACGAGCAGTGACGAGGATGGATATTTCCAAGGATTAAATTTCATTCACGGTCATATTATTCCGATCGATCATCAACGCCCCTGTTGTCCGCATCAAGGTTGGGAATGGCTTTCTTTTAAATATCCCCATCCACTATTGAAAGGCCTATCTGAGGAAAACGTATATTATGATCACCTATACCATGCACGGGTGAGTAACAATGATGATGTGATTGCACACAGTGAATCGGGTCAAAGTATACAAGCAATTGTAGCCCGCAATCATAATTTTGGTATACAATTTCAACCCGAAAAAAGTGGAGATTTAGGGTTACAATTGCTCTATCGATTTTCACAAATAAACCATTAGCGTCAGTATGTATTTTGTTACCATTTATGATATACTTGCACAAGTATTAAACCGCCAGCAAAACCGTTTAAATCCTTGCTGGTTGGAGGCGACATATGAAGAAATCAAAAACTGAAACAAAACCTACACAAAAGAAAATTGTTCCGCTACAGATGGATGCTGGCTTTTACTTTGAACGTGCCGTACGTTCTATTGATCGGCATCAGTATGAAAAAGCGATTCGTTACTTTAAATTGGCGATGGAAAAAGAACCTCATAATGCGATCAACCATTGTAACTTAGCAGGTTTATTATCTGAGTTAGGGCGTTTTGAAGAATCAAATGAAGTTTTAGAGACTGTGTTAGCTGAAGTCAATCCTGACTTACATGAATGTCTCTTTTTTTTAGCAAACAATTCCGCTAACATGGGGGCATTTGAGTTAGCAGAAGACTACTTATTAGAATATTTGAGTGCCGAGCCAGCTGGTGAATACATGGAAGAAGCAGAAGATATGCTTTATATGATATCTATAGAACTTGGGCGTCCGCCCAAGGAACCTCCCTCAGCAGCCATGCCTGAGTATATGCAATCCCATGAGATTGCCCGTGATCACTTAGAAGCGGGTCATTTTTTGCAAGCGATTGAGAGATTAGAAAAAATAATCGAGACAAACCCGGAGTTTTTAGCTGCACAAAACAATCTGGCTCTGGCTTATTTTTATACGGATAGAATCGAAGACGCGTATAAATGCATACAGCATGTGCTTGAAATGGACGAGATGAATTTACATGCACTGTGTAATTTAGCCATTCTTTCTTTTCATAACAAGCAAGGTCATTACAGCAAACAACTCATTCAAACCTTAAAAAAATTAGTCCCTCTCCATACAGAACATGCCTATAAGTTAGCAACGACGATGGGCATACTACGAGAACATGAAGTTGCTTACCATTTATTTACACGCCTTCTGAAAACGGATGTGCATGCTGAGGTCGGCTTATACCATCATTGTGCAGTAGCAGCATGGAATACGGGACGCTTAAATAAGGCGATTCGTTATTGGAAGATAGCTGCTGAGCTTGATTTTATTTCAGATGTACCTCGCTTTTACTTGGCTCAAGTAGAAAAATGGTCTCAACAAGACACAGAACTTCCACTTATACAGTATGCCTATCAACTTCCATTTGAAGAAGAATGGATACGAATTGAAAATAAACAACGCGATCCACAAAACCTGTCCCACTTAAAGGATAATCCACTCTTACGCTCTTCATTTTTCTGGTCACTGAATCATGGAGATTACAATACCAAGCTTCAAGCATTACAAGTGCTGTGGAAGATACAAGATAAGGAAGTCGAACAATTACTACGTTCCTATATCCTCAAACCAAATGAAGATGAAGAACTTAAAAAGATTGCATTGCTGATCTTAAAACACATGCATGTCGCTGCACCTATTCAGATGTGGATTGAAGGTAGGATTACTGAAGTGGGATATGATTCCACTGACTCTCTTGAAAATAAACAGTTTGAACAACGTGTTATCCACGCGCTACTGCACAATATGCAAGACTATACGCTACAACAACAAAATGAAGCACAGCAACTCCTTTTTACCTTCCAGCATCAGCCTGATTTTAGGGACCACCAGGTGAAAAAAATTGAAGCGCTAGCGGGTGCATTGGAATACGCAATCGCTAAGAAGTATCAACTAAAATTGACACAAAAGGAAATTGCACAAAAATATGGTGTATCTACATCATCCATCACACGCTATGTGAAAAAATTACAAACCCTTTGGGATAAACACCTTACATAATAGGAGGAATTTCTCAATGAACAAATTAAGCCAAGAAAACTTCCACAATTTTATTGCTAGCGGTAGCAAAGTGGTCGAGTTTAATGCAGATTGGTGTATCGACTGCAAGCGAATTGCACCAGATCTACCCGCTATCGAAGAAAAGTTTAACAACGACTTCCAATTTGCCGAAATCGATGTAGATGATGCGCGCGATATCGCAGAACAATATCATGTAAAAGGGATTCCTACTTTCATCATTTTTCAAGAAGGTGTGGAACAAGATCGACTTCATAGTCGTAATGCAAAAACAAAACAACAAATCGAATCATTTTTAAGCCAAGTAAAAAAATAAGATAGCCAAACACCGGATTGAAAATGACCTTGCCACTTCTGGTATGGTCATTTTCATATGATTTGGGAAAGGATGTATTCCTGTGATCTATACCACACTTCGCAAAGCACTATTTTCTATGAATCCTGAAACCATCCATCATCTTACAATAAATAGTTTAAAAACCCTGCAAAAAACGAAGTACATTGAGCGTTTATACCGTCAGAAATGGACCGTTCATCATGAAAAATTATCACAACATACTTTAGGACTCTCTTTTTTAAATCCAGTAGGATTAGCAGCCGGTTTCGATAAACACGCCGAAGTATACCCTGCACTCGCTTCTTTCGGTTTTGGATTTATAGAAGTGGGTACCCTAACACCTCGTCCACAAGCCGGAAATCCTACACCTCGCTTATTTCGTTTACCAGCGGATCAAGCCTTGATAAATCGTATGGGATTTAACAATCATGGTGTAGAATCTGCACTTCGCTCCTTTGCTTCCCTGCCCCGTCCCACAGCTCCAATCGGAATTAATCTGGGTAAAAATAAAGATACGCCAAATGATCTTGCAAGTGATGATTATACGTATAGCTTAAAAAAGCTTTATGCCTATGGTGATTACTTTGTAATCAATATCAGTTCTCCCAATACAAAAGGGTTACGTGATTTACAACATATTGACGCCTTAAAAAAATTACTCGATACCATTATACATACGAGAGCTATTTTACAAGATAAACACCGAGTGAAAAAGCCAATCTTACTTAAAATAGCTCCTGATTTAAGTGATGAACAACTGCAAGACGTGATCCACACCTCTTTACAAATCGGTATAGATGGCATCATTGCTACTAATACCACACTTGCACGCAATCAATTGCGCTCTTCTAACCAAACCCAAAGTGGCGGTTTAAGTGGAAAACCTTTAGCTGACCCTTCAACCGACATCATTCGTAAAGTTTATCAAATCATACAAGGCCGTATTCCCATCATCGGCGTAGGTGGAATATTTACAGGTGCAGATGCCTACGAAAAGTTTAAAGCAGGGGCAAATCTCATCCAAGTCTATACCGGCATGATCTATCATGGACCTGCCATCGCAAAAAAAATCAATATGGAATTATTAACTTTACTGGAGCAAGACAGCATTAACCATATAGGAGATATTATTGGCAGTGAAGCTGGTAAAACCAAATGATTTCCCATTTCAAAGACTACCTGCCATTATTTGAAAAAGCTTGGTCATCTCAATCAAGTAGCTTGTACACACTTGCTAATCCCGCCCGAGGACAGTGTAGCGTAACAGCTATTATCCTACAGGAATATTGTGGCGGGAGCATTAAGAAAACACGCATTAATGATGCGTGGCACTATTATAATTGGATCAATGGTAAACGAGTTGATTTGACATGCTCTCAATTCCAGCTTTTGCCCCAATATACGGATACCCCATCTTCACTTGAAGAAGCTTGGTCAGATACCAATCAAGAACAAGTGGAATATTTAAGGCAAGCGATTCAAAAAGCAAAAAAAGAACCTACTCGCTAACGAGCAGGTTCTTTTTTTGTCCCCAAAACGATAGGCAATAAGTCGTTCATTGTTTCCAAGTAATCATCAGGCTGGTACATTTCTAACTCTTTCCAATGCAAGCTCCATTTTACAGCAATACGATCAACCCCAGCACGCTGGGCTGCTAATAGATCAAATCGGCTATCTCCCACCATCACTGCTTCTGTCTTCAATATATTTAGTTGCTGTAGTGCCAGCAATATCATATCAGGGGCTGGTTTCGGTTGCGACGTATCATCCACACAGACGATCTGATCGATCCATTTATTTAGACCAAAAAGCTGTAGACCTCGTTCTGCCATTTCTCTTCCTTTATTTGTAACCACAGCTAGCTTGACGGATCTCTTTTTTAACTCATGTAGCACTTCAACTACACCTGGAAAAGCTGTAACATAATGATCATGCCAAGCCCGATTAAAAACGCGATAAGTATGTACCATCTGCTCTACTTGATTCGGATCAAAGCGCTTCATTTGATCTTGTAAAGGCTCTCCTAAATGGGGGATCACATCAGCTTCACAAAATTTTCCTGGACAATGCTCCTGCAGCGTATGCATAAAGGAAGCTAAAATCAGTTCATTTGTATCGATTAAGGTTCCGTCTAAGTCAAATAATACGGCAGTATATTTCATTACTTCACCTCTAAGCGTTTACTTCATCATTCCGATAGGAGTCAACAGCAACGCCACTTAATTTACGATAGAGAATCATACCGATTCCGAATAACACAAGTAAAAGACTGATAAACTGAGCAACTCGGATATTCCCTGATGCCATCATACCCGGTTCAAAAAGAAGCTGCATGGGTGACCATAAAAGATTCATAAACTCAGCCAGCCAATTGGGACCTTCAAAAGTTAAGCTATCGGTGCGTAAACCCTCTACAAAGAAACGTCCTAGAGAATACCAGATCAAATAACTGAAGAAAATGACACCTCTCTTAGGATTTACATATCGAAGTGAGATTAACAAAGCGAATCCGATTAAGCTCCACAGCGATTCATATAAAAAAGTAGGATGATAATAGACACCTTGAATATTCATTTGCTCAATAATCCAATTGGGTAAGTGTAAACCTTCCAAAAAAGACCGACTAACTACACCACCATGAGCTTCCTGATTCATAAAGTTGCCCCAACGACCTATTGCTTGGCCAATGATGATACTTGGTGCTACAATATCTGCTAATACAAGATAGGGAACTTTATACTTACGAACAAAAAATGCTCCCGCAATAAACGCACCAATTAGACCGCCATGGATGGCTAAGCCACCTTTCCATATGGCGATAATATCGGCGGGATGCTCCGCATAGTAGCTCCACTCAAACGCTACATAATACAACCTTGCACCTAAAATAGCGGCAGGAATCACCCAAATCATCATATCCAAGAATAGATCTTTTTCTAATCCCCTTCGCTCTCCTTCACGCATAGCTAGCCACAACCCTAACATTGCTGCCGTTCCCATAATAATCCCGTACCAGTGAATGCTGATTGGACCGAGTGATAGTGCAACTGGATCCAATACTAAATAAAGGTTCATTGGTTATACTCCTCTCTATGGACGTCTTTTCTATCTTACAGTATATCATTCCATGAATGAAAGAATATTGGACAAGTATATCATTTGTCGATTAAAATGAGGTGATATCGTCAAGGAGGAGAAATTTATGAACAATGAAGCTAGCAAATATACACCAATCCATTGAAGCCTATGATTGTTTTGAATGTAATCATTCAAAAAGTGTCAGAATCTCTAATGACTGTGGTTACTGCCAAACGCCCAACTGCATAAATGGGGAGCCAATTATATATATCTATTCCCCAAAATGGAGCGATGTCAAAGTTCAGCGTGCACTAAACCATCTTCATATACAACAAGATTGCTAAGGATCATTAATCCAAATCATCCGCAATATCAATTTTCTCACTTAATTGATTAACGAATTGTTGTGCAGCGTCATATCCAATTTTCTTTAGACGAAAATTCATAGCTGCGACTTCAATAATAACGGCCAAATTACGTCCTGGTCTTACTGGAATCGTAAGCTTTGTCAGTTCGGTATCGATGATCTGAACTTTTTCCTCATCTAAGCCCAAACGATCATATTGTTGCTCTTTTTTCCAAGTTTCTAATTGGATGACGAGTGAGATTTTCTTCTTATCACGTACTGCTCCAGCACCAAATAAAGTCATGACATTAATGATTCCTAATCCCCTGATCTCTAATAAATAGCGGATTAATTCAGGAGCATGTCCAACCAATTGACCTTCTTCTGTTTGTTGAATTTCCACTGCATCATCTGCAACCAGTCGATGTCCACGTTTTACAAGTTCAAGTGCTGTCTCACTCTTACCAATTCCGCTGTTTCCCATTAAAATTAAGCCAATTCCATATACATCAACCAGAACACCATGCACGGTAGTCGTAGGCGCTAACATTCGTTCTAAATAGTTAGTTAGTTTACTGCCAAATTTTGTTGTAGATAATTTGGTTCTCAGGATTGGAACTCCCTGATCCGTTGCAATCTTCATCAACTCAGCTGGAACCTCTAGTTGACGTGTAATAATGATACATGGTGTATCTGGATGACATAACTGCAATAAGCGCTCCCACTTTTCGTCTGCATCTAGGCCTTGCAAAAAAGATAGTTCTGTTTTCCCAAGCAATTGTAAACGATCTACCGGATGATAAGTAAAATAACCCGCCAATTCTAATCCAGGACGATGAAAATCGGCAACACGCACCTCTCTGTTAAGTTGCTCTCTTGTCGTCATTACTTCTAAACCAAGTACTTGTGCTAAATCTCTTACCACTACTTTTTGTTGCATACGATTCTCCCCTAGTTTCGATTAATAGCTAGAGCTGGGCTATGCCATTTGAGTGTATTATAGAACAAGTAAGATGCTGCATCTACTCTAATATGACCAATCTCATTGCAGTATTGACTGGAGCTTATTGATTTTCCCACATGAAAACGTCGTGTGTTTTGGATCATCAATGCCACTGCCATTTCTCATATTAATGTAATATCTCAAATCGTACCGCTAATCCTAATCATTATCAAGTGTATCGATTTTCATGATCACAGTCGTGTTTTAAGGCGCATTAAAAGAGAGCCGAATACTTTTTATCCCGCTCGTAAGTCCAATCATTTTTTGCTAGAATATAGCTAGTTACTGGTAAGTATGCAAGTCATCTTAGTTATAGAACGGAGATGGAACAATATAAAAAAAGCAATTGCGTGGGTGATTATTTTAGTCGGGTTGGGTGTCCTATTATATAATTTATATTTTTGGTACGATCAACTTCAAAACAAAAACCACGATCCAGAACGGGCAAATGCACTGGCTACAGGATGGCAAGATAAATCAGAAGCTCCCTCATTACAAGAAGGAACTTCATTTCCTGAAGTTAAAAGTGCCAAAGCCGGTGATCAGGTTGGAGAGCTGATCATTCCATCATTAGATGGGCTGATTGTTCCCATTGTAAAAGATACGGACGAAAATTCTTTATCAAAAGGAATTGGACTCTATCAAGGATATGGTACGGTAAGTCCAGGGGAGACAGGACATACGGTATTATCAGGTCATCGCGATACTGTTTTACAGCAAGCCGGTGATTTAAAAATCGGCGATAAAATTTATGTGAAAATGCGGGGTAAAATGGTGGTATACCAGATCCGAAAAACTTGGATTACTGACAAAGATGATCGGACTGTAATTGTACCCGATGAAAAGCCCATTTTATCTCTTACCACATGTTATCCATTTGACTATGTCGGTAATGCACCTGACCGTTATATTATTCGTGCTGAGTTAATCGATATTAAGGATACATCTACCACTTCATAAAAAAACAGGACCGTTAAGAGGGGTCCTGTTTTTTAGTCTGTTACAAAGCTAGCAATCCATGTAATAATCGTTACGACAAAAGCACCTAAAAATGCGGGCACAAATCCATCTACTTCAAACCCACTAACTAATGAACCTGTTAACCAAAACATTAATGCATTAATGACTAATGTAAACAAGCCGAATGTAACCAAGTTAATCGGTAACGTAAGTAAGACAAGTAACGGACGAATAATTAAATTAACAATTCCTAACACAAACGCTGCAAGAATAGCCGTGCCCCATGTATTCACCTCAATACCAGGAATAAACTGTGAGGCCAATAGCACAGCTAAGGTAGACACAACTAGCTTTATAATATATCCCATATC
Source organism: Polycladospora coralii (assembly GCF_014773435.2). GTDB lineage: Bacteria > Bacillota > Bacilli > Thermoactinomycetales > Thermoactinomycetaceae > Polycladospora > Polycladospora coralii. The sequence goes on along the minus strand of NZ_JACXAG020000003.1, from coordinate 274,475 downwards.
AAAATTCCCCTCCTTCAGTATCATTATAAAAAGAATACCCCAACAATACAAAATAAAACCTACACACATAGGATTGAAGTGGCATCGCTGTGGTCACAAGACCATTATTATACTATGATGTCAAGTCGTGTCTTTGGGATGACCCATATCACTGCTACAATATATTCAAAATACACTTATCCGTGATGCATCCGCACTCCTGAATATGATCCGTTCAGATAACTGGTTATCACTTCTTGAATTGTAGTGGGCAAGTCTACAATATTCATATATCTGATATTTATTTCATTCTTTATTCTACCCATTGTTTGATAAGATACAAATAATGCGATAAGCGTATACATATTCTTCTCTTCATTTGATTTTATCATCGCATGGACATATTGTGCCTCTTCTACTATTAATCCAGTCTGTTCATATACACACTGAGAGAGAAACTGAACAAGGGAAGGGTTTTCATTTAATATCCCACTAGGTAAGTCCCAATTTCCATCCTGATTACGAACGACGAGCACTTGTCCCAACTCATTGAAGATCAATACACATGGTTTGATAACAAAATGAGTAGCCACATCCTGATCGACAATTTCATTCATACATTTCATTCATATCTCTCCTTCATCATTTTTAGTCGCTGTCTATAAACCCTTAATTAAGGTAAGGTATATTCAAGAAAGAACGAAAAGTCATCCTCCACGATGGAATCTTAATGGAACAACAAAGATCTGAATCAAAATAGGTATGCAGAATAGACCGTGTTGCATTATTTACTTATTTTTTTATATTATATAATAATTCAAATAATATTAGCAAATCATTGAATATTCACTTGTGTATTAATGAATATTTGTATATTATACAATTAATAACTGCTTTTACTTGAATATTCATTTTACATTTTCGATTAATTCATAAACTTTGTTTCTTTTAGACGGTTTGCGGGCTAAAATTTTTTGAGAGGTGTTGTTGATGCATATTGAAAACCTGCACTATGTGGGAAAACTTTGTAAGGAACGACGTAAAGCATTAAAGAAAAGGCAAGTTGATCTTGTTGATGAATGTTTATCCCAATCTGATATTAGCAAGATTGAAAATGGCGTACCTCTCAGTGTAGAAAAATATGATACCTATATGAAAAAGCTTCAAGTAGAAATAAAGCAAACCCCGACTGAGATAAAGGAAGCCACTGATGAACAAATCGATTTATATGAACGACCTGCTTTTTTAGATCTTGTCGTAGCTGAGCATTATATCGATTTTGTAAGTCCTTCACAAGGGTTAAAGCAGTTACGCGGTGTTACCCTTTCAAATCATGATAGATTAAAGCCCTATCACCTCTATTTACATGGAAAATACTATTTAAGTAAAAAGAACTATACAAAAGCAGCCAAACAATTTTGGTTAACCATTAATTGTGTAAAAAAAGATGAGAAGAATTTCATGCAAACTAATTTTATTGCCTGTGCTTATCACCAATTAAGTCGCATTGAATACTACTTAAACCGCTTTAAATCAGCAATAGAGTTTTCACGCCAAGCTGAAGCGCTCTTTGCTCTTGATGGTGAGCGTAGCTATTACCTCGATTTCATCCTGATTAGTCGAGTCACTTATTTAAAAAAATTGAACCGTCGAGCCGATATGCAACAACTTCTCAATGAGCTAAAATCAAAACCCTCTCACCCAGATCAAATCGTAAATAGTAATAGTAAAGAAGCGATATTAAATCATTATGAGATACAAGCATATATGTTTATGGAGAGTGAGAAATATAAAGATGCACTCTCTCTTGCATTTGCAGGCATTGACCTCGCTCGAATCGATAGAATGTATAATCGATCTTTTGAGTTATGGACAACACTAGGAAACATTTACACCAAAAAAGAATTGCTACAATTAGCTGAAACTTGTTTTTTAGCTGCTCTATCACTTCATAGATATATTGTTGACGATTATTTATTTGCATATGTTTACACACAATTAGGAATCCTATATAATAAACAGAAAAAGGGGGAGAAAGCAAAAGAGGTTTTACTAGAAGCTGTACAGTTTAGTAGAAGAAGTAAAGATTCTTATTTAGAAGCTGAAGCTTTACTTATTCTAGGTAAAACTTATCATATAGAAGGTTTACATAAAAAAGCAATCCCGCTATTAAAGCAAGGATTAGAAATTACAGAAATTCACTATTATTCTGACCTCCAACGAAAAATACTAATTGAATTGGGGACAATAGATGACCCCGATTCTCAGAAATATGTAAATAAATTTTTTGAGTCCTATGTGGAATCTCATATGAACTAGTAAAGGAGGTGAAGAAGATGATCGCTTTGTCTAAAACATACAAAGGCCAACCCCCAGGTTAAAAAATCGAACTGAACAAGAGTTTTCCCAAAGAGAAGGAGACTCTTGTTCAGATTAATTTCCTTAGCTATTTTTACTTGTGAATTCATAAAGATTCTGCATAATCTCTTCTATATCAGGCTCACGCATCTGAATATCTATAATTTCTCCCCACTCACTACATAGAGCCAACAATTCAGGTACTTTTATCACACTACGATCGTATGCTAATGTGAGCTCATTATCAGTTTGCTCGATAATCTGGTAGATACTCCCTGCTTGCGGATAAGGTTTGCTTTGATAGGTTAAATGGATTTTACTAGGTAACCTAATTTTTTTCTGCAAGTCATTTAGAGTCGTATCCATCATCATTTGTCCATGATTGATTAGGATGACACGATTACAAAGAAATGAAATATCATCCATGTCATGTGTTGTTAACACGATAGTCTTTTTCTTATCTTCTCGCAGATGTAGTAGAAATTCACGCATTCTTTTTTTACCCACTACATCCAAACCAATTGTGGGCTCATCTAGAAATAAAATAGCAGGATCGTGGATTAATGCAGCCGCCAAATCTGCACGCATACGTTGCCCTAATGATAACTTTCTCACTGGTGTATCTATAAATGAACCAATTTCAAGTAATCGGTCATATTCCATTAAGAATGTTTCATATTTCTGCTTATCCACCTTATACATCTCCCGTAGGATTTCATAGGAATCTCGCAAAGGAAGATCCCACCACAACTGAGAACGTTGTCCAAATACAACACCGTAACAGCTTGCCAACTGCTTCCGATGAATTTGAGGATTTTTTCCCATCACGGTAATGGTTCCCCCAGACGGATACAAGATCCCAGATAATATCTTGATCGTGGTTGATTTTCCCGCTCCATTAGGGCCTAAGTACCCTACGCATTCTCCTTGGTTAATCGTAAATGAGATATTTTTAACAGCTTCTTTTAGAGTATATTTTTTCGAAAAAACAGATCGTAATGTTCCAAATGCACCTTTCTTTGTCTCATAAATCTTAAATGACTTTGAAAGATCTCTCACTTCAATCAAACTTCAACCCTCCTCAACTTCCTGTACTATGATAAAAGCGAATACCGAATGACCAAAAATGATAAGCTAACCCGAAAAAAAGGAAAGATACACAAGGCGTTACGAATATATAATAGAATTGGCCTCCTTTATTTAATAAATAAGTCATGGGTAAGTAATTCATAAACGCAATGGGTAACACTGTAAAAAAGATAAATTTTAACCATGTAGGGTAAATGGTTAAAGGGAAATTGGCTGCGTTAAATGGTGCATACAGTGTAAATGCTTGCAAGTCCTTAATTTTCTGGGTCCAAAAACCGATTGTGGCTGTTACGACACCAAGTGCTAAAGCAATGATAAAGCTACTCATTACTGCTACAGGCAGATACAGACAGAGCGCCACAAAAAGTGGAAGAGAGATATCCAGCTGTACCGCTGAAACAGTGAGGATGAGTAACCCTTGTATCACACCGCCCAAATGACTCAGGTTTACATTACGCGTGAGCAGAAATAGGAATGGAGAAATCGGTCTTATTAACAAACTATCAAACTCTCCATGAACCATATATTTTTCAAAGTTATGAATTTCAGGAGCAAATGTACGATACAATGAAACCGCTATGGATGAGATACCATATAAAAACCCGATCTCTTCAATCTCCCAGCCCTTTACATTGTCAAATCGTAATAAAATAGCGGCTAACATCACATAATCTAAAACATGTAATAGGGCATTTGCAGTCATGGACAGCAGGAAGTTCAGCTTATATTGCATTCGGGAGCGAATACTAGCCGATAACAACTTCCAAAATAACTTCATATTATCTACCCCCCCTGAATTTCAAGATATTTACGCGTTTGATGCGTTAACCAGATACTTACCAATGTCAATATCACGGCCCATGACCCTTGAATCAGTAGTGGAGTGAAGGGAAGTTTTTCGAGGTAAAACATGACAGGATAATAAATCATACATGCAAACGGCAAGTACGAAATCAAATTACTCAATCCCTCTGGTAAATACACCAACGGTACAAATTGCCCTCCCAGACCGAATACGCAACTAATATAGACGAGATGCGCCCATTCAATTTCAATTGTCCAAATCGAAGAAATACCAATGATATAAGAAAGATTTAATCCGATCCATATTGCAAAAAATAGGGAGAGTAGTGCCCATATTGCCGTAACCCATCCCGTAGGAACATAAAAATGAGCAACAAGCCAAAATAAAATGGCCAAAAAAAATGAACGATAAATAGCATTATATAAAATTCTTCCTATTTCTTGACTAATCACAAGTAGATATAAATTTACTGGACGAATCATATCTAGACTAATTGCACCTGTTCGGATGCGATCTTGCAGGCCAAGCCCTGGAGTAAGAAAGACAGAGAGCCATAGCAAACATTGTGTAAATGCCACATAGTACGTCATATCTTGGACGTTTAACAGATTTGCTTCATCTTTTCCAGTTAAAATACCTGTCCATATCGCAATAAAGACGAAGCCAAAGATAATACTAGCAAAATTGTTTATGATATGTGCCATACGGTACTGAAGCTGTAAACTATAATTTTTGGCAATTATCCTTAAATAGACCACTTAGCTCCTCCTTTCGATATGAATTTATATTCTATAATATTAATCTATTCTTGTATATAGAAAAGAAAGAATTATTTCTATTTATATGAAATCATTGCTCATAAAAAAGATGAAGGGATATTCCCCTCATCTCTTCTCTTGCCGATTTACTAATTCAGATTCAGCAAGGTTTACAAGACGTTTTGTCATTTCTCCACCTACAGATCCGTTCGCTCGCGCTGACGTATCTGCACCAAGGTTTACATGAAATTCATTGGCAATTTCATTTTTCATCTGGTCTAAAGCATTTCCCGCTTGAGGAACAACAAGTCGATTCCGCCTTGTCACTTCAGACAACCCCTTAACTGGTGTATATTGAACATTCGCCTTGCAAAGCTAGTATTTGCGAAACAAGAAAATTTATACGTAACGGGTATATCCCCAAGCAAAATGAGAAATAATCCATACACTAGCAAAGAAATCGAAGCAAAGGAGGAATAAGCATGTTCTGGGAAGGCCCTTTTAATGCATTTATTACTGTACTCTTCTTGGCATTTGATATCTTAATAGCTGGTGTGACCTACATTTTCCCTTAAACTGTTATCTTTTTGCCATTCCTTCTTCTATTTCTTTCATTTGCCTCTTTAATCTTTGATTGTCTCTCTCTAATATAGGGGCTAAAAATTGCCCTGTATAAGATTGGTCTACGGCTGCCACCTGTTCCGGTGTTCCCGTGGCTACGATGGTTCCGCCGCCACTTCCACCTTCAGGCCCTAAATCAATCAGATAGTCTGCTGTCTTAATCACATCTAAATTATGTTCAATTACGACCACTGATTCACCATTATCAGCAAGACGTTGTAAAACTTGGAGTAAACGTGCAATATCATCAATATGAAGACCCGTTGTGGGTTCGTCTAGAATGTATAGGGTTCTGCCCGTACTTCGCTTATATAGCTCAGAAGCTAACTTAACACGTTGTGCTTCACCACCTGATAAAGTAGTTGCTGATTGCCCTAGCCGCATATATCCTAAACCTACGTCATATAAAGTTTGTATTTTTCTCTGAATACGAGGTATGTTTGTAAAGAAATCAAGTGCTTGCTCCACAGTCATATCTAATACTTCAGATACATTTTTACCTTTATATTTAATCTCCAGTGTTTCTCTATTATAACGCTTTCCTTTGCATTGTTCGCAAGGCACATATACATCAGGGAGAAAATGCATTTCGATCTTAATAATGCCATCACCACGGCATGCCTCACACCGTCCACCCTTTACATTAAAACTAAACCTTCCCTTTTGATACCCACGCACTTTCGCTTCCTGTGTACTTGCAAAAACTTCTCTAATCGTATCAAAAACTCCGGTATAAGTGGCTGGATTACTTCTAGGAGTACGTCCAATTGGTGATTGATCGATACTAATGATTTTATCTAACTGCTCCATTCCTTCAATCTTCTTATGCTTGCCAGGCAGTACCTTGGAGCGATTTAGCTCTTTGGCAAGCGACTTTAATAAAATCTCATTTATAAGTGTACTTTTACCTGAACCTGAGACACCCGTTACACATGTAAATACACCAAGCGGAATCGAAACATCTACGTCCTGCAAATTATTTTCCGTAGCCCCTGTAACACGAAGCCATTTATCATTTAGCTGTCTTCGTTCGAATGGCAATGGAATAAATTTTCGGCCACTCAAATACTGACCGGTGAGCGATTGTTCTTGATTCATCACTTCTTCAGGGGTACCCGTTGCAATGACCTGTCCTCCATGTACGCCTGCGCCTGGGCCAATATCGATAATATAGTCAGAAGCGATCATCGTGTCTTCATCATGTTCTACCACAATTAGGGTGTTCCCTAAATCTCTCATCTGTTCTAACGTTGTAATCAAGCGATTGTTATCTCTTTGATGCAGACCAATACTAGGCTCATCCAAGATATATAAAACCCCTACCAAGCTGGAGCCAATTTGCGTAGCTAACCGAATTCGTTGTGCTTCTCCACCAGATAAAGTGCCTGCCGAACGATTTAAGGTAAGATACTCAAGCCCCACATTGACTAAGAACCCAAGTCGACTTCTAATTTCTTTTAAAACTTGATTAGCAATCTGCTCTTCTTTAGGTGTGAGCTCAAGTAGAGTGAAAAAATGCATGGCGTCACCAATTGATAGACGCGTAACATAATCGATATTTCTATCTCCTACAAAAACATGAAGCATCTCACGTTTCAGTCTAGCACCTTCACAAGTAGGACAAGCGCGTGTCGTCATATATTGATTTAAAGAATCACGTACACCTTCAGAGGCCGTTTCCCGATAGCGTCGCCCTAGGTTATGAATCACACCTTCAAATTTAGTTTGACTTTCTCGTGTGTAACCCATGTCATTTGTGTATTGGAAAGAAAATCGATCTTTTCCACCATAAAGAATGATGTTTTGTTTTGCCTTACTTAACCGCTTAAAAGGCATGCTTTTATCAATACCATAATGCTCACATACCGCAGTAACTAATTGTGGATAGTAAGTACTTGTAGATGTAGACCAGGGCTCGATGGCTCCTTCTTCTAATGACAAATTCGGATTGGGAATGACTAAATCTGAATCGAATTCCATTCGACTCCCTAGTCCATCACATGCAGAACAAGCCCCAAATGGACTATTAAATGAAAACATACGCGGAGATAACTCATCGATACTGAAACCACACTCTGGACAAGCCAAATTTTGACTGAACATCATTTGTTCGCCATCAATAATATCAATAATCACTTCCCCTTCAGCTAATGCCAGTGCGGTCTCAATGGAATCAGAGAGGCGTGTTTCTACCCCCGGTTTTACAATTAAACGATCAATTACCACTTCTATCGTATGCTTTTTATTTTTATCAAGTGAAATCTCTTCTGTAAGCTCCATCATTTCACCATCAATACGAATACGTACATAACCTTGCTTACGCATATCTTCAATTAATTTTACATGCTCCCCTTTACGTCCTTTCACAACAGGAGCCATAATTTGAATACGCGTTCGATCGTCTAGTGATAATACTCGATCTACCATCTGCTGAACAGTCTGTGATGCGATTTCAATCCCATGTTCTGGACAATACGCATGTCCTACTCGCGCAAACAGTAAACGTAAATAATCATAGATTTCGGTTACCGTACCAACGGTAGACCGTGGATTTCGACTCGTCGTTTTTTGATCAATGGAAATGGCTGGTGATAACCCCTCGATTACATCCACATCCGGCTTATCCATCTGTCCCAAAAATTGACGTGCATAAGCGGACAACGACTCAACATAACGGCGTTGTCCTTCGGCATAAATCGTATCAAATGCTAATGAAGATTTTCCTGATCCACTTAAACCCGTAATGACTACAAATTTGTCTCGTGGTATCGTGACATCAATTTCTTTTAAATTATGGACACGTGCCCCACGAATCACAATGTTTTCTTGTCCCATTCTGTTTTTTAACCCTCCGCTTTTAATTCAATAATGAGGTCTCTTAATTGTGCTGCTCGCTCAAAATCGAGCGCTTTTGCTGCTTCCTTCATTTCTTTTTCCATCTGTTCGATCGTATGCTTACGCTCTTTTTTGCTTAATTGCTTTGTTTGATATCGTGGTTCTTCCTCTGCCACTTTTGTCGCTTCAATCACATCGCGAACTTTTTTCTGTATCGTTTGTGGGGTAATACCATGCTTCTGGTTGTAAGCTTCCTGAATTTCACGACGCCGCTGGGTCTCCTCTATCGCTTTTTCCATTGAGCCCGTTATACGATCTGCGTACATGATGACTTCACCATTGGCGTTACGAGCAGCACGCCCGATGGTTTGAATAAGAGATCGTTCCGCTCTGAGAAAACCTTCTTTATCAGCATCTAGTATCGCGACTAATGAAACTTCAGGTAAATCTAATCCTTCTCGTAATAAGTTAATCCCAATTAATACATCAAATACCCCTAAGCGTAGATCACGTAATATTTGCATGCGTTCAATTGTTTTAATATCAGAGTGTAAGTAACGTACTTTTATGCCGACTTCTTTCAGATAATCGGTTAAATCTTCGGCCATTTTTTTGGTTAGCGTTGTAACTAATACCCGCTCATTCTTGGCAATCCGATTATTGATTTCACCAATCAGATGATCAATCTGTCCTTCAATGGGTAGCACTTGAATCTTAGGGTCAAGTAATCCTGTAGGTCGAATAATTTGTTCCACAACATCTGGTGCATGCTCCAATTCGTAATCTCCAGGTGTGGCCGATACAAATAACATTTGATTGATTTTATCTTCAAATTCGACAAATTGGAGGGGACGATTATCACGAGCTGAGGGTAAACGAAACCCGTGTTCAATTAAGACAGACTTGCGAGCTTGATCGCCATTATACATCGCCCTAATTTGTGGCAGGGTAACATGAGACTCGTCCACCACCACTAAGTAGTCATCTGGAAAGTAGTCCATCAGTGTATATGGCGCTTCACCAGGCTTCTTATTAACCAAGTGTCTGGAGTAATTTTCGATGCCAGAGCAAAAGCCGATTTCACGCATCATTTCCATATCATAGCGGGTTCTTTGTTCCAATCTCTGTGCTTCTAATAATTTTCCGGCCTCATTTAATTCGGCTAATCGTTCTGTTAGCTCATCTTCAATCTGAACAAGTGCTCGTTCCAACACTTCAGCAGTCGTTACATAATGTGATGCTGGAAATATTGCCACATGACCGCGATCGCCTAAGACTTCACCTGTTACGATATCAATTTCCCGAATTCGTTCAATCTCGTCACCAAAAAACTCAATACGAACGGCCTGCTCACTTCTTGAAACAGGAAAAATCTCCACAACATCTCCCCGTACTCGAAATGTACCCCGCACAAAGTTGATATCATTTCGTTCATATTGAATGTCTACCAGTTTGCGCAATATCTCATTTCGCTCTCTCTCCATTCCGACACGCAACGAAAGTACCAGTTCACCGTATTCATGAGGTGAACCTAACCCATATATACAAGACACACTGGCGACAATAATAACGTCGTCTCTTTCAAATAAACTACTCGTCGCAGAATGACGTAGTTTATCAATTTCATCATTGATCGAAGCATCTTTCTCAATGAAAGTATCTGATGATGGTATATAAGCTTCCGGTTGATAATAATCATAATAACTAACAAAATACTCTACTGCATTATTCGGAAAAAATTCTTTTAGTTCTCCACACAATTGTGCTGCCAATGTTTTGTTATGAGCAATGACTAATGTTGGTTTATTCACTTTGGCTATCGTTTCTGCAACGGTATACGTTTTCCCAGTACCCGTTGCACCAAGCAACGTTTGGAATTTTTTTCCTTCATTTATTGCAGCCGTTAATTTTTGAATCGCTTGTGGCTGATCTCCTTGTGGACTAAATTCAGATACCATTTGGAATTGTCCTATTGTAACCACCTCTTTCTTATAGCCCTCATTATAACATAAAATAAACTAGCATAAGAACACCAGTTCTTTAAGCGTAATTTTTCTTTTCTTCATTTTCAGGGCTAGGTATACCGATTATTCCCAAATCACTTGGTTCTCCATCAAACAATGTTTTCTGCAAGATCTGACGCTCACCATTCTCATCTAAAATATCTAATTTACAAGTCGATCTGCCTCGAATAAATCGAATGAGATCATTTGGATGATCAATTTGATTTCCGTTTACAAGTAGGATCACATCACCCGCTTTGAGTCCCATTTTTGCAGCCGTCGACTTTCTAGATACTTGAAGCACCTTTAACCCATTGCTATCTGGAGAAAACAAAGGGTTCTTTCTTTTTTCTATCCATTTTCCCCATTGATAAACCATTTCATGACATAAAACGGCATATAGAGCAAGTGTCCACAAGGGGAAAGATATCCACCATGTATATAAAGTTACACCTATTAACAATCCGATTGCATAGAAAAGGGTTAGTGTAGATGCGTAACGTCGATGTTGCTTCATTGACCGAGAAGCATTCATGCTAGCCGTTCCTAAAAAGAGGGGAATACAAATCATGGTTTCATCCACTTGTGTGATGAGCGGAATCGGCCATCCTCGTTCCATCATAAAGGCATTTATTTTTTGCTTTCGTCTATGATTGATTTTAATTGGTCTTAATCCACTATTGCCATGTATGCGAATCAATAACCATTCAGCAAGATGTAAGATTGCGACTAACCATAACCAGGTAAGCGTATCAAAGTTGGTAAATAGTTCGTTTATCCCATCTAACCATTGTATTTGTTGGAAAAATACGATCTTTTCAAAGGCTATGCTCAATAAAACACTCCCACCTACTGCATACGCAATACAACCAAAACGAACCCCTATAAGTGCAAAAAATAGGGTTAATGAACCTACTACAAAAAGATCTTTCATATTAAAATAAATATTAAAATAATAAATCATGGCGGAAATACCAATTGAAATCGTTCCACCCCATACCCAATTCGCTACCATCAATCTTATGCCGGAATCGACTACCTTCCCTAATTCTTTTTTCTGGGCGTAATACACCCAAATGATTTGTATAATCGAAAGAAACATCATCATTAATAGGATTAGAATGGCGACATTCCATTTCTGATACAATGCTACTAAATCAACTGACAAAACGAGATCCCCCTTTGATTCAAGCAAAATTGAGACACCGCTTAACCCCCTCAGGTGGAGTAGAGTCTCCATATGTCATGTCGTCTATTTTTGATAAAAAGATAACCCGGACAAAACAAATGTTTTGTCCGGGTTATCTTCTATATTTACTAGATTGAATCCTTTATTTAATTTGTTTCTTTAATAACTCAGCTGCAACTTGGAGTTGTACATCCTGCTTTGGATCTTGCAGAAATGCAGTAAACGATTCTCGCAATTGTTCTGCCGTTTTTGTATCAAATTGACCATTTGCTGTTATATCTTTTGTTTTTTGAAATGCCTTTACAGCTAAATCGGTCCGATCATCAAAATACCCATCTGTACGTCCCGGTTTATATCCCAATGCATCAAGTACCATCTGCATGTTTTTAACTTCAACCGAGTTATCATTCTTTTTGAGCGGTTTTTCTGGATAAGGAGGGAATGCTTGATAATAGTCAGGTGCTTTTACTTCCACATCAGGCTTAATCCCTTTACTTCCTCCATTTTGATCAATCCATTTTCCAGTCGGAGTTAACCACTTCGCAATGGTAATTTTCATATTGCTACCATCAGTAAATTCTTCGGCAGACTGAACAGTACCTTTACCGAAAGTGGTCTCACCTACTAATTGATAACCACCAGATTCTTTAAGCACTGCCGCTAAAATCTCAGAAGCACTTGCACTTCCTTTATTAATCAATACATTAATGGGATATGATTTTGTTGCACTCCCATTTGATTTGAATTCTTGACGTTTTCCTTGCTTATCTTCTGTAATTAAAACCATCTTATCTTTTGCTATCAAGGCATCAGACATTTGTAAGACAGTGGGTAATAGCCCACCTGGATTACCGCGAACATCAATGACAAGTCCTTTTATACCTTGTTTTTCTAGCTCTGCAATGCCGGACTCAAATTCATCTGCTGTTTTCTCTGAGAATTGAGTGATGGTAATGAGACCAATTTGATCTGCTAACATTTTTGTTTCTACTGTATGAATCGGGATTTCATCTCGAATTACAGTGATTTTCAGGATATCTTGTACCCCCGGACGAACAATTTCCAGCTCCGCTTTTGTCCCCTTAGGGCCTCGAATGTGACTAACCGCCGCATTTATATCTAGCCCTTCCAAACTTTTATCGTTCACCTTAATCACTTGATCTTCTGGACGAACCCCCGCTTTTGCAGCTGGTGAATCTTTAAAAGGAGAGACAATGGTAAGACGGCCATTACGCATGGTTACCTCTGCTCCAATACCAGTAAAAGAGGACTTCAAGTCGGACTTAAATTGATTAGCTTGTTTCGGATCCATATAAGCAGAATAAGGATCTTCTAACGCTTTCACCATGCCCTGAATTGCGCCATCCATTAATTTTTGATCTGTTACATCACGAACATAATTCGATTGAATCAATCGATATGCTTTCCGTAACTTCTCTTCATCAAATCCTTGTTTCTCTTCACTGATTGTGCCAGATAACAGCGAACTTTCCCCCATCAATTGATCCCATAAACCACCATTTCCTAATACCACAGCCGTTCCTAAACTACTAAATACAACAGATACAACGACGATTAATGCCACTAATCTACCACTGAATTTCACACACACACCACCTTTTCTTCAACGCCAGCACGACAACTTGTACCTAATTCACTCTATGTGACTTCTCAGCTAATTATTAGTATACCTCAGCTCAGGTGTATCGATTTACATCATTTTACCATTTAAATCATCTTACACGTTCATCTGAAAGCCCGCCCACCATAGCCTTATGGCAGGAGGGCTACTGACCTCAGTTATTAGAAATCTACATATTGAGCTGGGTTAACATAAGGTGGATTATCTCCCTCACCGACCCGCACTTCAAAATGCAGATGCGCACCCGTCACTTGACCATATGCTCCCACACGCGAAATCAAATCTCCTTGTTTCACTTGTTGGCCAACCCGGACTTGAACTTGGCCTGGATAGCTATGTGCAAAGCGTGTAAAAACTTTTTTGTTTCCAATATTACCATGATAAATGGTGACTAACCAACCATAGCCACCGGCACTTTGACTGGAAACCACAATACCTGCTTGCGGTGCATAGATAGGTGTCCCATAGCCACCAACCATATCTACTCCGGTATGCATTTTATATGAACGATAGATCGGGTGGAGTCTCATCCCATATGAGCTTCTCACTTTAGTTCTAGTAGGGTTTTTCATTTTCCCTCCCGGGTATGTGAAAGTAAGGTTACCACTGGACCAGTCTTTTAGGTTAATCTTAATAATTTCATCTGCATGCTCTTCAAAGAACTGATCGATCTTCTCACTCTCTTCCCGGTTTTTATTAATCTCAGCAACTGCTTTTTTATACTCTTCTTGAGCTTGTTTTGCTAACTTATCTTGCTCTGTAATCAGGTCATCATAAACCTGCTTTTGTTCTTCAGCACGCTTTGTCGTCTCCATGTATTCTCTAACCAATTGATAGTCACTTTTTGTAATCATACGAATATATTGGAAACGTTGGATAAAATCGCTGAATGACTCTGAGGATAACAATTGCATTGTATAATTATTGCTGCGATTTAAATACATACTTTTAAGTCGTTTTCCTAATTTTTCTTTTGCACGATCAGATTTTGCTTTCTCAGTCATATATTTTTCTTCAGCCGGTTCACGTTGACGTTCAATTTCTTTTATTTTTGAATCGAATTCTTCTTTTTTTTGTAATTGATCCTTAGCAATACCTTCTTTTTCGGCAATATCAATTAACAGGTTTTGCTGTTCTTTTCGTTTACCTTTGATTTCATCACGTATATCTGCAAACGCATACGATACTGTAACGCTAGATACACCGAGTGTAACAGAAAGTGCGAGTGGAATCAGTTTTTTCAACATGTGATACGTGCCTCCTTACCTTACTAAACACCGTTTAACAAGCGTCTTGCTTGGTATGATTTTTTCCATATGACTGTCAGACACCACTAACCATTTGATCTATCTGTAAAGGACAACTGATTTCACCTTGATCTGTGCACAGATCAAGGTGAAATCAGTCTCAGAAACGCATTTTCATCTTACATAACTCATCGGATTTTTGGGGACCCCATTTTCCAGTACTTCAAAATGTAGATGTGGACCACTCGATTGACCATTATTTCCTACTGAGGCAATTCGCTGACCCTTACTTACCCGATCACCTACACTTACCTTGACCTGATAAGACCACATATGAGCATATAACGTTTTACGACCATTTCCATGGTCAATTACGACATAGTACCCATAGCCACCTGGATTTGATTTGGTCAGCACTACGGTGCCAGCATCTGCAGCATAAATAGGTGCACCCTGATAATTACCGATATCGATCCCTTCGTGAGGCCTCCCATTTCGCCAACCAAAAGGAGAGGTTAAGGTGCCTCCCGCTGTTGGCCACTTCAATACTCCAGTTCCATAGTTTGTACCACTGGAAGCACGAGCAACAGCCCGATTTTTCTCCGCAATTTTGGCTTTTGTTATTTTTTCATGTGTCTCTAATTTTGATAGTTCTTTTTTGTGTTTATCATATAGTGCTTTGTTCTTCTTTACTTCTTCGTTTTCTTTCTTCAGTAATGGTTCCAATTTCTTTTTTTCAGCTTCAACATTTTTAATATTCGATTCTAGCTTTCTAGCAGCATCTACGTACTCATCAATTACACGTCGTCTATTCTTCATCAGTGAGCGCACGTTTTGAAAACGTTTAAAGAAATCGTCAATCGAAGTGGACTGTAGCAATACATTTGTATACTGCATATTTCCACTCAAATACATCTTCTTTACGATTTCTTTAAACTTTTTCTGTTTTTTTTCAATTGTTTCTTTGTTTTTACTTAAGTCTCGATTCATTTGGCTTAAGCGTTTATCAATTTCATGAATCTCTTTTTGAACTTTTTCTAGTTCTTTGCGCTCTGATTCTAACTTAGCTGTAATCTCTTTTATATCTTGCTTTACTTCCTTTTTCTGTTCTTGCGTCTCTTTTAACTTTTCCTCATCATTGGTAGCCAAAACAAAATGATCTTGACTCACCAGAATCAAACTGATAACAAGCATCGTACCTAGTATCTTTTTTAACAATTTCAGAGTCCCCTCCCAAAAATGTCGGTACATTTTACTCGAAATAAGGCATTGGATCAACCTTTTTTCCATCTTTGTGTACTTCAAAATGAAGATGAGGCCCAGTCGAATACCCATTGCTTCCAACCGCTGCAATGACTTCGCCTTGCTTAACTTTTTGTCCAACTTTTACTTTCACAGTTTGGGCATACATATGGGCGTAAAAGGATGATAATCCATCCCCGTGATAGATGACAATGATATAGCCATAGCCATTAGATGGCCTAGCCTCAATCACTTCACCAGGGGCTACTGCTTTCATCGGGGTACCGCTAGCTGCTCCAATATCAATACCGGTATGCATCTTATATTTTTTTGCAATCGGATGATAACGATTACCAAAAGGAGAGGTTAAAGAAGCACCTGCTACAGGCCAAGTAAACTTACCCCCTTTATATACATCGACAGGGGCTTGTCCTTTTGTTTCTTGTTCGATTTCACGTTCTCTCGCTTCTTTGGTTGCTTTGGCAATGAGTGCCTCCACTTCTTCTTTTTGCTTTTCATTCACTTCTTCTAATTCTTGTTTATCCGTTACAAGTTGCGTTGATGTTTTTTCGATCTTTTTCAACTGAACCTGTAAATTTTTATATATTGTTTGCGCATGATCTTTCTTTTGTTCGAGTGTCGTTAAATCATCCCACAATTTTTTTTGCGCTTCATCTAACTCATTTTTCGTTTGTTTATAGTTTTCCATGACACGTTTATCATGCCGTATTAGTTTTTTGACGAGATTATATCGGTCCAGAAAATTACTAACGGATGAAGAATCAGCCAATAGCTCAAAATAATATAAATCACCTTTTAAATAAATCTCACGTATTCGATTTTCTAATTGCTTTTTTCGGCCTTTCATCTCTCGCTCTATTTCTTCTATCTGCTTTTCACCTGTTCCTACTTCTTTTTGAAGCTGATAAATCTGTACATCATAAGTGTTTAACTTCGAGTTTAATTCTCGAATATTTGCAAGCGTATCTTTTTCTTTCTCTTCTGTTTCTTTTTGCTTTTTCTCCAACTCTTGAATTTCATCGTTTCGTTCTTTTATCTCTTCTTGTTGTTTTTTAATTTCTGAGTCCGTCTCTGCCAAGCTTAGCCTATGAGGAAAGAGTGCGAACACTAAGCTAAGACTGATCATTCCTACTAATACCTTTTTTTTCACGCCCGTTTCCTCCTTAGACCCTTTTACCTTTAGATTTTCAAAAAGCGACGAACAGATATGATACTTCCCCAGATTCCAATTAACACACCCATGAGCAAGATCGTTCCACTCACATATAAGCTAAGTTCAGTCACCGGCATTAACTTCATAATCGTAATGGGTTCGTTTGCTGGATTTAACATATTATAACCAGACCAATACAAGACAATGGTAATTAAAATAGGTGAAATCGATCCTAACATCCCCATCGTCGCACCTTCAATAAAGAACGGCCATCGAATAAACCAGTTACTTGCACCCACTAAGCGCTGAATCTCAATCTCCCGCTTACGCGCAATAATCGTTAGTTTAATCGTATTTGAGATCAAAAAGGCGGCCATAATGGCGAGTACAAGACCAAATCCAAGCATAATATTTTGTACAAGACCAGAGTAGTCCAATACACTTTTAGCTAAATTCCCTCCATTATCAACGCCAAGCACTTGCTCTTCGGGATATTTCTTCAAATCTTCGGTAAGTGCTTCGAACTGGTCAATATCGTTCGGAATAACTTTAATCGTATCGGGTAATGGATTTTCATCTTCACTATCTAAACCAGCTAAGATATCATTCCCAGAGTCTCCTAGTAATTCCTTAAACTCTCGCAGTGCATCTTCTTTCGGAATTAATGTTGCATCCGCCGTCATTTTGTTTCCTTTAATTTGATTTAAAACTTCCTCTTTTTGATCAGCTGTTAAGTCTGAATTTAACTCAACCATGATTCCGACCGTTTTATCTACTTCTTTTGCCATATAAGAAATATTAAATGCCAAAACGAGAAATACACCGAAAATCAATAGAGTTACTGACACGGCGCTTACGGCAGCAAAACTCATCCATGTATTACGACGTAAGCCTCGATAAGCTTCGCGAAGATGACGAACAAGTGTATCAATCTTCATAACCGTATTCGCCTCCTTCCTCATCTCGAACAATTACACCTTGTTCAATCGCTATAACACGTTGACGTAAAGTATTTACAATTTCTTTATTATGCGTAGCCATGACAACCGTTGTTCCACGATTGTTAATCTCTTCGAGTAAATACATAATATCCCATGAGTTTTCTGGGTCTAAGTTACCTGTAGGCTCGTCTGCAATAATAAAAGTTGGATTATTAACAATTGCACGTGCAATTGCAACCCTTTGCTGTTCTCCACCAGATAATTGTGAAGGTAGCGCATGCATACGATCATTTAGACCAACTAACTCTAACACTTCTTCTACTCTCGGCTTAATTTTACGCTTTGGAACTTCAATCGCTTCCATTGCAAAGGCGACATTTTCATATGCGGACATGGAAGGTAAGAGCTTAAAATCTTGGAATACAACACCAATTTTTCTTCTCACATGTGGAATTTTCCAATCTCGTACCCGTTTTACATTCACATCATTTATCAGCACGATACCATGGGTTGGTTTCTCTTCTCTATACATCAGTTTAATAAATGAACTTTTCCCTGCACCACTAGGTCCTACAATATAAACAAACTCACCATGACCCACGCTCACATTTACACCACGTAATGCTTCTACACCGTTTGAATACACTTTCCAAACATCATGCATTTCAATCATGTCATCACCTTCTTCAGGCTTATTTGCCAAATATACTAGTTCATGAAATCCTATATACCATATAAAAAGTTTTGCTCCTAACACTCCTAGAAGTATGGTAGTAAGCAAATCGCTTTCTTCCAATATCAGCGTATCAAAATGATTCTCCGTAGAGAAAAACTCTTTCACTATTATAACATCAATCTACAGAATTCCTAGATTAATATTCTCTATTGCCAAATTTAATTCACAACTTATTTCAAGCACTTAAAATGAGCAAAACCGCTAGCCACAATGTCCAGGATGAACTAGCGGTTTTGCTCACATGTGGTATTAATAACTTATTAATACAGCTGTTAGTAACCCTATCGCAATACTAATGCGTGACGAAAAAATACCTACGCCCACATTACCCTTAGGAATTTCAGATAATACTTGAAAAGGGGTAAGTAAATTGAAGAGATAAAAACCAATCATCTGAATGACAATTCCTATCCCTCCCCAAACCAGTAAGTCCAAAATGCTGACAGAATGATAAATGGCCGAAGCTACCACGATGGCAAGACCGAGCAACTTGCCTCCAATATCATGAGCGGCTGCTTTCGCTGCATTTTGCTTTACTGGATCTTCTGAATAAGCGCCTTCTTTAAAAAGCGCAATCTCTTGATAAGGTGTTGTCACAATGAAAATAAATAAACCTAAAATCATTAATGGAATCGTAACCCCTAAATAAATAGCAAAGTTTAGTAGTGAATCCATTTGAGTCATCTGAAAAACTCCTCTCTTATTCCTTTAATTCAATCGGTAAAAAATGAGATAAGTTACTTGTAATTCCTTGATCTACTCTGGCGATGATTGCCGATGGCTCCCCATCAATTAAAAAAGACCCCCATAATAGTTGACCTTCATATGTACCTTTTAAAGTCTCAGTTTGAATCGGTTGTAAAGGCATATATTTTTGATAAATCATCGCCTGATCCCAATAATTCTCCTCTTTGTCCTTATCGATTAGATCTCCTTTGTCATCAAATAGCGTAACCGCACCACCCTCTCGACCCAAAATCGGCTTGCGCACATATGCTTCTTTTTTTAAAAAAGGATTATCTAGATACGTGGGTAACATATAAGTTTGGATGATTTCTTTTTCTTCAGCCGTGAAAAATAGATTCGATTCGTGTAACATCCAAATCAGAGCCTGTAATGCTTTAGTTTGTCCAATAAAGCCCGAAGGCGGATTAATAATCCCCAGTTTTTGGTCCGCTATTAAACGAAGCAAATGTTTGCCCGTTGCATAACCATCGACATCTTGATCTTCCGCTAAAATTTCTAGTGCATGTAATCTGTACCACACATTAACTTCAATTTCCTGTAATTTTTGTTCATCCCATGCATAAACACCATCCTCTTTTACTCCAATTTGATGCAAAGGTGTATACACCGCAGACAACCCTGACTCTCTCAACAGATATAAGGTTGTGCCTTTATCTTCTTCATGCCAGTTAAGTGAACTAAAGTGAATCTGTTTTGTGTTGTATCCTAATTTTTGATAAAGACTCAAAATTCGCTGAAAACCCGCTTTTATTTTCAAATTCTCTTTTTCATTGGGATCTTGTTTACCTAATGCCTCACATACTTTTCCATTTGTATAAAAAGCTTCCACAATTCCGGTAGGTGTATCGCTATTAAACTCCAACATTTTTAGCCCTTGCTCTGTATAAGCAAAGTCAAATCTTCCAATCAATGTAGGTGCATCATAAGGAAAGTTTAAACGTATAGTGGGCCAAGTAGACCGTGGCAAGCCTAATTCTTTCAGCAGCTGGTCTGAGCCCAATCTCACATGTTGAAGTGTCTTATGAAAGATGCGCCCCAACTGCTTTGTGGCGTATGCCATTTCTGAACGAAAAGCATTAGAAATGGCATATGTTGAAGCTAAAGCATATTCTTCACCATACATCGTATCCCATGTAAATATACCCTCTTGCCGAATTGAATCATAGATATGTTTTCTATTGTTGGTATATGATTTCCTACTCACGCTCGTTTAACCTCCAGACGTTACCGCGGACTTACTCCCTATTCCTTTCTTTAGTTTACTAACCCCACTACTTCCGGAAGAAACCAAGCTTTGATCTTTGATATAGGCTACTTTTTTTCCGTCTAATACAAGATAATTATTGGGATTGTAACTTGTTCCATCATCATCACAAAGTTCATCTCTATCATTGTCATAACACAACTCAATATCATCGTCAAAATCAGGTGTTGCGTTTGCATCTTCACATCCCACAGTCATCGGAACAAGTAATACAGATGAAGCAAAGAGACCTACTAATTTTTTTGTCTTATGTTTTTGACTCAATTCTAAAATCCCCCTTACAAAATAGGCTCAGCATAATAAACATACACTTTTCGATTTTCGTCTACTTCTGTAGCCGTTTTGCACCAATCGTTTCCTTCAATATCAACAGTATCACTATTAAGAAATAAGAGGACATCTGTATAGGTATGAAAATGATAAATGTGTATAACCGGATATTGACTTGTATTTTCTTGAAAATGCCGCACTTCTACGCGCGTACCTTGCCATGTAGGTGTGGGAATCAATCCCTGTTCGAGCACTTTTTCATCCTTATCTTGTTCCACATAGATCACATATACCAAGCCTTCAATCCTACAAGTTTCTTTCCTATAAACCTTGTGATTTTTAATGAAGTAATCGCAATTGAAGCGTAAGATGACTTCTTCTTTTGAAATGTTCTCATAAAAAGTTACAACTGAAAACCCCTTTTTTTCATCTAGCAACCGATATTCTAAGCTAATCATATCCATTCTCCCAAGTGTGTAAATTTTCATAATATTTCTATCTGATCTTCGTGTATGGGATTTCAATCAGGTGGGGTGAAATCTCCACCTGATTTCCCGAAATTTCATAGCAAAACTTTATAAGTGATTGCACTTCTAGTTGGTATGTGCCGGTTGTTGATTATTTTTTTTCATATTTGACCACTTGCCAGCCAATAATACTGCGACGACTACAATAATATAAAAAGCATATTCCAGCCACGGATTTTGATTAAAGAAAGGATGAATTAACTTCTCATCTACAATCATTTTAGCTGCTGTATACGCAAGTACACCTGAACCGATATAGATAATAACCGGAAACCGATCCATTAATTTTAAGAAAAGACGGCTCCCCCAAACGATAATCGGAATACTTATTAAAAGTCC
Source organism: Polycladospora coralii (assembly GCF_014773435.2). GTDB lineage: Bacteria > Bacillota > Bacilli > Thermoactinomycetales > Thermoactinomycetaceae > Polycladospora > Polycladospora coralii. The sequence continues at coordinate 252,709 of NZ_JACXAG020000003.1, read as the reverse complement.
TAAGATAACAAGTAAATAATTGTTATGGGCAGCACCAGCGACGGCTAATACGTTATCTAAGCTCATAATGGTATCCGCTACTATGATCGTTTGGATAGCAGCGCGTAAGCTAGTAGCTGCTTTTACATCGTGTTCTTTTTCGTCTGCTAGTAGTTTATAAGCGATCCACAGTAAAAGCACGCCTCCAATGAGCAACAAGTAAGGTATTTTCAATAACCAAACGACAACTAATGTTAGTATCGTTCTCATAACGACTGCTCCCACAGTTCCCCATATGATGACTGTTTTCTGCTTCGTCTTGGGTAAATTTTTAGCAGCCATACCGATTACAATCGCGTTATCCCCTGCCAGCACGAGATCAATTACAATAATGGTTAATAATGCAGTTAAAAACTCTGTAGATAAAAGTTCCACTTATAACACTCCTTAACGATAAATAATAGAATAAACATATGGAAGAATCCGGTTCATGCTACACGAGGAAAAACCTCCTTTATATTATCCCAGAAACGGTATCAAGTAACAAAAAAAATAGCAAGACCTTTACTTTTTTGAAAAAGTAAAGGTCTTGCTAACAACAGATCTTGTTGCCAACAAAGCCGGGATATTAAATATCCGGAATGACGACTTTGTTTCTCAGCTACTCCCCTTTAAGGACATCCGTAACGTATTCTGTTGATTTCATTATATAGGGTACCTATCAATATCGTCAAGCGTGAACTACTCCCCACTAAAAGTGGTTGGGCTTCTCGTTCGCAAATCCTAAAACCATTTACGCGGTGTTTTCTGCTTATTCGATCTGCTTAGAGATGGATTCGTATCTTCAGAATCTTCGTCCTCTATAGATACATTAGCTGTTTCTTCATCCATTGAAGTATCGCTATCTTGGTCTGTTTTAATTTGGGTCAATAAGCTTTCTTTCCGAATCATCGTCTCTTCTTTACGGTCTGGCTTTAATAAGCTCTTTTTATAAAGACGACGATGTTTACTCGCCTCTGTGTCAACGTCATCAGTCTGCTCAAGTGTATCGGACGATTCAGATTCTTGCTTATCCATTGTTTTGTTTTTATCACTGCTCCGAGCAAACAAACCGCTCTTTTCTGAAGTTACTTCTGTCAAAGGATCTGGTTCCGTATCTACAGTTGTTTCATTAGATATCCGTTTCTCATGAAAAGATGCAGAAGAAATAAATTCTTTATCTTCATCTGGTAATAACGTTCCTTCTTTAGGGCGCTCTCTGTGTATTTTTTGCTTTTCTTTATTTCGTTTTTCTCTCTCTTTGGTTGTTCGGCGCACCCTATCTACTGCGATCTTCATATCTTCACTAGATAAACTACCTTCAGGAAACATTTGATCCAACATCTCAACTTCTTTTTTACGCTTTTTCGCAACCAGAATGCTAATGAGAACGATTAGAGCAATTGCTCCTATACCTATCAAAATGCCCGAAATTACTGGATCCAATGATATCCCCCCTTTTATATCTGTTTCTATTTTGGTAATCGAAAAAATAGGGAAGAGCCGGCTGCAGCCGACCCTTATTTTCCGGTGAAACGTGCCGCTCTTTTTTCTACGAAAGCATCCATGCCTTCTTTACGATCTTCTGAATCAAACGTAAGTCCAAAAAATGCAGCTTCCATTTCTAAACCTGTTTTCAGGTCAACTTCGACTCCTGTATGAATCGATTTTTTAATATAGCGAAGTGCAAGTGGTGCCTTCTGGGCTAGTGTTTTAGCCAGTTTTTTGGCTTCATCGATCAATTCTGCAGCAGGAATTACCTTCTGTACTAAACCTAGACGGTATGCTTCTTCAGCATCAATCATTTCACCCGTCATACACATATATTTCGCTCTATTTTTACCGATTAAACGTGCAAGTCTTTGTGTTCCTCCATAGCCTGGAATAACGCCTAGATGAACTTCTGGTTGCCCGAATTTGGCTCGATCAGCAGCAAGAATAATATCTCCGCTCATTGCCAATTCACAGCCTCCTCCTAAAGCGAAGCCATTCACTGCCATAATAACGGGTTTAGCTAAATTTTCAATTCGATTAAATACGGCTTGACCTTTTAATGCCAGCTCTTCCGCTTCATATCCGGACGGTACGCTGCGTAATTCGCCTATATCTGCACCAGCTACAAATGCTTTTTCACCAGCCCCCGTGATAATCAGAGCACGTGTTTCATTTGAGTTTTCTACCCATGTGATCGCCTCGTCTAGTTCTTCCAACAACGCTCTACTTAAAGCATTTAGCACTTTAGGTCTAGATAGTGTAATAACTGCAATATGATCCACTTGTTCAAACTGAATATATTTATGCCCGTTCATATTAACCCCTCTTTTCAATATGAATGTATCAACTCATATTCAAGCGTAGATAAGATTCAATAAATGTATTCAAATCTCCATCCATAACAGCTTGCACATTTCCCATTTCGACATTCGTTCGATGATCTTTCACCATACTATAAGGATGAAAGACATAGGAACGAATTTGATTTCCCCAACCGATTTCCGATTGCTCTCCTTGCAAATCATTCATTTCCTTTTTTTGTTCCGCCAGCATCCGCTCGTACAGTCTAGCTTTAAGAATTTTCATCGCCCGTTCGCGGTTTTTAATCTGGGAACGCTCAGATTGACAGGTAACTACTGTATTTGTAGGGGTATGTGTAATGCGCACAGCGGAATCGGTTGTGTTTACATGTTGTCCACCTGCACCACTGGAGCGATATGTGTCTATTTTAAGATCTTCGGTACGAATCTCTACTTCAACATCATTATCCACTTCTGGCATCACATTTGCAGAAACAAATGAGGTATGTCGTCTTCCAGAAGAATCAAATGGTGAGATGCGGACCAGGCGATGAACCCCTTTTTCTGCTTTTAAATAACCGTATGCATTTATTCCTTTTATGAGCAAGGTAACACTTTTGATACCGGCTTCGTCGCCAGGTAAGTAATCTAAAGTTTCAACCTTATAGCCACTTCTCTCCGCCCAACGTGTATACATACGTAGTAGCATTTCAGCCCAATCTTGAGATTCTGTGCCACCCGCTCCCGGATGAAGCTCTAAAATTGCTGAGTTTCGATCATAGGGCTCATTCAACATCATATTTAATTCAAATACATCTAATTCTTTCATGAGTGTATGAATCCCTTGCTCTAAATCTTTCTGAACGGATTCATCTTGTTCTTCAACCATAAGTTCCAGTAGTAATTCGCTTTCTTCAAGTGCTTGCTCTAACCGATCGATTTCTTCAATTTGTTCTTTTAAATGCTTCATCTCTTCAATCACTTTTTGTGCCACACCTTGGTCATCCCAAAAATCAGGTGCTACCATTTTTTCTTCTAATTCAGCTAAACGTTCTTTTTTCTGATCTAAGTCAAAGAGACCCCCTAATATCCGCTAAACGTTTAGCTGTATTTTTGATGGATTGCCTCAGTTCACTGATTTCCAAATCAATACACCTCATCTTTACAATATGCGTGTTTTTGCTCTAATCGCTATAAGTAGCAACCAAAATCATTCATTGCTCTGACAACAATTTTTATACTTCTTACCACTTCCACACGGGCAGGGGTCATTCCGTTTGATTTTATCTGATTTTCTAACCGGCTTTTTGGTTTTTTCTTTGGTTTGCTCTTGTCCCCCAGAAACGGCTTTCGCATTAACCGCTACTTCTTCACGCTCGATCTCTTCGTCTTCCGTCACAACAGACTTCATTACATAACGAACGACTTCTTCCTTGATTTCTTCCGTCAACTGCTCAAACATCGCATAACCTTCAAATTGGTATGCACGCACAGGATTATCTTGACCATAAGCACGCAAGTGAATTCCTTGACGTAGTTGATCCATCGCATCAATGTGATCCATCCACTTACGATCTACTGCACGTAACACGACGACTTTGGTAAACTCTTGCAGACGTTCATTGCCAATCTCGTCCTGTCTCTCTTCATAGTGTTCTTTAACCTCATCCATGATCAGATCGATGATCTCCTGTGAATCTAAATCCTCAAAATCATCATCATCTAAGCGATCTTCCGGTAAGAGATTCCCCTCAACAAAATCTTCAATCGCGTCAAGATCCCATTCTTCTTGTAAATCTTCATGCGTGTGGGCAGAAACAACACGTTCAACAGTATCTTTTGCCATACCAAGTATAACATCTTTTAAATCTTGGCTTAATAATACTTCGCGTCTCTGCTTATATATAATTTCACGCTGTTGACTGAGTACATCATCATACTGCAACACCCAACGACGTGCATCAAAGTTATTTCCTTCCACTTTTTTCTGTGCATTTGCTACCGCCTTAGTAAAAATTCTCCCCTCAATCGGTTGATCTTCAGGTAAGCGAAAGCGTTCCATCATGCCTTCTAAATTTTCACCACCAAATCGGCGCATTAATTCATCTGAAAAAGATAGATAGAACTGGGATGAACCCGGATCTCCTTGTCGACCAGATCGACCTCGTAGCTGATTATCGATTCGACGACTTTCGTGCCGCTCTGTTCCAATTACATGCAGACCGCCTAATTGATCTACGCCAGCTTCAAGTTCGATATCGGTTCCACGTCCTGCCATATTGGTAGCAATTGTAACGGCTCCACGACGACCCGCTTGCGAAATAATTTCAGCTTCACGTTCATGATTTTTTGCATTTAATACTTCATGCGGGATCCCTTTCATTTTTAACATACGTGAAAGTTTCTCAGAATTTTCAATTGAGACCGTACCTACTAGTACAGGTTGTCCTTCTTGATGACGCTTCACGATTTCTTCAATTACAGCTTTATACTTACCATCTTCTGACTTATACAAGACATCAGATAAATCTTCTCTGACCATTGGCCGATTGGTAGGAACTTGAATAACATCCATTCCATATATCTTACGAAACTCTTCTTCCTCTGTCTTGGCTGTGCCTGTCATACCAGATAGTTTATCGTATAAGCGAAAGTAATTTTGTAGTGTAATTGTAGCAAGTGTCATGCTCTCTCTTTGAACTTGCAACCCTTCCTTTGCTTCAATCGCTTGATGTAACCCATCACTATATCTTCTTCCTTGCATCAGTCTTCCTGTAAACTCATCAACAATTAAAATCTCATCTTCACTGACCACATAATCCTGATCTTTTTTCATAAGGACATGCGCTTTCAACGCTTGTTGTATGTGATGATTCAATGTAATATGTTTGAGGTCATACAAGTTATCAATCCCAAGAAACTTTTCCACTTTTTTCGTTCCATCATCTGTTAGTGCAACTTGCTTCGTTTTAATATCTACAGTGAAATCATCTTCGAGCTTTAGCCGTCGTACAACTTTATCAGCTGAGTAATATAAGTCGGTTGCCTTATTTGCTTGTCCACTAATAATTAACGGTGTACGTGCTTCATCAATGAGAATACTATCCACCTCGTCAATCACCGCAAAGTGAAGTTCACGTTGTGTAAGTTGCTCTGGATACAGCACCATATTATCGCGCAAATAATCAAAACCAAACTCATTATTGGTTCCAAACGTAATATCCGCTTGATAAGCAGCACGCTTTTCCTCAGCTGACATCATCGGTAAATTAAGTCCTACTGATAGTCCTAGGAATTGAAAAAGCTGTCCCATCCATTCACAGTCACGCTTAGCCAAGTAATCGTTCACTGTGATAATATGTACACCTTTTCCGGTCAACGCATTTAGATAAGCAGGTAATGTAGATACTAGTGTTTTCCCTTCACCCGTTCTCATTTCAGCAATATCACCGTAATGAAGTACCATACCACCAATGAGCTGCACTTTAAAATGGCGCATGTTAAGGACACGCTTTCCTGCCTCACGAACCACAGCAAAAGCTTCGGGCAATAACTGATCTAAATCTTCACCCGCTTGCAATCGTCCCTTAAATTCATCTGTTTTGGCTTGTAATGCCTGATCTGATAATCCTGACATTGTGGATTCCAAGGACTCGATCTGTTCTGCCGTTGCGATGTATTTCTTGAGTTGACGTTCATTCGAATCAAATAACTTTCGAAGGGATTTTAGCACCTTCACCATCTCCTACCTTGGTCAAATTTCACACGAAAACCAGTTATCATTAACAAATTTCTTATTACCACGAGTTTATCAGAATTACCATGATATTTCACTGAACAAGAAGTGGACACTTCTCTATGGAGTACCAGTGTTACCACCTCTATGCCATTGTCCATCAAGCTTTATTCTTTTGTAGCTTTTGCATAATCTCAAAGAATCGATGGGCTAATTTCTTACGATCTCCTTCTCGGTCAATATATGACCTGCCATTCACTTTAATTTGCTCTAATTGTTCGGGTCTGTAAGTCATGACTTTCTCCATCGAGCTCGCTATACCTTCTGGGTTTTCAGCACCCGCAAAAATGCCCACTTCATTTTTTTCAATAATCTCTCTCACTTCACCATCTACTGTCGAAATGATTGGAAGACCAATGAAGGTATAATCAAATAACTTATTAGGTCTAGCACCACGAAAAACCTCATTGTCAGCCAGTGAAATAATTCCACAATCCGCTGCTTGCGTATAATCAAATATGTCTGATTTAGGTACAGGTGGTAATAGTAAAATTTGTTCCAAGCCCTGCTCTTCTTTTAGCTTAATCAATCTTTCTTTTTCCGGACCATCCCCAATAAGAACAATCTTCATTTTCTCATTAAGAAACTCACCTGCTCGCACTACATACTCTAGCGCGTTAGCCGGTCCATGTGCCCCTGTATAGATCGCCACGAAATCGTCTTCTGCAACTCCCCACTCTTGACGGATTTCTTGACGACGATTCTTTTTCTTGGTCCAAGAGCTGACGACAATCCCATTGGGAATCAGGTCAATTTTATCTTTATTTATACCTTTATCCGCTATAAATTGGCGCTGGTGTTCTGTCAAAACAATAATTTGATCTGCATGATGATATAAAAATGATTCCATCCAGGTAAGTAGCCGGGCAATCCGCTTGTTGTTTAGCCCCCCCATTTTTATTAAGGAGTCGGGCCATAAGTCTCTTACTTCCAAGATGAAAGGACATCTCTTTAATTTAGCCAACATCCATCCTGAAAATGCGGTAAAGAGGTGAGGTGACGAAGCGATCAATACATCCGGCTTACGTTTAAAAATTCCTGTTAGCAGTAACATGAGGGCAAAACTACCCATGTTGATGATTCTTTTAAAGTCATTTGAACGATGTGGAAAAGACCACAGCCACTTCAGTTTTAAGCCCTTAATCCCTTTCACTACATCTTTTTCTTCTTGTGTAACGAATGTCCGTCTCGGATGAACAAACTTTGACAGAAAGAGGGTCACTTCAGCCTCTTCTACTTCTGCCCATTCTTTAGCTAATTCATAATGCCTTGTAATACCAGCGATATTTGGTGGTACGGCATAATGATTAGCAAGCCATATACGCAAGTCAGCCACTTCCTTAATCATGATTTAGCGAAGCCATTCGGTTTCGAATGCTTTTTCCATATGAATCGTCGTGTATTTTGTTCGCCATGCACTTTTGTTTAAAAAATAGCCAAAGCGTTCTAGGGGTTACACAGATTGTCCGCTACGCTAAGCGGCTGCTTTTCGATCATCAACAATTCAGCCTACTATTTTCCTTCTACGAGATCTGCATGAATCTGCTGCACAATTTGATCTGCTGCATCTCCCGTTCCAAAAATAGGATCCACACGCGTAAAATCAACTTCAAACTGAGCTAGGGCATGTAAGATCTTTTCACTGTTGGCACCAACGAGTACGTTCGTCTTTCGTTCAACTGTTTCTGTCCATTCTGTTTCATCGCGCATTGTAATACACGGAACTTGTGCAAAAAAAGCTTCCTTTTGTACACCGCCGGAGTCTGTTAAAATCTTACTCGCATTCGTTTCTAATTGTAGCATATCTAAATACCCTACCGGATCAATACAATTCACGAATGGATTTGTGATGCGTAGATCAAATTGGACTAACTTCCCTTTCGTACGTGGATGCATAGGTAAGATAGTGGGTTGATCTATCTGATTAATGGCTTTTATAATTTCACTTAACCGTGATGGGTCATCTGTATTTTCGGCACGGTGTAGCGTAATTAATAGATAAGCACCTGCTTTAAGATCTAATCGTTCTAATATCGTTGATTTTTCCTTTGCTAATGCACCATTATAAATCACAGCGTCCAACATCACATCGCCGCAAAGGTGGACACCTTTTTGAATGCCTTCACTTGCCAAATGATTTACCGCTGTTTGGGTGGGACAAAATAGCCATTTCGACACATGGTCAGTAAGTACACGATTTACTTCTTCCGGCATACGTCGATTAAAACTGCGTAACCCCGCTTCAACATGTGCGACTGGAATATGTATTTTAGAAGCAGCAACCGCACCCGCAAGAGTAGAGTTGGTATCTCCATAAACAAGTACACAGTCTGGTTTTTCTTTTAGCATGACTTCTTCAATTTTGGTTAACATCTCACCGGTTTGAGCTCCATGTGATTTGGAACCTACATGCAAATGGTATTCAGGGATCGGAATATTTAATTCTTCAAAAAAAACATCTGACATCGCTTTGTCATAGTGTTGTCCTGTATGTACCAGCACTTCTTCATAAGATTTTCTAATCGCTCTAGATACCGGAGCAGCTTTAATAAACTGTGGTCTCGCTCCTACAACTGTAAGTATTTTCATAACAAACCCCCATTTTCATATATCCTAGTATACAAGGTTATTTCTTAGAAATGAATGCATAAAACACTTTCATTTGTAATTTCACCAACCATGTACCTATTTCTATGATTTAACTTTCTTATCCACCCATTTCAAACTATAATCAGGACCAAATGGATGACGATAGAAGTTTACAACATCAGGATTCTGAAGATACGATTCGTTAATATAATAAAGCGGAACGATCGCCTGACCTTCTGGAGACGAAATAAGTAATTTTTCTGCCGCTATCAAGTGTTTAATTCTTTCCTTTTTACTGGTAGCCTGTTTAGCTTTTTGCAGCAAGCTATCGTATTCTGTATTGGCGAAGCTGATATGATTTAAGCGATTACTCTTGGTCCAAGCCTGTAAATAGTTCATGGCATCATCATAATCTCCTCGCCACCGAGTAACGGTCATATCAAATTCATGACGATCTGTCAGCTTATGTTTTTCTCCACTTATGGGAGAGTTGAGTAACACAGTAAACCCTAACACATCACGCAGCTGCTTTTTGATCTCGATAGAGACGTATCGACGTGAATCATCATACCCTAGCAACTGAATATCCTCTGGTGCTTCAGTCAACTGTAGTTCTTCTAATCCCAATTTAAATTCTTTTTGGGCTTCTTTAATATTGAATGTTATCAGTTCTTTTCCTCCTGCCATCTCTCGATAAGTCTGATTATCTACGCCTGAAATAGACGGAGGAACAATCGATCCAGCAGGTTCAGATCCATCTTTCAAGATCTCATTTACAATTTGATCACGATTAAGTGCCAATGTAACCGCCCGCTTAATATGTTTATTTGCTAAAAACTCATTTTTTTGATTGAGTAACACATACTGAACGCGTGCCATATCTACGCGTAAATAACCTGGAGAACCTTTAAAAGCATCAATAAATTCTTGATCTAACTTTGTCGCATCCACTTCTCCACTTTGATAAGCTTGAATCCCTTTTTCGGTATTTTTTATGGTTAAGATTTCTACCTGATCGATGTTAACCGTGTCAAAATCCCAGTAATACTCATTTTTCTTTAAAATCATTTTTTGTGCATCCATCGACATGATCATAAAAGGACCACTGTATACTTCGATAGAATTGGAGCCATACTCATCTCCGTATTTTTCTACAATTTCTTTACGTTGAGGTTGAAAGATCGGAAGTGTGAGCATACTTTGAAAGTGAGGAGCAGGTTGTTCAAGTGTAACCTTTAAGACTTGATCGTTCTCTACTTTTATGCCTACTTCCTCTACTTTTACTTCTCCTTTATGATACGCTTGTGCATTTTTTATATCAAAAAATATTCGTGCATTTTTAGCATTCGTTTGTGGATTTATTGCTTTTTCCCAAGCATATTCAAAGTCTGATGCATGGACGCTCTCACCATCACTCCATTTGGCATTTTCACGTAAATAGAATGTGTATTCCAATCCATCATCGCTTACCTTTACTTTCTCTGCTAATCCGTATGTAGGTTGATGATCTGCACCCAATCTCATTAATCCTTCTCCAACATTGTTTAAAACATTAATAGAAGATGTATCTGTTGCTAACACACTATCTAGTGTTACCACATTTGTAGACTCTACAAGTCGAAGCCTCTTTTCTTCTGTATCTCCGCTCATCACATTGCAACCTGCTAAGAAAAATATTAAAAAAATGAATGAAATGCTTTTTTTCCAATGCATCTATTCCTTCCTCCTCTGAACCTGTTGCCGATATAATTTAGTCTGCCCTTAATACTATAAGGGATTACCGCTATAAAAAAAATATATTTCAATCTCAAAATGATATTTAATTATTTAAAAATACAGGGAGGTTGCCATTTTTGGCAACCTCCCTGTATTTTTAAGATTCATTTTTATTCTGGTTCAATCAAACCGTAACGACCATCTTTACGTTTATATATGATACTAACCTCATCATTGTTTGCATTCGAAAATACAAAGAAGTTATGACCCAATAGATCCATTTGTAGAATGGCTTCCTCGGGGACCATAGGTTTTAAATTAAAGCGCTTTGTTTTCACAATTTCAAACTCATCATCTTCTTCGTCTATCACAGCCGTAGAAGTAATTTGTGTTGATGCTTGTTCAATCCAATCCTTTCGATTACTGGCATCTTGACGCGCCTTGCGATTCACTTTCGTTTTATATTTACGAATTTGTCTCTCAAGCTTCTCAACAACATTGTCAATACTTGCATACATATCACGACTAGATTCTTCAGCTCTGACTAGAAAACCTGGGAATGGGATTGTAACCTCAACACGATGTTCTTCTTTATTGATTACACTTAGTAAGATTTGGGCTTCAGCTGCCGGAGGTGAATCAAAATACTTCTCCAAACGTCCTATCTTTTTTTCAACATAGTCGTGGAGCGGCTCAGTTACTTCGATGTTATTTCCACGGATGACATATTTCATATTGAAATCCTCCTCCCGCTTTCTACAGTATTTATTCCCTCTTTTGAAGAAAATACCTGCAAAATTGTTACAGAAAACAAAAGGAAAATCAAGGAAAAAAACATAAAAAAAACTCCCCATGTACATGAACTGGGGAGAAGTGTTTCGTTATATAAAGGCCACTTAGCTTTTAGTAACGTTAGCAGCTTGCGGTCCACGAGAACCTTCAACGATTTCAAACTCTACTGATTGACCTTCTTCTAGTGATTTGAAACCATCCATTTCGATTGCGGAATAATGTACGAATACATCTTCTCCACCTTCGCGCTCAATGAAACCGTAACCTTTTTCTGCATTAAACCATTTAACTTTGCCTTGCATGAAACACAACATTCCCTTCATGATATGGTGCAAAAATTTAAAGAGTTTATACTCTTAACGAAATAATATTACCAAAAAATAGACGCAAATGCAAGTGAATCAAACTTAATCTCATATTTATTTCACGATTGGCATGATTTCACGGCATAAACTGTCGTGTAATTTAGTTAATCGCCACTACTGATGGTTACTATAGTACTTTACTCAAAAACTCTTTCGTACGTTCTTGTTTTGCATTTGTAAAAACTTCCTCTGGAATATCATCTTCCACAATAAGACCTTCATCCATAAATATAACACGATCTCCCATCTCGCGAGCAAAGCCCATTTCATGTGTGACAACGACCATTGTCATCCCTTCTTGGGCGAGTTGTTTCATAACAGCTAACACTTCACCCACCATCTCTGGATCGAGTGCTGAAGTTGGTTCGTCAAATAACATCATTTTAGGTTGCATTGCGAGTGCACGTGCGATCGCAACACGTTGTTTTTGTCCTCCCGATAAGGATTCTGGATAAGCATTTGCCTTATCTTCTAATCCTACTTTAACCAATAACTGAAGTGCTAATTCTTCAGCCTCTGTTTTTTTCATCTTTTTCACCTGGATCGGGGCAAGTGTAATATTATCAATTACTTTCTTATGCGGAAACAACTCAAATTGTTGAAAAACCATACCTACTTCTGTTCTCACTTGATTGATATCAACATCAGCATCCGTTAAATCAACATCTCCAATTTTTACATTCCCACTCGTTACTGGCTCCAGTAAATTTAGACAACGTAAAAATGTACTTTTTCCTGAACCGGATGGACCAATGACACACACGACCTCCTTCTCTTTTATTTCTGTTGTTATTCCTTTTAATACCTCATTTTTGCCGAACTTCTTATGCAAATTATTTACCTGAATCATTATTTTCACTCCTCTTAGCAACTCGTGCACAAGCCTGTCGATTGCATGGCTTTACCCTATGGAACGTCATTACTGACTCGTGCTATACCTCCGCTCTAAATAAGCAACAATTCTGGATAGGATATAAGTTAAGAAGAGATACATCACACCCGCTACAATATAAGGTGTCCACACTTCAAAAGTATTTTTAGAAGCTGTCGAAGCCGCATAAGTAATTTCATGTACAGCAATCACCATAACAAGTGAAGAGTCTTTCATCAATGCAATAAACTCATTTCCTAACGGTGGAAGCATTCTTTTAAATGCTTGCGGTAAAATCACAAATCGCATCGCTTGCGCATAACTCATCCCTAGAGAGCGGGCTGCCTCCATTTGTCCTTTATCAATAGACTGAATACCACCGCGAAAAATTTCAGCAATATATGCGCCAGCATTTAAGGATAATGCAACAAACGCTGAAGTAACACTACTAGGTGCGTCTAAGCCAACTAAGTCAGCTAGCGTAGGCAATACAGCTTTATGAATCGCTAATATTTGTAATAATAGCGGCGTTCCACGAAAAATATCCACATAAATCTGTGCAGGCCTGATCAGCCAACGATTGCCAGAAACTCTCATCAATCCTAATATAAGTCCAATGATTAGGCCAAAAATAATACCAACGGTTGTTAATTGAATCGTTAAAAAAAAGCCTTCTATAAAATATCCTTTATAATCTACTACTACTGACCAGTCCATATTAAAGTTTTCTATGAACCAGTTGTTTATATCTCCTAAATTCACTTTTTTCACATCCCTGGTAACGAGTCGCATGTTTTATATTGCTATCTAAACTTATACACATGTTATCCACAAGTAAAAAGATACTCCCTATATCTAGTCGATATAAGGAGACGAATGATCTTTCTTTTAAATTGATCTCACTTACTCTGCTCCAAAATATTTTGCATAAATTTTGTCATATGTTCCATCTTCTTTAATTTTTTTCAACCCTTCGTTTAACTTATCTAGCAACTGGGTGTTTCCTTTTTTCGTAATGATGCCATAATATTCCGGTTCAAAAGAAGCGTCCTCAATCACTTTAAATTTATCGCTCCCTAGTTTTTTAGCATACTCTAACAACACACCATTATCTGCTACAACTGCATCAAGTCGCCCCAGCTTTAAATCTTCTATTGCACTTGGGGTATCATCATATCCTTTTAGGTTTTCGTATGTTTTACCAAATGCTTGTTGTACGACGACTTCTCCTGTAGTAGCAGATTGCACACCAATATTCTTACCTTCTAATCCTTTTAACGATGTAACAGTAGAGTCCTTAGGTAATAAAATAACTTGTTTAGCTTCAAAGTATGGTTCTGTAAAATCATATTTCTCCTTTCGCTCATCTGTTATCGTAATGGCAGAGATCCCTGCATCAATTTTACCGTTGTCTATCCCATAAAAAAGAGGATCCCATCCCGTATTCTCAATCGTATATTCCAATCCACTCGCTTTAGCTATCGCATCCAAAACTTCAATATCAAAACCTGTTATATCACCGTTTCCTTCTTGTTTTTCAAATGGTGGATACGCAGCATCTGTACCTATTTTTATCGTATCCATTTTTTCACCTTTTGATTTGTCTGTATCTGTCGCTTCATTATTTCCACAACCAAGTGCTGTGAAAGAAAGTGCTCCTATTAATAGCATTGTTAATCCTAGTTTACGCACAATAAATCCCCTCTTTTCCCTATTTTTAATTTTTCGTCAAACATGTCGATTTGTACGATTTATCCATACAATTCGATAGCACTGATTTGGGTGATTTGTAACTACTGCCTTTTCATACACATTCTCGCATTAAGACTTTCTTTGGCCAAGTGTGTTGATTTTCATTATTTCCCCATTTACTTGACGCGTAGCTGAACAGACTGCTCTGCCCAAACTCCCTATCGTTTAAACCGGTTGTCCGCTTCTTCCTTCTGGTTTGCATAGACATTTCCGCTCAAAATACACTTCCTAAGTTTGGAACATCAGCACTACTGTTCATAGGCAATCTAATGAATCTCTAAAGTTTAAATTAATTATACACATAAAAGCATATTTATTCAAAGTTAATTCTTTACATACAATACACTTCCTGAATTGTACACCGCTACTTACGCTTCACTTTCATCTTGCAAACGTTATGGCATATACATGTTCAGCACCTTGATCTTTCAGCACCTGTGTACAAGCTCGGATAGTAGCACCTGTCGTATACACATCATCAATCAGTAACACCGTTTGTTTTGAAAAAGCAAACTCCATATCTTCACGCCCAATAAATACGCCCTTCCCTATTTTCAGTCTCTCTACTCTATTTTTTTTGCTTTGGGCCTCACTTGGTGTTGTACGAGCAAGCAATGCGTACATCGGAACGCTAATTCGTTTACTAATTTCAAGGGCCAACAAGTGAGCTTGATTGTATCCCCTTTGTTTTTGTTTGTTCTCATCCATAGGAACATATGTCACACAGCCAAACTGAACTTGCTTGTAATGATTGTAAATCGTCTCTGCCATCATTAAAGCCATTGGACGCGCTAATACTTCCATCCCGTTATACTTAAACATATGTAATTGCTGTCTCGTAAATGTGGTATATCTCACAGAAGATCGATTTTTAACCCGTTCAAAATACGCAACTTGCATACAATCCTGACAAATCCCCTTGCTACTCCTGCTTATGCCTCCGCAATAGATGCACTCCACTTCGTGAATGAGCTGAAAATTGCGGAAACAACGATTACACACCATCCTTTCTATGGGTTTTTTTGCATACAAAGCGGTTACATTCTGACAAAAGAAGCATTTGCGATGACTTGCAAAAAATGTAGACCACCAGCCCCTCATTTTCTCTTCACCTTTTTATATTCAAATCCTCTTTTTTCAGCAAAATAATTTTGTATTTTTATTTGTTGTATTAGTTTCATTAGTTTAATTGTTTTCTCATTGGAAACCAAATATAATCTACCCCTTCTGACACAGCTGGCCAAATGAAACAAACGAGCATCTGAATACTGAGTAGATTCTGCTTCTATCACTACAATATGCGTATACCTCTTAACCGCATGCTTCATTACAGGAGCTATCAGAATCGAAATCAAATTGCTTTTCTGCTTGTCTAATTGTTGGAACCACGAAGACAGCATATGACCCGCTCTTTCATTCCTGACGATAAATAAGAGACTGTCCGTTCTTTGCATACTTGAAATGATTTGCCGGAACTGAAAGATTTCTTGTTTTCGATATAGCTTGTCCTTTAAGTTGTTTACATAAACCAAACGAGGAACCGTTACAGGTTCTCCATGGTAACGCGCTGCAATATGTATCCAATCTTGTTTAACATCACGGTGGATTTTATGAAATTGATACGGTTTCGTATTCGTTAGAAAGATGGTTTTGGCTCTCTCTGTACAAGTTCGTTTGATCACCTGCTGTAAAGCAAAATCATCAGACATTCTTTGTGCATACACAGAATCTACGATGATTACATCAAAAAAATGATGGAACCGATATAGTTGATACTTCGTAACAAGATAGATTTGTGCCCTATCCCAGTATCTGTATTCGTTATCTCCCCCGATCGCGCAAATTGATGTTTGCGTTAACATTTCGCTTAGTTGTTCGTATTTCTCTTTTAAATGGTCAACATGAGCAATCACCCAACCAATCACTTTGTTCTTTTTTAACATTTCAAGCAAGGCATAGATCAATATGGTTGTTCTTCCGGAATCGACAACACTCCATAAATGTAGTTTTTCTAACTCACTATTCAAAAATAATTGTATTCTCGCTACTGCGTGTTCTTGCAATGGCGTGATTTGATATGAAATAGATAATTGTGTCTTCTTATTCTCTGCTTGTTTTATGTCATTCTGAAAAATGTAGACAGGCTGACACGATTTACTTTCACCTATCTTGAGACAGCGCATACACCTCACGCAAGTATTCTCACATAACTTACACGTTGCATTGACGATATCCTTATATCCACTCTTACAGCGGCTGCAAAACCACCTCATACGCGCCCCTTCCGTTACGACTCCTGAGACCAACTTCACTTTTCCTTCTAATTGTGCGAGCTGTAGGATGTCGTTTAATAGCGCAGGAGGGATCTTTCCATTCTGTATGACAAAGTGTTGAATTTCAGCATACTTTAACATCCTGCCTTGTAGATAATGCAATAGATCGTCAAGACCGCTTTTCACAAGATCCATTTGTATTTGTTGTAACATTATTTTTTTAGTATGTAGAGCAGGCAGCTCCTTTTCATTTTGAATCACGCTTACGTCAGCAAAAAATTCAGTTGTGCCCAGATAGATAACCGCTTTATTTTGACGTTGCCAATATAGGATATCCGTTGCGAGCGAAATACTGAATTGTATTTCATTTTCCCCTGCAAGTCGATAAAAATGATAATCCATCGTATATCCCTCGTTTTCGTCTGAAAGTCAAGCTAACAACCTAGCTTGACTTTCAGCGGTTATGCGGAATCTTTCTCTTTCCTTTTTTTGGACTCTCCTTTTCGCAAATCCAAGACGATCCACTTCTCCTTCAATTCTTGTGCTGTTAGCCAGCCTTGTATCGCGTCATCTGCATTTACATGATTATGAAACTGAATGATTTCCAAATTATCATATCTTTGCTGTAGTCTTTTTAATATATCTAAAGTGTCATCTACAGATCCGGTATCAATACAAGTTATGGTTCCTTTTCTACCCCGTGCGTGGTTCCAAAAATGATAAGAACGAATGGTCCATTCTATGGCATGCCCGCTATTTTCGACAAGCACGACCAAATGTACCGCTTTATTGTGATAGTATTTGCCAAAATACCGCGAAAGTGTTTTAAATAAGAAGAACATGACGAGATAAAGAGCTATCCCCCACAATACCCAGTACTCCATCATTTCGCTCCTCCTTATTTAAATCATATGGTAATTAAACCAATCGTGTGACTCGAATCAACACTTAATAATACTATTTTATCACAATATTGCATAAATAATTTAACCATGTCATTTTTTTTGAAATAAATTTGAGGATACATTTAAGCCCCTCCTTCTATTGATCAAAAGGAGGGGCTGTCTTTTAAATTCCTGCTTCTGCTTTTAGTTGCTCAGCCTTATCTGTTTCTTCCCATGGCAATTGAATATCCGTACGGCCAAAATGACCATAGGCAGCTGTTTGACGATAAATCGGACGACGTAGGTCTAGTTCACGAATAATACCCGCAGGACGTAAATCAAAATTACGTTCTACCAGTTCTACTAATTTACTTTCTTCTACTTTTCCTGTACCAAATGTTTCTACACGTATCGAGACAGGTCGCGCAACTCCGATCGCGTAAGCTAACTGTACTTCACATTTATCAGCTAATCCAGCCGCTACAATATTTTTGGCGACATAGCGTGCCGCATAAGCGCCAGAACGGTCCACTTTTGTCGGATCTTTTCCAGAAAAAGCTCCGCCACCATGACGTGCATAGCCACCATAAGTATCTACAATAATCTTACGGCCCGTTAACCCCGCATCGCCTAGTGGACCCCCAATGACAAAACGTCCGGTCGGATTAATAAAATAATTGGTTTTGTCGTCGATCATTTCTATTGGTGCTACAGGTTCAATCACATGCTTTTTAATATCAGCTTGTATTTGTTCTAATGTAACCTCTTCTGCATGTTGCGTAGAGCAAACAATGGTTTCAATGCGAAGTGGTTTATCATTCTCATATTCAATTGTGACCTGGATTTTGCCATCCGGTCGTAAGTAGGATAGCGTGCCATTTTCACGGACTTCATGTAGTTTTCTAGCTAATTTATGTGAAAGTGCAATGGGTAAAGGCATAAGCTCTTCTGTTTCATTGCATGCAAAGCCAAACATAAGCCCCTGGTCACCAGCACCGATCGCTTCGATCTCTGCATCAGACATCGACCCTTCACGTTTTTCAAGTGCTTGATCAACACCTTGTGCGATGTCTGAGGATTGCTCATCAATTGAAGTTAAAACGGCACATGTTACAGCATCAAAGCCATATTTAGCCCGGTTATACCCAATATCATTAATCGTCTTACGAACAATTTTAGGAATATCTACGTAGCAATTGGTGGATATTTCTCCAGCAACTAAGACTAAACCGGTAGTTACCGTTGTTTCACAAGCTACCCGTGCATTAGGGTCTTTCGCTAAAATGGAATCTAAAATCGCATCTGATATTTGGTCACTGATTTTATCGGGATGACCTACGGTTACGGACTCTGAGGTAAATAAAGAACGTTCAATATCAGCCATATTGTTGCCTCCTTGTATCGCTAATCTGTGCAAATAAAAAATCTTTCCATTCATGGAAAGAGTCTTTTCTATTGTATGCACTTGAGTTAAGTGTCATATACAGTCTAATATACCGCATTAAAAATATAAGACTCCACATCATCAATAGAATAACTCATCGAAATCGTAAATACAACAAAATAATGTATGTTTAATCGGGATTATATATTTCCCATAAGGCCACATTGGTTATAATAGAAACTGATACAACTGATGTGGCATGATTCATATGGGAAATCACGCAAATCAATACACCTGGTTCAAATTATGATAAGTCTGATTTGCTTTCTAATGTATAACGGTTCATCACATTCTTCACCATTTGAGATAGCTTATCATCTACCACTAAACTACCACCAAAGGTAACTGAACCTACCGAAAACACACCGCCACCCCCAGGGTGATCATAATAGACCATTTCGGCTCCCCCATCTTCCGGATTGGTCCCTTTAGCTAGCAAAATCAGGTTTTTAGGTGAAAATTCGTTTCGTTTATCTGTTTCATGCCCAGAAGCTCCTCCACGATTTAAACCTTCTTTACCGATTTCATCTCCGTTCTTAAGATTCGTTCCATCGAATATCCAATGATCTGCCTGCTTCACTTTATAGGGATGAAAAGTGTTAAATCCTGTGGGTGTATATCTCACACCTAATAAACCGGCTTCGGATCTGCCAATACGGTTCCATAAGCCCCCTCTTTCATCATTTAACACATGATAGCCAAAAGCCTTACGCACTTCCAATTGATTATCCTTAACAACACTCTTCCAATATACGCCGTTTCCTGAAAGGTATAGTAAATTGCCACCTTGATTCATAAAGTCTTCCAAAGCATTATACATTTCTTCAGTCCAGTACTCACCGTGGGTGTTAATAATTAATGTACCAAAATGACTTAATAGGTCTTTATCCGTATGCAAGTCAGAATCTGCAATCACATGAAAATCATATTCATTTTCCTCTAACCAACTCAAAATTAACTTCTCAGCATTAGCCAAGTGTATAGGATCACCTACAGGAGATGCTTCTATATTGGGACGTTGTGAGTTCACAATTTGTGCATATAAAGGGCTTACATGATCATTGACAAAGTATTTATATAAAGAAGCACCACCCCAGGTGTTATATGCTGTCCAAGTATTCGTTGAAGATAAAACCGCAATTCTTTTTTTCTTTTCACCTGTATAACGAGATGATTTAATATTAAATGAAATATAAAATTCTTTTCCTGACTGATCAAACAATCGTGCACCGTACAGTCCTGTTCGCCATGAATCTGGTACTCGATATGAATAAGACGTCTTCCAGTTAGCTCCATTACGATAAACATATCTTGTATAATTTTGTTTTATCCCTTTAATGTTTTCAACGCGATCAACTACTTTTTCTTCTTTTCCATATCTTACAAACTCAATCCCAAATCGTCCTGTTGGGGCATGTACTTTAAGCTCTATCTCTTCTCCAGCACGATAACTCAATTGGGGTACATACCCTTCTATATCATGCTCATTTTCTACGACCGGATCAGTTCCTTCTTTCACATCAATCCAAATGTCTTCTAAAGCGTATTTTGGATTGGACTCCTTTTGTTTCACATCCACATATACACGATCTCCAATAATCATTTCTGGAGATATATTCATTTGGATGATATATTCATCGTTCTCGCGTTCAATCACTTGGATTTCAAGTTCCCCCTGTTCTGGATTTAACGGTTTCCCTTCGACAAGAACATCACCTTTTTTCGTGATTACATTTAAGGTAAACTCTTTAGGCGCACCACCAACAAATTTTAAGTTTATAAAAGATAAGCTAGCCTTTGCAGGGTCAGTAACTGTGTAACGCACAGACTCCCCTTCAGGAAATATTTGGTATGATAGATTTTTGATTTTCTTTGTGACATATCGAGCAGGTGCTGTTTGAGAAGCTAGTACAAAGGTCACAGCTGTTAAAGTAAAGGCAGCAGCGCCTTTTAAGAAATTTCGTCTATCCAATTGGTTTCCTCTCCTTTAAGTATCTACCCTGTAATTCAATACATTTTTTTGGCATTTTATTTAAATGTTTTAGCATGGATTAGGTTTTATTCGTATATTTTATCACGACCATCAGGTTGACTAGAACACTTCACTCTATCATATCAAAGTAACTTATGATTTCAATTATAAATATTTACTTATTTTATCACAATACATTATAAATATTTACTGGCATTGTTTTTATCTATATAAGAAATTTTCATAGTATCGAACAACCAAAATGAACGTGTCATTTATCGGACAGAAGTGCTTTTGAGTCTTGATTGAACCAAACTCAAATAAAATAATTTAAGTATTGAACCTCAAAAACCCCTCTATATTTCGAATAATAAAATAGATACATTGATGTCTGTCATGACAATGAGATAGAAACAAACACAACTTAGTTATTTTTAATATAAAATAGAAATCACTAAGGAAATGGATTTACAGCTAGTCCAGTACAGCTATATCTTGCTCTCCATTAAATTGTAGTGTTATGATGGAGAGGTAATTATTATTCGTTACTTTCATAAATACTTT
Organism: Polycladospora coralii; assembly: GCF_014773435.2. Classification (GTDB taxonomy): domain Bacteria; phylum Bacillota; class Bacilli; order Thermoactinomycetales; family Thermoactinomycetaceae; genus Polycladospora; species Polycladospora coralii. The sequence goes on along the minus strand of NZ_JACXAG020000003.1, from coordinate 231,379 downwards.
ATGTGAAATCTAATTTTTGTTTAGAGTTCACATCTTACATGCCGAACGGTCCAACATTTTGATATAAAAACAGAATAAAGGAGTAAAGGTATGAAAAAAGTAGATAATCGGCGTGTCGATCGCGTAAAAAGAAACCGGCGTAAAAAATGGGTAGCGCGCATTGGTGTAAGTTTTTTAGCATTGACGTTACTTGTTGGCGGATACTTTGGTTATCAAGTGTGGGGCGCATTTGCAAATAGTCAAGATAATACGTTTGATAAATCAAAGTTACGAAAAGAAGAAGTAAAAGTAAAAGAAGATCCTTTTACTACGTTACTTATCGGTACAGACCAACGTGATCCCCAAAGCAATAACTGGCGTGCGGATGTCATGATGCTCGTTACGGTAAATCCCGATAAGCAATCCATAAAAATCATAAGTATTCCGCGTGATTTATATGTACCGATTGCGAGTACACCAGGTGAAGACAGAATCAATTCTGCAGCTTATTATGGACGTAAGCATGGAGTAGATCCCGTCCAAAACATTCGTGAAACGGTTGAAAACTATTTTGATGTCCCCATTGATTATTATGCACGGATTAACTTCAAAGGATTTGAAGATGTGGTCGATGCATTAGGTGGAGTTGAAGTAACTACGCCTCTATCTTTCCGGCAACAAGCAATAGGTGGCAAGACCATTTACTTTAAAAAAGGGGAAACCTATCAGTTAAATGGTAGCAAGGCACTTGCTTATGTTCGTATGAGAAAACAAGACCCGCGCGGAGATCTCGGTCGTAATGAACGACAGCAAGAAGTGATTTCACAACTTGTAGACAAGCTGATTGGTACAAAGGGCTTAACGAACTTTAACGATTTAACCACAGCGGTTGGGAATAACCTGAAGTACAGTTTTTCTATTGGCGAATTCACATCGCTAGCGAAGGTATATCAGGAGACAAAAGCCAACACCGAGACCGTTCAATTGAAAGTGTATCCTGATACAACCAGAAGTGGCGCTCAAATATTAAGACTATCTGACACTGAGAAAGAAAAAGTAATCCAAGAGCTTAAGTTACACCTTGAACTCATCGATGAAAAAGAGGTGGAGCCTTCTTCTCCAGACGAGGAGAGCAACACATCAAATTCAGATTCATAAGCGGCTAATTCAAAGGCCGCTTTTTTCTTTGAATGAAAGGGTTGAAAATAGATGGATCCTACGTCTTATTTTACAATTGGAAGCAGCTGTGAAACTGAAATCGTGATTCAGAAGTCTAGATTTATTTGTCATGCCAAGCCGACGCAAACGGAGTCCGAGGCTCAAGCTTTTATCAAGGAAATCTCTAAAAAATATTGGGATGCGGCACATAATTGTTATGCATACCGGATCACAGATTTAATACAAAAAGCTTCAGACGATGGTGAGCCCTCTGGAACTGCAGGTCGTCCGATGCTAGATGTATGTGCACATAAACAATTACAATTCACAACAGTTGTCATTACGCGCTATTTTGGTGGAATCAAGTTAGGTACAGGTGGACTGGTTCGAGCCTATAGTCATGGAGCTAGTGCGGTCTTAGAAAAAGCAGGAATCGTACAATCCATCCCGCTACAGGCCTTTACACTTCAGTTTAGTTACACCTTTATGGGGAAAATGGAGTATGAACTTCATCAAACGAACTGGTATCTTGAATCTCCTCAATTTACGGACCACATTCAATGGGTTATTTGGGTTCCACTGGAAGACATTCAGACATTTGAAAGTAAGGTTTTGATATGGACCCATGGGCAAGCTCATTTCAAGAAAGGAAGAATAGCATACAAAAATATTCCGCTACGTTCTTAGTGTTACCATGAGATTACATTTGATTTACATTATGCGATTATGCCACTAATTCATGCTTCATATGCGTATACTGAGGGTAAGAAAAAAAGAAACAAGTGGAGGTGTCCATGATGGAGCACACGGTCGTAAATAAATCTTTCTGGATCGGAATGATCAATGCTGTAGGAATGAGCATACCACTGTGGCTACTCATCTTTTTTTGCTTACGCATCGTAAGTTGAAGAATGGATCTACCTCTTTATATAAAATAAACGGGTGGCTAAACAGCTACCCGTTTCATCACTATCTCGCACCACTACCTGATACCACTACCCAAACCGTACGAATAAGTATCTTGAAGTCGAGCTTTATGGATTGGTTCTCAATATAATACATATCGAGCTCAAATTTTTCAGCAGGAGTAGATTCATAACCACCATTTACTTGTGCCCATCCCGTAAGCCCTGGTCGGACCATCAAGCGATTTTTAAATCCAGGAATTTCATCATTAAACTGCTCGGTAAACATGGGGCGCTCTGGTCTCGGACCAATTAAACTCATATCCCCTCTAAGTACATTAATGATCTGAGGAATTTCATCCAAACGGGTTTTACGAATAAATTGACCTACTCGTGTCACACGAGGATCATTTTTAGCCGCCCATTGCGGTCCATTTTTTTCTGCATCAGATCGCATCGAACGTAACTTATAGATTTGAAAAGTGCGTCCATTTAAACCGACGCGTTCTTGTTTGTAAAAGATGGGTCCCGGTGATTCCAGTTTTATCATAATCGCTGTGAGCACCATCACTGGTAACGTAAAGATTACCAGTGCAAGCGAAAATAAGATCTCAAATATTCGTTTTGCACTTGTATACAACCCATTCATCTCTCCAGAAAATGTACGGGAATTGCCCTCAAACGCTACTTTAGAACGCATCTTGTAAATCACCCCTGCTGAATTTATCTACGTATATCTATTAGATTACATATATGTCAGTAATATTACAGTAATATTTCAAAGTCCAACTGTTTCTTAGTATACTTCAGTAAGCACAAATTGACAACCGCTTTATGCGAATTTGTGATTTATTTAAGGTGAGGTGCAGACTGTCGATACAATTCCTCATAATACTTAAAGGTATTAATTAATCCTGCTTCTAACGTAACCTGAGGTTTCCAATCTAAATGTTGTTCAATTTTTTCGATGTCAAAGTAACTATGTTTAATATCTCCTGGGCGGTCTTGACCATGTAAAGCAGAAACGGGATTAGAACTCACTTGCTTAAATACACTGATAAGCTCATTTAGCGAAGTTTGAATCCCGGTACCCACGTTGAATATCTCTCCGTCACCTTTATGGATCGCAGCGATATTTGCGCGCGCTACATCTTCTACATAGATAAAATCTCTTGTCTGCATACCATCTCCATCAATCGTGAGCGGCTGTTCTTGCAAGATCTTATCTAAAAAGATGGAGATTACCCCACCCTCTCCTCGTGGGTCTTGACGGATACCATATACATTTCCATAACGAAGAATGGTGAAAGATAAATCATATAGATCTTGGTAAACAGACAGATACATTTCAGGGGTGAATTTAGAGATCCCATACCCTGATAAAGGTTGTATGGGATGGTCTTCTGTAATTGGAAGATGGATAGGTGTCCCATAAATAGCAGCTGAAGAAGCGTATATAAACTTTTTGACACTTGTCTTACGACAAGCTTCTAATAAATTAATCGTTCCCATAATATTGATGTTAGCATCAAATATAGGGTTTACTACAGAAGTTTGCACATGAATTTGAGCAGCCTGATGAATAACAACTTCTGGTTTTTCTTTTTCAAAAACAGTTAAAATATCTGGGCTTGTAATGTCTAGGTTGTAAAAACTTGCTTGGGTATGAAGTTGATTTTCTTTACCCGTTGAAAGGTTGTCCATGATGATCACTTCATCGCCCTGAGCAATGAGCTGATCTACAATATGTGACCCTATAAATCCCGCTCCACCTATTACTAACACTTTCATCTTGTAGTTCCCCTTTCATTTCATAGCGTATCCGACTCTGTTTCATTTAATCCTTGGGTAATAAATCTCGATAGAGATGAATTAACTTTTGCTCCTGCGTTTTCCAGTTATATATCTCCTCAAACGCTTTACGTCCGCTTTGTCCCATCGCCATTTGCTTTTCATGATCTTCTAAAATGCCGGTTACTTTCTTCGCAATATCTTGTGGATCGTAAGCATCACACGTTTCGCCGCATTTAGAAGTGTGTACGATTTCTTTCCATAGTGGAAAATCCGTTGCAACGAAAGGTAATCCAGCTGCCATGTACTCAAACATCTTGATTGGAAGTGATTCTCGATAATTTTCTATGGGGTGTAAACACACAAGCCCAACCTTGCCCTTGCTTAGCCACTGCTTCACTTCATCAAACGGCACACGTCCGTGCCACGTAATATTTTTTTCCGCTAACTGATCGCGATCTAACTCCTGCTCATCAATATGTTGCGCAGGTCCAATGAGGTGTAATTCCGCCTTTAAGTGAGATGGAATATAATCCATCATTTCCACCATTTCACGAAATCCGCGCAAATAAGAAATACCACCGACATACAAAATGATGTTTTTTTCACTACTGTCTGCTTGGATATGATTCATCTTCAATGGATAATTTTTGATCACTTCTACACGACTTACCTGCTTAAATTGTTGTTGGATAGACTCAGTCGCTGTTATAACGGCTGTCAACCGTTTAGCTAGTCCTTTTTCAATCCGCTCCACCATTTTTGAAATCGGTTTTCGTAAAGGAGCAGGTATCCATTGTTTCGTAAAGATTTGTTTAGGTAAGTCTTCATGACTATCATAAATGACGGGGCTACCCGTCCTCATTTTAATGAGGTAGCCCCATGGCAGCAATTCGGGATCATGAAAGTGATAAATATCTGCTCCACTCTTTAAGGCTCGTTTATATAGTTGCCAACCTAATAAAAGTCTTTTCCATCTTTTATTTTGGCGTTTCACTCCTACAATGCGAACTCCCGCTTCTTCTTTCCTTGTAAAATCGGCAAGTGCATGCATTTCTACCACGTAACCCGCATCAGCAAGAGATTTGGCTTCCTTATGAAATACACGTGAATCATCATATTGATGAACGGAACTAAAAATCATGACTTTGTGTGCCATAAGATGACCTTCTTTCTCCCATTTCGATCCACTTACGCATTCTTTACTGCTGATAGGTTCTCTTTTTGTTTCAATTGCTTTTCTCCTAGCACAATAACCGCTAGGCCAATCCCATATATACACCACATTGGGGTATAATGTATGGCCGTACTAGGTGCCATCCCGCCAATAAAGAAACCGATGAGCGAGATAAGCGTGGCCACTGCACCATAACGCAAAGACTGGCTTACAACATGGCTATTTTTATGGCTGGCAATTTTCCACAATCGCCACAACATCCATAGGTATAAGGCCATATATAGTACAAACACGAAAACACCATAGTTAACAAGAACTTCCATCCACCAGTTATGGATATTGACCGTTTCAAAATCTTTCGTCCCCATCCATGCCTCAGTGTTACCAGCACCAACACCCATATAATGACTTTTTTGCAGAAATTCTAATCCTGAAAAAATCAATTCTGTTCGTTCAGCAGCGCTTTCGCCTGATTTATTTTCATAATTTTCATCTTGATTGGTGGCTGCATTTTTAACATCGTCGAGAAAATCACCCGTACTTCCTAATTTTACATTAATCGCATCTCTTGCTTTTTCCGATAAGGCTACCATGCTAATTCCACTTACCAATACGATTGCTAGCCCCGTTAAAACAATACTGATCCCGACATGTTTTAAGGTGATTTTTCTCCTGTTAACCGTGAAAGGAACACTAGCTATAAGCGTCAATAATATGAGCGGTAATACAAATGAGGTATTACTACGTGATGCAGTTGCAAACAGTGTAAATAAAGAGAGCACTAACACACTGTAAATCATCACCTTATGCTTTACTTTTATATTTAGCATATATAACGCTGTAATCAAGTAGGGAATTAAAATCGTCATAGCCGTGGCTAAATCATTTTGATTGTTAAAAACGGATGTAATCGTTGGATTATCGATATATCCGTAGTAACGAGATGAAGGTAAATGGATGTACGTAATCGATTCAAATAGTGGAAAAGTGGCGATTACCGCAAACACACCAAAAAGGATCTTTAACATTCGCCAATATACTTTTTCCGTCTTGATAAAGTACGGGAAAGAAAGGGCAAGCGGAAGCATCATACCTAAGAAAACGGTATATCGTATGCCCATCTTCATATCAGCTACCCAAGTTAAAGATATAAGGCTGTATACGAACCAAAAACCAAAAAAAGCAAAATACCAACGTACGGGATGCAAATCGGATGTTTCAATTTTCTTATGTGTAACCAATCTAATAATTAAAACACCAGCCAATAACAGGAACGCTACCCGAAAAAAAGTTAATTTAAAATCCGGGGTAATTGCGATTCCCACCGAGGGTCCTAATAGTGCAAAAGCAACCATCAGATAAAATAATACTTCGATCCTTCTTTGCATCGGTAACACCAACTCATTCAACTTTTTTATCATCCTTTCCCACCCAATTTGGGTAATATTTTACGGATATTCCCCAATGATTGAACAGGAATTAATTTGGTTATAAATATAGTCAGTATCGTGATGACAATTGCTGTCATATAATATACCCATTTATATTCATACTGATGAGTTTGTATCCACGAAATTCCGACCATGCTAACCAAATATACCGTAAGATAAATCATCATGGCTTTAAAATGAAACTGAACTGGATAGACTTTTTGATTTTGTCTATACACCAGTATAATGACGACCAAGTATGCAACAGTGGTCATGCTTACAGCGCCCCAAATCCCATATGACGGTACGGTCAAAAAAACACCAATAAAATAAATAATAGAAGCAATCATAAAGGATCGAGATATTTTCTTGGTTTGTTTTTTGATGAGTAACCCTACTCCAAAAACCGTATGCAACACATTGAACAAAGTACCAAGCGCTAGCGGCCATACATATAGATACCCTGTCGCTTTGTCTGCCTCTGAAATGTATAGTTTGTACAAAGGCTCAATCACAAAGGTAAGTAGCATGATTGAAAGGGTACCCACGACGAGTAACAACCTCGCAACCACTCCAAATACTTCTGGTGCATCTTCTCTCTCTTTAATAGACATAGAAAAAGGTCGCCACGCCAATTGAAACGGTGCTGTGATCAAGACGATGAAAGCTGCAACGCGAATGGAAGCCTCCATGATATTTGCATTTTCCATTGATGATAGATGTAACACAATGGGTCTACTAACAGATGTAAGCACCCAAAATGAAATCAGCGTTGGCAAAAGGGGTAATCCATACCTAATTAAATCTGAAATATGCGCTTTGGATAATTTAAACACGAACTCTTTACGAAACAAGAATAACAGAATGATCGCTACAAGCGACTGTCCGATGAGTTGACCATAGAATAAGCCCATCACACCAAAACCGTTAATAACAAATATAACCGAAATTAAATTTGATCCAATCACATAGGCCATACTAAAGGTATTAAATAACCAAACACGCCCGCTATACCGGGCATAGCCTAGTACATGCTGTATAATAATCGCTCCGATGGTAGCCAGAGTCGCTATAAACAAAAGCTGATTATATTCATTTGAAGCATAGAGTAGAATGCCTAGCGGTTCTCCTGCAAAAAACGTAAACACGCCAAATCCGACACATATACTTACACTAAAGAAAATGGCGTTAAAGAAATAAGTACGCCGCTCTTCTTCATTTTTTGAATCATAAAAATAAAAAGCCATCGCGGCATCGGTACCCAATACACATAAATAAGTTAAAATCAGCGTATAGGCGTTTGTTGTTCCCCAAATCGCTTCGTTATCTAAGTACTTGAACCATATGGGAACAAGTATTAATGCAACTAACTTGTTCCCAAACATGGCTACTGCAAATGCGGCAGAATCAGAAAATAACTTTTTTAATAATGTTTTCATCTACTATTACACCTTCTATCTTAGGTGTTATTCTTGATTCTCTAGTTTCTCTCGCTCAGGTACATCACGTAATGTGCGTGCAGGGACACCTACATATAGCTTAGCTGGTTCTGTATCTTTATTTACTAAGCATCCTGCTGCTACAAACGTCTCTTCGGCAACGGTGATACCAGGCAAAAGAATCGATCCACCGCCAATACGTGCGCCTTTTTTCACAAGGGGTCCTTTTACAAATTTGAAGCGCTCTTTTGTGCGTCCCATGAAATTATCATTTGTAGTGGTTACCGTTGGCGCAATAAATACACGCTCTTCTAATGTGGTATAAGAGGTAATGTAAGCATTGGTTTGAATTTTAGTGTACGAACCAATTTTAACTTCATTTTCCACAGCTACACCACGACCAATCACAACTTGATCTCCAATGTGACACTTTTCACGAACAGAAGCCTGATCCCCAATCATAACCTCTTGTCCAAATCTACTCCCGCGGTATAGTACAACACCTGCACCAATTGTCGTTCCTGCGCCGATAACTAACGGTTCCAGGTTTGCGTCTACTTTCACCGTGGAAGCTTTTGCTGGCCGCGGCCATCTCCCAATGACTGAGTTATCACAAATATATACACCATCACCAATGGTTACCCCTGCATGAATCGTAACATTGTTACCAATGGTAACATCGCTTCCAATTTTGACACCTTCTTCAATCACAGAGAAATAGCCAACCTTCACATTTTCTCCTACTATTGCTGTTTGATGGACTACGTTATGCATGCTTACCCCACCTTTAAAGTTTTTCATAATCTGCCTTGATCGGAGTAATCCCCTTAAAGGCATTGCGTGTATCAAATATGGCTTTCGCATGATCTGCAATCAACTGGTAATCAAAAGCACTGTGATCAGTAGTAAGCAAAACAAGATCCGATGTTTCTAATACTTCAGTAGATAGGTCAACGGTTTCATATTCTTTATCGCCTGCTTTAAATGATTGCACGTGTGGATCAACCGGTATGATGGTAGCACCATACTGATCTAGTAAGCTGACAATTTCTAATACAGGTGATTCGCGCATGTCCTCAATATCTTTTTTGTAAGCAACGCCAAGTACAGCTACTTTTGCTCCTTTGAGTGCAGTTCCATAACGGTTCAAAATCTTCATGGCGCGATCTACTACAAAGGATGGCATTTCATTATTGATCTCTCCAGCAACTTCGATTAAACGCGTATGATAGTTGTATTCACGTGCTTTCCATGTTAAATAAAAAGGATCGATTGGAATACAGTGACCACCTAGGCCTGGTCCGGGATAGAAAGCCATAAAGCCATATGGTTTTGTCTTGGCAGCATCAATCACTTCCCAGATATCAATCCCCATTTTATTACACAAAATCGCCATTTCGTTAGCTAAACCAATGTTAATATTTCGGAATGTGTTTTCAAGGATTTTTTCCATCTCAGCTATTTGAGGGCTAGAAACTTCGTGAACTTCACCTTCTAGCACAGATCGATACATGGACGCAGCCACTTTTGTACAAATCTCAGTAACACCACCTACCACCTTGGGGGTGTTCTTCGTGTTAAATTCTTTATTCCCTGGATCTACACGCTCTGGAGAATAGGCCAGATAAAAATCTTGACCCACTTTCAATCCTGATGCTTCTAAGATTGGCTGTAGTACTTCTTCAGTCGTTCCAGGGTAAGTCGTACTTTCTAAAACGATTAACATATCTGGATGAAGATATTTGGCGATTTCACTACCGGAAGCTTCCACATAGGTCGTATCCGGTTGTTGGTAAAGATCTAGCGGAGTGGGCACGCAAATAGCGACGGCATCCACTTCTGAAATCAGGGAGTAATCGGTCGTAGCTCGCATCTGTCCGGTTTGAATCATTTGTTTTAAATCGCTATCGACGACGTCACCGATGTAATTCACACCCTCGTTTACCATATCCACACGATGGGCTAATACATCAAAGCCGATTACATGATACCCTGCTTTGGCTTTTTCTACTGCTAATGGTAAGCCCACATATCCTAGACCGACCACCCCGATTACGGCTGTTTTATCCTCAATTTTCTGTTGGAGTACTGTCTTTTCGTTCATAGGTCTCTCCATCCTTTTCCTGATATTTACTTATAAAATGCTTGAATCGTCTCTACAATGTAATTCATGGCATCTTGATCTAACTCAGCATATAGCGGAATCGCAAAAGTACGCTTGGACATGTACTCTGAAACAGGTAGACTACCTTCTTGATATCCGAGTGGCAAATACACATTTTGTTGATGTAACGGAACGGGATAGTAAACGCCAGAAGCGATTCCCTTCTCTTTTAAATAATGCATCATCTCATCACGATTTTCTGCTTGTAAAATATAGAGATGATAAATATGTTTGCGATCATCATCTGCAAAAGGGGTAATTAATGGGGTATTCGCTAATGCCTCATTATAAAATGCTGCTTTTTCACGTCTTGCATCGTTCCACTGGTCTAAGAAACGGAGCTTAATACGAAGCATCGTAGCTTGCAATTCATCTAAACGACTATTATAGCCAATCATGCTGTGATAGTACTTAGGGCTACTACCATGAACACGAAGAATACGAATTTTTTGTGCCAATTCATCATCATTGGTAACGATCATACCACCATCACCATAACCACCCAAGTTTTTCGTTGGGAAGAAAGAGTATGTTGCAGCATGACCTAAAGAACCAATTTTGCGTCCATTATACTCAGATCCCATCGCTTGTGCCGCATCTTCCAACACAAATAATTGATGTTCATTCGCTAAGGTCATAATTTCATCCATATTAGCAGGTTGTCCAAAGATATGAACCGGGATAATCGCTTTGGTCTTTTCATTAATTTTAGTACGAATTTGCGCTACATCAATGTTATATGTTTTTTCATCAATATCAACAAATACAGGAGTGGCACCTACTTGTGAGATCACTTCTGCCGTGGCAAAAAAAGTAAATGGCGTAGTAATCACTTCATCACCCTCACCAATTCCGGCTGCATCTAATGCGAGTAATAAAGCATCCGTGCCATTTGCCACGCCAATGGCATGTTTCACACCAATATAAGCAGCAACATCAGCCTCAAATGCTTTTACTTCGGGCCCCATAATATATGCACCATTATCTAAAACTTGGTCAACAGCTTGACGAACTTCTTCACGAATGGTTTGATATTGTGCTTTCAGATCAAGCAATGGTATTTTTTTCATATTATGTAACTCCTCTTATTTAGATTGATTGGGACGATCCAGGTCACTCATCTTCACTTCTGTTCCTGTTTCTGCCGCTAATTGACATGCGATGACTAAACTAAGTGCTTTTCTGCCTTCTACCCCTGATACAATAGGTGTTCGGTCTTCACGGATCGCATTGGTTATGTCTTGAATAATGCACTGGTGGCCAGGAATACCGAAAGGGTCATCGTCGATCCGGTTAACCATGGTCTTTTTTTCTTCTTCGCCCATATCTGCAAAGTCCCATTGCTTCAACCAGTTTGCTGTTTTACCTCCAACGATCGCCGTTCCTTTTTCACCAAATATACTTAGTGATTCCTCTAAGTTCTGAGGATAAATGGTAACCGCGGCTTCTAAAACACCTAAACTGCCGTTTTTGAATCGAATAATAGATAAAGAAGTATCTTCAGCTTCGATCTTTCTGATTCGAGTAGCTGCATAAGACGAGACGGTTGCTACATCTCCCATCATCCATAACATTAAGTCCATATTATGAATCGCTTGGTTCATCAGTACTCCGCCATCCATTTCTTTCGTACCACGCCATGGTGCTTGGTCATAATAAGCCTGATTTCGATTCCAACGAACCGTTGCATTGGCATGGCCAATTTTCCCAAACGCCTTCTGATCTAACTGACTTCGTAGCGCTTGAATGGCAGGTCGAAAACGGTTAGGATGAACCACCGCCAATTTCACACCATTTTCTTCACAAGCATCAATCATCGCATCTGCATCTTCTAATGTTAGCGCCATCGGTTTTTCTACAACGACATGTTTTTTAGCTTGGGCTACTTGAATAGTAAGCTTGGCATGTAGTCCACTAGGTGTACAAATACATACTACATCGACATCTGCTTCCAGCATGTCTGCCAAATCCATATAACCTATCACAGTATCACTTGTAAACTCTTTCAATCTTTCTTCATTCGTATCACATACTGCTACTAATGTAGCTCCTTCAGCTGCTTGAATGGCATCTACATGCTTTTTAGCAATATGTCCGCAACCCACAATACCATAACGTACCATGTGCTTCCCTCACGATCTATTTCTTTTCCTGTTTTTATACCTATTTTGCAACAGACAATATTTCTTAATATTACAGTAACATTACAAAACCTATGTTTCAATGTAACATAATTGAAATTTTTTTGGAATCCCTTCCGCAAAAAGTCTTTATTTCTTCTTAATTTGTCGATTATATGCCTGAATGATCAATTGCGCATTTTGTTGCCATGAAAATTGATGTGACAGGGCATAAGAAGCTTCTTCCATGTGCTTTAATTTATTTTCCCGATTTTGAAGCGCTTCTCGTAAACGGGCTGCTAACTGATTAGGATTTTTGGATTCGACTAGATAACCCGTTTTACCATCTTGCAGTACTTCTTTAATCCCTCCTACATTCGTCGCAATCATCGGCTTTCCACATCCCATTGATTCAAGCAAGATAGAGGGTAACCCTTCACTTAAACTAGACAAAACCATGATATCAGCACTATTTATCCACATGGGAATATCTTGATAGGGTTTACGACCTACAAAGGTAGTATTCGCCTCAATATCAAGCGCTTTAACCTGATCCATCAGTTTAGAGCGTAAAGGACCTTCTCCTACAAGGTATAGATGGTAACCATTTTTCCTCGGTTCTAGTGTTTGAAAAGCCTGAAGTAAGTATTCTACGCCTTTTACAGGTAGTAAGTTTCCTACATACACAATCCTTTTATCTTTACCTGGATACCCTACATTTTCCCGAGCAGTTGCCGTTTCAACTGGTTTAAAATGCATATCATCGAAGCCATTATAAATGGTTTTAACATTTGCATCTGGGGCTAATTTTAAGGCTTCTTCTTCTAAGCGTCGACTCACTGTAATCACTTGGTCATTTTGATTCAGCGCTTCAATCGTCTTGCGATAAACGCGTTTACTTCTATTTGGATAAAGCATAATATCAGATCCATGAATCGTTGAGATTACAGGTACTTGAAATTGCTTTTTAAGAAGAGCTCCAGCATAACCATCAGGAAATATCGTGTGGCAATGAATCAGATCAAATACAAATTCTTTTCTAATCTTTTCAATCATCTTCCTTAAATTTCGTTGATATTGCTCGCCGTGCATAGAAAAAAGCAATCCACCTGGAAGTAAGAAAGTGGGCATATAATAAGTATGAATACCATTTACTATTTCTGATGTAACCTTCTTGGGATATTGAGACCACTTAGGATAAAAAGGAAAAAAAGGTGTTGGAGAAACAACACGTACTTCTACTCCTGCACGTCCTAAAGCTTTTATTTGATTGTGTACAAATATTCCTGATTGTGGATTCACACGATTAGGATACATATGCGAAATTACTAAAATACGATGACTCAATCTAATCCCCCTTTTCAACTTCTGCTTTAACATGAAAATGTGGCATGCTATCGGATAAGAAGTGGGTATAATTCTTTTCCTCTATTCAAATACTTTAAATGCGATCTACTATATAGGAGCAATTTACATGATGCATGAAAATAAAGCAACTAATGATTTAGTAGACTTTGCCCTCGGATTTGTCAATGGCTTTATTTTAAGTCTTCCTTTTTGGGGTATCCTTTATTGGTGCATTCGCATGATGATCTAAAATCTAATAATCCTACCACCTTTTAGTGGTAGGATTATTTTTTAAACCGCTATGATGGTAAACATCACTTCTCCATCAGCAACAATTCGATTCTCTACTCTAGCTACGGCCTTACCTTTCCCTATGCTCCCTTTCACTTTAACCATCTCAACCTCTAAAAAAAGGGTATCACCAGGTTTTACTTGGTCGCGAAAGCGAAACTTATCTAATCCCGTTAGAAAACCAGTTTTTCCTTCATTCTCTTTTAAGCCTAACATTGCCACGGCCCCAGCTTGTGCCAATGCCTCAACAATCAATACGCCTGGCATCACAGGGTAATCTGGAAAATGTCCTACAAAAAACGGTTCATTATAGGTGACATTTTTAATACCGATTACTTTTTTACCTGGATCTAACTCCAAAATCCGATCAATAAGCAAAAAGGGGTACCGATGTGGAATCACTTTTTGAATTTGTTGAATATCCAGTTCCATCTTATAACCTCTTTTCTTTTATGTACCAGAAAAAATGGTATAGCTTGGACTTCAATGGAAACCATGTGTCATTCAATCATAGAACTACTTCTACGATTGATTATACATGAGCCTGTTTTTACTTTCTATCCATGAGCGCTACGCGCTCTACCGCTTCAATAACCTCTATATGCACCTTGGGATCAAGTGGATGTGGTGCTAGCTCGCCAAGGGGGGTACAGCGAGCAATTGCTTTGGAGGCAGCCGTTAACATATCCGCAGTTATCTCTTTTGCCCCTACATTTAGAGCAGCTTTAAAAATTCCTGGAAAGCCGAGTACATTGTTCACAGAGCGCCCATCAGCAGCAAAAGCAGCCCCTGCTGCCAATGCTTTTTCTGGCTCGATTTCCGGATTGGGATTGGATAACGCTAAAATCACTTGACCTTTCCGTACCCATTCAGGACGAATTAATCCCGCCACTCCTGTCGTAGCCACGATAATATCACATTTCTGCATCAAATCTTCCAGTGAATTTAGCGCTGTTCCACCATATTGAACTAATCGATCTAAAGCTGTAGGTTCACGATCAACACCACAAACTTCTTTCACGCCATAAGCCATAAAGCGACGACAAATCGCAATACCTGCTGCCCCTAGCCCAACTTGTCCAACTACAGCTTGTTCTAATTCGACTTCAGCCGCACGGCAAGCTGATATCACCGCCGCTAGGGTAACGACAGCCGTCCCGTGTTGATCGTCGTGCATAACCGGGATAGGAAGCTCTGCTTTTAAACGTTCTTCAATTTCAAAGCAATGTGGAGAACCGATATCCTCTAGTAATATACCACCAAAACTTAGCGAAATACGTTTGATCGTCTCCACAACTTCATCTGGATCACTCGTATTCAATAATATAGGAATTCCACTGATCCCTACAAAGCGATCAAATAAGGCAGCTTTCCCTTCCATTACTGGCATGCCTGCTATTGCACCAATATTGCCTAATCCTAAGACAGCCGTTCCATCAGTCACAATGGCTACTGTATTTCCTTTACTCGTATATAGCCTAGCTTTATCCGGCTGTTCTTGAATTACACGACATACATCAGCTACTCCTGGTGTATACACACGTCGTAAATCTGCAAGAGAACGGATATCCAAACGGCTGCTCATATGAATTTTACCGCCTTCATGCGCTAGCAAGACATCATCTGATACAGATAATACTTTAATGCCGTTATCTAATTGTTTCACCGCTTCAATCATTTGTTTTAACTGGTCCGTACTCTCACACTGTATGGAAATCTTACGAACGGTAGTGAATGGTCCAATTTTAGCCGTTGTAATTTCACCAATATCTCCTCCCAAGTCCCCGATAGCAGTTGTCACTTTGCCTAAATTACCTGGCTTAGAAGGCGTTTCTACAATTAAAGTTCGTACAATGTTTCGTTCCATCATTTTTTGCACCTCCTGCGTCCTTATCTTACCAAGACTGTAAGGCAAAAAAAAGAATCCTTATCAATCGATATGGATTCTTTTCAAGAATTAATTTTATTATTTGCGGCATGTAACTCAAAGAGATAGATAAAGGAGGTGAGATAGGAAAAGCAAATGACACCCCATAATAAAGACGTTGCATGGTTATAATTAAACATGAGTAAAAAGAAAACGATATAAAGCATGAGTGTGGATAGCTTACCCATGAGATTGGCGGGAACGGTCTTTTTTCCTTTAATATGGTAAAAAGCTGCAACGATGATCATGGCAATGTCCCGAAAAAAAAGAGCTACCGCTGCCCATATCCCAATTTTTCCTGTAATAAGAAAAGAACAAAAAACTGCGATTAACATCAATTTATCAGCTAAAGGATCTAACATAATCCCTAAAGTCGTGATCTGATTGTTTCTACGAGCTAAATAACCGTCTATAATATCTGTAAAACCTGCGAGAAGGATAATCCCGAAAGCCCAATATAATCGCCCAGGTAATGCTGAGAAATAAACGCCAAGGTAAGCTGGAATGAAAAAAAAACGTACTGATGTTAATAGATTGGGCCAATTCAACTTCGAATTCCTCCTCCACAAGTTCACCTTTAAATCAAACATGCAAAAACATGTCTAAGATGTCGACAAGTCATCCGTAAATCAGATTGAAAAACTTCTCCCACATACTGGGATCAAAAACATCTTGTACTGGCTCACCTTGAATAAATGTGTGTCCGATAATTAACCCCACAATCAATACAAAGATCAATAATACAGGAAGCCATAATATTTTTATGGTCCATTTTAAGATCTTCTTACTCACAGTGCTCTGATTAGTGGTTGATTCAGATGATGACTCGGATTCGGATGTAGATTCAGATGTAGATTCAGATGTAGATTCAGATGTAGATTCAGATGTAGATTCAGATGTAAATTCAGATGTAGATTCCGGTTCATGTGTCATCTGTTTTTCGTCTTCAGAAATGTTATGCATAAGTGCTACTTCTCTTGCTTCATCTTGCTTATCAGAATCAAGTGAATAACTTTTAAAATCAATGTGAGGATCACTTTCTTCAAGATTTAAAGTAGGTTCCTTGCCTGTTCCATCTGCTTCACTTGGTTCATTTGGTTCTGCTTCACTTGCTTCACTTTTCTCTTCTTGTTTGTTACGTATGATATCTAGTTGTGTAGCAGTGTCTTGATCAACCGACTCATCTTGTTTGCTCCACTTTAACTCGCCTACTTGAATCGGATTTTCCTCTTGGTTTACTTCAGTTCTCTCGTTTGATTCATCTGTAGTCAATTTTTTTTGATCGTCCTGCGAACGATGATTTTGTTCAGGATAACTCATTTGGCATTCCTCTTTCAAAATCAATCTTCTAATAAATTATTCTAGCATATGTCAAGTAGCTCGTCCCTAATCGTGCTTCTCTAGCACGCAATTTTAAGATGATTGGTATAATTTATCACCATAATTAATCCACATATAAATAAAATATATCGTAACTCATCTTAGAAGTCTAGACTTCATCAGCAGATTGTATCAAATGTATTCATTTAAAATAGCACCGGAACAAATATTATAAATAAACTGAACAAAAATAGCAAAAGCGAACACATTCCTTTTTCCGGTGCTACAATGGGTTTAAACTTTGACAATAGACCTCGTTTTTTCTCCATTTCTGTTTGTTTTCTTCTTATATTTAATCTTCGTGGCCTCACCTCCACGGATATGACGAATTGATTTATGATATTCTAAAATTTCTTTCACTTGATTTGCTAACTCTGGGTTAATTTCAGGCAACCTTTCCGTAAGATCTTTATGCACTGTACTTTTAGAGACCCCAAATTCTTTCGCTATTTTTCGGACTGTATTTTTAGTCTCAATAAAATAGTATCCAATTTTTATGGTTCTCTCTTTTATATATTCATGCACCCCTTAGTTCTCCTCCCTTCAGGCATGTTTTGTACATTATATGAGCTGTTTGTTCGGTTATTCTTTATAGCCAAGCTCTGACAAGCCAAATAATCTGTTGAATGATAAAAAACCACCTTTTCGTTAGAGAAAACGAAGTAGGTGGTTTTTTATTTTTGGTTATCAACCATTCAAATCTTCTGCAAAGAACTGACTAGGATTAACAGTCTCTCCGTCTTTATTACGCACTTCGAAGTGTAGGTGTTTTCCCGCTTCTTTTTCAAAGTTGTTTTGTCCGGCATTTGCGAGCACATCACCTTTTTTGACTGTACTTCCTTTTGTTACCTTAACATTTTCTAAGCTTTGGTAAACGGTCGTTAACCCATTTTCATGCTGAATTTCGATTTCATAACCCAATATTGGATTTTCCTGAGCTCTCATCACTTTTCCATCCATAGCCGCTACGACTTCAAATGTTTTCCCATCTTTACGTGCAAAATCAATGCCTGAATGTGGGAAGTATGTGTTTGCATAATTAACTAATGATGTTTCTTTGGTTTCTTGTGAACCTGCTTCATCGTAGTAGTTCATCTTTTTAGCCACTTCTAAGTTTACTGGAAAAGGTAAACCCAAAGTTTGTTCTGATTCTTCTTCTAATACTTGATCTACAGGTAATGCTGTTTCTTGGTTCATTCCCTCTTGCTTCGTTTTACTTACTTGTTGTAATTGATTGCTCTGGTACCACCATGCAATCGAAAGAATAACAGCTGCCGCTGAAAGATAAACCGCTGGGAAAAACCATTTTTTTGCAAATAATTTTTTCCATTTTAGTCGACGTTTTGCTTTTTCAAAGGATACATTATTATTCGGTTCCTCTGGTTTCATAGCTTATCACCTCAAAAACCAGTCTCGACCGATTTAATTCCATTTATACCCGAGTTGAACAATTTTTTGTAAATTCATAACTGCCTTTTCAAATCTGTTGATTGCAAACAAGCGTGTCGATTTTTACGATTTTTACATTTGTCCATATATCCGTCGTCCATTTTGCTCTCCATCTACTTTTGTCTTGCACAGAAGCTCAAAACAGACTTCCTCATATTGGTTCATTGATACGACTGGATTACAATCACATCACTTTTAGTAAATTTACTTATTTTGAGCGATCTGGGCTAGAGTAGGCTTTATCTCTTTTACCTTAACCCCCTGATAATAGTGTGTAACAATCTGATTGGCATTACTTCCGTTCTGTGCGAGCAAATGAGCGCCCCATTGACTCATCCCTACACCATGACCATACCCTTTAGTCACAACACTTACTTGATCTCCAGTAATCGTCATTTCAAAGTCTGTTGATGCCAATTTTAAAGCTTCTCTCACTTCTCTACCTGAAAATAATTCATCTCCAATTCTAACTTCAGCAACACGATTTCCTTCAGTTCGTTTGGTAATCTTTAAGAAATGGTTAGATGTAGTTGTATCAATTGAAATCTGCTTCCCTGTTACCGTTGACAATTGTTTACTTAAATCATGTAAGCTCATTTTTATTTTTTTTTCATACTTGGGAGAAGATGTATCCCAAGAAGAGTCTACGCTACGAAGATAAGGGACTGCAGACTTAAAATACTCTTCTGAGTTCTCCGTTTTACCGTTGCTAGTTGAGAAAAAAGCGGCATAGATCGGTTGATCTTCGTAGGTAATGATTTGCCCCTCTGTTTCAGTTACAGCCTCCTTAATTCGCTGCATGTATACTGCTGCTTGATTACCCCATTTCTGTATCAATTTCTCATCCGTTGTATATACTTGGTGCTTTACTGTGTCACTTACATGTGCGGATTCTGCTGTTTCTCCCATTGTTTTCATATCAGACAACTCTTCTTTCATTAGACGATCGACAATATAGGTACGAGCCGCAAGTGCTTGAGCCTTTAACGCCTCTTTATGAAATTCTGAAGGCATTTCTGAAGCCACTACCCCTCGTATATATTCTTCTAAGGGTAATGCAATCACTTTCTTCTCTTTTGTCAAATAGACACGGACAGTAGGTGCTGGGTAATGATTTTTAGGTTCATCATTGTTTCTAACCGTTTCAACTGCTTTCACTGTGGTGATTTGCTTAGCCGGACTCATATAAACTAAAATAGTGGGAACAAATAGTATGGTTACAATCAAAACAGGTAACACCCATAAGAGTTTCTTTTGCAAATTTGTTCTCCTCCATTTCAATTGATACCTTCTCTAGTAAACTATGAAGCACGATTTTTTTTAGAACAAATAAAAAACCCGCATAAGCGAGTTTTTTATTTGTCAATCATTGTAGTGATTATGCATATGATTGCTCTTGTACAGATTTATTTTCCTCATCAGGTACAGCTACTCGTTCAATGGATGCACCAAGCGCGTTTAGCTTACCCACAATATCCACATATCCACGATCAATATGATGAAGTTCCGTTAGTTCAGTATCACCTTCTGCCACTAACCCGACTAAGATAAGTGACGCACCTGCACGTAAGTCTGTCGCTTTTACTTGCGCACCTGAAAGTCGCTTTCCACCTTCTATAATCGAAGTACGACCATCAATTTTGATTTTCGCACCCATGCGACACATTTCCTCGACATGCATAAAGCGGTTTTCAAATACCGTTTCTGTAAGTAGGCTTGTTCCTTTAGCTGTAAGCAAAAGAGCCATCATCTGAGACTGTAAGTCAGTTGGAAAACCAGGGTATGGTAATGTCTTAACATCTGTGGCTTGTAATTCGCCTTCCGCTCGTACCAAAACCCCGTTCTCACCTTCTAACACATGCGCACCCATTTCCCGTAACTTCGCAATAAGAGGTGTTAAGTGATCTGAAATTGCGCCTTCCACAAACACTTCACCTCGTGTAATCGCAGCACCAATCATATAAGTACCCGCTTCAATCCGGTCAGGAATTACGGTATACTCCACACCACGCATAAAATCCACACCATCAATACGAATTTCATCGGTACCTGCTCCACGCACTTTTGCGCCCATCGCATTGAGGAAGTTCGCCAAGTCAATAATTTCAGGCTCAGTCGCAGCATTTTCTATTACAGTCCGTCCTTCTGCCAATGTTGCTGCCATCATAATATTTTGTGTTGCACCCACACTAGGGAAGTCTAAATAAATTTTGGCACCTTTTAGACGGTCTTTCACAAATCCTTCAATATAGCCTTGCCCTTCTTCAAATCGTACTCCCAAAGCTTCTAAGCCTTTCAAATGTAAATCGATCGGTCTTGTTCCGATTGCACATCCGCCTGGCATGGGAATACGAGCATGTTTTTTTCTAGCAAGCAACGGTCCCATCACAATAAATGACGCTCTCATCTTACGCACTAAATCATAAGGCGCTTCTGTAACATTTAGCTTCTCCGCATTAATGGTTAAAGAATCGGTAGCAAGCTCTGTCTCGATGCCTAAACGCTCGAGTAGTTGAGACAAAGTTTTTACATCTTCTAATAATGGAACATCTAAAATCTGGATCGTTCCTCTTGAAGCTAATATGGAAGCCGCTATAAGTGGAAGAACTGCATTTTTTGCACCGTGTACTTTTACTCTACCTTTTAAGCGAGTACCACCTTGAACTATGATTTTTTCCAATCTTCTTCCCTCCGCTATCGTTCTAATACTCAATTGTTATGATCGGTGATCCAATTGTAATCATCATCTGATTGGTATCTCGATTCACACGTGTAGCCACCTGTAGATTCATCAACCCACCTCGTGTTCGAAGGGTCTCAGAAAAATGTGGCGAAAACATGGAGACACTAACCGTCTGATTCGTACGCATCGATTCCACTTCTTGAGCTTCTAGTCGTTTCATAATGGCCTTTATCGGTGCTTCTAACGACTCCCGTTCTATGTTAGAGAGCGTTTTTCCACCTTGTAGGGTAAATCGAAAAGTAGGGATCATCCCATAGGACTGAATTACATCTTCGATATGACCACGTATGCTCATTACGTGCTTTGTTGGTTTCCCTTTTCCAATCAGCTGAATCGATAGATACGGATAATTCACGTTTTCGTTTGGTTTATCATTTACAATTACACACTTTAATCTAAAGTCTGATCCAAAATCTCTCTCTGATACATAGCGTATGCCATCTTTTTCGTTCGTCTTCTTAACTGTACGAAGTCCCAAGTCATGTATCCATTTCGATACAAACGCATCCATATCTTCACTTTGTATGGTACGTGATGTGCGGCTTGAATGATGTAAAATAAACTGATCTGTTTGCACATTCATTTCTGAAAATAGGTGTACGAGTTGTTGTTCAATCGGTTCGTCAGTCGATAGGGACACACTTGGAGCATGTAAAAAAGCACCAACAATTCCAACGATTATTAAACGTACAATCATGTATATGACCCACTTCCGTATTTACATATTATTTCCATTTTTCTCAAATACGGAAGGGATATACTACTTAGGACGAAAATATTTGTCCCATCATCTGTGACCAGCTCAAGTAGTCAATCAAGAAGGAAGCAAGTAAGTGCCCCAGAATAATAGATAGAATAATAATAAGTGCTTTTGCTTTGATTTGGTTTTCTAACTGCACAAATGCTTCCAATCGGATTCCTGATAGAGCCCACCAACAGACCATAATACATATTAATGATATGCAAATATTAATAAGCGAAGAAATCGCTAGTGGGGACGTTTCCCCCATAGTATGCACTCCCTTAACTATCTGTTCTCTACATGGTACCATGTTACAAAAAAAGCGCCCAAATAGCAAAGATTTTTGTGACAAGTTCTAAAGAAATTTTGGAATTGTGTCTTTTATCAATTGAAAGTGAAAAATGGAGGAACCCATCATAGAACGGATTGAAGGTGTTATGGGTGAAAATGATCATTATGAAAAATTCTCGATATCAATCACTAAAGTCTCAAATCTGGCAAAAAATGTTTACGCTAAGCACTTCCAAAAAGCAGGGGGTTACCGAGCAACGCTCACTTTCATCTCTCCCATTGAAATGGGAGGATTCTCGTTCGCAAGTCTTAATTTTAGCCTTAGCTGAAGCGCGTTCACTAAACAGCGGTCAGGATATACCTTCCTTGACCGCTGTTTTAATCGTAACCACATTTCCTAGCTTATTCAATTTCACAAGATCTACTCATTAGGACTGGTACAAATTAAGTATATCCTATACAATACGGTAAACTACATATAAAAGAAAAGGAATGATAAATTTTGAATAAGACTGAATTAATCGCACAAGTAGCAGAATCAACAGGTATGACAAAAGCAGATACATCAAAGGTAATTGATGAAGTTTTCAACAATATCACAAAGGGACTTGTTGATGATGGAAAAGTAGCCTTGATTGGCTTTGGCAATTTCGAAGTAAGAGATCGTGCTGCCCGCAAAGGTCGTAATCCTCAAACCGGTGAAGAAATTGATATTCCAGCAAGTAAGGTTCCTAGCTTTAAAGCTGGTAAATCTCTAAAAGATGCTGTGAATAAATAGGATGGTGTTTGGATGATTGAATTTCACTTAGGGACGATGCTTACGCAACTGTTTATGCTCTTGGCATTTCTACTCGTTCCCACAATCACGATTATAATCGGGGTCAAATATCTATCCACCCAGAAAAGTGAGAATCAATCCTTGAAGCAAGCTATCACACGAATGGAAAAGAAGCTAGAGGAGCGATAAATCTCAATAGCGAATGCACAGACTCCAGTTGTACCCAATGAATAAACGAACGCATTTCGTTGAACAAGTTAAAGAGACGGTCTGTACCTAGGCACGTCTTTTTAACTTGTTCAATCTAGAAGGAATGAGCGATATTATTAATATCATTGACAAGACTTTGTATACCCCACAACATGCCAAAAACAGTGCAATGATAGATTGTGATTGGCGTGATCATTTTGGTTTTGATCTGGTCAAGTATTTTAACTATAATTTTCAATCTATGAAAAAGTCATCCATAAATTGAGAATGGAAACCTTTGATCAAAATCACAATTGTTAAAACCTTTATCACTCACAGATATCCAATACACGACCACAACCGAACACGGACACACCATCAAAAAGAGTAAAAGAACTATTAACATGTATGCCCTCATATCTTTCTCCAAAAGCAATCTCGATCATAACTTTATGCTCCTTGCCCCTCTCAATAATCTCATTCTCACTGGTGATTCTACAAGATATTCTTTGTTCTTGAAATATAATTAATGTCCTCATACCAGAATAACCATCTCTCGTAAAGTATTCTCCTCCAGATTCATCATACAAACGAATTAAAGCGTCTATAATAAAGTCCATTGATTTATCTCCTAATCTCTTTCTCAAATAGACATAATCAGTTAAAGGTCGAACATTTTCTTATCTTTCAAATCAAACATATGAAAATCTGTCACCATAAAGTTATATCCAGTGATCTACAACTGGGATTGATTGATAATGAACTTCATTTGATATCATTATAATTGGTTTCATTAAACAACTATGTATACCCATTCATTGTGGTGTAGTACGAAAATCCATACGATTGGATAGGTGAAGATAGAGTTTTGAATAGAGAAAGATCCATATTATTGTCAGGCGGCCTGAGTCCGGCTCAACACCGAATTCAGGCTTCACCAATTGACTAATTATATAATTTATTTAACATTAATAGGCACTTTATTGTTTACTACATATCTAGAACAAACTTTACTTTTTCATGAAATCTATCGGGATCATTTTTTTGAATTTTATTCAACAAAATTTGGATGTGATGTTGAATGATTTTGTCTGACACTAAGTAGTTATTTTTTAGATAATATATTGCATTTTTATTATTAAGGATATGCATAATCATCTCTCTTATCCATTATTTTCTATTTATAATGGTCTGCGGTATTGTTTTCACTAAATAAAAACTTTCTTTATCAATATGTTCTAAAAGATGAACTAAACTCCACATGACTTCAAAGGCTTCGCAATTATCGTCCAAAACTAAATGAAGTTTCTCTATCTTCCGTTCTTCTAATCGATCACTCTCATACTTTTCATACAAAGACGCCAATGCTTCTTCAAATAAGATAAATTCTTCTTCTGTAGACATCATGCGATTAGACATAAGTTGGTCTATCATCATAAGTTCTATCCGTACATTCTATTTGGTATTGCAACTTCCATATCTCTCTTGGCTAGCTTTACTTAAATCAAATAAAGCTCTATTCATTTGTCCTTGGTATAAGCCATCTTTCATCCTATAGAACGCGCCCATGCTGGGCGCACAAAAGAGAAGCTACTCTTAACTTGTGAGAGTAGCTTCTCCCTGATCATCATCTAAAGAATAGGATGATTTGTGGTTTACTTTTATAAACATGAACACCATGAAATTGAGTTAGTCCAATGTGCTCTAGTTACATTCCGAGACACACTATACCGCTTTTCTAAAATCAAGTACAATATCTATTCAACTTTTAGTATTATCCATTCACTAAATGATTTGGTAGATATTTCACTATACACGTTCATTTAACGGCACGCCCTAAGTAATTTTCTATCCAATCAGAGGATTCCCTGGTTTTTTTACCCATATACGTATAAGCCATGTGTAATGCAAGTCGATCATCTCCTAATCGGGCTAGAATGGTTACTTGTAGTACATTTCGAACATCATCATCCCCTTCAGAAGCCATTCTCTCAAAGAAATCAAATGTTTTACGAATCCAAGGCAAATCTTCATCCTCTTTTACTTTTGATATGAGAATATAAGTGAATATATCCCCCCAAAAAACATGCCCTAGTAGTTCCCCATAATCCTCCATATGTTCACGATATTCCTCAATATACTCCGGAAATATTACTAAAAAATCTTTAACTAACTCATCGGCACTAAGCAATCCTGATCACTCCCAACAGGTATACAATTTACGTCCAAATTTTTAATAAGTTACTCTTTATCCTATCATATTAGGCACTTTCGCCTTGTAAAATAGCTGAAAAGATCGCTTCTTTCTTCAGGTTTTGGCTATGCTAAGTGAAGGGAGGGGACATTTCCGTTCAAAACACAAAAAACTACGCCGAATATACCAGCGTAGCTTTTTGCATTCCTTCTTTTTTTATCTTCCACTATTGGTAGCCATTTGAAAGGCAGATCCCCAATCGACTTCACCCAAGAATTGAATCAAGTAACCTGGAAATAGACCTAGTCCTAGGACCATGGCGATGCTCACACCTAAGATCAAGCCCTGTTCCCAGCGAATTGGGATGGGATTTTGGTTTGCTGGTGACCGAAAGTAGATTTGCCGGATAATACCAAAGTAGTAGTAATAAGAAATCACGGTAGTAGCGATCATAATAAAGGTAATGACAAAGTGTTGTGTATAGATGGCATTACTAATCAGTAGGACCTTCCCCACGAATCCGGCCGTAATGGGTAACCCGGCTAAAGAGATCAGTAAAACCGTCATGATAAGTGATAACAGTGGCGAGCGCTGATATAGTCCAGCAAATGCACGAATATCATCATCTCCTGTTGCATCGGTAACCTGCTCCACAATGACAAATGCGGCAATCACCATCATGATGTAGACGATGAGATAAAAAGCCATACTGGGAAAGAGTAGCATTCCCATAGTCGCTAGTGGAACAAGTAAGTACCCAGCTTGGGCAATACTGGAATACGCCATAAGTCGCTTGGCATTTGTTTGTTTTAAAGCTACCGTATTGCCCACAATCATTGAAAGTGCTGCCAGTGTGAGCAAAAGCGGAGAAACGAGCCGCTCCCAATCCCCTGTTGTAAATAAAGGCGAGAAAGCTAATATCAACACACGTAGCATCAGCGCAAAACCAGCTGCCTTTGATATAGATGCTAGAAATGTGGTGATCGGAGCTTGTGCTCCTTGGTATACATCTGGTGCCCAAGTGTGAAATGGAGCCGTACTGATTTTAAACCCAAACCCGATGATGATAAGGGCAAAAGATAGATAAACAAATGCTCCGTATCCACTGGTTAGCCCCTCTTGTACTGCTTGCTGAATGACGTATAAATTCGTACTCCCACTCAGTCCATATAAAAAGGACATACCGTACAAAATAAATGCGGAAGATGCACCACCTAATATCATGTATTTCCAGGCTGCTTCATTCGCTTGCTTTTTTCTTTTTTGAATCCCCACTAAAATATAAGAAGAGATGCTGAGTAATTCCAACCCGACGTATAAAGTGATTAAATCTGCCGCAGATACCATCATCATCGCACCTAGTAAGGCCGTCAGGAGTAGATAGTAATATTCATTGATTCGTTTTTTAGCAAACGAAAACAATAAAATGAATAACGTGCCTAATAGAAAGATCCCCTTAAAAAGCAAACTAAATGGATCAACCCGATACGTATCTGCTAAGATTTGGTATGAGGAGTCCCCCCACCCTGTAATGACAAAATAACCCGCTAATCCTACTGCCCATATACTTAAAAATTTCGTCACGGGATAAGAGTGTTTCTCCTTCAATATTAAATCAAGAATGGTTAATAGCGCCGCTGTAATGACAATCACTAATTCCGGTGCCATGACAGTCCAATCAAAATCGAGTAAATACGTACCCATTTTACTGCCCTCCTATCTGTGTGATCAAAGTATGAAGTACAGAATCAATGGGGTAGCTAAGTACAGCAGGGCTGATTCCAATCATGATGATCACCACAACCAATATTAGCATCGGGATCGATTCATTGAAGCGGAGATCTGATAAATGCATATGCTTATCTGCTATCGGACCAAAGCTCACTTTAAGCACAATCCGTAATGCATAAAAGGCAGCAAAGATTAATCCAAGTGTACCAATAGCCGCTACAATCGGCTTAGATGCGAATAGCGCGAGAAAAGCAAAAAACTCACTAATAAATCCGGACGTCCCTGGCAATCCTAGGAGAGCCAATACTCCCACCATCAAAATACCAGAGAAAACGGGCATGGACTTAGCCAATCCACCTAATTCATTAAACTGGGTTGTTTGGGTACGCTGATACAAGCGACCTACCAGATAAAATAATAACGCCGAAATCAGACCGTGTGAGATAGATTGAAACACGGCACCTTTTAAGCCCGTTTCATTTATCGCTCCCAGCCCAATTAAAACAATCCCCATATGACTAATACTAGAGTAAGCAAGCACCTTTTTTAGCTCACTCTCCACAATCGCTAACAACGCACCATACAAGATACTAATGACACCCACTATAGCTAATGTAAAGGCGATTTCTTGCATAAACGTTGGGAAGAAGCCATATCCGAACCGGATCATTCCATAAGCACCCATTTTGAGCAGTACACCAGAGTGAATCATCACAATCGGTGTAGGCGCCTCGACATGCACTTTGAGCATCCACGTATGAAACGGAAAAATAGGCAGTTTGATCGCAAACGCAATCATAAGTGATCCAAAAACACCCCAAACCATTAAACCGACTTCAGGTGGTAAAAGTTCAAGTTGTTGTACCAAAGCCGTGATTGCATTTGCAATATCATCGTAATTTAAGGACTCTGCAAGCATCAGTAATCCAATCATCGCAAATAGTAAGAAACCAGAGCCCAAACCATTGTAGAGTAAGAAGTAGTTGGCTGCTTTCTCTTTATGTAAAAAGCCCCAGATCCCAATTAAAAAATACATACTGATCAAAGTGATTTCAAAGAAAATAAAGAAGAGAAATAGATTGAAAGCACTAAACACCCCTAACATCCCCACTTGCAAAAGCAAGATTAAGCTATAATATGCTCGAGTCCGCTCATGAATGGAGTGAGAGGCAATCGTGGCCATTGTGGTGATGAGACATGTCAACATAATAAAAACGAGTGACAAGCCATCAATTTGCATCATGTATTGAAATGTCCAAGACCCCTGCGGTAATGGAATATAAAACCAGTCAAAAGCATGCGTCCATGTTAAGGATGTGTTTGCCAATACTTGTTTTACAAACATCCACACCGCTAGTGCTAAAGGTGGAAGTGTAAATCCAATCCCAAGTCGGCGATGTAACGTGCCATTTGTTCGTTCTGAAAGCAATAGAGCGATCACACCTAGTAAAGGTAAGAAAGTGAGAAGTGTAGGTAACGCTTGAACTATGGAATCCACTTAAACAACCCCCCTGCCACCAGCCACATCAAAATACATACGCAACCCATTACACTGATGAGTAGGTAACGCTGCGCTTGCCCATTCTGCAAACGAGATCCTAATGAGCCGAGTGTTAACATTTTAAGAGAAGTAAGATATACCAATCCCCCCACGATAAAGCGATCAAACCCATTTAAGAACCAACTCAATCCCTTTAATGGCATCAGGATGACAAACTGATAAAATTCATCTACATAATATTTACGATAAACAATATGCTGCATACGCGCGAACCATCCTTGCCTTTGCTCGCTCAATCCTTTTTTCCGTCCATACCATACATAGGCTAGCCCAATTGCTACTAGAGATAATGATGTAACCACAATCGGAATCCATAGAGGCATCGTCACCTGATGATTTAGTTGCAAAACCCAATTATCTGTTAACCAATCACCCCATTTTTTCCCATCAAAAGTAAATCCTATCAAACTCGAGATGAGCGCAAGCAGTACCATCGGTATATACATCACTGTCGGAACAGGTAGGGTCGATTTCTTTGTTTGCTTATCCCCCATAAAGACTTGAAAAAATAGGCGAAACATATACAAAGTGGTTAGAAATGAAGCAATCACACCGATCCAGAAAATAGACATTCGACCATCAGCATAAGCCGCCAATAAGATTTCTTCCTTAGAGAAAAAACCTGAGAATGGTGGAATTCCCGCTATCGATAAACAACCGATCAAAAACAACACACCTAGTCCCTTATGGGTATGCCATAATCCATTCATTTTTCGAATGTCTTGTTCATGGTGTAAAGTGTAAATGATCGCACCCGCTAATAAAAAGAGTAAAGCTTTAAAAAAAGCATGTGTCATCAGATGAAAGACACCCGCTACGAGACCACTAGAGCCGAGTGCGAACATCATATAACCCAGCTGACTCACAGTGGAATAAGCCAAAATACGTTTAATGTCGAATTGCGTAAGCGCAATCGTAGCTGCGAAAATAGCGGTAAAAGCGCCTGTATTTGCCACCACATTCATCGCGATCTCTGAAGCTTCGAATAGAAAAAATAAAGAGGCAACAAGATAAACACCTGCCGCAACCATCGTGGCCGCATGAATTAAAGCACTTACTGGAGTAGGGCCTTCCATAGCATCAGGTAACCATGTATGTAGAGGGAATTGACCAGATTTACCTACCGCACCTAAAAAGGTTAATATGGCGATCCATGTAATCATACCAGGGGAAATCGCCCCGTTTGATACTGCCGTATATAAGTCAGTAATCTCGAAGCTACCCACTTGCCAGAAAATGAGACAGATCGCAATAAAGAGACCCACATCACCAATTCGTGTCACGATAAATGCCTTACGAGCCGCTTCTCTAGCAGTAGGTTTAAAGTACCAAAAACCGATCAATAAGAAAGAACAGACGCCCACTAACTCCCAAAAAATATACAGTTGTAATAAGTTAGAAGACATAACAAGTCCTAACATGGAAAAGGTAAATAAGGAGAGATAAGCATAAAAAGTAGCTACACGCTGATCCTCTTTCATATAGCCTAGCGAATAGATTTGTACCAGCAAGCTGATAAAGCTAACAATCACTAACATGATGGTATTAAGTGTATACAACGTGAAGCCAAACTGGATAACGGTCCCCTCAATTTCAAACCATGGGACCTGTATATGAAACACATTCCCATACCACAATAACGGCAAAGTGAGCATGAATGACATTCCGGTCCCGATGATACTTATCCAGCCACTCGTCTTTAGCGTAAACCGTCTTCTGCCGAAGAGTAGGATCAAAAATACCAGTAGGGGTAGGATCGGAATGAACCCAACAAGTAGGTTATTCATAGTTAACCTCCTTTTATAATTAACCTTTCATAGAATCGTATTGATCTGCTTCGGCAGAACCTAAGTTTCGATAGAGTGAGATGAGTATGGCTAATCCCACTGCAACCTCTGCTGCCGCAATCGTAATGGTAAATAGAGTAAAAACGTGGCCAGAAATACCAGGCACAAGACCATATTTAGAAAACGTCACTAAATTGATATTGACGCTATTTAGCATAAGTTCGATGGAAAAAAGAACAATAACGGCATTTCTCTTTGTTAATACACCAAACAACCCGATACTAAAAAGAATCGCAGCAAGTGCAAGATAAGAAGTAATCACTTCACTCCTCCTCCTTCTTTGCCAAGATGATGGCACCTACAAGAGCCACCAAAAGCAGGACAGAAGCTAGTTCAAATGGAATCACATACTGTTTAAACACTGAAGTTCCCAGTTCTTGTACAGTTAATGGGGCAGTTCCCTCTCCCATTAGCGGAGTCTGATAAATAACAAATAGGATACCGCCCAGAAATAAGAACACAACACCAAAGCTAATTCCCAGATGACGAGTTGAGATAGCGGGTCGATCCTCATCACGATGTTTCGTCAGCATGATGCCGAATAACATCAGAATGGAGATGGCTCCTGTATAAATCAAAATTTGAATGACTGCGATAAACATAGCATTCAAAAGTAGATAAATACCCGCGATACTAAAAAAGGTGAAGGCAAGGGAGAGGGCCATATGCATGACACGGGTGGCATTGATCATAAATACTGCACCACCTATCGCCATGACCGATAGAATAAAAAAGGCGATAAACTCACCATTCAAAATCATTTTTTATTCCCTCCTGGCGCTAGATTAGGTTTGTTTAAGTTATTTTCTTTCCGCACATTTTCATCATTTTGGTGAAGCCACTCCATATTTTTAAACAAGTCATCTCGACTATAGACAGCGAGTTCATAATTATTTGTCATGACGATGGCCTCAGTAGGGCACACTTCTGTACACAGGTCGCACAAGATACAGATTTCAAAATTAATATCATATGTATCAATTACTTTTCCTTTTTTTTCTGGATCAGGATGTTTTTTTCCTGTAAGTGTAATGCAATCGGTCGGACATATGCGTACACATTGATTACACACGATACACAGATCAGGATCAAAGTACTGAATACCCCGAAAACGATCAGGCATCGGTAGCGGTACGTCAGGATAACGATGCGTCACGCTCGGTTTAGTCATGTTTTTCAGTGTAATGCCTAATCCTTTCACTAATCCACGCATGTCACTACTTCCTTTCTTCTATAAGCGATATAGAAAGTCGAGATAAGGAACTTCTTGTAATACTGCCGTTAGTAAAATATTAAATAACGCTACGGGTAAAAGTACTTTCCACGCAAACTCCATTAATTGATCTACTCTTACTCTGGGCATGGTAGCACGAATCCAAAAGAGAGAAAATACGATCAATAAAAACTTAAGGACAAACCACACAATTCCAGGAATCATGGTTAATCCGAATGGCGCATTCCATCCCCCCAGAAATAGCACTGTCGTTAAGGAAGCCATCGCAAAGACGTACACGTACTCCGATAACATAAAAAACGCAAACCGAAATCCTGTGTACTCTACATGATAACCAGCCACCAATTCTGACTCAGCCTCTGGCAAATCAAATGGGGTACGATTCAGTTCCGAGAGTGATGCAATAAAAAAAACAGCAAAACCGAGAAATTGTGGGAAGATAAACCAAACCTGTTTTTGCGCTTCCACGATCTCTACTAAATTAAGAGAGCCAACTGACAAGATAATGCCCACCACAGACATCACGAGTGGGATCTCATAGCTGATCATTTGAGCAGCCGAGCGCATCGCTCCAAGTAGTGCATACTTATTATTAGAAGCCCATCCTCCCATTAAAATACCGATAATCGTAATACTAGAAACGGCCAAATAATAGAGGATTCCCACTGCAAACTGCGAGAATTGGAGAGACTCCGTAAATGGGATGACCGCCAACACTGCGAAGGCTGGAATAAAGGCAATCGCAGGTGCTAATTTAAATAAAGGCTTATCTGCTTTACTGGGAATAATATCTTCTTTGATCAGTAACTTTAACACATCTGCTACTGTCTGCAGGATCCCCCATGGTCCAACCCGATTAGGCCCTGGTCTCATTTGAATCCAACCAATTACTTTTCGTTCAAATAAGATCGCCATTGTGACAAACCCTAGCACGACAAAAAGAAGTAAGATCGGTCCCATAACCAAAACGGGATTCACTAGCAATCAACCTCCCCAAGCACAATATCAATTCCACCAAGTATCGCTACCAAATTGGAAATGCTCTCACCAACTAATAGAGTAGGAAGGATTTGCAAATTATAAAAAGAAGGACGACGGAATTTTAAGCGCCATGGTTTGTCTTTTCCTTTACTCACAATATGACAACCCAGCTCTCCGCGCGGGGATTCTATCCCTGTATATATTTCGCCTTCCGGCACCCTCAAAACCCGAGGTACCTTCCCCATGATCGTTCCTTTCTCAGGAAATTGGTCAATCGCTTGCTTCACAATTTTCAATGATTCCACGATTTCTTGCATGCGGCATAAGTATTTATCGTACAAATCTCCATTTTTCCCTACTGGTACATCAAATTGAAAACGATCATAAAGAGAATAAGGTTCTTTTTTACGGAGATCCCAGTCACTACCTGAAACGCGCAGATTAGCACCTGATAAAGCGTATTGGATGGCTAATTCTTGACTCACAATACCAATCCCTTTT
The DNA here is from genome assembly GCF_014773435.2 of Polycladospora coralii. Classification (GTDB taxonomy): domain Bacteria; phylum Bacillota; class Bacilli; order Thermoactinomycetales; family Thermoactinomycetaceae; genus Polycladospora; species Polycladospora coralii. Next base: position 198,030 of record NZ_JACXAG020000003.1, on the reverse strand, counting down.
GTCCTTCTAACGAAGATTTCATTTCCTGTGATTAAGCCATGATATTCATCCATTTGAGGTAGTAAATAATCGACAAATGCATCTGCTTTTTCAATCCATCCCGGAGGTGCATCCCATTTCACACCACCTACACGCATATAGTTGTACGTTAAGCGCGCACCGCAAAGTTCATTAAACAAGCTTAAGATTTGTTCACGATCACGAAAGGCGTATAAAAAGGGGGACATCGCTCCTATATCTAAGAGATAGGTTCCCATCCAGACAAGATGACTCGCGATCCGGTTCAGTTCCATCACAATCACACGTAAATAATCCGCTCTCTCAGGTATTTCTAATCCCATCATTTTTTCTACCGCATGCACAAGCGCATAATTGTTGGTCATTGCGGAGAGGTAATCCATTCGGTCTGTATAAGGAATAATCTGGGTATAATTTAAGTCTTCTGCTAATTTTTCCGTACCACGATGAAGATAACCGATCACAGGTTCTACTTCGACAATTCTCTCTCCATCAATTTTAACGACTAAGCGCAATACACCGTGTGTACTCGGATGTTGTGGCCCGACATTTAATAACATTTCTTCTGTACGGAGCAAAGTGCTACACCTCCTTGTCTAAAGGCTCATAATCTTTACGAAGCGGATAACCGACCCAGTTATCCGGCAATAAAATACGTTTTAAATGAGGATGATCCGTGAATTCAATGCCAAATAAGTCAAAGATTTCTCGTTCGTTCCAATTTGCGGCAGCCCAAACATCTGATACACTAGGCACGCTAGCTTCTTCTCGCTCTGCCTTTACTTTGATCATCACTTTTTGCAAAGTTGACATAGAAAGTAACACATATACGACCTCAAAGTAAGACGCATAGTCAACCCCTGCTAAACTTTGTAAATAATCAAATGATAGCTCGTCACTTCTTTTTAAATAACGGGCAGTAGCAAGCCAGTCTTCCTTCCGAATAACGATCGTGGGAAGATGCCCTGCTTCACGATTAATATGAGATTCACTTACAGCTTGCTCCCCTACTGCTCCTTTTATTAACGTCACATATTGATCTAGCACGGGTTGTTTAGGAGAAGGCTCAAGTGGTACTTCTTCTTTTTTGGTTACAGGACGTTTACTTGGTCGAGCTTTTGCTCTCGGCGCTTCTTTTTTTTCATCCTCCGATTTCATGTGTGAAACACCCGCTTCCCATGTTTTGCTTCATATTTGATTTTTTCTTGTAATTTGATTACACCATAAATCAAGGCAGCAGGATTAGGTGGGCACCCCGGAATATAAACATCTACGGGTACAACCTGGTCGACTCCTTTCACAACTGCATATGATTTGACATATGGACCTCCGGCAGTAGCACAAGATCCCATTGCGATCACCCATTTGGGCTCTGGCATTTGGTCATATAATCGTCTAAGTAAGGGAGCCATCTTTTTCGTAACAGTTCCTGCTACAATCATGACATCAGCCTGCCGTGGCGAAGCACGAAAAATCACGCCAAAACGATCAAAGTCATAGTGTGCTCCACCCGTACTCATCATCTCAATCGCACAACATGCTAGACCGAAGGAGAGCGGCCACATGGAGTTACTTCGTGTCCAAGCCTTAATTTGATCCAAGTTGGTTGTAAGTACATTCCGCTTTAATTCTTCCTCTTCAAAGGGCGTCACGCCTTCTAAATTCATTTCCACGATAACACCTTCTTTTTCCAAGCATATGCAAGCCCAATCAATAAAAATAAGATGAAAATTAACATTTCTACAAGTACAAACAAGCCAATATCAGCGCGTAACTCTTGGTAGACAACTGCCCATGGATACAAGAAAACGCTTTCTACGTCAAAAATGACAAATAAAAGGGCGAACAAATAATAGCGTACATTAAACTGAACCCAGCTCTCTCCTGTCGGTTCAACACCACTTTCATAGGTAACAGATTTACGCGTCGATGGACGATTGGGTCTTAAAATTTTTCCAAGCGACAAAGCAACCAACGGTAACGCGATACCAATGACAAAAAAGACAAACAGATAAAGTATGTTTTCATCTAACTGCAAGTGATTGGCCCCCTTCGTTCCCTGAGATGGCACGCGTCCTTATAACTAGTATGCACCAAAATTAACCAGCACTAGACAAAAGCGCTTTACATTTTAGATTTGGACAAGCTAGTTTATTTCGCACATATGTACTTACCAACAAATTACAGATTATTCTCTCCTTTGATTCGATTATACAACAATTCGATATTTCTGAGAAGGTGGATGAAATAGAATAACTCGAATTGGGTGTTTGCTTAGCACCAAATATACCGAACTCAACTAAGATGTACAAATTAGACCATTTAATTAACACCGGTCTAGTCAATAAACGCCAATACAAAAATAGGTAAGGTGGTTATGAATGGGTAGTATACAAAGACCAGGTCGAAGAGGACCACGGGGACCCGCTGGACCACGGGGACCTGCTGGACCACGAGGACCTGCTGGACCTCAAGGACCTATTGGTCCGCAAGGCATGCGTGGAGCACGAGGCGTACAGGGCGCTCAGGGGCCAGCTGGGGCTCTAGGTCCTACTGGCCCTCAGGGACCTACCGGACCGCAAGGATCTGTAGGTCCGCAAGGGATACGTGGAGCACAAGGAATACAGGGCGCTCAGGGACCGGCTGGGGCTCTAGGTCCTACTGGCCCTCAGGGACCTGCCGGACCGCAAGGACCTACTGGAAAGAGTCTAGTCAATGATCATGCCAACATTGGTTTTAACGCAACCATTGGACCTAATGATGATGGGACGATACCCTTAACCGTTAATTATGTTTTAAATGGATCATCCATCAGTCATCTTACAGAAAAAGCTCAAATTATCTTAAAAAAAGGGACATATGCCATTACTTATACGTACCAAGTCGTTCTAAGTGAAAATGAAGATAATCAAATTATAACCGTGCAAGCGTTTATAGATGATAATGTGCAAGTAGCCTTAAATGCAGGTGCAGGTACAGCAACACCATTTCTCGGTGACACGACAGGATTTGGTACAGGAACCGGGATTGTAACTACCTCTGGAACACAAGTTTTGACTTTTCGCGTACCAGCTGGATTCCCAAAAACGGGGAAATTTTTTGCCTTCAGTGTGCAAATCATTCGTTTGTCTTGAAAAGATATCTTTCTACACGCAGATAAAATCGCCATCCTAGCGTATCATACGAGGAGGAAACCCTCCTCTTCACGCTGTATGTGTGGACTAGCTCACCAGCAAAAATCTGAATGTGCTTGTTTCCTATCACTCTCTATGAAATGATTCATATATTAATAGAAAAAGTATGAATAAGAAAGGATGAGTTGATGAGAAAACGTCCACATAAAAAGGTGTTGGTGATTCGAACACCTCGTTGCTGCCCACAAACACCAACCCCCTCTCCAGATCCTCCACCAACTGCTGATGCTACGAATGACAACGCAAACATTGGCCTTAACTCTGCTGTAGGACCAAATCCAGATGGTACGATTCCCTTTCTTATTAATTTCACCATTAATGGCTCTTCCATCAGCCATACACGTGGTAGCTCACAAATTTTCCTACAACAAGGCGTATATTCCGTCACCTACGATTATCAAGTCACTCTACCAGGTGGAAATGTACTCATTACACTTCAAGGATTCCTCGATAATGTCGTGCAAGTCCCTCTCAATTCAGGTGCAGGGACAAGCTCCCCCTTTCTAGGCGACACAACAGGGTTTGGAGCGGGATCAGCTGTTATTAATGTAATAGGTACACAACAAGCACTCACTTTTAAAGTAGGACCAGGATTCCCTCCGTTTGGATCTTTCTTCACTTTTAGCGTCCAAATTATCAAGTTAAGTTAAAAGGTGAGGTGAATCAAATGGCAGTCACTGAAAACAATGCCACTATCGGCTTTCATGACGCTATGGTTTTCCCGCAGACCCCCGAACTCATCATCCCTTTTTCAACGAACTACATCCTGAATGGTTCATCCATTTCACACGTTCCCGGTAATTCCAGTATTGTTTTACAAAGCGGTGTGTATGCAATCAATTATACCTACCAAGTCGTGGATCCAAGTGCAACCAATCATTGGCTTACTATGCTGGTTTTTCTCGATGACGCACCACTTCCGCTATTAAATGGGAATGCAGGTACTACAACATCAGACAACATGGGAAATTCAACTGGATTTGGATTCGCAACTGGAATCACAACTGCACAAAATAGCCAAGCCCTCAATTTCCGTGCTCGTGGTACTGACTTTCCGTTTCCAGGTGACGCATTCTATCGTTTTTTTAGCGTGATGATTGTTCAACTCATTTGATCACATCGTTGTGTAGGGATCATACGCTCCCTGCACAACGATGGTATTGCACATTTAACTTATTTACAAACTATTTGTCAGTAATCACTTTAAACTCGCCCACCATGTTTTCCAATCTAGATCCCCATCCTTCTGTCCCTTCTAAAAAATAACGATTGGTGATTAAAAAGCTACCAGATCGCTCATTACTTACAATAAATAAACTAACCACTGGACTGTCCCATTGATTCCCTTTAGCACTAAATAATGAAAAACCTTGAATAGGAGTTGTCATTGTTTTAACTTCACCAACTTCTGTAAAATCCTTTAGTAATTCCTTTTGTTTACGTTCAGCTAGCTCTTCTGGTTTGATATTCGGAAATTGCTCGATCGTCATTGAAACCTCCGGTATATAATCCGGCAAAGGATTTGCAGGGACAAATTTCACCTGCTTTTCAGTTTCAATACGTTTAAACGAGCCTTCATCATAATAAATCACAAACTCACTTTCTGGAGCAATCACTCTCTTAAGGTCTGTACTTTCTTTCATTCCTTCTAACTCTACTTCACCTTTCTTTTCAGCTGGAAATAAGGCTTTCACTTGATCAATGATGGCATACCCAATACTTGGATTAAGTACCAGCACAGAGATTAATAGTACTGCTACTGCTCCAAAAGCCACCCGTCCAATTGGATAACGTTTCGTTCGGAATGACTTTTTTCTACTTAGTGGCTTCTCGTCATTCAATGACCGCTCAATACGATTCCAAAGTACTTCTTTTTCGTGGCTTGTAGGCGTAGTATACTGATGCAAACTTTCTCTTATATCAGAATCAAAGTCGTTTTTATGCATGGTAAGCACTCCTTTCCTCTAAATCTTGCAGTTGCTTAAGGAGTTTTTTTCGACCCTGAAACAATCGGGATTTTACAGTATTGAGCGGTATATCCAATGTGTCGGCGATCTCTTTTTCAGAAAAACCTTGCAAATATTTTAAGATAATCGGTAAGCGAACCTTATCCGATAATGATTGAATGGCTTCATATAATTCCTCATAGTCCGGACTTTCATCAGCTTGAATATGTTCCGCATCTTTATAGTCATTTCGCATCCAAAAAAATAAACGTTGCTCTTTCTTTAGTAGTCTTCTACTTTCATTAACTAATATCTTATACAACCAAGGCTCAAATCGCTTCGTCTGATCAAAGGTATGCATATTTCGATATACACGAATAAAAGTTTCTTGTACGGCATCTTGGGCCATATCCCGATTCCGCGTAATTGCAATCGCAAGCCTCAATGCTCGCTCAAAGTATGCCGAGTAAAGCTCATACATCGCATCACGATCACCATTACAAATACCTATAATTATATTTGAATCCAACGCATTAACGCTCCTTTCCATACTACTGTTATAAAATATACCCACATCGTCGCAAAAAAGTTTTATTGATTCATATCCTTTTTATACCAAGTCAAATAACCAACTCGAAGTAACAAGTTGGTTATTTGACAACAACGTGCTTGAGATGACTTGGTCATACTGCGAAAGACTGATTTATTGATTGATCCTTCAAAACGATTAGAGCCCATTTCATCACAATTACAACATACAATTAACCGCAGGTCATCATTGCATCATATCCATCTTTTTCGGATATAAGTATACTCCCATCTTTTCCTTTCTTCCAAAATATTTTTGCATCATCCAGGCAAACTGTAATACAATTGTGACCATGTTTTTTAAAATCTTGGCCTAATTGTTCTGCAGGAACAAAAATAAAAAACGCATTATCCGTTATTTCATTTAATCCATCGCTACACGCTGACAAAAATAGCTGACCCAGGACCAAGATCGTCATGATATATTTTTTCATTGACTTCCACCTCAACTGGTAATTCAATGATTTAAAACCATGGTACCCAAGTCATTCTTATGATCGGACTATAGCACCTTTCTGGTAAAGCGAAGGAGACTGTTAATTGACTAATCGCATATTAATTGCCCGTAAGACACTTATTTTATTACTACTAAGTTTTGTTTTCAGTCTCATTTTATCTTTCTTAAACAGCGAATTCGTTTTGCATATTATCTTAGAAAACTTTCTGAGTAAATTTCCTTATTTACTTTTATGGATTACTACAGTACTTTTTACATTTGGACTACCTTGCTCTTTATTTATTGAAATAATACTAAGAAAATTTAGTAGCTCTAAGACAGATATCATTTCAGTATTTTTACACACCGCTGCAGGGGGGTTATTCTTTTTTATTTTTCCAACTTATTTTGGTGCTATAGTTGCCTTCATATTTTCGATTATTGAATTAGTACTAAAAAAATATAAGGTAAGAATCACTTGGCATTCAGTATATGTAGTAGGCGTAATCCTATTTGCTATATTTTGTGTGAGTATATCACTTATTAGGTTGATATTATAAGCCTAATTAGTGATAACAAAACTTAGTAATTAAATCATTGGTGTTGAGTATCCAAAATATGAGTTTTAATAGAGTGGTCTTCCACTATAGAAAATCTAAAAAAGCTTTCTGTCCGATCGGACAGAAAGCTTTTTCCTTACATCTTCGTTACATTAATTCGATTCACCGCACGGTTTAGTGCAAGTTCAGCACGTGTACGATCAATCTCGGAGTTTTTTTCAAGGCGTTCTTCGGCACGTTCTTTGGCAGCAAGCGCACGTTCGAAGTCGATGTCACCAGCAAGTTCTGCTGACTCGGCTAAGATTGTCACTTGTTCCGGACGTACTTCGAGGAATCCGCCACCGATGGCTAAGCGAAGTTCTTGGCCGTCGTTTTTTATACGAACCACAGTTGGTTTTAAAGGGCTGACGAGAGGCGCATGTTTTGGCAAAATGCCGATATCCCCTTCAGCAGCCCGCGTGAGCACCATGTCTACTTCATTGGAGTAAACTTTTTTTTCCGGTGTCACGATGTCCAGCTGCATCTTACTCATGGACATCCTCTCCTTGTCGCAACATCATTTATTAGAAGTCGCACAGATTAAACAAGTGCTTTTGCTTTTTCGATCGCTTCGTCAATGCTTCCAACCATGTAGAAAGCATCTTCTGGTAAGTCATCATGCTTACCTTCTAGAATTTCTTTAAAGCTACGTACGGTATCTTTTACAGGTACATATACACCAGGTTGACCGGTAAACTGCTCAGCCACGTGCATGTTTTGTGAGAGGAATTTCTCAATTTTACGCGCACGGGAAACGAGTTGTTTATCTTCTTCTGAAAGCTCATCCATACCTAAGATCGCAATGATATCTTGTAGCTCTTGATAACGTTGTAAGATCTCTTGCACGCCACGAGCCACTTGATAGTGCTCTTCACCCACTACTGCAGGTGTTAAGATACGAGAAGAGGATGCCAATGGATCAACCGCAGGGTAAATCCCTTTTTGCGTCAAGCGACGCTCCAAGTTTGTTGTTGCATCCAAATGCGCAAACGCAGTTGCTGGCGCAGGGTCTGTATAGTCATCGGCTGGTACGTAGATCGCTTGAATCGACGTAACCGAACCCGTTTTGGTAGAAGTAATACGCTCTTGCAATTGTCCCATTTCGGTTGCAAGTGTTGGCTGATATCCTACGGCAGATGGCATACGACCAAGAAGCGCCGATACCTCAGAACCCGCTTGGGTAAAGCGGAAAATATTATCGACGAACAAGAGTACGTCTTGGCCTTCTGTATCACGGAAATACTCAGCCATGGTTAAACCACTAAGTGCCACACGCATACGTGCACCTGGTGGCTCGTTCATTTGACCAAATACCATCGCCGTTTTACTAATTACGCCAGAATCCTTCATCTCATGGTATAAGTCATTACCTTCACGTGTACGCTCACCAACACCAGCGAAAACGGAAAGACCACCATGTTCTTGGGCGATGTTATTGATCAATTCTTGAATCAATACGGTTTTCCCTACTCCCGCACCACCGAAGAGACCAATTTTTCCACCTTTTGAATAAGGAGCAAGTAAGTCTACAACTTTAATGCCAGTCTCTAGCATTTCTGCTTCCGTAGATTGCTCTTCAAACGAAGGTGCTTCACGGTGAATCGGATGATGTTCTTTCGCTTCTACAGGACCTGCTTCATCAATCGGCTCTCCTAATACGTTAAATACACGTCCTAAGGATTCACGACCTACTGGAACAGAAATTGGTGCACCTGTATCTACTGCTTCCATCCCTCTGACAATTCCATCTGTCGATGCCATCGCAACAGCACGAACAGAGTTATCACCTAAATGTAGTGATGTTTCTAGCGTGAGATCCGTACCATCCGTACGTTTAATTTTAATTGCGTTATAGATTTCCGGTAAATGTCCACGCTCAAATTGAACGTCGATAACCGGACCCATAACCTGCAATACGCGTCCAGTGCTCACAAGAATTCCCTCCTTAATCCTTCATTTCCATCTATTCTTAACCTCTATCCTGCATAGATAGAGAAATTTACAAGGCCGCAGCTCCACCGACAATCTCCGCAATCTCTTGCGTAATTGCCGCTTGACGTGCACGGTTGTATAAGAGTCTATTATTGGCAATCAGTTCAGTCGCATTATCCGTTGCATTGCTCATGGCCATCATTTTAGCTGCAAACTCAGAGGCTTTTCCTTCAAGTAAGGCTGCAAAAATTAAGGTTTCTGCATAACGAGGTAAGATTTCTTCTAAAACTTCCTCTACAGATGGTTCATATTCATAAATCGTATTCGATTTTTGCGTTTCTTCTAACTCAGTACTTGCGAGTGGTAAAAGCCTTTTCTCTGTTGGGCGTTGTGTCACAGGGTTTACAAACTCGTTATATAGTAAGTAAAGTTCGTCAAACTTCTCATCGGCATAATCATTTACAGCTTGACTCGCAACTGCCTTCACATCCGCAAATGCTGGTGCTTCAGGTAAACCAGTCACCTGCCCGATTATTGGCTGATTCCGACGTTTGAGAAAGTCTACCCCTTTACGTCCAATCACAAAGATGACGTACTCATCCGTACTTTTATGACGTTTTTTTAGCGTTTGCATCAAATGACGAAGCAAGTTACTGTTGTAACCCCCTGCCAATCCACGATCTGATGTAATCACTAAATAACCCGTCTTTTTCACTTCTCGCGATACTAACATCGGATGGTCAACACCTTGTGTACCCGCAGCTAGGTTAACAATCACATCACGAAGTTGCTCAGAATAAGGACGTGCAGCCTCTACACGATCTTGCGCACGACGCAAGTTCGCAGCAGCTACCATCTTCATCGCTTTCGTAATTTTCTTGGTGTTTTCGATTGACCGGATACGGCGTTTAATATCACGCATCGATTCTGCCATCTTAAGTTCACCGCCTTTCGTGCAACATGAGCATTAGGTTCTATCTAAACGGAACAGTAACCTAATGCTGGTCATGTTGCCGGTTTATGATGCTAGGATTCTTGGGTTACTGCAAAACCTTTTTTAAAGGTAGCAATCGCTTCTTTTAGTTTTGCATCATTATCGTCTTCCATTTTCTTGTTTTTACGAATGCTGTCAAAAATATCTTGATGACTCGTTTCCAAGAATGCAAGGAATTCTTTTTCAAAGCGTCTTACATCTTCAACCGGAATATCATCTAGATGACCTTTCGTTACGATGTAAAGGGAGACGACTTGTTTTTCTACTGGAAGGGGTTGGTTTTCATCTTGCTTCAAGATCTCAACCGTACGTTTCCCACGCTCCAATTTTGCAAGTGTCGCTTTATCAAGGTCAGATCCAAACTGAGCAAAAGCGGCTAAATCATAGTACTGTGAAATATCCAGACGTAATGTACCTGCTACTTTGCTCATGGCTTTAATTTGAGCAGCTCCACCAACACGAGATACCGAAGCACCTACGTCAACCGCTGGACGATTTCCTGAGTTAAACAAGTTTGACTCCAAGAAAATTTGTCCATCCGTAATTGAAATTACGTTAGTTGGAATATAGGCAGATATGTCACCCGCTTGGGTTTCAATAAATGGAAGTGCCGTTAAAGAACCGCCACCTTTTTCATCCGATAACTTAGCCGCTCTTTCCAATAGACGGGAGTGAAGATAGAATACGTCCCCTGGATAAGCTTCACGACCTGGTGGGCGACGAAGCAAGAGTGCAAGTTCACGATAAGCTGCCGCTTGCTTAGATAAGTCATCATATACGCATAGTACATGTCCACCATTGTACATAAAGTGCTCACCCATGGCACAACCTGTGTATGGTGCCAAGAAAAGAAGTGGTGCAGGATCAGAAGCACTCGCTGCCACAATAATGGTATATTCTAATGCCCCATGGCGACGTAGCTTTTCAACGACTTGTGCAATCGTAGATTGCTTTTGTCCAATCGCGACATAAACGCAAACTACGCCATTCCCTTTTTGGTTAATAATTGTATCGATTGCGATTGTCGTCTTACCGGTTTGACGGTCACCGATGACCAACTCACGTTGTCCACGACCAATTGGAATCATCGCATCAATTGCTTTAATTCCTGTTTGCATCGGTTCCGATACCGATTTACGATCAATAACACCAGGAGCAGGTGATTCCACAGGACGGAATTCTGTTGTTTCAATCGGTCCTTTTCCATCTAGTGGTTGACCTAATGTATTTACAACACGACCCAGTAAAGCATCGCCAACTGGAACTTCCAATAGACGTCCAGTACGTTTTACTTGATCTCCTTCGCGGATATCTTTGTATGGTCCTAGAATAACAGCCCCTACGTTGCTCTCCTCTAGGTTCATCACATATCCCATTACACCGTTACTAAATTCAATGAGCTCTCCCGCCATAGCGCTTTGTAAGCCATGAATACGAGCGATCCCATCCCCAACTTGAATTACTGATCCGACATCCATTACCTCAACGTCTGTACGGAAACCTTCGATCTTCTCTTTGATCAGTGAGCTGATCTCTTCCGGTCTGATGCTCATGATGATGTCACCCCAATCTTCATTGTATATCTATCCGACTTGTTTTCCTTGTAAATCCTTTTGAAAACGCGTTAGTTTCGATTTTAAACTTCCATCATAAAGACGGTCTCCAATTTGTACGATGATTCCACCTAAAAGGTCTGAATTTACGACTTCTTTAATGGATAATGTCTTTCCGATTTTTGGTTCAAACGTGTTCACAATCTGCTTCTTATCGTCTTCACTTAGTGGGAATGCTGAAGTTACAACTGCTTCAGCTACTCCACGCTGGTGATTCGCTAATGCTTTGTACTCCGTTAGAATAAGATTTAAAGTGTCTTCTCTTCCTCTTTCTACAAGAAGTAAAAGGAGATTAAACACATAAGGATTGCTGCTTTCAAAGCTTTTAGCAAACAAATCTTTTTTGACATCTTGTTCAACAGCTGGATGATTTAACCATGCGGTAAGTTCAGATGTAGAAGATAATATATCATTAGCTACTGTGAGATCGTTTTCGATTTCGGTCAATTGTTCTTTTTCCAAGGCGACTTCGAACAACGCTTTCGCATACCGTCTCGCTACAGAGATATTCATTGTAGTCTGCCTACTTGCTCTAGATATTGATTCACAAACTTCGTCTGTGATTGACTATCTAGTTTTTCTTGTAAAATCTTAGAGGTGAGTGTAACAGCAATTTCTCCTACCTCGTTACGCAAGTCAGCAATCGCCTTCTCTTTCTCACGTTCGATTTGGGAAGTCGCTTCATTGATCAGACGGTTCGCACGTTCTTCAGCCGCATGAATAATCTCAGTTGCTTCACGATCTTTTTGTGCTTTCGCACGTTCTAAAATGTCTTTTGCTTCTTGGCGTGCTTGCGTCAGCAATGCTTTTTGTTGTTCAATGAGCTGTGATGCTTCTTCGTTACTTTTCTCAGCACTTTGAATTTGGTGATCAATATGATCTTGACGCTTTTTCATTGTTTCTAGCATTGGTTTCATCGCAAACTTCGATACAAGTAACAACAAGATAATAAAAATCAGAAGTTGCGTGATCATGGTTCCAAAGTGAAACTCAAGCATGTCGGGACACTCCTTTCAAGCATTCATATTTAAAGCGGGAGAGTGCTTCCCCCGCTACTCTGTACAAGACTTCGCTTGCTTATTAAATCACGTTGAACAATAAAAGGATTCCCATTGCAATACCGATAATTGGTAGCGCCTCAATCAATCCGAATAAGATCATAGCTTGACCAAATAACTTACCTTGTGCTTCTGGTTGACGTGCGATACCTTCCATATACTTCGCAAAAAGGTTACTGTTCCCGATAGCTGCTCCAAAAGATGCAAATGCGATCATGATCGCTGCAGATAGAATGTTTAAATCCATTTTTTATTCCTCCTAATTTTGTATACATAAATTTTAGTGATCTGAATTTACTTTTTGTGCAATAAACACATTCGCTAACACGGTGAAAATATAGGCTTGAATCGCTCCTACAAATACTGAGAAACCAATCCAAACTAGTAATGGTACACCTGAAATGTACTTGGGCGCTTCTAGCATGATGAGAATTAATACCTCACCTGCAAAGATATTCGCCCACAAACGCATCGCATGTGTGACAGGTTTTGAGAACTCTTCAATCACGTGGATGGGACCAAGCGGATTAATAAAGTGCTTGACGTAGTTCTTAAAGCTTTTACGTATCCCCATGAAATTGGCAAACAGTGCGATTGCGATTGCCATTGTAAAGGCTACACTCAGGTCAGCAGTAGGTGACTTCAACCATGCCACACTCTGTTCTTTTGCCCATAATTCTGCTGTAATCCCTAGTTCTGGAATCGGAGCAGTCGCCTCTGCCGAAACCATCATGATCACACCCATTTGGTTTGCCACGAAGATAAATAAGAAAAGTGTAAAGGTAAATGCTAAGTACTTCTCTGCATCTTTATGGCTAAAGCTCATCCGTGTAATGGATCGTGAGAAATCAATGATCATCTCGACAATATTTTGTAACCCTGTCGGTACCATTTTTCTTCCTCGCGTTGCCAAAATCGAGATAACAAAAACAATAACTGCGGTTAAGAGTGAACCGATAATGACAGATAGGTCAAAGGTAGCACCTAAAAATTCTACTTTTGGTGTTAACTCCATTCTTCGTTTTCACCCCCTTCGCGAAATTTTTTTATACGGTGTAACTCTACAAAAATTGCAATGATATAGCTAACTGGCAAACCGATAATCACACCGATAGCGTCCAAGTGCGCCGGAAACTTATAAGCTATTATGATTGCAAATGTTACCATGAGCAAGCGATTGAAAAAGCCAGTGCCAGGCGTACGCCGACCATCATTTTGAGAAATGGCTTCTTCGATCAGTTGTAACCTTCTTCCCATTAAACTGATGTTGTAGATACTGACAAACATACCCACAATTAAACCTGCAAAAAATCTAGCATACGGGGTAAAAAACCACATGAACATAAAGAACATGATAAGGACTGAAGTGAGTAAAATAACGGTTTGTAGCAAAGGTTTAGGTGTTTTCATAATGGGGAATTCATTCCTTCAAGAGTAGCTTGATGGTATAAGCCACGCCCACAAATCCGAGTGCTATTCCGATGAGTAAACCCAATAATAAACCAAAGGGTTCTGTATCAAAAATCGCATCGCATTTTTTTCCGATCCAAGTTCCTCCTACAATGAAGAGAATCACTTCCAAACCTAATGAGCTTACGACTGCTACCACTTTCAACATTTTACCCTGTTCATTTTTCACAGGTAGGCCCCCTCTGTTCGGGTGATATACATCCTTGAGAGGTTCTTTTTTTCAGAGAAAGATTACTTTCCCATGCTAATACTAACCAAGCACGCAAGGAATTGTCAACGCTTTCTCAAAACCGTTTATGAACAATTTGTTCACAATTATTTATGATTGTCACATTCAGGTACGGTTGGTATTATTTATGAGTAATTAGCTTCATATATACCGCTTTCATTTTTCTATTTTGTACCAAATAAGCGATCTCCAGCATCTCCTAATCCCGGGATGATGTAGCTGTGATCGTCTAGTTTTTCATCTACTGCCGCTACATAAATATCGACATCAGGATGATCTTGTTGTACACGCTTTACCCCTTCTGGTGCCGCAATTAAACACATTAACTTCATGCTTTTAGCGCCTTTTTGCTTTAAAATGGTAATGGCTTCTGAAGCAGAACCCCCTGTCGCTAACATGGGATCAATGACAATTAAATCCCGCTCTCCAATATCGCTTGGCATTTTGCAATAATATTCGATGGCTTCCAGAGTATGGGGGTCACGATATAAGCCGATATGACCTACTTTAGCTGCTGGTATCAACTTAAGAATTCCCTCGACCATGCCCAAACCAGCACGCAAAATGGGGACTAGTCCCAATTTTTTTCCTTCAAGTAGCTTTGCTTTTGCTGTTGCCACTGGTGTCTCCACAGTAACTTCTCGTACGGGCATATCCCGTGTAATTTCATAAGCCATCAAAGTGGCAACTTCATCAACTAGTTCTCTAAATTCCTTAGTCCCTGTTCTTTTATCACGTATGTAAGTAAGTTTATGTTGAATGAGCGGATGATCAAATACATAAAGTTGACTCAACTTTTTCACTCCTTTTAATGCTCCTGCTAGCTCAATCTACCCGTCAATTATCCATATAGAACGTCATGTTTTTTAGTTCATGGATCCTTTTTTAGATAACAATAACTAGCATCGCAGCAAGTCCTTTTTGCCGTAGATCTACGTCGCTTTCGAGCTAACGTAGATCTATCTCTATTTTTGCCATCTTTATCCTATTTATTTCGTCAGTGTAGGGTAGAGCGAAAATTTATCGGATAAATTTTTTACACGTAATCGTGCTTCTTCTTTCATTTCTTCATTTTCAGGGTTTTTAAGTACCATACTCATAATGCTCGCAATCTCTTTCATCTCTGCGATTCCCATTCCTCGGGTCGTAACAGCAGCTGTACCAATACGGATTCCACTTGTTACAAAGGGACTTTCAGGATCAAATGGGATGGCATTTTTATTGGTCGTTACCCCGACTTCATCTAATAAATGTTCGGCTTGTTTACCTGTTAAGTTTAAGTTTCGCACATCAATTAAAACAAGATGGTTTTCTGTGCCACCTGATACTAACGAAATGTCTTCATCAGATAAAGCTTTTGCTAATACTTTCGCATTTTCTTTTATATTTTTCGTATATGTTTTAAAGGCATCACTTAATGCTTCACCGAGTGCGACCGCTTTAGCTGCGATTACATGCATAAGAGGTCCCCCTTGAATACCTGGGAAAACGGATTTATCGATTTGCTTGGCGTATTTTTCTTTGCATAAGATCATGCCACCACGAGGCCCTCGCAAGGTTTTATGTGTGGTCGTCGTTACAAAATCAGCATATGGAATGGGACTTGGATGCTCTCCCGTTGCAACCAAACCAGCAATATGAGCCATATCAACCATGAAAAGGGCTCCCACTTCATCTGCGATTTCTTTCATACGCTCAAAATCAATGATTTGCGAATAGGCACTTGCACCGGCAACCAACAATCTAGGCTGATGTTCAATTGCGATTTGACGCACTTGATCATAGTCAATCCGATGCGTTTTTTCATCTACACCATAAGAGACAAACCGATATAATTTTCCTGAAAAATTAACCGGACTCCCATGCGTGAGATGACCACCATGTGCTAAATTCATGCCGAGTACGGTATCACCCGGCTCAAGCACAGAAAAATAGACAGCCATATTTGCCTGGGCTCCGGAGTGTGGCTGAACATTGACATGATCTGCGCCAAACAATTCTTTAGCACGATCCCGTGCTAAATCTTCTACTACATCGACATGTTCACAGCCTCCGTAATACCGTTTGTGCGGATATCCTTCGGCATATTTGTTCGTTAGCATACTTCCCTGTGCTTCCATCACGGCTTCACTTACAAAGTTTTCGGAGGCGATTAATTCAATGTTATGTCTCTGACGCTGTAGTTCGGCTTGCATCGCTTGATAAACTTGGGCATCCTGTGTCTGAATCTTTTCCATTTTGTTTCCCCCTACCGCAAGAGTCATGGTTATGTTGCAAAAATGAGTTCATTCCATCTCTCCTATCATAACAAAGTATTCCAATTTATGAGGACAGAAATTTTTTTGTTATCGGGAATAACAGGATCTAGCACCGCCAATTAGCTTTGGTCTTGTTTTAGCCATCGTTACATGTGCATGACCAATTTCCTTAAGCTTAGAGCGAACAGGTACGATCACAGGCTTCATGTGCATCCCAATGAAAGTATCACCAATATCGATCCCTGCATCGGCAGAAATCTTTTCAACAATGATGGGATTTTCCATGTGCCCATAAGAATAGGACGCCATGGCTCCACCTGCGTGTGGGACAGGAACCACCCATACCTCTGGAAGATGAAACCGTTGTGCCGTTGTCTGCTCTACTACAAGTGCACGGTTTAGATGCTCACAGCATTGGATTGCAATATGAAAACCGTATTGGAGCTGAAAGGTTTGAATCACATCAAATATGGATTTAGCGATCTGCTCACTACCATTCGTTCCAATTCGCTTGCCTGCTACTTCGCTGGTACTTACACCAAACACGATCAGATGCCTCTCATTTAGAGGCATCTCGCTCATTAAATCTGCTATGATTTGCTTCGTTTCAACTCGAATCGTAGAAGAATCAATCAATGGGCTCGCCACTTTCGATTTTAGTAATCTTATGTATTCTGCGGGTGTGGCGGCTTCCTTGGAATTCTGCCTTTAACCAAGTATGAACAATTGATTTAGCAAGATCGGGTCCAATTACCCGTTCTCCTAGAGCTAGTATATTTGCATTATTATGCTCTCTACTCATCCGAGCTGAGAACTCATCGCTGACAACAGCACAACGGATACCCTTCACTTTATTCGCTGCGATCGACATGCCAAGCCCTGTACCACAAATTAAGATCCCGCGATCAAATTCCCCACTTACCACTTTTTGAGCTACTGGAAGCGCATAATCTGGATAATCGACAGATTCTTTACAATCACACCCAACATCTTCAAATTGAATGCTCATTTCAGTAAGTAATTCTTTAATTTCAGCCTTCAAGTTTAGTCCACCGTGGTCCGATCCTAAAAGTACGCGCATATTATTGCCTCCTAAATGTAATCGTTGATTCGGATGATTTCCCCATACAATACGTCATGTATTTTGGATCATCAACATCACTGTTTATTTATGTTATTCGCCTTTTGCTTCCAATTGATCAAGTATACGTTGGATGGCTTCTTCGATTTCAATCAAACTCTGACGGTACACTTCTACTGACCCTCCAAAAGGATCCTGAATGTCTAGTTGTATGCCATGTTGTTCGATTTTCTGCTTCAACTTTTCCTCTTCTTGCAATAAAGGTTTCAGTTCTTCAAACCATTCGTATTTGATTTGCTCCATTTGCTGCTCAGACCAATTCTTTGTCTTATGCTGTGGATAGCGCGATTCAAAAGAAAGTCGCTTCTCTTCAAGCTGTACATATAACTTGTCCAATTTTTTATACAAGGCTTCTTGTTCGGTATGAAAACCTGCATACTCTTTTAGTGTATATACCTTCTCTACATGCTCAGGAAATTGATGTATGATATAGTTTTTATGATGGAGTGTCATCGTTAAAATCAGGTCAGCCCATTGGAGCTGTTCTTCATCTATTCTGCGAGAAGCATGATTATGCTTAATCTCTTTTTCAGCTAGTACATGCAGTGCTTCTGGCGAAGCAGCCATACCATCCATAGCCGAAATACCCGCAGATCGTCCCTCTACGTTTATGCCTCGTACTTTTGACATTCGCTCTAATAACGCTTCTGCTATCGGACTTCGACACGTATTACCGGTACAGACAAATAGTATGCGCACCTGAAATCGCCTCCTTATCCCATCTCTTAACTAGTGTAGCATATGCACGGTACACATAAACAACGACCCCATTCCGATTCCTAAATAAGCATACAATGGACTCTGCCTAAAGGCACTAGGGCTAATCTCACAAATGGCTGTCCACAACATAACCACGGCCGCAAAAATGAGTCCGCCAGAAATGATATCTGATGACTGTGAAAGGAAACGAATACCTATCCATGTCCCCAGTGGCAATGTCGCACCACATATTAAACTTAACAGGATAATGCGACTGCGCATAAAACCAGCTGCTCGAAGTGGTGCTGCGAGCCCAATCCCTTCGGGGATATTATGAATAAACATTGCGAGTGCTAACGTATGTCCCAAGTGATTCTCCAGATCAAATCCAATACCAATCGCTGCCCCTTCAGGTGTATTATGTACGGCAACTGCTATTACTAACAAAACACCTAGACGTGTGTAGTCGGAAATTTGATCTCCACTTCCTACTTTACTGAATGGAATATGATGGAGCAATAGCATAAACAAAATAGCCAAAACCATCCCCACAACAAGATGGGCCCATCCACCTTTCATCATTGCGGTTGGGATTAAATCTAAATAGGAAATAAACACCATGACCCCCACAGACATGCCCAAAGCAAATGCGACGATACGATCCGTTAAGCGAAAAGATAGGGTAAGGATTGCACCTAAAACAGTTGCCAAACCAGCAATTGCACTGTATATCACAGCTACCATAAGAATTTGCTCCCTAATAAAATTAGAATGATTCCGCCGATCGCTTCTCCATATCTACCTAACCAATAACCCACGAAACGACCCAGATATAGTCCCATTGCCGCCATTATCATACCTACAAACCCAAATAAGAGTATGGCAAGCACCAAGTCGGAAGCAAATAATCCTAGACTTAAACCAGCAGACAATGAATCCACACTAACCGTTAAAGAAAGTAAAACAACACTAGTAATCGATTGAATATGTATCGAATCACGCTCTTTATGTTTTAATAGTTGAATGAGCATATTCATCCCTAAAAAACATAACATCCCACCTCCTACCATGACAGCAATTTCTTTTATCACATTTCCTAAAAGATGACCGATTATGATCCCGATTAAGGGCATGATAATATGAAATATACCAATCGTAAGACTAATTGTCGTTATTTTCCGCAGTGAGATACGCTTCATCCCGACTCCAATACCAAGTGAAAATGCGTCCATCCCTAAGGCAATGGCAATAAATGTTAAGGTTATAATTTGACCCCATTGTGGCATCGTAAAATCCACAAAAATCCCCCTTGTCCGCATCTACTGCTACAAGTTATGCCTTGTCCGGACAAAAAAGACCGGGAACGACAAACAAACCACTAGGGGAACCTAAAAAAAGTCCTCCAGTTAATCACAGGAAGACTTTCCATGTACTATACGATTTTTCCATTTGCTGCCTTCCGTAAACGGTTCATCACAGAATGGAAGACACCCGTCTCCGGAAAGGATTCCGCAAAAATAACTTCTACACCTCGATCATCAAACTGTCGTAGACTCGCATAAAGATGCTTTGCAACAGTAACTGGCTCTTTCCTATCGCCACAAGGAATAATCACATCAGCTCGATACTTGTCCACGTTTTCACTAGTCGTAAGAATGCCTGTTTTTTTTCCCTCTGCACGCGCTTGATCCACCAAATCCTGAAGGAATTCACCATTTCCAGAGACGATTGTCATCTCTCCTGAAGGTGCGTAGTGGCGATATTTCATACCAGGTGAGCGCGGAGTTTGGCTATCGTTGATTAATCCAGGATCCGTTTCAACCTTTCCTACGACTCCCTCTAATTGTGCCAGTGTGATTCCACCTGGTCTTAGTAAAACAGGAACTTCTCCTGTCATGTCGATCACGGTAGATTCTACGCCTATTCCTGATCTACCCCCATCTAGCAGAATATCGATGCGACCTTGCAGATCATCCCATACATGACTGGCTGATGTTGGGCTTGGTTTTCCTGATCGGTTCGCACTAGGTGCTGCTACCGGAATCCCCGTTTCTTGCAATAAAGCAAGTGCAATTGGATGAGCTGGCATACGAATGGCTACGGTTGGTAGCCCTGCTGTCACGTTTTTGGCAATATGATCACGATGTGGTAGCACCAGTGTGAGGGGGCCTGGCCAAAAGGCATCGATTAGGCGTTCAGCTTGCTTGGATACAAGTTGAGCCCACTCGTAGATTTGTTCTTTCTTTCCGATATGAATAATAAGTGGATTATCAGAAGGTCTGCCTTTGGCTTCAAATATGCGGGCAATCGCCTCTTCAGACGTGACCACTGCCCCTAATCCATATACCGTCTCCGTAGGAAAAGCAACCAGATCACCTGCTCGCAGCCTGCTCGCAGCTTCCGTAATTTCAATTTTTCGTCTTAATTGTTCGATAGACAGATTGATGTCATCAATTATATATCTCTTAGTCTCTATCTCTTGCACAGGTCAATTCCTTTCTCACTTACAAAAAACAAATGATTTTCGTCTATTATACGGTAAAATCAGCTTTTCCATCTATTTTTTTTGCAATTTTGTCGCATGACATTTATACATCATTGGTATTCCATTGTGGATGGTTCTTTTTAAATGATCTGATTCCAATATTTCCGCTGGAAGTTCACTTACTGTCGTTTTTGCAAATCCAATCTGTTCAAAAAACGCCGAAGATGCCCCAGCAAACAAATAAACCTGCTCTAAATCTTTATCTTCTGCATACATAAGTAAAATCTCAACCATTTTTAGCCCAATTTCACTTTTCCATGATGCACGGTCTAACACAAACGAGCGTAATAATCCATAGGGCTTATATACCTCCATGCCAACTGCTCCAACCATTTGTGCTTTTACATCTTCACCATCTACTTCTTCTGCATGTACTTCCACGACAAAAAAGTGTTGAATGTGTTGGTCAATCCCCATATCATTAATATTCGCCTCTTTTAACATTCTCCGCACCGAAAAGATATCCGTTTCCTTTGCCTTACGAATTGTAAACATGTTATTCCTCCCATGTCTAATCAGCTAAGGCTATATATATGCATGTGATGTTTTACTTAGAACTGTAATTATTCCATCTTTAAAATATTATATAAATTTGATATATATAATATTTTACATTAATATAGAAATAGTTAGTCGTGTCAAGTCCAACATAAATGGAGCTATATTCCTACCTCTACAGGGCGCAACCAAAGCTTGAAGAAAAAAGTGAATAATCCATTTGACCGATGTGCATACAGTCTACAAGATACGATATTTAATATAAAAAACATGTAAATCAACACACTAAATAAGGAGAAAATCAATATGAAAAAAAATACTTATTCAGGACTAATCCTATTTTTTACCTGCATCTTCCTATTAACAGGTTGCGGCATGCCACCAGAGCAACCCTTATCCGAAATTATAGCAAATACGATCCAAAACAATCCAAAACCAATAGATCGAGAAAGTTTTACAAATTCTATGGATGAAAAATTAAGTGGCATCATGAATGGTGAAGAATCTACTCTTCATATGAACATGAAAGCGAGAATAGAGATCGATCACACGAAAGATTTAGTTCACTTAAAAGGGGAAGGGACTTTTATGGGACGAACACTCCCCATAGAAAACTATATGATCAATAATCAATATTATATAAAGACAGGTCGGGAGACTTGGGAAAAAGAGCGTACACCATCCCTTAGTATGGATGAATCACCTTTCTCTAAATACATACCCTCTTTGGCATCTTTAAATGAAGCGGACTTGGAAAAAGTTCAATTGAACCGGACTTCTAGACACTATATCATGACCATACCACTAGAAGTATTATTGGACAGTCATCTTAAGCCTCAATATGATACTGCAAGTATTACACAATTTTTTGAGTCTCAAAGTGATATGCAAGTATATAGAGATGAAGAAAGGATAAAAGATTTTAATCTGAAAATATATATTGATCACAAGACTTATCAAGTAAATCAAATTGTACGGACAATTCAAGTGACTATACCTACAGATCATAAGCACTTATTATACGAGCGAATCGATAAAGCTGACATAAAAGAACCATCTTCAAATGATTTAGAGATTCCCCAAGAATTAGATTCATCCACTTTCTAATAGAGTGGAGAGTAAAGCGCTATTCTGCATCTTTCAGCCACTTGAGTAGCAAAAAATCTACCTCGACACCCTGTTTTCGAGCCTGTTTAAGCTGTTTTTGGGCAGCCGCATACATTTGCGGATCACTAGAAATAGAAGCGGACAAAGAACCCGATACAGATTCTTCTTGCACAGCATCACCGGTCTCCATATCTACAAAACATAAGGGCGGAAATAACACACACCACCAGTTATCGCCATTTCCTGCACCCACTGTAATGCGTAAGGCTTCATAATTACCCGCTGGATATATTTGATCGCCATACAATTTTGTTGGAAAAGGCACTTCACCAAAATCTACTTTTGCCTGATACGTATAACCTTGATTCGCTATGGTTTCATTTGCAATTTTCTCAAACAGAGGGAGACGTTCTGATATCATAGCACGCGCTTCATCAATCGTTTTCGGTTTTACTGTCCAAGATTTGATTTCTTTAATCACTTCATCACGTATTTTCCGCTTCACCATTTGATCTTGCACAGAGTCACTATTGGCTAATATGCGCAAGCGAACCGCTTGTTCAGGAATCGACTGTTCTTCATTTTGTATTTTCTCATCCGTCAAGCTGATCACTTTATCGTCTTCAGATAGCGTATACATCATTCCAGCGCCGATAACCAAGATCAATAAGAAAGAATAAGACCAGATTTTCATTTGATTTGCCTCCTCGTTGTCCCATGCTACTAGTATGGACAAGGAGGCAAATTTTTAACCCTCTATTTTTCAGAATTTTAAAAGTTAATCTAACCCTACCAAGATCACGCGATCGTGGCCAGCTAAATCTTTTTGTACTTCCACTTCTGCATGCGATTGCGTTGTCTGAATCAATTCAGCTACTGCTCTTCCTTGATCATGCCCAATTTCAAATCCGATTACCTTAGGCTCACGAAACTGACTCAACTGTTTGATCAATGTGCGATAAGGATTAAGGCCATCTATCCCACCATCTAATGCAAGCGTAGGTTCATAAGCGCGTACTTGCTTTTCTAAGCCAGCGATGGTAGCAGTAGGGATATAAGGAGGATTGGATACCAACACTTCAAACTCACGTTTTTGCTCAATAAGTGGTGATAAGTATTCTCCATGAATCCATGTGATCTGATCTTCAATATGATGATAGCGCGCATTTTTTTGTGCAGTCTCTAGTGCCGCTTTTGAAACATCAATTGCTGTAACGTGCCAGTGTGGACACTCAAGTGCCAGTGTGATAGCGATGGCACCACTTCCCGTACCCACATCTACCACATGTATAGAACGATCTGCCCATTTCTGCTTCGTCTTATGAATGACCGCCTCTATCAATAATTCTGTTTCTGGTCTGGGGATCAATACGTTTTGATCCACATAAAAAGTACGCCCAAAAAATGATTGCTCTCCTAAAATGTATTGAAGCGGTTCTCCTTGTTGTCTACGGTCTAGCCAGGATACCAGTTGATCACTCTTTTCCCCCGGCCACCTATCGGATAACATCACAAAGAAACGTGACCGATCTACTCCGAGCAATCTACGGATACATAATTCGGCCTCAAATAAGTAGTCTTCAATCCCAATTGTTTGTAAAAAAGAAGAAGCCTCTTGATAGGCTTCTCGTACGGTTAGAGGGAATTGAAGCGAAACACGTCGATTTATCATCGATCCTCACTCCGCTTTCTGTAAGAGCTCTGCTTGCTCCGTTAAGATCAAGGCATCAATCACTTCGTTTATTTCTCCATCTAAGATGAGATCTAATTTGTGTAAGGTAAGACCAATTCGATGATCCGTCACGCGACTTTGGGGGAAATTATATGTCCGAATGCGTTCACTGCGGTCACCCGATCCAACAGCTGATTTTCGGGCGTCTGCTAATTTGGAAAGTTCTTCTTGTTGCTTAATATCAAAGAGACGGGCACGCAATACTCTCATCGCTTTTTCTTTATTGCTTAATTGCGACTTCTCATCTTGACAAGAAACCGATATACCCGTGGGTAAGTGTGTGATCCGTACCGCTGATTTTGTTGTATTTACACTTTGTCCACCTGGTCCACTGGAGCAAAAGGTATCGATACGAAGATCATTATCATGTACTTCTACTTCCACTTCTTCTGCTTCTGGCAATACAGCCACGGTAGCAGTTGAAGTGTGAATGCGTCCACCTGACTCCGTAGATGGAATACGTTGTACGCGGTGTGCACCACTTTCATATTTTAGACGACTATATGCGCCTTGCCCTTGGATGGAGAATATGACTTCCTTAAAACCACCTAGTCCAGTTGGTGAAGCTTCTAGCACTTCCACTTTCCAGCCCTGGCGCTCAGCATAGCGTGTATACATCCGGTATAAATTGGAGGCAAATAAAGCCGCTTCATCTCCTCCAGCTGCACCCCGAACTTCCACAATTACGTTCTTATCGTCATTGGGATCTTTGGGTAAGAGTAAAATTTTAATCTCCTCTTCTAGTGCTACTTTTCGCTTAGAGAGTTCATCTAATTCTGTTTTGACCAGTTCTTTCATTTCTTCATCCAGTTTTTCTTCTAACATCGCACGTGCTTCTTGATGTTGCTCTACAACTTCTTTATAAGTCAAATAGGCTTCGTTTTGTGCTTGTAAGCCTGCTTGTTCTTTTGAATAGATGCGCAATTTATTGCTATCATTGATCACTTCAGGATCACAAAGCAATCGGCTTAATTCTTCATATCGTTCATGTATAGACACTAATCGGTCTAGCACACTGATTCACTCCCATTTTCCCAACTTATACTACCCGTAGAATTGCTTCTTGACAGTCTTCGGTCAATTGTATCACAACTTCTTCAACTTGTGAAAGTTGCCCCATTCTGCTTACGCTAATGGTATGATGATAACATATTGTGAATTCCATACACATTAGCTGAATATCTTATACAAAACATAAACAAAGGAGCATATGTTATGACTGAAGTGCTAGGAAACATCATCATGTTTGGCATGATTGTTTTACTCTTTTATTTCATGAATCTATCCGAAAAAAACCGTCTGACAAGCACAAGTTCTAGTTCTATGGTTTGGGCGATTTTACCTTACTCAATCGTGATATTAGGCTATTTATTAATAATAATATTGGGTAATTTCTTTACTTTCATACTCCCTCAAGTTAACAATGATCATGCTTTTCCTATTAGTATCCCAGCAGAAAACTGGCCAGCTATCGGATTAAGCTTAATCATCCCCTCACTGGCTGCATTAATCTTGCTCATACCGATCGTTCGTAAGGGACTTGCAAAGCTAATTCCGATCGATGCAAACAACCGTGTGCATGCACTTGCACTTGCCATAAGCATGCTCGTGTTCATTCAATTGTTCGTTACGACAGCAATTGGATTAGATTTTATGGCTGAAACGACGGAGCAATCCTCACTCGGAACATTACTGGCTAGTCTGTGGTCACAAGACATTATGCTCGCTTTTCTCTCTTTGATCGGTGTCGGCTTTTTAACACGCCGAAATTTAAAAGAAACGTTATCCAGATTAGGATTTGTAAAACCACGGCTTTCCCAGTTATTAATCGGTATCCTAATCGGTTTCCTTTTAATCATTTTAGCCCTCACACTTGAGTCTATTTCGAGTTTATTCCAATTGGGGCAGGACCCCGCTGTAGACGAGCTTACTGAAGATATGTTAGGACCACTATTTACCAGCTTCATAGGCATCTTAACGCTCGGGCTTGCCGCTGCGCTAGGTGAAGAAACCTTGTTTCGTGGTGCACTCCAACCCCGCTTTGGTTTAATCTTCACTACAATTTTATTTACTTTTACACATGCCAATTATGGATTTAGTATTGCTACTCTTGTCGTTTTCGTTGTAGGACTCTGCTTAGGATTCGTACGTATGCGCTTAAATACCAATACAGCAATGGTTATTCATGCTACATATAATATCGGTCTCGGTTTACTCACTTATCTATCCTTTGGTTAATTCTCTACCCCAGTGACCCCCTCTGGGGGTTTTTATCATTGCATAAGCACCACTTCGTGACACTGCCGACATCTCGCTTCATATTGCTCAGCAGCACCGACTTGTATCACAGGATCCCGATCATGTGCTGGTTTTCCATTGATCAAACGCTGTGTTCGGCTTGCTTCGCCTCCGCAAACCACACATATAGCCTGTAGCTTTGTTACATACTCAGCAATAGCTAACAAAGTTGGCGTAGCGCCAAAGGCATATCCACGAAAATCCTGGTCTAATCCAGCACAAATGACACGTTTTCCTTGATCAGCTAGTTTTTGACATACTGTGACGATATCCCCTTGAAAAAACTGCACTTCATCGATCGCCACCACATCGGTATCGCAATCAACTTGGTTTAAAATATCTGCAGCATCCTTTATCGCAATCGCATCGGCAATACGACCATTGTGAGAAGCAATAGCTTGTTCATGATAGCGATCATCAATCGCCGGTTTAAAAGCTTTTACTTTCAACTTGGCAATTTCAGCTCTTCGAATTCGGCGAATTAACTCCTCACTCTTTCCAGAGAACATTCCGCCACATATGATTTCAATCCACCCCGAACCTTTCATCATATGGGGATAATCCACAGTTTTTTTCATACTTAACCCCTCCGTTACAAACGAAAAGACAAGCGTCTCCGCTTGCCTTCTGTATCTCTATAGTAGATACCATTTTTAACCCATATTGTATTTCTTTTTGAAACGATCAACACGCCCACCAGCATTAACCATTTTTTGTTTTCCTGTATAGAAAGGATGGCATTCAGAGCAAACATCGACCTTCAGGTTCTCTTTTGTTGAACCTGTTTCAAATGTATTGCCGCACACACAGGTGACCTTAGTTAATTTATACTCAGGATGAATTGTTGCTTTCATGTTTACACCTCTTTTCCTTGCCCTTCCGCTATTCGTTCATAGTCATTCCTGAGGTATTATACCATGAACATGATGGACCTGCAAGAAAAGGAGTAGACTCTATTTAATGGTTTCATGGCTGTAAATCCCCATCGATCTAAGAATAGTACTTCCTTATTTTGGATTATCCACGCACTTCAATCATTTCAGTACAGATAATGGGTTTATGGCATTCCCATTTTTACGAACTTCAAAGTGGAGATGATAACCTGTAGCATTTCCAGTTTGACCCATATTGCCCAGTGACTGTCCAACGGAAACAGATTGACCTTTACTTACATTTAATCGACTTAAATGCGCGTAGTATGTTTGCCAACCGTTTCCATGATCAATGACAACTAAGTTTCCGTATGCACCTGAGTAACCAGCCTTCGTCACAACACCGCCATCAGCAGCATAAATGACCGCCTTTGCCTTAGCAGAACTCCACACATCAATTCCTTTATGTTGCCTTCCGTTTCGCCAGCCAAAGTTACTTGTAATTTGCCCGCTTACTGGCCATTTAAAGGTTCCAGTACTCGAAACCTTCTTGGGGGACTCCGCCTTTTTCGTTCCTGTTTCTTTTGGAGCATCTTTGCTTGCATTCGTAGAGGTGACCAGCTGAACTGGCGGCTTTACCACCTTAGGCTCAGATACAGGTAATTTTTGCGGAACAGCGATCATCTGTCCCGAATAGGTAATATCCGTTTTTTCCAAAATCGGATTTAGATGGAGCAATAGCTCCTTTGTCGTATGATATTCTTTGGTCAAGCTCTCCAATGTATCGGTAACTTTTAGTCGCACCCATTTTTTAGTAATCGGAATATTTAACTTATCGCCGATAATAAGCATTTCCGGTGAAGAAATCTGATTGTATATTGCAAGTGTAGTATGCGGAACCCCATAGAAAAGACCAATTTTGTATAAGGTATCTCCCTTCTCAATTTGATAGCTGAGTGGCTTTGTCTCAACTTTGGCGGCTAAGTTTCCTTCGGCAACTTGCTTGATCGGATTTAAATAATGGTAGAGTACCTCTTGGGCAATCACATCCTGCTTCGGGGGGATAGTTTGATCCAACCCATTCACACCTTCAGCATAAACAGGATGTTGATCTGTACCTACCACCATAGATGCAGATGCTGAACAAATGCTGAGGGAAGAAGCTAACAACGTTTTCTTGCGAGACATGATAGCACCTCACTATATAAAGGATAGGGTGACACATACTTTCACTTTATGTGAGGGCATATCGGATTATGTCATTTTTCTATCAGCGGGTAGATTTGGAGGCTTCAAGAGTTGCTAAAAAGTCTTCATTTGTTTGGGTCTTCTTTAGCTTGCGGAGGAATGCCTCTGTATAATCTGGGGTTTCAGTCATCGTCTTACGAAGTAACCAAAGCTTCTCAAGCTCTTCTTTACTTAAGAGTAATTCTTCTTTCCGGGTTCCAGAACGTCTAATATCGATCGCCGGATAGATGCGTCTTTCTGCTAACTTCCGGTCTAGATGTAATTCCAAATTTCCTGTACCTTTAAATTCTTCGTAAATCACATCATCCATGCGAGAACCTGTATCTACGAGGGCCGTCGCTAAAATGGTCAAGCTCCCTCCCTCTTCAATATTGCGTGCTGCTCCAAAAAATCGCTTAGGGCGATGTAAGGCAGCAGGGTCGATTCCACCTGATAAGGTACGTCCACTTGGAGGAATGACCAAATTATAAGCTCGTGCAAGTCGTGTGACACTATCTAATAAAATCACGACATCCTTTTTATGCTCAACAAGGCGTTGCGCCCGTTCTAATACTAATTCAGCTACTTTTATATGGTTTTCTGGCAATTCATCAAATGTAGAGCTAACAACTTCACCTTTAACTGAGCGTTGCATATCCGTCACTTCTTCAGGACGTTCATCAATCAAAAGGACAAACAATTCAATTTCAGGATGATTGGAGGTTATACTATTTGCAATTTCTTTCAATAGCATGGTTTTTCCCGCTTTAGGCTGAGCCACGATAAGCCCTCTTTGCCCTAACCCTACTGGTGCAATTAAATCCATGACACGTGTTGACAATTTATCATGTCTATTTTCTAAGATTAAGCGTTTTTCCGGATATAACGGTGTTAATGCCGCAAAATGTAGACGTTCAGCTGCTTCATTTGGATCTGCTCCATTAACGGCTTCCACATGCAAAAGACCAAAATAACGCTCATTTTCCTTAGGTGGACGCGCTTTCCCAGAAACAAGATCACCTGATCTCAGGTCAAATCGCCTAATTTGTGAAGCTGAAATATAGATATCTTCGGAGGAAGGGAGAAAGTTGATTGGCCGTAAAAATCCATATCCCTCTGGCAAAATATCTAGCACACCTTCCATAAACATCAAACCGTCTTTTTCAGCCTTCGCTTTTAAAATCGCAAACACAAGCTCTTTTTTCTTCATTTGGCTATAATAAGAGATTTGATATTCTTTTGCCAGGCGATATAAATCGGTTAATTTACGATTTTCTAGTTCACTTAAAGTTAATTCTTCCATTTCTTTTCACCCACTCTATTCTTTCCCTCTCCCATTCCGAAGAATCAAAGAGGGCTTATAATACCAAATTTGGTTTTTTTTCTAGGCGATGCGTTCCATCAATGAAACGAATCGTGCCTGTTTTCGCACGCATCACCACGGATTGTGTTTTTGCCGTTAGTCCTTGGTAGCGTACACCCTTTAATAGTTCACCATCTGTTACACCAGTAGCCGCAAAGATCGCGTCGTCCCCTTTTACGAGATCCTCCATGCGTAATACTTGCTTTGGATCTTTTAAACCCATTCGGATACAGCGCTGGAATTGTTCTTCATTTTCAGGTAATAAACGACCCTGGATCTCTCCACCTAAGCATTTTAATGCCACTGCTGCTAAAACACCTTCTGGCGCTCCACCTGAACCTAGTAAGATATCGACATCTGTATCTGAAAACCCAGTATGCACAGCAGCTGCCACATCTCCATCGGGAATCAATTTAATTCTAGCGCCCGCTTTTCGAACGGCCTCGATCATTTGATTATGTCGCGGACGATCTAACGTAGCGATCACTAAATCCGCAATATCTTTACCTGAGGCAGATGCCACTGCTTTTAAGTTGTCTTCAATCGGTGCATCAATATCCACCTTGCCAACAGCACGAGGCCCAACCGCAATTTTATCCATATACATATCTGGTGCATGTAATAAGCCACCACGCTCAGAAATCGCGACTACAGATAGTGCGTTCCAAAGCCCCTTTGCAACAATGTTCGTCCCTTCTAATGGATCGACGGCAACATCTACTTCAGGTAAGTAGCCTAACCCTAGACGTTCACCAATATAAAGCATAGGTGCTTCATCCATCTCACCTTCACCAATCACTACTGTACCACGCATGGGTATCGTATCAAATACTTTCCGCATAGCTGATGTAGCTGCTTCATCAGCCTCATCTTTTTTACCAAAACCCATCCAACGTGCTGAAGCAACTGCTGCAGCTTCAGTTACACGGACTAACTCCATCGTTAAGCTTCTTTCCATTTTCCTTCATCTCCCTTATTTCTCACAATTACATCGTGCTTACATCTTTAAGTATGACACATATAGAAATAGAGTAACATATTTGACGAAGGAGTACCAAACAGAAGCAAATCGCCAGTAATATAACTAAGGAGAGCTTACATACTTCATTCTAGCACCTAAACCCACTAATTTTTCTAGCCAATTTTCATAACCACTATTAAAAATATCAATACGGTTCATATACATCGGATCACGAGAAACAAGGGCAGCAATTAAGAGTGCCTTACAAGTAGATAAATGGTCTACTGTGATCCTCTCCCCCTGAAGTAATGTGGGGCCATCAACAACAATTGTTCTTGCTTCTAATTTTATATCTGCTCCTAGATGTCTCAGTTCTTTTACATGCTGAAAGCTTCCATTTTGATGGTGTTCAGTGATGAGGCTCGTTCCATTCGTTTGTGTAAATAGTGAGGTAATCGGGTGTTGAAGATCTGTAGGGAAACCAGGATAAGGATGTGTACGTACATGAATAGGGGAATATTGTTTTATACCTTGTAATCGAATCCATTCATCACCCACTTCGATGATGACACCCATTTCAATTAACTTGGCGGTCACAGCTTCTAGATGCTCTGGAATTATCTGTTCAATCACAACTTCACCTTTCGTTGCCGCCACTGCAATCATATAAAATCCAGCTTCAATCCGATCCGGGATCAAGGTATGGTGACTACCTTTCAGTTTTTCTTTACCCCAAACTCGAATCACGTCAGTACCTGCACCTTTTATATTAGCCCCCATATTTGTAAGTAGGGTAACAACATCTACAACTTCCGGATCTTTGGCTGCGTTTTCAATGATCGTTTGTCCGCTAGCCATTACCGCAGTGTAAAGCAGACTAATCGTAGCACTCCGATCAGCATCATCCAAGTAGATTCGAGCACCAGTTAATTGATCAGCTGTCAGCCGCAAGTACGCATCCTGCTCTATCACGCTTGCGCCTAATGCTTTAAAGCCTTTTAAATGATGGTCAAGAGCAGATCTTATCCGCGTAGATGTCGGGTATTCAATCGCTACTTCGCCAAATTTAGCGAGTAGCGCTGCCAGCAAATACAGCCATGAACTTAAATGACTTACTTCCTGCATGGAAAGCATTCGATTCTTAAATTCGTTTGAATAAATCGTTAAGGAGTTATCTTGATGGATGCAGGATGCACCTAGATATTGAAGAATTTTTTGGTATTGCGCTACTTCTTCAATACGAGGAATGTTTTTGAGAACGGTTGGAGAATTAGTCAAAATTGAAGCTGGTATTGCGGCAAGTGCACTGTCTTTTGAACCACTAATTTTTACATGCCCACGTAAGGGTACGCCACCTTCTATTAAAATTTTCTCCATATTTCCCCTCACTCGTCCCATCGATTTTGTTGAAATAAACTGATGAAAAGTTTATTTCAGCTTTTCATCAGTTTATTCGAAATTGCGCTTAGTTAATAGGAAAGGGTATCTCAATTTATACTTGCTTTATTTTTTTCCAATCCGCTTCAAACTTTTCTATTCCTTGGTCTGTCAGTGGATGTTTGACCATTTGCTCCATCACTTTATAAGGAAGCGTAGCAATATGAGCGCCGCTTAAAGCAGCCTGAGTGATATGCATTGGATGACGGATACTCGCTGCAATAATTTCGGTAGGAATTTGATGCATACGGAAGAGATCAGCAATTTCTTTAATTAATTGTGTCCCATCGAAGCTAATATCATCAAGACGCCCTATGAAAGGACTCACATAAGTAGCCCCAGCACGTGCTGCCATTAAAGCTTGATTGGTGGAAAAAACGAGTGTCACATTCGTGGAAATGCCTTTTTGGGAGAAATGGTGAACCGCTTTTAATCCTTCCAATGTCATCGGAACTTTAATGGTAACATTTTTACCAAAAGCAGCGTATCGTTCCCCTTCCTTGATCATCCCTTCGGCATCGCGACTGATTACTTCTGCACTAACCGATCCATCTACAAAAGTTAAAATTTCCTGTAATACTTCATCAAACACTTCACCAGATTTAGCTACTAAACTTGGGTTTGTTGTCACACCAGATAGTAAACCTAACTGATGAACCTGTCTAATTTCATCTACTATTGCCGTATCTAAAAAGAATTTCATTTCTATTTCCTCCAGCTTTTACGTGTTACGCTTTACCTGAACTTCCAAATAATCGCATCTTCATTTTCACAACTTCTTTTATCGCTTCACGAGCAGGGCCCAAGTATTTACGAGGGTCAATCATTTCTGAATTTTGCTCAAGTAGTTGGCGGACAACTTTCGTGCTCTCTACTTGATTTTCTGTATTTACATTAATCTTTCCCACACCGAGTGAGATCGATTTTTGGATCGCTTCGTCCGGAACACCAGATCCCCCGTGTAATACAATCGGTACTTCAACCTGCTTGCTTACTTCATCAATAATGTCATAACGAATTTTGGGTTCACCTTTGTACATCCCATGTGCAGTTCCAACGGCAATTGCTAACGCATCTACTCGTGTTTCTTTCCAGAAGTGAATCGCTTCTTGGGCATTTGCCATTTGAGCGTCTTCGTCAGCTACTACCAAATCATCCTCGACTCCACCAATCGTTCCCAGCTCACCCTCTACTGAAATTCCTACAGCATGAGCCGCTTCTACGACTTTTTTTGTTAGACGAATATTTTCTTCTAGTGGGTAATGTGAGCCATCAAACATCACTGAAGAGAAACCAGCGTGAATACATTTCATTACTACATCAAAACTACTACCATGATCTAAATGAAGGGCCACTGGTAACCCTGACTCATCAGCAGCAATTCGTGCTAACGCAACAACATTGTTTAAACCTATGTAACGAATGGCACCTTCACTGGCACCAAAGATAAGGGGAGATTTCTCTTCCTTACCGGCTTCAATAATTCCTTGTACATACTCCAAATTGTTCATATTGAACTGCCCAACTGCAAATTTTTCTTGTTTTGCTTGAGGCAAGAAATGATTCATCGAAACAAGTGGCATAAGTGGAAGCCTCCTTTATATATGATACAGTATCATTTTGTCATTATAACACTCCCATTTTAGATTGGGTAGTTTGTTCACTAGGATGCACGATATCTAGTAGTACTTAGAACGCGTTAATGACAACATAATTCGCGCCTCATCTGGCTCTGCTAGCAATCGATCCATTTCCCTTGCAATTCTGGCCACACGTTCGATTAGTTGTGTGTTAGAAGCAAGCTCACCTTTGCGGTAGTACAGATTATCTTCTAATCCTACCCTTACATGTCCTCCTAAGGCGATGCCGAGTACAGACATGGTCAGCTGTGCTTTTCCTATTCCTGCTACACTCCACGTAGCGCCAGCAGGTAGCTGGTTAATCAAAAATAGCAAATGATCTGCAGTAGCTGGAATCGCACCAGGTACGCCCATTACAAAATCAAAGTGCAAATGACCTGGAAACAAACCTTTTTTCACGAGTGCTAGTGCGTTAGCTATCATACCCACATCAAAGATTTCAAATTCAGGGTTAACCCCATATTTTTCAAACTGCTCAGCAAATGTTTCCAGTTGTGGAAGACTATTGAGAAAAACATCGTTACCAAAGTTCACTGTACCCGTTGTAAAAGAAGCCATCTCCGGCCTTAGACTAAGCGGCTGAATACGCTCTGCGCCAGACATCCCTACTGCCCCACCTGTAGAAACTTGAATAATGATATCTGTTCTTTTTTGAATTTCTTCAATCGCTTGCCGATATAATTCTTTATCTTGCGAAGGTTTACCCTCTCGATCTCTTACATGAATATGCGCAATGGATGCCCCTGCCTCCCGAGCTTCTTGGGCGGCAATCCCAATCTCTTCTGGGGAAATCGGCAAGTACGGATTGTCTGCCTTACTTACTTCTGCCCCTACCAAGGCTGCTGTAATGATTAACTTTTGCATTATTTTCTCCTACCTGTTCTTTGGAACAACACAAGTTCCAATCGCTTTAGCCACCAAAATAGGCTCAGGGATCATACGCGCCTTATATGGCTTATCCGGATCAATATTTGCTTCAATGATTTTATGCGCTTCAAACGCCATTTTGCGCGAGGTATTTCCAATGTGAACCAATTCACCTTTTACTTCTACATAATCTCCGGCATACACCGGGGCTGTAAATTCTACCTGCTCGTAGCTTACAAATAAACCCTCATCTTCATCATGTTTAATTAAAAGCTCAGTAGCTGCATCACCAAACAAACCTAATATTCTCGCTCCATCTACTAAGTTACCCCCATAATGTGCATCATGTAAACTGAGGCGTAATCGAATGATAGACGCAATCACTAAATTCACCACCCATGGTCGTCATATTTGCAAAATCCCATTCACTTTTTCATGATATCCTTATTAAGAAACGAGTTGTTTCATGACTTCAAGTCTTAATTCCTCAATATCAAATGGTTTTGTAAAATGCATGAGTGCCCCTAATCGAATCGCTTCAGAAACCATATCCAGCTCTCCATAAGCTGTCATCATAATCACTTTCCCATCAAACGCAGTGTGACGTAATCGTCTTAATAACTCTAATCCATCCATACCGGGCATTTTCATATCTAATAACATCAGATCAGGTTTGCTTACATCAATAATGTCGAGGGCTTGTCTTCCATCCGCAGCTTGAAAAATGTCAACATCTTCCTTCGAAAACACTTCTTTTAGTAATAATCTAATCCCATATTGATCATCAACAACTAATACTTTTTTAGATGACACGATGTCGCCTCCTATCTAGTCAGCTTATATAGAAGTTTCCGTATTTACCCTAGCTCTGTTGTTTATTTGCTATAATTCTAGTCTCATAAGTGTTTTCCTGCTTGACAAGGAAGTAAAAAGCATGATCATCTAAATTCAGATTACCCAGTTATTTAAAATAATATTTAAATTTTTCTGTTTTTTATCCCAATTAAGCCCCCTTCGATTCTACCGAGAAAGAGCTTAATTGAAATTATAGGTGTTTTTCAAATGCCATAAATGGATTTTCTAAACCCGGAAAGAAGAATTGCCCTCTTGCTTCATACCCGTCTTTTTGGTATAAATTCATCGCAATCTCATTCGCCATCATCGTATCTAGACGAATAGAAGCGTAACCCGTTTGCTTCGCATAACGATCAATATGCTTAAGTAATGTCTTAGAAATACCTTGCCCTTGGAATTTGGTATTTACACAAAAGCGATGCACCACTAAAAATTTACCACTTTCATCTTTCCACTCAATCTCATTATACTCCAAGTCGTATAATTCATTTAATGCTACTGCTCCAGCGATATCCCCATCTATTGTAAGCAAAAACATTTCACCACATTTAATATCCTGCATTAATTCTTCTCGATCTGGATAATCTTCATTCCATTGGTAAATGCCCCGCTCATTCATTAAGCGTACATTTTGTTTGTATATTTGAATGAGCTCATCTATTTGTGTTTCCTTAGCTTGCACAAACTCCATTCTATTTGTTGTAGCTTGCATCAAATTCTCCTTCCACATGTTTAATCAAACGCCGCATCTTCATATCCTGATCTATTTTTACGATTCCCATATCTGCTTCAGAAGAAACAAATAATTTATGGTAACTTGACAGATGCCTTGTTGATTATACACAAATTATGCTGCAATAAAAGATTTTCAAGTCTAAAGTTAACAAGATTGACAGTTTTCCTGATGCTATTTGTTAAATTTAGCTATGAAATCGCGTATTGGTTTACCTGATTTTTTATAAAAATTAACTCCTTTTATTAAACATTATGTATCCCTTAAGCTATAACTAACAAAACAAAATAACACCATACAACATAAAAGGGGTTTTACAAATGAAAAAAATCTTACTCGCAGCTATCTTACTAACCAGTTTACTTCAATTAGACGTATCAACTGTACATGCCCATGATTCTCTACCACCGCTTGGAGAAAAACCTACTGCAAAATGATTCAAAAATGAATCAATCCAAATGAGAAAGTGATTTTTCGGGTATCATGCTTTGAACCGTCACTTAGCACAAACAAAACCTACTGTATAAAATGTATGAAAGATTGGTCCGTTAGATCATTTCAGGCAAATTGTAAATTTTATTTGGATTGCTTTCATTTCAAGAATTAATCAAAATACGATTTTAAATGATAAAAATGATGCAAACCAACACGCCTAATTATATTTATTGGATGTGAACACTTTGGATGATTTAAAAAGACTAAAAGAACTAGCTCATCTAAATAAACAAGTCATATTTGATGCATCAGAGCTAAGTTATCATGATAAGAAAAGTGTTTCTATAAACATTCGCAAACGAACACCGATTAGAAACACGTTTTCCAACAAGTACATTCTGGATAAAAATACGCTAGCACAAATTATTTACGAAATCTTTTATAATGAAAAGAAAATCCCTCATCACGTAAAACCAATTATTATTGTAATTGATCCTTCAGAAATCAATGGATTTCATATCTCTGGTTTCTATTCCTTTGTTATACAGGAAGACAAATTCCAACATATACTTGATATTGATAAATTAACACGTAATAAAATAAACATACATCAAGAAAATCTTCATATTAACGCTAAAGTAGGGATTGGGTACGCGATTCAAAAACCCTCATCTGCAAAAGGCACGCTATTACTGGAACAGATAGCATCTTTTGAAAAGGAATTGCAACACCTAATTAAGTTGCATGGCAATTTAAACAACAGTATAAGTATTCCTATTACCGATCAAGATAACAGTAGGTCTGCTCATTTATTTCTCTATCCAATAATTGCAATAAGTTGGATCTATCATCAGATATCACTAAATAACGATTAATGAAAGGTGCCCATACCCCTTGTTAAACAAATTTCATTCTCAATTACATAATCATATGCGTTTTTTTTCAGCTTTTCTAAAATATCCACGAATTATTGGAAGTGTTGCACCAAGTTCATCATTTCTTACTAATGAGATGTTTAAATTCGTTAACTGGCATAAAACGAATACAATCGTAGAGCTTGGTGCAGGAACGGGCGTTTTTACTGAAAGAATAAATACTTGTAAGTCATCTCAATGTACTGCCATGATATTTGAGTTTGACAACCATTTAAGGGGAAATTTACAAGATAGATTTAAAGAGCTATTTTTTTATTCTAATGCCAAATTACTAATGACTACACTTAAACAAAATAATATTTCAAGTGTTGACGTTATCATATCGGGATTGCCTTTTACTAACTTCTCAAACCAAGAAACGTCAGAAATCTTATATAATGTTCATCAAACCTTACGCTCTGGCGGATTGTTTGTCGCTTTTCAATATTATCCGACAATCTATACGCAGTTAAACCAGGTTTTTAATCAAGTTACAATGTCCCATATCAAATTAAATTTTCCACCTGCATTTGTGTATACATGCTACAAATAACCCATTACACAAATGCTTTTCTCATTCCTAATCCGCGTTGATACAGCCTCCCTTACTCACTATCATTCTGAAATTACTTTTCAAGATGTCCCCTACCAACTTCACGCGATATCTCTCAGCCCTTAATGACAAACATTATTTTTTCACAATGGTGTTTATTTACCAAAAAAAGTAAGTCTTTTTAACAAAACAGCTTTCTCACCTTCACTAAGCGTAACAAAAACCTAGAAGAAAAAGCGAACAATCCGTTTGACCGATAGCAAGTATTGAAAGCTCCGGGAGATTTTGTTCAAGCAGTTTGGTGAAAATCCACGGAACACAAAACATGCGCCTCAACAATAGAAGAATCCTATAATTTGACATACCTAAAGCGATTACCTTGTAGTTACGCTATTTAAATTTTAAATCACTAGATTTTATAACATAAATAAATTATACTAATAAAGAATTTTGTTTATTATCGAGGTGAAAATGTCAAACATGAATATTGGTGAGAAGATACGACAATTACGACTTCACAAGCGACTTACACAAGCTGAACTAGTAAAGGAGATATCCTCTCTTACCTATTTAAGTCGGATCGAAAATGGAAACATTAATCCTTCCAAGGCTTTTGTAGACGCAATCGCTCCTCGTTTAGATGTTACTCCAAATGATTTATGGGGAGAAGATCCAGATATATACGAAAGAATAAATACGATTACATCAGACTACAAAGAGCATCGTGTATTAACAGATGAAGATGCCTCGTTATTGCATTTAAATGCAACAGTTACCCATCCACCTGAATATTACTTAAAAATATATAGTACATTAATTCGCTTTTATTGTGAAAATAGTGAACAAAACTATAATAAAGCTTATGATATTTATTTATTATCTAAAAATTTCGTCTCAGATACTACGACAGCTTCACCTTCCTATCTAATGGATTATTATATCGCTTGTGGCAACCTATTCTACTATAAACAAGACTATGTAAAAACAAATGCCTACTACGAATTAGCAGAGCAATTTATCGATATACGTGATGAAAGTTTAGCCCTAGCATCTTTGTATTATAATATTGGGATTGTAAAGCGTCGAATTTCAAAAGATAATGCAACATGTCTATTTTATTTAAAAACAGCATATAATATTTTTAAAAAATATGGTGATTCGACAAAAATAATTGGTGTTTTGATAGGTATGGGCAATAATTTAATAGAAACGAATAAACTTGATCAAGCTTTTAATTATTATAAAGAAGCTGAATGTATTCTTAAAACACCGGTATCTTTTGCACAATCCGTAATTGAATATAATTTTGGTGAAATTAGTAGGTTAAAGGAAGAGTACGATAAATCCATTTCTCATTTTCAAAGAAGTATTGATATCTGTAATCACATTCAAAATGTAGGAACAAAGTTAGGGTGCTATCACCGATTAATCGAGATTTATAGTAAACTTAAGGATTGGACTCAATCCGACTACTACTTGCAAAAATCTTTTGATGAAGTAGATCCAGAAAATCACAAATTTTTATATCTTGAACTTGTTACCATTCAAGCTCAAATCTATCTTTTACGGGGAGATGAGCAAAAATATGAGAAAGAGATGAAAAAAGTAATCGAATTGGCAAAACGGATGGATCAATATATGTTCATTCATAAGCTAGCAAATGAATTAGCCAATTATTATTACAAACAACGTGCCTATAAAAAGTCAGCTGACTCTTTTATGCTCGCATCTCAATATGAAGGTAAAAACCCATTGAAAAGCTTAGATATTAACTAATAGCTTGTTCAATCATACATACTAACAATTCCAATCCACAAAGAATGCCTAAGAGATAGATCATTTTTAATCTCTTAGGCATTCTCTAATCCTATCCTATCTTTTTCTGATTTGTAACTTCTAAAAAGTGCTGCTCTAGTGATAGCTCCTGTTTTCGAATTCCATAAAGTTGAATCTCTTCTTGAATAAACACTTTACTAATTTCTGCTATTTGCTCTTTTGAAGCTGATACAATAAGTTCATGTTTCTCAATCACACAATCCAAGTCAGCAAATTGATTCTCTAATACTTTTTGCGCTTTTTCCAAAGGACTCACTTCAAAGTGAACCTTATCCGCCACTAGTTCAGTTATTAACTCTATTTTTATGAGCTCTCCTTTTTGAATAATAGCGATTCGATCACACATCATTTCCATCTCACTTAGGAGATGACTCGAAACCAGTACAGCTACATTTTCTTCATGCGCTAGTTTTCGTAAATAATCACGTAACTCTTGAATTCCTGCTGGATCAAGTCCATTTGTAGGTTCATCCAAAATTAAGACTGAAGGGTTATGCAATAGCGCTTGGGCAAGTCCCAGTCGCTGTTTCATACCGAGTGAATATGTTTTCACCTTTTTGTGAATCGCATTTTCCAAGCCAATCAGCTTTACGATATGGTGTAATCGTTCCTGATCAACCCCCGTAACCATACGAGCATATTGCATCAAGTTTTGCCATCCAGTCAGATATTTATATAAATCAGGATTTTCAACGATTCCTCCAATATTTGCAATGGCTTTTTGGAAGTTCTTTTTAATGCTATGTCCGCCAATAAGAATATCGCCCTCTGTAATCGAGATTAGACCTACCATCATTCGAATCGTTGTTGTTTTACCTGCACCATTAGGTCCCAAAAAGCCTAACACTTCACCTGGATAAACATCAAAATTGAGTCCTTTAATAACCTCATGTCCGCCAATGCTCTTTTTCAAATTTTTAATTTGCACGATGGGCTCAACCATAATTTTTCCTCCTAAGATGCAATATCGCGTTTGCTAAAAGTGATAAAAGCCGAAAGTAAAAAAGTAGTCAAGTATATACTTACAACTACAAGCGAGAAGGAGAATGTCATCCCTTCAACTAATGGTTTCATATTTGAAAAGTATATTGTTAAATCTGTATTGGCAAATAACAGATATTTCGTCCAATCATGACCTCTACTAGCTAATTGTGAAACTAGGATCCCTCCAACAAAATAACTAAATATCCCAAGTCCAATCGCTAGTGAACTACTACGAAAGATTGTGGAAATCATAAAGGCAAGTGTCATCATCGCCAACGGACTGACCAAAACAAGTACAATTTGTTGTATCCACTGCAATAAAAAAGTTTGTGTTACCATTTGATTTTGTTCCCAATAAATCGACGGTTCCACCAATCCTTCAAAGCCATATTTAAAACCACCCAAGATAAGTAAAGTAAAAGCGACGATCATAACCATAATACCTACAAACATAAGTAGAGACATATACTTAGCTAAAAGAATTTTAATTCTACTATGCGGCCTAATAAGCAAAAATTTGATGGTTCCATCGTTAAATTCACCAGCAACAGATGTCCCCGCATGAATGATAGCAAATAGCGTAATTAGATATACTAACATCACAAGCGCACTTAACAAGTACTCGTGCATGAGGAGAGGTTGAATATCATTGGATAGCCGATATTGATTCATTTGCACCGTTTCTTCGATTTGACTTTTTTCTTGTGGAGACAACTTGTTACCTGCTAATGCTTTTTGCGCAGATAAATTTTCCTGCTGCAATGCCTTTTGCCAATTAGGATCATCATTAGATTCCGACGCAAAAGTATGTATCCCCACAAATAAGATCAACACCCCTATCATCACAAGTGTTCCCAAGCGTTTAAAAATTTTTATGTTTTCGTTATGGATCAATTTAATAAATGAGACCATTTTCCTCGACCCTTTCATTATTCAATTTGTATTCGCCTACTAAGTCCCTTTTCGAATAAAGAATTTGGCTCCCCCATAACCAAATAACACGGTATATACGATTGCTATTAAGATAAAGTAGGGCACATTTGCGTTCCCATTCATCGCTAGAACAGGCATTGCCCAAGGGTATACAAAGCCATACGAAGACTCAGCCAAAATAAATACCGGGATAGAAAGAATGACACCAATCACGATAGGCGTGATAGCATTTTTAAAATAGTAAGAGATCCAAAATTGAATAATATTTAATACACTTAGACCGATCCATCCTAAGAAGACTTGAAAAAGTATATCTTGCCACAAAATAGGATCATCAAGTCCCATAAATTTGCCAATCGTGATTAACCCGATTAAAAAAATCACTTGCGTCATTAATGCCAGTAGTACTAACCAGATGATCTTAGCAGAATACACCTGACTCCAAGTGTAAGGAAGGGTTAGCATGATTTTCCATGAATTTTGTTGGTCTTCTATTCGATTGATATGACTTGTAAGCATAGCTGAAATAAAAGGATAGAATAGTGATCCTCCTAAGACTACAAACATCATCATGGCCACTAGCCACTGATTTTCGTCTGTAAATTGATATTGATCGACCATAACTTTTTTCAACATAAAAATATTATAAGCAAGCGGCAAAAGGATTAATAATGGAACCATCCAAATTTTTGTTGCTCTCAATTTTAACCATTCTGCTACGAACAAGTTATTGAGTCCCCTCTGCATCATACAACCCTCCCTAGTTAAAATCTTTACGGTTTAGCGCAACGATTCCCAAAACGATTACCAGCATTAACGAAAGTATCCCCCAGCCAGTTGGAGCAAAATAGGAAAGCTTA
This sequence comes from Polycladospora coralii, assembly GCF_014773435.2. Lineage (GTDB taxonomy): Bacteria > Bacillota > Bacilli > Thermoactinomycetales > Thermoactinomycetaceae > Polycladospora > Polycladospora coralii. The sequence goes on along the minus strand of NZ_JACXAG020000003.1, from coordinate 155,205 downwards.
CTGTTGTGTAACATTTCAATTGTAGGTTGTGGAGGTAAGTAGCCCTGCCAATATCCCCATGGAATCACTTTTCCCCACTCTACAAAGATGGCACTCAAATAAATACCCGATATCCCAATTAACAACGCTATGGATTGGTTTGAGAAGAGCATGGATAAAATAACTTGTAGGGCAATCACGGGTATCGCCAACAAGAAAGGATACCAAATGTAGTGAAAGATGAATGTTGCAGATATATCAGCATGTACATCATAATAAGTGCCAATTAAATAAATTGTAGTGAAACTAAGTAACCCCAGAACTTGCGCCAGTATGACAACCCAGATTATTCGAGTCACATAATATTTCCATCTATTAATTGGCGTTGTAAAAATTAATTTCCACATATTTGAATGATGATCCATATTAATAAACATAGAAGCAATAAATGTAATGGAAAATAATACAAATAATTTTAATAGATAGCTATAATAAGAATCAAAAGCAATTCCCCAAGACTGGGTTAAATCATAGCCATTATTAAGTGAATAATCGATATGCAGATAAAAAAATAGCCCCAAACCCACTACCAATGAAAAGAGAAAATAGTATATGCCATAACTACGTCTTAACTTCATAAAATCTGACCACATTAAGTTGGCTATCATGATGCATCACTTCCTACCATATCTAAGAATATTTGCTCTAATGATCCGCCTCTTTCCTCAATTCGGTGAATGGTAATCTCTTTTTCTACCAATGCTTTCGTAATAAGACCAACTGCATGGCTTTCTGGATTCAGAATAAATATTTCGTTTTCGTCTGCAAAATATTCAAACGGTGTATCCGCTAAAACATTTTTCGCTCGTTCAGTTTGGTCCACACTTAATACAATTTGCGGTTTCGCTTGCTTTTGTAATTCTTTTAGAGAATCTTGATAGATTAGGTTTCCTTCCCGAATAATACCAACATCTGTCGCCACCTGCTCAATCTCACTTAATAGATGGCTCGATAACATAACTGTAATCCCGAATTGCTTGGGCATCTCTTTCACCAATTCACGAATTTCATGTATGCCGGACGGATCTAACCCGTTAGTAGGTTCATCTAAAATGAGAAACTGGGGTTGATGTAAAAGCGCAAGTGCAATTCCTAGCCGTTGTTTCATTCCTAATGAATAGTTCTTTGCTTTTTTATTTTTTGCTTGTGTAAGCTTTACAATCTCTAATACTTCATCCACACGCTTTTTGTCTGCTATACCCCAAATTCGACGAAAAACCTCTAAATTCTCACCACCTGTTAAGTGAGGATAATAGCTAGGCGACTCAATTAAGGAGCCGATTTTACTCAGTATTTCACTTCGATGTTTATGAAAATCTTTTTCAAAAATATATACTTCACCTTGATCAGAACGTGTCAAACCGAGAATGAGCCGAATGGCAGTTGTCTTGCCCGCACCATTTGGTCCAAGAAAGCCATAAATACTGCCTTCCTTTACTTTTAAGTTCACTGCATTTACGACAGCTTCTTCTTTATATTTCTTGGTCAGATTTTTGGTTTCCAGTATCAATTTTTCCAAAATTACCATCTCTCTTTCTATTAATTTTAGCAATTACAGCATAATATTAATATTGTACTGTAATTGCTATTTGTTATGAAGCTTTTTGATATCTATTTTTTTTATATTCGTTTTTATTTTGATGCTTCTTCAACACCTGAGTCAGGTTAATAAGCCCATATCCAAAATAGTTATCTTTACCTTCAATTCCTATATCTGTAGTTGACTGTATTAATTGGTTTGTAACTTTATTAGGATTCATTTTTTTATGTTTCTTTTGCTGCGCGAGATATACACCGATTGATCCCGTTACATTAGGTGCAGCTAAGCTAGTCCCCGCTGTAAACATGTATCCTTCTGGAATACCCATTTGTTTGAATATTTGGGGTTGTGGAAAGTGAGTTGGATATGTGACCAAACACCATGCATTAAAAGTTTCCATATCCATTTCCCCACCCGGAGCAGCAAACGTAATGACACGTCCATAATTAGAAATGCTAGAAATTTGATCTTGATTGTTTGTAGCCGATACTGCAATTACATGATCTATACCTCCACCAGGCAAGTGAACCATTCGCTCTCCTTCACGCTCTTTACTGATCCCCACTTGTATGGGATCAGTCAAGTCAAGCGCTTCATTTCCAGCACTTGCTACTACAATCACGCCTTTTTTCTTGGCAAATTTTGCAGCACGTCGATATGCTTCGATTATCGCAACATCTTCTTCTTGATCCAGTGACTTATAACTTCCTAAACTGAGGTTTATGACATCCACGTTATCTTTCGCTGCAGCAATAATTGCTTGTATGACCCATGAAGATTCTCCATCACGTGCACCCATAACTTTATAAGGAATAATACCTAGATCAGGACCGATTCCTTTTAACTTTCCATTCGCAGCAATGACACCAGCTACCATTGTGCCATGCCCCATATCATCTTGTGCTGTTTCCGAACCTGGTACAAATGATTTACCCATGTCAATAATATTATTTTTTAAATCCGGATGTTGATAATCAATACCGCTATCAATTACCGCAATTTTCGTCTGATGATTTCCAGTTTCAATCTTATAACTTTCTCCAAAATTGGTTGTTTTCTCGATGTGCCATGCCCACTGCTCATGTAGGGACTCCTCCATATTTTCAGAAACAATACTTTGAAGCTGTTTTTTGGATTGGGACGCACGATCCACTTGTTCTATTGTATTGATATCCGGTAAAGGAAACGAGATTGGCACCTCTAAGTCTGGATCTAATCCACTTACTTCTATCTGCTCACCAAATCTCGCTTTAATTTGTGCGACAATCTCATGCAGATCATCTGCGTTTTTAGCTTCAATACGTGTTAAACCAATTTCAGGTGTGTGTGTAACGACTACATCCGCAACTTGCTTTATCCATATATCAAATTCATCGGGTATTTCTTCATTTTCCCATATAAAAACATGGTCATTTACATCCTTCTTACTCGTCTCCGCATGAACTTGAAAGGGGAGAATAAGAACAGTCATCATCATTATTAATAACATACTCGTCCATTTCTGAATTGCATTATTCATTTCTTCACCTCATTCACTTTGCTTAAATAACATGTTGAATTTTTTGTTTTTCAAGCATTTGTTTTGAAAAAAACTTTTCATAAAAGCCTTCTTTTTGAAGGAGTGATTCATGTGTCCCTTTCTCCACAATACGACCTTCATCCATTACAATAATTAAGTCCGCATTCATTACTGTAGACAAACGGTGTGCAATCACCACTCTAGTACAATTCATATTAGTTAAATACCGATCCATTTTCTCTTCATTCTGATAGTCTAATGAACTAGTCGCTTCATCTAAAACAAGAATAGATGGCTTATGCACAAGTGCTCTTGCTACAGCAATTCTTTGTCGCTGTCCGCCTGAAATATTCATGCCCATTTCTGAGATAATCGTGTTATATTTCATTGGCATTTTCATGATTTCATCATGTATTTGCGCAATTTGGGCCGCTTCAATCACCTGTTCTAGGGAAGCCTCAGGGTTATGAATTTTGATGTTTTCTAAAATACTACGATTAAATAAGGTAACATCTTGTGGAACAACACCAATTTGTCGTCTTAACGATGATTTTTCAAGTTGATTCAAGTCAAACCCATCATATAGAATCCTTCCTTGTGTGGGTTGATATAGCCCTAATATTAAGCGCGCTAAGGTGCTTTTACCCGAACCCGATTTCCCAATAATAGCCACTTTCTTACCAGGCTTAACCCGCATTGATATATTTCTGACTGAAGGGGTAGTATACTTTGTATACGAAAAATCGACACGCTGAAGCTCGATCTCTCCTTTTAACTTCTCTAATTTCACTGGATTTTCAGGTTGGTATTCGATCGGGGCATCCAAAACATCCTGAACTCTCCGCAAATAAGACGACGCTAAAAAAAATGAATTTCCAGTATGCACGATTGAACTACTTAACGAAAATAATTGATTGGCTAATGTATGTAGTGCGATTAAGGCCCCAAGTGAGATAGCCCCTTCAAACACAAGCTGTGCTCCCACCCATAGAACAAGCATGGGTGACATCAACCCAAGTGCACTTGTGACTGTATTTAATCGATTCATAACAGTTTCTTTACGGCGGTACGCTTTTAGAAGATCATTAAATTTGTCATCCCATCGTCCGTACAGGTTTTTTTCTACGCCTGCTGACTTTACACCGAAAATTCCATACAAAACTTCCACTTGTAAGCCCTGAACAGCTGTACTTTTCACAATTTCCTCTTGATTTGCTTCCGTAATTCTCGGTCTACTCCATATCATTAAAATAATATTTAGACTAGCCAGACACACAACGAACCCGGTAAGGATCATGGATTGACTAAACATGTAAGCAAGCACCACAAAAAGAAGACTAAAATCAAGTACACCTTTTATCAACTGATTAGACAAAATATCTCGAATCACGCGTAAACTATTTGCGCGAAAAATTAAGTCCCCAAATGAACGAAGCTGAAAAAATTGGTAAGGTAATTGCAATAAATGTCTAAAGAACCGTTTCATCATTTGCTCATCTAAACGATTATTTAATGTGATTAAACTTTTCCCTCTGAGATAAGTGAATGCGGTGTGAAACATGAGCGATAAAGCTAACCCCAGTAAAAAAGTATTAAGTAGTTCCATGCGTTGTGCTTGGATTACTTTATCAATCACAAATTGAATTAATGTAGGTATGCCAAGTGTAATTAACTGTAGAAAAAGCGTAATAAATAGGATACTCAGAAATAGACTAGGCTTCTCCCATAAGATCTTAAAAAAGGGAATCCAAATATTTGTTTCTTTTTGTTGTGTAAATTTTTCTGTGGGAACACACGTGAGAACATAACTGGAGAAAGCAACTTCAAATTGTTGCGGAGTAATCTTTCTCCTACCGAAAGCCGGATCAATAATTACAAAAGCATTCTTAGTGATCTTCTCTAAGACAACGTAATGTTTGTTTTCCCAATATAACACCGCAGGTAATCGAATCTGACCCAAATCACCTATATTTACTTTGTACACTTTAGCTGTAAAATCCAAATGTTCAGCTAACATGCGTAAATTAAGAAGAGATACGCCATCCCGACCCGCACTGACGAACTCGTGCATATCATTAAATGATACAGATTTCTTATAATATCCTGCAATCATTGCTAAGCAACATATGCCACACTCTGTTTGTTGCAATTGTTCAATTACGGGTACACGGCGACGGTGTCTTAATTTCTTCTCTTTCATTTACTCCCTCCTATTCTTTTGGTATTTGTAATGAAATAACAGAAGGAATACTTGAATCCCATAGACGTAATAAACCATAGCCAATTCCGGATAAACCTAGCATAAACCCATAAAGTTCACTATTTACATTTAACCCGAATGTCCAACCCTCTTTTCTTCTCTCTTCTATAATTTGCATGCCACACTGATCAACAAGATCTTTTAAATTAAAATGATCAGCGACTTGAGATGCTGAAATCAGAAAATCAATATTTCCTAAATCACCATGACACATGCTATGTCCTTGTCCAAAACCACTTCGTAGCGTTTGTCGAATGGCAACTTCTAAATCTTTCTGTACTTGTTGATCTTTTGTTGGTAGTAACAATGTTCGAGCCAAACCGATCCCAGATGCACCATGACACCAGAAGTTTGCATGCGTATGTTTAACATCTTGTCTTAAATCAATCCAGTTCTGTGAATTAGCATGAAACAAACTGTGTTCATATGCCAACATTTTTTTCCCAACTTCATCGTAACGTTTATTATCCATTACATGAGCCAGCTTTATGAGTGCTGTGCTAAACCCAGCCGCTCCATGTGAAAACCCACTTAGCAATGGCTGCTGATCTAAATCTAGCTGCGCAAGATAATCACATAAGTGTTCACCTAACGAATTTGCGACTTGCAAAACACGCTCATTCTGCTCCAACTGATAGATCTCTAAGCAAACAAGCAAGGCTCCCGCGCTTCCACCTACAATATCGTATACCTGATCTTGTCTAATATCAGACTCCATACGATCAATAAATTCATATGCTTTTTGAAGTAAGCTGTGATCATTCCAAAGCTGGCTTAAAGTAGCCATACCAAATGCAAACGATGCATTTCCATTAAAAGCGGATATGCCAGAAGAAGTTTTTTCTGTTTTGATCGTGCTATTAAAGAACTTTAGTGCAGCCTGTGCTAAATTCTTGTACAATTTTTTTTCGGTGACTTTTGCTAGCTGAGCTAAGAATACGACCAACCCCATGATTCCATCATATAATCCAGGGCCAAGTGGTGACATTCTTAACATGCCATCTGAGTCTAAATTGGGTGCAATCCACAATGCATAGTTTTCTTCTCTATTCCAAATCGCATTTTTCACTAGATTGTCTCCAATTTCGATCGCTTCTGTTAAGAAAATTTTTCGATCCACCTTTTTACCACTGCGTGTCGTATCAAACTTACGTTTTTCGCTATGATCCCAGATATCTTTACTAAGACTATCTAAAGACATATGCATATATTTCAATTGTTTTTCCATATCTTCATCGGACAAACGCTTAATATTATTAAATACAACATCCATTGCTGTCTGAGCATAGAAAGAAGGGATTTCTTCTCCATTACTAGTAAAAATACTTCTACTATTTACTCTGAATGTGAAATAAGGAATATCATGTTTTAACAAATCTGTACATTCATAAGGAATAATGGATTCAAGTATTTCACCATGTTTTGCCATTCCCCATAGATGATCAAATAACTTCACACGATCTAAGCCATTTTGTAAGTAATCTGGATGCGTACTGGAAAGTAAAAATCGACTATACACTTCAGTTGCTCGTATGACATGACGAGCTTTATCATTTGCAAAGGCATAGATGGGTCCATCATGATCAAATAACGCATTGCGAGACTGAAGCAAGATCTGATACATTGCCTGAAATCCAGCTTGAATCTCTTCTGCATGATCAGCTGCATTAGCAAAATCTCCATTCATGCGTGGCACATTAAGACTGCCTTGTGACACTACAGGTTTTTTCGCCAGATGCATTTCATCTGTACCGATATCTTCAATCACTGGCATAAGTATTTTTTTCGATTCTTGACCTTTCTCCCCACCCAGTCCGCTTAAATCAAAGTCAATCAATTCACTAGTTGAAAATTTGAATGGCAACATTGCTGAAGAAAGTACAGACTCTCTAATTTCTTGAGTTAGAAGTTTTAAAAAGGGTTTATCAATGCTCTTCAACTCAATATTTTGATGAAATAGAGTTTCCAAATCTATTAATACAGGGTGCTCACCACTGGCAATAACATTTTCATAATGAAAATCAACAGAACCAAGCATATAAAAAAGCGCAATATATCCTCCCTGACGATAGTAAAAACGGTTTAATCCATCTTGATCTACACATGAAGTTGCTTCAATGAACTCCTGCCAACCATATGTGCCACAGTTTATGCTTTTGGCTGATATTAAAGCGTGCTGAAATCCCTTTCGATTCACCCATTCTACGAGCTGTTTGAAGTGTATATCAATTGCCAAGGAACGCGGCTTATATACCAGACTACTACCAGATGCAAATCGAAACATCATGACCGTACGTCCATCCTGATGAGAGTCTCCCGCATCAGCTTGAATTCGAACTAGCTCACCATAATCCTTTGGGATTTCTTGCATGATTTTTTTGTAATCATCGACAAAGTGTGTCATCGCTTCAATGTGATTTTGAATTTGCCTCGTTGTTACTTCTACCATTAATCGAGCTAAAACTGGATAGATTTCCAATAACTTAAAGGTTTGTACAGGATCGTTCAGTATATACTCTTCAAAAAATTGATATCGATCTGTAGGTGTATCTCCTTCTAATTGATCAGTCAACTTTGCAATATGTAGCTCTGATATCAGCGTTTTAAAACTGAGAAAAACTAATTTACTATGGATTGTATTTAGTATCGATGATACTAAGCGATCTAGTAAAAACGTTTCATCATGCCTTTTGACTAATTTGTTTATGCCTACCGTTAAAGATTGCTTTGCATAACGTAGAAATGGTTTGTAAAATGAAGGAAATACACGTAAATAGTCAGCAGAAAAGTCCTGCTCGTCTAGTATAATAGAAGAATCAATTTCATAAATTTCCTGCAACACACTTTCAAACTTCAGATCACTTTTTAATAATGGATCATGCTTCTGCTGAAGTATTCTTTTAAATTGATTTTCGTTTAGTTGCTCTATCTGGATTCGTTTCGTTATATCAATCTCTTTAAATGCACCTACCTCTTTCCATTCTTCAAATCCTTCTTCTTTCTCTACTAATAAATCATCATTACACGCTCTCTCATTTAAATAGGCTGCTTTATTCCATCGACTACTTTTTAATTTTAAATCTATCATGCTTTCCGCCCCTCATTTCATATAGCATGTTAGGATCTCTGTTTATTACTTTTTATGATTTAAATAGGTAAAGCCTTGATTACCTACATATTTACTTGCAGCGTGGCACAAATTACCGAATGTGTGCGGGACATCACTTGCCCCCACTACTGCCGCTAGTTCTAAATCACTCAATTCTTGCAAAGTATCCCCAGATGGGTGATGTGTAGTTTGTACTTGTTTAGAACGAAATACAGGATCTTTCCAACTTTTGATTACCTCACGTATTTTCAATATCATTTACCTCCTACTTACTAAATTTATCGGCGAATAAATGCTATATATTCATGTACCTTTAAGATAATACAGACACGAAGTTTAAAAACAGAAGTAAAATCTTGTCTTTTTTCTTCAATAAAATATACCTTTCAAGCAGCTCAATTTAACAAGAAGCAATCTCGTCGATCAACACAATCTTGCACTTAACCTTCACACCTAAACAAGCAACTACAATTGCTCACAAATAAAAAAGGACAGAACTAGGTAATAGTCTGTCCGTCCTCATTTATTTTTTTATTGTAGCCTTAGAATCGATGGAACTAAGCTAGGTTCATAATATTTGAGTAAACTCATTCCAAACCCTGACAAACCTGTCATTAGACCGACTGACTCTACTCCTCTGGATATTCCTCTATCCCAACCTGTTTCTCTCATGTTAATAAAAATTTGTTGTTTTACTGATTCCGCTATCTCTTTTAAGTCTTGCTTTTCTAACACTTCTGCCGCATATTGAATAATATCTAATTGACCGAAATCACCATGACATAATGAATAATTATTTCCAAATCCCTTTCTTAGGGTTGTATCTAATGCAATCTCGATTTCCTGCTCAAGCAAATCATCTTGATAGCCTGCTTCTTTTAACATTACCCTACTTAATAAAACTCCTGGTGCACCATGACACCAAGCGACTGGCGCATGATCTTTTGTCGGTGTTAACCAATTTCTCTGTTTCTCATCAAAATAACTGCGCTCAAATTGTAGTGCTTTTTTTATCGTCTCTAAGAAGCGGTGATCGGGACGAATTTTGTGAAGTTGCGCAAGCGCAACAATGACACCTGCTGTACCGTGTGAAAATCCTGTATATGGACTCTGATCAAACGCCGTCTTCCAAGCAACACCTTGCTGAAAGGATTGAACATTTTTTAATAAATGTTCTGCACACTGCGTAGCCCCTTCTAAAGCTAACGGGTTATTTGTCTGTTTATATATTCTTAGTAAAACAATGAGCGTACCCGCAACCCCACCAATTACATCATAAACTTGATCCATATCTATGTGTTCGATTAAAATCGGTAGTGTTTTAGCGATTTCTTGTAGAATCTCATCAGAATTCCAAATATCAGCTAAATGACTTAATGTATATAACGATCCACTTAAACCAGTAAAAGTGCCAAGACTAACCGTTCTATCTTGTAGAAACTGTGTTAATGTTTCTGGCTTCGATAAGGTATGACGAATAGCTACAAGAGATTTAATTGCGGTATCTTTAAAATCTTGTCGACCTGTTAGTTTTGCCAGATAACCATAAAACAAAGCTATACCCGCCATACCATTATACAAATCACCACTTACCGGTGAAATATCCCATTGGTATTCATCTCCATTATAAAGAACGGTGCTGATCCAACAGAGATCTTCCTTATCCCCTGTTTTCCCCTTAATAGCTCGGTGCAATAAGTAGTCCCCAATTTTTTCAGCTTCTGTTAAATATTCTTCTGCTTGGATAGCCTGCTCTTTTTGTAAGGTAGAGGTGCAAATATCAGACATTTCCGCATCATGTTGGGCTTGACTTGCTAGCATCGACATATGAATAATATGAACCTGAGCTTGACAATCCTCCTCGTTCAAACTGTCAATTTTTTCCACAACTCGACTCATTGCACTTGAACCAAAGAAATTTTCTAAACGATTTCCTTCACTATCCCAAAGATGCCGCTCACCAGGCTTGGACATAAAGTAAGGAACATCACCAATTAGCATATCTTTTTTTTCTGCAACAACAATACGTTTTAATTCTGGGCGTTGTTTTGTTGCCATCCATAATCGATGAAAAAGTAAATCCCGGTCCAATCCATCTCGCAAGAAATCTGGATGATAACTATGCGTAAGTAAATTGCCGTAATCCATCGTATCACGCATAATGGTACGCACCTGAACATGGTTAAATTCCGTTAAACGTTGCTTAAGTTTGATTCGTTTTTGCATAAGCCAAATGTACATCTTCGTAAATCCATTTTCGATCTGTTTAAGGTAATCTTTAGCATGCAAAGCTTGTCCATTTATCATGGGACGATTTTTTTCTGCCTTCACCCGGGCAAATTCTTTAACCACTTTCATATTGTCAGACTGCCGATTCTCTATTTGGGAAACTTTAAAGGGGGCGATTTGTTCTTCATCACTGTTAAGCCCGCTTAAGTCAATTCCTTTAGCTTGGGGATTTCCTCTATGATATATTAGAAAAGGAAGGATACCTGTTGATTTAACTGACCTGGATAAAGCAGCTGACGCACGTTCGTATGCCGTAGACAAGTTTGTTTTTTTACGTTCTTGTTGATGGAACAACGACTCTAAATCAATTAATACAGGGAATGCTCCATGTGCAATCATATTTTCATGATGAAAGTCTACCGCATCCAAAACATACAGCAATGCCAGCGTATAACCCATCCGAGTATAATATTGTCTTACTTCTTCATGACTTTTACATTCGATTGGATCAATAAATTGTGCCCATCCATGCGTATCGCGATCAATGGCTTTCATCACGAAAAAAGGATTTTCGTCTTCCATGTGTTGATTTATCCAGTGCATGAATTTTTGAAATTGGATATCTACTTGAAAAGATCTAGGTTTATAAACAATCTGTTGTCCAGTATTTAATAAAATGATCGCAACGCCACGACCTTGACGATGGGCATCGCCTACATTTAAAGTAATTTTTTTGATTTCACCCAGCTCTTCTCCTGCAAACAAATCGCTTGCAATTCGTTCCTTATCCTGATTATATCGCTGTAAAATCTCACCAATATGTGCAACCCAATTCTTTACTTTTTTCAAGATCAGTCGCACAAGGACACTATATTCCTGGTATAAAGCGTATAGTACTTTCTCATCTTTTAAGTATGTTTGACAAAAATATGTATATCTTTGTTCTGATGTTTTGCCTTCCAATTGATCGGAAACCCGTGCTACATTAAGCTCTAGTATGAGTGTACGATAACTGATTTGACCCAACTGTGATGTCAAATTTAATAATAACGATTGAAGTAATGTACGAGGTATTTTCGTGCTTTTTTGTAACTGATAAGTAGCAAATTGCAAAAAAGGACGATAAAATTCAAAAAAAGCAATTTCATCTTCATTTTCAATGACAGGTAAGTCTACATCTTCATATTTCTTAGATAGTAGTTCATTCATATCTTTCTCAACTTCTGTAATGTCCGTTGAGACCAATTTAAAATCACTATCATAGGCAGCTAATTGTAGCAGCTCATCTCGGCGAACATGAGATACATCTTGTACACAATTAGTCAAATATTCTTCTGATTGATAAAAAATATCCTTCCAGTAAGAAAGCCGATCTTGGACTTGATTCAAGTTGCCTGCACGAATCAGTTTTCTTTCCTTTATATAGGAAGCACGTTGTAGTGTGAAATTCATATCAAACACCTCTCAATCTAATGATCCCCCCTTTTGATAAAGAAATGATAAAAGGGGGGATTTTAAAACACTTTGGATGAGCAGTCTCATTACATATACGACTTACATTGATTGGATTAGCATCCGTAAACGTACATACATAACCTTTGTTATCCAACATGATCCTTCACCAGCAATATCTTTCAAGCCTTCACCTGCTGGATGATTTGGAGCTTGTCTTTGGGTTTTTGCACGATATACTGGATCTTTCTCTAATTGGATAATTTTACTTTACGCATATACAGTACATCTATCTCACTTAGTTACAGCTTGGCATACACTCTTTTGTTAAAGTACACACCTTGCCATCATTACCTAACCATCCACTTAAGGTATTTGGATCAACATCGCCTGCTCCACTGGTATTGGCTAATTTTTCATCGCTAAGTTCTTTTAAACCTTCGCCTGCTGGATGATTCGGCGCTAGCTCTTCAGACTTCGCACGATATACTGGATCTTTCCATGATTGAACAACTTTTTCTTTACTCATTATGATCACCTTTTTATTTAATATTTTTAATTCATAATTATTTTTACTATCTATATACTCTTTTAATAATGCGTGATATATTATTGTTAATACTATAGATTCATTCACAACTGCTTCTTAGCTAATGATCGGGATTCATACAGCTAAAGCAGTTTTTTTTAACACTTAGATGTACATTTTGTTGTTGGACATAATGCTGCTGATACTGTGATTGTCGCGGTTACACACGCGGGAGTCGTTTCTGGATTGGTGTCTCCGGCACCCGCAATGTCTTTCAACTCTTGCTCATCAACTTGACCTGCCGGATGGTCGATTCCTTCTACTTTTGCGCGATATGCTGGATTACGCAATGCCTCTGCTTTTTCTCTGTTTGACATGATTTTTCCCCTCTCTGATTTAACACTTCGATGTACATTTTGTTGTTGGACATAGTGCTGCTGATACTGTGATTGTCGCAGTTACACACGCTGGAGTTGTTTCTGGATTTGTGTCTCCAGCACCTGCTATGTCTTTCAACTCTTGCTCATCGACTTGACCTGCTGGATGGTCAATTCCTTCCACTTTTGCGCGGTATGCTGGATGACGTAGTGCCTCTGCTTTCTCTTTGTTCGACATGTGATCACTCCTCTCTTCTGTTTTCTATACATAATATAATATTAATCTTCTGTTTATAAATAGTAGTAAAATATATTATTTTATATAGTTACATTTATATCTTTTTTACATATTATTTTTACTTCCAACTTATTCTCAACCCAAATAACAAAAAAACCGACACCAGTTCCACTGATGTCAGCTCTTTTACCCTTTTACACGTTTACAAATTCTTTTTTTTTCAACTCTACCGCTGCCCCTACAAAATCTCTGAACAAGGGTTGTGGTCTGGTGGGTCTAGAGATAAATTCAGGATGAAATTGCGCTGCTACGAACCAAGGGTGATCGATATACTCCACGATTTCAACTAAGCGTCCATCGGGTGATGTACCAGAGAAACGGTATCCGACCTGCTCTAAGTCCTCACGATATTCGTTGTTAAATTCATACCGATGGCGATGACGTTCATATACGAGGTCTTTGTCATAAGCCAGCTGGGCTTTACTACCATTATCTAATTTACAAGGGTATAGCCCTAATCGCATGGTACCACCCAAATCTTCAATATCTTTCTGTTCAGGTAATAAATCAATGATGGGATAAGGCGTTGCCGGATCAATTTCAGAGCTGTGTGCTCCCTCCAGATTTAAGAGATGACGTGCACCTTCCACACAAGCCATTTGCATCCCGAGACATATCCCTAAGAATGGAATCCGCTTTTCACGTGCAAAACGAGTGGCGATAATTTTCCCTTCAATTCCTCTATCGCCAAAGCCACCAGGAATTAAGATACCATCCACATGAGAAAACAACGCTTCTACGTTTTCAGCTGTCACTTCTTCGGAGTTGATCCACTCCACATCGATATCTGTATCTTTTTCAAAGCCAGCATGGCGTAGTGCTTCTACCACACTCATATAGGCATCATGTAAGGCGACGTATTTCCCTACAATTGCAATACGTGTAGTCTGGCTCAAGTTTTTCACTTTAGCTACTAATGCTTTCCAAGCTTCCATATTGGCTGGTTTTGCTTCTAACCCTAAATATTTCACCACAATCTCATCGAGACCTTCACTTTGTAACATGAGTGGAACTTCATATAACGTTTCAGCATCACGTGCCTCAATAACAGCTTCCCGATCAATATCACAAAAAAGCGCTAGTTTTTGCTTCAAGTCTTCCGCTAACGGGTGTTCAGTACGACATATAATAATATTGGGCTGAATGCCAATGCTACGCAACTCTTTTACGCTATGCTGAGAAGGTTTGGTTTTTAATTCTCCACTCGCTCGTAGCATTGGGATAAGTGTACAGTGTATATACATCACATTTTCACGGCCCACATCATTTTTGATCTGGCGTATCGCTTCTAGGAATGGCAGACTTTCTATATCCCCTACTGTACCACCAATTTCCGTAATCACCACATCAGGATGCGTCTCGCGCGCAGCACGGAAAACACGGTCTTTAATTTCATTTGTAATATGAGGAATCACTTGGACCGTACCACCTAAATAATCGCCACGACGTTCTTTATTTATAACAGAAGAATAGATTTTTCCTGTCGTTACATTACTATTTTTGCTCAAGTTAATATCAATAAATCGTTCATAATGCCCTAAATCGAGATCTGTTTCTGCACCATCATCGGTTACAAAAACCTCTCCGTGTTGGTAAGGACTCATCGTTCCAGGATCCACATTAATATAAGGATCAAATTTTTGAATGGTAACTTTTAACCCTCTATTTTTTAGAAGACGTCCTAGTGATGATGCTGCAATTCCTTTACCTAAGGAGGAAACAACGCCTCCAGTTACAAATATAAATTTGGTCATCTTGCTTTTCCCCCTCTTTTTTAGGATGCCCCATTTTTATATATAAAAATCGAAAAGAGCACCCCTATAACTAGGGGTGCTCTTTGATATCCGAACATAATGAGCCCAACAAATACTTTATCGAAGTAGCTGTTTATTGTCAAGCCTTTTAGTCTTATCGGTACAAAACATTTGTGCGGCTTGATAAGGGTCTTGATCCTTCGTAATTGCCGATATGACCGCTATTCCATCAGCTCCTGCTCGTAATACTGCTTCAGCATTCGCATGTGTAATCCCACCGATTCCCACTATTGGGATTTGTATACCGCTTTTCCGCATCGCTTGTATCACAGCAGGTCCTTTTACCAACTCAATATCTGGTTTGGTATCTGTATGATACATCGGCCCAACGCCTAAATAATCAGCCCCCTCTCTCATTGCCTTACTCGCCTCTCCTACATCATGAGCAGACACCCCTACGATTTTATCTGGGAACCATGCACGTACATCTTTTAGTGGACGATCATCTTGCCCAATATGAATACCATCCGCATTAAGCTCTCGCGTCAACTCAATATCATCATTTACAATAAAGGGAATGTCGTTATTTTGACAGATCTGCTGCAATCGCTTTGCTAGATCTCGTTTTTCTCGATAGGGGAGAGCAGATTCACCTTTCTCCCGAAACTGAAACATCGTGACGCCTCCACGAATGGCTTCTTGCAATACAAACTCGGGTGCATACTTACAATTTTGGCTGCCTAGAATCAAGTATAAAGATAATGGAATCACCTTATCGCCTCTTTCTGACGAAAAGCCCAATGATTCGTCGGTCCATGACCACTTCCTAGTTGCAAAGAATCCGCAATCGCAGCATATACAAATCGTGTCGCTGTTTCTACAGATTCTAGAACCGATCGTCCCTTTGCTCGTTCTGCTGTGAGACATGCCGCAAACGTACAGCCAGTACCATGTGTATGCAGGGTATCTACCCGTTCGTTCTCAAATGTGAAAAAAGAGTGTCCATCATAAAGTAAATTTACGACATGATCAGTTGATTCATCATGACCACCTTTAATCACCACATATTTTGCACCTAAATCATGAATCCGTTTCGCTGCATCTTCACGTTCTGCAATCGTCTCAATCTTTTGATCTGTTAATGCTTCAGCTTCTGGGATGTTTGGTGTAACTACTTCACACACCGGGAGCAGGTGTTTTTTGAGATAGGCGATTGCGTCTGCTTTCAGTAAGGAAGCCCCACCTTTAGCAATCATGACAGGGTCCACGATGAGCGGTGTAAGCTGATGTTCTTTTATTTTTCGTACCACAACTTCAATCATTTCAGTCTGAAATAACATTCCTGTTTTAATCGCTTGTGGTGATAAATCGGTTACCACAGCATCAATCTGTTCCGTAAGTGCTTCGATCGACACAGGATAAACTCCCTTTACACCTAACGTGTTTTGCGCGGTTACAGCCGTTATGGCCGACATCCCAAAGACATCCCGTTCTTGAAACGTCTTCAAATCAGCTTGTATCCCTGCTCCACCACCACTATCAGATCCGGCAATCGTAAGCGCTTTGACATATGGCTTCATTCAGGATTCACTTCCTATCCGATATAGTGATGATATAACTTCTTCGCCAGTCCAATATCTTGTGTACCATGTACGAGAGCACGTCCATCTCTAAAAATGACCATGCGATGGTCGTCTACCCATACCATCAGTAAATAGGGATTTTCTTCAAATGGAATATGCTGTGCTGTGAAATAAGTCTTTAGTTGATCGATATCAAAAGTAGAACGTCCACCCGGTCGAATTTGAACGGTATCCCGACCACATAAAATGGCTGTTTTCAACTGATTTTCATAGGACAGATGCGGATAAGTCGCATTTGTCCCACATGAAGGACAATCTAGTTTTTTAAGTTTACTTACATCTAACTGGGCATGTTGGTTCTCCCATAAATCAAAAGAAACTAGCTTACGTCGCAGGGATTTCGTATCCCCTACTAGCAACTTCAATACTTCCGTTACTTGATGAGCTGTCACCATTTGTACAGCAGGACTAATAATCCCTGCGGTATCACAAGTAGCCCCCCCGATTGGCACGGTCTCTAAGATGCAGTTTAAACAGGGAGATAGGCCCGGAAGTATGGTATAACTAATCCCATAACTGCCTACACACGCACCATATATCCACGGGATTTGATATTTTTGGGCAAAGTCGTTGATCTTCAATCGTGTATCAAAGTTATCGGTTGCATCTACAATCACATCAACCTCTTTACCTATATCTTCTAGTAAGGAAACATCTAAATCGACCACATGGGCCTCTACTATAACTTCTGAATTAATGGATTGAAGTCTGGTCTGTGCTGCAATCGCTTTGGGAATTCGCGCTTGAGCATCTGTTTCTGTATATAGTTGCTGGCGTTGTAGATTACTCCACTCCACGTAGTCTCGATCCACTAAAATAATATGCCCAATCCCAGCCCGTACCATCGCTTCAGCGCTACTGGCACCCAGTGCGCCCGCACCAATGATCAGTACACGCTTCGCGGCTAATTGGGCCTGTCCCTTTTTCCCAATAGGTATAAAGCGCTCTTGCCTTGAATATCGGTCACTCACACAGTACTCATCCCTTCGATGGGACTACTTGCAGAAGCATATCTTTTCTTAGCGATCCGACCCGCTTCATAAGAGTATCGACCACTTTCTATCGCTAAGCGCATCGCTTTGGCCATTTTGATGGGATCATTTGCTCCTGAGACCGCTGAATTTAGCAACACACCGTCAGCCCCTAGCTCCATTGCGCGTGTAGCATCAGATGCCGTACCGATCCCAGCATCTACAATAACGGGAATACTAGCTTGTTCAATAATTAAACTTAAATTTAAGGGGTTAATAATACCTTGACCGGAGCCGATTGGAGAAGCAGCTGGCATAATAGCGTGCACACCTAGTTCTTCTAGCCGGCGTGCCAGCACAACATCATCTGAGGTATAAGGTAAAACAATAAACCCTTCGGCCAATAATGCTTCACTCGCTTTAAGTGTTTCAACCGGATCAGGAAGTAAGGTCTTCGGACAGCCGATCACCTCGACTTTTACCATGTCACACAAGCCAGATGCTTTCGCTAATTTTGCAATTCGTACTGCTTCCTCAGCTGTTGATGCCCCCGCTGTATTCGGTAGTAATTTGTATTGATGTACATCTAATTCTGCGAGTAAATCGGGTTGGTTTTGTTCAAAGATATTCATCCTTCTCACAGCAAAAGTAAGAATTTCAGTCCCCGAGGCTTCCACTGCTTTTTTTTGTGTCGTGAAATCTTGAAATTTACCTGTGCCTAGTAACAAACGTGATTCAAGCTGATATTTCCCTATCTTTAACATATTTATCCTCCTCCAACAAATGAAACGATTTCAACTTGATCACCATTTCGAAGCGTTGTACTTCCATGCTGATCTTTGGTCAAAATCGTTTGATTCACTTCTACGATAACCACGCGATGTCCCCAATCAAAAAAATGAATTAAATCCTCGACCGTAAGAATGGTATCCGCTATTTCCTTTTCAACGCCATTAATGGTTAAGGTCATTTGATCCCCTCCATGTCTACCGATTTGCGATCTAGTCGAAAAGAATCGTGTATATAAGCAGGGACTTTCTTTCCCAAAACTAGATCTGCCATATATTTCCCGGTGGCCGGACTAAGTAGAATTCCATTTCGGTAATGTCCCGAGGCAACGTATATTCCTCGATAATCAGGGTGCTCCCCCATATAAGGTAGGCCATCACCAGACTGTGGTCGCAATCCGGACCAACTATCCTCAAATGTAGTTTGCTCGATAGTAGGGAGTAGCGATTTGGCTTTTTCAAGCAAAAATAGAATCCCACCGGCTGTCACCTGCTTAGAGAAATCATGTGCTACTTTGGTTGCACCAATCACAATTCGATTTCCCGCTTTAGGAACCAAATAACAACCCTCATCTACAAAAAGCGTATGTGTAAGAAGTGGACGATCTGCACATACAGAAATACATTCTCCTTTTACCGGGTATACCTGCACATCAGGAAGCAAATGTTTGGTGAAGGCGCCACTCGTAACAATCACTTGCTCTGCTAAAATCGTCCCTGCTGAAGTGATAACCCCTTTAACGGCATTTCGATCCAGCAAAAAGCGGTACACCTGGCAGTAAGATTTCATATGAACACCTACATTACGACATGCCACTGCGAGCGCTTCTGCAAAATAAGCAGCATGAAGCTGACCATCATTTGGAAGATACATCCCACCGACTAAGTTTTCCGAAGCTAGTGGTTCCAAATCATGCAACTGATCGCGATCTAGCCACCTCACTTCCGCATCCCAATCCCGATATTCCATAACTTTATGTTTTAGCTTTACTGCCTCTTCCTGTGAGCGCGCTGGTTTAATGACTCCCTTTTGATTCAGTTGCACATCAATACCGGTATATGTTTTTAACTCCTCTACAAACGCTGGGAATAAGGCCCTACTCTCTAGTGCAAAAGCTCGTAGCGGCCCTTCTTCATCAATCTCGGCTTGCGCACCTAAAATACCCGCTGCTGCACGCGATGCCTCTGATCCCATCGTATTTCGTTCCACTACGACCACTTTTTTTCCTGCTTTGGTAAGCTGATAAGCAATTGCACATCCCATGACGCCACCACCAACGATTGCTACGTCATAACTTTCTTGCACCATTCTCATCCCCATTAACTAAAATTTTTTTATACATTTGTGCAGCCTGCTGTGGATATGGATGTTTAAAAATACCAGACATTACGGCGATACCAGCACTTCCAATTCGCATCACTTCACATGCACGTTTCGGTGATATCCCTCCGATAGCAATGACTGGCACACGAACTTCTGCAACCAATCGTTCTAATTGGCAAAGACCCTGTGCTTTTTTTCCCGGCTTTGATGAAGAGGAAAAGATATGTCCAAATAACACATAATCAGCTCCATCTCCTTCGGCCTGCTTCCCTTCTGCTACAGAGTGAACAGACTTTCCGATCAGTAAGTTTGGAAAGCATGGTTTTACATAACATACATCTAAACTATGGTAAGCCATTTGCACACCTCTCACCTGAAAAGCTGATGCCACATCTGCCCGATCGTTTACGATCATCTTTTGAAGTGGTACACCCTTTTGACGAAGTGTAAGCAGTATCTCTTGAAGATCTGATGCATTTCTCTCTTTTTCTCTTAAATGAATGGCATCCACATATGGATGAATCACCTCGATAATCGCTATTAAATCGATTATGTCTTGTTCACCAGTAGTTATGGCATGTAATTGTGGAATCTTCTTCATCAAAGTTCCCCTTTCTGAATGAGAACCAGCTATAGAAGAGAAAACATAAAAAGCCACCCCAGTCTGGAGTGGCTTTTATCCGCTACGTATCATGAACAGAAACCACTTCCCTACGCTGGCATCAACCAGATCAGGTTCAAAGGGTTGGAAAATCGTCCTCTCAGCTTTTATCAAAAGCACCCCTAGTGTTTGTTTAGCAACTATGATATTTATTTTCTGGTTCAGTGTATCAAATGAAAGATAGGTAGTCAATTAATGTTTGGTACAATGAACGACACACCACGTACACTTAAACAAAACAGTGAGTAGGTATTTCACTCAATCCAATCATTACATATCTTCATCATGAGTCCGATGTAAATGCTTTTTAAACGAAAAAGACATTGCACTTGACTTAAAAAGTAAATTTTTATACAATTTGACCAATTGAATAATATCGGTCAAATTGTTATAATATAAGGAGGATAAAATGACAAAAGCCATCAATCCAGAACGTGAAGCGCGCATTTTGGAAGCTGCTACTCAATTATTTGTACACTATGGATACGACAAGACAACAGTGAATGAGATTGCACATGCGGCTGGAGTTAGTAAGGGTGTCATTTATTTGCACTTTGATAGTAAAGACGATTTATTTGAAGCCTTGATACGTCATGAAACGAATGCCTATGTAGAAGCTTGGATGAAACGAATTGAATCAGATGCTAATGGTGGCACGATCTCAAGTATGTATAGAAATAGTTTATATGCGTTGAATGAAAATCCATTTATGGCTGCGATGTTCCGTAAGGATAGCAAAGTATTGGGAAGCTATTTGCATAGAATGGGAGGGCTTTTTAAAAGCGAACAGGTTCAAGGTACACGCATGGAGTTCGTACAGATGATGCAATCAGCTGGTGCCATAAGATCCGATCTAGATGCAAAAGTGATCGCACATATTATGAATATACTAGCTTATGGATTAGTGAGTATGCAGGGCGTTGTAGATCCTGACTGCATACCCGAGACAGCAGATCTGATTGAGGGAATTGCCGATTTCATGGATAGAGCCATTACCCCAGCAGATGGAGGGAATAGGCTTGCGGGTAAAGAGATTTTACGTCAACTGATCGATCAATCCAAAAAAGATATAGAGAGGTGAGCGATGATGATTCAGGTTAGTAATTTATCATATTGCTATCCAAGTGAAACTGAGCCTACTTTACAAGGATTAAACTTCACTATTGAACCTGGAGAGATTTTTGGGCTTTTAGGGCCTTCCGGCGCTGGAAAATCTACGACGCAAAACATCCTAATCGGTTTACTCAAATCTTATGATGGTCATGTAAAGGTAAAACAATGCGAGGTAAAGGAGTGGGGACAAGATTACTATGAACACATTGGCGTATCGTTTGAACTACCTAATCATTATTTAAAACTAACAGCAGTTGAAAATTTAAAACATTTCGGAAGTTTATACCACGATCACATACTTGATCCAATGATGGTATTAGATTGGGTAGGCTTAGCTGATGACGCACATAAAAAAGTTTCAGATTTTAGTAAAGGAATGAAGATTCGTCTGAATGTAGCACGGAGTCTTCTTCACCAACCACAAGTGTTATTTTTAGACGAACCGACGAGTGGGCTTGATCCTGTTAATGCACGCCGAATGAAAGATTTGATATTAAAGTTAAGAAAACAGGGAACAACCATATTGATTTCCACACACAATATGAGCGTTGCAGATGAGCTATGCGACCGTGTTGCTTTTATCACAGCAGGAAAGATTCGGATGATCGATTCGCCGGCTGCACTAAAAAGAAAATTTGGTAAACGATCTGTTCGCATCGGATATACCAATGAACAAGGAAAACACATTGAACGAGAATTTCCACTCGCTCATTTAGGACAGAACAGAGATTTTTTAAACATACTCCAAGCCGATTCTATGATTGACACCATCCATACGCAGGAAACTACGCTTGAACACATTTTTATTCAAGTAACGGGTCAGGAGCTGGTTGTATGAGTCGCTTAATTTCTGCTATGAAGCTCGATATCAAGGTTCAAATACGAAATCACTTATATGTGATTGGAATCGGATTTGCTGTTTTTTTGGCTATTCTACTTTCACAGTTAACCTCCCCTTCACAACTCTATACCGTCATTCCAGTCATGACCTTACTGGTCATCGGTGGTTCTACACTACTTTATGTAGCAGCTATGATCCTGTTAGAAAAAGGGGAGCGTACACTCCACGCAGTAGTTGTAACACCGCTTCAAACTTCACAGTATTTAGGCGCAAAGATTGGAAGCTTAACATTACTTGCTACCTTAGAATCCCTCTTTATGATAGTAGGATTGATGGCTATCATGAGACTATCGGGTCCCATTCTCTGGCCTAATGGCTTCATTTTAGTGGGTGGAATACTTGCCATCGCGATCATATACATCTTGATCGGTATTATATTAGTGGTCCGATTTAACAAAATCACCGATTTTCTTGTACCCATGTCCGGAGTGGCCATTCTATTACAGCTTCCCTTTCTACATTTCCTTAATATTGTCCAACACCCTCTCTTTCTCTTCATCCCAACCAGTGCTCAAACCTTATGGATGCAAGGTGCTTTTGTTCCATTAAGCGTAGGCGAATGGTGCTATGCATTGGGATACACCGTTCTCTGCTTCGTTGGTTTATTTATTTGGGCAAAGTCTGCTTTTCATAAGCATGTTATCCAAAAAGTGAGGTGATCATATGAAATCAATGCAACGGATCCCTAAGTTTGTTCATAATGATATCCGCTTGATTGGACGCGATCATTTTTTGCTCATGATGCTCAGCTTTGCTTTACTCATTGGTATCGTGCTACGCTTTGCTCTCCCATCGTTGAACACCTATTTAGATACAAATGGGATTTTATCTGGTTTTAATATCTACTATCCCTTAATCGTGGCTTTCATTGGATTTTATCAAGGACCGCTCATTGTAGGAGCTATATTTGGTTTTGTACTCTTAGAGGAAAAAGAAGACTATACCCTACGCGCCATGCTGGTCACCCCTGTACCCCTTCAGCACTATATTGGATATCGCGTCGGAATGCCCGTGCTGTTTGCCTTTATCATTAGCATATCATTGCTTCTGCTCATCGACCAAGCACTAGGATCTTTTGGACAGATGGTACTTCTGGCACTAGGTGCCGCATTCACCGCACCACTAATCTCCATGTTTTTTGCTACATTTGCTGAAAATAAAGTACAAGGTTTTGCATTATCTAAGTTTATTGGAATAGCGGGTTGGATTATTGTTGGAGCATGGTTTATTTCAGAACCTTGGCAGTGGATTGTAGGAGCTTTTCCGCCTTTTTGGATAAGCAAAGCTTATTGGATGCTATTAGCTGGTGAATCACAATGGTGGACGCTCATCATCATCGGAATCGGCTTACAATGGATATCAATATGGATCTTGATTCGTTATTTTAATCATCACATATATCGTTGATTCTTTTCACCAATTCATTTTTAAGCTGTGGCTTATATTAAGTTATGTTAAAACGTTTGACGAATTTGTCAGCCCTCTCAATTTACACGCACTCTTCATAAGTGGATTTGCTTTTCGAAAGACAACAACGACTGTACTCCCTCTCTTGACATGATTCATTGTTCCTTTAGAATGAATATGAGCGCATCTTACATTTAGCAGAGAGGATCATTTATGCATACTTCCAACAGAATCATTCAATTGTTTAAAGAAAATCAAGCCTCCGTTCCCTTTTCCGGTTCTGCTTATGTAAAGGGGAAAGAAACACTTGTAGCAACATGTTTTGGGTATGCAAATCGAAGTGAAAAAATTTGCAATCAAACAGATACACGCTTTGGGATGGCTTCAGGATGTAAGTTATTTACCGCTGTGGCCATTTGCCAACTCATTGAACAAGGGTTATTTAAGTATGATACACCGGTTCAAGATATCATTCATCTCTCTTTGCCATTCTTATCACCACAGGTTACCGTCCACCATTTGTTAACGCATTCTTCTGGAATTCCCGATTATTTCGACGAAGACGAGATGGACGATTTTGAAGAACTGTGGAAAAAGAGACCCATGTATAGGATGAACAGACCACTCGATTTCTTATCCTTATTCCAAGAGAAGCCGATGATGTTTGATGCCGGGAAGCAGTTTCACTATAATAACGCGGGCTATATTTTGTTAGGTATGATCATTGAAGCGACTTCAGGACTAGATTTTAGACAGTATATTAAAAAGCATATTTTTAATCCAAGTGGTATGACCCAAACGGGTTATGATCGGATGGATCATTTACTTCCCAAAACCGCATTGGGTTATATAGAGGATCCCAAAACTGCAAGTTGGCGTACCAATGCTTATTCCCTCCCCATTCAAGGAGGTTCAGATGGAGGTGCTTATACGACTGTATATGACTTAGAAAAATTTTGGAACCACTTATTTTCATATCAGTTATTAGGTAAGCAGTTCACCGAGAAGCTATTAACGCCACACATCCAGGTAGATACACACTTATACTACGGATATGGTTTATGGATCGCTTTCCATAATGATCAGGTTTTTAAGTACTTTATTTTTGGTTATGATCCCGGTGTACGCCTCAGTTCATCCGTTTATGCAACATCACGTATACAAAGTCATCTCTTAGCTAATTCAGAAGTAAACATTAACCAATACGCACGACAGATTGACGATATCGTAAAAAGCGAACCCGCCTTGATATGACAAAAAGCTGCCCTGAATGAGGCAGCTTTTTGTCATATATGATGATATCAATCATTTGCAAGGAATAAATAAGGACGGACATAGTCAATCATTTAGAAGAGAAAGCTTCTCTTGCCAATACCAATCCTGTTGTTTGACTGTTTTAATAAGCCATAGAATAAAAGACTAACCGCCTCCATCATCGCTACTTTTGTCATGATCACCATCACTAAGATTTGTACTATATTGGTCTACACCATGAATCAAATAGAGCAATTCCTCTCCTTTGTGGTATAAAACAGCCCCGGAAATACACCCCGTTAACATACTCACAAGCATGAGAAAAGTAACCGTTAACTTTCTTAGCTTCCTCATATCCCTCACCTCAATCTACCTATTTATCCAACCTATATCCATCATAATACGCATAAAACCGGTCTAGACATCATTCATCTCGTGAATCTGCTAAGCGTAGCTCGGTGTCTCTGTTTAAGTTATGGCTTTCAAGTAAAGGTCAATCATTGTATCGATTATGGTTGGTGCTGGTATGGCTATTTTTCCTTCCGAAGCGAGTAGACCTCCATGAATCGCATGCATAAGCAAAAATCCCACAAACATATGCGAAGCAGCCTCTACATCTAGATCGTAACTTACAACCTCTCCACGAGCTCGCTCTAGTATCAACCGATTGTGATCAAGTGCGCGTTCACATATCGTTTCGCGAAATAGATCTCCGAGCTGGGGCAGTCTAGGCGACTCTGCCACAATCACTCTCACCAATGACAAATATTCTGGTTGCATAATATCAGTAATCATGCTCTGCGCTTGTTCAGTTAGCTCTTTTCGTAACTGATCTTTGCTTATGATCGCTTGTTCTTTTTCGTCAAGTGGCCACTGATGAAGAATGTCAGACATCAGATGTCGCAATAGATCAACCATTAAATCTTCTTTCGTTGGGTAGTAGGCATATAGCGTTTGCTTTGAAACACCAGCTTTTGCTGCAATCGCATCGGTTGTTGCCCTAGAAAAACCTTTTTCAAAAAACATTTGCTTAGCACCTTCACGAATCTGCTGTCGTTTCGCTTGTTCACGTCTACTATAATCTATCGCCATCCCCTTTTCCTCCTATAAAACAGTACCGTACAGTCTAATTATAAAAAATTCAAATGATTAAGTCAATAACTGATGTTTGAATTTTGTAAAAAACATACAAATGAATCATTCATATATCTCAATTCTCCTGTAAACAGCGTGCATCCTATTACAGAATAGAAGCTTGATTTCAGAATAACATGATTCGTCCGGAAGCATAAAAGCAGGCTTTCACTGATCTGAAAGCCTGCTTTTTAAGTCATATTTACAATTGATCTTCGTCCTCATCTTCTTCTTCAAGTTCACTGTCAAAATCGTCTTCGAGGTCATCACTATCGTCTTCAAAATCAGCATCATCATCTAGATCATCTGATTTTTGATCGAGATCCTCTTCGAACTCTTCTTCTTCGAACTCTTCTTCTTCGTAATCATCTTTTACATTGGCAGCCACAGCAGAGTCTGTGGTTTGATCGAGTGCATACCACTCTTTTAGCCCCCATAAAGTACGACTAACAGCTACGAAGCGTCCATCAATGTTCATTTCTGTATACAGTTGTGAGATATAATTTTCCACATCCTGCTTAGTAAATTGTTTCATTTTGGATACTTGCGTCATAATATCATGGAAATCTAATGGTTCTTTTTTATTCTTTAGTAAATCATAAGTTAAGTCCACCATAGCTGTTTCTACCGTTCTTTCGGTCGCTAACTTATCGCTCAAATCAGACACACCTTTCCGCATTCAATTCCTTGGTTTCTCGCATCATCTTCACCTATTTTATCCCAAAAATAAGGTGAATCAACCGATAAACAGGAAAACTTACATATTTTTTAGCTTCATTCACTATAACTGAATCATATGCCTAGAAGCAACTATATTTCTGTGATCTACATATTTCTGCGATATTGTCCACCAACTTCGTACAAGGCATGTGTAATTTGACCCAGGCTTGCATAACGTACTGTTTCCATTAAAGCTGCAAAAATATTTCCGTTCGCTTGGGCTACTTCCTGTAATTGATGCAGTGATTTTATGGCTTGTTGTCGGTTTTCGGTTTGAGATTGACGCAAAGCTGCGATTTGACCCTCTTTTTCTGCTGAGGTTGCCCGTGTAATCATGATTTCTGTCTCTGCTGGTGGATTCGGATTTTCAAAGGTGTTCACCCCGATAATCGGTAGTTCACCTGAATGCTTTTTCATCTCGTAGAGCAAGGATTCCTCTTGGATTTTACCACGTTGATACTGCGTCTCCATCGCACCCAGTACACCGCCGCGATCACTGATTCGCTCAAATTCACGTAATACCGCTTCCTCTACCAAATCGGTTAATTCTTCAATTATAAAAGCACCTTGAAGCGGATTCTCATTTTTTGCTAATCCTAGCTCTTTTGTAATGATCAATTGAATCGCCATGGCTCGCCTGACCGATTCCTCAGTCGGCGTCGTAATCGCCTCGTCATATGCATTGGTATGCAAGGAATTACATTGGTCATAAATCGCCATTAAGGCCTGTAATGTCGTTCGGATATCGTTAAAATCAATCTCCTGTGCATGAAGCGAGCGTCCCGATGTTTGAATATGATACTTTAATTTTTGACTCCGTTCATTGGCATGATATAGGTGGCGCATCACAATCGCCCAGATACGGCGAGCTACTCTTCCGATGACGGTATATTCACTATCCAAACCATTGCTAAAAAAGAATGAAAGGTTAGGAGCAAATTTGTCAATGTCCATCCCACGACTCATATAATACTCCACGTAAGTAAACGCATTAGCCATGGTAAACGCTAATTGTGATATGGGATTCGCACCCGCTTCTGCGATATGGTAACCACTAATACTAACAGAGTAATAATTGCGAATACGATGGTCAATAAAATATTGTTGCATATCTCCCATCATTTTTAGCGCAAACTCAGTTGAAAAGATACATGTGTTTTGTCCTTGATCTTCCTTTAAAATATCTGCTTGTACGGTACCACGCACAGTTTGTAAGGTCCGCTCACGGATAGATAGCGCTTCCTCCTCACTCGGTTTCCGCTTTTGTTCTTCAATAAAATGATCCATTTGCTGATCGATCGCAGCATTAAAATACATGGCCAATATTATAGGCGCTGGTCCATTAATCGTCATCGACACACTTGTATTCGGCGCACACAAGTCAAATCCTGCAAATAATTTCTTCATATCTTCAATCGTACAAATGTTAACACCTGATTCCCCAACTTTACCATATATATCAGGTCGTTCATGCGGATCTTCGCCATATAATGTCACACTATCAAATGCCGTCGATAACCGCTTAGCGGTATCGTTTTTGGACAGATAATGGAAGCGTTTATTGGTTCGATCCGGGGTACCCTCACCAGCAAATTGCCGTTTAGGATCTTCATCGGCTCGCTTGAACGGAAATACACCTGCAGTATAGGGAAAATGCCCCGGTAAATTTTCTTTACACATCCAGACGAGTAGCTCTCCCCAATCTTGCACCTTAGGCAATGCTACTTTGGGAATACGCGTTCCGGATAAGGTTTCGGTGAAAAGCGGTGTCTTTATTTCTCGATCTCGGATGCGTACGACATATGTCTCTTTTTGATACAACTCTTTTGTCTTTTTCCAATTATCAATCATTTGTTTGTATGTCGGTAATAATTTTGTTTCTAGTTTTTCTTGGAGTTGAGCAAGCTCCTTTTTCGCGCTACCTCCGTCTTTATTTTGATCAAGTAAAGCAATCGTACCTTTTACTTGATAGAGGTTGGTAGCAACTTGCGCTTGTTGCTCTACTTCGTGGTGATAACGTCGCACAACACCGGAAATATCCCTGAGGTAATGGGTCCGATCCGGTGGAATAATCGGCTCAGAATGCGCATTACTATCTATTATGCTTTGTTCTGTACGCCATCCCTCTCCACCACTTCTGCTGATTCTATCCAGCAATGCATGAAAAAATTGGTTCATCCCACTATCGTTAAAACGACTAGCCATCGTACCATAAACAGGTATCTGATCATCTGGATCTTCAAACCGATTATGATTGCGACGATATTGCTTTTTTACATCACGTAGCGCATCTTCAGAACCTCTGCGATCAAATTTATTAATCGCAATTAAGTCTGCATAATCAAGCATTTCGATTTTCTCCAATTGTGACGGAGCACCAAATTCAGCGGTCATGACATAGATGGATAAATCGCTTATTTCTACCACATCTGCATTACCTTGTCCAATCCCACTTGTTTCCACGAATATGACATCAAAATTTGCTTTTTTCATAATTGCAATCGATTCACGAATGGCAGCACTTAACTCTGTGCGTGTACGACGCGTAGCTAAACTTCTAAGAAAAACATGGGGATGATGTACAGCATTCATCCGAATGCGATCACCGAGTAAGGCGCCTCCTGTTTTTTGCTTAGAAGGATCAATGGATAAGATCGCTAACTTCTTATCTGGAAATTGATACAAAAAACGTCGAATCAGTTCATCTGTAAGGGAGCTTTTTCCCGATCCTCCTGTACCCGTTATCCCAATCACAGGAATTTTTTTATCTGTAGTCGTTTCAATTAAGGAAAGCATATCCTCCTCATAATGCTCTTCGACATAAGTAAGCATTTGACCAATCGCTTGTATATCTCCTGCTTCAACACGGGTTATCAATGACGTGGGATCAAGTTCAAGTTTAAAATCGGTCTGCTCAACCATGTAAGCAATAATGCCCTCTAACCCGAAGTTGCGACCATCTTGCGGAGAAAAGACCTTATTTACACCATAATCTTCTAGTTCTTTTATTTCACGCGGAATAATAACGCCTCCACCCCCACCAAATACCTGAATATGGGAAGCGTCTTTTTCTCGCAGTAAATCGATCATATATTTGAAATATTCTACATGTCCACCTTGATAGGAAGAAATTGCAATTCCTTGTACATCTTCTTGAATTGCGGCTTCCACAATTTCGTCGACAGAGCGATTATGGCCCAAATGAATCACTTCAACACCACTGGCTTGCAATAATCTTCTAAATAAGTTAATGGATGCATCATGTCCATCAAAAAGACTTGCTGCTGTCACAAAGCGAATAGCATGTTTCGGCATATTAGTCTCTCCTTTTACGTAGTTGATGAATGATCTGATCGCTTTGCCATCGGGCAAACTCTTGAATGGTGTAATCCCCACCTATCGCCCATGAACGAAATGTCCACATCTGACCTACCACCATGATCTGATGCGCCATCAGTTTGATATATTGGGGATCCATCTCAATTGTCCCATCTTTCACACCACTCTGTAAAATCTGGGCAAAAATCTCTGTTATCTCTGCCTCTTTTTGTAACACCAGTTTCTTATAAGCAGGGGGTAAAGATTTTGTCTCTTGATAAATGAATAGAATGGGAGCACGCATTTCATCGACAAGTAAAAAAAGTTGCATGATACTTTTACGCAATGCTTCAATCCCATTTTTTTCATTCGACCATGATTGACGAATTTTTTTTTCTAAAACGTGATGAATATCCTTACATACAAGGTAAAGCACATCTTCCTTACTTTGAATATACTCATACATGGTACCGATCGACAAACCACTTTCACTCGCGATTTCACGTGTGGTTGTCTTATGAAAGCCCTTTTTTACAAATAACCGCACCGCTCCATCAATAATTTGTTTTCTACGTTGTTGAACCAGTTTTTGATCTTTTATCATAGAAGGTACCATTTCCGGATCTTGTATCAATCTCCATCACCTCCCACTCTCATAAGCCTTTTTCAGCAATGTTTTAAACCATTTTTGGGCAAATTGATGTGGATCTTGTTGATTGGAGAGCATATGTTGTAATTCTGCCTGATACGCTGGTGTTTCACAAATCTCTTGTAATAAGGTTTGAATGTGTTCTTCCATGATTTCTTTCACTTCAAGCCCTCTACGTGCTGATCGTTTTTTTTCCCAACTGCCTCTCTGCCTTAGAAAACGTTTATGTGCTTGCACTTTGTCCCATAATACTGGAATGCCGTTTTCACGATTTCCGACAGTCTCTACAATAGGTGGCAGCCATTCTCCCGCTTTTTCAATTAAGTGGAGTAGTTCCTCTATATCTGAAACGAGCCGTTTCGTTCCAGGGAGATCTGCTTTATTTACAATGAATAAATCAGCAATTTCCATAATTCCAGCTTTAAATACTTGTACAGCATCACCATCACCAGGATTTAGTACGAGAGCGACGGTATCGGCGATATGCATAATATCAAGTTCAGCCTGACCTACCCCCACTGTTTCAATAAGTACGACATCAAAACCGGCTGCATCGAGTATGTGTACCGCTTCTTTTGTAGCACGCGATAAGCCACCTAGACTGCCACGGCTTCCCATGCTTCTGATAAACACACCTTCGTCTAAAGCATGCCTTGTCATCCGCACACGGTCACCTAGTATCGCTCCCCCTGTAAAGGGACTCGTTGGATCAACTGCAATCACAGCTACTGTGTAGTTTTGTTGCCGCAGGTGTTGAATGAAGCTATCAACCAGTGTGCTTTTTCCTGAACCCGGTGGACCTGTAAAGCCGATCAAATGCGCATGACCCAAGTACGGGTATAATTGCTTAAGACGCTCCATTCGTTCCGTTTCTCCATTTTCAACTTGGGTAATAAAGCGTGCAATCGTACGCTTGTGTTTATGCCGGACCGATTGAAGCCATTCATCCATAACGTAAATTCCTCCAATTCATTCCTTCATTGAAGTAACATGCTGGGTCATTGACCCAGCACAACCCCATCTATTCTTTTACCAAGTAATTGGCAATGACTACACGTTGAATTTCATTAGTTCCTTCATAAATTTGTGTAATTTTTGCGTCTCGCATCATGCGTTCAACTGGATATTCACGCGTATATCCATAACCACCAAAGATCTGTACGGCTTCAGTCGTCACTTGCATGGCAATATCACCGGCATATAGTTTTGCCATAGCAGATGCTTTGGCATAGGGAAGCTGTTCACTTTCTAGCCAAGCTGCTTGGTAAGTGAGCAGGCGAGCTGCTTCAATTTGTGTTGCCATATCTGCCAGTTTAAATTGAATGGCTTGTTGTTTAGCAATTGACTTACCAAATTGATTCCGTTCTTTTGCATACGCAAGCGCAGCATCTAGAGCACCTTGTGCAATTCCTACTGCTTGTGCAGCGATTCCATTGCGCCCGCCATCTAATGTCATCATCGCGATTTTAAATCCTTGTCCCTCTTCCCCTAAACGCTGACTAGCAGGAATTCGGCATTGATCGAATAAGATTTCTAAAGTTGGAGAAGAACGGATTCCTAATTTCTTTTCTTTCTTACCGAACGAAAAACCAGGTGTTCCTTTTTCCACGATAAACGCAGTAACACCTTTATGTTTTAAGGCTGGATCAGTTACCGCAAATACGACATAAATTTCAGCATCACCCGCATTGGTAATGAAGATCTTGCTTCCATTTAAGATGTAATCATCTCCATCACGGACAGCCGTCGTCTTCATTCCGGCCGCATCAGAACCAGAGCCAGATTCGGTTAGTCCATAAGCCCCTAGTTTTTTTCCCTCGGCCAGTGGACGTAAAAACTTTTCTTTCTGCTCTTTGTTACCAAATTTCCAAATGGGCCAACTGGCGAGTGATAGATGTGCAGATAAAGTAACACCAGTAGACCCACATACACGTGATAGCTCCTCGACTGCGATGACATAACTGAGAAAGTCAGAGCCTACCCCGCCAACTTCTTCTTCCCATGGAATACCTGCTATACCCAGCTCACCTAGCTTATCAAAGATAGAACGATCAAATCTTTCTTCCTCATCACGTTCGGCAGCGGTAGGTTCTACCTCTTTAAGTGCAAATTCACGTACCATTTTACGCATCATTTCATGTTCTTCGCTCAGTTTAAATTGCATTGTTTGCCTCTCCTTATCCCATTTTCAATAGTGCATTCCCTATGACAATACGCTGAATTTCATTTGTACCTTCGTAGATTTGCGTCACTTTAGCATCGCGGAACAAGCGCTCAACCGGATATTCTTTGGTATAGCCATAGCCACCAAATACTTGAATCGCTTCAGTAGTCGCTTTCATAGCCAAATCTGTGGCAAACATTTTAGCCATAGAAGATTCCATCTTACAATCTGAGCCCTGATCTCGCAGCGTGGTAGCGCGATATATAAGAAGCTTAGCAGCCTCTATCTCGGTCGCCATATCAGCCAATTTAAAGGCAATCCCTTGTTGCTTGCTAATGGGCTTCCCAAATTGGATCCGCTCTTTTGCATATTGAACGGAATGTGCTAAGGCGGCTTCCGCAATGCCTAACCCTTGGGCAGCAATGCCAATACGTCCACCAGCCAGATTAGATAGCGCAATCTCATAGCCTTGTCCTTCTTCGCCTAGACGATTCGCAGTCGGAACTTCCGCCGCTTCAAAGATTAATTCACAAGTGTTGGAGCCATGTAATCCCATCTTCTGCTCTTTTTTACCCACATGAAAGCCAGGCGTATCTTTATCGACGATGAATGCGGTCATCCCTTTGGGACCTTTATCTGGATCAGTCACAGTAAAGACGATATACGTATCTGCCACACCCGCATTGGTAATAAAGATTTTACTACCGTTTAAGATATACTTATCCCCTACACGCTTTGCACGTGTGCGTATGGTAGAAGCATCTGACCCTGCACGTGGCTCTGTTAAGGCAAATGCACCGAGATATTCCCCTTGTGCAAGCTTCGGAATGTATTTTTTCTTTTGCTCTTCTGTGCCATATTTTAAAATAGGCATGGTTCCGACTGAGGTATGTACAGACAGAATCACACATACCGTCGCGCTTACTTTAGCAATCTCCTCCAACGCGATAATATAGGATGTAAAGTCTGCACCTGATCCACCCCATTGTTCAGGAATGGGAATCCCCATAAGACCTAATTTTCCCATTTTGCTTATTATTTCTAGCGGAAAGCGATCTTCTTCTTCCATGCTTTTAATAAGTGGTGTAATTTCCGCTTGTGCAAACTCGCGAACCATCCGCCGCATCATTTCTTGTTCTTCAGTAAATATAAACTTCATGCCTTCTCCACACCTTTACGTATACTGATAAAAGCCACGTCCGCTTTTTTTGCCAAGCCATCCAGCCTTCACATATTTGCGTAGTAGTGGGCATGGACGATATTTGGAATCACCAAATCCTTCATATAAAGTTTCCATAATGGAGAGACAGGTATCTAATCCAATGAAGTCAGCAAGGGTTAGCGGGCCCATTGGGTGATTCATGCCTAACTTCATCACATCATCAATCGCTGCAGGAGTTGCTACTCCTTCATATACCGTATAAATCGCTTCATTAATCATTGGCATTAATATTCGGTTGGAAACAAATCCTGGGAAATCGTTTACTTCTACTGCTGTTTTTTGTAGTTGCTCAGCCATATCTTTCACTTGGGCAAACACTTCATCCGAGGTAGCTAAACCACGAATGATTTCTACCAACTTCATGACAGGCACCGGATTCATAAAATGCATGCCAATTACTTGTTCCGCTCGATTGGTCACGGCAGCAATCTCTGTAATCGGAAGCGATGAAGTGTTACTAGCTAAAATCGTATGCGCTGGGCAGATCTGATCCAATTGGCTAAATACGGATTCTTTCGCTTCCATCTTTTCGAGGATCGCTTCAATTACAATATCTGCTTGTTGACCTGCTGTTTCCAGTTGGGTGGTAGTCGTGATTCGTGACAGGATATCGGTTTTATCTTCTTCTGTCAGTCTTCCCTTTTCTACATTTCGGGCTAGGTTACGTGTAATCGCTTGTAATCCTTTTTGTACATAGGGCTCTTCTATATCATGTAGCACAACCTGAAAGCCCGCCTGCGCACAAACTTGTGCGATGCCACTCCCCATTTGACCTGCACCAATTACACTCACATTTTGTATACTCATTTTCTTTCCTCCGATCATGAATCAACGCGAACGAGAATCGCATCGCCTTGACCTGCTCCACTACAAATTGCTGCGATACCTAATCCACCGCCACGACGTTTTAGTTCTTGTACCAGTGTAAGTACAATCCGTGTGCCACTTGCACCAATCGGATGTCCAAAGGCTACGGCACCACCATTTACATTTACTTTATCTAGGTCAATGCCCACAATCTTAGCACTGGCAAGTGATACAGCTGCAAATGCTTCATTAATTTCAAACAAATCAATATCATCAACGGTTAAGTTTTGCTTTTTTAGTAGCTTCTGAATGGCATATGCTGGTGTAATCGGAAAATCTTTCGCTTCCATTCCGACAGCCGCATGCCCTAGTATATGAGCGAGTGGTTGTATCCCTAGTTCCTCTGCTTTAGTGGCTGAAGCAATCACCATCGCTGCTGCACCATCATTTACACCTGGTGCATTTCCGGCTGTGATCGAACCCTCTTTAACAAAAGCAGGCTTTAAGGTAGATAATTTTTCAACCGTTGTTTCGGGTCTTACCGATTCATCTTTACTTACAACCACTTCACCTTTACGTGTCTGAATGGTTACAGGTGTAATTTCATCATCAAACTTTCCTGCTTCACTTGCTTCCACACCACGCTGGTGACTACGATATGCCCACTCGTCTTGTTGCTCGCGTGTGATCTCTTGTTGTGCGGCACTGTTACTGCCATGTACGATCATGTGTACATCTTGAAAAGCACACCACAAACCATCATGAATCATTAAGTCAACCATTTTACCATCACCCATCCGTTGACCAAAACGAGCGGACGGCAACACATAGGGTGCTTGACTCATACTTTCCATCCCACCTGCTACAATTACATCAGAATCGCCAGCACGGATGATTTGATCTCCCAAGGTAATACTACGCATTCCAGAAGCACATACTTTGTTGATCGTTTCAGTCTGTACTTCCCAAGGCAGACCAGCATGACGTGCAGCTTGACGCGATGGAATTTGACCTGCCCCACCACTCAGTACCATGCCCATAATCACTTCGTCTACTTGATCATCTTCAATACCCACACGATTGAGTGCTGCTCGAATCGCAGTCCCTCCTAATTTCACTGCCGATACATCTTTTAGCGCACCCCCCAGTTTCCCCACTGGTGTACGTGCTCCACCTAATATCACCGTTTTAGTCATCTGTAGCACCTCCGCCTATTCTCGCTCTATCGAGCGTTCGTTCGAGATTCTCCAACATGTAAACGCCTTCATATTTAAGAGTAACTGAATGCAACAATTTAGACAATAGTGAAAGGAATGATTCCACATGGAAAGCCTCTACGGCATCGTAGAGGCTTTCCATGTGACCTTCTATTGTTGACGTACAAATGCACGTGCATTTGTATTTCCCTCTGGAGACTCAATTTTAAAAATATACTTTCCAGATAAGACCTGAAACGAGTCTAACTTCTTTTCTCCTTGCTCCACATCGCCCCATGTAACCACTGGACACTCCAAGTAGTCACAGTACTCAAACACATAGTAATAAGCCACATCTGGCCCTTCATTCTCAATCGTAATTTCTAATGTTCCTTTATCGGCTTGAAATGGCTTACTTTGATCGTAGTATTGACCTACTTCGAGCTTCAAAACATTTGCATTATCAGCATGTGCCATCGCGCTATAAGAAAGGACCATTACTGAGACCATACACCCCAATAAAGATTTTTTGGTCATACAGGTTCCCCCCGAACCATACTTTATTTATCATTTTAATCAAACCATCATACCTATACATAGACTAACCCAAAACAACATCCGCAATCATTAAAAAGGGATCAAGCGCGCGAGAAATGGAAAAGCAAGTCAATCAGAAGAGAAATCTGGAATTGATAAAGGGGGTTCACCAAGCTAAGGGGAACTGCCTCTTTCACTATACATCCTATCTATATGTCGAAATCATGGTTTTATGCCCGCTTTTTTGTTTATAAAAAAACCTGCTATTATTTAAACAATAGCAGGTTTTTCATTACCGATTAATGTACACCGTCAGCCACTTCAATTTTTTCTTCCAAATCAATTGAAAGTGCGAGAATCTCAACAACATCAAGTGTTTGCACACGATCTTCTACTTCTTTCGCTTTCGTACCATCTGATAACATCGTTAAGCAGTATGGACAACCGCTACCAATCATCGTTGGGTTTACTTCAAGCGCTTGCTCTGTACGCGTTACGTTTACACGTACACCTTCTGTTTCTTCCATCCACATCATACCGCCACCGGCACCACAACACATGCCATTTTCACGATTTCGTTCCATCTCGACTACTTCCACACCAGGAATTTGTTGCAAGATATAACGAGGTGAATCATACTCACCATTATATCGACCTAGGTAGCACGAATCATGGTACGTAATTCGCTCTTTTACCTCTTTTGTTGGTTTCAAGCGGCCTTCACGGACAAGCTCAGCCAACACTTGTGTATGATGATATACTTCCACATCTTTATCTAAACCAAGTTCAGGATACTCATTTTTCAAGACATTATAAGCATGTGGATCGATGGTAATAATTTTCTTCACATCATGCTTTTCAAATAGCGAAATATTATCCATCGCCAATTGTTGGAATAAGAATTCATTCCCCATCCGACGCGGTGTATCGCCAGAGTTTTTCTCTTTATTTCCTAGGATCGCAAATTTCACACCTGCATGGTTCAACAAGTTTACAAGTGTACGAGTAATCTTTTGACTTCGATTATCATAAGAACCCATCGATCCCACGAAGAATAAGTACTCAAACTCTTTCTCTTCTTTTACAGTCGGAGCATGACCATCGAAACCATCTTTCCATTTGTCACGATCTTTTCGACTAATTCCCCAAGGATTCCCTTGGCGTTCGATGTTGGAGAAGGTACGAGAAGCCTCACCATTCATTTTACCTTCTGTCATCACCAAATAACGACGCATATCAATAATTTTGTCTACGTGTTCGTTCATTACTGGACACTGATCTTCACAGTTACGACAAGTCGTACAAGCCCATAATTCTTGTTCTGTAATGACTTCACCAATCAATTGAATCGGATAGTTTACAGTACCATCCTCTTCCTTGGTAATCTGTGCACTCACAGATGCTTCATTGGCACCAGCAAATGCAAAGTTAGGCACCCAAGGTGATTTAGATGTGATGGCTGCACCCTTTGCCGTTAAGTGATCTCGCATTTTTACAATTAAGTCCATCGGTGATAACAGCTTACCTGTACCAGCCGCTGGACACACATTCGTACAACGACCACATTCCACACAAGCGTAAAGGTCGATCAACTGCTTTTGGTTAAAATCTTCAATCTTACCCACACCGTACTCTTCAAGGGATTCATCCTCAAAGTCAATCGCTGACAATTTAGCTGGTGGTTGTTGACGCTTCACAAAAACGTTAAGCGGAGCCACCAATAAATGGAAGTGTTTTGATTGTGGTACATATACCATAAACGTAAACAAGTCGATAGCATGGATCCACCAAAAAATATAAAAGAGGACTGTCGCTGCTCCAACACTCATCCATCCCAT
The DNA here is from genome assembly GCF_014773435.2 of Polycladospora coralii. Classification (GTDB taxonomy): domain Bacteria; phylum Bacillota; class Bacilli; order Thermoactinomycetales; family Thermoactinomycetaceae; genus Polycladospora; species Polycladospora coralii. Next base: position 116,452 of record NZ_JACXAG020000003.1, on the reverse strand, counting down.
AAATGGCATCGCCAGTAAAGAGGACACAGGGGTGTACCAAGTAAGTGGCTCATCATACATAATCTTCTCAAACACCGCAGAAAATAGAATAGAAGTCATTAGCACAGATAGGAAAATAATGACAAGTCCGGATTTAAACCCTCTTTTTAATCGTGCTAACTTCTCCACATAACGACGGTAAAACGCATACAAAGTAGCAAGTAATACAAGTGTCGTCACAATCTCTTGCATAAATAAGAAAAATGGATAAGCAGGGACAGGCAAGTGATTGCCAGGCGATAGCCCTTTAATAAATAGATCAATCGCACCAAATTGAATGATGATAAAACCGTAGAACATGATAAAATGCATGATCCCGCTTTTTTTATCTTTTAAGAGTTTCTTCTGCCCAAATACGTTAACGAGTACTTCTGATATCGCTTTCTTTAAGTCCATATTAAAGTCATATGGCTTCCCTAGTCTTACATACATATAACGCTTATAAATGACATTACCAAAGAGATATAACGCATATGCAGCAATTCCTAGAAATAATAGTAGGTTAATGATTTCTAAAACTGACATTTTTCTCTCCCCTTTCCTATATTTCAAAATGACCCAAGTGGTGTTCGATATTCATTGCAATTTATTGTAACATAAACTGAGTGGCCATTCATTCATTTTTTGCATGTTTGTGACAGGCTGTTTTTACCACTTTTCGCCTCTTCCCCACATACTCCATCATAATGTTATTATATATAGATTACAATTAGAGATATGTGAGCTATCGATCCTTACCAAAGGCCCCTGCTCTTTTAAAAATGGATTAACCAAGGATTGCCTGAATAAAAAGATGGTTTTCTACATCCATATCATTGATAATAGAAATAGTCGATTAACTAGATGTGAGGGAGGTGAATGAACGACATGCAACGTCCGCACAATATACAAGTTCCCTATTCAGTAGTAGAGAATTTACCACCAGCAGAACGTTTTCTCTACTATGAGTTATGTCGATTGGCAACTGATCATGCGACAGTTGACGATCAGTTTGATATTCACTTAACAAAAGGCGTCCTCATTACTTCTAATTATCGTTTATCTAAGATTCTGGATTATGCCTACTCTCTCGTAGAGCGCTCTATGGAAGCGCTGATGGACAAAGGATTAATTGATATTTCATATATTAATGAACGCGAATTTCCCTCTTTCTATATGGTGCGCGTGAAAGAAGTATTTACGAATTATGAGCTACCTGAACAAATTGAAGCAAAATATACCCATAGCTAAAAATGAGACAGCCTTCTCAATAATGAAGGCTGTCTCATTTTTGTTGTTGTATCCGCTTATAAATCTCTTCTACGAAATAGGAGGCGACACCCGGTGCAAGTGTGCCGGGTCCAAAACCGGCATCATAACCTAATTCCAGTGCTAACTCGTGATTAATACGCGGGCCACCACATATTAGGATGAGTCGTTCACGTATCCCCTCTGCTTCCACGATCTCTACTAGCTCGGTTAAATTCGTAATATGAACCCCTTTTTGTGTGACCACTTGTGAGACTAACAAAACATCTGCATCCATTTCGATCGCTTTAGCTACCATCGTTTCATTTTCCACTTGAGAGCCTAAGTTATACGCATCGATCTCAGGATAGCGCTCTAAGCCGTATTCAAAATTGTACCCCTTCATATTCATAATCGCATCAATGCCAACTGTATGTGCATCTGTACCCGTACAAGCACCGAGAACAACGAGTTTACGCCCAATTTTTTCTCGAATAAATGCATTAATTTCATAGAAATTCATCACACTACTCTCTACTTTAGGAACGCGAATATTGGAGAAATCAACTGTATGCTCACACTTCCCATATACGATAAAAAAAGTATAACCCTCACCTAAATCTTTCATGTGATACACTTGCGGTTCCACAATTCCCATTTGCGCCGTCAATTGTTTAGCCGCTTCTTTTGCTTCATCACCACTGGGCACAGGAAGTGAGAAACTAAACTGTATCGCTCCATCATTAAGCGTATCTCCATATGGCTTTACTCGACTCAAATCAATACTCATGACGAATCCCCCCTTCTTTTTAATCCGAGACGCTCTCTTAAAGCATCTTCTAACGGATTAAAATAATAGGCATTTTTTACAAATACGCCATGTAGCCCTTTACCACCCGTTAGAGCGCGTTTCACATCCGCCAGCATCCCGCGTTCTAATGTTTGAAAGAGACCAATTTCTTTTACTTCTTCTAGCATCTCTACAGCTTTAGCTAATACATCTTGCGCACGTTTTTCAATAAGTCCATCTTGCTTAAAGGTGATCTCATCGCTTAAATTACGTACATTATTAAAGATGTACTTTGCATTCTCGACGGCTAATTGCCGATCTTGGATGTGTGGCGTATGCATCGCTTCTGTCATCATACCTAATAGCTGAATCCCTTGCCCCGTTATGATACTTACCATATTAAACAGTGCATCTTGGATATGTCCTTTGAAGATATTGCCTGTCATATGTTTTGTAGGAGGCATATATTTTAGTGGCGCTTCTGGAAATATTTGTCTGGACATTTGTGCTTGCGCTAACTCCATTAAAAACCCATTCTCTAAATTCGGATTGATCTCAAAGGCATGCCCAAGTCCCATCTGGCGAGGAGGGAGCCCTGAAAGTAGTGCCAGTTGCTCATTAATAAATTGAGAGGCGAGTACGGTATGTGCTGCTTCTACTGCATCTGCTGTCGTTAAATAATTATCTTCCCCTGTGTTTATTACGATACCAGCGTAACTATTAATCATTCGGGAAAAGGATTGATCGATCAATGTTCTCTGCATATTAATATCGCGAAATAAGATGCCATATAAAGCGTCATTTAACATCATATCTAATCGCTCTAGTGCACCCATTGCCGCAATTTCTGGCATACATAATCCAGAGCAGTAGTTGCACAAGTGGATATAACGTCCCACTTCTTCGCCTACTTCATCCAATGCTTGTCGCATAATGCGAAAATTTTCTTGTGTGGCATACGTTCCCCCAAACCCTTCACGTGTTGCCCCATAGGGAACATAATCAATTAAGCTCTGTCCTGTACTTCGTATGACCGCCACGATATCAGCACCCTGACGTGCTGCCGATTTTCCCTGAATGGCATCTTCATAAATATCTCCAGTTGCAACAATGACATACAATTGAGGTGCTTTCCCCTCTCCCAATCGCCTGATCAACGCTGTCCGCTTTTGCCGTACGTTTTGAATATGATCTAAGCTCGTTCTGGCCCATTTTTCTCCTTCCGCGATTAATTGGTTTTCATCAATCCACGGTAGATCGGTCAAGCGGAATGATCCGTTAGCCACACGTTCAGCTACTTCTTGTGGTGTAAGCTTCAGTTGCACAACCGCATTGATCATCCATTTCGTTACGCCAATATCGAGCACATTTTGTTCAAGTAAATGCTCTACGACAACATTGGGTAGCGGTACATATTCTGCATCTACGCCATCTATCCCCAATAAACGTAACACCGTTCTTTCCACCGCTATCGTAGATCGATTTTTGATGTAGCTATCTACCCCGTGAGCAATCTGACTTGCTGCTTCGCGCGCTCGGTCAATCTGTGCCTGATCTAATAATAGTTTAGGGTTCATCCTACTCCTCCTCTCTTTGTTTACACATGAGCCGTCTAGCCATAGCTGTGATTGGAGTCGGTAACCCCAATTGTTCTGCCACCATAATAGCCTGATGCGGAATTTGGTCCCCGGCTTGTAAGGGTAAAATGCGATAATCCATATGTCGCTTTATAATATCTCCAAAAGACTCATGTGTCGCACGATCAAAGCGGCGCAAACCAACTACTTGATATTTCCGAATATTTTCTAATTTAATTACCGCTGAGTAGTGCGTAACGTGTACCGCCCACGCTGTATGTGTGGCCAAATAATGCGATATGGACACCGCAAGTGCCGAACCTTCTACCGGGTTGGTACCGCGTCCAATCTCATCTAGTAATAATAAACCCTCCTCTTTTCGTTTTAATCCGTCCGACAAACGCACCATTTCACCACCAAAACTACTAAGCCCCACATCTACTTCTTGATAGTCACCGATTAGACTGGTTATCCATTGAAACAAAGGGACTTTGCAAGTCTTAGCGGGTACAAAGAACCCCATTTGGGCAAGTAAGGCCATTAACCCGATTGTTCTTAGCGCAACCGTTTTCCCTCCCATATTGGGCCCTACAATGACTGTCATCCCTTTTACGATCGTAATATCGATAGGCGTAAATGCGTGGTTTTGCGTCATTACAGGATGAACGCCTTGCTTTATCACAAAGCAAGTAGGATCATAGACCGGCTTCACCCCTTGATAGCTGTGCGCCAGGCGAACTTTTGCCCACTGTAAATCAAAATGAGCAATCTGATTCTGCCATTTTTGCAAAGGTTTGACATATAAAGCGAATTGCTTACTTAAAGCATGACAAACTTCTGCTTCACATTCCTGAATCTGTTTTGTTAAGTCCTGACAAGCTGTCCATCGTTCGTTATCCAACTGCCTATCATCTAATTCATACAGTGCATCATAAATCGTTTCTCGAATTTTTCTACAAGTAGGTTCTTGTTCGAGTTGTTGTTCAACTTGTGATCCCTTTTTTACTACCCATTCACCTAGACGATTTCTCTTCACCAGGTAAGTTTTTTCAATATACACTACCCTTTGATGACGCAGATCGTTCAACATCTTCTCGCTTTCTTTAAGTCGGTCTCGTAATTTTTTTAAGGTAGGATCAAATCCATCTTCTAAATGAAAAGAAGCTCGCAACGGTAACGTCGGGTTTAACTCCTTCAGTAAACTTCTACAAAGTTTTCGCTCTGTCTGGGATAAATAAAAAGTTTCTGTAAATTCAGTTTGCTCCATCCAATGGATCCAATCCGCTATGTGGTAAAGAAATTGTTTTAATTGAAAAAGATCAGTTAAAGATAACCTTTGCTGTTTCGTCAATTTATTTAATATTTGCTCCAATTCTGGGATATGAATCAAGATATTCTTCAGGGAAGACAGCCGCTCTCTTCTCCTTTGTAATTCTTGTGCCATGCATTCCTGCTCATCTAATACCTGCATCCATTTCTCTTTGTCCACGACATGAAACGGTTTTAACATCTGCTTTAACTTCTCCCCTATAGGGGAGTAGGGGTTAAGATTGGTCATCAATTTGTCCCAAAGTAAACTTTCCCTCGTTCTTTCATCTATGAACACGAATCAGAATCCACCTCCTGTTCGATATCATGTACCCAATCCCAAACCGGGATCGAGCCACTCATCGCTTTCACTTTGTGTTTCATCTCACGCGCGTCAAATCCATATCCATCTGGTGAAGTTGGGTTAATCGCAATCCCCAGTATGGGAATCCGTGCTAACACCATCAGCTTTCCACCTATTTGATAAAACTGACGCAAGATTTCAAGGGTGATAAATAGATGGGTCGCATCCCGTACCACAATGGTAATCCCTGCTTTCTGCCTGATAAACAAGCGGAGTGTCTGATTGGTAAGGGCCCCTGGTAGAAAAAGTGTAGAACTATTGAGTAAAACAGATTCTTCTGATGCGGATACTTGCAACACAGACGAAAAAGGTAGGGAGACAGCTTGATTATTTTGTACAATCCAGAGTGATTGCTGATTTTCTGGAGTTTGAAAGCGCGTTGCCCATTTATCTTCATATCGTGGCAACTGAAAGAGATGGCTCCATTCTTGCCATTTTTTTAAAACCGTTTGCAGGGAACGAGCCAAACTGGCTCCGATCACAACGATCATTCCATCCGCTACTGTTGTGCATGCTGCTGCCATCCGATCATAGGCACCATCAATCAAAATGCGATGAACACCTAGAGACTTCATCATTTGAATGACTTGGCGTATACTTTCCTTTCTTTGCACGCCATCGAGCTTCACCTTCGTAGTACAGAGTGCTCGTGCAATAAACACACTGCCAAGGGACGATGAAACACGTGTATTTTTTAATATTTCCCAGTTACCCGGAAGTTGTTCATAGTGAACACCTGTTGTGGCAACAAAAGTTCCCGCTGGTACTTGAATGGCAGGTTTGGGACGAGCGCTCCATGCATCAACAGCTTCGCCATCGACGCCAATACTGAGAATACCTAGTGAAGCTACGCGTGCGTATTGCTGAATTAAACCATTTAGAACCGTTGTTTTTCCAGCATTTTTAGAAAGCCCTACCACAGCTAGCGTGTGGTAGGGAGTTTGTTTCTCTTTACTCATTGTTGTTTTTCAAGTGAAGCCGCTGTTTCAACAGCAGCACGACGATCTTCGCGTGATAACTGTTTAGGTTCTAAATTGATCCGCTCATCACTCATCAACGCAGCTACACCAACTTGGTCCCCTGCTTTTTGGCAATATTCACAAGTACTTGCTTCATGTTCTTTATAGTTTTGTGGCTCTGGATAGCTCGTGATAACCCCTTCAAAATTGCGTAAAATGGTTTTAGATGAGCTTTGTGAAATCAAGTAATTGGGATTAAGCGGTATCTTACCGCCACCTCCTGGCGCGTCCACAACAAAGGTTGGAATCGCATAGCCCGAAGTATGACCGCGCAAGTACTCAATAATCTCAATTCCTTTTGATACGGGCGCTCGAAAGTGACCAATTCCTTCGGATAAGTCACACTGATAAATGTAGTAAGGTCTAACTCGCGTCATCACTAACTCATGCATCAGCTTCTTCATTGTGTGTGGACAGTCATTTACTCCGGCCAATATAACGGATTGATTTCCAAGTGGTACACCCGCATCTGCTAGCATATGACAAGCTTTACGTGCTTCAGGTGTTAACTCTTTAGGATGATTAAAATGTGTGTTAATCCATACCGGATGATACTTTTTTAAAATATTGCACAAATTTTCTGTAATACGTTGTGGAAATACAACCGGTGCTCTTGTACCAATCCGTACAATTTCTACATGCGGAATGCTACTCAATTCTTTCATTAAATACTCTACGATGCGATCATTTACAAGTAATCCGTCTCCACCTGATAATAATACATCGCGAATTTGTGGATGATTGCGAATATAATCAATACACGCATCCATTTGTTTTTTAGGAACGCCCATGCCTACCTGACCCGAAAAACGTCTACGTGTGCAATAGCGACAATACATCGAACACTGATTGGTGATTAAAAACAAAACACGGTCTGGATAGCGATGCGTAAGACCAGGTACAGGTGAATCCGTGTCTTCAAGTAAGGGATCCTCCATATCATAGATCGTTTGATTTAACTCCGATGCGATCGGAACCGATTGCATCCGAATCGGATCAGAAGGATCATTTTGATCCATGAGCAGCGCATAATAGGGAGTGATATTGAGAGGAATCGTTTGATCAGAGATATCCACGCCACCCGTTTCCAAGTCAGTTAAATTGATTACCTTACTTAAATCTTCAATCGTGCGTATCGTGTTAGTCAGCTGCCACAACCAATCATTCCATTGCTCATCCGTCACATCTTTCCATAATTCTACTTCTGTCCAATGTCTTTGCATAGGCATGAACCCTCTCCATTCTATTTAATTTGGTCATCACCATAACGTTGTAAGAAAATATCATATAGAGGTTTAAAGGACCGCAATGTATCGAGTGCGAGGTCAGCGTGTCCAGGAGTATAACCATTACCAATCACCATCTGTACATCTTTACCCAGCCCTTCTGCCCCCAGAGAAGCTGCTGTAAACTGTACAGCAGTGCTAAAAAAGTAGACCAATCCTCGATCCCGTGTAGCTAAGATGGATGATAATTCTGAATAGGGTACATTAACACAGTTAATGGTGAGATCCACCATGCTACCATCCGTTATTTCTTTTACCCTTTGGTACACATGAACGGGATCAGTAGCATCGATTTGCACCACATGGTGAGCCAATCCTAGCTGTTCTAGTTCATAACAGACGGCTTCATTCGACTCCATCGCAATTACTTGACCGTTTTTCCCAGCTCGTTGCCAGGCATGATATAAGCTGAGTAGTCCAGCTTTCCCTCCTGCCCCCAGTAGAAGGACTCGATCGTCCGGTTTTACGATGCGGGCGGTTTGAGCAGGAGCTCCACAAACATCTAAAGCTGCCAAAGCGATAGTTTCTGGTAGATCTGGTGGTAATACAGCATATAATCCACTTGCAAATAATACAGCCGTACCTGTTACTTCAATTTGCCCAGTCTTCATATTCACCGAATGAATAGCCTCTAGCTTGAGTGGCGTCAAGGTAAGCGATACCAATGAAGCCACTTTTTCATTTTTACGTAAGGATTGATTGGGAAATTGCTTTCCTACATACTGAATCGATCCGATCAACATGCCCCCCGAACCTGTCACAGGGTTATGCATTTTACCTCTTTCATGAACAATCGATAATATTCTGTTTTTAAGCTGTTCTTCATCCTGTTTACATTCCTCTTTTAACTGTGCAAAAGAGGCTGAATCAATATTTAAACATGTGACTTGAATAAACAATTCATTCTCGTACACATCAGATTCGACATCTAACTTCCATGCCGGCTGTGGAAGAACACCTTGTGGCGTTACGACGCGATGTAGTCCATAGGGATTCCCCATCCTACTTTCGGCTCCCACTTGCAAATGGCGTTCACCTCCTTCATACTCTCACTTTAACAATTAAGCAATTTTAATGCCAATTCATGAAACACATTTAATTCGGTTTATTTTGTGTTTCATTTAGGATAGCCTGCCAAATTTTGAGCATATCTACTTTTTCTTCAGTTTATACTGTAAAGTTTGGCGTGGAATTCCTAAATATTCTGCTGCTTGCTTTACGTTTCCACGGGTAGCTTCCATCGCTTCTGTAATCATTTTCAATTCATAATCGAGTAAAGCATCTCGCAAAGAACGCTTTTCTATTTGATGTGGAGATATGTTTAGCATATAGCTTGGCAAATCCTTTAGGGCGATCGCATCTCCATCAGCGATCAACATTGCACCTTCAATCGCATTTTCTAACTCACGCACGTTGCCCGGCCAATGATAGCTAGCAAAGATATTTAACACCTCTTTCGTCATATGTGTCACATGCGATGAAGTTTTTCGTTTTACCTTCTCAATAAAGTGAATGCATAAGGGCATAAGGTCCTGTTTGCGTTTACGCAATGGGGGCAAATATATCCCTACCACATGAATGCGATAATATAAATCTTCTCGTAGTGCGCCTTCTCGAATACTGGTTAATGGATCTTGATTTGTGGCTACTAAAACACGCACATTAACCGAGCGTGTTTGGGTGCTCCCTACCCGCCGAATGCTTCCATCTTCTAAGACACGTAGTAACTTCGCTTGGAGGTCAATGGGCATGGCATGTATTTCATCTAGGAATAAGGTTCCTCCATCCGCCAATTCAAATAAACCTGGACGATCTTCTGCACCTGTAAATGCACCTTTGGCTGTACCAAAAAGAACCCCTTCTAGCAAAGTAGCGGGGATAGCAGCACAATTTTGCACGATAAAGCCTGCTTGTTTTCTCGTAGAAAATTGATGTATTGCTTGGACAACTAACTCCTTCCCCGTACCCGTTTCTCCTATCACTAAAACAGGAGCCGTAGACTTGGCGACTTGCTTAGCTCGCTCTAGTTCTCGTAGCAGTATCGGATCATTTGTAATAATGTCTTCAAAACGATAAAAAGCTTGTGTTTCTTGCGTTTTTTTATGTTTTGGACGATTGACTTGTTCTTGTAGCTTTAAAACAAGTTCTGACATCGCTTTAACATGTGTAATATCTCTAGACAATTCAATCGCACCCACGATTTTTTGATCAAGCTTAATGGGAAGTGTCTTATTTATGGTTGTAATTTTTTTGCCTGCACGGTTCTTAAAGGTTTGCTGTTGATCTTCTATCTCTTTCCCCGTTTGAATCACATTCATCAACGTACTGGTTTTTGTCGTTAGAGATGGAAAGGCATCAAGCACATGAACACCAAGTACATCACGCTGACTTAAACCATCTAATTCAGCCGCTTTCTTATTGTAAAAAATGGTTTTTCCATCTAAATTGATAATATGAATGCCGTCATCCAGTGTCTCTAAAATCGGATACAACCAATCTGCAGATTTCACGACCATACACTCCTTTTATAGTGCCGAAAAATGAGCATATAATGCCGAATAACAGGCCTTATGCTTGACTCACCATCTTAGTTGAGAATAAGCTTTAGTTGAAAAAGTAAAAATAGTCAGGAAAGATATTCTATGCCAGGTTCCTTCAGTTTTAAAGGTTTACTTTTGTCTGCTATCGTACTTATCATTCTTTTCTTTTTGTTACGTAGCATTATGAAACGTCTCAAAGGAAGATGATGGTCCACGCCTCCATTAGCATCACCATTTGAGGGGTAGACCATCGTCGGGCTTTGATGATGCGCCCATTCCAGTCGCGGGAAGACACGACTTACTTCCTTAGCATGAGTTGTTGTACTTCTTTGGTTTGAATTAAGCCAGTAGGATCTGATGCTGTCTTATACCGACAAAAGTCTTCTGCCCAAGCCGATGTACGCATTCTCAAAGGGAGAGGATGAGCAGACAATTGTTTTACAACCACTTCTGCTACTTGCTCAGATGTTTGCATGATCTCAGGTGGAAAATGTTCCCTACTTCCCAAATATGCATTTAATAATGGTTCATACTCATCTTTGTAGAAACCGCCTGATTCACTTACTTGTTTCATTACATGATTGGCAAATGCAGATGAAATGCCTGCTGGTTCAACAATCATAAATTCGATACCAAATTCAGGCGTGACATAAGTAGCCAAACTTTCGAAATACCCTTCCACTGCAAATTTTGTAGCACAATAAATTTCATTAAATGGTTGGCCCACGAGTCCACCAATAGATGAAATTGTCACCACTCTACCCTGCTTTCGTTCACGCATATGCGGTAAGACTGCTTTCGTACAACGAATGACACCAAAAACATTAATATCAAATACATTTTTATATGCTTCTTCAGTCGCTTGTTCAGTTGTGCGAATATAACCAATACCCGCATTGTTAACGAGTAGGTCGATAGTTTCCTCTCGCTTCATAATCGCAGCAATTGCATGATCAACTGATTCTTGTAATTGTACGTCTAGTTGTAAGCATTCGATATCTAATCCCTTATCTTGTAAATCTCGAACAGCTTCTCCTCTATCTAAATTGCGCATGGTAGCGTATACTTTCCATCCAGATTGCGCTAGTGCTTCACTTAAAGCAAGCCCTACACCTGATGAGGTTCCCGTTACTACAGCGACCTGTTTCTTCAAAGTAAACCCTCATTCCCGTTATATGATATCGTCATATTCACAACGATGGATAAACATCAATATAAGAAAAATAGAGACCTTAATCTTTAAGATCTCTATTTCCTTACCGCGTTATTCATCACAGAAGTGGGAGGAATGCTTTAATCGTATCTTAAACAGTCGATCGGATGTAACTTAGATGCTTTATTAGCTGGTAAAATGCCAAATACAACACCAAATAACATGGAGAAAAGCACACCACCGATAGCTACCCAAATCGACACACTAGCTGGGAAAATGCCGAGTAAACGAATCGTATAGATCACAAATGCACCCAGTAATATGCCCATTGCTCCACCAATGGAGGTTAGCGTAACAGATTCAATTAAGAATTGCATTAAGATATTTCGTCTCGTTGCACCAAGTGACTTACGAATTCCAATTTCACGGGTGCGCTCCGTTACGGATACCAGCATAATATTCATCACACCGATACCCCCAACGAGTAAGGATATACTACCGATGCTACCGATGACTAATGTCATGATGTCCGTTACTTTACTAATCATTTCTGTAAATGACTCAAAATTTTGTACCTCGTATTCTTGCTGGCCGGAATGGTTGTCATTCAATAAACTTATCGCCGACTCTCCCGCTACCTGAATTTGCTCTGCACTTTCAACTTGGACATCTATTTGACTTACATCGAGTGACCCAAAAATGTTTTGCCACGTTGGAGCTGGAATATATGCATTGGGGAAGTCAAACATCCCCTGTAAACCTGTCGGTTTTTGCAGAACGCCAATCACTTGAAGCGGTTGCGCGTGCACCCGCAAAATCTTTCCAACTGGTTCTTCGTCCTCGAACAGATCTTCCGCTACATTTTGGGAAATGATAATGCCATTACCACCACTCTGATAATCAGCGTCGGTAAACAAGGTTCCTTTGTCCACTATCGCCCCATATGTATCAAATGCACGATTACTATTCACACCAAAAACCATGGCACCTTCTACTGTTTTATCTTTATTTTGAATGGATCCGCTTTGCATACTACTATAGACGACTTCTTTTATTTCCGGAATTCGCTTTAGCCCTTCCAAGTCTGCAGGCGTAAAATACTGCACAGACTCATCGGGTATATACATTTCATTCTCATCAAATTTAGGAACGATCGTAATGCTATTTCCGCTGCCTGTAACGGATTCTGTCAGTTGTTCTTTCCCACCTTGTCCAATTCCGACAATAATAATCACCGAGGAAACGCCTATAACGATTCCTAGCATAGTCAGGATAGAACGTAGTTTATGGGCCCAGATGGAGTCGAGTGCCATGCGTATGCTTTCCCAAATATTCACGGCATCTCCCCCTCTACTGGTCGCCTTTTCTCCTCGATAATTTCTCCATCCCGTATGATAATTTGTCGCTGCGCTCGCGTTGCAACCTCTGCATCATGCGTAATCATGACAATCGTTTTACCTTCTTGATGTAACTGATCAAACAAATCAAGTACAACTGCACCAGATTGGGTATCCAATGCTCCTGTCGGTTCATCCGCAAGAAGTAGGGTCGGCTCCGTTACCATAGCACGTGCAATCGCTACGCGCTGTTGCTGTCCACCTGATAAGGCAGAGGGTAAATGATGCATCCGGTCTTCCAATCCCACTTTACGTAAGCTTTCGATTGCCCGCTCTTCCCGCTTCTTGGCAGGCAAACCTGCATAAATTAATGGAAGCTCTACATTACGTTTAGCTGTTAAACGCGGGAGTAGCTGAAATTGCTGAAAAATAAACCCAATCATGCGATTACGTAGTTGCGCAGTTTGTGGATCATCTAGCGACAGGACATCTACACCATCTATCCAGTAAGAGCCTTCCGAAGGATGATCGAGACATCCTAATATATTCATCAAGGTTGACTTACCCGATCCAGATTGCCCCATAATCGCTACATACTCACCTTGATTAACCGTAAAGTTAATATCCTGTAAGACGGTCATTTCTGACTCACCAGCTTGATAACGCTTATAAATTTGCTTTAATTGAATCATTGGACTTTCACTTCCGCCCCATTTGTTAATGTGGTAGAAGGGTTTTGGATCACTTTTTCTTCTTTATCTATTCCTGACGTAATCATTACGTTTTGATTATCTTGTTTGCCCATCTTCACTTCTTTTTGTACGGCTTTACCACTTTGAACCACATATACGATATCTTTATCCCCAGCTTTCTTTACAGCCGAACGTGGTAAAGTGAGTCCTTCCTCGGTATCTGTTACCACTTCAACGATTAATTTGGAACCAATTTTGAGTATCACTTCATCTTCAAGTCGGAGGGTTAACGGATATTTCACTTGCCCCCCTCCTCCTTGTGCTTGTTCCATCGGATTCTGGAGAGGAAGTTCGCCTACTTTCGTCACGACTGCACGCCAGCTCTTGTCTGCGATGGCGTCTGATTTAATAACAGCACTTTGATCTACTTTTACATCCATCACTTGATACTCAGACACACTCGATTCAATAACCATATTCTTGGGATCTACGATTACAATTACAGGTTCTTGTGATTGGCTTTGCTCAAGATCTTCTGCAATCTGGATCACTTTACCCGCAATCTTACTCTTGATCACCAAATCACTCTTTTTATCGCGCGCCAATGCCAACTGTTTGTCACTTTGTTCCTTTTCAATTTCGGCTAATTGAATTTGTTGTTTATAATCTTCGACAGTTGCTTTAGCAGCGGTTCGTTCCATTTCTGACTCTCCGCTATTTGCTTCTTTTTGTGCTTCTTTTTTCTTTTTATATAGATTATCTAATTGTATTTTTACGGTTTTTACTTGTAACTTCGCTTGTTCAATCTCACTATCCGTCACTGGGCTTTCATATTCAATAAGTGGATCGCCTACTTTGATATCCTGACCTTCTTCTACCAGGATATCCTTGATCTCTCCAAGCTCCATTTTGCGATAAATATTTTGTCTATTTTTAACGTTTAGTGTGCCCGAGAGTACAATTTTCTCATTCATGCGCTCCTTCTTAAGCTTTGTCACTTGTACGACTTCAGGGCCTGCATTTTTGTTTATAGCTACCGTAATCAATATCGCGATTACGATCACGATACCAATCCCTATACCGATCTTCTTTTTCATAAGAACCTCCACGACATGATTAAATACGGTTACATACCACCTGTTAGAGAGCTTACCATATCCGCTAGTTTTGTTACCGCAATAATAAACAATATTTGTAAGGTAAAACTGATTCCTACAATTGTCAACGCTTTTCCTTTAGAAAGATGAGCTAATATAATCAGACCTAGCGATGTAATAAAGAGCCCCCATAGATTAAACACATCAAACAAGCTTAGTATATTTTTCAACATACCCGGCTCACTGACGAATACTGCTAAACTAGCCAAACCCTCTCCATAAATGTCAGCTACAAATAGCAATACAGTCCCTATCAGTGTGCTTAGCACAGCAAATAGTAACAAATGGGCTTGTAATGCAAACATTTGCTTAAAAGTTGCTTTTCCACCAAATATTTTTTGCATCAACCAGTAAAAAAACGCCACAAACAACGGTACCACTGCAAATACAATAGGTGAAACAATAGCGCTGCCTATAAATTGCATATTTTTCATACTTTCATTCATTAAGTTTTGTGATTGTGAAACAGATTCCCGTTGCTCTGCTGGTAAGGTTTGTAAAATGACATCCGGGTTCTCATAGAGTGTGTAATAACTCTGGGCGATACTGAGTGCACTTAGTATTACGACATATATGATTAATGGTAACCAAAACGTAGGCTTTACTTTTAAACGTTCTAACTGTTCCTTCGGACTAGTCAAAAACCCAAGCATCGACGGCTTTTGCTCTTGTACTTGTGTATTTGTTTCCATGAAGACACCCTCTTTAGTTAAAATTTTAAATTTGAACCCAGTCGGCTTTACACTATTGTTGAAATTTATGTTCGACGTCATTTTATCAATATCGCGCTAGATCGTAAAGCTTAATTATTTATATCTAAAATAGAAAAAGTCTAATTTTTACGATTAAATGGGAATGATAGCTTAATTGATCGATGGGTATGTATGATGCTTTATTTCTATTCGAGTATCTTTGCTTTAATTTCCGCTTTAGATTTTCCATTAACCTCTTGTTTAAGCTTGTCACTATGATCATATCCATTCTGTGTAATTTCAATATTAGTTTTACTTACTTTCCCCTCTTTAATGATAGGTACGGTTTGTGTTTCTAATCGCAGGTCAAATTTGACCCATTCTGTTTTTCCCTCATCGGTAATCAAAATTTCACCGGGATAAATACTTGGAACATACACCCCTGGATGCTCTATAGATTTCTCTAGAAATAAGAAGCGGACGAATATAATACGGATGAACTGTACCTAAGTTCCATCTCGTTTTATGACGACCCCCCCACTAAAATCACGCTTTTTCTCAAGTCTCCTGTAAGAATCTCATTCACCTTAAACTCCCATGTTTCATTTAATTCGTCTGATTGTACAGATTCTTTCTTTCGTACGAGTAGACCTTCAACCACAACGGAAGCACGATCCGTCATATCATTCACTTGAGTTGCTGGAATAGGATAGCTTGTGATTGTAATTTTATTCGTAGATCATACTAATTCATACAGCACATACACAAAGATAACAATGCATATCCATCCTTCTAAATTTACAGATTTGTATCCATATAACTTTGTATGCTTCCATACGTCAATTACTTAAAAAAGAATAAAAATAATTGATTTATTGGCATTTATTTTGAATGTATAATTTTATAAAATTCAACTCATAAACAGTGTGACACTATAATTCAAATTGTAAGTAAATTCTATTGGGATTCTCTTTACATGCGAAAGGAGGAATTATCGAGCTGTATATATACTTATACACAGCTATTCGATCTATTTATAAGAAAAAATATATTTTTGCGAGGAGAGTTATTTTATGAAACAGCTCTGGATATCTATATTTACAATAACGGTGATCTTTAATTTGATTAGTACTAATAGTGTGAGTGCATTTACTGGAGATACTGTGATTATCAAAAGAATAAACAATACAAATGAGCAACTTATATCAAATACACCAGTATATGCAGAACCCAATCAAGATATTTGCTTAGAGGTGGCAAAAAGCAACTTTGCCAATCCTATTACAAGAGAAGTTTTTAATTTTTGTCGTAACAATATCTATTGGAGTAGCTTCACCTTTAAAGATGAAGGACTTACCCCTTCCTATCATCTTCACGAAAAAAAGACAGTAGAATATGATATTAATAAGACTGATCAAACGCATCTATATAGCATGTTACAAGGCCAAACACGAAAAATAACAACCACGTTAGAAAGCAGCGGAACAACCGTATATAGAGGAAACCTTTCGATCTCTGGTGAATTACAGCAAATCATTAATGCCAGTTTTGGTGCAGAGTTTTCAAAAACAGGTTCATGGAGAAAATCTACTCAAATTACCGAAACATTTTTAGGCCCTAAAGATCCATATCAAATACGTGATTATTATACTGCAACAGGTTGGGATTTAGTAAAAGTAAGCTATAGAGAAATGCAACGCTATAAATTGGGATTTGGTCATCATGGATTGAATATCATCGTTAAGGTGTTAGATGATAATGAGAAAAATATATATGTGGAGAAGCCTAAACAAATTCTGTACTATATTGATAGAAATCCTAATCTTCCCAATTAAAATGTAACAATTTGTAGTGAGCCACAATCCACGCTATAGCCTAAAGGTTTAGCGTGGATTGTTTTTTGGTTTACCCTTAAACGGCTCTATATGGTCGTAGAAACGCTATTTCTTATACATAACCATCACTTTTGTATTCTTCTTTTCAACGACAGGTTGTAAAAACAAAAATCCTTTCTTTTTAATAAGTATTAGAAGTGTTTTATAAGAAAAAATAGAAAAAACATAATTTTATTATAAATATTTTTACACAATGACTCTACTTAATAAAAGATCCAATTATTACTCTTCTACTATCTACTACTGTGCTTTAGTCAATCCAAAACTTTTCTCGCCATCGATTGCTTTGATTCTGCCATTGTAGCTAACTTCTGTTCACCCGGCCACTTCTCATTCTCTCTGTAAGATTCCCTTGCTACTCTAGCCAGTTTCTTTTCCTCGTCGTCCAATTTTTTTGGCTGTAATATTGACTACTTTCTCACTAAGTTTCGGCTGTTTTTCTAGTTCTTTTTCAAACTAAAATACCGGTGATCTCTTTGTTTTTCCATTTTTTTATACATAGATGTTTCCATCTCATGTTTTTCGTCGATCTGCGATCGGTCTTCCTTTTCCGCCTTTTCGTTTAGGTAAATAGGGTTCTATTTTCTGCCATTGCTTATCTGTAAGTTCATGTCTATCCATAATTTATAGCATACTCTATTTCTGATATTTCTCACCAAAATGTATATTTATGATTTTTGAAATGAGGCTCTAGCGACTCATCAAATGTTTAGCTCATACAACTAGTCATTTTTTGATTTTGAAACGATTTTAGGCTTACTCATTAAAGATTCCATAATGTACTATCCAATAAAAAGGATAGAAAAAATATAATATATATTCTTTTTTTGTTTTATGATTCTATATAACCTAAGTACGAAAGCAAATAAAATAAAGATAAGGAGGGGTATTTTCATCGAAGATGCGTACAATCAAATATTTTTTATTAAAAAATTATTTTAAAAGGAGAATTTATATGAATATAACCTTTAGTTATCAACGAGTATTAAAAAATTTGTTCATATCGACATTCGCATTAGCTATTGTAATGGTAGCATTCTCCTCAACTGCTTTTGCCGATACACGTAGCCTCCATGGTTACTATGATAGGACTACAGACGAAGGAAACTCTATCAGTACTTGGTTTAATTCAACTGTTAATATGAATTATTGGCAGAATGCTTCTGTTAATGGTTCAAGCTCCGCTTTTGCCTACGGGCCTTATCCTGATGAAATTGAATTATCAACCAAGTTTCAGTTTATAGGATTTACTCTGCAGATTGCGGCACCTAGTGTAGTCACATTGAACCAGGCAGAAGAATCAGCTACCTATAAAACGAAGGTTACCAATCGGAGGGAGAACGTCCAAGATTACAATAATATTACGGTAACCGGTAACGTAACAGGATATAAACAAGCCGTATATGCTTCCTTTAAATATGGCGGTAATTTTTACAATTTGAGTGCAGAAGATTCCTACTAGAATTAAATGAGCGCTGTGTGGCTGGGGTTGCAACTACTGAGTATGCTCCCAGCCATATGGTTTTCTGTAATAAATGACGGATATACAGTAATAGCTATTTAATCCGGAGGGAGAATAACATGTACAAAAAAATTATTATCGTTTATTTCTGTTTTTTTTTGTTGTTTAGTTTATTTACCGGATGTAATAGTAAAGATCATTCAAATAAAAACCAAATCTATCAAACGCTATTGGAGAAAGGGTATTTCGAAGAAAAAAGTAAAGCATTTTTTTACGATAACTTTGGTAATATACTGACGAATACTATTGATCCATATAAAGTATATTGGAACATAAAATTGAGTCAAAGTTTAGGAATAGATATAAATACTGGTTCTATGAACATGATTAAAGATAAGCTACAAAATCAAGAAAGAATATCTCAAGAGACAAATTTATACGATATTTATGTAGGTGCTTCTTTAGATAAACTTATAATGAAGGAGCCCAATAAAAAAAATAGAGATGCATATACTCAGGTTTTATTTGACAATCATTATGATCAAGAAGATGGTCTATTTTATTGGAAGTCAAAAAATGAATCAGTCGAAGACAAAATTACAGCTACAACACTGGCTGTAACGATAATTAAACAATTAGATACAACAGATATAGAGTTAGATAAAACGAGAACAACACTTGAAAAACTGTTTTTAGACGATGCCTATTTTACTAACAAGACCAGTGAAATGCAAAAGAACCTACTTAATAGAGGTGGAGCAATACTAAAGAGCTTGCAAGACTTGAATGTCTCACATGATCGCTTTCCACATTCAAAAGTAGAGCAACGCAAGAAGTGGGTGGATCATTGGTTAAATGAGATAAATCAAAAAAAAGAATTTGCAGATATTTTTGCTAAAAATGAAATGATTATTAATCTTTATCATGCTACTACGTATATGGAAATAAGATCAAAATTTAGTGAAAATTTATATAACGATTCAATTATATCTATTGTATCTACTCATAAGGATCCCCAGCTTCTATACAAGACTATATATGTAAATGCTCTAATCAAAACAAAAGAACTAACCGATGAAGAATTAAAAATTATAAATAAAATGAGAAAGAATTGGGTGTATAAAGGGAATATTCAATTTACATTAAAGGATAATTATTATGGTCTTATGACCGCTCAGAGCATAAATTTTCCGTTCAACAGGAAAAAATTATTAAACACCATTGACACATATACAAAAAACAGAGAGTTAACTGTAAGAGAAACTTTTTTCTGGGTACTTACTTTAGATGAACTAAATGAATTAGAAAAGAATAAAAGAAAGATATTAGATTCCTATAGGAAGATATCCTCCAAAGGCGAAGAAAGATTGGAAGATCAGTATTATTTAACATATATTTACCATATACTCAAAAAAAAGTTTAAAGATGTGGATATTAAAAAAATAAAAATTAATAAGGAAAAAATCAACGATTTCATACTGAACAGCAAGAATTCAAAAGAACTGTTTTACGCTTTTATGATTTATCATTACCATTATCCCAACATAAAGATAGAGAATATAGAAAGTCATGTTCATCAATATCGAGATGATAAAACAGGAGGGTATTACTTTAATAATGAGAACAGGATTACAAATATCATATCCATATACGACATGATACTTTTAAAAAAGCATAACGGTTTACATCTAAACCAACGTGAATTAAATCATCTAGAGAGCCTATTGAAGCAACACCAAGAAAAACATGGAGCCACTTTTATGACCATCCCCAGCTATAACACCAAAAATTTACAATTATATTATCAAAGCCAACTAACCCTAGAAACCATTTACTATGGTATTTTTATTAATCAATATATACTAGAAAATTTGTAGCCTTGCTTCGTTATGTATATGGCAAACCAATTTGAAATTCATCACATGAGTAGCTTAGTGAGAAACAAAATCGATGTTATGACCATCCAAAAAAACGACTCCTTAACATGTGAGGAGCCGTTTTACTTATTTATGTTTATACAGGTGTTTTTGTAAGTTTTATAGGCTAGTTCTATAGGAAAAACATTTTACTCACATCACATGGATAAATTCACTAACAAAAATTTCCAAATGAGTTGAAATATCTTTTAAAACATAGCATCTAAGCGAAGCATGGTAGATCTGAACACAGCTTCCTACGGTAATGACAACATGTGCGCATTTTAAACATAGACAAAACCAAGCCTGATCATTAACCAGAATATTTAATTTGAATAACGACGATTTTTTAATTCTAAAGGATTACAGAAAGGCTATTATACCTGAAAACCTAAGTTATACGCCTATAGTTAGAATGATGCAAATTATACAAAAAGAAGTCGCCAATCATCTCGACGACTTCTTTTTCTTTAAATAACTCATTTTGATTCAATAATAGTTAGAAATATGTTAGCCGTTAGTGGATCTAGAAGATCCTCTAACGGCTAACAAAAATCCTATATTTACAATTGGCGGAGAGGGTGGGATTTGAACCCACGGTGCGGGGGATACCCACACAACGGTTTTCGAGACCGTCACCTTAAGCCACTCAGACACCTCTCCCTATCACATTGATGAAATCCCTATCTATTATAGTCTACAATGATACAAAAATCAAGATTGCTCCCGCAAAGCTTGTTTTCTCCGTTTTCGGGTGATACGTATTTGTCGAAAAAATTGCGTTAAGATTTGGCTACAAGCCTCTTCACGTATACCGGAAATTACCTCGGTCTGATGATTAAATCGTGGGTCATTTAATAAATTCATTAGTGTTCCTGCACAGCCCGCTTTTGGATCCTTCGCACCATAGATAACCCGCTTTACCCTTGATTGTACGATAGCGCCAGCGCACATGGGACACGGCTCTAGTGTAACATATAAATCACAGTCGTTTAGTCGCCACCCACCGACTGCTTCCGATGCTTCTTTGATCGCAATCAGTTCTGCATGTGCCAGGGGATCTTGATCCGTTTCTCTTAGATTATATCCCCTCCCGATTACCTTTCCATCTAATACAACAACAGCACCAATGGGGACTTCGCCCCTTATTTCAGCTTGTCTCGCTTCAGCTATCGCCATATCCATATATACTTCCAACTGCATCATTTACACACCTCTATACTTCAAGACAGTAGTCTCTCTTGTCAATATTTCACAGTTTTTGGGATTTGCGAATGATGAGCTATTTTACCAGTTAAACAAGCAACACTATTCGTTTGGAAAGCGCCAAGCATTATGAATGAAAAATCGCTTGCTGAATTCAGCTTATGGCTTATACTTCAAGACAGGTGGTACAACGTCCATATACCTCAAATTTATGACCCGTTATGTGAAAATCAGATGGTTGTTCTATCACGGTATCCATCGGACAAGCATGTATAGTTTTCGTAATTCCACATCTTGTACATATGAGGTGATGGTGGTGCGTTTGACCATCACAATGTAGACGGTATTTACGCTCACCATCCCATTCTGTCCCTTCGATAATCTCCAACGTTTCAAATAACGAGAGATTGCGATAGATTGTATCAAAGCTCAAATCAGGATAAGCTTCTTGCATCGCTTCTAAAATTTCTTTAGCAGATAAATATCGCCCTTCTACGAGAAAAATATCGAGTAACCTTTTTCTTTTTCCCGTATACTTATATCCCTTATCCTTAAGAATGTCTAATGCTCGCTCTAAGTTCATCGCATTTCCCTCCAAACTCGAAAGATCGACTACACTTATTCCATTCTAAAATAACCAACCGATCTGATCAAGAAACAAACTTCATTCGTAGGCGCTTGATCAAAAAACCACTAAGAAGTAAAACGATTGCGACCAAAACAATAGTCCCACCAGAAGCCCAGTCTAAATAATAAGCTCCGAGCAATCCCATCAGCACGGAAAATTCCGCAAACACTATCGACCAAAACATCGTTTGTTTAAAACTATTACAAAATTGTAAGCTGGTAGCGACTGGTAAAGTCATTAAAGCAGAAACGAGCAGGATTCCGACTACACGCATCGATACCGCAATGACAATTGCAACGATAAGAGAGAATCCCAATTGAATCATCCGTTGCCGTACACCTGAGAGAATGGCATGCTCTTCATCAAAGGAAACAGCAAACATCTCTTTATAAAAGAGTGTAAAGAAGATCAGAACCAAACCACCTACTATAAAAATGGTGTTTAATTCGACCCGGCCTACAGCTAATATATTTCCAAATAAATAACCTGCAATATCTACATTAAAGCCGTCGGTAGCACTAATTAAGACTACACCCAAGGCAATACCACCTGATAATAGAATGGGAATCGCTAACTCTTGGTATGATGGATACCGTTTTCGTATCTGCTCGGTAAATAAGGAGCCCCCGACGGCAAACAACATTCCAGTATACAGGGGCTGCACCGCTAGTCCAAACTGCTTTTGTATAAATAGGCCGGCAGCTATTCCCGACAGTGTAACATGTGAGAGTGCATCTGCGATTAGTGACAATCGCTTCACGACGAGATAAATGCCAACTAATGGAGAGATCAAACCAATCATTAAACCGGCAAATAATGCATTTTGCATAAATTCATATTGAAAAAGATCCAACATGCTTATGATCCTTCTTTCTGCGAACACGAAGTCATCCTATCTTATTCATGCTGATGTAAGACCATCTGCACTTCATGTCCATATGTGTTAGTAAATATGGTTTCTTTATTATGATCAAATTCTGCTGGTGTTCCGTGAAAATGAAGTTTTTTATTTAAACACACCACGCGATCCACATAATGGGTTATAGCTCCGATGTCATGTGTCACCAAAATAATGGTTAGCCCTAGCTTTTGATGGAGTTCTTGTAGTAAGGCATAAAATTGATGAGAAGAGGATGCATCTACTCCAACTGTAGGTTCATCTAACACCAATAATTGCGGATCACTCACCAGTGCACGAGCAATAAAAGCACGCTGTTGCTGCCCACCAGAAAGCTTACCTATATTTTGATCTTGAAGAGATGCCAACCCCACTTTTGTAATCACTTCTTCTACCTTCTGCCAATCGCGTGCTTGCATCATACGAAATAAACCTTTCATCCCATATCGCCCTGATGCTACGACTTCTCTTACTGTGGCTGGGAATCCACGATTAAAACTATTTGCTTTTTGCGATACATAACCAATTTGTGCTTTTTTTTGTGCGATCTTGGGGGATTCCCCGAATATTTGAATCGTACCGGATTGCGGTTTTAATAAGCCAAGTATCAACTTCGTCAATGTCGATTTGCCTGAGCCATTCGGACCCATTAAGGCTAAAAATTCGCCTTGATAAACCGTTAAATCAATCGATTCTAATACAGGTTGTGTTTCATACACAAAGTTTAAATCCGTAATGTCAATCACTTTCTTATTCATGGCTTGACACCTAACCCTTGCATGAGATGCTCTTTATTTCTACGCATAACGGTAAAATAGTCATCTTCATTTGCCATCTCTATTTCTGTCAAACCTTCTAACGGATTTAATACACTTGGTGTTAACTTCAGCTCGTTTTGAACAACTTCAGCTAGTTTTCCACTAACCAATGTTTCCAAATAGATCACACCAATCTTTTTCTTGTCGGCTTCTTCAATAATTTTCTTCAATGCTTGTGGGCTTGGTTCATCAGATGGTGAAAGCCCTGAAACCGAGATTTGCTCTAAACCATACCGATCAGCTAAATGTGTGAACGCCGCATGAGAAACTAGAAAAGATTTTTGAGTCGCCCTCTGGACCATATCGAAATACTCCTGATCTAATTGATCCAATTCTGCACCTAGCTGTTCATAATTCTTATCATAAGTTGATTGATGTGTTGGATCACGTGCCACAAAAGCATCTTTTATCACTTCAGCTTGTTTCTTAGCAAGCAATGGATTAAGCCATATATGCGGATCATCAAGTGCTTTGATATCTTGACTTGTGTTTATCACTTCAACTTGGTTATGATCGATAGACTCAATATTTTTTTCTAACCACGGCTCCAAGTTTCGACCATTGTACAAGACCATATCTGCCTCATTTAATTGAATTACATCTTTTGCCGACAATTCAAAGTCATGCGGCTCCACACCGGGCGGTACAATCGTGTGCACATCCACTTCCTCACCACCAATGCGCTCCGCAAAGTACTGCAATGGATAAATACTACTATATACTTGAAGGCGTTTACTCTCCATTTTATCCGCAGGGACACATCCTGTTATAATTAAAATAGAACATATCACCCCGACTATAGAGAAAACAGCTGTCCTTTTCATTCTTTTCTCTCCCCTCTCACTTACGATCTTAATTATAGTCAAGAGTGGAGAGGTTGTAAATCGTAAATATTACGTTTTATGTTTCTTGTATCTATAAAAAAAGAGCGATTAATTAAAATCGCTCAAATCACTTCACTTCATATGTCATTAAAAGTCGCTCCGTTTCGCAACTAGTAACTGCGCTTTTTTATGCGGCAAACTCAAAATATCTCCTTTTCTAAAGCCAGCGGCATTTGCGGATGGAATAATGATTTTGTTACGTTCATCAGGTTCTCCAATTATTTTATTTGTGTCTCTATACCGATCGAATACAAAACCCAGTCCAAATTTAAAATATGGGACTGTATACTTCTCATCAATATATTTTCGTTCCCCAATGACAATATGTACACCAATATCTTCTTCTTCGAAGTCTTCATAAAAATCCTTTAATATTTCATTGTTAACTTTATAGGTAAGTAAGAAGCTAAATGGCTCACCATCTAATTCAAACATAAAATGCTCTCTATCAGGCATACTCATCGTACGAGCCAAATAACGATCAAAATCTTCGGTTGATATATCCATTTTCCAAAATTTAGAAATGTATGGCCTTTTCATCCAATCATGTAATACATCAAAATCTCGTTCTTTCGTTAGATATCTCACCGTAATGTTTTTATCAATCCCTTCCAAGTATGCACTTCTCAAAATTTCATTTGATCCTGTCATAAATATCCCTACCTTAAATTGATAATGATAATCTTTTTCATTTAATTGAATTATAGAAGAGTTGAATGAGAACTTCAATAGAAAGTTTAACGAAGTATAGGCTATTATCATCTTAATAGTGAAATGGATCTTTCAACTTTTGATATATCCTCATATATTCCTGCTCTTTATTAGCGTCAATTCCGATATAGCACATAGATAGTTTAAAATACACCTCAACATATTCAAGTTTGAGGCGATTTTTATGTTTAATAATATAATTTACTTCTTCAAAGTACTGAATGGCTTTCTGCGATTCTTTCATTCTATACATCAAATCTCCTATAGCGACTAATAGTTCGATATACTTACCACCAGAGTATTTTTTTTCCATACAAATATTCGTGCCACTTTGATAATATTCCATGGCTTTACCAAACTCACCTTGTTTGAACATCAGTTTCCCTAATGAAACATAAGCGTGGACTGTATTAGATATATATTGTTCGTCAAGCGCACTCGATAATTCAATAACAGCTTTATAACTAGACTCCGCTAAATCTAAATCATTTACTTCCATAAGTATGTTTCCTAAAACATTACATATTGACAAGTATTTCCTAAAATGTGAAGAGCATAATGCATATGAAATACCCAATAAGGAGGATTCAACCGCAGACTCGTAGTGTTTACGCCGATATTCGAGCTTCGCTTTTAACTCGTATACGCCTGTTTTATATTTATCTATCATTAGGTCAATATGCGTTATCAGACGATTAATTACCTCATCACATTCATAGTAGCGCTTTAGCTCCTCCAAATAAGAGGCCTTGTTAATCAATATCGCCCAGTAAGTAGAGGTTCGTTGTAATGGTGGAGCATCTTCTGCTTTACTTTCATATTCATAACCAAGTAATGCTTTTTCAATCTCCTCTAATGCACTTTCTATGTCTCCCTTATAATACATAATTTGACTAATTGTATGATGACAAACCGCTGTCATATTTAAGTACTGAAAATCAGGATAATGTTTGTTTATATTCAAGGCTTTCATCAGTTCATTCTCTGCTCGTTCATAATTCCCTTTGTGATATTGAAAAAGCCCTCGTAAGTAGAAATACATAATGCCATAACCCGAGTTACGATTAAAATCTAATTTATCCAGTTGTTCCATGCTATGTAAGTTGATTCCCATCTGATGTTCCAATTCAATCTTATGTTCAATCGAATTAAACAAATATTCTGTTTTAGTTCGATCTTTAGTATTAAAAACTTTAAAGTTAATATGATCGATTTCAGTAATGCCAAGGCTTTGAATATCCCCTCCTAAAACATTGGCAAACTGCGTGATGTGATGCAAGTATCCGTCATCACTACGCCCGACTTTATGTCCATGTTCAATACGATTTAGTTTATTTCGATTTATATCTGTCAATTTCGCAACTTGATCAAGAGACAATTTCTGTTCATCTCGCAACTGTCTAAGATACTGACCAATTTTTTGACGAATAACACTATGAAATGTTTTCATTTTCCCTCATCACCCTCAATTTGAAGTTCTTATTCTATTTGTGTCTAAATTGTCACACCATAATAAACAAAATACTTCTCATCTTATATCTCGCTTTTATTTTAATCTAAAATATCCTAAATAACAGCAGTTAAACAAAATCAGTCAAAATTGAATTGAGATGTAAGATGAATCATGTATCAATTCTCTTTAATTTATGTTTTTAAATATGATATGTAAATATTTACTGTTGATCCATCTCTTTTTATTCACTACTATATAAAAAAATAGGATATAAAGCATCATTTGTTTGCCATGAACGAATGATACATGTATGAAATCTAATTACTATATCGTTTTTAGGATTAGGATGCGTCTTGAAAAAATAGGTATGAATGGATCTCACATCAATTTCTATCCACAGTTACTTTTTATCACGATTTTAAATCGGATTTTCTTATTTACAATTTAAATTATATATATATTTATATTTTTTAAAAATCGGAGTGGACACTATTATGACAAATGAGAAAATCCCACAATGGAAGCCTTGGATGCCTAGGAAATGGAAGACGCGTTATGTGCGAGGTGAACCCGAAAGGTTTACCGCCCAAATGTCAGTGGGGTCTTCAGTAAAGAATACCGATATAGTTCATTACAATGGCGCTTTATACAGAATCATTTCTATTCAGCAAATTATAAATAGACGCTCTATTGTAGAAATAGAAGGGGTTTGGCAACGCCTAAGCGAAGAAGAGTATTGTATACATGAATATGAGCAACGCATTAATTACAGTGTTACAGGGGTAAGATCATAATTTATAAATCTCCATCACTTATTGGAAAATAGCCAAGTATATCCTATACATTTTTAATGATCGTATTTACTATGTAATAAGATCATTAAAAGTATACAGAAAGAAGGGTTCAGATGGTCGTTCATAAGGATAATTGGAAAGAAGTTAGCGCTGGCACGTTAGGAGAAGCTTTGGGGATTGAATGGGTATCCGCCACCGATGACGAAATCATATTTAAGATGCCAGTGGGACCGAATACGCGCCAACCTATGGGATTATTACATGGCGGAGCATCCGTAGCACTTGCTGAAACCGTAGCTAGTATTGGTGGCGTAAATAAAGTAGCTCCTTTAGGTAAGACTGCGGTTGGACTTGAAATTAACGCCAACCACATCCGCTCTAAGCGTGATGGAATGGTAACGGCAATTGGCTCTCTGATTCATGAAGGTCGTACTACCATGATCTGGGAAGTAAAGATTGTAGATGAATCAGATAAATTAATTTGCATCTCTCGTTGTACACTAGCTATTGTAGATGTGAGATGATAGTGGTTAGGAAATACACCCCCGCCACCACTTAGGTTTGAACTGGGAACGCCGCAAGGTTTTAGTGAGAGGTGTGTATTTTGAATAATCTACACCACTGTTAGTGAGGCTTTAGTCAGGTGGAGATTCCACTCCACCTGACTCCCCGCTGTCTTAGCCTTTGTTAAAACACATTCACTGTTTTCTTAATTTCAACTTGCTCATCTGCTTCTGAAGCATCGGCTTTACCAACCGCAAGTGAATCCGTGTAATTGAAAACGAACCAATCATAAAACCAATTAATATATACGCGTCTTGTACTACTGCTGCTGTATCTCCACTAGATATGATCGCACGTAGCCCATGAATCGAATAAGTCATCGGTACATAGTCATGTATAGCCTTAAATAGATCAGGCAGCAGTTCAACCGGATAGGTTCCGCCACTTGAAGTCAATTGCAACATGAGAAGAATGATTGCAAAGAAGCGGCCTGCATTTCCTAGTGTAGCGACTAACATCTGATTAATTGCAATAAAGGTAATCGATAGTAAAATAGCAAATAAAAATAATATCCATGGTAGCTCCGGCTCAATCGGAATGCCGACAATAAGGATCGAAATGAGAATAATCGCCTGCCCAACTCCGATTAATGCACCTGAAGTAAGGGATAGTGGAGCCCCATTAGGCTTATCTAATACCCCATATAAATCAACAATGGTAAAGAGTAGCATAGCCCCAACCCATAATGACAGCGAGATAAAATACGGTGCAAATCCAGTCGCATAGTTGGGAACGGAATGAATGCGTTTTTTATCTACATCTACTGGGTTTGCGATCATTTCTTCTTTTTCCTTACTACCTTCTAACCCCTGTTTAGCTTCATCTACACCTTTTCCTAGTTCTTCCGCTAATTTAGATTGGCCATCAGCCAATTGATCTAAACCGCTTTGAAGCTGATTTCCACCTGCCAATAATTTTTGTAGTCCTTGTAGTAGTTGTGATTGGCCGTCAACAAGCTGTTTGGCACCATCTACGGCTTTACCAACATCTTTGAGTTTGTCATCTAATTTAGCGAGTGAATTCATCCCACTATTTAACGTGTTTGTGTATTGATTGGCTTGTGATGCAACTAACTTTCTTTCCTCTTCATATTTTTTCAGATTAGCCTCAACTTGAACTACACCATCAAGCGACTTTTCATTTAATTCAATTGTCTTTGCGAGATTATCATTGCTTTCTTTTAATAAATCATATAATTTTTGTGTTGCAGCATGATCTGATACACCTTCAACTTGCTTCTCCAAATCGTTCAGTAACATGGGGGCTTGTTCTAGCTTCTCTTTTGTTGGAACTAATCGATCTTGTTCGGTTCCTAATAAATTCTTTAAATCTGCTACTGTAGTAGCCAAGTCAATGTTTACAGGTTCTCCCTTAGCCCATTTTTGAAAGTCACGGTTAAGGTCGTTTACCTTTTTCTGAATCTCTTTCGCTTTGTCATATTCATCCATATAAGCACTTTTTTTATTTCGGATTTCTTGATTGGCTTTATCCAGTTCATTCGCCATCTGCTGATTACCAGCTAGAAGTTTTTCTGCACCACTTTCTGCTACTCCAATTCCTTTAGTGAGTTCTTCTGCTCCCTGTCCAGCTTTCTCTGCACCCTCAGCAAGCTTTTCTGCACCTTCAACTGCTTCAGCCATTTTTTGAGTAGACTCATCTAATTTCTCAAAAATTTGTTCGACATATATTTGCGTCAATTTTTCTTGTAAATTATTTTCAATTCCCGTGATAATGGATTCTCCCATTTGACTACTAATGTAATTGTTACTTTCATCCACGATATAGTCTAAGTGCCCTTTTAACGGTTTGGAATCACTTACTGAAATCGCCTTCTCAGAAAAATCTTCAGGAATAACCACCCCCAGATAATAATCCCCTTCTTGTAAACCTTTATTAAACGCTGCGCGCGATACGAATTCCCATTTCAGCTTATCGTCTTCTTTTAATTTCTCAACCAATTCATTACCTACTTGGATCTCTTCATCATGAAATGTAACGCCCTTATCTTCGTTTATAATGGGTACAGGGAGATGTTTCATATTTTCGTAGGGGTCATAAAAGGCACTTAAATAGATAAAGCTATAGATCAGTGGTATGAGCAAAAGCCCAGCAATCGCTATTCTCATCGGCTTATATGACCATATCTGATAGATGTCTCCAAAGCCGAAGTTATAGTTTGAAAACTTGTCTTTCACCCTGCTAATTCGTTTCATATACACACCTCCGATACATGAATTGAAAAGATAAGAACTGACCAGTCAGTACAATTGATATTATAAACATTCCTCGTGTATTTACAACGATAGCTATTTCATTTTAATGACACTCTTCATAATCATTTCTAAGGTACTCAGAATTGCAGGAGTTTGCGCCTGCAGTTCTTCCTGCTTATCTATATCATGTGCATAAATTTTATGCAAAACCATCACACTGGCAGCACCGAACAAAGCGACAGCCAGTTCTTGCGAATGCTTCACTTCAAACTCTCCGTTGCGTACACCAGTCTGAATAACTTGATCAATGACAGAAATATAATTTCTCACTTTAGCTCGAAATTGCAATTGGCGCTCTTGGGTGTCGAAAGCCTCATTAAGTAACAGCTTGGCTAGCTTACCATTTTCGACAAAAAACTGAACATGCGCCTCTATAATGGCATATAGTTGATCTGAAGCCGTAAAAGCCCCTTCTAGATTTCTTTCAACATATTGTGTCAATTGTGAAAGGCCTTCATTCATCAACCCAACAAACAAATCTTCTTTGCTATCAAAGTGATAATAAATCGTTCCTTTAGCTACACCTGCCGCCTGTGCAATTTCATCCATTTTGGCTTGATCAAATCCTCGATCAGAAAAAATTTGAACAGCCGCTTGAAAGATGAGGTCGACTTTCTCATGACGCATATATGCATAATCCCCCATTCAAATCGATTTAATCTTTATTATTGTACAATTTCGATCTAAAAATGAACATACATAAATTTCACATAAAAGTTGATACTCCTAGTAAGGAGGGATCGTCATGCCCGAAGACAAATCAAAATCTAGCGCAAATCATATCGACGGCACAATGCCTCATCAAATTCACTCACCTGATTTTAAGCGTTCTCAGCGCAAAATAGAGCCTTCATTTGTAAATGAACACGGGATTGTGATTGGCGATAGTCACTATGATTCTCCAAATTCCCCTCTTAATCAATGGGACTTAGATACAGATCCAGCGATTATGGCTGGTCCTGAGTGGATCCACCCTACAAATGATATTGGTTGGAATACGAGTGAGAACAGAGAACTACTAGAAGATATTCCTCCAACGGAGCCCTTTAGCCACCCTACTCGTGATGCCGGATACAAGAGCGATTAAAGAGTGGCCAGCTTATGCTACACCACTCTACAGACGCACCCGAGAGGAATCGAACCTCCGACACGCGGTTTAGGAAACCACTGCTCTATCCACTGAGCTACGGGCGCAAACTAACCTATAGGATAACAAAGTTAGAAATCAAAGTAAATAGAACGAGTCCCTTATAAGACTCGTTTTATTTACTTACTTAGTTACGGCTTACACGTAAGGTAAGTAACCCCACAAGCACGATAACAAATCCAATTAACATTGCTGTTGGATAAGTATTTGCTGTTGTAGGTAATTTACCACCTTTTAATTGTTTTACTGTTTCGACAGATCCCTTAGCTGTTTCAGAGTCTACTTTTTCAGTAGGATTTGGATTGGTATCATCACCTGGTACATACTCCTCATCTTCAACTAGAAAATCAGTGTATCCTTCACGCAAAACACAATCTTTATCATCGATTTGACCTACAAAATACACGTAAAACTCATAAGCTTTTCCATTCTTTAGCTTTACCTTATCCTCACTTAATACATAAGTTAAAGCATTGCCATTACTTTCTATTTCTTCATAAACGACTTCAGTAATTCCCTCAATGGAATCAATATCAGTATTCTTCTCAAATTCACTGAAATCAAGATTAGGATCTACTTCATGACCAAAGATTAACCAAATACCGTTTACGTTTTTACCATCTGTTTTAGCTGTTAATTCAATATCGCCATTGTCAAGCTGTTTGGTATCGACATCAATTTTAGCCACTTCATTATCAGATATACATTCCTCTAAAAGCTCTTCATTAGTTAGATCTTCTTCAGTCGTGTTTTCTGTTTCTTTCTTTTCTTCAGTTGTGCTTCCAGTACCTTGGTCTTTTGTTTCTTCAGTTGTATTCCCAGTACCTTGGTCTTTTGTTTCTTCAGTTGTATTTTCAGTACCTTGGTCTTTCTTTTCTTCAGATGTATTCCCAGTACCTTGGTCTTTCTTTTCTTCAGTTGTATTCCCAGTACCTTGGTCTTTTGTTTCTTCAGCTGTGCTTCCAGCGCCTTGGTCTCCAGGTGTATTCCCTTCCGCAAATGCAGTTACACTTGGCGATACTGTAAATACAAGTGCAAAAATCATCATCATGGAAAAAAACTTTTTCAAATCCTTCCACTCCTCAGTTCCTATCGATTATAGATTACATATTATAATTCGAGTTTTATTTTTAATGTTAGGGTACGATTTTGCTTCTATTTGTGTCTGATTTGTGAATGAATGAGTGAGTGAGTGTAGACTTTTTTACCTACCTATTTTATTTCAACCTGATATTGAATGAGCCATTGATTGAGCTGTACCCAGTATGCGAGCAGTGCGGGCACATTCATTAACTGACCAAACCAAGGGAAATGTTTTTTCGATAAATCCTGCTCCAAAAAAGCAATTACTTGCTTACGATCGACCAATTGGAAAAGAGGTGCGTTTTTGTGCTCGACTAGTTTTTTGACACGATTAGTCATTAACTTTAAGTAATCAGGATGGTGCGTTTTGGGGTATGGACTTTTTTTGCGATCAATCACTTCTTGGGGTAATAAATCTTGCAGGGCATAGCGTAGTAACCCTTTCTCACGATTTCCGTGTGCTTTCATTGACCAGGGAATGTTCCAAGCATATTCCACTAAATGATGATCACAGAAAGGAACACGTACTTCTAAGCCAAAAGCCATACTCATGCGATCTTTTCGATCTAATAGCGTAGGCATCCAACGCGTCAAGTTTAAATAAAACATTTCCCGCATACGCGCCTCAATGGTACTCTCTTCTGACAGACGGGGCACTTCAGATAAAGTATCTTGATAACGGCTCTCTAAGTAGTCCAGCGGGTGAATACGACGAATGATCTCTGGTGAAATAAATGGCACTCGATCTGCAGCCAATCGTGCCCAAGGAAATGTATCTGCATTGATTAACTCCTCTCGATGAAACCACGGATATCCTCCAAACACTTCATCGGCACATTCACCAGATAATACCACGGTCATTTCTTTCTTAATTTCACGAGCAAATAAGAGTAGTGAAGCGTCAATATCTGTCATCCCCGGCAAATCTCGCGCTACCAGGGCCCGATCGATATGATCGAAAAGTTCATGGTTATCAATTAAGATGCGATGATGCTTTGACTCGATATATTCGGACATAAGCTGTACCCATGGTGCATCATTATTGGGTTGAAACTCGTTTTCATGAAAATATTTTTCATTATCATGATAATCAATTGAATAGGTGTGTAATGGGCCACGTCCGTCTCTTTTAAAAATATGTGCTGCCCATGATGAAATGGCACTTGAGTCTAGCCCGCCTGAAAGCATTGTACCTAGAGGCACATCGGAAACCAACTGTCTCTCAACGGCTTGCTGAAATAAGGTTCGCACACGCTCTACTGTGGTATCAAAATCATCTTCATGATATGTGCTCTCTAATTCCCAATACGGCTTTATATCAAGGTCTTGAGATTTAAATTTCAAAATATGTCCGGGCTTAAGTTCTTTAATATCCTTAAAGACACCTACACCCGGAGTTCGCGCTGGTCCAATCATCATGAGTTCTGCAATACCCTCTTCATCAATCACAGGAGCTACATATGGATGGGCAAGTAACGATTTCATTTCCGACCCAAATATAAAGGAAGTACCTATACGAGCAAAAAACAGTGGTTTTACACCAATCCGATCACGTGCTACAAAGAGCATCTGTTCTTTTTCATCCCAAATCGCAAAAGCAAATATGCCATTTAAATACTTCGGGCATGCTTCTCCCCACTCCAAATAAGCTGCCAGAATAAGCTCAGTATCTGATCTCGTTGTAAGATGATGTCCACATGAGCGCAATTGATTACGGAGCTCTTCGATATTGTAGAGTTCTCCATTGTAGACAATCACTGTCTTGTAAGCACCTCTATGCTTAATCATAGGTTGCACACCACCTTCCGGATCAATCACAATAAGCCTTCGATGTGCAAGTGCTGCATGAGCTGACACCCAAATCCCATCAGCATCTGGACCCCTATCGATCTGTGTTTGATTCATGTGATTTAAAATAGCAACTTCTCTACTTAAGTCTTGGTCAAAGTCGACCCACCCCGTAATTCCACACACAGATCCTCGCCGCCTTCCGGTTTAATTTAAAGCCAAGAACAATAGGCATTTATCTCACTTCTCATCCTATGACTCAACCTAAAAAAAGGTGTCCTGTTCCGCTAAATAGATGCATATGTTAAACTCACTGTACAAATTCACATAAACAAAGTGTGGTGAGTACGAATGAGCATGATCGAACAAGTCGACACACGATTTACCGTATCAGACTGTCTTAAACGGCCTCTTTTTGAAGGTGCTCGCATTTTAGCGGGTCATTCAGGGTTGCAAAGGCAAGTCCGGTGGGTACATGTACTTGAAATTATGGATGGCTCTTCTTATGTGCATGGCGAAGAATTGGTATTAATGACTGGTGTAGGGGTCGGCGAAAGAAGACAACTTTCCGTGTCCTATATCGCTCAATTAGTTGAGAGTAATGTATCTGCTTTATGTATCGAAATGGTGCATCATTACGTAAACTTATCTGATTCAGTCAAAAGTTATGCGGATTCCTGTCACTTTCCTATTATTTTATTTGAGAAGCCTGTCTCCTTTATCGATATTACACAAGATATTCATACCTTTCTCATTCATCGCCACCATGATCAGCTGGTTGCACTGGAGAAAATATCTTCACAGTTTCTCAACCTAACTCTACAACAACGAGGGTTGGCGAAAATTCTTACTCTACTAGAGCATGAGCTCCAGACAACGGTATGGTTAAAAGATTATTTACAGGGAACACCACTTATCCATGCAAAAGAACCCGAGAAACCAGAGGCGTGTAATTCTTATGCCATTACCGTTCTAGATGTCCATGTGGGCGACTTATTTGTAATGGAAAATGATTTTTTTTCCGAGTTCCATCGACTCATTATAGATCGCGCAATCACTGCGATTGCTCAAGAACTGTTACGTCGATTTTCGCTTGAAGAACGCCGTTTTCGCTCCTCTCAAAAGTGGATGCATGATTTAGCTACTTCAAAGTCAGGTAATCTCCCCCGAGAAGTTGAAATAAAAGCACAAGGAGATACCCCTTTATTTTGGTGTGCGTTTCAGTCTGATACACCTCATTTGTATGACTTAGACACGACTTCAGATTCTCTTTTTCTTTCTTTTTTTCAAAAGCTGAAAAAGCTTCAATTTATGTTAGGGCAAAATGGCATTCAGTCTTGGATCACTACTTATCGTCATCAATGGATGCTACTAGGTATAGATCTAATGAACACCCCTACTTCATATATGAATCGACTTGAAGAAGTGTGGACACAAATGACAAAAAATCATTCTACCTGGCAAATGGGTGTAAGTCGCACTTTTACTTCCCTGAAAGATGCGCACCTTTATTGGAAGCAAGCCGAGCTCGCTCTATCTATTCAGGCCATCCCTTCTCATACCATAGAAGGAAAGCAAATACAACGAAAAGAGCTGATTCATTACGACCAATTAGGCCCATGGCAACTTTATGGACAAGTAGAGCCCACCATCTTAAAACAGTACTATAAAGATCAATTAAATCCATTACTCACTTATGATCAAAAACATGGTACTGATTTACGTCATACATTAGATCTTTATTTGGAAACGGAGCAAAACAAACAAGCTACTGCAAAAAAACTATTTATTCATCGCCAAACCTTATATTATCGGTTAAACAAAATAAATCGTTTGCTTGGTACGGATTGGGAATCTGCAAACCGCCTGCTTGCCTTGAAGCAAGCACTATCCATTTTTCATTTTATACAGTTACGTCAGGGAGAGGATGAACAATGAACAAGATCTTACTTACAGCTATGAAACAGATCCCCCTATTAAAACCTAACCAGAGATTTATATTCGGTGTAGATGGTCTAAGTCGTGCAGGGAAGACCACTTTTGTTAAGCGGTTCATCCCCTTTTTAGAAAGTCACGCACTGCGCGTATGTGCAATTCATATGGATGATCATATCGTCTCCTATCATCAACGTTATCACACGGGCCATCCCGAATGGGTTGAGTATTACCGTATGCAATGGCATGTGGATGGGTTAAGTAGCCAGCTTTTTCAACCGCTACGGGCGGAAGATACGCTTGTACTCCCTTTTTATGACAAAGAATCGGATTTACACCATACCCAAACCATTCATCTCCCCCAAACGGGCGTTGTGATTGTGGAAGGAATTTTCCTGCAACGACCTGAGTGGCGATCTTACTTTGATTTCGTGCTATATCTCGATTGTGCAAGAGAAAAAAGATTTTCCCGAGAGAATAAAACGGAACAAAAAAACCGTACCAAATTTGAGAATCGATATTGGAAAGCAGAAGATTACTATATCGATTCGGTCAACCCTACAAAAACAGCTGATCTAGTCTTTCAAATATAGTCACGTATCGCGCTATCATATGCTTGTTAAATATAGTAGGTGTTAGACTGCTGTAAAACACTTTCTGGTGCAGTGTAGGGGAATGAAAAAGCTTCCGCAACCCCTTTACAAGTGATATGCCCATCTATGACATTAAACCCTGCTAATAACGCTTTGGTAAGGTCACCTTTTGCTAATTTTAATATATAAGGTAAGGTCTGATTGTTTAAGGCAATTGTAGATGTGCGTGGAACCGCACCTGGGATATTGGCTACTGCATAATGAACGACACCATCAACCATGTATGTAGGCTGATCATGTGTCGTAACATGGTCAGCAGTCTCAATACACCCACCTTGATCAATCGCTACATCTACAATGACTGATCCTGACCGCATACGTGTGACCATATCACGTGTAACTAGTCTAGGTGCTTTTTTACCTGGTATGAGGACTGCACCAATCACCAGATCTGCTTGCTGAATTTCTTCAGTCAGCGCATATTTAGTCGACATCAGTGTTCGTGTACGTCCATTAAACAAATCATCTAATTGCCTCAATCGATTGGCATTCACATCAAAAATAGAAACTTCAGCCCCCATCCCTACGGCGACTTTAGCTGCTTGTGTCCCTACAACACCACCACCTACGATCATCACGCGTGCAGGCTTAACTCCTGGTACACCCCCAAGTACAATCCCGCTACCTCCCATTCTTTTCTCAAGACATTGTGCTCCTACTTGAATAGACATCCTTCCTGCTACCTCACTCATAGGTGCCAATAAAGGAAGGGTGCCCTTTTCGGTTTGTACAGTTTCATAAGCAACAGCTGTCACTTTTTCTTTTTTTAATGCTTTTGTGAGCATCTCATTGGCTGCTAAATGGAGATAAGTGAACAATTTTAAACCCTCTCTGAAATATGAATATTCTGTTGGTATAGGTTCTTTTACTTTAATGACAAGTTCAGCTTCCCATGCATCGATCGCGCGTCCGATTTGTGCTCCTGCTTTCAAGTATTCAAGATCGAAAAAACCACTACCTTCACCAGCACCCTCTTCAATGACCACTTGATGACCTGCCTCTATCAATGCATCCACAGCAGCCGGTGTTAATCCGACTCGATACTCGTTATTTTTGACTTCTTTAGGTACACCTATTTTCATTTTAGTTCCACTACACCCTCTAGGAGCAGTAGTGGATACACCTCCTATTCACCTCATTTACGCATAGTCTAACAAATTTTGAAAACGCTTCCATCTTACATTATGTCTAAGTTTATCATCTATGATTTAGACAGTTGCCTGAGGTACCAGATTCCCCTTCAGTTTAAAATCATTCTTTGCAGATGGATATTTATATTTTTGTCCAGTAGTATCGATTAACCCAAATGATGAAGTGTGTTGTGAGCGAAAATGCATGGAAAGCTGAGTTGAAAAATCACGCAAATTGACACGGCCTGATTTTTGTCATGAAACTGGAACACCTCTAACCAAGCTGTTTTTTTGAATATGTTAGAATAAGGCTATTCAAGTACCCCTGCGATTATATTCCAATCTATGGAATATAGCAGTTCTCACATGTGAATAAATAATACATAAAGAAGGCTATCTCAAGCTGTATGAACTTAGTAGAACAAGCACATTTATGTATAAGAGAAGAATGGAAGTGAGTGATAGACCATGAAACCTTTTAATGATGTATTTTTACGTGCATGTCGCGGTGAAGAAACACCCTATGTGCCAGTTTGGTATATGAGACAAGCTGGAAGATACCAACCAGAATATCGCGCAATCCGAAAAAAATATACATTCTTTGAAATGAGTGAAATACCTGAGGTATGTGCAGAAGTGACCCGATTACCGGTTGAACAGCTAGGTGTAGACGCGGCTATTTTGTTTGCTGACATTATGACACCCCTTCAGCATATCGGCATCGATGTCGAAATAAAATCTGGAGTAGGGCCTGTCATTTCTAACCCGATTCGCTCTAAGCGAGACGTTGATCTACTTGGTGAGATCGAACCTGAAAAAGATGTCCACACCACATTAGAAGCGATTCGTCTACTTCGTCAACAACTATCTGTACCACTAATCGGATTTGCTGGCGCTCCCTTCACACTAGCTAGTTATATGATTGAAGGTGGACCTTCCAAAGGTTATCATATGACCAAAAGTATGATGCATGCGGATCCCAAAACATGGCGTTTACTAATGGAAAAACTAGGTAAAATGACGATCGACTATTTAAAAGCACAAGTGGCAGCTGGAGCACAAGCCTTACAAGTATTCGATTCTTGGGTTGGATCAGTTAATGCACAAGATTATCAAACCTTTATTTTACCCATTATGGAAGAGATTTTTAGCGAATTGAAAAAAACTGGTGTTCCTTTAATTTATTTTGGAATCGGAACGGGACATTTATTAAATGAATGGAATAAGCTACCCGTTGATGTGATTGGATTGGATTGGCGTACCTCGATTGATCAAGCGCGTAACATGGGGATTACCAAAACACTACAAGGAAATCTAGATCCCTCCCTTTTACTTGCTTCTTGGGAAGCAATCGAAAAAAACACGAAACAAATATTAGATCAAGGAATCAAAAAACCTGGCTACATCTTTAATCTAGGACATGGGATTTTCCCTGATGTACAAGTTGAGACTTTACAAAAATTAACAGCTTATGTACATAAATATACGCAAGTACAAACTGTGAAATAACGCTTATCCACAACCCTATGAGGTGATAAAAAATGACCAAGCCAAAAGTTGGACTACTGGTGATGGCTTATGGAACACCCCGTAAGCCGGAAGAAATTGAGCCTTATTATACACATATCCGTCGTGGAAAAAAACCTCCTACTGAACTTCTAGACGATTTAAAACATCGCTAT
This sequence comes from Polycladospora coralii, assembly GCF_014773435.2. Lineage (GTDB taxonomy): Bacteria > Bacillota > Bacilli > Thermoactinomycetales > Thermoactinomycetaceae > Polycladospora > Polycladospora coralii. The sequence continues at coordinate 76,351 of NZ_JACXAG020000003.1, read as the reverse complement.
GAAATGATTGGTGGTATATCTCCATTAGCTCGTATTACAGAGGAGCAACAAAAAGCGCTTGAACAGAGCCTGAATGATCGTTTTCCTCAGCTACAGTTTCAATCTTACTTGGGACTGAAGCATATTGATCCTTTTATCGAAGATGCTGTACAGCAAATGCATAATGACGGAATTGAGCATGCGATTAGTCTCGTTTTAGCACCACACTATTCAACTTTTAGTGTTAAATCTTATAATGGTCGTGCACAAGAAGCCGCAAAACAAACAGGTAACCTAACCATTCACACAATAGATAGTTGGCATGATCATCCTAAGTTTATTCAATACTGGGTAGAAAAATTGAAACATACGTTTTCAACTATACCTGCGGTAGATCAAGACAAAGCCGTTGTTATTTTCTCTGCCCATAGTCTGCCAGAGAAAATATTACAAACAGGTGATCCTTATCCAGAACAACTAGCTGAATCTGCTCGCTTAATCGCAGAACAAGCAGGAATTACGCAATACGCCATCGGTTGGCAAAGTGCAGGCAACACACCCGAACCATGGATTGGTCCCGATGTTCAAGATCTGACACGTAACTTATACCATGATAAAGGATATACATCATTTATCTACTGCCCGATCGGTTTTATCTCAAATCATTTAGAAGTGCTATACGATAATGATTATGAATGTAAAGTCGTGACAGATGAATTAGGTGCTCATTATTACCGTCCAGATATGCCGAACACAAATCCTTTGTTTATCGAAGCCCTAACTGATATTGTGGCCAATCGTTTAACTGAATCATTTGAGGGATTAAAATGACGCGTTCAAAACGGCATATTGTCCTTGTAGGTGGTGGAATCACCGGTTTATCTACTGCCTACTATCTCCAAGCAGAGATTCGTAAGCAAAACTTACCCTATCAAATCACTTTACTTGAATCATCTCACCGCCTAGGTGGCAAAATTGAAACCATATACCGTGATGGCTTTGTTATGGAGCGCGGGCCCGACTCATTTCTGGAACGTAAACCAAGTGCAAAACAATTAGCTGTAGATCTAGGGCTAGAGGAAGAACTGGTTCGAAATGAAACTGGACAAGCTTATATTTTACATCACAATAAATTAGAGCCCATTCCAGACGGTGCTGTTATGGGTGTACCCACTAAACTGACGCCTTTTGCACGAACAGGACTTATTTCATTGCTCGGCAAAGCACGTGCTGCTGCTGATTTATTACTCCCGCGTGTCAAACAAAATCATGAGCAAGATCAGTCCGTTGGCTATTATTTTCGTAATCGCTTAGGAGACGAGGTTGTAGATCACATCATTGAGCCTCTTTTATCGGGAGTTTACGCTGGCAATATCGATAAGATGAGTCTACAAACGACTTTTCCACAATTTGCAGAACTAGGAAGACAGAATCGAAGTTTAATCCTAGGGATGAAAAAAATGCGTCCAGCCAAGCCCTCATCTGAAAAAGCAAAAGGCATTTTTTTTACTTTAAAGAGAGGTTTAGGGTCACTCATTGATGCACTTGAAACCCAATTAACGGATGTTCATATCCAGACAGGGGTTTCCGTACAACAAATTACAAAAAAAGAGGAAGAGTATCTACTTACCCTTCATAACGGTGACACACTTACCGCCGATGCACTTGTTATGACTACTCCTTATCCAATAGCAAAAAATATATTAAACGAAGTTAAATCACTACAACCTTTACCACTGCCAGCAACATCAGTTGCTACAGTCATTTTTGCATTTCCGCAAGAAGCCGTCACCCTGTCAAAGCCTGGTACGGGATTTCTTATCCCTAAGACGGAGGATTATCAAATAACAGCATGTACTTGGACACATCTCAAATGGCCACACACTACACCAGCAGGTAAAGTATTAATTCGTTGCTATGTAGGTCGAGCCGGTGATCAAGCCATTGTTGAACAACCTGATGAAGTGATTCAAAACATTGCCTTACAAGATATGCGACGCATCTTTCCGATAACCAGTGGACCTGAATTTGCTTATGTCACACGTTGGCACCATGCCATGTCTCAATTTGCTGTCGGTCACCTCGAATGGTTAGCTCGTACGCGTCATACGCTTACCACGCAGTATCCTGGCGTATTTCTAGCTGGATCGTCTTATGCTGGTTCAGGAATTCCAGACTGCATTGATCAAGGAAAACAAGCTGTACAAGATGTTTTAGATTATCTTTAAAAGCCGCTACCAAAGCGGCTTTTACATTGGCTTTATTGAATACCTATTAATCTTACTGTGTGAGAAATTTAACTTCAAAAATATTTGATAATTATCATTCTATTTATTATAATTGGAAATAAGTAAGTATTTACTAATTTAGTTAGGAGTGACTGTGGATGATGCATTTACAAATAACAGGGACTTCTCCACAAGTACAAACGTTCCTATGTGATCTAGAACATCGTAAGCAGGTTGAAGTGGTTGAAAAATCATGTCCTTCATTTATTGATGACAAACATCGCTTAGTGCGAATCGATTGTCACATAAAACATCTACCTGCCCGAAGACAGACCAACATTACACTACGTACAACCGACGGCAAATCTATTCATTTTCCGCTTCTAGATGTTATTCAAGTAGAGATCTCACCAGGAGTTAAGCTTTTAACTGGACGTGTAACAGATGTCTTTAGTTAAATCTGTGCGTAAAAATCATTTAGGTGATATAAAAAACTGACATCCTCAATATATAGTCAGAATTTTATTTCAATATATTGCTTGATGATATTGTACAAGCATATAAAAAGGAGGATACCCTGATGAGTGGGCATCCTCTATTTTTAGGACTTGCGAGCGAGAATCTCCTCGAGTATTCTTTGGTACCCTGCTTTTAGCTCTGCTCTAATAAGTCTCATAGTTGTAAAGCTATAAAAATTGTGATCGCATCTAACTAAATCATACCCGTTTGGTCGGGAGAAACAGTCCGATCAAACGGGTATGATTCCTTTGTAGCAAATCGACACTTCTAACTTTTTGGGCATGGAATATGCCTTTGTGAATGGATGTAGGATGGCTACGCCAGATGAAGGAAGAAGCTCAACCACATTTAGTGGTGAGCCGTTCATTCTCTACATTTGCTCTGGCGCCTGTACACCTACGATATGCAACCCGTTTCGAATGACTTGTGCAACCGATGTGAGTAATGCTAGTCTAGCTGCTGCGAGCAATTTGTCATCCGTTACCACGCGGTGTGCATTGTAATAGCTGTGGAACTGAGCAGCTAACTCTGATAAGTAGCGAATAATACGATACGGAGCTAGCTGGTTAGCTGCCTCATTGATTTCATGTGGAAATTCTGCTAACTTTTGTAGCAAATCGTATTCTTGCTCCTCTTTTAGCCGTGCTAGTACCTCTTTTTCAAAGGAAGGTTTTATTCCCTTCTCCTCCGCCATTTTGAATACACTATGCACACGAGCATGTGCATACTGAACATAATATACTGGGTTATCATTAGATTTTGATACAGCTAGATCCATATCGAAATCTAAATGAGAATCTGCACTTCGCATGGTAAAGAAATAACGAGCCGCATCTGTTCCCACTTCTTCCAGAAGCTCCACTAATGTGATCGCTTTGCCCGTTCGTTTTGACATTTTGACCAGCTCGCCACCTTGATAAAGCTTCACCATCTGCGTAATGATTACTTCAAGTTGATTTTCCGCATAACCAAGTGCAGTCAAAGCGGCCTTCATTCGTGCGATATAACCGTGGTGATCGGCACCCCAGATATTAATGGCACGATTAAAACCGCGATGAAATTTATTGCGATGATAAGCTATATCTGGTGTCAAATAAGTATAAGAACCGTCTTGCTTGACCAATACTCGGTCTTTATCGTCACCGAACGCAGTCGATTTAAGCCAGAGTGCTCCATCTTTCTCATATGTAAACCCTTTTTCTGTGAGCTCAGTAAGGGTTTGTTCGATCGCTCCTGATTCATATAGGGACGACTCACTAAACCAAACTGCAAACTCTACTCCATACGACTTCAGGTCAGCTTCAATTTTATCTAACAATCTTTGCTTTCCGTATGCACGAAAATAGGCAATACGCTCTTCTGCTGGAAGTGCGAGTAGACGATCTCCTTCTTTTTCCGATAAAGCTTTAGCCATGTCAATGATTTCACGCCCACGATAGCCATCTTCCGGAAATGTATAGGCTTTGCCTAGCACTTCTAAATAACGTGCTTCGATTGAAAGTGCCATCATATGCATTTGATTGCCCGCGTCATTAATGTAATATTCAGCCGTCACATCAAATCCAGCCCGATCTAGTACATTACATAAACTACTTCCAACTGCGGACCCACGTGCATGACCTAAGTGAAGATGCCCAGTTGGATTAGCACTACAAAACTCTACATTAATTTTCTCGCCTTGTCCGTAATCCGTCCGACCATACGTCTCTTTAGCTTGCTTTACTTCTTCAATTATCCCTCTTAAAAAAGAACGATCCATAAAGAAGTTGATAAATCCAGGTCCAGCAATTTCAATATCAAGTATGGCTGCTTTTTCTTGATTTATCTCAGCCACGATAGAATTGGCAATCTCTCTCGGATTACGACGAGCAATTTTAGTCAATTTCATCGCGATATTCGTTGCCCAATCTCCATGCTCTTTTTCACGGGGCACCTCTAACACAAAGTCGGGAATATCTGCACTTTGTACAAATCCTGTGCGTACCACTGCTGCTCTAATCTCATCTTTCAAAGCCGTGGTCATTCTCTCAAGCAGATTCATCCTCTACTCCCTCCAACCATTTAATACTGAGTCGATATTTTCCTAGTCTTTCCTGAGCATTATCTAAATAAAAACTTAGTTCAATTTCTCCTTGGTTACCTACACGCTGGCGATCATAGGATAAGGTTTGTACAACCATTTCTGTTTCTCCTGCCATCGTATGGATTAAACTAGTGGTCTGTCGATCAAGTCTGTATACTTGACGATATGAAATCGCACCTTTACGTACAACAGTAACTTGTGAGGGATTAGATTTCACTGAAGTTCGTACCTCTTCATCTGTTCCTGCAAATTCTAGATAACGCAAAATCCACTCATCATCTTGAATCGTTAAATGACCGGTCATCTCTTGTTTAATGACCTCAGGGTTTACTGCTTCATCAGATTCAATGACGGATTCTATCATTAATTTCACTGGAATCAATCGCTCTCTCCCTCTTTTCTCTTTTACTCATGATTTAATAAATCCGAGTAACATTTCACGAATCAATTTCGCTGCTAACACTGGTGTTTGCTCAGTTGGATCGTAAGCAGGTGCCACTTCCACCACATCAGCACCCACCACTTTTACCTGTGATGCTGCGATGGCATGAATAGAAGCTAACATCTCCTTCGTCGTGATCCCACCCGGCTCTGGCGTACCCGTTCCAGGCGCATGAGCCGGGTCCAAAGCATCAATATCAACCGTGACATATACTGGACGTCCAGCTAATTGTGGCAAACAGGCTTGAAGTGGCGCTAGTACATCAAATGGATAAAAATGGATGCCAACCTCTTCGGTATACATCACTTCTTCTTTGGTCATCGAGCGAATACCAAACTGATAAACATTTTGACCACCAATTCGTTCGGAAATTTTACGCAATGGCGTAGAATGTGAAAGCGGTTCTCCTTCATAATCCGTTCGTAAATCAGCATGCGCATCAATATGAATAACAGCTAAATCCGGATAATGCTTGTACATTTCCTGTACGACAGGCCATGTAACCAAATGCTCTCCCCCCATTCCTAAGGGGAACTTGCCTTTCTCCAACACTTGTCCGACAAAAGCACCAATTTGCGCTAAACTCTTGGTCGGGTTACCAAATGCAAGTGGAATATCTCCTGCATCAAAGTACCGGATTTCAGTAAGATCTCGTTTGAGATAGTGGCTATACTCTTCGTGAACTAACGAAGCTTCCCGGATACGCGTTGGACCGAAACGTGAACCCGGGCGAAAGCTGACGGTCCAATCCATAGGCATACCATACAACACTGCTTTTGCTTCCTCAAAGTGAGGACTTGCTCCAATAAACACATTGCCGGAGTAAGCATCATCAAATCGCATGCATTACTCTCCTTTCTTGATTAGTAAGTCTTGAACAAATTGAGGTAATTGAAATAATGCTTTATGCATATCTGGATGATAATACTTCGTATCATGCTTTATCAGTTTAGACTCGTCTACATGTAGGGGATCGTATTTCTTCGATCCAATTGTAAAGCTCCACAAACCACTTGGATATGTAGGAATACTTGCAGTATAGAGGCGAGCAATTGAAAATGTATTAGAAATATCTTGAAATACTTGGCTAATAAGTTCTTGGTTAAACCATGGCGATTCTGTTTGCGCAACCATAATCCCATCTTCTTTTAGAGCCTCAAAAATCCCTTCGTAAAATGGCTTTTGAAACAACCCTACAGCAGGGCCAACTGGTTCAGTAGAATCAACGAGAATGACATCATATTTCCCTTTATTCTCTTGAATATGACGTATGCCATCTGCAACCTGAATGTCCACCCTTGGATCACTTAATCCACTTGCGATTTTTGGAAAATATTTTTGAGATGCTTCGATTACTTTACCATCAATTTCGGCCAGTACGGCCTTCTCTACTGATGGATAGCGTAGAATTTCACGAATAGCCCCACCATCACCACCACCTACGACTAAAACACTTTTAGGGTTTGGGTGTGTATTCATAGCAATATGCGTAATCATTTCATGATAGACAAATTCATCCCGATCTGTTGTCATAACCATTCCATCTAGTACCAACAAATTTCCAAATTCAGCTGTTTCCATAACATCTAATGTCTGAAACGCTGATTGATCATGATAAATGGATTTATTTACCTTAGTTGTAATACCATGATTTTTCGTTTGTTTTTCTGTATACCATAACTCTGTATTCATATTCCTTACCCCTTCCTGGCCTATACATAAGAATAATGCATGTTGTCGTGCTATACAATCATTTTTATACTTCCAAAATCCTTTCTCATTCTATAGGTATATTCTTCCTGTTTACTTCGCATAATATTCTTGCTCATGATTTTAATGGAATCAAAAGGGGAGCCACATGATGCGAGAACAGCCACCACGTCCAAGTATGTTTGCTTTACATCCTATTGAAAAAATTCGTCTTGTCAAAATGACATGGCATCTATTGCGTTTGCTTTTTTTCTCGATGTTGATTTTGTCTTTACTTGCCAGTATTGCATTAGTCTTTCTGAAAATACGTCCACTCCCTCCCCCCGAGATACATGCTACATCTATGCTATTTGGAGTCAATGGAGAAAGTATGGGACCACTTGATATGAGAGAACAACGTGATCCGATCCATCTGAATGAAGTACCACAGCACCTCATAAAAGCAACACTTGCAGCAGAAGATAAAACCTTTTATGAACATGGCGGCTTTTCTGTTACAGGTATTATGCGGGCTGTATTCCATAATCTAAAAAGCAGACAAGCCCTACAAGGAGCGAGTACAATTACCCAACAATTAGCTCGCAATCTTTACCTAACGCATGATCGCACTTGGTCACGCAAGTGGAAAGAAGCCTTATATACCGTTCAACTAGAACTTCATTATTCAAAAGATGAAATACTAGAAATGTATTTAAATAAAATTTACTATGGTCACGGTGTATATGGAATTAAGCGCGCAGCCCAAGTATATTTTGATAAACCCGTTGAAAAATTAACGATAGCGGAGTCAGCTTTTTTAGTGGGGATTCCACGCGGACCCCAATACTACTCCCCTTATCATCATTTAGATCATGCAATTAAAAGACAACAACATATTCTTGATCTCATGGCGGAAAATCATTACATATCAGTAGCTGAAGCTACAGCAGCTAAAAAATATGACATTGTAATTGCTCCACAAAAACCAACAACAGGCTTGAACGCGCCTTATTTTCGTGACTATGTCATTCAAACTGCTGTAAATCGTTATGGTTTAGATGAGTCACTTGTCCGCCATGGCGGCTTAAAAATTTATACAACCTTACATCCTCAGCTACAAAAAGTGGCTGAAGAAAGTGTAAAGCAAACACTCCCTAACCCATCAAACCTGCAGACCGCTCTTTTATCTGTAGATCCGCATACCGGTCATATAAAAGCGATGATTGGCGGTAAAAGCTATCCAGATTCACAGTACAATCGTATCTTTGCCAAAAGACAACCTGGCTCTACTTTTAAGCCTTTTGTTTATTTAACTGCTTTACAGCATGGATTTACACCTCTTACGAAAATCGAAAGTAGACCTACTACCTTTATTTATAAAGGTCAAGAATATAAACCCCGTAACTATCAAAATCTATATGCAAATCGGCCGATCACCATGCGCGAGGCCATTGCTAAATCAGATAATATTTACGCTGTCCGTACACAATTTCAGGTTGGCATTCCCTCTGTTATCGAAACAGCAAAGCGTCTAGGGATACAGAGCGACATTCGTGCAACCCCTTCTGTTGCATTAGGCAGCTATACGGTATCACCTTACGAACTCACACAAGCTTATGCGACCTTAGCTAACGGTGGTATCCATCGTCCTCTTACGGGCATCTTAAAGATTGTAGATTCCCAAGGAAATGTTTTGGTTGAAGAAAAGTCAGTAGCAAAACGGGTCATCCCTACAGCTCCTACATTTGTGCTGACACAGATGTTGCGAGGTGTCCTAGATTCTGGTGGAACAGGACGTCGAGCCGGTCAAATTTTTCAATATCCTGCTGCTGCCAAAACGGGCACCACAGATTATGACGGTTGGTTAGCGGCATATACACCTCAATTAGCAACTACAGTTTGGGTGGGTTACGACCAAGGTGAAAAAATTGCACATCGGGAGACTAGACTCGCCCAATTTATCTGGGGACGCTATATGAATCAATCAACCACCATTGTGAAACCGAGCAGTTTTCAAGTCCCGGCCGGGGTAACAAGTAAATATATCGACCCGACCAGCCACCACGTAGCCACCAATCAATGTCCTTCATCACAGCTTGAATACTTTGTAGAGGGAACTGAACCTACTCAATTATGTCCGCTTCACCCAGAACCAGAAAAACTGCCGATAGATCTTCCATCTTTATGGGACAAGTTTAAAAGTTGGTGGGATCGTTTTTAGCGTGATCTTTGGAATGGAAGCCTTGGCTGAAAAGAGTTCACACAGACCACACAGAAACAGCGTAAAAAAAAGGTGCTGACCCGTATGAGTCAGCACCATTTTTAACAAGATTGACTACCTCCGATTTCTCCCTCACCATCAGAGAGAATACCATCATTAATGATCGTAATCATTAATTCCGATTCTAATTGTTTCATCACTTCATACATACTTTCTTTTTTCTCTGGAGGAAGGTCGTTCACATATTGATTAATTTCATCTGCGGAAACATTTGTTTTAAATTTGGTACCACCGTGTTTGGCAAAGTGCTCCATTTGATTTTTATTAGATTGATTCATGCAAATAACCTCCTTGGGGTTTATTTCTAGCTTGTACGAAAGGAGATCAAAATAAACAAAAATGGCAGACCATTAATGGTCTGCCATTTTTGTGTCCTAGCAAAAGGTTCCGAAACCATATTTAGTGTACTCTTGGTATGCGAATAGGGGCAAGGTATAAACCTATTTGTTCACACAGGTTTCAATTTTAACCAAGTTGCTCTTTTATTTTTTCATTTGCCAGTTGCCACATTTCTTCATTATATTCCTGCAAAAATTTCTTTAACCGTCCTTTATCTGTTTCTGATAGGTTGGCTAGCTTTACTCTCCGCTTCAAAGCATCATCTAATCGATTGACATGCTCTGCTAAGTTTTTATAACCCTTACGACTGTCACGATCAATTTTCATAAAGCACGCTGTAGCACCAGCATAGTACGCTCCTTCTTCTTTTCTGTCAACCGCGATCCACACAACCCAATAAGACTTTCCATCTATTACTTCCTCTTGCTTACTAGTAAACTTTATCCCACGCTCGACAGCACTTTTCCCATGAATAAGTCCTAAATCAATCTTCACTTGTTCATCATCTATCAAGATAGCAGATAGGTTATTTAAACTAATGGTTCCAGTATGATAAGCGCCGTGAGTAGTCGATTGATTACTTATAATATTAAACTGTGTTTGTTTCTTTTTTTCGCTCATGGCTATCCCCCCTTCCCTTATATTACCTCACCTCTTCGGTTACGTGCAAAAGTTGAAGAGACTTCCTGTACGAACTCCAAGCTATCCATCATTTTTTGCTCCGAATCTGAGTCTTCTCTTTGCACATCCCTTTGATTAAGGGGTAATGTAAGATGAAAGATCGTGCCTCTACCTGGTTGACTAGAAACGTGAATCTGTCCCTTGTGTTCTGTCACAATACGATGACAGACGGACAGCCCCATACCTGTTCCATCTCCTTTTGTGGAGAAGAAAGGCTCAAAAATTTTTGTTAAATTTTCTGGTTTGATACCAGTTCCATTATCTCGAATTTCAATTCGTACTTCCTGATCAATCTGTCGCCAATGTACCTCAACAACCCCCTTCTCTTGAAAAGATTCGAGTGCGTTCTGAATAAGGTTAATCAAAATTTGCTTAATCTGTTCCGCATCAGCTTCCATATCAAGTTGCTCCGCACATGACCTTGGAACAAGATCATGTCCCATTAATGTCGCTTTAGGCTGCATAAGGCTTAACACATCATAAATCACTTGCTCTAAATTAAAATAGGCGTAGTGGGCAGGTCTAGACTCACTCAAATTTAAAAATTGCTTCAACAACTGATTAATCCGATCGATTTCCGGCAAAATAATAGACTCCCACTTCTTAACAGACTCTGATTCTGCCGCTGAGATTTGAACAAACCCTCTAATAGAGGTTAAGGGATTGCGTATTTCGTGTGCTAACCCCGCCGCCAACTGACCCACGGCCGATAACTTCTCTAGATGCTTTTTATGTTCTTCTTCCTGATTTCTTATCCGTCTTTGTTGAATCGTTAAACGTTGTTCAGCCAATCGAATCAACTCCGCTCCACAGCTAGCCTCTTCAGGATAGCTTGCACTACCTAAACAATAATTTAGCAAAAAATGCTCTGTTTGAATTTCCTTCATTACGGCTTCAATCGATTCAAGTAGTCGGCGTAAAATGAGTTGATTCCCTATCATACCAATCGCAAATTGGTCTCCATCATAACGGGCAATAATAGCAGATGATGGCAGGGCTTCTTTTAGTCGATTTGCAATTTCTACTAATACTTGATCACCTACATCTATTCCTTCTTTAATATTAATCTGTTGAAAATCGGTTAAGTCCATACATATCACATGAAAAGAATGATCTTTAGATAATCTAGTCAACCCATAAATGACTTGCTCTTGGAAAGCACCAAAGTTATATAAGGCGGTTAAGTAGTCTCGTCTGTACGTCTCTTCAATTTCTTCATTGTATTCAAGGATACGATTTTGAGCTTCATTCATTCTTATAGTCATATATTTTTGACGTTCTTTTAAGCGGCTTTTTTCAAAGAAAGCTTGTTTCACCTGCAAAGCAAGCCAACTAATCCACAAAAACAATGCAGCGTGACTCACTAACTCTAAGATATGCATGGTGTCATAAGGAAATGTTAAGATATCCACAAGTAAGTAAGTAGCAGTAAAAAGGATAGTAATAATTGCAGAATTTTCTTCAACTGATCGAAATTGCATATAACCTAGTAAGATTAAAAACACAGACAAAGGAGAAACTGATTTGGTCATGGCATCTAAAATAGCCACACATATCAAAATTCCCAACACATAGGCGTACGGTGGGAGTTTTTCTATATGCTTTTGTTTTAAAAGTACGAGCGTAACCAGCAGTAGGATCGTTATACCCACAACGAATCCATACATGATCTCGGATTGTTCGGAAAAATGCTCAATCCACTCTCCGACTAAAGAATTTGAAATCATATCCACATCATCCATATAGTTTCCCTTCTTATCATATCAAAAAAGTTCTTCCATCTAACTTCGTGATATTGTAGTATAAAGGGTATTCATTTTTAAATTTTCTCTGCATTTCAATGAATTTGATTTATTTCATAAGAACCTTCTATATTTACAAAAAAATAAAGGAGCCCTTCTGATAATAGGACTCCGCCTCATCCTTGATCATTTTTTCAGTTCTCGCTTGTAAGGTCTCTCATATCTATTGGTAATCACACTTATTCAATGAAATATGGAAACTCATCCTAACCGAGATAATTGACCAAATGGCTGACCCCTTTAGGTTTCGCTTGATTTTCAACGCGATCTTCTTCAACTTGTCCATTCTCTTTTTTCAACAAAGTTAACTTCTGAGGATCTTCGATGTATGATGCTTGTCCCATTCCATGCACTGGAATAATCGGTTGATCATTTAACAGTGTATGTACAACCGTCTCCTTCAGAATATTCTTAATTTCTTCGCTGCGATAGCCACTTTCTAAGGATTTAATCCACTGATATATCGGACCATCTTCAGAAGTAAAAGTGACATTTCTTTGCGTAGGGGCGTATTCATTTTTTTGTTGGATTTGCTCTTTTAATACTTCAGCATCACATATGGATTGAAGAGGGAAAAAATTGCTTCTCAAATATGATTGTATACAATACTTCACGAGCATGGGGAACTGACCTTTTGGTAAAATTTCGTACCAATACCGCACCAAGCGATCTTTCTTTCCTAGATAGACACCAACTGTAATAGAAGACATGTCATGCACCTCCGTAATATAGTGAAAAATTTAAAGTCGTTTGAATTAATTTAATGGTAACAGCTTTATTTAGAAAGCGTCAATAGAAGACTTTGTCGAAACATGTTATATATGCTCGGAAATGAAAAAAACATGCTTTAAGCATGTTAAAGTTATGCTATTCTAATCATTATTATTTCAATTTTTGTGATCTCATCTTTTTATCCATGAGAAATGCGCTCTCTTCTAGGCTTAAACTTTATAATGCGTTGATACATTTCCAAGTTTGGCAGCTTACGAAACATAGTAGGATCAGGTCTCGTATTCACTTCTAAGACCCATATATTCTCAGAGGTATCAACTGCAAGATCAATACCTAAATCTCTTAAGGCTGTAAACTTATGATTTAGTGTGCTAGCAATTACTAACGATAAGTCTTGCATGTGTCGAGTCAATTTTTTCGTTCTAAATGAGTTAGATTGGCAAACCTCAGATAACGCTTGGTGCAAAAATATGGGTTTCGCTCCTTTGCAGTGGTTGGTTACAATCTTTCCTGGCAATCCTAGTTTGGCACACATTCCCACTATCGTCCAATTTCCTTTTATTTTATTTAGATGTACACGGATGTCGTATGGCCGCTTCTTAAGTTGAGCTAAATTTATGCCCTTCTGTATAATATAGATCTTCTCTCTATATAACTTTGATGCAACCCATTGCTCCATTTGTTCCTCATTACAATTTTTACGCTCATAGACACTCTTACATTCATAGTTTCCATCGGTAAATTCCTTCACTCGAATAGCACCACCCCCGCCGCCACCTTTATCCGGTTTTATGAAAACCGCGGGATAACGATCTAACATGAGCTTCAGATTCGTAATGGAATACCATCTTGTTTCCGGAATGTATGGAATCAAATCTTTGTTTTTTGTAAGGATCATGGTTTTATACGCCTTACTGGCAACTTCTTTTAGTGGGACTGGCTTCATTCCTTCCCCTCCTTTAACATCCCATTATTCTATTCGGGTTGGAATAAGTGCGATTGCCCATTTTTTTGGATCAACCAAACCTCTCCATTTGTTGTCTTGTCTTATAAATTATGAGAAAATGGTGAGAATCGAGTGGTACCATCCTTATTTAAAACTGATCTTCCTTTCATTTTTCATTAGATTTTGCAACTAACACATTTTAACGAATATCCATACACCTGATATGAACCATATAAAATAGAAAACATGGGGGTTATAAAATTGAATGCGAATATTTATGTTGTTGAAGATGAAAAACCGATTGCTGATATTATTCAATTTAATTTACAAAAAGAAGGCTTCTCGGTCACCTGTATTCATGATGGTAATGAAGCGATTGAGCAGGCACTTGCCAATCCGCCTGATTTGATGATTCTCGATTTAATGCTCCCTGGATCTGATGGAATTGAAGTTTGTAGAACGATCCGAAGACAGTATCAATTTCCCATTATCATGTTAACAGCTAAAGATTCTGAGCTAGATAAAGTGTTGGGTCTTGAAATTGGAGCGGATGATTATGTAACGAAACCATTTAGTAACCGTGAGTTACTTGCTCGTGTGAAAGCAAATTTACGCCGTATTAAAGCAGCTACCACGCCTCATACAACTCAGGAATCCAACCAAGACACTATTCAAATCGGAGAGATATCCATTGATTCCACAAGTTACATCGTAAACAAACGTTCCCAGCCCATTGATTTAACTCACCGTGAGTTTGAATTACTACTTTATTTAGCCAAACATGTTAATCAAGTATTGACGCGCGAACACCTTTTACAATCCGTCTGGGGTTATGATTATTTCGGAGATGTGCGAACAGTAGATGTCACCATTCGAAGACTTCGAGAAAAAATAGAAGATGATCCAGGAGCCCCTCAGTATATTATTACACGTCGTGGAATCGGCTACACGATGCGTGATTCTCAAAGCTAAAAAGGTGATGATATGAAAAAGTGGAATCAAATATTTAATAGTGTCATGTGGAAGTTAGTCATTATTTATCTGTTGTTAATGACCATGGCTATGCAAATTATTAGTGTCTTTTTTTTAGATCGTCTAGAGGAAAGATTTATTTCAGAAATGAAAGAGTCAGTGAAGAAACAAGCAGCCTTCATTAAAGGAAGTTTAGTAGATGAGCTTTCTAGCTCTTCAAATATAGAAACACAAAAGAAACAAATGAATCAGATCCTTAATCAGCGCTCTATTTTAAATAAAGAGAGTGAACCCATTATCAGTGTTGCTGATGATAAAGGAATTATCATCACTTCGACACAACCTGTGTACAATACGTTTGAGAAATTGAGCTTACCGGACCATTATCTTGAGAAAAAAGGAAATGACCAATATTTTTTAAAGAAAGTGAAAGACGCAGAAGGTAGAACCGTCCAACCCTATATGATGCCTTTAAAAGACGATAAGAATGGTCGTCTTTTAGGATACTTATATATCGAGGTACCGCTACACACCATATACAACAAAACGAAAACGATAAGTAAAACATTGACTAAAATTACAGCAGTTGCTTTCTTCATCACAGGTATTCTCATGATTATTCTCGCACGTACGATATCATTACCTGTAAAAGCGATTACATTGCAGTCAACTGCCATGACTGCTGGAGATTTCGAACGCAGGGTTCCAGTCAAAAGTAAAGACGAAATTGGTTTACTTGCACAATCTTTTAATGATTTAGCTGCTCATCTCAGAGTTGCTTTAAAAGAGAAAGAAGAGGAAAAATTAAAGTTAGAATCCGTGCTTGCTCATATGAGTGATGGTGTGATTGCTAGTAACAGCTTTGGAAAAGTGATCGTAAAAAACCAACGTGCAGAGCAATTGTTAGAAAAAAACATTGAACTAGGAGAGCATTTAGAATCTGTACTATCACTTCGCTCACCTATTGCATTTCCTATGTTGTCAGAATCCCATCAATATATGAGTTTACATGATGATGACCCGGAATTACAAACCACACTCAAACTTACCTTTACACCTACTAAACTTCTAGGCGAAGAGCGTCACGGTCTTGTGGTCGTCATTGTTGATGTTACGGAACAAGAAAAATTAGAGCGTCAGCGAAAAGACTTTGTTGCCAATGTATCACATGAACTGCGCACGCCACTTACAACCATAAAAAGTTATTTAGAAGCGCTAGATGACGGAGTTGTTGAAGAACCTGAATTAGCTAGACGATTCCTTAGTGTTACACAACAAGAGGCGGAACGAATGACCCGGCTCATCACCGATTTGTTACAATTAACGCGCTTAGACGCCAAAAAGTCCAAATTTGTCAAACAACAGATCGAAACAAAGGAGCTAATCACTGATGCTTATCAGCGCTTCTTTTATCAATGTAAACAGCACCATATTATGTTTTCTCTCTATACAGCCAAAGAAATAGACTTCATATACGGCGATCGCGACAAGTTAAATCAAGTGCTTGATAACCTGATATCCAACGCCATAAAATATACACCTGATGGTGGCTCTATTGCGCTAATAGCGGATCTTCGTTGGGACGGATTGATCGAAATCGGGATCGCAGATACTGGAATTGGAATTCCGCAGAAGGACTTAGGTCGTATTTTTGAACGCTTCTACCGGGTTGATAAAGCTCGTTCGCGTAGTTTAGGTGGAACTGGATTGGGACTATCAATTGCACGTGAAATCATTCACGCACACCATGGGGAGATTGAGATGGATAGTGTATATCAAAAAGGGACACTTGTCTCTTTCACTTTACCCCCTTCTAATAGGAGGTAGTAGCATGAATTTCAACAAAACCAAATGGAAAGAGTTCACGAAAACCATTACACTAATCGGCCTGGTTACACTTAGTTTTGGGCTCACTTTTTATCTGTGGTCTAATGATCCTACTTATGATGAAAAAATGGTAAAAAAATTGGATCAGCCCCACTACCTAAATCCGCAATATCAAAACCAAGAAATTTATCAGCTGGTAGCACCTTCATCTGTTATTCTACACCGACAGAATAACAAAAACTGGGTTCCAATAGACTCGAGTGACTTTCAAAAATTAATTCTATTTATTCATGATGCGTCCATTTCAAATCCGAAAGAAATCGAACCTACAGCCGAAGAGTGGGAGAAGATGTACTTTAATACAATTGGAATTGAACTACAATACACACAAGATATTACACCAGAACGATTGAGTGCTTTTTTTTCTTCACTGAAAACCTTACCTCAACCTTGGTTAAGTGAAATGAAATCGATAAGTAAAATCTGGTTCTATATTGATGATGATTCAAACGCTGTCTCGGCATGGATTATCTCAGACCACGATCAAAAAATTAAGAAAGTACGTACACAATTAAGTATAAAAGCTTTTACCGATATACTAAGCGAAGTGCAAACAAATCAAATCAATATTATACCTACCACCGTGGATGGTGAAGCACCGTGGACGGATAAAGAAGTTGATGAAAAATCTGAAACTGTTCCTACTGAAACATCTTTTTCCTTCCCACGCATTTTTTATCTACCCACTACTTCTTTTGAAATGAAAAAATTGTATTATCCTTATCAAGAAATGAATGTAGATACAATATTGGAATGGATGTTTAAAAACCCGATTTCTCTCTTTGATAATCATGACGAAAAAATTTATGAAGAAGGAGATCAATTCCTTTTCTATAACAAAAAAGAAAAATCGGTTATCTATGAAGACAGCAATACAAAACCAACTGCCAAAGATATGACAATGGCGGATGATATGAATCATATTCAAGCTTTCGTAAATCGCCATCATGGTTGGACCAATCAATATATGCTAGACACTTTTCAAAATGAGAATCTAGATAATCGCTATCGATTTCGATTATTTAGTAATGGACTACCCGTATATTGGAAAAGTAATGAGGTACATCAACCTGATAAAATTGAATTAACACCCGAATTTAATGGCATCAAAGCGTACTCCAGATCCTTATATTATTTAGATGAAACAGAAGTGATCTCGACTGCCTCTAGTTTTTTATCTGGGAAAGAAAATTTAGTCAATCAACTGACGGCCAAAAAAGTTGAGCTAGCTAGTATTACGCATATTTATCTCGGGTATGCCGGCAGTTTTGAGCAAATACAAAATAAGAAGTCGATCTTGTTACAGCCTTCTTGGATCATCAAGACCAAACAAAATGAAAAAATAATGGTCTCACTGGAGGATTAAGCCATGGATTGGAGCCGAGCAAAATCAATTCTTATTTTAACTTTTATCTTTCTAAACCTTTATCTGGGCTCACAAGTGTTTCAAACCTTACAAGAAAAAGTACCTGACATCCCTTCAGAGAAGCGAATAAGCGAAGCCCTTCGTTCACAAAAAATCAAGTACTACTATGGCCAATCATCGCCAGAATCCGTTGTAACATTTAACGGTTCTATTACCGAGCTACCCGAAAAGGAAGGTTGGAAAAAAGAGATATCAAATGGAAACATTGTCTATACCAAAAAGCTTAAAAAATCGATTCCTTTTCAAGAAAAAAATTTATACAAGTGGATATCAGAGGAAGTACCGTTTGGTCAAGACTTTGAAATGAGTACGATGCAAAGATCAAAGGATTCAGTTTCTGTTTATCAAAAATATGAAGGTAAAATCGTATTTGATGGTATGCTTAAGTTAGGGATTCAGGATAACCAGATTATCTCTATAGCGGTTACTCATTTTGACATACAAGCTGGACCCGAACAAGAAATTATAAGCTATAAAAAAGCAATGTACGCCCTTCTCGTTCAAAAAGGAATTTATGATACCAAGCTATCTCAGATTAATTTGGGCTATCTCACTTTAACAAATCCAAATGGAAGATATACTGGTATTCCCTATTGGTATTTTTTAGATGAAAAAAATAGGAAGATTTATTATGTCAGTGCCAAATCAAATAAACAAAACCTTGACGTTGAGGTCGTTCAGTACGAGCCTTAACCACTCCAAGTAAAGGAACGAGTCTTTTATGCAATTTAGTGTATTAGCAAGCGGTAGCACCGGGAATTCGCTCTATGTAGAAACAGAGCAAGTCCGCATCTTAATTGATGCTGGGCTTAGCGGAAAACAAATTACAGAGCGTCTTTCACTTGTAGGAGCAGATCCCGCTACACTTACCGCCATCTTTGTTTCACACGAACACATTGATCATGTAAAAGGAGTTGGCGTGTTAGCAAGAAAGTATCAAATTCCGATTTACATGAATGAAGCGACGTGGCGCAATCTCCCCTCCAGTGTGGGAGAAATTTCACCAACCTTACAGCATATTTTTCCTGTTCATTCTAGTATCGAATTAAAAAATATTCGGATAGAGTCTTTTCCGATTTCACATGATGCCGCTCAACCTATGAATTTCTGGATTGCAAATCGAGATGCTAAATTAGCTGTTGTAACAGATTTGGGGTATGTCAATCAGAAAATTGTAGATCGTGTCACGGATGTTGATACCTTAATATGGGAGAGCAATCATGATGTTGAGATGCTACGTATGGGTGCATATCCATGGAGTGTGAAAAGAAGGATTCTAAGCGATGTGGGGCATCTCTCAAATGAAGATGCTGCAGTTGCCTTAACCGATATCTTAAAGGGAAAAGGTGAAAATGTCTATTTAGCGCATTTAAGCAAGGATAATAACTTGCGCGAGTTAGCTCATATGACGGTGAAAAATATATTAGAGGAAACAGGATTACGTAAAAATCGGGATTTTCATCTACATCCTACGTTTGATGATAAGCCTACGCCATTGCGAAAAGTAAGAACATCATGATTTTCTCTGATACAAGCTATGGTATCTGTTGAAGAAGTTCTTCGTAAAGTGGATGATCATTCACTTTACGAAGAACTCTATATACTTGTTCATTATTTCCCATTTAAGTGGCATATATTTTGTCCTGCATGCGCTTTCGCCTTGCATAGTAGCTGAAAAGACCGCTCTGCCAAAATACAATTCCGCATATTGAATCATTAACACCACTAATACGCGTTAAAATGAATATTTTATTTTATTTGATAAAATTTGTACATTAAAAGTCATATTAAAGTCTGATATTTGTACCCGGTTCACTCCTTCTCTCCATCGTAGAGATCGAGTATAATACGTTTAGAACAGTCAAATAATGTCTAAAGATAAAATGATCAGGTCAGCTCAGTCATCCAACCGTTAGAGAATTCTCCCTTAATCATGAGCAATTCACACCTCAATATCATACACGACATACTTGGATACAAAATCTTGCTACCGATCTGCAATCATACTCGTAGAGGAGGCTATATTATGGGATTTTATGATGACCAACCACAGTTTCCATCCCCAAAAAAGAAGAAGTCATCTACCATTTTGACAGCTTTGATATCAGCTATTATTGGTGGATTAATCGCACTTCTACTCATGCCATTTATACAGACCAGTGGATTAAAACAGGATGCCAATCCTTCACAGTCTACCATTAATATTGGATCGTCTGAAACAACGTCCGTAACTGTAAACTCCGATATTACCAAAGCTGTTAACAAAACCTCACCTGCTGTTGTGGGTGTATTGAACCTTAAACAATCTCAAGATCTTTTTAGTCGTGAATCCGTCCAACAAGGTACGGGATCTGGTGTCATTATTTCTAAAGAGAACGGTAAAGCAATCGTGGTTACCAATAACCATGTGATCGAAGGGGGTACGGAGTTTAAAGTAACCATTCCAGCTGAAGATAACAAGAATCATACCGTAAATGCTAAAGTGCTGGGCGCAGACTCTCTATCTGATCTAGCCGTGCTCGAAATTGATGATCAATATGTAACCAAAGTTGCTGAATTCGGCGATTCCGATACACTACAAGCAGGAGAACCAGCCATTGCTATAGGTAATCCGCTTGGACTCGGTCAATCCGTAACAGTTGGTATTATTAGTTCGCCACAACGAACAATTGAAGTGACTAAAGATATGTCTATGACAGTGATGCAAACAGACGCCGCTATCAACCCCGGTAATAGTGGCGGAGCACTTATAAATGCTGCTGGACAACTGATCGGGATTAATACCCTTAAGATTACAGAAACAGGTGTAGAAGGACTTGGTTTTGCGATTCCCATCAATGAAGCACGTCCCATCATTGAAAACTTAATTAAACATGGAGAAGTTCCACGACCATTTGTTGGGATCACCATGGTCCCCTTATCACAACTGACGCAAGAACATTGGGATATCCTTTCACTCCCACGTACAGTTGAAGACGGTGTAGTCATTAATGAGGTATTTAGAGGAACACCAGCTGATAAAGCCGGTTTACAATATAAAGATGTCATTGTAGCATTAGATGATGAGCCGATTACTTCCAGTATGGATTTAAGAGAATATCTGTACAAAGAAAAGAATGTAGGGGATCAAATTTCTGTAACTTACTACCGCAACGGTAAGAAAAATACAGTCGACCTTACGTTAACAAAAAACACAGATTAACCCCCCTTTAAATACAAACAAAAAGAAGCCCCTGCGTGGGCTTCTTTTATAAGGAGACAACAAGATGCAACATCACTGGTACGCTTGTTCTGAGCACGTTGACCTGACCATGGACGATATGATTGAAGCCTATCTACTCGCCCCTATCCTGGAGACCATATCCGAATCCGAACAAACCGAGCACCCGTGTTATTGGTGTAAACAACCATCTGAATACCAACTTACCGCCTCTTCGGAGGACTGAATAGGAGCTTTTTAGTTGAAAATACAAATTTTAACCGTAGGAAAACTAAAAGAGAAATACCTCACCCAAGCGTCTCATGAATACCTAAAACGATTATCCGCCTATGCCAATGTGGAGATACGAGAAATCGCAGAAGAAAAGACGAATGATTCACCATCAGACGCCATCATTGAACAAGTAAAAGCAAAAGAAGGGGAGCGCCTTTTAAAACACCTTTCTCCTGATACCTATCTATTTGCCCTGGCGATCGAAGGAAAAACGCTTTCCTCCCCCCAACTGGCACAACAAATCGACCACTTAACCACCTACGGCAAAAGTCACCTCACCTTTGTCATTGGCGGTTCCTACGGCCTCTCACCAGCTGTCATCAAAAGAGCGGATCAACTGCTCTCCTTCTCTAAGCTCACCTTCCCCCATCAGTTGATACGCGTCTTTTTACTAGAACAAATTTACCGCGTCTGTAAGATTAATCGTGGCGAGGCTTATCATAAGTAAGGGGTCAGTAGAATCCCCTACTTCTTTACCAGTAAAAAGTTTGATGATTTTCATGAGCTGATATTTAAGAAAATAAAGGTGGAATAAACGTATGTTACCTGACGATCCAGAAATACTTACAAATATTTTTTACAAAGATGGGAGCCTAAGAGATGTGTACATTTTTGATACGGATGAATATGAATGGCGTAAATTCTTAAACCTATTAAAAACAATCCCATTTATATGTGAATTTATGGTAAATGGAATTGAAAGTAATCATATCCACTTTGATATACAGGATATTTTAAAACTTTCAGATGAAAAGAATGTATTATTCATTATTAATTTAGATGGTGTTAAAATTCATTGTCATTTCTTCTGTATAGAAGAAATTGAATTAGATATTAACCCTAAGGAGATCAACAATTATAGAGCAATGAATTTGGTGTTTGAATTTATGAAAACCATTTCAAACAAACTGAACAAAGAAGTGATTATTACGCCAGAAAATATGCCAACCTACCCCTTATTAACCATTTATCCAAATGGCGACTACCAAATAGCGACATAGAAGCAACCCATCTTGATTACTTCTATGTTTTCTTTAATCCAATCGTACCGCCGTAATACAATGCAAGATATCGTTTATTTTCTCCGTATCCACTTGATAGCCATGTTCGTCTAGCCAACTAACCAAACGGCTTTTGTCAGCGTAGTATTCATCTTCAATGGTGCTAATCACATCAAATCGCTCTTTCTGCTTCCATCCCTCTAAATATGCGATTCGTTCTGCTTCATCTGTAAACATCAGGTCTAGGATGCCGATTCTGCCAGTCGGTTTTAAGACGCGCTTCATCTCCGTTAGTGCTAGCAGTTTTTGCTCATCTGTTAAGTGATGAAGGGCATAGCTGGTTACGATGAAGTCAAATGACTGATCGGGGTAAGGTATAGCTAGAAAATTTCCTATTCGCGTCTCTATATCTGGTAGTTTTTCCTTACATATTTTGAGCATCTCGACGGATTGATCTACCCCTTTCATTTCACAATCCGAGGATATAAGCCGTAATGTTAAATTTCCTGTGCCGATGCCGATATCTAGTCCGATTTCATCTGCCAGCGGCTGGATGGAGCAGGCTATTTGATCTAGCGCTTGATCATAATCTTGGTGCACATGAAAGCCAGCGCTTTCACTTTGCACCTGGATATCATACTGGTTCGCTTGTCGATCAAAATGCCAACGATCGACCCACGCATTTCGCTTCTCTTGCTTAAGTTTTGATTTTTCGGTTAAAGCCCATAGTTTTTCCCATGTGGCTACTGGTTCAGAATGATATTCAGTTATCATTTGATCCAGTGTAGATAAGCGATCCTTAATGCGTGTCATATCGGCAAACATCGCAGCACGTTGCAGTTGTAAATAATAGATGACTTCTTCATGATCTCCTTGATCTAGGTATGACAAAGCACTTTTAATCTCATGTATCGGCATATCTACTTCGCGTAAACAAAGTATCGTTTGTATCCGCCATGCGTCCTGCTCTGAAAAAGTGCGGTATTGGTTTTCTGCATTTTTTCTCGGCTTGATCAATCCTTTTTCTTCATAGAAGCGAATGGTACGTGTGGTGACACCGAGACGTTGTGCTAGTTCTTTGATATACAATGTACGCTCTCCCCTTCCTTATCCTACAATGCCCCTTAGATCATATTCTTTTACGTAAAGGTAAGGTCAAGGAAGTATATATGTTTCTATCACTCAAAATGTAGATAAAATTTGGCAGATATGATGTTCAGCAATTTTACGCTTATGTGTAGGTAGATTTTTTAATAGGGACAAGGCTGCATACGGAACTTTAATAAAATGAGGATCTTGCATCTCTTTTTTCCAATATCCTTCATCCAGAATAGATGCCTTATCACTTACGATGACTACCTGATTCATGAGGTGATGTGGGACTTGTCGATTTAAATACATTTGTAAACGATGCACATGCCAACCATGTCGAGCTAGTTCTTTATATTCCATCTTTTCCAATTCAACTAGAGCGTGAGCAAAGGTTACACCGTGTTCCAGCTCACCCGTAAAAAAGTAAAAATCATCACCTACTTTTTGATCAGGTATTACCCATCGACATTCTGCTAATGCAAGCTCCATTAAGTCCTGCATTGATTGATATACTGGAATTCCCAGAACATCTTTTTCTGTTAGTATTTGATAATTTTCAATTTGATAGTAACGATTTTGTCGATCTTGTAATGCTTTATCGATTAATTGTGCAATACGTTGAACTAGAAGCTCTGTCGCAAGTTGTGGTGCATGTTGGAAAGCCTTTAAAGCAAGCATACCGTATATAACACCATGACCTGATGAACGTAAAACTTCTAAGTTTCTTTTGATTGCCCGAAGCAATGGTTCGAAATCATCTGTAACTGAGGGTGACTTATCTATATTAATAAAAAACTTAGTCTGCTTCTCTTCTACTCGCGCTAAATAGCTTGTTATGCTCTCTGTAACATGATCAGGTAATTGATTTTCTCTATCCATGAAATATGCAGCAATAAAAGCTGCTCCATAATGTCCAGTGAAAACATTTTGTTCACTTGCATTTGCTAATGCCATAAGCCCTTTTTGTAAATAAGATTGATCCATCATAAATGAAAAACCTCTTTCCATAAAAATAAGAGCAGCAATGACCTATCGGACATCAATCTGCTCTTTAATCCATTACTCTTTTAAGCGTATACAGGCCGCACTTGCACCGTCTGGTCACGATCTGGACCAACTGAGAAAATAGATAGTGGAATACCTGTCAACTGATTGATTCGTTCGATATAATGCTGGGTTTCCAATGGGAGTTCATGTAAATTTCTAATTCCTGTTATATCTTGCTTCCAGCCTGGTAATTCCTCGTAGACAGGCTCACATTTGGCGAGCACTTCTAAATCAGCTGGATAGTTCGCTAATATCTTACCTTCATAGCGATAAGCCGTACAAATCCGAAGGGTATCAATACCAGTAAGCACATCTAATGAGTTGAGTGAAAGTCCCGTAATACCACTCACACGCCGGGCATGACGCACCACAACACTATCAAACCATCCCACACGACGAGGACGTCCCGTGGTTGTACCATATTCGCGTCCTACTTCCCGAATTTGGTCACCCGTTTGATCAAATAACTCTGTTGGAAAAGGACCGTCGCCCACACGCGTTGTATAAGCTTTAGCCACACCTACTACTTGATGAATCTTGGTAGGACCTACACCTGAACCAATACAAACCCCTCCTGCTACGGGATTTGATGAGGTAACAAATGGATAGGTGCCCTGATCAATATCTAACATCACACCTTGTGCTCCCTCAAATAAAACACGTCTGCCTTGATCAATATAATCATTTAGAACGACAGATGTATCTGTAACATAAGGTTTAATTCGCTCTGCACAAGCTTGGTAATCTTCGTAGATTTCTTCAAAAGTAAAGCCTTCTGTTTGATAGTATCTTTCAAGTAAGCGATTTTTCTCTTCTAAGTTGCGCTTTAACTTCTCTGCAAACAAAGACGGATTAAGTAAATCTCCTACACGTATTCCAATTCGAGCAGCTTTATCCATGTAAGCTGGGCCAATCCCTTTTCCAGTTGTGCCAATTTTACTATTCCCTTTGATTTTCTCATCAGCCAAATCAATTTTGATGTGATAAGGCATAATGACGTGGGCACGATCCGATATGCGTAAATGATCTGTTGCAATGTGATGTTCGGCTAAATAATCGAGCTCTGATACTAATGCTTTTGGATGTATCACCATGCCATTCCCTAATACACAAGTCTTATCAGAATAAAAAATCCCAGAAGGAATCATATGCAATTTATATCGCGTTCCATCAAAAACAATCGTATGGCCGGCATTGTTGCCTCCTTGATAACGGGCAACAACCTCCGCTCTCTCAGCCATAAAATCGGTAATCTTTCCTTTCCCTTCGTCTCCCCATTGTGTACCAACTACAACTACTGTAGACATTTACATCTCTCCTTAGCTGGTTAAATCCGAACATTCACTGTATCAATCAGTTCTATTTTAGCAGTAAAAAGAGGATAGTGTAAGTCTACTAACGAATAATAATCACCGTTTATTTATTAACATACGTTAAAAAGCTTGGTTTTTCATGTCTAGACTAACAAATTTATTATAGTTCTTCAAAAACAGCATCTCAATCTTACCCACAGGTCCACTCCGCTGCTTTCCGATAATCAATTCGGCGATATTCTTTTTCTCTGATTCTTCGTTGTAGTAGTCATCACGGTATAGGAAAGCAACTAGATCAGCGTCTTGTTCAATCGAACCAGACTCCCGTAAGTCTGACAACATGGGTCGTTTGTCTTGTCTTTGCTCCACTGCACGAGAGAGCTGAGACAGCGCGATAATTGGCACATCAAACTCACGTGCTAATAACTTGAGTGATCGAGAGATTTCTGAGATCTCTTGCTGTCTACTATCTATGCCACGACCAGAAATAAGCTGCAGATAGTCGATCACAACAAGACCTAATCCATGCTCCAAGTGAAGTCTACGCAACTTGGCACGAATATCATAAACTGTAATGCCGGGTGTATCATCAATGAAGATAGGAGATTCACTTAGTGAGCTAATCGCCATCGTCAGCTTTTCCCAGTCTTCATCATTTAAATTACCCGTTCGAAAGGCTTGGGCATCAATATTACCTTCAGCCGCTAACATACGCATAACCATTTGCGATGCTGACATCTCCAGATTAAATATCGCTACCGGTTTTTGTGAGCGTACCGCTACATTTTGCACTACATTTAATGCAAAAGCGGTTTTCCCCATACTGGGACGAGCCGCTATAATGATGAGCTCAGATCCTTTAAGTCCGGATGTCATACGATCCAAATCGACAAATCCTGAAGGGATACCATTAATTCCTGTCTTATTAAAATGCAATGCTTCAATTTGTTCGTATGACTCCATCAATACATCACGAATGGGTAGAAATCCACCTCGTATCTGTTTTTGAGAAATCTCTAATATTTTTTGTTCGGCTTCATTAATCACATCAGAGACAGATTCTGCACCTGTATAGCCTGATGCCGCAATTTGTGTTGCGGTTCGAATCAAGCGGCGTAAGATCGATTTCTCTTCTACAATTTGGGCATAATATTCCACATTAGCGGCCGTGGGTACCGCAGAAGCTAACTCTGTCAGATAGGTAACCCCACCAACCTCTTCTAACAATTTACGATCTTGTAAATCAGAGGTAATAGTAACTAAATCTACAGGTTCACCTTTCTCAGCTAAGTCATGCATCACTTGAAATAACTTCTGATGAGCCTGTCGATAAAAATCTTCAGCTCGTAAAGTCTCATTCACTGTAATTTGAACAGACGGGTCAATAAGTATGCTACCCAACACGGCTTGTTCAGCCTCTATATGATGTGGTGGAAGTCGGTCAGCAAATAGATCACTCATGATCTCACTCCTCCCCTCATAGTTGATCACAACAAAGAGAAGACCGAGGCTTTCGTATAGTCAAGCCACGGTCAGTCATAGTATCTTCTGTTATTCTGCAATCACTTGAACAGATAATGTTGCAGTAACCTTCGGATGAAGTTTAATGGGTACCTTGGTTACCCCTAAGGTACGAATAGGCTCTTTTAATTGTACCTGTTTTTTATCGATTTGGAGCTGGTAATTATTCTTAAGTGTCGATACAATCTGCTTAGATGTGATTGATCCGAACACACGTCCACCTTCACCAGCTTTTGTAGATAAAGTGATGGTTAAATCTTCTATTTTTTGAGCTAGCTCTTTAGCTGTAGTTAACTCTTCGCTTTTGCGACGATCATGTGCTTTCTTTTGTTCATTTAATGTATTTAAATTCCCTTCTGTCGCTGGAGTAGCTAACTTTCGTGGAAATAAGAAATTACGAGCATACCCTTCAGCTACTTCTTTTATTTCTCCTTTTTTCCCCGTTCCTTTTACATCTTGCTGTAATATCACTTTCATGTTTCAATTCCTCCTATTGATTCTATCTCTTTAATGACTTGGACTAATTGAGTTTTTGCTTCTGCTAAGGAAGACAATTTGAGTTGGCAGGCCGCGTTTGTTAAATGACCCCCGCCTCCCAGTTTTTCCATCAGAAACTGCACATTCAGCTCACCCTGTGAACGAGCACTAATCGAGATTAAACCGTCATTACGTCTTCCGATCACGAAAGAAGCACTTACACCTTGCATACCAAGCAATGCATCAGCAGCTTGTGCAATGATAAGCTGATCATATACTTCCTGCTCATCCCCTAGAGCAATGGCATACTCATTATACAATAATTGTGTGTTCTTTATAATTTCAGCACGCTTTACATATTGGTTTAAATCCTCTTTCAACAACGATTGTACCATCATTAAGTCGGCACCATGCCTCCTTAAAAATGAGGCAGCCTCAAAAGTTCTAGACCCCGATCGAAAAGCAAAGTTTTTGGTATCAACCACAATCCCCGCTAACAAAGAAGTAGCTTCCAATGTATCCATCACTAAGCGCTGATCACGATATTGAAATAACTCTGTAACCAATTCACTAGTGGAAGATGCATATGGCTCCAAATACACGAGAACCGGGTCTTTTACAAACTCTTGACCACGTCTATGGTGGTCAATCACAATCACTTTATGGGCACGTTCTAAAAGCTTAGGCTCAATCGCTAGGGAAGGTTTATGCGTATCGACCAATATAAGTAATGTATCTTTATCATCAATCATTTGCAAAGCTCGTTCAGGCGTTATAATATGATCACCTAGGTAATCATGTTGTTTAACGAGATCCATCAAACGTTGTATCGACGTATTTTCATCATCTAATACAATAAACCCCTCACATTGGTTGATCAAGGAAAACTTCACCACACCGATTGCTGCTCCAAGCGCATCCATATCTGGACGTTTATGTCCCATCACAATCACTTGTCTGCAATCGCGAATCAGATTACTCATTGCATGTGAGATCACACGTGCACGCACCCGTGTTCTTTTTTCAATTGCATTCGTTTTACCACCAAAAAAATCAATTTTTTCTTCCATTTGAACAGCTGCTTGATCCCCCCCACGCGCTAAGGCGATATCTAATGCTGCTTGTGCATATTGCGATCGTTCAATCATATTCTCACCATTGCTAGCCAATCCCAAACTGAGCGTAATCGGGATCGTATATCCCCGTGTCATTTCTCGGACTTGATCTAAAATATCGAAACGGGAAGCAATCATTTTTTCAAGCGAACGATAGTTACATACTAAAAACATCTTATCTGTTTCGATTCGTTTAATGGTAATCTGATATTCCTCAGACCATTTTGAAATGATGTGTGCAACATCAGACAGGAGTTGTGTACTTTCCTGATCAGATAAACCTTGCCCTGCATCATCATAATTATCCATATGTAAATAACCAATCACGACTCTTTCAGAGTGATATTTTTCGGTTACTTGGTGTAGTCTGGTAATATCTCTAAAAAAATACAACCGCTCATATTTTTGATGAAGAACTTCATAAACTCGGTCTTGAATCACAATTTTGATAGGAGAATCTGAATCAAAATGCACTTCCTTTAACTCTGGAAAACATTCATTCATATCAACACCGATTAAACGTGACCCCGCTTTTATTTTAGACACATAAGCATTGTGCCACTCAATTTTGCCGTCTGAATCATGCAAGATCATGCCAATTGGTAATTCATCACGCGCAATTTGACCTGCATTCGTAATTTGTTTTCCAAGCGTTTCAATATATGATGCGAATTCACTCCGAAAGGAAAGCTCCGCACGATACAACATAAAGGCTAAACCTAAAAAAATAAACAATCCCATTAAACCTAAGAACCAATGGTAAATAGAGAGTATTGCAACGAGTGTTAAACAGAAACTCATCGCAAAAACCATATGATACCCATGCCATCTTTTAATTATAAACTTTGGCATTATCAATGTCTCCTTGCACACACATACTATCTAGATCTTTTTTCGTATCGAAGTGCCGATATCAACCATGCCTAAGATCAAAAAAGGTAATGGAAATACGATATGAAACAAAACAAGACCGATCATCCATTTTTGACTCCAGTCACGACTTTTTAGCCAGAAAGAGGTGAAGGCAGCACCTTGAATCATAAATAGTAGGTATAACACATTTAGTATTCCCATTAACCAACTATTTTCCCCATTCCATAGCGATACAAGCATGAGTATCACGAAAAAATATAAAAAAATACGGGGAAGCTTCCATTTCGAAAATGGTGTGATATATTTCCCAGGAAATTCAGCTCGAATGAGTCGCTTATTCATGATCCAAATGTTGATTAATACCATACAGATGACAAACAGAAAAATCATAACCGGGAGATAATCAACTAATTGGGGTGGTTCAAGTTGTTCATATATACCCATTGTAGACCAAGTCTGGTTCAATTTTTGATCCAATAAATCTAAGAATCCAAATAAAGATTGTGCAATCCATATGATAATCCAAGAGCTGATCACACCACTTACAACACCAACCAATGCGATATCGGTTCCCGTTGTATGTTTCACTCTATAACATATCCCCATTGTGATTCCGATTAGAACAGGTGCCAAAAAAATCCCTACCGTATAAGGATTTTCTGAAGTGAGTGTAACAATAAGCAAAAGTATAGCAGGGTAAATGAGAGCGGATCTAGGATGCTTGATTGTCAGTAATAATATGGGGAGTGGTGTAATCAAACTTAGTATAGGTAAAAGCGGCATCAGTATGATAAACAAAAGGAATAGACCGGTGTATTTAAGACTTTCCAATCTCTCCTTACTTTCATTTTGGGACAAACGTGTCACCTCTTGTTAATATAATCATCGAGTGAGGACAAATCTCCGTACCATTCTTCCAACTGATGTCCATCTCGTGTATGCTCTTTTAGTTTTTCCGTGACGGCCCGATCTAAATCACCGTATGATAAACCAATTCTTCTCGCCATCACATAGATCGATATGACCAGACTAGATAAACTATCTATAATCGCTTGTTGATTCGCATGGTGGATACCTTTAAACAAATTCGCAACTTGGTCTAATATTTCTGTTTTCAGCCAATCCATCACTTTTATGTTTTTAGCAAAATGTAATCCGCGGTCCGGTCGGCTCATGACAGCAAGCACTCCTTCAGATATTTACAAGGTTAGAAGTAGCTTCCACAAGTTGCAAGCAATTTCCTGCTCTATATAAGAAAAACAGGGCAAGCAGTTGCTTGACCCCGTTTTTCAGTCCGATCAATCATTTGTATATGGTAATAGAGCCATTTGACGAGCTCTCTTAATCGCATGTGTCAATTGACGTTGATACTTAGAACTAGTTCCAGTCACACGACGTGGAAGAATCTTACCACGCTCACTGACAAAACGTTTTAATAGATCTACATCTTTGTAGTCGATGTAGCTAATTTTATTAACGGTAAAGTAACATACTTTACGACGTTTGTGTCCACGACGACGAGCCATTTCGATTCCCTCCTTTTTTCATTCAGTTAGAAAGGTAGATCATCATCTGAGATGTCAATTGGTTTTCCATCGCTAGCAAATGGATCATCACTTGGTCGATTACTGCTACCAAAGTTATTGCTGTTAAAATTGTTGTTTCCACCTTCAAAAGATCCTGAACCAAAGCTT
Organism: Polycladospora coralii; assembly: GCF_014773435.2. Classification (GTDB taxonomy): domain Bacteria; phylum Bacillota; class Bacilli; order Thermoactinomycetales; family Thermoactinomycetaceae; genus Polycladospora; species Polycladospora coralii. Next base: position 44,719 of record NZ_JACXAG020000003.1, on the reverse strand, counting down.
TGATTTGAATCATTTCGGTCTCGCATCGATTCAAGGAATTGAACATTATCAGCTACTACTTCAGCATTTCGAACTTTACGACCTTCATTATTCTCATAAGAACTGATTTGTAAGCGTCCTTCAACCCCTACTAAACGTCCCTTTTTTAAATAATTGGCACATGTTTCAGCTAGGCCACGCCATGTGACAACATCAATAAAGTCGACCGCTCGCTCTCCTTGCTGATTAGAGTAGTTCCGATTAACAGCAAGCGCAAATCTAGCAACCGCAATCCCGTTTGACGTGTAACGTAACTCAGGATCACGAGTCAAGCGACCGATGAGGATGATCCGATTTAGCATAATAAAACCTCACCCCAATTTTTGATCAAAATCATTTTATTTATCATCAATGTTAACAGCCATGTGGCGAATAATATTATCGTTAATGTTGATTACACGATTCAATTCATTCACAACGTCAGCATCTGCTTTAAATGTAACGACGGTATAAATACCTTCACGATATTTATTGATTTCGTAAGCAAGACGACGTTTTCCCATGTCATCCGTATTTGTGAGCTCACCGCCATTATCAGAAATAATGGATTGAATTTTCTCACGCGTACCTTTTAATGTTTCTTCATCCGCATCTGGACGAACAATAAACATGAGTTCATAGTTGTGCATTCCGTTCCACCTCCTCTTGGACTATAACGGCTCTATTTCCTATAGAGCAAGGAGTACATAAGTACGTACAATCAAACATTTTAGCAAACTAGCAAGAATAAAGCAATGTTTTTCCAATACATTCATAGCTCATTTTAAACTGCAAAGCGGAAATTCATGACATCGCCATCTTTTACAACATACTCTTTTCCTTCCAAGCGTAGTAATCCTTTCTCTTTAGCGGCAGTTTGTGAGCCACACGAAATTAAGTCCTCATATGCGGTTACTTCTGCACGAATAAATCCACGTTCAAAGTCTGTATGAATCACTGCTGCCGCTTGGGGGGCCTTTGTGCCTTCGCGAATTGTCCATGCACGTACTTCTTTTTCACCCGCTGTAAAGTAAGTGATTAACCCTAGCAGGTGATAAGCTGCTGCGATTAATCGATCTAAACCAGAAGATGCAAGCCCTAATTCACTTAAAAAAAGTGCTCTCTCTTCCCCATCGAGTTCAGCAATCTCCGCTTCAACTTGGGCACTTATGGTTACAACGCCTGCTCCTTCTTGCTCAGCAATCTGCCGCACTTGTTGTACATATGGATTTTCCTCAGCGTTTGCTACATCATCTTCACTCACATTAGCGGCGTATAATACATTTTTCAAAGTGAGCAAGTTCATGTTTTTAATTACACGCTTTTGATCTTCCTCCAAATCGGCTGAGCGAGCTGTTTTCCCTTCTGCCAAAACAGCCTGGATCATGGTCAGAACCTCATGTTCAGCAATTGCTTCTTTATCTCCACTCTTCTTTTGTTTCGCTAATCTTTCTAAACGTTTCTCAACAGTCTCTAGGTCTGCTAATATTAATTCTAAGTTGATCGTTTCTATATCACTTGCCGGGTCGATTGTGCCTTCAACATGGGTAATATTCTCATCTTCAAAACAGCGAACGACATGAATAATCGCGTCTACTTCACGAATATGCGCCAAGAACTTATTCCCTAGTCCTTCTCCTTTACTTGCACCTTTCACAAGCCCCGCAATATCCACAAATTGAAATGATGTTGGGACAATCCGTTGTGGGTTCACAATTTTGGCGAGTTCATGTAGTCGCTCGTCTGGAACATCCACTACACCTACATTGGGATCAATCGTACAAAAAGGATAGTTAGCTGATTCTGCCCCTGCTTGTGTAATCGCATTAAACAATGTAGACTTTCCTACATTGGGTAATCCTACAATACCAGTTGTTAGTGCCATAATGGCCCTCCTCTATCTCCTATAATCCGTTCCTATTATTACAATCCTTGTCCATTATAGCTGATTCGCTCTAGTGATGCTATATATCTATTATTCAGCATAAAGAGCAAAAAAAAATGTGACGAGATCGCTATCACGTCACCTAATTACTATATTTCCTCCTGAGCTGAGACCAACACTTTTTTTAGTTTTTGCTCAAAACGTTTGCGCGGAAGAAGAACACTATGTTCACAACCCGTACATTTAATTCGGATATCCATTCCCATCCGAATCACTTTCCAAGCATTTGTTCCACAGGGATGTGCCTTTTTCATCTGAACAATGTCGCCTAACTGAAACGCTTTATTTGGCATGCGGCATCACTCTTTCCGATTCGTTCTTCATATTATAAAAATTTACAGCCAAAATAACAAGCGGACATGTAGATTTGGGTCATTTCCTATTGCAATCAGCAACTACAACTTATAATGCCTGCCCATAGGAGTAGGTTGTATGAAAGGATACAGCAAAATAGATGCTAATATACTGAGATTAATCACACCAAATATCGGATACAAGACTTCAACTAATTTAGCAAATCCAATTTGACTGAGAGGTAACAAAATAATCATACAAATAAATCCAATTACAACACGTGGCAATGGCATGTAGGCAGATAATCGAAAAACGAGTCCATGCATACTACTTACTGCCGTAGTATAAATCGCTAGCCATAATACACTACTAATTACAGCAATCCATATTGGCGATATATGTTCTACTAATGCAAAAAGTGGTATTTCATATTGTGAAATGAGGTGCTCGATCCGAAGCAATGAATTATTATAAATATAAGCAAGCCCCCCTAAGCACAACGTACTGGTTATACCTGCAAACCATACCTCACCTGTATGTTTAATTTGTTTTCCCATCGTTGATAATACTGCTAACAGCGAAATAATATTAAATGCTGTATAAGCAATTGCCGTTGGCCAGATCGGTTGATTTGCCCCACGCTTTACGCTATCTGATAGGGGATCCACGCTTTCTAAAAACTGAAAGCATACGTAAATTAAGATTGCCATGAGTACAGGTATGAGTACAACATTAATCGATAAAAGACCTTCTACATCAAATAAAAGAACGATGAGCACAGCGACAGCCATCACCAAACACCCAGCAAAAAAGCCACTAGGTCCAAACCATTGCTCAAACGTAGCTCCACTGCCAGCCATCATCACCATCGTCGTTGTTAACAGGGATAATAAGATTAACCCATCTATTAATTTTGCAAAAAACGGCCCCATCAGATATGCCAGTAGCTCTGAATAGCGACTTGTTTGCTTTTTCCAACTAACTAACATTAAGATCATACCTGCAAGCCACAATATGACCATGGAAATCACAATTCCTACTTGACTACTCTCACCATAAGAACTAAAAAACTCCCAAATTTCTCTCCCCGAAGCGAATCCTGCACCAATCGTTGTTCCCACTATTGTCATACTAATTTTTAAAGACCGAATAATACTGAAAGACATCAAACCCCTCCTCCAAATTTTGAGGTTGTCCCTACATGTATATTTCGTGTCATATTTCCGTATACTTATTAAGGAACAATTTTACGGAGGTATGCAAGATGCATAACAAATTTTCCAAATTGAATGTCACACATAAAAAGACAGATTTGTTCCGTGTTGAATATACTGAACCTTGTGCAATCGAAGACTTTTCTAAGCAACTTGCTTTAACTTTTCGTAATAAAAAACCTCAATCTGAAATCGTATGTGTATGTATTGGTACAGACCGATCTACAGGAGATGCTTTAGGCCCTATAACAGGTAACTTATTGGAAAAAAGAGCATCGTCAGCACTTAAAATTTATGGTACATTAGAACATCCCGTTCATGCTTTAAATCTTTCGAATACCATCAATCAAATCAGGCAAAACCATCCCCAAGCTTTTGTGATTGCGATCGATGCTTGTCTAGGTCACATGAAGAGTATCGGTTACATTCAATTAGGCTTAGGTCCTCTCAAACCAGGTGCCGGGGTAAAAAAAGATTTGCCCGAAATCGGAGAAGTACATATCACGGGCATAGTAAATGTAGCAGGGTTTATGGAATACTTTGTTTTACAAAATACGCGTCTCAATTTAGTGATGAAAATGGCTGATGTTATTTCATCTTCAGTAATCCGAGCTGCACACCGTGCCTATATGCCTAAAGCAAATCCAACCATGGTTCGTTAAGCTAAGTACATCGAAGCGATTAGGGGTACTGCCAACATCTATGATTTCCGTTTTCCAACCACGCTCACAGACATTTTAACCGAATTACACTTTTAATAAAAAAAACTTTATCAAACGGTTGTCTGATAAAGTTTTTTTTATTAAAAGTCAATAACGCGCTCATGATTCAGAAGTTCGATTAACCGATCCAATTCACGCTCTGAGAAATATTCAATTTCTATCTTGCCTTTTTTCTTTCCTTGTCTGATCCGTACGGGTGCTTGAAAAACTTGTTGTAATAGATCTTCATATCGCTTAAATTCTGGTGTCGTTCCCTTACTCTTTTTCTGATTATCACGATTGCTTCTGTTTAATTTTTTGATCCACTCTTCTAACTCTCTCACACTAGCTTGCTCATTTATTACCTTTTGTGCCAGTTTTCTTTGTAAATCTCTATCTTTTACGCCAATTAATGCTCGTGCATGACCCATCGATAATGTTCCACGTGAAACATCTTCTTGAATACTTTCTGGCAATTGAAGTAATCGAATAAAGTTCGTAACATGCGGCCTACTTTTTCCTACTTTCTCAGCTACTTCTTCTTGCGTAACACTGAAATGCTTCATCAGTTTTTGATAAGCATTTGCAATTTCAATCGGATTTAAATCTTCTCGCTGTAAGTTTTCAATTAGAGCCATTTCCATCATCTGATCGTCGTTTATTTCTTTTATGACGATTGGAACAGTAGATAACCCAACTAGCTTAGCTGCTCGATATCGTCGCTCTCCAGCTACGATTTCAAAGCCATGAATGCTTTTTCGTACTACAATAGGTTGAACAATGCCGTGTTTCCCAATCGATTGCTTTAGTTCAGTTAAAGCATCCTCATTAAAGAACTTTCGTGGCTGATACGGGTTGGGGCGTAGATCTTCCAATGCTACTTCTTCTGCTAGTTTGTGATCCTCAGATTCTGAAGGGGATAATAAAGCATCTAATCCACGACCTAGTCGTTTACTACTCATTATCCATCACTACTTCCTCTGCTAAATTTTGATAACACTTGGCACCTCTCGAACGTGGATCGTAAACGATAATCGGTTCTCCATGACTAGGTGCTTCACTTAGCCTGATATTTCGAGGGATCACCGTTTGGTATACTCTTTCTTGAAAGTATTTTTTGACTTCTTCCATGACTTGAACGGACAAATTTGTCCTACGATCAAACATCGTTAGTAATACGCCTTCGATTTCCAATGACTTATTTAAATGTTTCTGAACCAATCTGACTGTATTTAATAGCTGACTTAACCCTTCCAGTGCATAAAATTCACATTGGATAGGAATTAAGACCGACTCCGCTGCAGTAAGTGCGTTCAGGGTGATAATTCCTAATGAAGGTGGACAATCAATGAAGATATAGTCATATTTAGGTTTCATACTAACCAATGCCTTTTTTAAACGTAATTCTCGTGAAATGGCTTGCGATAACTCAATTTCTGCTCCAGCAAGTTGAATTGTAGCGGGAATTAAATCTAAACCTTCTACTGCTGTGGAGATAGTGGCCTGCTCTCCCTCAACATCATTAATTAATACGTCATAGATACAGCTTTGTACATCCGCTTTATTTATCCCCATTCCACTGGTTGTATTGCCTTGTGGATCTATATCTACTATAAGTACACGACGTCCTATTGCCGCTATACTTGCTGCCAAATTGATCGAGGTTGTCGTTTTTCCTACTCCGCCTTTTTGATTGGCTATCGCTATGATCTTCCCCAACCGTTTCACCTCTCTCTATCACGCTATTTATGTTATAAAGAAGCTATCATAAGCCTACTCACTTCACTGCTGTTGCTAATTTTGAATTATAAAGACCCCATTAACTGACTCGAACCGTTTTTTAGATTGAGTCTCCTTATCCATCCATAAAACGCATTACAATTCATTTGAAAGGGGGGCAGAACTTACGATCGAATTATGCGCTACATCTCTGGATATGCAACACAACCGAAACAATAAAATAGTTTTGAATTTCTTTCATACCATACTGATATATCGTTTAAAACATAATCGATTTGCTTCACTATAAGTCACGTTTTCATTATCGTCATAATAACAAATAATAGATATACTTGCGAGATTTAATCTATAATTTTTCCTCATCTACCTGATGACCTATCAACCGCTATGCTTTTTTCTTTTTAGGAATACGAATCGTTAATTCAAAGAACTGTTCATCTTCTTGTTCATCTGCCTCAACTGTTAATCCAGTTTGTTTAATGAGATCAATTGAATGACGAATCGTATTTACCGCTAAGCGGACATCTCTAGAATAAGCCCTGCGCTTTGCTTTTGGAGGTTGCTCTTCAGTTTGAGCAAGGATTCGCTTAACTTTCTCCTCTGTCTGTTTGACATTCAAATCTTTTTCAATAATCTCTTCTAATAGTTTAAGTTGGATTTCATCCTCTTTTAACGGTAATAATGCACGTGCATGTCTCTCAGAAATCAGTCGATCCATTAACTTCTCTTGCACACCTTTTGGAAGATGTAATAAGCGTAACTTATTGGCAATTGTCGACTGACTTTTTCCTAGTCGTTGCGCTAAGCTCTCTTGTGTAAGTTGCTCAATCTCGATTAGCTTTTGATAGGCATGTGCTTCCTCAATAACGGATAGACCTTCTCTTTGTAAGTTCTCAATTAAGGCTGCTGAGGCAACTTGACGATCATTCATTTCACGTATGAGAGCTGGAATAGTTGAATTACCTAATTTTTTAACGGCTCGCAACCTTCTTTCTCCAGCAATTAACTCATAATGCTCTCCTTTTTGTCTAACTACAATAGGTTGAATCACACCGTGAAGACGAATCGTATGGCACAACTCATCTAGTTTATCTTCTTGAAAAAGAATACGTGGTTGGTAAGGACAAGGGACAATATCTTTTGTAGCAATCTCCATGATTTGATCTTGTTTTTGTTCAGATTTACCAAAAAATCGAGAAAAGGACTCTCTCATCACTAAAACATCCTCTCATCTCGTCTAAAAAAGAGATCTCTAATTTCCTAGATTGAAGTCACCTTAACAGCTTACACTATGTAATATTCGCTACTTTCTTCTGCCTCCCTGCACTAATTCGGGATTACAAATTTTGCGAGCGGGAAAGCCCAGTTTCTTTAGGATTGGAATAAAAGCGAGCGTTGCTTAACCCCTTATGGGGATGCTTAGGGAACAGACATGAGCCGTACTCGTCCTACTTGTAGTAAGCTTTGTTCCCTAAGATATAACCGTATGGGGTTGCTACTGTGTAAAACGATGAACGTTTGAAAAAAGGAACTAAAAGACTAGTAACTGGTGTCGTGCCCATGTAAATACATTTCTAATTGCATGAGATGGGGTGATTTGGCAATTTCATCAAGCAGAAATCTACCCAAGAATCCCACACTAAGGGGCCATCTTTATTTATTCAATCTATGTTCCACGTGAAACATAGATTGAATCTCCTAAAAAACAATTTTGATAGTGAATATACTTAGAAAATGATAAAGAGAAAAACCATGCAAGTTGGCCCCCTTTAGCAACTGCTTAATAAGTCTATGACTTCATTATTAGATTCAATCATTCAATTAAATTAATTGAATTAAATGATTTAACACTTTCAAATCTCTCCATAATTCGTTATGCTAGGGGTGTAAGCTTTATAATAAACAATTCGACTTTTATATTCGAAGAACTACTATTATTTTTTATTATGTATCACAAACGATCCTATCAATAAAGCCCTTTCTAACCCTAAGTAATCACCTAACATTCATATGCTTAATCTGTTATTTTCCTATCACTATACTTGCATTAAAGTCTGCTAGATATGTTCCGACTAAAAAGGGCAAGTATTTACATGCTTAATTTTATATATACGATTCCTAATATTGTAATACGATAGCAACAGATCAGGTAAAATAAAATAGTGGAGATATGATATAGTTACCTAGTAGAATACATATGAGATAATCTTGCGTAACACAATGATAATTGCGTAAAGTAACGGATGAAATCCTTGAGGAGGAAATAGAATGACTACACCTGTTTATATTGGTAATGACCAAGGGTATTATGGTACAAAAGTGGTAAGCCGTACAAATGGAAAGTTCTATAAGATGTTTATTCGCAACATGGTTGTTCCTAACCGTGTAGGTGAAATTACTTACAACAACGATTCCCACAATATCATGTATCGTGAACATGAAGGAGATCGTGAATGGTTCTGTGGTAAATTAGCCATTGAACAATCCGGCGATGATGAACTATTTGATTCACATAGGCGCCGCTTGTTCAGCCCCACTTGGTTTCGCGAACAAGAGTATCTGATTATGTTTCGTGTGAGCACCGGTCTCATGTTACAAGGAAATCAAGAACCAGTTGTGTCGGTTGCGCTTCCAACTGATAGCTATATCGACTATAAGGATGAATTAAAAAAACGCCTCGTTGGAAAACACAGCTTCGAAGTAAAACAAGGCAACTTACCTTGGCGTAAAATTGAATTTGAAATCAAACAAGAAAATCTATTCGTTATTAGCCAACCTATGGCGACATTGTTCCATATCGCACTTGACCGTGATGGAAGACTACTAAATGAAGACCTCTTTATTCAAAAAGTGAGTATTAATGATTTAGGCTTCGGCACATCTGACGTGGAAACGCTTCATGGGGAAACCATTATTAAACGCCAAAGCTTTACATCACGTCACGCGATGTTAAACGTTTACCAATTACTGTCTAAGCGATTGCTTGAGTTTACTGAAAATGTAGACTCGGATGGAAATGGAAAAGAATATCCAATTTGGAGTTTGCCTCGTATTGTGAATTCAGGTGAAATTAGCTTTAAAGGAAAAGTGCATGATGTCAGCAATTTAATACAAGCTTCTATTAAAGAAGTTGGGGAAGCCTTAATAGACGAAGTATGGAATCGTCTTGACTACGGTGATGATATTACCTTCATTATCTTAACAGGTGGCGCATCGATTCCGTTTAAACCCTTCTACCGGGAACGTTTTGGTGAAAAACTAATCTTTGCTGAAGACTATGGCATTGAAGCCCAATTTGCCAATGGATTTGGGCTTTGTAAATTTGCTCAATCTAAAGCAAACAACACGAATAGTAAAGGTATTATAGAAGCTGCCGCTGCTATTCACCAAGAGTTTAATGTTCCTGAAAAAGTGGGAGAACCAACTGCTAATAAAAAAAGCGTACAGCGCATTAAGAACAAGTAAAATCATACCATCAAAATCATTTATATACCCCAAGGGCTCCCTTGGGGTAATCATATATCGTAAAATGATCGTAAAAAGAGCTAAATGATTATAAGAAAATTACTAGAATATGCTAGCTATCCTAAGCTAAAAGAGAGATAATAATTGAGAAGAACATCTTCGAACGGGTAGTAAAAGGAGGGGTTTCAAGAAGATGAAATCTCAATATGACGTTGTCTTAATTGGATCAGGTCAATCAGGACTTGATTCTGTCAAGCATCTTGAAGAAAATGGTAAACAAGTTCTTTATCTCAATATAGACCAACAAACACTAGCCACTTTAATTCAGGTTTCTAATCATGATGCAAGCCCTATTAATCAAATCACATCAGAAGAACCCAAAACTGAAACTTTTAACATGGGCTCAGCAGAAAGCAGGCTGCATTTACATAAGCAAACGATTGAGACACAAACAACAACTTCAACAACTTTTACTTTTCAGTCAGCTCCCGAACTAGAGGAACATACAGAACCACAAGAACATGAAAAAGATGTAATCGAAGCACAAAGGGTGAACGCTTTCCCTTTTCTCATTAAACAAGATGCCATTGAAGCAGATATTAAAGACCGTGAATCGCATATGAATCACGATGATACAGCTGATGCACCTTCACATTATCAAAAGCAAACCATATTCGAATCACCTATATATCGTCGTAGTTCAAATACCGATGAGTATGATCACAAATATGAATCTGATCCTAATTCCTATCTAAATCGTTCTGCTCCGATGTCAAAACGTCCTTTTACAGAACAAGAAAACATATTAAAAGATCATCCTCTAGCTCTACCGAGTGCAGAACTTACTGAAGCTGAGAAAAAAGAAAAAACTTCTCCCAGAAAACGTACTCGTCTCACGAAAAAGAATCGATTAGCTCAAAGACGCTCTGTACTTTCCGGTAAAATGGATGAGAATGAATCAGAAGCAGAACAGACCATTAGTGAATCAAAAGATCATACACCTTCATTTAACACAACCTCCATACCACTTGCTCATATAGATAGCGAAGAACATCTTGACAAAAAAAAAGAAACAGGTAGCGAAAAACTTAAAAGTGATCAAATCGAATTTGAAGATGCTTTCGGTTATAGTTCCTTCGAAGAATTTATTACACCCTTTTCCGAAAACAGCCGAAAAAGACAAGAAATCGATCAGATTGAAAAAAGAAAAATGGCACTACGTGGACTTCATAATTTAATTAATCATTTAGGGTGAAAAAAGAGACAAGTGCATCCGTGTATGCATTGTCTCTTTTCATTAAACAAGCGGTTGTTTTACGGGTAGTCCAGCCCGTCTAGGATATGCTTTAGGACTGTGATCTCTTTTTTGCATTTGTAGTAATGACCGCGTACCCATTGATGCAGGCAATTCAAACGTGGTCTGTTTAAACGTTGCCTTTCCCATGACATGCAGTGCTTTCTTAGCTGATTCCACCTCATCAGACATTACGGTCCCTTTCATCGAAATAAACATCCCCCCCACTTTTACAAAAGGCAAACAATATTCGGCCAGTACATTTAATTTAGCTACAGCACGAGCCGTTGCAAGATCAAAAGAAGCTCGATACAACTTCTGATGTGCTAGCTCTTCTGCACGGCCATGTATGCAGGTTACGCCAGATAAATCTAAATGATTGACTACAGATTGTAAAAAGTGAATGCGTTTTTTCAGTGAATCGAGTAGCACAACTTCTAGATCTGGAAATGCAATTTTAAGGGGTATCCCAGGGAATCCAGCACCTGTTCCTACATCGATAATAGACTTCGTTTTTTTAGGATCAAATGCCGCAATTAAGGTTAATGAATCGTAGAAATGTTTAATATAAACTTCATCTCTATCCGTAATGCCGGTTAGGTTCATGACTTTATTTGTCTCAATCAAAAGCTCATAATACTGCTGAAATTGCTCCAATTGGTGCTCTGTCAAATCAATCCCCAGCCGACTCACATGCTCTTGTAACCACTGATCGTGTTTCAAAATCTAGATCGCCTCTCATTCATCTATTGTATATACCTTACCACTTTGCTCAATATATACCATCAAAATGGAAATATCAGCAGGGTTTACACCTGAAATACGAGAAGCTTGTCCTAAAGAGATCGGTTGCACTTGTTGTAATTTCTCACGTGCTTCAGAAGAAATACCTGCTATTTTAGCATAATCTACCCATGACGGAATATGCTTTTCTTCTATTTTCTTCATTTTTTCCACTTGCTGCAAAGATTTTTTGATATAGCCTTCGAATTTCAGTTGGATCTCTACTTGCTCAGCTGTATCTTTCATTAGTGGTTCTGGTGGTGCTGACATTTTGGCAATCTCATCATATCCCAATTCAGGTCGCTTAATCAGCTGTGCTAGCTCGACTGCATTATTAATTTCAGGGGTGCCCATCTCTCTTAAAATCGCTTGTACCTCTTCAGTCGGTTTTACTTTTACTTCATGTAAACGTTTAATTTCGAGTTGAACAGCTTCTTTTTTCGCTGTAAATCTGTGATAACGTTCTTCTGGAATTAAACCGATATCATATCCAATTGGTGTTAATCGCATGTCTGCATTATCATGACGTAACAATAATCGATATTCCGCTCGTGACGTAAGTAAGCGGTACGGCTCATTTGTTCCTTTCGTTACTAAGTCATCAATTAAAACACCGATGTATGCTTGAGAGCGATCTAAAATAACAGGGTCTTTTCCCTGTGCTTTGCGCGCGGCATTTATACCCGCCATAATCCCTTGCCCAGCTGCCTCTTCATAGCCAGAAGTACCGTTAATTTGCCCAGCAGTAAACAGATGAGGAACTGGTTTACTCTCTAGCGAAGGCCACAGCTGTGTCGGCACAATCGCATCATATTCAATCGCATATCCAGTCCGCATCATTTCTGTTTTCTCAAGTCCTTTAATCGTACGTAAGATATTAAGTTGGACATCTTCAGGTAAGCTAGTGGAAAGCCCTTGTACATACATTTCTTCTGTACTGCGCCCCTCTGGCTCTATAAAAATTTGGTGTCTGCCCTTGTCAGCAAAGCGAACAATTTTATCTTCAATTGAAGGACAATAGCGCGGACCAGTCCCTTCAATTACACCCGAATACATAGGTGCACGGTGTAGATTATCACGAATATAAGTGTGCGTATCATCATTGGTATATGTTAGCCAACAAGGCATCTGATCCATGATGTAAGAAGTCGTTTCATATGAAAAGGCTCGTGGTTCATCATCACCTGGTTGAATCTCCATTTGGCTGGTATCGATCGTTCGTTTATTGATACGAGGAGGTGTGCCTGTTTTAAAACGCACCATATCAAAACCGAGATCCATTAAATGAAGGGCTAAGTTAACTGATGGTTGTTGATTGTTCGGACCGCTTTCGTAAGCTAAGTCTCCTACGATCACCTTGCCACGTAAATAAGTGCCTGTTGTCAGCACAACCGCTTTTGCATGATATCGTGCTCCAGTTCGTGTTATAACACCCTTAGCTACACCCGCTTCAATGATTAATTCTTCCACCATACCTTGGTGGAGTGATAGATTAGGTTGTTCCTCAATCGTTTTTTTCATCTCTTGCTGATATAGAAACTTGTCCGCCTGTGCTCGTAAGGCATAAACAGCAGGACCTTTTCCAGTGTTAAGCATGCGCATTTGAATATGGGTTTTATCGATCACTTTGCCCATTTCACCGCCGAGGGCATCTATTTCTCTTACCACATGACCCTTCGCAGGCCCCCCAATTGAAGGATTACAAGGCATATACGCAATCGTATCTAAACTAAGTGTAAGCAGTAATGTAGAACAACCCATACGTGCTGCCGCCAAAGCAGCTTCGCAACCCGCATGTCCTGCACCAATCACCACGACATCATACTCTCCACCTACATAACTCAATTTCATTCACCTCTCATCTATTTACCTAGACAAAAATTAGCGAAAATCTGATCGATTAAATCCTCTGCTACCGCATCTCCAATGACTTCACCTAGGGATTGCCATGCATTCTTCATATCGATCTCCACCATATCAAGTGGCATCCCTGCTTCAATCCCCATCTTCACTTCACCAACACTTTGCTTCGCCGTTTTTAACAAGTGAATGTGGCGCGCATTACTCACATAAGCACCTTCGTGAAGTTCCACACGCCCCAACTGAAACAACGATTCAATCGCTCGTTCGAGGTCATCTAATCCCCGATCTTCTTTCATTGAAGTCGTAATCAAAGGACGTTCTCCAATCAACCGCTTCAGCTCGTCTAAATCTAGTTCACGTGGTAAATCTGTTTTATTTACAATGACAATCACTTGATTCTGTTTCATCTGCTCCATTAATCGTTTATCATCTTCTGTTAGTCCTTCAACATGACTTAAAACCCATAATACTAAATCAGCTCTTGTCAGTTCTTGTTGGGAACGTTCGACACCCATTTTTTCTACGATATCCTCTGTTTCTCGAATCCCTGCTGTATCTAACAAGCGTAGCGGAATTCCGCGTACATTAACATACTCTTCTATGACATCCCGAGTCGTACCGGGAATATCCGTTACAATTGCTTTATTTTCTTGGGTAAGCGCGTTCATTAACGAGGATTTACCCACATTAGGCCGCCCCACAATTACCGTCGCAATACCTTCTCTGTATATTTTCCCTTGCTTAGCCGTTTGCAGTAGACGCTCAATTTCTCCTTCAATATAACTGCATCTTTCCATAACATATTGACTTGTCATCTCTTCTGCATCATACTCCGGATAATCCACATTTACAGCTAAGTGGGCTAAAGTCTCCAAAATCTCTGAACGTAGCTTCTGAATGAGATGCGACAACTTACCCTCATGTTGAGTTAGCGCCACTTTGGCAGCCCGATCTGTCTTTGCACGGATCAGATCAATCACCGCTTCAGCCTGTGATAAGTCAATGCGCCCATTTAAAAAAGCTCTTTTCGTAAATTCACCCGGCTCTGCCATCCGGATCCCGATTGTTTGCAAAGCTTCTAAGATTTCTTTTACCGGAACCATTCCACCATGACAGCTGATTTCAACCACATCTTCACGTGTAAACGTGCGTGGCGCTCTCATCACAGTAACCAATACCTCATCTATACGCTCACTCGTTTCTGGATGAACCATATAGCCATAGTGAACGGTATGGGACGACACATCTCTTAAATTGTTTTTACCCTTATAGATCTGGCTCACTTTCCCTACCGCATCTGATCCACTCACTCGAATCACAGCAATTCCACCTTCACCAGGTGGCGTAGCAACAGCCGTAATCGTATCCGTTTCCATCTTATTCACACACCTCTATTAATCTTAGATATTAATGTACCATACCGGTTAACAGGATACAAAATAAAGAAAATTTGTCGATTAACGCGGGGATGGTGTGTAAACAGAGTGTGTGGAGACAGAAACAGATATCACGGTCATTTCTGGACAAGCCATCATTTGGAGGGAACAATTAACGATTAAGCGAGAAAAAGAAAATCCTACAATAACGGATGAAACGGGAAAGTTTACATTCGAATTGCAACCCCTTGACCCCTACCTTATGGCTGAAGGCTCAAATTAGTGGAGAGATCGTTCAAGATGGATTAGGAAAATTGATAGCAAAAAAAGAAAACGTCAAAACAAACTGCGAGGCTATCCCATATTTTATTCGTTTAAATAATCCAAATACACAAAAAGGGAAGTTTAGATGAACCCAAAAAAAGTATTATCGGAATCTATTATGATGATCAGAAACACCATGATATTTTTTGATTTTGGAGAGGGGTCAGTCCCTCACTTCTATTTGCAAATTGAATTGACTGTAGGTAAAGCATCTAAAATTTAGGCTCAAAAGTTATGACATTTATACTAATAGATACATATAATATCATATAAAAATTGAGGGAGGGATTAAATATGATAGCAGAAGTTTCTTTTTTCTCGCCACCTACTCCGTCTATTAATGGTATAGACAAGCTATCTGGTAATCCGGTAACAAATATTGGTATTACAGGAGGGTTGTTTTTTACTATTCAAAATGGAGGTGCCTTAGTAACAGGAGGACCACTAGTGATTCTATTTAGACTTGGCGGTGTAAACTATTCATTTACAAGTAATACGGTACCTAATGACACCATATTAAATCGAGTTAAAGGTAGAGTAAGGGATAATATTGCTATATTTCAAGGAAGTAATAGTCGATCACTACATGATACAGGAACGCAGGATACAGACTTTAATTTAGCACATTTGAGAGTTCCCATTATTGGAAGTCAGCTTACTACGTCAAACAATGACTCACAAACACTACGATTTTTGATAACAGATTCTAGTAACAATCCTTTATTTAATATATTTGTACCAGATGCTGCACCGATTCAAATTGGAACGTTTAACGCAGTATCATAGCGATAAATATATAATTGGCTTTAGTAGGCGGATTATTCCGCCTTTTTTCATTACTAATCTCTCGACTATAAACCATTTCAAAAATGCAGCAGGCATATAATGATGCGAGCAAGCACACAAAAACCGCGATATAATCGAGCACCATGTTCATATCCAATGACCAGGCGCCAAAAATTATCCATCCAAGCAAAACAACGCTCAACCTTGTATCGTTGTTAGCAGGTTTCTTGCCATGCTTTTCGCATAGGAACGCGAAAAAGAATCTCCTCTGAAAGGATCGAATTGGGTACCCTTTATTAGGGTTTTTGTGGGAAACGAATATCATTCACGATCTTCTCAAGTTGATCCCGTGAGGGGTCGCTTCTTCGACACGTAAAGCAACCGGGAGCTCCCTTTTGATTTTCGACGATACATAAGACTTACGAGCCTTTTCCAACCTTTATTCCTCCCTTTTCAGCAGAAACAAAACTGGCGTCTAGATGAACGATGTCCAGTTTGATTTTACCCTCCTCAAACGCAATTTTAAAAGTATATCGTAAATTTTATGATAGAATAAATATACTGTTTCCAAATGAGAGGTGTTTAATCGTGATACAAAGATGTGGATTTATCCTAATATTTTTACTGTCCATTGGGATTTTGACCTCATGTTCAGAAGAATATACTTCTAGAGAAGTCATTATTCCAGAAGACACAATTATAACGGATCAAGATAAAACTATTATTTCGGGTAGTGCAACGCCTAAGACTAAAATTCTGGCACAAGTTAAAAACGTAAGCTCAAATGACTATGAAATCTCATACGAAGAAAAGGTAGACGCAAATGGTCACTTTACTCTAGAAGTCGATACGCCAATTGATCATCTGACTTATACAGTTGAAATCAGCGTAAATCCTGGTAAATATACGGTTCCCATACATCGAA
The DNA here is from genome assembly GCF_014773435.2 of Polycladospora coralii. Classification (GTDB taxonomy): domain Bacteria; phylum Bacillota; class Bacilli; order Thermoactinomycetales; family Thermoactinomycetaceae; genus Polycladospora; species Polycladospora coralii. Next base: position 27,991 of record NZ_JACXAG020000003.1, on the reverse strand, counting down.
CCCATAATGATAGAGAAAAGGTCATTTTCAAGCAAAACTGTATAAGCTTAGATCAATTGTTGTCTAATTCAGATCAATCAAATATCAGCAGTTGGATAGATGAAAATAGTGAACAATGTGTGAGAGTTTCTGGAGTAGTAACCGTTGATGATAAAGGGGATACCTTGATAAGCTCAGGTTCGAATCCATATCGAATTTTTTCTATTCGAGAAGGTTATCAAACTGTAGCACCGATTAACAATTATAGGGATGGTAAAACTTATTCCATTCCTGATGATGAATTTGAAGAAGGGAAAACCTATTCCGTATATGGACTACTAAGTCAAGTCGTATACACTGGGGATTATCATCCTTCAGTTAACATCGAAATGCTTTATTACGATAAAGTTGAAGGTGCGAATGAAGAAAATCAAAGTAAACCTGAGTTTTTGAGTAACGATGAATTAATAAAGAAAATTACAGAGAAGCAAGATGGACCTAGCTTTATTGCAGATGTAAAGATCGAGGGGAAAACTTTAGTTGTTACATACGGAGGACTTAGGAATGATTCAAAGTCTATAAATATCTATGACGTGTTCAAAAAACTATTGGCTGAAGCAGGTCCACGTTATCTTCGCTACAGCAATACTTTAGACCGAATAAAGGTAGAAGTAGGAATTGATGGATATTCACACACTCTAAATGTATCAAGGAGCGAACTGGAATCGTTTTTTGGCGTGAAGCTATCGGATATGCAAAACGCCACCGTATGGGCAGAAAATGTAGATAGAATACTAGAATCTCCTGAAAAAGTAGACGAATTACATAGAAAGTATGTAAAAATCGTCGACCATCATCCAACCGGACAATAGTTAGGTTAACTGATTTCTCTTTATCAATGCGTCTTACCTTGTTATAGATTCCTATGTATATCCATTATCATGCTTGACGGGATCTCAAATTTTGTAATGAGTCATGATTTACGAGCTTGACTCGTTGGTGGGGATTAGATCCCACATTTGATGAGCGTTTATCTAGATTTATCCGTACATAAAAAGTAGCTGGAGTTGGTTTCAGGATCGATGACAACAAAAACACCTCACATACTCAGTAAGTGAGGTGTTTCATCGTACACGCTTTAAGCTTTTACTGGCTTATTTTTCTTAAAGAAAATCAGGTAAGTTAAGATCGTAAAGATATTTCCGATCACCCAGTATAAAGACAATGCAGATGGGAAATTCCATGCTAAGAAAAAGATCATGACTGGCATAAAGAATAGCATGATTTTCATTTGTGGATTATCACTAGCACCGGTAGCAATCAGCTGTAGATAGGTAGTGACGGCTGCCAGTAATGGTAAAATGTAATAAGGGTCAGCTTCTCCTAACTGTAAATAGAGGAAAGATGCCTCTGCAATATGTTCATTCCCCATAATCGCTTGATAAAAAGCAAATAAAATCGGGATCTGTAAGAGAATTGGAAAACAACCAGCCATCGGATTTACATTATGCGCTTGAAACAATTTCATCGTTTCTTCTTGCAGCTTTTGCTGGTCTTTTTTATATTTCTCTCTTATTTTTAATATATGTGGTTGAAGTTCTTGCATCGCCTTGGTACTCTTCTGTTGCTTCCATTGTAAAGGAAAAACGGCAATCCGAATGAGAATGGTAACAACAACAATCGATAGCCCATAGCTACCCATGTATTGCTCAAATAGATCTAATAAACTTGAAAGGGGAATCACCAAATACTTTTCCCACAAACTAGGGTTCTGATAATCGATTTTAAATTGCGTTGTATCTGGAACACAGCCTGCCATCATCACCATTGTCATGACAAGCAATAGTACCAACGCCAGTTGACGTCGTCTTTTGAACACGAGAGGTATCCTCCTCGAAATTTATTTATTTTTCTCAGGTACGTGATCAATTCCACCGGGATGAAAAGGTTGGCATTTGAGAATTCTGACAAATGTGTACCAGCTACCCACGAAAAATCCATGTCTTTCAATCGCCGTTAAACCATACTGAGAGCAAGTTGGAACAAATCGACAAGTTGGCGGCGTATATGGAGAAATATACCTGCGATAGAAGCGAATCACTCCTATAGCACTTGCTTTAAGCATCACTCACTCCCCTTTCATTCCTTTGGCGGTCTCGTATGAAACAGTTTTCCGCGCTGAAACACATGGTTTAAGCTGGACTTAATCTGATGGTAGTCCATCGTCGCCACTGGATTTCTGACCACAATGACAATGTCCACTTGTGATTTTATGTATGGAATCCAATTCCTTACAATCTCTTTAATGGTACGCTTAATACGATTTCTAACCACAGCGTTACCCACTTTTTTGCTCACCGAAATACCGACACGCACCTCTTCTAGTTCCTCATTACGACGCGTGACAAGTACAAATTGCCTATTGGCGACCGAATTCCCTGCTCGAAAAATTTTTCGAAAGTCACTTCGTCTTTTAAGACGATACTTCTTTTGCAAGAAAATCCCTTCCAATCTTATTCTCATTCACTTTAGTGGACTCGTATCAGCCTTGGCTGAAACATCGGAGGAATCAGGTCCAGGATTAAAGCCCCACTTCACTTATAGAAGTGAGGTCTGAACCCACCCTAAAGATCATACTGATATAGGAAAAAGGCCACTGCAACAAGTGGCCTTAAATTATGCAGATAGTACTTTTCTACCTTTTCTTCTACGTCTCGCAAGTACTTTGCGACCGTTTTTCGTGCTCATACGCGCGCGAAAACCATGTACATTTTTCCGCTTACGCTTACTAGGTTGATATGTGCGTTTCATAATAGCGTACACCTGGTTATCATTCTGCCTTATAGCATATCGTGCGAGATCTCCGAACATGAACATTCCACTCGCAAAGGCAAGATAGTGGGAACGACAGATCTAATTCAACCACCGAACCAGGCATCCTCCCTTCTGTACAACTGAAGTCGATCTATCTCACAAATACAATCCCTCTCATTATAGACAGCCCATAGCTTAGTTGTCAAGAAAGCAATCGTGATTACTTTTACTTATCCACATGTGGATAAGATTTTAAGCCGACTGTATTTATCCACTGCATATCCACTAGTTATCCACAAATTCACACATTGTGAATAACTGTGTTTATATGACTTGTGAATTGTGGATAACATGATGGATTTCGTTGTAAATGCTTGTATTATTTGATATTCTATTCTTGGCTTAGCAGTGGATAACATCATATTAACAATTAAATTATCCACATCCTGTGGATAATTTAATTTCGTTTCATCCACATCCTGTGTAAAAAGATATCCACAACATGTGGATATTGTGAATAGATAGGATCAGCTTTGTTTATGGTCATATTTTGCCTGTGGATAATTTATTTTTTGTGATACGGAAGGGGGAACTTCGTTGCAACACATCCAAGAATTATGGACACGTACTTTAGAAGAGGTACAAAATCGTGTCAGTAAGCCTAGTTTTGAAACCTGGTTAACTGCTACTGAAGCAGTCGAATTGCAAGATAATACATTGTCTATCGCCGCACCGAACGATTTTGCCAGAGATTGGTTGGAATCGCGTTATGCTGATTTGATTCGTGATGCCTTAAAGGAAGTAACAGGCGCACACATTGGTGTCAAATTTATCAGTCAGACGACAGAGAAACCAAAAGGGGATACCCCGCAAGAAAAAAAGCAGGACCTCGAGGAAGAATCGGATCAAGATGGCATTCCCATCGCAAGATTAAATCCTCGATACACTTTTGAAACCTTTGTAATCGGGTCTGGCAATCGCTTTGCTCATGCTGCTTCATTAGCAGTAGCCGAGGCTCCTGCTAAAGCATATAATCCTCTTTTCATTTATGGTGGGGTAGGACTTGGGAAAACGCATTTGATGCATGCGATTGGTCATTATGTAATGGGCCATAATCCTTCCAGTCGAGTGGTATACTTATCCTCTGAGAAATTCACGAATGAATTTATTAACTCGATTCGCGATAACAAAGCGGAATATTTTCGCAACAAATATCGATCTGTTGATGTTCTACTCATCGACGACATCCAATTTTTAGCTAAAAAAGAACAAACACAAGAAGAATTTTTCCATACCTTCAACGCCCTACATGAAGCAAGTAAACAAATTATTATCTCAAGTGACCGTCCCCCCAAAGAAATTCCAACTTTGGAAGACCGCTTACGTTCTCGTTTTGAATGGGGACTCATTACAGATGTGCAACCGCCCGATTTAGAAACACGGATTGCGATTTTAAGAAAGAAAGCAATTGCCGATAAATTAGATGCGCCAAGTGAAGTACTCGCTTTTATAGCTGATCGTGTGGATACCAATATTCGCGAACTTGAAGGGGCTCTCATTAGAGTTGTAGCTTATTCCGCTCTCATGAATCAGCCGATTTCCCCTGATTTAGCTGATGAAGCATTAAAAGATATCATGCCGGATACACGTCCCAAAGTGATTGGTATTTCCGATATTCAACAAACGGTTTGCACCTACTATCGTCTTCGTATGGAAGATCTAAAAAGTAAAAAACGGACAAAAACAGTCGCTTTTCCTAGACAGATTGCGATGTATCTGTGTAGAGAGCTTACGGAGTTTTCACTTCCCAAAATTGGTTATGATTTTGGTGGGCGAGATCATACCACAGTTATGCATGCACACGAAAAAATTAGGCGCAGTTTAGAAAATGATCCCCAGCTCCAACAAGCGATTGAAGAATTGAAAAAAAGAATTTTAAGAGGTACATAGCAGGTACTTTGTGGACAACTGTGAACAAATGTGGATAAAATTGACCTACTTATACACAGATTGTACACAGCCATCATCCGATATCGTTAAAGGGCTCATATCATTTATCCACACTATCCACAGCCCCTACTACCAGTACTACTACTATTTTTATTAAATATATATATGTATATGGGATTGATTTGGCTAATATGCATAAACTTTTTTGGATCTAAAAATGCTAATCTGACTTGTAGGCATTCACATAAACAATTAGTTCGCTTTTAAAATGGTTTAGGAGGATACCGATGCAAATCCGAATTCAAAAATCGATTTTAGTAGATGCAGTTTCACAAGTATCAAAAGCAGTCTCGCAAAAAACCACGATTCCCATATTAACGGGAATCCTTTGCCAAGCAACTTCGGAAGGGTTAACACTAACAGGAAGTAACTCGGATATTACGATTCAAGTTTTTATATCGCTAAAGCACGATGAAACAGATCAGGTTTTTATTCAACAAACAGGAGAAGTCATTCTACCTGGCAAAATATTTGCAGACATTGTACGTAAATTACCAGGTGATACAGTAGAATGGGTAGTGGGAGATCAATATCAAACCACGATTCGTTCAAAACAAGCAGAGTTTCACTTAAATGGATTACCCACTCAAGAATTTCCTAGATTACCACAGTTAGAAGAAGAGAACGTTGTCAGTATCGCTACTGATACATTAAATGCATTAATTCGACAGACGGGTTTTGCCGTATCAACTTCAGAAGCACGAGGGGTCCTAACAGGCGTACTCATACAGCTTCAGGAGGGAATACTCACATGTGTTGCGACAGATAGTCACCGCTTATCTTACCAACAAGCTATGGTTGAGGTTTCAAATGATGTACAGTTAGAGAATGTAATTGTCCCTGGGAAAAGCTTAGCAGAACTTGCCAAAACTTTTCATGATCAGGATGAAGTTGTTGACATTATCGTAGCTGAGAACCAAATGTTAGTGAAAACAGAACACATCTCCTTTTATTCAAGGTTGTTAGAAGGTACTTACCCGGATACAAATCGTGTTATTCCTAAAAATGGTGAAACCCATTTGCTCGCGTCCACCCGTGATTTACTTCAGTCTGTAGATCGGGCATCGCTAATGAGTCGTGATGGACGTGATAATGTGATAAAATGGACGATAAAACCAAATTCGATTGAGGTAAACTCTGCTTCACAAGACATTGGTAGTGTTTCGGAGGAAGTAGCTGCGCAAGTAGAAGGAAATGAATTAAGTATATCTTTTAACGCACGTTACATGATTGACGCATTACGGACCATTGAGAGTGATCAAGTAAAGATTCAGTTTACTGGAACGATGACCCCATTTTTAATTCAACCAGTAGACACTTCAGACTCTCTACACGTGATTGTACCCATTCGTACGCGTTAAACAGATGTACAGCGGGGTTGCGCTAAATCCACTCCTAACTTTTGGATAACGGGAGGCATCATACATGCAACAACTCAAACTAGATACACCCTACATTACTCTGGGACAGTTGCTAAAAAGACTAGATTTAATTTCTAGTGGGGGTCATGCGAAGTTCTTTTTAGAGGATGTAGCAGTTAAAATCAATGGACAGATTGAACATCGTCGTGGGAAGAAAATTTATCCACAGGATGTTGTGGATATCGAAGGTTATGAACCGCTACAAGTGGTTTAGTTTGTCAAAGGAGGCACAGTTTTGCGTGTTCATTCCTTGCATTTGAAGCAATATCGTAATATAAATGAACTAACGTTACAATGTCAGGAAACGCTTCACTTCTTTGTGGGCGCTAATGCACAAGGGAAAACCAATATTTTGGAATCTTTGTATGTACTGGGTATGGGCAAATCTCATCGCTCGCGGACACACAAAGAACTGATTCAGTTTGGTAAAGAATCGGCGCAGCTTCAGGCACAGGTAGTAAAAGGTACGCAGAAAATGAAGTTAAGTATTACCCTGACAGAGAAAGGGAAAAAAGTGAGTCGAAATGGGATTGAGCAAACCAAGCTAAGCCATTACATCGGCTCGCTTCCTATCGTTCTGTTTGCGCCTGAAGATTTATCCATCGTAAAAGGAAGTCCACAAGTGCGACGACGCTTTCTGGATATGGAGATCGGTCAGGTTAGCCCAGCGTATATCCATTATTTAACACAGTATAATAAACTGGTGTCACAACGTAATAGTCTACTCAAACAACTAGCGCAAAAAAAATCACATCCCTCTCTACTTACAGTGATCAATGAACAACTTATTTCCTTGGCATGCGAAATCTGGTTTCGTCGATTCCGGTTTTTGATATCTCTCCAGAAATGGGCACAAGAAATTCACCAAGCCATCACCCAACAAACAGACGAACTTGTGGTAAAATATGTACCTTCAGTCAAATTATCAGTGGAGATGAAAAAAGAGGAGCTAGCGCAGGTAATGGAAGCAGAATTAGCGAAAGTGATGGACAAAGAAATTCAGAGAGGAACCACTTTAGTTGGTCCACACCGTGATGATTTAAACCTAACTGTAGGCGGAATTGATCTACATACATTTGGATCACAGGGACAACAACGTACTGCTGCTCTTTCGCTAAAGCTAGCTGAGATTGAACTGATTTACCATGAAACTGGCTACTACCCCATTCTACTTTTAGATGATGTGTTATCAGAATTAGATGATCAGCGCAAGACACATCTTTTAGAGTCGATCAAAGGACGCGTGCAAACGTTCGTGACGACGACTAGCTTAGATGGTATTGACCCTGTTTTATTACAGCAATCAAAAGTATATCAAGTAAAGCAAGGCATAATTATGGAACTGGAGTGAGATTTTACTGATGTTTATTCACTTAGGTGGCAACCATATGTTACGCATCCGCGAGATTATTGCCATTTTAGATGCGAGCCATGCACGAAAAAGTCAAACGAAAGTTCCATTCATTGAGCGTGCGATTGAACGAGGTCAAATAGAAAATTTAACGGCAGATGAAGTAAAATCCTATGTGATTACACAGAACAAGATATACACTTCTCCAATTTCATCTATGACTTTAAAAAAAAGAGTTCATGAAAGTCAGTAACGATCAGAGGTATTGATTATCCAAACTTAGGAAATCCCTCTCCTGCCCCACTCATAGAAGTAGGGGGGATATATTTATTTTGATGAAAGTAGGTGTCTCAATTGAGTGCACAACACACCAATTATGATGAGTCACAAATTCAAGTACTAGAAGGACTAGAAGCGGTACGGAAACGACCAGGTATGTATATTGGCTCAACTTCAAGTAGAGGTCTACACCATCTGGTATGGGAAGTTGTCGATAATAGTATTGACGAAGCGCTAGCAGGTCGGTGTGATACAATCGACATCATCGTCAATCCTGACAATAGTATTACTGTCGTAGATAATGGCAGTGGCATTCCAGTTGGTATTCACAAGAAAATGGGGCGACCTGCAGTAGAAGTAGTTATGACCGTACTACATGCTGGAGGGAAATTTGATAGCGAAGGCTATAAATTTTCAGGAGGCCTTCATGGTGTAGGGGTATCCGTTGTAAACGCACTCTCAGATTGGCTGGAAGTAGAAGTAAATCGTGATGGAAATATTCACTTTCAAAGATATGAAAAAGGGGTTCCAACTGCTGACTTAAAAGTGATTGGTTCTACGAAACAAACAGGAACCAAAATTACGTTTAAACCAGACCCTACGATCTTTACCGAAACGACAGAGTATGACTACAATACGCTACAATCTCGTATTCGAGAGCTAGCTTTTTTGAATAAAGGTGTAACCATTATCTTAACAGATAAAAGACCTGAGGAGGAGAAGCAGGATACCTTTCAGTATGAAGGTGGAATACAATCCTACGTGGAGTACCTCAATCGCAATCGGCAGACTATTCACCAACCTCCTATCCATATGGAAGCGGAAAAGGAGGCGTTACATGTAGAGATTGCACTACAGTATAACGACTCTTTTTCGTCCAACATCTACTCTTATGCCAATAACATTCATACACATGAGGGAGGAACGCATGAGTCTGGCTTTAAATCAGCCTTAACACGTGTGATAAATGACTATGCGCGTCGTAATAGCTTACTCAAAGACAAAGACAGCAATTTAACTGGGGACGATGTGCGTGAAGGTTTAACCGCTGTGATTAGCATTAAAATAGGTGATCCACAATTCGAAGGTCAAACCAAAACGAAGCTAGGAAATAGCGAAGCACGAACGATTACGGAGCAAGTTTTTACAGAGCATTTTCAAACTTACCTCGATGAACATCCAGCCGTTGCCAAGAAAGTGATTGGTAATGCGGTAACTGCGGCTCGAGCGCGTGAGGCAGCACGTAAGGCGCGTGATTTAACTCGCCGTAAAAATGCTTTAGAAGTGAGTTCATTGCCCGGGAAATTAGCAGACTGTACTTCCCGTAATGCTGAAAATAGTGAACTTTATCTTGTTGAGGGTGACTCTGCTGGAGGAACTGCAAAACAAGGAAGAGACCGGATGTTTCAAGCTATCTTACCCCTGCGAGGTAAGATTATTAATGTGGAAAAAGCAAGATTAGATAAAGCTTTGTCCAATGAGGAAATTCGTACGATTATTACAGCATTAGGCACCTCGATCTCCGATGACTTTAACATCGAGAAAGCACGCTATCATAAAATTATTATTATGACGGATGCCGATGTTGATGGGGCCCACATTCGAACCTTACTTCTCACATTTTTCTATCGCTATATGCGTCAGTTGATAGAAGAAGGTTATGTTTATATTGCTCAGCCTCCGCTTTATAAGATTTCGCAAGGGAAAACAATTCGCTATGCTTATAATGATCGTATGAAAGAAAAAGTAATGGCCGAGATGACTGGGAAAGGCAAGATTGAAATACAACGTTATAAAGGTTTGGGAGAAATGAATGCTTCTCAATTGTGGGAAACAACCATGGATCCTGAGAGTCGTACTTTGCTTAAGGTCTCTTTAGAAGATGCGATACAGGCAGATCAAGTGTTTGAAATGTTGATGGGCGATCAGGTAGAACCAAGACGTGACTTTATTCAAGAGTATGCAAAAAATGCAACACTAGATGTATAGTGGCTTTTTCGTTGTTAGATCGAGGAGTTGAAAAATGTGGAGCAAATACAAGATATTAACATAAGTGAAGAAATGAAAAGCTCTTTTTTGGATTATGCAATGAGCGTAATCGTTAGTCGTGCTTTACCAGATGTACGTGATGGGTTAAAGCCTGTTCATCGGCGTATTTTGTACACGATTTATGAATTAGGAATGACACCTGACAAACCATACAAAAAATCTTCCCGTGTTGTAGGTAACGTAACAGCCAATTATCATCCGCATGGGGATGTTGCTGTGTACGATGCGATGGTACGTATGGCGCAAGATTTTTCTTATCGTTATATGCTAGTAGATGGACATGGAAACTTTGGTTCGGTGGATGGAGATTCACCTGCTGCTATGCGTTATACAGAAGCCAAGATGGCTCCTATCACAATGGAGTTATTGCGAGATATTCAAAAAGATACCATAAACTATGGTCCCAACTATGACGGACAGCAGGAAGAGCCACTTGTTCTTCCTGCTCGGTTCCCCAATCTGCTCGTAAATGGTGCAGCTGGCATCGCAGTAGGGATGGCAACGAACATTCCGCCACACAATTTACGTGAAATTGTTGCGGGAATTCTTATGATGCTCGATGATCCAGATGTTACAGTAGAACAGTTAATGAACGTTATCAAAGGCCCTGATTTCCCAACTGGTGGGACAATCTTAGGGTACGAAGGCATTCGTAAAGCGTTCCATACTGGTAGAGGAAGTATTAAACTGCGGGCTAAAACGCGCATTGAGGAAGCGAATAATGGCAAGATGCGCATTATCGTGGAAGAGCTGCCGTATCAGGTAAATAAAGCGAAGCTGGTAGAGAAAATTGCACATCTAGTGCGTGATAAGAAAGTAGAAGGAATTACGGATCTACGTGATGAATCCGATCGCAATGGTATGCGTGTGGTGATTGAATTACGTCGTGATGTAAATCCTCGTGTTGTGTTAAATAACTTGTATAAACATACGACTCTACAAACTAGTTTTGGTGTGAATATGCTTGCTCTGGTAGAGGGGCAACCACGTGTTTTAAATATAAGAGAAGCGATTCATTACTATGTCAAGCATCAAATTGAAGTGATCCGAAGACGGACACAATTTGACCTTAACAAAGCTGAAGAAAGAGCACACATTTTAGAGGGATATCGCATTGCGCTAGATCGAATTGATGAAGTGATTGCATTAATCCGCGGCTCACAAACAACACAGGAAGCGAAGCAAGGTTTAATTACGAATTTCGGCCTTTCTGAGAAACAAGCGCAAGCCATTTTAGATATGCGATTACAACGTCTGACCGGACTTGAACGAGAAAAAATTGAAGAAGAATACCGTGAGTTGCAAAAGTTAATCGCAGAATTAAAAGCGATCCTAGCGAGCGAGGAAAAAATTCGTGATGTGGTTCGAACCGAGATTACCGAGATCAATCAAAAATTCGGGGATGAACGTCGCACAAACATCGTCATAGATGAGTCTGAGATTGCAGATGAGGATCTAATTCCAGAAGATGAAGTTACGATTATGTTGACACATCGGGGCTATATTAAACGGATGCCGCTTTCTACTTATCGCGCACAAAAACGGGGTGGAAAAGGCATAACCGGAATGGGTACTAGGGAAGATGATTTTGTACAAACCTTATTTGTTACCCATTCTCATAACCATCTTCTTTTCTTCTCCAATAAAGGTAGAGTATATCGAATGAAGGCTTATGAAGTGCCTGATTTAGGGCGAACGGCTAAGGGGACACCGATCATCAACCTCATTCAAATTGCTCAGGATGAGCATATTCATGCCATTATCCCTGTAAAAGAGTTTACAAATGATCAGTTCTTATTCTTTGGTACTGCTCATGGTGTTGTGAAAAAGACAGCCTTACTTGGGTTTGAAAACATCAGAAGGAATGGCTTATTTGCCATCAAACTTCGTGATGGTGATGAGTTGGTAGGTGTTCGTTTAACAGATGGTGAGCAAGAAGTGATTATGGGGACTAGTCAAGGTATGTCGATTCGATTCCATGAGTCCGACGTACGTGAAATGGGTAGGTCTGCAACTGGTGTAAAAGGAATAACACTAGCCGAAGATGATAAAGTAATTGATATGGATATCATTTTACCTAATCATAATGTGCTTATCGTCACCCAGTATGGTTATGGAAAACGAACCCCAATTGATGATTATCGCGTACAATCTCGTGGAGGTAAAGGGATAAAAACCTTAAGTATTACCAAGAAAAAAGGAAATGTTGTTGGACACAAAGTCGTATCGGATGAAGAAGATCTCATGATTATTACGCAAGCAGGTGTCGTAATCCGGTTAAATATTTCCGAGATCTCTGTATTAGGCCGCTATGCACAAGGCATGAGATTGATTAAGGTAGACGGTGGTGAAGTTGCTACTGTTGCGAAGGTGCAAATCGCTGATGAAGAAGCGGACGATGAACTTGAAGATTAATGCATAAGATCAAAAATGAGACGAGGCCATTGATCCATAATCAGCTCAATTGCTTGTCTCACTAATATACTTTCCGTATGCCAATTTCCTAGTATGACATCACGCCACAAAGGGGTGTCATAACGGCATAGCATACTGAGCGAAAATAGTAGCATAAATTGAGTAGCTACTTGCGGTAAAGGATAGGCAAGGTGATTATTTTGGATCCATAACAAATAATCACCTTGTTTATTTTTGACAAACCAGGGATGCTGTATGGACAAACTGTCATGATGTTGCCACGTGTAATAGATGTAAGGCGATGTTGAACTGGCATACTTGAAATAATGCCCGAATCGATTCAAATGACTTTCGTAACTTGTAGGGGTTAGATTTACTCGATCTAAAATCGTTTCATGAACACGCCATTTGATCCTTTTTGAAGTAGGTTCTTGTTGCATGATTTCGATTGGCACTAGCGTTTGCTCTTTTAGAAGGAAATGATAACTATCTTGCATATCAGGTATAAAACTGAGTAAATCTTTGACATGATAACGATGATCTACTGAAATAGATGGATTGAGATAAGACATAAAAAGCGGGAACAGTCCTTCTTTCTGGATACGAATCTCATCTTGTAGAAAGAGAAAAGGAATTTTCTTTTTTTTGCGGGTCGATAATCCGTGTTGAAGGACGGCACTGCTTCGTGGATAATCTGGATCGACTGTTAAAAGATACGCTTTGATCAAGTTCATCGCGCCATAATAGAGCATTAATGGTTTGATCGTAAGATCAACAAGATGGGCGGTTTTGAATTGGATATGTGCTTGTTGTACATAAGAAGTAAAGGTTTCGGTATTCCGATACGCTATTGTGTTGTTATTACTTAAGTCTAATTTTCGATATTTGTCCATTAAGAATTGACGTACATACGCATGATTCTCATAAAATAAATATGGATCCATTATGCGATTGCTAAAATCATTTGAAAATGACATTAGTAAAAAATCCTTTCCATTGTTTTCACTTTATTATGAACAAATGATGTAATATTATCCAGTAGTGTCGATGATCCAAACTACACGATAGTCAATTGAAAAAAATCATGCAAATCGACATACTTGAATATGATCACGTTAGCGATATAAGGACGTGCAAATAAGATGATAAAAAGATTGTTGCCCCTACTTCTGATTTGCGGCTGTATGGTTGGTTTTTTTTACCCGAGTACAGCAATGCCTCAGAAGGACACACATGACTTGGTTCTCATTCATGGATATAATAATCGTCACCAATGGAGCTATGAATTCCTACAGCAACTTGTGCTAAGTAAGGGTTCGCAAAACGTGTTTGTTGTTTATGCGAATGAATCAGACAAGATTGCAACGGAGATAATCGGTGGAAAAGTGGTTACATTTATTGGGGATCGTAACTTTACTGCTGGTATTCAATCCATTGAAGAACAAGCAGAGATTGTATCTAAAAAGCTGAAGCTGTTGCAACAGAAGCAGAAGCTAGACCCCGTCTTTGATATTGCTGCGCATAGTATGGGCGGTTTAGTGGCTAGGAAAGTCGTCTATTTATTGCCGAACCAAGTACACGATTTAGTTACAATTGCTACCCCGCACCAGGGGACGCCTCTAGCGCGTGAGTTTGAATGGCTTGCCTATTTTGTAAAAGGTCAGGAAGGGATTAAAAGCATGACTCCAGCATATGTGGAAAAATTTAACCGATTATACCCAGTTGAAAATAGCCCTTTTTATCGAGATGGAAAATGCTATACGATAGCAGGAGACGCAGATTCTTGGATCGATCGCGGAGTGAGTGGTGAACTTGCAGTCGGGTGGACCTTATTATCCTTGAAATATGGACAAGATAGTGATGGCGTTGTTTTTTCTGGGGAAGCTACTATAACTGGAGCGGTTCATGTAGCCGATTTTCCAAATTATAATCACTATGAACTTATAAGGGAAGGCGAAGTAGCAAACAAAATTATTCGAATCCTGGATGAATAGCAAAATTTTCCCAATAAATGTAAAAAAATAAGAAGAGATACGCCATATTTTTTAAAGTTATCCACATATGCACATGACTTATACACATATATTGTGGATAACTCCCTTCGCTTCCCCAATATGTCGTTTTAAATAACTTGACATGAATTTTTACCGTTTGATAAACTTGCAACAAAAATAGGGTGCTGGAGAGAGGATGGATTGTATATGTGGAAAGATAAATTCGCAAAAGAAGGACTAACATTTGATGATGTACTACTTTTACCTGCTAAATCAGAAGTTTTGCCACGCGATGTCGAAACAAAAGTTCAACTGTCACCACATGTTAAGTTAAATATTCCATTACTGAGTGCAGGAATGGATACGGTTACTGAATCAGCACTTGCTATTGCAATCGCCAGACAAGGCGGAATGGGGATTGTTCATAAGAATATGGAGATTGAAGAGCAAGCAGAAGAGGTAGATCGTGTAAAACGCTCAGAAAGTGGTGTTATTACGAATCCATTTTTCTTACACCCAGACGATAAAGTACATGATGCTGAAGCTCTGATGGCTAAGTATCGCATATCTGGTGTCCCGATTGTGGACAAACAACAAAAGCTAGTGGGTATCCTAACCAACCGTGATTTGCGTTTCGTTCGTGATTTTTCTATTGCGATCGATGAAGTCATGACAAAAGAAAATCTGGTTACTGCTCCAGTAGGTACGACACTTAAAACCGCGGAAGAAATACTTCAAACTTACAAAATCGAAAAACTTCCTCTCGTAAACGAAAAAAACATCCTTAAAGGTTTAATAACAATTAAAGATATTGAAAAAGCAACTCAATTCCCACATGCTGCTAAAGACAAGCAAGGACGCTTAATTGTAGGTGCTGCTGTGGGTGTATCGAAGGATACAATGAAGCGTGTGAAAGCATTAGTTGAAGCTGAAGTAGACGTGATTGTAATTGATACTGCTCATGGTCATTCTATAGGTGTGATTCAAGCTGTACAGGATATTCGGAAGCAGTATCCCGACCTAACCATTATGGCCGGTAATGTGGCAACGGGTGATGCAACACGAGCACTTATCGAAGCTGGGGCAGATGTGATTAAGGTTGGAATCGGACCTGGATCGATTTGTACCACACGGGTTGTTGCTGGAATTGGTGTTCCCCAAATCACAGCTGTTTATGATTGTGCTACGGTAGCTCGTGAATACGGAATCCCCATTATCGCTGATGGTGGAATTCGCTATTCTGGAGACATTGTAAAAGCAATTGCTGCGGGTGCTGAGGCAGTCATGTTAGGCAGTATTTTAGCGGGAACAGAAGAATCACCTGGGGAATCAGAAATTTTTCAAGGGCGACGATTTAAAGTTTACCGAGGAATGGGTTCGATTGGTGCGATGCAGTCTGGAAGTCGGGATCGCTATTTCCAAGAAGATCAGAACAAACTGGTGCCAGAAGGGATTGAAGGGCGTGTAGCATACAAAGGCCCTGTAGCAGATACGGTATACCAGTTAGTAGGAGGCTTAAAAGCAGGGATGGGGTACTGTGGATCATCTGATATCTCAGCTTTACAAAATAAGTCGCAATTTGTTCGGATTACAAATGCCTCATTACGCGAAAGCCATCCACATGACATTCAAATTACGAAAGAAGCCCCTAACTATCATGTATAAATGATAATATATAAATAGGCTCACATAAAAATAGAAACCAGACCGGTTTCTATTTTTATGTCATATTGCTGAATAGATGAATTGAAGTTTTTGCAAATGTGTTACCATCATATAAAGTAGGAATGGAGCATAAATTGTGAAAAAAAACACATATCGAATCATTATTTTATTTCTTTTGATGTTTCATATATTACCAGGAATTCCAACTACATATGCACTATCTTCACCTGAAGTAGAGGCGGAATCCTTTATATTATTAGATTATGAGACGAATGTTGTGCTTGCTGAAAGAAACAGTCATATTGCGAGACCACCTGCTAGCATGACCAAAATGATGTCTGAATTTATAGTCTTAGATCAAATCAAATCAGGTAAGTTATCGTGGGAAGAACAAGTAACGGTAAGTGCTCGTGTCGAAGGGATTGACCAAGCACAAATTTATTTGCAAACAGGTGAGCAAGAAACGGTTAGGGAATTGTTTGTTGCGATGGCCGTTCAATCTGCCAATGATGCTGCTGTGGCATTAGCAGAGCATATTGCAGGTAGTGAAGAACATTTTGTGAAAATGATGAATGAGAAGGCGAAAGCTTTAGGAATGGATGATACGACGTATTGTAATGCGACGGGTTTAGATCCACATTTATATCGCGATCCACCAGAATGTACGAGCAAACACGTTATGTCTGCCCGTGATGCGGCTACCTTAGCTATTCAATTAATTAAAGCGCATCCTCAAGTTGTTAAGACTACTTCTTTGTCAACCTATACATTTCGACCAGGAACCCTTCGGGAACAAAAAGTAACGAATTGGAATGAGATGTTAACGGGTTTGAAGTATGCATATGCAGGTGTAGATGGTGTAAAAACAGGACATACCAATTCAGCTGGATATTGTTTCACAGGTAGTGCAAAAAGAGCGGATCGTCATTATATCACCGTCGTGATGGGGACTCATTCTAAAAGTAAACGCTTTACTGAGACAAAAAAGTTATTTGACTTTGGTTTTGAGAACTTTAAACCAAAAGAGTGGATTACTAAAAATAAAAGTATCGAAAACGGCAAAGTTTTACCATTACCTAATGGTGTAGAACGTGAAGTGGTCATCGTGCCCAAGGATTCCCTACGTTTGCCTACAATAAATGCTGAGCAAGATAAATATGAAGTAAAAGTGATGCTAGAACCCGGTTTAAAAGCACCAGTTAAGTCTGATCAAGTGGTCGGACAAGCTACAGTATATTACGAAGGTAAAGAAATAGAGGGGGTTATACCCGTTGATATTGTTACTACGACAGGTGTAGAAGAAGCGAGCTGGCTTCGTTTATTTTTTCGTAAAGGAGGAGATGAGATAAGGAGTTGGTTTTAACATATGGATGAAGGAAGCCTCCCACTTCGCATTGGCGGGAGTGCAGGTTACATACCAGCAAACAGAAGAAAACCGATTATCTGTATTTTATGGAATGAAGGAGTAAAAACTTCTTAGCTGAATGTATATGTATTTGCATATTTGCAAGAAATATCGACTAGTTGTCAAGTGCAACCCTTTGCTTTAAAATGAGCGTTAGTAAGTACAGGGTCGATCCATTACATATGGTCGAGATAAATGAGGAGGCAGGTATGATGAGCGAAATACGTCAAGTGGGAACAGAGCGTGTAAAACGAGGTATGGCTGAAATGCAAAAGGGTGGCGTCATCATGGACGTCGTAAATGCCGAACAAGCAAAAATTGCTGAACAGGCAGGTGCTGTTGCGGTAATGGCGCTAGAGAGAGTACCTTCCGACATTCGTGCTGCCGGTGGGGTTGCACGGATGGCTGATCCGACCATTGTCGAGGAAGTTATGAAGGCGGTAACGATCCCTGTGATGGCCAAAGCGAGAATTGGACATATTGTCGAGGCCCGTATTTTAGAAGCGATGGGTGTAGATTATATAGATGAAAGTGAAGTATTAACACCAGCTGACGAAGTTTTCCATTTGGAGAAATCACAGTTTACGGTTCCGTTTGTTTGTGGTGCACGTAATCTAGGAGAGGCTTTGCGCCGAATCGGAGAAGGTGCATCTATGATTCGTACCAAGGGGGAGCCAGGGACTGGGAATATTGTAGAAGCGGTTCGTCATATGCGTATGATGCAAGGACAGATTCGTAAAGTTGTCAATATGTCTCGTGATGAACTGATGACGGAAGCAAAAGAACTAGGTGCGCCTTATGAATGGCTACTCCACATTCATGAAACAGGAAAATTACCCGTTGTAAACTTCGCTGCCGGTGGAGTAGCTACACCAGCTGATGCTGCCTTGATGATGCACTTAGGATCAGATGGTGTTTTTGTGGGATCTGGTATCTTTAAATCGGAGAAACCAGAGAAGTTTGCGAAAGCAATTGTAGAAGCAACGACGCATTATGAAGACTTTGCGCTTTTAGCCGAGTTATCTAAAGATATTGGTACGCCGATGACAGGACTAGAAATTTCAAAGATTAAAGCTGAAGATCGTATGCAAGAACGAGGTTGGTAAATATGAAGATTGGTGTTTTAGCACTACAAGGAGCGGTTCGAGAGCATATCCATTTATTAAATCAAGCAGGCGCAGAAGCAACGGCTGTAAAGAGAGCAGAGCAACTACAAGATTTAGATGGTTTGATTATTCCAGGGGGCGAATCAACAGCTATTGCCAAGCTCATGAATCAGTACCAGTTGAAAGAGCCAATCCTCAATATGCATCAACAAGGTAAGCCTATCTTTGGAACATGTGCAGGTTTGATATTAGTCGCCAATCAAGTGGAGGGACTCACAGAGCCACACCTCAACTTAATAGACATTGCAGTCAAACGAAATGCTTTTGGACGTCAAAAGGAGAGTTTTGAAGCAGACTTGAGTATCGAGGGAGTTGGAGACAATTTTACGGCTGTGTTTATTCGGGCACCCTATATTGAAAGAGTAGGTCCTGAAGTACATATTCTAGCCAAAATGGATGGCAAAATCGTTGCTGCTAGACAAGGAACTGTAATGGGAGCAGCATTTCATCCAGAGCTTACAGATGACCTAAGAGTTCATCAGTATTTTGTAAATATGGTAAAGGATTCACTGGTTGCAAATTCATTAAAATAGGGTATACTACAATTATCCATATTTGAACGCAGAGAGAAGGACTAGTACTTATCCCGATTTAGCACAGAGAAGCGATGGTAGGTGGAAATCGCTCTAAGTCGAATAAGGAATCCACCCTTTGAGTGAGACGTGAAAGGTTTCCGGTTAACGACCGTTACATCGTAAGAGTGGATCTTCGCGATCAACAAGGGTGGCAACGCGGGCCTACCGTCCCTTACCTAGGGATGGTAGGTCTTTTTTCTATTATCAAGGAGGTTAAAGTGATGTTAGATATCAAACAGGTTCGAAATCAATTAAGTGATGTAAAAACACAATTACAAAAGCGAAAGGGTCAATTCGACGAACTCGATCAGGTTCATAACTTAGACCAACAAAAACGTGAGATTATTCAAGAAGTAGAACAGCTAAAAAATAAGCGAAATCTCGTCTCTAAAGAAATTGCGCAGAAGAAAAAAGCAAAAGAAAATGCAGATCAAGAGATTTTGGAAATGCGGCAGGTAGGAGATAAAATAAAAAGCTTAGATGATGATTTACGGCAAATCGATGAGAACGTGCACCATATGATGTTGACATTACCTAACTTACCGCATGAATCTGTTCCAGTGGGAGAAGATGAGGAAGAAAACCAATTTGTGCGTCAATGGGGAGAAGTTCCCCAGTTTGATTTTGCTAAAAAAGCACATTGGGAATTAGCAGAAGAACTTGATTTACTTGATTTTGAGCGCGGAGCTAAAGTTTCGGGAACGCGTTTTGTTTTCTATAAAGGATTAGGGGCTCGTTTAGAGCGGGCTTTGATGAATTTTATGCTGGATTTACATACAGACCAGTATGGATTTACAGAAATTTTACCACCCAATATTGTGAATCGAGGTACATTACTTGGTTCTGGACAATTACCTAAATTTGAAGAAGATGTGTTTAAAGTGGAAGGTGACGACAAGTACCTTATTCCCACATCAGAACCTGCGATCGTAAATTACCATCAAAATGAAATTTTAGACGGTGAAAGCCTACCTCTTCAGTATGCAGGATTTAGTGCTTGTTTTCGTTCGGAAGCTGGATCTGCCGGGCGAGATACCAGAGGTTTAATCCGTCTGCATCAGTTTTACAAAGTCGAAATGATTAAATTTACGCATCCAGATGAATCCTATCATGAATTGGAAAAGATGACCGCTCAAGCAGAAGCGATTTTGCAGAAGCTAGAGCTTCCGTATCGTGTGGTGAACTTATGCTCAGGTGATCTAGGGTTTGCAGCTGCTAAAACCTATGACTTAGAAGTATGGATGCCAAGTAACGACACCTATCGGGAAATTTCTTCTTGTAGTAATACAGTAGATTTTCAAGCTCGGCGTGCCAATATTCGCTTCCGTCAAAACAAAAAGGACAAACCAGAATTTCTGCACATCTTAAACGGATCAGGCCTTGCCATTGATCGTACGGTAGCGGCTATTTTAGAAAATGGTCAGCAGGCTGACGGTAGCATCCGTATCCCTGAGGTATTGCGCTCATATATGGGAGGACGAACGCACATTAACAAGTAATAAAAATGAACGGACGAAAAAGTAATAGCTTGACATGCGATAAAAAACATGTATAATAGTTAATTGTAGCTTGCTAATTCGTCCATGGAGAGGTGGTCGAGTGGTTTAAGGCAACGGTCTTGAAAACCGTCGTGCGTGTGAGCGTACCGTGGGTTCGAATCCCACCCTCTCCGCCAAATAAGAAAATGCCCTTCTCAGCTGAGAAGGGCATTTTCTTATTTGCTTACACTTTGGCAACATAAACTCATTTCAAGTTAGATAGCTGTTCTGCTCGTTCGTTTGTAGCTTGTACGGCTTTTTGCATCAGTGTTTTAAACTGATTTTGCTCTAAGATTTCAACGCCTGCCGCCGTCGATCCACCAGGTGTTGTAACTTGATCGCGTAGAAAGGCAGGGGAATCCCCTTGTTGGAGTAGATGAGCGGAACCATAAATCATTTGCGAGACCATTTGACGAGCATCGGTTTCAGACAGTCCATATGAAGTTGCAATTTGCTCTAGAGATTCAGCAAAATAATAAAGAAAGGCACTTGCACTTCCGGTTATCGCTGTCAGTTTTTGTATTTGTGTTTCGGTACATAGTTGATACGATCCAATTCGCTTTAATAAATGCACTATTTTTTCACGCTCGGTAGCGGCGACATATTGATTACAGGTATAAAGCGTCATAGACTCTCCTAATTGAGATGCTGTATTGGGCATCAGCCATGCTGCTGCTGTTTTTGGAGGAAGTAATTTTTCGAGTGCAGACAAGGTATAGCCACCTGCTATGGTGATGACACATTGGTTCTGAATATAGGGCCTCATTTCTGTTAAAACTTCTTTGTGTAATTCAGGTGGAAACGCTAGAATGATGATATCGGCTTTTGCAATAAATTGGGACCAATGGGTTACGAATTCAATTTGATAACGATCTTTTAAATCCTGAAGTCGTGACTGATTATCCCGATTCGTAACGGTGACGCAAAATGCAGGGTCCTCATATATTCTTGAAATGATAGCATTAGCCATACGCCCCGCACCACAAAATAATATCTCTGTTTGATTCAATTTGTATCTTCCTTTCCAGACAATAAAGCCGCAATTTCCAGCTCGACTTCTTCAACATATTTCATGTTGTGTTGTAAGTCAAATATGTAAGTTGCTTTTTGTAAGTACGAAATGGCGGCATCTATTTGCTCTAGTTGTTGTAAATTCACGCCTTTTTGATAGAAGAGTTCACCTAAAGTATGCATAGACTCATAATATACACAGTTTTTAATACCTTGATCGCAATAATAAACAGAATCTTCTAATTTGCCTGTGAATGTTAGGCAACGCGCGTAGTTATAGTAGACGCGATTAATAATTTCAACATTTTTTTTAACGGGAAGAGCTTTATATTGCTCGATCACTTGATTGTAATAAGGGATTGCTTTGTGATACTCGCTGGTGCTGGTATATACATTACCAATGCTATTTATAATTTCCATCTCACGTATAGAGTAAACGGAATTTAAAGTGAGAGAGAGGGCTTTTTTCATTAACATTAGCGCTTTCTCTTTATCCTGATGAATACGAAACACGCAAATCCCCTCATTCCACAATAAGAATTGTTTATTGCGCACCGTTTGAAAAAGGGGGTTATTACGTTCTGCTTTTACAATGTTGTACACCTTTTCATACTCTCTATTACGTAGATAATCACGAATTAGCTCGATCACATCTGTGACATAATCTAATCGAGGGGTCTCACAGATATCAAAAAAATAGTTGATATCTACACCCAGCTTGTTCGCAATCATATATAGTGTTGTAGATAACGGATAAACACAGCCGTTCTCAATCTTACTAATCTGTGCTTGTGTACAGATGCCATCAGCTAAATCTGCTTGGGAGATATTCATCTTTTTTCTCAGTTCTCGAATGTTATGCCCAATCTTGGAAAAATCCACAATGACCACTCCCATTATAATCGATCTCTATTATAGTACGAACATGATAAAATGAAAACATGAAGAATTATGAAGAAGGTATTCATGCACTTGAAGATTTAATGTATGATGTGTTATAGTTAATAGGCGTGCTAGATGGGGAGCTGGCGGTGCCCTGTAACCCGTAATCCGCCTTAACGGGATTGAATTCCTGCCTGAGGCATCGATTGTGCGAGGTCTGGTCTATTCGATCTGTGTTGAAGATTGGGTCCTACGCAACGAGAGCTTTTGAACCGTGTCAGGTCCTGACGGAAGCAGCACTAAGGAAGAATCCTCGTGTGCCGTAGGAGTGCCTGGTCTGAGCAGATAGGATAGTGCCCGCTCGGGCTTCCGGTGTCGAAGGCTGGTGCACGCTCATATGATTTAAGTCGAATCAACCCTTTTTTACGAAAAGGTTTTTTTATATGCGATAAATATTAAAAAAGTTTTGTTTAAAGAAGGAAGGTAAGAATAAAAAGCGAATTAAGCAAATAGTGAAAATTGGATACATTTGTTAATATGTGCTGAAATGTTAAGTTGTTGTGTATATATTTCAATATATAATCGAGTAGGAATAAGTTGAATCACTGGTGTTGATGATCCAAATACACAATGTCCCGTATGGAAAAATCAAAACAGTTGAAGTTGAATGATTGGGAGACCTTTATTTTGACAATGTGACTTCCTCTTTCTAACTGTACAGGTTGTGTATATCAAATTTCTATTTGCTGGATGAAAGGGAAGCTGTTATGTGGTGGTGTAAAGATGATTAAAACTGACATACAAGTATTTAACGATAAAGATGATCGTGATCGATTGCATGTATTACCGTGTAATTCTGATGTTTCTTACATGAAAATGAGTACACAGATTATTTCTCACTTACAATTGGGTATTATGGCATTTGATAATGAAAACCAAGTCTTACAATTAAATCAAAAAGTGTGTCAGTGGTTAGGCTTATCTAATTTCGGTTCAAACCACGCATCGCTTGAAAGTCTTATTGGTCATTTAGACCAGGATCAAGCTGAATATGATCACTTAGCCACTTTTTTGCACTCTTCTAAAGAAAAAGCGTCATCTATTCAATTAGAGTGGGCAGTGGGGCGAGGAATTTGTTATTTTAATGTTTCCATACATCCCGTCTACAACACAAACAAAAAGAAGAGTGGATATTATATCGTCTTTGAAGATGTGACCAGGCAAAAATTATTAGAACAACAAGTGCGTCACAAAGATGGACTAGCAACAATTGGACAAATGGCGGCTGGTACTGCACATGAAATTCGTAATCCTTTAACGGCTATAAAAGGGTTCTTGCAAGTTATTGGACACAAGTTACAAGACAACGGTTTATATAAAGAGCAAAGCTATATTGAGGTTATGCAGAAGGAAATTGACCGAATTAACCAGTTAGTTAGGGAGTTTCTCTTGCTAAGTAAACCACGAGATATCCGGGTTTGTACAGTGGGGGTTGAAGATTTATTTGCAGAAATTCTCCCAATCATTGAAAATGAAGCTTTATTATATAACGTGTCCGTTTTAATTGAGAAGAATCATGAAGCAGGTGTTAATGTAGTAGCGGACGGGGAATTGTTGAAGCAGGTCTTTCTCAATTTGTGCAAAAATGCAATAGAAGCGATGTCTGACGGTGGCACGCTGGTGCTACGTACCCATCAATTAAATGACGAGCAAAAAATTGTTGTTGAAATAGAAGATACCGGAGTGGGAATGGATGATGCATTGATCGCTCAGATATTTGATCCTTTCTTTACGACAAAGGAAAATGGGACTGGGCTTGGTCTTCCTATTTGCAGACAAATTCTAACTGAAATTGGGGGAGAGATACAAGTCTTTTCACACGAAACAGGATCTGTATTTCAAGTTCATCTTCCCTTAGCATATTAAAAAAGATATGCCTCGCTCGTTTTGAAAAACACTGTTTTAATATAGTATGATAGAAGAGGTACAAAAAAAGCCCTATCATGGGGGGCGAGGTGAAAGCGTTTGTCCTATCGGGCGTTATATCGAGTTTGGAGGCCACGACAATTTTCGGATTTGGTTGGACAAGAACATGTCACACAAACGTTGACTAATGCTCTTAACGAAGGGCATCTATCACACGCATATTTGTTTACGGGACCCAGGGGAACTGGAAAGACGAGTGCTGCTAAGTTATTAGCTAAGGCGGTTAACTGTGAATTGGGGCCAGATGCAGAACCTTGTAACCGTTGTGAAGCATGTCGTCTTATATCAGAAGGGGCTTTGATGGATGTTGTCGAAATCGATGCTGCTTCCAATCGTGGGGTCGATGAGATTCGTGATCTGAGAGATAAAGTGAAGTATGCGCCAAGTGAAGTACGATACAAAGTTTACATTATTGATGAAGTTCACATGCTCACAACAGAAGCATTTAATGCATTACTTAAAACACTAGAGGAACCACCAGGACATGTAATCTTTATACTGGCTACAACTGAACCTCACAAACTTCCGGCGACAATTATTTCACGTTGTCAAAGATTCTCCTTTCAGCGTTTTACTATCGAAACGATTGTAAAGCGACTAAAAACGATATGCCAAGCTGAAAATATCTCATATGAGGAATCCGCCCTATCCTTCATTGCACGAGTAGCAGATGGAGGGATGCGTGATGCCCTCAGTTTGCTTGATCAATCATTAGCGTTTGGCGGAGATAGTCTGAAAGAGAGCGCTGTTCTATCGGTTACTGGATCTGCTTCCAGTGAAAATTTACATCATATTTTAGCTTCAGTTAAAGATGGCGATATCAGTGCCGCTTTAACCCGGCTCAATCAGATTATACGAAGTGGAATCGAACCTGAGAAAGTGATTTCCGATTTGGTTCAAGCGGTTCGGGACATCTTGTTGTTTCAAGCTGCTCCGGGTTTGTTAGAAGCACAAGTTCCATTCTTATCTGAGGATGAAGGGAAGAACCATTTAACGGCTACTCCTACAACACAACTAACAGACATTTTAAATGTTTTAATTGATTATCAACAAAAAATGAAGTGGTCTTCTCATCCACGTATTTTACTTGAAATGTTGATCATTGAATTAGCGAACTTTACTTTAAGAGAGCATCGTGCGGATATACATGAAATGAATCAATTACTAGAAAAGGTGAGTCAGCTTGAACGCACGGTTGCGGCTCTGGAGAAACAACCACCACAATTACGAACAGAAGAGCATAAAAAAGCAAAATCTGTGAGTGAAACCCATTCCAATTCCACCACACCTACTCTTAAAAGTCGGTTAGATAAAAAGTGGTTAGAAGATCGTTCTGAGGTACAGCTAGATAGAGTACGCTCAATATGGGGAGATTTACTGCAACGTGTGAAAGTGGAGCGAATTACCGTTCATGCTTGGCTCATTGATGGAGAACCGGTCGCAGCTACTGACAACACAGTGTTAGTTGTGTTTAAAAGCAAAATTCATCGCGAGACAACGGATAAACCTGCAAACAAGAAAATGATTGAGCATATTTTGTCGGATCTGTTAGGCGTGAAAACGCAACTTTTGACATGCATGAGTGATGAATGGGAAAATATAAATCCTAAAAAAAAAGTGAGTAACGACTCAAAACGAGATGAAATTGAGGTAAATCATACCGCAAACACGCTAAAAAATGATATTGTAAGTTTGGCGATTGAAATCTTTGGCGAGAAAATGGTTGAAGTACAAGCGAGTTAGGAACATGATATTGCGTTTCCCATCTGAAATTGGTTACTGGAGCGTATTGGTTACGATTGTAAATAGAGGAGGATAAGTAAAATGAAAAATATGAACCAAATGATGAAACAAGTAAAAAAAATGCAACAGGAGATGTCGAAAGCTCAGGCTGAGTTAGAAAAAAAAGAATTCATAGGAACAGCTGGTGGTGGAGTCGTTAAGGTAACGATGAATGGACATAAACAACTACTAGGTATTGAAATTGAACAAGATGTGGTTGATCCAGATGACGTGGAAATGTTACAAGATTTAATTACTGCTGCCTTTAACGATGTAATGAAGCAAGTAGACGACTTAGTAGCAAAAGATATGGGTAAATTTACTGGGGGAATGAACATACCCGGCCTTTTTTAAGTGAAGGAGCGTGAATGGAATTGTATGTTCCTGAACCGATATCGAAATTAATAGAGGGCTTCATGCGTTTACCAGGAATAGGTCCTAAAACCGCACAAAGGTTAGCTTTTTATGTGCTCACAATGGAAGAAGATGACGTATTGGATTTAGCTAAAGGGCTTGTCCGTGCAAAAAGAGATCTACATTCCTGTTCAATATGTGAAAATATAACGGACCAAGATCCTTGTTATATATGTAGTGACAAAAAGCGAGATCGAACGATTATATGTGTGGTACAGGATACGAAAGATTTGATGGCGATGGAAAGAACGCATGAATTTAATGGGTTGTATCACGTCTTACATGGTGCGATATCCCCAATTGAAGGAATAGGACCTGATGAACTCAAAATCCCAGATTTACTAAGGCGACTGGGAGATGATGAAGTACAAGAGCTTATTTTAGCTACCAATCCCAATATTGAAGGAGAAGCTACAGCCATGTACTTGTCAAAACTGGTCAAACCATTTGGATTAAAAGTGACGAGAATAGCACATGGTCTGCCAGTGGGTGGAGATTTAGAGTATGCAGATGAAGTGACATTAACAAAAGCGCTTGAAGGAAGAAGAGAGTTGTAAAAATAGGAGTATATCGATTTTGCGATATACTCCTATTTTATCTCAACGGCTAAGCATACATATAAGGCTGTCCACATAGATTAAACTGAACTTAAAGTAGCGGAGGTTAAAAAATGTGGATGGAAATGAAATATTGGGTATTGCTAGGCGTAGGTGGAATCCTATTTTTCATGATAATCAGTCAATCTTATAAAAAGCCTATAAAGTGGATGATTTATGGTATTTTATATACAGCTGTAGGCGGAATTGCATTATTTCTTATCAATTTAGTGGGACAATATATTGATTTAAATATCCCTATTAATCCTATAACTGCATTTATTACAGGTGTACTAGGTATTCCTGGTGTGTTGTACCTCATTGCTACGAAAATCTTGTTAGTTGGATAAGTGATTTAAGAGCATGAGATGAAAAAATTCTGCCCTTATTTGCTAAAAAATGTTTGACACCTATTTGTTTGCGTGATACTATATTACTTGTCGCCACGATAAGGCGGTAACAACTGAAATGTTCCTTGAAAACTAAAGAGTGACACATGACCTGTTCAATTTTTAAATGAGCTTACAAGCTTACCATTATATGGAGAGTTTGATCCTGGCTCAGGACGAACGCTGGCGGTATGCCTAATACATGCAAGTCGAGCGGATGAAGTACCTTCGGGTACGGATTTAGCGGCGAACGGGTGAGTAACACGTGGG
>NZ_JACXAG020000029.1 GCF_014773435.2 Polycladospora coralii | reverse complement strand
TGACCATGGAGAATAAGTTCCCAGATGCCGTGTATACATAGCTGTTGGTTTTCTTGCCGTCTACACTTTCGCTGATCATTTCTCCTGATGTCGCTAAATAATCAAAAGTGGTGGTTTGCTCCTGCTCAGTGCCGACATGTTCCACTTTGGACGTGGTTCGATCTAATCCATCGTACGTAAACTGAGTTGTCAGCATGCCGGTCTTGTCTTTATTTTGCTTTTGATGTTTGGCGATGTTGTCGTATAGATCATACTGGTAGGATTCTACGACTTGTTCACCTGCTTCTACACTTTTCACACGACCTAGTGAATCGTAGTTGTAGGTGGACGTTACGCCTTCTTTGGTTTCGCTGATTAAGCGGTTTTTGTCATAGGTATAGCGAGTTCACTATTTATTGTAAATAAAACAAACCCTGAAAGGCATTCAGTGCCCCTCAGGGTTAATAAAATAATTATTCTAAACCTGAATACGGATTACTAATACTCCCATCTAATTCATCAAACATCTCCTCGATCATTTTTTTTACATCAGCACTTATAGTTGTCATATCTACTTCCTTCAACTTTTGATAGCTTTCTTTGAGGCCTAGCAATGCAATAATAGATAGTAAAGTATCCATTAATTCATAAGAATATGGATCAATAATCTCTTTAATTATTAAATCCATCTTTTGTCGTATTTCTTCATCTAGACATGTATAAGTGCGCCACTGTCTATCGGATAATTCATATATAACTTCCGATAACTTCATAATATTTACATTATCTGTACTTTTGTAGTAATCAATGACCTGATTGAAATACATTTCTAATTTTTCTTTAGACATATAGTCTGGTAATTCTTCAAAGATAGAAAGATTCATTATTCAACCACCTACTCTAAAGGAATATGTGTTTTATCGCT
Source organism: Polycladospora coralii (assembly GCF_014773435.2). Lineage (GTDB taxonomy): Bacteria > Bacillota > Bacilli > Thermoactinomycetales > Thermoactinomycetaceae > Polycladospora > Polycladospora coralii. The sequence continues at coordinate 614 of NZ_JACXAG020000029.1, read as the reverse complement.
TGCTCTCCTATAAAATCCGCCATCTTGCCCTAGGAGTTTTCTACCTATTTTTATTTGTGCAGTCCACATATTTCCTGAATTACTATTGGGATACAGTTGCTTAGCATTTAAATCAGGTGAATGCCATTTTATTTCTATTTTTTGACCATTTATATCAAATCTGTACTTATATCCTTCTTTAATGGTTTCACTTGGTCTAAATGTATTTGGAGTTCCTTTCGGTATCATTGATTTTAAATTATCAACGGAAACTTTTCCATTCCTCAGTAGACTAGTAGCAGCAAATTTTGCATCGTATTTTGCAGGGACTCGACTAGACTTAGCCACTTTAGTTGATTTTTTAGCTGTAGCTAAGTCTCCTTTCTTAGCATCCTTCTTCAACCCTTGCTTCATTACAGATTTTATTAACCCGGGGCCTGAACGAAGGAAAGATATTTCCCCCAGCGGTGATGGATCTAAAAAAGCAAACAGCACCATCATTACTAACCCTTGTACTTCTGGGGATGCAGCTTGATGCCCCCCACCTGCACGATAACCCAAGTAATTACTATAGTGACCATTTCCATTTGCTCGACTTAAACTAACCTGTGTATAGTGGATTTCTTTGACCACTT
>NZ_JACXAG020000027.1 GCF_014773435.2 Polycladospora coralii | reverse complement strand
ACAGGAGCAACGGGAGCAACCGGAGCCACGGGAGCCACAGGTGCAACAGGAGCTACGGGAGCAACGGGAGCAACCGGAGCCACGGGAGCCACAGGTGCAACAGGAGCGACTGGCGCAACGGGAGCAACAGGAGCAACAGGAGCAACAGGAGCCACCGGAGCGACAGGTGCCACCGGAGCTACGGGAGCCACAGGAGCGACTGGCGCAACGGGAGCTACAGGCGCAACCGGAGCTACAGGTGCAACCGGAGCCACAGGTGCAACAGGAGCTACGGGAGCAACGGGAGCTACGGGAGCAACGGGAGCAACCGGAGCCACGGGAGCCACAGGTGCAACAGGAGCGACTGGCGCAACAGGAGCAACCGGAGCAACCGGAGCAACAGGTGCAACCGGAGCCACAGGCGCAACGGGAGCCACAGGATCAACCGGAGCAACAGGTGGTGATTTTGCCTCAAATGGTTTTTCCGCTGTTACTTCTGCTCCAGGTATTGCTGTATCTACACAAATATCTGGATGGTCGGTTACCTCGCCTTATTATGGAAGTGTTGACTTTGACGATGTGACAGGTGATTTTACAGTTCCTACAACAGGCAGATACTCTATATCTGCAACGATTAATTATGAAACAACTGCAGCGATATCAGTAAGTTTAGGTGCAGGAATTGACCCTAGTTTTGTTGTTAGAAGAACTAGCCCTGTCGTTACCGATTTGGTTTCAGGTTTATTTCCAGTATTTAATGTAGATATTGTTGCATTACTCACTTTACGGACGATATTAGGTAATGGATTGGTTACTTTAGCGGGTGAAGTAGAGTTAGACGCAGGTGATGTCATTGGGTTATTCTATGAAGCAGATGGTTTAACCGTTAGCTTAGATTTAGGTGGGGGCGTAACACCTGGGATCATCTGGTCCATTCATCAAATTGCTTAATCGAACGCTTTTATTATGATTAAATGAGCATGTTTTTGCACCTCAATTGTGAGTGTGCGGGTGCGTCGGACGAGGGAGGGGTGGTTTTTCCCTCTCGCAAGTCCGGCTATTTTTTGTTTTTCTACTTACGTAAGGGCGTGGATATGTCTATTCCATCCAGTACCATTTCGTAAGGTATGTAAAATATCGCCATAGATTTTCTATTTTTACGATCGAAACAGATCAAGACCCTATTCACTTGCTAATCGATTGTTCGCCATAACATTATATCCCTAATATCATAAAAGTGATGAAAGGAAATGCGGCTAGAATTCTTTTTAAGGAGTTCCCTATGGGATGGTCTTTTATGGAATCTATCTTATTTGCTCACCACGGAAACAAGTATTGGAGTATATTGAATCTCAAAAAGTGCACAGAGCCTTCAAATTTCGACTGTAATCCACCGGCGTTTAACCACTTCTTAACAAAGGGGCATGATACATACGAAGAAATAGGAGGAGGGCTGACATACAACAGTTGTTCTAGATTGTTAACACAACTCAAAAAAGAAATCGTGTGGTTAAAGGAAGTAGATATATTTTCGCTTCAAAACGCCTTAAAGAACTTAGCAGATGCTTTTTCTCGTTTCTTCAAGCAACAGAACGACCCGCCACGATTCAAATTTAAACGAATTCGACTAACCATAACATTGAAGTGATAGAAAACAAAATCAAGTTACCTAAGCTTGGTTGAAAGCTGTTTTTTTACTTTCACACTATTTTCTGCACCAGAACCTTTATATGAGTTTATCCAATATAGCTGAGAATACTCCTACCTCAACGAAGTAGGTGGGGGATGAATCAGCTTCGGACCAGGGAATGGGGTCCCCTCTCACAAGTCCGAGATGTGCTATAATCCTACTAGAGAGGTG
>NZ_JACXAG020000026.1 GCF_014773435.2 Polycladospora coralii | reverse complement strand
GCAAGGGATCGAGCCGCCTAAGGTGGGGCAGATGATTGGGGTGAAGTCGTAACAAGGTATCCCTACCGGAAGGTGGGGATGGATCACCTCCTTTCTAAGGACGCTCCTTCTAGGAGCTTAAATCGAATCATGACAGGTCATGTAAGCACTCTTTAGTTTTCAGGGAATAGGTAACAGGCTTCCTTAAAAGGAAGCCTGTTTTTTGATATCCACTTACATATCAATTAACTGTATTTCAAAGATTTGTTTGAAGCTATTTAAAAGGATGTTTAGCAAGGCTGTTGATCATCAATTATCGCTTATTTCTTCTAACTTGAAATAGATTTGTGCCTTGCGTAAGCAAAATATGAAGTAAAAAACTGAGACGATTAAAGTGATGATGAGGTGTTTTTCCGTTTCCGATGCGAGCCATTTGATATTCGTACCAAAAATTTTCTAGTAATGATGCCTTATCAATGGGTTTAATTCCTGTTTTAATGGCAGGTAAATTTTGTGTTTGATAAGTCCCTCTACGTATTTGATTGGGAAGATCAGGTATTAAAACAAAGGGACGAGCAATGCCTAACATATCAATTGCGCCACTCGTACATGCTTCTTCCATGGCATGAACAGAACGAAATCCACCAGTGACTACGAGCGGTGTTTGAGGAGCGAATGCTCTTGCTTTACGAGCGAATTCTAAAAAATAGGCCTCTCTTTTTTGCGTACTTTCCTTCACGTTTTTTCCCATCATCATGGGCTTTTCGTAATTTCCACCCGAAATTTCAATTAGATCAATTTTCATTTTTACGAGTGTCTGAATGACTTGAATAGATTCTTCCTCTGTAAAACCGCCTCTTTGAAAGTCTGCCGAATTTAACTTAATGGCTATTGGAAAAGAATCACCAACGTGATGGCGAATCTCGCTATACACTTCAAGTAAAAATCGCATACGATTCTCTAGAGATCCTCCCCATTGATCACTACGTTGATTGTGGTAAGGGGATAAAAATTGATTAATGAGATAACCATGGGCAGCGTGTATTTGTACTCCGGTAAAACCTGCTTTTTTGACAATAGAAGCCGTATGGCCAAATCGTTTAATCGTGTCTATAATTTCATCTTCCGTTAACTCTCGTGGGGGAGCAAAGTATTTCGCTACAGGACCAGACAGGGGGATACGACTTGGAGCAACAGGTTCTTTTGATAGAAATTTTGGGCTTTGCTTACCAGGATGATTTAACTGAACCCAGTGATGTGCACCATTTTGTTTTCCTGCATCTGCCCATTTTTGTAATAGATCAACACTCTCCTCATTTTCGATGACTACATTATTAGGCTCACCTAATGCAGTATGATCAATCATGATGTTACCTGTCATAATAATACCAGCACCTCCCTCTGCCCATTTTTGGTATAGCTTAGGAAGAAGTAAACTGGGTTTGTTATCGTTGGTTCCCAATGCCTCACTCATTGCTGATTTAAAGAAACGGTTCTTAATTACAGTGCCACATGGAAGTTGTAAAGGCTCAAATAGAATATTGGTTTGCATTTTAGATCCTCCTTCAGGTATAAACATAATTATAAACAATGAATTACAAAATAAGGTTTATTAATTGAAATTGTCTTAATAAAGTGGGAAGGCTAATATTATAGAAACGGAGAACTTAGACCATTTAGTTAGTTGGAGCAGAGTCTTCACCTGACTCCTGGATGACTGAAACAAACTCCCATAATAAATAGGAAACAAAAACTAAAAAACATCTTGCAAAAAAAACAATACCATGGTATATTATTTCTTGTCGCCACAAGCGACGCTGAAATGAATCGTACCTTGAAAATTAGATATGGAAACAAGCTGTATGAAATACACTTGGTCTTTTTTAAAATGTCAAGTATATATTCACCGGAGAAGTAATCTTAAGAGTATTAAAACCATTTAGGTTAAGCTACTAAGAGCACACGGAGGATGCCTTGGCGCCAGGAGCCGACGAAGGACGGGACGAACACCGA
>NZ_JACXAG020000025.1 GCF_014773435.2 Polycladospora coralii | reverse complement strand
CCCACGTGTTACTCACCCGTTCGCCGCTAAATCCGTACCCGAAGGTACTTCATCCGCTCGACTTGCATGTATTAGGCATACCGCCAGCGTTCGTCCTGAGCCAGGATCAAACTCTCCATATAATGGTAAGCTTGTAAGCTCATTTAAAAATTGAACAGGTCATGTGTCACTCTTTAGTTTTCAAGGAACATTTCAGTTGTTACCGCCTCATCGTGGCGACAAAAACTATAATAGCATAAAGATATACTATACGTCAATATTAATTTAAAATATTATTTCCCTATTATTGTAGGTTGTATTATCAAATTTATTGATTTGCATGATTTTTCAATTTGACGGTCGTATATTTTTGCTAATCAACACAACTGTTAAACTAATCCTTATCCACGGAACTACTCACCACCTACGCTAACGCTAAGAGGTAGGAGTATTCTTAGCTATTTTGGATAAATATCTTTTGTTTGATTGGCTACACTTGCCCAGCTATATCTTTTGCTTAACATCAAATATGCATCTTCAGCCATCTTCCGTGTTAAAACAAGATTAGAAAGCACCGTATTAACTTGCTCAGCTAAATTTATCGCACTCCCTTTTTTGAATAACATACCCGTTTTTCGATGTTGAACGATTTCCTTTAAGCCACCAGTCTCAGCCACAACCACGGGTACTTTATGTGACATCGCTTCCAGCGCTACCATTCCAAACGGTTCATACAAACTTGGAAATACGCATAAATCTGCATTACAATAAAGTGGATTTCTCAATTGCTTACTTACAAATCCAAAAAAAGCGTTTTTTCATCTATATCTAGTTCTACGGCTAGGTTTTGTAAATGATTAAATAGACGTCCTTGACCTACAACCATCTGTTTAGTATGAGGGTGTTTTTAAGGATAACGGGAGCCGCTTGCAATAATAAGTCTACTCCTTTTTCTGTTACTAACCTTCCTACAAATAGGATCTGCTTTTCCTTTGATGCTTCGCTCCCCCATTTTTTAAAGTTCATTGTCGCTTCGGAAGGTAAATCTATGCCATTTGAAATTACTGATATTTGATGTCTAGTATCTGGACACAACATCTTCATATCAGTTTTCATGGATTGACTACATACGATAATGTGGTCCATGACTTTACCAAACTTACGCTCTCATCCTCATAGATGGGATCAATTCGGCTCCTCTTAGTATCAAGGCCATGGCAAGTAGCTATAATAGGATAAGCATATTGTTTTTTTAAATACTCATCCGCTAATAAGACTAACCAATCATGTATATGAATTAAATCGATCTGTAAGCCCGAAGCGATCAGTTCTTCTATCTTATCCATAATAAGTAAGTTGAGATGTAAGATCGAATCAAAGAAGCTCATATCTTTTTTCCCTAATAAATGATTTACGCGATGAATATGGACCCCCTTTACCCTTTCTTATACTTTCACTTTTCTGGTCATACTTGTAATGACATGAACCTCAATCTCATGCTTCACTAGTTCTTCAGCTAAGCCTGCTACAGCAACGGCAAGCCCTCCTACTTCTCATGGCGGATACTCCCAACTCAACATGACAACACTTAAGGGAAATTTGCTATTCTTTTTCGCAAATCTATCACCGCTTCCATACAGAAACATAAATTGAAATGATTCATATGAGTCTTAGTATCTATTTAGTAATAACATCCATTACATTTGGAATTATTATAACTATCTAGAGCACATGCGGTAGCCAATGATGTGTCAAAATCAAGTGAATGGTCATCTTTCTGTGCAGCTGCTTTTACTTTACCAGAAGACTTATGCGCTACCATTGTAATTTGATTCGAAAGTCATATTGAAAAATATTTTTTATCATTAAATAATCCTAAGTTCGCAAAATAACGATGTTTCGTTTTTAATTCGGAAATCTTGAGCGAATGTAAGACTGGATCAATAATAAAATCATCATGTACGATCTGATTGGGTTGCGTAAAGTCAAATAGACGAATTTTATATTAGTAATTTTTAGCTAATTTTAGATGGTTTTGTAGTACCATTTCTACTTTTAAATTGGTATATCTATCCACCCATAACTTTGAAGAAGCCGCTCTCTCTTCATATGAATTAGCCCACCACTTAAACCATTTTTAAAACATCTGGAAAAAAGCCTATCATTATCCCTCATACAATATGCCGCCTACTTGTTTTTTACTTATAAATAACAAAAATCCCCACTTCAAATGAAGTGGGGGTTAAGATTTGCCTGGCGACGTCCTACTCTCCCATAGATTAATCTATAGTACCATCGGCGCTGGAGGGCTTAACGGTCGTGTTCGGGATGGGAACGAGTGGGTCCCCTCCGCCATCATCACCAGACGTATAAA
>NZ_JACXAG020000024.1 GCF_014773435.2 Polycladospora coralii | reverse complement strand
TGTAGGTTAAGCCCTCGACCGATTCGTACCTGTCAGCTGAACATATTGCTATGCTTACACCTCAGGCCGATCAACCTCGTCATCTACAAGGGGTCTTACCAAGACCAAAGGTCTTGTGGGAAATCTCATCTTGAGGAAGGCTTCGCGCTTAGATGCTTTCAGCGCTTATCCCGTCCATACTTGGCTACCCAGCGGTGCCTCTGGCGAGACAACTGGTACACCAGGGGTATGTCCATCCCGGTCCTCTCGTACTAAGGACAGATCCTCTCAAATTTCCTGCGCCCGCGACAGATAGGGACCGAACTGTCTCACGACGTTCTGAACCCAGCTCGCGTACCGCTTTAATGGGCGAACAGCCCAACCCTTGGGACCTACTACAGCCCCAGGATGCGATGAGCCGACATCGAGGTGCCAAACCTCCCCGTCGATGTGGACTCTTGGGGGAGATAAGCCTGTTATCCCCGGGGTAGCTTTTATCCGTTGAGCGATGGCCCTTCCACTCGGAACCACCGGATCACTAAGTCCGACTTTCGTCCCTGCTCGACTTGTAGGTCTCGCAGTCAAGCTCCCTTATGCCTTTGCACTCTATAGGCGCGATTTCCAACCGCGCTGAGGGAACCTTGGAGCGCCTCCGTTACATTTTAGGAGGCGACCGCCCCAGTCAAACTGCCCACCTGACACGGTCCTCCTACCGGATGACGGTAGTGAGTTAGAACCCCGATACGACCAGAGTGGTATCCCACCGGCGTCTTCCCTGAGACTGGCGTCCCAGGTTCTACGACTCCCACCTATCCTGTACAAGTCGTATCTAGATTCAATATCAGGCTGCAGTAAAGCTCCACGGGGTCTTTCCGTCTTGTCGCGGGTAACCAGCATCTTCACTGGTAGTACAATTTCACCGGGTCTCTCGTTGAGACAGCGTCCAGATCGTTACGCCTTTCGTGCGGGTCGGAACTTACCCGACAAGGAATTTCGCTACCTTAGGACCGTTATAGTTACGGCCGCCGTTTACTGGGGCTTCGGTGCAGAGCTTCGCGCCAAAGGCGCTAACCCGTTCCCTTAACCTTCCAGCACCGGGCAGGCGTCAGCCCCTATACATCGCCTTGCGGCTTAGCAGAGACCTGTGTTTTTGCTAAACAGTCGCCTGGACCTCTTCACTGCGGCCCCCCACAAGGGGGGCACCCCTTCTCCCGAAGTTACGGGGTCATTTTGCCGAGTTCCTTAACGAGAGTTCTCCCGAGCACCTTAGGATTCTCTCCTCGCCTACCTGTGTCGGTTTACGGTACGGGCACCTAGATTCTCCTAGAGGCTTTTCTTGGCAGCGTGAGATCAAGAACTTCGGTACTATAAATTTCCCTCCCCATCACAGCCTAGCCTTAAGATGATCCGGATTTGCCTGGATCATCAGCCTCACTGCTTGGACGCACACATCCAATGGTGCGATTCTCTACCCTTCTGCGTCACCCCATCGTGCAAACGAAAATAGGTGGTACAGGAATATCAACCTGTTGTCCATCGCCTACGCCTTTCGGCCTCGGCTTAGGTCCCGACTAACCCTGAGCGGACGAACCTTCCTCAGGAAACCTTGGGCTTTCGGTGGAGGGGATTCTCACCCCTCTTTTCGCTACTCATACCGGCATTCTCACTTCCAAGTACTCCACCGCATCTCGCGATGCGACTTCGCAGCGCTTGGAACGCTCCCCTACCATGTCATAAGACATCCACAGCTTCGGTGTTCGTTTTAGCCCCGTTACATTTTCGGCGCAGAGTCACTTGACCAGTGAGCTATTACGCACTCTTTAAATGGTGGCTGCTTCTAAGCCAACATCCTGGTTGTCTAGGCAACTCCACATCCTTTTCCACTTAAACGAAACTTAGGGACCTTAGCTGGTGGTCTGGGCTGTTTCCCTTTCGACTACGGATCTTAGCACTCGCAGTCTGACTCCCGGATAAAAGTACATGGCATTCGGAGTTTGACTGAGTTCGGTAACCCGGTAAGGGCCCCTAGCCCAATCAGTGCTCTACCTCCATGACTCTAAAATCCGAGGCTAGCCCTAAAGCTATTTCGGGGAGAACCAGCTATCTCCAGGTTCGATTGGCATTTCACCCCTACCCACACCTCATCCCCTAGTTTTTCAACACTAGTGGGTTCGGACCTCCATTGCGTGTTACCGCAACTTCATCCTGGACATGGGTAGCTCACCTGGTTTCGGGTCTACGTCTACGTACTGAAGCGCCCTATTCAGACTCGCTTTCGCTACGGCTCCAGCTTTAACTTTAACCTTGCACGCAAACGTAACTCGCCGGTTCATTCTACAAAAGGCACGCCGTCACCCCTCTAGGGGGGCTCCGACTGATTGTAAGCACACGGTTTCAGGTTCTATTTCACTCCCCTTCCGGGGTGCTTTTCACCTTTCCCTCACGGTACTGGTTCACTATCGGTCGCCAGGGAGTATTTAGCCTTGGGAGGTGGTCCTCCCGGATTCCGACGGGGTTTCACGTGCCCCGCCGTACTCAGGGTACATCTCGGAGAGAAACGAATTTCGATTACAGGGCTGTTACCTGCTGTGGCGGGACTTTCCAGTACCACTTCATCTATCCGTTTCCTTTGTAACTCCATGTGAGATGCCCTACAACCCCAGTAGGCAAAGCCTACTGGTTTGGGCTAATCCCGTTTCGCTCGCCGCTACTCAGGGAATCGAGTTTTCTTTCTCTTCCTCAGGGTACTAAGATGTTTCAGTTCCCCTGGTCTGCCTCAACCTACCCTATGGATTCAGGTAGGTGTACCAGCGCTTCATGCTGGTGGGTTGCCCCATTCGGAAACCCTCGGATCACAGCTCACTTACAGCTCCCCGAGGCATATCGGTGTTCGTCCCGTCCTTCGTCGGCTCCTGGCGCCAAGGCATCCTCCGTGTGCTCTTAGTAGCTTAACCTAA
>NZ_JACXAG020000023.1 GCF_014773435.2 Polycladospora coralii | reverse complement strand
CCCACGTGTTACTCACCCGTTCGCCGCTAAATCCGTACCCGAAGGTACTTCATCCGCTCGACTTGCATGTATTAGGCATACCGCCAGCGTTCGTCCTGAGCCAGGATCAAACTCTCCATATAATGGTAAGCTTGTAAGCTCATATAAAAATTGAACAGGTCATGTGTCACTCTTTAGTTTTCAAGGAACATTTCAGTTGTTACCGCCTCATCGTGGCGACAAGGAATATAGTAACATAGAAATTTATATATGTCAAATCATATTTTAAGTTTTTTTCAATCGCTTCTTACGCTTATAAATATACGAGCCAGTCCCATTTGCCATTGTGTATTTTGGGAACACAACACCAATAGTCCATCTATATCATTGTTGAAACCGATCTGACCAGATCGGTTTCACTTTTTTATTACAGCGTATCACTTCCCTACACAACCTCAAGAATAATTCATATTCTATAGATATCATCAAACTTGTCGATTTACATGATTCGTCGTATATTTTGGTTAAAAGCAAATATGAAATGACTGAGAATAATTTGGTGTGTATCCCTTCTAGAAAGGAAGTTGAAAGATGGTCACAGATAGTCAAATAAAAGTTCAGTTAGATAAGATTACGCCACTTGTCAATCAAATAGAAGGATGGCTAAGTAATATCGAACACCTTTATAAGTTAGTACACATGACGGACGTTCCAAATATTGTGGAAATCGGTTCTTTTAAAGGAAAATCAGCTTCATGTTTCGCTTTTGCCGTCAAGAATCGTGGTAGTGGCCGGGTATATGCGGTTGATCACTGGGAAACATCAGCCAACTATGAAGCCTTTATTCAAAATCTAACACAACTTGACTTAATGCCCTATGTTGAGCCGATCAAGATGTATAGTGTAGTTGCAGCGCAACAGTGGCCCGTGACACGACGAATTGGTCTCTTATACATCGATGCATCTCATTACTATCATTCTGTTCGAGAAGATTTTGAATACTGGAGTCCCTATGTAGAACCGGGTGGTTATATTGTATTTGATGATGTTCCAAGTGATGAAGGACCGACCAGATTAACACAAGAACTCCCTAAATGGTATAAAAAAGTAGATATGGGTGGAAATCAAGTTACTTTTCAAAAATTGTAAGTACGATATCATCATACCATTGAAGGGATAGTTCTTATGAATATCTCTTTCAAACAGACGATCAGACTATTAGATAGCATGAATGAAGCACCCTCAAGTTCATATCTCCTTCTCTTGAAAAACAGACTGATGGGGTTAAGTAAACAACAACTCCATAAATCTACTTATAATCGTTTTACCAAAGCCCTACTATGTAGACAGATCAAACAACCAACTAATGTGGATAACAACCCTTCAAGTATAGCTGTCTCAGGTGATGGTTCTAATGTGATTGTTACTTTATCTGGCAAAAACAAAGTAGGTCTTATCACTACAAACAACGAAACCTTTCAGGGAAAAAAGCCTCTTTTTATCGCTACATTACCAGCCCCTAATAACTTGTGATATTTAAATATAGCGGAAGCCCTCTAAACACTTCCGCTATATTTAAATGATACATTAATATGATGGATTACAATTACCGGGTGATATAGCAACCCCCATCGGACCTTCCCCAACATCAACAACTGTCTTAACCGTACTCGTAGCTACATCAATCACCGAAACATTATTGGTCAAAGAATTGGGAATAAACGCTTTAGCGCCATCCGAAGTAAAGGCTATATCTTCAGCTCTTTGTTGCAGTGGGAGACCGCCTTGATTGAAAGGTATCGTAGAGATTGGTGCTATATTATCACCCGTACCAAATATACAAACTTGACTTGGATTGTCCGCAAGAACTTCAGAATCAGTCAAGTATAAGAATGATTTATCAGGTGATACACGCACACCAATTGGTGCTGGTCCAGCTGTAGCACGTCTTCGTAGTACTGTTTTGGACACTGTATCGATAATGAGAAGACTACTGCTTCCATTCATGGCGATGAACGCACGTGTTCCCGTTCCAGGAATATCCGCAATGTCGATAAGCAAGGGGTTCCGAAGATTATTCCCATTGGCAGGATTAATTAAATCAATTGTAGCTACGATCATGTTATCGGTTGTATTGATGACCGTACAGGTACCAGGATCATCTACAAAATTGGTCACATATATCTCATCACCACTTGGTGTAATCGCAACACCATTTGGATTCGGTCCAGCAGGAACCTCCCCCAGTAATGAATTATCTGCCGTGTCAATGATAAAGACACGGTTTCCAGAAATATTGGTCACATAGGCTAAGGTTTTGCCGGCATTATCTCCCTCAGGAATCGTACCGATCGCAATGTAAACTGGATTTCCTCCGGTAGGAATAGTCGCATCAACAGTACAAGTTTTGACATCAATAACAGATACACTTCCCGGATTATTATCATCTCCAAAGTTAGCAACATAAACCTTTAGTCCTTTTCCTGGGATATCATGTATCGTAATCCCAACTGGCTGCGTACCTACAGGAATAGGAGCACACGCTTTACTTAAATCACAGGGATTGATAACGGATACCGTTCCGGTTTCGCTTCCAGTCATGCGATTGCTTACAAATACGAGTGGCTTTGATGTTTTGGGGTGACAGGGTCTTCTTTTTCTTCGCTTTCTTCTCTCTCTTCGATTTCTCTCTCTTCTCGTTCTTCTGTTTCTTCTTTCTCTGCGTGTACGTTCTCTCCTAGCACGCCTCTCTCTTCTCATTTTCTTTTTTTTATTTTGTTTGCTGATTCTAACCCGTTTTTTTTTCTTGTTTTTCATCAATTCACTCCTTTTCTTTATTTAAAATATCTTATTCTATTAGTCTTAGCTTGGCTTGTACGATTTAATTAGTAGTTCTCCCAAATCGAAAAAGCCTCACTTCAAATGAAGTGAGGCCAAATGAGCCTGGCGACGTCCTACTCTCCCATAGATTAATCTATAGTACCATCGGCGCTGGAGGGCTTAACGGTCGTGTTCGGGATGGGAACGAGTGGGTCCCCTCCGCCATCATCACCAGACGTATAAA
>NZ_JACXAG020000022.1 GCF_014773435.2 Polycladospora coralii | reverse complement strand
GCAAGGGATCGAGCCGCCTAAGGTGGGGCAGATGATTGGGGTGAAGTCGTAACAAGGTATCCCTACCGGAAGGTGGGGATGGATCACCTCCTTTCTAAGGACGCTCCTTCTAGGAGCTTAAATCGAATCATGACAGGTCATGTAAGCACTCTTTAGTTTTCAGGGAATATATAAAAAGACTGTGATCATTCATTTATGATCACAGTCTTTTTTGTTCGATGTAAATTAAATGGTTGATTTAGGACTTCCGAACGAGAGTCCTCCCATTTCAATGGGGGACTTAGAGAAACAAGATCTATTAAAATATACTAAAATATAACACCCCTTGATAACTGAAACGTATTGGGTAGGTTGGAAAAATGATACCTGTGTAGCGAACTGACGCTTCTAACTTTTCTATCTAATGATCCAAAAAACAGAAGCAAATTTTGTTCCTGATTTTGGAGTCGGATTTTTAACTACAAAAAATATGCCTTGTTTAAGAACTTGATGAAAGAGACTAAACCTTTGTTGGAATAGTACGTACTCTTCAGTAGGTATAGCTGTCTGTTGTTCAACGCGAACAGATACATTGATTGCTTGATCTGGAATTGGAATCCTAGTAGCTCCACCAGGTCTGATGCCATTGGATCTTCTTTTAAAACCAACAGCTATTCCTGGGATATTAAAATCGATGTCTAAATCGATTATAAACCTACTGTTGTTCTGCATTGCAATCACATGCATATTTTCTCCCCCCTCTATGTATATTATAATTCTCTCGCGTAACATGCTTGGATGTTGAATGAGTCGATTGTACAATTTTGAAACAGTAAGTACATGATCGACAATGTAAATGCTTGTCAATATTGTGTAGTAACGTTCTGATCAGTTGTTTTGATTCCTAATAGGTATGGAGATGATTTAATGAGATGGAATAAAATGGGGGCATCAGATTCTGATATATGGGAGTTACCACCACGCTTTTTAAGTATCTCTCCCTTATCGATTGCAAAGGATTTCGTGATGATAGCGCGATTGCTTAGGCATGTGTTGTGATGGAGTTGTCAGTTTTAAGCGAATATCAGGCTCACTTTTAGTTAGAGGTCCTCGGATCCCATTCATATTGACGGCTTTGGTAAGTTGATCTGCTCAGTTAGTTTTTTTGTACGCTACACTACTATAAATGCTGTTCCATCAATTTAAAATAGGAATAACATGTAGCTATATCATATAAATATATTTCCGGGAAGGGTGTGCTTTGGATTGAAAAGAAAGAAAAATAAGAGAAATAACCAAATTAAAATTAGTAGCGGCGGTAAAGCAAGAGGTGTAAGCCGAATTACAAACTTTATAGGTGCTTCTGGAATCGTACCGCCAGTAAATCAAACCAAAACAATATCTTTTACTGCGCTTGGTCAAAGCTATTTTATGCAATTTGATCAGAATGGATCACCTACTGAAGTTGCATTATTAGCTAAAAGTCAAACTTCTATCGGACCATTTAGCCCTGTCTTTTTATCGGGAGGAAATATCGATACCTCACAAAGCTCACAAATTCAATCTTATATTTTTCGATTAAAATCGGGTACGATTACATCGATCTCTGGCCAATTTACGACTAATCAAGATATTGATATTAGTGAATTAGATACTGCATTTATTAGCTGTGGTATTTGGTCTGCACCAGTGGGCTCCAATATATTTAGCCAGTTGGCTATAATCGATTTACAACCAGGATTAACTGAATTTGTCAATTCGGGTACAACTGTTCAAGCAACTACACAAACATCAGTACCAGTAGACATTAGTAGACAATATCTATTTGTGTATTCAGCACGGTTTGAGGGAGTACCGCAGATTGTTGGAGCGGGCTTTAGTGGAACAGGTAGTGGCAGTATTGTAATTACCCATTAATTTAAATCCAGTCGTTATCCTATCTAGGAGACATTAATCTTACGATTCATTTGTATATCAATCAAAACACTTTATTGATACTGGATCATGCGCCACTTGAAAATTTCAAAGCAACCGAACAGAACACCCCGCTAAAAACCTTACGGTTCTCCTAAAGCTCCCTATGGATCAACTGGTTGTCCGCTTCTTCCCTTAGGTTTTGGTTCCAAGGCATGTTTTGATGAAAACATGTAAACATATCCTACATTGCGTATTTATTACAGTAGCGAGCAGGAGTAGTGTTTCTAGGTCCAATAATTCAGCTGTAGAATGAGCTATAGCGGAATTTTAGACAACCAGCTGTATCCAAATCCATGAGATAACGTTGGTTGTCTAAATTAACCATTATTCAAGAGCGTATCTTTCATATTGAAAAAAAGAACTGGATTATCTTGTTTAGCGCTTTTTTCGAATGATATATAAAAAGAGAATCATCCTAGTTGTTACGGTAGAGTACGGAATAAGGTAACTTGAGTAAAATGTTATTCTGAAAAAATTGCTCTAGCATGTCTTCCTGCTCTAGCTCTTACAGAAACTAAACGGGCATTCGTAATCGTGGGAACAACAGGAGAAAAAGCATTAAATAAAGCTTCAGCGACATGAATTAAACTAGGAGAATAATTTACTCTAACTATTGGAAATGCCTTACTAAGAGCGGTAGGAACCGCCACACCCTTTTGAACAAGCATTTTACCCTGCCAAGCATCTACAATTGTACGATTAAAAACAGAACGGACCGTTCTCCCTGGGACTCCTGAAACGATTTCTGGCGTATCATTAGGATTACCTACTCCTAGATCTTCCATGACTTCTAAAGCAACAGATTCAAGAGGGAAAGTTCCTTGCAAGCTAGTTATATACCGAATTGTAATGTTGAAATCGATTGTTATAACCACTTTTTTTGACAAAAAGACACCTCCCTACAAATCTATGAATATACATATCAATAATATATTCACTTCACTCAATTTTTGTATAAACACAAATCTATCAAATAAAAAATAGATACTAATCCGAGCTACTATGTATAGAGGATCGACTTTTCTATATATTCCTCTCCATGTATTTGTATGGGTACAGATAACAAGAACAATACTTTCCGATGTCTATCCGGTTGATTATAGTATAAGGGAACAACAATCAATTGACAGCAGGATATAAAGGAGTAGATAAAATGAAGTGGATGAGTCGTATTAGCTTGATATTATTTTCCGTGTTTGTGTTGACTGTGAGTATGGGGAGTTCTGTAAAAGCAGGGCAACAGGATGTAGAGGAGTTTCACACTGGTCAAGGAACGATGGTATTGAAAAACCTGAAAAATAATCATGTATATATCTATAATACGAAACGAAGCAAGGAAAGATTTACTCCTGAATCTACCTTTAAAGTAGCAAATGCGTTGATTGGACTGGAAACCTCAGCAGTAAGAGATGAATATGAAGTAAAGCGTTGGGATGGTGTGGAACGGGAATTTGAAAACTGGAATCGTGACCATTCACTAGCTTCAGCCATGCGGGAGTCTGCTATATGGTTTTACCAGGACATGGCAAGAACAATCGGAGAAGAAGAGATGCAAAAGAATATTTCGAGATTTAACTATGGAAATCAAGATATATCAGGCGGAATTGATACATTCTGGCTAGGAAGTAGCATGAAAATTTCAGCCTTAGAGCAAGTTGTGTTTATAGAAAAGCTGGTTGAGGAACAGCTCCCGATTGCTGAAAAGCATCAAAAAACAGTTAAGCGCATGATGATTCAGGATGAGCAAGATGAATACATACTACATGGAAAGACAGGAACGAGACTGTCAGACTTGGGTTTGGGTTGGTATGTAGGTTTCGTTGAAAATGAGCAAGGTATATGGGTTTTTGCTGTTAATGTTGATGGAACTGGTACCTTGGCCAAGAATATTATGCTAAAAGAGTTGGAGAAAAGGGGTATTATTACACAAGGTTAGAAAAAAGTTTTACAAAAATCAATAATAGATTAGTAGTCACTTCAACACTAGACAAAATTGCAATTGGTTAGGTGTTTGCCTCGTATCATAAAGCGTTAAAGGTAGGATGAAAATGGCCTATATGGTTGACTTTAAGGGCGAATGATAATTCAGATCATATTTAAAGCTCTTCCGACACGACATTAATGCTGTACGGTACCTCATTATTCACAAAGTGTGATATAAGGTTGAAAATGTGTAGGTGATATAGGCAGAAATCAGGAACGGAAAAAGTCATATTATAAATATAGGGTTGCAATTGGTTTAGTATCATGGTATATTATTTCTTGTCGCCACAAGCGACGCTGAAATGAATCGCACCTTGAAAATTAGATATGGAAACAAGCTGTATGAAATACACTTGGTCTTTTTTAAATGTCAAGTATATATTCACCGGAGAAGTAATCTTAAGAGTATTAAAAC
>NZ_JACXAG020000021.1 GCF_014773435.2 Polycladospora coralii | reverse complement strand
CCCACGTGTTACTCACCCGTTCGCCGCTAAATCCGTACCCGAAGGTACTTAATCCGCTCGACTTGCATGTATTAGGCATACCGCCAGCGTTCGTCCTGAGCCAGGATCAAACTCTCCATATAATGGTAAGCTTGTAAGCTCATATAAAAATTGAACAGGTCATGTGTCACTCTTTAGTTTTCAAGGAACATTTTAGTTGCTACCGCTTGTTTGCGGCGACAAGATATATACTACCAAATAGTAATATAAACTGTCAATACATTTTTTAATCTTTTTATGTGTATAGATCAATTCAATTTTGAACTCAATTTTCATGAGGATAAAATGAGTTCAAAAAGCTTCCTAATTCCATAAGCAATAAAACAGGTTAAATGTAAGTCAGGTAAGTCAAATTTCATGATTTATCTATTTAATCGTCGCCATAGCCAACCTTCCTGTTGGGCAGAAAAGTTGTCCGCTTCTTGCTTTAGTTTTTTTTTTCTAAACTAACTGAGTGTGTAACATTTTCTAATTTTGGTTAAATGCTTTTACTCTAACCACTCTTTGCGAATGTACCTTTCCAAATGATACATCGAGTTTTTCTCTTTTTTGAAGTTATAGTCTGAATAAAATGCGTTAGCCATGTCATTAAAGTATACTTCATTTGTAATACGGTATAGATATTTTAGTGCTAAAATATTTAGCCTATGCCTTCCAATATCTTGGTTTTTATGTTTTAAGTCTTCTATGCTAATATCACCTTCTACCCGATACAATTCTATTTGTTCATAAAACGTTGTAATTGAAGCATTTAACATAAAAGAAGCACTTTTTGTTTGATTAATCTGATAGTAGTCATAAAATCCAACCACAGCACGAATTAATGCACTTGTTGATTTGTGATTTTGCTTCTTAGGATAATATCCAAACCATAAGTGCCCTTCTGAATCTAAGTAAGATAATGTAGTGTTTTTTCTAGGATCATGATCAAGATCTAATCCATTAAATGTTTGATTTGCCCATGCTAGATATTTTTTATCTCCAGTCGTTTGATACATACGAGAAAAAACAGATAGTGCTTGGCCTTGTGCATAAATTGAGTACCAATCGGGGTCTAATTTTTCACTTGGTAACCCATGTAACTCAAAAATGTAATGATGGGGAAAATGCATTTTATTATCTTTTTTTTCTGCTAGTTCAAAAAGTTTATCTGTGTATTCTTTTGCTTTTTCTAAGTATAAACGATCTTGTGTCAGATTATAGCTCCCCAAATATTTAATCGTTTGTTGCGTTAAGAGATACGGAGAGTAATATTTTTCACCGTTAGGGTGTTCGTATACAATATACCCTTCCGAATCATAGTTATAATTTTCATCTATAAGCGCTACAGGTGATTTTATAGCATAAAAATCATTTTTAGGAAATATGTCTTGTATGTAAAATTCATGATACTTAACGTTTGACTGCACATCAATTTGTATATCATTTAAATGGGGTTTACTGACCTTAACAATTGACATACTAGAATAAGTTATAAGTATACCTAGAAAAAGAGTAGATACGAAGAAAAATGAGAATAAGACTATAAAAATTTTCCTACTCAAATATTGCACCTCATTTTTAATATTATTCTTCGCACTGCAAGGATTCATATCATCCAGCAGCGTTGTTTTTCCAAGAACACCTTCACATCGCATAGCACAACCTGAAAAAACTGTTTTACTGATAAAAAGTATTGGCAGAGCCATCTTTCTGAAAAACGTACAAAGAGAACAAAATATATAACAAAAAGATGGAGCTATCATACAAATAAACATACCTCATTTTAGCCCCACATCGTCCTCTTTTCAATGATTATATCCGAGTAAGTTTTTGAAGTAATAAGATATAACTAAGCCGTAATACGAACTATAACATAAATACTGCACTAGATCTAACCCTTCAATTAAATAACATCTATTATAACAATAACCGCTAAAGGCTTTTTGGCCCCTAACGGTTATTTACATCTCTATTTATTTACTTTTTTCAATCAGTGTGAGTAGTTTTTTAATATCTTGCTTTGTCTCTTTACTCAATTTTTTATTAGGAATCGCTTTAATGGAAAGCTCCATAAAGCTAATTTTTTGCTTGAACAACATTTTATAATATTTAATCTTGAATGAACTTCCTTTTTCTAGGAATTTCTGATATTGAGCTTCTGTTTTCTCGATACTTGATACTTGTTTCAAAAGATATTTCTGAGTCTTTTCGTTCACAGTATCATTCTGAATCGTTTTCTTAAGTTGTTCATAAGATGCTGTTGTGACAACAATCTCTTTTACTTGGACAGATTCGACGTTACCCACACGATCTGTAGCTCTATATTCAATTTGATATAAACCTGGCTTTTCTACTGCGAATTTAGATTCATAACGGGTCCAATCATCTGAACCTTTCAAACGGTATTCAATCGTAGCGATGTCGCTCTTATCATCAGAAGCAGTAAGCTCAACTACAGCTTTATTCAAGAACTCCCCTGTTGATAAAGCATCTCCGCTAACTTGAATGTTAGAAGTAGGTGCTACAGCATCCACATTAGCAAGCTGAATATCTTCGCTTGAGCGAGGTTTTAATTGGACAATATCACGGTAAATCGCTGATAGACCCGTAATGTTTACTTTTGTACCTTCTGGATAACTTTCTGTAAATTGCTCTTTTGTGTAACCGGTTCTACTATCGACACGCACACGAGTAGTGCCATTTTCAGTTACAGCATTAAACTCAAACGAAGAGCCAGTTTGCTCAATTCCCTCAACAGTTACTTGATCAAGTCGTACTAACTGACCAAAATTACTTTCATCAATTACAGTTACTTGCTTAGCTGCAGGTAGAGAGCCTGTACCCGTCTTTTCGATCTTAATCAAATCTTTTAATTCTTGTTCATTATTATAATGCGTCAAGACACCAGAAATTTTAACTTTATCGCCTAAAGCGAAACCTGCTTCTCCCTGGTATATAAGAATCCCGGCAGTTTCATCTTGTATATAAAATGCTTGAGAACCAAAGATGCCTGGTGTCGAGGTAATAACACCTTCGATTGTTACAATCTCATTATCTTGCTTAGATCTTGCTTCAGCAATCGTAATCATATCCGGAACTGGCTTTTCATCATCTGGTAATGGTTCTACTTCCACATCACCAATCGCTACAGTATTTGTAAATCGTTTGCCTCCATTTAAACGGAAGCGTAAACTGGCATCACCAGAAGCAGTTGGGTCAATTTGTACTTTTAAATCTTTAGTTGCACGACCTGAGGCATCCGCTGTAAGTGAGAATTTGTTACTATAACCATAGCTTTCTGGCCATGAACCATCTTCGTTTTGAACTTTGGCAACTTGCTTACCACCACTTACATAAATTCCAAGGTCGTAACCACTTGTCGTTGTTCCAGGAAGTAAATCTTCAGCTACAATACGAAGCGTGAATTCACTTTTATTAGGAAGTACGGATTGATGAACAGCTGAGTAGGTTGGCTCTTTTTCTGGTGCTTTATCACTTCCATAAGACCCAGCTTTAAAAGTAGTGGGGTCCCACCATTTATAACCTTCTTGTGGAGCAGACCATGGCTCGGCTTGTGGTTCAGTAGAAGCCGCTGGGTTTTCCATGTCAAGAAGAGATGTTGCCTGATCCAACTCTAAAGATTCAACTTGATCTAAGCTCGTATAATTTTCTTGATCTGCCAACCAATCTACCATATTAACCAATAGCGTAGCATCGTCTTGTTCTTTAAAACCATCATACGTCTTTTTAGAAGAGCCTGTCTCTTCACGTAAATATTTAGGTGTAATATCTTCAACTGGAGATGAATCTCCAATAAAAGCAGCTTTACCTTTTCCTAGTTTTGAAATAGCGGCATAAGGACCTTCTGCTATTCCGCCACCAGCATACACACCTTGGTCAACTGCATATTTCCATTTTTCGTTCGTTTCCGGTAGGTATACAATACCTTTAGATTTTTTAGGATCGGTAATTACCATCGTAGATCCAGCATGCATTGCAACTGTATTTACACCTTGAGTAATACCAAAAGCTTGATCAGGGCTTACAATATGATTCGCTGTTACATCGCCTAAAGCATTATAACGGAAGCGAATACCAAAGTTACTTCCTAACCAATCACTACTTGTAACACCTTGCATCGCGGAAGAGTTTTTCTCTTCGTCACTCATTCCTTTTGTTGGATCTTCAAAAGCACCGCGTCTGTAGCCATTAAAAATCTCTGAAGCGTCCCAGCGATTTTTATTACGGTCAGCGTTGTAATGATCACCAATAAAAAAGATACTACCGCCGTTTTCAACATACTCTAACATCGCATCTTGTTCTGATTTTTTATAAGGGATATTTGCTTCTCCGACTACAAAAACATCATAAGATGACAGATCTTCATAGTTAATAGACGTCGCTTTTCTTAATTCCTTGACATAAAACCCATCTTCTGCCAATCCATTGGCAAAATCAGAGAAAGCGCCATCAATTACCCAGTCAGCAGCACCTGCTGTTTGACCATGTGTATTATCAAATAATACTTTTTTACCAGCGTTGTCATTTACAACTTTTGGCTGAATTTCGGGTGCCGGATCATTCGGGCCTTCAGCAAAAGATTGCCCATAAAAAGGGAAAATAGAAAGAATTAAAGCGAAAATCAAGAAATGCTTCGCAATGCGTTGGAACACAAGTATACCTCCCATATCATCTAATCTTTGTTACGCTATTATATTAACACGAATCTATCATACTTTATATGTTTTTTTTGCATGTTTTTTATTAGAAATATATTGAAATTGCTCGTTATACATATATATTTCATTAATGTGTCATACTAATTCAGTAATTAGTATGCTTAATTGGATAAAGCATTTTAACGATATAAAAACCCCCACTTCATTTGAAGTGGGGGTTAAGATTTGCCTGGCGACGTCCTACTCTCCCATAGATTAATCTATAGTACCATCGGCGCTGGAGGGCTTAACGGTCGTGTTCGGGATGGGAACGAGTGGGTCCCCTCCGCCATCATCACCAGACGTATAAA
>NZ_JACXAG020000020.1 GCF_014773435.2 Polycladospora coralii | reverse complement strand
GCAAGGGATCGAGCCGCCTAAGGTGGGGCAGATGATTGGGGTGAAGTCGTAACAAGGTATCCCTACCGGAAGGTGGGGATGGATCACCTCCTTTCTAAGGACGCTCCTTCTAGGAGCTTAAATCGAATCATGACAGGTCATGTAAGCACTCTTTAGTTTTCAGGGAATAGGTAAACACGTCTTCCATAAAGGAAGGCGTGTTTTTTGATGCGGTCAGCATGAGCGACTTGTAATGATTGCATTGTTGCTCTAACATGAACACACAATTAATGTTTGTTTTCAGAAAAACAATTGACAATATTAATTATTATATTATAATTAATATAAACAAATATAATGCTTTTACCATGCGGTCCCTTCAGGGGACCGCATGCTGTCTATATCGGGTATTAAAAATGATCATTACTATCAATTAAGGAGATGGAATGAAACGATGAATAAATTAGTAAATGATCATCTCTCCTCTTATAAATTTATTAAAAATTCAGTCAAAATAGAGTTATTAGCAGCACTATGTGCAGGTGTTTTGCTTTGTATAGGATGGTTTCTCTCTATGGCTTATCCGACCCCTTCAGTTATTCTATTTTGTATGTCTTACATGATTGGAGGCTATATCAAAGCAAAAGAGGGAATCGATCAACTATTAAAAGAACGTGTTATAGATGTCAACTTTCTTATGTTTTTAGCTGCAATTGGTGCTGCGAGTATTGGATACTGGCTTGAAGGAGGATTGCTCATCTTCATTTTTGCACTTAGTGGTGCGATGGAAACGATCACACTAGCAAAAAGTGAAAGGGATCTAACGAAACTTATACAAATGAAGCCACAGTTTGCTCATTTGTATTACAGTGATGATCGTATCGAGAACATCCGAATTAAAAAAATTAAGATAGGCCAAAAGTTACTAATAAAGCCAGGTGAGCTAATTCCAGTTGATGGTGTCATTATTAAAGGGAGTTCAGATTTAAACGAATCGATGATTACCGGTGAATCAATGCCAGTTGATAAAAAAGCAAAAGACTTGGTTTTTTCTGGGGCTATGAATGGTGCAGGTTCATTGATTATGGAAGTAACTGCAACGGCTGATAATAGTATGTTTAATCGAATGATCCAACTGATTGAACAATCTAAGCAATCATTACCGCCATCACAACAAAAACTTGAAAAACTTGAACGATACTATGTAAAAGGCGTGCTATTTTTAACTGCCAGTGTGTTTAGTGTAACTTATTGGTTATTAGACTGGTCATTTTTTAGTGCTTTTTACCGGACAATGGTTTTCCTAGTAGTTGCATCTCCTTGCGCAATTGTAGTATCCATCATGCCTGCACTTTTATCTGCTATGTCATCGGGTTCTAGAAAGGGTGTGTTATTTAAAAGTGGCATACCACTAGAGAGCATCGGTCAAACTAAGGTCATTGCTTTTGATAAGACAGGTACACTTACCTATGGTGAAGCTATTGTAACCGATATTAAGAGTTGTGATAGAGAATTGGATAGCCAAAAGATCTTAAAAATTGCGGCGTCTATTGAAAATAGGTCAGAGCATCCTATAGCTAAAGCGATTGTTAAACATGCAAGAGAAAAAAATATTGTCTTACAAAGCATACACGATTTTAAATCCATAGTCGGTCACGGAGTAGAAGCAACTATACAAGGAACGAAGTGGAAACTAGGTAAACCGGGGTTATTTCATGCTGATCAAATAACACATGCGCAAAGTAAGTGGATTAAACAATTAAATAGTAAGGGAAAAACAGTTATTTTACTCGAAAAAAATGGAGGCATTGTGGGCATCATAGCCTTACGTGATTCCATTCGATCTGAAGCGATAAAAACAATTGCGGATTTAAAGCAACTGGGGGTTCATATTGTTATGCTAACAGGTGATCATTCAATTACGGCAAATGTCATAGCAAATGAAGTTGGAATTGATCAAACTTATGCGCAACTATTACCAGATGAAAAAGTAAATCGTATTCAAGCTTTGCGGCACAAATATGGTAGAGTGGCAATGATAGGTGACGGTGTAAATGATGCGCCAGCACTTTCAGCGGCAGATATTGGGTTGGCGATGGGAGGGAAGGGAACTGATATTGCAATGGAAACTGCTGATATCATCCTAATAAAAGATGACTTAAGACGATTACCAGATATAATCAGACTAAGTCGGAAGATGAATCGAATTATTCGCCAAAATATTTTATTCGCAGTATTTCTTATTATTATGCTCATATGTGCTAATTTTCTTCAACTGATTAACTTGCCGACTGGGGTAGTTGGCCACGAGGGTAGTACACTTCTTGTTATATTAAATGGGCTCCGTTTATTGCGTTAGCAAATTTGTCTTTATTTATTAAAGCGAAAAGCCTATTCATATAATATGAGTAGGCTTTTCGCTTATGAAGTAGGTATCACTATTGTTGAATAGGGATTGAGAAATCGGTTGTACTCATATCTGAAAGGGATGATGTTGCGTGATAGGCCACTTGATCAATTTTATACCCATATCCATTAACAGAATGATCACTCACTAGGTTTGAAATAGCTGTGTCTCCATCCACGATGATCCAGAAAGCGTCTAAATTTCCATCATAACTTTTAACCACTTTTCCATCTTTGTCTTTGATATGAACAAAGTCATAATTAGCTTCAGTTTCCAAACGGCTAAAGTGGAGAGCTACTTTAGAAACCCCCTCTTTTGTATAGGTGTGACTTTTATTATAGTTGTTGGTGTAAGGATGAGATGTTTCAAAAGTGAGCGGCTCATAAAACCATGTGCTTTCTGCTTGACTTGAGGCAGGGTAATTAGCTTGAAGCGTATATGATTGTGAGGTGTTGTAAGCACCATTATAACCTTCAACCTTAACAAAATAATGTCCTGGGCTAGTGGTCGTAAATGTAATTGACTCATCCGACTTACTACCTTTACGGGAACTGGCCAGCTGTTTTCCAGATGAATCAAGTAAATAGAGATCGTAATCAGCTGGTAAACTACTCAGATTAAGCCTAATCTCTCCACTAGCTTTAGTCTCAAATTTAAACCAATCGATATCGGAAGCGTTACTAATTTGACTTTGATAAGTTTTACTTGATTGTAAAGGTCCATATGCTTGTTCTTTACGATTATTAGGTTCATAGGTATCACCGGTATCTGCAGCGCTACCGCCTAGTGCTTTAAATGCATTCACACGTCCATGTGTCCATAGTCTCCCAGTACCTGAGACAGGTTCAGCAGTCTCTTCGATTGCTTGACGGATTTCGTCACGGCTTAAACCTTGAGAGGCTAAGAGAGCAGCTACACCAGCCACATGTGGCGTAGCCATAGAAGTTCCTGTTAAACGACCATATCCTCCACCTAAGGTAGTAGACATAACTTGTACACCTGGTGCGGCTACGTCTACCCAGCTTCCATAGTTCGTATTATTGTAAGGATTGTCGTATCGGTCTACTCCACCTACTGCGATTACGTTAGAGTAGTAAGCAGGAAAGTGAGGGTTTGGCTTACCATCATTTCCGGCCGCGGCAATGACTAGTGAACCTTTGTTATGTGCGTAATTTACCGCATCTTGCATGACTTGAGAGTCTTCCGAATCACCTAAGCTTAAATTAATAATGTTGGCGCCATGATCAGCGGCATAAATAATACCATTGGCTACTTCTTCGTTTGTTCCATAACCTTCTTCATTTAATACACGGACAGGCATAATCTTAACATTAGGTGCAATACCAGCTACCCCTAAACCGTTATTGGTTTTAGCAGCTACTGTTCCCGCTACATGTGTACCGTGACCTTCTTCATCATAGGGATTGCTATCATTGCTAATAAAATCATAGCCATTTATTAACTGTCCAGATAAATCAGGATGATCGGATTGGACACCTGTATCGATTACTGCTACGATCACATCTTTACTGCCTTTGTTGATATCCCATGCATCATCTGCTTGAATCAAATTAGCACCGTACTGTTGATTGGATGCATATAGTGGATCGTTTGGAGACCAGGATGCACGATATATTACTTTTTTTTCTGCATACTCCACATTGGGCATTGCATTGTAATCGGCTATCGCTTCTTCAATTGATTGACCTTCTACTTTTACAACATCAAATCCAATCTGTTGGTTTTGAGAAACTAATTCGGAGGAATGGGCGTTTAGTAAACTTTTTCGCTTTGATTGTGAAGTGTTTGGTTTGAATTTTACGATAATTTCATCATTCGTATTTAGTTTGTCAGTAGGACGCTTCGCATCCGCCTGTACTGCCTGAGGTAAAAATAAACTTGCTGCAAGACTAATTGCGGTCAAAAATGAAAAAAAGCGTGTCGTTTTGATCAAGTCATTCACTCCTTAGTGTGATTTTACATAAAAATAAATAAAATAAATATACAAAATAGTAGGTTAGTTAAATATGAGCTCCTTGAAGTACAGATTGTTAGCGGTATCGATGTGTAATGTTTTGTGTAGTCGCAATGTATGGTTGTATATAAATACAAATCCGACTTTACCAAGTGGCTTCACTGATTTTATAATACCTGAAATGTATAATAAAACAAAATTAACTGAAAGTAAATCATTATTTATAAAATTTGACTAACTTTATTAATTTTATGTAATCCATTTCCAATCTTTATCTAATTTAAAGCTCTACTTTATAGATGTAGGGGTCAGGTCCGACTCTAAAGAACAATAAATAACGCAGCGTGATGGTTACATTTGAACCATACACCAGCGATGTTAATTAACCATAATGACATGTCATCGTAGTCAAATCTAAAAAAATGGTTTGATTAATAAAGAGTTACGACGAATAAAATGGTGAATTTATATAAATTGACACGCCCTGAAGTAAAATGAACGACTAAGTACCCTTAGTGAAAAAGTAGTATAAAAAAAGGTTGCAATTAATATGGTATCATGGTATATTATTTCTTGTCGCCGCAAGCGACGCTGAAATGAATCGCACCTTGAAAATTAGATATGGAAACAAGCTGTATGAAATACACTTGGTCTTTTTTAAATGTCAAGTATATATTCACCGGAGAAGT
>NZ_JACXAG020000002.1 GCF_014773435.2 Polycladospora coralii | reverse complement strand
CCCACGTGTTACTCACCCGTTCGCCGCTAAATCCGTACCCGAAGGTACTTCATCCGCTCGACTTGCATGTATTAGGCATACCGCCAGCGTTCGTCCTGAGCCAGGATCAAACTCTCCATATAATGGTGAGCTTGTAAGCTCATATAAAAATTGAACAGGTCATGTGTCACTCTTTAGTTTTCAAGGAACATATTCGTTGTTATCGCCTCGTTGTGACGACAAAAAATATTCTAGCACGCATTCTTTTATTAGTCAATCATTTTTATGATCTTCTCGCAAGATACCATAGTAAGCGATATCTTCAAACTGACCATCCTTGAAAAAATGTTGTTTCAAAACGCCTTCGAATTGCATCCCGTTTTTCAACATAACTTGGCTAGAAGCAATGTTTTTGGTCATCGTTCGTGCAAAAATACGATTCAAGTCAAACTGATGAAATCCATGTTGAATCAATGCACGAGCAGCCTCGGTCGTATATCCCTTATTCCAATATGACTTTCCTAACCAGTAAGCAAGTTCGCCGTGTTGATGTTGCGGTGTAATTTGTAATGTCATACATCCGTATAAATGCGCATTTTCTTTATTCACAATCGCAAACCCAAACATCGTTCCAAATTGTGCGAATTTATGAAGGGAATCAATCCAAGACTTTGCTACACCATCTTCATAGGGGTGAGGTATAGATAAAGTCGTTTTTGCAATTTCTGCATCACCTGCTAATCGTTGTACATCAGCTGCATCTTTCTGATCAAAGGGACGTAAAATTAAACGCTCTGTTTCAAGAATGACGGTCAAAGTATCTCCACCTCCTATTACTACTTCATTTATATTCACGAAAAAAACCAGTAGTACAAACTATTATCATTTACACTACTGGTTTAATCGTAACTGAAGCCTAATCGATTATGGTAATCTCAACTGGAATATTTCCTCTTGTTGCTCTGGAATATGGACATACTTGATGGGCTTTATCGGCGAATTCTTGTGCCTTTTCTTTATCCAATCCCACGATTTTCACTTTTAGTTCGGCACTGAGTGTATACCCACCATCTTCACCTAGATTAAGCGAAACATCCGCGGTCACTTCTGTTGATTCTACTTTTTGTCGTTCTTTACGAAGCACCAAGTTCAAGGCACTATCAAAACAAGCGGAGTAACCTGCCGCAAATAACTGTTCGGGATTGGTTGCTGGTCCACCGGGACCTTGCATCGCTTTGGGCATTTTCACTTCGAGGTTTAAAATACCATCATCTGAAACGACTTTTCCGTTACGACCACCTGTAGCTGTCACTGTTGCGGTATATATTTTTTTCATTTTTAAATACACGCTCCTTTTGTTTCCATTGCAACTCATTATATAGGCGAGTGCCTACAGCAGAATATTTCCGCCGTCTATCTGATTAACTTCCCCTAATTGATCATCTATAACCTTTTCTTTTCTATTTTTGCTCCGAGCAATCTTGATTGTATATAAAAAAGCTAGTGTGGTAGACCCACACTAGCTTTTACTCATGAATCACTTTCCACGTCGGCGTCACATTCGCTTTTACCACTTTATGTTTCATGAAATAGTTTACAATTAGCTCTGACATTTCTGTTGGTACTTCGCGTACGACTGGTTTATCTTGAAACATCAGGTAATTCCCACCACCACTCGCTCGATAATTATTCATAACGACATCATATTCTTTGTCGAGCGCAAGTGGCTGATCTTGATAAGATAGCTCCTCAATTCGATCTCCTACCGGATTAGAAATATTAATCAAATAAGAAATCCCTTCCCACATATCATAATTATAGTGTTCAGGCTTAGGATAAAGGAACTTCGGATTCACTTCGATCTCCGTACCGTTGTATGGTGCGAAGTAACTTGCAGACTGCTCTAATGCATCTTTAATGTCCTGTCCTGTTAGACGTAACACTTTTAGTGTATTGGGATACACATAATTTGCTACAATGTCGCGCATTGTCACATCTGATTTGAAGCCCGTAGCATAATTGTCAAATAATGCTGTGTTCGAGATATCAACCTCTGCCACTTCCATTTGAATATGGTTGATAAATTCAATCATAGCATGTTTTTCAGTACGTACTTTCATGGGGTCATCGATCAACATATTCCCTTCAATTTTGCCAATCGGTTGATCTAGCCATTCTTGTGTTAACGCTTCATAAGGACGAACAATATCAACAACTTCATTATCTACGCTTACACTTTCGACAGATAAAAGTTTCGCTTCTTTATGCATGATTTTCCAGCCCAGTTGATCTCGCTCTAAGAAAAGTTCCACCTTACCTAAATAAAGACCATTATTAGCTGGTTGAACGACCACCACATCGTTAATCGTTTTCTCCGCTAGGGCACGATGTTGATGACCCGTTAGTAGCACATCAATACCTGGTACTTCAGCACAGAGTTGATACCCTTGATTTTCACCGGTTAAAGGTTCAATCGGTTCTCCTGTTTGTAGGTCACGCTCAAACCCACCGTGATAAGCCACCACAACGACATCGACATTTTCTTGTTCTCTCAGGTAAGGTACCCATTGTTTAGCACTTGCAACGGCATCTACAAAAGTAAGCTCAGCAATATGATCGGGGTGCTCCCAATTCGGAATATAATGTGTCGTTAGACCAAGAACGCCTACTCGAATACCATCAGCAACTGTTTTGACGAGATAAGGCTGATCATATAAAGGTTTGCCATCCTTTTTTTTACATACATTGGCAGATAGATAAGGTAGTGCCGCTTGTTTCACAATTCGATCTAAAAAGGTTTGCCCATAATTAAATTCATGATTCCCAAGTATTGCGGCATCATATTGAAGATACTTTAAAATCTCAGGCATTGGATTTTCTAGCTCTGATTGGATGCGTGCGCAATAATAGGCAAGCGGTGTTCCCTGTATTAAATCCCCATTATCTATTAAAAGGGTGTTTTCTTCATTTAACAGTCGTTCTTGCTTGATCAATGTAGCTAACTTAGCGAACCCGAATTCCATGTTCTGATTTAGACCATAATGAATAGGGAGCACACTGCCATGAACATCACTCGTTTCAAGAATGGTAATTTTTTGCTTCTTCATTTTGTACGCCAACACCTTTCTGTAAAATATTACTATATCAAGTAAGCAAGTCTGGTTTTATGCCACTATTTATGTACATTAAATTGAATTGGAAGCAAATGCAATAAATTATTTTATCTGTTATTAACACACATAATTAAATAATGTGTTATATTAATCTATGAATTTATACATTAACCCTTTGGGAGGCTACACAATGTTTAAGAAATTAGTAGGTGTAGGCTTGTCCATCGCACTTGCTGGCGGTGTACTTGCTGGATGTTCAACAGATTCTACAACAAAAGAAGCTGGAAGTTCCGACAAATATGTACCAACGGAAAAGTTGACCGTACAATTTGTTCCTTCACAAAATGCTGATTCATTGGAAGCAAAAGCGAAACCACTCGAGGAATTACTTACGAAAGAACTTGGTGTTCCTGTAGAAGTAAGCGTATCCACGAGCTTTAATACGATTGTAGAAGCCATGGATTCTAAAAAAGTGGATGTAGGATTCTTACCTCCAACTGGTTATATATTGGCAAAACAAAAAGGAGCTGCTGAAGTTCTTTTACAATCTCAACGCTACGGTGTAAATCCTGAAGATGGAGCACCTACTGAAGAATTAGTCGAGTTCTATGAAGCTTTGATTATTACTAAAAAAGATTCTCCTATCAACAGTTTGGAAGATCTAAAAGGTAAAAAAGTCGCATGGCAAGACGTAACTTCTTCTGCTGGTTATGTATGGCCAGCTGTTGAATTGAAAAAAGCAGGCATTGATCCCAAGAAAGATATTCAAGGTACTCCAGTAAAAGGACATGACCAAGCATTACTAGCAGTCTTAAACGGTCAAGTTGATGCAGCAGCCGTTTTCGGAGATGCTCGTAACATTTTGAAAAAAGACCAAGCGAACATTTTTGAAACAACCAAAGTGGTTCACCGTTCTCAGCCAATTCCAAATGACACGATTAGTGTTCGTTCCGATATGTCTGATGAATGGAAAGAAAAAATTAAACAAGCGTTTATTAATATTGGAAAAGACGAAGAAGGCCATAAAATCGTAAAAGATATTTATTCACATGAAGGCTATGTAGCTTCTGATGATAGCACGTTTGACATTGTACGTGAGTATCAAGAAGCAGTAAGATCCTTGAAATAAATATTGAGCCTATGATGGTCGTTCCATGTTCATGAACGACCATTTTTTCTTCTAAACTTATAAAGAAAAGGTTGGAACAAAATGATTGAAATTAAAGAGGCTACCAAAGTATATTCCAATGGGACCGTAGGTTTAAATAAAATTAATACGACCATTAATCAAGGTGATTTTGTTGTAATCGTTGGACGATCAGGAGCAGGAAAGTCTACTTTGTTACGTGCGATCAACCGTCTGCACGATATTACAGACGGCGAAATTGTAATTAATGGCAAATCTTTAACAAAAGCAAATGGAAAACAACTACGCGAAATGCGTCGTGATATTGGTATGATTTTTCAAAATTTTAATTTGATCAAACGGAATACCGTTTTAAAAAACGTATTGTCTGGACGTGTCGCTTATCATTCGACTATGCGCACCTTACTCGGTCTCTGGCCCAAAGCAGATGTAGATCTAGCTCACGATGCGCTTAATCGAGTAGGTATTCCCGACAAAGCCTATGTACGCGCGGATGAGCTATCGGGTGGACAACAACAACGTGTATCCATCGCACGCGCTTTAGCACAAGAAGCCAAAATTATTCTCGCTGATGAACCCGTTGCATCTCTTGATCCCTTGACAACACGCCAAGTTATGGATGACTTAAGACGCATTAACCAAGAACTTGGTATTACCATGATTGTCAACCTTCACTTTATCGATATTGCTCGTGAGTATGCAACGCGTATCATTGGACTCCGTGACGGAGAATTAGTGTTTGATGGTCCAGTAGAAGATGCAACTGATGAAATGTTTACACAAATATATGAACGTGAAATCAAAAAAGATGAATTGTTAGGAGTATAAGGGTTATGAACGAAAATACGATCAAGAAACCCTCAAAAGTAAAGTCCACCCTGACGACTTTATTACTTTTTTTACTCATTTGGGGAAGCGCATACAAAACAGATTCTACTTTTGAGGAACTTTTTACAGGAATCCCTGAAATTATTTCATTACTTCGTGAAATGATACCTCCAGATTGGGCGTACTTCAGCTATATCACTCCTGAAGTACTTATCACCATACAAATGGCTTTACTTGGTGCGACTTTTGGTGCAATCTTGGCCATTCCACTATCGTTATTGGCATCGTCAAACATATTTGTATCGCCTTGGATCTATCAAACCGCACGTTTTATACTCAACTTTTTAAGAACCATTCCTGATCTATTACTAGCAGCAATTTTCGTAGCTATCTTTGGATTAGGGTTGATCCCAGGTGTTTTAGCTTTAACTATCTTCTCTTTAGGGATTATTGCAAAGTTAATGTATGAATTTATTGAGACCATTGATCCTGGTCCACTTGAAGCGATGACTGCTGTTGGAGCAAATAAAATTCAATGGATTGCGTTTGGTGTTATTCCACAGATTGCTGCACAATTTGCCGCCTACTTCCTGTACACGTTTGAGATTAACATTCGTGCAGCTGCTATTCTGGGACTTGTTGGTGCAGGTGGTATTGGTCTATATCTTGATGAAACGCTTAACTTCCTTGAATATCAAAAAACAACTTCAATTATCTTATATACCTTAGTCGTGATTATGGTGATTGACTATATAACCAAAAAAATTCGGGAGAAATTGTTATGAGTTTGCATAAACAACAAAACAAGAAGTGGCGGAAATGGATATATATTGCCATCATTGCTGCGATATATATCTGGGCGTTTTCACAAATGCCTGCTTTTGAAATACAA
Organism: Polycladospora coralii; assembly: GCF_014773435.2. Classification (GTDB taxonomy): domain Bacteria; phylum Bacillota; class Bacilli; order Thermoactinomycetales; family Thermoactinomycetaceae; genus Polycladospora; species Polycladospora coralii. The sequence goes on along the minus strand of NZ_JACXAG020000002.1, from coordinate 760,623 downwards.
GCAATGGCGGGTGAAATATCACGCTCGATTTTAAACGGACTATTTAACCCTGATTGGGACTTTGTCTATGATCCCGGTGGTGAAGACTTATTACGTGGGCTTCTTGATACTTTAGCCATTGCATTCCTCGGCACAATCGTATCTGCAGTTCTTTGTATTCCGTTTGCATTTTGGGCAGCACGTAACTTACACCGGTATAAGTTTATTCCTGAATCTGGTACATTTATATTAAGTGTTATTCGTACCTTTCCAGAAATTGTGATGGCTATCCTCTTTATTAAAGCCGTAGGACCTGGTGCATTTGCTGGTGTACTTGCTCTTGGTATTCATTCAATCGGGATGCTTGGTAAACTTTACTCAGAAGCAATTGAAACCATTGATGATGGACCGATTGAAGCATTAACAGCTTCTGGAGCAAACCGTTTACAAATTTTATGGTTCGCCGTTGTACCACAAGTGATTCCGGCGTTTTTATCCTATACTTTGTATCGTTTTGAAATTAACTTGCGTTCTGCAACCATTTTAGGAATTATTGGTGCTGGCGGTATTGGTACTCCACTTATTTTCGCCATCACATCACGTGATTGGGATCGTGTTGGGATTATTCTTCTAGGTATCATCGTTATGGTTATGGTACTAGACTTTTTATCCGGTCTATTACGTAAAAGAATAGTATGATTGAGTATCTTGATTTTCTTCGACATTAAAAAAGCAGTAGCATTTTCAGAACAAAAATGCTACTGCTTTTTTCTTATGCTTTTACATCAATTCTTTCATCAAATCAGGTAATGCTTTACTTAAATCTTGTAAGTGTAATGCATCTCCTACACCCGATCTCCTATTTTTGTATTCAATAATCCCTTCTCCTGCTTTTGATCCGACCGTAATACGTAGTGGAATCCCAAATAGATCAGCATCTTTAAATTTCACTCCAGCACGTTCAGGGCGATCATCAAACAATACTTCGATCCCTTCTTTTTGAAGCATTTGATAAACTTCTTCAGCTACGCTTGCTTGTGTTTCATTTTTCATATTAACTGCAATCAAATGAATCGCATAAGGCGCAACTGACGCCGGCCAAATGATTCCGTTTTCATCATGATGTTGTTCTACAATTGAAGCTACTGCACGGGAAATACCGATCCCATAGCAACCCATGATATAAGGCTGTGTCTTGCCATTTTCATCTAAGATGGTACCAGACATGACTTCGCTATAGCGCGTCCCCAACTTAAACACATGTCCGATTTCAATCCCACGACTAAACTGAATTTGTCCCCCACAGCTCGGACAAGTATCTCCAGTTTGAATATTACGTACATCCGCTACTTCATCAATCTCAAAGTCGCGTGTATGTTGTACATGCCGGAGATGATAGTCCTTTTTATTCGCCCCAACTACCATATCATTCATATCAGCGACAGCATGATCTGCAATTACTTTTACTTTTTTCTTTAATCCTACTGGACCTACATAGCCACTTGGTGCTCCACAAACCGCGATAACTTGAGACTCTTCCGCTAATTCAATTACACTTGCACCAAGTAAGTTCTTAATTTTTACTTCATTGATATCGTGATCTCCGCGTATGAGTACTAAAACAGGGGTATCATCCGCAATAAACAATAAGCTTTTTACGACTTGCTCAGCTTGAATATCTAGGAAAGAAGCCACTTCAGCAATCGTTTTTTGACCTTTTGTTTCAATTTCCGTAAGTACTGGCACTTCAATTTGTGTCCGCTGTCCACCATCATGCATAACCTTTGCCATCTCGATATTAGATGCATACTCACATGATAGACACATCGCCACTGTATCTTCGCCCGCTTCTGAAAGGGCCATAAATTCATGGGTATCTGTTCCACCCATTGCACCTGAGTCTGCCTCTACTGCCCGAAAATCAAGTCCTAGACGCGAAAATATGTTTTGATAAGCTTGATAAAATAAGGCATATTGTTCGTCTAATGACGCTCGATTGGCATGAAAAGAATAAGCATCCTTCATCATAAATTCTCTGCCCCGTAAAAGACCCGAGCGTGGTCTTCTTTCATCGCGAAACTTAGATTGAATCTGATATAGACTGATAGGTAATTTTTTATAGGAGTTCACTTCATCGCGAAGTAAATCGGTAATCACTTCTTCATGTGTAGGTCCTAATACAAACTCGCGCCCATGACGATCTTGTAGTTGCATCAATTCAGGTCCGTAACTCTTCTTACGACCGGTCTCTTCCCATAATTCACTGGGATGTAGAGAGGGGAGCAGTACCTCTTGTGCACCAATCTTGTCCATTTCTTCGCGCACGATTGTTTCTACTTTATGTAACACCTTAAATCCTAGTGGTAAAAACGAATAAATACCAGCTGCTAGTTGTCGTATAAATCCAGCTCTTAATAGTAATTGATGACTCATCATCTCTGCTTCCGCTACTGAGCGTAATGTAGGGGATAGCATATGTTTTTGACGCATGACGTTCCCTCATTTCAATAATAAATCTTAAAACCCAGTACATCCAAGTTAGTCATGTACTGGGTAAATAAACGTTAAAAGAAAAGACGCATGATATCATTGTACGTCACGACTAACATTAATACCATCAGGAGTGCAAATCCCACAAAGTGTACCATTCCTTCTCGGTTTGGACTAATGGGCTTCCCACGAACTGCTTCTATCCCAATAAAGACCAATCGACTGCCATCTAGGGCTGGAATAGGTAGTAGATTAAAAATACCTAGGTTTAAACTGAGCAATGCAGTCCAAAGCACGACCTTCTCAATCCCCTGCTCTACTGCCTGTCCCGTAATACTCCCCATTTGTATGGGACCACCTAAATCCTTAACCCCTAACTGCCCTGTCAAAAGCATTCCGAAGCCTTCCATTATTCGGATACTGTAATCGTACGTATCTGTCACACCATTAGAAATCGCTTGTAAGAAGGTAACATCAGTACGAGCGGGATCAATACCGATATAATATTTCCCTTCACTTTGTTGAGGCGTTAACTGAAATTCCAATGTTTGTTGATCTCGCTCAACCGTTACTGTAACGGGTTCACCGCCACCTTTAGTAAGATAGCTCTGTAAATCTTCTAGTTTAGAAATCGATTTACCATCCAAACGAATAATTGCATCATTCGTCTTTATCCCAGCGCGCTCAGCAGGTGTATCTGGTAATACCTCTCCAACTTTTAATGGATTTTGTTGTATAGCACCTACCATCAGGGAAAATACGGACAGTAAAACAGCGGTTAGGATGACGTTAAATAAAGGACCAGCAAATATCGTCATTGCTTTTTGCCCTACGGTCTTAGACCCGAACTGACGATCTTTTGGTGCAACCTGTATCCAGTTCTTTTGGTCATAATGGATCAATGCTTGTTCATGTAAATCAAACCGCTCTTCTCCTTGATCGGTTTCCATTTGAACATAGAGTCCATCTTCTAAGTCCGCTTCTAACAAGCGCCCTGTCCTTACTTTTTCTGTCATGATATTGGGTTCATACAGATAAACATGCTTCACTTTATTTGTTTCATCAAATGTGAGATAAAGCAGTGAACCGGTTTTAATATCTACCGCCTCTACATCTTCACCTGCCATGCGAACATATCCACCGAGCGGTAAGATACGAATCGCATACAGCGTTTCCCCGTAAACCTTCGAAAAAACCTTGGGGCCAAATCCAATTGCAAATTCACGAACCAAAATACCTGCTCTTTTTGCAAAAATAAAATGCCCCAGTTCATGAATAAACACAAGTATGCTTAACACGAGTATAAAAACCAAGACTGTTTGCAATCCTATGCACCACCTTTAAGCAGTTCGATTAGCTAAGATAGATTGCGCAAATTGACGTGCCCATCTATCTGCTTCATGAATTTCATCTAAGCTTGGACAACGCATATTCGCATGTTTATCCAAAGTACGGGCAACAATCTCTTCGATATCTAAAAATGTACATTCTCCGCGCAGGAAAGTAGCCACAACAACCTCATTCGCAGCATTTAGTACAGTGGGCATGGTACCCCCAGCTTTCCCTGCATCATATGCCATTTTTAAGCATGGGAAACGAGAATAATCTGGTTCCCTAAAGTCTAACCGAGATAGGGATACCAAATCAAGTGGTTCTGTTTTTAAAGGCATACGATTTGGATAAGACAAAGCATATAAGATCGGGACTTTCATATCTGGTGTGCCTAACTGAGCCATGACAGCACCATCGTGAAACTCGACCATAGAATGTATAATACTTTGCGGATGAATCATGACATCGATTTGTTCATAGGGCATATTAAATAACCAATGTGCTTCCATCACTTCAAGACCTTTATTCATCAATGTTGCAGAATCAATCGTTACTTTGGCACCCATCGACCAATTAGGGTGCTTTAAAGCTTGTTCTACTGTAGCTTTTTCCAGTTCTTGGCGAGACCAATCGCGAAATGCGCCTCCCGAAGCCGTAACGATCATTCTCCGAACATCTTCGGATCGTTCTCCATTCAAACATTGAAATAAGGCTGAGTGTTCACTATCAATGGGGTAGATCGGGACGCCAGCCTTGTTTGCTTCTTCCATGACAATATGTCCTGCTGTAACGAGTGTTTCCTTGTTAGCAAGACCAATTTTTTTACCCGCTCTTATCGCAGCTAAAGTAGGCGGTAATCCGGCACTTCCCACTAATGCAGACACAACATAGGTTCCTTCTGAGTGCGATGCCACTTCCTGCAATCCCTCATCGCCCCAGCATACTTTAACACTTGTTGCTACTGCTTCTTTTACGGACAAGGCCGCCTCTTTGGTCGCCATTGAAACTAATTTCGGTCTAAATTGCTTTACTTGCTCGATCATAACTTGCACATTTGTACCGGCTGCTAGTGCCGTCACTTCAAATGCATCAGGATGCTGTTCGATTACCTCTAACGTGCTTGTACCAATTGATCCTGTAGATCCGAGTATCACTACTTTTTCCATGATGCTACTCCTTTACCTACACCCATGCCACCAAGTGCAATAAGATAAACGTAAAAAGTAAACTGTCAAAGCGGTCTAAGATTCCACCATGTCCCGGCAAGATCGAACCAGAGTCTTTTACACCTGTTGTACGTTTAATCGCCGATTCAACTAAGTCACCAACTTGTCCGATTAAACCAACTAAGACCCCCAGTACAATCCCTTTCACATAGAAAGGAAGGATCAGGTGTGGAAAAATCACTTTGCCTAAATGCGGAAATAGAACGAGAAAAACCGTACTTACAGTTATGCTAAATAATAAACCCGCCAGTGCACCCTCTATCGTTTTATTTGGGGAAATATCCGGCCACATCTTTTTGTTTCCCCATCTTTTTCCGATGAAGTATGCTCCAACGTCATTTGCCCAGATCGAAAACACGACTAATAAGGTTAACAGCATGCCTTCCATGCCGGAATTCATCCGTACAAAGCCAATGTATGAAAAGCCATATCCCAAATATATGGCACCAACAAATAAATAGGCCACCTGATAAATGTCAAAATGATTGCGACTTAAAACCATAAAAATTAAATATAGGATAAGACCCCACAGAATCAGATCTCCATTGGTTATAAAAAAACCCTCTTGTCCTAGTTCAGTGAGATTAATGGTAAAAAAAGAGGTGACCATCACTAAGCCTAAAATGACTTGAGATTGATACCATTCTAACCGGTTCATCTTAGCATATTCAATAAAGCCAATAACAGCCAATACATACATAATGCCAGAATACCACCAGCCACCTAGATAGAGCAAAGACAAAAAAACGGCACCTAGCAACACAGCTGTGATAAATCGTTGTTTCATGGTGTATTTCTCCTGTCTATTTAACCGCCCCGTAACGTCGTGTGCGATGCTGGAAATCCTCTATCGCTTGAAAAAAAGCTTCCGCATCAAAATCAGGCCATAGCGTATCCGTAAAACAAAGTTCACTATAAGCAATTTGCCATAATAAAAAATTACTGATACGAATCTCGCCACTTGTTCGAATGACCAGATCAGGATCAGGAATATCTTTTGTAAATAAGTAGCTATCCATCAAATCTTCAGTTACATCATCCGGTTTAATGTGCCCTTGTTGCACATCATTTATCATTTGTTTCATTGCTGAAATCATCTCACTACGGGAACCATAGTTAATCGCAAAATTTAGAATTAATCCCGAATTATGCTTAGTCTTCTCTTCAAATTCCTCCAAGGCTTTTTGCGTTTCGGACGGTGTCTTGCTTTTCTCTCCCAACATCTGCACTTTTACGTTACGTTTAATCAATTCATTTAAGTCCGTCTTTAAAAACTCAATCGGTAACTTCATTAAATAGTCGACTTCATCCTGTGGGCGTTTCCAATTTTCTGTTGAGAATGAATAATACGTTAAAACCTGAATCCCAAGTTCATCTGCTGCACGAATAATTTCACGCACTTTTTTCATGCCTGCTGCATGACCTGCTGTTCGTGGCAATCCTCGTTTTTTTGCCCATCTTCCATTACCATCTGTGATAATGGCAATATGTTTGGGTAAGTTAGAAGCTTGCAACCTAGTAATACGATCCGCAGCAGCTATTGCTTGATCTTGCTTATTTTTTTTTATGGACTTAAAAAATGGCATCATGGATAATTCCCCCGCACATTGTTGCTTAATTGAAAACCTCCTACTCCTACAACCTGATTTGAGGAGGTTTTCTCTATTTTCTTATTGCAGTTTTCGCACTTTATACTTCCATGATTTCTTTCTCTTTATCTGATACAATTTGATCGACTTCTTTGATAAGACGATCTGTCAACTTTTGAATATCTTCTTGTCCTCTACGCGCATCATCCTCAGGAATTTCACCGTTCTTCTCTAATTTCTTCACTTCATCATTAGCATCACGACGTATGTTACGAATTGCCACTTTAGCCTCTTCACCCGTTTTACGAGCAATTTTAACCAATTCGCCACGACGTTGTTCTGTTAATGCTGGAATGCTGATGCGGATCACATTGCCGTCATTATTTGGTGTAAGACCCAATTCGGCTTTTAAGATTGCTCGTTCAATTTCTGCAAGTGCAGATTTATCCCAAGCTTGAATGGAGAGTGTACGTGGATCAGGTGTAGAGATATTCGCCATTTGATTCAGTGGTGTTTCGGTACCATAATAATCGACCGTTACCTTGTCTAAAATAGCAGGATTGGCTCGACCTGCGCGTAGTGTTAGTAAATCTTGTTTAAGTACGCGAATCGCTTTATCCATCTTATCTTGTGCTTGTTTTTGAATATCCGTTAGCATCGTTACAAACTCCCCTTTACTTCAGTCCCAATTTGTTCTCCTAGTACAACACGACGGATGTTGCCCTCTTTGGAGATGTTAAAAACAATCAATTTGATATCATTATCCATACAAAGTGATGAAGCGGTAGAATCCATCACACCTAAGCCTTTATTCAGGATTTCTAAATAAGTGAGGCGCTCATACTTCACAGCATTTTCATCTTTACTTGGGTCAGCAGTATATACACCATCAACATTGTTTTTAGCCATCAAGATCACTTCGGCTTCAATTTCTGCTGCCCTTAGAGCCGCTGTCGTATCTGTCGAAAAGAACGGATTTCCATTTCCACCGGCAAATATGACAACTCTCCCTTTTTCCAGATGACGGATTGCTCTACGACGAATATAAGGTTCTGCAACTTGTCTCATTTCAATCGAAGTTTGTACGCGAGTGGGTACATCTATACTTTCCAAGGCATCTTGCAAAGCTAATGAATTCATTACTGTCGCAAGCATTCCCATATAATCAGCGGTTGCACGATCAATTCCACGCTGTGATCCCTGAATTCCACGCCAAATGTTTCCGCCGCCAACAACGACTGCTACCTCTACACCCAATTCTACAATTTCTCTAATTTGACGTGCAAATTTTGATATCACTTGAGCCTCAATTCCATAACCTAGTTCACCAGCTAGCGCTTCACCACTTAACTTTAATATTACTCGCTTATATTTCGGATTAGACATTTTTTACCCCCTCACTTCTTGTAATATGGAAAAAAAGGGAACACGATGAATGTGTTCCCAATATGTGATACCGATTACCCCTTGTTTACTTGTGACATAACTTCTTCTACGAAGTTATCTTCACGCTTTTCAAGCCCTTCACCCATTTCATAGCGGGTAAAACGACGTATCGAGATATTTTCACCTAATTTTGCAATTTGTTCTTTAACCATTTGGTCGATTGTTTTATCAGGGTCTTTTACAAATGCTTGATCTAAAAGACAGATTTCTTTAAAGTGTTTACTTAAACGACCTTCAACCATCTTGTCCACAATATTTTCTGGTTTACCTTCTTGCAGAGCTTGTTCTCTAAGAACTTGGCGTTCTTTCTCAACTACGTCAGCTGGAATTTCATCGCTATTTAAGTATCTTGGATTCATTGCAGCAATTTGCATCGCAACATCGCGTACAAAAGCTCTGAATTCATCGTTAATCGCCACATAATCTGTTTCACAGTTTACTTCCAACAATACACCGATACGTCCGCCAGAGTGTATGTATGATTCCACAACACCTTCTGCTGCAATACGACCAGATTTTTTAGCGGCTTTCGCAATTCCTTTTTCACGTAATACTTCAATTGCTTTATCGATATTGCCATCGGTTTCGGTTAATGCTTTTTTGCAGTCCATCATACCTGCACCTGTTTTTTCGCGTAATTCTTTTACCATTGCTGCCGTAACTGCCATGATAATCCTCCTTCAGAATAGATCTACTCATATGGTTTCTATATGCAATAAAAGAGGTGGCAAGGGACGATTCCCATTGCCCCTCCCTTTTTAGACGATATTAAGAAGCACTGCTGTTTTGTTGCTCTCCTTGACGTCCTTCAAGAATAGCATCAGCGATTTTACCAGTAAATAAACGAACAGCACGAATTGCATCATCGTTTCCTGGAATCAAATAGTCGATCTCATCTGGATCACAGTTGGTGTCGACAATGGATACGATTGGAATATTTAGCTTGCGTGCTTCAGCAACAGCAATTCTTTCTTTGCGTGGATCGATGATGAAAATCGCATCTGGAAGCTTCTTCATGTTTTTAATTCCGCCCAAGAATTTCTCAAGCTTAGCTTGTTCTTTCTTCAAGAGCACAACTTCTTTCTTTGGAAGCACATCAAATGTACCGTCCTCTTCCATTTGCTCTAGCTCATGTAAACGATCAATACGCTTACGAATCGTTTCAAAGTTAGTAAGGGTACCACCCAACCAACGATGGTTTACATAAAACATATCCGAGCGAATTGCTTCATCTTTTACAGCTTCTTGAGCTTGTTTTTTTGTACCGACAAATAGAACATTACCACCGTCAGCTGCGAGGTCACGTACGAAATTGTAAGTTTGCTCCATCTTTTTGACGGTTTTTTGTAAGTCGATAATATAAATACCATTACGTTCTGTGAAAATATACTTGCTCATTTTAGGATTCCAACGACGTGTTTGGTGTCCAAAATGAACGCCTGCTTCTAATAATTGTTTCATTGATACAACTGCCATAATCAAATTTCCTCCCTGTGGTTATTCCTCCGCTTAAGTTCATCGAGAGTCAGAAACCATATCCGTATATGGCACCTCCTGCTCACTTCCTTAGCGTGTGTGTTTACACCATTCAAGAATATATCACATGTAACTTCACTTTCGCAAGTGATTTTATGAAAATATATTAATCTGATTTTAACTTCTCAAGTTGAATGAGTAAACGTTCATTTAATATCTTAATGTAAGTTCCTTTCATTCCGAGCGATCGCGTCTCAATCACACCAGCACTCTCTAATTTACGCAATGCGTTTACAATGACGGAACGGGTAATACCAGCTTGATCCGCTACACGGCTCGCCACTAATAAACCTTCTATCCCTTCTAATTCTGCAAAAATATGCTCAACAGCCTCTAATTCGCTATAAGATAGGGAGGCAATCGCCATCTGCACCATAGCTCGTTTCCGTGCCTCTTCCTCTGCCTTATCGGCTTTTTCACGCAAGATCTCCATCCCTACAACAGTGGCACCATATTCGGCTAAAATGAGATCATCATCGACAAAGCGATTTTGATAACGGATTAATAATAAAGTTCCTAATCGCTCTCCTCCACCTACAATTGGTACAACGGTTGTAAAATGATGCTCACTTGACCCACCTAAGTACCTGCTTAATTCTAATTCACTTTTCCCATCGATATTAGCAGATGTTTCAGTTAATTGTTTTAACATGTCATTATAAGCTTCAGGTACTTTTCGTTCTTGAATGGCAATACGAGTCATCTCATCATCTAATGAATTGAGTGATATCCCATACCCTAATATCTTCCCCTTACGACTCAACACATAGACATTGGTATCAATCATATCTTTTAGTACTTCTGACATGTCCATAAAGCTAACCGCTTGTCCACCGGTCCGCTGAAGTAGCCGATTCATCTGTCTGGCTTTGGACAGGAGATCCATATCTATTTCTCCTCCTTAAATTAAAGTATATACTGGCTCATGTCGCGATCTTTTACAATATTCTCAAGCCGTTCATTCACATATTGCGGAGTAATTGAAATTTCTCCCATGCCAATTTCAGGTGCTTCAAAAGATAATTCTTCTAAAAGACGTTCTAAAATGGTATGTAAACGACGAGCTCCAATATTTTCAGTTTCACTATTGACACGTGCCGCTAACTTGGCGATTTCCGCTATCGCCTCTTCCGTAAATGTCACTTGAATCCCTTCCGTTTCAAGCAAGGCAGCATACTGTTTAATCAAAGCACTTTTAGGTTCCGTTAAGATACGAATAAAATCATCTGCCGTTAGATCATTTAATTCCACACGAATCGGAAAACGCCCTTGTAATTCTGGAATTAAATCGGAGGGTTTTGCCACATGAAAAGCACCTGCAGCAATAAATAAAATATGATCCGTCTTTACTGGCCCATACTTCGTTACCACTGTAGAACCTTCAACGATGGGAAGTATATCGCGTTGAACACCTTCACGCGACACATCTGCTCCTTGTCGATCTTTCCCCGCTACCTTGTCGATTTCATCTAAGAAGATAATGCCTGATTGTTCTACACGCTCTAGTGCCTCAGAACTTACCTGATCCATATCAATCAGTTTTTGCCCCTCTTGTGTAATCAATACTTCCCGTGCTTCACGAATCGATAAACGCTTTGTTTTCATTTTTTTGGGCATAAATTGGCCAAACATTTCTTGCATATTCATCCCCATTTGTTCAACGCCAGTTCCCGCAAACATATCCATCATAGAGGACGCATTCTCTTCCACTTCAATTTCGATTTCCTGCTCCTCCAACTCACCTGCTAATAATTTCTGCTCTAGCTGTTCTCGCTCCTCTTTTATTCGATATTTCTCTGAATGATCATTTTGGTCTTGTTCGCCATTTTGATTCTGCTGAAAAAACATCTCAAACGGATTTTTCATCGTACTTCTTTTTTTCTGATCTGGGACTAGGATCTCTAATATACGCTGATTTGCCAATATTTCAGCTTTCCCTTTTACTTTTTCTAATTTTTCTGCTTTTATCATTCGAATTCCTGTTTCAACAAGATCACGTACCATTGACTCTACGTCACGACCTACATACCCTACCTCTGTGAATTTAGTCGCCTCCAATTTAATAAATGGAGCCCCTACCAATTTAGCTAATCGGCGTGCAATTTCTGTCTTTCCAACTCCAGTAGGTCCAATCATTAAGATATTCTTAGGCACAATCTCTTCTCTGAGTTCGGGTGCAAGCAGTGTTCTTCTGTAACGATTTCTCAGTGCAATGGCTACTGCTCGTTTCGCTTGGTTCTGGCCAACAATATGTTTATCTAGTTCTGTCACAATTTGTCTTGGCGTTTGAGCCTGAGATAATAATTGTTCTTTCATACTAAATCTCCTCCACACAGATATGATTATTTGTAAATACACATATTTCACTGGCAATCGTCAACGCTTCCTTAGCCATCTCTCCAGCCGATAAATGCGTAGCATGCCGTTTTAAAGCTCTGCCTGCAGATAAAGCATAAGTCCCCCCTGAGCCAATGGCTAAAATGTCATCATCGGGCTCAATCACTTCTCCATTTCCAGAAATGAGAAGCAATTGATCTTTGTTCATCGCAATGAGCATCGCTTCAAGCTTCCTAAGCACTTTATCCGATCGCCATTCTTTAGCTAACTCTACCGCAGCGCGTTGTAAATTACCTTGATACTCTTCTAATTTCCCTTCAAATTTTTCATTCAATGTAAAAGCATCCGCTACAGAGCCTGCAAAACCGACAAGCACTTGTTGCTTATATATCCGTCTAACTTTCTTTGCACCATTCTTCATAATCATCTGATTTCCAAATGTAACTTGCCCATCACCCGCTATCGCTCCAGCGCCTTGGTGTCTAACTGCAAAAATAGTGGTTGCATGAAATGAATCCATCTTGTATGCTCCTTTCAATCTACAGGATAGCCCTGTAGATTGTGTTTACAAATGTCGATTTAATCTTACAATTCCTGTACAAAATCTTGGATCTCAGTAAGAGCACGCTCAGCATACTGCTCAATCCGCTCTCTTTTAGCACGAATCCGTTTCTCTAATGGCTTAAATAAACCAAAATTGGCATTCATAGGTTGAAAATTTTTGCTATCTGCTGTGGTAATATAATGAGCTAAACTCCCAATTGCAGTCGATTGGGGTGGTATAACAAGGTCTTGCTTCAATACAAACCGTGCAGCATTGATGCCTGCCATTAATCCAGAGGCCGCTGACTCCACATAACCTTCTACACCAGTCATTTGTCCTGCAAAAAATAAATGATCTCGTTTACGAAATTGATAGGTTGGAAGCAATAGTTCTGGAGAATTGACAAAGGTATTCCGATGCATCACACCATAACGAATGATCTCCGCATTTTCTAATCCCGGAATCAATTGTAGAACTTCTTTTTGCGGTCCCCACTTCAAATGCGTTTGAAACCCGACCAGATTATATAATGTACCGGCACTATTATCTTGACGCAACTGTACTACAGCATGAGGACGTTCTCCCGTACGTGGATCTGTTAATCCTACAGGTTTTAGCGGACCAAATAATAAGGTCTTTTCACCACGCTTTGCTAACACTTCAATCGGCATACACCCCTCGAAATACATCTCTTTTTCGAATTCTTTGAGCGGTGCTATCTCAGCCGATATTAGCGCTTCATAAAAACGATCAAACTCTTCCTTATTCATGGGACAATTTAAATAGGCTGCCTCTCCTTTATCATAACGTGAGGCGATAAACACTTTCTCCATATTAATACTTTCTTTTTCGACAATGGGTGCAGCTGCATCATAAAAATAAAGATATTCTTGTCCTGTTAAAGCTTTTAATTCATTGGATAAGGATTCTGATGTCAGGGGACCAGTCGCCATGACCGTCGGGCCATCCGGAATTTCAGTTACTTCCTTATATTGTACATCAATAAGGGGATGATTCTTTAATGTCTCCGTAATCATTTCTGAAAAACCTTCGCGATCGACTGCGAGAGCTCCACCAGCAGGAACCGCATGATGATCTGCACATTTCAATATTAATGAGTCCAATTGACGCATTTCTTCTTTTAAAACACCGACTGCATTGGTTAAGCCATTGGCCCGAAGGGAGTTACTACAAACTAATTCAGCAAACTGATCTCCTCGATGAGCGGGTGTCATCTTGACAGGTCTCATCTCAATCAACTGAACGTTTATTCCTCTCTTTGCAATCTGCCATGCAGCTTCACTTCCTGCTAATCCTGCTCCAACTACTGTGATTTGTTCTTTCATAAAACGTTCATCCTCCGTCTAATTCTTCTCCTCTTGATAGTCACATTGCGTACAAGTAATCATGGTTTCTTTTTTTATTTTTTTCTCTACCATCAGCGATTGGCATTTTGGACATGGACGAGGATTTGGCTTATCCCATGATACATACTCACATTCAGGGTAACGTTCACATCCATAAAAAGTCCGTTTCTTCTTACTTTTACGTTCTACAATCTCTCCTTGTTTACAATCCGGGCAAGTTACACCTGTTGATTTTACAATAGCCTTCGTATTACGGCATTCAGGGAATGCCGAACACGCCAAGAATTTACCATAGCGTCCAAATTTATAAACCATGATACTTCCACATTGTTCACAGTTCTCATCCGATTCCTCATCCTTAATTTCAATTTCATCCATTTCTTTTTCAGCTACGGTAAGCCGCTGCGAAAATGGCTCATAAAATTGATCAAGTAGTTTAATCCAATCAGCTGTTCCTTCCTCAATGCGATCTAAATCTTCTTCCATATGGGCCGTAAAGTCAATATCTAAGATCTCCGGAAAAAACGCTTCTATGAGCTCAATTACAATTTCTCCTAGCTCGGATGGAATGAAACGTTTATCTTCAAGCTGAATATACCCTCTCTTTTGAATCGTATTAAGCGTTGGTGCATACGTACTAGGGCGTCCGATCCCTCTCTCTTCTAGTTCTTTTACCAGCCTTGCCTCCGTATAGCGAGGAGGGGGCTGCGTAAAATGTTGCTTGGGCTCTATCTTTTCTCGCTTCAATTGTTGCCCTTCAATTAACCCTGGTAAAAACTTATCTTTTTCCTGTTTCTTATCGTCATTTCCTTCTACGTATACTTTCATAAAACCGTGGAACTTAATTTTAGAACCCGTTGCACGAAATACGGCATTCCCGATTTGGATATCAGCTGACATACTATCTAAAATAGCAGACGCCATTTGTGATGCAACAAAGCGTTCCCAAATCAACTTATATAAGCGTAACTGATCACGAGACAAAAAAGCTTTCATTTCATTTGGTGTCCGTAGAACAGATGTAGGACGAATCGCTTCATGTGCATCTTGTGCTCCGGCCTTCTTTTTTTGTTTTCGTGTTTCCGTGGGAATGTAGGCATCTCCATACACTTCAGCGATGTAATTTTTCGTATCGACCTGAGCCGTATCCGAAATACGCGTTGAATCTGTACGCATATATGTAATCAGCCCAACCGTATCCCCTTTTTTTAATTCGACTCCCTCATAAAGTTGTTGTGCAACAGCCATCGTTTTTTGCGCACGAAAGTTTAATTTTCGAGCAGCTTCTTGTTGTAATGTACTCGTGATAAATGGTAAGGCTGGATGCCTCTTTTTCTCACTTTTTTTAACCTGTTCAACTGTAAAACGTTTTCCTTTGATATGTGACAATAGCTCCGCTACATCATCTTCTGATTTCAATTCCTTCTTTTTACCTTCATATCCATAAAACTTGGCATCAAAGCTATCTTTACCTGATTTCAGCTCAGCTGTTACGGTCCAGTATTCTTCGGGTACAAAAGACCGAATCTCTTGCTCTCGATCTCGAATCATTTTAACAGCAATAGATTGAACACGACCTGCACTCAGCCCTTTTTTTACTTTCTTCCATAAAATTGGACTAATCCCATACCCGACTAATCGATCCAAAATCCTCCGTGCTTGTTGAGCATGAACCAAATCCATATCGATGTGGCGTGGTTGTTTAAACGCATCTTTCACAGCTTGTTTCGTAATTTCATTAAACACGACTCGACATTTATCATCTAATGATACCCCTAAACTATGAGCAAGATGCCATGCAATCGCCTCACCTTCACGATCCGGGTCAGCTGCTAGATACACATGCTTCACTTTCTTTTTGGCACTTCTAAGCTCTTTCATCACTTCCCCTTTACCACGGACGGTGATGTATTTGGGTTCAAAATTCTGCTCTACATTTACGCCTAGTTGACTTTTGGGTAGATCCCTTACATGTCCCATTGAAGCTTTGACGATATATTTCTTTCCTAAGTATTTTCCAATCGTTTTCGCTTTTGCTGGGGATTCTACAATGACAAGTGCATCTGCCATAATCTACTATCCCTCCTCATACCCTACTTCTAATCTTAGTCCCTAGCTCGACGCCTCATATTTTTAATAGATTTATATTAATATTTAATTAGGCTCTGTATTTGATATTCCTGTTAACACTAACATTTGTAACCATACCAGATTTTAAATATAGTAAGCAACTTAATTTTGACGTTTTCCAGTTATGACAAGTGCCTACCTTTGCCCAATTTTCACCATTCTAACCCCGAAACATACCTATCGGGCTAAAAATTTACATTCGGAAGATATATTGCATTCCTGGTAACTGTATGATTTCACCTTTCATTTCAAGAAAGATAAGGGTTTGGTGAATTTTTTGGATATCCATATGTGCGCCAACTTTCTCTGTAATTTCTGCCAGTGAGATGGGGTGCGCGCTCATAAGATCCATGATTAATTGTTCATTTGAATCAAGTTCTACTTGTTTCTTCTGTTGTTGATGAACGATCCGCTCAGACACAAAGGAAAATTCTTCTAATATATCATCTACTTGGGTTACGCACTTTGCTCCTTGCTGGATCAATTGGTTTGTTCCCGCGCTTTTATCTGAAGTAATGGGGCCTGGGATTGCAAATACATCTTTTCCCTGTTCTAAACTGAAGTCCGCCGTAATTAGTGAACCTGATCTTTCAGCCGCTTCAATTACAAGCGTACCTTGGCTAAGACCACTAATAATCCGATTTCGCTGAGGGAAGAGACCCGCATGTGCAGTTGTCCCAGGGGGAGATTCTGAAATTACAAGACCATCCTGGATGAGTTGTGTATATAATTTTCGGTTTATTTTAGGGTATACCACATCCACACCGGTGGCTAAAACAGCAATGGTCTTACCACCCACTTCTAATACATGACGATGCACTTCTCCGTCAATTCCCATAGCCATGCCACTAATTATGGTCCAGTCATGTTTTGCTAACTCAGAACATATCTGCATCGTGACTTTTTCCCCGTATATGGTTGGTTTACGCGTCCCCACTATTGCAAGTGTTGGAAGATGATTCAGAAGTTGCAATTGACCTTTAGCATAAAGAATCCACGGCGGTTTTGCGATTTCTTTTAGTAATGGTGGATATTGTTCATCTAGCCATGTAATTGCTGTTATGTTACGTGTGTCTAGTTCTTTTTTTACTTCTTGAATAAACTGTGCGTGCCATCTTTTTTTAATTTTGGTGATCAATTGACCTGAAACATTTAGCTTGCTCAGCTGATGAAACATTTTTTCAGATGGCATACGACTTGGTTCCCAACCTATCTGATATAATTTTTCAATTGTGTGCCAGCCGACCCCACTTATTTGATGCATGGCGATCAGCCCGTATTTGCTATCCATATTTTTATCCCCTTTACTTCCTCAACCCAGCTATGATTTTAATATTACCTCGGCGTGTATTTTGGGTTTACCTGAACCTATATCAGTTATTTGAGAAAGGGACGTAAAAACCTTTTATTTAACGTAGAAAAACGTTTTCAACTAGGAAAACGTTTTTCAAATACCAACAGATTACGTGAATTGTATGGAGAGGCCTGCACTTGCATAACCCAATATCGTAATATTGACAAAGTCAATGGGGGTATCTTCGACATATGCTGTCAACACCAGTAACAATTGCTTACCAGCTTGAATCGGTACATGCATAGATTCAACTTTTTCGACAAAATGATTCTCTGATACATTAACAAACACCTTCGCATCAGTTGGTGTAAGGATATCCGGCGCAGTCGTATTGCTATATAATTGATATAATACGCCGTAAGATACTTCCTCAGAATTAGAAATGATTTCCTGTACCGCAAAATGCACAGCAAAAGAAGTAATCATTCCCGAATACGGTACAGGAAAGGCATAGTTTACAGGGCCATCTGATAGATCTAGTCCATTAGAATCGATTTTGATACCTGAATAACTTTCACCAAAGCTAATCAAGCTTCCTAGATTTGTATTCATGTTCCCTTCATATCCACCTAAAAATAAATTTACGCGGTTGCCTGAAGCAAACGGGACCATGCTGTTAAAAGTGGTCTTAGCTTTGCTGTCATATAGGGGTGTAATTTCAATATCCCCTTCATTCCTTCGATCTATTGATTCTTGTTTGTCCTTCATGACTGTCGTCTGTATAGATTCAACCTCTTTCTGCGTTGACCCTAGCTCCCTTTCTGCAGACAACGCTTCTTCTGATTCTGTATCAACTGGCTCTTCCTCAACTTCTTCTGATTCTGTATCAGCTGGCTCTTCCTCAACTTCTTCTGATTCTGTATCGACTGGCTCTTCCTCAACTTCTTCTGATTCTGTATCAACTGGCTCTTCCTCAACTTCTTCTAATTCTGTATCGACTGGCTCTTCCTCAACTCCTTCTGATTCTGTATCAACTGGCGCTTCCTCAACTCCTTCTAATTCTGTATCAACTGGCGCTTCCTCAACTTCTTCTAATTCTGTATCAACTGGCGCTTCCTCAACTTCTTTTGATTCTGTATCAACTGGCGCTTCCTCAACTCCTTCTAATTCTGTATCAACTGGTGCTTCCTCAACTTCTTCTGATTCTGTATCAACTGGCGCTTCCTCAACTTCTTCTGCTTCTGTATCAACTGGTGCTTCCTCAACTTCTTCTGATTCTGTATCAACTGGCGCTTCCACAACTTCCTTTGCTTCTGTATCGACTGGCGCTTCCACAACTTCTTTTGATTCTGTATCGACTGGTGCTTCCACAACTTCTTTTGATTCTGTATCAACTGGCGCTTCCACAACTTCCTTTGCTTCTGTATCGACTGGCTCTTCCACAACTTCTTCTGCTTCTGTATCAACTGGCGCTTCCTCAACTTCTTTTGCTTCTGTATCAACTGGCGCTTCCACAACTCCTTCTAATTCTGTATCGACTGATTCCTGTACAGCATTTTTTTCTTCTTCTTGATCCTTGACACCACTTGCTTCAATTGAAACATTGAATTTTTCTTTTAAAACATTCTGATTTTGATTCGTTCCTCCTTCACGCAAAGTTGCTTTTTTTAATTCCTCTAAAAAGTTTCTTTCTTGGTGATAAAAAGATCGTTCTCCAGTTTCTCTCACGTCTGACTTGACGTGCTCTTGCACCGTTTTCTTCACTTTTTCTCGACCCTTGACACCATTTGTTCCAGCTGAAACATTTAACCTTTCTTCTAAATGATTTGGGTTCTGATTCGTTCCTTCTTCACGTAAAGTTGCTTTTTTTAATTCTTCTAGAAAATTTCTTTCTTGGTTCTGAAAAGATAGTTGTGCAACTCTCTTCACTTCTGACTCCACTGACTCTTGCACCGGCTCCTTTACTTCTGACTCCACTGGCTCTTGTACCGGCTCCTTCACTTTTGACTCCGCTGACTCTCGTAACGTTTCCTTCACTTCTGACTCCACTGGCTCTTGTACCGGCTTCTTCACTTCTGACTCCGCTTCCTCTTGTACCGTTTCCTTCACTTCTGACTCCACCGACTCTTGTACCGGCTTCTTTACTTCTGACTCCGCTTCCTCTTGTACCGACTCCTTCACTTCTGACTCCACTGACTCTTGCACCGGCTCCTTCACTTTTGACTCCGCTGACTCTCGTAACGTTTCCTTCACTTCTGACTTCACCGACTCTTGTACCGACTTCTTCACTTCTGACTCCACCGACTCTTGTACCGACTCCTTCACTTCTGACTCCACTGGCTCTTGTACCGTTTCCATTGTTGCTTCTCGGTCAGTGACGCCACTTGCTCCAGCTGAAACACTTAACCTTTCTTCTAAATCATTATGATCTTGCTTCATTCCTTCTTCGTGCAGAACTTCATTTCTTATTTCTTCTAAAATATTTCTTTCTTCGTTATAAAAAGATAATAATAGATCACCACTCACATCTTGTTTAGGTCGTTCTGTTGGTAAGCTTTTCTTGGACCGATTATTTTTTCTCTGTTTGGATCTATGATGCTGTTTGTCCTCTTTTTTTATTTGCGTAGATTGATTCTCATCAAATGATAAAGGAGCACGATTCTCTAATTGATGCATCTGTTCATGTCTGATCACTTTCATATCTTTAACATAAGCCGGTCGAAAAACCTTCCCAGATTTTTTTTTCAACTGTAGACACCACCTCTCGATTCAATTCCCTATAAAAAATAGATGAATATGAAATTTGATCGATTCATTATGAGTTAAAAGAGACGAACGCTCCCCTGAAAGGATCGTAATGTCAAGAGGATCGATTCCCACTTCTACCATAGCTTCAATGTGATTTGTCTTTGTACGATAACCCCTTTTACCCCCGTCCTTACACACAAAATGTATTAACCACTTTGTTATGCAATACTTCAATTATCCTTCATTCAACAGTAAATACATGCATCATGCATTCCCCTCAATCACATCAGGTTTTCTCATTTATTTATATGATTACATTGGAGATCCAAGACTATTTTCTTATTATAAAAAACAGACGAATCTCCCAAGAGAAGACGTCTGTTTTTTATGAAAATACATCTCATTCTTTTTAAGAAGCCGGCACACAAGTGAAATCATAGATACGTTCTTGTTTTTTTACAAAATGCTTATACGCAGTAAAAGCTAATAATGCTTGTTCACTAGACATCACATTAGAGCCACTATCTTTAATATGTGCAAAGCCACCATCACTTTCTTGATAAGTGCTTAAATTGTCCACCACATTTCCGCCCGACTTCGTAAATGCAGCTGATGTAGGGTCAATCCCATTTGATGATAAAGCGATGATTACCTGCGCAGCACTTTCGCTTGTCTCACTGCCAAAGTATCCAAATCCACCTGTCTCCATTTGTTCAGCAGATAACCAGTCAAATGCTTTTTGCTTCGCTAGCTCTACTTCTTCACCACCGTAAGGTGCTAATGCAATAAGAGCCATCGCCGTTAAATCGACGTTTCCATACCAGCTACCCGCTTCTTTTTGATTTTCAAGTAACCAATCTACTAACTTTTCTCTCGTCCATAATGCATCTGCTGGCACTACATACTTTTTAGAATCAAGTGCAATCAATCCGAAAATGACACCGCTACTTCCTTGAGCCGTCATATTGGGGTTGTTGTACAGCTTCTCTATCAGATTGATTCCATCAACATTTTCAGGATTTCCACCAGCTGCACTCATACCCATGATGATTCGTTCATAATCGGTTACACGTGAAAATTCACCGTTAGCCGCTTTAACTTGGTTCTCTAAATTTTCGAGATATCCCTCTGGTACCACTCCCTTATTTTTAATGATCCCCATCGTTTGCCAGTCGGACATGGTATAGTTATTTTCTACCCATCTCAAAGCTTTTTGCAGTGTGATCCGATATTTTCGTTTAAATTTTGCGGAAGATAACGCCGTTTGTTTCACTTCAAGCATTTCAGTTTGTTTAGCTGTTACTGAAGACCCCATAACTTGTAATGGAAATAACCCACCTAATATGGAAATCAATAAAACCCAGATCCCTATACGTTGTGTAAAACGCATATCCACTCACTCCTTTTCTCTATCTTGCGCACATATAAAAAACCCCTTTATCGGGGTGTCTGTATAAAAATAGGCATCACAACACCTCCTCCTATGTCCACGTAGGATGATGCGTTAACGATAACAGGCAGGTCTCCTGACTCATGTTCATCACTACCTACGCCTTCCCAATCATTCCTATAGTGGCATCAAGCAGGTAGCTCCCATTTACAGTGGCGGGACCGCGCCGGATTCTCACCGGTCTTCCCTTTTCATTCAATGACTTAAAATAAACATGTCATTGAAACCTGTATCGCAAATATGAAGTCATTAAACTTTTTTTACTACATCAAAATATTCTGTGTTAAAGATATAAATCCTTCTAAATCTGATTATTTGAGATGATTAAATTCACTCCTATTTATTAGAAGAAATATTTAGATGATTCTTTAAAGTGCTGATTTGCAACATTTTTCGATTTTACTTTCCTCGCACTTTCTTCCCAAAGCTTTAGGCTTGGCTGAACGAATCCACACAATTAAAGATATACTGCGCAAACAGATGAAGATTACGTCATTTTTATCATCGGTATCCGAATGAATCATTTTTTTCCTTTGCTAAATGCGCCTCATGATGGAAGCGTTATACGCAAATCCAGAATTAGGATTCCTTCATGCCGAGCAACTATTTAGCTGGCGTCAGACCAACTACTGGCGTATGCATGCTACAGCTTGGAAGACATTTAATCAAAAGGTAAATCATCATGATGCAGTAGGAATATTTCATGAGACCTTATCAAGTCACAAAAAATGCATCCGAGTGCATCTACATCAACATGCCGACAATGGGTTTAATACTGTAGTCACATCGGATCAAGATACTGCACGAAAACGGATCGCGAAATAGAAAAAGGCAAAGCTTCTCCATAAGGATGGGCTTTGCCTCTCAATCGATACCTTATTTTTTCGTAATAAACTGATCCAAAATACCTTTTTCTTCGAGTAACTTAACTAAGGTCTCACCAATCACAGCTGGTGTTTTGGCAACGGTTACACCACATTTTTCGAGTGTCGCAATTTTTTCGGCAGCTGTTCCTTTACCACCTGAGATGATGGCTCCAGCATGACCCATTCGCTTTCCTGGAGGCGCTGTTTGCCCTCCGATAAATCCAACGACAGGCTTTGTCATATTGGCTTTAATCCACTCGGCAGCTTCTTCTTCTGCCGTTCCACCGATTTCACCAATCATAATGACAGCTTTGGTGTCTGGATCTTCTTCAAAAGCTTTGAGACAATCGATAAAGTCGGTTCCGTTTACCGGATCGCCACCAATTCCAACAGCCGTAGATTGGCCTACATTGCGAGTGGAGAGCTGATGAACCGCTTCATAAGTAAGGGTTCCACTACGCGAAACAATCCCCACATTTCCTTTTAAGTGAATATATCCTGGCATAATACCAATCTTACACTCATCCGGAGTAATAACACCTGGGCAGTTAGGTCCAATTAAACGTGTCTTTTTCCCTTCTAGATAACGTCTAACCTTCACCATATCGAGCACAGGAATTCCTTCTGTAATACATACTGCTAAGTCTAACTCTGCATCTACTGCTTCCATGATAGCGTCTGCAGCAAACGCTGGCGGCACATAAATCACTGTCGCAGTAGCTCCGGTTGCTTTTACGGCATCCTCAACTGTATCAAAAACAGGAACGCCTTCGATTTCCGTACCACCTTTTCCTGGCGTTACTCCACCTACAACTTGGGTTCCATATTCAATTGCTTGTTTCGTATGAAATAATCCTGTTGCGCCTGTGATTCCTTGTGTGATCACTTTAGTCTCTTTATTAACAAAAATACTCACTGTTTTACCCACCTTTCACATACGTCTTTCCTTAGTCCATTACTTTACTAGTTCAACGATTTTTTGTGCACCATCAGCCATAGAGTCTGCTGTAACAATATCGATACCAGATTCTTGCAGAATTTGTTTTCCTTTATCTACATTCGTTCCCTCTAGTCGTACGACCAATGGTACTTGTAGACCCACCTGTTTGGCTGCTTCTACAACCCCTTGTGCGATGATGTCGCACTTCATGATGCCACCAAAGATATTGACAAAAATCCCTTTTACATTCTCATCTGAAAGGATAATTTTAAAGGCTTCGGTCACCTTTTCCGCTGTCGCACCGCCACCAACATCTAAGAAGTTAGCTGGATCGCCAGAGTAATGCTTGATAATATCCATCGTTGCCATTGCTAAACCTGCACCGTTTACCATACAACCAATATTTCCATCTAATGCAATGTAACTGAGATCATATTTGGATGCTTCGATTTCTTTGGCATCTTCTTCATCTAGGTCACGTAATTCCAAAATTTCTTTTTGGCGATATAATGCATTAGAATCAAAATTTAATTTAGCATCGAGTGCCATCACACGACCATCAGTTGTCGTAATGAGTGGGTTAATTTCAGCTAATGCGCAATCATTTTCAACAAAAGCTTGATATAACCCCATCATAAATTTAACTGCTTTGTTTACTTTATCTTTAGGAATGTTGATGTTATAAGCGAGACGACGACCTTGGAAAGGAAGGAATCCTGTCGCTGGATCCACTACTTCTTTAAAGATTTTTTCAGGCGTTTTTTCTGCCACTTCCTCGATTTCTGTACCGCCCTCTTCAGACGCCATCATGACGACACGGTTAGTAGAACGATCGATTACTATCCCTACATAGTATTCCTTTTCAATCGGACAGCCTTCTTCAATTAAGAGGCGTTTTACTTCTTTTCCTTCTGGGCCTGTTTGATGTGTCACCAATACTTTACCAAGCAGTTCTTGTGCATATTGACGTACTTCATCGATACTTTTCGCTAGTTTCACACCGCCAGCTTTACCTCTACCACCGGCATGAATTTGTGCTTTTACAACCCATAAAGATCCACCTAAATTTTCAGCCGCCTGGACAGCTGTATCGGGTGAGAATGCTACATGTCCGCCTGGTACGACGACACCATATTTCTTTAACACTTGTTTTCCTTGATACTCATGTACGTTCATTTCCGATCCTCCAATCTTTTCACAACCTAAACAGCCCAAACCACATATTACGCACTATGTAAGTCGCTTAAAAATAGCACACGGCTATCTCTTCATCGTATACAAGTTTGGCTCATTTGAAAGTATAGCTCAACTAATGATTATTTACCAGCATTTCACCATTATCCATGAATGCGCTCACACAAAAAGTGACTGGCTTAAATGGATTTAAGCCAGTCACTTTTGTACCCATGTTTAAACGAAAAAAGATACTACCGTAGCGATAGTGAAAATCCCTAAAAAGACACCTGAGGCAACTAGCATCCCTACTACTGTATCCAAAAAATCGTTTTCTTGAACTTCTGTTGCTTGCTGATTTACTTTAGCAGTCTTGGCCATCGAAACCCCTCCTTACGCCAAACAAACGTACAGCCTAACTATAGGATAGACTAATTCTCACCAAGTATAGCATGGTTTTGAGAGTAATAAAATATTGGAAATGGAACAAACCATGAAATGTCTGTACAAAGTAATTAACAAATATTTACCCATATTTAGGGGTATTGCTTTACATGATTGATCCATTTGACCTTCTTCCTATAATTGGGATTGATCGACACCGCCGACTTGTGTCCCATCTCGCTTACGCTTAAAATTTGTTCGAACTGAAAAGAGCGAATTCCTTTCCGCAACAAGCAGTAGCAACGCACATATTGCTGATCCACAGCTAAGACATACACCCATCGTTGTGTAAATTGGTGATCCGCATTCATATAAATCATTTGAATTTTCCGTTTTCTTTCCATCGCTTTTTGTAACATGCGGTGAATCATATCATCACTCCATATACAAACATTTGTTCTATTACTATTCCCCATTTTTAATTCAATTACACCTATAAGGCCTTATTTGAATATTTTTTTTGCAAAATGGGCAAACCGTCTAGTAGAACCATGTGGATAGCCTAATTCGGAGGGAATGACATGACCACATCTCGTCAATGGATTTACCTATTTTCAGCATTTCTGTTTGTATTAATTGGTGTAGCTGTTTTGCTTCCTACCATTCCTTGGTTTCAAAGTGCCTCGGTAATCGAGCAAGAAGCATTTAGTTCAACAGCTAAAGAGCAAGCACGCGATATCCACATCTTTACGTTGGAACACAAGCAAGGACACGGTGATCAAGTTAAAGAAATTTATCGATTTGACCCGGGTACCATCATTTTAAATAAAGATGAAAAAGTACGGATACACATTCATGGCTTTCACGGTAAGTCTCATCAGTTTCATATTCCTCGTTTAGATGTGCGTGATTCAGTTCAAAAAGGTCAAATCACAACCTTTGAACTAACACCTAATGAAGTAGGAACCTACGAACTAATTTGCGATAATCATAGCTCAGTCAAAAATGAAGGGCCCATGATCGGTTATATCCACGTGATTGATCAAGATGATGATTAACATAAAGAACGGATCGCTAGCGATCCGTTCTTTATGTTACATGCCTCCTCATTTTAATGGGATAGATGGAAGTAAGCGTTACTCGGTACCTCTGCTTTTTGGGGATGCTTAGAACAATTTGCTCTGTTATAATAAGTCCCATAGTGAGAAAACACTAAAAACGAGTGATCTTGGATAACTGAATCATTTCGGGTTGACGGTAAAATGATTTCTATGTAGGGAATGAACGCTTCTAACTTTTTGAGCACAAAATATGCTTTCGTGGATGGATGCAGGATGCCACGCCAGTTGAAGCGAGAAGCGCAATTATTTTAGTGGTGAGCTACACTCTCCCCCAAACACCGAGGAGGAACCTATCATGCAGATTCAATTTCAAACACCACATCAGTATGTTTTTATCCATAATGATGTCAAACATCTCTATTTATTATGGAAAAAAGAACAAACACGTGAGCTATACATCGTAGAATCCGAAAATGAAAGCATGACCTTGCGTCATCCAGGTGAAAGCTATATCGATTACGTTTTATTAGAGATTGAGCCGATATTTTTTCGACATTTAGAAATGGACGGTGTCGTTTTTTCTGCTATCTTAGGTGCTACTTTCTCGTATCAAAATCGTTTGATGGCGATGTACTACGATGCAGACAAATCTGGAGATACGCCTATTTTTTTTGAAATTAAAGATGATGAAATCTTTGATATTTCAGAAGAGGACTATCCGCTTGTCGTTCAAACATTTAAAGAAGCGTTTCCCGAGTATATTCATTCTTCCCATTGACAAATAGCTGGAGGATGTTCATTTCGAGTCATTTTGTGTTCGTATTTCAGTCGTTACTTTTTCCAAGAAATGCGACTGTGTCTCTTTCATCAATTTAGGAAAGGGATATCGCTTTAACTCTTGGTTCAGTTCATCCCATTTATCATCTATGATTGCTTGACGTAATAAAGCAAGATAAGTTTTAGAAATATGAATTCGTCTTTTCATCTCAGTTTGATCATCCGTAACAGACCCATGACCTGGAATGAGCCAATTCATACGGTAATCTACATACAGCTGCTCTGCTTTCTCCATCGTGTGAACATAAGATTGATAAGTATCAAAAATAAAAGGCATTTCGATATCAGACAAGTAGTCCCCTGCCACCCATATGCCTAAGGGGTCTATTAAACAAAACAGACCATCTTCAGTATGTCCTGGTGCCAAGAAGAAACGAAGTGTTGTTTCTCCCACTTGTATCGTTTGGTTATCCTCCTGAATCGCATAATCAATATGTGGAAATTCAGCTGAAAATGGGGATTTTATGTAGTACTTTTCGTAAAAATCCACTATTTTATATTTTTTATCTTGCTTATACTCTTCTGAACAGTGTTGTAAGAAGTGATGACTAATCGTTTTGGCACCCGGAAATGCGGAATACCCGAGAATATGATCAAAATCAGAATGTGTAAAAAGTAGATATAATGGTTTTCCTTGCTGAATTCGATTTACTTCAACTTGAATCGTTTTGATTTCGTCTGGTAACCAAGTAGGATCTACAAGTAAGATCAGATCATTCGTCTGGACCAGTGTACTATTCGTTTGATATAATTCACTTTGAAAAACAGTAAGGTTTTCGGTTAGTTGCTGTATTTTCATCTTATCACCCTTTATAGGAGGTTCTATATGATTCGATCATTGCAAAGTGATGACTATACCCCCATAATTACACAATTAAATGAATGGTGGGGCGGACGAGAGATGACTCATTTATTACCTCGTCTATTTTTTGAACATTTTCAAGATACTTCTTATGCCTTGACAAAAAACGAGCATATTATCGCTTTTTTGATTGGTTTTCGTTCTCAAACCGATCCAACACAAGCATATATTCATTTTGTGGGTGTACATCCTCTATATCGCCAAAAAGGTTTAGCTGCCCAATTATATCACACTTTTTTCAGCAAGGTTCAATCACTTGGATGTACCGAAGTGCGCTGTATCACTTCTCCAATCAACCAAACTTCAATCGCCTTTCATACACGATTGGGATTCCAACTCCTCCCTGCTGATACCGATGAAAATGCGTTACCTGTTTACCGTAACTATGACGGTAAAGGACAAGACCGTGTATTATTCAGAAAAATATTAGTATGAACCATCACATACAGTCGATGGTTCATGAATTAAGGAAAGTTTGAAATAAATCGTGTATTTTTGCATAATAGCGGCTATAATGAAATGCGCACTCCACACGTTTTTGATTTTAAATCCTCTTTTTCGCGTGAGTCGGGGGTTATTCAGCATTTCTTCAATTTTATTACGCAATTGAACCGTGTCACCTTTCGGTACAAGCACATTTCGATATTGTGTTCGAGATAAGATTTCAACTAATCCTCCTAACTCCTATGCGATTACATTTACATGGGAACTTTTAACATACATTCCCTCCTCACGCTTTGTAGAGCCACTTCATTCATCATTTTTATTAATATCACATGTACAAATCATATTGTTATATATACCCTTAGTCATTTATACTTAAAATGTTGTACTAATTTGTACAATTAAAATTAAAATAAAGGGGATCTTTTATGCAATATCGTTTTTATACCATGCTCATCTTTTGTGCTTTAACGCTATTAATTGGATGCTCCACCGAACAATCTACCGTTAACCAATCGAAAGATCACGATACTGCAGCAATTGAACAACAAACTGAAGCTGAAACGGAGTCGAATGCTGAGGCGGAAGCTGAGGCGAAAGCGAAAGCGGAAGCAGAAGCTGAGGCGAAAGCAGAAGCAGAAGCAAAGGCGGAAGCAGAAGCAAAGGCAAAAGCGGAAGCAGAAGCAAAGGCGAAAGCGGAAGCAGAAGCAAAGGCAAAAGCGGAAGCTGAGGCGAAAGCGAAGGCAGAAGCAAAGGCAAAAGCGGAAGCTGAGGCGAAAGCGAAGGCGGAAGCAAAGGCCAAAGCTGAAGCGAAAGCAAAAACAAGTACAGCAAGTAGCGTTTTACCTATTGAAAAAGAAGTAGTCACTTTAGTCAACCAAGAGCGTGCCAAAATGGGATTAAAACCACTTCAAATCAGTACAAAAGTATCCAGTGTCGCACGTACCAAATCAAAAGATATGAAAGAACAAAACTATTTTTCTCATCAATCTCCTACATATGGCTCGCCATTTGATATGTTAAAACATTTTCAAGTGTCTTATAGCGCAGCAGGCGAAAACATTGCACAGGGACAACAAACGGCACAATCAGTGGTAAATAGCTGGATGAACAGTGAAGGGCATCGCAAAAATATCTTGAGTCCCAATTATACACATATTGGAGTTGGATATGTAAAAGGTGGATCCTACGGCACCGTATGGACACAGCTCTTCGTCCGCTTCTAAAAAAAGCACCTACTGCAGGTGCTTTTTTTAGAAGGGTATTTAAAAGAACATTTTATTTTTCAAAGCATATGGCACAGATGGACTGTAATCGAATCTGGTGTGTAGCGCAGTGATCTTTCACCGTAATATGATCTGGACAAACATTTACTAAGTATCCACTAATATCACCGCAACCGCCTACTGACACTTTGATGCACTTCCCAATCCAATCATAGAGAGAGTGCGTAAAATAGGGCTCTTCTTGTTGAACATGCATATAAGGAGGTATCATCACCTCGATATGTGGCATTTGCATAGGTGGCATCATAGGCGGTTCCATTCTTGGCATTTCCATTGGTGGGGGCGGGGGCGGGGCGGGCATCGGATATTTTGGCTGTTTCTTTTCCATTCTCAATCCTCCTCTTCCATATATATAAACCTTATGCATTCCCCCAGCTTTTGGTTCTTTGTCTAATTGCCTAGATTTTTATCTCTTCCTTTACTTCAGCTTTTGCGTCAATTTCTATTTTCTCTTTATATTCAACACGATCGATCACACAACCCGCCCCAATTTTCACTTGATTTCCTCGTACAAGTTTCGCATGTGTATGACTAATTGTAATTTCATCTCCTTCTATCAGTTGAGCGATCAGCTTTTCTTCATATTGAAAGAGCGATTTAAAAAGCTTATTTACGTTGAATGGCATGTCTTTAGGGGTAATTTTAATTTTCTCTCCACCTATTTCGGTAGCTCTACATTCACCATAAAGTCTGATTTCGATGTTCCCCGCATTCACAAGTCCTCCAATATCTAACGTTCCATTCACAACCAAATTTTCAGCTTCTACGTCTTTTTCGCCTGTAATATTACCTTTTACATCGATCTGATCTCCCGTAATATTACCCTTAAAGCTCATGTAACCATTTACCACGACATGACTACTACTACTTAACCCACCCATACATTTAATAGAACCATCCACTTTTAAATCGTTTGACTTGATATCTCCTTGAAATGTGCTTTTTCCGCTGACACGAATCTCTTCCGCTTCCATATCTCCTTCTACGACACTCGTACCATTACACCGAAATTTTTCGCAGAGGATATCACCACTAATTTTGGCCATACCGTTTACTTTGACGGATTTATATTTGCCACCCGTAGCACTACCCCTTCCTGAAATAGCCAAGTCATTTAACATTTCCTTCGTCATGATTTTGCCTCCGCTTCATGAATTTTAACCTTCAGTTCCTCCATACATTTTAAAGCATTGAGACATAAAAGCACTTTTGTATCACGATCAAAAAAGAGTACGCTATCACTTGAAACCAAAAAGCAAGTAAATACCCCTTTTTTTCGAATTAAATACAATTCACAATTCATTTGATGAAACTGATGAGCATGCATTTGGATCATTTCAAAAAATAAGATAGCTTCTTCTTTGCTCACTTCACCACTTTGCAAAGCTTTTTCAATCATATAAAGGGAAAGCATTTGATCAATCGAATCGTTTGTTATTTCTTCATCGTTCATATATTGATCGATCGTCTCTTTTGAAACAATGTTATATTCAATGATAAATGCTTTTGAAAATTTACGTTCATCTAAGCTCGGCGAGAAAAAACGAGCTAAATCATCTAGTGATAAATCATCCTTTAGACGCTTTATTTTTTCAATACGCTCTATTATTTTCTCTTCGGGAAAATAAGTTTCTTGACCCGTATATGTAGTCTTCCGTGTGAACCACGCTTCCGGAATTAGGTTTTTTCGCTTCCATCGATAAAGTTGTCCATACGATATACCTGTCTTCTCTAACAGATCTTTCTTGGAAATGAAGCCTTCCATCTCATCGCCTCCTTACTTTAAACGTAACATAACACTGTTACACTTGCAAGGGCTGTTTCTTAAAAAGTAAGAAAGTTACATCATCTATTTGATGTAACTTTCTTACTTCTATTCTGATATACGTTTAAGTATTGAATTAATTGTTTTTTTTCAATGTATGTTAGTTTTTTTTGTTGATCGAGTAATTTTTTTCTACAAAGATTATATAGATAGTAATCACTCTGGTTTTTAGTTATTAAATATTTGTAATCATCCTTATCCAGTGGGATTATATCTGGCTTCGTTTTAGTTGTATTTTCCCTTTTATACACGACTGATTTCCACTTTTGTTTTTTACAAAATAAGAAAACAGATAGTGGATACAACTCCGTAATACCAACAAAGCTAAAGTGTTGTTTTAAATGACTAATGGCTTGTTTGAGCGTAGGTTTTGCATGTCCGCACAAAAAACGTGTCTGGAAGTTATTCACTTGTACTTGTATTCTAGGATCTTGATGATAGATAAACTCTCTTATCGTCATATTCTTCACCAATGGGTATAACCCATTCTCTTTTTGTGACTTAATAAAGTAAAAAGCAGATATCAATCGGCTGATCGGCTTCCGTATCATCGTCATATACGTATGTGGTTTATGAAAATATTGATGAATTCCAAAACGACAATGCCCGTATACACACTGTATCTCTGGCTCTCTATCTGTTATAATAGCTTTCATTTCGTTTAATGATTTGTTTGCTGGGTATTTTAAGTAGTTAAGCTCATCAAATTTTTTTTCCAAGATCCCACGCATCGTTGTTCCACCTGTTTTAGGAATGTGTGCATAAATCAGTATTGGCTTTTTCATTTCATTCCCCCACCTTGGTTGCTTTATATACTATATGTGTGCCATTACAGTTTGCATAGATCATTTGTCTATCACTATTCGATTTAATCGAAATACCTAATCTGTCCCGGATTCATCCACCTTATCCTCATGATTGTAGAAATATTTTCATTTAACCTACTTTATATCTCTTTTGATATAATGATTTTATTCAATTAAAAATAGTTAATAACGAGGGGATAGCTTTATGACAACTCGTGATGTACGTATTTACGGTATTGGCAAATATCTACCGAAACAAATCGTACGTGCTGAAGATATGGACAAGCGTATTGGCACTGAGAAAGGTTGGGTAGCAAAGAAGTCAGGAGTCTTAACGCGTCATTTCATCGAGGATGAGACGGCCTCTGAGATGGGTGCCATTGCAGCTACAGAAGCACTGGCTGATGCAAACCTTCACCTATCAGATATAGACTGTATTGTTTCCGCTAGTGGTACTGTTGAACAAGCGATCCCTAGTACAGCTTCACTCATTTACCAAAAACTAGACCCCAATCACTGCGGAATACCGGCATTTGATATCAATTCAACTTGCTTAAGTTTTGTAACCGCTCTGGATCATCTATCCTATTTAGTACATGCAGGGCGCTATCGACATGTACTTATCATATCGTCTGAGATCGCATCTGTAGGGCTCAATTGGAATCACAAGGAAAGCTGTTCTTTATTTGGGGACGGTGCAGCAGCTGTCGTAATCGGCCCTACTCAATCAGGTGAATCTTCGCAAATCATCACCTCACGCATGGAGACTTTCCCACAAGGTGCACAACTTTCTGAAATTCGGGGAGGCGGCAGCCGCAATCATCCTCGGAACTATCCAGATGAATTAAACATGGATGATTTTCTATTTGATATGCAAGGTGAAGCTATCTTCCGAATGAGTGCAAGGCTTATGAAAGGAGTTATCAAACGCCTATTTACACAAAGCAAAGATCGTGCACCACTTACGATGGAAGAAATGAAACTAGTCATCCCACATCAAGCTAGTTTGATGGCCATGAAGTTGATTCAAAAACGCCTTTCTATTCGTCCAGAACAAATGCTCATAATCGCTCAAAACCACGGTAATGTGATTGCGGCATCCATTGCGATCGGTTTATATGAGGCGATTAAAAAGCAAAAAATCAAACGTGGAGACCGGATCTTACTACTTGGCACTTCTGCAGGTTTATCCATTGGGGGACTTGTGCTTGACTACTAAACAAACGCAAAAAACCATTTTACTGACAGGTGGGCGTGCACCTGTTACCTTAGAGGTCTCACGAATGTTCCATCGGGCCGGTCATCGGGTATTAATGGCTGAAAGTATACCCTTTTCCCTTTGCCAGACATCCCGGTCTGTGACAAAGTTTTTTCGTGTACCTGCACCTCGCTGGCAACCTGAAGCCTATATCTGTTCCTTAGAAGCGATCATTCAAAATGAACAGGTCGATCTCTTGCTCCCAACATGTGAAGAGGTATTTACCATTAGCCGTTATCATTCACGCCTATCCTCTTTGTGTCGGGTTTGGACCGAACCAATTGAAAGGTTAGCACCTCTACATCATAAATGGGCGTTTGTTCAGCAAGCTCAAGGACTTGGCACACGCACGCCCGAAACTTTTTTCATTTCAGATCAGCTACAGTTAAAAAAAGTAATTGATCAGTGGCACTGGAACAGTCAATTAATCTTAAAGCCTGTCTATTCGCGTTTTTCAGCACATACACATGTGCTGACTGGCCCCCAAGATAAAATGCCAAGGCTACCGATTTCAACAAATCAACCATGGGTCGCACAAGAACTGATTGTTGGGAAGCAAATATGTAGTTATAGCATCGCAAATGCAGGGAGATTAGTGGCACACGTAGCTTATCCGTCCCAATTCACAGCAGGAAAAGGAGCTACAATCCATTTTCGTCCACTTCAACATCCGTTACTTCAACAATATATTGCATCATGGCTCGCACGCACACATAGAAGCGGACAATTTGCGTTTGATTGGCTTGAAACCGCTCAGGGAGAATTAATTCCAATCGAGTGTAATCCCAGAATGACAAGTGGAGTACATTTATTCACAAATTTAACATTAGCGCAAGCATTCCTCATCCCTGAAAAAATCACGAATCCGATTGTACCCCCTTCCAGTCAGTCTAGTATGCTGACGCTCGCTATGCTAACATACGGCTTTCAGTCAAGTCTCAGCGCAAACCGATTGAGGGAATGGCTAAAAACCATGATGACAACGCCAGACATTATTTTTCGCTGGAGGGATCCCCTTCCTTTTTTTCAGCAACTATGGATGTTAATCTATTTATATACCACAAGTAAACGCAAACGGATTTCAATGCTTGAAGCATCTACTTGGGATATTGAATGGAATGGGGAAAAAACATGAAAGTACTTATAACAGGTGCTACCGGATTCCTCGGTCAAAAATTAGCCCTTCGTCTCCATCGTGAGGGCTTACAGGTCACAGGCACTGCTCGTAATAAAGAAATTGGGAAAGCCTTGATTGCCAAGGGCATTCACTTTGAACCCGCATCACTTCATGATACCGATAAAATCATCGCCCTCTGCCAAAATCAGGATATGGTTGTCCATTGTGGTGCGCTCTCTTCTCCATGGGGGACCTACCGACAATTTTATGAGAGCAATGTCATCGGGACACACAATGTAATCAAAGGCTGTCAACAACATGGTGTAAAACGGCTTATTCATGTTTCTACACCTAGTATCTACTTTCGCTATCAAGATCAATTTAAGATTAAGGAGATAGATCCCCTTCCAGCCAAAAAAGTAAATCATTATGCTGAGACCAAATGGCAAGCTGAACAAGCAATAGATCAAGCACATACTGATGGATTTCCAGTCATCACAATTCGCCCACGTGCCTTATTTGGCCCTGGAGATCAAGCAATATTTCCCCGTTTGTTAACTGCAAATGAAAAAGGGATGGTCCCACTCATTAATCGTGGACAAGCAGTAATCGATATTACACATGTTGAAAATGTGGTAGATGCTTTGATTTTATGCATGTATGCACCTCCTCACTTACTCGGAGAAAAGTATAACATCACCAATGGTGAACCGATGAAGCTGATCAACATCTTGGAACGCGTGTTTACTCTATTAGATCAACCCTTTCAAGGACGCTCTTTTTCATTTCTGCCTGCATATACGATTGCTGCTTGTATGGAAGTTTTAGCTAAAAGCTTGCAGAAAAACAAAGAACCTCTATTAACACGCTATACCGTAGGGGTTTTAGGGAAAAGTCAAACCCTTGATATCTCTAAAGCCCAAAACGAACTAGGCTATCAACCTCGCATTTCTATTCAAGAGGGTTTAGCAGATTTTATCAGGTGGTGGAACATTCAATAATGACATATGTAAACTGGAAATTGATGCACGGGGGTGCTTGTACGCATCCTGAGAAAATGGTTATTCCCACAGGTACATGGCAAAAACGAACCTTTCCAGCACTTTTTTCACTCATTGAACATCCTAAACATGGACCCATCTTAATTGATACCGGCTATGCCAAGCATTTTTTTGATGAAACCCAGAAAATGCCGTACCGTATCATGCGCTATCTAACACCCGTTCAATTTGACAAGAGACAAAGCGCATACGCACAAGTGATCGCATCTGGTTATCAACCCGAAGCCGTCCAATTCATCTTACTTACTCATCTACACCCCGATCATGTTGCCGGCCTGAAAGATTTTCCCAAGGCTGCTTTTTATCTATCTCGCAGGGAATATCAATCGATTGCAGATAAAAAGGGCATTGCAGCAATAAGAAAAGGATTTATTCCTGGTTTACTCCCAACTGATTTCGCAAAGCGAAGCCACTTCATTGAAGAAAACGCCAATATGATACAAGATGAGTCCATTGCTCCTTTTGAAAAAGGATATGATGTCTTTCATGATGGTAGTATCGTTGCCGTAGAGATTCCAGGTCATTCAGACGGGCAAATCGGCTTCTTCATACGAACATCATCCACAAAACGTATTTTCCTAGCCGCAGATAGTTGTTGGGTAAGTGAAGCTTATCAGAATCTGATTTATCCACATCCGATCACACATGTCTTAAACAAAAAAACACCTTATCGGAATAGCTTATTTAAAGTACACCAACTCTCCCAAATACAACCTAAAATTACAATTGTTCCTTCCCATTGTCAAACCTATTGGAAGAACACACAAACTGTGAGGTGACGCAATTGTTTCGAACGATTATGCCATTCATTTTTCAATATATCAAGCTGAGCAAACCCACATCATGGGCATCACGTACTGATTTAGTTACATGGCAAGACCACCAAGTCCAATCCTTTCTCCAGAAAGTTTTGCCACAATCTCCTTTTTATCGTAAATATTATGAACACCTATCTATCGAAGAGTGGCAGTCGTTTCCTACTATTAATAAGTCCATCATGATGGATCACTTTGATACGCTCAACACAATCGGGATAAAAAAGAAGGAGGCTTTCAAGCTGGCTTTGCAAGCTGAACAAACCCGAAATTTTACGCCCATGATTAAGCGCACAACGATTGGATTATCATCGGGAACCAGTGGAAATCGGGGCCTTTTTTTAGTGAGCGAAAAAGAGCGGATGATGTGGGCCGGTAGTATTCTAGCTAAAGTGCTTCCCCGTTCCATCTTTGGGAAGCATCGCATCGCTTTTTTTCTGCGTGCCAATAGCAATCTATATAACAGTGTTGCACATGGTCGCATTACGTTTCGTTTCTTTGACCTCCTTACACCACTTATCCAAAATCTAAAAGAATTAAATCACTTTCAGCCTACTTCTCTGATTGCACCCCCTTCCATGCTTCGATTTATCGCCGAAGCCCAGTTAGCAGGTTCGATTCAGTTACAACCTGAAAAGGTGATTTCGGTAGCCGAAGTACTCGATCCCTTAGATGAAAGGGTGATTCGGCGAGCGTTTGGCACGATCGTCCATCAAGTATATCAATGTACAGAAGGTTTTATCGCTACGACATGTGCACATGGCACACTACATATCAATGAAGATTTACTTGTCGTACAAAAAAATTTCTTAGATAAACGTCTGCGTAAATTCACACCCATTATTACTGATTTTTCACGTTATACACAGCCTATTATTCGATACGATCTGAATGATATCTTAACAGAACGTGCCGACCCATGCCCTTGTGGCTCTCTCCACCTGGCTATTGAACAAATTGAAGGCAGACAAGATGACCTACTTTATTTTAAAGGGTTGGACACGGATACACCCATCCCAGTCTTCCCCGACTTCATCCGTCGTGCTCTCATCACTGCCGATGAACAAATTACAGCCTATCAAGTTATCCAACATCGGCTCGGTCATTTAGAAATACACATTCAGTCATCCAATCCGGACCCAGTTAAGTTGCAACAAAAAATTCAAACAAATATTGATGCACTATGCCAAAGCATTAAGGTGGAATCTCCTATCATCGCTTGGGAAGCTTATCAACAGCCCCCTTCTATCCATAAACTGAGACGTATTAAACGGATGTATGCGTGAGGTCATTCAAACCACCTCCCATCTACATGCATAGGAAGCTCTTTGAGCAGGGAGATCATCTGACCCCGATGATGGTAAAAGTGTGCTACGATTTGCAATAACCACTCAAACCGACTATAACAAACACCCCAGTGTGACATAGTTTTGGTTTGTAGTTCGTGTTCAGAATAACTTTGAAAGTGTTGTTGTAAATGTTCAAAGCCTTGCCTTAACATGCGCTGCATCTCTACTTTTGTGGTCGGTTGATTTTTTTGGTAATAATGCTTCATTGCTTTCTCAGTCGCCTCATTTAAAATGAGGCAATCCGCACTTGGAATTTGCACTAAATGAACCAGTAGCTTTCGCAATGAGTGATGTCTATCCAGATCAGATTGTAAAATCTGATCCATTACTTGTTCTACCGATCGTACAGCTACTTCTAACTGATGAAGTGCCTGCTGAACATACCACATCTTAGCACCGTTACGAAATACTTATAAAACTTAGGGGGGAATTTATGTTTTCATCCTGATTCAGCGTGTCCGGTTTCGATCTATTCTTGCTCTCAATTTATATAATCTCTTTTCTAGTTTTATAAGGTTGCTTGTTTTTCGATAACGGTTTCCCTCCTTATTCATCTGGTGTTTGCGGGATACGTTTCTTTGCAACCTTATAAAACGTTTCTCCATTCGTTTCAATCGTTCAAGTTTATTGATGCTTTTATATGTTTTTCCATTACCTAGTGTTGCTAACGTTTTCAGTCCCTAGTCCATTCCAATTGGTTTTTCTTTGGAGGATGAGTAGTCAACGTTTTTAACTATGATGCTAACATATTAAACACCCCCTTGTCTTCCAATTCAATAAGAAAAGGCTTGTAATATAATCTGCATTCATGAAAACATAAAAAAACACTATCCCAGCTAATCGCATAATTAGAAGAATAGTGCTTTTTGAGTGTATTACGTGTTTTACATTAGCGCCTACTGATTGAGCTGATACAGGTTATATCTAATATTATCAGAAGAGAAGTACTTATGAACTTGGATGACATACTGATTATTTATCGCAACATCGGGTTGTACGCCTTTTTTCATCAGGTTATTTCCTCCCGTATTGAGCCACTGAATGGAGGAACCGCTAAGTTGTCCAATTTTATATTCAAGGTAGTCCATATTATTTCGATTTTGGAAAAACTCAATGAATAAGCCGTTATCCTTTATGACAATACTGGACTGAGGCTTAAAAAAATGACTATCTTCATCGCTGATTTGCGTCACCGAGATGGAATCTCCATCGACTTGACCAAAGGCATACTGCCTTGTCGGCCCACGAAAATTACGAGAGCCACTAAATAAAACTAAACCGTCCGATGTCATCGTCAAATCAGGACTAGATCCTTTTAATTGAGGCCATATTGGATTGGATACGTAATAAATAGATCCGTTTCCTCTATATTGAGCAAATG
Organism: Polycladospora coralii; assembly: GCF_014773435.2. Taxonomy (GTDB): domain Bacteria; phylum Bacillota; class Bacilli; order Thermoactinomycetales; family Thermoactinomycetaceae; genus Polycladospora; species Polycladospora coralii. The sequence goes on along the minus strand of NZ_JACXAG020000002.1, from coordinate 721,690 downwards.
CTTGTCCTAAGTAACCGTTATCCTTTTCATACAAAAACATCAATTCATAATTATTGGCACCTGTAAATGCAACGGACGGGTTCTCACCAGATCCATAATTACGTTCAGATCTACTCCAATTTAAATAAGTGGCATGTATGGAAGCAGTACGTGCATACAATTCGCCTGATTTACTATATGTCGCTACCACATATCCATCATTGGTTAGTGTAATACTCGGATTTTCTCCCTCACCTAAACGAGCGTGTTTACTTTTCCATGAAATTGAATTCCTACTTTCATCGATTACACCAAAAGCATAGTAGATTTGATTATTTTCCTGTGAAAGTACAATCACCTGATTGCTTTCCGTAATGGCTACAGTTGGGGCTTGTCCCTCATGAATAGAATCACCATTTTGATAGAATGTCAGTGATGTTAGTTTAGCCTGTGCATTAGCCTCTACTAGATTAAACGTATTAAAAGAGAGTGTGATAAAGAAACTTAGAAATAGGATGGATATTTTGTACAATTTTTTTCTGCTTTGCATTTTGTCATCTCCTTTGTGCTATTATCAACAGCAATATGATCATAATAGCATAAAGGTTATTTGTTGAATATTATTTTTTAAAACAATAAAAATATTAATAACATAAAGGAGATGTAAAATGATCTTTTAAATGACTATATTAAGAATAACCAGTAAATTATTTTTAAAATGAATGTATATCTTTGTAAGTATGATAATCTCTAGCTCACCTCTCCAGATGAACGTGAACGGCAGACGAGGGAGCCACTCTTTTTATTCTCCCTCGTCCATTGGTAATCTCATTCTTGTTTCCATTAAGATTATACCGAGCATATTTTTGCCATTTCCCCAGTAGTAATCATTTGTTGTATCTTCAATAATTACTTTTTCACCAGTAGAGAGTAGTATTTCTCTAACTTCTTGATGTGCTTTAAATTTAGCCTATACGGCAATCGCTTCGTATTGGTCCAAGACGTGCAGCGATCATCGGACTCTCCCGCATACTTTTGACATTGAAAGTAATGTTCCCTTGTTTTCCAATACTGACCATCAAGCTCAAATCCATGGGGTGAAAAATGAGAGAAGCATCCAAAGTCGTCGTGAATTTTATAGAAATAAATACTCACTTCAGGCCCTCCTCTTTCATACCTAGTTGTACCCGCAGCTCTCTGTCAGCAATGATAAAAGGTTGCTCTTGAGGAACGATCAAGTTTGAAAATTCCCCATTTAACGCATAGGATCTTTTAAATCTTCAAAATGTATGATCCATTTATTCGCATACTATTGTAGGCCTAACTGAATAGCCCGTCTCTCCACTTCGTGATCCTTTTACATCCCTCTTTTTACATTGAGATTGGATTAAGACATTCCGCTGTATCATTTCGGGGTGAATTTACAAGGGTTGAGACCGGTACAGCAGTCATGTCATCATCTGAATAAGGATGTAAAAGTGATTTCAGGTATGCAGAATCTGATATATTCGGATCCAACCAAGTCTCTTCATCGTCTCTTTGAAGTATACTGGGCATGCGTCCATGGATTGGCTTCATAAGACCATTAGGCTTGGTTGTAATGATTGTGCAGGAATAAATGATATCTCCATACTCTTTCGCTTGCCACTGATCCCACAAACCACAGAAAGCAAATGGCTTTCCTGATTTTAGTCCAATGAGATACGGCTGTTTTCCGTTATCTGTCTTCTTCCACTCATAAAAGCCGTTTGCTAAGATCAAACAGCGCTTCCTTGCGAGTAATCTTCGATAACTCGGCTTTTCATCAACCGTTTCAGCACGTGCATTAATCATTTTGTAGCCGATTTTCTGATCTTTCGCCCAAGATGGAATTAATCCCCAACGCAAGAAAACACCTTTTCTCTTGCCATGATCATTTACAACAGACAAAATCAATTGACTAGGAGCAATATTATACCGTGTGCTTACATCATCCATCAGCTCAAATTGAAATCTATCCTGTAACGTAGGTTTTGGAGTATACAAAGTAAACCGTCCACACATTTTTTCACCTTCGTTTCCACTATTATCTCAATATACTTCAGTATCCCCGCAATACTTCTATATAATCTGATTAAACATGCAACTATGTCCACTACATGTTCTAGCACCAAAAAATGCTTTATCATAACGTTATACGCAGTAGGCTTTTGTACCTTTCAGCAAATGAGGAATAGTGTTCGAGATTTCTCTGTTTATATGGATCGAAATGAACCAGTCCATCATTTAGATATTCGATAGCAATGATCCAGACTTGGTGAGTATGCAAAAATAGGTATTTCATTCGTTTGATACCAACCTAAACATATAAATAAAGCAGATCTCTATTCTAATAGGATAACCGAACGAATCGCTTAATTTGCATCGCAAAAACAGACTGCCGCAGCCAGCGGCAGTCTGTTTTTAGGTTGATTTAACCAATAATGCTTTGTTTTCAATTTCTTCCAAGAGACGAGAACAAAATGCTTCGATTGAGAATGCTCCTAAGTCGCCTTCACCATAACGTCTGATGCTTAGGCTTTGATTTGCTTGTTCTTTCTCTCCTACCACGATGGTATAGGGAATCTTTTCCGTTTGCGACTTCCGAATCTTATAACCGAGGGTTTCATCGCTGTTATCTAATTCTACACGAATGCCAGCGGCTACGAGCTGATCCATCACTTCCCGACCATAGTCGTCAAAAGTGTTACTTACGGTTAAGATGCGCGCTTGGATAGGAGCTAACCAAGCAGGGAAAGCGCCTTTATATTGCTCAATTAAAAAGGCTACGAAGCGTTCCATAGTTCCTACAATACCACGGTGGATCACGACTGGACGGTGCTTGTTCCCATCTTCCCCAGTGTAATCGAGTTCAAAGCGGCTTGGCAATTGGAAATCGAGTTGCACGGTTGATAAGGTTTCATCTTTACCTAGTGCAGTTTTCACTTGGACATCTAATTTAGGACCATAAAAGGCTGCTTCACCTGGTGCTTCTACATAATCTAGCCCCATATCATCCATGGTCTCTTTTAACATGCGTTGTGAATGCTCCCACATGGCATCATCTTGAATATATTTTTCGGTATTCTCTGGATCCCGATAAGATAAACGATGATAGTAATCGGTAATCCCAAAATCTTGATATACTTGTTCAATAAGGCGTACCGCCCGTGAAAACTCTTCTTTAATTTGATCTGGGCGACAGAAGATATGTGCATCATTTAGCGTCATCACTCGTACACGTTGTAAGCCAGCCAGTGCACCTGACATCTCATAGCGATGCATCATTCCTAATTCTGCAATCCGAACCGGTAAGTCACGATAACTTTTAATATCCGATTTAAAAACCATCATATGATGGGGACAGTTCATCGGACGAAGTACCAATTCTTCTTGGTCAATCTTCATCGAGGGGTACATATCCTCTGAGTAATGCTCCCAGTGACCAGAAGTTTTATATAAGTCGACATTAGCTAAATGCGGCGTATATACATGCTCATAACCCATTTTCTCTTCCAAATCCACAATGTAGCGTTCAATGATACGACGAATTTTGGCTCCTTTAGGTAACCAAAGCGGCAACCCTTGTCCTACTTCTTGTGATAGCATGAAAATGTCAAGCTCTTTCCCTAATTTGCGATGATCGCGTTGCTTTGCTTCTTCCAGCATTTTCAAATGCGCATCAAGCTCTTCTTTTTGATTAAATGCAACACCATAAATCCGGGTGAGCATCTCACGATTTGAATCGCCACGCCAGTATGCACCCGCAATTGACATCAATTTATACACTTTCACCTTCCCAGTTGAAGGCAGATGTGGACCACGACAAAGATCTACAAATTCACCTTGGCGATATACGGTAATTTCTTCATCAGCAGGTAAATCTTCAATCAATTCCACTTTAAAACGGTCGTTGCGCTCTTTAAAGAAGGCAAGTGCTTCCTCTCTCGGCATCACGAATCTTTCTAACTTGAGGTTTTCTTTGATGATCTTTTTCATTTCTTTTTCAATCTTAGGTAAGTCTTCTGGTGTAAATGCACGATCTGCAAAATCGTAATAAAATCCATTTTCAATTACAGGGCCTATTGCAAATTTGGTTTCCGGATAAAGACGCGCAACCGCTTGAGCCATCACATGTGCGGCAGTATGCCGCATCGGATACAAGCCATCTGCATCTTTTGCCGCTACGATCTCAAGTGCTACATCTTTTTCTATTGGACGAGATAGATCGACTAGTTCACCATCCCATTTTGCAGCGACTGCACTTTTGGCCAAACTTTTTGATAAAGATTGCGCCACATCAAATGCGGTTATCCCCTTATCAAATGAAAGTTCGTTTCCATCTTTTAGACGAATTTTAATCTGATCTGCCATGGTTATCCACCTCACATTATTCATGGGAACGACAAAAAGCACACCATCCCTCAAATGAGGGACGAGTGCGCTTGACCCGTGGTTCCACCCTACGTTTAATATCGCACGCATACGCGTAGCAAATATCCTTCGTTGTGTATAACGCACACCGACGATCATCTTTTCATGCTACATCGCAATCCCAGATGATAGCTTAGAGAGTGGTACCTTATCCTCTATGTGTGTACGTTTTCAGCCTAGACGTACTTCTCTGCTCCACAGGGAGATCACAAGGTTTGTCTTCCGCATCGCTTCTATCTTCCATATTTGCTTTGTATTATACGACTAAAAAATAGGAAAGTCAAGTCATTTATTGAAGTAATTTTATGGATCTTATGAAAATATAAGCCAACCACGATTCTCAATAACGTTCACCGATGGCTTTTCCACTAGGTACCTCCTTCACGCTGATCTATTTAGGGTTTAACCACAAAGCAAGTAGTGCATTTAGCATACCACCGGCTAAAGATATAAGTAAAATTCCAGGACCAAACGCCAATTGAAAAGAGCCATTCTCCGAAACGATCGATTTAAAAATCGTCATTTCATTAAACAAGGATAAATTTAGTGGGGGCCACCCTTGCATGCTTCCAATGGAGCCGTAGATAAAAAAGAGAATAAGCATTAAGAAGAACAAAAGCATTGTACCTGACAAAAAAGCTACAATGGGAACCTTCTTTTTCATGCCGTCTTTTCCCCCTTTCCTTTTTCCAGTTTTTTCTCTGGCTTCATCCGCAACAAGCTCCATAGTTTTTTTCCATCTACAAAAATTGGAAGTAGCCAAACAAGATGAAAAGTAAATAATCCAGACGCCATCCAAGATATCCAGTTCGGTATATCACCTACGGCAAACAAAATACAAAACATGATCCCGCCTACAATAGTAGGTAGTAAGGGGCCCATTAAAGTTACCCAGCACTCTTTTTTTGCATCCAATTCTTTTTTGATCACTTGAAATGTACCTCGCTTTAATGCAAAAAAAGCATGCTGATTTCGCGAGGCCAGTAGATAAAAAGTAGCTACATGACCATATTCATGTAAAATAAAGCCCGAGATAAGACCTATAAAAAAAATAATCGCTCCCACCATCGCAGGGAACTGCAAGAACGTAAAAATGAAGTAGAGCACAATCGAAAGAAGAAAAACATGCATCACCATAACACGAGAAACGGAAATGGCAATTTGCCAGAACAATTTCCAGAAACTCCGATTTTTATCAAGCCCAATACGCTTACGTATATTCCATCTAGTCCCCTGAAAAGTCCGCAGGAAATAGAGTAGGGATATGAAACGATCACGCACCTTTTGTTTCATGGAACGAGGTGACTGAATATTGATCAAATACCCTTGATTTAATTGATGGATCAGCTCCAACACATCCGGTTTTACTTGTTCAAGAGGCCAATCATATCGGTTACAAACGATCTCAGCAATTTGGCCTATATTTTTTTGATGATCAATCTCTTTTAGCATGATGTAGCTAATTTCATTCATAGGAGAAAGGGTATCGAGCGTTTCATCTTTAAGCCCATTTGAATCTAAGTAAACATCTTCTGGCCAATATGGAATAGAATCATAGCGAATCAATTGATCATCACCCGCCTTTTTTCCAATTGAGTAGTTAGTAACACAAGTAAAATTAACATAAATACGACTTCTAAAATTAGCCAAGGCATTGAAAGTGTCTGAACAAGGTATTGCATGAGAAAGACGACCGGTAAACTAATCGTTACATATAGCAGATTCATCACCAAAGTGGATACAAATGTTTGATTTCCAGGGAAAAGTACACCTACTGAGTAAGCAACTGTGTACATCACGGTTGAATAGACATAACTTTCAATTAACATGGAAAGACTTGGGAAGCTTTGTTGGAAAAAGAGGAGCATACACAGCATGAGTAAAGTAGAGATGATTGGGAAAATCATGCCATACACGAATATCTTCCCCCATGTGAATTTTGATAAGTGTAGCGGTAAGGTATAATAAACGGATCTCATTTCCTTATTTTTATTTCTTGAAGTTAATGGATAAACACTTAAAATAAACGGAAGCCCGTAAAAAATCGCTTTACCGTATAAACTTCGATATATGGGTTCCATTATATCTTCCGCCAATGGAATTAACTGACCGATCGTAATAAAGAATAAGAGAAAAATCATTGTGTATAAATGCGTCTCATAATCACGAGCAATTCGCTTTAATTCTAATGAAGTGATACTTAACCATTGTTGTTGTCCAAATGGAAGATCCTTTAACGGAATCCAGCGATTGGTATCATCAGGCTCCCATTCTCGCTCTCTCTGAAATAGCCAATAAAGCATAAGTCCACTCACGAATAAGCTAAACAACAACCCGCTCATTTGTATAAAAGCATCTCCACGATCTATATAAAGTGAATATACAATTTCCTTAAATACATAGCTAGGTAAGTACGTATATGGAAGTATCTGCTTCTGATAAAGCTGAGTGATCCCTCCTACAACAATCATGATTGAAAAAAGAAACAAAAAGCTATGAAAAATCCGATGTGTATTAGCCGATCTATTTTTTAGTATCCATCTGGTGACGAGATGAATCATTTGTTGCCAGATGAGACCCAACAAAACGGCAAGAAGAAGTAGCATTATAAATGAACCCATTATAAATATCCATTTAGACACTGAGAAAGAGAAGGGCTTTAATAACGTAAGCAATGTAGGAAACAGCAAGCAAATAAATATACTAATTAATAGTACCATCACTGGGATGAGATGGCCGACCGCCCAACTCCTTTTGAAAACGGGCAATGTTTCCATAAATCGGTTTAGTACGCCACTATTGGTTACCCATTGCCATAGCAGGATAAGACCAACCATAACAACAATAAAAGAAAAAAGCGCAAAATTTTGAAGTAATGGAAAAATTGCTTCCAATTCCATTACACCTAGCATCTCCATCAGCCCATCTTGGGATAAATCATACATATAAAGAAAAATTCCCATGAGACTTAAAAAAATGAGTACGGGTAAAATACCAAATACAGGTGACTGCTTGGTCACCGCCCACCATCTGTTCATCCATGTTCGAAGAATCATCCTACCAATGACCCAAGAGTGCATCAATCTGATCCTCCCTATCTTCTCGTTCAGTGAAATAGATATAAGCATCCTCCAGTCGAATTGACTTGCTTTTTTTCAAAACAAAAGCAAGACTTCCTTTAGCTACTGTCACTCCTTTCTTAATGAGACAAACATGATCACAAATTTCTTGTGCAAAATCGAGGTGATGTGTAGATAAAAATATCGCACTTCCTTTTGCTTTTAGCTTTAATAACACCTGTTTCATCATGATCACCATATCCGGATCTAAACCGGTAGTCGGTTCATCTAGAATAATCAGTTTGGGCGTGTGTAACACCGCTGCAATGAACTGCACCTTCTTACGCATTCCGTGTGAGAATGAATGGAGTGGGCGATCACGATGCGCATATAAATCGAATAGTGTTAGCCACTCAGAAGACCGCTCCGTAGCGATATTTTTAGGGATCGACCTAATAGCAGCAATAAACGATAAAAATTCCCATGCCGTTAAATCTTCAATCAACTCGTCCGAATCGGGAACAATACCGGTTACTTTTTTTATAGCGAGTGAGTCATGCATCACATCTATACCCGCAATGGTTATGTCTCCTTCATCCGGATACACATGACCTGTCATCATACGAATCGTAGTGGTTTTACCTGAACCATTCGGCCCTAACAAACCAAATATTTCACCTTCTTGTATTGAAAAAGAGAGTTGATCAACTACTTTTGTTTGTTGAAACGATTTAGATAGCTTGGACACTTCAAGTACAACCCTTTGCAATACTTTCACCTTTTTCTCATGAACTTTTCGTATTAAAATACCACCAGCTAAATATTTTTTAGAACAAATTATAGTACGATCAAATTATGAACCGAATCCACAACCTAACAACATCGATTGATCATCCCAATCAAATCCACCTTCAAAGCTCCCACCTTTTGAAATACAGTAAGCCGCAACTCCTCCAACCGCTACAATCGCTACAATCGCTACAATTGCCCATTCAATTGCCTCGTTTATACTCAGCTCTTGATTCATCACAACTTCAGGTTTTACATAATTCATTTTATCCTCTCCTTTTTTCATTCAGCTGATGGTATTTTAATATAATTCATAATACTTTGATCCATTTCAATGTAAACCATTTCGTTTGTATTGTAAAAGTTTAAAATTGAATAAAAACAACTCATAATGCATAAATACCTTGTCCAATCTTGCAAATGCTCCATTTTACATAAAAAATAATTTTTATTTTCAACTTATTTTTATTCTTAAGTTCGGTCAGTGCTGCTTTATATTGATATTGCTAAACCTATTATACTTAATAAAAATCATTCTCCCCATTTATATAAATGTTTTTTTATTTTTTTATTTGATTGTATATTTGATGAAGCTTTTATTATTTACTTCTATTTATATAAATAGGCTCAGTAATGTTAATTATCCAAATCTAGGAAGTGTATTTTGAGCGGAAATGCCTTTGAGCCGTACCTAGCGAAGCCAAAACCTGAAGGAAGAAGCGGACAACCTGTTTGACCGATAGGGAGTTTTGGCGGAGCGGTCTTTTCAACTACTTTGCAAGGCGAAAGTGCATGGAGAGCAAAATACACGACGCTAAAATGGACAAATTATGCAAATCAACACGCTTGAAATAGGCTAAACCATTTTTAAATGAGTGAGCTAAACAGAATAAATCGATTGAATGAGATAGCCCACGTACCCCACTGTCGTATCGTAACTGCTATATGTATAGCAAAGCTTGCTTGCCAAGTACGCCTACATAAAAATAGGAAGCTTACAAAATTGTAAACTTCCATGTCAGATCACAGTGCTTTCTTTATATAGGGTTATCGCGACTTACAAATGTGTGTTAAAAGGATTCATTCATCTTTTCCTCCTAAATATCTTCCTAAACATAGACCTTAATGCTTTACTCATGAAGTGACTCGCTTCTCTTTCAATTGTGTGTTTAATAATTCTTTTTAGCAAAATATATCCAACCTCTCTAATTCATGCAATCCCTTTTGATTTCACTTAAATTGTTTTCTACTTTACTTTTCGAATTTCTAGGTTCATTTTATCTTGGGTATCCAATGGCAGATAAAGGATTAGTTTTTGTACGCCATCTGTATCACGTACAATTCCTTGCCGAAAGTTACGCACTCTTTTCGTATCCATAAAAAGTTCTGCCTTATGGTCACTGTTCCAATTCAAAATTTCAAATGCCGGATTATGAATCGGATTTTCCACAGAACCATTTAAAGTAAAGTTCAGCGAATCTTCATGCATCACCAAGTTATAATCTCGCTGCTCACCATCATAATCCTCATCTATTCCACCCTGTAAATTCGTTAGTTCCGGACTTTGCCGCCATGCTTTCACAATTGGAATAAGATCAGTTATATCCTGCTTCGTTTTATTAAACTGATTGGAAAACCCATACATAAAGGCGGAATGCCCTTCACTTGTGGATAATGCAAAGTGATTAACGCGTCCATCTCCATCAAAAGCATATCTTCCATCTGAAACAATGCGCGCAACTGGCCAATGGTTCCATGGTCCCGTAAACATATTGTTGGAGTGAGGTGATTGCTCTTCTTTGCCCCATGGTCCACCGTTCCCTCCTGCCTGAAATGCCGTGAAGATCTTCCAATTAGATTTGAAATTAGCCATTAAGATTTCGCCTAAGTACTCTCCGTCTTCTTTGAATTGAGACCCATCATAAATCAGATCTTTTTTCGTTCCATCTATGTTTGCAATAGATAGCGCCTGCTCATTTATAATATCGGATGGTAATTTATCAGCAGGTGTCAATGGTTGTAAATCCCCTTCTATGAGTAAATCCACATCTTCCTCTTTCATGTGATCTGAAAAGCCCCAATACTCCAAACTTCGAAATAAAGTTCCATCTGGATAAATGGTGTGGTACTCGTCCACAAAATCAGTTTCAAACGCCTGATTGAAGAACACATCATTCACCGCATAACGCCAATGAATGACAACACGTGCATCGGTATTTTCTAAAACACGAACATGAGAATAACGTGCTTCCTTATCTGACATATGCTCTGCTAATGATGGTTTACCTGGTGTGGCATTTGCATTTGCTAGTTCTACACTTTGGTCTGACATCCACAAATTATTTTCAGTTACCATATTCACGCCATAAGAGGTGCCTCGCCAATACACATAATTTGTAGGTAGCTTGTCGAATTTTACAATTACATCACTATAAGGATCAACTCGCCACATGTTATCCCATAAATCGTGATACTTTAATCTTTTATAGGTGGCGCCAAATTTGGCCCCTGCTCCAGGTTCTCCAGGAAGTATGCGCTTTTGGATGTCAGGGTTCTTCGTTATTGCGTCACCTGGCTTTATACGATTAAATGTACTTGTGATTGTTGCAGCAGATAATTTTTTATTATAAATCTTGACCTCATCAATTAAACCCTCTAATCCGAACAAAGTAGGATAGTTTTGCTCTTCTCGCACAGGAGCAGTTGCACTTAACGCTTCTGTATTTAGACCAATTCGAAGTGGTTTTTCATATGGTATATCTACTTCCCCAAAAACAGATCGCTTCGCTTCTTGCACGCCATTCAGGTAAATTTCCATGCTCCCTTCTCCATAAGTTCCAACGATATGAAGCCATTGATTACGGTTAACTGGATTGTTAGTTACAATTTCTTGACCATTGACGGTAAAAGTGATTTGACCCTGTTCATTGAATCCTAGATAATAACCCTCTTCACCAAAATGAGTGGACTGATGAATAATAGGAGCTTTATCCCACGGATAAGCACCTAGAACTACCCATGTGTCTATGGTGAAATTTTCTTTTATTTGTGGCGTATCTTGACCTTGAATATTAATATTCGCGTAATATCCATCAAAACCTAATGCCATTCCCGAAATGCCTTTTTTCCATAAACTCGTATGCCCAGCGATGGTTGTTTTCCGATCACTGTGCACTTCCGTAACCTGATTTCCCTCACCTTCATCAAATTTCCACCAAGCTACAGGACTTTCCTTGCTTGGAGATAAAACTGGATTCCCCTTAACAGGTTCAGCTTTGGCAGAATAACTGCTTTCTTGTTTGTCAATATTACGGATACCCTTAGCAGTCAACCGAAATGTTTGTACGATCTTATTCTTCGGATCATCCCAATCTTCTACTTTTTCCGTTCCCTTTTTAAACTCTCGTATAACGATACCATTACGCTTGATTGTGTAGATTTCATGCACCACACCCGTAGGATCCAGTTTGTTAAAATCAGGAAAATATCGCCAATGAATGACTACTTGCTCATTTGATTGTTCAATAATACGTGCATAACTATATGTAGACCGTTTATCAAAGTTTTTCTCTGCCGGTCCGTCCCCCTTTATGCTTGCTAAGTGATCAACAACTTCTTCTTGATTACTGGTAACCCATGTAGGACGATAGCTATACTTTCTCGAAAAGACAAACTGACCTTTGTCATCTAAATTAACGATAATATCAGCATGATCGCCTGATATTTGTTTGCTGTGCTCATTGAATTCAGTTCTAGTATAATAAGCATACAACCCTTTCTGGCCATCCTGGTAAGCTGCCGAATTCCTTTCCAGTGTTGAAATCCCTATTAATCCAGCCCATACAATGCTGGATATAAGGATAAAGGATAAGACTTTTTTTAGCATCAAACGACTTCCTTCCTTCATTTATCTCGTTTGCTACTACGACAGTTTACAAATAACTTGTGTCCTTCTTGTGTTTTTTTGAACAAAAATATTTCTGAATGGTTCTCATTCAAAATATTTAGAAATTTAATCGCATAAGAACAAAAGGGTCAGACACCTACACGGTCCGATCCTTCTGTTCACTTTTACTTACTGCCCATACCCACCAGATCATGAGCGGCTGAAATAATAATCTCACCCAAAGAAGGGTTTGATTCGCTTCTTCTTGTCCAGGAGCGGGAATCCCTTTAACAGCCGCATAAATATTTGCAGGAAAAATGAGTATTAAGTAAATGGCGGTGATCATCCCAGTTGTTTCACGAGTCTTAGGAATGAGTAAGAAAACAGCTAATATAAATTCAATGATCCCCGTCATATACACAAGTTCTACTCTGAATGGAATAAAATCAGGGATCATGTTGGCAAATCCTTGTACTTCGATAAAGTGAAACACGCCTGCTAAAAAGAAAAAGAAAGAGAATAGTACGAGTCCTAGTAGCTTCAACCCTTTTTTCATTTTATTCATATATGAAATTCCTCACAATCGATTAGATGATTTTCTAGATTGATCTTAAGTCAATTTGACCGAAAAAGAAAGAGCGCTTCCTTCGTGGTGCATTTCTACCCATACATTACGATTTCAATAATCGAGCGATACCTTTTGCAAGTTCATCTTGATATCGCTTTTACCAAGCGTCCGTCTTAAATTGACGCTCGGCTTTTGATCGTGTGAATTCACTTTATTCCGTCCCATTCATAAAGAAATTGTTCTAGATATTTTTCTAGTACTTCATGTCTTCCTGCTGCTAATTGCTTTGCATAATCAGTATTCATAAGATCTTTTAGCTTCAATAATTTCTCGTAGAAATGCATGATTGCTGTACCCGAATTTCGATAATCGTCTAATGTAATAACCGTTCTAGGTGTAAGTTCGGGGTGATGAATGGGTCTTTGTTTTACAGCTGAATAACACATTACACGTGAAATTCCAATTGCTCCAATTGCATCTAATCGATCGGCATCCTGAACAATTTTCCCTTCTAATGTTGACATCGTACATTTATTTGTTCCTCCTTTATAGGACATCGTGGAAATAATCTCTAAAATATGAGCAATATCCCCATTTAAAACCTCATTTTTCTTCAACCAATGTTCCACTCTATATAATCCAATCTCTTCATCTCCACTTATTTTCTCATCAGCTATATCATGCAGAAGAGAGGCTATGATGCATATAAAAACATCTGCATTTTCAATTATAGCTATTTTCTTTGCGATATTTGTTACCCTAGAAATGTGCCACCAATCATGCCCAGTGTTATCATAATAAAGTTCATTTTTTACAAAGTGTTCTGTTAATGAAATGACACGTTCTTGTTTATGATTTAAATGTACACTCATCTTCCCACTCCTACACTCGAAATCTCGCGATTGGTTTTACCTGATCATAGCGTAAATCATACCCGTTCCTTCCTTTGATTAAGAAATCCCTATTATAGAAGTCGGGGACTAAGCCCACCTCATAAGAAAAGACTTCCTAGCCTAGGAAGGACAATTTAATCCTTCATTGATAAGTAACATTGAGGATAAACACGCTTGGCAGACTACGCTAAATTATGGCTGGAAGGAAGGCATATCCGCTCAAAATACACTTACCCATTTTGGAGCATCCTTTTCCTTGTCCATAATCATTAAAAAACAAACTTCTAAGCATGGACCTCCTGGTAGCCATATGATCATTCCACCTTAATTTTAATATTGATAAAAAATATAATTTTATGTTATCATATTTCAAATATTATGTGGTAGATATCCGATCGGACTATAAGTCTGCTACCGACTTCAAAAGTTTATTCATAGTATACCTATAAAAAATCTAACCCTAAGGAGCGCTACAATGAATCCGATCCTACTGGACTTCCCTCATGAATTTGAAACGGAACGATTGTTAATCAGGATGCCAAAGCCTGGTGACGGGAAAGCGGTCTACCATGCCCTGACAGCCTCACTAAATGAGTTAAAACCTTGGCTGCCGTTTGCCCATGGTGAACAAAGTGAACAGAAGACAGAAATAAATATTCGTGAAGCTCACATCAAATTTTTACAAAGAGAAGACCTCAGATTCCTTGTTTTCCATAAAGATACAGGTCAATTTGTTTGCTCATCTGGGCTCCATCGCATCAATTGGGACGTACCCAAATTTGAAATTGGATACTGGACAGATACGCGCTTTACGGGAAAAGGTTATACCACTGAGGCTGTAGTTGGGATCACCAACTTTGCCTTCACAGAACTGAAAGCCCAGCGCGTGGAAATCAGATGCGATCCAAATAATATCAAGAGTAGAGCCATTGCAAAGAAGTTGAATTTTGTATTAGAAGGTACCCTTAGAAAGGATACACCCTCTGCGGACGGTAGTACCTTATGTGATACCTGTATATATGCGAAGATCACACCGTAAGTGGTGACAGGTCGATATCCTACTATCAGATATCGACCTGAACCGTCTCTCTCCCATTCGCAAGACGTATTTCGCTCTTTGACATCTTAATTCCTGATAAATCCTTTTTTAAATAAATCATACCACTCTTCTAAGTCTTTCCCTTCTAAAACACCCAATTTATGTAAGATATCTCTTGAAAATTCGATTGCTCCACTTCCATTAGCTGTGATAAGGCCGCCGTCAAGAACGGATTGCGCAGCAACATATTTTTCATCACCTCGATAGTTAGGTGCTCCTTCTTTTAAGTACGGCAATGAATTTCCAGTGTGTGCATAATGATCCAAAAATCCATGATCACCTAAGAAAGTAGTGGCATCACAAATAGCTGCGACTGGAATGCCTTGTTCAAAGCAATACTTTACCAACTTTTCTGCTTGATGATTTTTGGGCTCTCTCCACCCTGTTCCTCCAGGAATAATCAGTATGGCAAACTTCAATTCAAACGAAAAGTCCTGTAAGCTATAGTCTGGGAGCACGGTCAATCCTCCCATTGAAACTTTAGGTTCCTTGTCAATCGCAATCGTCTGAACTTGAAAACCCGTTTCTGGTTTATTCAACTCTGCCGTTACGTAACTTGCTTCCCAATCGGCAAAACCATCTGTGATAAAAACGAACACTTTTTTCATATGTAAACTCTCCCATTTTAAAGATAATCATATATATCATACACGATTATGGAATCCTATCTATATATCATTTTTCCTCCAATATCACCCCAATCTGTATCTTGATTATCACTTCCCTATATTCGATACATACAAATTCACTCCCAGTACTTTCGATCCAGTGTCCGATATTGGATCGCTTCTGCAATATGTCCAACTTCGATCATATCTGACTGGGCAAGGTCAGCTATAGTACGTGCTACTTTTAAGATGCGGTCATGCGCACGGGCACTCAGACCGAGATTTTCAAATGCCTGTTGGAGAAGTCGGCGAGCAGCAACGTTCAGTTGACAATACACACGCATATCAGCTGCTTGCATGTTACTATTTGTTAAATGATGCTGTTCTTCAAACCGTTTCGCTTGAATGTGACGCGCACTTGCGACACGCCTACGTATTTCTGCTGAGGATTCATTAACTTCTCTTGCGCTTAGTGTTTCATAATCTACTCTCGGTACACTAATGTGTAGATCAATCCGATCGAGTAATGGTCCTGAGATTTTAGCGCGATAGCGTTGAATTTGTGGGGGTGTACAAGTGCAGGAGCGATCTTCTTCGTAGCCGAAGTAGCCACACGGACATGGGTTCATACTACATAGGAGCATAAATGAACTTGGGAATGTGAGTACGGCTCGTGCGCGTCCTAATGTCACTTCTTGGTCCTCTAAAGGCTGGCGTAATACTTCCAGTGTTGACTTTGAAAACTCGGGTAACTCATCTAAAAAAAGAACGCCTCGATGTGCTAGGCTTACTTCTCCCGGCTTGGGAATGCTGCCACCTCCAATAAGTCCAGCCTGAGATATTGTGTGATGAGGTGAGCGAAAGGGACGCTCACGAATCAAACCACTTGACACGCTTGAGGTTCCTGCAATACTACTAATTTTAGTAACCTCTAATGCTTCCTGTATCAGCATAGTAGGTAAGATTGTGGAGATGCGACGCGCTAACATGGTTTTTCCAGAGCCAGGCGGACCGATTAACATTAGATTATGCCCACCCGCAGCTGCAATTTCCATAGCCCGTTTCACATGTACTTGTCCTTGTACATCAGCAAAATCATGTGTAAAAGAGGCTTCATCTTGTCTTACTTCTGCTCGAATGGGGAGCGGGCACCATTCTCCTCGTAAGTAGGAGACCGTCTCTGTTAAAGAAGAGGCGGGTATGATTTCCATTCCAGCAACTAGCGCTCCTTCTTCTTTATTCGCTTCTGGCAAAATCACGCGGTGGATCCCCTTTTCTTTCGCAACCATCACCATCGATAGTGTGCCTTTTAGTGGGCGTAATTTTCCTTCTAATGAAAGCTCTCCAATTATTAGAGTATCTTCTAGCGTGGCGCACGTCAGTTGACCACTCGCGATTAAAATTCCTACTGCGATGGCTAAATCAAAGCCCGCTCCTTCTTTTTTTATATCAGCAGGAGCTAAGTTCGTCGTAATACGCTGTAGCGGAAAATTTACACCACTATTTTTAACAGCAGCACGAACACGATCACGAGCCTCGCGTACCGCTGAATCAGGGAGTCCAATTAGATCAAATACGGGAAGGCCATTACTGATGTCCACTTCTACTTCTACAATCATTCCATCAACGCCAAGAATAGAAGCACTATTTAACTTCGCATACAACACCTTCACTCCCGTTTCTGCACTGGAATATAGATTTCATATTCATTGGTTTCGCTTTCAGCTTCATCATGAATCGGGTGAAAACGATGATCGTAACGTTCAAGCGTCAAGACAGATACATCTTTATCCAACTTTTGCTCTTTCATCCATTCCCAAGCTTGTAAATACGATTGCTCAACCTGACTTATCGGTCCTTGGTGCGTAAACATCGCATATTGTTGTACAGGAATAGCTAGCTGAATCAATCCTGTGGGAACCTGAACATCAGCTTCTGTTTTTACCCCTACATAGTAGGTAAAATCCGTCTTACGACTGTGAAAAGGTGCGTAATAAACATTTTTTTCGACGATGCCCGCTATCTCTGGTAATCGCGAAAAGAAGTTTTTCCACACTTTCACAATATCCCCGCGCGCTGCAGCTTCATATGGACCTGTCCACCCTAAACCGATTAGTTTAAAATTTTCAATTGTTGTGATTTTACCATTCATTCTATCTTCTCCTTTGCACTCAAAAGGCACCCTTAATATGTACGATTTCTTCTTGAGCTAAGTTTTTGTCCACCTTTACTGATATCATATCAAATCGAATGGAAGTATGGAATATATGTTTGCTATTCATATAGTGTAGTGCTACTGTTCTGACTTTTTTCTGTTTACGAAAGCCGATGGATTCTAAGCCCAATCCATAACGGCTTCCACTTGTCGTTCTCACTTCTACAAAAACCAACTCATTCTCATCATAAGCAATAATATCTAATTCTCCTTGTGAACAAGTCCAATTACGCGCTACAATTTTAAAGTCTTGTTTTTGTAAATGCTGAGTTGCCATTTCTTCCCCGATTCTACCTACCAACTTTCTACGGTCTTTGGGCAACGTTTACACCTCTCATCCTTTTTTCTACGGGAGCAAAGCTCATTCGATGAATATCCGTAGGCCCCCATCTTTCTAGCATAGCCAGATGGTCTGGAGTCGGATATCCCATATGCTTCTCAAAACCGTATTGCGGATATTTTTGAGCTGCACTTCTCATCCATTCATCCCTAGCCGTTTTAGCCAAAATAGATGCCGCTGCAATGGAATGACTTAACGTATCCCCTTTCACAAATGCTCGCTGTGGAACGGGGACTTGAGGAATGGTGACTGCATCCGTTAAAAGAAGAGAGGGTTCTTGTTTAAGCGTTTCAATACTTTTGCGCATAGCTAGGTATGTAGCTTGTAAGATATTTATTTGATCAATTTCAGCTGCATGTACATAACCAATGCCATATGCAATGGCATGTTGTTTAATATGATCTCTTAATCGTTTGCGCTCGGGTTCAGAAACTTGCTTTGAATCATTTAAGCCAGTTACATCAAAATCAGGTGGCAAAATAACGGTGGCCGCCACAACGGGGCCCGCGAGTGGGCCTCTCCCTGCTTCATCCACTCCGGCGATCCATTGATACCCCAGATCTCGATATTTTTCTTCGTATTTCCACATTCTCGCTAGCCGTTCCAGTTCCTGCTGTTTTTTCGCTTTTTCTCTTAAAAAAGACTGTAAAAGTTTTTGGACTCCTGCCCTTGAATCACGTTGAAGAAGCTGCAGTTCAGACGCCTGTAAATCAGGAACCGTTGACAGCCATGCTTTGATCTCCCTTATGGTTTGTGTTTTATTTTTCATCTTCGCTTTCCATCCAGTCTTCAGGTAATTCATAGGTAATGCGTCCAATCCGACCACCACGTAAGTCATTTAAGAAGATTTCAGCTACTTTCTCATAATTAATCACACCACCGCGTTGCAGACAACCTCTTTTTCTACCCATTTCTTCCATCAACGCAACATCTTCATAACTTTCGACATCTGCAATCTGATAGCGTTTTGCTAATGCTTGCGGATAATGCTTCTTCAAAAAATGGATCATATATAAGGCAATCTCATCGGTTGCCAAAATTTCTTCTTTAATTGCACCACTCGCTGCTAACTTAAATCCAGTTTCTTGATCATCAAACTTGGGCCATAAGATACCTGGGGTATCTAATAACTCCAAATGATTCCCTAGTCTGATCCATTGCTGTGCCTTCGTCACACCGGGTCGATCTCCTGTAACCGTTGCTGAACGATTGGCTAGGCGATTAATGAGTGAAGATTTGCCTACATTAGGAATTCCGATTACCATAGCACGCATTTTTTTGGATTGAATCCCCTTCATTGCTCGTTTTTCAAACATCGGCTGTAGTAATTTTTCGGTGATCCCATGTATTTGCTTTACCCCTTTACCCGTTTGTGCGTCGACTGGTAAGACCGTATGTCCGCGCTGTTGGAAGTACTGAATCCATTTGGCATTGCCTGCTTCATCAGCTAAATCACATTTGGTCAGTAATATAAGCCGCGGTTTATTTCTGATAATTTCATCCATCATCGGGTTACGACTAGACAAAGGAAGTCGACCATCTACTAATTCATAGACTACATCAACCATCTTTAATTTTTCTTCAACTTGTCTTCTTGCTTTTGCCATATGTCCCGGAAACCATTGTATACTCATTTAAGTACCTACTCCTTATTTCACCCTATAAAAACTTCATCTCACCCAGTGGCCAGTAAATCAACTCAGCTCGCCCGATGATTTGGTCTAGCGATACGGTTCCAATATGACGGCTATCGCGACTTTCCATGCGATTGTCACCTAAAACAAAAACATGACCTGCTGGAACCTCTACGAGGTTAAAATCCGTGGTTCGAGAAGAAGAATTTAAATAAGGCTCTTCAATCAAGTCCCCATCAACTAGTATCTTATTATTTTCTGCTTCAACGGTTTGTCCAGCTACAGCGATTACGCGTTTAATATATTTACTCTCCTTCGTCGCTTGAAACACAATCACTTCATTGGGAGTCGGCTTTGTGAAATGGTAAATAAATTTATTGATCATCACCAAGTCACTCGAATTAATATTCTTTTGCATCGAATCTCCTGAAACATCGTAAGGTTCCAATGCATAAAGACGAACCAAAATCGCAATCACCATTGCTGCAAAAAAATAGGGCCACCATTCTCTTCTTCGCTTTTTTCGTTTGTGCTTTAAATGTTCTGAACGAGGAATAAATGAACGCATTGAGACCTCCTTGAACTTTAAGATGCAACAAAAGGGCTTGTATAGACAAGCCCTTTTGGTTAAAACGCAGTAAACTATTTACGGTGTGCTTCTTTAATACGTGCCGCTTTACCACGTAAGCTACGTAGGTAATAAAGTTTCGCACGACGAACTTTACCACGACGAATCACTTCGAGTTTATCGATACGAGGTGAATGCAGTGGGAATGTACGCTCAACACCAACACCATAAGAAATCTTACGAACGGTAAACGTTTCGGAGATTCCACCACCACGACGTTGGATCACAACACCTTCAAACAACTGAATACGTTCACGTTGTCCCTCGATAACTTTTACATGGACACGCACCGTATCCCCTGCACGGAATTGTGGAATATCTTGCTTAATTTGATCTGCTGATACAGAACGAAGCGTAGGATGCATTTCCTTTCCCTCCTTTCAAAAATTCATCGCCATCATCCGTTTCATATGAACGGAGATATTTTATCACACAGCTTATGTGAACTCAATCCAGCAAAATCAGCTATGTTTTTTTTCTTGTAAACGACGCAAGAAAAAACGATCTTCCTCAGTCAACGCAGCCGTCTCCAATAGATCTGGACGACGCGCATAGGTACGGAGTAAAGATTGCTCTCGACGCCATTTTTGAATCTTTTGATGGTGACCAGATAGCAACACATCTGGTACGCGGTGACCTCTAAACTCTACAGGACGTGTGTATTGGGGATACTCCAATAATCCCGTTGAGAAAGAATCATCCACCGCTGAAGAATGGTTGCCAAGCACTCCGGTTATCAAACGACTTACACTATCCATCACAACCATAGCAGGAAGTTCTCCACCTGTTAAAACATAGTCGCCAATCGAAATTTCCTCTGTGGCCAAGTGTTCACGGATACGTTCATCATAACCTTCATAATGTCCGCACAGGATAATAAGACGAGAATGATGTGCTAACTCTTCCGCTTTTTCTTGGGTAAAAGGAGCTCCTTGTGGAGACATCAACAGCACAGGAGGTGGTTTCGCTTCATGTTCACATATCGATTCTACGGCAGCGAAGATTGGGTCTGGTTTTAACACCATTCCTCCGCCACCTCCATATGGAGAATCGTCAACGGTACGATGTTGATCCGTGGTGAAATCTCTAAAGTTGATCACAGAGGTTTCAACTAATCCTTTTTCATGTGCTTTTTTTATCATACTCGTATCCAAAAAGCCCGTGAACATCTCGGGAAAAAGGGTTAATACATCAAAGCGTATCTTCGTCACCGTTAATCTAATCCTTCCATCCACTCGATTGTGATTTTTTTGTGCGCTATATCTACTTCCTTCACCACTGATTCGATATAAGGAAGTAGGATATCTTTTTTCCGCCCTGGTGCCTGAACCACCCATACATCGTTAGCTGGCATCGGTAAAATTTCCGTCACCTTGCCAATGATATCGCCCGTGGTTGTCACTACTTCAGATCCAATGATTTGATGAAAATAAAATTCACCCTCTGTCTGGTCGACAGTTACTAAATCATCACGCTCTACCAGTAATTGACCCCCTTTATAGGGTTCTGCTTCATTTATATTATTCCATTCTTGGAACTTAATTAATAAATTTGCTTTATGGGTGCGACACTTTTCAACGGTTAGCGTTTTCAAACCAGATAGGGCCTCATGCTTAAGAAGAAGCTGATTACCAGGAGCAAATCTGACATCAGGAAAATCAGTATCTGAACGCACACGTACATCTCCTCGAATACCATGTGTCGTGATGAGTACTCCTACGTTTAAGTAATCCGTGCGTTTTGGTTGATGGGACCGATATCGTTTCTCCAAGTATCATCATCTCCTTCAAGCTGTGCCACCATCAGAGGTGTCTTACAAAATGCCTTCGCGACGGAATAAATTGCGTACAGTATCAGAAGGTTGCGCACCATCAGATAACCACTTTTTCGCTTTTTCTCCATCGATTTTCACTTGTGCTGGATCCGTGAGGGGATTGAAATATCCAATTTCCTCAATAAAACGTCCATCACGTGGAGCACGGGAATCCGCAACGACTACACGGTAAAACGGGGATTTTTTAGCTCCCATACGCTTCAAACGAATTTTAACTGCCATATCTTTCACCTCCTAATCAGGGTATCAGGAAAACATTAAGGCATAAAAGGAAACTTAAATCCTTTACGCTTTTTCTTACTTTTGGTCATTGCAGAGAATTTTTTCATCATCTTTTTCATATCATCAAACTGTTTGAGCAGTCGATTTACATCTTGTACGTTCGTTCCACTTCCAAGTGCAATCCGCTTACGACGGCTTGCATTGATATGTTCCGGGTGTTCCTTCTCATATGGAGTCATAGAACGAATGATCGCTTCAATGCGGCCAATTTGTTTTTCATCGACTTGCATATTTTTTAAGCCTTTCATTTGGCCTGCACCCGGTAGCATGCCGAGCATGTCTTCGAGTGGCCCCATATTTCTCACTTGTTGTAGTTGATCTAGAAAGTCATCAAATGTAAACGATTGCGTACGCATTTTACGTTCTAGTGCTTTTGCCTTTTCAGCGTCTACATTTGATTGCGCTTTCTCAATCAAAGTAAGCACGTCACCCATTCCCAAGATTCGAGAAGCCATTCGCTCAGGGTGAAAAGGCTCTAAAGCATCTGATTTTTCACCCATACCGACAAACTTAATCGGGCAGTCGGTGACAGATTTTACAGATAGCGCAGCTCCTCCGCGCGTATCTCCATCCAGTTTGGTCAATACAATCCCTGTTAATCCAAGTTCACGATTAAAATGCTCTGCAACATTAACCGCATCTTGACCCGTCATCGCATCCACAACAAGCAAAATTTCATCTGGCTGAACTTTTTCACGAATTTGTTTCAATTCCTCCATCATCTTTTCATCAATATGCAAGCGACCTGCTGTATCGAAGATGACATAGTCCACATGCTCTTGCTTCGCTTCTGCCAAGCCTTGCTCTGCGATCTTAACAGGACTTTCTTGATCTCCCAAGGAAAAGACTGGCGTATCAAGTGACTCACCCAGCACTTGTAATTGTTTAATCGCTGCTGGACGATATACATCCCCAGCTACCAATAAAGACTTTCGATTTTGTTTTTGTAAGTATTTGACGAGCTTACCTGAGGTGGTTGTTTTACCAGCACCTTGTAAACCAACCATCATAATTTTGGTTGGAGGTCGATTTGCTTGTACGAGCTTAGCTTGTTCCGTTCCCATTAAAGCAGTCAATTCTTCATTCACCACTTTAACAACTTGCTGACCTGGCGTTAAGCTCTTCAGTACTTCTTGTCCAACCGCTCGCTCTTTCACACGATTGACAAAGGTTTTTACCACTTTAAAGTTTACATCCGCTTCAAGAAGTGCTAAACGAATCTCACGCGTAGCCTCTTTCACATCCGCTTCGCTCACTTTTCCTTTGCCACGCAACTTACTCATTACGGCTTGCATCCGTTCGGATAACCCTTCAAACGCCATGGTGCCACCTCCCACTGTATTAGTCTTGATCCACCATCTGTACAATTAATGGTTGCACCTGTTGTTTGATCTCTGGTAAGTCTTGCAATAAATGCAATACTTGCTCCGCTATTTTTTGCCTCTGTATATAATGTCTCATTAAACCGAGTTTCGCCTCAAATTCCGATAAGGATTGTTTCGCACGTTTAATCGCTTCAAATACGGCTTGGCGCGAAACCCCATTATGTTCAGCGATCTCACCCAGTGACCAATCTTCTACATAATACATTTCTAAAAGTTGCTGTTGTTTTTCTGTAAGTAGTGATCCATAAAAATCATATAATAAGTTCATCTCTGTGGTTTTCTCCAACAATGGAGTCACCTCACATTCACCGTCAAGGTGATTACCTTTACAGGATTCTACTATAACTGGGTTGCAATCCAATGTCAAGGTTTTTTCCTTGATACAGAAAATGAATGGTTTAATCCACTTGCATCTTATCATCCTCTATCACTGCATCTTTAAAAAGTGCATGTAAAAACTGATCCGTATCAAAAGTTTGCAGATCGTCGGCTTTTTCACCTAGACCCACCAATTTGACCGGAATATTTAATTCATGACTGATCGCGATCACAATTCCGCCTTTAGCTGTACCGTCTAATTTCGTTAATACAATTCCAGAGACGTTCACCGCCTCACCAAACTGTTTCGCTTGGACGAGTGCATTTTGTCCTGCTGTTGCATCAAGCGCCAGTAAAATTTCATGTGGTCCATCCGGCACTTCACGCTGGATAACCCGATTCACTTTTTTTAGCTCTTCCATCAAGTTCACTTTGTTTTGTAAGCGCCCCGCAGTATCACATAATAAGATATCTGCTTGGCGTGATTTTGCTGCTTGAATGCCATCATAGATGACAGCTGCTGGATCAGACCCCGAAGATTGACGTATTACATCAACCCCGACTCGCTCTCCCCAAACCTGTAGTTGCTCGATCGCACCAGCACGAAACGTATCCCCGGCAGCCATTACTACTTTTTTGCCTTCACTTTTGTATCGATGTGCTAATTTCCCGATACTAGTCGTTTTTCCTACACCATTAACACCGACAAATAAAATCACCGTTAAGCCGTCTTCGTTTAATTGGATATGATGGGATTCATCTTCATTTGTAAGCATGTCACCGATGATTTCGGACAACAAAGGTTGTAGTTCACTCGGATCTTTTATTTTGCGTTCCTTTACTTCATCTCGCAAGCGCTCAACTAATTCCAAGGTTGTATTCACACCTACATCAGCACCAATTAAGATATCTTCTAATTCTTCATAAAGGTCTTCATCAATTTTAGTACGCCCGGTAAATAAGTTGTTCATGGCACCTACAAATGAATGACTTGTCTTACTTAAACCCGAGATAAACTTTTGTGTCACACTTTCCGTTTTTTTCGATACATTTTCACGTAATCGTTTTAAAAAGCTCAACTGACATCCTCCTATTCCAATGCTGCTGCGACCTCTTGTTTTTGGTCATATTCTTCTAGATTAACAGAAACCAACTTGGAAACACCAGATTCTTGCATGGTTACACCATATAAAACATCTGCGCCTTCCATCGTATGCTTTCGATGTGTGATAATAATAAATTGTGTATTGTGGGCAAATTTTTGCATGTAACGTGTATATCTAGTTAAGTTCGCTTCGTCCAAAGCAGCATCCACTTCATCCAATACACAAAACGGAACTGGCTTCATATGAAGAACAGAAAACAGTAATGCTAATGCTGCGAGTGCGCGTTCTCCCCCTGATAATAACGTTAAGTTTTGTAATTTTTTCCCAGGGGGCTGCGCAACAATTTCAATTCCCGTTTCCAATAAATGATCAGGGTCCTCCAAGTTTAGATCTGCTTTACCTCCTCCAAACATTTCTACAAATACAACTTGAAATTCACTACGGATGCGCTCAAAAGCTTCTAAGAAGCGCTTGCCCATCTCGGCTTCCATTTTCGTAATAATATCTGCTAGTTTTTGCTTAGATTCCGTTAGATCGTTTTCTTGTGCTTCTAGGAACTGGTGTCGTTCATATAAGCGTTCATATTCTTCCACTGCACCTAGATTGACATCACCTAAACGACCCATTTGGGCTTTTAACGATCGCACTTGCTTTTCAGCAACTTTCACATCTTCTGGTGGCTCATATTGTGCGGCTGCGCGCTCATAACTTAACTCATATTCTTCTGCTAATTTTTGCAAAAGATGATTTAATTCTACATCTTGACGATTGGCTTGGATTTGCTGCTCATGCATCTTCGCTTCTAGCTGTCGCATGGTCGCTTGTTTGTTGCGTACCTCTTTTTCTTGTAATTCTTGTTCTGATAACTGCTGTTCACGAATACTTTTAACCTGTGCTACGCGTGCTTGCACTTCTGCTTTACCTTGTCTAAGGTGATCGATTTCCATCGTTAATTTTTCTATTTCAACATGATTCTCTGTTAATGTTTCCCCTAAATCGCGTTTTTCCATTTGCGAATGGGATAACTGCTTTTCCGTCTGCTCACATTCCGTCATAACTTGTAAATGACGCTCTTTTAAATGCGTATTTTCCTGATTTAAAGCAGCCACTTTTACTTTCCATTCTGTAACTTGCTCATTTACTTCTGCTCGATCATCTATTTCTTTTTGAACAAGATGCTGAACCTGCTCTATTTCATCGTTTAAGCTATCATTTTGCTCGACTATACGCGTCATTTCTTCTTTAACCTGTTGTCTCTTTTCTTTGATGCTCTGAAGCTTATGTGCCAATGCGGTACGCTCTGCTTTCAAATTTTCTTGATTGTCATGTGTGAGCTGAAGTAAGTGCGCTAACTCTCGATCTCGGCTAATTAAGGCTTGTTCACTTACTCTTCGTTCTTCACCTTGTTTACGAATCAGCTCTCTTTTTTCATCCAAAATTTTTCGATTATGTTGTAGCTGATCTACGCGATTTCCGCACTCAGCAAGTTGTTGTTTTTGCTCCTCAATTTTTTTATCCAATTCTTCAATTTGGCGAGAACGCCCCAGCAAATTAGTCTTATTCCCTTGACGACTTCCTCCTGACATAGAGCCCCCAGGATTTACAATATCTCCATCTAGGGTCACAATACGATACCGATATTGGAGCTGTTTGGCAACTGCATTAGCTTGGGCAAGGGTTTCTGTAATGATTACCAATCCGAGTAGATAGTGAAACAGTTCTCGATACTGGGCGTCATAAGAGACTAGATCAGCACCCGTTCCAATCACACCTTGCTGTTGCTGTAAGATATGTCGATCTGTTTGTGACATGACACGAGCGCGCATCACATCAAGCGGAAGAAAGGTCGCTCTACCTAACTTTTTTTCTTTCAAAAAAGCAATGCCTTGTCTACCGGTATATGCATTATCAACAACTACATGTTGCAAGGCGCCACCTAATGCCGTTTCAATTGCTACCTCATACTGATGAGGCACTTGAATGATTTGCGCTACAGCACCATGTACACCTTGTAATGAGGAAACATGTTGATCACGAGCCCTTAAAATTTCTTTTACCCCTTGGAAAAAACCTTGATGTTCGGCCTCCATTCCCTTCAGCCATTCCTGTTCCGTACGAAGTTGATGTATTTTTTTTTCAATTTGTTGGTATGCTCTCTTGAGTGGCCCATCTTCCTGTTCAAGTTGTTGTCTCTCTTGTTCAAGGGCACGTAGTTGCAATGCAACTTGTTGTCGTTCATGTTCGAGTTGTTCCCGTTGCTTCAGTACCTGATCTCGTTCAGCTTGCTTTTCACGTTGTTCAGTTACCCACGTCTCTTCTTTTGAATCAAGCGCATTGAGTCGTGACTGCAATTCTTCTAGTTGTTCAATTAGATAAGTGTGTTCACTACGAAGCTCGGTTAGTAATTGCCCATCTTGATTTCGTTGAGCATGGAGCTTAGCAAGTTGTTCGTTTGCCTCTTCAGAATTTAAGGAAAGTGAACGAAGTGCCTCTCCCAACTGAAGTTCTGCGTGCTTCAGTTCTGCTTCTTTTTGCTGTAACAGCTGAGATAATCGCCCTTGTTCTGTTACGCGCTTGTGATACCGCTCTTCAAGTTCGATCAATCGCTCCTTTAACTGTTCTTCGGTAGCAGCATGATTTCGAATACGCTCTTCACGAACGTCTTTTTTCCCCTCCACTTTTTCAAGTTGCTCACTCACCTGTAAGAGTTCCGCTTGCAATTGTTCCCATTTTTCTTCGTTTTCTCTACGGTTTTCCTTTAAGATGACCAAATCTGCTTCTTGTTTACTGATGTCAGCCCCTAATACAGATTGCGTTTCTTTTAATTGGGTCATTTCCAATTTAGATATTTGCCAATCGTTATGTAATGATTTGATTTTATGTACATACAATCGTACTTCAATTTCTGCTAATTCTGTTTTCAGTGCTTTATAAGCTTTCGCTTGTTCAGCTTGTGCGGCAAGTGGCTCTAATTGCGTGTGTAGTTCATGAATTAAGTCACGAATCCGTGTTAGATTTTGTTCTGTACCCTCTAACTTTTTCTCAGCTTCTTTTTTTCTTGTTTTATATTTAACAATTCCAGCCGCTTCTTCAAAAATAGCACGTCTATCTTCCGATTTCGAACTTAAAATCTCATCAATCTTACCTTGTCCAATCATGGAATATGCATCTTTTCCGATACCCGTATCCATAAACAGTTCATGAATATCACGCAAACGGCATGTTTGCTTATTCAGTAAGTATTCACTATCCCCAGATCGATACACCCGTCTTGTAACCGTTACTTCGGTATAATCAAGTGGTAATTTATGCTCACTATTATCAAATGTCATCGCAACTTCGCAATATCCAACTGGTTTACGAGACTCGCTACCTGCAAAAATAACATCTTCCATTTTCGAACCGCGTAGCGATTTTGCACTTTGCTCCCCTAATACCCAACGAATGCCATCTGTAACATTGCTTTTACCACTTCCATTGGGACCCACGACAGCAGTAATCCCAGGAACAAACTCCATTTGCGTTCGATCTGCAAATGATTTAAAGCCCGACATATCCAGTCGTTTTAAATACATACCCATCCCCCTTTCGCGCGCGTTTCAACGCACTTATTTTAGCATAAAATGAGCATCTCTACCTATGAGAGATGCTCATTTTAGTAAACGCGTGTACCCAATGGTGTATCATGTTCAATTTGCAATAGTGAAACGCCACCTGCTACGCTATCGATTCCCAATACGAGGGCTTCAGACATGAAATTGGCAATTTGCTTTTCAGGAAAATTTACGACGGCAATCACTTTGCGCCCAATCAAATCCTCTACCTGATAGCGCTCTGTGACTTGTGCACTACTTTTTTTAATCCCAATCTCTTCTCCAAAGTTGATCCATAACTGATAAGCTGGCTTACGCGCCTTTGGAAAGGGAAGCGCTCGCTCTATTTCTCCCACTCGCATGTCCACCTTCAAAAAGTCCTCATACGTACATTCTTTTTCCATATGTACCTCCTTGATCATGCTAAGCGAGAGGGAATATACCCTCTCGCTATTTTTATTTTATGTTAATTTTCATTTTAATCGAATAGGGTCGAGAAGAAAACTTTTTTCTGTGCTGTTTGCTTTTATGACGATGTCGAATCGGAGTCTGAATCGTGCTATCTGGAGCATCCACCGCAGAAGGCTCTTCTTCCATACTTTCATTCCAAGTGTTCATGTTGATTCCAAAGAAGACACCACTATTATTTGATATTTTATTAATAAACAGATTTTTTATACAGTTATTTACCAAGGGCATCACCCTATCCTGTAGCGTTACCCTCAGTATATGTTCGTCCTGCTTATTTTGCTTGGACGAGAGCATGGTGGACTGCTGTGGAAGCAGTGATTGAGGCATCGTCAATTTTAACCAAGGTTCGATTCTTGGGACACGATCCACACATCTTTCCCTCATCACTCGTCGCATAATATAAACAACACGTTTTACGCTTACGCACTTGCTTCTGATTAGATGTGATCCAGTTTTTAGGTGTGTAAAAACGCTTTAGGGGATGTGAAGGTACGCCAAAATCAGATGGAGCGGCGTGATCCATCATAAAATGAAAATCATCCATAGCTTGCTCAACTACACACGGTGATAACTCAAACATAGATGAGATTTTTTGTTCATATAACCAAAAGATATAGGCTGCTGTGTTTTCCCATAAAAGCGTAGGTGAAACATGACAATAGGTTGCTAAAGCATGCCAAATCGGTGTGAGATGGTCACGAAATAAGCTTTGCCAAACAGCAGAGCGAAAAGCTTCCCGATCATTTGTGTTTACATGCATCTCCAGATCTGAAAGATAAATTGTGGTTTTCCATTTTTCTTCATCCAATGATAGCCCTAATGTAGAAGAAGAAAGGTCGGTGTTTAATTGTTTATTTAGTATACTCATGGCAAATAGTACCGGGCTCACAATCGTATAAGCGTACCGCTTAGAAAACTGTGAAGCGATAACTTGTTTGGTATTTGTATTCATATAAAGACTCAATCGTTGAAATTGAGCTAATAAATTCGATTCATTCAGAAGATGTTTGGTCGGGATTTTTATCGTTTCTTCACGATTATGAGAAAACGAAATGTTAAAATGCTCCTCTAAGAAATTCCGCTCCGATTCCACAAGCTTCAACTTTAAACACTCCTACCTCAACAGAGAATGATATTTATTCTCAATTATACCACGAAACGTTACACTTTAAAAGTCGAAAATAAAAAGCGTACTTAAATCAGGTGATTTAAGCACGCTTTTTATCCTTCTTTAAATCTGCCAGTTGTTGATTCACACCTTCTAAAGCCTTTACGCCTCGCCATAGCAGATAAATGGCAGCCCCCCCTCCTAAAATGGGTAACAAAATGGCTAAGATAGAGAGAGCTTGAAAAGAAAAGTAAGCAATAGAGTCCATAAGAAAGTAATCCTCCCCCGAATCTAATAGAAAAACCACCGTTCAAAAATGAGGAAGCGGTGGCTTTATCTTATTCTGACAACCAATTTTTCAAAGCTTGTGTGGCAGCTTGTTGTTCAGCTTCCTTTTTAGAACGTCCTGAGCCCTCGCCAAGCATACGCGTATCCAGATAGACCGCTGCAACAAAATAACGATCGTGTGCTGGACCCTGCATGTCAATGATCTTATATTCTAGCGGCCCCAGTCGCTCTTGTTGCACCAATTCCTGTAATTGACTTTTGGCGTCTGTCATACTTGCAAGCCACTCTTCATTAATCTTCGGAAAAACAAAATCACCTAGAAAGCGTTTCACTTGTTCTAGTCCTTGGTCCAGATATAAAGCACCGATAAAAGCTTCAAATACATCTGCGAGTAGTGAAGGGCGTGTACGTCCACCTGTCATTTCTTCCCCTTTTCCCAGACGTATGTGTTTTCCAAAACCGAGCTCCTTCGCAAATGAAGCAAGCGATGGTTCACATACCATCCGCGCACGCATACGCGTTAATTCACCTTCACTCATTTTAGGGTACCGTTCAAATAAATATTCTGATACAGCCAACTCTAAAACCGCATCTCCCAAAAATTCAAGTCGTTCATTATCCGGATAGTAACCATTATTTTTACGTTCATGAGCGAAAGAGGTGTGCGTAAAAGCCTGTTGGAACAACTTTTTATTTTTCATTTTCATCTCTGTCATTTGTTCCAGTACAGTAAAGTTCATCCTATGCTCCACCTCCAATTCCTATTTCATTATTCTTCTATATACGCTTTAAAGGCCAGAGTTGCGTTATGACCACCGAATCCTAGCGAATTGGACAAAGCAGTTCGCACACGCATAGAGCGTGCTTCATTGGGCACATAGTCCAGATCACACTCTGGATCAGGCGTTTCATAATTGATGGTTGGTGGAATCAATTGTGATTGCAAGGTTAACGCGGTAGCGGCAGCTTCTACGCCTCCGGCAGCCCCTAACAAATGACCAATCATCGATTTATTTGAGCTTATGGCCAGTTTTTTTGCATGATCTTGAAATAAACGCTTTATTGCCATCGTTTCAAATTTATCATTGAGCTCCGTAGAGGTACCGTGTGCATTGATGTAATCGATATCAGATACCATAAACCCAGCATCTTCTAACGCCATTTTCATACTACGCGCTGCTCCTTCTCCATCTGGGGAGGGACTTGTAATATGATAAGCGTCAGCTGTCGAACCATATCCAACCACTTCTGCAATAATCTTAGCTCCACGCTTTCTAGCATGCGCTAGATTTTCCAAAATGAGAATGCCTGCTCCTTCGCCCATCACAAAACCCGTTCGGTCGAGGTCAAAAGGACGGCTTGCTTTTTGTGGGTCATCGTTTTTAGTAGACAAAGCACCCATAGAAGAAAAGCCTGCCATTGCCATTGGGCTAATGGTTGCCTCAGTTCCACCCGCAATCATGACATCTGCTTGTCCGCGTTGGATCACTTTAAATGCTTCTCCTATATTGTGCGTTCCTGTCGCACATGCTGTTACAGAAGCATTGTTGGGGCCTTGTGCACCTGTATGTATCGAAATCTGTCCAGCAGCCATATTTGCGATCATCATCGGAACAAAAAATGGGCTAACGCGTTTTGGGCCTTTCTCTAACAATACTTGGTGCTGCTTTTCTAATGTATTTAGACCCCCTATACCGGATCCAACACTCACCCCAACACGATCACGTTGAACACGTTCCATATCTAAATTGGCATCTTTTAATCCACTTTTAGCAGCCGCCACCGCAAACTGAGTAAACCTGTCCATACGGCGCGCTTCTTTTTTTTCCATGTAATCTGTTGGGTCAAAGCCTTTTACTTCTGCGGCGATTTTAACGGTATAGTCAGCCGTATCAAATAAAGTAACATGATCTACACCCGATTTACCTGCTACTAAATTGTCCCAAAAAGTTTGGCGATCATTTCCTAGTGGAGAAATCATTCCAATTCCTGTAACCACAACACGATTATTCATTTTGACACAACCTTTCAGTCTTTTAAAGGCACGTTGAGTCATTCATAGAAAGCCCCGCACAAGCGGGACTTTCACTTAAGTATGTGATTATGATTTATGTTGATTAATGTAATTGACGATATCACCAACAGTTGCGATCTCTTCCGTTTTATCTTCGGCGATTTCCATGTCAAACTCATCTTCTAATTCCATAATTAAATCGACAATATCAAGAGAATCTGCACCTAAGTCATCTTTAATGTTCGTTTGCATCGTCACTTCTGCTTCATTAGCATCTAAATGCTCCACGATAATCTTTTTGACTCGATCTAAAACGTCTGCCATTCTGATCACCTCCTTTCGTATTATACGGAATGTTACCCTGACACGCAATGAATGGTCAAAAGATTAGCCCATTAACAACCCACCATCTACATGGATCGTTTGTCCTGTAATATAACGAGCGCTACTACTTGCTACGAACTTCACGGCTTCTGCCACATCCGTTGATTCTCCAAAATGTTTTAATGGAATTTGTTTCATCCATTCTTCATGTAACTCTTGATCTAGCTGATCAGTCATTTCCGTTTTTATAAATCCTGGTGCGATGCAATTAACCGTTATTCCACGACTAGCTAATTCCCGTGCCGTCGTTTTTGTAAGTCCGATTACACCCGCTTTCGCAGCAGCATAATTAGCTTGTCCAGTATTGCCCGTTATCCCAACAACTGAACCAATATTAATGATACGCCCGCTTCGTTGCTTCAACATCGGTCTAGCGACAGCTTTTGTACACAAGAAATATCCCTTTAAGTTCGTATTGATTACTTCGTCCCACTCGTCTTCCTTCATCCTCATCAACAAATTGTCGCGTGTTATTCCGGCATTATTGACTAATATGTCGATATGTCCCCAACTGGCGATAATCTCTTTTATTGCGCTATCTACTTCTTCTTTTTTAGAAACATCTACTTGGTAAGACGTTGCTTTTACCCCAAATTCTAAAATAGATTGAACAGTTTGCTCAGCTGCTTCTTTATTTCCTGCATAAAATATGACGATATTCGCTCCCACAGATGCTAGTGATAAGGCTATAGCTCGTCCAATTCCTCTTGAACCACCCGTTACTAAGGCAACTTGATCTGTCAGCATATCCACTTCTCCTCTCAGGAAATATATATAACCAGGCGTGTCGATCTACACAATTGATATTTAACATCCTATTTCTGCAATGACCGAATCGATAGATTCTGCATCATAGACTGCCAGCGTTTTCACTTTACGATCTATTTTTTTGATAAGACCGGTTAAAACTCTGCCTGCACCAAATTCAATGAATACGGTTACACCTTGGTCAATCATGAACTGTATCGACTCTTCAAAACGCACGGGTGATGTCACCTGATCGACCAACAAACGGATGATCTCATCACGTTTATTCACAGCACGCGCTGTCACATTGCTAACGAGTGGAACACGACCATCCGCCAAATGAACCTGCTCAAGCTCGGCTGTTAAATGTTGAGCAGCAGGTTGCATCAGTGAAGAATGGAAAGGACCGCTTACTGCAAGTGGAATTACTTTACGCGCCCCCGCGTCTTCCGCTCTTTTACTTGCTTCCACGACTGCATCACGCTCACCAGAAATAACAATCTGGTCTACACTATTATAGTTCGCAATTTCAACGATACCGATTTCCTGTGACACCGCTTCGCAAATAAGTTCAAGTTTTTCTTTTTCTAGTTTTAATACCGCAGCCATTGCTCCTTTTCCAGCTGGAACCGCTTCATCCATCCATTTACCCCTTTTATGAACGGTTAGAACCGCATCTGGAAAGGAAATGACTCCAGCTGCCACCAGTGCTGTATACTCGCCTAAGCTATGTCCAGCTACAAAAGCAGGTGCAATACTTGCTTTTTCCATAAAGGCTTGATACAAAGCTACGCTTGTTGTTAAAATGGCAGGTTGGGTAATCGCCGTATATTGTAGTTTTTCATCTGGACCTTTAAAACAGATTTGCGATAGCGAAAAGCCTAGCTTTTCATCCGCTTCTCGATAAAACTTAGCAGCACTTTCATTTTCTTTTACAAGCGATGCGCCCATTCCTACTTGTTGTGAACCTTGTCCCGGAAAAATAAATGCGATTTTATTCATGTTTCCCTCCAATGTTATGTCATGTCCACTTCAAGACAGAGGCACCCCAAGTTAATCCTCCGCCAAAACCACATAAGACAACCATGTCCCCTCTTTTAATTTGTTTTGCTCTGACTACTTCGTCCAAGGCCACAGGAATAGAAGCAGCAGACATATTGCCATATCGATCTAAATTGACCACGACTTTATTTTCAGTTAGACCGAATCGCTTCATTGCCGATTCGATAATGCGCATATTTGCTTGATGTGGGATCAGATAGTCAATTTCTTCCTTCGTTATTCCCGCTTTACTTAATGCTTTTTCTGTCGATGAGTTAATCACACGCACAGCAAATCGAAATACTTCTTGTCCCGACATAGATATATAATGTAAACGTTGCTGAATCGTATCCATTGAGGTTGGTAAGCGTGATCCACCTGCTGGCAAAGAGAGGAGCTCTCCTTTGGCCCCATCTCCACCTAGATCGAAAGATAAAAAGCCATATCCATCCTCCACAGGCCCAAGCACTGCAGCCCCCGCTCCATCACCAAATAATACACAGGTATTTCGATCTGTCCAATCTACAATTTTAGTTAAACATTCTACTCCAACCACTAGCGCATGCTGATACATACCCGTTTGAATAAACTGAGTTGCAGTTGCTACACCGTACAGAAAACCGGTACACGCGGCAGATAAATCAAAAGTGGCCGCTTGATGAGCGCCTAATGCATCTTGAATTAAACATGCGGTCGCAGGGAATGACATATCCGGTGTAACAGTAGCTACAATGATAAGATCGATTTCTTCCGCTTTAATTTGTGCGTGGTCCAAAGCATTTTGTGCAGCCCGTAAAGCAAGATCTGACGAAGACTCATTTGGTGATGCGACTCTCCGCTCTCTGATACCCGTACGCGAAACAATCCATTCATCGCTTGTATCGACCATTTTTTCTAAATCTTGATTGGTCAAAATTTTTTCCGGCAAATATGATCCAGTACCTAAAATCCCAACCGCTCTCACCATTAATCCGCTCCTTCAGAGGCTAAATGTGTGGTAATTAAGTCAATAACGCCTTTTTCATGAAACTGAATCGCTTGTCGAATCGCATTAAAAAAAGCACGTGCATCGGATGAGCCATGCGCCTTAATAATGGGACCTGCTAATCCCAGTAAGGGGGCACCTCCGTGTTCCTTATAATCCATATCTCCTTTAAATGATTGTAACCCTGGCTTTAGTGCAAGTGCGGCTAATTTAGTCAATGGTGTACGCATAAATTCCTGTTTCAGCCTTGAAAAAA
This sequence comes from Polycladospora coralii, assembly GCF_014773435.2. Classification (GTDB taxonomy): domain Bacteria; phylum Bacillota; class Bacilli; order Thermoactinomycetales; family Thermoactinomycetaceae; genus Polycladospora; species Polycladospora coralii. The sequence goes on along the minus strand of NZ_JACXAG020000002.1, from coordinate 685,728 downwards.
TCTCTTTTGCTACACCTTCAGTATTTTTTAGGAGAACATTCCCACTAAACCCATCACAAATCAGGACATCACATACCCCTGTTAGGATATCTCTAGCTTCTACATTACCAACAAAATGAATAGCGGCTTCAGTATGCATCATGCGAAATGCTTCCTTAGTGAGAGAGGTTCCTTTACCTGCCTCAGTTCCAATATTAAGTAATCCCACACGAGGCTTTTCAATTCCTAATACATGAGTCGCATAGATACTTCCCATCAATGCATATTGCCTTAGGTGCTCAGGTTTCGCTTCAGGATTGGCACCTACATCAAGCACCAACGTGCCTTGTCCCACAACAGATGGAAAAATAGCTGCTAATGCTGGACGATCTACACCTGGCAACCGGCCCGTATAGAAAAGACCCGCCGCCATCAAAGCACCTGTGTTTCCACCACTTATAAAGGCATCAAAAGTTTTATTCTTTACCTGTGCGCATCCCACTACCATAGAAGCGTCTTTTTTCCGGCGGACTGAACGAACAGGTTCATCATCTGGTTCAATCTTTTCTGTTGTGTGGTGGAATTGAATATTTTCATAGTCTGGAGCGCTCATTTTATCCACTTGTCCCACTACAACAAATTCATATTCCGGCCACGCTCTCTCGGCTCGTTTCACAGCTTCAATCACCTCAGCTGGTGCATGATCTCCACCATGCGCATCAATTGCAATCCGCATTTTTTACCCCCTTACTTAGACAACACATCTTCTTCCAAACAATATACATCGAAAACGCCATGAAATACCGTTTCATCCATTACTTTTGTTTCTATATTTATTTGAATATGCTGACCCTTTTTTGCCACTACATGAGCATGGGCCAAACATTTTTCTCCCAGTTTGACAGGTCTTATAAATCGAATATCAGCCGATTTCGTTAATGCAAGATCAGAGTTTACAATGGCTACTGCTAAAGAATTAGCTTGTGCAAATAAGTAATGTCCACGCGCAATCTGATTTCTTTCAAACACATGGTCCTCCATGATCTCAATGATGGAAGTACCACTGTGATCTAGCTGTAAGTCAATCACTTCTCCATAAACTTCTTCAGGTGCCAAAGAACGTACAGAGTCAAACTTTTCTTCAGCCATATGTTTTATTCGTTCACGCAACTCTGGAATCCCTAACTCCATTCTATCCAAACGGATCGTTTGAATACTCACATTACAGCGATTCGCCAAGTCCCCATCTGTCAAAAACGGATCTCCGTTTAATGCGTGCATCAATTTTTTATGTCGTTCTTTTTTGGAAACACGCGTCACGTTCTAACCACCTTTATGACTAACTATTAGTACTAGGTACTAAATAAGTATAATCAATTTTCTAAAAAAAAGTCAAGCTAAAGCATAAGAAAAAGGACAAATGCATCAGCACTTGTCCTTTTTCTTCATCACTAGTCGTTTACAACACCTTCAACTTCAGCACCCTTGTAATGTCCACACTCTTTGCAGACACGATGAGAAAGCTTTGCAGCTCCACATTGTGGGCATGTACCCATACCAGCAACCGTTAACTTAAAATGAGTACGACGTTTACGCTTACGCGTTTTAGATGTACGTCTAAATGGTACAGCCATGACAATTCACCCCCTAATCGAATGTAACATAAGTGCGAGCAGTTTTCATGGGGTCAATTTGATCCTTCATTGAAAAGCTCCTGTAATTTCTCCAGACGCGGATCAATGCGCTCTGTTCGACACTTGCACTTTTCTACATTTTTGTTGATGCCACATTTTAAACACAGACCAGCACAATCCTCTTTACAGATAGGGGCATACGGAATATGAAGTAATAACTCTTCACGAATGTACGGAAGTAAATCAATTGCGTTCCCATCTATAAAAATAACTACATGCTCTTCCGTTTCTTTTGCTTTATTGGATACGTCTGTAAACTGCATCGACCAATTTGTAGAAATGGTGGTTTCCGTTTCCATTAAGCAGCGGGAACATGTCATCACTACATTTGTCGATTGCGTCACATCTACCTGAAAAAGGTTGGATTCCAATTTATAAAAAGATGCGTGTACATCAACGGGTCCCATTCGAACCAACTCAGAAATATCTGTTTCTAATGAAACAAATGAAACCAATTCATGGACATGAAATGGTTTATCCTGAAGCTGATTTAATGTCTGCAGGAAAATCTGCATGATTCCACCCCTTGTGTAAAAACAGGCTAATTATAAGATACATCAGCTGTCTCTGTCAATATTTTTAACCACTTGCTATATCTTGTAAATACGCAATGGCCTCTGATAATGTGCGCACAGGCACGATTTTCACTTTAATATTTAACTCATCCGCGATTTGCTTGACGACCTTCTCATTTGAATCCTCTGGAGATCGATCTTTCGGACAAAAGAAGATTTGCGCTTTTTCCCGATTCGCTGCAATAATTTTGTGTTCAATCCCACCTATTTGTCCTACTTCTCCATTTTCTGAAATCGTACCCGTCCCAGCAATTTTCATACCTTGTGTCAAATCTTCTGGTGAAAGCTGATCTAAAATCTCTAAAGCAAACATCAACCCCGCAGACGGTCCTCCAATATTTTCGGCATTTATTTCTACTTGTGGTTCACTTTTCACCGTTAGCATTTCCATCGGTAAAATACCTAATCCCGCTCGCGCTTTATCTTTTCCATCATCCGTAGGAAGTGCAATCAATCTCACAGGCTCTTTCATCAATTCTTGGCCTCGCTGTAAGTTGACTACCACTTGTTCGCCTACTGCGAGTGGCTTTAGGATCTCCAATAAGTGTGAAACAGATTGTAACTTTACCCCATTGATCGCTAATAAGATGTCACCTACCCGTAATTCATCTCCTCGCTGGCTATCATCTACGAGCCCCACTACTTCTATTCCTGTCATTTCTGAGGAGATAGGTAGATTCGCTTGCTGAAAAGCCGCTAAAACCGCTTTGTTTTGCGAGTTTTTCATGTTTGTTTCCTGTCTTTTTTCATATTCAGCTTCCGACTCGTAACGCGCTAATACTTCTGTTTGATCCACCAATTCTGTATGAGGAAAAAGATATGTATGGAGATAATCAAACATCTTGGCTTCTCGCATCGAAATCGTGGTTAATAAGAATTCTCCACTACTTGCAGTTTTAGATTGTTTCACATCTACAATTTGAGCTGCAGTGACAGCCTCCCCGGGTTGAATAACAAAGTATGGAATTGGAAAAATAGAAAATATACCCAGTCCGAGTAGTAGAATAGATAAAGATAGCCAGCCAATAATCGATTTATTCCATTTTTTCAAGTGCATCAGATATTCGCTCTCCTTGCCAATGCATTAATAAGTTTTTTAGTTGTGTAATATGTTTTTCCGCTTCGACTCGCCCTCTTTCAATGAGGACTTCACTTTTTCTAAAAGAGGTCGCACTGAAATCACCCACGTGAGGATGAAATAAAAAATCGGCCGTTAACATTTGTTGGCTCAGGATTTCTCTTTGCATAATACTTAATGTTTGTGTCATCACATCAAAAATATTCTCGATCTTCGCCTCATGAACGCGTGGAATCACATCTACAGCAATGACAAAATCAGCGCCCATATCCCGTACGACTGAAATGGGAACACGATCGATCACGCCACCGTCTGTTAGTATACGACCTTGATGGTACACAGGTTCAAATACACCTGGTATGGAAATACTCGCGCGAACTGCTTCGTCTATTGGCCCTTCTGTAAAAATCACACGCTCACCGTTTTGCAGATCAGTTGCCACCACTGCGGTAGGAATCTCTAATTGTTCTAGATTTTTCTCATGGGTAAGAAGTCGAATTAACTCTTTAATCCGAACACCTTGTATAAAACCTTTCTTAGGCATGGATAAATCGATCCAATTTGGCACCTTCAATTGACCAATTAATTTCCCGCACAAATCCATATCTGCTCCATTAGCTAGTAACACCCCTACTATAGAACCCATACTACTTCCCGCGATAAAGTCAAATGAGATACCTGCTTCTTGCAACACTTTTACAACGCCAAAATGCGCTATTCCCCTGGCTCCTCCCGAACCAAGAGCTAAACCAATTTTTGGTCTAGACAAGATATTTTCCTCCTCATCCGTATCGCTACCTGTTTTGTAGATGAATCGCCAATCGCAATCCTACTACGAAAAAGAATATCTCTATTTTAACCGTTTTGCGCTTTTAAAAAAATCATCGGTCTAAAACACACCGATATGCGTAAGATATAGGGACGTAGTTGTCCACAAGGAGCGATTGCCTATGATCCAACCCCTTCTCCGTAGCCAACTAAAAACAATTTTATTGGCTTTTGTCGCTTTTTTCATTGCAACTATTCTGCTGATGTATCCGGAACAAGCGTTTCAATCATCACTCCGTGGGCTCACCATTTGGTGGGATGTCGTTTTCCCATCACTACTTCCTTTTTTTATTACAGCTGAGATGTTGATGGGATTTGGAGCGGTTCACTTTTTAAGTGTTCTTTTAGAACCGTTAATGCGACCCATATTTCGTGTACCTGGGGCTGGTGCATTTGTGATGGCTGTCGGCTTGATTTCAGGTAATCCAATGGGAGCCAAGTTAACTTCTCGACTGCGCGAACAAGGAATGGTGACGCGCGAAGAAGGCGAACGGCTCATATCCTTTACCAGTACGGCAGGTCCTCTTTTTCTCTTTGGAGCTGTTTCAGTTGGTTTTTTTGAAAAACCATCGATCGGCATTATTTTAGCGATTGCACATTATTCTAGTAGTATTCTTGTCGGGATGGCTATGCGCTTTTATCGTCAAGACGCTCCGCCATCACCTTCTCCCCCCAAAAGAGAGGGGTGGCTATTGATTCGCGCTTTAAGCGCCATGCATCGTGCTCGTATACGTGATGGTCGCTCACTCGGTCAGCTTTTAGGACAGTCTGTCACTTCAGCCATTCAGACTTTATTGCTAATCGGTGGCTTTATCATGATGTTCTCTGTTCTCGTTCAATTGATTCATTTTGTGGGTGTCACTTTGATTTTAGAAAATATCATTTCAAGTATGCTCAGCTTCATTCATTTTCCCATTGAACTTACCGATTCCATTCTGGCAGGTATTTTTGAAATCACACTGGGCTCACAATTAGCAAGTGCAACGGTTTCTTCGATCCCAATTGTTTATGCGCTAACGATCGTTAGCATATTGATCGGTTGGAACGGCTTTTCGATTCATGCACAAGTTGCAAGTATGATCAGCAAAACCGATATTCGTTACTTACCTTATCTTTTGGCACGTTTGTTTCATGGTGTTTTAGCGGGTATAATCACAATCATTATTTATCCATTATTTGATAATCGGGTTACGACGCTATCACCAGCCATGGCCATTTATCAAAATCAAACCAATCAACTTTCACAACTTTTCCTTTTCGATATCTTGCAATGGTTTACTTATATCACTTTATTGATGTGGATGATCTATCAAATCCAGGCAAGACATCAAAAACGAATACGATCCATTAAAACCATAAAAATCCGCTAGCATCTTAAATGATCAGCGGATTTCAGTTGAGAACTTTTGTTTTAATTCCTTTAAAACGGGTGACGGAACCAAATCTTTTACATCTGCTCCGTAACTAGCCAATTCCTTTACCATACGTGAGCTAATAAAGGAATGTTCCGTATTGCTCATCAGAAAGAATGTCTCAATTTCTTCGCTTAGTTTGCGATTAACAGAAGCAATTTGAAGTTCATATTCAAAATCAGAAATGGCGCGCAATCCTCTTAAGACCACTTTAGCATCTTGTTCTTTTACGTAATCGATGAGTAAGCCATGAAAGCTGTCTACTCGAACACGATCTCCTAAGTGCATGGTGGCTTCTTCAATCATCATTTTTCTTTGTTCTACTGAAAATAAAGGCTTTTTATGCGCGTTAACCAAGACCGCTACAATTACTTGATCAAAAACTTTTGCACCGCGTTCAATTAAATCTAAATGCCCTAATGTAATCGGATCAAAACTACCTGGATATACAGCTATACCCATTCTCTTCCCCTCTTTCAATTATGCTATTTCTATTTTGTGAGTATCGTCAATTGTGTGTCGCCGAAAGTAAGTATGCGATCACTCGAAAGGCCTGACCAGGATTCAGGTATTTTCACTCGAGTAGGGTGTTCCAAGACCAGCACACCACGATCCTCTAACAAATCTAACTGTAATATTTGGTATACAATCGGCTCTAACCAATTCTCATGGTAAGGTGGGTCTAGAAAAATGAGATTAAACTTCACCGCACGTTTAGCTAAAAATTTAATCGCGGCTCGTGCATCTTGCCGATACCATTCACTTTGCTTCTCAAAATGTGTTAACTGAATATTTTCTTTGATCGTTTCTATGCTTGTCCTCGATTGATCAATAAAAACAGCATGAGCGATTCCTCTACTCAATGCCTCCAACCCTAATCCACCTGTTCCCGCAAATAGATCAAGCGCCCAACCCTCATCAAAATAAGGTCCGATCACATTAAAAAGTGTCTCTTTAACACGATCCACAGTTGGGCGCACATGTTTTCCTGGAACCATTTTTAATTTTGTTCCCTTTGCACTTCCAGCTATAATTCGCATTTTCTATTTTCTTCCTTCCAAACCAATAAGCAAATACAACATGAAATGAAGTCACATCCAGCGTATCAATTGGCACCATTTTGCCCTAGACTCGTCGTGTATGAGGTGATCAACACTACCATCATTTGATATTTTTAAGTCTATTGGTTTATGCATGATATACCTTTAGCATTTTTTATCCTACCACAAGTTACATATGAATGCGAAAGTCTATAGAACATTACCTGGATTTTAGGGTATAAAAGAAAGTAGAAAGGTTACACTAGTAGTGGCAACATCAGTTGAGATGTTGTCAACCGCGGAGAAGACTTACGTTTCCCCATAAGCTCTTCCTCCGGTTTCTCCTCTCCCATTTAGTATCTGACACATATGAGTTGTGAAAGATACCCTTGGCTCGCCTTAAAATGCGAGCCTTTTTTCATTGCAAAGAGATGTTTATCTAAGATTCTGTTTTTTTATTTTCTTTGGCTTAGAACGACTAGCAGACCTTAAATTCGCCGTTTCATCAAATGCATCTGGCCATTCTTCTATCTCTTGTTCTTGCGTAGATGGTTGTTGCTCCATTTTCCAAGGATTCTCTTCTACTGAAGGCTTAGGTGTTTGTCCTGGATGTTCATCAATCGGCCCCCATGGCGAAGCAAAAAGATCTTCTTCTACCATACCATCAGGGGTTCGCTCCTGCTCTGTTTTCTGTCTTTGAGGTGGGGGAACTTGTTCCCAACCATTCATTGGAAAAGGATTTTCTTCAGCTCTACCCTCCGACTCCTTTTGATTCGCTTCTAATTGCTCTTTGACAGCTGATTTGATCTGTTGCTTTAACCAGTTCATATCCTTATAATAGGCAGATGGCGCGCCATTTGATTTTACACGCTTTTTTTTATTCATCGCTTTTCTCTCCTTTTTCATAAGCAAATACATATGCCAATAGATATATTTACCTTATGAACCATCTACCTATTCGGATTGTACCTTTATCACGTCTCCATGCCTATTTCATATTTTGCTTTTCATCATTTTAGACTCCATTTTTGAGAGCACACCTTCTTCAACCATCAAATTAAGCACACCATTCATGAACGGCTCCCAATGTCTCGAGTTTTTTAGTTTCTCACTCTCCTGCTCACTAAAATAATTCTTGGGTATGGCGGAGGCATAACCGATTAAACCAAATACACCTTTCTGCTTGCGAACGCGTTTTGCTTCAACAATTACATGCTTCACATCACTACGCTTAATGGCAGAACGACCCAAAGTCTGATTCACTTTATCAACCATTTCCTGTATAAATTGATCTTGTTGCATTAATTTCCCCTCCCAGTAACGTTCCAAATATTTTATTCTATGCAAACGGTCGTAGAAATCATGCAACTTAAATCATTTTCCTTGCTTAGATTTAATGATTACTGATTCAGAATGATGGACATACACGCCGGTCAACTCAGTTTGGTTATCGATTAGGCACCTTTTTAATTTTTTTTACATAGCATAGAGCGCATGCATGATAAGTCTTACTATTTTTAAAGGGAGTTTAACAAATGGCGAAACCATTGCTTATTTTTAGTCATATTCCCAAAACAGGCGGAACAACAATGCGGCGCATCGTGGATCGTGTCGTCCCTAAGCAGTATCAATTTGAGTGTGATCAACGGATGCGAGATCTAAAGCGATTAATGCTTTTACCACCTGATAAAAAATCCAATATTCGATTAATTTATGGGCACTGTCTATTTGGCGTTCATCAACTCATCAGACGACCTTATACTTATATCACGATGTTACGTCATCCAGTTGACCTTATTATTTCCTACTATCACTACATTCGGAACACACATACACATAGGTGGTTCCATAAAGTAAAATCAATGTCTTTTGAGGAATTTATTCATATCAAATCACCAGCGCAATTAGTTCACCCTGTAAATAATATGCAAACACAATATATATCAGGAATGAAAGGAACGAACACACCAAGCTTAGCTATCGCGAAAAAAAATATTCATAATCATTATCTTTTTGTGGGAACGACCGAATTGTACGCAGAGTCCATCTTTTTATTAAATCAAAAACTAGGATGGCCGCTCTACGCCTATACAAAAATGAATGTAAACAAAAATAAAAGCACAACACCAATTACTAAAAATTTGATCAACATAATTAAACAAAAAAATGCTATAGACTGTGCGTTATATGCCTATTGCAAAACGAATTTAGAAACACAGATTGAAAAGCTATCACTAAGCTCTAAAAATAAGATGCAGGATTTCGTGGACTTCCATCGTTAAGCGCCTAGAAAAAGTTTTACGTATGGTATTGCTGCCAAAGTATTAAGATGCAAATGTAAACACGTTTCAGCCTCCACTTAACGAAACGGGGGCTGACTGACCAACGATCCGATTCATTCACGTATAAGAAAGTTTTGATTCTTGGTTATTTCCCATATACAGGGTAATCGTTTGACTTTTACAAAAATCGTGTGTAAATTATAAGGGTATAGAGAATCCTTTAGCTGTCGCTATCGGACATTTTGTGCAACACTTCTTAGCCCTATGATTCGTCTCACTACCACATTTCTAGAAAAATATATAAAAACAACATATGAAAGAGGTTTCCCATGACGCATTACATCTGTCAAACTTGCGGTACACAATACGCTCAACAAGAACATCCACCCTCGAAATGTGACATATGTCTTGATGAACGTCAATATGTAAAACCTGCTGGACAAGAATGGACGACTTTAGCAGCAATGCACCAACAAAACTTCCATAATGTCATCACAAAGGAAGAAGCTTGTCTTTATAGCATTACAACACAGCCTGCTTTTGCAATTGGACAATCCGCTTATTTGATACAACACCCGCAAATGAATGTACTATGGGATTGTATTACATACTTAGATCCAGATACCATTCATACCTTAACAGAAAAAGGAGGCATTCAAGCGATCGCTTTGTCACATCCTCACTACTATTCATCTCAAGTAGAATGGGCTGAAAGGTTTGACTGCCCAATTTATATCCATGAAGATGACAAAGCGTGGGTGATGAGACCAAGTAGCCACATCCAATTCTGGTCAGGTGAACAGATTGAATTAGCTCCGGGCTTAACCTTACACCGCTTAGGCGGACATTTTTTAGGTGGTTCTGTATTACATTGGGCAGGTAACGAGGGTGGACTAGGTGCTCTCTTTACTGGTGACATTATTCAATCTCTACCAGACCTGAACTGGGTGAGCTTTATGTATAGTTACCCCAATCTCATTCCTTTACCTGCTATCAAAGTAAGAGAGATGGCTGATCGAGTAGGATCTCTCACTTTTGAAACGCTTTATCATGCTTTCAAGCGCAATATTAAAAAGCAAGCGTACGAAGTAATCCAGCGCTCCGCAACGAGGTATATTGAAGCCTTAACTGAAGAACGAGCACCGACACATCGCTCTCCACAAAAACAAACCTGAAGCTAATGTATTAGCTTCAGGACCCATTAATCAAAATTCTTCTCGATTAAATTTTCGGCATGCAAATATTCCCATAATCGTTTCATTTCTTTGGACTCCGAAAAGCGATCATCCGCTACAATAGTAGATGCATCAGTTCGGGCAATCTCTAATATCTTAAAGTCACGCGTAAGATCAGCTACCTTAAACTGCGGTAGTCCACTTTGTTGGACACCTAAGAAATCCCCTGGTCCCCGAAATTCCAGATCGCGCCGAGAAATTTCAAATCCATCTGTGGTTTCCGTCATCACACGCATCCGTTCATTGCCAGACTCTGACTTGGGATCTGCCACTAAGACACAGGTTGATGTACCACCACCGCGCCCGACACGTCCTCGTAGTTGGTGCAATTGAGCTAACCCAAACCGGTCCGCATCATATATGACCATTACCGTCGCGTTAGGTACATTAACACCTACCTCAACCACTGTCGTAGAAACAAGCACTTGTACTTCATTTTGTTCGAAACAACCCATTACTTCTTCTTTTTCGATCGCTGTCATACGACCATGTAATAAACCGACTCGAATCGGTGCTAGGGAAGTGGTTAGCTGCTCAAATACGTCATGTGCATTTTGCAAGTCCAGTTTCTCTGATTCCTCAATGAGTGGACAAATCACATAAGCTTGCCGTCCTTTTTCACACTCTTTTGCGATAAAGGAAACGATGCGTGACCACATATCTTTTTTTACCCAGTAGGTATCAATCGGCTCTCGCCCAGCTGGCATCTCATCAATTGTCGAAACATCCATTTCACCAAAAACAGTTATCGCAAGCGTACGGGGGATCGGTGTAGCTGTCATAAACAATACATCTGGCAACTCACCTTTCTCTCTTAATTGTGCACGTTGCTTCACACCAAAGCGATGTTGTTCATCAGTAATCACAAGGCCTAACTGACGATAAATGACTTTTTCCTGGATTAAGGCATGCGTTCCGACAATGATATCCGCCATGCCCATCTGAATTTTCCCTAAAACCTCTCTTTTTTCTTTCACTTTCATATTCCCGGTCAATTTTACAATCTGTAAACCGTATGGCTCTAGTAAAGCGCACAACGAAGCATAATGCTGATCCGCCAATATTTCTGTCGGAACCATCATCGCACCTTGATAACCACTTAAAAAATTAGCATATAAAGCAATACCAGCGACAACCGTTTTACCCGAACCTACATCCCCTTGGAGCAGACGATTCATCTGTGTAGGAGATTGTAAATCCGTTAGAATCTCTTCTACGACACGTTGCTGTGCGCCAGTTAATGGAAAAGTAAGTTTTTGAATAAATTCGTCCAATTGTGTACGCGAAAAGGTATGGGAGAGTCCTTGATACTCAGTACGATTTATTTTTTTGAGCCACATGATTTTAAGTTCATATAACAAAAGTTCTTCATAAATCATGCGACGCCGCGCTTGATATAGATGCTTTTGATCCTGTGGGAAGTGTAAATCATACATGGCCTGAGCACGTGGCCGTAATCGATACTGTTCACATATATATCCTGGAAGCACTTCCACGATTTCGTCTTTGTACTGCATAAAAGCCTCATGAATCAACTTACGTAAATAATTCATCTTCACTCGACTAGAGATGGAATACACGGGTTCCAGACGCCCGACTTGCGTTTGCTGTTCTTGCGGTGACATAAAGGTTCGATCCACTGTGATGTGTAATTTATGACGATCCCATTTCCCAGAAACGACAATCGTCTGACCTTGCTGCATTTTACTTTTCAGATAAGCTTGATTAAACCAAGAAGCACTGATCGCTACTCCTTCTATATCAAGACGTACCGTCATTTTAGATTTTTTCTTACCAAACCAACGTACACTTGGTTCACTGAAGAGTACACCTTGAACGGTCACTTTCTCTTCATGTTCCGCTTCCTGTAAATCCGTTAGCCGATAATCATCATAACGAAAAGGAAAATAGGTGATTAAATCATAAACCGATTCAATCCCCAATTCATTTAATGCTTCCTTGCGACTATCTCCTACTCCCTTTAAATCTGTGATGCTTACTTTTTTTAAATCTATGATCATAATGATTCATCTACCGTTTTAAAAATTTGACGCTCCAATGCTCTTCCTGTAGGAGTAGCAGCTAATCCCCCTAAAGCGGTTTCCTTTAGCGCAACGGGCATCGATTGCCCAATTTGATACATGGCATCAATTACCTCATCAGTCGGAATGACACTTTTCACCCCAGCTAAGGCCATATCAGCAGCCACCATCGCAATCGCAGCTCCCATCGCATTACGTTTCACACATGGTGCTTCCACCAATCCAGCAACAGGATCACAAACAAGGCCCAACATATTTTTTAAAGCAATCGCAACGGCTTCCGCAGATTGGGAGGGCGATCCGCCTGCCATTTCCACTACCGCTGCTGCGGCCATTGCCGTAGCCGATCCCACCTCAGCTTGACAACCCCCGGCAGCACCTGAAATAGAGGCGTTATTGGCAATCGTAAGCCCAATCGCACCTGAAACAAACAAGCCCCTGACCATGGTTTCACGAGAAGCGTTTAATTTTTCTGCCGCGGTAAAGATCGTTCCCGGTAAAATACCGCAGGCACCCGCAGTTGGTGTTGCTACAATCGTCCCCATCGCTGCATTTACTTCTGACGTCGCTGTCGCACGCGACACTGCATCTAAGAGTGTCGGTCCCGATAACAGCACTTTGGCATTTTTTTTATAGGCTTGAATTTTTTTCGCATCTCCACCAGTTAAACCGCTATGTGACTTGATATCTTCTGTAAGACCGCGCTGAATGGCCTCTTCCATGACATCCAAATGACGACTCATTTCCGTGAATATCTCTTCTTCACTGCGTCCCATGACATCGGATTCATGCGCCAACATGACATCTGAAATTTTATTTCCTTCTGTTTCAGCAACTTCTACCAATTCCGCTACTGTTCGAAAACGCATGTTTATCTGCCCCTTTTTCATAGAAAGCCGCCGTTTTTTTTGCAAACGGCGGCTTTCCCATATTGATTGAATCATAAAACCGTAACGGATACAATGCCCATTAAATCGGAAATTTCATTTTGCACGATCGATTCTACTTTTTGATCTGTTTCGATCGACATTAATGCTTCTGAACCTTTTTCTTTCCGCGAAACTTGCATATATCCAATATTGATCTCGTGGTTAGCAAGGACGGTAGCTACGCGGGCAACAGCTCCATATTGATCTTGATGAAGGACTAATAATACAGGATCATTGCCAGATAAATTTAATGCAAAGCCGTTTAGCTCCACGATTTCCATCTTACCACCGCCGATTGAGATCCCCACTACTTCCATGTTACCATTTGCATCTTCTAAATACATACGTGCTGTATTCGGGTGAGTGGTAAGCTCATCGGACTCACGAAAAACAATTTCGACACCTTGCTGTTTCGCAATCTCTAAAGCGTTTACAATTCGCTTATCAAAAGTATCAAACCCCAGAATTCCTCCTGCTAGCGCAACATCGGTACCATGGCCACGATAGGTTTTTGCAAAAGAACCATATAAGGTAATAATGACCCGTTTGGGCACTCTTCCAAAAATGGTTCGTGCAGCTCGCCCTATTCTAGCCGCTCCAGCCGTGTGTGAACTAGAAGGACCGATCATAACAGGTCCAATAATATCAAAAATCGTACGGTATTTCATAATACCCTCCTGAGTTAACACATCCTAAGCAAACACCTTTTCCAGTGGTACAACAACACATCCAATTGCACCGGGACCCAGGTGTGTTCCAACGATCGGACCGATATTCGTCACTTGCAAATCTTGGATTTCATAAATCATTTTTAACTTTTCGATCATTGCATCCACTTCATCGGCCTGATCAGAATGAAAGATGGAAGCGTTTACTGGACCAGCAGGAATATCTGCCTGTAGTAATTCAAACACTTTATTTTTGGCTTTATTTTTCCCTCTAGCCTTATCAATCGGTGTCACTTCACCCTCATCACTCACCGAAATAACAGGTTTAATATTCAGCAGTGAACCAACTAGAGAAGCGGCCTTACCGATTCTTCCACCTTTTTGTAAATATACTAATGTATCGATCGCTAATGCGATTCTTTGATGTTCACGTACACGTTTCGCCAGTGCGTGAATTTCTGCGAGAGAAGCACCGTCTCGTGCAGCGCGGCCAACCATTGTGACAATCCAACCTAATGGACTACTCACGGTTTTCGAATCCATCACTTCAATTTTCACTTCTGGATATTCTTCTTCTATCATCCCTTTAGCTAACACGGCTGATTGGTATGTGCCACTCATAACAGAAGAAATATGGATGGAAAAAATTTCTTTTGTTCCTTCATGAATCGCTTTTTTGAAAGCCTCAGCAAAATCTAAGGGTGATGGTTGTGACGTTGTAGGTAATTCTGATGCCGCTTTTAATTTTTCATAGAACATAGCGGCATGAATCGTTTGTCCATCTAGATAAGTTTCCCCATTTATATGCACTTTTAAAGGAATAATGGTTATGCCAAGTTGAGTAATGAGTTGTTCAGAAAGATCTGCCGTACTGTCAGCAAAAATTTTTACTTGTGCCATTTCGTCATAACACTCCTTCTTCCAACCAATCTCTCTATCTATTCCACCGAAAACAAGTAGAAATATAAAGGTTGCCCACCATCGTACACTTCGCATTCAATATCTGGGTACGTTTCTTCCACATAGGAAGTTAAAGTTTCTAGTTGTTCGTCGCTTACGTCTTGACCATATATGATTGTTAAAACATCCGTCTCAGCATCTACCATTTTATGCAGCAGATTATAAATCGTCTCATTCATGTCAGAACCAGATGCTTCGATTTTTCCTTCTTTTATCCCTAAAAAATCGCCTTCTTTAATGGTCATGTCGTTCATTTGTGTGTCACGAATCGCATAAGTTAATTCGCCAGATTGGATATGCGAATAGGCATCCATCATATTTTCTTTATTTTCCGCAGAAGATATCTCTGGATTAAACGCTAATAGAGCGGATAAACCTTGCGGAACTGTTTTCGTTGGCAGAACCGTTACAGGTGTTTCAATCACTTCACCAACTTGCTCTGCTGTTAATATGATATTTTTGTTATTGGGTAATATGAAGATATGTTCGGCCGAAATTTGTTCAATCGCTTTTGCAATATCTTCTGTGCTCGGGTTCATCGTTTGACCTCCTTCGATCACAACGTCTACACCTAAGCTTGTGAAGATATCAGCAATTCCTTTACCCGCTGTAACTGCAACTAGCCCATATTTTTTCATCTCTACGGTTTTTGTCGCAACGGACGGCTTCGCAGTTCCTTCAGTCACGGAACTATGCTGTTCACGCATGTTATCAATTTTGATTCGTGTTAAATCTCCATATTTCATGGCATGATTTAACGCATCACCAGGATGTTCAGCATGAATATGTACTTTCACCAAGTCCTCATCTGCCACAACCAGTAATGAATCTCCATAGGTTTCCATTTCTTGGCGGAACTGTGCTTCCTGAAAAGGTGCTAACTCCCTGCGATCAATCCCACGCATCACAATAAATTCTGTACAATATCCATGTTCGATAGATGCAGGGTCAATTTGAGCTTGTGCATTTTGTTCATGCGCAAGGCTTGAAATCGACTCTAAATCTGGCAATTCTGGTGAAGCCAGTTCTTCTACCACTTCTCCTTTTAATACCGCCAGCATCCCTTCATAAATAAAAACAAGTCCTTGCCCACCTGCATCCACTACCCCTGTCTCTTTTAACACAGGGAGCATGTCCGGTGTGCGTGCAAGTGTCGCTTTAGCTTCTTGCAACACCGTCTCTAATATGGCAATTGGATCATTTGTCTGCCAGGAGCGTTTCATACCGGCTTCTGCTGCTTCTCGTGACACCGTCAAAATCGTGCCTTCTACTGGTTTAATCACCGCTTTGTACGCTGTTTCTACACCACGTTGAAAAGCATCCGCTAATTGTCTTGCATTGATGATTTCTTTGTCAGAAACCGCTTTCGCAAAACCACGGAATAGTTGTGATAAAATGACCCCAGAATTTCCCCGGGCACCCATCAATAGTCCTTTTGAAAGTGCCTCTGCCAGCTTTCCAACCGTCTCAGCATGGGCGTATTTTTCCATTTCCTTTACACCTGAAGTAAGTGTCAAATTCATATTGGTACCTGTATCGCCATCCGGCACCGGGAATACATTTAGCGCATTCACACGCTCTACATGTTTGTTTAAGCTTTTTGCACCCGCACGCATCATCTGTAAAAACGCTGCTGCATGAATATGTTGCTGTGTCAAAAGTGTTCCTCCTTAATCTTCATTCACTAGCCGAACACCCTGAACATAGATGTTCACTTGTTTCACTTTTAAGTTAAGCATTTGATCAAGTGTATACCTAACTTTTGATTGAACATTGTGTGCAACTTCCGAAATTTTCGTTCCATACCCAACGATAATATGCATATCAATGGTAATCATACCGTCATCCGATTTGACTTGAATACCTTTACTTAGATTTTCACGTCTAAGTAATTCCGTTATGCCATCTTTTAACTGACTACGTGAGGCCATACCTACTAATCCATAGCAATCCATCGCGGAAACCCCTGCAACAGTTGCAATCACTTCGTTTGAAACTTCAATATGTCCAAGGTCTGTAGATACTTCTAGACTCATGATAATTCCTCCTAGTAGAGGTTCTTTTTTTTACTTTTTACTACCGTAATTGTACAATATTAAGAATGAGATTAAAAGCATTTCAACTACCATCATACCAGAGCTTGAATTCAGCTTGCAAGCAGTCAATAGGTGTGCTACAATGTGCAGGGTATTAATCGCTGATTCCGTTACTTTATTGACAGAAAGCAGCTCACACATAATACAAAAGTGGTTTAGGTGAGGAGGTGCTAGAAATGGCTCGTCGTTGTTATGTGACCGGAAAACAAGGACATAAAGGAAACAAGGTTTCTCACTCCAATCGTAAAACGAGAAAGAAGTGGGGAGCGAATGTACAAAAAGTTCGTATCCTTGTTGATGGAAAACCAAAACGTGTATATGTAAGCACCCGTGCTTTAAAATCGGGGAAAGTAACCCGCGTTTAAGCTGGATACAGAAAAAAGCACCATGTAGGGGTGCTTTTTTTCTTATGTTGAAAATGGTGCATTAATCTTTTTTAAAAGCCCCAATGATTGCTTTTACGACACCTCCGAGAAATTTCGGAAGCTTAATGGTATAAAACTTCACCCTCTTCACCCCTTACCGTGTACTCACGCGCTGGACACACACGGTGCCTTCACTTATATATATTCTATAAAGGCAATAATGTACCTAGAACAAAGAGAAAGTTTTCTACATCTGACATGAGGTTGTACATACCAACCCCTCTATGCGCGAACAAGCTATTTAAATTTATTCATCTTTGCTTTCGATAATGAAACACTTTCCACTTTTAAGGATGACCTGAGCGACATCCGATAACCACTCGTTACTGACCCCACGCGTCTCGCCACGGTATAAACATTCATCTATAAGTGGATAGCGTAGCCCCTTCGTAGTCAATCCCTCCACTTTAGGCGTAATCGGCTGAATGGAGAAGTAAACATACTTGCTACGTGTAAACGTGAACGCACCTGGGCCTGAAAGGAGTCTAATTCGGTTGTTAGGGTGAAGGATAGTCGTCGCTATCCCTGCTTCCTCCATCCCTTCTAATAAACCGAGATTCGCCAGTAAATGATCATAACGCGTCCCACCTAAAGCACCTAGTAACAAGCAGGAAGAAGGGTGCATCTCGACTACTTTTGTTAGTGCATAATGGGTATCCGTTACATTTTTGGCTTGATTAAGCGATTCAATCACACACTTATGTCGTTTTAATTCTTTTAGAGATGCTTCACCTGCCGTGTCAAAATCGCCCACTGCCAAATGGGGGATGATGCCAAAGTCTAAACAGGTTTGAGCGCCTCCATCGACACCGATAACAAAATCCGTAGTCGTAATTTCCTGTATACAAGCAGGCGTTACTTCTCCTCCAGTAACGACAATGACGCGCTCATGCTTCATTTGGCATTTACTGCCTTAATCGCTTGTAGTGCTCGTTTACGATCTGCTTCTCCAAAAATGGCAGAGCCTGCTACTAATACATTGGCACCTGCTGCAACTACGTCAGCAGCCGTTTTCTGATTGATACCACCATCTACTTCAATGTCGATCTCTAATCCCATCGCCTCGATTTGCATGCGTAATTGTTGAATCTTTGTTAACACAGATGTGATAAAAGATTGTCCACCAAAACCAGGATTTACGGTCATCAATAAGACCAAATCTAAATCAGGCAAAATCGATTCGATTGCGGAAATAGGCGTCGCCGGATTTAAGACCACACCCGCCTTAACGCCTTGTTCCTTGATTTGATAAATCGTACGATGGAGATGTGGACAAGCCTCCTGATGCACCGTAATGTAGTCTGCACCATTTCTAGCAAACTGGTTAATATAGCGCTCCGGCTGTTCGATCATCAGATGGACGTCAAGCGGTAAGGTCGTATGCGGACGTATGGCCTCCACAATCAGCGGTCCAATGGTAATGTTGGGCACAAAATGACCATCCATCACATCCACGTGAATCCAGTCGGCACCCGCTTCCTCTACCTCTTTGATTTCAGCACCCAAATTTGCAAAGTCTGCGGATAAAATAGAGGGGGCTATTTTAATCATGATATAAAACCTCCTTGTTTTAATGATTCCATGTCAGGTGTCTCGATTTGCATGAGATTATGTAACATTTTGTTTGATCGAATCACTTAAGCCTTTTGCCATGGCATACTTTTTCAGTTTTGCAATGGCTTCTGTGCGGTTTTCTGTGCCGAAGATGGCTGATCCCGCCACCAGCACATTGGCACCTGCTGCAACCACTTCGCCGATCGTGTTCTTATTTACCCCGCCATCTACCTGAATATCTATCTCTAACCCCAATAAATCGATCAGCTCACGTAGTTGTCTAATCTTTGGTAGAACGGATGGGATTAAGGTTTGTCCACCAAATCCGGGGTTAATCGTCATGATTAAAACCATATCCAAATCAGGTAAGATATGCTCCAGCGTGGAAATGGGGGTCGTTGGATTTAAGACCACACCCGCCTTAATCCCCTGTTCCTTGATCTGATAGATGGTACGATGTAAATGTGGACAAGCCTCTTGATGTACCGTAATGATATCCGCACCCGCTTTGATAAACGCATCGATGTAACGCTCCGGCTGTTTGATCATGAGATGAACATCAAGCGGAAGCGTCGTATAAGGTCTGATAGACGCTACAATGATCGGTCCGAGCGTCATATTAGGGACAAAGTGACCCTCCATGACATCGATATGAATCAAGTCAGCTCCTGCCGCTGCGACATCTTGAATTTCCTCCCCTAACTTGGTGAAATCCGCTGCTAAAATAGAAGGGGCAATCTGGATCATATGTTTAGTACCTCCGTTGCTGCAACTCTTTAATCTCTCCTAAAAAATGTAAGTAATTCCGGTATCGTTCCAGGTGGATATCTCCAGCTTCAACCGCTTCTTTGATGGCACAATTGGGTTCATTTTCATGTATACAACCACGGAAACGACAATTCCCCGCACGCTCTCGCATTTCTGGAAAATAATCCCCTAGCTCAGTTGGTTCGAATTCTTGAAAGGTGAGCTGACTGAAACCAGGTGTATCGGCAACTTGCCCACCATGCTGTAGTGTGATCAGCTCGACTTGCCGTGTCGTGTGACGCCCTCGTCCCAGTTTATCACTCACTTTTCCTGTTTCTAGCTCACGATCTGGTAAAATGCGATTTAGCAATGAAGATTTACCTACCCCAGACTGACCGGCAAACACTGAAGTTTTTCCCAATAGAAATTCTTCTAGTTCCCGTAATCCGTCTTCATTTTTAACACTAGTCGTCAATATCGGGTAACCGGCTCCCTCATAGATCTTCCAAATCGACTTCAATTCTTCTTCATCTTCTACTAGGTCACGCTTCGTCAAACAAATCACCATCGACAAACCGACGCGCTCTCCATGCACCAAAAATCGATCGACAGGCATTTGCTGAAATTGGGGTTCCCGTAAAGCACAAACCACAATCGCCTGCTCCACATTGGCAATAGGCGGACGCTTTAATTCAGAAGAACGGGGCTGAACAGAGGTAATTACACCTTCATCCAACCCCGTCTCTTCATATGCAACCCAATCGCCAACAAGTGGTGTCAGTTTTTTCTTTTCAAACTTAAAAACCCCACGTGCCCGGCATTGGATTTGATTCCGTTCTTCATTACATACATAATAAAAACCACTAATCGCTTTTACAATCTGCCCAATTGGCATAGGTGACCTCCTTTTAATATTGGTTATATTTAGCAGGGGAGCACTGTCCCTGTGTGATGCTAGGAGTATAAGACTTCACTTCAATGATACCCTCTTCTGTTAGTCTTTGATCATAAACGACATGGGCCGCAACACCAGCGTTCGGATCATTACACCACAGTAATCGCACTTTTTTTCCGCTCGCTATGTCTCCATATTTTAAATTACTTTCTTTTAGACCAATATAATTGACATCCCCTTTAGCCTCTTCACCAGCCCCCACTTTAAGCACAATTTTTGTCGATGGGGTCAGCTCTGCATCTTCTGCTGGGGTTTGGTCAATCACTTCACCCGATTCGCCTTCGACATAGCTCACCTCAGGCTCAGGCATTCCGTTCTTTTTCGCAAATGCTTTTGCCTCGTCGAGGTTTTCAAAAGCTGGCATCACCAGCTCTTGTCCGCCTCCGTTCGCTGTTGGTGGTTCTCCACCAGTAGGACTATCTTCTCCAGCTGAAATCAATCCCCAGATGGAAAACACACCCCACGCGGCTAGGACGATGATCACTAAGAAGGTAAACATACCAAAAAGTAATTTCTGCCACCAAGACATTTTTTGTTGTACATCATCGAGCCAGACTGCTGTTCGTTGGAAAATCGTTTGACCGTCATTGCCACCCACACCGCGAAGGCGTTCTAAATTCATCATCGTTTCTTCACTTACCGTACGATCATGTGATGAACGCTGTCCTGCAGTCGCCGGTCCTGTGCCACGTACTTCTGGACGTTGTGTGGGGGATTGATAATCGCTTCCATTGATAGAGGAGACTGCCGTATGCTTCGCGGTTTCCTCCATCGATAGGGGGATGGTTTGAAATAATTCTTTTTGCTCGCCAGAGCGATAGCCAGGCCAACTTGGCTCTACACCCAGATCATTCTGAACGGCATACTGAATATCTTGCATCATCGCTCGTGCCGATGTGTAGCGCATACTCGGGTCTTTCTCCAAAGCACGCATCACGATGTTAATCATGCTTTCTGGAATTTGCGGATTAACTTCACGTGGATCAATCGGTGTTTCCTGTAAGTGCTTGAGTGCAATACTGATCGCCGAATCACCATCATAAGGAAGCTGACCGGTAAGCATTTCATAGAAGACAACACCGAGTGAGTAGATATCCGATTTCGCACCAATGACACCACCGCGTGCTTGTTCAGGTGAAAAATAATGCACAGATCCCATCACCGAACCTGTTTGCGTAATCGTAGAGGAACTGGCAGCACGTGCAATTCCAAAGTCTGTCACTTTTACTTGTCCATTGGTTCCCAGCAATATATTATGTGGTTTGATATCCCGGTGAACAATTTGTGCATCATGCGCATGAGCAAGCCCATCGCAAATTTGGATCGCGATTTGAGCCGCTTCCTTAACAGGTAAAGGGCCATTTTTTTGAATATGTTCTTTTAAGGTAGGACCCGTTACTAACTCCATCACAATATAATGGGTATAGCCGTCTTTACCTACATCATAAACATTAACAATATTGTGGTGTGATAAACTCGCTGCCGCTTGCGCTTCACGACTAAAACGTCTGATAAATTCAGAATCGTTACTTAGTGATTCATTTAATACTTTAATTGCAACATGTCGATTTAATAAAATATCTTTGGCACGATACACTACCGCCATGCCACCGCCACCTACGCGATTTAGCACTTCATAACGTCCGCCCAGTTTCTTCCCTTCCATCTGCATGGTCACCTCACTCCTCCTTAAATCCGATTAAGACGTAGCTGACCTTTTTTTATTTTTTAGAAGTATTAGCGATATATTATCAGTTCCACCAGCATCTAATGCCAACTGAATGAGATGATCGGCTTTTTCTTCCATATTGAGGGTCGTTGAAGAAAGGATAATCCCAATTTCACGATCTTCAACCATCGTCGTTAACCCATCCGTACATAGCAACAAGATATCCTCATCTTTCCATGGGGTATGAACGAGGTCAACCTCGACTTCCTCGCTACTACCTACTGCCCGTACTATCATATTGCGCTGTGGATGATTTTTTGCCTCTTCTTCTGTAATTTGTCCGTGTTTTTTTAACAGGTTGACGTAGGAATGATCTTCTGTAAGTTGATACAGTCCACCATTATGTAGTAAGTAGGCGCGAGAATCACCTACATGGCCTAGCACAATATCCTCAGTGTCTACGATCGCTGCTACCGCTGTCGTTCCCATCCCTTTAAATTCTTCTTTTTTCTGGGACATCGCAAACACAGCGTCATTTGCCGTTCCAATCGCTTGCAGCAAATAGTTACTCTTTTTATCCGTTGAGGTATTTAATTTTTGTTCGAGCAAGCCCTCCATAATCATTTTCACGACGGTCTGGCTAGCCACATCACCTGCCAAGTGCCCCCCCATCCCATCTGCAACAATTGCCAAGCTGTGACCAGAGCGGAGTTGTTCTAATCCCAGACTATCTTCATTAATTTCACGCACGCGTCCCACATCTGTACGTTTTGCGATTTCCATAACCGGTTACCCCTTTCTCTGTCTCATCTCCTGTATCCAATCCTTGAGAGGGGATTGACCTAAGTCTTTATTTCGATTCCTTCGATTGATTATGTTTGGCTCGTAGTTGACCACAAGCTGCATCAATATCATGTCCTTGTTCTCGCCTAATCGTGGTGTTGACACGATAAGATTCGAGCACTTTTTTAAACTCAAAAATGTGGTTACGAGGCGTTCGAACATAGTTGCGTTCAGGAACATAATTGACAGGAATCAGGTTTACTAAACAATTCATCCCCTTAAGTAATTTGCCCAGTTCATGTGCATGTTCTAGCTTGTCGTTTTGCCCACCAATCAGTGCATATTCAAATGTAAGTCTACGTCCAGTTGTACGCAAATAGTACCAACAAGCATCCAATAATTCTGCTAATGTATGTCTCCGATTTATGGGCATCAAACTAGATCGCAAGGCATCATTAGGAGCATGTAACGAAATCGCCAAGCCAACTTGCCATTTTTCATCCGCAAACTTATAAACATTAGGAACCACGCCACTGGTTGATACCGTAATATGACGTTGCCCAATATTTAAACCGCGTTCATCTAAGAGAACACGAATAAATTGCATCGTTGCATCATAATTTTCAAAAGGTTCTCCTGATCCCATAATAACAACTGACTTTACTCTTTCTTCTGTTTCATCAAGAAATTGTTGCGCCATCAAAACTTGCGCGACAATTTCCCCTGTGGTGAGGTTACGCTTTAACCCGCCAAGTGTGGAAGCACAAAATGTACACCCAATCCGGCATCCTACTTGCGTCGTCACACAAACACTATTGCCATAGTTATGACGCATAATGACCGTTTCAATCGCATGTCCATCATGTAACCCAAATAAAAATTTGACGGTTCCGTCACCGGATTGTTGTTTTGCTAAAATGTTTAACGTGGTAAAAGCAAATTCTTGCTCCAGCAATTGACGTAAACCCTTGGACAAATTGGTCATCTCATCAATTGCATGGACACGTTTTACATACAGCCAGTCCATCATCTGTGAAGCTCTCCATGATTGTTCACCATGATCAAGCATCCACTGTTTCCAATCTTCAAATGTAAAATCATAAATAAAACGTTTCATCTCTATTTCACCAAATTCTCTCATGTATGTGTCAAAACTTTATTCATTATATCAGTTAAAATCTTGAATGAAAAGAGTGCGTCACTTCGCTTCTAGGCCCATGCGTTCAATTGTGACATCATATTGAATGCGAATGGGGATCTCATTTATTTTTTCATTCCAGTCATATTTCTCATATAAATCGTGTTGATAAGCATAGATGCGCTGTCGAAGATCAAATACGTCGGAATGAAATTCAGTCTGTGCTTTCTTGACCAATGTTTGAGCAAGTTTCTCATATTTTTCAATGAATGCTTTTTCTACCTGATTCGTAACCGCAAGTTCACTTAAATCAAGCTTACAACCTCTTTCAATTAATCTTCCTTTTATATGTAGACGCATGTCTACAGCTGGATCATCAGAAATTTCAATCTCGCGCTTCACTTTCATCGGCCATAAGGAAACCTCTCCTTTGGCTCCATCTGGACAATCTGTAGATATGGCCCAGCCTGGTTTTTCATCAACCACATTAAGCAAGATGGAGCTCAATTCTTGCCCCAAAGAACCTACCATATTTTCTCCTTTATATATGGCTAAGCCCATTACTTCAAATGTTTTATCTTTGGCTCCAATATAATGTAAGGCAGGTACTTGATACGGTACATTTCCCCTGCGAACATAAATGTCCCCCAATGAAATATCGGGCAGTCGCCCTCGTTTCACATTGGTATCAATCATATCTCTTAAATAAAGGGTTGGAATCTGTTCCAATTGTGTTTTCACTTGAATGGCATTTTTCGCTTTTCCTTGTACAACAATCGGCCATAATCTTCTACGAAGTTCAGGATTACGCCGTAAATAATCATAAAACTCTGCTGGAAGCGACCGAGCCACTTCCTCTCCTACTAATAAGGTTTGTGTGTGTCCAAAAAAAAGCGGGTAGTTCGTCTGCTTTTGAATTTCTTCAACTGCTTCACTAAGATGTGTCCCTCTACCAGAGAAGATTTCTGTAACACCATCACCTCCACCTCCTCCGCCTGACTCTCCACCCCCTCCAACGATTTTCTGTGGGATCGCCACTTGCATCGTAAGTTCAATGCCATCTTCTTCTTCTGGGTTTTTATCTATTGCTAACGCAACAATCATCGTCCGCTTATCAATTTCTTGCTGTCCCCAACAGCCTGTACTCATCAAGCAAAATATTAAACCAACGATACTAATGGGAAGAAGTTTTTTTCGCATATTTAATCTCCCCTTTTTGTTTACGTATAAGTGCGATCATTAACAGGAGCAAAGGTATACATATTGCAATTCCTAAAGCGATTGCACCATACCATTTTTGAAACGCCCAAATCTCCTGAATACGGTCTGGGTATAATGCGATACCCAGAATGACAAAGGAAAACAAAATGGCTACCCCTTTCCGCCACCGCTCAGTCCACTTCAACGATCCACAAACCATTTCTACAAATGCAACATATAAATTAGCCGCAGAAGTAAAGGCTGTAGAAACCCATAAAAGTAGAATAATCGATTCCATCCTTTCAATCAGCACTGGTATTTGTAAAATTTTAGCAGCTTCAAGAACAGGCCACATCATCTTGGTGACCTCTTCTGGACCAAAAACAGCTAATGTATTAACGCATAATCCCCAGTACAGCAAAAAGGTAAATCCGAAGGCAAGTGAATGTACTTTAAGTGCTTTCTTAGGCTGTTGATAAAACCCGCTAAATACAAGCACAACGGTATATCCCGTAAAAGCGTAGGCCGATGTTAAAACCCCACTTATTAATTGTTCCCATGATACACCCATTAAGGGGAGTACATTCAGCAAACGTCCATGGATGAGGGTTGAAAATATAATCATACCTATGGGGATAAGCGAGAGTGGAAATAAGAGCTCACTAAACTTTGCCAGTACGCTAATTTGACTACAACCTGCTAAACAAACGAGGAGGACAAATGGAACCATAATGGCAAGAAGTGGCGTCTCAGTTAATATCATGATGTGTACGGTTTCACCAAAAGTTCGCGTAATCATAGCTGAACCTGCTAACCACGCTCCAGCTATAGGAATGAGAAGGAGGACAGATAAAATCCGTCCTATCCATACAAATCGTTTACTTCCTAAAATTTTTATCAGATATTCAGCAATCGATTCCTGTGGAAATCGTTGTATCAGCACGGTAATCAGCATCAGAATACACCATACAAGCAGACCCGCAATGATTAATACCCATATGGTGTCATTTCCGACATCGTCTGTAATATTACGTGGTAAATCGAGTACACCTGCCCCAAATATAGTGGAGAATAAAAGCACAAACGATTGATACGATGAAATTGAATACTTCTGAGATTCACGCGTATTTTGACCCACTAGGAATTTTCTCCCCTCTCTCGCTCTACATCATCTGGAGAGTATAATACTGGGCGTGTTTTCATCCATTTCCACGGTACTCGAATGATTGAGTCTTTCAGATCTTGTAAATCAAGCGGTGCGTATGGTGCCATATACGGAACATTGAATGAGCGCAACTGTACCATATGTAATAAAATCAGCATGATCGAAAGCATAATGCCATATAAACCATAGGTGGCTGCTGATGCCATCACAATAAAGCGTAATAAACGGACTGAGATGGCCGCATTGAAATTGGGGTTCGCATAGGAGCTAATGGTGGTTAGCCCAACCACAATCACCACTGCTGGAGAAACGAGCCCCGCACTCACAGCAGCATTTCCAATGACGAGCCCCCCCACAATACCGATAGTGGGTCCCATTGGTCCTGGTAAACGAATGCTTGCTTCTCGTAAAATTTCGACACTCACTTCCATGGCAATCGCTTCAAAAAACGGACTAAAGGGTACAATTGCTCGGGCTGCGGCCATTGCAATCGCAAATTTAGAGGGCAACATCTCAGGATGAAAAGTGGCAAATGCAATATAGAGAGAAGGTAAGAGCAAGGCAATAAATAAGCTAATCAAGCGAATGATGCGTAAAAAGGTAGCGATCAAGTATCGTTCATAATAATCTTCGGGGCTATTGTAAAATTGAGTGAAAATACTAGGCGCAATTAATGCATGTGGCGTCCCATCAACTAAAATCGCTACTTTTCCTTCCAATAAGTGTGCAACAACAGCATCAGGTCTTTCTGTATTTTGCATTAAAGGAAAAGGTGTCCATATCTGATCTTGAATCAGTTCCTCAATATATCCTGATTCTAAAATCCCATCAATTTTAATAGCTTCGATTCGCTTATTTACTTCATTTACCATCTCATCATCTGCGACGCCTTCAATATGTAGTACCATCACTCCTGTTTTGGTCCGCTCCCCAACTGTAAAACTTTTTATTCTTAGTTGCGGATCTTTTAACCGTCTGCGAATCATAGATAGACTGATGCATATGGTTTCATTTAACGCTTCCTGCGAGCCCCGAATTACAGACTCTGCTCTGGTATTGGAAATGCCTTTTGCTACCCAACCTTTGCTCCCAATCACCAGACCTTTGTCAAACCCATCCATTAGTAAGACGGTATCACCCATCAAAATCGCGTCTACCGCTTCCTTAAAATGTGTAATTTCTTTGATCTCGCCAGCTTCAACAATATTTTTTGTGATTTCTTCCCAAATGTCTCCCTTATTTTGGGGTTCACTCTCATTTTGAAGCAACGGCCGGATCACAAAGTTTTGAACGAGATCCTTGTTGGCTAATTCATCCAGATAGACAATGCCGATTTCTTGTTGGAGCGTCCCTCCCCAGTCCATCGTACGTGCAATCAAATCCCCACTTTCGCCAAATGATTTTTTTAAAGCCTCCATTTCTACTTTAAGATCCGTGGAAAGCTTAACATCTTCTACGTGTTCTTCTAGTTGCTGTTGATAGTGTTTCTCTAGTAATTGCTGTTTTCGTAACTTATTTTTCGTCTTTAAGATTCGAAAATTTTTTCCATCATTAGCCATATCTGCATCACCAGTTTTAACCTTCCACATTCCCCCTTAAAACATACAAAAAAAACCAACCTTGTTGATTTGCATGATTTTCCCATATGAAATGTCGTGTATTTTGCTTTCCATACACCGCTCTGCGAAAAAAAATAGCGAAATGACATTTGTGTTCAAATGTCATTTCGCTTGTGTAATCTGGCGATAAAGAAACCATCACTATGAAAATGATGTGGAAGGATTTGTAACCAACCAGGGCCAAATATGGCTTTTGCCTCCACTTCTGAAGGTAATAACTGCGGTTCTAATGCCACTTCAAACTCCGGATGTCGTTTAAGAAATGCTGCTACTTGATCCTGATTTTCAGCTTTTTCAAAAGTACACGTACTGTAAACGAGTGTACCTCCCGGATTTAAAAGTTGAGCTGCTTCTTCTAATAACTCGGCTTGAATACGTACCAGTCCCTCAATATGCTGCGGTTTTTTTGTCCATTTAATCTCTGGCTTTCTCCGAATTACACCTAATCCAGAACAGGGCGCATCTAATAATATAGCATCGAACTTCTCATTCGGTATTTTCCGGGAAATATAGCGACTATCTCCACTCAATACCCTTACATTTGTAAAGCCTAACCGTTTTATGTGTGCTTCTATCAAAGCAAGCTTATGCGGATGAAGATCACAAGCAACAACCTTTCCTTGGTTCTCCATGATTTGGGCGATATGCGTTGCTTTACCGCCTGGAGCAGCGCACATATCTAATACTGTCATGTCAGGGGTAGGCGCAAGGATCTCTCCTACTAACATTGAACTTTCATCTTGTATCGTGAAGTATCCGATTTCAAATAACTCGCTGTATGCTGGGTTTCCACTTCCAGATAAAATAACACCGTCTTGTGTTACAGTAGAAGCTCGCGCTACACCCTTCTCACTCTGATTCCACAATTCAATAAACGCTTGTCTGCTTATTTTGCTCGTATTTATTCGTACACTTAGTTGCGGTGGAAGTAAACTATCTGCAAGCCATTGCTGTGTCTCAGTAACACCATAAGCATCTTCCATATGCTGGATCATCCATTTAGGAAAAGAATAGGTCAACGATTGCTCAGCATGTGTTTGGGGTTGTGCAGGCGGTGTTAGTGCTTCACTTCGACGTAAAAAACCACGAAGCACACCATTTACCAGTCCAGCTATCCCTTTATGGCTCCGGTTTTTACTATATTGAACCGCTTCGTGTACGACCGCTCGCTCAGGTATTTTATCTAAAAATAATAACTGATATATACTAATTCGCAATACCTGCCGCACCCATGCTTCTAATGTGTGTACACCTTTTTTCACCAATTGATTGAGGACCCAATCAATCGTATTTAATCGTTGAATCGTTCCATAAAATAGTTCAGTGACCAAGCCTTTATCACGTGGTGATAACTTAGCATGACGAAGCGCTTGGTTAAGTAATAAATTACTATATGCTTGCTTTTCCTCCCATTCCGTCAAGAGATCGACGGCTAATGAGCGGGCTGAATCTTTTTCCATGATTACTCCCCTAACTTCTCACCCATATCGAGTTGGCGTCCACGCAAAAATTGTTCGACATCCATTCTTTTCTTGCCCGCAGGTTGAAGTTCCATAATAGACAAACAGCCTTCACCTGTAGCCACAACAATCCCATTCGAGTCGATCTGTTGTATGGTACCTGGCTCTGCTTTGACCTCATCATCGACCGCTTCCGCCCACCAAATTTTAAGTGGCTCTCCTTGCCATAAAGTATACGCAACCGGCCATGGATGTAATCCGCGAACTTGATCGGCCAGTGCAGAAGCAGCGCGCGTCCAATCCAACTTTTCGTCTTCTCTTTTAATATTAGGTGAATAGGTTACTTGACGCTCATCCTGTGGAATCGCTTTTATGTCACCACGTTTAAGTTTAGCAATCACTTCAGCCAATAACGTTGAGCCGAGTTGACTTAATTTATCATGCATCGTCCCCACATGATCATCTTTTTCGATGGGGATCGCACGTTGCACGATCATATCCCCCGCATCTAAAGCTTTTACCATGTACATAATGGTTACGCCTGTTTCTTTTTCACCATTTATAATGGCTTGATGAATCGGAGCCCCCCCTCTATACTTGGGCAGTAGCGAGGCATGAATATTCATACATCCATGTGGTGGGGTTTGTAATAATGATTCTGGCAAAATTTGTCCATAGGCAGCCGTTATAATTAAATCAGGTTCATATTGGAAAAGCTCTGCCAGTGCTTCCGGATCACGAACTTTTTCTGGTTGTAACACAGGGATACCATTTTCTACTGCTACCCTTTTGACAGGTGAAGGGATTCGTTCTTTTTTACGACCCTTAGGTCGATCAGGCTGAGTCACAACTGCCACTACCTCTTCTTGGGACTCTATCAGCATCTCCAAAGCTGGCACTGCAAAATCTGGTGTTCCCATAAATACGATACGAAGTGGACGTTCTCCCGGCATCAAGCTCACTCCCTTTCTTGCGGTCGAAATGTTTTTTCGGCTACATCGATAAACAAGACCCCATTTAAATGATCTATTTCATGTTGAAACGCGACTGCAAGATACCCATCTGCTTCGATTTCAATCTCTTCACCAAAGCGATTTTGGCCTTTTATCTTCACATATTCAGCACGTCTGACGTGACCTAGTAAATTGGGGATACTTAAACACCCTTCGGCCACAGCATTTTGTTCTCCTCGTCTTTCAACCACCTCCGGATTTACAACTTCGTATAATTCAACACCGATATCTACAACGATAACTCGCTTCAAAATCCCCACTTGTGGTGCCGCAAGACCTACACCTGGTGCATCATACATCGTTTCTACCATGTCATCAATCAATTTGTGTAAACGCGCGTGAAATTTCGTTACCGCTTTTGCCTTTTGTTTTAATACTGGATCGGGATATTGTACAATACTTCGAATAGCCATCTTAAAACCTCCTAATCTTTTTTCCAATCTTGTGTCCAGCGACCTTCACGATCAACGTGGATGCGAAGCGCAGCATCATCTGTTTGAATCGCATTACGTACGACTTCTTTAACAAGATGATTATGTTCTGGAATAAGCTGATATTTAATCATCATTTGCATACGATAACGATCTTTTAATTTAGGCATCGATGCAGGTACTGGGCCTAGTAATTGAGCAATATCTTGTAAGCCGAGCTGTAATTGACTGGCCATCTGCTGAGAAGCATGCATCAACTTTAGACGATCTGGATGACTTAGTATTAATGTAAATAAACCATAATAAGGTGGATAGTGCAAATTGCGACGCATTTGACATTCTGTACGGTAAAACGATTCCATTTGATAATGGGCCGCGTAATCAATACTATAATGATCACCGTTATAGGATTGTATGAAAACACGCCCTGGACGTTCATGTCGGCCTGCACGCCCACTCACTTGCGTGAGTAACTGAAAGGTACGTTCGCCTGCTTTGTAATGCGGTAAATGCAAAGTGGTATCAGCTGCAATTACGCCTACTACTGTCACTTTAGGAAAATCGAGTCCTTTCGCAATCATCTGTGTCCCAACCAGTACATCAGCCTTCCCTTCGCCAAATTGTCGTAAGAGTCGTTCATGTGCCCCTTTTTTTCCCGTGGTATCCACATCCATACGAATCACTCGAATATTTTCTAATGTACGTTTTAACTCTTCCTCTACCTTTTGTGTACCCGTTCCAAAATGGCGAATATGTCGACTCTGACACGAGGGACATTCCGTAGGGAGGCCCGTAGCATACCCACAATAATGGCAACGTACAGATTGATTGGTCTGATGATACGTAAGCGCGATTTCACAATGTGGACATGCTACCGTTTCACCACATTCTCTACATAGGACAAACGTAGAAAACCCACGCCGATTAAGAAAAAGAACAGCTTGTTCACCTTTTTCTATACAGGCTACAATGGCGGAGTGCAAGGCTCTACTAAACATACTTCGATTTCCGATTTTAAGTTCTTCACGCATATCGACAACTTCAATCGTAGGTAGTGCTCTCCCCTGTACCCGCTCACGCATTTGCACCCATGTTAATTCACCCGTACGTGCAGCATAATAAGTTTCTACAGCAGGGGTGGCAGTGCCGAGGACTAGTAAAGCTTGATGATGTTGTGCGCGCCAGTTTGCGACTTCCCGGGCGTGATACTTCGGATGCTCTTCTTGTTTATATGTTGTCTCATGCTCTTCATCAATGATGATTAACCCAATATGAGCAAAAGGAGCAAAGATAGCAGAGCGAGCACCAATGGCTATCTTAACTTGTCCCGAGCGTATTTTACGCCATTCATCAAAGCGTTCACCAGCTGATAACCCACTATGTAATACAGCCACTAATTCCCCAAATCGCCCTTTAAATCGCTCCACCATCTGGGGTGTGAGAGAAATTTCGGGAACGAGTACGATACATTCTTTTCCTTTTTTCAAAGCGACCTCAATTAACTGCAAGTAAACCTCTGTCTTACCACTTCCTGTCACACCATGTAGGAGTACTGAAGCATAATGCCCATTCTCGATCGCAACCACCATTTGGTGATAAGCTTGTTGTTGCTCAGTTGTTAAAGGAAGGGGGGTAGTGCGTTGATAGGTGCGATTTTGATAGGGATCGCGGAAACGCTCGCGCTCTTCCATTTTTATGATACCATGATCCATTAATTTCCGAACGGTGGGTCGCGTTGTTTTCATTTCGGTTAATAGAGATTGTAAAGGAATTTCATGATGATTTTCGATAAAATACGAAACCAATTCCCGTTGTTTTTTTGCTTGCTTGGGTAATTGGATGAGCGCTTCCTGCAATACCCCTTTTTCTGCGGGTAGTAGCCAGCCTACTTTTTGTTTCGTTACGCGATCACCGACCTGCTCTTCAACACGAATTAAGCCATTCTCCATCAGCTTTCTGATCAGAATTCGATCCTGTTCAACAACCTGTAAAGCTTGCTCTAACATAAGCAGGCCTTTTTCTTGTAAGGCTTGTATTAATTGATCAACTACACGCGATTTCTCGCCCTTGATGATTGGATCTGTCTGATCACCTAAAGTAACCACTTTGCGATACTTCCCCTTCAAAACAGCCGGGATCATAGATTGAAAGGCTGTGATGGTGTGACAGAGATAGGTATCAGCCATATAAAATCCCAATTGGATCAATTCAGTTGTAAGAGGAGGCGTTACATCTAAAACATCTAGAATGGCCTTTACGCGCTTCGTGTCAGTCGTTGTTTTACAGCGCGTTACATAACCAATCAACTTACGCGGTCCAAACGGTACAAGCACGCGACTACCTACGCGTATATCTGCACGAAAGGACTCCGGTATCGCATAATCAAAAGCACGATCTGTATTTTTAACGGGTACATCAACGTAAATCTCTGCATATTGATGCATAACGTCAATCATGTAAGCGTTCCCCTATAACGGCAATCAATTCGGTTGCTACTTTTTGCTTCGTCATCTGTGGTAACTGCTTCACACATCCATTTGCATCGTATAGGGTGACAATATTTGTATCTGTACCAAAGCCAGCACCTTCAAGTGTGACATCATTGGCCACAATCAAATCCATCCCTTTACGCTTCAATTTGTCTATAGCATGTTTCTCTACATCGTTTGTCTCAGCTGCAAACCCTACAAAGATTTGATTCGCTTTTTTTCTTTTCCCCACTTCTGCCGCAATATCAGTCGTTTTCTCCAATGTTAACGTCAGTTCATGATCATTTTTCTTGATTTTTTGTGTTTGAACGACCTTCGGTCTATAATCTGCAACAGCCGCCGCTTTAATAATGATATCCGAATCCGCTAATCTTTTTAACACTTCTTCTTTCATCTCTTCAGCAGTTTGAATTGAAAAACGCTCTACACCCGCTGGTGTTTGAAGTGGTACAGGACCACTAATAATCGTAACTTCTGCTCCAGCTTCAGCTGCTACTTCAGCAATCGCATATCCCATCTTCCCCGACGAGTGATTTGAGAAGAAACGTACTGGATCAACTGGTTCTATCGTCGGTCCTGCTGTAATTAAAACCTTTTTACCGCGAAGTGGTTGTTTTTTCATAAAAAAAGAGGCGATATATGCCATAATCTCCTCAGGCTCAGCCATACGACCTTTCCCCACATAGCCACATGCTAATGGTCCGCTCCCCGGTTCAATAAAATGAATACCTAATCCCTGCAACTGATCCATATTCTGACGCACAGTCGGATGATCATACATATGCACGTTCATAGCAGGCGCTATCATAACTGGAGCTGTGGTCGCTAAACAAGTGGTAGACAACATATCATCCGCAATGCCATGTGCTAGTTTAGCTATTACATTGGCGGTTGCAGGTGCAATAACAACAAGATCCGCATGATCCGCAATATCGATATGAGATACCACTTCTGGATCTTTTTCATCAAATGTATCTATGGCTACTTCATGTTTCGATAAGATCTGCAAGGTTAAAGGTGTAATAAACTTAGTCGCTGACTGAGTCATAATAACGCGTACATCTGCTCCAGCTTGTGTCAGTTGGCTCGCGAGTGTCGCTGCTTTATAAGCGGCAATCCCCCCAGAAATTCCTAATACAATTCGCTTCCCGCGCATGATTGCATCCGCCTTTCCTATGAAATACCCCATATAAAAATAACAACCTAAATGGAGTTGCACAGACATCTGTCACTTCATCCGTCGCAACTTCATACAGGTTGTTTGGTTATATTTCGACTTATTTCTTGCCTACGCGCTCAGGAGAATTTAAGAGATCATTTGAAATTTCTTCTAATGCCACGCCTACATTTTTACTTGAAAAAGGAATTAATTGTGCATCTTGTCCTTCTAAAAGTTTGCGGGCACGCTTAGCAGCTAATACCACTAGTGAGTATTTGCTGTCCGCTTTATTCATCAATTCATCAATTGATGGATACAACATATTATCGCCTCCTATCCATTCATCATTACAATTCGATCTTTCTTACAATGCTCGGCTGTAATAATAGCATCTATGCGTTCACAAGCTGCTTCAACACGATCGTTGATCACCACATAATCATAGTACTGAACATGTTTAAATTCGTCAGTTGCAGCACCTAGGCGATTATGAATAGAAGCCTCCGTTTCACTACCACGTCCCACAATTCGTTCTCTTAAATCGTCTATACTTGGCGGTAGTAAGAATATAAATATGCCATTAGAGAAACGTTGTTTTACTTGTTGGGCACCTTGCACATCAATCTCCAGTAAAACATCTTTTCCTGAACGCAACGTATCCTCAACAAATCTTCGGGGTGTTCCATAGTAATTACCCACGTACTGTGCCCACTCAATGAGCTCTTCATTTTGTATCATCTTCTTAAATGAAGTCTCTGTCTCAAAAAAGTAATTTACACCATGTTCTTCGCCCTCACGTGGTTGACGTGTGGTAGCGGAGACTGAATAGGTTAAGTCTGTCTTTTTCTCGCGCAGTGCCGCGCAGACTGTACCTTTGCCTACACCTGACGGTCCAGATACAACAATAAGTAAGCCATCATTTTGATAATTAGCCTTCATAACTTGTCCTTCCTACTCTACAAGATCATCAGTTTGTTCTTTACTTGCTAGACGATGTGCAACCGTTTCAGGTTGTACAGCAGATAAGATGACATGATCGCTATCGGTAATAATGACTGCACGTGTCCGCCGCCCATATGTAGCATCAACCAGAACGCCTCGATCTCGTGCTTCCTGTATGATTCTCTTAATCGGTGCGGAATCTGGACTTACAATCGACACAATCCGATTGGCTGACACAATATTACCAAACCCAATATTTATTAATTTGATTCCCAAACTTAAAGACCTCCCCCACCTCAAATAATTCTTGTCTGATTAAACGATTTTCCAGTTTGTTAGGATCAATCAATGCTCTTTCGAGACGATTTAAACATCCTACATCTACTTATGTGATCCTACTACGCTATTTTAGACGCTTTTTTACATGGAAGCAACACAGAATCAATATTCAATCTAATTACTCTATATTTTGCACTTGTTCTTTCATTTTCTCAATTTCACTCTTTGCTTCTACAACTAACGTATTCAGTTCAGTAAAATGTGATTTTGCACCAATTGTATTTAGTTCGCGATGAAATTCTTGCAATAAAAAATCTAATTTCCGTCCCATCGGTTCCTGCATTCCCATGCTTTTCTTAAATTGGATAAGATGGCTACGGATACGAATCAACTCTTCGCTAATATCTGCTTTTTCTGCAAGTATTGCTACTTCTGTTAATAATTTCTCTTGCTCATAGTTTACGTCATCTAGTAACTGTTCTATACGTAGACGAAAGCGTTGTTCTAGCTGTTTTCTAGCGAGCGGTACCTTCTTTTCCATTTGTTGGATAATATCTTCCATATTTTTTAGTCGCTGTTCTAGATCTTGTGCTAAATAGCTACCTTCCTGTTTGCGCATGCGATTTAATGTTTCACATGCTCCTTCTAATGCTTGGCTTAAGGGAATCGAAATATGATCGGTATCCCACTTGTGTTCATGAATAATCCAAAACTCTGGTTTATGTATAAAGTCTGAAACCGTAAATTCAGCTTTAATCCCTAACTTAGATTCCAGCTGTTTGCTATGTTCCATAAATCCATGTACGAGATCCCAATCCACTTCAACTTTGCGCTGTGGTGTTTTTTTCCACTCCAATTGCACAAAAGTATCGACACGACCCCGCTTCACCCATTGTCCTACTTTTTTCTTAATCTCCTCTTCTAATCCCATTAACCCATGAGGGAGTTTAGAGACGACTTCTAAGAAGCGATGATTTACTGAGCGCAATTCCACCACAATGCTTAATTCATCTGTTTCCGCTGTTGCTCTTCCATAACCAGTCATGCTCACTAGGCTATATTGATCTTCCAAATTTCATCCCCTCCCTTTTCAAAAAAACGAAACCATTCACTCATGAACAGATTTGCTAAATCGGTTTACTTCGCAAAAGAAAGGTTCACCACTGTTCGCCTTTTCTAAGCGTACTATGATCAATTTCATCAATATGAGGATCAAATATTTTTTTTAAGGCAAGTGTAAATGCGCCCATCACTGGCGCTACTTTTCCAAGTTTTGTTTGCACAATCGAAACTTGAC
This sequence comes from Polycladospora coralii, assembly GCF_014773435.2. Lineage (GTDB taxonomy): Bacteria > Bacillota > Bacilli > Thermoactinomycetales > Thermoactinomycetaceae > Polycladospora > Polycladospora coralii. The sequence continues at coordinate 648,585 of NZ_JACXAG020000002.1, read as the reverse complement.
TACTCACATGTGCAAGCAAATAAGCGTGGACAGCCTCTTGTAAGGGCTCTGCACGTGATACACCACCATGCAAGATAACACAATCAGGATCTAGCACATGGATTAAGTTGGTGATTTCCATTCCCAGATATTGACCTGCTTCACCAAGTAATCGAATCGCTAGTACATCACCTTCCATCGCAGCTGTATAAACATCTTTACTGGTTAGATCTGCTCCTGACTGTTTCTGTACGCTTTGATGCAAAATAGAAGATTCACCGTCTGCAAGTGCTTGTTTCGCCCGTCTGACAATACCTGGTGCTCCTACGAAAGCAGCTAGACAGCCTCTTTTTCCACAACTACATGCTGGTCCATCTAAATCAATCGGGGTGTGCTCAATCTCACCAGCACTATAATGCGCACCGTAGTAAAGCTCCTGATTGAGCATGATCCCAGCACCGATTCTGGTTCCAACTTTCACACAAATAAAGTTATTCAGATCACGACCTTGGCCAAACCAATTTTCAGCTAATGCAATGGCACGCACATCGTGATCCACTTCAATCGGAATATGAAAACGAGACTCTAAATGCGTTTTAATCGGAATATTTTCAAGTTTTAAGTTTGGTACCCATTTGGCTTCACCTTTTAAGGGATTCACTTGTCCTTGTATGCCTATTCCAACACCTAAAGTTGGTTTTTCATCTGCCTTAGACTTCTCAAGTGCTAAACTAACTGCATTTGTGAGCTCTTTAAGAAATTCTTCTTTTGTTGGATGTTCTGAAATTTCCAATTCTAACTTATGATTAATTGTACCATCTAAATTGGCCACAGCAACATCTATTCCACGTTCTCTGATATAAATACCGATCACACTAAAGTGTCTATTGTTCACTTCAAGCATAATCGGTTTTCTACCACCTGTAGATGTACCTAAATCACTTTCTACGACAAGATGGTCATCTAATAATTCATTTACAATATTAGTCACTGTTGGTGGTGTTAATTTGGTTATTTTTGCAATTTCTGCACGTGAGATCGGACCATGCAAACGAATCATATTTAATATCGTTGATTTATTTAATGACTTCATCCATTGAAAGCTACCCGTTTTCATATGCGCTCTCCCTCATTCAAGAGAATGTAAAGCTATACAACTTTCCTGCATAACATTTATAATCATATCACTTAAGTCGTTCACAAAAAACAAACAATTGTTTAAAGAAAAGCATTGGAGAAATAATTATTTTAATGATAGAGTCCCATTTCATATGTGTCAACATGATTCATTTTCCTATCTTTTCAAATTCAACTTGGAGGAATCCTGATATGCATACCAGTTATTTGGAGTGGCTACAGCATCCCTTGTTAGATACTGAAACACGTGACGAACTGAAGTCACTAATAGACAAACAGGAGATTGAAGACCGTTTTTATTGTCATCTTTCCTTTGGAACTGCTGGTATTCGAGGTATGCTCGGAGCGGGGACAAATCGAATGAATAAATACACAATTCGCCGTACTACAACCGGTTTTGCACAATACTTACAAAAAATGGATCCTAACGTAAAGACAAAAGGGATTGCGATTGCTTATGATTCTCGCCATCAATCTCCATTTTTCGCCCATACGGCTGCCGAAGTGCTTGCTTATCATGGGATTCGTGTTTTTTTATTTTCTGAGTTACAACCTACCCCACTCCTTTCTTATGCAGTACGTCAATTAAATGCCGCTGGTGGAATCGTCATCACAGCAAGCCATAATCCACCCGAGTATAACGGTTTTAAAGTGTATGGACCAGACGGTGCACAACTACTGCCCGCTTCAGCTCAAGCCATTTTAAGCGAAATCAATTTAATTGAAGATATGATTTCTCTCCCTGTTCTTCCCTTCACAGAAGGCTTAGAGCAAGGATTGATTCAATTTATATCCCCTACAATCGAAGAACAGTATATGAAGCAATTAGAAAACTTATCCTTGCGAAAAGACCGTATCTATGCGATGCGAAACACATTCAAAATCGTCTTTACCCCTTTACATGGAACAGGAAACAAACCTGTACAGAAAATCCTTTCACGAATCGGTTTTCAACATGTGTACGTGGTAGAAGAGCAAGCACACCCCGATCCTGATTTTCCAACTGTGAAAACACCTAATCCAGAAGATCCGGCTGCATTTGCGCACGCACTCCAGTTGGCACAAAAACAAAAAGCGGATATCGTTATCAGTACGGATCCTGATGCCGATCGTCTAGGTGCGCTCATTCGACATCAAAACCAATACATTCCGTTAACTGGAAATCAAATCGGTGTATTACTCCTCTACTATATATTAGAGCAAAAACAACAACAAAAAACATTATCCCAAAATGCCACAATCTTGAAATCGATCGTTACGACCGATTTCACAGAGAAGATAGCATCCCATTATGGCGCCAAAACCGTTAATCTGCTCACTGGCTTTAAATATATTGCTGAACGGATCGCACATTTTGAAAAAAGTGATGCAGAAACCTTTTTAATGGGATTTGAAGAAAGCTATGGCTATCTCTTGGGTGACTTCGTTCGTGATAAAGACGCTGTGCAAGCCGCTATGCTTATTTGTGAAATGGCCGCCTATTATCAGTACCAATCTCAAACCTTAATCGATGTACTGGAACATTTGTATCAACAATTTGGTTACTATCAAGAAACGTTAATCTCTTATACGTTTAAAGGGAAAGAAGGCTTGGAGAGAATCAATCAAATCATGATCCAGCTGAGAGAGCACCCTCCAAAGCAGATTGCAGCGATGAAAGTGACACAGATCGAAGATTACCAAGCTGGCTTACATGATCTTCCTACAGCAAATGTGCTGAAAGCATATCTAGAAGATGGAAGTTGGATAGCGATTCGACCATCGGGAACGGAACCCAAAATCAAATTTTATATCGCTACAGTAGCACCTACGATGAAAACATCGCGAGACAAAATTACTTCGATGCGCCAATTTATACAAGATAGGATCGGCGCAGAAAAGTAAATATGATAAGCAAGCAGACGAACGATTCTCGTCTGCTTGCTTATTTATAAACGGTTCTCCAGCTGATCCTTCAAACGCTCATAGCCTGGTAGTCCCAGCAATGCATACATATTCTTTTTATACGCTTCTACTCCCGGTTGATTAAATGGATTAACACCTAATAGATACCCGCTTAAACCACATGCTTTTTCAAAAAAATAGATCAGCTCTCCTACAGCGTAAGCGGTAAGCTGTTCAAGTGTAATGGCTAAATTGGGGACGCCTCCATCAACATGAGCAAGCAGCGTCCCTTCATATGCTTTCCGATTTACAAAGTCATAATCTTTTCCAGCTAGTTGATTCATCCCATCCCTATTTTGTTGATCTTCGGGAATCATGACGGGCTTAGAAGAACGGTTCACAAAGATGACGGTTTCAAATAAATGTCGACGTCCCTCTTGAATATACTGGCCCATCGCATGCAAATCTGTAGTGAAATTGACAGAAGATGGGAGTATCCCTTTCTGATCTTTCCCTTCACTTTCACCAAATAGTTGTTTCCACCATTCACAAAAAAAAGTCATTTGCGGATGATAATTAACTAATAATTCATTATTTTTTCCTTTTTTATATAATAAATTACGTATCGCAGCGTATTGATAACATATATTTCTGCTAATCGCAGGATTTCGATAGGCATTCACACCGGCTTGCGCTCCTGCCATCAACTCCTCAATATCAATACCTGCTACCGCTATTGGAAGTAATCCTACCGTTGTAAGTACGGAAAATCGCCCTCCAACATCATCTGGTATTGTAAATGTTTCATATTTTTTTTCATCAGCTAATTGTTTGAGTGCACCTTTTTCGGCATCTGTTGTCACATAGATTCGTCTGCGTGCTCCTTCCACACCATAACGCTTTTCCATATATGCACGCAACACGCGAAAAGCTAGGGCTGGCTCTGCGGTTGTTCCAGATTTTGATACCACATTTATGGCTACTTCATGATCTTCGATTAGCTCCAATAAATCTGCCATATAGTTACTGCTGAGATGATGACCCAGGTAGTATACAACGGGAAACTTGCGCTTTTGGGTTGGAAGATGCGCATAAAACAGGTTTGTAAGCATCTCAATCACTGCGCGTGATCCTAAGTAAGAACCGCCTACTCCGATCACCACCAAAATATTAGCCTGTTGCGCAATCGTCTCAGCTGCTTGCTTGACGCGATGAAACTCTTCCCGATCGTAATTAAAAGGCCAATCTACCCAACCTAGAAAATTTGCTCCCGCTCCAGTATGTTGATGTAACTGTTGATGTGCCAATAAAACCTGAGGCTCTAGTTGTTCCAATTCTTGCGCATCAAGCATGGCATTCGCATAGTCAAACTGTATGTCAGTAGTCATTAACCCCACCTCTCCAGCAGACATCAGGCGTCTTGATTTATGTGATATTTAATTCGAGATCATGCCCCTTCGCAAGTCCGCTTCATCTAAACCTTACGGTCAAACGTGTCGTCCCTTTCTTCCTTCAGGTTTTGGACTCCGTTAAGCGGCCCGAAACATCACACCCTTATTTGGGTTCATCAACACGACTGTCAGTTTATGTATAAACCACATGCGCATGAATTAGAACAAAAAGAAGTCATCACGGTTTAAAACCGCATATTTTCCATTCCACTCTTATCGAATGTACAATATTCCGATATAATGAACTAGGAATGTTGTAACTACTTAATAAGGGAGTTTTTAGATGTTTAGTCAACGTAAATGGTTGCGGGTCATCACTGCACTCATATTTGTGGTTATGCTAACTGGATGTGTCAATGCATCCATGCATGTCACCGTGAACTGGGATGGATCTGGTTCCTATGAGGTAAAGATCACCGCCAATGAACTAATTGCTAATCAATTTTACGATATTATTGATCGCCTAGAACAACAAGGTTATACGGTAAAAGAAGTGACAGAAGGTGAGGAAAAAGGTTGGATTGCCACGAAAGAAGTGGATAGTGTCGCAGACGAACCTCCAATGATCGATTTAGGAGAGGAAGCAGGATCTGCTTTGCACTTCTTCCAGAAGCGAACGGCATCAACAAGCAGTCAACAATACGCCACTGAAGATCCTTCATTCACTGACCTTGGTGAAGGTGTGAAAATGGAAAACAATCTTTTCACCACATCAATCACATTTGATGACCAAGTGGATCTTACGTCTTTAAGTGATACAGAAGGAGAACTAGGTGGCTTAGGTGATCTCGTCTTTAATCAAGTCAATTTAGATTTTATATTAACGCTACCACTAGCTGCAGATGATCACAATGCCACCAAGGTAAGTGAAGATGGTAGAACGCTCACATGGGAATTAAAGCCAGGTGAAATAAACCCCATACAAGTCACTTTAGACATACCAAACATCCTCACATGGGGCATTATCCTATTGGTTGTTTTCATCATGATTGTGGCCTTAATTGTATACCTCGTTTTACGCAGACGGAAAAAAAAGGATTCAAAACCGTCACCAAATCCCTCATCTAAACAAAATGATGAATTTAATTGGGATTAAACGACTGATTCATATCAGTCGTTTACTTCTGTAGAAAGGGAGGTTTGCTATGCGTTTTTCAGTCGCACTCGAACAATTACTAGAACAATGTGAGCAGATTAAGATACAGTTTGCATCCTCTAAAAATACAGCTTATGAAAATGAAATTTTGATCGGATATGGTAAAACGTCTGAAGGGGGCATGATTTTCAATCACAAAACAACCTCCACGCCATCGGTCACACAACTGGTTTATGAGGCTGATCGAAAGAAATTCCCTCCACAAATCGATTTCAAGCAAATGCATTTCTATATAGAAGACGCTTCAGCAGATAGCTGTCTCGCACTCATATTTCTCTGTTGTAAAATAATGGGCGTATCCACCCGTCAAATCCCTGAGGAATGGGTGGACTACATGAACAGGTGGGAATGTGGAGATAACAAATCTACTGGTGAACCGTTCTCTTCATGGGGTTGTTTATATCATGCATTGGCACAAGCTTACATCAACACAGACGAAGAGATCGATTCTTATGGCAACCTCATTACACATATGGACCAATCCCAATACTTACATGGTTTCTATGACTGCTTAAAACTAACCATTCAATTATTAATCGAGAAAGCTACTCCCTATGAAGTTCCTGTACTCGATCATATCGTCGAGTATAACAGTGCACTTGCCTTTCTCAAGTTTGAATATCAGAAGTATATACAAACTGTGCAAAAGGCTACGATTGTACAATTGGAGTTACCTCTGATCGATTCCAATCGCACCTTAATGGTAGATGCTTTTCTCGCCACCAATAATATACATATGGGTCTGCTTCGCTCTTTTTTAAGTAATGATCACGAACGTACTTGGCTACATTACGGGTTTAGTTTTATGGCGATTCACCGCCCCCAATTAAAAGGAACGGGAAAAGATATTGAAATTTCAGTAGAGCCACATTTAAATATCCATTTAAAAGATTTATGGCATAAGCTCGAAGCATTGGAAGAAGAAACTTGGAGTGTTAGCCGTCCTTGTCTAGAAGATAATAGTCCCTGTCAATCTTGGCAATACTCCTCTGATCAATATGACAAATTACATGCGCCTAAAAAAATAAATGCCACCACATATGGATCAAAATTAACATGGCGCCAAGTGGTATCAACGATTTGGGAACTCTACACCCCAGCCAAATCGATTCAAGTACGACCTTATCTGCAATCAGGAGATATTGGAGAAACGTGTGCGATCTATGCTTGTCCTCCTGTTATCTCCCATGCTATTTTAAAAAAACGTCTGGTAGCTGTTCGCTGGGACTCGATCAGTAGACAACAGATGCTCGTGACTACACCGAGTATGAAGCGCTATCTAGCTTTATGTGCTTCGGGCTTATACGAAGGAAAGGTCCCCCCCATTCACCCTTTGCCAACGGAAGGTCAATTTGATTTCGTAGAACTATCTTGTGGATTTGCTATCATTCATACACAAGGTATTTATATCCTTGATGATTGGAATAATGAGCAACTTGACATCTCTACCTATAAACAAGAAATCGAGCATGTTCTCGCTCGCTTAGAAGCCATCTATCGCATCACCAGTGAAATCAATCAGAAACTAGATGATGCACGTGCTAAATTGGTGCAGAAAAGAGAGCTAGCAGGAAGCTATCTCATCTCCCTACACCACTGGATCGCGGAACAAAAGTTAGTTTTGCGACGAACGATTTTGGGCACCATGTCCCAGTCACTCGATTATAATGTACAGCTCTTTCGTCAAACGGTGGAAAAGCGGTGGGGCTTAAATACACAGCTTCAAGAACTATATGACACCGTCTCAGAATTGGAGACGATCATCCGCGGATACTCTGAAGCAAAAACCAATCGAATGATTAACATGATCACCATCTTTGGTTTTCCACTCGCCTTATTTGGTGGTTTATTTGGATTTGTATTTGAAAACGTACCTAGCCCTGATTGGTTAGGCGTGCATTGGGCAGGTTTTTGCGTCTTTCTCCTCCTCTCAATCGTCAGTGTATGGGGACTTCGCCGTTATTTCACCAAATCGGTGAAAGAAAAATTGAAGTAAAAAAGCTTGTCCACTTCTGGACAAGCCTCCTCGTTCATACGTAATAGCGATCCATCAACGCTTTAGACCACTCCGGTTGCACAATTTCTCCTTTGGGGCCAAATTCTTTTAGATAGGGCTTAATATCTAGCACAGGCGTCTGATCAATCGCATCTAATGCTTGAACCGTTATCGTGAGCGCCTCCACCTTTAATAACCGACATCGTGACACCCCTAAGCGATTAGGTCTCGCCTTAGCCCGTTGACCAAAAATCCCCACCATCGGCCAATCTGTACGATTACGAGGATGTCGAGCGCCCGTTTGGATCTGATCTAATTTGACTTGATCCATATAAAAAATCACTTCTATATGTGAAAATTGCTCCAAGCCGTACAGTGCTTCTGCCGTGAATTGAACAGAATCAAGTTCAATTGTAGAAACAACAGATCCCCACAAGTCATCCACCATCTCTGTGCGCGGACTATGTACGATTCCGATTGGTTTCATTTGAATAGATTCGGTTTTCATAGATATCCCCCTTTTCTTTATTTATATCATATTACAAAAACTTTGGTTCTGGTCCTATGTGAAAGGCGACTCCATTTGTTATTGCCATTCAATCACTTGAATTTCTTGATCTGTAGCAACACGGATCTTATCTCCATCTCGATGCCAACCAAGTGCGAAGATATAGTCCCCATTTACTTTCATTTTCCGTTTAAAGTTTCCTGTTTCAGAGTCAAAGAAGAGAAGTTGTCCATTCGGAGCTGTGATGACCACTTCCGTCTCCCCTACTAAAAGCTTTCCTGCATATCCATTGTGAAAACGGCCCTCCACTACTCCTTCTTTTGACTCTGTAAATCTTGAATCTATTGGAACTCTCCATAATTCTTTACGCTCTTGCGCAGAAACCGCAATAAGTTCCCCAACGCAACCCACTGATGTATCTTGCGTTGGATTATCTATCCAAACTCTCCCTTTCTCTAGTGTACTAAACAAAATCAAATAGTTAGAGCTAGGATGATACCCTAGATCTGTAATATAGGAAAAGTTTGCTGACCATGCAAATTGACTCAATGGGCTTTCTTCAACCGTCTGTGAAGTTTTCTCACTACCCGCCAACCAGTTTGAGTAAAGATGGAGAAATGCATAGCCATCTAACCATTCATTCACAGCCAATTGTTGTTGATCGGGCGAAATCACCATTTGTTCGACATATCCAAATTCATATCCTAACATGTCATATTTGTTATAACCTAACTCTTTCCATGTTTGTGTGTGAATTTGCTCTGTTTCCATATTGATCCATACTAAGCCTTCTTGTTCATCAATACCTCCTGGATTCATATAACTTTCTACAAAAATCCACTTTCCATCGTGACTAATGCCAACTGGGCTTAAAAAATCACCATTTAAGTATTTATTTTTGATTGTACGAAGCAAGCTTAGATTTTCTACACATCGAATTTCTATCTGTTTGTCAACTGGATTAAATAGAACAAGCGATTTCCCGTCAGGAGCAATAGATACATCGCTGATTTCAGAAATTTGTATCTTCATTTTAAGTTGTGGAGTAGGTAGATAGCAGTAACGATCCAATTGACCACTCTCATGCGCAATGAACAATTCATCCCGCTCAGGATGTAATCGAACGATCTGCTTTTTGATATAGTATTCCAACCATTCTCCTAGCTCTTGTGGTACATGTTTACTCATATGCGTTCTCCTCTCAGTAATAAGATCCGTAATGTCAAAGATGTATAGGTAGGAGCTTTTAAGTTCGTCTACTTATACGATTAAACGATTTCTTTTTACGTGCCTCTACTCACTTTGTTAATTAGATCAGCGGTTTTTTCTCCACGTAATTGAGATCTATACTTCATCAAAACGGACCCTTTCGTCTTATCTCAATTAACAGGGCGCAATAAATCGAAAGAAGGAATTACACATATTGAGCCTTTCTTATCATACACAGGAGAAGTTTGGGTTGGTTCATCACCACTACCTGAGAAAACAAAGCGGGCGGTTTATATTTATTTCTCACCGGAGATGACGACAAGTGAAATCATGAAAGGCGTAGCTGTTGAGCAAAGAGGCAATAAGTGGATCTACGCGGGTGATATTCCACTAGATAATTATCCTAAGGTCAATTTTAAAGATGCAAAAATCAGTGCGCTAAAAGTAGCAGAATGGAAAGAGATAGAGGTAGAGGTAGAAGAGTAAGGGAAAATAAATAAAGCAGGCAAAGGATACTGAACTGGCCATGTATACTTGCTGATTCAAGCCATTTTAATCGGGACATAGTCCTTGCTTAACCTGATGAAGTAATGTTTCAGACTCTGCTAACCCGCACTCGCTCACAATCAAGACAAAAGAAAAAGCCATTCCCAGCATTTTTTATGCTAGGAATGGCTAGATACGGGGAGGCATAGGCCTCCATCTTCAGCTTGAAAGGCTGGTATTTTACAATTAAACTACCGCACCGCAGAGGAAGGCCTTTCACCTTCAACCTCTTGCTTGCAAGGCAAGCGCTCTACTACTTGAGCTACTCTGTACAACTATTGTAACTCATGATACTATTAAAGTAAATAAATATATTTTAAGTTTGAATAATCTAATTTATTTATTATACAAGGTGAGTATGATGACAACAACAAATAAAGTATTTCCATGCTATGTATGTAAACAACCCTTGCATCAGCCCCATTCCGATTACATGAAGCTTTGTATTTCATGTGGGGATTTGAATAAAGAGAAGAGAAACGCTTCGCACGATTTAAACGGTTACACCGCTTTGGTTACAGGCGGACGAACTAAAATTGGATACCATACCGCATTACGTTTACTGCGCGATGGTGCACGGGTAATCGCTACATCTCGCTTCCCCTATGATGCTATGAAACAATATATGAATGAACATGACTTTGATATTTGGCAAGATCGTATTCATATCTACGGGCTCGACTTTCGCTATGTGAACCAGGTCGAAGAATTCGCTTATTTTTTAGAGCAAGCGTTTTCACATATTGACATCATTATAAATAATGCTGCACAAACCGTCCGAATGCCCGAAGAAGCGTATCGTACATTACTTGAGAATGAATCTGTGATTAAGAATCAGCTGAGTGGACAGTCCATTCCTCAACTTCCCAAGCTTGAAAAAAGTGGTATAAACCCGATCTCAGAATCATTCTTGCCTTTAGAAATTCTAGCAAATGAAACTGAAGTCACCTCTAAAATGACGACTGAGCATCACTCTTGGATTGCTTTATCTGATCAAATTTCTTTAACTGAAATGCTAGAAGTTCAGTTAATCAATGTAACCGCACCTTTTTTATTAAATAGTCGCCTCAAACCTTCCATGTTGAGAAGTCCGCATAAAAATCGGTTTATTATTAATGTGACTTCGGTAGAAGGAAAGTTTAATGTAAAACGAAAAGGTAAAAACCATGTACACACGAATATGACAAAAGCTTCCCTAAATATGATGACACTTACCATGGCAAAAGAATATAAGAAACACCGCATTTATATTTCCAGTGTAGATCCAGGATGGGTATCCAGCCTTTTCCCAGAAAAACTAAAAGGAAAAAACACGGTACAACTTCCGCTTGATTTTATGGATGCAGCTGCTCGAATTTGCGATCCGATCTATGTAGGAAAAGATGATGACAAACCCGCTACTGGTGTCTATTTCAAAGACTTTATGCAAGTTGATTGGTAAAATATCGCAAATAAAAAAGTTAGTGTGGGATAGTATTCTTCCACACTAACTTTTTTTCTTTATGAACTTACCCATTCCCCTTCAAAAACAAAAGTAGCAGGACCAGTCATGTAAACTTGTTGATTCTCTTGGTTCCATTCTATCGTAAGCTCTCCTCCAAGCAGTTCAATTTGAGCTTTGGTTTCTGTTTGACCATTTAATACGGATGCGACGAGGACGGCACATGCTCCTGAGCCGCAGGCAAGTGTTTGCCCTACTCCGCGTTCCCAGACCCGCATTTGTATATCAGTAGCCGATCGAACTGTGATAAATTCAATATTGGCTCGGTTAGGAAATAAAGCATGGGTCTCCAGTAATGGCCCCCAAATTTCGATGGGAAATGTCGCTGCATCTTCTACTTCGATGACGATATGCGGATTCCCCATGGACACCGCTGTAAACCAAAACCTTTCGCCATTTACGTCTATAGATTGCTTTACGACACGCTCTAAGTCTAAATCCACTGGAATTTCGAGCCCTTGTAAAATCGGTTCTCCCATATTGACACAAACTTCATCTTCCGTCAGCGATACCGTCTGATTACCGATTCGGGTTTGAATCACTAATGTTTGCTTTGCTGACGAATTTTTTTCATAGTAATATCTACCGGCACAGCGGATTGCATTGCCGCACTGTTCTGTTACACTTCCATCTCGATTCAAAATGCGCATACCGAAGTCAGCATCGTCTACTGGAAAAAGCAGAACCAGACCATCTGCACCTATGCCAAAATGCCGATCGCACATTTGTATGGCTGTCTCTTCCCAAGCTTCCAATTGTGGAAGCTCGGGTAAATCAATTAAGATAAAATCGTTGCCTAAGCCATGCATTTTTGTAAATTTCATATCCTATCATCACCACTTTAAACTAAGAAATGGGCGCCTCTTTGTTTTGTTTTGTCAATTGTATACGGTTTTTTGGACGGAGTTGATCGATTAAACCAGCGACAAGAACGGGTAAGAAAGAAGTAACACCAACCAGAATCCATTCCCTTACTCCTAATGCAACCGTATGGAACAAAGGCTGTAAGGGTTCATAATACATAACTCCAATCAATAAAGCCGCTGATGAGATCACCGCCAGTACGAGTGGAACATTACTAAACGGATTCCGATGAAAGATCGTGCCAACTGATCTACAATCGAAAACATAAATAAGTTGCGCAAATACTAGAGTCGCAAAAGCAACCGTTTGTGCGCGTACCAAATCATGGGGTGCTTCCGAATAAGTAATCCAAAACGCAGCGAGTGAACACACCCCGATCAAGATTCCGCGTGTTACAATTTTCCACCCTATGCCACGAGCAAATATACTCTCCTTACTATTTCGAGGAAGTCGATTCATTGTTTTCTCTTCGGCTGGATCAACGCCTAGTGCCATTGCTGGCAATCCATCCGTCACGAGATTAACCCACAAAATTTGAATCGGCACGAGCGGTAAGGGCAAGCCTGCTAACATCGCAAAAAACATAATTAATATTTCACCGACGTTGCTTGCCAACAGGTAACTAATAAACTTACGTATATTATCGTATATACTACGTCCTTCTTCAATCGCAGAAACAATAGTCGAAAAATTATCATCTACCAAAATGAGCGAGGCCGCTTCTTTCGATACATCTGTTCCCGCAATCCCCATAGCTACACCAATATCAGCCGCTTTGATTGCAGGTGCATCATTCACACCATCACCCGTCATGGCCACAACATGGCCTGCGTGTTGGAATGCTTTCACAATGCGTAGCTTATGCTCAGGTGTGACACGCGCAAATACATCGATTTGCGAAATGTGTGAGGCAAGCTCCTCATCCGTCATATCATCTAAGTCTCTGCCGGTGATCGTTTTTCCTTTTGACTGCAACATACCTAACTGCTTGGCAATCGCTAACGCCGTTGTTTGATGATCACCTGTAATCATTACGGTTTTGATACCTGCTTGATGGCAAGTTTGAATCGCTTCCCTTACTTCATCACGCGGTGGGTCTATCATACCCGCTAGCCCCACAAAGATCAGCTTCCGCTCCAAAGCGGTATCACGATCCATTTTTTCATAACTTTCCAATTCGCGGTAAGCGAAGCCCAGATTTCGCAGTGCATTTTCAGCCATTTGCTCATTTTCAGCCATAATTTGTTCTTTCAAATTGGTGGTAAGAGGTGTGATTTTTCCTTTATACGACACATGCGTACAACGACTTAATAAGATATCTGGGGCACCCTTACAATAGACATATCGTTTCCCCTCGTTATTCTCTACTACTACAGACATTCGTTTTCGCGTTGAATCAAAGGGTATCTCTTTCATACGCTGATATTTTTGTTTAAGCCCAGCTTTTGCTGCAGCAACTAAGAGTGCACCTTCTGTTGGATCGCCATCTACTCGCCCACCTGCATGTAAGCTTGCATTGTTGCAATTCCCTGCAACTTCAAGAAGTCGAGCCAATGAAAAATGATTTTGTACCTGAATCGCCTGCTGATCACAAAGAAAACTTCCTTTTGGTTCAAATCCGCTACCCGTAACTTCATAGCGATGACCATCCGACCAGATATGCGTGACGGTCATTTTATTTTGAGTTAAGGTTCCTGTTTTATCGGAACAAACGACTGTAGCACAACCCAAGGTTTCAACCGATGGCAATTTACGCACAATGGCTCGTCTACGAATCATACGTTGTACACCCATGGCAAGTGCCACGGTTACAATCGCTGGTAATCCCTCTGGGATAGCGGCAACTGCCAAACTGACTCCAGCTAAAAACATCTTATAAGCATCGTGACCATGTAGAATGCCGGTTACAACAACTAAGGCTGTCAAAATCAGTGAAACACCAATTAATACTTTCCCTAATTGTGCTAAGCGCCTCTGTAAAGGTGTCTCCATTTGCTCTGTCGTTTCAATGAGATGAGCAATTTTTCCCATTTCTGTAGCCATACCTGTTTGCACCACGATGGCAACTGCCGTTCCTTGTATTACACTTGTCCCCATAAAGCCCATATTTTTTTGATCCCCAAGTGCGACATGGGATTGTATGATCACCTCGTCTGTTTTATTTACCGGTACCGATTCACCCGTGAGTGCTGATTCTTCTACATAACAATTTTCTGTTTGTATCAAACGGACATCTGCTGGAATGCGCATACCACTTTCCAGATAAATCACATCACCCGGCACCAAACTAGCCGCATCACATCGCTCCCATTTTCCGGATCGAAATACTTTGGCTGTAGGTGCAGACAATTTTTTCAGTGCCGATAAAGACCGCTCTGCCTTTATCTCCTGTGCAAAACCAAGGATGGCATTTAATATCACGATCGCGATAATGGCGATCGCATCTGTATATTCACCCAATATCCCAGATATCAGTGTGGCAACCATGAGTATAAGTACCATGAAATCTTTAAATTGATCGACAAAAATGCCCACCATCGATTTTTTTTGACCCTCTACAATTTGATTGGGACCCGCTTGTTTTGCACGTATGCGTACATCTTCATCATCTAAGCCTGTAGACGGATTCACACGAAAATGAGCGGCTACCTTTTCCGCTTCCCAATCTACCCAGCGTGCTGTATTTGCCAAATTGTTTCCCCCTTTGTCCCAACATCTTGATTCAATCTATTCAGACAAGCAAACAAACATACCAGTAAAATTGTGATTCCTTCTTGTCTTTAATTCCTGTAAGATGAAGGGTATAGTGATGAAAATGTATACAAAGGATGAATACAATGGCTTTTGATGGAATCATTACCCGTGCGGTTGTACATGAATGTCAACATAAACTACTGGGCGGCCGTATTAGTAAAATTTATCAACCGAGTGATTCAGACATCCTATTCGTCATTCGTGCCAAAGGACAAAATTACCGTCTTTTACTTTCCGCTCATTCCGCTTATGCACGCGTACACTTATCAGAAGCACCTTCGGATAACCCGCAAGAACCACCCATGTTCTGTATGTTATTACGTAAATTGGCTGAAGGGGCTATCATCGAAGCCATCGCGCAAGTTGAACTAGAGCGGATTATTCACATTGATTTTCGTGCACGAGATGAATTAGGCTATGAAGTAGTTAGGAGATTGGTCATTGAAATTATGGGTCGCCATAGTAATATTATTTTACTAGAACGCGATTCTTTACAGATTAGAGACGCGATCAAGCGTGTAAGTCCCGCAATCAGTCAATACCGTCAAGTCTTGCCCGGTGCAACGTATAAAGCGCCGCCTAATCAGAACAAGCTAAATCCACTCTCCATCTCCAAAGAAGCTTTCATCAGTGGTTTTGATTATAATGGCGGTCGTCTTGAACAACAAATCGTAAGTCGTTTTATGGGAATCAGTCCATTAATTGCCCGTGAAATAACAGAGCAGGCGGCCCTCAGTGATCGAGACGCACTCTGGACGTCATTTACAAATATAATGAGTCGTGTATCACAAAACGAATACGAACCGACCATTCTCATATCCCAAGGAAAGCAAATTTTCGCTGCTTGGCCGCTACGTATCAGTGAACAAACAACTCGGCAGTATCCTTCAATCAGCCAATGCCTGGAAGTGTTTTATCAGGGAAAAGCGGATCGTGATCGCATTAAGCAACAGACCCAGGACTTAATTCGCAAATTAAAAAATGAACTGGATAAAAACCGCAAAAAAATTAAAATTTTGCAAGCAGAGTTGAAAAATGTAGATAAGGCTGAGGCTTATCGGATCAAAGGTGAATTGATTACTGCTCACATCTATCAAATATCACGTGGTCAAGCTGAGATCACACTACCTAATTTTTATGAAGAAAATACACCTGAAGTTAAGATTCATTTAGATCCAGCCAGATCTCCTGCTGATAATGCGCAGCGCTACTTTAAAAAATATAATAAACTAAAAGCTTCTAAGAAATGGAATGAAGAGCAAATCGAAAAAGCAGCATCAGATATTCAATATTTGGAGTCTGTATGGGTCCAACTAGAAAACGCTTCTGTAAAAGATATTGAGCAAATTCGTGAGGAATTACAAGAAGAAGGTTGGCTTAAACGATCACGATTGCCCAAAAAGCGAAATAAAAAAGATATCCCTCAGCCTACAAAAGTGATCACTTCCACTGGTATTCCTATTTTTGTAGGACGAAATAATAAACAAAATGATTATGTGACCCATCAACTGGCTTCTTCCGCAGACATGTGGCTACATACCAAGGATATTCCCGGCTCACATGTGGTTATTCGTTCTAAAGAAGTCGATGAAACAACGCTACAGGAAGCAGCCATGTTAGCGGCTTATTTTAGCAAAGCGCGGCAATCTAGCCAAGTTCCAGTTGATTTCACTTTGGTTAAACACGTCAAAAAGCCCTCTGGAGCAAGACCCGGTTTTGTCATCTATGAAAATCAACAAACCGTATATGTGACTCCAAATGAAGAGCACGTGTTACAATTGCTCAAAAACACATAATTCAAAAGGAAAAAGCCAGCTCATTTATGGAGAGCTGGCTTTTTCCTTTTGAATTAATAAAGCTTTTTATCTTAATAAAGTACATAACGATTTGATCGAGGCTCGATGGTTATGCATGCCTTGCGAATAGGACAAACAAGCGTAAATTTCTCTATACAAAGGTATGTGAAAAAATAATTGGTACAAAATAGTAGGACATAGGGAGGGTTTTATTATGCAACTCACAACGGGACAGAAAATCTGGACGAAGGTGAACCCAGTCATCACGACATATCCTTACCTCACCGAAGATATCTCCACTGAATTTGTGGTAGTTGGTGGAGGAATCACGGGTACCATCACAGCCTATGCCCTTGCCGCGGCTGGAGCAAAAGTTGTCCTTATTGAAAAAAATATGATTGGATATGGTAGCACATCTGCTTCTACTTCAATTTTACAATATGAGATTGACTCTAATTTGAAACGACTAGCCGCTCTTTATGGTTCAGAGCAAGCCATTCGTGCTTTTTCATTATGTGCTGATGCGGTTGAAGCCATAGAAAATTGGGTACAAAAACTTGACCATGATTGTGGTTTTGGCAAAGTTCCATGTTTATACTATTCAAGCCGTAAAAATGATAAAAAATGGCTTCACGAAGAGTTTCAATTACGTCAAAAAGCGGGTTTTAATGTTTCATTTTTGGACAAGCAATCGGCCCACGACAAATTCTCGTTTCCGATCCAGGCCGCAATTCTAAGTCACGCAGGATCCGGATATATTGACCCGTATCAGCTCTCGCATGCTATGCTACAACTGGGACAGAAGCAAGGGCTAACCATTTATGAACATACTGAAGCTACACAACTGGAAAGCGTAGGTGAAGGCATACAAATTACAACACCCAATCAATTTACAATTCTAGCAAAGCAAGCAATCATCACAACGGGATATGAAGCTAAGAAACTGATTAAACAAAAAATCGCCTCTATGACACGCAGCTTTGTTATCGTAACAAAACCACAACAGAATCCTCTGAAATGGTATAAACGATCTACCATCCGTGATACAAAACAAGCCTATACTTATATTCGGACAACGCCAGATCATCGTATCATTGTGGGCGGTAAAGACTTAGATCTTGGAGGTCAAACAAGTAAAGTAGCTACTCTTACACAGGATGATCCGCTGTCTGCTAAACAGTATGATGCATTAAAAAAAGAACTTTTTTACCATTTTCCAGACCTCTTGGATTCTGATGACCTCATTCAGTTTCAATTTAGCGGTCTTTTTGCTGATACCAAAGATTCACTCCCCTATATCGGTTCGTATGAAGCACTGCCCCATTGCTTATTTAATCTAGGCTTGGGTGGGAACGGGATATTATATGCCGTTATCGGAGCAAAGCTTTTAGCACAACAACTTCAAGGTAAAGCACCATCTGACCTTCAGCTTTTTCGGTTCGATCGTTAAGAAATCTTCCTACAAGTAGACGCCACTTATGGTATAATTTTCATGAACCGCTTTCATTTCTGATGTGTGAGGAGGATACCAGATGGAAGCCTTAACAAAAATCCGAGCCGATCTCGTTAATCTCGTTTCTTCACTAAATGAAGAAGAGATTAATTACAAACCCCATAAAGAGAACTGGAGCATCGCTCAAGTGTTATTTCATCTTGCGCTCGTCGAAAAAGCAGTCACCTTTCAATTGAGTAGCGTACCAGTTGAAAAAGATGAACCTATACCTGAGAAGCCGATATTATTGACACTAGACCGAACCGTTAAAGTGAAAGTGCCTACACCAGATTTCGAGCCCAAAAATAGTCACTTTCACTTACCAGAATTAATAGAAAAACTGAGTAAAACACGGGCTAAGCTGCTTGAAACTTATGAAAGATACGATAAAGAGAAATTACACACCCAAGGTTTCACTCATCCAGCATATGGCCTACTACATATCGAACAATGGCTTCAATTTATCCGCTTACATGAACAACGTCATCTCGAACAGATCAAGGATATCAAGTTAAGTCTACTAATCAATCAGTAAAGAGAGGGCCGAAACGGCCCTCTCTTTACTTAATGTCTAAAATTTCTTTGATGTTTTCTTCACTTAGTGTATTTAACATCTCCTCTCCTGGTTGAATCACTTGTTCAAACAAGGCTTGTTTTTGTTGTTGGAGTTCATATATTTTTTCTTCGATGGTTCCTCGTGTAATTAATTTTAGCACTTGCACATTTTTGTTTTGTCCCATGCGATGTGCACGATCAGCTGCTTGTTGCTCAACAGCAGGATTCCACCATAAATCGTATAAGATCACGGTATCGGCCCCTGTAAGATTTAATCCAGTCCCGCCCGCGCGTAAGGAAATCAAAAAGATCTCTTTTTCTCCTTGATTAAATCGTCTTACCAACTCAAGTCTTTCTTTAGATGGTGTTTGGCCATCTATGTAGTGATAATCTAGCTGACGTTCTTTAAATTCTGTTCGAATCAAACCTAGCATACTGGTGTATTGTGAGAAAAGAAGAACACGATGCCCATTTTCAAAGAGTTCCTCCAGCAACTCAAATAGTTGATGCATTTTTCCCGACTCAGCTTGGTAATTTTCTAAATATAGCGAGGGATGACAACAAATTTGCCGTAATCTGGTTAAGCCCGCTAAAATTTTCATCCTACTTTTATGAAACCCTTCTGATTGAATCGATGCTTTTGTATCTTGCCGGATTTTTTCCAGTGTTGCTAGATACACTTTTTTCTGTTCCGTTGTTAACTCCGAATAGCGAATGGATTCAATTTTGGGAGGAAGCTCAGTTAGGACATCCCGTTTCATTCTCCGCAACACAAAAGGACGGACACGTTTTGCAATCCTCTCTTTGGATAAACGGCGAAAAACAGTTTGATTGGGGAACAATCCTGGTAAAATCACGTCAAAAATAGACCATAGTTCATCTACCTTATTTTCAATTGGTGTCCCGCTTAATGCAAAACGCGTACCTGCTTTAACTCTTTTCACTGCTTGTGCTGTTTGCGATTGTTGATTTTTAAAATTTTGTGCCTCATCTAATATGAGCGATCGAAAAAAGATCGATTCCAACTGATCAATATCCCGTCGCAACAGGGGATATGAGGTTATAATTAGATCGTATTCTGACAGCTCTTGTATTCGTCTTTCCCGCTCATCTTTATTTCCAGCAAGTACAAGTGTCTTTAGGTGTGGGGCAAAACGATTAGACTCATGCTCCCAGTTGTACACTAAAGAAGCTGGCGCCACAACAAGAACGGGATATTCAGCATTACTTTCAAGTTCTGAGGTTATAAAAGCCAAAGCTTGGATGGTTTTTCCTAGCCCCATTTCGTCAGCCAAAATCCCTCCAAAGCGATAGCCATTTAACATTTTCATCCACTGATAACCGATGAGTTGGTAATCTCGTAAAATAGAAGCCATCTGCGTAGGCGGTTGATACTCTGCACTCTCAGGATCTTTCATATTTCGAATGAGCCGACGAAAAAGCTGACCTTTTTTTACTTGGGCACCCACTTCAGTCGACAAAGTCTCTTCCAGTTGCATCGCCCGATAGGCAGGTAGTTTCAATTTATGGCCTTCTAACAAAGCCTGACGATGATTTTCGTCAGAAAATAAGTCTTGTATGCTGGCTGTCAACTCTGTCTGCAGCGGAACATACCCGCCATCTTTCAAGCGATAATAAGTTTTTTTCTCCACAAATGCTTTTAGCATTTCATTTAATTCTTCTTCATTTACCTCTGGGACTTCAAATTGAATTTCGAGCCAGTCCATGGTTTCATTCATGTTTACTCTAGGTGTAGGGATGTGCTTATTTTCAATCATCACCCGCTGAAAAGATTCCGTCATATAGAGATCAGCAAGTGTTCGTAGCTGCGGCAAATGATCATATAAAAAATGAAACTGTGCATCTTCATCTTCTAAGTACAAGGTTTCACCATTATATTTGAAATCTACACTTTCAAAAATCCCCATTACTTGTTGCTCTTTTTCGGTATCTCGAATTAAGATCTTTTCATCCGTACGCTCAGTCTCAGACGAATGGAATGGATCAAGCCTCTCATTCCCATACAAGTAAGTAATTTGTGCCGTCAAACACTCCTTATTTCCTTGGGAGCTACGATCCAAATAAATTTCAACACCTAATGGTTGTTGCACAATTTTATCTGATATCTCTTGATCGATGATCAGATTAGCCTCTTTTTTGATCGGAGGTACTAATATCGAAATCGCTTCTTCCACTTGACTTGCTGGGATCACCAGTTGTCTTTTGGGAACTTCTTGGATTTGTCGATGTAAGGGTAGCAATAGCTTTTGTTGCTTATCCGTTAGTCTAAAAATACGGCCTTGATAGAAGCAGTGTCCTTTTTCCGATAGTAACGCTGGTTCTTCTCGTTGCACACGTTCATTTATATTTTGTTCCGTAGCGTTGGTAATCTTAGATTGTAAAATAAGCTCTCCTTCACCCTCATGTAGTGAGAATGAGATTGGAAACTGGCCTTCCACAATCGGAAGCTCAGCATAATGACTTCCAAGGTGCTCTAAATTAAAGCGTTCCGGTGGTAATAAGTGTAAAAATCTTTCCAATTGATGTGAAGGGATTGTAAGGGTTCGCTCTTTAGAAGTCCCCTCATAGGACCATGGATTGAGTATTTGTCGATAACGCATTTCATGATCGTGTAGCTCAACCAAAAATTCAAGCATGGCTTGATCATGTTTATCAGGAATTTCTTTTTTGGGGTCATAGGTGAATTTTTTCGTGAAATATAGCTCTTCTCTTTGTTTATATGCGTTTAAAAATTCTCCAATACGTTTTACCACATATAAACGCTCATGACCTACTTTTAGTTCAACTGTAAAAGCCAGCTCACTTTCCTCTTCATGTGAAGGCACCAATTCTAAAAAATACTGGACGATAAGGGGGGTCTGAACAGCTGCTGATTCGGTCTTCTGTAAATCGGTTTGAAATAAATTTATTAAATCGGTTACCACATAGCGACTCCGCTGACGTGTTTCTTCAATCGAAAGCGATTCCTCCACCGCTTTCTGTTTATTTCCATATAGGATCGCTAATAAAGTAGCTACAATATGTTTACAGTAACCTTCATACGAATTAAAAGCAGGACATGAGCACTCACAAACATCGACTCCATTTGATTCCATATATATCATCACTTCATAAGCTTGTTGTCCTTCCACTAAGCTACGATAGTAGGCATAGGTCGAGTTGTATTCTATGCGATCAACTCGACCATCCCGATAATAGTATTCTCCACGCTCATATGTTCTTAGACTAGCACTCTGACTTTGAATATCACTGATCTCCAATTGCAAATCAAGATACATACAACCACCCATTTCTTAAAATTCCGATCCGCAAGAAAAACTTATTATATTGATTAAACACAAGTTAAGACTGAATTGCAACCTCCATACTAAAACGACCATCCCGATAATGGATCATAAGCAACGATCTAGCGCGTCAATAGGCATGATTTTGTTCATACAGCGTGTCGTGAATTGAGTCCAGCACACAAAAAAGCCAGAGTATCCTGCTCACTCTGGCTAAATGTTTCATCCATTTACTTGGATTCTTGATTCATACGACTTCCCGGTTTTATGGCAGGAATGCCCATTTTGCATAAGGGACAATCAGTGGCTTCATAACTTTCGATCTCAATAGCCGTTAAACTTTTAAAGGGATAGGCGAATGGATTTTGATTTCCATTTCGATTTACTAAAGCACCAATCCCTACAATTTGACTCGATTCCGCTTCAAGTAAAGCAAGTACTTCTTTTACGGATCCTCCAGTTGTGACAACATCTTCCACCACTAAGATGCGCTCATTTGGTTTAATTGTAAATCCCCTTCTCATTTGCATGCTACCTTCTTTTCGTTCTGTAAAAATACAACGCACGTTTAGTGCTCGCGCTACCTCGTGTGCAACGATGACACCACCTAGGGCAGGTCCAACCACCAAATCGATTCGCTCATCACGAAACAAGTCAGCGATTGCTTTTCCCGCTGCTTCTGCCTCTTTTGGATACTGAAATAACTGGGCGCACTGCATATAATGTTTACTATGTTTGCCTGATGACAGGACAAAATGTCCTTCTGTTAATACTTTGGTTCGTGTAATCGCATCTTGAACATGCCATAATTGTGACACTTGATCTCCTCCTATGACTGTATTTCTGCACAAATTTGTTGGTAAGCTTCTATGGGTTGTTTCGTGTGCGTGATCGCCCTACCTACGACAATATAATCCGCACCATTTTGTATCGCTGTTGCTGGTGTTACGACACGTTGTTGATCAGATGCATCCACGCCGTGTGGTCTTATTCCAGGTGTAACTGCGAGAAAATCCGGATGAGTCGCATGCTTAATCTCAATCACCTCTTGTCCCGAGCAGATTACGCCATCAGTACCAGATTGATGTGCTAGCTGTGCCAGACGTACTACATTTTCGGTAAGGCTTTCTGTGACTCCCAGTTCAGTGTGCAACATTTGATCTGACATGCTAGTTAAGTGTGTCACGGCGAGTAACTTCATTTGATTACCCTTTGTTTGGTGTTTTTCAACCGTGGAACGAGCAGCTTCAATCATCGCTGCTCCTCCACTCGCATGTAAGGTTAAGAAGTCAACACCTAATTGCAAAAGCGACTTCACCCCATTGGCAACCGTATTAGGGATATCATGTAGTTTTAAATCTAAGAAAATCGTGTAGCCTTCCTTTTTCTTTTGCTTTACCCAGTCAGGACCTAGTTGATAAAAGAGTTGATAACCTATTTTTATAGCTGGCTTCTGTTGATGTTGCCAATGAGCCAGTAACTGTTCTACTTCATGAATAGAGGGGTAGTCTAATGCAATAAATACACGTGGATCCACCATCACGATTGCCTCCTATGCCTGAATAAAATTCGGTCGCTGTGATGTATATGCGGGTTCAAGTGGTTCTGCACTTAAATAGATGGTTTCCAATGTGGTAAGCAAAGCTTCTACCGTATCGAGTGATGTTAAACAAGCGATGCCGTTTTCCACTGCTTCGCGGCGTATTCGGAATCCATCACGTGCCGGCGTTTTACCGCGTGTCCATGTGTTGACGACCAAATCTACTTCACCTGCACGAATGCGATCTAATATGTGAGGAGAGCCATCCGATAATTTATTGACACGATTTACGGGTAACCCCGCCTCTTCTATAAACTCAGCTGTTCCACTTGTGGAGACAATCTGATAGCCCAGTTTATGAAACCGATATAGGAGTGGAAGTGCTTCTTCTTTTTCTTTATCTCCGATTGTCGCAATAACCGTACCAAAGCGTGGCAACGAGATTCCGGCTGCCAACAATCCTTTATATACCGCTCGCGCATAATCCCGATCTCGTCCCATCACTTCTCCCGTCGACTTCATTTCTGGACCCAATGTAATATCAACGCGACGAAGCTTAGCAAAAGAGAAGACCGGTACTTTCACTGCTATCTCACTACTTTCTGGCCATAGGCCACCTTCAAAACCAAGTTCCTTTAAGGACGCCCCCAGCATAATATTGGTCGCTACTTGCGCCATCGGAATGCCTGTCACCTTACTCAAAAATGGAACGGTGCGTGAGGCACGTGGATTTACTTCGAGTACATATAATTGATTTCGATGAAGTACAAACTGAATATTGATTAATCCCTTCGTATTTAAGTTACATGCAATTTGCGTCGTCATTTCAATCAGGCGATCGACATGCGCTTTCGTAAGGGATTGTGGTGGGTATACAGCGATCGAATCACCTGAATGAACACCTGCCCGTTCAATATGTTCCATAATGCCAGGAATAAGCACCACTTCTCCATCACATATGGCATCCACTTCAATTTCTTTTCCCATCAGATAGCGGTCAATCAAAACTGGATGTTCAGGATTCACCTGTACTGCCGCTTCCATATAAGAGCGGAGATCTTGTTCACTATCCACAATTTCCATCGCCCGTCCGCCAATCACATAAGAGGGACGCACTAATGATGGAAAACCTAACTCTGAAGCAACTGCTACCGCTTCATCTATGGAAGTAACCGCTGCACCTGGTGGTTGTGCCACACCAATTTCTTGTAAGAGTTGCTCAAATTTTTTCCGATCCTCTGCCCGATCAATTTCATTTAAGGAGGTCCCTAAGATCTTAATTCCTTCATTTCTTAGTGCATGGGCCAGATTAAGTGCAGTTTGTCCACCAAATTGCACAATCACGCCGACAGGCTTTTCCTTCTCGATGATATTTAACACATCTTCCTTAAATAAAGGTTCAAAGTAAAGGCGATCCGAGGTATTAAAGTCCGTCGATACTGTTTCGGGGTTATTATTGATAATAATCGCTTCATAGCCTGCTTCTCGTATGGCCCAGATGGCATGTACCGTTGCGTAATCAAATTCAACACCTTGACCAATCCGGATTGGACCTGAGCCTAATACGACAACAGATGGTTTCTTAGAAACAGTTGCCTCATCCTCTTGTTCATAGGTCGAGTAATAATAGGGTGTTTCAGCTGTAAATTCCGCTGCACACGTATCTACAATTTTATATACTGGTTTTAAATCGTACGCTTGGCGCAACGTACGTATCTCTTTTTCTGATTTACCGTGTAATTCTCCAATTTTGCGATCTGTGAAGCCCATTCGTTTGACACGCCGTAGCAAGTCGATATCCAAATTTTCCGCTTGTTGAATCTCTTGTTCGATTTGAACCATAAGTTGTAGCTTATCTAAGAAAAAGCGATCGATTTTGCTTAATTCATGTGCTTCTGTGACTGAATACCCGCGTCTGAACCATTCACCGAGTAAGAACAGCCGTTCATCGTCTGGTGTCGATATTCGCCGGATGAGATCTTCATAAGAGTACCTGGTCGCTTCCGCCATCTCAATATGGTCAGCACCGATTTCCAGCGAACGGACTGCTTTAAGTAGGGACTCCTCCAGCGTACGTCCAATCGCCATCACTTCACCCGTTGCCTTCATCTGGGTTCCCAACTCGCGATTGGCGGCCACGAATTTATCAAAAGGCCAGCGCGGAATTTTACTTACCACGTAATCTAATGCAGGTTCAAAGCAAGCATATGTTTGACCTGTTACAGGATTTTTCAGCTCGTCCAAAGTGTAGCCAATCGCAATTTTAGCAGCAATACGCGCAATAGGATACCCCGTCGCTTTTGAAGCTAAAGCACTAGATCGACTCACCCGCGGGTTCACTTCAATGACATAGTAGGAAAAGCTGTCTGGATCAAGGGCAAATTGGACATTACATCCGCCTTTGATATTTAAAGCCCGAATCATTTTCAATGAAGCTGTGCGTAACATTTGATATTCACGGTCAGATAAGGTTTGGCTAGGTGCAAATACGATGCTATCGCCAGTATGCACGCCTACAGGATCAAAGTTTTCCATGTTGCAGACGATAATACAATTGTCATCTGCATCACGCATAACTTCATATTCGACTTCTTTGTAACCGGCAATACTTTGTTCAATCAAGCATTGATTAATCGGACTGTAGCGTAATCCATTTTCGACAATTTCCGCTAATGCCTCTTTGTGATCCGCAATTCCTCCCCCAGATCCCCCCAGGGTGTATGCTGGCCGTACAATTACTGGGTAACCAATCTCTTCTGCAAATTGGAGTGCCTCTGTTACTGTATTCACGATCGCACTACTGGGAACGGGTTCTCCAATCTCTCTCATTAAGTTTCTAAACTGATCCCGATCCTCGGCACAAGTAATCGCCCGTAGATCAGTCCCAAGCAACCGTACCCCTTCTCGATCCAGTACGCCTTGTTCCGCTAGCTCAACCGCTAGATTTAATCCCGTTTGTCCTCCCAGGGTGGGGAGCAATCCATCTGGTCTTTCTTTACGAATGATTTGGGTAATAAATTCCGCTGTGAGTGGTTCAATATATACTTTATCTGCCATGTTGGTATCCGTCATAATCGTGGCTGGATTACTATTGACCAGAATCACTTCGATGCCTTCCTCTTTTAAAGCCTCACATGCTTGTGTTCCTGCATAATCAAATTCAGCTGCTTGTCCGATAACAATCGGACCTGATCCAATCACTAACACTTTTTGTAAGCTGTTATCCTTTGGCATATACAGCCACTCCCTTCTGATTAAATGCTTCCATCAAGTCGATAAACTGATCAAACAAGTAGCTGGAGTCAAGTGGCCCTGGGGAAGACTCAGGGTGATATTGAACCGAAAAAGCGGGTAACGTCTGATGTACAAGTCCTTCAACCGTCTCATCATTTAAGGCCCGATGACTTACTTCGAGCTGTGTTCCTATCAAGGAGGTTTCATCTACGGTATAGCCATGGTTTTGTGATGTAATCACGGTACGTCCTGTTCGTAATTCCTTCACAGGATGATTGCCACCACGATGTCCAAACTTCATTTTGCGTGTATCCGCTCCACAGGCAAGCGCTAATAGTTGATGTCCCAAACATATTCCAAAGATCGGAACTTTTCCGAGTAAAGCTTGAATGGTAGCAATGGAGACAGGTACACTTTTGGGATTACCAGGTCCATTAGATAATAAAATGCCATCTGGCTTAAACTTGAGGATATCGGTAGCAGAGGTATCGTAGGGCACTGTAATCACTTCACAATGGCGTTCTACTAGTTCGCGTTGGATATTGTATTTGCTACCATAATCAACTAACACCACACGTTTACCAAAACTAGGTGCAATATGAATGCTTTTGGTGCTTACCATTTCCACTTGATTGGTAAGTAATGGTTGAGCTAATCGTTCTGTTAATTCAGCTATAGTGGGTGAGCCAGTGGCAATGATTCCTTTCATCGTACCGTTCTGACGGATACGACGTGTTAACATCCGGGTATCAATACCTGAAATACCAAGTATTTGATGCTCTTTTAAGAAATGGCTAATCGTATTTTCATTCCGCCAATTACTCGGATTAGTGGCATGTTCACGCACAATCAATCCTTTTGCGTAGGGCATCAATGCTTCATGATCATCGCGTGAAATGCCATAATTACCGATCAGGGGATAAGTCATGGTAATGAATTGGTTCGCGTATGAAGGATCTGTTAATACTTCTTGATACCCTGTCATACTTGTGTTGAAGACGACCTCACCCATAGCCTCTCCTTCGCTACCAAATGACTCCCCTGTAAATAATGTCCCATCTTCAAGTAACAAGTGTGCCTTCATATGATTCACCCTTTGATTGTTTTTTTCGATTCTGACCAAGTTATTTTTCCATTCAACATCGTGAGCACTGGCCACCCTTTCACTTTCCAGTCCTTAAAGGGTGTATTTCGTCCTTTCGAATGAAATCTTTCGGGATCAATCACTTGTTCGTGATGCAAATCAATCATTGTAAGATCTGCCGTTTTACCTTCTGCTAACTCACCAAATGGTAGGCCAAAAGTAGTCGCAGGGATGTAGGTCATCTTATCAATCAATTGTGGAAGTGTTAAAATCCCCGTACATACCAAGTGCGTATAAAGTAATGGAAATGCGGTTTCTAACCCTACTATTCCAAATGGAGCTTGCTTCATGCCCACTGCTTTCTCTGCTGTTGTATGTGGAGCGTGGTCAGTCGCAATAAAGTCAATCGTTCCATCTTGTAACCCTTCGATCAGTGCCTCGCGATCAGCCTTTCCACGTAGGGGTGGATTCATTTTCCACATCGCATCAGGTGCAGGGATATCTTCATCACACAGCAGTAAGTGGTGCGGCGTCACTTCTGCGGTTACTTTTTGTCCTCGCGACTTCGCCTCTCTTACCAGTCGCACCGATTCCTTTGCACTAATATGACAAACGTGATAGTGAGCGCCTGTGCTTTCCGCTAGCAAGATATCTCGCCCGACATGAATGGCTTCGGCTTCATTGGGTATACCCGGTAAATCATGTTGCTTCGCAAAGACGCCTTCATGCACACATCCACCTTTTGCCAAACTATTATCTTCACAGTGGGCTACAATCGGTAAATTTAGGGATTTTGCCTTTTTCATTGCTTCTTTCATCTTCGCGCTTGTTTGTACACCTACTCCATCATCAGTAAACCCGATGACACCTGCTTCCGCCAGCTCATGCATATCGGTAAGGTTTTCACCCAATTCTCGGACAGTAATCGCACCATACATGAGCACCCGCGTAGCTGCTTCTTCCGCACGTTTTTTAATGCTTTGTACTGTTTCAACGGTGTCGATGACAGGTCTGGTATTTGGCATACAGGCTACTGTGGTATAGCCTCCCCTTGCAGCGGCCATTGATCCTGTCATGATGGTTTCTTTCTGCTCAAATCCAGGCTCCCGAAAATGAACATGAAGATCGATCAATCCGGGCACAATAATGCGATTTTCAGCATCGATGATCTGATCTACAATGTCTGTCGCTTGTATATCTTTTGCGATCCGGACAATCTGATGATCTTCTATCAATAGATCTTGCTTCACAAATTCACCTGTTTCCCGATCATACACTTGCCCACCCTTAATCATGATTAGCATGTTTTTATTCCTCCTAGTACATAATCAAGTACTGCCATGCGCACATAGACACCATTGCGCATCTGTGCAAAAATACGACTCCGCTCATGTTCCACACAGGCATCCTCAATTTCTACTCCTCGATTCATCGGAGCTGGATGTAGGATGATAGCATTCGCTTTCATGTTTTCCATCCTGGCTTGTGTAAGCCCGTAATGCTCACAATACTTAGAGGCATCCGAGAATATCTCCCCCTGATGTCTCTCTAATTGCACACGTAGCATCATCACCACATCCGCTTTCTGTATCGCTTCAGAAAATGATACATAAGGCGCTCTTCTTTCCAACTCGGGGTCACGCATATTTTCAGGACCACTTAGAATGACTTGGATACCCAACCGTTGCATGAGATCCAAGTTAGAACGTACCACACGACTATGAGTAATATCTCCTATCATCGCCACAACTAATCCATCTAGCTCACCAAAATGATTTTGAATGGTATATAGATCGAGCAAAGCTTGTGTAGGATGGGCTTGTTTCCCCGCTCCAGCATTGATAAGCGCACAGTTCACATTTTGTTTCATCAGCGCTTCATATACGCTTAAATGCGTATGGCGCATCACCACGATTTCAACACCCAAGGCCGATAATGTCTGAATCGTATCATAGAGGGATTCACCTTTTACCGCACTTGATGTATCTGTATCTAGGTGAATCACTTCCATCCCTAATCGTTTTTGTGCTACTTCAAAGGAGCAACGAGTCCTTGTGCTGGGCTCAAAGAATAGATTAGCCGTAAACCGATTTCGATAGGGTTGATCTGCTTGAACCATTTGCGCTTCATGTTGCTTAGCACTTGTGAGCAAAGCATGAATGGTCGTGATATCGAGTGTATCAGTATGGATAAAATGTCGCATGGTTACTCCTCCTTATACCAAAAAAATCTCTTTGCGCATTTGGCAAAGAGATTTTGATGTAAGTAGACATATGGCCTCCACAGCCACACGACTCCTTATCATCCCTTTGCCAGCCTCACGGGGCTTGTCTTAAAAGGGAACTATTTCGTTATAATTTGAACACAATCTGCTGTCTGGTCTACTTCACTGAGCGCTACAGCAACCACTTCTGTTTTAGAAGTCGGTACATTTTTACCAACAAAATCAGGTCGTATCGGCAATTCACGATGACCACGATCGACTAATACGGCTAACTGAATCATCTGCGGTCTTCCTAAATCGATTAAAGCATCCATCGCGGCCCTTACCGTTCTGCCTGTATATAACACATCATCAATCAAGATGATTTTTTTTCCATCAATCGGGGGTAAGCTAGAGCTTTTCACTTCTGGTTGATTTTGTTTTTCTGTCAAATCGTCCCGATATAGTGTAATATCGATTTCACCAAATGGAATTTCTAACCCTTCGATTTGCTTAATCTTGTCCCGTAAGCGTTCCGCTAAATAAACACCTCTGGTACGTATGCCTACTAATATACAGTTTTCTACCCCTTTATTTCGCTCTAAGATTTCGTGAGCAATTCTTGTTAGGGCACGACGAATTGCAGCTTCATCCAATAGTACTTTGCTTTGTGATGGCATCTCAAACACCTCTTTTTATACATAAAAAAATCCTTATCCAAAGTGGACAAGGAGAACAATTGTAGCAAGAAGATATCCCTTCTCTACAATTTACATATACCGTTCCCTTGCCAGCCTCTCTGGACTGTTTTTAAAGGTTCATCATTTACTAATGTCTATTATGCCTAACCATGACTTAAATGTCAAAGTTTTATTTTTGTGTAACGTGTCGCTTACATATTTTACTGCTTCCCAACACAAATGGAGGATAAATAGAGCAAGTGTTACCACACAAACACCTAGAAAATCAGTTTTCACTAACCCTAAATACATACCTAGCAAACTCCAGCAATATACGTAAAAACTTCGTGAAAGCGTTCGTGTCATCGCTTTTTTCATCCAGATTCCAACTCTATAGGAAGTCGAAAAAAACGAATATCATAAGGCTTATTCCGATTGAAAAAAAGAAAAACTTGACCAAAAAAGCTGGAAGTAATGATGAATATTCTTGAAAGAAAAAGGACAAGAAATAGTCTGTTTTTTTTAATGCTTTTTTCTCTTCTTCGCATAACGCTTCATCCTTATCTTCATCCCGATAAAAAACAGCACCTAAGATAAACATCACCGCAACGATAAGCGTAAAAACTTCGAATGCTTCCATTTTTTCTACCTCTTGCTTGTATTTAGTATCATGAACTAAAGCATCTCCTAACTAGAACGCAACTAGCAAGGAGATGTTGATTACATATGCTTATGCCGGAGTTTGGTTAGTAAGGCTTCCATATCTGATGGCAATTCGGCTTCAATCCGAATTTTTTCACCTGTGCGGGGATGTTCAAATCCCAGTATACGCGCATGGAGCGCTTGTCCCTCTATTGGGAGTTTATTTTTCTTAGCTCCATACACAGGATCACCTACAAGTGGAAAGCCAATATATTTCATGTGGACACGAATTTGATGCGTGCGTCCTGTTTCCAAGCGACACTCTACTACTGTAAAATTGCCTAAGCGTTCTAAAACCGTGAAGTGAGTCACCGCATGCTTACTATTTTCTTCGATGACGGTCATCCGTTGACGGTGAGATGGGTCACGGCCGATTGGTGCATCAATTGTACCATGTTCGTGCGTAATCGCTCCCATTACAACAGCAGTATAAGCGCGCTCCACCGTATGTTGTCGTAATTGCTCAACCAATGATTGATGCGCAAAGTCATTTTTGGCAACCATAATTAAGCCCGATGTATCTTTATCAATTCTATGTACAATACCGGGTCGCGCTACGCCACCGATGCCAGATAAATCTTCTTTACAATAGGCTAGAAGCGCATTGACAAGTGTACCATTTTCATTACCCGATCCAGGATGCACCACCATACCTCTGGGCTTATTAATGACGATTACGTCATCATCTTCATAACGAATATCAAGCGGGATCGCTTCTGCTTGCACCTCTAAGTCTACTATCGGTGGAACTTCAACTGAGATATGATCTCCTGCTTTTAAGCGATAGTTTGCCTTTTTCCTATCTCCATTTACCGTCACAAAGTCTGTTTTTATCCAATCTTGTATTTGAGCGCGAGACCATGACGGATCAAATTGTGCAATTTCTTTATCAAGTCGCTCTCCACTCTCTGCAATTTCCCATTCATACGTTTCATGCTTCTCCATTATACGTCCTCCATCTGTTCTTGTACCGGAAAAAATAAGGTGATCACAATCAAAATGGAGACGCCAACTACAATTGCTGAGTCCGCAATATTGAAGATTGGAAAGTGATACGTTCCAAATTGAAAATGTAAAAAGTCTACAACTTCCCCAGTTCGAATGCGATCTATCAAATTGCCAATAGCTCCTCCAAGTACTAAAGAAAAGGCGAAGGATAGCCATTTCTGATCGTTCTTTAGTTTCCACAAATACACCACGATAACCGCTAACACGATACAAGTAATCAATATAAAAAACCATTGTTGATTTTGTAGAATCCCAAATGCCGCTCCGCGATTCCGGTGAGAGGTAATATAGAAAAATCCATCTATCACAGGAATGGATTGACTAAGCTCCATATCTTTCACAATCCACCATTTGCTCCACTGATCTAAAATTAAAACAACTACAGCAATCATAACATTTCTAACCATGTCTTCCTCCTCTTCCTCTTTAAACGCACGCTTTTTCTCTCTGATTGTAGCACAGCCGCTTTTATTCTAACAAGCTAGACACGTGGTTACAGATTTTGCGAGCGGAAAAGCCTCACTTCTTTAGGGAGGGGGACATGAGACACCCCTTAGCTTGGGAGTGACACCAAGCCGAAATGGATTGCAACTCCACACTAAGGGGGCCGTAGTGAGTGTCAAAGCAATGTGTCTTCTCCATCTTGTATCCGTTCTTCACGGTCTTTTAGTCGATATGCTTCATTATGGGTAATCTGTGTGATCCCGCTACTTGATCCGCTTGCATCCGTTATGGAAAACCCTTCGACAATATCGACATAACCTCTATGCTCATGCTCAATGTACACTTCCACGTAATGATCTAAAGGTGTTGATGTACCATATTGTGAAACCTCCTGCCACGCATCTTCTCCATCATAACCATTGTAACTGCTCTGGTCTCGATTACGCATATTGCCATCCATGACCTCTTCTTCTATCGGTCTGCTCTTTTGAGATGCATGCATCGTAGGCTGGTGATCCATACAATAAACTGCAGTTGGAAAGGCTTCTAGTCGCTCTGTTGCAATCGATTTTTCACAAATTTTACAGCTCCCGTACTCTCCTGCTTCAATTCGTTCTAGGGCACGGTTAATATCGTTTAGATGTTGTTTATCGACACCTTGCAATGCGATATCTTTTTCTCGTTCAAACATTTCGGTTCCAATGTCAGCCGGGTGATTGTCATACCCAGATAATTCGCCAATTGCGCTATTCATACCTTGATCTAACCCATAATGTTCGTTTTGATTTATTCTCGCTTCTATTTCCTTTTTTTGAAACCATAGCTCCTGATATATACGTTCTAAAGTTTCTGCATTCACATAAGCACCTCCTGAAATGACTACACACATTATTTTCTCCTGCGATACTTATTTCATGTGATGAAAAACTTCACTTGCTTTTATCAACCTGACCTATCATAATGAGAATAATAAGTTTTTCCTTATTTTTGAAAGGAGTGTTGTTTTATGACAAAAAATGTATTTATTGTAGCAGAGGGCTTAGCCACTTAAATGGCCACTAGGGTAAATACTAGACCCCTGTGGCACGATTGACCTATCACAGGAGGAATACTAGTTGAATTTAATTCATTATGGTTTTGATGAAACAAAAACAAGCGAATTGCAAGCATTACAAACTCAAGGATACGAAATGGGTCGCGTACTCATTGAACATAAACATACCTATCGAGTAGCCACAGAATCAGGTGAAATCCTTGCACATTTATCTGGTAAATTTCGCTATGAAATCGAAGCGCGCGAGCAATATCCCGCTGTGGGGGATTGGGTAGCGTTAAGCATACAAGAAACAGAGGCAAAAGGTGTCATCCAATTTGTATTACCACGCACCAGTCAGTTTACACGCAAAACGCCAGGTTCCAGACATGAGATGCAGGTGGTAGCAGCAAATGTGGACACCATTTTTCTTGTCCTCGCTCTTAACCAAGACTTTAATCTAAAGCGTTTAGAGCGGTATCTAGTTATCACTTGGGAAAGCGGAGCCACTCCAGTTGTCATCCTAAATAAAAGCGACTTGTGCTCAGATATCGAGCAAAAAAAGAGCGAAGTGGAGTCAGTTGCATTAGGTGTACCGATTCATTTCGTAAGTGCAGCAGATCATACAGGACTTTCGGAACTAAGCGCTTATCTAAAACCAGGTGCCACCGTCGCGTTACTTGGATCATCTGGTGTAGGGAAATCTACACTCACAAACGCATTACTAGAGCGCGATCATCAACAAACTCAGGCCATTCGTGAGCAGGATGGGAAAGGAAAGCATACGACAACACATCGTGAGCTTATTCCGCTTCCACAAGGATCCTGTTTGATTGATACGCCTGGTATGCGCGAACTCCAGTTATGGGATGGAAGTAGCGGTATACAAGAAACGTTTGAAGATATTGAGCGTCTCGCTTCAAATTGTCAGTTTACAGATTGTAGACACGTGCAGGAGCCAGGTTGTGCAATTCAAACAGCGATTGCAGAAAATACTTTACAACCGGAACGCTTAGCAAGCTATCTAAAGCTACAGCGAGAGCTCGCCTATCTAGCCAGAAGAGAAAATAAACAACTCCAGTCACGCGAACGAGAGACTTGGAAAAAACGAACCAAAACTTATCGCAATCAGATGAAGCATCGAAAGAGATAACTTTTATATGCGCCAGGTGAAGCTATCAGCATAGCCTCATCTGGCTTTTTAAGTAGGAAGAGGTGTACCCATGTAAAAAATAAAAACCTTCATCATCCAGTAAGGACGAGAAGGCTTCCCGCGGTATTCTCAAGCATTTCTCAAACACTTAAGCTCAAAAACGTATTATGCTTTCAGTCATTAAGTGAACGGCGCGGTCTACCTTACTCTCGTTCATGACCGTATGTGATAATGACTCGGATTAGGCTTACACCATCCCTAATTCGCTGCTACACGAGTTATGGTTTCCCACGTTAAAACATCGCTTTTTTCTTTAATTTACGTGTAGTCCGTCTTAGTTCACGTCTAGGCTCTTCCTCTTCTTCGATATACGAAGCAGCAACTTCATCAACGGGTTCTATTTCTTCCATTGGGTTAAAATCTTGGTACTCACGAGTTGGTTCTTCTGGTAACATATCCATTGTTGGTGTTTCTTCTGCAAATTGCTCTAATTGCTTGCCTTGTTCTTCTAGGTTTGTTTCCAATTCTTCTAAAGATTCCCAATCAGAGTTCTCAAGAATATCTAAATGTGACTGTACCAAAGTACGGAAGCGTGCTCTGTACACCGTTGACTTTTGCTTCAAGTCAAGTAACTCACTATGAATGGCACGTGCTTTTTGTAATGCTTCATTAATAATGCGATCTGCATTTTTTTCTGCTTCTTGTACAATCAGTTGTGCTTCTTTCTTCGCATTTAAGCGCACTTCTTCAGCCACTTCTTGTGCTACTCGAATGGACTTATGAATACTTTGCTCCATTGATGAAAGAGAGGCTTGTGAAGGCCCTGTAGGTTGTAATGCATTCACATCCGTTGTTTGCACACCAAATCTCGATTGAGGCTGAGGTACTGGGTCAGGTACAGGTTGCTGCTCGGTTTGCATTTCTTGACTTTCCAGTACTCGTTCTAATTCGTATTGTAACTCTTCAACTTGTTGTTCTAACTCTAAATTCCGTTGCTCAAGTTCCATTTTTTCCTTTGCGTGTTCGCTAAATTCGGCTATGATTTGATCAAGGAACTCGTTAACTTCATCCACATCATATCCACGTATAGAACGTTTAAATTCTTTATCATGTATATCATAAGGACTTAGCGGCATAATCCGCACCTCCTGTAAAAATTGCATTCTCTTCTATTCGACAATAGTATCAAATATCCTTCTCTAATTCTATAACAAAAATCGTGCTTTTTTCTATCCAAAAACTGCCAAGGCTACAATAAACTTTTCTTTTTTTGTTACGCCTTGTATGTTTTCTACACGTAGTCTACCAAATCCTTTTAGAGAAACTAAATCACCAGGTTGAAGTGTATAATGTGGATTTTCTATAAGTTTCCAATTCACTTTACACTTCTCGGATCGAATCAAATCCCCAGCTTTTGTTCGTGACATACGATATCCAGCTGCTATAACGGCATCTATACGCATAGAAGAAACTGTAACGACAAATTCTTTCATATCTACCGTAGGGATGTTAAGTTCTTGTTTTTGAACCTCAACTATGTTAACACGTACCCGACCAACTTGTCCAATATGAATTTGGATATATTCAAGTAGTGTTTGATCTAATACAATGTCACAGCCTACATCATGAGGAATAATATCCCCCATTTTATCCCGATTTAATCCCAGCCCCAGAAGTGTACCCAAAACATTTCTATGTTCTAACCTTTTTCCATTGACTGGAAGCAGACGCATATAGGCGATATCGAAAGCGATCTCATCATAGATTAAATAAGATGGTCCAATATGCAATCGAGAACGTTCTGCATTATGATAACCACCATTTTTAAAAACAACCACATCCGGATCACGACTACAGACGGATTGCACAATACTTTGTTGTCTCGGATCTAGAAAAGGGGTAACGATACTTTGATGTCGCTCAGAAGCACGTTTTACCCAATCTAAGCTGCGTTTCACAAACTCCCGTTCATCCTTACGAAAATGCATATATATTTCCGTTTGATTTATACTCATGCAACCATCGCTACAATCCACGCAATCACAGTAAATAAACCGGATTGTATAAAGCGCAACGCAATAATCGCTACGATTGGAGACAAGTCAATCATCCCAAGCGGTGGAATAAAGCGACGAAACACGGCTAAATAGGGTTCGACAAGACGTCCAATCACTTGACCAATAGGAGAACTTTGTACATTCGGTAACCATGACATGAGTATATAGACAATGATCATGACATAGTAAATCATAAAAGCCCAATCTAACACGGAAAATAAAATATTCATGTAGTCTTCTTCACCTCAAATTCAATTACGTTCATCTTTTAATAAATCTGTGATTGTTCCCTGAACATCTACATTAGCAGGGGTAAAGATAAAAATGCTGGTTCCCAACTTCTGTATATTACCACCTAAAGCGTAAACCGTTCCACTCAAAAAATCAATGATCCGCGACGCTGTTTCTCGCCTTACCATCTGTAGATTAACAACTACGGGTCGGTGACTTTTTAATTGATCTGCTATTTCAGTAGCTTCTTCATAAGTTCTCGGTTCATATAAAACTAGTTTAACATTTTTTTGTGTGTGTAATGAGACAATATTACTTCTTCCCTTTGTTAAGGAAGATGATTCAGATGCAGCTTCCTCTTCATGCTCCTCATAAAATTCCTCATCTTCATCTTCATCAGGAATTGCAAAAAAACTTAAGATGCGGTCTTTGATTGTCATCATAGAACCTCCTTGAAAGGCTAACTTCCTCGCCTTCCTGGTCCGACCAACTCAGTTCCTAGCCGAATCCATGTAGCACCCTCTTCAATGGCCACTCCATAATCTTGTGACATTCCCATCGAGAGATGCGACACATTTAAGCGAGGTTGATTCAGATTTTGCAAATGTTCCTTTAAGCGCCTCAGTTCTCGAAATAGGGGCCGAACTTCCTCTGCATCTGGTACAATAGGAGCCATTGTCATCAAACCTATTATCTCTATATGAGATAAATTCGCCACTTCTCTAGCAAACTCTTCTAATTCTTGCGGAGTAATACCATATTTCGATTCTTCCCCGGAGACATTCACTTGAATAAAGCATTTTAATGGTTCGACAGCCGCTTCCTGTGTTCTACGATTGATTTCTTGCGCTAAAGTAAAGCGATCAAGTGCGTGTAAATAATGAAATCTAGCAATCACTTCTTTTACCTTATTACGTTGCAAATGTCCAATGAAATGCCAAGTTGCATCCCTCTGTATCTGCTCCCATTTCTTAACCGCATCTTGTATACGTGACTCACCAATGTGATTGATGCCTAAATCTAATACTTCCCTTGTTGCAACCTCATCAATATATTTCGTCACAGCGAGCACATTTACCTCGCTCACATCGCGATTTGCTCGCTTACAAGCCGCTTTTATTTTTTCTTGAATACTTCCCCAACGATGTTTTTTGCTATCCATGTCAATCACCTTTCTTTCCAATCCAAGCGACCATTCTCCCCGTATTTCCACCGTCTCTACGGTGTGAATAAAAGTAATTCACGTCACAGCTTGTACACCAGTTACTCTGTAAGACGTTTTGCTCTTTTACACCTATGTTTTTTAGCAATGACGCATTTGCTTCCTTTAAGTCTAAATGCCATTTTGCTGGGGTATGACTCATGGCTACTCGATCAAGTTGCATTTGATTATTTAACACTCTTTTTAATGGATGGATCACATGATGATCAACTTCATAACAACAAGGGCCAATTGAAGGACCGACAGCGACAAAAATATGTTCAATCCTGGCCCCTCGTTCTTGTAACTTCTGAATCATTTTAGGACCGATTTGTTGTACGGTTCCCTTCCAACCCGCATGTGCCACACCATAGTGCCCAATATCAGAAGCATAAAAATACAGGGGGACACAATCCGCATAATAGGAAGCGAGTAGCATATTTGAACGGTAGGAGAATAACCCATCCGTATTTTGAAAAGCTGTTTTACGATCTTTTTTTCCCCGACCCCGATCATGATCTTGAGCAAATGCGATTCGGGTATGGTGAACCTGTTCGGCACAAGTCCAATCGGATAGTGAAAAGTCGACAAACTCGGCTAGCTTTCTTCTATTTTCAATCACCTTCGCCCCATTATTACCCACATGGAGTGCATAGTTACGACAATCGGCGTCTTCTCCCTTTTTTCTTGCACTAAAACCTACACGAAGGCTGGGAAACCGTTCTTCCCATTCTTTTATAATAAAAATAGGAATATCTGCAGTTTCTTGAAAGACAAATGGATCCACGTATAGCCCACCTCCCTCACTCATATTACCATAACTTTCATGATGTGAAAAAAGTTACATATTAAACGATATGGATTGGCATGATTTTTCCAATTTGTAGTCACACTACTGGGATATATCAGATTCATCTGTTGATGGTTGTCCGTGTTTGGAAGAAAGCGTATCAATCCGTACTAAAATAACATCCGAGCCAATTCTTTCAATATTACGCCATGGGATGACCCATTCATGCCCACTCGAAATAAAACCAAATAATCTCGTCTCACTTGGGATAATGATTTCTCGAATAAATCCTTTATCCAAGTCGATGCCTAAGTCATGTATTTTTCCTAACTTTCTACCATCCGAAACAGATACCACTTCTTTTAACTGCAATTCAGAAATTTTCATTCTTATCTTCTCCTCTGAATAGAATTGTCATTACGTTTCAAACACCTAGACTTTCACTTGTTTATATTCCTGATAACCCATTTGCATGATTTTTCTATTTAATCTTCTTATATTTTGCTCTCACCGCACCATTTACTTTCTCCACTATTTATATGAGTGAATAGATATAGATTATCCCCTTTTTCTTGTCATAAAGTAATTATTAGTACCATTAAAATATTCAACCAACATAAATTAATTGTTTCATGAACATTTATTTAGGGTATATCATTATTCAGTCAATTTTATTTACACTTACACACAGGAGGTTTTAACCATTCGTTACTTACGTTTTGCATTGATCAGTCTACTTTTAAGTTCATTGTTATGGATTGTAGCATGCTCGAATCAAAGTCAGTCAGATAACCAACTCACATTGGAAGAAGGCGTGTTTAGCTACGCTATGAGCGGCCTATATAAGCCATTTAATTATACGGATTCAAAAAGCGGAAACTTAGCTGGTTTTGACGTTGAAATTGGAGAAGCTTTAGCCAAAGAAATGGGCATGAAACCCAACCCTGTCACTAATCCATGGGAATCGATCATTGCAGGTTTACAAGCAAATAAATATGACGCCATCATCGGTAGTATGGCCATCACCCCTGAACGGGATAAAGCAGTCGATTTTACTAATCCTTATTACCGCTCAGGTGCACAAGTTTTTGTACAAGATAAGAACACTTCCATCAAATCTCCTGAAGATTTAAAAGGAAAAAAGATTGGTGTCGTAAAAGCATCTACTTTTTCAACCATCGCCAAAGAATATACCAGTGAAGTAACGGAATATACCAGCGATGTGACGGCACTACAAGATCTACCTACCGGTCGAATCGATGCAGTTATTACAGATCAAGCGGTTGGTTTTCACGCGATTCAAGAAGAAAATTTCCCACTTAAGGAAGTGGGTAAACCGCTCAATCTTGATGAAATGGCGATTGCCATTCCAGAAGGAAATGAAAAGTTAAAAGAAAAAATTAATGTGGCATTACAGGCGATTATAGAAGATGGCACATATGATCAAATCAGCCAAAAGTATTTCAATCGAAATATTTTAGGGGAAGAACAATAAATCTACTTGTTACACTCATCTGTTCCTTGGAGAAGATGAGTGTAACCTTATAAGGAGTGATGAAAAGAAAAATGGATGTTTTACT
The DNA here is from genome assembly GCF_014773435.2 of Polycladospora coralii. GTDB lineage: Bacteria > Bacillota > Bacilli > Thermoactinomycetales > Thermoactinomycetaceae > Polycladospora > Polycladospora coralii. Next base: position 607,512 of record NZ_JACXAG020000002.1, on the reverse strand, counting down.
TGAAATTTTCCAAACAACCTTTGTCGGTTTTTCCAAAGCTGCTTGGCAAACCATTCAACTTACTTTTTGGTCATTACTACTCGGAATCGGCATTGGTATTATATTTGCATTCTTTAAAATCTCCAAATATAAAGTACTGCATATCATTGCGGATATCTATATTACGTTTATTCGAGGAACACCTCTCATTGTACAGATCTTCATTATTTATTTTGGCTTAGCTCAAATGAACATTGTGACACTCGAGGATTTTACAGCCGGTGTCCTCGCGTTAGCCATACATGCTGGTGCTTATATTGCTGAAATATTCCGTGGATCCATTCAATCAATTGATAAAGGACAGATGGAAGCTGCGCAGTCATTAGGTATGACCTATCCACTTGCTATGCGACGAATCATTTTACCGCAAGCTTTTCGCCGCTCAATCCCCGCTTTAGGCAATCAATTTATTATCGGTTTAAAAGATTCTTCCCTAGTGGCATTCATTGGCGGAAAAGAATTATGGGCTACCGCGATGACGACTGCGGCTGATAACTTCCGTCAATTTGAAACGTTTTTTATCAATGGATTATACTACTTGGTGCTCGTCATTATTTTCACCTATCTGCTTAAAATTTTGGAAAAGAAACTAGATGTTGAACAACGAGGTGAAGCCACTTGATTCGCGTAAAAAACTTGCATAAATCTTTTGGAAGTAATGAAGTGTTAAAAGGTATTGATCTAGAAGTTCATGAAAGTGATGTTGTCGTCTTAATCGGCGCAAGCGGTTCTGGAAAAAGTACTTTCCTTCGTTGTTTAAACTTCCTCGAAATTGAAGATGAAGGCGAGATCTATATTGAAGATCAACTTATCCAACCTAAAAGTACACCTTTAAATAAAGTTCGAGAAAAAGTGGGCATGGTCTTCCAACACTTTCATTTATTTCCTCATAAAACTGTACTTGAAAATATCATTGAAGCACCTGTAAAAGTAAAAAAAATCCCAAAAAAGCAAGCAGAAACAGAAGCACTAGCATTACTAAAAAAAGTGGGATTAGCTGAAAAAGCAAACGTATATCCCTATTCTTTATCAGGTGGTCAAAAGCAACGAGCCGCCATTGCCAGATCTTTAGCCATGCATCCTAAAGTGATGTTATTTGATGAGCCCACTTCGGCACTTGATCCAGAATTAGTAGGTGAAGTATTAACTGTGATGAAAACTTTAGCACAAGAAGGAATGACCATGATCGTCGTTACACACGAAATGAGCTTCGCTCGCGAAGTTGCAGATTGGGTCGCCTTTATGGATCAAGGTAAGATTATTGAAATTGGACCTCCACAACAAATATTTGAAGATCCCCAAGAAGCGCGCACAAAAGAATTTTTAAGCCGTGTACGTTAAAACCCCCTACTGGGGGTTTTTGTATGCTTAATGTACAAATTTATGCATTTGATTAATCGCTGCTTTTTCAAGCCGTGATACTTGAGCCTGCGATATACCAATCTCATCGGCTACTTCCATTTGTGTCTTTCCTTCAAAAAAACGCATTGATAATATCATCTTCTCTCGTCCGTTCAGATGCCCCATCGCTTCTTTTAAAGCAATTTCTTCTACCCACTGTATATCTTTCGTATTATCATCACTTAGTTGATCCATGACAAAAATTGGATCACCCCCATCTTGATAAACAGGCTCAAATAAAGAGACTGGGTCTTGAATGGCATCTAGTGCAAATACCACATCTTCTTTCGGTACATTTAGCACCTTAGAGATTTCATTTACAGTAGGTTCTCGTGAATGCTTATTTGTCAGCGTATCTCGAACTTGTAAAGCCTTATATGCGATATCACGTAGTGACCGTGAAACACGTATCGGGTTGTTATCTCGTAAGTAGCGACGTATTTCACCGATTATCATTGGCACTGCATAAGTGGAGAACTTCACATTTTGACTTAAATCAAAGTTATCGATTGCTTTCATTAAGCCAATACAACCTACTTGAAATAAATCATCAACACATTCCCCTCGATTATTAAATCGTTGTATGACACTTAATACCAATCGTAAATTCCCATTCACCAATTTCTCACGTGCTGAGCGATCTCCTGCCTGATACTCCTGAAAAAGTAAGCGCATTTCTTGGTTTTTAAGTACAGGGAGTTTAGATGTGTCCACACCGCAAATTTCCACTTTATTTCGTGCCATATTTTCCCTCCTCAGGCTGGAATATTGTTAAGTATCTCCTGTGGAGGGAAAATTATAATCGGAAGCAAATTAAACCATTTTATTGAATTCTTTACGCAATCTCTTGATAATCCGCTTTTCTAGTCTTGAAATATAAGATTGCGATATACCCATCATATCCGCTACATCTTTCTGCGTCTTCTCTTCTCCCCCATCTAATCCAAATCGGAGTTCCATAATTTTTCTTTCCCGATCTGATAGATTTGATAGAGCTGAACGTAAAATATCTTTATCTACTTCATCTTCAATATCCCGATAAATTGTATCGTTATCCGTTCCCATCACATCCGAAAGTAAAAGTTCATTACCATCCCAGTCTGTATTTAGCGGTTCATCAAAGGAAACCTCTGAACGAATTTTATTATTTCTTCTCAAAAACATGAGAATTTCGTTTTCAATGCAACGAGAGGCATAAGTGGCCAGTTTAATTTTCTTACTGGGATCAAAGGTGTTTACTGCTTTGATCAGACCAATTGCACCAATAGATACTAAATCTTCGATATTAATGCCCGTATTTTCAAATTTGCGTGCAATATAAACCACTAAACGTAAATTACGTTCGATCAGCATCGCACGAACAGCTGTATCACCACTTGGCAATCGTTCTAGTAAATGCTCTTCTTCTTCCCGCGTTAGTGGAGGAGGAAGCGCTTCACTACCGCCAATATAATAAATTTCTTCTCCTTTAAATCCTACTTGTAACATCATGCGATACCATAAAAGTTGAAGCGCTAGTTTCCATTTCACGATCATACATGTGCCTCCTCAACATTTTTTTGATTCTCGTACATCGTGTCTGTAAACGGATAACAAGAAGGATGAATAATCGCTTGGTATGTCCTATCTGTCGAAAGATTCCCGACATCTATTCCTATGAGAATCTTCTCAAATTTATACCAGTGATGATCTTTTTTCACTTCAATCCAATCGGGTTTAAATGCGATCATCATACTATGACCTCGACCGGCAGCGCGATAAGGGATGATACGAACTTTAGACATCCATTCTAGAGGTAACCGTGACAAGTCCGCTTGAAAATCATCCTTTCTTATCCATTCGATTAAGACTGGGGGTAATAGGGCTTCGATCAACTTAAGCTCTACCAAAATGACCGGTTGACGCGAGATAGGGTCTCGCAACTGATTTCCAGTGTCTATCAAACCATTACAAGTTACAATTTGGTCCATGATCACCATTTTAAAAGCGGTTACAAACTGATTCATTTCTTGTCGCTCCTTTAAAGAGCCTAATGAAAATTTTGTATACAGCCAGACAAGTGGAAAGCCGATCCATATAAAGATCCAAGAAACTGGAGAACCCCAACCATTCGATGATGAAGTGAAGAGGATACCTCCACTTACATTTCCATTACCCGTTAACACAAAATGTAGAGCGATCATAGCTCCACCTGCAACAAAGCAAGTTAAATAAAAAGTAGCTAAATTACGCAAATAAGCATATATAGAGAAATAACCAAGCCCTACCACTACCATTACCATTGATACCAAGATTTTAATGGGTAATGAGAAAAGGAATGAAAATGGTGGCCAGAGAGACAACATCGAATAGATCCCTCCTATTATCGCAGCGCACCCCATTCTCCAAATATGTAGCGGTTGTTTCCGGATTCCTGCGGTCAACCAAAGTAACAAAAAATCGATACAACTGTTTAGTAGAAATACGACATCTGCATAAACAACCACATTAATCTCTCCAACTGTATAAAGTGCCTTCAGTATACCTAAGAAATGCTTCAAAGTCTGTCATTTCCTGTCTCTTTTAATTGACTTGTTTCGTCGAATAAAAAGATCCTGAGCATATGCTCAGGATCTTTTTGATAAGTCTGCTTATGAACGTTTATTTTTACCCAGTTTATTACGAAGGAAGGCTGGAACTTCTAAATAATCTACATGACCAAACTTCTCTCCAACATTCATTACAGGTTCTTCTACTCTACTTTTATTTGCTTCTTCCGATCCTCTGAGACCACCAAAAGTACGTAAGCCAGAATCACTTTCTTCAGCACTACGATTTCCACCCGATGAACCGAAGATCGGTTTACTATTGCCGGTCGGTTTGTGCTTTTCAACATTAATCTGCTGATGAGTCTGGTCTTGATCAAATCCAGTAGCGATAACCGTTACCATGATTTCATCTTTTAAGTCTTCGTTAATCACCGATCCAAATATCATGTTTACTTCGGGATGGGAGGCTTGTGTCACAATCTCAGCTGCTTCGTATACTTCATATAAACTGAGGTTAGAACCACCCGTTATATTCATCAATACGCCTCTGGCACCTTCAATAGAGGTTTCTAAAAGAGGACTGCAAATGGCTTCTTGAGCAGCTATGGCCGCACGATTTTCTCCATTAGCTGCACCGATTCCCATTAATGCAGATCCTCGTTCAGTCATAATGGTACGTACATCAGCGAAATCGAGGTTAATTAATCCAGGGACAGCTATCAAGTCTGAAATCCCTTGAACACCTTGTCGTAAGACATTATCAGCCTCTTTAAATGCTTCAAGCATTGGTGTACTCTTATCTACTAAATCAAGCAGACGATCGTTTGGGATTACAATCAATGTGTCTACGTTTTCCTTTAAGGCAGCGACCCCTTCTTCTGCTTGACTGGTCCTTCTTTTCCCTTCAAACGAAAACGGCTTGGTCACCACACCAACAGTAAGTGCCCCAAGTTCACGTGCGATCATCGCAATTTCTGGAGCTGCTCCCGTTCCCGTTCCGCCTCCCATACCTGCCGTTACAAATACCATATCGGCACCTTTCAGCACATTTTCAAGCTGTTCTCTACTCTCTTCTGCTGCTTTTTTTCCTACTTCAGGCTTTGCACCTGCACCTAATCCTCTTGTTAGTTTCTCTCCAATTTGTAACCGATTTTGGGCTTTTGACCGGTTTAGGGCCTGGGCATCTGTGTTAACCGCAATAAATTCAACGCCTTGTACTCCACCTTCGATCATTCGATTGACCGCATTGCTACCGCCACCACCAACACCAATCACCTTAATCTGTGCGATTTGCTCGATTTCTAGATCAATATCCAACATACATGTCCCTCCGTCACTTCATTCTATACATCTATAATTTGGTATGTTTCAAGTCAAACCCATTGTTCTTTAAATTAGATCAACTCATCTAACCAGTTTTTTATACGATCAAAAGTAGAAGGACCTTTCTGCTTTTTAGGGCGCGTGCTTTGTTCTGTTCGAGTTGATTTTGCAGCCTGAAGCACGCCTCTTTTTTGTAAGTAATGAATAAGTGCTATTCCTCCAGTATATGACGGTTCTTTGACGCCAATATTATCAGGTCCTGTCACCCGTACAGACGATCCGAGTTGATTACGCGCAACATGTATAATCTCTCTTGTTGTCATCACTCCGCCCGTTAGCACATAGCCACCACTTGGCTCTTCTGTGAAGCCCATCTCTTTGACTTGGTTTTTTATCATGTAAAAGATCTCTTCGATTCTAGGTTCCATGATTTGTGCGAGCTCTAGTTGTGTAACCATTCGTTCACGACTCGTACCAATCGTCTGAACCTGAAAAGTCTCTTTAATCTCCGCATGTTCGTGACTGGCAACACCATACTCACATTTCACTTCTTCTGCAGAATGTGTGTGGGTACGTAGACCAATTGCAATATCGTTGGTTATGTATTCACCACCGATGGGAATACTAGCCGTACTTGCTAAGTGTCCTTGCTTAAAAGCCGTTAGCGTCGTTGTCCCACCACCGATATCGACCATCACAACACCCAAATTTTTCTCATCAGTCGATAAACAGAGCTCACTCACAGCGAGTGGCAAAAACACCATTCCAGCTATATTTAAATTTGCTTTTTGTACACATCTCAGCAAATTATGTACAATGGTCTTGGTACCTGTAATTATAATGGCATCTACTTCAAGCCGTACTCCCATCATCCCATGTGGATCACGAATATCATCCAATCCATCTACAATATACTGTTTTGGAACAACTTCAATGATAATTCGTTCAGGTGGTAAAGCGATGACTTTAGCTGCTTGAAGCACTCGGTCAATATCTTGAAACCCGATTTCACGATCTTCGCTCGATACAGCTACGACACCATGACTAGGTTGTAGTGAGATATGATTGCCGGAAACGCCTACATAGACTTCAGAAATTTCTATGCCTACCATTCGTTCTGCATGATCTACTGCCTCTCGAATGGACTGTACAGCTTCGTCAATGTTGATGATCGCTCCCTTTTTCATCCCTTTTGACTCAGCAGTTCCTACGCCTACCACTTGAGTTGTTCCATCTGTATTTAATTCCGCAACGATAGCTCTTACTTGTGAAGATCCTATATCTAAACTGATAACTAATTCTTCGGTGCTCACTGCTGGGCACCTCCTTGCCCGAGAATAGATTTCGTAGTCGATCAAAAAATCCCGAGAAGGGAAAGGGAGTGTTGCTTATACTCCATATTCAACAACTACAAGGATGAACCCTTTAATAATGATTAATTTCTTTAGTGGAATCTTCCCCTGTCGCTATCTCATAGGCTTACCAATCGGCAAGTTTGCTTTAACCTTTTCATTCTGCAGGTGTAAACCAAATACTTTCAAGTAAGTTCACTGTACCTTCATCGTGTTCATAAAAAGAAGGATACAGCCGCATCTTATGGCTTAAATCATTTGCCCTGACATAGATCGTATGATTTTTTTTGGTCTTGATTTCCACTTGATCTTCTTGATTGGTCCGTGGTTTAACGCGTAAAACCTGATTCTTAATTTCAGAAGGTAGCTTTACCCATTCAGTGACGACTTGCTTTAGCAGTGGATCTTTCGATTTCCACCCTTCAAAAATTGTGTGTTCATCCATTTCTTGTATCTTTTTATAATTGCTCATTCTGGTACCATCTGAAAATAATAGAAATTGTTGATCTTTATCAAGATATACACCAATAACCGGCTTTTCGGTTATACGAATCTTTAATTCATGAGGAAACGATTTCTTCACTTCAGCCTCATGAACGACATTGCGTTGTTCCAATGCACTTTCAATTTGATCTTCGTCAACAAAAAAGTAGGAATCTCCTACATTTACTTGAATCACTTGACGTAATTCTGATTCTGAAACCAACTTATTACCCTGAATTTCAATCGATTCAATTTGACTGAGGGGCGACTTTAAAAATAAGACGAGTAAAATCCCCATGAAAAAGAGTAGAACAAAAACAAAGATGATAGGGGAAGAGGAACGCTTCTTTTTTATTCCAGTACGAAAAGGTGGTATGCGTTCATCCACAAATCTTTTCTCCTCTCCATATCCTATCTGATGGTGAAACTACAATTTCCATTTAATAGCTATTAATCTTCCTTTTATATTATCATAAAACAAAATAAGAGAGTCAACACGTTTCCACGATTACTCAAAAATCGAAAAAAACAGTAGCACTAAACCGTGCTACTGTTGGAGATAAACGATGGGGAAGTTTGTTTTCGATAAATTTGACCACCTAAACTTTTGATCACTTCATCAAAACAATCATAACCGCGATCAATGTACGGAACACCTTCCACTACCGTGGTACCCTTCGCACATAATCCCGCGATAACAAGGGCTGCTCCTGCTCGTAAATCGGTAGCTGCTACGTGGGCTCCAGTTAATTCTGAAGGCCCATCAATACAGGCTTTACATCCATCTACTTTTATTTTAGCCCCCATTTTAATCAATTCATCTACATGCTTTAATCGAGATTCAAAAATTTTCTCCGCTAATTGACTCGTTCCATCTGCAAGTGTAAGTAATACGAGCATTTGCGGCTGCATATCTGTTGGAAATCCTGGGAAAGGCTCTGTCGCAATCATGTGTATCGGCCTCAGCTTTTGTTCCGTCCAAACCCGCACACGATCTTCTTCCCAATCCAATTTCACACCCATATCTGTCAGAATATCAATCACGCTAGCTAGATGGTATCGATTAACGTTTTCTAAAGTAACCTCACCTTGTGTGGCACCCACAGCAGCCATTAACGTTCCCGCTACAATTCGGTCCGGTATGATACAATGTTCTACTGGATTTAATTGATCTACGCCCTCTACATAGATGGTTGAGGTACCTGCACCGTGTATCCTTGCCCCCATTTTATTCAACACTGCTTGGAGATCCATGATTTCAGGCTCACGTGCACTGTTATGGATCACCGTTGTTCCTTCGGCTAACACAGCAGCCATCATCACATTTTCAGTAGCGCCAACACTAGGGAATTCGAGTTTTATTTTTGTCCCAATTAATCGATCAACATGACAATGAATCATCTCGCTTTGTTCTTCAATTTGGGCACCTAATGCTTCTAACCCTTTTAAATGAATATCGATTGGACGTTGCCCAATAGCACAGCCACCTGGCTTACTCACACTGACTTGATGTAGACGAGCAAGCATAGGGCCAAGCAAAAAGATAGATGACCTGATTTTTCGCATTAAATCATCAGGAATATGTGAATGAACGATATACGTTGTATCGACTTCAATATGATCAGGAAACCGAATGACCTTCGCTCCAAGTGCGACTAATATCTGACACATCGCTCTGACATCGGTTAAATCTGGAACATCATATATACGGTGTACACCTTCAGATAATACAGTAGCAGCTAGAATGGGTAATGCCGCATTTTTTGCACCCTGAACACGAATAGAACCGGACAGAGGTTTACCACCTTCGATGACAAATTTCTCCAAAGTGCCACCTCCGTTTAACGATTACTCTTCTCCTATCACCTGAACCTCTGGTTTTAACGTCACACCAAATTTCGTTTCAATTACGCTAATCACATGCGAGATCAGATTGAGGACATCCGATGCTGTAGCTTGACCGCGATTAATAATGAAATTTGCGTGTAATGTTGAAACTTCTGCATCTCCCACCCGAAAGCCACTTAAGCCGGCAGCTTGTATAAGACGTCCAGCATAATCACCTTCAGGATTACGAAAGACACTCCCAGCACATGGAAATTGAAGTGGTTGAGTTTGTCTGCGACGATCTTTAAACTTTTGCAAAGAAGCCGTAATTAAATCCGGATCGCCCCACTCTAATTCAAAAGTTGCTTCCGTCACGATTCCTCGTAATTCATTTTGCAAAATGGAAGTACGATACTTAAAACAAAGTGCTTCGTTCGATAAAATTTTCCATTCTCCATTTTCCAATAAGACTTCAGCCGAAGTAAGCACACGGGATATATCTGATCCGTGTGCACCTGCATTCATATAAACTGCTCCACCGATATTACCCGGTATACCTCCTGCAAATTCAAGTCCTGTTAGGCCCTGTTTAGAGACCATTGAAGCACACAGAATGGTAGAATAACCTCCACCCACAACGACTTTGGAGCCCTCTACATGAAAATGGTTAAATCCCTCATCTAATTTAAATACTACGCCTCGAATACCACCATCGCGAACAAGTAAGTTTGATCCTCTACCAATTGCTCTCCAAGGTAATTGAAATTGATTTACAACTCGCATCGCATTGGACAATTCTTTTTTGCTTTGCGGGTAAATTAATAAGTCGGCTGGACCTCCCACTTTCCACGTAGTGTGACGGGACATAGGTTCATTCATTCTTACATGATTTACATCAGCTTTTTGTAACGCATCTGCTATATTTAACATGGTGTTCGCCCCTCCTCACAAATTCATGTGTGAAATCCATTCGAAATATCTTTCTATAGTCTATGTGACCGGTTCATTTGTGTGACGCAGACCCAAATATCCTAGTCGATCATCTTGAGAAACGAGATAAATTAAGTAATATTCCTACGGCCGCTAGCGTTAGAGTCAGTGATGAACCACCATAACTTAGAAAGGGAAGTGTAATTCCAGTGACTGGAAAAGCACCAGATACCACACCGATATTAATTCCAGCTTGTATCATAAGCATACTGGTAATTCCAGTTGCAAGTAGTCCATAAAATAGATTAGGACTACTAATCGCAACCCGTATACCGCGCCAAACAATAATAGCAAAAAGGAGTAGAACCGTTCCTGCACCTAAAAAGCCTAACTCTTCCGCTAAAATCGAAAAAATAAAATCGGTATGTGGTTCTGGCAAATATAAATGCTTTTGTCGGCTCATACCTAGACCTAAACCGAGGATTCCACCAGGCCCTATCGCATATAAAGACTGAATCAATTGATACCCTGCACCTAATGGATCTTCCCAAGGGTTTAGAAAAGCGGTAATTCGTTGAATACGATAGGGAGCGGCCAACACCAATCCAATAAAGCCAATCCCTCCTACACCAACTAGCGTAAGCAAGTGTTTCATCCGAGCACCTGCTACAAAAATGAGTGCCATTCCTGTCCCCATCATTACCGTACCTGTCCCTAAATCAGGTTGAAGCATGATAAGGCCAAAAGCCGTTCCTAAAATCAACAAGGCGGGTAATAAACCTTTTTTGAGATTAGTGATGTCAAATTGATGATTGGAGAACAGTTTAGCTAGAAAGGTAATCATGGCTAATTTCATAAACTCAGAAGGTTGAATACTAAAAGCCCCGATACCAAGCCAACTTCGAGCACCATTTCGAAAAATACCTACACCAGGAATGAGGACGATAATCAGCAGACCAAAGCAAATAAGTAATGCCGGTAAAGCCCAATCACGAAATCGATCTGGATTCACATATGCAATAAAAAACATCGCAATCAGTCCAAGTGCTGCAAATAAAAGCTGTCGCTTCGCAAAAAAGAAAGCATCGTCATATTTATGATAGGCAAATGCAGCACTTGAACTATATACCATGACAATTCCTATCACTAAGAGTAGAAATATGGCAATCACAATGATAAAATCCGGGTTTGACTTCTTCATAAACAAGTCACCTCATACACTTAAAGCACGTCTTATTACTCAAGCGTATGCACAGCTTGTTTAAATATGCTACCTCGTTCTTCAAAGGTTTGATACATATCCCAACTCGCACAAGCAGGTGATAGGAGTACAATTTCACCATGATGTGCAATTTCATAGGCCTTTTGAACGGCTTCTACTACATCTTTTACTTCTGTAATCACTTCAACTTCTGCTTGTTTCGCACAGAATGAAAACCGCTTTTTGGCTTCTCCATATGCAATCACTGCTCGAACACGAGAGTGTACGACCGGAATTAACTCATCAAATGTCACACCACGATCGAGACCACCTGCAATCCAAACGATACGAGCATCAAATGAAGTGAGACCCGTACGAGCGGCTTGGGCATTCGTAGCTTTAGAATCATTAATATACTTGACGCCGTTAATTTCTTTTACAAATTCTAGACGGTGTTCTACACCAGTAAAACGCTTTAACACACGGATGATACTTTCTGTCTTACAGCCTGCTTGTAAAGCGATTAAGACAGCCGCTAAGGCATTTTCTAAATTACAATCTCCTTGTAGTGCAATGCATGCGATCGGAGCGATTTTTTTATCTACACCATCATTTCGAAAAATGATCCAACCCTCGTGTACAAACACACCTTGTGGGACTTCTTTTTGACGGCTAAACCAATAGATGCGACTAGATATTTGTGGCCCGATCTCTACACAAACTTCGTGATCTGCATTTAAAATCGCGATGTCTTCTGCGGTTTGATTTGCAAATAATTTTAACTTTGATTCTCTATAATCCGCTATTGTCTGATGATAGTCTAGATGAGCTGGATATATATTTAACAGTGCACCAATCTGTGGTCTAAATGTTTCCGTTCCCTTTAATTGAAAACTACTTAATTCAGTTACTAGCCATTGATCAGCCGTTAAATCCGCTACCACATCTGCCACAGCCTGTCCAATATTACCTGCAACCACCACATTTTGCTCATCTTCTTTTAATATTTCTCCAACTAAAGTCGTAGTTGTCGTCTTTCCATTCGATCCCGTAATCCCTATAATGGGGGCTTGCGAAATTGCCCCTGCTATCTCCACTTCAGTCACTACAGATATTCCTAGTGCTATAGCATCTTCTATCGGCTTTATATGATATGGAATACCTGGATTTTTCACTAATAAATCGACCTGATCATGGATTAAATCTTCAGGATGCCCTCCACAGATGACTGCAATTCCCAACTCTTCTAATTCAGCCGCTTCAGAACATTCTTCTCGTGGCTTTCTATCATTAACAATAACGTGAGCGCCTAAGCGATGTAATAACTTTGCAATGGCTACACCGCTACGAGCCATGCCGATTACAATGATATTTTTATCGCGATACATTTTTATTCCACCTCCTGTACAAAATATGAAAGACGATACTAACTAAGCGTTACAATATATACGCCAAGTGCTGCTAGTAAGAACCCTGCAAACCAGAAAGTGGTAACAACACGCCACTCCGACCAGCCAACCAGTTCAAAATGGTGATGTAAAGGGCTCATGCGAAATACACGTTTCCCTCTGGTTTTAAAAGAGGTAACTTGAATCATTACGGATAAGGCTTCCATTACGAAAACTCCACCAATAATCGGTAGCAACAATTCAGTTCTCGTAATGATCGCCAATGCAGCGATCCCACCACCTAACGCCAGTGAACCGGTATCCCCCATAAACACCTTGGCAGGATGGGCATTAAAGACAAGAAAACCGAGAAGGGTACCTACAACAGCAATAGAAAAGATAATAACCGTTTGATTTCCTTGTAAAACACCAATAACTGCATACGCACCATATGCACAAGTAGCTGTTCCTGCTAATAATCCATCGAGTCCATCTGTTAAGTTTACAGCATTAGAAGATCCAATTAACATCAACAAAAGCAACGGCAAATACATCCATACCAGTTCAATATTAATATCAGTCCCAGGGATACTAACACTAAAAATAGCGATGCCTGAATTGAGGGCACGAACCTTTAGCAATACCCAAAATAAAACCAGTCCAATAAATAATTGCCCGAGTAGTTTTTGATTAGCTGTGAGTCCTAAGCTTCGCTTCATAACCACTTTGATATAGTCGTCCAAAAAACCTAAAATACCATAGCCGAGTGTAGCAAATAACAAAAAGAATAAGTCCGGATTCATTGATGGACGATGGCTATCTAATAAAGTTAAACTAATGAATGGTAAAGTGGTTAAAACCAAAGCCGTTAATATAATCACTCCACCCATAGTCGGTGTTCCAGCTTTTTTTAAGTGATTTTGAGGTCCTTCCTCTCGAATACTTTGACCAAATTTTAAGCGACGTAGCATCGGTATTATAATTGGACCAAGTAGGACGCTTATTCCAAAAGCGACCGCTAGCGGTACCAAAATTAAGCGAATATCAATATTATCCATTGTTTTTCCCCTGCTCTCCTTCTACTAATCTTTTAACTATGATTTCTAAAGATAGTGATCTTGAAGCCTTGACCAATAATACCACATTTGCATCGCCATCGCGATCCAGTATTGAAATTGCTTCTTCCTTCGATGCAAAATGTAAAGGCGATATCCCAGCCTCTTCTGCACCTGCATGAATCCACTCACCCATTGGCCCAATCGTATAAAGCTTATTAATTCCTTTACCGACGACATACTCTCCTATTTCACGGTGATAGTACTCAGATTGATCTCCAATCTCATTGATATCTCCCAGCAAAGCCCATTTCTCTTTATTCGGGTGTATCTCAGCCAATAGGTCAAGTGCTGCTCGCATGGAAGTCGGACTTGCATTATAGGCATCATTAATTATGGCCATGCCATTACGTGCTGTCTTTAATTCTAGCCTCATACCTGACAGTTGCACCCGCATTAAACGATCTCTCAATTCTGCTTCGGTTATCTGATATTGGCGTCCCACTGCAATCGCTAGAAGTGCATTTTTTAGATTATGCCTTCCTAACAAGGGTAAAACGAAGTGTGTACCCGTTTGCTTAGATTGAAATGTAAATCCTTCACTTCCTTTACTTTCAATATGCAAAGGTGAATCTTCACATTCGGCTTGATAGCCTACGCGTATGTGGGGTTTTGCAGGTGTTAATAAGGGTTCATCTCCGTCACAAATGAATACCCCGTCTTCTGCTAAACCTTCTAAGATCTCCAATTTGGCTTTTGCGATTCCTTCTCTACTCCCTAAAAATTCAATATGAGATTCACCAATATTGGTAATGACCGCAATGTTAGGATGAGCCATTTTCGATAATAATCCAATTTCACCCGCATGATTCATTCCCATTTCAATGATGCCAATCTCAGTATCCTCTGGCATGGACAACAGAGTGAGCGGCACACCAATATGATTATTTAAGTTTCCTGCCGTTTTATGTACACGATACTGACGCTCTAAAATAGATGCGGTTAGATCTTTGGTCGTGGTTTTTCCATTACTCCCGGTAATCGCGACAATTGAAGCATCTAATTCTTGACGATATGAGGTAGCTATCATTTGTAAGGCACGTAAGGTATCCTGCACACGGATGATAGGCAATTCACAAGTAGAAGGAAGTGGATAATGTTCTTGCCACAAAATAGCCGCCGCTCCCTTTTCAATCGCCTGCTCCACAAAGTCATGACCGTCAAAATGCTCACCTACTAACGGCACATATACATTATTTATTTGAAGTGTTCTTGTATCTGTAGATACACCACGTACCATCCGATACCGATCTGCCGGATCAGCAATTAATTCTCCGTTTGACTCTCTGGCCAACCATCTAGCTGTTCGTTCAATCATCACCTATTCGCCTCTTTTCATTATGAACGTGCCAATTTAGCTACTTCGCGATCATCAAAATGATAGCGTACACCATTTACCTCTTGATACGTCTCATGTCCCTTTCCTGCAATGAAAACAATATCGCCATCACTAGCGCTTTGCATAGCCGTCTGAATAGCTTGTTTACGATCCTCTATCATTTTGAATTCCTCATCGGTCAAGCCCTCGGTCATATCAGCAAGAATTTGTTTAGGATCTTCAGAGCGCGGATTATCCGTTGTGAAGATGGTTAGATCACTGTACGCTAGGGCCATTTTTGCCATAAGAGGGCGTTTTTCTCTGTCACGATCTCCACCGCATCCTACCACGGTAAAAACCTTTCCAGTGGAAAATTCTAATATCGTCTCAAGCGCATTTTTTAAGCTGTCTGGTGTATGTGCATAGTCTACGATTGTTGCAAAGTTTTGTCCTGTTTCCACCAATTCAAACCGCCCCGGCACGCCTGATAGGCTTGCTAACCCATCACGAATCTGTTCGAGTGACAACCCTTCAGCTAGTGCAACACAAGTGGCGGCTAGTACATTATACACATTAAATTTACCAATCATCTTCATAGATACTGAAATATCTCCACGAAATGTTTTCAGGGTGAAATGTGTACCTGACGCGGAAACTCGAATGTTTTCTGCACGTACATCTGCCTTTTTCTCAATTCCATAAGTGATCACTTGTGCTGAAGTGATATGCGCAAAATAGTCTGAGGCTACATCATCTTGGTTTAAAATCGCCACATTATTCATGTTGAGTTGGCTAAATAATAAACCCTTTGCCTCTCGATAAGCGCCCATCGTTTTGTGATAATCGAGATGATCTTGTGTCAAATTCGTAAAGATGGCATATTGAAAAAAACTGCCCCGTGTACGCCCCATGTCAAGTGCATGAGAAGAGACTTCCATTACCGCATACTCACAACCTGCTTCTTTCATCATGCGAAACCCTTTTTGCAAATCTTGTGCGTCGGGGGTTGTGTTTCTCACTGGTTGTGTCTGACCACCAAATCGCATACCGATGGTTCCAATTAACCCAACTTCTTTGTGCGCCGTATGCAACAAGTGTTCAATGAGGTGTGTTGTAGTTGTTTTACCATTTGTACCCGTCACGCCGATTAGTTTCAGTTCACGTGAGGGATGACCATAAAAAGTAGCAGCTAAATGCGCCATCGCCCTACGACTATCCGGTACAATGAGCAAGGGAACGTCAAGCAGAAGTGATTCCTCCGCCACGACAGCTACTGCGCCATTCTCTATCGCCTTAGAAATATAACGATGACCATCCGATTGATGACCACGAATGGCTACAAAAAGATCTCCTGGCTTGATTTGACGTGAATCGATTACAATATCTGTAACATTTACGTTTAGATCGCCCTCTGCACGAAAAACAGCGAGTGGTTGTATCAGTTGGCTCAAATACAATTGATTTCCTCCTTCATCCAAATCTTACACTCATCAAGAAAACGAGCCGATCGTCGTTTAGTCAAGTTTTTATTCACAAACAAAAAGCCAGGTAACAGATCCTGGCACTTGACATACATACCTATTTTAATCTGCTTTACCGATTTTGTCACCCAAATAGATTTTGATTTGTGAGCCCTTTTTAACACGTTGTCCGGGCTTAGGAATTTGATTAATGACGCGATCTCCTTTTCCATGTACTTGAATGGAAAAGTCATCAAGCCGGTTTCGAATATCTGAAACTTCTTGTCCGATCAAATCTGGCGCAGATATTATGGGCGTTGTAAGTGGTGTCTCTTTGGCAGGTACTTGATTTTTTCTTTTATCTATATTTAAGTATCTCAAACTATCATCAATGATATTACCAACAATCGGCGCAGCTACGACACCACCAAATTGTATTCCCTGCGGGTTATCCACCGCAATATAAACGACGATTTCAGGATCATCTGCCGGAGCAAATCCCACGAAGGAAACAATGTGATTGTTTTGTAAATAACGTCCATCTGGTCCTACTTTTTGTGCGGTACCTGTTTTTCCTCCTACTCGGTATCCATCTACAAAAGCCTTACGTCCTGTACCCTGTGCCACAACATACTCAAGTGATTCACGTACAGCCTTAGAAGTCTGAGGCGAGATCACTTCCCTTTTTACTTGAGGAGCGATCGTTTCAATCATTTTACCTGACTTAGGATCACGCCACCCTTTTGCTAAATGTGGTTCCATCAGCTTACCACCATTAATTGCTGCAGATACAGCTGCTACTTGTTGAATAGGTGTGACGGAAACACCTTGTCCGAATGCAGTGGTTGCTAATTCTACTGGCCCTACTCTACTCTCTGGAAAGAGAATTCCCTTTGCTTCACCGTTTAGATCGATGCCTGTTGTTTGGCCAAATCCAAATTGTTTAATATAGGAAAATAACTTTCCTTTCCCTAGTCTTTGGCCCAAGGTGACAAACCCCGGGTTACATGAATTTTGAACCACCTCTAGGAAAGTTTGATGTCCATGACCTCCTTTTTTCCAACAACGTAAGTGCGCACCGCTTACATTTATATAACCCGGGTCGTGAAAAGGTTCTTTTAAGTTCACTTTGTTCTCTTCAATCGCTGCAGCTAATGTTATGATTTTAAAAGTTGAACCCGGTTCATACGTTCTCCAGATCGGTAGGTTGCGATTGTAAATAAGCGGGTCTGTTGTTTGATATTCATCCGGCCTAAAAGTAGGACGACTCCCCATACCTAAGATTTCACCCGTTTTAGGATTCATAGCAATTCCTAACACATTTTCTGGTTGATACTGTGCAACTGCTTGATCCAATTCGCGTTCCAAGATCGATTGAATTTGGTAATCGATCGTGGTGATTAAATCTAAGCCATCTTGTGGAGGTGTATATTTATCTGTACCACCTGGAAGCTTTTCTCCACGGGCATCTGAACTAAAGGAAACATACCCTTTGACTCCCTTTAACTGTTCTTCATAGACGTATTCAAGACCGGCAAGTCCTTGATTTTCGCCCCCAGTAAAGCCTAGAATATGGGATGCTAAGTTTTCATACGGATAGTAACGTTTACTATCTTCAGTAATCACAATACCAGGTAAACGCATCCCTTGAATTTGCTTTGCTTGCTCATCTGTTATCTTTCGTCCCCATGGTCTGATATAAACCGTTATTTGTTTTTTGGTAATTTGTTTATAAATTTCCTCTTCTTGCCCTTCCAATATTTTGGCCAACTGTTTTGCTGTTTCAGCAGCATTCTTTACCTGAGCTGGAATCGCAATCACCGTAGGGGCACTAATATTATAAGCTAAACGCTCTCCATTTCGATCTAAAATTTGGCCCCGCTTTGCCTCATAGGTAATATTACGGCTCCATAAATTTTCTGCTTTATCCGTTAACCAGTTTCCTTGTAAGATTTGAACATAAAAAAGCCGACCGAGTAAAGCGGTTAAAACGAGCAAAGCGGTCATTAAAATTGCGAAAAGCCTCTTTTTTACAATGTTTGAAACGGGGATCACTTTACTCTACTCCCTTTTTAGCAATTCTTATGACAAGCTTATTCCTAACAAGAAATATTCATGACAAGTTCACCAAATAAAAAAACACCTCGCAAAGCGGGCGCCTTTTGTTGTATTTATTATTTTAACTCTTTATTCGGCTGTATCTGTCTAATTTGTAGTGTCTTTCTAATAATTTGACTGGCTACGGGTGCTGCTATCTTCCCACCTGAGGAACTACCGTTTATCGAAGCCGGCTCATCGATTGCTACATAAACCACCACGTCTGGATTATCATAAGGAGCAAGCCCAATAAAAGAAACGATATACTTGTCTTCTTCATATCCACCCTGTTTCTTCGGTTTCTGGGCGGTTCCCGTCTTCCCTCCAACAGGATAGCCTACGACATCTGCCTCAGAACCCGTACCCCCTTCAACCACATCTCGTAATAATTGGCGGACTTGTTTAGCCGTATCTTCGCTTACGATCCGCTTACCTTGCACAGGATATGTTTTCACGATTTCATCCGAATTCGCTTTATGAATTTCTTTCATCACATGCGGTGTATACCAAGTCCCCCCATTTGCAATAGCAGAAATGGCAGAGATTTGTTGCACTGGAGTGACGGAAATCCCTTGCCCAAACGAAGTGGTTGCTAACTCAGACGGATATAGCGGTCCATTAAAATAATATCCTTTTCCTTCTGCTGGTAAGTCAATACCAGTCGGCTTTCCTTGACGCTTCGTAATATCACCGAAACCAAAGCGTTTAATATATTCATTTAGTTTTGTGGCACCTAACTTCTGACCCAGCTTTACAAAAGCGACATTACTCGATTTTTGTACACCTTCACGATATGTGATTGTTCCCCATCCGCGGTCATTCCAGTCTCGGATTGTTCGGTCTTCTACCTGGATTGCACCTGATTCAAAAGTATCACTGGCATTAAAAACACCTTCCTCAATTGCTGCTGCTAAGGTAACAATTTTAAAAGTGGAACCAGGTTCAAATTGATTTTCAATCGCTTGGTTTGTTCTGTTCTCTTGTGGATTATAAGTACCAATCTGATTAGGGTTATATACAGGTAGATTAGCCATTGCCAAAATTTCACCATTACGTGGATCTGCTACGATAGCGGTTCCACCTTTGGCATCGTAATTTTTGACTGCTTCTGCCAACTCAATTTCGACTTGTTTTTGTATGCGCGCATCAATGGTTAAGTATAAGTCATTCCCATTTTTAGCAGGCTGATACTCATCTGGGTCTTTGGACATCATAATCCCATTTTTCGATTTAAGGTACTTCTTACGACCCATTTCACCTTGTAAAAAGGAATGATAACTTTTTTCCACACCTTCGACTGGCTTCATCTCTTGATTCACAAATCCAAGGACATGAGCAGCTTCCGTTCCGTTATACTGCCGTAGAGGTTTGTAGGGAAAAGCATAGATTTCTTCTAGTTGCCCTTTTTCCTTCAATTGATAGATTTTTTTTATCGCTTCTTCCGGAAAACGATCTTTTCCATTTCCCCTCAATTGTATATCATCTTTTTCTTTCGATAATTGCTCCTCTAGATCAGTAGGTTCTAATTCTAACAAAGGAGCAAGTAAACGAGCGACTTGGCTTATATCTTTCATCTTCTTTTTATTCGCCACAATATAGTAGGCATTTACATCCCATGCCATTGAATGGTCACCGGTACGATCATATATGGTTCCTCGCGTTGGATATATGGTCTCATTTTCCATCCAATTATTCATGGCCATCGTGGTCAACGAATTAGATTCGACTGTCTGAATCCAGAAGAGCCGCAATGTTAATATACTTAAGCACAAGGTCCAGATACTCCCCACAACTAATGACCGCATTTTGCTCTTTCTTACTCTCCCACTCATTTTTGCCCTCACCCTCTCTATCTATTAAGGCTGAACTGAGGGCAAAATTTGGGGGGCACTTAATTTGAGATTGTTCCGCTCAGCAAACTGCCTAATTCTCTCTACACTCGTAAGTTCTTGTTTTTCAGCGTTCAATTGAAGGTTGACCTTTTCTCCTTCTTGAATCGCCGTTTCTGTCTGACTAATCGCTACCTTTAGCTCTGTTACTTCTGCTTTCCACGAAGTTACGCATAGGGCTAAGAAAACACAAACTATAATACTAGCTAAATATAAAATTTTCTCCCCTACTGGTAACCGCAGTAGTAAAGCTTTTTTCTTCTTTTTTCTCTGTACATATTTCTTAGAGTCAACCAATGGCCTTGCGACTGATTCATTCCATCGATTCTCTCTCATCTATGTTATCCTCCTTACGCCACTAGCCTCTTTTACTCCTTTATATCTTTTCAGCCACCCTCAGTTTTGCTGATCTTGCCCTCTGATTTTTTTCTATTTCTTTTTCTGTTGGTATGACCGGTTTTCTGGTCATCACTTTTAATATCGGTTTTTCATTACAAGTACAAATTGGAAAGTCAGGCGGACAGGTACACCCTTTACTCATCGTTTGAAAAAACTTTTTACAAATACGATCTTCAAGCGAATGAAAAGTGATAACACTAATTCTTCCACCCGGCTTTAGGAGTCCAACCGTTGCAGCTAATGCTTGCTCGAATACGTATAATTCATCATTTACCGCAATTCGTATCGCTTGAAACGTCCTTCTTGCTGGATGAGGCCCTGTTCTTCGAGCAGGAGCAGGTATGGCCTTTTTAATCACATCTACTAGCTCAAATGTCGTTTCCAGTGGACCGTGCGTTCGACGCTTTACAATTTCAGCAGCGATCCTGCGCGAAAATTTTTCTTCTCCATACGAAAACAAAATACGAATGAGTTCTTGTTCTGTCCACTCATTTACCACATGATACGCACTTATGGTCTGTGTCTGATCCATACGCATATCAAGTGGTGCATCCACATGGTAACTAAAACCTCTCTCGCCTTGATCAAGTTGTGGAGAAGACACACCTAGATCAAATAAAACACCGTTTACGTGCTCGATATCAAGTTCATGTATTGCTTTTTCTATATCTCTAAAATTGGTTCTAATCAGATCGAGCTTACAATCCACCTCACGCAACGCTTCTGCTGCATGCCTTAATGCAAAATCATCTTGATCAATCCCAATTAGTCGACCTTTAGTTGATAGCTTAGAAGCAATTAGCCTACTATGGCCAGCTCCACCTAACGTACAGTCTACGTATGTCCCATCAGCATCGATGTTCAGACCCGCTACTGCTTCTTCTTTTAGTACGGTTTCATGTACAAACACAACATCTTTCCATCCTTTGTCTACAAATCAAAATCAACAATACTTTCCGCTATCTCATTAAATGAATCTTCAGAGCTAGCATAGTAAGTGTCCCATCTTTCCTTACACCATATTTCAATCCGGGTAGAGACTCCGATAATGACGCACTCTTTTTTGAGTGTGGCAAATTCTCGAAGTGGATTCGGAATTAAAGCTCTACCTTGCTTATCAATATCCGCTTCACTCGCTCCAGAGAAAAAGAAACGCGTAAACTTGCGAGCATCCGCTTTGGTAAAGGGTAGCGCTTTAAGCTTTTGTTCAAGTATGGTCCATTCCGAGCGAGGGTATACAAACAAGCAGTGATCCAGTCCACGAGTGATAACAAATGATTCGCCTAAGCCATCCCGAAATTTAGCCGGAACGATTAAACGACCTTTATCGTCAATGGAATGACGATACTCTCCCATGAACATTCCACTACTCCCCCTCTCTCACTCCCCTCTCTTCCACTTCCCACCACTCTCTACCACATTGTTAAGTATACCACACGCATAATAAAAAATCCTGCACGCTAAGTGCAGGATTTAACCAAAAAAACAGATACTGGAATCTCTTACAATTCCCAGCTTGCTAAGTATGCTTCTTGCGCTTCACTAATCTCATCAATTTGAATATCGTTTGCTTCTAAGAAGAAGCGTGAAACTTGCTCATCAATGCTATACGGCACATCTAATACCCGATTTCCAAGATCAGCATGTTTTTCATGGACATGTAAGAGGCATAAAGCCTGAAGCGCAAATGTCATATCCATGATCTCGACTGGATGACCATCTCCAGCAGATAAGTTCACTAAGCGTCCTTCTGCTAGTACAAACACCTTACGACCATCTGCAAAAGTGTATTCTTCAATATCTTTTCGAACCGTTCTTTTCTTTTCAGTCATACGCTCTAGCGATTCTAAATCGATTTCCACGTTGAAGTGACCTGCATTGGAAAGAATAGCACCATCTTTCATCACTTCAAAGTGTTCTTTGGCAACCACACCCTTATTTCCCGTGGTGGTCACGACGAAGTCCCCTCGTTTAGCCGCTTCTACCATCGGCATCACAGTAAAGCCATCCATATGGGCTTCAGTCGCTTTAATCGCATCGATTTCGGTCACTATGACATTAGCGCCTAGTCCTTTGGCACGCATCGCAACCCCACGACCGCACCAGCCATATCCGATTACCACAACTGTTTTTCCAGCCACTACTAGATTTGTTGTACGGTTGATACCATCCCAAACTGATTGCCCTGTACCGTAACGATTATCAAATAAGAATTTAGAATAAGCGTCATTCACAGCTACCATAGGGAATTTTAGTTCTCCTGATTTTTCAAGTGCACGCAGACGAAGAATACCGGTTGTGGTTTCTTCACATCCACCACGTATATTTTCCATTAATTCTGGTCGCTCAGCATGTAAAATGGTAACCAAATCTCCACCATCATCAATAATGAGATCTGGTTTTGTTTCCAATGTTTTAATTAAATGATCTTTATACTCTTCCGGACTTGGATTATATTTACTAAATACCGTAATATTCGAAACAGCAAGTGCTGCCGCGATATCGTCTTGTGTAGAAAGTGGATTACTACCTGTAATCACAACTTCAGCACCCGCATCACGGATCACTTCTGCTAAATAGCCTGTTTTAGCTTCTAAATGTAAAGATATGGCTACTTTTTGCCCTGCAAGTGGTTTTTCAGCAATAAACTTTTCACGTAAGCGGTTCAATACAGGCATGTGATCCCGTGCCCAGTCTAATTTTAAGCGACCGGATGCCGCTAAGTTCAAATCTGCTACAATACTTTTTTCAGCTGTACTCATAATATCCTCCCTCAATTCAATCCATTTATATCCCTATTACAAACCTAAGCCTGTAACTGGCTGATAATCTCCATTTACAATCAAACACGACGTTCATTATACCTGATTTTAGCAATGGTGTCGATTTTCATCTTTTTACCAGAAAGTAAAATCAACGTACATTTTTTAAATTGAATTTAGGGCATGTATTTTATTCGTACTGCATCCATTGTTGACACCATGCCGTTTCTCATCGAATATAAGGGCTACAAGCACCCTTTCCATTGGATTGGCTTTAAAAATATGTTTCTGAACATGTCTAGCAGCCCCTCCCTTTCTTTAAAATTACCATATACATAAAAGTACATTGGCTATTTCAAAGATTCTACCCTCCCAAACGCAGATGTACCAAGCCGATGAATCTCTTCAAAGGTTGGGAAGCCATGTATGATGGAAAAACTTATAAAAAACCCCAAGAATATCCATCTCAGCAACAACAGCAACAACAGCAACAACACGATAAAAATACAATTGAACATGTAGGTAACACCACACTTAACCTGAGTATCGATTGTGGTGTAGATGAAAAGAAGATGGCAAAACATGATCATCTTAAAAAAAAACATTCAGATGACTGCTGTATAAGCGAGCGACAAGTAAATAACCCCGCAAATGATGTCGCTAATTTTCCTCGAATCACGCAAAGTGAAACGAGCATTGCCTATTTTAAAAATTTTATCCTCTACGGATTTAATGATTCAAATGATAGTACAGGCGTGCTAGGAACGTCTAGTTTTTCCGGTTTTGCTTATTCCAATGATTTAGGAAACACCTGGACGGATGGTGGATCTATTCCTGTAAATTCATCAGGACAAAATTCTGGCGACCCCGTCATAGCTGTAGATCAAAATGGTGTCTTCTATTATGGTCAAATCGGGATTGAAAACGTATCTGGTGTTTCTCAAGGCGTTATCAGTGTTTCCACAGGAACTATTACACCCAATGAAACGATCACCATGAATGCTCCGCAAGTAGTTGGACGTGGCCAAAACCCTTCGGCAGCCGTCAATCAGGATAAAGAATGGATTGCTGTAGGTCCCGATGCTAGTAATCCAGGTAACGAAGCGCTCTATGTTACATGGACTGATTTCACAGTTAGTCCCCCTAATATCCGCTTTTCAAAATATACGACGGGTGTCAACCTTAGTCCAATCATTACCGACCAAGTGATTGTTACTGTTACTGGTGGTACGACTTTTGTACAAGGGTCTTTTGTCATTGTTGATGACCTCGGAGGAATCTACGTCTTTTATGAAGAAATATCCGGATTCAATACCCTAGGACAACCCAACCGAGTGATACGGATGGTGAAATCGACTGACGGTGGCAGTACTTTCCCAATTAATGTGGCTGTTTCCAATCCTTTTGCAGCAGCTGCAACAGATACGTCCATTTGTAGTCGTCCATCTATCGGAGTTGATAATAGTAGAAGGATAAGAATGAATGAGTTTCCAAGTGCCACGATCGGACCTGATGGTACGATATATGTCGTGTGGAACGCTGGGAGAGTGACCGGAGGAACAACTTTTATTGATGTATTCTTAGCTTATAGTACAGATCGAGGAGCCACCTGGAATCGGGTTTGTATCACCTCAAACCTTTCGACTTTTCCATTTTTTCCAACAGTAGCAGCTACTAAAAATCAAGCTCATATTCAGTATAACCGTTTCAATGATAGAGGAGGCACACTATCTGGTATAGGTGATGGAACATTTGCTGTTTTTCTGAAAAGCTTTTCTCTTTGTAGCGGTTTTGGGAAGGAGCAGATGGTAAGTACGATATTTTCTCCAGTCCCCGTCACAAACCCTGGTGTCGACACTGCTAGTTGTTACATGGGGGATTACAATCAAATGATCGTAGGTCCAAGAAATTGTCTACTTCATTCTTGGGGAGATAATCGCGATGTACTCATGGGACGAGATAATCCAGATGTTTTCTTTTCTAAAACATCCCTAGATGCGAAGAGATATGGTTGTTGTGATGATGATGAAAAATAAACGACTGTGACACGCGACAAATCAGGAAAGGGGAGGTTGCTCTTATGAATTGTGAACCTTGTAAGAACGATGATGATGTTGTCCATGATTCCACAAACTATATGCCATTTACTTCTTCAGCCTTGCCTCATGACATGGTAATGAAGCAAGAAGATACGAATGCATCATCCAAAGAGGATGAATCGTTTTCAGCCTAAAAGATCTGATTCGATATCAAATCAGATCTTTTAAATTGATCATTTCTCATGCAACGTCCCAACAAGCGGCGAAAGACCGACACAATAAGTGAACGCATCAGGTGGAGACTCTACTCCACCTGATTAAAGCCCCATAAACCTATCCTAAAGATAAAAGACGAACTGTGTCCCTTTGTCCTGCTCCAACAAAGATAAATCTTGCTTTAATTCACGAAGCCAATCTAATCCACACCCATTCCAAATCGGAATAATCCCTAACATGCGTTCTTGCAACTGCTCATTGGGCCATAAATGGGATTCAATTTCTACCCAATGGTTTAAACCAGTCTGATGTTTTTCCTGAATCAACTTATGCACATGCATCCGATAATAGGAAGCTTGAGCCATTACTTTTTGCTTGTTTTTCGCACCAAGCGCTACCACATCATGACCAATATGTTCTTGCAACGTGTGCATAAGTGGTTCATAAAGCATCTCAATTTGAGATTGAAATAAGCTAAATTGTTTATCTACATCGATAGGAACCTGCCTTTGCAACCATGCTGTTTTTTGCCTGTGTAAATCCAAGATCGATTCTCCACCAGTCAATCCAAACTCGCGTAAACGCTTTTGGATTTTACGACCGATTAATTGCCCATGCATACGGGGATAAACAATGGGCATCTCTAAGTTCATTTCAGTAAATGCCTCTTTTAATAAACCCCAGTATTTAACTTCACCGGGTCCTCCCACAAAAGCTAATGTAGGAAACAAAAATTCCTGCATCAGCGGTCGTGTAATCACATTATTGGAAAACAAATGTGGATTTGTGCCCGCAAGCAAGACAAGTTCATCTTGTGTTTTTCTAAACGCACCATTGCGCGTTTCCCACATGTCGCCTTTTACGCTTAAAGGAAGTCGTTCATTTTCTTGAATAAAAAATAAGTGCCCTTGATCAGATTGAAATTCAACTGGACGCTTATAACCAAGCTGCTCAATCTGATAACTTGTGGACCGAACCACACGATCAATCGCATCATGCTTCTGAATTAAGGATTGAAAAAATGGTGCCTCTAATTTTCTGAGACCGGGATCAGCCGCATCAATGATAAGGAGACCTTCCTCTGCAAATAAATCATGCATCAATCTTGCAAAGAATCGACTCCATGACAATGGTTCTGTCGTCCAAGATTTGACTTGTTTTAACCAATCTTGTTTAAATATTGTATCTGGTAAAAGGAATGCCAACTCATCTAACCAATTATGTATCTTATTCGTTTCAATCTGGTAGGCCGATATGTATCGCTTTCGATCTTCTTTTAGGTGAAAACGCTTTTTTTGCACGTTATTCTGATCAGAGATGACATGGACATGATCCACCTCTTCTAGATCATGATCTTCACCTGCTATCCAAAACACGGGAACAACCGGACGATTTAATCTCTCTTCTTCTCGCTTCGCTAATTGAATAGCCGTAATCGCTTTATATATTGTATAAAGTGGCCCTCCGAGCAGCCCTGCTTGTTGACCCGCGATGACAACAAGACTACGATCATCTTGTAATTTAGCAATATTATCTTGAACTGCGCCATTCCATAGATCCACTCGCATATAGTTTGCAATCACATCTGCAATCTGTTCTCTCGAAATCGAACGATTCATTTTATCAACTTGCATAGCTCGTTCAACAAAGTGATCTGCTTGATAAGGAGAATACGTGTAGAACGAGTGAATCGGGGCGTCATCTTTCTCATATGAATCCATCCATTCGTCTTTCCATGCCCGATTCATCACTATCTTTTTTATCATCATGTTCTCTCCATCTTATTATTTCGGCACCCTAAATAAATTATATCAGATCAAAAGCGCATTAGAAATCAAGTGTGACGATTCGTATGATTTTTCCATCTGATCGTCTTGTATTTGAGGTAATCGATACGCCTAATTAGATAGGTTAGACCTTACACTAGTGTCCTCCGTAGGTAAAAGCAGACTAAGTAACACCCCACAGAAAGAAACGGCCGCTGCAAGGAGCAGAACATGTTGTTGTGCCTGTACAAACAAGTAGCTAGGTACGCGTGATTGCATCCATTGATGTAAGCCATATGAACTAAGTAATTGTGTGAACAGAATCAAGCCGATCCCTGCTCCTCCTCCTCGCAATAAACTGAGCGTTAAACCACTTGTCTGCATCTGATCGGATGAGGTTATGTTTCGTAAAACATCATGAATCGGAACGAGCAAAGTGAAACTAAGTGCACATCCTAATAATAAGAACAAGAGCACATACTGCCATGATAAAGTTGCAAAGGCAAATAACGCATAAGCGATTCCTCCCAGCAAAAATCCAAAAGCTGTAATCAGGCGGTAACTTCTGCTTTTCGATAATTTGTACACAAAAGGTAAGGTGACCAACACAACCATTAATAACATCGAAAAAAAGAGCGATTGTAATTGCAACGACAATTGTAATTGCCAGACGACAAACCCTGGCAACAGAATTAAGCCAATCCAGATCAAACCACTTAAACCAGCATATCCATATAACAACCATAGGCGCCAATTGGCAATCAAATGCGGTTCAAAAAAAGGGTGCTCAGCTTGTCTTTCAATCATAATTACAGGTACAGTAAGCCCAACAGCCATAATCCAAAATGGCATGACATTGGGCGCAAACCACCCCATGCCATCTAGAAAAAAATCAACCTGACTTATCGTAAACATAAGAAAAGCGACGATCACACCATATAAATAAACGGGAGTTGCACTTCGTTTTATACGACTACTTTCTTCGCTTTTACGATGGATACGGATTGCCATTATAAAATAAAGAGAAGCTACTGATATACCTAGTAAAAAAAGCATTCTCCATCCCAAAAAATGGGTGACGGTTGTTGCTACGATCGGTGTAAGTACCATACACGCTCCCACTGCCCCTATCAATAAACGATTCTCTTTATGCTTTCGTCTTTGGACCAGCATGCGCATATCTTCGTACAAAAAAGGAAAAATGCCTCCAGCACCGATCGCCTGTAAAAC
The DNA here is from genome assembly GCF_014773435.2 of Polycladospora coralii. GTDB lineage: Bacteria > Bacillota > Bacilli > Thermoactinomycetales > Thermoactinomycetaceae > Polycladospora > Polycladospora coralii. Next base: position 578,749 of record NZ_JACXAG020000002.1, on the reverse strand, counting down.
TCTGCCCCCAATTAATTCTATCCAACCAGAGGATAAGGCCATGGTTAAAGAACCTACTACAAATGAACAAAAAGAAAGTGTCATGACCACTTGATACGATAAAAGCCCAACCCAGGTTTCATAAAGGGAAAGACTGAGTGGAAAAAACACCAGTTGCACAGCAAGGATCCATATAAACCAATGAATCGGGTAGGAAAAAGATTGCATCATATTGGGAATCACAGGGGTAAAAATAGCTAAATCCAATGTTCCCAACATAAATGAAAACAAATACCCATCTACCTTAAATCGATTCATGTATGACACATCTCTCCCTTCACTTATCATGAGCCACTTAACACCTATTTAACGCTTCCTTTTCTTTAACTAGCTGACGCATTTCCTCATGCGTTGGAACAAAAATATGATGCTGATTTGCTAGCCGAATAATCGCTCCATTTATCGATTCTATCTCCGTTTTATTCCCTCGTTGTAAATCTTGTAACATCGATGAATGATTTTCAGCGGTATGTCTACAGATTGACTCTACTTTTTCTTTCACTTGCTCATAGGAAAAGGCATATCCTTCTACATGTGCGACCGCAATGCTTTCTCGTATTAATTGCTCTCGTTTCTCATCATATGTTGATTCGAGTAGCTGACCATTTGTGATGTGATGGATTGCAGTCAACGGATTGATCACACTATTTATCAAAAGTTTCTCCCATATTCTATGCATGATATTCACATCAGATTGCCAATTGACTTCTACTGCTTCCCAGAAAGAATCTTTTAAAAAATGAGACATCGTTTGGTGTATCTCTTGTTCTCTGTCAGAATATAGTCCAATCCATACCTCTCCACGCCCTGTATGATAAATATGGTTCACTTCCTTACGTAACGCTCCTTCTGAAGTAACCACTAAGTAAGTCCAAGGACGATCGTGTAAAGCTCCTGCGACTTTTTCTTGTCCGAGTCCGTTTTGGAAAAATAAAATTTGGGTTTGGGGATTTGTCAGTTGTTGTATATGGGAGATGATCGATGAAAGCTGCGTATTTTTTACCGTTACAAACAAGATATCGATTGACCCTGGCTCTATGTCTGCAACTGATTGGGCACATATGGGATAATGGGTGACTTGCTGCGAAAGATCATAAGAAAATAATCCGAATGCATGGAGTACTTTCTTTTGCTCGCTTGTTCGAGGTATGAGAATCACTTGATGATCCATCTGCACCACTCTACTACTCCATAAGAGTCCAATGGAACCACAGCCTAAAACCCCAATCTTCATCATGCAACATCCTTCCTTTAACCTACGGGTATTTCCTTGAAAGTATACACGGAATCGATCCATAATAAAACGGGACAAGATTGTACCTTGTCCCGTCTCCTTTCATACTGGATATACTGGATGTTTGCGTTTACTAAAGTGAACTTCTTTTGTTTCATAACTTCTGTACCGTTTTATAAGTTCCAATCGCAACTGATCCGGTTCAATGATTCCATCAATAATCATCTCACTTGCCAACCTGTATATATCAATATTATCTCGATACTCTGCACGCTTCTCTTCAATAAATGATGGCCGTTCATTTTCAGGAAGCGCCATAATCTTATTATGGTAGACCGCATTTACAGCAGCTTCAGGCCCCATCACAGCAATTTGTGCAGTGGGTAAAGCGAGGCAACAATCTGGTTCAAAAGCAGGCCCTGCCATCGCGTATAAACCAGCACCATAAGCCTTGCGCACAATAATAGAGATTTTAGGAACCGTTGCTTCTGACATTGCTGAAATCATTTTAGCACCATGACGTATGATTCCGGCACGTTCCACCTCAGTTCCTATCATAAATCCAGGGACATCCGCCAAAAACAATAAAGGAATATGGTAAGCATCACAAAGTGTAATAAAACGAGCTGCCTTATCCGCTGTATCTACAAATAACACGCCACCTTTTACTTTTGATTGATTGGCAATGATCCCTACAACTCGTCCATCTATTCGCGCAAAACCCGTTATGAGTTCACGAGCAAATCGCTGCTTCATTTCATAAAATGAACCTTCATCAATGATACTGGTAATAAGCTCCATCATATCAAATGGTGCATTTTGATTATCTGGTACAATCTCTGACACTGGCCGTGCATCTGGTAAAGGCAATTTCCCCAACACATCTGGCGGTGTCTGGGTATAGTTGGCAGGGAAATAGCTGAGATAGGCCCGAGCGGAAGTAATTGCCTCTGCCTCCGTTTTCACAAGTACATCTCCACAACCACTTACGGTGCAATGCATGGCTGCTCCGCCCATTTCCTCTAAACTTACTTTTTCTCCAATGACCATCTCAGCCATACGGGGTGATCCAAGGTACATGCTTGCATTTTTATTCACCATAATAACGACATCACAAAAAGCAGGAATATATGCGCCACCTGCAGCAGATGGCCCAAATAAAATACAGATTTGAGGAATTTGTCCCGACATTTTGACTTGATTGTAGAAGATGCGACCTGCTCCTCTTCTACCGGGGAACATATCGATTTGATCTGTAATACGCGCTCCTGCAGAATCGACTAAATAAAGCATCGGTACATTTAATTTTTGAGCAGTTTCCTGAATTCGTATTATTTTTTCTACGGTACGTGCGCCCCATGATCCAGCTTTAATCGTAGAATCATTAGCCATCACACACACCGTTTGCCCATTCACTTTGCCGATTGCGGTTACAACACCATCTGCCGGCAAATTTTCGTCCATACAATTGGCAAACATCGCATCCTCAACCGTAACATCTTCATCAAATAAAGCGGTTAGACGTTTACGAACAAACCACTTCTTTTGTTCCTTTAACTTATCGTGGTACTTTTCTTTCCCGCCAGCTTGTATGCCCTCGATACGGGTTTGTAATTGATCGATCCATTTCTGATCCATCGCTCATCCTCCTTATCGCCCTCGATATTGGGGTTTACGTTTTTCTTTGAAAGCTTGTAATCCTTCAAGTCGATCTTCAGTTGGAATTAACGTTTCGTAAGCTTTCGTTTCTAAAGCAAGTCCTGTCGATAAATTTGTTTCCATCCCTAAATCAATCGCAAACTTAGCTGCCTTGAGCGCGAGTGGTGCATTTTCTTTTATTTGCTCAGCCATTTGATAAGCGGTTTCCTCCAGTTCCGATCTTTTAACAACTTGATTGACTAAACCACACGCCAGTGCTTCTGTAGCTTGCATCTTCTGTGCTGTAAAAATCATCTCTTTAGCCTTTGTCTTACCAATCAAACGTGGGAGCCTCTGGGTTCCACCAGCCCCTGGAATAATACCGAGTGAAGTTTCTGTTAGACCTATTTGCATCTGCTCACTTGCAATTCTGAGATCACATGCAAGTGCCAATTCTGCCCCACCACCAAACGCGTACCCATTGATCATGGCGATAACGGGTTTAGGCAAATTTTCGATTTTGTTCATCGTATCTCGAATCAAGTGTACAAAATAGCGCACTTGCTCAGGACTAAAAGAGCGCCGCTCTTTCAAGTCGGCACCTGCACAAAAAGCTTTCTCTCCAGCCCCTGTAATGATGACAACACGTACAGTGTCATCAAAGTGAAGTTCATTCAACTGCTGCGAAAGCGCCTCTAAAGTCGCTAGATTTAATGCATTGTATACCTCTGGACGATTGAGCTTAACCATCGCAATCCCATCTTTTTGAGTACAATGAATCAGTGACATGATTCGCTCTCCTTTATGCTTCTTTTTGTGCGACATAGCTTTGGAAAACTTTTGAAGGTAAGGGTTTAGCAAAAATTTCTTGGAGGAATAAGCTCGTTTCGTTTAATTCAGTCAAGTTGAGTCCCGTCTCGATACCTTCACGATCAAACAGATAAACCAAGTCCTCCGTTGATACATTTCCCGAAGCTCCTGGTGCATACGGGCAGCCACCTAACCCTCCGATTGCACTATCCAGTGTAGTAATGCCTTCTTCAACAGCTACGTAGCTATTCACCACACCCATTCCACGCGTATCGTGAAAGTGTCCCGCTAATTGATGCAAAGGGACGGATTGACGCACACTTTGAATCACTTCTTTTACCCGCTTCGGGGTTGCCACACCAATCGTATCACCGAGCGAAATTTCATAGATTCCCATCTCGATCAGTTGTTCACAAATATGAACGACTTGGCTCATTGCTATATTTCCTTCGTAAGGACAGCCAAAAACGGTGGATACATATCCTCGCACTGGTTTTCCTTTTTCAGTGGCGAGTTGCACCACTTCTTTTATCGTAATTAAGGTATCGGCTATGTTTTTATTAATATTTTTTAAGTTATGAGACTCACTAGCTGACATGAAAACGGCATATTCACTCGCAGGTGTCATCAAGGCACGCGTCAGCCCTTTTAGATTTGGAACTAGTGCACGATAGGTCACATCATCCCTGACTGGTAGTAAATGAAAAAGTTCTTCTGCGTCCTTTAGTTGTGGAATCCATTTCGGTGATACAAACGAAGAAACCTCTAAGTGTTTCACACCCGCATGGAGAAGTCGTACAGCAATCTCTTTTTTCACTTCTGTAGGCAAGGTAACAGATTCATTTTGCAGTCCATCCCGTAATCCTACTTCTACCAATTTGATCTTCATCAAGAAATCTAATCCCCTTCAATTTCTAATATAATTTGATCTTTTTTCACTGCGTCGCCTTCATTCATTTTGATAGAAGTGACAATCCCACTATCTTCAGTTTGCAGAGGAATTTCCATTTTCATGGATTCTAAAATGACGACATCTTGACCAAAGTCAACACGTTCGCCTTCTTTAACCAAGATTTTAAAAATCGTTCCAGCCATGCTGGCTTGTATGGTAGACATGATCTTCATCCCTTCGTTTTACTTTTTTCCAGTAAGTTCGTTCGGTAATTTCCTTGCACAAACGTTTGCTCTTCTAATATACGCAGTAATAGTGGGATATTTGTTTTTATTCCATTAATTTCAAATTCTGTAAGTGCTCTTTTACTTTTTGTGAGCGCTAACACTCGGCTATCCGCATGTACGATACACTTGGCAATCAAAGGGTCGTAATACGGGGAAACAATACTACCCAGCTCAACTCCGCTGTCCATCCGTATCCCTTCATCTTGCGGAATGCGATAGGTTTGAATCGTTCCGGGTGATGGATAAAATGTCTCTGGGTCTTCTGCATAAATACGAAATTGAAAAGCATGTCCTTGTGGGCGAATCGTCCAAATTGAATCTGGTAAGTGATTTCCTTCAATCAGATGGATTTGAAGTGCAACTAAGTCAAGCCCTGTTATACTTTCAGTAATCGTATGTTCCACCTGCAAGCGTGTGTTCATTTCAAGAAAATAGATTTGTTCTTGTTCATCCACCAAAAACTCAACGGTGCCCACGCCTGTATATTGAACAGCTTCTGCTGCTCGAACTGCCATTTCATATAAATATTCACGGGTTTGCGGACGAATAGAAGGCGCTAAGCTCTCTTCGATCACCTTCTGATTTCTTCTCTGAACCGAACAGTCTCGCTCAAATAAATGGGTTACGCGCAGTTGATCAGCCACAATCTGAACTTCGATATGTTTGGTTTGAGAAAGCCATTTCTCCAGAAATAAGCAATCGTCTCCAAAATAAGAGGCGGCTTTTTTTTGCAGTGTAGGAAAGGATGCTTGCAATTCCGCTTCATTTTGACAAACTTGCATGCCAAGCCCACCACCACCAGCACTCGCTTTTAACATAACCGGATATCCGATTTGCTCTGCTGCTAGCTTCGCCTGCTCTAAATCTTTCACTTCATTTACACCTGGTACAATCGGAACACCTGCTTCTAACATCGTTTGACGTGCAATCACTTTATCTCCCATTTTCTGAATCACATCTGGTTCAGGGCCAATCCAAATTAATCCTGCGTCCTGCACTTTTTGGGCAAATGTAGCATTCTCCGATAAGAGACCGTAACCTGGATGTATGGCATCCACTTGCTGATCCAATGCAATTTTGATCATCGCGTCACCATTGAGATAGCTTTGTGCAATCGGGGGAGGACCTAGTAGCACGGCTTCATCAGCAAGCTGGGTAAAAGGCATACCTTCGTCTGCTTCCGAGTAGACCGCTACCGTTTTTATGTTTTTCTCCTTACATGTACGTATGATACGGACAGCAATTTCACCACGATTTGCTATTAATACTTTTTGAATCGGCATAAGTCACCTCATTTTAATAGATGTAGTAATACCAGACATGTCATCACGCTCTTCTGAAAAAACAAAAAGCCTCCTCCTCCAAACCTATTTTTACATGCTGGAGGACGCCCGTCCTGACTCTAGGAATTTCGACAGATATGAAGCAATTTCCTGCTATGTTGTAAGCGCTTGCATTTCTTTATTAAAAATAAAAAAGTCGATTTCTTGCCCTACAGGAAATCTGACTTTTTTATTTTAACCTTATCTATTACCTTCTGGTAACAGATGATTTATTTATCAACCTTCTCCAAATCATTGTTTACTTCAAGTGAACCACCTTCATCACTTAATGAATCACGTTCATCTAGAATGGCCATCTTTCTCGCTCTTTCCATGATTTGAACCAATGTACGGTAATCATCGTTTACCAATTGATAATCACTTTGCACATGGTTTAATTGACCCTTCATTTCCAAATTTTCGCGTTCCAGTAACATGACATAGCTGGTTTTCTCTCTTAGTTCCTCTTCTAGATACTTTTGTTTCTTTTGCAGCTCTTTTACTTCGTTTTTATACTGCCTTAAAAAACGAATGATCCCTTCAATTGTAAATACTGTATTTTCCTGCTCGTCATCAAAATCAGCCTGTGAAATACGGAGTGGTCTTGTCTTTTTTTCGTGATAACGTTTTTGTCTTTGCGACTTAGCAATTTTAATCGCATCTTCAAAGTTTTTTCGGACCGTACTATTCCAGCGAAAACCACACGCAGCAGGTGTTCTGCCCAGTTTTTGAGCAACTTCCTCAAAAGCTGCGAGTTGGGTACCGCCCTCCCTAATCTGACGAAGCGTCACTTCAGCTAGTATCATATCATCCTCTGGTGTCCATGCATCTTGACGCTTAAGAACCATGTAAGTGCCTCCAATCTGCTGTCCGCTATACAATCTTAAATGTTCCTTCTCTTCACTTTATGCATTTCATATATTACATAGTATAGTCATCTATTAATTTTTATTACCAAGACATACCCGATGTATACCACAGAAAGCATTTCTACCAGCATCTGCTAGGTAGCATCATCGCCAAAAAACAAAAACAGACTAGATTGGAAGTAGCATGAAAAAGAGAAAAATCCCCCACTCTCATATAGAGAAATGAAGGGATTTTATAGATGCTATTCGTTATTTAAACCTGGTACTCGTATGAGGTGTAAAAACATCCTATGTTAATGTTCAACTTCCGTATTGTAGAACCAAGTAATCATTATGCACCAGTTTAAATACATCCTATGTTAATGTTCAACTTGACTGCGGTTGTCGATACAGAAGGTAGTAAAGGGTTTAAATACATCCTATGTTAATGTTCAACGGTTTTACTTTATCTGATGAGCAGAAGAAAGAGAGGTTTAAATACATCCTATGTTAATGTTCAACCCCGGTAAACACTGGGTTCTTAATTTCTACAATACTGGATTAAGGCCGAATTGGCAAGGGGTTTGACGATTTTATCCCAACCTCTTCTCAAAATTGGAGAATGAAATAAAAACCGCCTTAAACCCTTTTATATCAACAGATTGAAACGTTTTTGGTTTGGATGAGGTTGGGATAAATTTAGAGTAATAAAGCTTCTCCATCTGTTTTTTGGGATGTTCCTAACGCAATTTCAGAGAATGTGTGTTCATTCATCATGGTGATGATAGACACAAAGTCTTCCTCTGGATTGATCACTGTCTCAATTTCTTTTTTTAACTTTAAGATTTTGGAAGAGGTGATCGTTCCACGAAAGACCGAATTTTGGTAATGGACAAGGTACTTCTTGCATATTTTAAATATTTTTTGGACTCTTTTTTCATTTATGTCATAAAATACAAATGCATAGTTACAATTCAACTTATTCGCCATCACATCTTCTTCCTTTCGTCAAAAGGTTGGAACATATGCCCTTCCATAATACTTTTAATCAGCTTATATGCGTCCAGTTTGATCGCTTCCCGATAAGTAACTTTTCGTTTTAATTTTTCATGAAGAAATATTTTATTTAATCTTTCCTCATAAGCACGAATGAAGATTTCATTGCCTGCATCATTTAATAAACAATAATTTAATTTTTTGTTAAAATGCTTGGAAACGTGTATTTTTCGTCGGTTCACCAATTCAAATATTGTACGATACACGATCAGTGGTTTAAAAACTTCACTCAAGTCCAAGCTGAGAGAAAAACGCCCTTCTGATGGTTCATGCAAAAAACTAATAGACTGATTTAAGTGCGTTTGGTAGATTTGAGAAATCGTTTTGGTATACAAAAGCGCATTTCCATATGAGATTAGAGCATTCATTGGATTATCAGGAGGATTGCGGACACGTTTGTTGAACAAAAAATCTTCTGGTAAAAACAGTTGAAAGGATTGGTAAAATTTCTTCCAAATAGCCCCTGATCGATCCTTAATTCTTTGTCTAATAGGCTTGGAACATCTTTTCTAAGCCAATCCAAAAGGGGCTTTAAATCACTTGTTCCATGTTTGTAATAATGAAGGAGAACCTGGTAAATATGATTAGCAATACCACCAACAATGGCTTTAGCAATAGGGAGTCGCTTTGATTGATAAGCTTCGACTTGCTTAACGATAAGTCTCCCACTAACCAGTTGTTGTTTGGGATAAAAGGTTCCCGTATAATGGCGATGATAATCAAAAAAATGAACGACAATGCCCGCTTTGGCAAGAATTTGAAATAGCTTGCTATTGATACTGATTTCATTCAGACAGTAGATTTCTTTGATTCCTTCAATTGGGATATAGGTATGACCCTTATCCGTTCGAAACACAAGAGAGTTATCTTTACGTTTCAGTTCTCCCATGGACGTTAAGTATTTAACCGAACGCATATTTACCTCCTATATATAACAATAATCATAATAAGCGCATTTATTGCACTTTTTATCATGTCGTATAGCCGGGATTTCTTCACCAGCTATTAATTGTTCGATCTGTTGGATCATTTGATCTAATCTTCGCTCCTGTTCCGTTGTCAATATAACCGTCATGGTTTTGCGCGATTGCTTTTTCTTTTCAATAAATTCAATTTTCCCTTTCCTTTCAATCCCCTTGTTTTTTATGATTTTTAAATAAAGCAGAACTTGCCAAGTAACCGCCTCAACATCCGCGTCTGACTTTTTGATTTCTACGAGATAATCCTCGGTCAGTTTATCGATTTTCACTTGCTCAATAGACAATTCTTTGTGCTTTGCTTTTTCGGTTTTTAATTCATGCAGTAATTTGCCGATACGCACTTCTTCACTGTTATCCTCGAGATTGATTTTATTGGCGAAAAGCCAACACTGACGTTTACAGTGAATATAGTAGTTCACCATCGTCCCTGTGACTTTCACAAAAACAACTCCTCATCTACCGCTTTATATTTTTCCTCATCAAAGATCATCAATCCCGTAAAAGGATCGACTTGCAAATACCGTTCGCCTTCTTCAATGTAATAAATATCTCCGATTGGGTCGCCATCATATACACTTGGCCTTTCGTACACCGAAAAAATAAAGTAACTCATCTCTTCCATCACACGTGACAGCGCCATGCGCCTGTTGGCATATTCCCTTTTTTGTCTAGGATCATTTAGTGCTTTGAACTTGGCCCATACTTCCTCCCCATGCAGGGTGCCTGCCTCTGTTTCAATCGTATGAGCAAGGAAAAGGCGATACTTTCTGTCTTGAATCAGCTTCATATGTTCTCCGATCGTCGTATACTGCAAGGCTTGTATGACCTGCTGAAATTGTTGAATCTGATATTTTTTTTCACGTGCTTGTTCTGCAAAAATCGTTTGGTAGAAGCTTGCAAATTGTTTATTCTCCAATTTCAGCCGTATCTCTTCTTCACGAAGGTCATGTGCTAAGCGAAAGTCATTCCGATATACCTCTTTTGCATCACTCATATGGAAGAAAAAAGCGTGACAGTCGGTACGCAGACAGGATCTATTAATGCGCCCTAACAATTGCTCTTCGCTATCTAGCGTTGAAATATCTTTGAGTCCAATATCCATATCAATATCTACACCCGCTTCAATCACCTGCGTGGCAACTACAATCACTTCCTCCATCTTAAAGGTACCCTCTTCATTTTTTCCTAATTGATCCAATACGCGTTTACGATAATAGGCATGGTTTTGTCCAGTTAACAACACAACGGGTACATTTGCATATCGATCTAGTAGCAGGCGGTACACTTCACGTGCATCTTTCTTTTTGATACACTCCAATAAAACACGCTTACGTCCATAGCGCTCACGCAGTTCGTCCATAAACGCAACAAGCCGCTCTGCTGTAATTCTTCCTTCATCTAATAGTTCATAATGCAATTGGACACGTTTTTTAAAAAGCGGGTGTTGAAAATAACGGCTGGCATTTGGCAAAAGCTCTACGGTCGCTCTCTGTTGTTCAAGCAATTGATCAAGTCGAGGAAGTGTAGCCGACATGATAATCACCTTGAAATTGAGAAGCTCAGAAAATCGCTCCAAAAACGCAATAATTTCCATCCAACGGTCATTTTTATAGCTTTGGATTTCGTCTAGTATGATCACACTGTTGCACAAATGCACCAATGCTAGATTAGCTTCACGACCCGTGCCAAACAAGTAATTGAAAAAGTTCACATGTGACGTCAGAGTCATGGGATACTGCATCATTTGACGATACAAAACCGCTTCTTTATCGTCATAGAAAGCTTTTTTCGTCGGCACAGATGCATCCACGTATTCGATATCTTCTTTTTCATAATCATGATGAATGGGTGTAACGGAGTTAATAACGGCAATCGGATAGTGCTTCTGAATTTCTGGCGGGAAAATCTCATCAAATACTTTTTTCGTCTGCTCTACCAAAGTATTAAATGGAAAGATATACAAAATCTTATTAAGCTGCTCTTCCTTTTCTAACAAGGAGAGCGCCAAATTTAAAGACAGATTCGTTTTTCCACCGCCTGTAGGGGCTTCTAAGTAAAAAAGTGATTGCTGATCGTGTTCCATTAATTGCTGCTCTGCTTCTAGGTACATATCTGAACGCACTTGATTGATCGGTACATGATCAAAGTGGTGAGGATTGACCTTATATGCCTCAATCCCTTGTACGACTTGGGATTGATTATAGGTCTGCCGAAGCACTGCTTTGTCTGCTTGGCTCAGATAGCGGAAAGATGGTGCTACACCATCACGATCATACGTATAGGTTGCGTAAAAATCAGAGGCTACTAGAGCAGAGTAAAGCAACCGCGTTAAGATATACAAAGGATAAGGATTGTGACTGTCGTAATTCAAAGAAGAATCATCCGTAAATTCTTCCAATCGAAATACATCAAAGTACCGCGATTTCTGTACATAATAAGCCAAATAAAGCGGTGTACGATCGATACGCCCAGATAGATTTTGTAGCTTCTCCCCATACGTTTGCAAGGATAGATCTTCTAAATAGGAGTGATGTCGTGAAATGATATAAGAAAAAATATATAAGATAAAAGCGAAAAACATGCATTTTTCTTCATCTTCCTCCCCTGTTGGTAAATCCTGCTCATACAGTTCGAGATACAATAACGAAGATAAGAGCGAATGATGCGTGTGATTTAATGCTTCATCTCGGATCACTTTTTTATTTTTCATTTTGACGCTTTGAAAGGCTGGGTTTACTTTCCCTAAGTCATGTAAGTAAATCGCTTGATAGAACCAATTCTCTATCTGTGCTTGTTCTTCAATTGATAAGGGATCACCTTGATAGGTAAGTGCAGCGATCGTTCGTGATACGGCTTCCCCCAGACCATTTTCCTGCATCAGTTTCTTACAAAAGGTCATTACTAGCTCAGAATGCTCTGTTACGGTTTCATCCTGACTTCTCCCGATATGTGCTAGTAATGGCGTTCCCTCTATAAACAAAGACGCTATCTTCATCCTTTAATAACCCTCCAAACGAAAAAAGAAGAGACCCTCCTCTTCTAGTAAAACGCAATACAACGTTCTTCTGTCCGATAAAAGGTCTCTTTTGCCACTAAATTTGTAACCGTGCGATTGGTATGTATCCACTCTGTAAAATCATAGCCATTTAACTTTGGATCAAGCCCACTCGGAAGTCTCTCTCGATAATAGAAAGGTTGGATTCCTCGCTTAAATCCACCAAATTCCACATCCACAGCCCTTACGAGTGAATGGACGATCATATCTCGCTCTATCTCGTCAAGTCTCACCTTTCGTGGTTGCTCAATTCGTGCTGGATGATCATTTTTCCCGAGATAGGGCATGAAAACCGCTTGCCGATTGCAAAGCAGATCTTCTAATTTTTGGTAAACTTCACTCTGGTCATTCTCGATATAAATCGTCCAATGCGGTTTCTCCAGCCATTGCTCTTTTATGATTAAATTATTACCTTCTTCTTTGCTGGCATAGCCTACGCCATTATTAAAAACCTGAATCTTACGTGGAAAATATCCTCGTTTCCCCTGAGGGACAATACTGATTCGAAGTGAATGCAGTTTCTGATAAAATTCTGGATAACGATTATGCTCTGTCTCACCTTCATCAGCAATCGATTGACTCTGCTGTATATATCCACCATAGCCGGATATGGCACCCAGCAAACCCAGCAAAGCGATACGTGGGATATGGCTATACGTAAAGTACACATTAGCATTGACATCTGGTTTTTTAAAAAAAGCAGTCTCACCAGATAGTTCAAATGCGACAGCTTGTTTCATTTCAACACGTCCTTAAGTAAGCACTTCGTTGGTATATAGATGTCTGGTCGTGATAAAATCTGGCATATGGGTCACATGAATCCGATATGGATTATAAAAGAGTTCAATCGACTCAATCTCTGTTTGAACTGATTCTAAGAATGAACTTAGTGCATCACAATCATACGTCACTTTGCCATTATCTGCTTGGGTCACTTTAACATAGGCATCTAACTGCGGTAAATATAAACGAGATCCCGCTACACACGTTACAAACAGTGCAAACTCATTTTCACATCCGGCCTTACTATTGGTATTTAAGGCTGTCGCACCGCGTAAGAATCCTTCTCGTAATTTTTCATATGCTTCTACAGTATAACCCTCGAACCCCTCAATAAGTGGGATATATTCATCATAATGGTGTGGATTGACACTGAATGGATACAAGTAGTGTGCTTCATTACTGACTATTTTTTTCCCTAACGAAGAAGCATCGGCATTCCCTTTCTTAGAGTTACGAAAAGGAGATAAAATGTCTTGCACTTCTACCTCAGATTCTTCATATTTATTGTGACCTTGTCCAATTTGAACGACACCAGTCAACGAGATATTTTGTTTTTTAACGGCAAAAGTCGCACCGAAGTTGAGCACATCGACTGCTGAGAAAAGATGCTTTAACACTTCTTTGGATGAAGTCTTATCCGTTAGTTCCGTTTCAAATATTTCATGATAACGCTCGATTAAGTCTCTGGGCTGTAATTTTTCTTTGTCATCCCCTTTTTTCGGAATGATAAAAGACTTGTAATAAAGGACCTTCTCACCGAGCTGCACCCAGTAATTTTTCACACTATATTTAAGTGCTTTATCACTACCAAATATGCCGCCATCACTAATCGATTTGGGACGTCCTGTGAAGTCCGCATTCCAATTTGACATATAGGATCCCACTCCAACTAACCCATACACGCGTTTTTCCATTTTAGCCACGTAACGTCTCCTCCTTATTCACATTTTCCTTGCTCTTCTCTAGAAAAAGATTATTGGCTAATAAACCCGCCATAAGCATCTCCTTATTTTCTCCGTCTAACTTGGCATCTGTCTGATAACTTTGAACCATCGCCATCGCCGTTTTGAATCGTCGATGTTCAAGAGAGATTTTATGCTTATAAACATCAAATAAATCTCCTAACTTTTGCTTCAACATTTTAGGGTTACGCGCTCTTAATATCGGTTCTGCTAAACCGTATGTCTTATCATCTTTCTCAGATTGATACAGCAAATAATAACCCAGCTGCCCTGCTAAAAAGAAAAACTCCTCATCACGCTCGCATACACATACCTCATCTGTCAGCGTCAGTTTTGCTTTTATCGTACCGTATACTTCTTTCATTCGATCAACCATAGTTTCGCCCTCCTCGGGATTAACCTCTTTCAATAAAGCTAGGCGCAAGTGAAAAGCATCCGCCATTTTATCGTAAGAAAGCCCTTGCATACATTGTAGGATCTGAATTTCAATTAATCTTAAAGCATACATACGCAAAAAAGGTACAATCGTTTCATCCAATCCTTTGACCAAATAATCGAATAAAGCTTGTCTTGATCGCACAAAGATCGAAACCATTTCAGATGTAAACACATTTACGATTGCTTTAGGTGTATCAGAGCCGAGTAAATTTCGAGGTAGAGCGTTTCCGAAGAAAAGGCGGCTAATCTCCTGTCTTATTTGTCCCTTTTCCTTATTTAATTCTGGATAATCCTTTAACATGGACTTATCTTTTTGCTTGAATCCAATCTGTAAGATATCTTCCATACAAATTATTTGTTTCTCTTTCGGTAGGAACGGAACATGGTCAAAGTAATCTACACTTCCGTTTTTATCTAAGCTTAAGTAATAAGCACCTTCAGCTACACGTCTCTTACTTTCATGGGCAATTTGCCCATCAAATGGATCATGAGTCGGCAAGCGGATTTCCTTAAACTTCCCCTTATTTTGTAACCACTGGTACATCTCTTGTCCAGCTACAGCCTCAGTCAGAGACACACGTGTGGGAACCTTTGTTTTCATTGTTTTTAGTTCAAGAAAGGGTTTCTTTGCATTCATATTCACATCTGTACTTGGTAAACCCAGTAGGGTATCATCGACCACCGCATTGTAATCATTCACATTAAAGATATTTGGAAAGAGATAAGCTTGGTATTCTAAATCATAAAGTGATTCATCTTTATTATCCTCAATTTGAAAAAACAATTTAATATAGTTTTTCACATGTTTTGATTGCGCTATTTTTTTCGTTTCTTCCAACACTTGCTCGAAATTATTTTCCCAAAATTGCAGTACTTCGTGATGAATCTTACGCCGCTTTTCTGAGGATAAATGCGCAAAAAGTTCAGGGAACTTTTCTTGAAAAAAACGCTCGCGCACTTCTTCCTGTGCGATTCGTTCTGCTTTTTTGCGCGCATTGATCGGAAAGAGATCCATCATTTTGGCTTGTGGTTTTTCGAGGATACCACTCAGAAATTGCTTCACATAAGTTTGGTCTATCACCGGCTTCACTTTATCGCTACCCATTAAGCTATCTTTTTTAGCAATTAGTGCCATAAAATGAACATTATGTATTTTTTTGCCACGATCAATTGCTTTGTTCGCATTTAACATCATACTAAGCCGATCGCGACTTCTGAACCAACGCCACAATTCTGACTTGGCGGCATGATCACCTTGATCTTTGGGCTTGATCACCACGTAATCTTTATCTTTGATTTCATGAAAGGGTTCGTGTAAAGACAGACGGATATACAGACCCTCTGCCAATTTATGATGATCATTTACCAAATCTGGATTTTCTGCACAGGTAATCGTAAATTGCGGAACCAGATCTCTTAACATGTACTTCCCCCTCACCTAGCTAAAATTGGCGAAGCAAAATCCAGCTCCCACTGAAGAGCCTTTTTCACCTAAACCTGCACCTAATGCCGTATAGGCCAATTTCTGTGCTTGTGGCTCACTCGCTACAGCAATACGCACTTTGTTTCCGAGTAGACGTATCCCTTTATATGATATGGCGAGTGGCTTTTCATTGATCAACTCAATACGTTCAATAAAATGGGAAGAATCTAATTTATTTTGGAAAGCATCTTGATATTTTTTTTCTGCATTGGACTCGAGTCGTTCTATTAAGACATCGATATCCCCATGCGGCTGAAGCCACGGCTGATTATTCACCGTTACAATGAAGGGCGTGATCGAATATAGTTCTTGAATCATCCGATCTCTCACGCGATGCTTTTCGATCGCAAGGCATTCAAAATGCGCATCTTTCTGCTTGCGTATGCATTTCTCCATTAACTCCAAAAACTCTGAATCTAAACTTCGCACTCGAAAAATATAAACTGCACCCTTGCGGTAAATTTTCGTCTTACGCTCTACTGGATATAACCCAGAAAAGACATACAGCTTCGATGCCCGCTCGGCATGGCGTTGTTTTAATCGCTCCATCTGAAGCATACTACGATTCAGATAACTCCCTAAAGCAGCTTGCACATTTTGGTAATACAAATCTTCACGAACCATCACCGTGACCGTCAGTTCATCATACCCCAACTCAACATCCTCCTAAAGCATTACATCATTCAATTTCACAACAAATCTAATTCAAAAATAGCAATATAGTTATATTTTGTCAATGATTTAAAATTAGTTTTTATTTTTCTGTGCATATTATAGAGAAATAAAAAAACCCTCTATATCTACTAATGAGGGTAGCTTGATTTAAAATGATTAGAAGCATCTGAACATGAAAGAGAATTAAGTTACATCTTATGTTATGGTTCAACTAAAACACGTCAAAAACGTGCAAGATCAATAAAAGAATTTAAATACACCTTATGTTATGGTTCCCAGTTAATCAATTCAGTTCCTTAACCCCTACAATACTGAAAAAGTAATGAATTTGCAAGAGGTTCTATGATCTAATTTCAAACTATGTTTATATTTTGGATAACCAGGGCCGCTACTTTTATTGAATATCTCATATTGTTATCATTCCCACATCAAGAAAAATCTAATTGTACTTTAAAGTAAAAAGACTTGAATTGTATCACTATATGACAGCCATGATTCAGAACACGGAGCCACTATTGGATATTTTTTCAATAAGTCACAAAGTTAAAGTTTCTTTTTTTTGAATAAACTTACTTTTTTATGCATTGAGAATCTAATTGACAACAAACACAGTACAGTATATATTCAGAATTATATAAAGGTACTTTTAAACATCATCTTTAATTGATCTTATAAAAAGGGGAATCGAAATGAAAAAAATGAACAAAAAGTATTTCAAGTTGGTATTCAGCTTCTTAACAGTAGCATTTGCATTACTAGCATCGATTTTAAATTTTGCATCATCTTTCTTCACCTTAATCTCAACACTATTCAAATAGATTGTATATCAAATCTTATCATCACACATTTCTAATCAGATAAAATTAACTAACCCGTGTATAATTGATACCTGCTTCTTAATCCCTTCATGCCCCTAATAAATTATTAGGTTAATCTTTCTTTCTGAAAAAAAGTAATATTTATTAGTCATTCACAGGGAGGGATTCGTCAAAGAGAACCGCTGTCAGCGTTACCTATTGAAGACAAAACACGACGATAAAAGCAGGCAATACTTTTACTCGATAGTAATTTATAGGATATCTTTATCGCTTTGAATGAACTAACGCAATTAATTCCTAGCGAGGCGAAGACCCTGGGTAACAAAAAACATTAAAATTCAAATGGTTTCAATAAGGGCATTAATACGTATTGTCTGATAAAATGCGTAAAATTAAACGATCAAATGGAAATGAAAATTAAAAGTGCATAGTTCGAAAACCGAACAATGCACACCTATTTTTATACAATAGTGTAGTAAAAGCCTTGCCAACACCACTTCAAATCTCTAATATCTAGGAGAGGATGAAAGGATTTTTAAATGTTCAATATAAAATCAAAGCAGGTACTCGAATCGAAGCATTGGAATTGAATACTCCCTATGTTATTGTTCAACAACGATCTTAGCATATGGTTAGACGGGACGTATTTGTTTAAATACATCTTATGTTATTGTTCAACCTCATAGAAGCTGAGAGCTCCCTACTTCGTCTGAGGGCTACTCCCGACTTTTCATCCACACGTTTATATACATCCTATGTTAATGTTCAACCCCGATAAACACTGGAATCTTATTTTCTACAATACTGGAAAAACACTGAGTTTGCAAGAGATTTGACAGTTTTATCCCAATCTCTAGGTTTGTTTTTGTGAACTGGCAAATAAACGTTCAAACTCCTTATATATCAAAGGGTTTGAGCGTTTTTAACTTCAATGAGGTTGGGATCAAATTGCGGTGCACACTTATTTTCGTTGTTTTTCCATCTAGCCTGCTCTTATTAGCAGTTGATCATATTTCCGCAACGCACACACCATGACCCACCGGATGGTTTTAGCGGTGATGGTTGAGGATGAAGAGGTCGCAACGACCTCTTTGATCCTTTTTTAGTCCACTTTATTCCGTTTCGCTAAAAAGCGCTCAACGGCTTGCACGTGTTCCTCGGCTTCCCAGCAGTCGGCGCAATTTGTGGCTTCAATCTTGGCAAATGCGGATAAGGGTGTTCCTTGTTCCAGTGCTAATGCCACTTCTTTGTATGCACGGCCTATCATCGGACTAGGTAATACAAATTGCTGGGCAAAGACTTGTACCTCCTCCAAAAAATGCGATGACTCAATCACTTCATCGACGAGTTGCATTTCCTTTGCGCGCTCCACATCTATGACTTCACCTGTAATCAACATTTTCAGTGCATTAGGCTTGCCTATCTTATTCATTAATCGACTTGCTCCACCCCAGCCAGTCGTGATAGCGATTCGTGATTGAATCATGCCGAACTTGGCTTTTTTTGATGCCAAGCAAAAATCACAACTAGTCACAACCTCACAGCCCCCACCAACTGCAATACCTTCCACTGCGGCAATGGTGATGCATTTCAGTTCAGATATGCGCTGTAATAGATCACCCATTCGTTTCATTACAGGGTATATTTCTTCTTTTGTATGAATTTGGTGGAACGCTTCAACGTCACCACCTGAAACGAATGCTTTTTCATCTCCGTAAAGTACGACCACCTGTAGCGTTTCATCTTGCTCCCATTCGGTGATCACGTGCTCTAACTCCGCCATCATCTCTTGATTGACGGCATTTCGAACTGCTGGTCGATGAAATTGAATCCATCCAATTCCATCCTTTTTATGTGTAATAAGTGTATTCATTATGAACATCCCATCTCTCCTGCTTGATAGACCTTAGTTATGAGGGTATAATATGTGTGTTGAACCGTGCCCTTATTTATTTGAAGTTATGGCTTTAGGAAGGAGTGAGCGTAACATGACGGGAATGGGTCGCATGTTTGCCGTATTAGGTTTTTGGTGTCTCATATTTTCACTTATGTTTTTAGCTGGGCATATGTATATTCCGGCTGCACTTTTTGCAGTTCAAACAGCTATTTTTGTCA
Source organism: Polycladospora coralii (assembly GCF_014773435.2). Classification (GTDB taxonomy): domain Bacteria; phylum Bacillota; class Bacilli; order Thermoactinomycetales; family Thermoactinomycetaceae; genus Polycladospora; species Polycladospora coralii. The sequence continues at coordinate 559,314 of NZ_JACXAG020000002.1, read as the reverse complement.
TTTTAGGCTACTTAGGACTTACTGAAAAAACATACTTGTACCTATTTGGTGCTTATATGCTCGTTTCATTTACTGGTATGGTTTACTATTCCACATTTATGATGTAAAGCAAGTCATAAGTAATCCCGATCTCATCAACAAGATCGGGATTTGTCTTGCTTTACATTATTTATCGATACTAGGTATCGCAACATCCGCGTTTGTTTCCTGCTCATAATCGATGCCCGCTACTTCAAATCCAAATAACTGGAAAAACTCTTTTCGATACCCTTCGATATCAGATAAAGCGACTAAGTTTTGATCGGTGACGGTATCCCAACGCTTGTCCACTTCAGCCTGTACATGCTCTCTCATTTCTAAGTTATCAATGCGAATTCTCCCTTTAGCATCCAAATGCGGTAAAGAGCCCCCAAAAATTTCTTCTGCAAAAAGGCGATAAATTTGTTCGATACATCCTTCATGTAATCCTTCTTCTTTCATAATGCGATATAAGAGCGATACATACAGTGGTACGACGGGAATCGCTGCACTAGACTGCGTCACCAAAGCCTTATTAATGGACACAAAAGCCCGTCCTTGCTTGGCTTCCAATTTCCGCTGCAAGATTTGTGCGGTTTCTTCTAAATGGTCTTTCGCTCTCCCCACTGTACCTTCGCGATAAATGGGATGGGTCAAAGCCGGACCGATATAGGAATAGGCTAGTGTGGTAACCCCCTCTGCTAGTACATCAGCTTGATCTAACGCGTCGATCCACATCTGCCAGTCTTCTCCGCCCATCACTGCAATGGTCTGACGGATTTCTTCTTCAGTTGCTGGCTCAACGGTTAATGACTTAATTTCGCCCGTGTGGAAGTCTACATTTTTATTGGTGTAAGATTGTCCAATCGGTTTTAGAACCGAATTGAGCTGTTCCCCTGTATGTGGATGGGTTCGCTTAGGAGAGGCTAAACTATAGATCACTAAATCAACTTGCCCCATCTCTGCTTGAATGAGGGCGATCGTCTCTTGCTTAATTTCATCTGAAAACGCATCACCATTTATGCTATATGCCTTTACACCCGCCTGCCTCGCATTTTTTTCAAAAGCGGCTGTATTATACCATCCTGCTGTAGCAGTACGTTTTCCACTACTCGGACGCTCAAATGATACACCAATCGTATTTGCTCCACAACCAAATGTGGATACAATACGTGAAGCAAGTCCATAACCCGTCGATGCACCTATAATGAGAACATTTTTTGGCCCCGATATTTTGTTTTGCTCCAATACATAGCGAATCTGTTCTTCAACTTGCGCTTGACAACCTTCAGGGTGGGCTGTTGTACAGATAAACCCTCGGAATTTAGGCTTTATAATCATATGTGTCATCCCTCTTCCTTCAAAAATTTTAAATTTTTCCCTTGCCAAAGAACATGAAAACGATCTCCCATTGTATCTGGATGTATCAATTGTGTGATGGCACGATTTCGCTTGGCTTCAGGGCTAAATGGATCGCGCGCCCCTTCATGTAGCATCCACTTCAAAATGCCTGCTTCAAGCAAAAATTGAGACTGTGATTTAGAAAGTAAAGTAGTGAGCCCTAACCTTTCTCCCCATTTCTCTAAAAACTCAAAATTCACATTGTAAGTTAAATCTACCTCTCCCGGATATCGATACCAATCGTCGATAAGTTGATGATCCCGGTAGGCACGAATAGAGCTAGACTGATGTGTCAAACCATAATCAATGGTACAGATCGCGCCTCTTTCCATCCAGTGATAAGCGGTTTCCAACCACTCTAACGCCTGCGTCGAGAATTCAATCTCTTCCCCTTCAGCTAAAGAAACACCTAATGCTTCTAATCGATCATGACAGATTGATGGAGCAGACAGCCATACTTCTTGCCAGTCGTCATATTGCTGATCGTATGTAACATATACCGCTTTCAGTTGACCTTTTTCTTGTTTGAGGCGGTGGACGGGCATCGCATCGAGCAATTCATTGCTATAAATAAAAGAATAGGTGTTTTGCGGGATGTCGGCTATCTTTTCTACCCAATTGATCTGTGCACCTAATTTTGCCAGGTATGCTTGCTGAACGGCGCGGTGATAGGGGCTGGTTTCCACCAAATAAATTTGGACATCATCGATTGCGCCTCCTAAATGAGCGAAACCTGCTATCAGTTGAGCTACCAGCCGACCATCACCTGCTCCCACCTCAACGATCGTCCAATCTTTTAAACGGGTATGAGATGCAAGTTGTTTCCAAAAGAAACGACTGAGCACCTCACCATAAATATCCCCTACATGGGCATTGGTATAAAAGTCACCTTGTTTGCCTAGTTTTTGCTTCCGCCGCTGATAGTAACCATCATGGGGATGATAGAGACAGTGCGCCATATAATCGGCAAAGGTGATGGCTCTATTAGGCGTCCTCTCGATTTGCTCGATTAAAAATGGCTTTAATGACAGCAAAATCCCTCCTCAAGCTGTAAAAATATCTGTACTCAAGTAGCGCTCTCCGGTATCCGGTGCCATACAGAGCACTTTTTTTCCTGCTCCCAGTTGCTTGGCAACCTGTAACGCTGCCCACACAGATGCACCAGATGACGGCCCGACTAGAATCGCTTCTTGACGTGCTAGCTGACGAGCTGTTGCAGCAGCGGCCTCATCGCTTACATGGTAGATATGATCATAAATCGATCGATTAAGTATGGGGGGTATAAATCCCGGTGATGTACCTGGAATACGGTGAGAGCCTGGACACCCACCAGCTAATACGGGCGAGTTTACGGGTTCAACTACTCCTATATAGAGATGAGAAAGATGCTTTCTCAAATATTCACCTGTCCCTGTAATCGTTCCACCAGTACCAGCCGTCGCAATAAAGGCATCTAGTTCTCCATTCATTTGCGCTAAAATTTCGGGGCCCGTAGTCAACTGATGCACCTCAGGATTAAATTGATTTTCAAACTGCAGTGGCATAAAGGCATGCGGCACTTCCTTCATAATGGCTTTGGCAATCCGAATTGCACCTGGCATGCGCTCTTCTCCAGGTGATAAAACAACTTGAGCGCCATACGCTTTTAAAAGATTGATTCGCTCATCACTCGCAGTATCTGGCATCACTAAAATCGTTTTGTAGTTATTTAAAGCCCCCATCAGTGCTAAACCCACACCGGTATTCCCACTTGTTGGCTCGATAATGGTAGAATGCGGTAACAAATATCCCAATTCTTCTGCCCGCTTTAGCATATGAGAAGCTGTTCGATCTTTCACACTACCGCCTGGATTAAATTTTTCCAATTTCACATATACAGTGGCATCATTTTCTTCTGTAAGACGATTTAATTTTACAACGGGAGTCTGCCCGATCAATTCATTCATGTGGTTTACGACACGAAGTGAAGTACGCTTTATTTGTGCTTGACTGGACCTGTCCATTCAAGCATTCCTCCTTTAAAATTGTACAAGTTTTTAAAGCCCTTCTCAGCTAATATTTCCGCAGCATACTCGCTACGACGTCCGCTTCTACATACCAGTATGAGTTCTTTCTCTTTGTATGATTCAAGCTCTGTAACACGTGCTTCCACTTCATCGTGTGGAATATGTATCGTATTTGGAATATGACCCTCCGCATACTCTTCTTCTGTCCGCACATCCACCCATATATACTGATCTCTTTCTTCGTTCTTTAACTTGCTTAATTTTGACGCCTCTAGCTCTTCAAAAGTACGCATGATTTTTTACCCCTTCCTATTTTTGCGGTAAGATTTGAGTCACATAATATTCTAAACGCTGTAGGTCAAGTGCTCCTTCTATTTTATTTACAATAACACCTTCTGACGAGATAAAGAATGAGCTTGGTAGGGGACCTACATCATACTGTCTCTGAACTTCTTTCTCTTCATCTAAAACGGTTGGGAAGCTTAGTTTGTATTGGTCTACAAATTGTTGTACAGCTACTTCTGTCTCCCCCACATTAATAGCAACAATTTCAAACCCAAGCTTGTGGTATTTATTATATGCATCTTGCATCGCAGGCATTTCTTCACGACAAGGCTTACACCAAGTTCCCCAGAAGTTAAGCATAACGGCTTTTCCTTTTAGTTCACTAAGTTTAACCTGATTTCCATCTAAGGTTTGTAAAGTAAAATCAGGGGCTTGATCTCCCACATCTACTTTTGCTTGATCTTCTGTCAATATCCGATACAGTGTAAATGCGATCATTCCAATCATGATCCCAAATAAAATACGTCTGACCCAATAACGTGTTTGTTTATTCATCGTGTTCACCTCTCGATTGTACCATATCCTAAAGAAAAGCTGAAATGGGGGCACCATTTCAGCATTAAAACCCAGAAAAACCAGTTACTTTTTGCATCCATACGATAATCGCTGTCATTTGATCAAAGTAAAGGAGTAAGGCTAAAATCAGCATAATGCCGCCACCGATTTTCATAATGGTATTTGAATAACGCAAAATCCACTTGGTTCGTCCAATAAAAAAGGCCATGACAATGAAGGGAATTGCAAAACCAAGGATATAGGCAGTCATATATATAAAGGCCATTTCAGGATTCGTTGCAGCAAGTCCCACAATTAAGATCACAATCGGCCCCATACAAGGAGTCCATCCTGCTGAGAAAATCACCCCTACCAAAGTCGAACTCAGGTACCCGACTCCTTTGGTTTTAATATTTAAACGTCTTTCCTTCATCATAAATTTAGGCTGAAATACGCCTAACATCACAAGTCCCATTGCAAAGATTAAGATCGCACCTAGCATACGAATGAGATCTTGATAAGTTTTAAAAAAGTCACCTACAAAGCTAAGTGCAAACGCTAAGCTATAAAAAATGATCGAAAAACCAATCATAAAGAAAATCGTGTGTATCAGTAAGTTGCGTTTTAATGCTTGTGAGCGATCCTGATCGGTCAGTTGCGCTACGGAAACTCCTGTAATATATGATAAATACGACGGGTATAGTGGTAAGCAACACGGTGAGATAAACGATAGTACCCCCGCAGCAAATGCCACCCACAAAGAGAGCTCATCCATCCTATCTTCTCCCTATTTCATTACTTGTTTTAACATCTGTATAAACTTTTTTTCCTCCAAAGCCCCTCCCACTTTTTGAACGATTCGTCCTTCGCGATCGATCAAAAAAGACATAGGTAAGCCTATGGCTTCGTATTGACCAAAAGTCACGGTTTGATTCTCTTTCTTTGGATCTAATAAGACAGGAAAGCTGTACTGATGATCATCTAAGTACTTCTTGACATCAGCTAAGCTCGTTTCTGTTGAAGTTGCATTTACCATATAAAAATGAATCTGATCCTTGTACTGCTCAAATGCCTTTTGAATAAATGGCATCTCATCTCTACAATAACCACACCAAGTTGCCCAGAAATTGATAAAGGTCGGCTTACCATTTGATTCTGATAAACGAAGGCTTTCTCCGTCTATTGTCGTTAACATAAAATCAGGTGCACAATTGCCAACTTCAAGTCCAATTTCACCTGTACACTGGATTGAAGCTTGTAGCTCGTCCTTGTCTTCTTGCACCATATATACCCCTATGGTAAGCGCAATGGCGATGCCAATCAGAAGAAAAATGAGTATATTTCTAATCTGCATATGACGATACTCCTTCATTTTTCAATCTCCTCACCATTATGGAACAGGAAAAGGAGTGATAAACACATCACTCCTTACATTCCTGTGACAAATGGATTGTGAACGCGTTCCCGGCCTATCGTCGTTTCTGGACCATGACCACTTAAGACTCTCGTTTCATCGGGCATTTCCATCAAGGTGTTACGAATCGATTTCATCAAGATATCGTAATCTCCTCCTGGTAAATCTGTTCTCCCGATCGAATTTTGAAATAAAGCATCCCCACTAAAAGCAAGCCCATCCCAATAAAAAGTGACACTGCCCGGTGTATGCCCCGGTGTATGTAAAACTTGAATCTGTTCATCTAATAAGGAGAGTGTTTCGGTCCCTGTCAAGGTATTTTCAGCTGGTTTACATACGATGGGTGTGAACCCTGGAAAAAAGGCTGAACCATTTAGCTTAGGCTCAGACAACCACGACTGCTCTAACTCATGAATATAGACAGGTGCTTTAAAGCGTGTACGTACTTCTTCTAGGCCACCGATGTGATCCAGATGGGCATGTGTTAATAAAATCGCTTCGATCTTGAGTTTCAAATCAGAGATTCTGTCTATGAGTCGATCTGGGTTCATACCGGGATCGATGACAACCCCTGTCCCCTTTGTTTCATCATATACCAAGTAGGCATTTGTCATGACAGGTCCTAACTCAAATTTTTCGATTTCCATCTCAGTTCCCCTCACTTTTTAAATATTATGCATGAACCATCATCACTCCGGACAGGATAACCATATGATCATCCGGAAAAGGACGGTGTATTCAATGAAAAGATGGATCAAAATAAGTTTCATTTCCATTATATCCACATTTCTTCTACTTGGGTGTGCTTCCAAAAACGAAACTTCTACACCTTCACCTCAAGTAGAAAAAGTACAGTATTCTAACCTTACACCACAAAAAAACGAGTCTCCAGAAGCCGTTGCACAGCGTCTGGTTTCCATTGCCACGCAAATACCTGGGGTGAAAAATGCCACAGCACTATCCATAGGCCCTTACTCGCTTGTGGGTCTTGATGTAGAAGCAGGTTATGAGCGAGGTAAAGTCGGGACGCTCAAGTACACCGTGGCACAAGCCATTAAAGAAGATCCCAAGGGGTCTAATGTGTTGGTTACTGCTGATATCGATTTGACGAACCGCATCAAAGCAATCAATGAGGATTTTCAAGATGGGAAACCCATCAGCGGTATCATCGAAGAAATGGCTGAAATTGTAAGTCGCATTTCACCCCAACCATCCAAAGAAGTACCGAAGCAACAGAAGAAGGAGTTACCGGAAAAATCATAGCTAATCGCTTTCTTTTACTATATGATATAGAGAAATAGGTAAAGGTGAGACTGACTCTCACTTTTACCTATAATCTCAAGTGAAAAAGGAATGACGATTTAATGAATGTTCGTTGCATTTTATGCGACACTAGGTTTGTTCCAGATCCCATTACACGCAAAAAAATCTTAAAACATCCCCATAAGATTCAGATTTGCCCTAAATGTAAAGCGCGTATTACCACACAGGTAACCGCTCGTCGATCAGACTCCATCACATGAAGCGTTATACTTCGGTTCCATCATAATATCTTGTAGTAATTGATCTGCTTGTTCACGCGGAAAACGCATGGTTTTTACGGTTCCGTCTTCTACATAATCGACTACATATTCATGTTGGTCGATTTTTTTATGAATGTCCCGCACTTTGTGATCTTGACCCAGGATCCCCTCGAAAAATTGTACCGTCTCCTGTGCTGCATTATCACTTGATCTCGCTTCCCAAACGATTTGAATCTGCAACCAATTAAAAAGTGCATCTCGAAGTTGCATGTCATTCCTCCTCTATTAGTCTCGCTTCACAAAGGACAAACGTACTCGTGTCACCACAACCATTATGATTGTGAGTAACATCGCAACCATGATTGGGAAACCCATATAATGAAATACGAATAATATCACGCATCCAATCGCTAAAAAGATATAAACCATTATACTTTTAAGCAATGGTAGTTTTCGTGCGAAGGCTAATTTATAGACGATACTCGCTAGGATCACAATTATGAGATAGACCACTTGGTAGGGTAGCTCATTGATCCATATCATCACGTCTCTGTACATGTCGTGTCTTCCTTTCTTATGCAAACTAGCTTCGGAGTGTGTGTAGGTATTGAATTTCAGCTTCATATTCCACTTCATCTTGTACAGGCGTTTCTAAGATAAATGGCAGTTTTTCAAACTGAGGCGCCCGTAAAAATAAGGATAGAGCTGATTCTCCGATCTCACCTTTTCCAATTTTCTCATGACGATCTTTATGACTGTTAAAAGGGGTCTTGCTATCATTGAAATGGATCGCAACAAGCGCTTCTAAATAGCCACTTGTCTGCATCTTATCAATCATTTCTTCAAATAACGCATGATTCCACATGCCCGCTGCAAACCCATGACACGTATCGAAGCAGAAACCTACTTTTTCGGGATGATCTAGCCCATTGCGGATCTCCATCAGATCATCGATCTGTAATCCTAGCTCAGTTCCTTGTCCTGCTGTATTTTCTAACAAGAGCTTGGTCGTCCCTTGGTAATCTTCTAGAATGATATTTAAGGTTTCAATCATGCGTTGTTTCCCATAAGTTTCACCTTCGCCTACATGCTTGCCACAATGCACGACCGCACCGATTGCACCAAATGCTTCAGCAATTTTAAGGTCTTCTTTAATCGAGCGAATCGTAACCTCATGTAGATCTTCTTTGGGCGTTGACAAATTGGTAATGTAAGGGGTATGACAAACCAGCGTGATTCCGTGCTCCTCACAATAAGCTTTCCCCTTCGCTGCATCATTCTCGTTTAGTTTTTTGGGTCTAAGACCACGCGGGTTCTTAGTAAATACTTGAAAGGATTCAGCACCTAGTAAATGTGCTTTTTTAGCAGCCTTTTCAAACCCTTTCGCTACACTAATATGACATCCGATTTGCATCATGTTCCTCCTTCATGCAGATGGCGCCACAAGCAGGCGCCACCTTTTCTTTCTGAAACTTGAAATCTAAACCGCTTGTAGTTGAGCAAGTCGATCGGGTACATTGGTGACAATCGCATCAATTTCAGCAAGTAGCAACCTTTGCATCTGCGTTTCATCATCCACTGTCCAAGCTCTCACCTTCAGACCCTGTTCGTGGCATTGTTTAATATCTGAATCTGTAATCGACTGATAATGAGGATGGATCGCTTCGACACCGATCAGATTCGCATACTGCCAAGGTTGATACATACGTGCCACATATAGGGCGGCACTTTGAATGGTAGGAGCGATTTCTTTAAGCACATGCAAGCTATGATGATTGAAAGTAGAAAGATATACCTGATCTTCTAACCCAAAATGAATGATTTCCTGAATCAATTTTTCTTCTAAGCTTGGGTACGGTACAATATTGTTTTTTAGTTCTATGTTTAACATCAACCCGTGCCTATACACATATTGAAGAACATCTTGTAGACTTGGAATCTGCTCGCTTGCGAATTGCGAATGGAACCATGATCCGCTATCCAGTTCCTTAATCTGTTCCCAAGTTAGATCTTTAATCCAGCCTGTTCCATTGGTCGTGCGATCTACTTTTTCATCATGTATGACGACAATTTGACCATCTTTTGTTAAGTGAACGTCAATCTCAAAACCATCTGCACCTGCTAAGCGTGCTTGTTCAAATGCCACCATCGTATTTTCCGGATATTGAGCAGAAAAACCACGATGCGCCATATTCTTGGTTTTTTTCAATCCGAATCGCTCCTCTACAAGATTTAAACCATTGCGAGTTGAATTAAGGTTCGCGTTCCAGCACCTGTTGCGCCTTTAACATGAATGCCTTTTTCGCGCATCGCTTCTCCAGAACCTGCTATATCGAGATGTACCCAAGGCGTGCCATCGGCAAATTCACGTAAAAATAAGCCACCTTGAATGGTACCCGCTTTTGATCCATCATCATTTTTGACATCCGCAATATCACTTTTGATATGTTCTTCATACTCTTCATACATAGGCAGTTCCCATACTCGTTCACCCGCAACATGGGCTGCTTTTTTGACAGCTTGACCAAATGCAGAATCATTACTCATCAAGCCAGCACTCTCATGTCCCAGCGCAATGATGACTGCTCCTGTCAGAGTCGCAATATCAACTAGTTTAGTAGCACCTAGGCGTTTAGCATACGTAATGCCATCAGCCAGAACAACACGTCCCTCTGCATCCGTATGGTGAATTTCAATCGTTTTACCACTATAAGAGGTAATCACATCGCCTGGGCGAAAAGCTTCTCCATTGATGGCATTCTCACAAGTAGGAATAACGGCTACCACATTGGTGTGCGGTTTTAACGCCCCAATCGCATCCATTGCTCCGAGGACAGCTGCCGCCCCCCCCATATCTTCATTCATCCCATACATGTAATTAGCCGGTTTAATTTGCAACCCCCCGTTGTCAAAGGTGAGCCCTTTACCCACATAACCTAATGTCTCTGCACTTTCAGGTGCTCCCTTATAGGTTAGGGCAATCATATAGGGTTCCTGAGAGCTTCCTTGTGAAACTGCCAGTAAACCGCCCATTCCAAGTTCTTGTAATTTCTCTTTGTTTAAAACCTCGATCGATAAGCCTCTTTTTTCAGCAATTTGTCTAGCATGCTGCACCATTTTATGAGGTGTTAAGAAATTAGCTGGCTCATGTGTAAGCATACGTGCATAATTGGTAGCATGTGCATATACCTTACCCCGCTCAATTCCTGTTTTCACCGCAGAATCACTCACGTCTTGTAAGGACAGCCAAATCGATTCAATTTGTTTGCTCGACTCTTCTTTTTGCTTGTAAGAAGGATGCTGATAAACTCCAAGTTCCATTCCTTCTACTAGCGATTGGATGACATCTACAGCCGTAAAGCGCTCCGATAACCATGTTGGACAGCCGAGCGCTAATTGCTTCAATCCTTTTTTCTTCGCATATCGAGCCGCAGTAGCCACTACATTTTTGAGTCGATCCAGAGAAATCTTTTCCTCTGCCCCCAATCCTAACACAATCGCACGTTTTGCTGGTATTTTCCCCCAGTTGTGAATCGCCGTAAGCTCGCAATACTTCCCGGTAATTTCTCCTTCCGAAATGAGGACAGAAATGCGATGCTCGATCGCTTCGTCTACTTTTTTGACAAATTCACTTACACCCTCTTTTTCTTCGGTTTGAAAGAGAATAATCGCGTCTACAGCAGTTTGTTCAATCGGTGTTTCAGTTCTTCTCCATTCCATCAATAAATGCCTCCCATTTCTAGTGGTTATGTATTCATAATTACTTATCATACCATGCGCAAACAAAAAAAAGCACATGAGATGGTATGAACCACTTCATATGCTTCGACATTCTCCACTCACAATGCTTCCAACATTAGCATTTCCCTACGAATTGACTTTAGTCTCGATTTACATTGATCCATAATATGTGTATTTTCGTCCATCATCGCTTCATGCAATAGCGCTAACTCATAATCTAGTTCTAAACGTAATACAGTAATCCGTTGCTCTGGATCGTAGCACTTATAAGCACGAATAACATCTTCCATACAACTTTGCACCCCTTTTCATACACCTTTGGGACTGGGTCAAATTGCTCATATTTGTTAGTCGATTACTTGGCTCCAGCATGCCCGCCAAACTGGTAAATTAAACCTATTAAAAGAGCTAATCTGACTTCATCTAAATTAAGTGTGATGTTATTCGTCAAATATAAGATTTTATAGGAATCGGTCATGCTATCTACTATATAGATATGCAGAATAGTGTTAAACGGATACTATTTTTTTATTTTTCTGATAAAATAGACCCTTATACCTGCTCTTATTCAACCGTATGATTGATGATTCCCTTTTAGGATATGTTAAGATAGTAATAGCAATGATACATAAAAGAGGTGTGCCTTTATATGAAATCATCATTTTTCACAGAAGAAGATTTCCATGTCTTTCAAGTAGATGGGCTAGATGCCAGAATGGCATCATTAAAAGGACTCATTCGCCCCAAGTTAGAATTACTGGGCGCTGATTTATCTGCTTTTTTATCTACTCATCTCCAACAAGAGATGCACTTTCATGTAGCAAAACATGCTCGCCGTACAGTAAATCCACCTGAAGACACTTGGGTAGCATGGTCTACGAACAAGCGGGGTTACAAAGCACTTCCCCACTTCCAAGTTGGGTTAAATGATCAAGAAGTATTTGTTTGGTTTGCTTTAATTTATGAATGTGAACATAAGTCCCATTTTGCTCGTCAACTCCTCCACCACTCAGATAGCGCTTGGGAGAAAATCCCGACTGATTTTTATTTATCGGAAGATCATACGAAGCCAGGTGGAACACCAATCCATAATCTTTCTGAAGAACAAATCACACAGCGTCTAGAGCGCCTACAGCAGGTTAAAAAAGCTGAATTTTTATGCGGCACACTCATACCACGAGCAGAAGCGGTAACGTTGTCCCAAACAGCATTAATCAGTCGTGTGGAAGATGTTTTTCATGCAACACTTCCACTTTATCACTTAGCACTTCAACCCTAACAGATTTTACTTTCGATCTAAATGACAATCTGGTATACTTACCGTCGTGCATAATTATAGATAAAGGCAGGCGGAAGCTCCATGAACGCTAGACAACATCGTGCGCCACTGTTCGCAGCTCTTACAGAACATGCCAAACGAAGCCCGATTCAATTTCATATACCTGGTCATAAAAAAGGACTGGGGATGGACCCAGAATTTCGACAATTTATAGGGGATAATGCCCTATCCATAGATTTGATTAATATCGCGCCTTTAGATGATTTGCATCATCCACAAGGTATTATTAAAGAAGCACAGGAATTAGCCGCCGAAGCATTTGGTGCTGACCGCACCTTCTTCTCAGTACAAGGGACCAGTGGAGCCATTAAAACCATGGTTTTGTCCGTCATTCAACCTGGTGACAAAATTATCGTTCCGCGTAATGTTCACAAATCCGTGTTGTCTGCCATCATTTTTGCGGGAGGCTACCCCATTTTTATTCATCCTGAGATGGATGAGCAATTAGGGGTGGCGCATGGTATTACAGCCAATCAAGTAGAACGAGCCTTGCAGAGACATCCTGATACCAGAGCTGTTCTTGTAATCAATCCAACCTATTACGGTGTAGCAGGTAACCTGAAAGAGATTGTTGATTTGGTACACCGCTGGCATATTCCTGTCCTAGTAGATGAAGCGCATGGTGTGCTCACACATTTTCACGATCAGCTCCCGATGTCTGCCATGGAAGCGGGTGCAGATTTAGCGGCTACCAGTGTGCATAAACTGGGTGGTTCCCTCACCCAAAGCTCTGTCTTAAATATGAGAGATGGATTGGTAAATCCGCGACGCGTTCAATCCATCATCAGTATGCTCACAACAACTTCTACCTCATATATTTTACTTGCATCACTTGATGCTGCACGTCGGCATTTAGCCACAAATGGACACCAGATCGCTGAGCAAGCGATTGAGCTAGCTAATTATACCCGTCGTCACATCAATGAAATTCCAGGTATTCACTGCGTAGGGAGAGAGTGGCTGGGAAGTGACGCTGTATATGATCTAGATGAAACCAAATTACTCATTCATCTTAAACATCTCGATATCAATGGACATGATGCTGAGATTTGGTTGCGGGAACACTTTAATATCGAGGTAGAACTTAGCGATCTTTATAATATTTTGTGTCTCATCACACTTGGAGATACAAAGGAAAGTGTGAATACCCTTCTTACAGCGTTACAGGCATTATCTGAACATTTTTATCAGCCTGATCGCACAGCTTATATTCAAATTCAGTTACCTGAGATTCCAGAGCTATCTGTTTCACCGCGTGATGCCTTTTATAGTCATACCGTATCTGTTCCGCTTGCTGAAGCAGCAAATCGGATTATGGCTGAGTTTATTATGATTTACCCACCTGGTATTCCCATTTTATTGCCAGGGGAACGTATTTCAGAAGAGAATATCGACTACATTCAAAAACATATCGAAGTAGGTCTCCCCGTACAAGGAACCGAAGACCCTACTATAAAAAATGTATTAGTCCTAGAAAAGAGCTGAATCAAATTGATTCAGCTCTTTTCTCCATCGTATCCGATTTATGAAGATACATCGCATGAGTCAGTAGTGCATTGATCTCCACCACTCGCGATATTTGTTAGTCCACTACTTTCTTTCCACACTTTCGCTAAGACTTCCTCAAATACATGTACGGGTTGTGCACCAGAGATCGCATATTTGCGATCAAAGATAAAATAAGGAACACCATTAATACCTAGCTCACTTCCCCGAAGTTCATCATTTCGTACTTCTTTGGTATAGGCATCGGTTGTTAGCATGTTTAGAACATCAGCACCATCCAACCCCAATTCCGTGGCAATTTGGACCAATGTATCATGATCTGCAATATTTTTTGTTTCAGTAAAGAAAGCATAAAATAAACGTTCAGACATCTCATCCATCTTACCCTGATCTGCAGCAAAGTGAATCAGACGATGTGCATCAAAAGTATTCCGTGGAATCATGGTTTCAAAATGATACGTTAATCCATCTTCTTGCGCTTGTACAGCCACGCTATCACACATGTCTTGTCCTTGTTCTATACTCACTTGATATTTCTCCGCAAGCGCCTCTGCATAGATTTGATTATTTGTAGTGGATGCATGCGGGTTGAGTTCAAAGCTTCTATAAATAATTTTAACTTGTTCCTTATGTTTAAAATGTTCCAATGCTGTTTCTAATCTTCTCTTCCCGATATAGCAGAAAGGACAGACGATATCTGACCAAACTTCAATTTGCATAAAATCACATCCTAATTAAGAAGTACATTTTCATATTGTATCATGATCCACACAAAAAGTGGGTATAGGATCAATACGACTCATTTTACAAGAGTGATACATCCTAAAGATCAACATCAACCGTATTGAAGGGAATGACCCTTGTCTTAATCTTAATGGTAGACCAAGAACGCTTTCCAACCACATATGAAACGACGGAATTACAAGACTTGCGTAAACAAAATCTAAGCACAAGACAGTTTTTACAAGATAACGGCTTCAGCTTTCTTCACCATTATACTAGTAGCACGGCTTGCTGTCCCAGTCGCACTACTCTGTATACGGGACAATACCCCTCTCTTCATGGTGTTACACAAACATACTTATGATGCTGATGTTTTTTGGTTAGACCCCAATAGTGTCCCTACAATCGGAGATTACTTTCGCACAGCTGGATATCACACATTCTGGAAGGGAAGATGGCATGCTTCTGCGACTGATATCCGAATACCTGGTACCACATCCGGCTTGTCCAGCTATGACCGTTTAGGCTATCCTGATCCAGAAGAAGAATCATTTTATTATTACTCCGATCGTCTAGAAAATTATGGCTTCTCTGGTTGGATCGGTCCTGAGCCTCATGGTTCCAGCCCTCGCAATTCAGGCTCTTCCGCAGCGATCGGCTTGCGCGGTCGTGATGAAATTTATGCCACTCAAACTGTCAATTTGTTAATGCAGCTCGACCAGCATAGCGATACACATCCTTGGCTTTTCATGTGTTCATTTGTTAATCCGCATGATATTGCCTTATATGGACAACTATCGGCTCGAATACCATTGTATGATTTTCAAATTGATCCTACTCTACCTCGGATTCCGCCTCCCCCTACTGCTGTGGAAGACTTATACACGAAACCATCTGCACAAGCAAGCTATCGTTCTGTTTATCAAGAGGCTTTACAACCGACCAGAGATACAGAAGATTTACGCAAACTTTATTTTTCACTGCAAAAACAGGTCGATCGCGAAATGGGAACAGCATACTTCTTTTTATGAGGATACATATGTCATCTTTACAACGGATCATGGTGAATTGCTGGGCGCACACGGTGGTTTATGTCAAAAATGGTATACCATTTATGAAGAAGCAATTCATCTCCCTTTAATGATTCATCATTCAAAATGGTTTGGGATTTCACAGCAGATTGAACGATTAACGAGCCACGTGGATATTTTACCTACCTTGTTAGGATTAGCTGGAATTAACCCCCAACAAGCACAGTCACAAATGCAAGTGAATCATACGGAAGTACATCCCTTAGTAGGACGTAATCTCAGCCCCTTACTCGAAGGTAGAAACCGCATGATGCATACAGACGAACCCCTCTATTTCATGACTGAAGACGATGTAACAAAAGGTTTACATCAAGTAAATAGCAGGGGAGAACCTTATGAATCTGTAACCCAACCGAACAGTATTGAAGCCGTCATTACGACCCTTCCCACAGGCATTTGGAAGTTAGCCCGTTATTACGATGCTACAAAGCGATTTTCTAGAGAACGGGTGACCGTCGCCGATGAGTGGGAGATGTACAATTTATCGGCAGATCCTTTCGAAGAACAGAATCTGGCCTATCCCCCCCTTCTTTCTCCCGAAAACATGGTGATTAAAGAACAGTTGTTACAGATTTTAGTCATGCAAAGACGGGAAAAACGATTAACCCCAACGCATACATCTCATGCTTCATTTGACATCACAACTTGATCTTATGACATAGGGATTCAGATCCAAGTTACTGCGAATTTCTATCTATTAAAGTGAACTTTTCTGTCATTTGTGATTAGAATCACATCAGCTTATTGGTTCGTTTGTTAGTCTGGTATAGAACCCCCACTTCCTATGAAATATGTGGATTCACTCTACAGGTTCTAAAAAGGAGACTGTTATAAAATGGAAAATTTCACATTTAACAATCCAACTAAGCTCATTTTCGGAAGAGATACTTTAGACGAATTAAAGACAGAGATTCCTAAGTACGGTTCACGCATCTTAATTACATATGGTGGAGGAAGCATTAAACGAAATGGCATTTACGATCGTACACTGGATCTGTTAGCCGCGCTCGATATGCAAATCTTTGAGTTGTCCGGTATTGAAGCCAATCCACGTCTCACCACGGTATATGAAGGGATTACCCTATGTCGAGAAGAAAAAATCGACTTTATTTTAGCCATTGGTGGCGGAAGCGTAATTGATGCCACCAAAGCGATTGCAGTAGGAGCGCTTTATGAAGGCGATGTTTGGGATATCATTACAGGCCAAGATGAGGCGAAAAAAGCCCTTCCTTTCGGTACTGTTCTCACGATTGCGGCTACAGGTTCTGAAATGAATCCCATATCCGTCATTACGAATTGGGAAACGAAAGAAAAGCTGCTTTGGACTTCACCTTATGTTTATCCGACATTTTCTATTCTTGATCCGGTACATACGTTTAGCGTCCCCAAAGAACAAACCATCTATGGCGCCGTTGATATCATGTCGCATGCTATGGAGCATTACTTTAGTGCTGCATCAAACACCCCTCTAAATGAGCGGATGGTCGAATCTCTACTTACTACTGTAATGGAAGCAACACCGAAAGTACTGGCGAATCCGGAAGATTATGAAGGACGTGCTACCCTTTTATTCTGCGGAACAATGGCCTTTAATGGCGTACTCAACCAAGGAATGAATGGAGATTGGAGTACCCATGTAATTGAACATGCCGTGTCTGCTGTGTATGATATTCCGCATGGTGGCGGGATTGGGATTATCTTCCCGCATTGGATTCACCATCATTTAGATACGACTGAGAAGAAAATGAAACAATTAGCGATCCGCGTATTTGAGGTTGATCCAGTAGGTAAATCCGACCGTGAGATTGCGGAAGAAGGTCTTAAACGGTTACGTCAAACTTGGGATCAATTCGGTGCACCCAATCGCTTAATGGATTATCAAATTGATGACCAACGTCTACTCGAAATGGCAAGTAAAGCTGCACCGTCGGGTCGTATCGGTGGATTTGCCCCTAGTACATTGGAAGATGTGACAGAAATCTTAAAATCAAGCCTCTAAAGTGCCCACAGCTAGATCTGTTTCAAAAGTAGCATGCTACTTTTGAAACAGATCTGAAAACAAGCGTATCGATTCGCGTGATTTGCTTAATATTAAAAGCCCCGCTGCAATCTTGAAATGATACCTTTCATTTTGCCATATTTTTAATATCTCCTTCATAGCCTAAATCGTTACCCACCTATTCATTTCATATATGCGCATCATTTTATATACATCATCATCTCCATTTTATTTTTCATTTAGAATACTCTATTAAGACTTGAGAGAAGACTTCCTATCAGACTTGAACACCCACATTGTAGGAGCTGATCCATATGAAAAGACCTAACTTTTTGATCTTAATGGTGGACAAAGAACGCTTTTCAACGGCTTATGAAACAGCTGCATTGCAGGATTGGCGTAAGCAAAACTTAAGTACCCGACAATTTTTGCAAGATAACGGCTTTAGTTTCCAACACCATTATACCAATAGTACAGCCTGCTCTCCTAGTCGCGCTACGCTTTATACTGGTCAGTATCCCTCTCTTCATGGCGTCACACAAACAAGTGGTGTCGCCAAGTATACTTATAATCCAGATATTTTCTGGCTCGATCCCAATAGCGTTCCCACAATGGGAGACTACTTTCGCACAGCCGGCTATCAGACCTAATGGAAGGGAAAGTGGCATGTTTCCGCTGCTGATATCCAAATTCCTGGAACAAACGATGGTTTATCAAGCTATGATCGCTTCGGTTACCCCGATCCAGAAAAAGAAGCTTGCTATGAACATGCTGATCGCTTAAATGGATTTGGCTTTTCCGGTTGGACTGGCCCTGAACCACATGATGCACATCCACGTAATTCCGGCCCTTCTTCAGCGATCGGGTTGAAAGGACGGGATGAGATTTATGCGAATCAAACGATTGCTCTGCTCGAACAACTTGAGCAAGATGCCCGTACCTCGCCGTAAGTCTATTTTCACGACTTTTTATATGGTGAAATCTTGCAAACCGATATTAGATAGACAGGTTGATGTTCAAATCTGTCTATCCTTTGCTAGAGCATGAGTGAAAAGTATTCCAAGACGTCACTTCATCTATCGGTATCCTATTTTTGGGAAACCAGCTTGTGTCGCTTTTCCGAGTGCAATTAACAGAACAGGTTCATAGCTAGCTGGTACATGAAATGCTTCCACAAATTGAGAAGCATCATATCCCCCATCTATCATTCCAATTCGGATTAAATCGGTGGGGAATAAATTGCCATATGTCTTATAAACCTGATTGACATAACGGTTTTTTTCCTCTATCGTATGATTACCTTATGGTGCAAAAAATAAGGTAAAGATATCCATAGATGTCGTCGACCTCCAATAGCGTATTAAACCCCGGAGATCGACGACAACACCTCACCACCACAACTCCGCAATATCCCTAGCCTAAGCAATATTCACCCGAAAAAGAGTAGATTATTTGTTGAATTTGGTTAATAATAGATATAAGGCATACTCCTACTTTTTGGGGTTTCCATCGTACCTATGAGGATTTGAAACAAACGTGGCAACGCTTATCTCAAATTCCAGCTGGTGGAAGTTTCCATCGTACCTATGAGGATTTGAAACACCTTCTCCAATCTTGAAAAAATCGTGTCTCGATGTCCAGGTTTCCATCGTACCTATGAGGATTTGAAACCCAAACAGTCACTGAGACAATGAAAGCACTCCAAGAGTTTCCATCGTACCTATGAGGATTTGAAACTGGCATGGAAGTTAGCACTTGATAATGGACGTTCAAGTTTCCATCGTACCTATGAGGATTTGAAACCTTTTTTTGTCTTTGATAACATCTTTGATTGTTTTGGTGTTTCCATCGTACCTATGAGGATTTGAAACTGAGGGTAACGACAACATGGGAATACATCTACGTATGAGTTTCCATCGTACCTATGAGGATTTGAAACATTATACTATAAAAGCCACCGATGCCAACGGTGGCTCGTTTCCATCGTACCTATGAGGATTTGAAACGGTTCAAAGGCGTATAGATCTATAGTTCCATCTTTATTAGTTTCCATCGTACCTATGAGGATTTGAAACACCAGGTGGTGATGCCGATTGGTACGAAGTCAACAGGTTTCCATCGTACCTATGAGGATTTGAAACATCGCTCACTATACCCGATGTCATGCAAGTACGCCAGTTTCCATCGTACCTATGAGGATTTGAAACTCGAAACACAAGGGATCGCCCCAAACACTAGCACCGTTTCCATCGTACCTATAAAGATTTAAGCTTAAATTATAAAGAAACCCCGTATGACATCTAGTTCTAGAACTAGATGTCATACGGGGTTATCTTATTTTCACTTCCACTTTCGTTTAAAGCGACCATAGCCAACCGCTGTTTTTGCACCTGCCCCGATTTCGATGAGGGCATCTTTTAACCATGCGCTCACATGGCGTACATCGGCATGAGCGTTATCGTTTTGATATCCCGGACGTGGCGCAAATGCGAAGCAAAAGGTTTGTCCTGCCGCAACCGTTAAGAAGGGAATTGGAATGGGATCATACCATTCGACAGCTTTATTTTGGTTTGGGTTATCATAGTATGGAGAGAAGTGCGGGGTCATGATATCTGCTTCTAATTCCACAGCACCCTCAGGAAGTGCATCAAAAAAGATCATGCTTCCCGTTTGTTGCGCTTCTCCTTCTGGTTCCTGTTTGGGTGCTGAACCGAAGATTCGAAGGAATATCTCCTCTGCTTCAATTTTCTCTTTTAACGCTAATTCCTCCATTTGTTCCAGTGCCCAAGCACGCACAATCCCTTTCACCGATGAACCTGGTAGATAAGGTTCTCCCAAGATATGATGCCAAACCATCCCGTTTTCGACGGGATTAGATAAGCCGATCCCCGTGACAAACCGGCTCGTCGTCTGGTACGTTTCCATTTTTCCGCCTAACGACTCCACCAATCTTTTTGTTCGTTGTTGCACATCGGAGAAGGAATCGCTTGTCGGAATTGTAGCGACATGATTAAGCCATTGGCTTTTATTCACATGTAAATATGGCTTACCAGTAACCGCTGGTTTTTGTGATTTATTATTTTTTCCAGATCGCTTATGGTCTTTTTTCTGTTTCTTATCCTGTGGAACTGCAAATCGCCAACAACTACAAAATTTATCAAACCACAGTCCACGATGAACATGAGGAGTTAGCCCTATGTAGTGATGCTTATCATATAAAGGTAAATGGACGTTCTTCCCAAATTGCATATCTCCACCTCCTTACTTTCTATCCGTTTTTTTCAAATAAGCAGTTGCCAGTTTTTTATGCCACTCCAACCATGACATCGCCTCGTGAAAAGCCCATCGGTAATCTTGTTGATCCCCTTGAATGATCGCATCCAGTAAATCTGATTTCCCTTTATACTTAGAAGAATAGGGGTATTTTTCACATAGCCAGTTTTGAAGGTTTTCGTAGAGAAGGTAGTGCGCATCTTCTTTGCTTCCTTTGGCTGCTGCTACCAGTTGTGCTAGCGCTTGGCCCATGCCATTGGTGATCATATTGGCTGGTAATTGTGTCACATAGCTGGCATACTCATCTCCCAACTTCTCTTTCTGTTCCTTTTCTTTAGGTTGATCACGATCACAGGGTATCATTTTTCGGATCTTTTCTAAGGCGTGTTGCGCGCGTTTCTGATCAATCGTTTTTGATGTTTGCATGATCGGCAACCTCCTTTACGACTTGCGTATGGAACCAGCCCTGTCCAAGCGTCTCATTTCCACCCACTTGCACATAGGGGGTTTGTTCAAGCTTTTTCAGCAATGTAGCATGTGCCTTGTTTCCATCCTCGATACCCGCACGTGGAATCAGCAGGCTGTACATCAAGGTATCTGGTGCTAATGTTTCCTCATACCATAAATTTTCACTCATTTTCGTTTGATTATGGAGTTGGTTCCGTGCCCGTATGGATAGCCCATACGCAGCAAAGTGCGCAAAGTCTTCATCATGGATCAGGATGAGTTGATTTTTCAAACGCTCCTTCACTTCTTGATGCCTGATCAGAGCCTTGATTACGGATAGAATCGTTAAATCAGACGACTTTTCTCGATGTTGAAACACATGCTCTTCTAAAAATAAATGCTTCCCGTCTGTATCCGTAAATGAGACGAATTCTCCTTTTCCAACTTGCGGAATGGAGAACTTAGACTCCTCCTTCATCAAACGTAAATCCCGCCACAAACGCTCCAAGATATAAGGACACGTCACCCACTTGTATACACCCGTTAACGTACGAATCGGTAATAGTAATAACCTAGCATCCGTTACACTTACAGAACCTGCCTGATCGGACTCACCAAATGTCGCCTGTATATCTATCTCTTTCGCTACTTGTGCTCTAGCCCAATCCCGCAGTGCCCCCTTCATACCTGAACCGGCAATCACAGGATATCCCGTGACAGATTCACGGGCGACGGGTTGGTCAATCCCTCTCAGGGATTGACCCGCTCCAGGATGAATCGGTGTTTCTGCTAACATACCTAGGATACTTGCTTTCATTTTCCTTCCTCCTCTTTCGTCCACTTACCATATACCAGCTGTCCCATCCCATATTCGTTTTTAAAGCCACAATGTGTCCTCATTCTTCTCTCAAATTCAGCACGAAACGCGCTCGAAACTTCATAAAACCAAGTGCTGCCTGCAGGTGCAATCGGCGTGAGCGGTCGTGGCTTACGATTCACCATATCCCATCCACCTATCGTTTCCATCTTGCCCATACAAGCTGAGATCGCGCGAAAGGGGTTAATAGACTGATGATCAGATAGCTCTTCCTCTGCCAGCAGTGGCCCTTCCTTTAAGCGTTGTGCAAACAAACGACGCTGGTACTCGGCTTCTCCTTCCTCCGGCATAAACCAACCTGGCGTTAACAAGGTTGCCGTGAAGCGAATGTAGCCATCCTTGTCCGCTTCATATGTAGGTTGCTTCCCCTCTGAATACGCTGTAAGTTCTGTCACTTCTACTTGTGCCGACCGCCCTTCTCCTCCTAAAGGCGTAGCAAAGATGGCAGGTAATTGCGCTTGCGAAAGAACACCGCTTACATCGACCCCAACTTCCACACCAATATGCGGACGCGTATGCATAAACGTATATAACTGCCCTTCCACAGCCAGCTTACGTTCATCGCGGGCAATCCCAACTTTCATCTCTTCTTGCCACAACTGTTCCTGAAAATAATACTCCTGCTCCTCCAGCTTCGCTTCATGAAGTACTTGCTCCAAACCTGTAGTTGTTAGCCACAAAGGAACATACTTGCCTTTTTCTTTACTCGCGTGTGGAAGACGTATGGCTTCTGCTGCTAAGTCACTGTGAACTGCTTTTCCTGGTCTGAGGTAGGAAAATGTCCATGATCCCCCTTTTTTCTGGCCTACTAAACGGGCAGGAGCTGGATATAATCGGACTCTAGCACCATCTTTTTTTATCGTGAGATAAGGTCCGGTAAGTATGAGATCCCCAATCGACTCGTGCGTGCCTAATTCACTCGGGAACGGGTACTTTTCTGCCCATGTTTGATCCTTTCTTCTCCCTTTCGGCTCTGGTCGCCATCCCCGCTCATACGCCAGTCGACTGCGGATGGCACCTTGGAGCGTCATCATCGTTGGCGGGAATTGCGATCGAGGATGTACGATACCTGTTTCACCCTGCTGAATGGGTGTTCCATCACGGAAAAATAAGCTATCTAATGCCTGAAAATACCAGGTTTGCGCTTCTCTCTTCTCCATCTAATCCCTCTCTTCCATCGCTAAAAACCGTAGTAACATCGCTATCTCAGTTTGAAAAACGCCTGTAGGAACCACTTCTTTCTTTTCGTTGCGAATCATCTGGTAGGAAAAGTCTAACAGTTGCTTCACTTTCTTTTTGACCCCTTCACTTTTGACACTGACATCACGCTGCATAATGCGCATATATTCCGCTGTGATTAAATCAAGTAAAACTTGTCTATCCGTATACTGATCCGCAAAGGACTGAAAAACCGATTCTAACTTAAACAAAAATTGGTTTGAGAAAAAGGCATTAGCGGGATCTTGCTTGATTTCATCGATCAAGACAAGCAGGGATTTCCCATCTTCACTCGGCTTTTCAATATGATCCCATGGTGCTGACCACTCTACGACAGGGCCCGAGCGCTTCCATATACCAATCGCTAAACTATCACGCCCAGTCTTCGCTTTAGCTACGTCATCCAACAAATAATGGCCATACTGAAGCAAGGCCTGCATATGCGTCAAATGATGACCGTATACAATGGCGCCCGACAGTGAGGTCACATGCTCCTTAAAGCGCGCATTAATGGCTTCAAAACGTTTCTGATACAAATCCTTTAATGCAGTCGCTGCTGCTAGTGCACGGTCTTTGGGAAACAGAGCAAGCACGTCATCTCCGCCGGCATAGATGGTCACGCCTTTATGAGCCGCTACCAACTCTGAAACATTTTCTGAGAAATCAGCAACTGCTTCACTTACGGCCCTACTTTCTGCTTCTCCTCTTTGTTGTGCTTCAAATAATAAATTCCCTAAACCATCGCCATCCATCACGACAATCGCAAAATAAGGACTTGGTTCACCTAGTTCCTGCCCATCGACTTTCTTATTCACAAGTTGATCGTATGCCGTTTGAATGGTTTTTCGATCTACATTTCCCTGATTTTGCCCCCTATCCCGAAGCAGTTTCTCCCATTCATTTCTTAAAAAGTATTTACGCTCGAATCCATCTATTTGTGGTGATTTATTCTTGTTCTGAGCTTGTTGGAGTACTTGAACAAAGTGCTCCTTTTCAATCCCTCCATGAGCTAAACCGCGCCATGGCATTACTGCCATATCGCTCTTGGAAGGGAAGACGATCGCTTTTTTGGGCAGTTGCCATTTGATTGCTTGCTTTGAAACATGCGGAAACAAACGCTTGATCAAGCCGATTGCACTTAATCGTTCGCTGTCTCTAATTTCATGTGCTGGTAAACGATGGTTCCGCCGCAATTCTTGCCAAAATGTATGTTGTTTTTTACGATCATTAGGGCGGGCATAACCTGAAATTTCTTGCAAGTGCGGCATTAAGGTGCATTTATCCCCTTCTTCAATCGTTGGGATATGTGTCCGCCACGCTTTACGAGAACTAAGTAAATCAGGGTCATCCCCCAACACCCAATCAATCTCCCACATGTGTTCCACTTGCCGATCCCAGATCTCCTTGGTCTGATTCCCGCAAGTTACGATATCTTTGATATAAACGTCCCACACCGCAACCGCAATCTTTTTCCAAGCAGCTTGAACGGTCTCTACACACTTCGCGGGATCAAAGGAATGCGGCACTTCCGCTGTAAAGCGATTGGGGATCGTTCCGATATATACGTCTCCTTCTCCCTGCTCAATCGCTGTAAGCAGTTTTTGATTCCACTTCCCATCCACCTTCTCCACCTTAGGAAAAAGAATCTGCCCTTCCTGATCCACGACATTCTTTATGGCATGTCCACTTAAATAAGAGAGTAAAAAGGAGCTAATGAGCAAATCACGTGTCCGCCGCGACTGCGTCACGAAACCTTGCACCGGACCAATCGTAAACTGAAATTGATTCATTTATACACCTCCTCAAACGACTGCTCTTTGATATAGTCAAGAAATTGGTTAAGTTCGTGTGGTTTTACTTTTAAATCCGCAGTTAGATCGGAAGGCAAGTGTTCATTTACGACCATCGGTATGATAATCGGATAAAATAATCCTCCTACTTGAATAACTCGAAATTTTATAGGTGAAATCACGCGTTTAAAGTCATCTTTGGAAGTTTCTTCACTTTCTCTGTATTCCGGATAAAGTTTATCCATCATGTAATTCTCTTTTTCGTCGTCACTCAGTTTCTTAAAACCCGCGAAGCAAGATCTAGCCTTCTTTAAGGCATACTCTGATTTCACAATCCCTTCTTTCCTAATAAAAGGCGAGAAATCCGCTGAAAGTTGAGGGTGCTTGTACTGATAAGCCCCATTTGGCATATGTTGCTTCATCGCCTGTTCAAACTGATTTAACCAACTATCCAGTTTCTCTTTCTTACCACTATCCTTTTTATTCTCGGGTATTGGTAATTTATCACAAAGCAACGTTAATGCTCCGAACTCTACCTCGGATTCATTACCTTTTCTAAGAAACTCCCACTTCTCTATTTGTACAGCCCCCTTTCCCTGCCCTGCTTTAGATCCAATTCCTCCAAACATTCCTAATGCCCAAATACTTTTCACCAATGTTTCCCATTCTTGTTTTTTAGAAGCCTTCATCGAGAATATAATGGAAAACGTATGATTTTCAGATCCATAAAACTTTCTCCCGCTCGTCTTCTCATCCAAACGCATTCGAAATTGTGCTTGTCCCGTACGCGCACTTCCAAATAGACGATCTTCACCAGTAATGCTTTCCACATCTGGTTCAGTTAAACTTGGCTCTATCGCTCGTGCCCAGTAGCGTAAAACTCCCTTAAAAGAAGAAAGACGAAATGCGAACTCTTTGTTATTTTCAAATCCTCGAACATTCATTTTCGTTAATATACAAAACTCTACTCGCAAGTCAGCCATATGAAATTCACTCCTTTAATATTCACTTCGAGTTCTCTGTCATCTCTCTATTAAATGCATGTGCTAATGTAAACAGATGGCCCACTAGAGTAGCTGGGTAATTGGCATATGTTGTCCACAAGTACTCCTCAACAATCATCTGATCATTTTTGTTAATAAAGTTAGCAAAATCTTTATAAGTATAGATAAGTAGTGGGATATTTTTCTTTTGCGCCAATAGTTCTTTCGCTACCGATTTCACTATGTTTTCTTCTATATCTTTGCATTTCTTGTCACCTTGATCTTTACAATTTTTATTATCATGAGGTTTTAGTTGACACTCTCTTGCATAAGAATAGATGATAATATCATAATCGCTCATTTGTAATCGATCGCTTAAATGACGTCGAAACTCACTAATATTTGTATTTAGAAAGATAACCTGGTCTTCACCAATTCCTCTTTTATATACCGATGGTAGCTCCTCGATCTTCATCCTTTCATTTTCTCTTTCACTACCTATTACCATTATGCGTGTATTTACAAAAGCTCTTTCTTTATTTATTATTTGCTCCAAAGTTAGTTGATGTTTTTCAACTTCATCTTTTTGCTTTAATATTTCACTATCCATATCTAATAAGTTTTTTTCCATTTTACTTTTTATAATAGCCATTCCCTCTACATGCTCTTTGTTTAACTGGTCAGTCTGTTTCATTACTTCTACTCTCATATCATGACGTAGTATTTCAAATAATTCTTTTTTACTTTCACCAAATTGACGTCTAAAATAATGCGTACAAAATGCTATGATGAATGATATGAATAAAGTAAATACTGTGAGCCAAATCTCAAGTGTAGTCAAAAGAGAGACCCTATCCGCTTCCATAGCTTGCCGATAATTTTTTATCTCATCTTGTAAAAAGGAAAGCTGGTTCTCTTTCACCTGTTCTTCTAATTTCTCTACTTTTTCTTCCAATGAGCCGGATGGAGCTAATGCATAAGTAGTCGGAGATTGTAGTACAAATAAGCCCATGCTACATAATAGAACCATTATAAAATGAAAATAGCGCATTTATGCCCTCCTCCTTTCAAAGCCATCGATGTAAAGTGTAAAATTTATCTGATAACTAGATTCTATAACTTTTACTATGGTTTGAAAAGAATTTTATAAAAATATCCTTTCTTAGGCTTTACCAAAGTGCTAAAAAACGACTCCCATCATGCTGAAAGTCGTTGTCATATATCGCTTATATATCAACTATTTTTTCATATATTGTCTCCAGAATAGCTCTTTTTCTGCTATATTCCTTAAACTAAAAACCATAAATAGATAAACAAATTTATAAAAGGGGAAGACAACTAGGTCTAGTAAATAAAAATCTACCCAGTCAAGCCACATATCCTTCTCCCAAACTATATACCCCCCACAAAAGTGGAAGCTAAGAATAGGAAGAGAGATGCGATTATCGTTGTGAAATGAATCTTTGTATATTGCTGTTCGATTAGCGTACCTATACTTAACAGCGTGATAAGCACACAAAACATTAGTAGTAGACAAAAAAATAACTTGATTATCGTTCTTTTCATTTATATCCCTTTTTCTTGCTGATATGCCAGGAGTGTCTCTCTGGATCGTTCTTCTTCCCCATGAATATTTAACTTGACAAGATCACCTACAAATATGATCGTGTAGCCATCTTCATGTCCCCATTCATCGATTCGCCGAACCGTTACATGCTCCCCATCGCTTTGCTGAATCTGTCCGATTACATCTCCACGCTCTTCGTCCTCCAAGCCCATTCTAAGAATCCATCCTTTTAATTTGGCCTGTAAAAGGACATTACGTAGTAGATCTGGTTTATTATCCTTAAGTACTTGAAAGAAATAGATATGCTCCTGCTCTTGCATGCGATAGAGACAATCTAAGCCGTTTTCATACTCACCTAAAATACCTAGGTGAAAGATATCTTCCACCCTACGAACGACATACCCATCTTCTCTTCCTTCACGCGTAATGTGACGCATCAAAACATGCTCATCTGTAAACGCATGAATATATCCTGCTACAGCACCACTAGGGTCATCCGGATTTGTATATAACGTTACCACTTCATCATTTTCCAAAGCGTAATATAGTATTTCAGATAGTAAGTCCTGTTCAACATCAAGTTGTTCATGTTGCTGGTTTTGGAGGTCATAGAGTAAGGCTAGACGTTGTTCGTAATCCCCATCAACATCTAACTGAAAAATATCCGAAATACGCTGTAGTACATAACCATCTTGTTTCCCTTCAGGTGTAAGATGACGAATAAGCACATCATCATAGGAAGCACGGTGTATATAACCAACTATGGATGCATCAGGTTGCTCGGGGTTTGCATAAATCGACACTACTTTTTGCTCAGCTTGTACACGTTTAATCATCGTATCGATTGGATTCATTTTCATTTTCTCTATCTCCCATAATGTTAAATGAAAAATTTATGTAAGCTTTTCTCTTTTCTGCTAAGAATGGTCAAAAATCCATTAACCAGTTGATCTTAGCTTGTCTCTTCAATCGACTCAGCAGGTGTAGGGCGTTTGACAAATAAGGATGCGATCAGTCCGATAAACACAATCCCGAATGAAACAAAAAATACAAACTCAAAACCAGAGACAAAAGCGGCTTGTTGTGTAGTTTGAGCGGTCGGATCATGGCTCATCTCGATAAAACTTTGTTGTTTTTGAGCTAATAAACTCATGAAGACTGATATCCCCACTGCCCCCATCACTGGGATTAAGGTATTCATCACTGCACTGCCGTGTGGATAAAGATTTTTCGGGAGTTCATTTAAACCATTGGTCTGTGCTGGCATCATAATCGCTGAAATAGAAATCATAAGCACAGTGAAGGTGACGATAATCATCCAGATCGGGGTGTCAATTTTGATTTGACTCATAATCAAAACATCACCGGCTAGCACGACAGCTGCGGGAATGATAATTTTCCGTGGCCCATATCGATCAAACAACTTACCCATAACAGGTGAAAACACACCATTTAAAAGACTTCCCGGTAATAAAATCAAGCCGGTGGTAGCTGCTGTAAGCGCAAGCGGTCCTTGCATATACATGGGTAATATAATTTCAGTGGAAAACATCACCACGACCACAGTTACAAACAAAATAACTCCAAGTGAAAACATCGGATAACGAAATACACGCATATCCAGAAGCGGTTCCGCTAATTTTAGTTGTCTTGTAACAAATAAGGTAGTTAAAATGAAGCCCAGTAAAATCATGAGTATGATTTTCGGATCAAAAAAACCTTTACTCCCTTCCCCGACTAGACTAAACCCGAGAACAATCCCTCCGAAGCCTAAAGTAGAGTACACAATCGATCTGAGATCGACCTGAGGCTTGGTCATTTCCCCGACATTGGTCAAATACTTATACGCAAATGCCATCGAAAAGAGAATGAAAGGGATCACAACAATAAAAAGATAGCGCCATCCTAAGTATTCCACAATAATTCCTGATAGAGGCGGTCCAATCGCTGGTGCAAATGTAATCACCAAACCAATGGTGCCCATAACCGCTCCCCTTCGCTCAGGTGGATAGATCAGCAGAATCGCGTTAAATATAAGGGGAATGAGTAGCCCAGTTCCCACTGCTTGCAAAATGCGTCCCATAAACAGGAGCGGAAAATTGATAGCTAGTGCACATATGAGGGTTCCAATCGCAAAGACCGTCATCGTCCCCATAAACATTTGACGTGTGGTAAAAGATTGAAGTAAGAGCGCAGAGATTGGCGTAATAATCCCCATCACCAACAAAAAGCCCGTTGCCAACCATTGAACTGTGGTAGCTGTAACGTGAAATTCTTCCATAAGCGTCGTCAGTGCCACATTGAGTAACGTCTCATTTAAGATGGCAAAAAAAGCACCAATGATTAGTGAGATCATGATTGATTTTACCTTTACATTCGGATCTTCGGCTAAAAATTCTATTTCTTTAATCATCGTTTGCGTCATTCCTTATTTACTTAATTGATAACTGCCCATACATTATACTCCTATCTAGAAGGAAGCACCAACTTTCATATAACCCCATTCTGTTAAGTAGTGGCTCAACGGTCTTCTCCTAGATGTAAGTCTACTCAATTGTCATAGTATCGGCATAATAGGCCCTTTCATGCAAAAAAAACGGTCCCTATGATATCGGACCGTTTTCGTTATTCAGTTTTTACTTAGGTACACTTCATCTCGTATACCTCTTTGCTTTATATTTTTAATTTTGCTCTTGGGGTTCTTCGTCGTCACAACCTACGCATTTCCCATATAATGTGCCTACTTTTTCAGAGTACATATATTCGATTACCTGATCACATGATTGACAAACGATCGCTTCCATTCGTAACCCCTCCACATAATGGTATATATCAATAGTAAGTTAATGTTTGTTTATGAAGTCATAAATATTATATTATGACATACTAATTACGTCAATATGTTTTACTCATTATTATACAAGTGAGGGAAGACAGCACAAAAAATGTGCGATCCATCTGGAACACGAATAGCATGTTCACAGTTGATCGCACATTTTTTTATCCCAACGATTAATGTTCAGATTCGGCTTCCATTGACTCAGCCGGAAGGTTATTTTTGAAGAATACAGCAATTTCATCTGCCTCTTCTCTTGATTTGAGATTAAAAACCTTTTGTAGATATTCTAAGTTATCCATATCCTCTAGAGAGAGCAAGGAAGAACGTCCGGTTTGCATACAAACCACTAGTGGCTTTCCAAAAAACATGTTTGTGTATATGATACCAAAATCATAACGTCCATTCTCCGATACAAAACCAACAAAGCGTACTTTAGCTTGCTCAGCATCATCATACAAGCGGTCAAATAGGCTCATACTCATATCCTCCTCTTTCATTTACAGATATTAAGGTTAGTCAGCGCAAAAACGCAGGGAGATTGAGTATTCTCTTCCCCATTTAACCTGAATAAAAACATGCTCTGAGGGGTACATTCAAATAGTTTACTTAGTAAGCTATTTAATACATTTCCCCCTGATCGGACATTTTAAACCAAGCATTTTGATTTTCCATATGATTCATCGTGTACTTTCACCAAAAAGCATGATCGGTCAAACTTTTGTCTACACCAAGTAACCACTTAGTTGTTCATTTCCTTTAACCTTGTTTCTAATAATGAGCGAATTTCGCAAAATAATGTAACATCTTCATCATCAATGCGTCCTAAAGGTATACTGACAACTACTAATACGCCGATGAGATGGTGTCCATGATAAAATGGCACGTATACTTCTGTCACAGTATCTTTCATTTCACGTACGACATTTCCTCGTACTGCAGCTAAGCTAAGTAGACTATCTCCGTAAGGTATATCTTTACGCAACAAATGAGAGCCAGAATGATACATACGGATAAATGCTGATGTCTGGGCCATGTAAATACTAACTGATTCATAATCTGTCATCATTTCAACCATGGTTTTACAGATAAATGCATAAACCGGCTCAAGTCGTCTACTTTTATCAGACTTCAACCCTACTTCATATCTGATATCATCTAGCAAATCGGCCTTGCTCATCACATATCCTCCAGAACGTTATTAAAATTTATTTTATCATAAATTGTCTAAATATACAATCTCATAACACATGATTTGATTCAACCCCGTACACCATGCTAAGATGGAACGAAAGAGACTTCGTGAAGGGTGGCCAATACATTGAGTAAAAGCGCATACATTAAACTCGTGCCAGGCTCTAAGCAAACTGAAATTTCACTTAATGAAGTGAAAGAACTCCTACATACCTATCAAGAAAGAACACGATTAACTGGGACACAATTGGATTGGGATTATGCAGATGCAGCCTTTCCATATCGACTAGAAGAGAAAGAACAAGACGGACAGCCTTACCTTCTTCTAAACGGGAAAGGAACTGAACACTATGAATATTTTATAATAGGAACGGGTACCGAAGCCGAAACAGAAGTCCAATTTATCCAGATTGTCTTACCATCACAAGCCACCCATGGCGATCTAGGGAAAGTAAATGAATATGCCAAATGGCTAGCCAAAGCATTACAAGGTGAGTTACATATGTTAAACGGTCGCATCATGTATTTTAACGATCGAAAATCCAGGTAAAAAGTGAAGCGCATGTCCATACGGACATGCGCTAAAAAATAGATTTTAATATTTGTTTGCGTTCATCAAATGTGTAATCTTCCCAGAACCATTTCCCATACATAAACAGATCGAGATGTAAGTGCACTCCTCGGGCACTATTCTTTACGCCATCACTAGTCCCTGAATTGCCCACATAACCAATTCGTTCACCTTTTTTTACGATATCTCCAACTTCTAAATCCCCTTCAATACGATCCATGTGTGCATACCTTGCCATTAGTCCGTTATCATATTGAATCCATACTGAACGGCCACGCAATTTATCCAAGATATAATCGGGTGTCTTTCCATTATTGGCCGTACTGGTTTTAAGCAAACGTTCGCGCTCAGTTAAAGTCATTTCTTGATACGCATGATCCGCACGAATCACTTTTCCTTGTTCCATAGAATAGATGGGCGTAAATCGGTCGATTTTAATCCCTGTTCCATAACTATACCAGTCAATACCTTCATGTACTCCCTTACGATAAGTACGTGCTGCGCCCGGAAGATGGGAATCATAAGTACTGACATGAGCATCATCTATCGGTGTTCGAAGCACAGATAAAATTTCAATCATTTCATCTACACTTTTCTTTTCTGTAGACAATCGTGGTGAAAAAGCAGGGATCGTAGCTAGGTCAACATGCCAGCTCGCTGTGTCTCCCTTTATTTGTAGTACTTGACCAAACGTTTCCTCAATAAATGAGACCGGAAGCCAGACGTCCCCCTCTGCCATGATAGGTGGAGCTGTGAGTGGTGCATATAACCCATTTTCTTCATAAACAGGAATATCTCTAGTCAGTTTAAAGACATTCTCATTTAAAGTGATTTGTATGGTACCGTTTCTCGAGTCGACTAGCGTCTGAATTGGCAAATATCTCTTGACATCATCTAATCGAATATACATTTCAGACTGATCGGTTTTCTGACCACTATGATCTAGACTGGCAAAGCTTTTCACTGAAAAAATTTTCGTGTTATTTCGTGAAAAACTTTCCTTTCCACGCTCTGAGGGATTTTTTTCACCCAATAATTCATCCTTAACTGAAATGTCCGTTGTGTTTACAAACTTTAGCCACATGTACCACCACGCATGGTTACTAGGTGGAGTAAATATGACAACTAAGGACAATAAAGCTGAAGCAAATAATAAAGATGGATTTCTCATCTTTTTTTCTCCCTACGCAACTTTATATATACAGTCACTGAATTTGTCATTCGTGTATTTCATCGCTATGAAAATAGTAGTGTAGCATATATTGTATGAAAAGTCTCTGCCTTGGTCAAGAGGTTAGTGGTTGACTTTTTTAATTTTTTCGTTGAATAAGAAAGTGCAAGCTATTTTTTTAGCAGATGAATTAAAGCTTCTTTTAGATCTGGAAATTTAAATGTATATCCAGTTTCTTGTAATCGAGTAGGTAAAACTTTTACACCGTTAATTAAAAGTTCGTCAGCTACCTCTCCAAATATAAGCCTTAGCATCGAAGGTGTGAGGGGGAGAATCGTAGGTCGATTCAATACTTCTCCTAGCGTTTTGGTAAAGGTTTCATTGTTTACTGGATTGGGTGCAACCATATTGATCGGACCCGAGATTTCATCATGCTTCAGTAAGTAGGCTACTATACCAGCAACGTCATCAATCGCGATCCAACTCATCATTTGCTTGCCATTGCCGATCTTCCCACCAACTCCAATTTGGAAAGGGGTTAGCATTTTAGCTAATGCACCACCTTCTTTGGATAAGACAATTCCGAATCGCAAATATACAACACGAACGCCAGCCGCTTCTGCTGGCTTTGTAGACTTCTCCCACTCTACGACTACTTGGGTCAAAAAATCAGACCCTACTGGGCTGCTTTCATCTACAGCATGGTCACCTTCCTGATTGCCATAATAACTAATGCCTGATGCAGACAAAAGAACTTTAGGTGGATTTTTAAGACGTGCAATCGTTTCCGATAATAGGGTTGTGCCTGCTACTCGACTTGAAAGAATACGTTTTTTCTTCTCATCTGTCCATCGTCCATCAATGCTTTCACCAGCAAGGTGAATGACCGCATCATGCCCTTCTAGCTTATCTTGTTCAATGATTCCTTCATTGGGATTCCAATGAATATGCTCATTTGTAGAAAAAGGATTATGTGAAGAACGTAAAATAGGTGTGATTTCATGTCCCTGTTTACTTAATTGATTAACGAGTTCCGTTCCTACTAAGCCTGTTGCACCGGTGATCGCGATTTTCATGTTAGTTTTCTCCCCTCAGTTGTTCCTCTTTCACAAATTGATCGATCTCGTCTAGTATATGTTCTAATTGACTTCGCACTTCATGGTATGCTGTGATATCCGTCTCATCCGTTAAAAACTGGTTCATCTCTGTATAAAAAGCATTTACTTCATGATATACCCGTTTTTTCATCAATTGAAATGTATTTTCCCACTCGCTACGGAAATGCGTAATAAATAAATCCTTTTCCGCTTGTAAATAATCATCTATAGCAGGTTCGAGGCGCTTACTAATCTGCTCACGCATTTGCTCTTTCCCATTTTTCTCAAAGAAATGCTTCGGATTTTTAAACATAGACAGCTCTTTTTTAAATGTGCGCCAAGTATGGTTTTGAAAGGGTTCCGCCAGCAAAATCGAATTATATTTTACTTGCTCATTAACCGAGAAAACGAGTTTATCATTTATTTTATGACCTTCCTCCTGTAAATTTTTTATCGCGATAGCGCGTTTCTCATCCATCCAACTTTCCAACCTTAAAGATGTCGCTCGTAATTCTTGCATCAAATCACTACCCATGTAGACAAGCAATTCTTTCATACAGCTCATGAGCTTATCAGACATCGTATGCTCATCCTCTTTTAAAATGGACGGATTAAAAATTTCTTGAAAGAAATCCTGATAACGATAA
The DNA here is from genome assembly GCF_014773435.2 of Polycladospora coralii. Lineage (GTDB taxonomy): Bacteria > Bacillota > Bacilli > Thermoactinomycetales > Thermoactinomycetaceae > Polycladospora > Polycladospora coralii. The sequence goes on along the minus strand of NZ_JACXAG020000002.1, from coordinate 524,042 downwards.
AAAAGTCGTTGCTTTACATAATAGATTAGTTCATCTATCTCTTGCTGTAAGATATGAAGTTCTGTATCTGTTTGAAAGCGGTCAAATCTACTTTTAATCTCCGTTTGCTCTTGTTGATTTTGAATCAGCTGCGCTTTTTTTGTCTCTTCACTCTGTGTAGCTGAATGAATGAAATGATCTAGTTTCTGACAAAATGTGTGGTAGTCTTGGCTTAATCCTTGAATCGTTACCAATTGCAGTTCGCTCTGAACAAATTGCATAAACGCTTGTTCAAATTGCGATATACCCGAGTTTACGTCTTTCTTAGCCCGTCCTTCTTTTTCAGCGAGTGCTTGCAAGCTTGATAAAGGAAATAGCTTAGGACGACGAATGCCATAGGTAAGTAATTGTTCATGCAGATAGTGCTGTACTTCATGTTGCTCTTCGCTTGAGCCGGCTAAATCAACCGCATTTAGGATGAAGAACATCTTATCTAAAGTAAATGTATCTTTAACGCGCCCCAATTGAATCAAAAATTCACGATCTGCACGTGAAAATACGTGATTATAGTACGTCACAAAAAAGATCGCATCTGCATTTTTAATATATTGAAAAGCAACATCAGTATGCCTTGCATGAATCGAATCAGCACCTGGTGTATCCACAATTCGAATTCCTTGTCTCGTGAGCGGGCAATCATAGTAAAGTTCGACACGTTCTACAAAACAAGATTTCGCTTCATTCGCTACATATTCCTGAAAGTTTGATAATGTACATGTAATCGAAGTGCCCAAAAGATCCACGAAGTGGTGAAATCCCTTCTGGACCGCTATTAAAAATGGTAGGACTAATTTTTGCTTGGGCGACATCGCTTTTTTCTTCATACAAGCTTCAATATATGAAAAAGCATCTTCTAGTCGTTCGATATGATAATCAAACCACTGTAATGCCTGTCTTACATCTTCTAACAACATATCCGCGGGTTTAAAAAACACTTTCACATCTCCATGTGAAAAACCTGCTTGAGGTGGCATAATTTGATTAATCGTAGCTGTAGTCGGATTAGGAGAAACAGGCAAAATTCTTTCGCCTATTAAAGCATTGGCAAATGATGATTTCCCACTGCTAAAAGCACCAAAAAGCGCAATCGTATACTGCTGATTCTGAATTCGCTCTCGCTTTTGCTGCATCGTGGATACCAAGTTTTCAAACCCAGTCAGATCAGATACGGTTTTTTCTGCTCGGACAAATAGATCACACACACCTGATAATTGCAAATCAGGATTTACATCCTTTATCGTAACCGATTCAACTGGAACTTTTTCTACCGGAACTTGTATGTTTTGCTTCATTCCAATTTTAGTGGATGAGCGAATCACGCGCTCCTCCTGTATCAATTGTTGGATATCGATCTTTCGCTCAGGCTGTACCTTACCGTCTAGGTAATGCCATAATTTTTCACGCATCAATGCCCAATCATCTTTATACTTCGCTAACTGCACGTAGGCTACTTGTGCTTGTTTCAGTTGATCTAAGGATAGTTGTAGTTCTGTTAATTGCTCAGCATACTTGACCTCAATCCAGGGATACATCTTTGAAAAAATATGCAAGCCTTTTTGTTTATAACGCCGTTTAATTTCTTGAGCAAGATCTTCCGTATATTGTAATACGTAATTGCCAGTGAGACCCGCCCCTGCTTTAAGGATCTCCTGTAATAAGTTAGGTTCTAGTGTGACCCCCTCTCGATAGATCACATTTCCGCGTTCATCACTGTAAATCTCTTGCTTCCGCATAAAATCAGCCAGATACTGATTAATATGCGTATCAAGTTGAGCTGTGACAACTTCTAATAAGCGTGTGTGAAAGTGCTCAAGTCGCGCGCTCTTCTCTGTTTCTGTTTTCGTTTTGGTTAGAAATAACCCCACTTTAAAACCAGTCTGTAAGCTCTCTAAATAACGATATGCAAGATCCCGTAAATCAGCAGGCATTAAATAGGCATTTTGCAGGATTTGATCCAGTCCCTGATGGAAATTCACATGTATATTTTGACTCATTTTTTCCACTTGTGTGTACGCTTCAGTAACCTGTTTTACTTTTTTGTCTAGCTCTTCTTTGGGTTGCCCCATTTCCTTAATACACTGCTCCAACGCATGCAGCTGATCTTGTTGTTCATGTTTGCAATATGCCATATGAGACTCAATTAAAAATGATGCTTCTGCATAGATACTCTCTTCCATATATGTCGATTTATTTTGAATGATGCTATCGATTTTCTTTTTTAATGTAGAAAACTGGTTATTTGGATGCGTTTCATCTCGCATAGAAGTATAAAAAATACCGGCTAGAGGCACTTCCCATGCACGAAAAGAACTTTCTATGCTCGCTTGATAAGCAGAAAAAGAAAGCTCATTTTCTTGGTGTTTATCGATTTGGTTAATAATGACGTAAACCTTCTTGCCACGTTCCGTTAATCTTTTAATATAGTCATGGTTCACTTCAGATTGTACATGATTATAATCCATCATATAAAAAATACAATCTGCCACATGTAGCGCTGATTCGGTCGCTTCTCGATGCGCCTCATCTACCGAATCGATCCCCGGTGTATCTAGTAAACCCACACGTTCGGGCAAATGCGATACTTCACGGTAAATATGAACGGCTAAGATCTCTTCCCCGTTTTTACATAACGCTTTTAATTCTTCATCCGAGTAGGTTCCTGTGAAAAGATGTTTCTCTCCAGTGCTCAGTTCCAATACGACACGATTTTCTCCCCGTTCAATTTTGACCACATTGGCACTGGTCGGGATCGGGCTTGTTGGCAAGATTGGTTCTCCATAGAGTCGATTAAGCAGGGTAGACTTTCCTGCTGAGAAATGACCGCAAAAAGCGATCAAAAGCTCTTGTCGATCGGCCTTCTGAATTAAATCATGTACTTTATTACGATTTTCAATATCACCATGTTGTTCTATCTCTTGATATAGATATCCTAGTCGATCTAACCATTTCAAGTTGATTGTTTGCATCGTTGCTTGCCGCTCCTCAGTTCATAGTAATCCTTATTTATTTTACTCGATTTCCCTCATTGAATATAGGGGTATAAAAAAAACGACCTCTACGTTGGAGGTCGTCTTGTTTGCATATCACATTTTGGAATGATGCGCTTGTCTATTTCTCCGTAAATAGACACGAATCGCTCGATTTCCGACGAACTTCTTCGATTGTTCATCCCATAATTTAAAGGTAAGGGACTTTAAACTCGTCCACAGCGTTAATGTCGTCACTTCTTGTAATAGCGGATCGCTTTTATGCGCTCGTTCCAAATAATAATTGGGTACACGGGAATTGAGATGGTGAACATGGTGAAAGCCGATATTACCTGAGAACCACTGTAACACTTTCGGTAACTTGTAAAAAGAGCTTCCTTTAAGCGCCGCCTCAACATAATTCCAGTTCTCGTTATTTTCAAAGTAGCCTTCTTCAAACTGATGCTGCACATAAAATAACCATACGCCTAATAGAGACGCCACATAGAAGATGGGGAGCTCAATGAGTACAAACGCTTTCCAACCTATCGTATAGCCAACCATTACGAGAATGGTCACCAAAGTCACATTGGTAAGCCAAACGTGCAGTTTCTCCTTTTTGCTTGCTCCCTTGCGATTGAAACGATAATCAATTAGAAAAATATAAAGCGGTCCGATAAGAAACATAACAATCGGATTGCGGTAGGTTCGGTAAAGAAAGCGCTTTATTTTTGAAGCACGTTCATATTCCTGTAAGGTCATTGTCCATACATCACCTACTCCACGCTTTTCTAAATTACCATTACCAGCATGATGCGCAGCGTGACTATTTTTCCATTGTTCATAGGAGCAAAAGGTGAGGAAGCCTAAAACGATGCCGACAATTTCATTCGTACGACGATTGGCGAAAAAAGAGTAATGGGTACAATCATGAAAAATGATAAAGGTACGCACGAGAAAGCCCGCAGCAGGCAATGCGAAAAGTAAAGTTAAACCATACGAAATAGATAAACTCCAGTATGCGAGCCCCCATAATATTAGAAATGGGCCGAGCGAATTGACAAGTTGCCATACACTCTTTGAAATACGAGGTCGCTCAAAATTAGCAAGCTTTTTCTTCCACTCTCGTAAATCATATTTGGAATTCGTGTCCATAACATCATCCTCTTCATATCCGTATCGTTTTCATCAGATTCGTTTTTATTATAACAAAATCTGACGCCACCGTCTTCATATTCCATTTTTTGTCGTAACGATTTTCATGATTTCACTATATAAAGCGTCGTGTATCTTGGTTAATTAAAACGACTATTTTTTATAGATCCATTGGTACAATGTTGCAATTCCTAACACGATTGATAAGACGATACTCCCTTCTACACCAAAGTTACCGCCACTCATGTAATCCGGTCCTTCAACAGACGCAAATAACACGGAATCAAAAAAAGGTGTAATCCCACTCACTGGAATCCCAAATAGAGCGATTTGCGCAAAATTCCAAACCATATGCCAGCCACAAATTCCCCATATGCCGCCTTCCTTTAGTGTATAAGCGACAGCATACATACCAAACAAAAAAATATTTAGCGCAGATATCCATGTGAAGTTAGGATTTAACACATGTGCCACGACAAAAAAGAGACTTGAAATGACTGCACCTACAAGAATAGGCATCCGCTTGGCAAGAACGGGGAAAAGCCATCCTCTGACTAATATTTCTTCTGTAGCGGCTTGAATCATAAAAACAAATAGCGGTAGTATCAGGAAAACACCTGGCTGTGAGAGACTAAAGGACAGATCGAGATACCCAAATGACCATAGGATCAAAACGCATATACTTAAATATAAAAAACCAATTAAAACCCCTTTACCGTATAAGAAAAGTATCCGTTCATTTGCTAGTCCAAGTGTAACTAGTGACCTTCTCTCTATAAATCTAACCCATACAAAGAGGATAATCATCAAACTGATAAAGCTACTTAAAAAGTAAACCAACATATTTTCATAAAAAATGGGTGAGACCCATTCATTTAAAAGTATAACTACAAATTCGCTCATCATAAAGAATGAAAAAATCAGAAATATCGCTAAAATCGGATGAGGAATATATCTTCCTTTATCTGTTTCTTGTATAAAATCCAATAACAATCCACCTCTCAGTCTCCATTATAAAATAGATACATGGCAACACCTAACAGGAGCACACCCAGAATCCGTTTTCCACTGATGGGAATCGCTTGACCGGAGATCAATCCAAAATGGTCAATAATCATACTCGCTACGACTTGTCCAAAAATGAGTGCCACGATAGCGGAAGCAACGCCAATGCGTGGAGTTGCAATCACCATACATACAACATAAATTGAACCTAGCACTCCACCTAATAATTGCCATTTGGGAACTGTAAAAACACGCATCACATCCCCCTTGCCAATGACTAACATCGCTATCAACAAAGTAAATGCTCCGACAAAAAATGAGATAAATGCCCCTTCTACAGTACCGATCTTCCTCCCCAACGCCCCGTTTACGCCTGCTTGAAAAGCTACACAAATTCCGCCAATGATCGGTATAAATAACGCCACTCGATTCATATTTTCATCCTTTCCAATCCATTTAACAGAAGCATTACTTTTTGTACTTCCTACAGTATAATATAAGAAAACTTTTTGAAAATAAAGAAGGTGTGTAAAATGACCAAAAAAGTCATTTGGAAATCCGCAAGTGGTCAAACGATTGAATCTCTGTCCTTAACAGAGCATCCTGATCACATCTTAATCGAAAGCATTATCATTGGTGTTGAAGAAGATAAGCCACTCTACATACACTATCAAATCCACCTCAATAAGGATTGGCAGGTTCTAGAATGTAAAGTTCGATCTGAGCAGGAAACCCTCTTTCATTTACAGTCGAATGGAAACGGGAGCTGGACTGATGGTCATGGACAACCCCTACCACATCTAAGCGAATGCATCGACATCGATCTATCTTGTACACCCTTTACAAATACGCTCCCAATCAGACGACTCAACCTGTATCCACATCAAAGTGCAGACATTCAGGTTGTCTATATTGACGTTATCTCAGGTCAAATTGTACCCGCAAAGCAACAGTATCATCACCTAGGAGCACAAAACTGTCCGATTACTTATGCTTATCTCTCTTATACGAGTGGGTTTTCATCCGAAATTATAGTAGATCAGTCTGGACTTGTGGTAGATTATCCTCAGTTGTACATCAGATTATATTAATGACCAGACGCTATCTACCAAAGAAAGGCGTACCTTTCCTACTTTTTCCTCATACGATATTTATAGAAGCCGTATACTAGGAAAGAGGGTTATATATGTCTGTTGGACACAAGCAAGAGCTTATTTTGTTCACGCATATCCCCAAAACAGGCGGTACAACATTACGAACATTATTAGAAAGAGAATATAAAGCACAGGCATTATTTTTATACAACGATCATGGTGTACATTTTAGGGATACGCAACAGATTGGGAATCGAATTAATCATGTGCTACCCAAAATCAAATGTATAAGTGGTCATTTCGGTTATGGCATCACATTCCCTCATCTGAACAAACCAGCATTAGCGTTAGTAACCACTGAACGACCTATCACGTATCTAGCCATGGTTCGAAATCCTGTAGATCAGATATTATCATTATACCTTGCTTTCCAAAGACAAAGACGCATACCTTCACATATGACATTCGAACAATTTGTCTATACTAAACACTGTAGGGAGAACCTTCAAACCTACATGATCTCAGGGAAGTCAAACACTGCTTTAAAAGAAGCTAAGGAAAACATCCTACACAAGTATGCTGTTGTTGGCGTGACAGATAGGTACGCTGAATCTTTTAAATTAATGAAGAAACGATTTAATTGGAAAATAAACACGTTCCCACATTTAAATCCAGGTCATTCAGATAAATTGAGAAGAGAAATGTCATCTGATCTTATTTCACACCTCCAAAGTAAGAACCAAAATGATGTGAACCTCTATCAATTTGCAAAGGAAAAGCTTTTACAAGATTTTAATCAACTTTGATCATATACACACTCGTTTCAGCCAAGACTTAAAACATCAAAGAATCGATATTTCCATCCAAGCCTTTGACATCATTCATCCGTGCTTGTGGCGATGCGAATGATAAATGCCCGATTACTCCACCACTGGGGAATTGAAGATCCTGCTAGAGTAGCAGATACATCAGAAGAAAAAGGGGTAGTGTTTCAGCAAGTACGCCATCAAATCAAAACACGTAACCAACCATTCGCAACCGCTACAATATAAAGAAAGCAAGCCTCCTCTTTTACGAAAGGATGCTTGCTCTCATTATAAGACTTTTTCCAATGCCATTACATTAACAAACGGTCCATCTACTACTCCTTGATTATGGAAAACACCAACTTCTCGAAATCCTACTTTACGATATAATTTTAGACCGCGAATAATACGAGCTTATGAAAGTGTAATACTCGTAAAAGTTAAGAGCCAACACGATAAGCAAAACGATGAGCGTAAGGATTGCGTGATGCGAAGCCCACTATCTCTTCTTCCAAATACACAACAAGAATGGCATATCGATCTTCGCGTCCCTCGAACCACTTCTTTATGTCACCGAATGATTGGGGTCCTACCTCCAAAGTGGCAATTCGACCTTCTATTCCTTGGTTGTAGATAGATCATATCGCATGAAGATCATTTGGAGTTACCTCTCGAACCTAAACCTTATGGATTAGATTCACGCTCATCATCCTTCACATAGCGCATATGCATGTTTTGTAGAAATGCATCTAGCGTCTGGCTATTGATCGAATAAAAATTCCACTTTCCTTGTTTCGTTTCATGAAGCAAGCCTGCCTGCTTGAGCTCTCTTAAGTGATAGGAAACTTTAGATTGTGCCATATCTAAGGCATCCTGAATATCACAAACACAAACTCCTCCACTGCAACAAGCAACTGGGGGCGAAGCTGATAGCTCATCATATCCTGCTTTAACCAAATCCAAGATGCGAAGGCGGATAGGATCACTCAATGCTTTAGCTACAAGTGCGAGTTGTTCAATTGTTAGAGCCATCTGAAAAACCTCCAGTGTTCATCTGAATCCCTCATCCCATTACGTACAGCAAGATGATGATTCTTTATGTTCTATATCTTCTAGTACCGTAAATACTTCCCACTCATGACCATCTGGACTCGTAACCCAGATTTTATCTTGCCGCGCATAACAACAATTCGTATTCATCTCATCAAATGTTGCCACCCCAGATTCTTGCAATCGCTCCTTAGCTTGTAAAACCTCCTCTGTAGAAGAAACTTGAATACCCAAGTGATTAATCCCTCCTGAAACTTCTCCGCCTTCATTCAAGGTGAAGTTTAGAGGTGGTGCTTGTAAATCAAATTTAGCATATTGAGGCTTCACTTTGACAGGATCTACTCCAAAAAGATGGGTATAAAAATGGATCGATTGATCTAATTGCTTTACATTTACGGCTACATGCGGCTTTAAAGTCATGATTAAACGCTCCTTTGGTGTTTTTTAAATCAACTTTTATTGATATAAATATACATCAAAAATTATTGATTAGTCAAGACATAAATCAAATAAAGTTGATTAGTTATTACACAAGCATACAGCGTGTTGATTTTGCTATATAAATCCTCACTTCGGCTAATCGACACGTTTCATTTAATTCATCAAACTTCCTTAGCTAATATCTATCGTCTATACAACCCATTTCCAATACATCCTGATACGAAAATCGCACCCCTAAGCTTTGATCATCTTCCTCCTGTCGATTTTGTTCATCGTGAGACTCGTCTTGGAAATGGTGACCATGTGCCATCTACGAAAGGAGAAATACCAAGACATCTTGTTGATCACCGCAGATCACCAGCACGAAATCCATAGCAGTGGGGTGACGATCAACTTGATTACGAATGATATCGATTTTATTTGCCCCAAAACACAAAAAAACCTTGCATCTGCAAGATTTCCGACTGGTGGGCAGTACTGGGATCGAACCAGCGACCTCTACCGTGTCAATATATAAGACCTTCAATTCATAGTGCGTAATAATGTCCAATGTGTATAAAAATCAAAAGAAGAGTGTTCTATTTGATTAGAAACACTCTTCTTGTTTGTGTCTTGTGTTTGCAATTTGTTTGCAAACAGAGGATTACATAAAATCTTCCCATAGGCTGACAATCACTCTAGCTTCTATTCCTTCCAATCGGGCAAACTCATCATTTCCATCCATGCTTGAAACTTTTAAATGAACTTGTTCTAAATTAATTCCAAGTCCTTGTGCAATGTTCTGTTCCATCAATGGAACTTTTTTCTTCATTCGGGGATACTCGCCGCAAATTATTGTCACATCAACCTGCCCAATAATTAGATTTTTCGGCTCTATCAAACGTTTTCTCATACTAGTTAAATATTCAATAGACTTTATACCAGTTTCCCCCTCATCTGGAAACCAATCATCAATATCTCCGGTTTTAGTTGCAGAACCAAGAGCCATCACTATTGCATGTGCTACTACATCCCCATCCGTTCTTTTTGTATTAGGTCCTTTAGGAAAATTATCAAAGGTTACCCCAGCAAGAGTTAATTGTCTACCTTTTTCAAACGCGTGAAAATCTGAAGCCCACGATATACGGTGTTTTTTTGAAAGTGTTAATATTACTTCTTGAATTATCTCTTTTTTATCTTTTTCATTCATCAAACACTTGCCTCCTCCTCAATGGTGTAAGAATAAGTAAAATCATGACGTGAAGCATCAGCTATCATTCTTGTGTATTCAAATAAGACTTCTTCTCTGTCAACTTCTTTCTCTCCCCACACCCATCTATCCAATTCTACAACCGGCTGATTCCTTGCAATATTAAGTATCTCTGCCTCTTCCATAGTTGGCATCCTGCATGAAATTTTCTCGAAAGCCCGGTTTGCTTTTATCCCCTTATTTTCTCTAAGCCACTTAAAAAGAGGAATGTAATTATTGTCTTGTCCTACAAGATCACCTAAATATTCTGCCAGATAATAACTATCCAGAATCCGATATGGTATTCGATCTACAAGATGTACCCTGTAACGGCGCAAGACCTCCTCATTTGAATCTTTTTTCATTTTTTCTCCAAGTTGATCTCCAAGTGTCATAATCGTAGATGGCACCAAAAAACGCACCAAGACGTCTCTACCTTTATTTTTCATTTCTTGAACAAATGAACCTGCTCTTTTTAATTCCAACCCTTCTGCTATTGGCAAATCAAGCTGTCCTATTATCAGCTTTGAAATATTAGAGCGTACAAAAACTCCTCCTCGAGGAACTATGTCAATTAAACCAGCTGCTTGAAGCCTTAAAAGAGAGCCTCGTATTGTACCTCTACTCACTCCTAGTTCTTGTGACAATTCCCTTTCTGATGGTAATTTTTTACCAGCAACATATATCCCCTCTATAATTCGCTGGCGTAAGGTTTCTACAACCTCATCAATTTTTGTGTTTTTTTCCACTGTTATTCCCTCCCAGAATCAAAACCAGTAAAACCTAAGTGGTCGATACCAAAGATGTTATAAATATCTTACCAAAAAAATCAAAAAAAATCATTGACTATGGTATATATCTTTGGTATAGTTTGATTAAAGAGGTATATACCAGTTGAACATATCAAGAGCATTTTTTGTACTAAATACACACAAATGGATTTAATAACAGTCGGTAAACAATTAATTCGATAAGGAGGTTTTTCAATGCATCAAGAATCATTTCTTTCTCTTCTTAGATCTTTAGCTGATCTAAATGAAAAAGTACTCCAACTAACGCAAAGAATGGAACAGCCTTCATCCGAATCATTAACTTACAGTGTAGAACAAACCGCAAAGATTCTAGGTATTAGCCGCTCTAAGCTGTACGACCTTTTACATCGTCCAGACTTCCCTGTAGTAGATATCGGTCATCGAAAATTAATCCCACGACGACAGCTCGAACAATGGTTGGATCAGCAACTTCAAAACGGATGTGAAGTGAACCATCTTACAGGATGAACGCGCAATGTGAAATCAATTAAGGAGGAGTTAAAATGGGTTGGTTTTGGGAAGGCACAGAAGCAGAAGGCAAGAAAAAAATCAAACAATTAGGTCATATGGCAGATTACCATTATGAAGAAATGGAACGGTATGAACAGTTAGGGAAGAAAAGAAAAGCTCAAAAAGAATATCTGAAAGCGCGCGACTGCTCTAAGAAGCAAGTCTATGTAGATGGTCGTAGCAAGGGGTGGTGGTAAGTGATGAAATGGCATCTATCAAACATGATAGGCAATCAATTCGTGTTCATGACAGAATTAGATTCGCTGGAGCTAACCATCTATGCAAGAAATTTGGATCAAGCGGTAGAAAAGGTAAAAGGTTTGCTGCGTGAAGGTGCAAAAGTTGAAGTTTCATCAGATTAGTTTGAGTAAGATTCCGAACCAAACAAATAGGGATGTGAGGAGTTTGGATGAGATAAAGAGTGTATTACTCCACTTTGCCACTGGCGATGTTGTTAGGCTTTCAGGGAACCAAGCTACTCAAGTATTGAAATTGATCTCTAAGAATGGCTATTCCGGTAACTTAGTTTTTGATGATGGGATGTTTAACCTTCAACATGTTGTTAAAGTTAGCCACATTAAAAAGTGAAAAATAGGAGGAATGACAAAATGAATCAAGTTAACCTCATTGGTCGTGTCGTAAGGGATCCAAAGTTACACAAGACGGGTAAAGGAAAGCCATTTATGTTTCTCACACTAGCCGTAGATGGCTACTATGACCGCAAGAAAAAAGAAATGACCTCCGATTTCATCTCAATAAAGCTATGGTCTAATCAAGCTGAACGATGCGCACATCTGGTCAAAGGTTCTCTCATTTCCATTATGGGTCGGATCAGCGTTTCCAAGTACCCAGACAAAGCAACAGGTGAAACCAAATACAACACAGACATTGTAGCCGAAGAAGTTCAGTTTCTGAGTAAACCCCGTAGTTCCATGGGAAATACGCAAGCCATTGCCAGATAAATTCAATTATCCTGAGGAGGCGTTAAAATGGGCTGGTTTAGTAAAGATCAAAGAGAAGACAGACGAGAAAAGAAGTTAGAAAAGCTAGAAAAAGAGTACGATTACTGGAAAAAAGAAGGCGAGGGGAAGTTAGCCGCTTATACACATCGTGAAATCAAAGATGTCAGAAGAAAGAAAAACTTTTGGATATAAGGAGTGGAAAACATGTTTTGGTCTAAAAGTAAAAAGGATGGAATGGATGATGCCTTAAGAAAGTATTGTCCGGATTGTGCAAATGAAGGAAAAAAAGTGGATGGTGAATATAAGGTTTTCGGTGACTTTTACTGTAAGAAACATGCAAATTGGTACAGATAAGGAGGATTCCCTATGAAAACCATTACATTTTATCAGAAAAAACCGGGTGTCTTCCGTTTCATGGGGTGGCTAAGCTACGGGATCACACCGTGGCTGGCTCCACTCATTCTCCCACTGGCGATTATCAGTGATCGAAGCACAGCAGGTGCTATCTCATTCATCTCCTATTCATCCATAGCGATCATCAGTACTTTTCCAGATAGCAGAAAAGCTGTTCATTCCGTTCATCAACTCTTTTGGGGACAATTTCGTCACCACCTACTTTCAAGACAGGTGTCAAAACGACTGCGGGAAACCCTTCTCCATGCAGGATTGGTTAAAAAAGAGCATCGAGAGATCACAGGTTCCGAGGGGCGAACGCGTCGACAAGAAATCCTCCATTACCCCTGTGCCCAAATCCACAAAGATAAAGTGAATATCTACATCGAATTCAAAATGATACCTGGTCAAACCGAGCAAGAATGGGAACGAAAAGTAAATGCATTTGCGCACTCCCTGGGCTGTTCGCTCGTCTCCTTTCAAATTAGCCGCGGAATAGTAGAAATCACTTTGCAGTATGGAGAAATTCAAGCCAATTCTGTAACATACAAAACCGACACCGATCACAATTTAGCGCTTGGCTATGCAACGGGTGGAAAACTCGTCTGGGATTTTGAACACTTCCCCCATGCCTTAATCATTGGACCGACAGGAACAGGTAAGAGTACTTTCATCCGTAACCTATTGGTTCAACTGCGATCAGAGTGGATCGTTAAAGTAGCCGACGGAAAACAAGTTGAATTTACTCATCTGCAAGACCTTGGCTTTGATGTCGCAACAGATACGTCAGGATTTATCCGTTTAGTCGAGGAAGCCCAAACAGAAGTAGACCAGCGCTTTAAAACCATGGAAACACAGCGAAAAAACCACTATTCCCAGATCAATGAAAAACCCTATTTCCTCGTTATTGATGAAGCCATCTATCTACTGGAAGCTCTATCCACAAAAAAGGATAAAGAAACCGGTGAATCCGAAAGAGACCGAATTTTAGGTTTAATTCGCGATATCTCCTTGCGAGGTCGTGCCGCAGGTGTCCAATTGGTAATGATCTTTCAACGTCCAGACAGCACCTTTATGCCAACCGTCATTCGCGACAACCTAACCGCTAAAATTGTGCTTGGTGGTTCCGAAACGGCGCTTGAAATGGCATTTGGAAGAGATAAGTCGAAACAACTTGATTCCGTCACACTCGGTCACGGGTATGCCTGTATCGGTGACGGGAGAATCGAATTATTCCGCTTTCCAGATTATGCCCAGTCTAAATTCCTTGATGATCTTGAACAACAAAGAAGTAGCCTAGCAACGCAAGAAAAAAACATGCAAGAAACGTTACCACAACAAAAGCCAGCGAACCCGAAAACAAATGAACTTGGAACAACCATCGAAACAGGTCTTTAATCTCTATCTGGCTGGGAGACTGTCCGAAGGGAAAAGGAATCCCAGCCTTAGATAAAGAGAAGTTATACCGCTGGCAAGAGAAGATGCATCACAAAAACATATACCCATTTGATATCCCGTCTTACAAATCAATGGTTCTGAAAGGTTGGTGTCGATGATGTTAGGTTGGCTTAATGGCTCTGTCTTTGATGAATTGAAAGAGAACGATGAAGCAGCTCTAAAAGTTGATTATGGTTGGGATCGTAGAGAAAGCCCTACTGGTTGGGGAAATGATCGGGAATTAGAAGGTCATTACGGTTGGTAATCTAACCAAAAACAAGGGAGATGACATTGTGAACTGTCCTAAGTGTTCAAATGAAATGATCTTTCAACAGGATCTATTCCATGACTACCGAGGTTATTGGGTCTGTTGTTACTTTAGATGCAAGTATAAAAGTGGAATCACACATGATTTTGAGCGTTGGATGGCTTATGAAAAAGGCGATGTAATGAAATAGGTGGTTCCAGTAATGATAACCGTTTAAGTTTGTGTGAAAAAGAGGCGCTAAGCGCTCTATGGCTTAGCGTCTTGAACAGCCCAGATCAGGAATGGAAAAGGAGTCAAGGGTGTTTTTAGGATCAAAAAAGCGTTCTTCTTTTTTTATCCCCCTTGATGCCTTTGGAATGCATGATACCTACAGCAGACTGTAACAATCATCATTCTTACAAAGAACCCTTCATGATGTCACTCTATTCTTTTAAAAAAAGAACAAGCACGGAAAGGAGCGTTCCGATGTCAACCAGAACGCTAGCACCCCCGTCTAGTAACACGGGGGCAGAACGTACGAAACCAACTGGCTTAATCGCTTGCTGTGACTGGCTTGGTGTTACTTTTCAAAACCTCACCGAACGACAAGTCATTGAAGAAGTTTTACTCCTTAATCCAGATGATTTTACCGAAATGGATATCGGAATGTATGGTTATCCTTTATCCCTACGACTTGGCAATATTTCAATCTTATATGGGGGACGAAAGGAAATGGGAGTCCATCTATCTATGACCGGCAAGGGTTGCCGTGAATATGAAAACATCGGAAAAGTGCCTTGGAAAGCTTTATTTGGTGTCATGCTCGCGGTCGAGGCGCAATTCTCCCGTTTAGATATCGCGTTAGATGATCACATGGGTTGTTGGTCGATTAATCAGGTGATTGCAAAGGTAAAGCGAAATGAACTGGTTTCTCGATTTAGGTCAGCCAAACGGATAGAACAAGTTAAAATCGGGGATGGATCAACATCTGGTGAGACAGTTTATTTTGGAGCATCAACTTCTCTTATCATTATTCGAATGTATAACAAAGCACTAGAACAATTAGGGCGTGAAGGTGTAAATCCTGATACGGTCCCCGAAATATGGAACCGAACGGAAATTCAATCAAGAAAAGAAAGAGCGCAAACAATCGCTGGTTTAATCGCAAACGACATTGAGATCGGAACAATCATTAAAGGAATCTTGAAATACTACTTACGGTTTGTTGTCAAACAAAAGACAGACTCAAACAAAAGACGCTGGCCAGTAGTAAAGTGGTGGGAACACTTTTTACGAAATGTAGAACCGCTTGCTTTGAAACAAAATAACGAAATGGAGGCGAGTGTTGAGAAACGCTTAACCTGGATGAGGAAACAGGTTGCCCCAACACTTGCAGTGGTCATTCGTGCTATGGATGGCGAAATGTCCGCTATATATGATTTGATCCAGGACGGTATGAGTAGGCTGAAACCACGAGATCAAGCGATGATTAGGCAATACCAAAAAACGACAACCTTATCAGGATAATTGGAGGAATAAAAAGATGAGAGGTCACGTCCGTAAGCGAGGAAAGAAGTGGTGTTTTGTATTAGATATTGGTCGAGATCCGAAAACAGGAAAACGAAAACAAAAATGGTTTTCAGGATTTAGCACTAAAAAAGAAGCGGAAAAAGAAATGATTAATAAAATGAATGAATTAGATAAGGGTACGTTTATTTCTTCGTCAAAACTAACGTTTAGCGAATACCTAGACAACTGGTTACAAGATTATGCAAAAGGATCCGTTGGACCAACTACTTTCCAGTTGTATTCCACTCTTATAAGAACTCACATTATTCCATCACTTGGGGCTATAACATTAGAACAACTACAGGCTCCACATATACAACGATTTTACAATAACATGTTGGAAAAGGGTAGAATTGATGGGAATGGTGGTGTATCACCAGCTTACATCCAACGTATTCATTCTGTTTTAAGGAGAGCACTAGGTCACGCAGTAAAATGGCAATTGCTAACCCGTAATGTAGCATTACTCACAGAACCCCCAAAGGTTCGAAAGAAAGAAATTACTACTTTTGAGATTGAAGAGGTGAAACAATTTTTAACACATTCAAAAGATGATAGACTTTACATTGCATTTGTTTTCGCTATCACTACGGGACTTAGGAGAGGTGAAATACTAGGACTTCGCTGGAAAGATATTAATATGGAAACAAACACTGCAAGCATCCGCAAAAATCTAGTTTTAGTCAAGGGAAAACCCACACTGCAAGAACCAAAAACAAACGGGAGTGTTAGATTAATCACTTTACCATCTATGATTATGCAGGTATTAAAAGATCATAAGAAGGTTCAAAATCAAGAAAAATCACAAGCTGGTGAAGCCTATCAAGATAATGGATTGATCATAGCAACTTCTTTTGGAACTCCAGTTGATCCCACTAACCTAGTTAGAAGCTTTAAGAGAATATTAAAAGTATCAGGTCTACCCAATATTCGTTTTCATGATTTACGCCATACACATGCTACACTGATGTTGAAACAGGGAGAACATCCCAAAATCGTTTCAGAGAGGTTAGGTCATTCAAATACTCGAATTACCATGGATATTTACAGTCATGTTTTACCTAATATGCAACAAGAAGCTGTAGACCGATTTGAAAAAATGTTGCTTCGCGATCGGGAAAATGAAAAAATTTAACTAGACGTTTGCAATCTGTTTGCAATATCCCATTTTCACATCTGTTTCTCAAATCCCAAAACATAAAAAAACCTTGCATCTGCAAGATTTCCGACTGGTGGGCAGTACTGGGATCGAACCAGCGACCTCTACCGTGTCAATATATAAGACCTTCAATTCATAGTGCGTAATAATGTCCAATGTGTATAAAAATCAAAAGAAGAGTGTTCTATTTGATTAGAAACACTCTTCTTGTTTGTGTCTTGTGTTTGCAATTTGTTTGCAAACAGAGGATTACATAAAATCTTCCCATAGGCTGACAATCACTCTAGCTTCTATTCCTTCCAATCGGGCAAACTCATCATTTCCATCCATGCTTGAAACTTTTAAATGAACTTGTTCTAAATTAATTCCAAGTCCTTGTGCAATGTTCTGTTCCATCAATGGAACTTTTTTCTTCATTCGGGGATACTCGCCGCAAATTATTGTCACATCAACCTGCCCAATAATTAGATTTTTCGGCTCTATCAAACGTTTTCTCATACTAGTTAAATATTCAATAGACTTTATACCAGTTTCCCCCTCATCTGGAAACCAATCATCAATATCTCCGGTTTTAGTTGCAGAACCAAGAGCCATCACTATTGCATGTGCTACTACATCCCCATCCGTTCTTTTTGTATTAGGTCCTTTAGGAAAATTATCAAAGGTTACCCCAGCAAGAGTTAATTGTCTACCTTTTTCAAACGCGTGAAAATCTGAAGCCCACGATATACGGTGTTTTTTTGAAAGTGTTAATATTACTTCTTGAATTATCTCTTTTTTATCTTTTTCATTCATCAAACACTTGCCTCCTCCTCAATGGTGTAAGAATAAGTAAAATCATGACGTGAAGCATCAGCTATCATTCTTGTGTATTCAAATAAGACTTCTTCTCTGTCAACTTCTTTCTCTCCCCACACCCATCTATCCAATTCTACAACCGGCTGATTCCTTGCAATATTAAGTATCTCTGCCTCTTCCATAGTTGGCATCCTGCATGAAATTTTCTCGAAAGCCCGGTTTGCTTTTATCCCCTTATTTTCTCTAAGCCACTTAAAAAGAGGAATGTAATTATTGTCTTGTCCTACAAGATCACCTAAATATTCTGCCAGATAATAACTATCCAGAATCCGATATGGTATTCGATCTACAAGATGTACCCTGTAACGGCGCAAGACCTCCTCATTTGAATCTTTTTTCATTTTTTCTCCAAGTTGATCTCCAAGTGTCATAATCGTAGATGGCACCAAAAAACGCACCAAGACGTCTCTACCTTTATTTTTCATTTCTTGAACAAATGAACCTGCTCTTTTTAATTCCAACCCTTCTGCTATTGGCAAATCAAGCTGTCCTATTATCAGCTTTGAAATATTAGAGCGTACAAAAACTCCTCCTCGAGGAACTATGTCAATTAAACCAGCTGCTTGAAGCCTTAAAAGAGAGCCTCGTATTGTACCTCTACTCACTCCTAGTTCTTGTGACAATTCCCTTTCTGATGGTAATTTTTTACCAGCAACATATATCCCCTCTATAATTCGCTGGCGTAAGGTTTCTACAACCTCATCAATTTTTGTGTTTTTTTCCACTGTTATTCCCTCCCAGAATCAAAACCAGTAAAACCTAAGTGGTCGATACCAAAGATGTTATAAATATCTTACCAAAAAAATCAAAAAAAATCATTGACTATGGTATATATCTTTGGTATAGTTTGATTAAAGAGGTATATACCAGTTGAACATATCAAGAGCATTTTTTGTACTAAATACACACAAATGGATTTAATAACAGTCGGTAAACAATTAATTCGATAAGGAGGTTTTTCAATGCATCAAGAATCATTTCTTTCTCTTCTTAGATCTTTAGCTGATCTAAATGAAAAAGTACTCCAACTAACGCAAAGAATGGAACAGCCTTCATCCGAATCATTAACTTACAGTGTAGAACAAACCGCAAAGATTCTAGGTATTAGCCGCTCTAAGCTGTACGACCTTTTACATCGTCCAGACTTCCCTGTAGTAGATATCGGTCATCGAAAATTAATCCCACGACGACAGCTCGAACAATGGTTGGATCAGCAACTTCAAAACGGATGTGAAGTGAACCATCTTACAGGATGAACGCGCAATGTGAAATCAATTAAGGAGGAGTTAAAATGGGTTGGTTTTGGGAAGGCACAGAAGCAGAAGGCAAGAAAAAAATCAAACAATTAGGTCATATGGCAGATTACCATTATGAAGAAATGGAACGGTATGAACAGTTAGGGAAGAAAAGAAAAGCTCAAAAAGAATATCTGAAAGCGCGCGACTGCTCTAAGAAGCAAGTCTATGTAGATGGTCGTAGCAAGGGGTGGTGGTAAGTGATGAAATGGCATCTATCAAACATGATAGGCAATCAATTCGTGTTCATGACAGAATTAGATTCGCTGGAGCTAACCATCTATGCAAGAAATTTGGATCAAGCGGTAGAAAAGGTAAAAGGTTTGCTGCGTGAAGGTGCAAAAGTTGAAGTTTCATCAGATTAGTTTGAGTAAGATTCCGAACCAAACAAATAGGGATGTGAGGAGTTTGGATGAGATAAAGAGTGTATTACTCCACTTTGCCACTGGCGATGTTGTTAGGCTTTCAGGGAACCAAGCTACTCAAGTATTGAAATTGATCTCTAAGAATGGCTATTCCGGTAACTTAGTTTTTGATGATGGGATGTTTAACCTTCAACATGTTGTTAAAGTTAGCCACATTAAAAAGTGAAAAATAGGAGGAATGACAAAATGAATCAAGTTAACCTCATTGGTCGTGTCGTAAGGGATCCAAAGTTACACAAGACGGGTAAAGGAAAGCCATTTATGTTTCTCACACTAGCCGTAGATGGCTACTATGACCGCAAGAAAAAAGAAATGACCTCCGATTTCATCTCAATAAAGCTATGGTCTAATCAAGCTGAACGATGCGCACATCTGGTCAAAGGTTCTCTCATTTCCATTATGGGTCGGATCAGCGTTTCCAAGTACCCAGACAAAGCAACAGGTGAAACCAAATACAACACAGACATTGTAGCCGAAGAAGTTCAGTTTCTGAGTAAACCCCGTAGTTCCATGGGAAATACGCAAGCCATTGCCAGATAAATTCAATTATCCTGAGGAGGCGTTAAAATGGGCTGGTTTAGTAAAGATCAAAGAGAAGACAGACGAGAAAAGAAGTTAGAAAAGCTAGAAAAAGAGTACGATTACTGGAAAAAAGAAGGCGAGGGGAAGTTAGCCGCTTATACACATCGTGAAATCAAAGATGTCAGAAGAAAGAAAAACTTTTGGATATAAGGAGTGGAAAACATGTTTTGGTCTAAAAGTAAAAAGGATGGAATGGATGATGCCTTAAGAAAGTATTGTCCGGATTGTGCAAATGAAGGAAAAAAAGTGGATGGTGAATATAAGGTTTTCGGTGACTTTTACTGTAAGAAACATGCAAATTGGTACAGATAAGGAGGATTCCCTATGAAAACCATTACATTTTATCAGAAAAAACCGGGTGTCTTCCGTTTCATGGGGTGGCTAAGCTACGGGATCACACCGTGGCTGGCTCCACTCATTCTCCCACTGGCGATTATCAGTGATCGAAGCACAGCAGGTGCTATCTCATTCATCTCCTATTCATCCATAGCGATCATCAGTACTTTTCCAGATAGCAGAAAAGCTGTTCATTCCGTTCATCAACTCTTTTGGGGACAATTTCGTCACCACCTACTTTCAAGACAGGTGTCAAAACGACTGCGGGAAACCCTTCTCCATGCAGGATTGGTTAAAAAAGAGCATCGAGAGATCACAGGTTCCGAGGGGCGAACGCGTCGACAAGAAATCCTCCATTACCCCTGTGCCCAAATCCACAAAGATAAAGTGAATATCTACATCGAATTCAAAATGATACCTGGTCAAACCGAGCAAGAATGGGAACGAAAAGTAAATGCATTTGCGCACTCCCTGGGCTGTTCGCTCGTCTCCTTTCAAATTAGCCGCGGAATAGTAGAAATCACTTTGCAGTATGGAGAAATTCAAGCCAATTCTGTAACATACAAAACCGACACCGATCACAATTTAGCGCTTGGCTATGCAACGGGTGGAAAACTCGTCTGGGATTTTGAACACTTCCCCCATGCCTTAATCATTGGACCGACAGGAACAGGTAAGAGTACTTTCATCCGTAACCTATTGGTTCAACTGCGATCAGAGTGGATCGTTAAAGTAGCCGACGGAAAACAAGTTGAATTTACTCATCTGCAAGACCTTGGCTTTGATGTCGCAACAGATACGTCAGGATTTATCCGTTTAGTCGAGGAAGCCCAAACAGAAGTAGACCAGCGCTTTAAAACCATGGAAACACAGCGAAAAAACCACTATTCCCAGATCAATGAAAAACCCTATTTCCTCGTTATTGATGAAGCCATCTATCTACTGGAAGCTCTATCCACAAAAAAGGATAAAGAAACCGGTGAATCCGAAAGAGACCGAATTTTAGGTTTAATTCGCGATATCTCCTTGCGAGGTCGTGCCGCAGGTGTCCAATTGGTAATGATCTTTCAACGTCCAGACAGCACCTTTATGCCAACCGTCATTCGCGACAACCTAACCGCTAAAATTGTGCTTGGTGGTTCCGAAACGGCGCTTGAAATGGCATTTGGAAGAGATAAGTCGAAACAACTTGATTCCGTCACACTCGGTCACGGGTATGCCTGTATCGGTGACGGGAGAATCGAATTATTCCGCTTTCCAGATTATGCCCAGTCTAAATTCCTTGATGATCTTGAACAACAAAGAAGTAGCCTAGCAACGCAAGAAAAAAACATGCAAGAAACGTTACCACAACAAAAGCCAGCGAACCCGAAAACAAATGAACTTGGAACAACCATCGAAACAGGTCTTTAATCTCTATCTGGCTGGGAGACTGTCCGAAGGGAAAAGGAATCCCAGCCTTAGATAAAGAGAAGTTATACCGCTGGCAAGAGAAGATGCATCACAAAAACATATACCCATTTGATATCCCGTCTTACAAATCAATGGTTCTGAAAGGTTGGTGTCGATGATGTTAGGTTGGCTTAATGGCTCTGTCTTTGATGAATTGAAAGAGAACGATGAAGCAGCTCTAAAAGTTGATTATGGTTGGGATCGTAGAGAAAGCCCTACTGGTTGGGGAAATGATCGGGAATTAGAAGGTCATTACGGTTGGTAATCTAACCAAAAACAAGGGAGATGACATTGTGAACTGTCCTAAGTGTTCAAATGAAATGATCTTTCAACAGGATCTATTCCATGACTACCGAGGTTATTGGGTCTGTTGTTACTTTAGATGCAAGTATAAAAGTGGAATCACACATGATTTTGAGCGTTGGATGGCTTATGAAAAAGGCGATGTAATGAAATAGGTGGTTCCAGTAATGATAACCGTTTAAGTTTGTGTGAAAAAGAGGCGCTAAGCGCTCTATGGCTTAGCGTCTTGAACAGCCCAGATCAGGAATGGAAAAGGAGTCAAGGGTGTTTTTAGGATCAAAAAAGCGTTCTTCTTTTTTTATCCCCCTTGATGCCTTTGGAATGCATGATACCTACAGCAGACTGTAACAATCATCATTCTTACAAAGAACCCTTCATGATGTCACTCTATTCTTTTAAAAAAAGAACAAGCACGGAAAGGAGCGTTCCGATGTCAACCAGAACGCTAGCACCCCCGTCTAGTAACACGGGGGCAGAACGTACGAAACCAACTGGCTTAATCGCTTGCTGTGACTGGCTTGGTGTTACTTTTCAAAACCTCACCGAACGACAAGTCATTGAAGAAGTTTTACTCCTTAATCCAGATGATTTTACCGAAATGGATATCGGAATGTATGGTTATCCTTTATCCCTACGACTTGGCAATATTTCAATCTTATATGGGGGACGAAAGGAAATGGGAGTCCATCTATCTATGACCGGCAAGGGTTGCCGTGAATATGAAAACATCGGAAAAGTGCCTTGGAAAGCTTTATTTGGTGTCATGCTCGCGGTCGAGGCGCAATTCTCCCGTTTAGATATCGCGTTAGATGATCACATGGGTTGTTGGTCGATTAATCAGGTGATTGCAAAGGTAAAGCGAAATGAACTGGTTTCTCGATTTAGGTCAGCCAAACGGATAGAACAAGTTAAAATCGGGGATGGATCAACATCTGGTGAGACAGTTTATTTTGGAGCATCAACTTCTCTTATCATTATTCGAATGTATAACAAAGCACTAGAACAATTAGGGCGTGAAGGTGTAAATCCTGATACGGTCCCCGAAATATGGAACCGAACGGAAATTCAATCAAGAAAAGAAAGAGCGCAAACAATCGCTGGTTTAATCGCAAACGACATTGAGATCGGAACAATCATTAAAGGAATCTTGAAATACTACTTACGGTTTGTTGTCAAACAAAAGACAGACTCAAACAAAAGACGCTGGCCAGTAGTAAAGTGGTGGGAACACTTTTTACGAAATGTAGAACCGCTTGCTTTGAAACAAAATAACGAAATGGAGGCGAGTGTTGAGAAACGCTTAACCTGGATGAGGAAACAGGTTGCCCCAACACTTGCAGTGGTCATTCGTGCTATGGATGGCGAAATGTCCGCTATATATGATTTGATCCAGGACGGTATGAGTAGGCTGAAACCACGAGATCAAGCGATGATTAGGCAATACCAAAAAACGACAACCTTATCAGGATAATTGGAGGAATAAAAAGATGAGAGGTCACGTCCGTAAGCGAGGAAAGAAGTGGTGTTTTGTATTAGATATTGGTCGAGATCCGAAAACAGGAAAACGAAAACAAAAATGGTTTTCAGGATTTAGCACTAAAAAAGAAGCGGAAAAAGAAATGATTAATAAAATGAATGAATTAGATAAGGGTACGTTTATTTCTTCGTCAAAACTAACGTTTAGCGAATACCTAGACAACTGGTTACAAGATTATGCAAAAGGATCCGTTGGACCAACTACTTTCCAGTTGTATTCCACTCTTATAAGAACTCACATTATTCCATCACTTGGGGCTATAACATTAGAACAACTACAGGCTCCACATATACAACGATTTTACAATAACATGTTGGAAAAGGGTAGAATTGATGGGAATGGTGGTGTATCACCAGCTTACATCCAACGTATTCATTCTGTTTTAAGGAGAGCACTAGGTCACGCAGTAAAATGGCAATTGCTAACCCGTAATGTAGCATTACTCACAGAACCCCCAAAGGTTCGAAAGAAAGAAATTACTACTTTTGAGATTGAAGAGGTGAAACAATTTTTAACACATTCAAAAGATGATAGACTTTACATTGCATTTGTTTTCGCTATCACTACGGGACTTAGGAGAGGTGAAATACTAGGACTTCGCTGGAAAGATATTAATATGGAAACAAACACTGCAAGCATCCGCAAAAATCTAGTTTTAGTCAAGGGAAAACCCACACTGCAAGAACCAAAAACAAACGGGAGTGTTAGATTAATCACTTTACCATCTATGATTATGCAGGTATTAAAAGATCATAAGAAGGTTCAAAATCAAGAAAAATCACAAGCTGGTGAAGCCTATCAAGATAATGGATTGATCATAGCAACTTCTTTTGGAACTCCAGTTGATCCCACTAACCTAGTTAGAAGCTTTAAGAGAATATTAAAAGTATCAGGTCTACCCAATATTCGTTTTCATGATTTACGCCATACACATGCTACACTGATGTTGAAACAGGGAGAACATCCCAAAATCGTTTCAGAGAGGTTAGGTCATTCAAATACTCGAATTACCATGGATATTTACAGTCATGTTTTACCTAATATGCAACAAGAAGCTGTAGACCGATTTGAAAAAATGTTGCTTCGCGATCGGGAAAATGAAAAAATTTAACTAGACGTTTGCAATCTGTTTGCAATATCCCATTTTCACATCTGTTTCTCAAATCCCAAAACATAAAAAAACCTTGCATCTGCAAGATTTCCGACTGGTGGGCAGTACTGGGATCGAACCAGCGACCTCTACCGTGTCAAGGTAGCGCTCTCCCCCTGAGCTAACTGCCCTTATGTAGTTTTTATGTGGTGGGCCCAACAGGACTCGAACCTGTGACCGATCGGTTATGAGCCGACTGCTCTACCGGCTGAGCTATAGGCCCCCATAAAAATTGGTTGCGGGAATAGGACTTGAACCTATGACCTTCGGGTTATGAGCCCGACGAGCTACCAACTGCTCCATCCCGCGACATACTTTTAATTTTGTATTTAATTAAAATGGCGGAGCTGACGGGATTCGAACCCGCGATCTCCTGCGTGACAGGCAGGCATGTTAGGCCTCTACACCACAGCTCCACATTGGTTGCGGGGACAGGACTTGAACCTGTGACCTTCGGGTTATGAGCCCGACGAGCTACCAACTGCTCCACCCCGCGTCGTTTATCGTTTGTGTTAGCGACAATTAATAATATAACCCATATTTAATAAAAACGCAACCCTTTTTTTAATCTTTTTTCTTCCAAGTGTACCGAACACCAAATTTACCTTTATTTGACTGATAGATTTCAATTTATTCAGGACTATTATAGCCATACAACCACCAATCTTCTCTCAGCCTTGTTGCTAAACAAGATGCCTGAAATCGAGCATCAAACAAATGCACCCAATAAATCCATTTTTCCATGAAAATATGCTCCTCATGCTAGGTACGAATCTAATTTTTTTATTCCTGTAAACTAACCCCATATTGCATCATACACTGAAAGAAAAGTGAGTGAAGCTATGAAGTTACACGAGCTGATAGTGGGCAACACTTTCTTATTTTGATTAAACACAACAATAAGTACGGTGTACCTGTTGTAGCATGTGTAATGAAGTTGCCAACACAGATGACTTCCATTATTATCCCCCCCTTTTATGATGAATATGAGGAGTTGGTGTAAAGTGAATCATAAACAGATAGAAATGAGTGATCAACAAGCAGATTTGTTTAAGGCTGTACAAATGCAAGAGTTAGATACCGTCAAAAAACTCTTAAAATTGGGAACCGTCCCCAATTTTCACAACCTAGATGGCTCTACACCTCTTACCCATGCCATCCGTAATAGTCAATTAGATATGATCCAGCTGTTACTCCTATACGGCGCCGATGCCAACTACCCTGAATCTGATGAAAAAACGCCTTTATCAATTGCGGTCGATTCTAATCAGATCGATCTAATAAAAACATTACTGGAAGGTGGTGCTAATCCGAATACACCAGATGCAACTGGTCATACTGTATTCACTCAGCAAATCTTACATGGAACGATCGAAATGATGAAAATTTTGTTAGAAGCTGGTGCTGACGCCAATACAAAAGTAGATGATAAAATCGCGTTAGATTTTGCACTAGAAGTAAATGATCACGAAAAACTGACCACATTACTGCACGGAGGAGCCAACCCCAACATACAAGATGATAACGGACATACAGTACTCATGAAGGAAGTAATGAAGAATCGGATGGATATAATCGCTCCCCTTCTCCAATATGGAACGAATACAACTCTCCAAGGGAAAGATGGTGAAACAGCCCTCTGGCTTGCAGTAAAGGCGAATAATCCTGAGATGGTAAAACGGTTACTCGAAGCAGGCGCAAACCCCTGGCTAGAAACAAATACTGGTGAAACCCCGCTTAAGCATGCTCAGGACAAAGGTTATATCGAAATCACTACGATTTTAGAAGCCGTTATGTAGTAGTGAACCATCATTTGAACAGACCAGGATACATCATGTATCCTGGTCACTTGCCCATTTTTTCAGATGAACTTACTGGTTTCAAGTTGTGTAGCGATATACCGTAATTTATCTGGATTCAGTAAAAAATGAAGTTGCTTGATCTGTTGATTTATCCAAGTATACTGACATACACTTACTAACTGCTCATCTCGAAAAAACAATACCCCAGGTTGTCCATTGATCACCTTAATCTCATAGGTATAATCCCTCGTTTTTCTTACAATTCCCAGGAGGAACGGCAACACCCGTGATAAGTTATTAATCGGGCGAGTGGCCGCCATCACTTTACCTCCACCATCCGAATAGATCACGACATCATCTGCCAACAATTGGCTTAATTTGATTTCATCTCCGCTATTCAAAGCAGATATAAATTGATGGATCAGTTGCTGATTTTGGCGATGATCAATTAAGGGATCCCTTTCGATATTGTGTAGTTTAGCTTTGGCACGACTATATACTTTTCGACAATTTACTTCAGATTTATTCACGACATCTGCAATTTCTTGATACTCATGCTGAAAAACTTCTCTCAACAAAAACACAACGCGCTCCGTTGCTGTCAATTTTTCGAGCATGTGTAGATAAGCAAAACCGATCGACTCTTTTTCTTCCAATTTTTGCTCAGGAAAATCATTTGATTCATTATATAATATTGGTTCTGGTAACCATTCTCCTATATAAGTTTCTCGTTGTTTCGTAGCAGATTTTAAATAATCCAGACAACGACGACTCAACATTTTACATAAATAAGCTTGCTTATTTTCAATTACTTTCCACTCAACAGACTGAATTGCTTTGAAAATGGTATCTTGTATTAAATCTTCAGTATCCATGACACTCCCTGTCATTCGATAGCCAATGGAGAATAACAAGGGATAGTAAGCCTGATACATGTTCTCAATAGTATGTATCGTTTTCTCTTCCTTTCCAAGCTCAAGTCCAGTCATATTCTCGTTTTTCATGATGATGGTCTTGTTGCGTGATATAAATAATTAAAAGCTATTTTCACCAAGCCTTCATCTACAATCGTAACATCATATTTTAATGTATGCATTTGCAATATCAGCACAAAAAAATCTCATCGTGTCTTGCAGCACGATGAGAAGCGGTTTGTCCGTTATTATTTTTCAGAAGAGATACGCTCTTCATCATCTCGAATGCGATGCGCTAAACGACTAGATGCTGAGGATGCAATGCTTGCTACCAAATCATCTAAGAATGTGTGTACAGGCCCACCATCCCCTTTGGTATCTAGTTTCTTGATAATACCCACTTTATGCTTATCTAAATAGCCAAAAGTCGTCACTGCGATACTACCATAACCAAAAACAGAACCAAGCGCTAATGTTTCATCACAACCAAATAAGCCTTCATCGGATTCTACGATCTGTTGTAGTGGATCAGATAACATCTTTTTCTCCGCTAATATGTCCAGTTCCGTTCCTACTAAAATAGCATGCTGGATCTCTCTTTTATCTAATACCGCCAAGACACTCTCCATGCAGTAATCCATATCTAAATTAGGACTATAAGGATTTTGCATCATGTGAACAATTTCAGCAATCACTTCCACCGTCACACCACGTTCTTTGAGTCTTGTCAGGGCAGCTCGTTTAACTTCGTTACTATGCACTCTTGACATATATTTGCATCCCTCCCAAATTTAAGTTGAATATATCTTCCCTCTATTTTATCATGTTAGCGGACCTCTTTGGTCATTCTTATCTAGATGTGCGAAATGAATGAAGAAAAGATATAATAAAGAGGTCTGCAATATTAATTGAGGAGGGAAAGAGATGGACTTTGGAATTGCTGCCTTTCCACAAAAGTCAGTTCAAGATAAGATTAACTCGTATCGTAAACGATATGATGCACATTATAGTTTGATACCTCCACACATTACGCTTCGAGATAAATTTGAACTCAAAGAGGATCAGCTAGAAGATGCCGTGTTATGTTTAGAGAAAATCGCAAAAGAAACCTCATGTTTTAAACTTAATTTTAACAAAGTGAGTCATTTTTATCCGACTAGCAATACCATCTATTTAGCGATCGATAATCCAACCCCTTTAATTGAACTCCACGATCGCATCGATCAAGAGTTTGGCTCGGTTCAAAAACCATATGAATATCAACCCCATCTTACAATAGGACAAAAAATGGAAGAACAGGAACTTCATGATGTATATGGTCGCTTACGCATGAATTCATTTGATCTGGAAACGGAAATCACACGCTTTCATCTGATGTATCAACTCGAGAATGAAGCATGGAATATTTATCAAACTTTCTTACTCTCAAGATAATGAGGTGTGTAATTTGTCGTACTCAGTTCAAGTCGTTTCTACTCAAAAACAGTTAGAACAAGCTTTTTCCATTCGCACTGCTGTTTTTGTAGCGGAACAACAGGTTCCCCACGAATTAGAAATAGATGAGTGGGAACAAGAAGCAACTCATTTTTTGCTGTATCAAGACAGTCAGAAGGTTCTTGGCACATCTCGCCTTCGTATGCTTGATGAAAAAACAGCCAAGGCTGAACGTGTTGCTGTTCTGGCTGATGCTCGCGGCTTAGGAGCAGGGAAACGCTTAATGCATGCGATGGAAAAGTATGCACGAGAGCTTGGAGCCACTCAAATGGTTTTAAACGGACAAGCACGTGTAGAAAAGTTTTACGAGCAATTAGGGTATCGTATTGTAGGTGAACCCTTTATGGATGCCAACATCAAACATTATCACATGGAAAAAAGGCTATAGATAGAATGAAACGCTCGGCACGGATAGCCGAGCGTTTATTTATGCATATGATTTAATCGTTGTATACGTTTTTTGAGCTGTAAGTAAACTTGATATGTAACATAATCACTCCCGATATCAGCATGATACATTTTCCCATGGCGCTCTCCATGAAAATCAGAGCCAGCAGTCTGTAATAACTGATACTTTTCAGCTAACTGACGGTATTGTGTTCGCTTCTTTTCATTGTGCTCTGGGTAATCCACTTCCATACCATCTAATTGTTGCTCTGCTAATATAGGAATGATCTCATCTTGATCGTATAATCCGGGATGAGCAAGAACCGCTGCTCCCCCAAATTGATGAACTAGACTAATCGCATCAAGAGGAGATATGCGTTTAGGTGTAACATATGCCATTCCATCTTTGCCCAAGAATCGTTCAAAAGCTTCAGTTACTGATGAGACGACCCCTCGTTCCATTAAAACTTCTGCAATATGGGGACGACCTACATTTAAGTCTTTCATTTCAGGACGTTTTCTGGCGTTTACTTCAGCTAAGGTAATAGGGATACCTAAATCATTTAACCGAGCGATCATCATTTCATTGCGCATTTTACGTACATTACGTTGTTTTTCCAGTAAGCGTTTAAACTCTGTATTGTGAAAATCTATGCCATATCCCAAGATATGGACTTCAGTTCCTTTCCATAGCGTACTTAGTTCCACTCCAGGCAGTATTTCTACGCCAACTTCATCACCTGTTTTTTGTGCCTCTTCTATACCACTCACGGTATCATGATCTGTAATCGCAATCGCCAATAAACCTTTTGATGCCGCTCGTCTTACTACTTTCTCAGGTGTTAATATGCCATCTGAAGCTGTTGTATGTGTATGTAAGTCAACTCGTCTTTCCATTATTCACCCTCCCATTTAATACGATTGTAAACAACCTCGATCGATTATAGCAAATCGCGTTATATCCCTTTACAAATTCTATAATTTTTTTTCACTAAAATAGGGTTGATCTTTCTTCTAGAAGGGTAAAGACTACTTAACTCGTTTTTAACAGGAGGGCTATTTGTGAAATTAAGGATGAAAGCTTTAGCTGGTGTGGTCAAATCTACAACTGATCTTGATCAAATGTTTGGCAAGCAAGGATTTCAAAGATGTCACAATCAGCCGCCCACTTATCGGGCTCCTCTGACAGATCTTTGCTCCGGAAATGTATACCGACTTAGTGTTCCGACTAAATTTTCGGAAGTAGATGAGGGCTTACGATTAGAAGAGCCCATCTTAGAATTAAAAGGTGAAAACTATCCGTCTGCTAGTGAGCATATTCCTAGCGAGGTGCTTACAGCAGCTCATGAAAAAATAGAAGAATTAGCTTCTTATCTTCGGCATTCCTAAGAAGAGAGCACCCTCATGGGGTGCTCTCTTCACGCTCATAAAAGGCCTTAGGTCGTTCTTTTTTTGATCGCTTGCTTCAAACGCTCGGCAAACTGTTCAGGATCCTGATCTAGTGAACGGGTGTCTTCATCTACACCTAGTTCACTACCTACCTCATTCATTAATTCTTCGATGTCTTGATTTTGGTTGCGATTTCTCTCCTGATCTGACTGTTTATTAAACCCGAACATGTGAATTCGCTCCCTTCAGCCATTTTGTGAGTGCAACGTTAGTATGACCAACACTTTCACAACTATGCGTACAAATGAAAAAGACAGCATCACAATTATGTGTTTGCTGTCTAACTAAGGTTGTTTGAGTAGAGGAAGTGGTGAATCACATACAACAAATGGATACACTCCTTTAAACTCGGTGATATAGGCATGTGAAGAATCTGTGACAACCTTCCCACAAATCCAGAAATAATCACCTTTCCACAGAGAAGGAAAACCATTCATTTGTATCGGTATCCACTTTTTATTTACAGAAACCATCGAACCCACTGCTGAAGTTGTAAATAGGGAACGATCCACTTCGACAGTAAAGCCTGGTTTTTCTACTATATCCACATTTTTTTCTATCCATCTTCCAATCTCAATAGCACTAGGAAGTGCACGAACTAACTGTTTGTAAACATTCTGATACGCTTTATATACCTCGCAGATATGTTCTTCAGCTAACCATCGAAACAACTGCTTCAGCGTATTTAAAAATACACGAGCCCCATTCGGTACAGGTTTTTTTTGCTGGTCTAAGTACCAAACCGCCAAGAAGTGATTCAACATTTCCTCATCAATCAGCGACCATCTAAAGGTTTGACCATAGCGTAACGTAATATATTTGTATAGATACTCAACTGATTCACTATATAGTGCTTGTGTTTTCGTTTGTAACGATGCCACATATTTGAGAAAAAACTGCTCAATATGTTGAATGATCTCGGAGGGGACATCTCCTGAACCGATGAAGTCGACTACTGGCCAATATCCATCTTCCACTACAAAATTTTGTTCATTATTCAATGCTTGATTCTCTTGTAAGGCATGGAAAGATTTTGTTTGCTGTATAGCTAACCCTAGTGCTTTCCAACCTTCGTCCCATGTCTGCCTCTTTAATTGCGATGTGTCTGGATGTAAAAATTTCTCTAGTTGCACGAGTATCTCCCTTCTCAAAGCCGACTGAATGGCAGTATAAGGACCAAACACTTCATACATACTTCCTGGCTTAATCAGTCGAGCGAAGATGAGTTGTCCTACGGAGCAATTTTCTTCTCTTTTTACGATAATCGGTTCTGTCTTTACAATTGAACATAGAATCATTTCTTTCTCTCTTATTTCCTTAATTTCATAGCAGGTAAACTTCGAATTCGCAATCATTTCTGCTAAACGTGCTTTAGGTGGAGAAAGCCTTGTATGACCGATCCATTCTTCAATCGGTCTTTTTCCTTGTTGACATGGAACATCAAACAGTAGCCAATAACGATACGTGCGTTCTAAATGTTCGGGAATGGGTTGCGATAGTGAAAGCTTAAACATTTCTTTGAAATATTTTGTCCATTGTTTCTCTTGATCTGAGGAAATGTTTTGGGTGTACCACTGAATCAGTTCCGTCATGACTTCTTTTTTCAAACGATGATCTCTCTTTTGACGCGCCTGCTCAGCAGATGCAATAGCCACTACACGCTCACAGCACTTTTTATACTTTTTTCCGCTTCCACATGGGCATGCTTCATTCCGACCTACCATTATGACACCTCATATGTTGTTATCCTTGTCTACTAGTATATAAAAATTGGACAGATTTTCCTAGTGAGTTCGCTTAAAAATTCAACTTATTTAGCAGATGATTCATGGGCATTTCCATATATAGAAAAACACCCCGATCGAGGTGTTTAATCTAGTATTGTAATCGTGAGTGTCGGATTATGATTCCAACTCTGTCCTTGACTCCTTGTTGGGAAAAACAAATCGATTTTATTTCCTTTAATTGCACCACCCGTGTCTTCTGCAACACCATATCCGTATCCCGGAACATATAGACGCGTTCCTAGAGGGATCACATTAGGGTCAACTGCAATCGTACCTTTCTTAGGCCATGTGCCAGTTGCAGTCTGATTTCCTGTTGCGGTATACCACGTTGTTTTCACCGTAATCTTCTTACCTGCCGGAGAAGATGCTGAAGCGGACGCTGGCGTTGATGCAACTACTTTTTCTTTTGTACCAATTTTAACAATTTGATCAATTGGCTCAATCGTTTTAATCAATTTTTCCGTTATTACGGGCTTGCCATCTTTTTCTACAGGTTTCCCATTTTTATAAAGTTGTGTAACTTCGTATATCTTTTGACCTTCTTTACCTTTTTTGTCTGTCTTTTTCTTTCCTTTTTCTAAACTATCATCTTTCTTATTCACTGTTTTAAAAGGTACTTTGTCAATTTTTTCGCTCGTTTTTTTCTCTAAACGATCGATTACGATAACCATCTGATCTTCTATTTTCGTATCAGCTGCAATTTGTAATTCGTCTAATTCACCAAGCTTTACATCTTCTTCTTCTAAGAATTCTCCCACAGTAGCCGCTGTGGTGATATAAGATTCAATCCCATTGGCTCCATCTTGCAGTCTCACTTCACACTTACATGCAAGTTTCACATCCAAAGGACCATCAATTTCCTTGTCCCAAGCAAAACTGGGTTTATATCTGTTTTTTAAATCCTCTAATTTGTATCCTTCTTCTACTAATGCTTCTGCTAACGTATTCTTCGATGTATTCAGTACAATTTGTTTACTCTCGTCTGCGAAAGTTACTTTCACAACTTCAGAAGAACACCCCGTTAACAGTCCTACTATTAAGCTGAGTAAAAAGCCACTTAGAAGGACTTTTCTCACTTTACCCCTCCTTCTCCTAGCTAAAATACGATTAATATTATAGCAAACTAGTGAGTAGGAATCTATGGTTATTATCGGAAAAACAAAAGCGATCGTGTAAACTAATACAGTTTTATGCACACGGATCGCTCAATATACATTTAATCAATTCATTTTTTTATCGTTATATTGAATGGTTTCAATTTCTTTTTCGATCACTCTAGAATATGGCGCTGACGGTACACGTTTTGTATGATAAACAATATTTTGAGGTCCATATATGGAAATCGTTAGACGGCCGTATTTACTCATAGCACTTACTAAAATAGGCTGATTCAGTTGATTTTGAAACTTAAAATCTGGTCCATGCCAAGAAACGGTTGCATCTCTGCCTAGTGGTACATAGGTTACTTGTTTGCTATGACTTGCCCTCTGCTTAATCTCTAGTCCAGCTCGATCTACTGCATTAAATAATGTAGAAGACGTCTGACAAATGCCACCGCCAATTCCTTCGCTATATTCTCCCCTTACGATAATTTTGGCAGAACGGTACCCTTTATGAGCAGAACGAGGGCCTACTCTTTTATTAAACGAAAAAATTTCTCCAGGTTGTACGACTACATGGTCAATCGCTTGCACCGATAAATCGATGTTATGCTTGCGATTACGATTGTACGGATTAAAAACAGTTTGATAAGTAGCCAAATGTTTTTGTTTTAATGTACCTAATTGTTCTGTCGTCAGAATCGGTCGAACATCCGCTACTGGGATTTCTTCTTTACCGTCTAAATGCGCATAGATTACGTCGAGCCAATCATCCAATTGACCACGAATTACTAACTGTCCCATCTGATGAGGAACAATTTTGCGTTTATGGTAATAGGCAGAACGTGGGGCTTTATTTATTTTTTTCTCAACATGATTGATAAACCACACCCAAAATTGAGAGTGGTCTAATGTAGTTGGATCAATGCCATTAAATCCAAACTGAGCTAAGTCAACGTTCCATGTTTTTTCCTTATATCGAAGTTTCATCTGTGTTTGTGCATGATTTGCCTGTGCAGGAAATGAGGTTAAAGAGATACACAAGATGCTGGTGATCAAAATCACCATAAGAAACAGCTGCTTACGATTCACATACGACACCGTCCTCTCCACTTTTATTGTGTATTAAAAATGGAATTTTAGTCAGTGTCCACCTCAATTATTCCATTCCAAGCAAGTTCATTTGCGCGATTTTACCATTTTACCCTCATTTATTTTGGTTAGGCCACATTACTAATCCCATATTTTTGTTTAAACCGTTCCAAGATACGGATCCAGGTCTTCGCAAATAATGCGAGAAAGAATACATTTGATAAAGCATGTGCTAAGTCAAAATAAAAGCTGGCCGCATATACAGCTAAAAAAGAGGTTAGCGTTTGCTCTTCCATAGAAAGAAATACCCAAGCGTTCATAATCCACCCAAATAAAAACCCCCATATGAAACCGAAAAGAAGTCGTATCCATTTCCATTTTAGCAGGGGTTGACGAAGCAAGCCCGCAGATAGTCCTACAAGTCCCCAACTCACCATTTGCCAAGGCGTCCAAGGACCTTGCCCTAGGAAAATATTAGAAACAAGCGCTGCTCCTGCACCGATTATAAAACCACTCTCTGCTCCAAATATGAATGCAGCCACAATTATGACAAAGGTCGTTGGCTGAACACTTGGTATTCCTGCAAAGGGTACGCGACTCACGGCGGCAAAAGCGGTGAGCAAGGCGAGCAATACCAATTCCTTGCTCCCTAATTGCTTCCGTTCAAAACGTAAAAGTAGTGGGATAACCATTAATCCTACAAATAACAAGCTGATAAATAGAGGAGATTGATCAATCGGGTCCATCCATACCAAAACACTGATTAGAATAAGGAGGATCAATCCAAGTAACGCATTCGAATATTTCACAAATGATTCATCTCCTTAAGTTTCAGCAGTTGGGCTGAATTCAAATCATGTCCTTGTGTTAACCTTGCAAACACAGTCGTGTAATAATGATTGTCCGCAAAAAAGACATCTGGGCTTTCAGATACGACTAATTCACGATCAAACAATAATACACAACGCGTTGATACAATGGCAGCAAATTCAATATCATGCGTCGCACATACAATCGCACGCCCTTTTTGAATGAAATATTGCATCCATTTCGCCATCTTTTTTTTGGTATGCGGATCAACACCTTTTGTGGGCTCATCGAGTAATAAAACATCTGGTTGTTGCAGCAATACAGTGACTAAGGCTACCTTTTGCATCTCACCGCCACTTAAATCATGTGGATGTCGGTCATACAGCTGTTTAAGGTCAAAATCAGCTACTAAATCGTTAAGTAACGCTTCATCACTTCTCACCGCTGCTTGTATTTGATCTCTAACCGTCTCATGCATAAAGAAAGCTTCTGGATTTTGGGGAATATAACCAATTTGTAATCGTTTCTTGTCGTAACGTACATAGCCTCGTTTAGGTTTCAATAACTTAGCCATTATCTGTAGTAATGTGGACTTTCCTGAACCATTCCCACCAAAAATGGCTACACATTCGAATTGAGAAACTTGAAAATGTAAGTGATGAAATACGCCTTTTTCCGGATGATAACC
Source organism: Polycladospora coralii (assembly GCF_014773435.2). GTDB lineage: Bacteria > Bacillota > Bacilli > Thermoactinomycetales > Thermoactinomycetaceae > Polycladospora > Polycladospora coralii. The sequence continues at coordinate 487,708 of NZ_JACXAG020000002.1, read as the reverse complement.
AAAATGAACGCGTTTGATCGATATAAATGGCTTACTAACCTGTGCTTTCGCAGTAGCAAGTTCTATAGGAGCTTCTTTCAACTGATTTATCTGCTTCCGCAACCAACGTCGCCCTTGATTCACAGTTAACGGAGGGGATTTTAATTGCGGATCTAGTTGTAAGGCATATGCTGGCACAGTAGGCACCCAATCACGATGTGTCGTTCCTGCTGCGTTCATCCATTGAATGCTATCTATGGGTGAACCATCAAACCCGATGCTCCCCTGATCTAAAATCAAAACACGACTGGCTATTGGATACACATCTTCCAGGCGATGCTCGGTTATGATCATCGTCATCTCAGTATCTTGATTTATGCGTTTTAATGCATCTAAAAACTGACGCGCATGTATCGGATCAAGCATTCCAGTCGGTTCATCTAGTAATAGTAGCTTAGGACGAAGTGCCAGTACTGCTGCCAAATTAAGCAATTGTTTCTGTCCACCGGATAATGTCTGAACATCTTGGGACAACCAAGATTCTATGCCTAAAAAAGCAGTTGTCTCTGCAATCCTTCTCTTCATTACATGATTTGAAAAACCTAGATTTTCCATACCAAAGGCTAGCTCTTGTAGGCATCCATCCATCACAATTTGATGATCGGGATGCTGGAAGACCATCCCGATCTCTGCTGCCGCTTGTGCAGCAGGCAAATCGATAAGCGGTTTATCCCCATAGAAAATAGTACCAGCCAGCTGTCCCGCAGGGCATAACTCCCGCTTAATCAATCTTAATAGCGTTGTTTTACCCATTCCTGATGCCCCGCATAATAGGACAAACTCTCCTTCATTAATCGAAAAAGAGACATCTTTTAGTACTGCCGCCTCTTCACCTGCATAAGTAAAACCTACATGTTTGCATGCGAGTGTGGTCATTTATGCATCGGCTCCTATCTCCACATAAATGGGAAAACTTAAATAAGTAAGATAACCGCCTAAGACGATCCATTCGTACATGGAAAGTGCTCCATTTTCCATAACTGGATAGATCTCAAGTCTCCCTAATCCATGTATCCATCCCCAAATGCACAGAGTGAATAGTACGGAAAGAAATACGAAATAAAGAAAATCGCTAATCCGCCACCTATATAAAGTGTAGGCAGTTCGTCGTTTAACCGTTCCATATCCACGTGCTTTCATTGATTCCGCTGTCTGTAATCCCCCTTCCAGTGACCATGTCATTAACACTTCTAGTCGCTTCATCTTTTCCTTTATTTTTAATTTCCATGATTTAAGTGAACCCCGATGCTGAAGATGTTGTACTTTTTGTATTTCTTCTAAACGCAATTTCATCAGAGGTACAAAACGAATTGCCAAGGCAGAAAGTAGTGCCCACTGGGGTGTAATACGCGCAAACAAGTAAAAAAACTGGTCCATAGTTAAAACTTGTTGATAGGAAACAAATAGAGCAAGCACTAAAAAGATTGTACCCGCCATCATCATACCGTATAGGGTCGCCTCTAACGTAATCCGATGATCACCCACTTGCCACAAGAGGTGACTTCCACGCTGGGATGTGAAAATATTAATTCCAACAAATAATAGGCTAGTGATGAGAATCATTTTTTTCCATCGCCACAATTGACGCCCACCATCATAAAGGACGTTCACTGCACACATCACGATCATGGCGACCACAATAAAAGCAGGGTGAAACATAAATAACAGTAGCAGGATAGCACCGCTATAGTAGATAAAAATTACAAATGGATGTAGGGCTCGAAAACCAGAGCTCATCAAAACTCAGCTCCTATGTCGCGACCCAAATTTTTTGTATACAACCACTCAATGCGGTCACCATTTTTAATGGTGAATATTCCTGCACTTTTATTAGGGAAAACACCGTTTACTCGATACATCCAACCACTTTGTGGACCTTTATCAAACTCATATAAGTTGTGAATACCTTCTACATATAACGTATGCTTAGCCCCTCGATACTCCATCTGAATGCCATTTTGATCTGTAGCTCTCTTTAAGGCATCAAACACCGTATCTCCATCACGAAGCGAAATCTGAGCCGGCGCTAAAAAACGCGCTCCGTCACTACCCGTAATCGAGAGTGTGATGGCCTGAGTAGTAGACTTTGAAGTCGTGGGCGTTGAGGGTGTTGTTGATGTTGGTGGTGTTGTCTTTATTTGTGGTTTTTCTTCTGTTACAGAAGTGATACTTTTAGATCGATCAGGTTCTGTTGGTGATTGATTTTCATTTATCTCAATCCCCTTTTCAGGTGTCTCATTTTTGCTTTGAGTTGTATTCCTTTCTTTTTCAGGCTTAACCTGGATCGTTTCTTCACGATGATTAGCTTCGCCTGCAATCGATTTAGCCTGTTGGGTATCAGCTATCCATGCAAGCGGAGACCAAACCTGGATCGCTTGTCCAATCCCCATTCCCATACTAATGAATCCAAAGATGACTACAAGAAGTGATAGTTTGCGTTTCATTGCCACTTCCTCCGTTTATCGTAAACGTAGTAACTTCCACCCATTAAAACCGCCAGTATTCCGCACAAAAAGAAGAGGAGCGGTATCTGCATTTCTTCCCATTGCGGCAATTGGGGTCTAACATTTTTCTCTGCTTCTATTTGCTCTTGGACTGCGGAATCCGCTAAGGTATTTGAAATGTCAGACGACTGCTGTGTGGGTTCAGTTAATAATTCCGACGGAACAGTTTCTTGACGATCTGATTGTTGACTGATCGGAACTTCTGTTTTTATGACGGGTGAATTTTGTACCGTAATTGGCTTGTTTCCTGGATTAATCGCCTGTCTACCGCCCCACTGATTACTTGTATTTTGCGGTGGTGCTTCAGCATGATAAATCTGATAAAGAACAGTTTGCGGACTTTGCACCACTACCGTTTGTGTCTGAGAAGAAGTGGGTTCTGTGGGTTGGCTTGGGCTCTCTGGCACTTCTGGTTCCTCTGGTTCCTCTGGCTCCTCTATTTCGGGTGTAAAGTCATATATTCTTCGCTTGCCGTCTATCACATTTTGATGCGCGACCAATGCTAGTAATGCTTGTTCACTTGCCATCGAGTTGGAGGTTTCATTTAATAGATGTGCAAAGCCACCATCATCGTTTTGGTATTGAAGTAAATTTTGTAAAACATCTCCTCCAGCCTTGGTAAAGGCTGGAGAGGATGAGGACTTACCATTTGAAGCTAGGGCTATGATCACTTGGGAAGCGCTTTCACTCGTCTCCACACCCCAAGACTGAAAACCTCCTGACTCTGTCTGCTGACTAGATAGCCATGAAAATCCACGCTCCCGTGCCTGTATCACCCCATCATTCGTGTAGGGCGCTAAAGCAGTTAAAGTCATAGCCGTAATATCCACATCTCCACCCCAGCCGGGAGCGAGACTCCAACTTCCATCTTCATTTTGATTATCAAGTAGCCACTGTGTCAGTTTCTTTCGATTCCATTGTGCATCATCTGGAATTTCATATTGATAGGCGTCCAGTGCGACAAGCGCAAAAATGACACCATTTGCCCCCTGATTCGTCATTCTTTCGTTGTTATATATTTTCTCGATCAAGTCGTAACCAGCCACATTGCGAGGATCACCGCCACAAGCTAAGATCGCTAGGACCATGCGTTCATAATCCGTCACTTTACGAAATTCCCCATTTTTAGCTTGAATGGTTTCGGTTAGTTGCTGTAAATAATCACTTGGAATATCAACCCTCGCTTGCTTAAATCCAACGACTTTCCAATCAGACATCGTATCACTTGTCTGAATCCATTGCACAACGCGATCGAGCAAAGTTGTCGTTTCACCAGGGCTGGTGTACGCTGTCTGAATAAGCGTTTGTGGTGTTTCCCAAGTTACACTTACTGAAGTTGTTGCTTCATCATTTTGTTTTTTTTTATGTTTTGTGTCAGATTGAAAGAACGAAGGCCCCACGGATTAAAACCTACATCGGCTCCCCCATTTGTCGTATACAACCATTCAACTTCATCACTGTTTTTTAATACATAACTGCCCGCACTGTAGTTGGGGAAGCTCCCATTTACACGATAAAGCCACCCACTTAGTGGACCCCGATCAAATTCATATAGATTGTTTATACCCCTTACATAAATTGAACTTCCTGACCCCATATAATCGACTTCACTCGTACCTAGTGTATTGATTAATACATCAAAAGCCGTATCACCGGTCTGAATATTGACATCCGTTTTGGGTTGTATCACACCATGAATGGAATCTCCCGTAACAGACAATTTCACTTGTGAGGTCAAAACTTTGGCAGTAGTTTCACCCTTAGCCATACTTGGGAACATGGTGAACATCAGTACAAAAGCGAATAAAACAGTTAGGCTACGCTGAAAATAACGCATTACAAATTCCTCCCATACGTGTTCTTATTTACATACGAAAAACGTACTCTCCATCTTTGCGGAAAGTACGTTGAGAAAGCACACTAATAACAGCCTATCATTGCCATACATAGGTAGCATTCAACACCTCCTATCCGCGTAGGAATTTTGCGTTGCTGATATAGGCAGGTCTCCTGGCTCATGCTCATCACCTACTATCCCTTCCCATCTCACTAGACAGTGGATTTGATAGCTGGCTCCCATATACAGTGGCGGGACCGCGTCGGATTTACACCGATCTTCCCTTTTAAGTAAGCTACAAAAAATGCAGCTTACACCTATATCACCATATTCTGTTTTGTGATCAAAAAATGAAAATCAATTCCGATCTATGTAACTATTCTCTTTAAACGAAAAAAAACCTTTTAATAAATAAAATAAATCGTATAGGACAAAAAAACTGAACGCTGTTTCTCCTTTTATCAACAGTATTCCAATCACATACACTTTTAAAATGGAACAACAGCCAATGCATTTACCATACTTCTGTCAATAAAAATGGTGGATTTAATCGCATTTGTTTTTAAGTCAATTACATATATACTACTATCAAATGGAGAAATAGAAGATTCAGTACCCACGTACACATATCTTCCATCTGGCGTAATTGCCATGCTACTAGGTGTCTCTCCAATGTCTATACTTCTGGTAACAGTATTTGTTTTTGTATCCATTACGATCACGCTGTTATTACTTCTACTTGCTACATAAACCTGCTTATTATTTGGTGTTACTGCTATGGCCGAAAAAGCAATACCCGGACTCATAACGTTGATCATAATAGAAGCGCTCACATCATGTTTTTTGGCATCAATACATGTGATAACTCCGTCACCATTCGCTACATAAATATATTGACCATTTGAAGTGATTGCTAGTAAGTTGTTAGTTGTTGTACTTAACTGAATAGTAGAAACAACTTGGTGAACCTTTGTATCAATTACAGATAAGAGCGGGAGGGTATTTGGTAAAGGGTCTGATGTAGTCCCAATCACATACACATAGCAACCACTAGGATCAGCAAGTATATTAGTAGGTGTATGCCCGACTACAACCGTTGCAATGACGACATTCTTCTTGATGTCAATAACAAATACCGTATCCCCCACATTGGGAGCTTGGCTGATGACGACATAGACATACTTGTCATCTGGAGTAATAGTAAGACTTCTAGGTGATGAACCCACATCTATATTCGCAATTATTGCACTTGTTTTTGTATCAATTACCGATACAACTGTAGAAACGTTGTTGATTACATATATAAACTGAGCGTCTGATGTAATCGCAAATTGAACTTGAATAAAACGGTCAAACCCAACGTTAATGATACGTGTGTTAGAGACTACTTGATGTGTTTTATGATCAATTGTCAGAACTGAAGATGCTGTTAAAACATAGACATACTGTCCATTTGGTATCACTTTAATATCTAATGGAAGTAAGTTTGATTGAATATTAGCAATAATATAATTAGTCTTCACATCAATGACATTTATCGTATTTGTCATTATTTTAGCTGCATATACAAATGACATCATCACTCCTCCCTTCTATTTTGTCACTTTTAAAAAAGATTTTGCTAGATATAAGCCTTTATCTTACTGTGTGATCTATACGGCTATTTAGAGATAGGCTGACAAATTTGCACAAACCAAGCAAATAGTTTACGTGCATCTATATCTGTTTGTGTCATACACTCTGGATGCCACTGCACCCCCATAATAGGCGCCCCTTCTTGCTGTTCAATCGCCTCAATCACGCCATCCGTCGACCAAGCTACTGCCCGTAGCGAAGGTGCGAGTCGCCGATTCGCTTGATGATGATAACTATTTACCTTATGTCTCGACTTACCTAGAATTTGGTATAAAGCAGATTCTTTCTGAATCGTAATCTGATGAGAAGCGTAGGAACGAGGTGCTTGTTGCGTATGTTGTATAACGAAGTCTTTTTGTGTTCCCAAATCTTGATACATATCTCCTCCTAATGCGATATTTAAAATTTGACAACCTCTACATATAGCTAATATGGGTTTTTGGGCAATTTGACACTGCTTAATCAGTTGCATTTCCATATGATCGCGTTGTGGAGTTAATTCTCTCAATTCTGGATGTGGATCTTCATCAAATAGGCTCGGATCAATATCTCCACCACCAGACAGCACCAGTCCGTCAATTTGTTCGACCATCTGCATGACCACCTCTTGCTCTGTACAATACGGTAGTAATATCGGCATACCACCAGCAACTATTACAGAATCTGAATAATCTTTTCGCAAAGTTTGCTTCTGCTCATCCTCCAACGACATCGTGATCCCTATAACCGGTTTCATATACGCTTCACCCCATCCATTTTTATTACCATATGTATGCAAGGTCACTTACATGATCGTAGACAGACGCATAAAAAAAACGCCTCTCCTATTCGGAAGACGCCTTTAAAAAACGACCGCATTAATTACTTTTTACATTGCTGATGATCAGGACTGAAGCACCGATGAGCGTGATGAAAAAGCCAACTAACATCGCGTTATGGTAATCATTCGCAGTTTGAGGCAGTGGTCCACCCTTGGCACTTTCTACTATCTCCTCTTTTTGCTTTTCCTCAGCACTAGCTTGAGTCCCTGGATTGTTAATCTTAACTACTTGAACCTCAGTATTCTCAGGCTTCTCGTTGTCTTCATCTTCAATCAATTCCGTCTCAATAGAGCTTACTCTGGTGATGCACTTTTCACCATCAATTGTACCTAAGAATTGGGCGAAAACTTCATATTTACCTTTTCTATTTTCCAGATCCGTTACAGCAAAAGACCACGTTGCAGAATTTCCAAATTTATACTGCTTTTGCACTAAAGTTGCCTCATAATATTGATTGTCAAATTCATCTTTATGAGTGAAATCATCTAAATGTGACACAGCAAATAGCCACAATCCTTCTATTTGATCCCCTTCTGAAGAGGCTGCCACTGTAAATTCGGTCCCATTCATATTTTTATTTATGGAAAGTTTAAGTTTCTCTGGATTATGATACTGAACTTCACATTCCTCGAGTGCTTTCATTTTTTCTGCTGGGATTTCCTCATCAATGTAAATATCTGTTGCTTCATCCTCTTTTTTAGGTTCTTCCGCATCTGGTATTACGACTGTCCCGTCATCTTCTTTTTGGGGTTCATCCGCATCTGGTATTACGACTGTCCCATCATCTTCTTTTTGGGGTTCATCCGGATGTGGTGTTACGACTGTCCCGTCACCTTCTTTTTTAGGTTCATCCGGATGTGGTGCTACGACTGTCCCGTCATCTTCTTTTTTAGGTTCATCTGCATCTGGTGTATGAATCTCCGTTAGATCATCGTTACGTTTCTCAGCAAACACGACTGATCCCATAGGCATAATTGAAAGTATTAAGGCCAGTGCCATCATAAATGATACAATTCGTCTCAACAAATACAACTCCCTCAAAAATTAATCATCTTACGATATTTATTCGTACAATCAGATTAATTTGGTGTTGATTAGTAAAGGAAATGATATCATTTTCTATAGAAATATCTGGAAAATCTTCTCGCCCTCCATTTACTTTTGTATCATTTGGATTAAATCCCCACATGTATGATCGAAAACTGCAATGATCCGTAGGCTCCATGGTAAACTTGACGCCTTGCTCTCGCAATTTCTGATATGCTCTTCGCACATCAGAAACGGCAAACATGGTAGCTGGAATGCCTTCTTCGTTGTTCTTCTTTTGATATGCTTGCGCAGCAGGAGGTACCGAGCAACGCCACTTTCATCTATCCCATTGAAATGGGAAGGATTCTCGTTCGCAAACCCTAAAATCTCCCGCAGGAACATCCTCCTTCTTTACAAAACCGAGTATTTCCGTATAAAATGTCAATGCCTTGGACTGGTCTTGTACGAAAACACTGGTCACGATGATTTTCATTTTGTTTTAGCTCCTCAATCGTTTGCTATAGCCCCTTATATCTCCTTCACTTCAATTGAATGAACCGACCATATCATAATTCAAACTATTTTTTCATACGTAAAACTTAAATCATTTATTAAACCTTGTTTAGTATGATCTAAAAAATATTATACTCAGAGAGGCTGAACGACTCTTACAAATCACTTCTGTAACAAGCGCATGTGTTACAGCCATTTATCGTTGTTCACCTTGAATTGAACCACCATCTGCGTGAGAGATTATATCATTCTAAGCACCAATGGAATAATGACCATATAAAAGAATTAAAATATAATATTTTTAACAAATGATAACTTTTAAAAATATTTGTTTTGTGTTATGATTATGGAAATAAATGAATAGGGAGTGTGTTATTAATGACAAATGTCAAATCAAACAAGTTTGTTTTATCCATGTTAGCTATTGTACTTGTCTTTTCCTTTTCTACACCTATAGCATCCGCAGATGATTGGTTCCCAATAAGCTTTACTTGTCATACTACAAACGACAGTTATTTTTTAAATCTTGATGGATCAAAATATGATGCAATTAAATATACATTTAATAATCACCAAAATTTAAACGGATTAGAAGTCTCTCTTATTGATTCAAATACAAATGAAGTAAAAGAAACGGTTATCTTAGATGGGCAAACCAATTCAGTATATTTTGAATTCGATAAAACCATTGTTTATAAAGTGAAAATCGGCAAATTTGATGGCTTAGATTTGGTAACTGGAACCTATAAGCGTTACTATTAGGTTGAAAGCGACTCTCAGAAAAATCCATTCGATGGAAATGCGAGTGGTAGATATCATGCAAAACTCTTCGTGCAATCAAAATCGATTATAAAGACTCCCGCGATGGGAGTCTTTATGTTTCCTATGGTGACATTCTTCTATATCTAGATGCTAGGTATGATGGATGGACTTATCATTATCCGGATGTCCCCAGAAAACGCTATATATTTTGAGATGGGTAGAGTAGGGTTCAATCAGGTGGAGTAGAGTCTCCATCTGATTCCCCGATGTTTCAACCTTGACTGAAACGAGCTCACTATCTACCCTTGGGTTAGTTCATTAGCATGAACTCTTTATTAACTCGATTGCTGGATGTAAATGTTGACAATCCAACACTACTTATAAAGTGTGATGTTTAGTTTTGGATTGTCAGGCGTTAAAATATCGGAGTCATTATTGTTAGCTGTTATTTCTCCATCTACTCTATCTATCTCTACATATTCAATCACTTCGCGATTAAGAATGAACACCATTAAGTAAATGTCATCCCTTGATTTCATATTGCTAGGATCTCTAAATTCCATGCCTAATTGTTCATTAAGTTTTTCTTGATTTGTATAGGGAGAAACGATATGGGCCTCATCCCAATCAAAATTTGTTAAGTCATTTATATTGATGTTTGCCGTATGACCTCTCCGGGTAGCATCTATCTCAGTTTTAATAGCTGAGTTAAGCGATGACTCTAAGCCCTTATTGTGTTTATGTTTGTTATACATTAAAAAATATGTAGTGAAAATGATTAGGGAAAGGGAAATGAATATCAGGATGATTTTTTTCATTTATGTAAGCTCCTAATTCAAATATGTTATGCATTATTTATCATAGTTGATCCCTTAGTAATTATTATTATTTTAGTTAATTATAGCATCGAATAATGAAACTTTTCAAATCACACAATTCGCTTGATCCATTAAACTCTTATCTCGTATATGTGTTGAAAGGTTATCCTCCGAATAATGCTGGATTTTGATTCGGGACAAGACGAAAAAACTCCGGAAGCAGTTCCGGAGTTTCGGTCAAATATAAATATTTAGCGCGCGTTTTCGTTGGAATCAAATAAGAAGCGGATCGAGTAGATCCCAGATAGACCTACTAGAACATATATAATACGGCTAAATATAGAGGATTCACGGATGGAATCTCCTCCAAATATTGCTGAAACGAGATCCCATTGGAAAAATCCAACCAAGAGCCAATTGATCGCACCGATAATGACCAATGTTAATGCGAGTTTTTTCATAAAGCGTTCTCCCTCCTTTAGGAGCATAAATTAATGTAGGTGTGTCAATTTGCATGGTTTTTCCACTTTTGCCTTGCAAAGCAGCTGAAAAGTCCGCTCCACCAACACCTTACAGCGCTCCTACGCTAAGTGAAGGTGAGGAGGCATTTCTGCTAGACACACTCCCTCACTTGGGTTAATCTACACTACTGAGACTACTGTTATTTTCTTACAATCTTTTTTTATTTATGCATAAAAAAAAGACCCATATGGGCCTTTACTTAGGATTGAGCTAAACTCTTCTGTATATGCTCTTCAGCTAATTTATCAATCTCTTTTTTTAGTTCCTCGACCATCTGTGCTTCGGGGATTTTACGAATGATTTTACCGTGGCGAAATAAAAGCCCTTCTCCTCTGGCACCCGCAATTCCGATATCTGCTTCCTTCGCTTCTCCAGGGCCATTTACAGCGCACCCTAGAACTGAAACTTTAAGCGGTGCTTTAATGTTGGAGATGTATTCCTCCACTTCATTTGCAATACTGATTAAATCGATCTCAATTCTTCCACACGTTGGACAAGAAATCAAAGTAGCCGCATTGGCAGCTAGACCAAACGTTTTAAGTAATTCTCTGGCCACCTTTACTTCTTCCACTGGATCAGCACTTAAACTGATCCGAGCAGTAGAGCCGATTCCTTTAGAAAGAATGGCACCCAATCCTGCCGCACTTTTTACCGTTCCAGAGAATAAAGTACCTGATTCTGTAATCCCTAAATGAAGCGGATAACTAAATGCTTGCGCTGCTTTTTCATAGGCTTCAATTGCAAGTCTTACATCAGATGCTTTCAGCGATACGATTATATCGTGAAAATCTAATTCTTCCAAGATACCAATATGATACAATGCACTCTCCACCATGCCATCTGCTGTAGGATAACCATATTTATCTAAAATACGTTTCTCTAATGAGCCTGCATTCACACCGATTCGAATCGGAATACCCTTTGCTTTTGCTGCTTTTACAACCGCCTCTACTTTCTCACGGCGTCCTATATTACCTGGGTTAATTCGAATTTTATCGATTCCGCCTTCAATCGCTTTTAATGCTAACTTATAGTCAAAATGGATATCAGCAACGAGCGGAATCGAAATCTCTTTTTTTATATATGGAATCGCTTCCGCAGCGCGCATGTCAGGACATGCGACACGTACGATCTGACATCCGGCCTCTTCTAAACGTTTAATTTCTGCTACTGTTGCTTTTACGTCATGTGTCTTGGTAGTGGTCATACTTTGAATCACAACTTGATCATTGCCACCCACTTGTATGTTTCCCACTTGAATCGGTTTTGTTTCCGTACGATGATACATGAAACATTCGCCCCTTTGGAGATAAAAAAATATCGATAGATAAGTACATCTTTCTCAATGATTCAGTATATCACAGAATCCAAACAAAAAAGGAGCCAGTAGGCTCCTTTTAACAAAAAATTATCAAGTGTGTTTACTTTCAACACCTCTGAAAAATGGTTTTGCATTATAAACCATCCCTCATCAACTTTCTACTTTTCACTTAAACGTCCACGCATTCGTCCTTTTTGTTTACGTACAAACATTTTCATCGCAAATGGCATCATACCAAACCATTGATAGGTCCATGGTTGCTTGTTTTGTTGCTTAATCTCTTTACGTTCTCCTTTAGGTGTCTCTAAGTACCAAACGAAACGCTCCAACAGGTACTGAAACCAATCTTTAAAGGACATGTTATTCCACCCCTGTCTATAGCGTCACCGAGTCGCAATAGATTTAAACCTGAAGGTTTTACTAAAGCTGGAAACTTAAGTAATAATGGATCATTGCTCACATCAAGCGTATCGATTTGTATGATTTTATCATATGAATCAGAACACAAATCGGCTAACGCTCAAGTAGTTCTATTTGAACGTCAGCCTCACGAATCTTAAACTGCTTGTTTTGGCCAATACTGAACTACTTCATTTATTATTTTTTGTAATGAGGATGCAGTCGTATCAATCGTGAAATCAGCAAAATCATAATATCCTTCTCGTTCCTGCATGAGCTCTTGCACTTTTTTTTCCACCTGATTCCCTGCTAGTAAAGGACGTTTGGGATCATCTTGTTTCACTCTTTTTATAATCGTATTCGCATCCGCCTGTAGATGAATCACATATCCATTTTGAATCATCAAATCTCGGTTACCAGGATGAAGTACAATTCCTCCACCCGTCGTAATCACAGCTGGTTTTTCTGCTAAGCATTTTGCTAACATACCGGTTTCTGCTTGTCGAAAAGCATTTTCTCCATATCGCTTAAAGTATTCTGGAATTGAATGTCCCCACTCTGTTTCTAAACTTAGATCGGTATCTCTCCAAGGAACTTGAAGTAACTCAGCTACCGCTTTACCTACCGTACTTTTCCCCGTTCCCATAAAGCCGATCAAAATCAGATGTCTTTTTCCATCCTGCAAATTTATGCCTCCTTTTTAACGTAAATTTCGATTGCCTCATGTAAGAACTGGGCTAAACCCGCTTGTGTGCGATCGATATTTTCTGTAAACCGTTCATCTTGTACATACATCTGCCCAAGCCCTTGTAGAATCTCTGGTGTGCAATGATAAAAACGCTTAGTAATCAGTTGTTGGTAGTTTGAAATTAAGTTTTGCACTTCTGCATCATCCGGTCCTGCATGCATACGTCCCGCTAACTGCTCATAAATAGCATGCCATTCTTGCATGATTTCAGTCCAGTCCGCTTGTTTATATTGTTTCGTTTTTTGTTCTGCTTCTGCTACCCGTTTCGGATCAAAACGCCGTCTTACCTCATCTGCGTATTGTTGCTGGTGTTTATCAAATCCTTCGAATAGATCACTTTTATGCATAGTTGCACCTCCTGTCATAGCAGAAATACTTCTTTCTACCGTTTGAATGATTTTTTCTAAACGTTCTTTTTTCTGGAGTAGAACTTCTTTGTGAAGGATTAATGCACGCTTCCGATCGAAGGCCGGGTTGTCTAAAATCGCTTTAATTTCTTGTAATGAAAAATCTAGCTCGCGAAAAAACAAAATTTGTTGTAAACGCTCTAGGTCAATCCCATCATAGATACGAAAGCCTTTTGCACTTACTTCACTAGGAGTTAGTAGACCGATCTGATCATAGTAGTGAAGTGTACGAACACTTACACCTGCAAGATCAGCTAATTCCTTCACTTTTAACCCCATCCTTGCACCTCCTCCACACAGTCCATGCTACGCTATCACGTAACGTCAGACGCAAGCCTTTTTGTTAATAAAAAACGCATACCTCATTACTGAGATATGCATCGTTCGATTTTATATCTGTTTGCGATAATCATCCGTTAGCATACCTGCATAACCCCAGTTCTCTTCTTCCACCTCATCGATCACAATATGAATATGCTCTGGTTTCTTTCCTAAAACATCAACAAGTGTTGTCGTAAAAGCTTTTACTAGTTCTTCTTTTTGAGCGCGTGTTGCTCCTTTGGTAATTTTTACATTCATATAAGGCATTGGTTATACTCCCTTCAGTGATTTATAGATTCTGATTCTCCAGCTGTTTTATGCCGATCGACCATCACATCTCAGGCGTGTCGGTTTACCGTCGTGTATTTGGGTTAATCGACACTACTGATCTCATCTACTACTTTAGCCCATCAGTCGCCTTACAATAACCCGTTCAATTTAGCAAGTGAATAAGCATGTACCAATTCACTATGTTGCCATTTTCCAGTTCGAATATGATCTTCTACTTGTTCGAGTGGAACAAGCACTACCTCCATCTCCTCTGATTTCGTTGTTCGATCGGAGATGGTTGCGAAAAACAGATGGCAAACATGATTCGAAAAGTAAGGTTGTGGAATCGATCGGCCTAGATATTGGATATGTCCTGCAATAAGACCCGTTTCTTCCAACAATTCACGTTTTGCAGCTTCGATCTCAGTTTCATTCTCTTCTACGCCACATCCAGGTAATTCCACCGTGGCTGTGCCTATTCCCGACCGAAATTGTTTAACTACAGCTAATTTCCCTTCATATATCGCAAACACAACGGCTGATTCCGGAAAGTTATCTTGGATCACAATGTCGTCTTCTTCATTTGTATAGATTTGGTATGTTTCTGTATGTAAAAGTGCTTTCAAACTTGTACCCTCCTCTTTTTTATCATAATCGAAAATCACTCTTCCTGCCAGCTGTCAATTGCTAAGCTTTCTCTGTCGCAAATTACCTGTAGGGTTTGCTTCACATCTTGATTTCCAATGGCGATAGCACGGATGGTGTAAGATCGTTCACTTACGTTTACGACTTCGACTTGCACTTGCCGCTGGTTAATCACTATATTTTGCGATGCCATGTGAGTTGGACTTTTCTTGAGTTGTTCCTGCATGCGCGCAATTCCGCTTTCAGCTACATAAGTGACAATCGCTTGTTCTTGTATCAGATGTTGAGCCCTAGTCGTATCGATCATTTGCGCGATGAGATAGCTCAGTATAAAAAAAATAATGATACTAACTCCTAGTACCATCGGCAGTATTGCACCTTCCTCTTTATGGATCACTGATTTCTCTCCTTTTTGCCAAGTAAGTGACCATTGTATGCTCTTTTAAATCTCCTTCCATCCGAATTGTGATTAAAACGCCTTTCTCATCAAGGATAAACTGATGGTCTTGAACCGCATTAAGCACAATCATGTGTCCACTAAAGTGATCATTTTGGGGGTGTTTTACTTGCCGTATCAATTGATTATGTTTCTTTTTATATTGAATCCAATCATTATTTAATAATTGCATTTGTAAACGATCTTGATTGACTTGGAGTGACTGCGCTTCTTTTACATCTTGCTCCACAATGGACAAGAACGTGTCTCTGGCGCCCATTTGCATTTGTTTAAGCGGTAATTCTGTTCCTGCTTGGGTAAAATAATATAGTAGTGACAGCAATATGGGGATACATAATGTAAAAATGAATAAGGATAGGACGACCTCTATATACGTGTAGCCAGATTCATTTGTTAAGGACTGAATTTTTCGACCGTCAGTTGTTTTCTTTTGCTTTGCTGGTTGTTTTTCCATTCAATCTCCACCGTATATCGCATTAAATGCGGTTTAATCTGTTCCACAGCATGTGTCACCTGATAAATCGTATTTACGTCATGCTGACTTTGAATCGTCTCAACACTTGTTTGTTGCCTATCTGTGTTGGAAACCCACTGTTCCGCTCTCATTTTCAGCAATTGTAGGGCTTCAGATTCGACTAGAAGCGCTTGTTGTTGCGCTTTGATTTCATCATGGATAGGTAATGCAAAAGATACGAATAATCCTAATATCATCAGCGCAACCAATGTCTCCATAAGAGTAAAGCCTTTTTCATCACTCATATGGCTTCACCTCAATTCTAACCTGACCCGCTGCAACACCAACCACTAATTTTCCCACTTCTAGTTGGTCACGCCAAAATGTAATCGTCCCGCCTCTGATGTGTCCGGTTTTGTGAAAAGTTAATACTTGATCAGGATAATTACTACGGAGTTGATATGCATGGGGAATTGTAATGGAATGGATCACCTTGTTCTGTTGCTGCACGCGAACGGTTTGGTTAACGTTAGATAGGATCATGGTGACTGTCTCTTCGCGTGTCCGCGCTTCTACCTGTGCCATTTGTATCGTAGAAGCCATCTGATGCAAGAACAAGTCACGCTCAAGCCGCACTTTTGTTTCAAGCCAGACAGGAACAGCTAAAGCAAAAAACAAACCAATGATCATACAAGTTACTGTCATTTCGATCACTGTAAATCCGTGTTCTTCTTTCACTGCTTGCACACCACTCGCTGATCCTCATTTGCATTAGGATCTGGATTTATACTGTATTTCCCCTTTCCCCCGGGACAATTTGGGATGGACTTTAAATATCCCGTCTCCACCAACTCAGATAGTTGAACGGGGTATTTTCCGAATTCTAAATAGTAATGGTCTAACTGTGAACTGATTAGTTGACGATTCGCTTGATCCGCTTGTGTTTGTGCTTTTTCTCCGGCAGAGCGTAAGTTGGGTATCATAATAGCCAAAATCAAGCCGATAATAAACAAGACCACCAACATTTCTATTAGCGTAAACCCTTCGTCATCTTGTAAATGCATGACAAACCCCCTTCTCTTAAATGGCCTGAACAAGTTGTAGCATCGGTAAAAATAGACTGATGATCATAAAAGCGATGCCTACTCCAATCAAGAGGATAAATAATGGTTCTGATATTTTGATCATTTTATCCATTAAACTTTTCATCAACTGCTCTGTCTGCTTAGCAAAAGTTAATAATATTTCAGCAAGCGAACCACTTTGCTCACCGATTGCTACCATAGTGGGTAAAGCATGGATAAATATATCTTTTTCATAAGTTTGCACAAGCGAATGAAAGCTTCTCCCTTTCAGCAGCCCTTGTTCTATCCATTTCAGGTGGTCGGACAAACGTTGCCATGGCGCTCCTTCCCGTATGACTACAATTGCTTTTAACAGTGGCACACCAGCCTTTAGCATCGATCCGAGTTGCAAGGCAAAAAAATGTGAAATTCTGTATCGATAGATTACGCGCACAAATGGCATTTTACTCATCAGCCGTCCCCAGTTGTGGCGCATCTGCACTGGAATCCATTCGCGACTTAGCCAAGAGAGTAAACCAATCAATAGGGTGATAAGCATGCCCCATAGTATATACACCATATAACCTTGTAGTTGAAAAATGAGTTGTGTAGAAGGAGGCAGTGGAATCCCCATAACTTGGTATAATTCATGAAAGCGCGGGAGTAAAATGATAAATAGAAAGAAAAGCGCTATAATCACAAATAGGAGTAAAAATAGTGGGTAAGTAATCGCTTTGGTTAACTCTTTCATCCATCTAGAGCGCGCTTCATAATATCGGGTGCATTGCTCAAACCCCAGTTGGTAATTTCCATGTTCCTCCGCCACACGCATGAATGAGAGAAACATGCTTGGGAATTTTTCGGCATGCAATGTTTCTGATAAACTATAACCGTGTTGCAATAAGCTGGAAACATGATGTGAGAAAGAAGGTGGTACAATTCGCTGCTCACCTAAAATCATGATCGCATTTAATAAAGGAATCCCATTTTTAAGCAAGTGAGCCATTTGCTCACTAAAAAGAGCGTAACGCTCCATGTTCCATCTCAGACGTATCGACATCATTCATCACCTGTATCAGCTCACCTTTGCTTATTTTTTCTTTCTGATACAACACGAGCAAAGCTTGTTTTAAGGAGACTAATCCTCGCTTTTCGAGATAGGACCTCCATTCCGTTCGCGCTTTCTTTTCGATAATCATGCGTTGAAAAGTTTCATCTTCGGCTGAGATCACTTCAAAAATACCCGTCCGCCCATATGCTCCACTCAATTTGCAACGTGGACATCCAATCCCTGTACATGGTTCACATTTGAGCCGAACCAGCCTTTGCGCAATTACTCCATTTAAGGCAGCTGCAACACGATAAGGTTCAATCCCAATATCAAGTAGTCGCATGATCGCACTTACACCATCTACGGTATGCAACGTGGATAAGACCAAGTGCCCCGTTAATGCGGCACGAATGGCAATGGTAGCCGTCTCTAAATCGCGAATTTCACCAACCATCATCACATCGGGATCTTGTCTGAGTATGGCACGTAATCCTTCTGCAAAGGTAAAACCTCCTTTAAGCTGAATTTGCACTTGATTTATGCCGTCTAATTGACGTTCAATCGGATCCTCTAATGTAACAATATTTTTCTCAACGTGATTAATCGTTTGTAACAAACTATACAATGTACTCGTTTTACCCGATCCTGTCGGCCCTGTAACGATTAATAACCCACTTTTACGTGCCATGAATCGATGAATAGTGCTCTGTTGATCAGTTGTAAAACCTAGTTCTGCAAATGTAAACAAGGTTGCATGACGATCAAGGATGCGCAAGACCACTTTTTCACCGTGAAATGTGGGCAGTGTAGAAATCCGAATATCAAGTTGATGATTTCCTGTACGAACGGTCATTGCACCATCTTGAGGCTTTCGTTTTTCACCAATATCAAGTTGACTCATTACTTTCAGTCGAGACACGATACCAGCCCCAAGTTCTAGCTTCACATCCTCTGTTTCCATCAATAAGCCATCAATTCGCATTCGAATACGGAGTTGCTTGATCTGATGCTCGATATGGATATCACTCGCCCGTAGTCGAACAGCCTCTTGAAATAATCGATTTACAAAGTCTTTTGGATTCACACCATCCCTCCTATAACTTAAAATTCCATCATCTATTCTAAAAACCCTTCTTTTTATTGTGATAATTTGTAATATTTTGTCTAAAATGTGCATCATAGCGCTTTTTATGATCCATCCTATTGATTGATGTGATTGGGCGGAGCGGACTCGCTTTCATCTTCACGAAGTACGCGCATACTTATCTGTATGATTTTACACCTCTCTGTACATACTATTTTATGAAGGCGATGGGAAGTAGCCAAGTGGTAAGGCAACGGACTTTGACTCCGTCATTCGTAGGTTCGATCCCTACCTTCCCAGTAAAAAAAGCGAGCAATCCACTAATGCCTAGGAGGATTGCTCGCTTTTTTATGAGCGGATCGATTAGTGGTCTACTAATCTCTTAGATGCTGCTCTGCTTTTTAGAATTTGGCCAATTAAAAGCACAAGGCCTGCCAAAATAAAAGGTATGAAATGTGTAAATATGGATTGAGAATGAAAGAGGTATTGTGAAGTTAATGGATCTTTTACGATTAACTCTCCAGCTGTATAACCTAAAATCGCAGCACCTACATAAATTAACCAAGGTAAACGGTTTAAGATGTTAGCAATCAGTTTACTTCCCCACATAATTAAGGGGATACTAAGCGCTAATCCAAACAACACCAATACGATATCCCCTTGCGCTGCACCAGCTACTGCTACGACATTATCTAAACTCATTACGACATCCGCTACTACAATCGTTTTAATTGCGTTTTTCATACCCATTCCAACTGAAACACCTGTATCATCTTCTTTTTCTTCTAATAGTAACTTCACAGCAATCCATAATAGCAACAAGCCGCCAGCGGTCATCAAAAAGGGAATTTTGAGCAAATAGGCAGCTATCGCTGTGAGTGAAGCCCTAAGTAGAACCGCAACACCTGCACCAAAGAGGATCGCTTTTTTTCGCTGCTCTTCTGGTAAATGACGAGCCGCCATCCCAATCACAACCGCATTATCTCCACTTAGAATTAAGTCCAGAATAATGATCTTAACAAAACCAATCCAAAATACGGAGTCAAAAGCCATGTTTTCCAAAATAAAAGCGCCCCTTCAATTCTTTCCATTTCTTATCAACTCGAAGGCTTCAATCGCCCTAGCAAATGCTTTAACACGTTTAGGGTTAGATTTGGAACAACTTCCATTGAATAATGAAGTTCTACCCGTTCCCACTGTTTGTGTGCATCTTTTCCATAGGGACCAATATTGATGACAGGAACATCTAATTGACGAATCGCATCCATATTAATTTGATGTTTTACGCCCCACGCTGGCATATTTCGCTCAAAAGCCTGCACTTCATCTTCATCATCACTAATCGCTACAAAACTCATATCAGAGATATAAGGAAAGAACTTACGAACATGTATCGGATGTTCGCAATGCGGTTCTATCTCACTAACCCCTTGATTCACAGCATCAATAAGACGTTGGTCACGGTGATCCGTTTCATCCAATACAACTCTTGGTATATATATGGATGCGTATAAAAGAATGATGACCGGCTCTGCATCGCCACCTTCTTTCCACAGCTCCTCTGCCATTTTGATCGAGTAGTCGCGAATATCTAAGTGTTGATCATTCAGCAGGTTCATGGCATATAATAACATTTTTTGTTCAAACTCCACGCCAAAGCGCTCCAAACATTGTTGATAAAATTCGTCATAAGTATATACACGCGGCTTAATCTCCTCATGTATATAAGCGTGTCCACTCAATTCACAAAACTGGCGATATTGGGTATGATACTTAGTTATCGCGAGCTCAAAAGCTCCAGTAGCTGCTTCTTTTAATCGTTCTAATACCTTTTTAGGAGACCAGCTATGCACAAAAAAATTATAGTATACAAAGGCCGATTTAGGTGTTTGTACATCATATTTTTTCTTTAAGTCACTTTGTTTTAAAGAGACAGGGGGCAAGGTAACCTCTCCAAACATCTCGTCACAAAAATCAGTATTATAATTTAAGCGCGCTGTCAACTCCGAAATGACTAAATTAGGATCAAAACCTTCGAACGCTTGCCCTACATGAGTCTCTTTTCCAACCACATAAAACGTGGGTAATAATTTTCCAACTGTCCCCAGATACACATATCGATTCGGGTCTTGATCATAGCGAGGAGATGTATAGTCCGAATTAATGGCCGCTATGTACTTCAAATTTTCATCATCTGCGAAACGTTGGATATCATTGAGCGCTGATAAAATTCCTTTTGAATTATCTTCTTCATCACACTCAGATACAAATAATAAATTGCCATGCAGTTGCTCAGGATTTTGCGAAAAATACTCAATGAGGGCTAGATTAATCGCTACTCCGCTTTTCATATCGAGTACTCCACGACCACCAACATAATCTCCTGATTCAATATCTTGCGCCACTAATTTAGGAATATCATTTTTTTTCCATATTTTCATTAGTTCATCTGGTGAAAATGCGAGATGTTTCCAGCGTCCATAGTCATCTACGTCAACCGTATCCATATGCCCCATTAGTATCACAGTTTCTGTTGATTGGGAAGCAGTCCCCTTTACGAGTGCCAATACATTATAACGTTCGCATTCATCTTGCCTTGTAGGTACTAATTTTAAAAGATGTGGATGTTCTTGAAAATAGGAGAAATCATTTAAGATTTCATGAATGAGGTAGGCCATATCACGTTCACCAATCGTACCTACAATACTAGGGTGCTGAACCAGTTTTTTTGTTAGTTCGAGTACGCGCTCTTGAAAAGCAATCATCTCGTGCCCTCCTCCTAAAGTTTTAATTCTTATGACCCCACTAAGGGGGGTCATCAGGTCGAGTAGCCGCTCACCTGATGACCTAATTTTAGAAGTAAGAAAACTCTCGTTCTTTTTCATTGCTGATCTCTATCACTTCCGTTCCAATCACAGCTTCATCAATTAACCGCTCTAGATCCAATTTTGCTTCTTGCTTTTTAGCTACATGAAGATCGGGCTTTGTTTTGGGAGCTTTTGGCAAAAAGACGGTACAACAATCTTCGTATGGCAAGATAGAGGTTTCATATGTCCCAATACGGCGTGAAATCTCCATAATATCATGCTTATCCATCCCGATCACTGGGCGTAAGATAGGCATATGCGTCACTTCGTTAATGGTATTCATGCTTTCTAAGGTTTGGCTTGCAACTTGTCCCAAGCTTTCACCTGTAACAAGTGCTAACGCATTTTGGCTTTGCGCTATTCTCTCAGCTATTCTTAGCATGATTCTACGCATAACGGTAATCGAGTACGACTCAAAGCAGTGTTTATTAATTTCTGTTTGAATCTCAGTGAAAGGGACAACATGGATGCGAATATGGTTTCCATAGGTCGTTAGTTGCTTCGCTAAATCAAGTACTTTTTGCTTGGCTCTTTCACTGGTATAGGGATAACTGTGAAAATGAATCGCTTGTAATTCCACTCCTCTTTTCAGAGCTAAGTAGCCCGCAACAGGACTATCGATTCCACCCGATAAGAGTAAGAGCACCCGTCCACTTGATCCCACAGGAAGTCCACCAATCCCAGGAATGTCATTTCCATAAACATAGCTGTGCTTCCCTCTTATCTCAACATGTACAATTAAGTCGGGCTGATGTACATCTACTTTTAAACCTGGATAGTGCTGAAGCAAATAGCCCCCTAGGCGGTGATTTAATTCCTGCGAACGTACTGGGAATCTTTTATCTACACGTTTACTGGCTACCTTAAATGTTTTCACCTCTGGCACTTGTTGACGAACAAGTTCAAGCGCTGTCTCTTCTAACATCTCGACATCAGATGGAACGCGTAATGCAGGTGCAAAACCTACGAGACCAAATACGGTTTTAAGCTCCTCAATGACAGGGTCTAGCAAATCTTGATCATCAAACTCTACAAAGATCCTACCTTCTGTTTTCAGGACGGAAATCCCTGTCATGTTCTTACATTTGTTTTTTATATTATCCATTAGCTGGTGCTCAAAATCACGTTTGTTTTTTCCCTTTAAAGCTAATTCACCAATACGGAGTAATAAGCAATTTTTTCTCATTTCGTATACACCTTCATAACATGTTGTAATTGCGGTACGACGTCTATTAAAGTTTCTGCAAACATGGAAATATCTTGTTCTGTTGTATCAAAGCCCATACTAATTCGTATAGAACCTAGTGCCTCTTGATCTGTTTTTTTCATTGCTTTTAATATGCGACTCGGCATTTCTAGCTTCGAAGAGCAAGCCGATTTACTGGATACATAGCAATCCCGCTTTGCGAGAGCATGAACCAATACTTCTGCTTTTAACCCGGGAAATGATATGCTTAAGATATAAGGTGCACTGCATGCGGACAATGAACCATTTAAAGTAAAGTGGGAAAGATCTTGGCGAAAGCGATCGATTAGCATTTCTTTCCAAGTCCTACTTCTCATTAAGAACGCTTTTCTCTCTTTTTCGGCTTGTACAATCGCACGCGCCAACCCGGCAATGCTTGCTACATCGTGTGTACCTGACCGAAACCCAAATTCTTGACCTCCACCCGTAAGTAAAGGATCAAGCATTACCCCCCGCCTTTTATATAAAAATCCAATCCCATTTGGCCCATGAAATTTGTGTCCGGATACAGACATCAGATCAACACCACATTCTGTAACTGATAAAGGAATTTTACTAAAAGATTGCACTGCATCGACATGAAAAAAAATTTTATGATAGCGTTTTAATAATTGACCGATTTCATGGATCGGCTGAATCGAACCTACTTCATTATTTACATGCATAATGGATACCAACACCGTATCCTTTGTGATCTCTTTTTCAACATCTTGTGCTCTAACTCTCCCAGTTTGATCAACAGGCAAATAAGAAACCTTCCATCCCTCGTTCTCTAATTGCTTGCAAACTTCAAATACAGATGGATGTTCGATTGAACTGGTAATAATATGGTTCCCACGATTTTGATATGCTTTTGCGATTCCTTTAATCGCCAAATTGTTTGCTTCTGTTCCGCCAGATGTAAACAACACTTCTTGTGTGTCACAGCCAACAAAGCGTGCAATTACCTCTCTCGCTTGTGTAACTAAACGCTCAGCTTGTCCACCCAGTCCATGCAGAGATGATGGATTACCAATCACATTACGCATCACATCTTGTACCACATCTATCACACCGTCATGCGCTCGGGTCGTAGCACTATTATCTAGATAGATCATGAATTGTCCCCCCTCTCTATTCTTTTCAATAACTTCATCATTCTATCATATAATTTTTCTATCGGTTCGACTATCCATGAATGCATATTCCTGCCATATGGAAAAAACCCTTTTGTTATCAAGTCATTTTCCAACAAAAGGGTTTGATTATCTAACCAAATGGGAGCCCGCTATTTTTAATTTCCTTTTTTTGCTCCAATTCACTTGGTCCACCATTGGATTCAGTGGAAATTTGGTATCCATGACGCCAAGCAAAGATAAGATGTTTCACTAAATCACTGAAGTTATCTGACTTTTCTTCAACGTAATGATATAATTCCCGATCTAGTGGATCCGACATGTGAAAAGTGACACCTAGCATTTTTTTCGCAGAACGACTCATGTAATCATAACCTTTCCAACTTCAAAGTACCCTTTCACATTAGCCATTTGTGGATCTTGAATGGCAAAAGCGTGGCGAAAGTGCATTTGCATATGGCGTTCCAATTTTTTGGCCATACCCCCAATTAAGACGACAATATCATCTGCATGCCAAGTTTTAGATACCGTACCTGCGATCAAATCAGCCATTTCACGTTCGTTTGATTCACGAACGGTTTCCCAGCCAATGGGTAAAGTGCCAGACTCTCGATCTATAAACACCTTATCGCAAAATGTGACATAGTTCGTTGTTTTCCCTCCAACATCTACAATACGAACCAATCCGGATCGGGGTGAAGAAAAAAAGGCCCCCCCACCTTCAATTGTGGTATAGACACGTTCAATCGTAAAACGAGCTACTTGATCATTTACAGTTACTTCGTGGGTACCTTCCAGTAAATTCCGTAGGGCTTCTCGTTCATTATCTGTATAGGAGCCGATCGGTAATCCTGTCACTAACGTGATCTTTCCTACTCCACCTGCTTGATGGATCGCTGTCAGAGTAAGCAGTAGTGTTTCTTCTACCGCTTTGGTATCTTGCATCGCTTGTCGCGTAAACTCGCCTTCTCGTTCTGCTAGTGCGCCCACAAACCAACATTGATTTCGATAAGAAAGCTCCATGTCACCCTTTAAATCTTGTTTGAAATTTCGTTTACGCCAAACACTTACTTTACTTGGAAACATAAAAGTTTCGAACTCTGTTTTTACTTTCACATAACTACGGCCACAATCTACAGCTACCAACATAATTTGATCCCTCCGCTACCCATATTATGAGCGGAGGGATCAAATTATGTTTAGCTTATTTACATATCTATCAGATCAGATTCCGCAGGAATCAAGTCCTTTTTTTTGTAGATAGCGCTGGTGGTACTCCTCTGCTTTCCAAAATTTAGTTGCAGGTACAATTTGCGTAACGATCGGTTTCGCAAATTGTCCGGATTCAGCTAATGCTTGTTTAGATTTTTCAGCCTGCTCTTTTTGTTCCTCACTATAGTAAAAAATGGCAGAACGATACTGGGTTCCCACATCTGGACCTTGACGATTTAACTGGGTCGGATTATGATTTTCCCAAAAAACTTTTAACAATTGATGGTAGTCCACGCGTTCTGAGTCAAAGCTTATATGAACCACTTCTGCGTGTCCTGTACGATCCGTGCACACTTCTTCATAAGTAGGACTTTCTTTATCTCCACCCATATAACCAACAGATGTACTTTCTACACCTGGTATCTTACGAAATGTTTCTTCAACCCCCCAAAAACACCCTGCTCCAAATGTTGCCTTTTGCATGTTAATCCCTCTATTCAGATTGGTTTTTATTATGATACGCTGTTTTCCACATGAATCACTTCTAATTTCCCAGTATCTGGTGTGATGGTTAAGGCGTGTACTGGAATATCATGCGGGAACAAAGGATGTTCTTTTATCATCTGAACGCTCCTTAATACCGCACCTTCTACACTATTTACACCCGTTAGCCACGCTTCAACGGTTTCTCCTGGTTTATCAAATTGCTTCATTTTTTCAAGTGAAATTCCTTTTTGCTGTAGCGATCGAATCATCTGCTCTCCTTCAAGTCCCACCATCCCACAATCATGATGTCCGACCACCATAATTTCTTCTACTTTGAGTTGGGTAACAGCCACTAATACACTACGCATAATACTACCATAGGGTTCAGTGATCATCGCTCCTGCTACCCGTAAGATTTTAGCATCACCGTTTTTTATATTCATCGCTTGCGGTAATAATTCAGTTAACCGCGTATCCATACATGTTACAATTAATAATCGAGCATTGGGAAATTTATCGCTCATATAGGGCAAATATCCCTTAGTTTCTACAAATTGTTCATTAAAAGCAAGGATTTGTTTTAACTTCTCCATACATCACACCAGCCTTTAATTTTTTTTGAAAGATTGGACAAACTTGTTTATACTTAGGCTATACAATAATGGATTCCAAAGGAGAAAAGAGCAATTGATAGCTGCAAACATCAAACGAATCATCTTAAATACGTTGGGTTGGATTTTTATTTTCCTGGGAATCTTAGGTCTATTTTTGCCTGTCTTACAAGGAATTCTCTTCCTGATTATCGGGTTATATTTCTTATCCTTTAATTCTCCTAAAGCGAAGAAGTTATTAACCCATTTAAATCAAAGGTATCCAGCAATTTCGACGAAATCCCAAGCATTTGTTCGTAAGGTTAAGCGACTTGTCCCATTTGCTTTTCAAAAAGAGAGGGTTAGATAAACGCCCTCTTTTTTTCATATCTATCAAATACATCGTGTATTTTGGATAATGAACACCCCTGATCTCACACCGATTTCACACGGCAAATTCCAAGTCCATCTCCAACTGTTAATATGGTGGACTCTAGACGTGGATCAACCGCGATTTTCTCATTAAAAGCGCGGATAGCCACTGGAGACGGATTATCATCCTCTTCATCAAATATTCTCCCACCTTGAAATAAATTATCCGCCACAATAAGCGCACCAGGCATGGCTAGCTGAATTGCTTTTTCTAGATAAAACATATAGTTAGGCTTATCTGCGTCAATAAAGAAGAAATTAAACTTTTTACCTTCCGTGGTCAGCTGGTCTAGACTTTCTACTGCATCACCCACTAGGTAGGAAATACGATCTTCCATGCCAGCAGCTTTCACATTTTCTAAGGCAAAGTCAACATGTTCCTGTTTTAATTCAAGTGAAAGAATCTCACCTGTTTCTGGAAGGGCACGTCCAATCCAGATGGTACTATATCCACCGAGTCCACCTATTTCCAGTGCATGTGTTGCCCCAGAAATTTTGGCGAGCATATATAACACTTTACCTACTTCTGGTGATACCGAAATTTGAGGAAGTTCTCTTTCATCTAGCCCCGTAATAATGTTTTTTAAGACGTCGTCTTCCTGTACAAACAAGTCATTTATGTAGTTCACTTCATTTTTCATCTTGTTATCCTCCTATATGCAATCTCACACTCATTGTAACGCTAATGTGAATCAGTCAGCAATAAATTTTACCAAGGACGCTTACCAAATAAAAATGCTTCACATCACTTATATTGTCGATTTTCACGATTTTTCTATATATGACACGATGAAGTCAGACGATGGTCTGAAACGCCCTAACCAGCGTATGGTTGCATATAGGTCATTGATATGGAATGACTCACACAACGAAGAGGCTGTCCAAAACTGAACAGCCTCCTGTCGCTAAAATATGGCTCTAAATGGTGCTGCGATTAACATGATTATCATTGCGATGACTCCAATGCTAATGCCCCACCAGCCTAGTGCACTTCCTCTACGTACACTGATTATCCCTACGATAATAGCAGCGGATGCCATGATAAAGGGTAAAAAGAAGAACGATAACAGGGATAGAACAATTGCTGCAATACCAAGTCCACGTCCACTGTCTGTTTCTTCGTCAACTTCTTGTTCTTCACTACCTTCTCTGTCTCCAGAAAACCCGGCAGGCATCGGTGCTACATCTTGAGCAAATTCCGTTTTGTAATCACCTTGATCCTCATGATGTTCTCTACCAGTAGGTGCAATTTCAGCAGCGACTTCCTCATCTACAGCCACATCTGATTGAATGGGTGCTATATCCATCCCGTATTTTTGACTTTCCATACGCTCAGCTAAATGCTGTGATTTTTTATTACGTTTATTTTTTGCCATGTTCACCCTCCTTTTCGCCCGATCTAGTCATTAGTATGTGACAATCTCGACGAAAAAACAGAGTAAATATCCGCCAGTATAATCTCTAATCGCTGTCCATTACTTTTTGAAGCCATATTTTTTGAAAAGCTTCCCCACTCAGATTACGATGCAATCCATTGAGCATAAGCGAAAATACAAAGCGAATTTTAGAATTTTTGCAAATGTAGCCAGATAATGTTTTCACACCCTTTAATGATCCAGTCTTAGCGATGACATTCCAAGGTTTAGGAAACGGTTTATGTTCAGCTAGGGTTCCTGTATGACCCCAAGTGGCTAAACTTTCATAAAACAATTGAAAATGAGCGCTTTCCATCATATTATAAAGTATCTTTTCAGTCATTTGCGCTGTCACACGATTATGAAAAGATAAACCAGACCCATCAACCGCTCGAATTTCATTTTTAAAACCGCTCGCCAGTAGAAATCGTTTCAATTTCTTTAATCCGATTTGTAAAGATAAAGTTCCAGCGGAAGATTGGTCTAAAGAACGTAACAAAAGTTCAGCCACTATGTTTTTACTATCTTGATTCACGTCTTTTATCATTTGCGAAAGAGGAGCAGAAGTATGTAATAGTTGATCAGAATCCTTACGAAATTCCTTTCTTTCCAGTGCACGATATTCAACTTTTAATGATGTACTTACTTTTATATTTGCTCGATTTAGTGCCTGCTTAAATGCATGCACAAAAAATTCAGGACCAGCGGGTACTGCAACTTCTATGTATGTATGACGTTGTTCTATGGTTCCTTTTATGGCGTATGCATAATCACCCCTCAATCGTTTAATCTTATAATGACTATCTTTACTATCGCTTTTAACGATACCATCATTACGCAATGTCGCTTCCAGATATGGAAGATCCGCTTGATAGTACGATCTAAGATCACCTGCAATATGAAATGGAATGGCATTAAAAGCAAAATTAATGGCGTGTATCGGGGCAGCAAAACCAGTATTTAAGTCATCCCACATCCAACCTTCTCCCCAATTAGAGTCAGTATGATTTGAGTCGTCGATCACGATGTGATTAACCTCAGCTAAACCTTGTTTCTTTAGTTGTTTCACAATATCAAGAAGTTGAGCCCAATTTAATGTAGGATCCCCGGCCCCTTTTACACAAACTGTCGTGCCGCTAAAATAAAAAGCAGTATGCCACCGAAATGACTTACCTAAGTCCTGTAAAGCGATAATCGATGTAAATAGTTTTAAGTTAGAAGCAGGTATCATCCATATTTGTGCATTTGATCGATATATCTTGTTATCATCAATCTTTCGTAATGCGTATCCGACCAAAGCTTCAGCTTCTCCAAATTGCCTACGCCAATTGGATTCGAGCTCTCGCAAACCATGAATCATACAGATACCCCTTTTTACCGTCTAAAATGTTGTTCAATTCGATCAAGCCGTCGTAAAATATCGTGAATAACCTCATCATAATCACCTTGATTGGATGACTGTCGTGAAGTAGTATTATTTTGATTTTTCTTTAGTAAACTAATCTGCTCTTTTAATTGTTCATTCTCTTGGATTAATTGTTCATAGTTCCGAATGACGACATCTAAAAAGTGGTTCACTTCTTCTATGTCATAACCTCTCATTACATGTTTAAAGTCTTTGTTAAAGATATCCATTGGTGTTAAACGTTTCATTATTTCACTCCTACATAATATATATTCATACACTTCATTATATATGATATTTTCATTTGCTCAAGTGATTTAACATCTTACTACAGACAAATGGCATATCATTGATATGCCATTTGTCTGTAGTAAGATAGATATTTAATTACTTTGCTTCAGGAAAGGTGCGCTTAATGGTTTCTTTTAAATTGGACATCAACCCATCAACTGGACTACCATCACGCAGGTCATTCGCATAAGAACGCATCTGAGCCATAAATTCTGGGTTAGCAGATACGTATACATCTTTGATTTTTGGATCAGCGGCACGTGCTTTGTCTGCTACCTCTTTTTTCATTTGATCTGTCATTTCTACATTGGTAGATCCATCCTTAGACATAATCGCTACATAACAATTATTTCCAACCACTAATGATTGTGCAGATTGAACGCTTGGTAGTTTTTTTACCGCTGTCGATACACGATCTGCTGTGTAAACATCTCGCGCCATCATGTCGTTGGTTCCCATTCTTTCAGGACGATTTGTTTCTACCATTTTCCGAACACCATAACGTTCTTTATTTTGGTAATCGTCAAAGCGAACTTGCTGATATTTGTCATTGTCGAGCTGACGTGCTTCTTCAGTTGTTTCTTTAGCACAGCCCACTGCTCCTAACAGAAATGTTGTGGCCAGAACTGAGATGATCATTTTCTTTTGATTATTACCCATAAAAAAACCCCCTTTGTTGTTCTTTATTATTTGAAGAACAAAGCGGGTTATGTAAAAAGTCTAATCCCTATTTTTGGATCACTAATCATCATTTTGCTGTAAGAAAAGAATAAATAGATAACGAAGTAACTCCATCAGTGCAACTAATGCTGCTGCGACATAAGTAAATGCAGCGGCTCCCAGTACTTTATTTACACCACGTTCTTCTTCTATTCCGCGTATCATATTACTTTTAGTCATAATTTGTTTTGCTCTCGAGCTGGCATTAAACTCTACAGGTAAAGTTACCACATGAAACAAAACGACAACGGCAAAGAAAGCAATTCCTAAAACAAGCATCCCAGATAACTGAAACAAAATACCCGCAATCAAAAATAGGGGAGCCATTCCGGAAGTAATATTTAATATCGGAATCATATTATGTCGAAACACAAGCGCCCCATATCCTTGTTGATGCTGAATCGCATGACCACATTCATGCGCAGCGACTGCGATCGCTGAAATGGAATGTGAATCGTAGACCGACTCAGACAAACGAATGGTTTTAGAAGTAGGATCATAATGATCGGTTAACTTTCCGCGTACCGGCTCGACATACACTTCACTTAAGCCATTCTGATTTAAAATTTCCCGTGCGACTTGATATCCAGTCAAACCCGATTTAGCTTGAACTTTTGACCATTTATTAAAATTGCGCTTTACTTTGAATTGTGCCCATAAGGTAATCCCAAGTCCAAATACCATGGAGATGATAAATAGGAGATTTGCCATATGATTCCCCCCCTTTAGATACTATACAGTTAATATTCCTTACAATCATCATTTTAAAACCATTTCTCTTCCAACATCTTATTTTTTCTATTTTTAGTTAGATTGTACTGGTGATTTTGTCAATATTTCTAATTAAGCTAGCATACAAACATAATTGGAAAGATATGAAACCTCAAATAGAGAAACGCATATCAGCTCCTTTGGATTAAGTTTTGTGAATTTGTTATAATAGGCAGAACTATTTTCAAAAACGGATATCAACTCTTAAAGTGGATTTTCACCCCTCGATTTGGGTAAATATATATTATAACTTAGAGATTGATGATCTATTGCATAAGGAGTGATTTTCGAACCCATTACCATCATACTTAAGCATGTGGAAAAATGAGATTCATCACCTCTGATGATCCTGTCTTTCTAAATATAAGTCCCTACATATAATAAACGCAAAAAAGGAGGTATGGTATGGATATATTCAATCAACTCGTAGACACGGAAACTTTTGATAAAGTACATTTTATGTATGAAATTGTTCTTATTTTATTTGCAGTAAAAATAGCAGGACATATCAGCAAGAAATTGGGACAACCAGCTGTCATGGGTGAATTACTTATTGGTGTGATATTAGGACCAAGCCTACTTGGATGGCTTGAAATCACCCCTCTAATCGAGGAATTAGCTGAGATTGGTGTTATCTTGCTCATGTTCTTGGCTGGTTTAGAAACAGACATTGATGAATTCAAAAAAACAGCATATGGATCCTCCTTAGTTGCAGTAAATGGTGTGATTCTACCGTTTATTGGCGGTTTCCTCATTGGTCTTCTGTTTGACTTATCTGTTACCACATCAATATTCATGGGAACACTGCTGGTAGCAACGAGTGTAAGTATTTCAGTACAGACGTTAAGAGAATTGGGGAAAATGCAATCGAAAGAGGGCGTGACGATTCTAGGTGCTGCCGTCTTAGATGACGTACTTGGCATCATCATATTATCTGTCGTGATTGGTTTTGCTGGTGGAGAAAGCGGCAGTGTAATGGATATCGTCATCCTTGTCTTAAAAATATTAACCTTTTTCTTCTTGGTTGTCATTGTGGGACGTTTTGTGCTACCACCTTTATTCAAATGGGGAAAACGGTTACTAACAACAGAAGTCATTTTGACATTTGGAATCGTGTGTGCACTTGGCTTTGCTTTTTCTGCAGAAATGTTTGGGCTCGCTGGAATTGTAGGCTCCTACTTTGCTGGGCTAATGCTCAGTCTCACAAAGTTTAACCATGAGCTTTTTGAAAAAGTTGAAACGATATCATTCTCCTTTTTCGTTCCCATCTTCTTTGTAAGTATCGGTTTAATTGCAAATGTAGCCGGTATTAACGCTTCAAACTTATTACTCATCGTCGCACTAACCATTGTGGCGATATTGACTAAATTGGTTGGTGGTGCCATTGGTGCCAGGATCGCTGGCTTTAGTAATCGTAGCTCGCTTGGAATCGGCTCAGGCATGATTGCACGTGGGGAAGTTGGACTTATCGTTGGGACGATTGGCTTATCTAAAGGACTGATCAGTGACGAACTATTTACGACAACAGTCGTTATCGTATTGGCCACAACTTTAGTTACGCCACCTTTATTAAAGCTATTTTTCACAGACACAAAAAGTGGTTCTAAAACGGTTTCAAAATGAAAAAAGCATGTCACTCAATTCCATTTTGAAATGATTGAGTGACATGCTTTTTTACTCATCTTCTGTTTTATCTGCGTTTGCTAATTCTGCTAATAAATCGGATAGAATATTCAATTCAATTCCGTCCTCATTTCGTGCTGAAACTTTTAAAGTGATTTCAGTGCCGAAGGTTGGAACGTGTTCTTTTAATTCAACTTCAGTATCTTGAAAAGCTTTTCGATATACATGCTGGCCTCCTATTTTCTGCCAGCCTTTTTTGCATAGCTCGCTCTCGTATAATTCATAGTCATCCTCTTTAATATTTAAGCTTAAACTTGTTATGCGCATGATCGTTCGTCCATCCTTTCATTTTATTTTTTCAAAGGAGATTCCAGTGTGAAAAGCGAAAAATTCAAAGCATGCATCATGTGTAAATGATCTTTGAACAGGCTACACTGTTAATAAAAATCATACCGATAATAAGTTGCTTATTCAACCTATCTATTCATGTTACTATAATCTCATACATACACACCATATTAAATGTACGAAGGGGTTTTTGATTTGAAAAAGAAAAAAAAATGGGGGAGACCCGACTACTGGTTTATATTTTTAACCTTTTTGTTGCTCGGATTTGGACTTGTAATGATATTTAGTGCTAGTTTTTTCGAAGGCTATACTGATCCCGCAATTAATGATTCGTCCTATTTCTTTAAGAAGCAATTATCTTTTGCATTGGTAGGAATTGTCCTTTTCTTTATTGTTTCCAAAATCCCTTACCAGATCTATCAAAAGCATGTCGGTGCGATTCTGTTATTTTGCATTTTCTCATTGATCATGGTTAAATTGGTTGGATTTAAAGTG
This sequence comes from Polycladospora coralii, assembly GCF_014773435.2. Lineage (GTDB taxonomy): Bacteria > Bacillota > Bacilli > Thermoactinomycetales > Thermoactinomycetaceae > Polycladospora > Polycladospora coralii. Next base: position 453,991 of record NZ_JACXAG020000002.1, on the reverse strand, counting down.
AATGGGTCTACCCGATGGATTGATTTAGGTATTTTTTCTTTTCAACCATCTGAATATGTAAAGCTCGGCATAATTATTTATACAGCCTCCATTATGGTCAAAAAACAGCCCATAATTGACCAATTTAAAAGAGCCGTTATACCGCCAATTTTTGTAATCGGTTTTATATGCTTCTTATTAATCCTTCAGCCCCACTTTAGTGCAATCGTACTTATATTTGCGACTTGTAGTGTAATGATGTATTGTGCAGGTATCAAAATGAAGCATTTAACCTGGTTAATGCTATCCGCTATTCCTGTATTAACAGTTGTCATGCTATCCGGAACGTATCGACTAGCACGTGTCCTCACATTTTTAGATCCTTTCTCCAATTCAAGTAGTGATGGATATCAAATCCAGCAAGCATTGATGGCCGTAGGACCTGGTGGACTTACTGGTTCTGGTCTCGGTGAAAGTATTCAAAAGTTGGATTATTTACCGGAAGCACACACCGATTTTATTTTCGCTATCATTTCAGAAGAGCTTGGTTTTATCGGCGGTTTATTATTTATTCTTACTGCAACTGCATTTATTTTACGTGGTGTATTTTTATCTATTCAAGCGCCTGATCAGTTTGGAACGTTGCTAGGAATCGGTATTATTTCCCTATTTGCGATCGAAACAATCGCAAATCTTGGTGTGGTAACGGCATTGTTACCAGTTACGGGCGTTCCGCTCCCCCTTATTAGTTATGGTGGAACAGCACTTATATTAAAGCTAGTCGAACTGGGAATTTTACTTAATATCTCACGTCAGCGTGTGTCCGCTAAAAAGAATAAAAGTAAACAACCTACTCAACAACCACTACCCATCACTTAAAAAAGCCTACAATTCTATTTTGTAGGCTTTATTTCTATATCTCCATACACAAAAGTTTGACATGCCAATCGGAAATCATCTGATAATTGATGCTCCTCGTTATAGGCGATTTCAATTTCAGTCATCTCATTTACATTTTGAATCCCATCCACAACTTCGATCAGGCAGGTCTTACATCGACCCGTCGTACAGCGAAAAGGAATGGGTACATTTTGTGATATTGCGGCAAGCAGTAAATTAGATTGCTCCTCAACTTCTATTTCATCACATGCATCTGCATGATTGATTTTTACTGTCGGCATTTTCCCCTCTCCTTTTAACAATCTGTTTATTTGGACTGGAGTGATTTTCCTTGGTTTTGATTCCAGAAATACCAGCCTGTCCATATTGCTGCAATCGGCACCACGATAAACAACGCACGGGTGCCATATTTATGTAGAAACATAAATACAACCTCATAGTTCGCTCCAAGAACATGACCTAAACCAATAAACGTAAAACACCAAACGATGGCTCCTGTATAGGCAAATATGGAAAACCTAAGAAATGATATCCGTGTTATGCCAGCTATATAAGCTGTAACATGACGTACTCCTGGAATAAAGTAACCTACAAAAAGTAGCCAAGTACCATATTTGCGAAACAAAACTTGCGTGATCAACATCCGTCTTCTCGTAATGAAAAACTTACTTCCATACTTTTTAAGAAATGGATAGCCTAATCTTTTTCCCAATAGATAGCTGATCGTAATACCACAAGCTGACCCCAATAGTGCACTCATATAAGTTAGAAACAAATTTAATTGACCAATTGAGGTTAAATAGCCAAGAAACGTCATCATCAGTTCATCAGGCAGTGGCAACCCGACAATTCCTAAAACTAAAAATAAAAAAATACCGATATAACCAAATTGCTGTAACAAATCTATTAATGATTGTTCCATGGAATTACCTCATTTACTAATTCATCGACTGCTCTTAGGATATCATATTTTTTAATAGCAAAAAAGATGCACGCTTTTACTTACGATGTTCCCTAAATGGAACAAATATCTCCCTGAAGGAGATATTTGTGTGTTCACACATATTTAATCATTTTATTCATCTCTTCGCCATCTATTCTTTTAATTACTTCTACTAATAGCTGAATAGATAACTCTAAATCTTTTTTACTAATCATTGAGGTATGACTATGAATATATCTAGCCGCCACTCCAATCACCAGCGCCGGAATTCCCCCATGATAAATATGAAACTTGCCAGCGTCAGTTCCCCCGCCCAGCATCGTATCAACTTGATAGGGAATATCCAACTCTTCAGCGACATGTATGACAAAATTTCGCAACTGAATGTTGGGAATCATGGTTGCATCTAAAAAAGTAATGAGAGGACCTTTGCCTAGCTTCGCTTTCTGGTTCCCTTCACTTCCTGGCCCATCTTCTGCCACACCTACATCTAAAGCAAAAGCGATATCTGGCTTTGTACGATAGGGCGCAGTTGTGGCTCCTCGTAAACCAACTTCCTCTTGAACAGTCGCACCTGCTATAACTGTATTTGGGTGGGGTTCAGTCTGTAATTGACGTAATACTTCTAAAGCCATATAACAACCAACGCGATTATCTAAAGCTTTAGCTAATATGGTATCCTGATCGGGTAGTATTTCAAAAGGACAAACAGGCACAATCGGATCTCCCACTCTGATTCCCCATTTTTTTACCTCTTCATCACTATGAGCTCCTACATCGATAAACATTTCCCGCATGGGATAAACTTTATTACGTTCCTCTGCTGTTAATATATGGGGTGCTTTTGATCCAATAACTCCAGTAAATGTTCGTTCCTCCGTTACAATATGAATTCGCTGTGATAATAACACTTGACTCCACCAACCGCCAAGTGGCGAAAAACGCAAATACCCACCTTTTGTGATTTCCGTTACCATAAACCCTACTTCATCGAGATGACCAGCTAATAAGATTCGTGGTCCAGCTTCGGTTCCTTTCCTTTCACCAAATATACTGCCCAAGCCATCTGTAATCAGTTCAGATTGAATTTTTTTCAGTTCCCGATGTACAATTTGACGCACCTCCCCTTCATAACCAGGAACTCCACTCGCTTCTGTTAATTCTTGCAACAAACGCATCAACATCACCCTTCCTTATCGTCTATTTATAATCTCTGCCGATTTATCCGTTTTATACTTCAGCCTCCTAAAAAAAAGCCTCTCAGGTGAGAGACTCGGGATCAACAACTTGAATATTTAAATTATCAGATGCATCTGCTATCGCCAGTTGATTTTCTAGATGGTTGACGACAGAATAAAAATAAGTCGATGCTTGCTGAATGCGACCCATTTGTACTAAATCATCGTACACTTGATAGCTATCCTTAAGCAGTTGCAGTTGTTCTGTAAATTGCGCTGGAGCTAACATATTTGGCTTTTCTGTATCTGGATCACTATAAAATAATTGATAGCGCTCTTTATACGCATCGTATGTGAAAAATTGTGAATGCATAGGCATGCAACCTTTATTCGTATTTTCTATAGTATAGACAAGACTACTTATTAAAATACCTCATTTACCTGTTTGCTATATATTTGCTTATACCTTATCTTTACATACGGAATAGAAATAATCATGTACACAAATAAAAAGGAGGAGATCACAATGCCCATTTCGGATACGCTCATATATATTACCAACAGTAATAGCAATTCTGTATCTATTATTAGTGATAAAAGTCAAAAGGTAGTTAAAACGATTAAAAATGTGGGGAATGATCCAGCTGGTATTGCCTTTAGCCCCGATGGTCGCAAAGCATTCGTAGCCAACTTTTTAGATAACAATGTAGCTGTTATTGATACAAAATCCAACACCGTGATACAAAAAATCGACGGTTTTTCAGGTCCCGTCTATATTTCGATCGGCTCTGTTTTGCAGGAAGATCATCGATACCGAACTTTAGCTTTCGTTACCAATTTTAATGATTCGTCCGTTGGCGTTATTGATGTGATAAATCATCAACTCCTTGAGCATAAAAAAATTCCCGTTGCTCCCAATCCCAATGGCAGTGCACTTTCTCCAGATGGATCGACATTATATGTAGCTTGCTCCAATGAAAACTCAGATCGTTTACCCGGCTTCGTTTCCGTTGTTGACACATCTATCAACATGGAAAGCAATCGCATAACAGCAGGTGTATTTCCCATTTTAGTAGATACCAATGGAACGCGAACCTATACAACCCTGAATCTTCAATCGAGTGTCGCTTTTATCACCAGTAGTCAAAATGTAATTAATATCAATCAAGGAATTGGTAACGATCCCATTGGGGTTCGCTTTAATCCAGCTGTAGAGAATGAATTATATGTCGGATACGGAACCACCTCAAAAAATCCCAATATTTCTAAGCCCGCTATCGCGATAATTAAGGCCCAGACAGTAGTGGATGGCTTTGATTTGACTGCAGGTCGGCCCGAAGATATTGCTTTTACTAAGGATGGAAAAAGAGCCTATATTCCGAATTCAATCAGAAATAGTGTTTATGTAATAGACACCGTGAAACGAACCGAACTCAGAACCATTCCTGTAGGGAAATTCCCACGTGGTGTGGCTGTCTTATCACCGACTTACTGTCCTTAAATTAAAGAAGACGCCGAATGAGCGTCTCGTCTGTACAAGCTACTATGGAAAGCAAACAATAAGCCGAGTTCTGTACTCCTAGTGGTTTTAGTGGTAGCTTGTATACCTCCCACCTCATGGAGTGGCAATCATCTGTCTAGGCTATATATTGCTATATAGCTCAAGCGACCTACCCGGAATCGCTGCGGACCACAGCATATGATTCCCTATCAGGTCTTGCTCCAGGTGGGGTTTACCTAGCCAGCATGTCTCCATGCTGCTGGTGCGCTCTTACCGCACCGTTGCATCCTTACCTGTGAGACAAATCGTCTCCATCGGCGGTCTACATTTCTGTGGCACTAGCCTTAGGGTCGCCCCCACCGGCCGCTAGCCGGCACCCTGTCCTATGGAGCCCGGACTTTCCTCCCGTGGCACCTTGCGGTTGTCCACCGGCGATTACCTCGTTTACTTTCCCAATAACAGATGTCATTGTAACAAATTTAGACTAGTTAATCAACCTGACCCTATACCATGTGTTCATTTTCATGTTTTTTCTATATCATCATCTTATACAAACCAAAACGGATTGGTGTCTACTTTAGAAACGTGAATGGGTATCGTCTGCTTTAGTTTTTCTCTTATATGTTCTGCAAATTGTGCCATGGCTAAATGCTCAATATGATGCCCAGGATCAATCATAACCATTTCTGATGCAAGTGCATCTTGTGCGGTATGAAAGTCGATATCACCTGTAATATAAGCATCTGCACCCTTTTGTTTTGCATGATCAAAATAACGCCCTCCTGATCCGCCCAGTACCGCCACTCTTTGGACTAAACCATCCGACCGACCAACGACACGTAAACCTTTTACACCATAGCACTCTTTTACGTATGCTGCGAACTGCTTGACCGTCATTTCTCGAGGAAGGTCTCCGATTCTCCCCAATCCATATGCAGTTCCCCTATTCTCGAGGAGATAAATATCATAAGCGATTTCTTCATAGGGATGTGCTTCATACAAATGTTGAAGGACTTGATCTTCTATTTCCCCGGTAATAATGGTTTCCAATCGAATTTCTCGTACCTGTTCAAGTTTACCTTCATGACCGATGTAAGGCGAAGTACCTTCTTGTGGCATAAACGTACCTTCCCCAGCAAGATTAAAAGTACAGTGGCTATAACGCCCGATATGACCTGCTCCTGCTTTTGAGATCGCTTCCCTTACTTGCTCAATATGCGTCTCAGGTACAAACACAACCAGTTTTTTCAATGGTTCATGATAATGTGGGATCAAAACTTCAGTATGCGCTAATTGGAGCTTCTCAGCCAATACGTCGTTTACTCCGCCCAATGCTGTATCTAAATTGGTATGCGCTATAAACACTTGCATGTTATGTTGCAAGAGCTTTGCGAGTAATCTCCCTTTTTCCTGGTCTGTTCGAATTTCTGTTAATGGATTAAAAATTACGGCGTGGTGAGCTACAATCCAATTGGCCCCTAGTGCTATCGCCTCATCCACTACTGCTTCTGTCACATCTAAAGTAATGAATATGCCATCAACTGGTGCATCCGGACGACCTACTTGCAATCCAATTTTATCCTTAGGAACAGCTAATTTAGGATGTGCCAGCTGATTCAAGGTTTTGATTAGCATATGACCGTTTAAAGACATGTTAAAGCTTCCTCCCACTGATATAATTCATTTTGTATTTGTTGCCTCCGACTGATCGCCTGCGCTGTTTTTCCTTTTTCTAACTGATTCAGTACACGCTTTCTACTATTGATTTCGTATTCGATTTTTTCTCTCAATAAAGGATGGCGCTCTTTCCATAGCATCGGCCCCATATCGTATAAGATTTCAGGTTTGATTTCATCACTTGTCTCTTGTATCGCTACAATAATCTCATATAAAATATCATTCTCTTTCACGATTGTCTCTTGATGAATACGAAAGCCATTTTTAACCAACCATTTCCGAATTAAACCACTACTAATATTCGGTTGCAAAATTAAAGTATGTACTCCGATAAGAGATGGCTTCCCCTCTTCTAAAATCTGTGTAATTAAATTTCCACCCATTCCAGCGATAACGACAACATCCACTTCATGAGGTGAAAGGATAGATAGCCCATTCCCTAACCGCACATCTATTAAAGAATCACACTGAAAGGCCTGAACACGCGTCTTCGCATTTTGAAAGGGGCCTTCATTTAATTCACCCACAATCCCGTGTTGCAATTGGTGACGCTTAGCCAAGTACATCAGAAGCAAAGCATGATCTCCACCAATATCTGCTACTCGTTTATGCTCAGGTATATAACTGGCAATCGTTTTAAGCCGGTCCGATATCACATACTGCTCTTCCACTTCATCAATCGCTCCTTCATCTGGTTCTGCTAATAGTATAACACCAAAAAGAGCCGTCTAAGACGACTCTTTTTGATCCTTGAAGTACAGCCATTTTTCGAAGAAGGGTGTATAATCTTTACCCAAGGTCTGGTTCGCGATTTGAATGAAGTCTTTTGTAGTCGCTGTTTTATATTGGTAAGTGTGAAAGTAGCGGTTTAGTATTTCCATCACTTTGTCTTCGCCGACTTGATCCATTAAGTCAAACATCATGGCAGCAGGTCTGATATATACCATCAGTGCATAAGCTGCATCTGGATAGCGATATACGTTTTCAACTGATGTAATGCCTACTGCATCATTAATTTCGTCGGATCGCTTTGAAGCTCGAATTAACAAGTCTTGCTCATCTTGCTTCATCTTCTCTTTCATATAAAAGAACTCAGAAAATGTGGTAATGCCTTCATCTAACCACGGTTCCTTCACTTGATTGTTTCCGACCATTGCATACCACCATTGATGTGCCAGTTCATGAACGACTACATTTACAGCAGGCACTTCTCCCTTAGCCGATTTTATCGTAGGTACAGAGGTAACAAGACCCGGATATTCCATTCCCGCGATTCCATAACCCGTTTCGCCCAGCACAACATCAATTTCTTCATAGGGATATTCACCAAATTTTTCTCCATAAAATTTCATGGCCGAAACAGCTGATTCTAGTAAAGTGGGCACTACATCTTCCATTCCATCTAAATACCATAAATTCACTTTTGTCTTGCCACTTTGAGCACGTTTTACTTTGTAATCTGTTGTAAGTACAGCTGCAAAATCACGGATATTGCTTTGTTTAAGTGTTATCTTTTGCTTTGAGTGATCTATATCATTCCCACTGGAAATGACACGGTAACCCTTTGGCGTATGAAAAGTGACTTCAAAATCAGACATTTGTGTGTAAAAAGGGTCTCCAGTCGTGGTATAAGGTTCTGTGTGCCATCCATCTTGATCTCTAACGGCTAACATAGGATACCACTGCGCCAAAAAGGCAGTATGTTTAAAGGTGTTTAATCTCGTACCCCCCTCAGGTAGATGGAGTTGATATTTCATTTTAATTGCGACTTTGTCCCCATGTTGAAGTGGCTTGTTAAGCTGAATGCGCATCACCGTTTCGTTTATCTCTGATTTCACTTTTTGCCCATTCACTTCGACATCACTTATATCAATAAAACCTGGCTCATTCGGCTTGTACTCTTTTCCATACTTCCAATCCCGAAAAGCATTGGGATAAACGCGAAAGTAGACTTCCTTCATCGCGTTTTTTTCATTATTATGTAGGGTGACATTCATATTACCCGCCACTTCCTGCTGATCCGGATTATAACGGGCTTCAATTTGATACTGTGGTCTAATTACGGATTTCTCGTGATCAAATTGAAAAAGATGGCTGATTGCCATGATGATTAATACAAAACTTAAGCTAAACGAAAAAAGGGGACGCTTCATCTGTCATAACTCCTTATCACTATAGGTTTGCTCTCAACATAGCTTGCCCATAGTAGATGGAAATATAACAGTTCGCATCCCAGACACCTTTACTACAAGTTTCCTCTCTTCTCTTGCTCTCTTTCAATCGCTTCAAAAAGAGCTTTGAAGTTCCCTTCACCAAATCCTCTGGCGCCCTTACGCTGAATAATTTCAAAGAAGAGTGTAGGTCGATCTACCAGTGGCTTCGTGAAGATTTGCAGTAAATAGCCCTCATCATCACGATCAACTAGTATTTTTAGTCGCTTCAAATCTTCTATTTCTTCGTCAATCTCTCCCACACGCGCTTTTAGTTCCTCATAATAAGAGTCCGGTGTTTGCAAGAATTCAACACCATTACGCGTTAATTCTTCAATTGTATTTACAATATTACTTGTCATAAGTGCTACATGTTGTACGCCCGCTCCCTGGTAAAACTGTAAATACTCTTCGATTTGCGACTTTCTTTTTCCTTCTGCTGGTTCATTAATTGGAAACTTAATTCTACCTGTTCCATTTTGCATCACCTTAGACATGAGTGCAGAGTATTCTGTGCTGATGTCTTTATCGTCAAAGTGAATGAGTTCTTTAAAACCCATTACTTTTTCATAATAAGATACCCACTCTTGCATATTTTCAACATTTCCTACCACATGGTCGATGCCAGTCAAACCTGTTTTAGGTACTGGAAACTCCCAATTGAGTGGTTTAAACCCAGGCGCAAAACAACCCTGGTATTCCCTTTTTTCAATTAATGTATGAACGGTATCACCATATGTGCCAATTTGTGCTTTTTTAATGAAACCATGTTCATCAGAGAACGTTTGTGGTTTAGATATTTCGATTGCACCTCTACTTACCGCTTCTTGATAAGATTGCTCCACATCTTTGACACGTAATGCGATATCTTTAATGCCATCACCATGTTTTTTGGTAAATTGCGTGATTTCATGCTCGGGGTGATAAGCCCCACTAATTAACAAGCGTATTTTTCCTTGTTCAATGAGATAAGAGACTTGGTCTCGGTTCCCTGTCTCCAATCCTTGATAAGCAACCGGCTTAAATCCAAATAAGGTACAGTAGTAATGCGCAGCTTGCTTCGCATTGCCACTATAATACTCTAGGTAATCTACTTCCTGCACAGGAAAAAAATCTTGTTCGAGTGATACTGGCTTTGTCTCATTTTGCATTAATTATTCCCCTTTCCAAAACCTTATTTATCTTTAGCGTACATAATTCAAAAAAGAGCGGCAAGAATGTATATTAACACATATATGCTTTTATGCAATGAAACGAATATTTTGCTATTTATTTGATTAGCAACCAATTTCACGCGCAATAATGTTCCGTTGGATCTCAGAAGTCCCCTCCCCAATTTCTGTCAACTTTACATCACGTAAAAACCGCTCCACTTTAAAATCCCGCATATACCCCCAACCACCGTGGATTTGAACCGCTTTATCACACACTCTCATCGCCATCTCTGAAGCAAATAGCTTACACATTGAAGCTTCCTTTGTATACTTTTTATTTTGATCTTTAAGCCAAGCAGCTTTGTATACCATAGTTCGAGCCAATTCAATTTGCATATGCATATCAGCTAACATATGACTAATCGCCTGAAATTTTGATAGCGACTGCCCAAACTGAATCCGTTCTTGCGCATAACGTAGTGCTTGTTCGTACGCACCTTGTGCAATCCCAACTGCCATTGCCCCAATGCCAATTCTACCGCCATCTAAAGTAACCAAAAATTGATTGAAACCTTTACCGATCTCACCTAAGATCGCATCTCCATCTACTTCTACATTTTCCAATATTAATTCCGTAGTATTGGAACTATGGAGTCCCAATTTTTCGTATTGATCAATCACTAGAAAACCAGGTGTCGTGGTCGGGACAATAAAGGCCGTTATTTCTTTTTGATTGCCCACCTGATTTGTAACTGCTGTCAAAGCTAAAAAGTTCGCATAACTGGCATTTGTAATAAAACATTTGGATCCATTAAGCACCCACTTGTCTTCTTTTTTAATTGCTTTTGTTTGTGTCCCCCCTGCATCTGATCCCGCATTCGGTTCTGTTAACCCAAATGCGCCTAGTGACTCCCCCCTACATATTGCCGTTAGATATTTTTCTTTTTGCTGTTTAGTACCGAATAAATGGAGCGGGGCACCCCCAAGTGAAATATGAGCTGAATAGGTGATTCCGGTAGAGGCACACACGCGACTCAGTTCTTCCACTGCTATAGCGAAACAAACCGCATCAGCTCCTCCACCACCATATTCTTCCGGAAAAGGGAGCCCCATTAAATTTAAGTCTGCCATTTTTTTAAAAATCGAAAGTGGAAACTTTTTGGTTCGATCTCTCTCATCTGCACCAGGTGCTACTTCTCCCTCTGCAAAGTCACGCATCATTTTTCGTATCATTTTTTGCTCAGCTGTCAGTTCAAAATTCACATTGTGCTCCCCCTTCTTTTTTGCAAACGTTTTCATCTATATTATAATAATGCAAATGATCATAATACAATCTTTATTCTTGATTAGATGCATATAAGTTATTGGTTCCACCTGCTTGAAATGTTAATTTTCAATAGACAAACACCGTTTCCATTGCAATTGACGTACGTATAGATAAATAAAAGCCTCTTGGAATTCCATCTAATTAAAACCCACCTCGTAAGATGACACTTGATCTATATTTGAGAAGGGACTGAATTTGTGTGGTTGATTTAGCTGGTATGTGGAAAGGTGAAAACGACCAATCCATTACATTGATTCAGGAAAAACAATTATCCCCTACAGAAAGTCAAGTCATTTGGATCTCTAGAAGCACAATACCACCCATCTTTTTAAATGCATTTTGCGGTTTGTATTTCTCAGATTCCAATACTTTAAAAGGGTATTGGATTGATATCCCGTATCATTCCCACTTAATACCGCTGCGCGAATTACAGTTAGAAGTAGATTTAAATGTGGGGGTCTTAACATTAATTAAATCCACTTCCTCATATGGCACAAAGAAATGGATCAAACTTTCCGACTAATCATGGTGAAACCATGCAAATCAACACGCTTGGTTATCCATATCTTATTTATATGGAGGTGAAAAAGTTGTTGAACATTAAAGTACCTACAGATTACTCAACGATCCAAGCAGCCGTAGATGCGGCCAACCCCGGTGATACGATCTTTGTCGAATTGGAGGGCAGTCCATATTTTGAATCTGTCCATATTACAACAGATCACATAAAAATTATTGGGATTAGAAATCCCATCCTCCATGGAAAAACGCTAAATGCAGATGCCAGTGGTTTCACACTTGATCATGTGAAAAATGTAGTCATAAACGGCTTTACAGTGATGCGATTTGGTAAAAGTGCATTTATGATTAGAAAATCACGCCAGAATTTAATTCGAAAAAACCGCTTACTAGAGAATGAGACCGGGATCACACTCAACCAAGCAAATGAAAATCGAATTTCGAAAAATGAAATCCTATCGAATACCGGAGCAGGCATTTCACTGACACACGCTCATATAAACAAACTTCAGCGAAATACCATTATGCGGAATACAGATCATGGGGTGATCTATCGCTATGCAAGTTCCAATCAATCTAACCACAATCAAATATTGAGTAATTATAATGATGGTATTTTTTTGTATTATGCCGATTCGAATCAATTTAAATATAATCAAATTATAGGAAATAAGGATGAAGGTATTGACCAATTATGTTCTAATCACAATTATTTTGCGCATAATAAAATAGCCCACAATGATTCCGCTGGTATTCAACTATATTTTTCTTCTCATAATCAGTTCAAGAAGAATATACTGACGAAAAATATGGATTCAGGTATTGTGATTGATTCTTCGACCAATAATCAGATTGAAGATAACCAACTTATCGAAAATGAGGATTTTGGATTACTATTGCGACAAAATGCAAAAAACAATGATATAAACACCGTCGGGCCCTTATGCTTAACATCCGATTCATTCGCGAATAATATTATGAATCATCATGAAGGTCAGATTCACTTTGAAGCAAGTGTAATGAATCCCCATCATTTTTTAACACAGATATGGGGAAATCAATCCTTTCGAACCGCACATGGTGGCGATCACTTTGACAATCTACTCCAGCAATTAGAAGGCTACCTAAACGATTTTGAGCATCTGTCTACCAAACAACTTATTCCGCTCGAGCATGATTATGATAGTGTCATTCGTATGATGATTCAACACCCAAATAAAGCATTTATATATGTTCAAATTCATCCTACATTAAAGGACATGATATCATCCTATCTTGAAAAACCTTATGAAAAGATCGAAAAAGGGATTCAACTACACAATCTGATGAATCCAGATATGCCCCCCCTATCCTGCCCCTTTCCTCACGACCATAGCTCTGCTTACTTAAGTTGCATCAGGCCTAATACGCAATATCAATGTGAATGGGGTTATTATGCACATAATCAGTTTTTTCCACTTTTATTTTCAAATCGAGTTGAATCACCTTACCGCACTGATGATATAAGTGGCGAAATATAATATTACCTGATGATTTGATACACAATCATTACGATGAAAAGGAGGGAAATCCCATATGCCTCATGGATATTTTTCATTAGCCCTTACGGCGCATATGCCATATGTGCGACATGATCAAGATGACACCTTTGAAGAACGTTGGCTATATCAAGCTATAATATGGTCTTATGTGCCACAGCTATTAGCCCTTGAATCTATGATAAATGATCATGTTAAATTTAGAATTACGATATCTTGGTCACCCACGCTACTAACATTACTTGCGGATCCCTTGATTCAAGCCAGATGTGAAAGCTTCATCGCACAAGCCATTCGACTAGCTCAGTCCGAACAGAGAAGAACGGAGAAGATTCACAAAGAAGAGTATGTTCTCGCTACGATGTACGAAAAACGCTTACGGTCCATACGCTCTTATTTAGAACAATATCATTATAACTTAACAACAGTACTCAAAAATCTTCATAAACACCCACAAGTTGAATGGATTGTTTGTGCCGCCTCACACGCATACTTACCCCATATCGACACGTATGAGTTGAAGCAAGCACAAATTTATACAGGTATTGAAACCTATCAGCAAATGTTTCAAGCCAATCCCAAAGGTTTTATGTTGCCAGAATGTGCTTACACACCTGAAATTGATTCTATCCTTAAACAAGTGAATATCCAATATTTTTTGTTAGATAGCCATGGACTACAAAATGCCAATCCCCAACCAAAAAACAATGTTTATGCGCCAATAAGAACCACTCATGGCGTTCATGCCTTCGGTAGACACCGTCAAGCATCTCAACGCATTTGGTGCTCTGAATATGGCTATCCAGGCGACTATAATTATCGTGATTTTTATCGTGATATTGGCTATGATCTCGATTACCAGTATATATTGCCCTATATTCACCCTACAGGAGTACGTACAGATACCGGGTTTAAATATTTTCAGATCACTGGAAAAACGGTACACAAAAAATATTATCAACCTGAGCGTGCCCTACATCAAGCGAGCGAACACGCAACAGATTATGTCTCATATCTAACACAATTAACTTCAAAAGTGAAAATGTCGGACAAGAGACAGCCCCTCATTACCGTTTTGTTTGATGCTGAATTATTTGGACATTGGTGGTATGAAGGACCCACATTTCTTGAACAATTATTAAGAAATCTATCCGAAAATAATGAGATTGAATCCATAAATCCGACTGAATATTTAGATAAACATCCGCAAAATGAGCAAGCACAACTCTCCACTTGTAGTTGGGGGCTTGGTGGATATAGTCACGTATGGGTGAATAAAAAAAATGATTGGATTTATCCATTATTACACACAGCTGAACGAAAATATGTAGCGCTATTAAAAAAGCATGATCATCCCGATAAATTAACAAAACGCTTACTACAACAACTAGGTCGAGAGTTAATGTTAGCACAAGCAAGTGATTGGGCGTTTATTATGACTGGGAAACAAATGTCCCAAAGTGCTATTCATAAGACACGATTCCATTTGAAGCGCTTTTATGATTTATCCAAAATGATGCAATCTCAAATGATTTCGGAAGAGCAACTCACCAATTATGAGAACCAATTTCCTATCTTTCCTACTCTTAACTTGAATCATTTCCATGCGCCCTCTTCCAGAAGTATACAAAATCAAACAAACACCTCCCTGAGCGTTATCATCTTAAGTTGGGAATTTCCACCATTTACAATTGGTGGCATTTCCAGAGCTGTATATGAATTGTCTATGCAGCTTGTAAAACAAAACGTCGAAGTGCACATTATCACTTGTGCATTTGATCGAGATGCAAGCGATGAAAGACTAAATGGCATACACATCCACCGTGTAAAGCCGCTTCGTCCTAAGCCAAAAAGTAGTAGTCAAAGTTTTTTTGATTGGGTATTTCAGATGAATACTTCCCTCTTTCAAAAAGTAGAATTTTTATTAAATCATGGCTTAAAAGTCGATATTGTCCACGCCCACGACTGGTTGGTTGTATTTGTAGCTGAAGCCTTAAAAAAAAGATATCAATTTCCACTCATTTCTACCATACATGGTTTAGAATATGTTCGTTATCAAAATGATCAAGCATCCTTTGGAACCATCGCACATCGTGGTGATCAAAAGTTAGTCACCATATCAGATCAAATCATCACTTGTAGTCAATTTATGAAAAATACAGTATGCGAATTGTTTCCGATCGCATGTAATAAAACAAGCGTTATTGCCAACGGCATTGAAATCCCACCACCCCCTACTTCCAGTGAAAATGATAAAGTAAGCGACTTGAGATTAAAATACGCAAAGCCTGAAGAGAAGATACTCTTGTTCGTAGGTCGTTTGGTTTATGAAAAAGGCGTTCACATTTTAATCGAAGCGATACCCACTATTCTAAAAAAACAACCTCATATCAAACTGATTATAGCAGGTGAAGGCAGTGAAAAGTCATTTTTAGAAAGTAAGATCAAACATTTGAATATACAAAAAAATGTCATTTTTACAGGCTTTGTTGCAGACGACCAGCGCAATATGTTTTATCGTATGTCAGACATATGTGTGATTCCGAGCTTAAGTGAGCCTTTTGGACTCGTCGCTTTAGAGGCAATGTCTTACAAACTCCCATTAATTGTTTCAAGCGTTGGGGGATTAGCTGAAATCGTCCAACATAAAGAAAATGGTTTAACCATGATGAATTGTCATAGCAAATCACTTAGTGACCAAGTCAATTGGATTTTAGAAAATCCCGCACATGTAAAAAAATTGACCCAAAATGCTTATCGTACCCTTAACCAATATAGCTGGAGTAAGAATAGCGAGCAAACCAAAAAACTTTATGAAAGTCTCCAGCATAAGTCCCCCTCACAAATTGGGCAAATAGAGTGAACGCACTCCTCGATTTGCTATTCGTATCAAAAAGGGATAAAATTAACTCAACAAATCAAAATAAAAGCACCTCCAAAATGGAGGCGCTAAAAATGATTACTCTAAGAAATCTTTTAAACGCTTACTGCGGCTTGGATGACGTAACTTACGCAATGCCTTTGCTTCAATCTGACGTATACGTTCACGTGTAACACCGAATACCTTACCTACCTCTTCTAGTGTACGTGTGCGTCCGTCATCTAAGCCAAACCGAAGACGTAACACATTTTCTTCACGCTCAGATAATGTATCTAACACATCCTTAAGTTGCTCTTTCAATAACTCATAAGCTGCAGCGTCAGCCGGTGCTTGTGCATCATCATCCGGGATAAAATCGCCTAAATGAGAGTCATCTTCTTCACCAATGGGGGTTTCGAGTGATACAGGCTCTTGTGCGATCTTCATAATTTCACGTACTTTTTCAGGGGAGATACCCATCTCCTCACCAATTTCTTCTGGTGCAGGCTCTCTACCTAGTTCTTGCAGTAGCTGTCTAGAAACCCGAATAAGTTTATTGATCGTCTCGACCATATGCACGGGAATACGAATCGTACGGGCTTGATCTGCAATCGCACGCGTAATCGCCTGTCTGATCCACCAAGTTGCATAAGTACTGAACTTATAGCCCTTCTGGTAGTCGAACTTTTCTACTGCCTTGATCAGCCCCATGTTCCCCTCTTGGATGAGGTCTAAAAATTGCATCCCTCTACCTACATACCTTTTTGCAATACTTACCACTAATCTTAAGTTTGCTTCAGCTAACTGCCTCTTAGCCTCATCATCGCCTTCTTCAATCCGCTTTGCTAACGCTACTTCATCTGCTGCTGATAGGAGTGGAACACGACCTATCTCTTTTAAGTACATTCGAACAGGGTCATTAATTTTCACACCAGGTGGTACACTTAAATCATCGTGTAAATATTCATCTCCCGATTCAGCTGTATTCGGGTTAAACTCGTCTTCTTCATTCAATATTTCAATCCCTTGATCTCCGAGAAACTCAAAAAACTCATCAATATGCTGTGTGTCTTGATCATATGGAGAAAGCTTCTCCATGATTGTCTTATATGTGAGTACCCCTTGTTTTTTACCAGCTTCTACTAGTTGAGCTTTTACCTGATCAAGTGTGAGATCTAATTCGGTTTGTTCGTTCGCCAACGTTATTTCCTCCTTTCTGATGAACATGTGTAAGACGCTACCCCATTTTTATTTTCTTTCTAAGTTGCGTAATTTCTACAGACAACTTAGCCGCTTTCACAGGTTCATCAGCACGCGATAATTGTTCAATTTGTTTCTCTTTCATTTCAATCTCTTGTAAAAGAGGATAATTTCGGATATGCCGAACATAGTCCGTAAGTGCTTCTGCAGAAGGCTCCGCTGGCAGTTCTAGCATGGCTAATTCTGTTGCGACGGGTATTAAAGCAGGATCAGAGAGCGAACTAATAAAACGACCTGTGTCCATCTCATTGTCGTTTTCTTCACAGTAGTAATAAAGATATGCAGCTAGAGCCGCGTAAAGATCGGTATTAAAATCTGCGCCTATTTCATCTCTTACCCATTGAATAATGGATCTATCGCGCATCATATAAGCAATAAGTAGCCGTTCCGATTTCTCAGTAACTGTAATCGTTTTCGCTATTCCGAGCGTGTGTTTGCTTCCCTCTTGATAACCATTATTCCACCGAGCCGTATGTTTAT
This sequence comes from Polycladospora coralii, assembly GCF_014773435.2. Taxonomy (GTDB): domain Bacteria; phylum Bacillota; class Bacilli; order Thermoactinomycetales; family Thermoactinomycetaceae; genus Polycladospora; species Polycladospora coralii. Next base: position 436,465 of record NZ_JACXAG020000002.1, on the reverse strand, counting down.
CCCTTTTTATATGCTTCTGTTTCTTTTTCTTTCTTAATTCTTCTTTCATCGCATCTAATGAAATACGAAATTCCTCAGATAACTTTCTAATATAATGATCTTGCTCAATTGCTACAGGTAACTCACTAATAATCGTGATAGCCTCATTTAGATATTGCATGCGATCATCTGAGTCTTCGAGTGCGTAATTTTTCTTTAGCGTTTCTAATTGATACGCTGTAACAGAAAGCGCTCCTCCTAATATTTCTTCCCTAAAAGACGTTGCTCCAAAACGACGTATATAATCGTCCGGATCCATATCAACCGGTACTGAAGCAACTTTTACCGTACAAGACTCATTTTTTAGTAACTCAATCCCACGATCCGACGCAGTTCGTCCTGCATGATCTGAATCAAAACAAAGATATACGTTTTTCGTGTTTCGCTTGATCACCTTGATGTGATCAGAAGTTAATGATGTTCCTTGTGTTGCAATTGAAGTTCGAATTCCAGCTTGCCATGCAGAGATAACATCCATGTACCCTTCAAATAAGATGACTTGATCGTCTTTACGTATAAATGGACGAGCTCGATGAATATTAAACAAATGATTGCTTTTGTGAAATAATACAGTTTCAGGGCTATTAAGATATTTAGGTTGTCCAGAGTCGATTAGCCTTCCGCCAAAGCCAACGATACGGCCTTGAGCATCATGAAGTGGAAACATAATTCGACCACGAAAACGATCAAAGTATCGATGCCGTGATTGTGTTTCTTTTTTCACAATCAAACCTGCTTTTTCCATCACTTCCTCATTCATTTGTCTTCCCTTCAAGAAAGATAATAAAAAATCATAAGAGGATGGAGCAAAGCCAATCTGGAATTCACGGATTGCTTCAATCGTAATTTTACGCTTTTCCAAGTAGTGACGTGCATGTTGCCCATAATCTGTCTGTAGGAGAACATGATGAAATAACTTAGCAGAGAGCTCAAGCGCTTCACGCATTTTATTCCTTAAATCGTCTTCTGGACTATAACGCTTACTCTCTTGATCGGGTAAGATAATGCCCGCCTGATCAGCTAGGTGACGAATCGCTTCGATAAATGACATTTGTTCTGTATCCATCACAAACTTAATCGTGTCACCACCTGCTTTACAGCCAAAACAGTGATAGATCTGTTTTTCTGGAGATACAGTGAATGAAGGCGTATTCTCCGCATGAAAAGGGCACAGGCCAAAGAAGTTTTTTCCGCTTTTCTTCAACTGAACCACTTGTCCCACTACATCAACAATATCAAAGTGGTTTCTAATTTGATCCATTATCTCATCTGATATTCTCGCACCCATAAAACCACAGCTTTCTATCTAATAAAAATGTCTATTCATGGAGACAACCCAATAGATATTCTACATAAACAATGAAAATCCTCCCCTTTAAAAATGGTAATATTTTCATCAGAACCTGCTTGCTTGTTTACGTGTTCATTCGTCGTATTGGGGAAGTTTACATATTTCATTATACACTGGATACGGTTTATTCATGCTTGGTGCCAGATCGGTAGCGTCAATTTGCACGTATCCTCGTTTTTAGGATGTCTATAAATCCCTATATCTTGAAGAAACGCTGTACAATCTACTAAAACATCATACCCTCCTATTCTACATAAAAATAGGTTCTCCTTCTGAAATTCAGTAGTGATAATCCATTTCCATCTGATGCATCCATTCACCTGATTACACTAAAAGCGGCTCTTAATCCATACTTCAATTACTTACACTATGTAATTGAGACTCATCAGATCGCCAAAAAACGAAGGAACAATGTCATCTCATATACGTATGACATTATACCTTCGCCGAATTTCTATCTATGACTGCTTCTAAATCGTCCTATCTATATCTATTATTATCCTATTTCTATATAACTATATACTATCACTAGTGTGTATTAAATGTCTAGTTATCCTAGTTAGTTACTCGCTATGGCTGCTTGCGCTGCTGCTAATCTTGCGATCGGGACACGGAACGGAGAACAACTTACATAATCCAGACCAATTTGATGACAAAACTGAATGGATCGTTTTTCGCCTCCATGTTCACCACATATTCCCGTTTTTAAATGTGGTTTCGTTTGTTGTCCTTTCTCCACTCCCATTTGCACAAGAGCACCTACGCCCTCTACATCAATTGTAATGAATGGGTTGTCAGATAATATTTTTTGATCAACATAGGCGTGTAAAAATTTCCCTTCCGCATCATCACGACTATATCCAAAAGTTGTCTGTGTTAAATCATTTGTGCCAAATGAGAAGAAGTCGGCTTCATTTGCAATCTGATCAGCGGTAAGTGCAGCTCTTGGTAATTCAATCATGGTTCCTACTGTATACGAGACCGGAATGTCTGACTTCTGCTGCATTTTATTGGCAATATCGACTACAAGCTGCTTCATCTGTGCCAATTCATTAACATGACCGACTAAAGGAATCATGATCTCTGGCTGTACTTCTACACCCGAGGCAATGACCTCTCGTGCCGCCATAAAAATGGCTTCGACTTGCATCTGATATATTTCTGGGTACATTAAGCCAAGTCTACAGCCACGGTGTCCAAGCATGGGGTTCATTTCATGTAGTGCCTTCACTTTTCTTAATAAGGTTTCCTTCTCTGCTCGGAGTTTCTCATCTACATCTTGCGCCATGTTTAATTTCGTCACTTCAATGAGCAGTTCATCCATATTGGGCAAAAATTCATGGAGTGGAGGGTCTAATAAACGAATCGTTACGGGTAAACCATTCATCGCATGAAAAATACCTTTAAAATCTTCTGTTTGCATTGGCAATAATTGATTGAGTGAAAGCTTACGCTCTTCAAGCGATTCAGCTAATATCATTTGTTGTACAATCGGAATACGCTTTGCTTCCATAAACATATGTTCTGTACGGCATAGCCCAATCCCTTCAGCTCCAAATTCTCTAGCCTTTTTTGAATCCTCCGGATTATCTGCATTTGTTCGGATTTTTAAAGTGCGAAGCTCATCTGCCCATTCTAACAGTTGCTTAAATTCGATTGATAATTCAGGGTCCATCAGCGGTACTTGACCTGTGATTACACGACCTGTACTCCCATCAATAGATATTAAATCGCCTTCTTTAAGTAGCTGGTTTTGAACTTGTATTTCTTTCTTTTTTAAATCTATTTTCAGCTCTTCACAGCCACAAATACAAGCTTTTCCCATCCCTCTAGCCACTACAGCGGCGTGACTTGTCATGCCACCACGACTCGTCAAAATGCCTTGTGCAGCCAAAATACCATGTATGTCTTCAGGAGTCGTTTCAGGGCGAACCAAGATCACATCTACACCCGCTTGACTCCATTTTTCAGCATCATCTGCGTGAAACACAATTTTACCAGAGGCTGCACCTGGTGAAGCAGGAAGACCTTTAGCCAAAACAGTGAGCGAAACATTGGTGTCAATTCTTCGATGAAGTAACTGATCCAACTGATCAGGATCGATTCGCTTTATCGCGTCTTCACGTGAAAGAATGCCTTCTTCCACCATATTAACGGCGATTTTCACACCTGCTTGTGCGGTTCTTTTTCCATTACGTGTTTGTAAGATGTATAGCTTCCCTTTTTCGACTGTAAACTCAATATCTTGCATGTCACGATAATGATTTTCCAAGCGGGATGAAATCTGAATAAATTCTTGGTAGATATGTGGCATTTGTTCTTGCAGTTGATTTATCGCTTGCGGTGTGCGTATCCCTGCTACAACATCTTCACCTTGCGCATTAATCAAGTATTCTCCGTATAACTTTTTTTCACCAGTAGACGGATTACGTGTAAAGGCGACGCCAGTTCCCGAATCATTTCCTAAGTTCCCAAATACCATCATTTGAATATTAACAGCCGTCCCTAAATCATCTGATATTCTGTTAATCTTACGGTATACTTTCGCTCTTTGGTTATTCCAAGAAGAGAAGACGGCTATGATCGCTTTCTGTAATTGCATCTTCGGATCTTGTGGAAATGGCTCTTTTGTTTTCGACAAAACTAATTTTTTAAAAGCTTCTACTACCAATCTCCAGTCTGCAGCAGTCATTTCGATATCATTTTGAATCCCTTTCGCTTGCTTTTGACGTTGAATAATACTTTCAAAATGATAATGCTCAATGCCTAAAACGACATCACTAAACATTTGTATAAAACGACGATAGCTATCTAACACAAATCGCTCATCACCCGATAGACGTATAAGTCCGGCCGCAGTATCATCATTTAACCCTAAATTTAAGATCGTATCCATCATGCCTGGCATCGAAAAGACAGAGCCAGATCGCACGGATAGCAATAATGGATTGGCAGGGTCTCCTAGTGTTTTCTGCGTTTTGAGTTCTAATGCTTTGATGGCCTCTTCTATTTGTGATTGTATTGGCGCTGTAATTTTTTCACCTTCAGCAAAAAACTGCTTACACGCAGCTGTTGTAATTGTAAAGCCAGGAGGTACAGGTAATCCAACATTCGTCATTTCAGCTAGATTCGCTCCCTTTCCTCCTAGAATGTCTTTCATATCTTTATTTCCCTCATGAAACGCAAAAACCATTTTATTTATCATTTCTAGGACTCCCCTTTTTTCAGCATATCTAGAATGATATTTGCAGTTTCCTCCACAGCTTTGTTGGAAACATCAATGCGTGGGCATCCGACTTTTCGGATCACCTTCTCTGCATATTCCAATTCAAGCAAAATACGCTCCAAGTTTGCATAATTGGCTCCGGAGGCTAACCCTAATGATTTTAGTCTCTCTCGTCTGATGTTATTTAATTGATTCGGATCAATAGTAAGCCCTACACATCGATTCGCTGGAATCATAAAGAGTTCATCTGGTGGATCTACTTCTGGTACGATCGGTACATTGGCTACCTTCAAACGTTTGTGAGCTAAGTACATGGATAAAGGCGTTTTGGAGGTTCGTGACACACCGATTAATACGACATCTGCGCTTAATAAACCGCGCGGATCCTTTCCATCATCGTATTTTACTGCGTATTCAATCGCTTCAACTTTGCGGAAGTAATCTTCATCCAACTTGTGAAGTAAGCCCGGCTCACGCTTCGGTTTCATTTGAAATAAATGAGATAGTCCATTAATCATCGGCTCCATGATATCTACGTATGGAACCCCTTTTCGTCTAGCCTCTTCCACGAGTTTTTGTTGTAGTTGTGGTACAACTAAGGTGAAAGCAATTAAAGCCTTCTCTTCTTTTGCAGCTTGCACCGTTTCAATTAGTATATCTTGATCTGTAACGTAAGGTACACGGCGAATATCAATGCTATCACTATGTCCATTAAATTGGCTAGAAGCCGCTTTCACGACGAACTCGGCTGTCTCTCCTACCGAATCTGATATGACGTAAACTACTGGTAAATCACCGCTCATAGGTATGGGGAAATCCCCGCCCCTCCTTTTTCCTCAAGGTTGTCCAATTTCCACAAATGCTTTCACAATCGTTGTCTTACTGATTCTACCCACGATTTCAACGTCTATCTCTCCATCTTGAGCAGGTCGAATCACAGGTAGTGAGTCTACTTGATGACGCATCATTTGACTTGCTGCGTAGTAAAGTGTATCTTCTTCTTTAACTGTTATAATATTAGGCATCCGTGTCATCATCACACCGACGGGCATAGCTGATAAGTCGTTATTTCCCATCGAGACCTGTAATAAATCTTTCCTAGATACAACACCTAATAATTGGCTGGACTCTTTCGTTACAAAAAGCGACCCCACATCTTCTAGAAATAAAGTACATATCGCATCATAGACGGATGAATTTTCTTTTACGATGATCGGGCGTGATTTATAGTCCTTTACAAATAAATTACGTATGTGTTCGCCCAGTAATTGGTTGGCCGTCTTGCCTGAATAAAAATAACCTACACGTGGACGTGCATCGAGTAAACCTGCCATCGTAAGTATGGCTAAGTCAGGACGTAATGTTGCTCTTGTCAGTTGGAGCTTTTCAGCGATTTGCTCCCCCGTTATGGGACCTCCAGCCTTGACAATTTCTAGTATTTTTTCTTGGCGCTTTGATAACTCGATCTGAATGCACCTCCTAAGACCCAAAACTTCATGCTATATGTGACATACTTTTTTTGTGTTTAACCCTATATAGTATATACCATATATTAAGGTGCTTGTCACTGCCCTTTTATAAATTACGTCGGGGTTCCAGTTGTTTATGTTCATGATTTTTCCATTTGGCCGTTGTGTATTTTAGTTAATCGAAACGACGAATCGTCTCTGGGTGTTGCCATCAGCTAAAATATCGTTGTATGCTTTTAAACGTGTTTCATGTTTATTTTATGTCGTGTCCACTACATGAATTATGAATTGATCATTGGAGGTTTTCTTATGTTATTTTCAAATCCGATTGCTTCATATGTGAAGCTTGATTTTCATCACTTTCACTACGCTTCTGAATTAGATCTAAATCAGGTAATCATCCAGCTACCCGATGAAAAGTATTCGTCAGACGAGCTGGTTCAATTAATTAACTCAAGCGCGATACGTCCGATTGGTTATCGCATGCCTCTTTCTATGGCACTAGGAAGCAAACCTACAGAAGCAGAGTGGAAGAAGTGGTTTGCATGTATTTCTCCTACTTTTAATGACAATCATCGTTTTATCATTCTGCATGGACAACAGGTTGCACTGGGCTCGATCTTTGAATACTTAGATGACCATGCAAGTGATTTTAATGCTTTACACGACTTTAAAACGCACTATGTGGAAAACATGATTACGCAGTTATCACAGCTTCAACAATTAGCAAAGCAATACGAACTCACCCTTTTAATTGAAAATGCGGCTATAGGTGGGATGACTTATTTTGAACCGGGACAAGCATTTATTCACCCTGCTTTACGTACACCACGCCATTTAATACAAATTGCGGAAGCAACCGGAGTGAAGATTTGCTTTGATACTGCGCATGCCCGTATTACCTCACACGTTTTAACTTATATGCATCGTTCACGTAGTATGTTTGCTGGTGCTACCGAAAAAGAAATCTTAAATTCGACAAAAAATTGGATTGACTTTTATCACCAAATTGAAGATCATATCGGACTCATACAACTCTCATATGCCGTAAGCTTTGGTGATACACCAACTACAACTCATATTCCTTTTCCACAAGAGCGATACAGTGAAATCATCGATTTTGCAGAGTGCGTAAATCCCACTATTCCGATCGCACTCCATAGTGGAACACATCCGCAAAATTTAAAACAACAACTTGATATGATTCATTTTTTAAAGAAAAGCTAACTCGCTTTTTTAATGCGTATTCGACTACGCTCTCTTGTGGGCAGTCGAATACTTTCTTTTTATATGCTAACTATTTTATGCAGGTAATAGGAATTTTCTATCGATTTTTTGCGGATTTTTAACATCATAAGCATTCGCAGAAGCGGACAACCACGTCGATTCACATGATTTTTTATGATTCCTGGTGTGTTTTGCCTAAGCGACACAACTGAAAAGCGTACAACCACTTCTTCCATTTTTTTCATAGGATAGTCCTAACAGTAGATTAGGAGGCTATCTTTAAGATGAAACCATTTTCAGTCTCAAAAGATGTCGTGCGTGCTGCTTATGACAGAGTGAGAACACGAAAAAAGTCAGTAGGAATAGATAAACAAACGATATCCGATTTTGAATCCTCACTTGAATCTAATTTATACCAGATCTGGCATGATATAAATGCAGGTAGCTATGAACCATCACCCCTGCGTGTATTCTATAAACCTAAAAAAAGTGGTGGCCATCGCATGATTGGGATCACAACAGTACGAGATAGTATTGCTGAAAGAACACTACTCCATTACTTGAACCGATTCGTTTCACCTCATTTCCATCCCCATTCTTATCAGCTTCAAAAAAGGGGGCATATTCATGCGGTGAAAATGGCCGCCATTCACTGTAATCGATATAATTGGGTATTATGTATCGATGTTAAAAGTTTCGCCGATAGTCTAAATTGGACATTCTTGGAGCATATATTAGCCATTCACATAAAAGCGCCATCCTTCCAGAAATGTATGCAAAGATTTGTCCAAGTTCCTTTTCTTATGCCTAATGGGGAGCGATTACGACGAAAACAAGGTGTTCCCACTGGTTTGATTTTGACAAATACACTGGGCAACCTCTTTCTTCATCACCTATTTGATCAACGTATGAAGCGAATACATCCTAACTTTGCATTCGAACGCTATCTTGATGATATCATTATTCACTGTCCGCATGAAACGGACGCCCAGAAATTGCACGACCATATCAAGCAACACTTTTACCGTTATCAGTTAAATTTAAATACAGAAAAAACAAAAATCATTTATTGCAAAGATGACAGAAGAACGGCTCACTATAAGCATACATCCTTTGAGTTTTTAGGCTATAAGTTTCAATCTACTCCTACCCACTTGAATCAAAAAAAACGTAATCTCTTTTTACCTCAAAAGAAAATATCGTCACCTGGATATACGCGCTCTCCACTCCTCTCTGGGCATTCCATATACGGCTAAGTTATGAAATTCTTCATTCAAATACTCACCTGCACGAATCATGCCTTCTAAAGTAAAATTTAAACGTTCCGGAATCGGGCGGCTTTTGTGATTTTTATCCCCGCAACGAATTTCAACACGATGAAGTTCATCTCAACACATATAGCAGTCGCTCTTCCCTTGATAGCCTGAAACGAGCCAATACCCTAAAGAAGTAGATTTGTTGCTCCAGTTAATTCCGTATCTCCTTAGTAATTTATCGCAGCCTGAAAACCATTATTTTCTGCAAATTGATTTAACCATATCTGAATGACAGACTTAATGTTCTATCCACCCACTGGAGCCATTCTCGTAAATAGCTCCGATCACGATCCACCTCCCGATCTTTTAAGGCAACCAGTTGTAGGTTTATCTCTGCATCCACAGGTAGGACAAACATCTTATCTTCTCCTTTATGAATAAGTAAAAATTTAACAGGGCTTCAGTTAAAGCCCTGTTTACAATCAAGCAAATACGATCTGATTAAATACCATAAAGCGTTGTGTCAGTAGATCAATTTCACGTAATAAAGACAAGCGATTTTGACGAGTGGCTTGATCGTCAACCATGACCATCACTTCGTCAAAAAATTGATGGATAGCAGGTACCATTGTAACCAGTGCTTCATACATTTGAGAAGCATTTTGCGCTTGTTCGGCGAGGGTAAATTGCTCCTTAGCCTTAAACCAAGTCTGGTATAAATCTTTTTCGGCTGTCTCTTTTAGGCGTGATGGATCAAGTACAAGATGATCTGCTTTTTGAGCTAAGTTGGAAACACGGGTAAAACCATCTACTTCATACTTAAACGTTTCTCGGTCTACTTGATCCATGATCAGCTTAGCCTTTTCTAACATAAATGCTGGACGATCCATATCTGCCTCTAACACTGCATCAATCACATCATAGCGAATTCGATTCTCTTGAAAAATCACTTTTAATCGCAATGCAAAAAATTGATTTAAATCGTTTATCAATTCATCTCGCGACACCTTAAGCAAGGATTGCACTTCAAATCGATCCACTGCTTTAGAGAGCATGAAACGTAAAGATAAATGATGATAAGATGGTTGTAGTAAAAGTTGAATTACGGCCGCTGTTTTTCTTCGCAATCCATATGGGTCTTGTGAACCTGTTGGCTGATTTCCAATGCTAAAGCTGGCAACGACTACTTCTATTTTATCGGCAAGTGATAAGATCGTGCCTAGCTCAGATTGAGGTAATGCGCCGCCAGCAGTGCGCGGTAAATGATGCTCATGTATCGCTTCTATAACCGCCTCCGCTTCACCCGCATGTTTTGCATAATCCGCACCCATAATTCCCTCTAATTCAGGAAATTCACCGATCATTTGCGTAGATAGATCAAACTTACATATTTGGGCAGCACGGTCCAAATGTACGGCTACCTCTTCATTAAGACCATAGGTCTTGCCATATGTGACAGCAAGGTCGTACACACGTCTTACACGATCCCCTACCGTACCCAACTCCTCTTGGAAGATCATATGATCTAACTTCGCAAGTGCATCCGCAATGGATAACTTTAAATCTTCATCATAGAAAAATTGCGCATCTGCTAATCGTGCTCGCAACACTTTTTCATTTCCGCTCGCAACCTGCTCTAAGCTAAATTCATTCCCATTTCGCACCGTCACAAAATATGGGAGCAAAGAGCCCGCTTGAGCTTCTACTGGAAAATACCTTTGATGCTCTCGCATTGTCGTAATGAGTACCGGTTTGGGTAAACCTAAATATTTATCATCAAATTCACCATACAAAGCAGTGGGGTATTCTACCAATTGTACAACTTCACTGAGTAGATCTTCATCTACCGGAATGACCCAACCCTGATCTTCTTCAATTTTTTTGATTTGGTTCAATATGATCTGGCGACGCTGATTTGAATTTGCAATAACAAATTGACTTGCTAAGCATGTTTCATACTCTACCGCAGACTTCAGCTCCACTTGACCTCCTAGGAAACGATGCCCACTACTTCGATTTCCGGCAACAACACCAGCCCACCTAATCGGTATGATTTGTTCATCTAACATACATACCATCCAGCGAATCGGACGAATAAAACGAGTTGGATTGTCACCCCAACGCATCGTTTTAGGAAAGTGTAAGTGGCTAAGTACCACAGGTACACCCTCTAATAAAAGCGATGATGTAGGCTTACCTTTATGATACACATTGGCATATACATACTTTTCTCCTTTTAATTCTTTAATCGTAAGTTGCTCTGTCGAGATACCTTGTTTACGGGCAAAGCCTTCTGCCGCCTTTGACCACTCACCTTTAGATGTACGGGCAATTCGCTCTGGAGGTCCTTTTATCTCTTCTTCCAGATCATTTTGTTTTTCCGCAACACGCTCAATCAAAACGGCAAGTCGACGCGGTGTGGAAAAGACTTTTACATCACCATAAGAAATACGCGCTTCACTAAGCCAAGCACATAATTTTTCTTGTAATTGCTGTATCGCATCGTCCACAAAACGAGCAGGAATTTCTTCACAGCCTATTTCTAGCAATAATTGATGGTATTGCATCTATTTTCCCTCCTTTCGCTGTAAAAGCGGAAAGCCCAGTTTTTCACGTTCTTCTACATAAGCTTTGGCAAGTCGTCTAGATAGATTTCTGACTCTGCCAATGTATCCTGTTCTTTCTGTAACACTGATCGCACCACGGGCATCTAGCAAATTAAAATGATGGGAGCATTTGAGTACATAATCATATGCCGGAAAAACTAAGTTTTCATCTAAAGCGCGTATGGCCTCTTCCTCAAATGCATCGAATAAACGAAAGTGTAAATCTTGATTGGATAGCTCAAAAGTATATTTAGAGTGTTCATATTCTGGTTGTTGAAATACATCGCCGTATTTTACACCGGGTACCCACTCGAGATCGTATACTGACTCTTTATCTTGAATATAAGAAGCAAGTCGCTCTAAGCCATAGGTGAGTTCAACTGATATCGGCGACACATCCATACTTCCTACTTGTTGAAAATAAGTGAACTGCGTTACTTCCATCCCATCCAACCAAACTTCCCAACCTAAGCCCGCAGCGCCAAATGTAGGATTTTCCCAATTATCTTCTACAAAGCGAATATCGTGCTTTAATGGATCGATTCCCAAAGTTTTTAAGCTACGCAAATAAAGATCTTGTACGTCATCTGGGGAAGGTTTTAAAATCACTTGAAATTGATGGTGTTGGTATAAACGATTTGGATTTTCACCATAGCGGCCATCAGCAGGTCGTCTTGATGGTTCTACATAAGCAACTTTCCAAGGTTCTGGCCCTAAAGAACGAAGAAAAGTCATCGGATTTAAAGTCCCCGCACCCTTTTCTACATCGTATGGCTGGACTAAGATACAACCTTGCTCGGCCCAATAATCTTTTAATTGTTGAATCATTTGTTGCATATTCATTTTATATATACACCTCTTCTTTCATTAAAAAAGCCTCTCGTCCCTATGACCATCTATATCCATGGTCATAGGGACGAGAGGCTTTCATTCCCGCGGTTCCACCCTATTTGATCGGCAATCATTACCCATCCACTTTTATCTATCCAACTTGTGCTCAAGAATTGCCATTCACATCGCTCCAAGACTAGGCTCGCACCATCCCTAGTTCGCTTCATGCTTAAGGAAGCCATGTTACTTTTTTCTATCAATGCACTTTACTTTATGTTAAAGGTATAGCATAAATCAGAAGAAGAGTCAATATATAAGGTATTCATTTCCATGTATTTCGAATCTGATTTAATAATATAAATGACTTCAAGGAAACAGGGAAGTATTCATTTATAAATGCATGGATCAATCTTTCTACTTGTTCTTTTGTTTCAGATTTCACCTGTATATGCCCTAAACGATTAAGTGGCGCTTCTGCCAAAGTACGCATGATATACGCGACAGGTTTGGTGATGTGAAACGCATACGGATCTTCTAATGCACAATCCTGACAAAGAAAACCACCTTGACTCACACTAAATCGAATGGGTACTTTTTCTTTTGTACAACTTGCACATCGATTTAAGATCGGAGCTGAACCGATGGTACGCAAAATCTGTAATTCCATCATCCGCGTAAGGATATCAGGATCAACTCCTTCTTCCAATCGATTTAATCCTTCCACTAGGAAATGATAAAGCACCCGATGTGATTGGTTCTCTTCGGTTGCTTTATCTATTAACTCCAACCAATAAGCACCATAAGAAGTAAGTAATAAATCAGCGCGAATACGATAGTGAGAAGCAATCGGATCAGCTTGCGATAATGTTCCCATACCCGTACTTTTATAACAAACAAAAATGGCTTCTGTAAATGGCTCTGTTACTGCACCAAAGCGATTTTTTGTTTTTTTAGAACCTCGCGCCATAATCGCCATTTTTCCTTGCTGTTCAGTAAAGATGGTCAACACCTGATTACTTTCCCCATAACTTCGTGCACGTAGGACTATCCCCTCAAATTTTATTAACACAACCAAGGTCGTCCTTTCTATTTACTATCATCATCCTCCATTCCATTGTTGAGGTCATCACGTAACTTCGTATACGATTCTATATCTTTGTACAGTAGATAGGCATCTAAATCGCCAGTTACCTCAAAGCAATTCCAACTAAAGTGTAGCAACTAGCCTCATCCTTTCGCAAAGATATCTTCGTACTTAGAATGACCTTTCTTCGAATGGAGTATGAGATGGAAATATTGTCAATCATTTACTCTTCATCACGATAACCTAATTGTCTTAACATCATTTCTTCATTACGCCAGTCTTTTTTCACTTTAATCCATAAGTTGAGATAGATTTTAGAGCCAAGCAAACGCTCCATTTCAATGCGTGCACGCTTTCCAACTTCTTTAAGCAAGACACCGTTCTTGCCAATTAATATTCCTTTTTGTGATTTTCGCTCTGTAAAGATCGTCGCATAGATATCAATGATATCTTGACCCTCACGCTCACTCATTTGGTCCACAACCACTGCCACAGAGTGTGGTATTTCTTCTCGGGTCAGTTCAAGCACCTTTTCACGAATAAATTCAGCAACAATAAACCGTTCTGGATGATCGGTTACTTGATCACTGGGGTAGAATTGAGGACCTTCTGGCAGACGTTTAAAAATGAGCTCAAGCAATGTAGAAGTATTATTACCTTGTAAAGCGGAAATCGGTACAATTTCAGTAAACGAATATAACTTTTGATATTGATCGATTAATGGAAGCAATGCTTCTGGATGCACGCGATCAATTTTGTTTAATACGAGATACACAGGCGTTTCGATCCCTTTTAAATTCTCAATAATAAAACGATCGCCAGCACCTAATCCTGCTTCCACATCTACTAAAAATAAGATCATATCGACTTCTTCTAGTGCATCAGTAGCAGTTTTTACTAAAATCTCACCTAATTTAGATTGCGGACGATGGATGCCTGGTGTATCCAAAAAAACGATTTGTCCATCATTATCCGTATATACACCTTGAATTTTATTACGAGTCGTTTGTGCTTTATCTGACATAATAGCCACTTTTTGACCAATTACGTGATTCATCAATGTCGACTTCCCTACATTAGGACGCCCGATTAAAGCAACAAATCCTGATTTGAAATTACTCAATGGTTGTCAGATCCCCTTTACTAAATGCCCCCGGAAGTAAGGCTTTCACAGTTGTTTCCAATACCTCTCCTGAAAAATTTGCTAACCACACTTTCATATCTGGAGGACACATTTCTGCTAGTACTTGTCGGCACGCTCCACATGGAGAGATTGGGCCATCTGTTTTACCTACAATCGCAATCCCGGTGAATTTTGTTTTTCCTTCTGAGATTGCCTTAAAAATTGCCGTGCGTTCAGCACAATTAGACAGCCCATACGATGCGTTTTCCACATTACATCCCGTTATGATATCTTGGTCTGCTGTTCGTAATGCTGCTCCTACTTTAAATTTCGAATAAGGTACATATGCATATGTACTCGCTTCTATCGCAGCTTTTACCAGCTCTTTTGCCAATATGATTACCTCCCTCTAGTCTGTTTTTTTATTATAAGAAGTGCTAGCTCCATTTACAACAGTAACATGCCAATCCATGACACAATTGTTCCCAGACAAGCGCCGATTATTATTGGCATTCGTTTGGGATTCAACCGAATGCGTAAAGATATAAGCATGATGAGAAGTAAAAGTACCAAGAAAGCAACCACTAAGTTAGGAATGACGTGAACAATCAAGGTAGCAATGCAAAAACCACTAGAAGTAGTCATACTAGGTTCTAGCTCCGCTTTTCCCATTCGATGTGACCAAGCTTTTAAAAACATCGTAAAGAAAAAATTAAATACAATGATCGCTGCAATCCCCATACCAACAGGGTGCGTATAATTCCCGACTAATATCGTAAAGAGCATATTTAAGTATGGATAAAAAATGCTAGCCCCCACTATAATGGATAAGCCAGCCGTCAATAATACCGCACCTGCCGCAACATCTTTGGCCACTTTAGCGAGTGGATGATATTCTGGTGAAACCATATCCACTACAGCCTCAATCGCCGTATTAATCAATTCAGCAAATAATACCAAAGTAATCGATACAAATAAGATTAAAACTTCGCTTTTTCGAATGGGCAAATATAAGCTGAAGAGCAGAACGAGCAGGGCGATTGAAAAGTGAATTCTCATGTTGCGCTGTGTAACTAATGTATACATTAAGCCTTCTAAAGCATAGCCAAAGCTTTTTATCAATTTACTGAACCACATCAGGGTACCTCCCTCGTGTTCGGATTGGAGGAATGATTTTATCGACTTAACTGAATGTGATTTAAAATTTCTTCTTGTTTTCGAATCATCTCGTGTTCTTCCTCTTCTGTTTCGTGATCATATCCCAGTAGATGTAATAAACCATGTACAGCTAGGAATCCTAATTCTCGATTAAAAGAATGGCGATAAGCTTCTGCTTGTTCTCTCGCTTTGTCTATGGAAATGATAATATCTCCTAATGGAACCCTTTCTTCTTCTTCATTCAAAACCCAGTCTTCATTCGGCTCCCATAGTGGAAATGATAAAACGTCAGTTGGTCTATCTATATTACGGTATTCACGATTTAATTGCTGAATGCGTTCGTTATCTACCAGTGTAACAACAACTTCTGATGGGGGTAATTGCTCTGTAACTCCCGCTTGTGCCAATGCTTTTTTCATCCAATCTATTGCATCGCGTTCGTTCTCATTCCATTCAGTTTCATACTCCATCGCAATCTGTAATGCCATACTTACTGCTCCCCTTTAACCTTTTTTGGTTCGTCTGGGTATTCAATTCGATTATGAAATATCCCTTGTAAAGTTTCACAAATCGCAATCGCAATCTGATCTAATTCTTTAAAAGTGAGATCACACTCATCAAACTGTCCATCATCCAGACGCTCTCGAATGATTTTGCGTACTAAGTTTTCAATCCGTTTCGGTGTTGGTTTTGCTAATGAACGGACAGCTGCTTCCACGCAATCACATATCCCGACGATAGCCGCCTCTTTAAATTGAGGTTTTGGACCAGGATATCTAAAATCTTCTTCCACAACTTGCTTTCCATCTTTTTCTTGATTGAGCGCTTTATAATAAAAGTATTTGATTAAAGTAGTCCCATGATGTTGCATCACAATATCTTGGAGTGGCTTGGGTAATTTATAATGACGCAGTAACGCTACACCATCTTTGGTATGAGATACGATAATCGTTTTACTCAATTGAGCTGAAATTTTGTCATGGGGATTATCTTTGAAGATCTGGTTTTCAATAAAAAATTGTGGACGCTTTGTCTTTCCTAAATCATGATAATAGGCACCTACACGAGATAATAAACCGTCAGCACCAACAGCTTCTGCCGCTGTTTCAGCCAAATTCCCTACAATAATAGAATGGTGGTAGGTTCCAGGCGCTTCGATTAATAACTTACGTAGTAAAGGATGGTTTGGATTACTTAATTCTAGTAAGCGAAGCGGAGACAAGATCCCAAATAAGGTTTCAAAGTACGGCAAAAAACCAATTGTAAGTACAGCAGATAGCATGCCGCTTATCAATCCAAAACCAACTAGTTCAATCGTTTGTTCCCACGAACCCTGTGTAGGAACCATCAGGTACATACTTACAATTGCCAATGTACTCGTGATCGAAGCGATAATGCCCGCAATCAAAATATTGCTTCGTCTTCTTACACTAGCCAGTGCAAATGCACCCGTAACCCCATTTACCACTGCTACTAACCCAAAACGGAAGTCAAATAACAAATGCGTATCCCCATTGTACATCATACTGGCAGAAAGACCGATCCAAACAGCTGCGGCTAACGCTAACTCAATATTGAGAAGCAATGTGATCAGCATCGCAGCTAAACCAACTGGTGCAATATAGCCAATCGTGCTCCACTCCGCATTTTGTCCAATTGTAACAAACTTCATTCCAATTAGCGTGAGCATTAGCACGCTGAAAAATAAAAGTAAACCGGTGTTATCGTCATAGATTTTAGGATGAAATCGATTTACATATACATGTAGAAAAATCAGTAACAAAAAAATAAAAAGCGCTAGGCCGATGTAGGGAACAATATTTAGCTTATTTTTTAAGAGACCTAACTCCGATAGCTTTCGATACTGGTCCTCTGTCACCTGCTCCCCTTTCGCTACAATGAGCTGACCTTTATCAATAACGACTGATTTAATATTATCTTGAGCTACTTGACGCCGTTCATTGGTCTTCTCTTCGTTATACGTCGAGTTGACGATCACACTGCGTTTGCTCAATTCGCTTACAATCGATGCCGCATTACGATCTAGACCATCCACAGCAAAAAATTTATTGGAAAGATGAGCATCTACTTTCTGTTTACTCTCTTCCAAATTACTTTCCTTAACACCATTCTCAAATATTTGCGAGATAATCTCAATTGTACCTTTGCGAATTTTGGTTAATTGCCCATCATTCATCTCAAGCAAAGTTTGATAAAACCCTTCACTGAAAGATTGATCCATCGCATCTTTAAAAATAACGCGGAATCGCACTTTTTTCTCTTCATCTGGAAGGGTCGTTTTATTTACTTCACGTACTCCTTGAATAATACGCTCAATTCTTTCTATTTGTTTTGGCTTTATTTGTTCATCAATCACATATACAGGTTCTACCGCTTCAGCTGCCGCTTGTTTCGCTTGACTGGTTGCATATTTATCAATCGTATTAACCGGAGAAGATATGGTTTGTGGGCTTGCATCCCCCAATTGAATATCATACTGTTCTGGTAACACATGGTTGATTAACAACAAATAGTACGCGATCCCAAAGATCGCGTACATGAGGAACTGCATTCGATTGATGGAAACCCATTTTAAGCTAAGTAACCGTTTAATCTTTCCCAGCGGTTCATTTATCATTACTCTCATCGAACCGTCTCCTTATGAACTCGCCTCGTTATCAATTTGCTCATAGGCGTCAATAATCTTTTGTACAAGCGTATGTCGTACAACATCGTCCTGCCCCAAATGAACGAAGCGTATTTCTGATACATTGTTCAGTATTTTTTCCGCTTCCTTTAGACCAGAACGTTTGCCACGAGGCAAATCAACTTGTGTCACATCCCCTGTAATCACCATTTTTGAGCCGAACCCTAGTCTTGTCAAAAACATTTTCATTTGTTCAGGAGTGGTATTTTGTGCTTCATCTAGAATGACAAAAGCGTCTTCCAGTGTACGCCCACGCATATATGCGAGTGGAGCAACTTCAATCAATCCGCGCTCCATCATACGACCTACTTGTTCCATACCTAGCATCATATATAGACTATCATATAACGGTCTCAAATAAGGATCTACCTTCTCTTGTAAATCACCAGGTAGAAAACCTAAATTTTCACCCGCTTCAACCGCTGGTCGTGTAAGTACAATTTTGTTCACTTGTTGTGCTTTTAAAGCCATTACCGCTAAGACTACTGCTAAAAAAGTTTTACCGGTCCCCGCAGGACCCACACCAAAAACAATATCTGATTTCTTAATCGCCGTAATGTAATGTCTTTGACCAAGTGATTTCACACGAACTACTTGTCCTTTTAAAGTTACGCCCACTTCTTCTTGAAACAATTCCTGTAGTTCATCAATTTTGCCGGCTTGAGCTAAGCCATAGGCATAGCTCACATCACGTTCAGTCAACGTAATCCCCTGTCTAATTAATCCGAGTAAAGCCACAAATAACTGTTCTAATACTTGTAGCTCTTCTTCTGATCCGACAAGCAAAATTTCTCCGCCTCTTGAAACAATCTTGGCTGTACTATTCTGTTCGATCTGCTTCAAAAAAACATCTTGTGGGCCGAATAAACTAGCTGCCTCGCTATGATCTCTCAATTTAACCCGTACGGTTTTATTTTGATATGGCAATGGCTCATTCTCCTTGAAAAATCGGTTGTTTTTCGGTTATGTTCTCTACCACGTCAAAGTGTACTTTCACATAAACTTTACCATTTTCTTGACGGTGGTGCAAAATTTTTTCAGCAACGATTTGACTACCCTTTCCTAAATCTGCTAATAATTCTAACTTGGCTTGTTCCAATCCCAACTTAATTCCCTCTTCTTCTGATAGTTGGGAACGAACCCATTGCATTTCAAGATACTGTTCTTCTATAATACCAAAAGGAAGTTCCCAATTCCCAACACGCATACGATCTATTTGTTGTATTTGTTCATACTGTTTATACGGGGGTGAAAAAAAAGGATTTTTTAATTGAAACCGAAATACGTAGGGGAAGCGTCCTTTTTCACGATAACCCGAGTAAACCTTTTTCTTTTGTACAAGCGGAATTTCAATTTCAGACTCATACCATACCTCACCTAAAATACTAGCCTTTGCACCCGCAATTTGATTTGTGTTATTCTGCTCTCCATCTCCATATATACCGGATACTAAAATTTGACCTTTTTTAACCATATCATTTACTTTAACTTTGGGATTTCCACGATCTACCTTCATTTCATAAATAAGTGCATTTTTTTTGGCAATCAGATGGACAGGTTCGCGAATTTTCGCTTGATCATCATTTGGTTCAGGTACTTTCTTCTCTACGATGGTAATAATCATGCGTGTCCCTTCTGTACGCACACCCACCCATGAAGTATCATCCATTTTTCTCAGCAAATTTTCTTGGAGCAGTACAGTGTCTGGCAATCTTCTCTTCCACTGACCCACAAATACACCTTCTTGCTTCAAAATGTTTTGAATTTGACTAGCAGGTATTTTTTTATTTCCCTCAATATCGACATTCCAAATAAAAGAAGTGAGGCCATACAGTGAGAAAAGGAACAAAATGGCACCCACATAAAACCACTTTCTTTTTTTAGCTTTCTCCATATAAAATGGGAGACCTGATTTATGAAGTATTCTCATACGGACTTGATTCTGTTTCATCAATTTAACCAACTCGTAAAACTGCGACAAAAGTACGGTCATTTTTAACCTGTGCTCGTCCACCCAATAAATATCGTAGACCCGTATATTTGCTTTTGTGATTAAGTTTAAAAAAGAAGCCAATTTCATGCCTCTGCACTCAACGACAACTCGGCCTAATAAAACGGGTGGTAATTGTATATCAAGCAATTGCTCTCCTCTCCTTACGTAAGATATTTCAACTGATCAATCTTTCCCTCTATGTAAATACTCTCAGAATCAATTGCTCTTATTTTTAATTGTTCACCTATAATAGAGAGCGCACCTCCATGGACACCTAACTTCAATTCTGTATCTTTAAATTGTTGTATCCCTCTGTGATTCTCAATTTGTAGTCGATGCGCCCCAATCATTTCGATACGGGGTGCATCACTCGTAACGTCTGGTGGTAAGTCAAGCCATTCTGTTGCCCATTTACGCAAAACCCCCACCATCCTCTCCTACGCATCAAATGCTATGTTTTACCATATAAGTCGTGGTGTTACTGATTTCTCTTTTCACTATTATGCATCTCCCTTTTCATTTATGTTGGGATTACGCAATTCATCACCTTATTAATCATTTGTTTTTTTAGAAATATCATTTTATTTATCTTAGCCCTCCCCCCTCCCTTTAATGATATGAGGGGAGGTACCCGATTTGGGAAGGACTAAGATTTTAGTCCCCCTTGTGCTTGCGCAATCAGACGTTTGGTTATCTCGCCACCTACTGATCCGTTTGCCCTAGCCGTTGTATCTGATCCGAGGTTTACACCAAATTCTTGTGCCACTTCTTCTTTAAATTGGTTTAAAACATTACTCGCACCAGGAACAAGTAACGCATTACTTCGCGATCTAGACGTCATAGATATCACCTCCTTCATTTCATTTAGTATTTGTTCGATCTCTCTTTCTATCAGCTTTGTAAATAACCAAGTTTTAACAAAAAAAGTTCCTTTTCTAGAAATAGAAAAGGAACTTTTATATCGTATTCACTTAGCTTAGAAACTCCATCACAATCTGGTTCACTTTTTTGCCATCCGCTTTGCCTTTCACTTGAGGCATAATGACAGGCATCAATTTCCCCAAATCAGCTCTTGAAGTTGCTCCTACTTCTGATACAGCAGATTGAATAATGAGTCGGAGTTCTTCTTCTGAGAGTTGTTCAGGAAGATAGGATTCTAATACTTTCATCTCTTCCTGTTCGTTCAGAACAAGATCATCACGACCTGCTTTCTCAAACTCACGTATAGAATCCCGACGTTGTTTTACTTCTTTGACAATCACATCGAGCACTTCGTCGTCACCTAATGTACTACGCTTATCAATTTCAGCTTTTTTGATCGAAGAACGTAACATGCGAATCACAGACAGCTTTGTCTTCTCTTTATTTTTAAGAGCAGACTTCATGTCCTGTGTTAGTTGCTCTTGAAGACTCACTCGTACGACACCTCACCTAACGACGCTTTTTGCGAGCTGCTTCCGATTTCTTCTTACGACGGACGCTCGGTTTGTCATAACGCTCACGTTTACGAACTTCGGAGAGAACTCCGTCTTTGGAACAGGAGCGTTTAAAACGGCGCAAAGCGCTGTCTAACGATTCATTTTTACGAACACGTGTCTCGACCATGCTATTCCCTCCCTCCACGGGTCAGCTAGGCCGCCTTAGAAAGCTAACCTATGCTCAAGTTATGGGTCTTTGCACATGAGCAACAGTAGCCCCATAAACACCTGCATGACTTCCTAAACTCTACCTCAATTCAAAAGTGGAGCTTAGTTTCATGTAACTGTCCAAATCGTTTATAGCACAATCTTTACGACTTCCATGTATGCAACTATAACAATCCTTCAGACAGAAAAAGTCAAAATGTATTATACTATAATGTCTACGATTTTGTCAAAACGATCAACCTGGTGGCCACATCAGACTTCGACCACCTAATAGGTGAAAGTGAATGTGATGCACCGTTTGCCCACCTAATTCACCCATGTTATTCACAACGCGGTAACCCTCTTCTTGTAAGCCTAGCTCTTTTGCAATTTGTTGAATACGTAGTAATAGCTTACCAGCAAGCGCTTCTTCTTCAACGGGAAATTCGCTTAATGAGGCAATATGTTTCTTAGGTATGATCAAAACATGTGTCGGTGCCGCAGGATGTAGGTCATGAAAAGCTAAAATATCGTCATCTTCATACACTTTATTAGAAGGAATGTTTCCAGAAACAATGTGGCAAAAAATACAATCACTCAATTTTGTATACCTCCTTCAGTAATATGCATACACAAACACCTAAAGCATCTCTTTGCATATAATATACCACGAAAACGGTTTGAGGAGGAACGAACATGGACAATTCGAATGAGCGGTCCCGTTTGCTTCGTACAATTCGTGCGATCGTACGCGAAGAAGTGATCCATTATCTTCAACAACAAGAAAATGACACGACTGAGACGGTACAAGTTGAACCTTGTCATCATTCACATCCAAATTCATGGGCCATTTTTGGAGAGCCCGAGCCGGTCAAGGGTGATCAAAATACGTTAAAGAAAGAACGCCCTCGTGCTCTACCCGGTTGGTCACAACCTTATCGACCCGAGTTTAATGGGCTTGAATCTACGCCGTATCTCCCTACTCAGAATAAATAATCACATTCTGATTTGTCCCCAGTTCACTCCTTGTCATGATCTTACTTTGTCCACCATATATAAAGAAGTATAAGGAGTGAACGCCTATGATGAGGGAAATCATTATTCCATTTGCCACTGGGTTGACCATCTTCATGTTCGGTTTACAAGTGATGCGTATTGGATTGGAACAAATGGCTGGTGAAAGATTACGTCTTGCCTTACTACGATTTACCAAAACACCACTGAGAAGTTTTAGTACAGGCATTGCCACGACTGCTTTTCTACAAAGTAGTAGCGCCGTAACGGTGCTTACCATCGGCTTTGTCAACGCAGGTATGCTTACCTTTACACATTCAATCGGGATCATACTTGGAACCAATATTGGCACAACAGTAACGACACAAGTGATGGCTTTAAATATAGAGGATTTTGCTCTTCCTTTAATCATAATCGGTGTTCTCTTATGGTTGCTCCCGCTACAAAAAGTGATTTCAAATCTAGGACTAGCCTCCATTGGGTTTGGTTGCATTTTTTTAGGTATGGATGCCATGCGTTGGGTCGCAACCCCCTTGCAAGAACATGGAATGCTTGCTTGGCTACTTAATCATCAAATTTCTCCTGTTTGGATGGGATTATTTGTTGGATGTGTGATAACCGCACTCATACATAGCAGTAGTGCTTGTATTGCGATTACGATGGGCTTTTACGCTACAGGTGTGATTGAATTGCCATTTGCTATTGCGGTCGTGTTTGGAAGTAATGTAGGGACTTGTGTGACAGCGATCCTGGCAGCTATACAAACGGGTATCGCTGCCAAACGGGTCGCCCTCGCACATTTCATCTTAAATGTAGCAGGTGTAGCCATATTTATTCCATTTATATATCCTATTAGCGAGTACGCTCCACTTCTCTCATCAGATCCCGCTACTCAGATTGCGCACATTCAAACCCTATTTAATATTATTTGTTCGATCGTTGTTTTACCCTTCATCCATCCGTTTGCGCAAGGGGTCTCATTACTTGTCCCTGAAAAAGCGGGACCATAATCTAAAAAAGATCAGATGGAATCGAAATTCCGACTGATCTTCATCTCATTTGCATGAATGGTTTAGTCCGATCCCATCTCTGAAATGCTCCTTAATAAGACGAGTCAGCACGCTCTCTTTTCGCAATTGCGACACCAGAACTTGCTCCTAACCGATTCGCACCAGCATCGACCATCTGCTCAGCTGACGTCAAGTCACGTACACCACCAGATGCTTTTACCCCTAAAGATGGGCCTACAGTTTCTCTCATCGCACGCACAGCTTCCACCGTAGCACCACCGTATCCAAAACCAGTCGATGTTTTTACAAAGTGTGCGCCTGCTTCTTTTGCAATCTGTGAAGCGCGTTTAATTTCTGATTCATTTAACAATCCGGTCTCTAAAATCACCTTTACTGTTTTCCCTTGTGCTGCTGCGACAACGGCTTGAATATCTTCTTTTACATCTTGATCAGAACCTGATTTAAAGGCACCGATATTCATGACCATATCAATCTCATCTGCACCATTTTCTACTGCATTCTTGGTTTCAAATGCCTTTACTTCCTTGGTGTTGATTCCAAGCGGAAATCCGATTACGGTACACACCATAATGTCACTGTTTTGAAGGTTTTTTTTTGCTAGGGGCACCCAATATGGATTAATGCATACGGATGCGAATCGATATGTCTTCGCTTCTTCACATAGCTTATGTATTTGGTCCTCTTTCACATCGGGCTTTAATAAAGTGTGATCAATCATTGATACAATTTTTTGGGAATCCATAAGTATAGCTCTCCTTCATCATCGTAATCCTAATAAATGATATGCTTTTTCGAATACAACTTGATTATTGCTGTAACCACTTTCAATCTGTTTAAGCCATGCTTGCTTAGGTGAAAACCAAGTCACATCAGAAATTTCTTCGAGCTGAGGTCGCTCAATCCCCACCTTTGCTTCTACCAAATAATACGTTACTTCCTTATTTATCGTCTCCAAAATGTCGTGTTTATATTGATAATGCACTTTTTGAATAAAAGAAACAATCTCTCCTTGAATCCCTGTTTCCTCCGCTATTTCTCGTAAAGCATTTTCTTCACACGTTTCTCCTGCTTCTCTTTTCCCTTTCGGTAATGTCCACTTTCCATACCGATCCTCAATCAATAATAGGTCAATCCCTTTTTCCGTGTTTCGAAACACGACACCACCAGCTGATATTTCCTTCATTATTTTCATCCTTCTATCCCAAAAGTAGTTTTAACAGTACAGATAAACAGTCACAGTGTAAAACTAATCATATAATAACATAGAATACAGGTGAGAATATCATGATGAACCAGACAATATGAAACGCAAATGAGGTGAGACCATTGTGAGTAAAAATACTGGGGTATCTGTCATTGTTTGTACCAATAAACCGCATATGATGCACAATATTTTCAATAATTATCAGCGGCAAGATTACTGGAATAAAGAAATGATTATAATATTAAATCACAACCGCATTAATAAAAGAAAATGGAGAAAGTTTGCTCATCAATCCAACTCACACAATGTAACTGTATACCAATTACCAGAAGAACTCTCCTTAGGAAAATGTTTAAATTTTGCAATCCGAAAAAGCAGGTTTAATTATCTTGCCAAGTTTGATGATGATGACTACTATGCTTCAACCTACTTACAAAATTCTATGCATACACTTCTAAATGAAAATGCAGGTGTGGTAGGAAGACAAGATTTCTATATGTATATTCAAGATAAACAAGAACTTCTCATTCGTCATACCGATAACCACCTTATAGGTGGATCACTCCTTTTCCATAAAAAAATATGGAAAAAAATACCATTTGAAGACCGATCCACAGGAGAAGATGACGCTTTTTATAGCGGCTGCGTAGCAAACAAAATTCCAATGGCTCAACCCACCTTTAAGGATTTTGTGTATATTCGCCAAAGTAACAACAAACACCACACCTGGCAACCGGATGAACATACCCTATACTACAATACTACGTTCGTTACACACACCGATAGTTTTCACCCTTATATTTCTTAAATCTTAATAAAATGAGGATTCAAAATGACCAAAACAAAAAATTTTGAAGGAATTTCTATCATTTGCCCCTCAAACAAAGATCACATGATATCTAATATATTACAAAATTATAGTCGTCAACAATACGCTTTGAAAGAATTAATTATTGTCTTAAATTCAGACGAAATGGATGAAGAGCACTGGCGTAAATCTGCTGCTCAACATAATGATATAAAAGTATATCGTTTACCTGGACATTTCAGTCTGGGAGCTTGTCTCAATTTTGCAGTAGATAAAAGCAACTTTCCGTTTATCGCACGTTTTGACGATGATGACTATTACTCATTCAATTATTTACAAAGCTCTTTAGAGATCTTGCTAAAAACAAAAGCTGACGTAGTGGGCAGACAACACTTTTATATGTATATTGCCGATCTGAAAACTTTACACACCCGTTATACAGATAATCATTTGATCGGTGGCTCCCTGTTTTATCATAAAAATGTTTTCTCAAAGGTGCGTTTCGCAGATATTACCAATGGTGAAGATATTGTCTTTTATAACGACTGTAAAAAGCATCATTTTAATATTCAAGAACCTTCGCATCTAAAAGATTTTGTATACGTGAGAAACTCCCAAAATTTTCATCACACATGGAAGCCTGTTCATGATGATGAACTGTATTATGATACAAAATATATTGCACATACAGACAGTTTCCTTCCTTATTTAGATTCTACCCCCATTGAAAAGAGGTGATCTTATGAAAGGACTCATTCTCTCAGCAGGAAGAGGATCCAGATTATATCCTTTGTCTCACTCCACACCTAAATCACTTCTCCCTGTTTCAAATAAACCGATCTTACAGTACGGTATCGAAAGTTTAGTAAAATGTGGGATTAAAGAAATTGGGATCGTCATTAATCCTACAGATCAGGAAAAGTATGCGTTATTTTTTAAACAGCTGTCTATTGACGACATCTCCATATCTTATATCTATCAACATTCACCCAAAGGGCTAGCAGATGCTGTGAAACAAGCACAAGAATTTATCCAAGATGAACCTTTTCTGCTCGTACTAGGTGATAATATCATTTACGAGCCGCTTCAACCTCTGGTTGATCATATCATTCATGACCATAAAAACGGTTCTATCCTGCTCACAGAAGTACCAAACCCCGAAGATTTTGGAATTGCTACATTAAATGGTAATGTGATATCTCATATAGAAGAAAAACCCAAGTCACCCACTTCAAATTTAGCTGTAATCGGTGCATATGCATTTGACTCCTCTATTTTTCAAGCGATTCAATCTATTCAACCCTCACATCGTGGAGAGTATGAGATAACTGACGCCATTCATTGGCTCATTCAAAACCAATTTCAAATCGCCTATTCCATTACCGATCAATATTTTTCTGATGTAGGTACATTTGATCGTTGGCTCAAATCTAATCAAAGAGAGCTCGAACAAATCCCCTTAACTCCGTTTCCACAAACACTTATTTCTAAGCAAGTGAAAATTATTCCCCCTGTCGTAATCGGCAAGAACTGTGTGATTGAAAACGCAACAATCGGGCCAAATGTTTCGATTGGCGATCATGTAACTATCCGAAATTGCAAAGTGAACGATTCCATTATTTTAGCCAACTCCACGCTACAAGATATCCGCTCTGTCATTGCTCAAAGCATCATCGGAGAAAATACGAAAATTATTCACACCACTAGCGATCCTCATATTACTCGCTTTATCGTGAGTCAAGATACACAAATCAATTATTAAGTTAGGAAAGATGAACATCATTTTTATGGAAAAGAGGGGTATAATGAATACTGGATTTTCAGTAATATGTGTGACGAATAAAGACCACACACTACAAAATATTATGGATAACTTTGTCCGTCAAGATTATTGGAATAAAGAACTGATTGTTGTGTTAAATGACGACCATATGGACGAAAATCACTGGCGTCATACAAGTAGCCGCTTTGGTGACGTATCCATCTTTAAACTACCCCAGCATACTACACTAGGAACATGCCTCAATTTTGCAATTGATCGCAGAAAATTCCATTATATTGCCCGGATGGATGATGATGATTTTTACGGCTACAACTACCTACAAAACACCATGAAAACCTTCCAAGAGCATCATGCTGATGTTGTCGCACGTCAAGATTTCTTTATGTATGTAGCAGACAAGCAAACTCTTCATATCAGACATACGTCCGACCACATGATTGGTGGGAGCATCGCATTTCATGAGCGCATCTTATCAGCCGTTCGATTCCACGATGTAAGTCAAGCGGAAGATAATCGATTCTATGAGGATGCTCATCGTTGTGGTTTTAATGTGCAAATGCCTAGTCACTATAATGATTTTGTATATATTCGTAATTCTCCTAATAACAAGCATACTTGGCAACCAGACGAAGAATCTTTGTATTATAGCACAAAATATGTAACGCACACAGACTACTTTTATCAATACCTTTCTTAAAATTTATAAAACCATAGAGAAAGGGAGTTTTTTATGACTATTGCGTATACTAACGGCGTGTCGATTATCCTTTGCACGAATAAGCCATTCTTAATAAGGAATGCGATCGCGAACTTTCTTCGTGTAAAATTTAGTGAAAAAGAGATGCATGTCATTGTTAATCATGACTCTCCAGAATTTTTAGACAGTTGGCGAAACTTTTCCTCTGGATATGAAAATATTCATGTGCACAAGGCACCAGATAATTTTAGCTTAGGACATTGCTTGAATTATGGTGTTACGTTGTGTAAGTATAACTATATTGCAAAGTTTGATGATGATGACTATTATGGCCCTTCTTATCTGCAAAATTCCATGCAAGAATTTCGTAATACGAACGTAGACATCGTTGCCCGCCGTTGGTATTACTTGTACTTCATAGAACGAAATGAATTATATTTAGACTACCATAACTTAATGCGTGGCGGTACACTGATGTTCCGTCGCTGGGTTAATTCTGAAATCCCATTTCAAGATATCTCACTTGGAGAAGATATTACATTTGTGCAAGAGGCAATGGATCGAGGTATCTCAATTAAAGGATTAGATCACCGTGATTTTGTATATGTAAGAAATGACAACTTACAGCATACCTGGCGCGCAAGTTTTGAAGAGATAACCGGTAGTTCTACCTTTGTAGCTCATACCAGAAATTATGTTCCTTTTGTAAAATAGGAATGGATACTAAAGCGAAGACCAGTCGGGAGAGTGATCACGACTGGTCTATTTCTATTCATGCAACAATATCAGTTTATCGCCACTGAACCCACAAATAATATAGCATCGGCGTAAACACGAGTCCTATATACTGCCACGATTCACGATTGTGGACCTGATTCCATCCATATCCATACTGGAACCCAACCACCAATCCTAACGTGAGAACGAATGCAATCGCAATAAAAGACAGACGATGATTACTCGTGCGCCTAAATATGTTTACTAACCATAACAAGCCGATCATAATGAAGGATAGCACGAGGTTCCAAGTGACGAAAAACGTTAAAAAGAATATAACGGACAATAGAAAAACAAAAACCATAAAATAAATGGAATCTAAATGCTCTGAAGATGTAACCCCAGCTAACAGTACAGCACCAAAGGACGCCATAATAATAGAAAAACGGATAGCTAACCGGATATAAACGACCAATTCTTCAACGATTTTACTAGATGACTTTGATAAATAACGGTACACACAATCAGTCACCCCCAATAGTAATGGAAAAGAAATACACAAAACAGCTAACCATAAAACAAAAGGAGTATAATAAAAACTCAATGGATTTTCACGTGTATGCCCTAAAAATAGTTGCAAGGTGAGAAGTCCATAATAGAGCAACAAAGGGATAAGGCCTCCTGAACAGTAAATGAATAAACGAGCGATTTCACTTTGATACCTTTTAGCCACGGTACCCATACCTAATGTAAGCGGAAGAAGAATAGTACTAATAAATAACAGAAAGATTAATCCCATAAAATTATAAATTGAACCATCTGCATTAGCAATATAAAAACATCTGTATATTACAAAGTATATGGAAAAATAAATTAAAATGTATGATAAGTAAAATTTCATATAATCCCTAAAATCACCCAAAGAATTATCCACCACTTTCTTGTTATAGGTAGAATTGTCTTGAAATCTCTCTCAAGACAATTCTTTTACAAAAATTAATAATTTAAGTGATAATCATTGTATCCATGTATAATTAATGCTGTATCGGAAGGATCATCGCACTGGTCTTTATTCGGTCCCTATTGGCACCACTTTTGTTGTTTAAGTATTGGATCTGACACTGCTTGAGCAACATTGGCACCACTAATTGCTTCATCTAGTGTAAAACCTGCTACTTTTGCCATAACACCAAAATGGATATTTCCAAAGTCTGCAGGGTTATAAAACTTTCCGTGCACGAGAATTTCCTTTCCAATAAAATCTTTCATTTCTTTAGGATCCCACGGACCACCAGGACGGTTTTTATATGCAAAGCGAATATCTTTCCCTACTGCATTTTTATAATCTCTAGCTTCTCGTATATTCTCAGTAATAACACGTTCTCCATCCTTAACTTCCACACACGTTCCATTTCTCCACTTACATCTATAATTTTGGCGATTTTTCGTTCCATTTTTTTCAATTTACAATTTATTTTTATCCACTATTTAATTGCATTTTTTTATATGATACCACAACATTAGTGAACTCTACTCCACCTGATTAAAGCCTCCCTTATAGAAGTCGAGGTCTGAACCCACCCTAAAGACAAAAAATAATTGCTCCAAGTACGCCCCCAAAAGCAGGGAACACAGAGCAACATTTGCCTTGCTGAGTTATCTTGTACACTTAATGGGCTTTTGTGCTAGGATACATAGCTTTTATAGTCATCTGTACGTGCAATTAATATGGCATTCTTTATGAGATCTTGGAATCCGACACGCCAGGTATGCTTTAAATTATCTTGCCTTAGATAAACAAAGTCACGATGATCAAGTCCAGCAATCGGAATGTTTTGTTCTACAGCTTGTTGAACAAATCTAACATCCTCCCCTAAGGATGTATCTTCAAATGGAATTTTGGTATGCACGCAACGCCTAAACAGGAGGGTTCCTCCACGCAAATAGGGGTTGTAATCTAGATACATTTCTCCACGTTCTATTAGATACATATAATAACTTATACGACCAACCACTCCAACCTTTTGATTTTGAAATGCTTTCATTGAGTTTTGAAGAAAAGATGGCGCATAGTAATCATCGTCATCGAACTTTGCAATATAATCAAACTGACACTTTCCTACCCCAAAGTTTAAACAGTAGCCTAGCGTAAACTCACACGATACTTGGTGTACAAAGACATTACAATGTTTAGCCGCTTCTGCTTCCCATTCTTGTGGATTCATATCTTGTAGTTGGTTCAAGATAATGTGCATCTCTTTATTCACATAATTTACTCGATCATAGTTTGCAAAGACAGTTCGAAGAGTATGCGGCTTATTTGTACACATGATGATAGAAATACCTTCTCCATCAATAGATTTGGCCATTCGACACCTCTCCATATTACTTAGAAAGATAACGAGTAAAATCTCTGGTGTTTGTTACAAATTGATAGCCATAGCTGATCAGTTCATCAACACCCACTTTCCATGTATGTTGATCTAAGTTATTTCGTATATAAACGTAATCTAAGTCTGTCGTACGAAACAGCTGACATCCTCTAGCAAGTGCCGCATTGATAAATTGCACGTCTTCATCTGTATTTTGATTAATAAAAGGAATTTCTCTACTAATCCATCGTCTCCACACGAAACATCCGCCGTGTCTCCCATTACGATGGATATAAAGCGCCTGTCGCTCTGTCAGATAGAGATAATAATTTTTTCGAACAACAAAGTCAATTTTAGTATTTTGCAAGGCACGCATAGAGCTTCTTAAATAATTTTCTCCATAGTAATCATCATCATCGAATTTAGCAAGCACTTCATATCTACTTTTGCGCACTCCTAAATTAAGGCACTGACCTAATGTATATGCGCCTGGTACTTTAAATACACGGACCGCAGGATAATGAGCCGCTCTAATTCTCCATTCCCTTTCATCAAAATTATCGTGATTTAAAATCAAAATCATCTCTTTGTTTTTAAATGTTTGCCTACCGTAATTAGAGAAGATATTTTCCATAACATTAAACTTATTGGTACATTGAATAACAGACACACCATTTCGCAGAATAGACATGCCATTCCTCCTATCTTCGCTTTTAATTACAACCTATCCCCATAAAGGGGCTATAATTTATAAAAAGGGAGTGATCTGATCTAAATCAAGGTTAAAGTGTAATAAAACTCATTCAATCGAAACGCGATCAGTTATAACTTATGTAATTGTCACTTAAGTTGATTGTATGAATAGCTCATCTTCATCTATTTCAAACTGATCCTACATCACCATACAAGCAACTCCTTGCCAATCTAAACGGATGGATAAAACCAAATAATTAGATAATTATCATTCAAAAGCACTTTGTAAGTTGTATCTCCGCTTGAATTTAAACGTTCATTGAAATTGATCGTCCCTACGTTTTAGATAGTTCCCATTTGACCAGTCTTCACATCAACTCTAACGTAAAAGTGCATGCAGGTCATAGCGCAAAATATCGTCAATCGCATAAGAAAGTCAGTGACATTAGGATTGCCACTGACTTTATATTCATTATTATGCAGATGCAGGACGAGGCACCTCTTCTACAATGCGTACAAAAGTACCCTTGTTATATTCAGGACCTGCTTCATCTATTTTCACACGACACACTTTGCCTATCATATCTTCAGTGGCAGGGAAAACGACTTGAAGATAGTTATCGGAATAACCCATGTAAAGTCCACTGTCCGGATCTTCTTTATAAGGACGCTCTGGAATGACATCCAAGACGTCTCCTTCAAAGCGTTTCGCATACGCATACGTGGACTGTTTTGACAGTTCAATTAAACGTTGAACACGCTCATTTTTAATTTCCTCAGGTACTTGATCTTCCATGCGTGCAGCTGGCGTACCTGAACGTTTTGAATAGGGGAAAACATGGAACTGATACATGCCCAATTCTTCGATATAGCGATACCCCTCTTCAAATTGTTCATCCGTTTCTCCTGGAAAACCGACAATAATATCCGTTGTAATCGCTAAATTAGGCATCGCAATTTGCAATCGCTCTATCGTCTCTTTAAATTCAGCAACGGTATATTTTCGTCTCATACGCTTTAAGACCTCATCATTCCCAGCCTGTAAGGGAATATGCAGGTGCCGGCACATTTTATCTGATTGATTTAATACTTCTATCACGCGTTCATCAATTTGACTGGCTTCGATCGAGCTAATCCGAATACGATTTAAGCCTTCAACTCGATCTAAATCCCACAGCAAGTCGGCTAATTTATAGTCTTCAAAGTCATCCCCATAGCCGCCCGTATGAATACCTGTGAGTACGATTTCTTTGTAACCTGCTTCTACTAGTTGACGTGCTTGTGCGAGCACACTTTCCGGTTTGCGACTACGCGATAATCCTTTCGCCCACGGAATGATACAAAACGTACAGAAGTTGTTGCATCCTTCTTGAATTTTGAGTGATGCTCGTGTACGATCAGCAAAAGCCGGAACATCTAGTTCTTCAAACTCACGTTGCTTCATAATGTTGCCCACAGCATTGATTGGTTCTCTCTGTTTGCGATATTGATCCACATATTCAACGAGCTTGTCGCGTCCTTGTGTTCCAACGACAATATCGACTCCAGGTATCGCAGCCACTTCATCTGGTGAGGTTTGCGCATAGCAGCCCGTAACGAGAATCACAGCATCTGGGTTACGACGAATTGCCCGTCTTATCGTTTGTCGGCTTTTTTTATCACCTGTATTGGTTACAGTACACGTGTTAATCAAATATACGTCAGCAACGGCTTCAAAAGAAACTTTTTCATAACCTGCTTGTTTAAAAATTTGCCACATTGCTTCGGTTTCATAAGAGTTTACTTTACACCCTAATGTATGAAAAGCAATTTTACTCATGGACTTCACCTCCTAAATCATTTCGTCCGAATAAGATACAAGAAAGTGCCATGATGGAGGCTGTTTCAGTTCTTAAAATACGCGTTCCTAAGCTAATCGGAATTGCTCCGGCTTCTCGTGCCGCTTCTATCTCTTCGACCACAAAACCGCCCTCAGGACCGACTATAAGGAGGATGTGATTACCACTTACATTCTTTACGCTTGTAACAAGTGACTCTCCACCCTTTTCATAACAGATCCAAACCTCGTCGTACTGATCCATCTCTGAGAGCAGTTGATCCCACGTGTAGGGGGTTGTAACAGTGGGAATTAGCCCGCGATGAGCTTGTTCAGCAGCTTCTTTGACAATCCGCATCCAACGATCATGCTTCTTTGCTTGTTTTCGTTCATCTATTTTAACAATCGTTCTTTTTGATGTAAATGGAATAAAAGTTGTAGCACCAAGTTCAGTGCATTTTTGTAAAATCCATTCTAACTTGTCACCTTTAGGTAATGATTGTGCAATCGTCACCTTTGTAAGCGGTTCGCCTTGAGAAGGCGTTTTCTCTATAATTTGCGTTTCAATATCATCTTGATTAATCGCCATAATTTCGCAGTAATAATCATTTCCTAGACCCTTCGTACAAATAATCGAATCGCCGATTTGTGCACGCATCACATTTTTTATATGGTGATAGTCATCTCCAGAAATGAAAATCTTTTGCTCATTTTCAATGACTGCATGTTCTGCAACAAAGTATCTTTGCATTTGACACTCCTACCAGTCTACCATTTTTTTGCCACAATCGCTACCCAGTCGTCTTGGTGAATGGTTTCCAGTATCGTGAGCCCCATTGTTTGAATTCGCTCACTAACTTCTTTTTCTTTCCCTTTAATAATACCAGAAGCAATAAAGAAACCCCCCGGCCGTAACACACGCGGAAGTTCATGAACAAACTGGATAATGATTTCTGCTAATATATTGGATACCACCAGGTCTGCACACTCTGATACTTCTTTTAACAGGTCACCTGTTTTAACTGTAATGATAGAATGAACCTGGTTTTGCAATACATTCTCCTTCGCTTTTTCCACTGCTACCGGATCTAAGTCTAAGCTTAGAACAGATTGGGCACCTAGTTTAGCAGCAGCAATACTTAGTATACCACTTCCACATCCTACATCGATCACTTTCATATTTGGTTTTAGATATTTTTCCATACTGGATAAACAAAGTCTAGTCGTTGGGTGCGTTCCGGTCCCAAAAGCCATCCCTGGATCAAGTTCAATTACCATCTCATCCGAATGCGACGGCGTGTATGCTTCCCAAGTCGGCTTTATGGTTAACCGATTACTGATTTGGACTGGTTTATAGTATTTTTTCCATTCATTTTCCCATGAGGATTCATGAATCACGCGATGCTCAATCGTAGCAGGTTCAATTACAATGCCTGCCGCTTGGATACGTCCTAAACCGGATTCTACTTGTTTGAGAAAATCATCGATATTCAGTCCAACCAGTTCTGATAAATACGCTTTGATACGAATTCCTTCAAGCGGATAATCGGATGCATTTAAGGCAATGATTTCTCCGTATCCTTGTTCCCAATTTTCTCTCACTACGTTAGAGTCTTCTATCGCTACACCTTCTGCCCCTAACTCTTGAAGGAGAAAGCTTATTGCTTCTAAAGCCTCATGTGAGGTGTGTACACTTACTTCAATCCAGTTCACTTTAAAATTCTCCTTTTATAAAGAAAAACGGGTATATCACCCGTTAATCTCCTCGAAATGCCTGTTTCATTTTATCGAAAAAGTTAGAGCCACCATGCTGCTCTTGATTGACATACTCACCGCATACGCGATTGAAAGCTCTCATCGCTTCTTTTTGTTCATCATTTAAATTTCGCGGGGTAACTAAGCGTACCTTGACGCGGAGATCACCTTCACCATATCCATTTAAGCGTGGGACTCCTTTACCCTGCATCCGAAATTCAGTGCCCGTTTGTGTTCCGGCAGGCACTTTTAGTTTCACTTTACCATTAAGTGTCGGTACAATCACTTCGTCCCCGAGTGTAGCTTGCGCAAATGTAATGGGGATTTCACATGTTAAATCATCGCCATCTCGGATGAAGAACTCATGTGACTTAACCAGTATCGTGATATATAAATCTCCTGGAGGACCACCATTTACTCCTGCTTCTCCTTCCCCAGAGACGCGTAGTTGTGCACCTTCATGTATACCTGCAGGAATCTTCACATTGATCTTTTTCTTCTTCTCAACGCGACCTTCACCTTTACAAGCCGTACATTTTTGCTGAATGATTTT
Organism: Polycladospora coralii; assembly: GCF_014773435.2. Taxonomy (GTDB): domain Bacteria; phylum Bacillota; class Bacilli; order Thermoactinomycetales; family Thermoactinomycetaceae; genus Polycladospora; species Polycladospora coralii. Next base: position 400,327 of record NZ_JACXAG020000002.1, on the reverse strand, counting down.
TCCTTTACCTTCACAAGTATGGCAAATTCGTCGGTTTACCACACGGCCAAATGGCGTGTTTTGTACCACTTCGGCTTGACCTGTCCCTTGACATGTTGAACAAGTTTCCGGTTTTGTTCCTTCTTTTGCACCAGAGCCATGACACGTATCACAAGTTTGTGAACGCGGAATGACCACATCTACTTCTTTCCCAAACACCGCATCTTTTAATTCAATCTGAACACGGTATTCTAAGTCCGCCCCTTGTCGTGGTGCATTTGGGTTGTTACGACGACCTCCACCTCCGAAAAACATATCAAAGATGTCACCAAATCCAAAGTCGTTACCATCAAATCCTTGACCACCACCAAAACCAGCAGATGGATCTGCATGCCCAAAGCGATCATACTGTGCTTTTTTCTGTTGATTTCCAAGAACCTCATAAGCTTCTTTAATTTCCTTAAACTTCTTTTCACTATCCGCCTCTTTATTGACGTCTGGATGATATTTACGCGTCAGCTTGCGATAAGCTTTTCTGATTTCGTCTTCAGAAGCACCACGCTCAACTCCAAGCACCTCATAATAGTCTCGTTTACTCACTTCGGTCACCTCCCCTTCCTAATAAAAATAGAGAAACAGAAAGTCAAGTCGAGCATACCCGCAATTGACCTTCCGTTCTCAAAGCTTGACTTGGTCTATCTATTTGGTTTCGTTTTCTTTTACTTCTTCATAGTCAGCATCTACTACATCATCTTTTTTCGCTTCTTCACCTTCAGCGCCCTGTGCAGCTTCTGCTTCTTTTTGCATTTGCTCATACAACTTCACAGAAAGTTGCTGTACCTCATTTTGTAAGGCTTCAGAAGCTGTTTTAATCGCCTCTGTATCATCGCTCTCAATTGCTTTTTTCAATTCTTCTTTGGCCGCATTTGCTTTTTCTACTTCAGCCTCATCTACTTTATCGCCTAAATCTTTAATTGTTTTATCTGTAGTGAAAATGAGTTGATCGGCATTATTACGAATCTCTACTTCTTCTTTGCGCTTCTCATCTTCCTCAGCATGCATTTCAGCATCTTTCACCATTTTATCAATTTCTTCATCCGTTAAGCCACTAGAGGATTGAATCGTAATCGTTTGACTCTTACCGGTCGCGTTATCTTTAGCTGATACATTGACAATACCATTACGATCGATGCTAAAGGTAACCTCGATTTGTGGAATGCCACGTGGTGCTGGTGGAATATCCGTTAGTTGGAAACGCCCTAGTGTTTTGTTATCGGCAGCCATTTGACGTTCACCTTGTAGCACATGAATATCTACACTGGTTTGATTATCAGCGGCTGTAGAGAAAACTTGCGAATTGTCTGTAGGAATGGCTGTATTACGTTCAATTACTTTTGTAAAGACCCCGCCTAACGTTTCAATTCCAAGTGATAGAGGTGTCACGTCTACCAACACAACATCTTTTACATCACCAGCAATAATACCACCTTGAATAGCAGCTCCCATCGCTACCACTTCATCAGGATTTACACCTTTACTTGGGTCTTTGCCGATCAAGTTTTTAATCGCTTCTTGTACGGCTGGAATTCGTGTAGAACCACCGACTAGTACCACTTTATCCACTTCACTGGCACTTAAACCCGCATCTTTCAAAGCTTGGCGAGTAGGTACCATCGTACGCTCAATCAATGTACTGCTTAACTCTTCAAACTTAGCTCGTGTAAGGGTCACTTCTAAGTGCTTAGGTCCTGATGCATCTGCAGTTAAGAAAGGTAAAGAAATTGTTGTTGTGAGTACACCTGACAAATCTTTTTTCGCTTTTTCAGCCGCATCTTTTAGGCGCTGTAAGGCCATGTTATCTTTAGAAATATCAATACCATGTTCTTTTTTGAACTCTGCAACTAGGAAATCAATAATGACTTGGTCAAAATCATCTCCGCCTAGTTTATTATCCCCACTAGTTGAAATGACTTGGAAGAACCCTTCATCCATTTCCATGATGGAAACGTCAAATGTACCGCCACCTAAGTCGAAAACAAGAATTTTTTGCTCTTCATTTTTGTCGAGACCATATGCAAGTGCAGCTGCGGTTGGTTCATTGATGATACGAAGTACTTCTAAGCCAGCAATTTTACCAGCGTCTTTTGTTGCTTGACGTTGGCTATCATTAAAATAAGCAGGCACCGTAATAACAGCTTGTGTTACGGTTTCACCTAAATAACTTTCAGCATCCGCTTTCAGTTTTTGTAAAATCATAGCTGAAATTTCTTGTGGTGTATATGATTGATCCTCTACTTTTTCTTTATGATCTGTACCCATATGGCGTTTTACAGAAATAATGGTCTTGTCAGGATTCGTAATCGCTTGACGTTTAGCTGATTCACCTACAAGACGCTCCCCTGATTTGGAAAACCCTACTACGGACGGTGTTGTACGACCGCCTTCAGCATTCGGAATTACAGTCGGTTCTTTTCCTTCCATAAAAGCAACACAAGAGTTTGTTGTTCCTAAATCGATTCCAATCACTTTACCCATTTATAATGCCCTCCTACAAAGACTTTGTTTGAATTGATTGATTTAGTTACTTACTTTTACCATTGATGGTCGAATCACACGATCTAAATAGCGATACCCTGCTTGAAATTCCTCAAGCACGATATCCGATTCCACTTTATCCTGCTCTTCTCTAGCTACTGCATTGTGCTCGTGTGGATTAAACGGTTTTCCTTCTGCTTCAATCAGAACAAGTCCTGCTTCTGATAACGCGTTTAAAAATTGTCGGTATACCATTTCCACGCCATCTTTTAACACATTTGTGTCTTCACTTTGATCAGCAGCATCTAACGCTCTTTCAAAGTTATCTAAGACCGGCAACAACGATTCAAGCAAAGGAACACTGGCATATTTAAGTGTATCCTCCCGGTCTTTACGCGCTCTACGTCTGAAGTTCTCCAACTCTGCTACTGCTTTGAGATGTTTATTTTCATTTTCTTCGGCTAACGCCTTCCATTTTTGAGACGCTGTTTCGCTTTCTTCAAGTGCTTTGCGTAATTGAGCGAGCTCACTATGTAAACCCTCATCAACATGTTCTTCACTTTTTACATCCTCATGTTGATTCATTTCTACGGATTCTTCTTGATTGGAAGTCACTTCCTACTCCCCCTTTCCAAGTTATTTATTTGCCTCTTTTTTCATGGATACCACATTGTGAATGCGCAAGATGGCACAACTCACTTCACCTGCTGCACGTAAGGCATGATATTTAACAAGCAATGGATCTACTACACCCATTTCTACCATATCAGCCACTACGCCACGATCACAGTCGATACCCAGTGAACTACTCTGTTTTTTTACTTGCATGGTCTTAACATTTTCTACTTTTTCTAATACATTAAAACCTGCATTAATAATAATTTGACTCATCGGCCGTTGCAATGCTTCCACGACCGCGGATACGCCAAAACGCTCAGAGCCTTGCACTTTTTCACGAAATTGTTCTAGTTCGCGAGCTAACGATAATTCAACTGCCCCACCACCTGGTACATATCCACCACGTATAGCGGCTTGCACAGCAGATGCAGCGTCTTTACAAATACGTTCTCTCTCTTGCACCGTATCGGTCGTAGCTGCTCCGACCAGTATAGTGGCAAATGGCTTTCCCGCTCCCCCGCTCACACGAACGCGATTCAGAAAATCCACATCTTCTACTTCTTGACATTGGCCCAACGTTTTTTCTAACTCTTCAAGCGGCTTAAAAAGTCCACTTTTTTTCATCAGACGTGAGCCCGTATGTTCAGAAAGCTTTTTGAGGTCGTTTGCATTCACACGCTGAATAATCATCATCCCTGCATCCATCAATACCTCTTCAGCATGGGGGTCTACGTGTCCAGACGTGACGATAAGTCCTACTTGTAGATGAATCAAATGTTCAAGTGCAACGTAAAACTCTTCTTTAAGTTGCTCTTGTTTCGCAAAACCTGCATCAGTACCTTTTGCCAATTCTTCAATATACTCAGGTTCTAAGTTATCGGCAAGTGTAAGTACGCGTATCTCATCTCCTAATGTAGGAACATGCGCACTCAATTCGGAGCGATCAATTAATAATCCTGCTACGACATTACTTTCCGTCTGTGGATGTGCAAGCACTGTATCTGACAGTTTAAAGCCACTTTCAAGCAACTTCTCTCGTCCTAATAAATGAACAGCCTCTATGACGGACAACGTAATATCTTCATTCTCGCGACTCGCTGTAAATGCAATGCGCTGCAACCAGTCATCATCAAGAGAGTAAATCGGTTGGGCTTTCTCTTTCATTTTGTTAAGTGCAAAGCGAACGCCTCTGCGAACCCCTTCAATCACTTTAATGATGGGGACACCACGCATCGCTTGTTTCACACCTTCATCTACAATTGCAGCCGCTAAAATGGTAGATGTTGTGGTACCGTCCCCCATCTCTTGTTGCTGTGCTTTGGCTACATGACTTATCATACGTGCAGCTGGATGATGCATTTCCATTTTATCCAAGATCGTGACACCATCATTGGTAACCAGCACTTCATCATGTTCACCTACGAGCATGGTATCCAAGCCTTTGGGGCCCAATGTAGATTCAACTGCTGCTGCAACCATATTGACAGCATCCGAATTTTGCTTTAATGCATTCATTCGAGCTATTTCACGATCGGAATTGAGATTTACACGACTAGACAACGGAATTCATCCCCTTCTTATTTACTCTATTTCGTATAAGTTCATGAGTTGCTTCGAAAAATCTTTCGCAAAAAAGTCCACTAGTCCAATAATTTTTCCATAGTCCATCCGTGTAGGTCCCAATATACCAATCGTACCGACCGGTTCACCATTAAACAAATAGGATGTCGTGATAATACTACAATCACGAATTTCATCAATATGGTTTTCATAGCCAATTTTAACTTGGACACCTATTTCACGTGGTTCTAATAGCTTGACAAGTACATCAGACTCTTCAATTAAATCTAGTAGGGATTTTACTTTATCTACGTCGCGAAATTCTGGTAAATCCATCATTCTATTTGCGCCACTCGTAAAGAGCTTCTCTTGTGCGTTCATAAATAAGACTTGATCTAAAAAGTGACTTACTCGATCATATCGTTCTACATAAAGAATTAATTCATCTTTTAATTCATTTTCAATCGCTTTTTTTAGGTTCTGTAACGGCATCCCTGATAAATGATGGTTAATAAAATTAACCAATTTTCCCATCACATCAGAAGAGATTCCCTCTGGCATTGTAAGCCTTTGTTGATGTACATCACCTTGATCAGTAACCAATATCGAAACCACTGTGCGATCCAACAGGGGGATAACTTGAAAATGTCTAAGTTTGGATTCAGACATTTTGGGACCTAACACGAACGTCATATAGTTGGTAAACCGGGACAACAATATGGAAGCATGTTCAAATACTTTCTCTGCTCGGTCTACCTTCTGTTGATGAAGTTCATGAAGTAAAATCACCTCTTGTTGGGTCCACATATAGGGTTTTAAAAGATGATCCACATAAAATCGATAACCTTTTTGCGAAGGTATCCTACCGGCAGATGTATGCGGTTGTTCAAGGAAACCCATTTCTTCTAGATCTGCCATTTCATTCCGGATCGTAGCTGCACTAAATTGAATATCTTCTTTTTTAGACAAAGTACGTGATCCTACAGGTTCCGCCGAAACGATATAGTCATCAATAATAGACCATAGTATCAACTGTTGCCGCTTGGTTAACATCTGCCTCCCCTCCTTGTTAGCACTCGATTCTTCTGAGTGCTAAAATACTACCATAAAGGTACCAAACGATAATATTCATGTCAATCACCCTAAGCCATATTTCGAAGTGATCTATTCCATATTCTTTTATTTGAATATCCGTTAAAACCTTATTTATGCTCAATTTTATCCAACGTTCCAATAAAAGTCCCAAATACATGATTACCAAAAATTAACCCTTTTTCCGTTAAACTGATCCTGTCACCCTCAAGATATAGGAATCCCTGATTGATTAAATCGGAAATTTCCGCTTGAAATATTTGATCCACATCAAATCCAAATCGTTCATAAAAGGTTTGTTTACTTATTCCGTCTAGTAAGCGCAGACCCAACATCATAAAGTTTTCAATTTCTTCTTCTAATCGCTCGCTAAATTGGTCAGCAATGGGTCGTTGTTCGCCCTCTATCTGCCGAATGTATTCCTTAACCCCTTTTATATTCATATAGCGTGTAGGTTTTACATAACCATGTGCGCCTGTACCTAATCCATAGTACGACTCATTTTTCCAGTATGTTAAATTGTGTGTACTTTCATATCCAGGTTTAGCAAAGTTACTAACTTCGTATTGATGATAACCCTGTTGTACCAGAAATGATCTGACCAGTTGATACATTTCAAACTCTTCTTCTTCTGAAGGCAAGGGCAACTCTTTCCGTTCTTGCAAATGATGAAATAAGGTACCTTCTTCTACTTTAAGACTGTAACATGAAATATGATCTGGTGATAGCTTCATCGCTTCAATCAGTGTTTCTTCCATATCCGCTACAGTTTGCTGAGGAAGTCCAAACATCAGATCGAGGGATATATTTTGGAAACCTGCCTGGCGTGCCTGTTGTACGCTCCTTTTAATGTCCGCATTATCATGAATCCGACCAATCTCTCTCAACAATGTATTTCGAAAAGTTTGCACACCAAAACTGATTCGATTGATCCCCCCCTTTTTCATCACGGTTAATAGTTCAGGGGTTGTTGTCCCAGGGTTAGCCTCAATTGTAAATTCAATAGAAGGAGATTGTTCAGGAAAGTGCTTCTGAATTCCCATTAGTAGCCGTTCCATTTGCGTTGGCGTTAAAACAGTAGGTGTTCCTCCACCAATAAAAATCGCCTCAATCTGGCCTGGTGGAACCTCTTTCGTGATCATTTTCATTTCTTTTTCAAGCGCTGTGAGGTAATCATCCACCGGTTGTCCATCTACAACATACGCAGTAAAATCACAGTAATGACATTTTTGTGTACAAAAGGGGATATGAATATAAACTGCTCGTGGTCGCATTTTGATCATCTCTTTCTTAAGTGGTGATTTCCACCGACTGATTAGGCGAGTGCACACGATGTTAAAAACGACTTTTTCTAGGTAAGCGCTCCGCATAGAAAAAGTCGTTTTATCATCAGTTTTCGTCTATTTGTAATACAGCCATAAATGCTTCTTGCGGAACTTCCACATTTCCAACTGATTTCATTCGCTTTTTACCTTCTTTTTGTTTCTCTAGTAGCTTACGCTTTCGGCTAATATCTCCACCATAACATTTGGCCAATACATTTTTTCGTATGGCACTGATCGTTTCTCGTGCAACGATTTTATGGCCGATTGCGGCTTGAATAGGTACTTCAAACATTTGCCGGGGGATCAACTTTTTCAGTTTCTCAACTAAGATACGCCCTCTATGATAGGCTCGATCACGGTGAACAATGAATGAAAGGGCATCAACTGATTCTCCGTTTAGCAAAATATCCATCTTAACAAGATGCGAAGTTTGGTATCCAATTAATTCATAATCAAATGAGGCATAGCCTTTTGTACTTGATTTAAGTTGATCAAAAAAGTCATATACAATTTCTGCTAAAGGTAATTCGTAGACGATATTGACACGATTTTCATCCAAATATTTCATATCTACATAATTTCCCCGCTTATTTTGACACAATTCCATCACTGTTCCAACAAAATCATTGGGTACCATGATACTTGCTTTCACATAGGGTTCTTCTACATGATCAATTTTTTGTGTTTCGGGCATCAATGTAGGATTTTCGATTTCGATTACAGTCCCATCTGTTTGAAAAATCTTATATATAACACTAGGCGCTGTAGTAATAATTGGAATGTTAAACTCTCGTTCAATGCGCTCTTGAATAATTTCCATGTGTAAGAGCCCTAGGAAACCACAGCGAAATCCAAATCCTAATGCTGTTGATGTTTCTGCTTCATACGATAAGGAAGCATCATTTAGTTCCAATTTCTCCAGTGCTTCACGTAGATCTTCATAGTCACTAGAATCGACAGGATAAACGCCACAAAACACCATCGGATTTACTTTACGATATCCAGGCAATGGCTCTTTTGCGGGATTTAGCGCATCTGTAATCGTATCACCAACACGTGTGTCTCGCACATTTTTTATGCTCGCTACAATAAAACCAACTTCACCAACTGATAATTCATCGAGTATAACCGGGTGTGGCGTATATGCTCCTACTTCAGTTACTTCAAACGTTGTGTCAGTAGCCATCATTCGAATTTTCATACCCTTTTTGACTGTACCATCTACAACACGCATATATACAATGACACCTTTATAAGAATCATAGAGTGAATCAAAAATGAGCGCACGAAGCGGCGCATCAGGATCTCCATCAGGAGGAGGTACCATTTCAACCACTTGTTCTAATATTTCATCTATCCCGATCCCTGATTTCGCAGATGCTAAGACCGCATCACTCGCATCTAAACCGACTACATCTTCAATTTCTTGTTTAACACGCTCTGGTTCAGCGCTTGGCAAGTCAATCTTATTGATGACTGGTAGAATTTCAAGGTCATTTTCCATAGCGAGATAAACATTTGCTAAAGTTTGCGCTTCTACTCCTTGTGCTGCATCTACTACGAGTAAAGCCCCTTCACATGCTTGTAAGCTTCGCGATACTTCATATGCAAAGTCCACATGTCCTGGCGTATCAATTAAGTTCAAAATGTATTCTTGTCCATCTTTTGCTCGATAGGGCAATCGTACAGATTGGAGCTTAATCGTAATTCCCCGTTCACGCTCAAGTTCCATTTTATCGAGAAACTGCTCTTGTTTTTCCCGCTCTTGAATCGCTCCTGTCGAATCTAATATTCTATCAGCTAATGTTGATTTTCCGTGATCGATATGAGCAATAATCGAAAAGTTACGGATCATAGCTTGTTTTTTTCTTTTATCCATCATTTATTCCCGTCCCTCCTGCTTAAAAGGCGAACTGCATCTCCTCATTATAGCAGGCAACAAGGTACGCTTCAATGAAACCTTTTATTGCGCATTCCTAACCTTGTTCAATTTTGATTTCAACATCTTCTTTCGTGTCTGATTGCCCCATCCACCCGACCATAAACTCGATCGCCTTACGCGCTCCCGTTCGCAAATGATTTCCAATTTGGTTTCCGATCACAGCTAGCTTACTTCCTTGCATCTCGACTACTTCTTTCACTGGCTCCACGTTTTCCACTGGATTTTCAGCTTTAATATCTTGTCCTAAAACGGATATCTCAACTTTATCTCCTTGTGGTGTAATTTGTATGGTACGTGTCGCCCCCTCAATCCCTGCCATCTTTTGCATATTCTTTTCTGCTGAATAAACCCCCAAAAAGACTCCTATGAGTAAAACCACCACAAAAGCACCTATTTTTAATAATTCTCGCATCATTTTCCACTCCATCTCATGCCAAGTAACAATAAAATAAGCAGGTTACGCTCAAGCATGTTGAATTTCATGATTTCACTTTATCGTTCGTCATGTATGTTGGTTAATCAACACCACTGGGTTACGGCTTTTTGGGTTTCCCTAACACAGGTGTAGCATTTTGTAGACGTGCACTTAATACCTCAGCTAATACATCTGCTGTAAGATAAGCCTCTTCAAATGTATTATCGACTCCACCAACTTCGACCAGCATACTATTGGGAGATAATGATTGATTATATTCCCCGTTATTTTTTCCACCTTCACTCGCTTTGGTGATCACCGCTTTTGATAAGCCCGGGTATTTCTGATTAATCGCCTGATGCATCTCTTTTGCGAGTTTTAAGTTTTGTTGATAGTTTTTACTGGACTTTCCAACAACAAAAACAACTTGTGCATATGTTTTTCCATGAATTGTTTTTGTCGTTTTGGCTCTTCGTTGGGAATCACGATGTAGGTCGATTAAATAAGTAACATCTTCGTGCTGCTTCATTACAGTTGTTACCATTTTACGAGATGAATTATACGAACCTTTAGCAGAATATTTTTTCTGAGTAGCGACTGCACCAATTCCTTTTTTTTCTAAGGCTTTGGCCATGTACGTAGAAACCTTAGTAATATTATTGTGTACATCAGTAGCCTGATTGGCATTAGGATGTGCTTTTTTTCCTAGCTCAGGTAGATAAGATTCCCAGAAATGTGTGGTATAAATAAGGACTTTCTTCTCTTCAACACTTCCGTTATTTACATCTTCTGTTTCATTTTTTTGTTCTGGATCTTCCATTGCTTTTTGAATTTCTTTTTCTAATTCTGGAGGAGGCGCTGATTCAATCGGAATGGATGTGAAATCTACATCTTCACTAGCTAAAATAATTTCACTATCAAAAAGAGCAAACATTGGCATTTCTTTTCCTAAGAAAGTTCTAGGATCACGAAAGTTAATACTAGTTGCCGCTTCAAATAATATACGTGATAATGTATGTTCTAACTGTTTACCATTGGACTGTTCCTGTAAATAAGGTATATTTTCAGCCATGACCATAAGGAGAGATTGTTCAGATATACGACTGGTCACTTTATGGATATCTGATTTTTGCATGGCACCTTTGGCATGTGACATAAAAATTGCCCCTACAATGAGAAATAGAATAGCGATACCAAAAGCAAATAACACAAGGCTTTTACGCGTCTTTTCTCCTGACATATTTACAGTGGTAAAACCTCTATATTTTTTCCTCATCCCTATCCCACCTCTATCAACTTTTCTTTTCCTACCCTATGAATAGGTTGATAGATTTAGAACGGGACATCATATATTTTAGATCATTGACACTACTGATTTCGAACAGATGAACTCGTTTCAATCAAAGTTGAAACATCGAGAAAGTAGGTAGATTCTCTATTTGATCTGATTAAAGCTCCACTTCTATCATTGCGAGTTTGAACCCACCCTAAAAATAAAAAAGAGGAGATTTCTCTCCTCGTAATCACGATCAGGAAGTGTGTGAGGCTACATTATCCATAGTCACAGCTTCGTGTAAAGCACAATTTAATCCATTGGCAACCGTTTTCGCCATGTTCGCTATAAAAGAGTCCACCTCTTTGGGAGTTACAATTAAGTTTTGCCCTAGCGGTTGCAACACCTCATGAATTAACTGCCTTTTTTCATTTTGTTCTAGTTCTCCATACATGCCTAGCATTTTACTTTTACTCTCCGGCGATGGTTCATGAAGCTCAAGCTCTTGGATCGATGGTCGATTATAGGGATCGAGCGGATTATTTTTTATCCCTTCAATTTCTCGACTTAGGTGTGCCATTACAAAATCAATGACATTATGTGCGATGGTTACGGCATCAACTACAGTGGGAATACCCACCGCAATCACAGGGATTCCCAAAGATTCTTTGTTTAATGCTTGCCGATTATTTCCTACTCCCGATCCTGGATGAATACCCGTATCTGCTACTTGTATGGTTGTATTTACACGTGACAAAGCTCTAGAAGCGAGCGAATCAAATGCAATGACGAAATCTGGTTTGGCTTTTTCAATAATTCCGCGTACAATTTCACTTGTTTCTATTCCCGTAGTACCTAATACACCCGGTGCAACACCACATACGGATCGATAGCCATCTGAAACTTGGTCAGGTGCTAATTCAAAAAGATGTCTGGTTACCATTGTATGTCTAACCACCATCGGTCCTAATGCATCCGCTGTAACATTCACATTTCCTAAACCAACCACTAAACAGGTTGCATTTGGTGCAATTCCTACTTCATCCATAAAATGATGAAATTGCTCTGCAAAATGTTGTGAAACACGCTGTTCTAATCCGGAATCTCCAGATCGTAATCCAGGTACTTCTAAAGTGAAGTATAGTCCTGGCACCTTACCAATTTCAGCAGCACCCTCTTGATTTTCGATACGAATCCAACTCGTGGTAATGCCATCTTGTGTGTTTTCTTCAATATAAACACCAGGAATAGGTGAATCCTCACCGCGTCGTTGTGTTGCCATTTCATGTCCTTCACGTGCTAAATCCGTTCGGACAGCATATTGACTTAAATCAATTTGATGTTCATTCATTCCCAAATCCTCCCTCATCATTCTATCGTTCTTATTCTTTACTCGTTCGTAATTGGATTATTCTATATGGCTTCTTATTGCTTTTTGTACACTCACATGCTAGAATATTGCATGTTGCATGTAATGGGATGCGTTATCCTGTTAGCGGGAGGTGAACGGATTGGCTAATATCAAATCTGCGATTAAACGCGCTAAAACAAACGAAGATCGTCGTATTCGCAATGCTGCTCAAAAATCAGCTATGCGTACAGATGTGAAAAAGTTTATTACGGCTATTGATCAAAAGGATAAAGAACAAGCGACCACGCTTTTTAAAGTTGCATCACGTAGCTTAGATAAGGCTGTAACAAAAGGTCTTATCCACAAAAACGCTGCAGCTCGTAAAAAATCTCGTTTGGTTAAAAAATTACAGTTATTAGAAGCGTAAAATCCATAAGAAAAAACGGTCCACTCAGGACCGTTTTTTCTTATGGATTTTCATTTGCTGGCATCTAATTCTTTAACCGTTGCACTCGTTTCAATCTCTTTTTCTTTTGGGAAAGTATGCATAATTTTATCCATGGCACTATTTGTTACCCCATACCAATAATGTTCATTTTTAAAATGGTGTAATAAATGATAGCGCTTAATTGATTTTCCCCATCGGGTCAGCGGTTTGATCGGGCGATGGGCAATATAATGCTTCCATTCGTAATATAAATGATAGGCAATCACACCTGTAAGAATGGCTACTGTACCTCCCCATTGACCTAGGATCGCATAGGCAATTGCTCCCACTAAAATAAATTGGGGTAAAAAATACCAAGCGGGCAAGAATAGCAACTTTAAATTTTCCGGATCTTCATGATGCTGATAATGTAAGCGCTTTAATAATTGGTGTAACGTTTTATTCTTTGGTGGTTTTAAATGAAACAAGTATCGATGTGTCATATATTCCGTTATGGCGAAGGCAATCCCCCCAACCAAAAACAATCCGATATGAATCAATTTATTTGGCTGAAACAACAGATAGATAAAGCCACTACTAAATAAAAAACATGCAAACATAATATCTGGGAAAGTGAAGAACTCCCTTATATATTTTCGCATTGACGCCTCCTCCTTTTCCTCTATTTTATAACAAATCCTTTGAGCCTGTAAGGGTAAAGCCACACTTGTTTGTGTGGCTGATCATCTCTTATACAATCCCCATCGCATCTTTCATTTTACGTAGCGTATCTTCAGCAACGGCGTTTGCTTTCTCGGCGCCATTTTTTAAGATGCGAACCAGTTCTTCAGACTGTCTAATTTCCGCATATTTTTGTTGAATCGGTGTAAGATGATCCATCATTATTTCAATTAAGTCTTTCTTCAACCGTCCATACCCTTCTCCTTCATACTGCTGTACCAACGTATGGATAGGCGTTTGAGTCAACAAGCTATTCATAACGAGCAAGTTACTTACACCGGGCTTGGTTTCAGGATCATAGCGGATCACATTTTCTGAATCGGTGACTGCACGTTTCAACTTCTTTTCAATCTTTTTCGGATCTTCTAGAAGCGTAATATAGTTGAAGTCACTATCTGCACTTTTACTCATTTTCTTCTCAGGTTGATCCAATGCCATAATCCGTGCACCTACTTTACCGATTAAAGGCTCAGGTATCTTAAGCACATCTTGATAATCACGATTAAATCTTTCGGCTACTTCACGTGTCAATTCTAAGTGTTGTTTTTGATCTTCACCAATTGGAACACGATTCGCTTGATAAAGTAAGATATCTGCTGCTTGTAAGACAGGATAGGTAAAAAGTCCAGCCACTGCCGATTCGGACCCTTTCCCCTTTTCTTTAAATTGAATCATACGATTAAGCTCACCCATGCGAGCCACACATTGAAGAAGCCATGCAGCTTCGGCATGCGCCCTCACTTCAGACTGGACAAATAAGGTGACTTTATCTGGATCTAATCCGATTGCTAAATGCAACGCAGCAAGGTCATATGTTTTTTGTAATAGTTCTTGTGGATCACGTGGGACTGTAATAGCATGCAAATTTACAATACAAAAATAACAATCTGCTTCATTTTGCAGTTGCACAAATTGACGCATCGCCCCTAAATAGTTTCCAATGTGTATATCACCTGTAGGTTGTACACCAGACAATACACGTTCCATTTATAACACCCCTTTTTCCAAATAAAAAAAGCCACATCCCCAATAGGGACGAGCTTTCTACTCGCGGTACCACCCTAGTTTGCTTGATATGAATCAAACACACTTTCAGATTGATAACGGCAATCAACCGGCTTTTTCAAAAGCAGCTCCAAAGTCCATTCACATGGCATCTTGATTGGCTTTCACCACCCGCCAACTCTCTAAACAAGATGAGTCATGCTACTCTTCTTCTTCAATGCTGTTACAATGAATAGTACACATACACATTAGACCCATCATATCCTGTATTTTCATTGAAAGTCAAGGGAATGATATTTACAAACGACCTAAATTGTGCTAGCTTTTCACTAGAAGCAGGAGGGAGTCCAATGGGACAAATGATTCCGTTTCAGATTCAAACACTTATTCCGATTACAGCCATTTGTATGGGCATTACGATAATGGTGTTAAGGATACGTGCAACACAAAAACCAACATCAGCCAAAAAGATCATACTACCGCCATTTGCGATGAGTACTGGATTTCTCATGTTTATATTGCTTCCCACAACACGCATCCCTTGGAGTTGGGCTTTTTTTTCGTTTGCTATAGGAGCCATTTTTTTAGCTACTCCTCTGATCCGGACCTCACAGTTTCACATTGTTGAGGATCAGATTTACTTAAAGCGATCTCGTGCATTTATTTTCATTCTTCTATTACTGGGCATTGTTCGCTTTTCCTTGCACAGCTATATCGAACAATATTTGAGTATATTCCAAACGGCAGGTTTGTTTTTTATCTTAGCTTTTGGCATGTTACTTCCTTGGCGTATCTCTATGTATATTCAGTATAAACAACTGCAAACAAAGCTTCATATGAAACAAACCCTCGCTCTAAGATAGGAGCAGGGTTTGTCTTTGTTTATTTATATATCTATTCTCCTTTATGGAGAAAATAAGCGGATCAAGCTATAATAAAAGTAAAGTGAATCGTACTACGGAGGATTACAAATGACACTAGGGGATCGCTTGCGCATTTTAAGAGAAGCAAAACGATTAAGTCAAACCGAGTTAGCACAAACACTGGGCATCCCAAATCAATCCATATCCAATTATGAGCGAAACTACCGAAAACCACCTTTTGATCTGATTGAAAAATTTGCCGACTACCACCAAGTTTCAATGGATTATTTACTTGGCAGACAAGCGTATCTACATCCCCCAAGCAAAATTAAAGATCTCAAAACTTATCTAGCAGAAGGCCCCATTCTGTATGATGACATACCATTAGACCAAAATGATCTCGCCTTTATTAGGCAAATGGTCGCTTACATCGCAGAGAAAAAGAAAGATTAGTCAAAGTGCATATGAAAATATCGACTGTCTTCCTATCGGCCCCTCGCTTTTTCGGCCGGTATCTGTAAACCCTGCCTTCAAGTATAAACGTCGCGCAGGCTCATTTTTATCATTCACTACCAACAAGATTTCGGTGAAGGATGGGAAGTATTGAGACACAAACTGGGGTAGCTTTTTCATCCCGGCTTCGGCATAGCCCTTTCCTTGGTCGGCATAATTGATCGATAACGCCCGCACAAAGATGGCTTTTAAATTCAGCGTATATTTTTGTATGTCACGTCCTGTATTTAAAACAAAAAAACCAACGGGAATTGTTTCATGCAAGATTACAATTGGAAAACGGTGCACCTCATGACTACAAGTATGAAGTGCATCTTTAGGCAAAGCCGTGAATTGCAATTGCTCTTTTGGTAAGTCAAAATTATTTAAGACTGTCCGGTACTCTGGTTTGTAATGGGCAAGTTGTATCAAATTTATATCCACCTCATCAATGAATCATGATCACACTTTATCGTTCTATCATCATAGCACATTTGTTCGTTCATCTGCTATAAAGACAAACATTGGTATATGTAACAATTTTCTATATTTTTTCTTTTAACCAAGTAACCACAAATGAAATAACCAGTCCCATCAGTAGATAACAATCCCAAAATCGCACATTAACTTTCATTTCAAAGCCATATTTCATTAATAAATATCCCAAATAAAAGACAATATTAATCAGCAGGATTAGATTCAAAATTATTCTCATAATGGTACCCCTTTTCTTCTATCTGGAAAATGAGTCAAATTTATTTTTTGCACCATCATGTCAAGCATATCGAGCGAGAACAGGAGGTATCCTTTACGTGATAACACCTCTATCTGTAAGGGTAATCCATTATAAAAAGGGAAGAAGGAGAAAATAATACAATGATCCGCTCCATTTTTTCTCTCCTTATGCTACTGTTCATGATGTGTACGTTACCCTAAATGGATTCAGTCAGTATACATGCTTATATATACATAGTCAATTAAGAAATTTCTTATATCTCTTCCTCTTATTATGATTCACTTCAATTTAGGCCGTCCAGTAAGCGCTTTTTTGTACAACTGTTTATCCGAAATGTATTAGTACGCCATAGTATAAAGCGACTTGCGATTTATATAAGGGGTGTATACATGAAAAAAATGAAAGCTTCTAGCCGAAATGAAGTGAAAGTCAGTGTACAAATCACACGTCGAAATGGGCGTATCGCTTTGATAACGGCAAGAAGAAAGCCAATCCCATTGTCTGCAACTGTCGCACAAGAGTTAAGTACAGTTTTAGCTGGAGGTCAATCTGAAATGGCTATGGTTGAATTGGTTCAAACCCAAAGCGGTTTCGAACGTGCTCTCCTTCGATTATCTACTCGAACGGTTAATCTGAGTCCAACTGCTGCCCACGAACTTATGAAACATCTTAAGCCAAGTTTTAGGAACATGCCACTGATGAAAAATCTGCTACGTCGAAGAAGATAAGATGAAGAAATTAAGAAACATACTGTCCTCATATTAGAGGACGGTATGTTTTATTTCAGCCAAGACTGGAACATCGGGGAATTAGGCGGATTAAAGCTCCACCACATAAAATCAAAGCAAACCACTTATTTTTAGTGGCACATGTACAGGAATAAATTATCAGATTTATTGGGATATGGGATTGGAAAAGCACTTTTACAAGCGTCTCTTAAGTGGGCCGATGTTCATAATATTCATAAAATAAGTTTGCAAGTAATTGCAACAAATGAAAAAGCCATCTCCATTTATAAGAAGCATGGCTTTGAAGTGGACGGCATTTTAAAACAGGACAAAAAACGCTCAGATGGACAATATGACGGGCAGAATCCTTCAAGTTTCTTCAGATGACACGTGAATACCGTGTTGTTCCAATAATGCCGCAGTTACACCAAGCCCCTCTCTCTTATTACCGGTAAAGCTGCCATCATAAATCATACAACTCCCACAGGAAGGACTTCTCTCTTTCAAAATGGCTTCTTTAGCACCCACACGCTGTGCCATGGCCAAAGCTTCATAGGCACCGCGAATAAAAGCTTTTGTCACATCATTCCCTTGGTTGTCGATTACTTGAGCATTTCCTGCTAATACATCTTTTCCGTCGCCACCTACAATTTCAGCGGGATTGCGAGGCGTCGTTAATCCCCCCATCTGCTCTGGACAGACTGGAATTGCTTTTCCCTCTTGTACCAGTCGTTGGATCTTTGTTACCTGATTATGTTTAGCATCATATCGACATTGTACACCCGCAAAGCAAGCACTTACGATTTTATGCATGTTCAGTTCTCCTTGACATTATCCAGGTCTTCGCTTACATTTCTTTATCAAAATTTTACGCTTTAAACGACTAAGACGCTTAAGCCGTTTCGGTCGTTTCAAGCGCTTTAATCGTTTCATTTTCTTGATTGAAGAATGGGGAGGTTTTGAACCCACTACTTTTTGATTCGCTTCAGCTAAAAAGCGAGGCAACTCAGCCATTAACTGCTCCTGTGATGGAAAATTATTTTCAATCAGCCAGTTCTTCGCAAGTGTATGGTAGCATTGATAAAGTTCGTAAATAGGCTGTTCTCGATTTTGATTGTCTATCATCCAGAAACCATTACAACTTAGCTGTTCCGCTCTACAATCGGGTGGATTTAACAAACATTCACACTCATTATCATACATTTGCCAGTATAAAACAAATGGTGTCCCCCATTGTAATGCAACGCGTGCCAAAATTTCACTCCGTTCTTTTTGTTCCACTGGTGTGGCAGGGTCAAATGATCGTCCACGTAATACCGGGTAACCAAATTCACCAATAAACACCCGTTTAGAAAAAGGAATATTTGCCTTAGGTTTTAGATTCGCCTCAATAAAATCTAAGTAGATCGGCAGTTCCCTTTCCATATCCGCTAACGTCTTAATTTCCTGTGTTGCCAAATAGCAAGAATAGGACACTAAATCTACATCTTCATGTGGAAGTACTTCATTTACAAGGCGTTGAAAAGTAGGGTCTTCAACAACTGGTTTTACAATATTAACTTCAAGATAGTTAAATACCTTTCCTTCTGGGTTCACCTCTTGCTTGGCATCATCTACCGCTCGTTGTCTCGTCTCAATCCAACGTCGCATATTTCTAATCCGTTCTTCTGGAATATCCCTGCGATAAACATCCCAAATTGGAAAGCTTCCGGGATCGTTTACTAAGCGCCAATCTCCTTCCCAGTGACCCATAAAAAAATATTTATCCGGAAATGTTTCTAGCAGATATTTCGTCACTTCTTTTACACGTGTATATTCCAACTCTAAGGACTGAAGAAATAGCTCTTCCGTCAAGTAAATCGAACCTGCTGTTTCAATCCAGAAAAAGTAGTATTGAAAGTCCAAAGTTAGTAATTGGTGAAAAGGCGTATCTTGCTGTAGTAATTCTAAATATCGATTAGTTAAATCGTAAAATTCAGTTAATTGGTAGGAGTATGGATCTAAATTAAATTTAATGATATTGGAACCCATCTGTAAGATGCGATTGGCCGTCTCCATTAATTGATTTGAAGACGTAAACTGATAAGCAGGTCCAATCGTCTGTGTACCCAGTACATAGTTATATTGTTGGAGCATATCCATCTTATCCATCACTCGTTCCATCCCCCGTTATCCCATGGCGTATAGTCTTCATCTGATTTTAATCCCCCTTCACCCGATCTCATGAGATCAATCACCTTCTTATCTTATGTAGTAGGAACTCTTAAATTCCCACTTATAAAGTGGGGATCAATCATCTTATTATTGAAGGGGTATGGAGAGCAAAATAGATGAGGTTTTATATGGAAAAATCATAAAAATCGACATCTGTGAAAAATGGTATACGAATCGTTATGCGTTGAAGTTCGTATCCCTACATTGTATTGCAATCATTTGATTTTGAAGGGGAGCCAAATAACTTTTCCCTTTTAGTATAATGTGTAGACCGCTCAACTTACTCTTTTTTTCTTTTATATATGTATAATTCAGAATAAGATACCATAATATACATCATGTACAAGCTTGAGGAGGTCGCTTATGAATCCATTTTTTAGCTATATTCTATTAGGTCTCTCCCTCTCTGCACCGATCGGTCCCATTAATGCAGCACAACTAAATAAGGGAATTCAATATAGTTTTCTCCATGCCTGGTTAGTCGGGATGGGTGCGATGGTAGCAGATGGGCTGTTTATGGTTCTCATCTATTTTGGTATTGCACAATTTTTAACAACACCGTTTATGAAAACTTTCCTATTTCTATTTGGTTTTTTTGTCCTAACGTATACAGGAATTGAAAGTATGATCACTTCTAAAAAAAGAATGGAGGTTCGTTCGGCTCCTTCTGAAACACTTGGAAAATCGTTTCGTACCGGTTTTTTTATGGCAGTCTCCAATCCTTTAAATATTTTATTCTGGCTCGGTATTTATGGATCTGTGCTCGCACAAGCAAGTAGTCAATACAAACCTATGCAAATGATTCTGTATACAGGCGCTATCTTTGTGGGTATTTTTCTTTGGGATATTATTATGGCTACTATCGCTTCCAGCTTTAAAAAAATGCTCCATTCAAAACTTTTACAGTGGGTCTCTATGGGAGCTGGATTATCCTTAATTGGATTTGGACTTTACTTCGGGTATAAAGCACTGCTCTTATTTGGTTGGTAGACAGACACCCTCCTTACTCTTCCTTAATAGGCTATCGGGTATAGAGGAGGAATGAAAGTGAATCCCATATTAGATAAAAAATGGATTGAAGACAATTTTTCCACTCTCGCACCATGGCAACAAACCGCTTACCAAGCATTTACAACCATGATTGCAGATGATAAGAATACCTATCCCTGCATACCCGGTAGACAAGGATTTCTGGCTAATCATTTACGGTTTTCTTTTATCGCTGATCCACGCACAGAAAGCGCTCCACACCAATTAGCTACAGCCATACAAACATATGGCATGTGTTCCCGCAATACAGGAACCTATGCCTCTTTAGTCACGCTATTTGAAACCCCACAAGATATGCAAACCCAGTATACAATTGAAGATTATCGTCAACTTTTTTGGAACCTTTTAAATCAACTAACACCATTAGATCCATCTCCTTGGCCAGCTGAAATTCCATCCCAGCCCACTGATCCCAAATGGGAATTTTGCTTTGGTGGCGAACCTTATTTTGCTTTCTGTGCTACACCTGCACATCAAACACGCAAGAGTCGCCGTGCTGAGAACTTTTTAATCGCCTTTCAACCTCGTTGGGTGTTTACTCATATCAATCAATCCACTCATTTAGGAAAAACGATGAAGCAAGCGATTCGGAAACGGCTCATTCAGTATGATGGTAAGCCCGCTCATCCAGATCTAAAATGGTACGGCGAAGGGGATAACCTAGAGTGGAAGCAATATTTTTTAAGTGATGATGACCTTAGTCCATCAAAGTGTCCATTCCAGCGTTTGAAAGAAAAACAAACTTTTCTACGCTAACTTCTTGCTCCTGATACCTGTTGCTACAACCACCATGGCCATGAAAAGCAAGCTAACATAGAATCCGTACCTACTTGCTTGCTCCCCTAGCGTACCTGATACCGTTACCAATATGAATAAGGTTCCCACCCCAACTTTTAACCACTCTACTTTACTTAATTTCATCCATTTCGCATAGGTAAATAAAATAAATAACCAGTTATATAATAACATAAGCCCAGCAGCTGTCGTCATATATTCAAATATCTGATTGGGTAGTAAAAAAGCAATCACAATCGACACAAAGAGCCCACACAAAGCAAACAAAAAAGTAGTTGGTGGTATTTTCCCCTTTCCTTTTTTAGCAAAAGTTGCGGGGGCGTGTTTGTCTTCTGCAAGTGAGATCAAGATGGTAACCACAGCATAGAGTGACGCTACTAAAGTTGAGAATCCAGCAATGATTAAAATACCATTAAAAATATCCGTAACGTATGGGAGTTTAGCACTTTTTAATGCAGTAGTAAAAGGACTTTCTTTGCTACTAATTTGAGTCCATGAAACAAGAATGAGGGCCAATAGGATAGATCCGAGATATAGGATCGATAACAACCAAATCATAACACGTCCAGCTTTGGGAGCTTCATGCCTGTCTTTTAGATCAATCACCACTAAACCCATCACTTCTATTCCGCCAAAAGCATAAAAAGCATAAAGTAAGGCCAACCACACTCCTTTTAAACCTTCTGAAAAAATGGTGGAAAGATCAAAGGATTGCATCTGCACAGCCGTACGATCACCAATCCAACCTGCCCAAATCGCAAGTGCAATCAAAATAAACATCATGATTGCTGCTGTTTTTAATAGTCCAAATAGATTTTCCGCTTTTTCAAATCCTTTTAAGCCCGTCAATATCAGGAGTAGTCCTAAGATAGCATAGATGGTTGCCAACAACCATAGCGGAACATCGGGAAACCAAAAACGGGTAAAGATTGCTAATGCGATTAATTGGCTCCCCATAATTAACATTTCTGCTATGAGATACATCCAACCATTGCCAAAACCAGCCCATCTCCCAAACGCCTTCTGGGCGTAGGTACGAAATGACCCTGGATCTGGATGGTTCACTGACATTTTAGCTAACGCATCATATACGATATATGTCCCGATTCCAGCAAGCAAAAAAGGAATGAAGACGGCTGGTCCACTTTTTTTTATCGCGATACTGGAGCCGAGAAAAAAACCTGTACCAATCGTACAACCTACCCCAAGTAAGGAGAGTTGCCACCAAGTCATGGTCCTCATGAAATCTCCCTCCTTCTTAGCGGTAAAGTCATACAGCGGATTCCCCCGCCCCCTTTTTCCAATTCGGTTACATCTACTTTTATTACTTTCTTTTGTTTCAATTTGGGATGATCCAATACGCGCGCGGTATTCGCTTGTTGACTAATCAAAATTGTTTCCGGATTTATATTTAAAAAGTTTATATCTGGAATCGTGTCATAGGATGACAAAGCATGCACTTCATATCCATGATAGCGCATATAATCTTCAAACATAGCGTAACGCGTATGTTCTCTACAAATAACGCGAAGTGGAAAGAAGCGTAAAAATGATTTAGCTACAACAAGATTGGCCGCCATCACATTAAAATTAAAATCAAGATGCATGGTGTCATCATGGCGCGGCAAATCGATCACAGCTATTTCTGAAAAGCCTGCATCAAATATCGCTTGCTTAATCGATTCGATTGCCCCTATACTCGTTCGTTTCCCTACATTGATTACAATCGCATCGCGGTTTAAAATAGATACATCACCAAATTCTAATGTAGCCCCTTTTGTTCCATTTGGCGTAAAAAACTGATCTGGGTTAAACCATGATTGCATGACTTGATGCGCCTGATCATACTCCGGTAGACGCATCGATATCGCAGGTCGACCTGTAATCACTTGCTTCCTGACTATACCTGCCAGATCACGTACATAGCAACGATTGATCAATTGGTCATTTAATTTAAGCTCCGTTGCAGAAAGATACTCTGAATAATCAATCACTTGTATACCTTGTTCCTCTAAAACTTGTCGCATGTGCAGATGAGACGCAAGTGCTTTTCGCTGATCTACTGGTGCTTTCCACCCTACTTGGTATGCGGTCTTCATATCCGGAATCGAAAGCTCGGATGGCTTACAAAGCATAACGATCTCTAACTCCCCTAATTCAGAGCAGCATTGGGGCACCTTATCTAACATTTATTAAACCACCTTTCGCTACACGTTTTCCTTGTTTTTTCCTTTTTTATATTCGAATATACAAGTGGATTCACCTAAAAAAATGTAGTCATTTCACATAGTAGTAGAATGAAATTTTTGAACACTAGTGAAAGCCTACTCGAATCATTCATAACTTGGTACAATAAGAACGTTGTCTTTGACCTTTATGGATATCGAGCGTTTAACTCGCAGATTCTATGAATAGATGCATGAATTAGAGGAGCGTGTTTCTTTTGTCTGAAAAAGTAGTTGTGGTTGGTGGAGGATTAGCAGGCCTTAGTGCTGCAGCTCGACTTGCTCACAATGGCTATAACGTTACCGTTTTAGAAAAGTCTCCCAAACTGGGAGGAAGAGCGATCACGATTCCGCTAAAAGGGTATAATTTTAATTTTGGAGCACATGCCATTTATGCACGAGATAAATCAATTTTGCGCAAATTTGAAAGTGAAATTGATTTACAAGTCGATTGGAAAGACTTTTCGCCTGAAAAAGCATTTTATGATATGGGTTCTTATACCACCCGGATGCCTGCTACATTAGATGGTCTCTACAAAACAAAGATTTTAGATTCACAAAATAAGTTTCGCTTTGCATATGAAATCTTTAAAACAATGTCCGCCATCGAGCGTGGTGAAGAAGGGGTTCCCATTGGAGAATACTTACAGAAAGAGCCTGAACCGGTTCGCGATATTTTATTAACAGTCGCATCATCCAACTTTTTTACCAATGAGCCCGAAAAAATTCCATCCCCTTTGTTTTTCCGATATTACCGCCGTCTTTTCTCAACACAACGTGCGGTGGCCTATATTGGTGGTGGATGGCAATCCATTGTCGAATCTTTTCAGCAAATTATTGAAAAAAATGGCGGAAATATCGTCACCAAAGAAAAAGTAACGGGTGTAGAGATGGACCAAAGCCGCGTTACAGCCATTTTTGGTAAAGAGGAAAAATATGAGGCTGACCAGTTTATTTTCTGCATTCCGCCCAAAGAGCTATTACAAATCTTTGCAGAAACTTCATATGAGAAAATATTTGAACGCTATACGTCATTTTCACCTACACAAGTGGTCGTATATGATATTGGTTTAAGTGAGCGCATTGAAAGCCCCTATACGTATATTTATCAAAAAGCGCAACGCGTTTTTATTACCGATATTTCACATTATGATACAACTTGTGTACCTGCTGGCGGGCAACTGTTACAAGCGATTGCCTATTTAAATGATGAGGAAATTGCCAATAAGAAGCAGGATGAGAAAGTAGAAACGATAGAAGCTGTTTATGACAAGCATTTTCCAGGTTGGCGAGATCGTCTTGGTGCAAAGCGTGTTTCTAAACGTGCTACTGTACAGGAAATCAAGTGTAAAGATGAGCAAATGCTAATGCCAACTAAGATGTACAGTTTGCCTAACACATACTTTGCTGGTGATTGGTGTCAAGGAGAAGGTCAACTATCGGAACTTTCCTTTACATCTGCTTATGATGTAACGAGTCGCATTTTGAAGGGATCAATAGACTGAGCACTTGAGAAGAATAAAGGCTAAAAAACCAAGCATCCCTTAACGGAATGCTTGGTTTTTTAGCTTACTAATATGACAAAGATGGAGCCGAGCACGATCATGACTAATGCTACTGAAGCAAATACAATCGCAAACAATCTGCGCTCATAAGCATACACCTGTAGTTGCTCTTCTGTTTTGAGGTCAATTTTCTTGGCATGTAATCGTAAGTTGTTATTCATTAAGATCAAAAACAACAGTGGAATCGCAAACAAATACCAAAGTGGAATACCATCGATAAAAGCGCCAGATTGATCACGTACAATGACTTGTGAAAAAAAGAAAAGACTAACTGCTACTTGTAAGATGGAGCTAGCAGTATAATAGTTTCGCCAACTCTTTTTAAGTTTCTCCCGCTCGTATAAATGTAGTTCCTTCATCGCTGGAAAGAGCTCTAACAACGGATTTGCTTTTTTAAAAATCTGTACAGAGAGCGCGGGAATTAGAAATGTAATTCCCAATAAGATGTATATCATGCTACTTTGTACGCCAGTCAAAATAAGTGTAAGAAGAACACCGACCAATAAGATAAATAGTGTATTGAGATAAATCACTTGCTTCTTCCGAAGTTCCTGCAAACGATTCTTTTCCATATTTAATCTCCTTCTATTTTTTCAATGAAAAAAGCAACCGTTCTACGGCTAAATGCTTATCGAGTCTACCTGTTTTAATGCCTTGATCTGCTTCAATTGCTTGCATCAAAAGCTGTCGTAACGCTTCATCTGTAAATGATTGCGCTTGTTGACGAGCTAGTTTCACTGGATAGGGATGAACTTTAAGTTGAGATGCCATTTCCTTATCATTCATTCCTCTTTTACTTAGCAACTTAACTTGTAAGATCAACCGAAACTGTCGCATAATTAAGGCCAGTATTTTTACAGGCTCCTCATTTTGATAGATTAAATCCAACCAAATCTGAAACGCTTGTTCTAGTTTTTGTTGCGCGATTAAAGAAATCAATTTAAAAACATCATGTTCTAACGTACGTGGAACTAAAGCGGATACGGTTTCTTTGCTCACTTCCCCTTGATTTTGCATAAAGGTTGCGATTTTATGACATTCTTGATCCAGTAAGCGCAAATCATTTCCCACCAAAGTGCAAAGTTCAATCAAAGCACCTTGCTGTGCGTGCACACCATATTTCTTCAGCCGCTTTTCTACCCATCGAATGAGAGATTGTCCCTGCAGTCGTTCAAATTGATGCGTAATCGCCTCTTTTTCAATTACTTTTACTGCTTTTTTACGATGATCTAATTTAGGGGTGGTTACAGTCAAAACCACCGTATTCTGTTGAAATGGGTCATTCAGATAAGCAATTAAAGCATCTAAATTATGATCAATACTTTTCTGTTTTGTTGTCGTCAAAAAAGTAGCGTAGGTTCCAATAACTAACCGCCTCTCACCGAGAAATGAAGCTGTTTCAGCTTCCTGTATCAAAGACTGAATGGATACTTCTTGTAAATCTATCACAACGACAGATCCAAAAGCTTCATCAACAGATGCTCCTAACTGATGCTTCATCCAGTTAATCGTTTCCTCCATCTGAAAAGTTTCTTCACCATAAAAGATATAGACTGGAGACCACTGTTTATTTTTTATTTGTGTCATCCACTTTTGTTCCATGTCTTCACCACGCTTACTTTAACTGTGTCCCACTTATCATATCAAATTCTAAGGGATCTAGTACTTCGTTTGGGTTAGGATTCGTTAAGATTACGCGAACAATTTCATTCGTCTTCCACTCCAGCTTTTTTAATTGACGATTTTCAGAGAATGGCTCACTTTCAAATTGAATCGCTCCATTTTTGTGATTCACCACAAGTCGATTTTGTTCCCATGTGGCGATATACTCCCCTGTAGGAGAGATGACGTTTTCGATATGATCATTTTGCGCAATACCCATCGTTCCATTAGATTTATCTGCTTTTCCTTCAAGTTTAGTCTCAGGTGCTAATTCTTGTTGTTGTTTATGTTCAAATGCTGTATCCATTGAGATTTGAGCATGTTCTTCTGTTGGAATCGGAATGCTTTGCCATAGGAAAAAAACCGCAATCATTGCCGCAATTCCTGCTCCAGCTCCTATACTTATTCTCTTCCACGATTTAGATATACGCCTTACTGGGGGACTCAGTTCCTCATCAATTTGTGGAATGATAGAATCAACTATACTTTCTTTTGGTGACACCTGAGGTAGATGTATCAAGCGATCATGTAAACGATTAAAACGATCAGCTAAGTCACGATCAGCTGGATAGTGTTTGAAATGCATTTCTAACTGCAACTTTTCATCAACACTTAAGTCACCGTCAAGCTCTTTTTGAATCAACTCCATTAACTTTTCATAGTCCACGATGTTCCCCCCTCATCTTGATAATCTTGTAAACACTCTTGTAGTTTTTTGCGAGCACGAAACAAGTGTGATTTAACCGTGTTTAGTGGAAGATCCATCGTTTCTGCAATCATTTGATAGTTATAGTCATGAATATATCGTAAGACAATCGCTTGCCGCTGTAAGTCAGGCAAAGCGTTAATCGCCGATTTCAGATCGATTGCAATCCCACCGCTCTCCACTTCTTTACTTCCTTTATAATCAAGCTGTGCTCCATCTTCTGCGATAGGAACCACCTTGCTTTGCTTGCGATACATATCCATACATACATTTGATACGATTCGCTGTACCCATGTCAAAAAGCTCGCTTCACCTTTAAACGTCGGTAAATAACGATATATCTTAAGCAATGCTTCTTGCGAAGCATCGCGCGCATCATGTTCATTTTTCATCAAATAAAAAGCAGTTCGATATACAGGAAGCTCAAGTTCTCGCAGTAACTCGATAACTGCCTCTCGTTCACCTGCTTGAGCACGTGAAATTAATGCTAAATCATTCAACCGACTTCCTCCTCTTTTTATAGACATTTCAAATGGTGTATGAGTTGCGTCTTTTTATAATCTTATCATCAGCCCTCTATCTTCTATAAAGAACAAACTAGTATGAATCTTAAAAGAGATCAACAAAAAACACCCAACTCACATTTCATTACGGGTGTTTTTCATGTTGAGGATCTATATACATATGAGTAGTTTATTTATTAGATCAGTATTAAATTGTATTACAACTATACCATATCGAATGAGTCAAAAGTGAGAACTAGATGCACAAAGTGTAAGACAAAGGAAACAACAATATTGCTTGGTAAGATTATTTAGTAGCAGAACGGACTGTGCCTATGTATCGATGCAGTTTCCCTTGCTGATGAGCACGCATAATAAATACGCTCTAAATACTGACCGATCCACCTACCCTGCTAGTAAGTGGGGCACCGCTTTATTCTGTACTTTTTACAATATTCGGCTGAATGTTGTATCCAGTTTCATCAAAATGAATCACGATGGCTCCTTGTTCATCAGTTCGCCATATGTTCGCGTTTACACTGGTAAGTCTTGTTAATACCTCTGGGGAAGGATGTTGATATCGATTGTGCTGTCCTACCGAAATGATAGCATGTTGTGGTCTGAGCCTATTTACCCAATCGTTTTGTGTAGAGGTAGCACTACCATGATGCGCTACTTTTAACACATCCACCCTTGGCAGTTGCCAGCGTGCATTTATCTCCTTCTCAGCATCAACCTCTATATCACCTGTCATCAATAATTTAGAAGAATATAAGTTCATCATAAAAACGATCGATTGATTATTTGTACGGATCTGGTTGTGATCATCTCTTTTCATTGATGGATGTAAGAATTCCCATTCGATGCCTGGTTCTATCACTTCTTTCAATCCCAATTGCGGCACTTTTATGCTACTTCCTTGATCTCGTAAGGTAGCCATCAACTTTTGCTCAGATGAATGGATAGGTAATTGATTATTTCGAATGACTGTCGTAATAGGGATACGTTCAGCAATAGCTTGTAACCCTCCGATATGATCATAATCACCGTGTGTCATAATGAGATAGTCAATTTTATTTATACCACTTGCTTTTAAAAAAGGGAATACAACATCATGCCCCACTTCAAAAGGGTGGTTGCGTTGCTTCCATTTTGCTTGAGCATAGAAGGGCTTTCCGCCGCCATCAACTAGAATCACTTTCCCATCTTGTGTCTCAATGACGGTACAGTCACCTTGTCCGACATCGAGAAACGTCACCTTGGTACCAATCTGCTTCGGGTTTGAGAAGGCAATAAAAGATCCCATGACGAGTACAAAACAAATCATGGCCCTCAGCACATGCTTTTTCCAATCATAAAAATATTGGTTCCACGCCAACCCTATGTATAGGATAGCAAAGGCGTATAGACTAAACCATGCCAGAGATGGAGTCGCCCACGCATACTGTAAACCTGGCATACCATCAACCCAAGTTGCGAGCTGATCGAATAATGATAGTAGAAAAATAAGTACTTTGGCTATGAAACCACCTAGATCAAATGATATAAAACTCATGCACACACTTAACCAAGCTAATGGAAAGATGATTCCACTGAAAATCGGAACGAATAATAAATTACATGCCCATGCGACCATCGAGAATTGATTAAAATGATAAAGTAAAAATGGGAAAGAGCTGACTTGAGCAACGATGGTCACGAACACGGCTTGATATAGTCTGTTTTTTATTTTCTTTTCCTGAAAATCTACTCTATTCACAACAAGAATCAAGCTGGTTGTGATGGCATACGAAAGTTGAAAACCAGCTTGAAATAATTGATAGGGATTCCATATAAGTTGACACAATAACGCAATCGCTAAGAAAGATAACGGATCTTTCCAACGATTGAGCGCGACTGATAACAACACAAATCCTCCCATAATAGCCGCCCGAATGACTGGAATGCCTGCCCCAGTTAGAATAACGTATATGGGAAGGCTAATCATCACAAGCCACGCAGCATGTTCCCGTGCCAATCCTAATTTTTTAAGAATAAAATACAAAATACCTATTAAAACTCCCACATGCAGACCAGATATCGCTAGCACATGGATGATACCTAAATTTTGATAAATTTCAATTAATTCTGGATCGACTTGATTTCGATATCCCAATAATATACCTTGTATAAAACCCTCGTATGGTGTAGGAAATAAAGATTTGATTTGAGTGGCTAAACCTCTTCTCAGCTCGTCCAACTGACGTTGGATATGAGTAGGCTGCGATGCAATGATATCTAGACTTTCAAATTGATCGCTATATCCTACCCAGTATATATTTTTCTGCTTCAAATATGCTCTATAATCAAACCCATAAGGATTACGTGCTAGAGAAGGTTGTTGTAGTTGAGCGTCAAGGCTTATCATCATTTTGCGGCGTAGTTGATGTGCCTGCTTCCATTCACTTTCTGTTTTCAAATAAATTCGCACTTGAATTCGTTGTGATTTTTGCAAGCGAAGTATAAAGGATATCTGGTCTCCGTCAATAACAGGATCAGTGATGATTTCTCCAGTCATTTGGACAAGGCGCTTATCTTCAACTGCTGTAGCCCGCATTTCCGCCTCAGCATCCCATTCCGCAAAAGATATGCGCATAGCGCCGAGTAAAAAACCTAGACAAACGATCGTAAGTAAAAGTCCACGTGCTTGATGATAGTAAACGACTCCCCCAACGATTGCTACTATGAAAAACAAAATCATGTAACTCATCCAATCTTGATAACTCCAATATGCGCCAATAACGCCTATTATAAAGCTACATGCTAGCCAAACAAAGGGTCTACGTAGCATCGGCTCCTCCTTGTTATTAGAATATTTTATCTATTTATAATAGAGGTGCCTTCTCGCACCTCTATTCACCTCAAACTTTAGGTAAGGTGATTCCAACCTGGTTTTGATACTTTCCTTGCTTTAACCGATAAGAAACTTCACATGCCTCATCACTCTCAAAGAAAAGCACTTGACACAAGCCTTCGTTTGAATAAATTTTAGCCGGTAGTGGTGTGGTATTAGAAATTTCAAGTGTCACATAACCTTCCCATCCGGGTTCAAATGGTGTGACGTTGGTGATAATCCCACATCTTGCATAGGTAGACTTACCGACACAGACAGCTAGTACATTATCTGGAATCTTAAAGTATTCAACTGAGCGCGCCAATGCAAATGAATTAGGTGGTATAATACACACATCCCCTTTAAAATCGATAAAAGAATCCTCATCGATTTTCTTAGGGTCAATAATCGGATTTAGTGCATTATGAAATATTTTATATTCGTCGGATACACGGAGATCATATCCATAGCTACTTAATCCATAACTTACTGCTTCTCCTTTACCCACATTCCGATCTACAAAAGGCGTAATCATTTGATGCTGTTCTGATTGTCGCCGAATCCACTTATCTGATTTTAAACTCATCTTTAAAATCCCTTCTTTCCTTCCTTCTCACTACATATTTTACACGATTCTACATAAAAGCCAAATAATTTTAGATCATGAGAAAATCATCAGAAAATGGTTAAAAGTATATAAGACGAGTTAATAATATACAAAAAAATGGCTAAGCATACATTTGATTGCTTTTCTTCATTCGCTTCCCGTACAATGAGTGTAAGATTTTTGAAAGAGAGGTATACATATGTCGACCAATGAAACGTTTATACAACTTACTGAAAAGTTTGGGGCAAACAACTACCATCCATTACCGATTGTTATTGCAAAAGCAGAAGGAATCTGGGTTGAAGATGCAGATGGGAATCGCTACATGGATATGCTTAGTGCTTATTCTGCATTAAATCACGGTCATCGTCATCCTCGCCTGATTAAAGCATTAAAAGAACAAGCTGACAAAGTAACCTTAACCTCACGTGCTTTTCACAATGATCAGCTTGGCACTTTTTATGAGAAACTAGCTGAAGTCACAGGGAAAGATATGATCTTACCGATGAATACTGGTGCTGAGGCAGTTGAAACTGCCATTAAAGCTGTACGTCGCTGGGCATATGATGTGAAGCAAGTTCCTACTGATCAAGCAGAGATTATTGTATGTGAAGAAAATTTCCATGGAAGAACCATTACAGCTGTTTCTCTCTCTTCTAGCGATGAATACAAGCGTGGATTTGGCCCGCTAACACCTGGCTTTAAAGTAATTCCTTATGGTGATGTAAACGCATTGAGAGAAGCCATCACGCCTCATACCGCTGCATTTCTTGTAGAACCCATTCAAGGAGAAGCAGGCGTAATCGTCCCACCAGAAGGATTCTTAGCTGAAGCTTATCAAATCTGCAAGGAAGAGAACGTCTTGTTTGTTGCTGATGAAATTCAGACTGGATTTGGACGGACTGGACAAACTTTTGCTTCTGATTGGGAAAATATTGTCCCTGATCTTTACATCATGGGAAAAGCATTGGGCGGTGGCGTTCTTCCCATCTCAGCTGTAGCCGCTAACCAGGATATCTTAGGTGTATTTGAGCCAGGCTCACACGGTTCTACATTCGGCGGGAATCCCCTTTCCTGTGCGGTCGCAATTGCTGCATTAGATGTACTCAAAGAAGAAGAGCTACCTAAGCGTTCACGAGAATTAGGTCAGTACTTTATGGATGAATTGAAGAAAATAAATAATCCGATTATCAAAGAGGTAAGAGGTAAAGGGTTATTTATAGGGGTTGAGCTACACGAATCAGCCCGCCCTTACTGCGAATCGCTCATGCAAAAGGGGTTATTATGTAAAGAGACTCATGAGAACACCATTCGTTTTGCTCCACCTCTTACAATCACAGCAGCAGAGTTAGATGAGGCATTAACTAAAGTACGTGAAGTATTATCGGTATAATCACCGCAAGGTTAGCCAGGTTCTTTATTTGGAGAACCTGGCTAATCGGTATTGCTAGATTTCACTTAACAGATACTTCGTCTTTAAATTGTTTAAAAGTTTTCTCCCCAATCCCACTCACTTTCATCACCTCTTCAATCGTGGTAAAGGAACCATTTTCATCTCGGTATTGGATAATAGCTTCAGCCTTAGCTTGTCCGATCCCGGTAAGCTGCTCCAGTTCCGCTATTGTAGCTCGGTTTAAGTTCACTGTGGTGTTTGCTTTGTCTGGAAGGACTAAAATCGACACTTCTTCCCCCATCTGAGGAACATAAACGACTTCGCCGTCTTGCAATCGTGCAGCTAAATTGATTTGATTACTATCCGCTTTTTCCGTTAGTTGCCCAGCTTGTTCGATCGCATCTGATACCCTAGCACCTTGCTCGAGTTCGACTAAACCCGGTTCTTGTACAGCGCCTTTCACATCAATGACGATCGTATTCGATTCCTCCTCTTTCTGCTGATTCACTTCCTCCTCATCTTGTTCAGAATAGGTTTGCCATGATTGATTTGAAGGTGGATCGCTTTGTGTTGGATACCATAGCACAATGCCAAGTGCAACCCCCAGAATAATAATGATACTTACGAGCACCTTTTCACGTGTACTCCACATCATTTCAAACATCTCGCGCTCTCTCCTTCAAAATGATTTATCATGACCTTTCTTTCTA
Organism: Polycladospora coralii; assembly: GCF_014773435.2. Taxonomy (GTDB): domain Bacteria; phylum Bacillota; class Bacilli; order Thermoactinomycetales; family Thermoactinomycetaceae; genus Polycladospora; species Polycladospora coralii. The sequence goes on along the minus strand of NZ_JACXAG020000002.1, from coordinate 366,943 downwards.
GTCTGTCCATTCAAAAAAGGACCACATAATCATATTTTTCATACATAAGATTACATATATACCTTTCCAGCTAGAGGAGAATGCATAATGAAAGCAGGGTTTATTGGAACTGGAAACATGGGAAGCATATTGGTCGAAGCTTTCCTTACAGCTGAAACATTTAACCCCTCTGATATCACGGTTAGTAATCGTACAGAAGAGAAAGCAAATCGTCTCGCCAAAGCGTTTCCTGGTTTAAAGATTGCCCAACAAAATCAAGAACTCGTTGAAAATGTGGATATCATCTTTATTTGTGTAAAACCACACCAGTTTAAGGATTTGTTTTCAGAAATTAACTCCTTTATCAAGCCAGAACAAATACTGATTTCCATCACTAGTCCCATCCAAATAAAAGATTTAGAGTCTTGGGTTTCTTGTAAAATTGCTAAAGTGATTCCAAGTATTACAAATCAAGTCTTGGCTGGTAACACATTGTACACCCTCAATGATGCTTTTTCTACACAAGAGCGTACGCAATTTATAGAGATGCTTGAATCCATTAGCCAACCGATCGAAATCGAAGAAAACCAAGCACGTATATGCTCAGATCTTTCTAGCTGTGGACCCGCATTTCTTGCAAAAATCATAGAACAAATGATTACAGTTGCTTCTGAAAAAAGAGAGGTCTCCAAAGACGTTGCCACACAAATCACGACACAAATGTTATATGGTCTTTCTGAATTACTTTTACTTGGTGATTATGATTTAGAAACAGTCCAACAATGCGTGGCTGTTCCCGGTGGGGTAACAGAAGAAGGGCTAAATATGTTAGAAGATGAGCTCATGCCTATTTTTGAAAAATTATTTGATAAAACACATGAAAAGCACGAATCAGATCTTATTCAGTTAAAAGATTTTCAATCACAAAAAGCTTAGTGTCCATTAATTCCATTTTAAATAATCAGATAAAATTAGGCAAGATGGTACATTCAATAAGCTCAAAAATCCATATATTTTTGGGCTTATTCACAATTTCGGCAGAAGTGACGATCTTATACACACTTTATTCGAATACGGACATAGTATAGAAAGGAGTATTTGCTTTTCACATGAAGGAGCGTGAAAAATGAATATCACACCTCAGCTTTGTTTAAGATTAAGTCGTATCATTAACGGCAATGTAAGTAGCTTTGGAGATACAAAGAATAATTGCTTAATTACTAATCTACGGCAGTTTCAGGTCAACGTATTAGGACGCAATTCAACAGACCCCATAAATAACGCTTTTTGGATAGCTCGCACCTCTATTCCTGATAAAACCTTAAATCTAGGTTTCCTCGCTTTACTCGAAACAGAAGTAACGCCTCTAGTAAATACACTCACACAGTTAGGATTTACCATAACTGACATTTCGCAATACAGTACATTTACAACGCCTCGGATCATAGATGTCTTCTTTCAATCTATTGAAAGCCCAATTCGATTTGCACAAAAAGCCCGTATATTAAGCGATTTAACGAACTCTCTTCCTCAATCGCAATCTCAAACTCCAACGAACCCCGCATTACAAAAACTATGTACAACTTTCCAAAACATCATTGGCATTGGTGGAAATGCAGAGTTTTTTAATACTTCTTGCGATGTACTTCAATCGAGGAATTTAAAAGTTAAAGTAAACGGAATCCCCACTACAATTGGAAGTATTGGACTTTTAAACTTTTCCTTTCAATCCCTAGATCCCCAAGGGAACGCCCTATGTATCGGCTCAGTTGGTCTTTTAAGAAAAGAAGTAAAGCCTTACTTACAGACTTTACGTAAACAAACCAGCGTTGTCTACTCTGTATTAATCAGTCGTTGGTTTACAAATCCAGAGGTATTGCTCTTACGGTATATCACGATCGCCAATCCAATCACCTTTGCCATTCAAACGAGGGAAGTTTTACAGGTGTTAAAGCTTTAAACTAATAAAAATAAGCCGGTCCACAATACCGGCTTTTATTCATCCTTATACATTTGATCGCGCTGTTTTTTTTCTCTTTTGTTTACCCACCAAGCAATGACTACAATTCCGATTACACCAACTATGACATAGCCGAATTTCTCCGAGATATCTAAAAAGCGTTGTACCGTATCCAGCGTCCCAAGACTGCCAATGAATAGCAGTAGCAAGTTCCAAGGAAGCACGCCAATAAAGGAAAACAAAATAAAATGCCACAATTTCACTTTACTTATGCCGGATAAATATGAGATATAATTTCCGAAACCAGTAGGTCGTGACAATGCGATACTCCATTCCCCGTATTTCCTAAATTTTTCTTGTGCTTTCTCTACTTTTTCTGAATCTAACCAACGCTTTGTAAAACCTTCTAGTCGATAGCCAATCAGATAGGGAATCAAACTAAATGAAACATAGACAAAACTATTTAAGACCGCGATGATCATAATTTTAAATGGGCTCGCTGGGATGAGATACCCGTATATTAAAATAAAAACGGCTCCTGGAAAAGGCAAAGAAGAAGCCTCAATCGCAGTTGCTGTAAATAAACCCCACAACCCAATTTTTTCCAATAAATCTAAAGCAAACTGCAGCATATCTCCACTCCCTGCCACTTTTCGTATCCGGCTTTATATCACACAATTCGTAGTTCTTTTGGAAAACGAGTTAATAACTCATACCCATTGTCTGTAATGAATACGTCGTCTTCTATTCGAACGCCACCCACTTCTGGCACATAAACTCCCGGTTCAATCGTAAACACCATCCCCGGCTTTAAAATCCCCTCACTTTTCTCATGAAGTGATGGAAATTCATGTACATCAATCCCTAGTCCATGACCTAATCGATGTGTAAAGAAAGAGCCATAGCCTGCATCTGCAATAACCGCGCGTGCTGTACGATCGAGAGCTGACATCGGCTTATCTTTAACACATTGTATAAGCGCTTGTTGTTGGGCCTCAAGAACAATATTGTAAATTTCCCTTTGTTTCTCTGTTATAGAATTAAAAACAACAGTTCGTGTGATATCTGAGCAGTATCCATCTAAAACAACACCTAGATCAAACAAAACAAGGTCGCCCTTACGCAAGCGTCTCTCACCTGGTATTCCATGTGGCTGAGCCGTCTTTTCACCAAATAAAACCAAGGTTGAAAATGACATTTGTCGTATTCCTTGTTTTTTTAGTTCATATTCAATTTCAGCAATCACTTCTAGCTCAGTTTTTCCCTCTTGTAGAGCCCCTATTCCAATCTCGACGCCACGGTCTGCCATGGTTGCCGCACGGCGTAAGATGGTAATCTCCGCCTCATCCTTGATTAAGCGAGCTTGATTCAGTATAGACTCGACAGATACAAATTGCGCTTTCGGTATCACTTGCAAGAAAGCTTCTACTCTGGCATAGGGAATTGTATCTTTTTCAATGGCTAAAGATTGTTGTTCACTCAACTTTCTCACTTGAAAAGCGGTAGCAATTTTGTCCCAAGGATTTTCATGATCCTCATAACCAATGATTTCAGCTTCCCATCCACTTTGCTTAACATGACTCACTTCCATTTTGGGACAAACAAGAAAGGGGGCATCTTCAGGAAAAACAAAAACTCCCATCAGACGTTCGTGTGGTTCACAATAAAAACCTGTGAGATAAAATACATTCTCTGTAGAATGGATAAATGCAAGGTCATGTTGTTCTGTTTTTAACCATTGTTGTAATTGATTTAGTCTCATCTATTTCGCTCCTTTGTTATCTCACATTACGCACCAAACATACGATTCATGGATTGGTAGATGGGGCACGCCTATTTCTGGCTCAGTTTATGATATTAACTTTCAAAAAAATCTGGTTTCAACAGTATATATTAAGGGTATTACATACTTATTGTACCTTTTAGCATATATTGAGGGTATAAAATGAAAGGAGAGTTACTTATGAAAAAATGGCATGTAAAAGGCTATCTATGCGAAAGATGCCACGAGAAACCGGCCAAATATGAATCACGGTCATCTTTAAATCGTCGTAAAAATATTTTAGTATGTCTACCTTGTCTACAAGCAATGAGTCAAAAACAAACATCTTCATCTATCTCAGAAACCCCTCATATGGGTTGGCTTCAAGATTCATCTGAACATCACACGAATCCGAAAGAAACTTAATTTAAAGTGCAAAGGCTTTATTTTTGCGCTATAGGAGTCCCTAACTCCATTTTTAATTGTTGATCCACCAACTGTTGATAAAGCTGATGCTGTGCTAGTAGTGATTGGTGATTTCCTATACCCGTAATACGTCCTTTTTCCATTACTACAATTTGATCTGCATCAATCACAGTAGACAAGCGATGGGCAATCACTAGTGTCGTCCTCCCTATCATGAGATTAGATAATGCCTCTTGGACTTTTTTCTCTGATGTGGAGTCAAGCGCTGAAGTGGCTTCATCTAGCATTAAAATTTGCGGATTGTGGAGGATCGCTCGTGCAATTGCAATACGCTGTCTTTGACCGCCAGAAAGCATCATCCCACGCTCTCCTGTCTCAGTTTCATAACCCTCTGGTAAATCTGCTACAAATTCATCCACATATGCCAGTTGGGCTGCCCGCTGTACTTCATCGTCACTTACCTCTCTTGGCATAGCATAACATATATTTTCCCTTATCGTACCCGCTAGTAATGGGCTTTCTTGCGAGACATAACTAATATGTGAACGCCACGAGGAGAGTGCATATGACGAAATCTCATCTTTTCCATATTTAATCATACCAGATGTAGGCGCATAAAAGCGTTCTAATAGAGAAAACAAAGTCGTCTTCCCACTGCCACTTGGCCCTACAATTGCTGTCACTTTTCCAGGTTTGATTTCAAAACTGACATCATCTAAAACAGGTTCCCCCTTTGTATAGGAAAAATGGACATGCTCAAAGGAGATGGATTTTGAAGTCGTAAAAGCAGTCCGTTCTGATGTGTGATCTTCTTCTTCATGAGATAGCACTTGTAAGATCCGTTCTGTTGCACCTAAAGATTTCTGTAAGCTTGTGAAAAACTGTGTTAATTGTGTTAGCGGTAATATAATTTGGAAAATATAGAGGATAAATGCAACCAGGTCTCCAGCTGTTAAATACCCTACCGAAACACGATAACCACCATATCCAATAATGACGACCAACATAAACATGACTAAAAATGACATAAATGGTTGTAAAATTGCTACCAAGCGCGCTTCCTTTAATCCGACCTCAAACAGATGTTGTATGCCACGTCCTCCATTTCGCTTCTCAACAGGTTCTGCAACATATGCTTTCACTAAGCGCATTTCAGATACTGCTTGAGTAATTGAACTCGTAAATTTAGCCGTTTCGTTTTGTAGATTCTTTGATATTTGATACATCTTACGGCCAATTGGACGCATGATCAAAAAGATAACCGGTACTGATGTAAGCATTACTAACGTCATTTGCCAGTCTAAGTAAAACAGAATGGAAATAGCGCCTACTAATGAAATCAGTCCCGAGAAAACAGATACGACATGATTGGTTATCAACTCTCTTATAACTGCTGTATCATTGCTAACTCGACTAATCGTTTCACCTGTTCGGTGACGATCGAAGTACGAAACAGGTAGATGTAAAATTTTTTCCCATAAGCGTTTTCTTAATGAGGCTACCATTTTACCACCGGCAAATGCTAGAAAATAGGTAGAAAATGCACCTGCAACTGCATCTATTAAAAATGCACACATGACGAATAAAACGGGAACCCAGCTAAAGGATTGCTCCGTCAACACATCCACGATGTTTTTTGTAAACCAAGGCACAAATAGGCTCGCTACTGTTGAAATCAGACTTAAGCTCACAATAAAAACGTACATGTACCACGGAATACTTTTTATATCAATTATTTTAAGCAAACTTTTAACCGATACGGTTGATGACTCCTTCATATCACTTTTGTACCTCCTTCTAATGCAGTTTGATTATACCACTGAATAAGCTTGGACTGAGTAGTTTCTTAAAATAACGAAGTAAATGTATACGATCGCTACTTTTCATTATACTGATATCGTATAATACACTTGCTACTGACAGAACATGTTTGTTTCAATACCAAACAAATTGTCTATTCCTCTTCCTTATAGCAACTCGAAGACACATAAGGATAAGATGAAAACCATCGGCATATTAGGAGGGATGAGCTGGTGATCTAACCACTTCTATTACCGTTTATTCGATGAAAAGATTGGTGCAAAATTTCTAAAAAAAAGGTAATTCACTAACACTGAAGTAGCTAGATCGATCCAAGTGACGGGCACAAATAGTATCCTCCTTGCAACCAATACCATGCATTTCATTTACCGTTCCATTGTGGAATCAGTTCATATTCCATTTCTACACATCATTGATGCTACTGCGGTATGAGAAAAGCTTTGCTTTTAGCAACCCCATTTACGATGGAATAATCTCTTTATCTATAGGATATGAACGAATATTTTCGAACTCGTCTGTATCCACAAAAGTAGCGCAAGAACGTACCCATCACATGATTTATCATGAGTTCTGTAAACAAATTGTAACCGTACAATCGAAACAAGCTTATGTATATGCCATTCAAAATTATGATTTTCAATTTGATGGACTTATCCTTGGAGGTACCGAAATTGGACTTTTTTCACCTGAAAATCAGGTGTATGATATACCTGTATACTGACTATGCCGTTTCTTGGGCACTTCGGTTCCAAGGCTGATATCAGGGAATCAGGTGGAGGCTAAAGCCCCAATTATGGAAGTGGAGGGATCAAAAAGAAGGAGGCATTTGCCTCCTTCATTCCCCTACACGATAAAACTCATGGAACAATTTGATTAAGGCTCGCTTCTCAATCCTTGATACATAAGAACGTGAAATTCCAAGTTCTTTGGCGATTTCACGTTGCGTTTTTTCTTTACCCCCATTTAAGCCAAAACGGCAACGTACCACTTCTTGTTCTCTTTTGTCTAATATGTGTATATGATTGTATATTTTTTTCTTTTCGATCTTCATTTCCACTAAATTCATTACTTCATCGCGTTCTGTTCCCAATACATCAATTAAGGTGATCTCATACACATCATGATCTTATCTGTATGCTATAAGGAGAGCTATATATGAACCATCCCATTACCCTACTTAATCATCAAAATAGAGCAGTGGCACAACAAATACGAGATGTTCAAATCGTTTCTTATCGCGTAGAAGCGAAATGGATTCAATTTGATCATATTCCCTATTTAAAAGAATCGATTAATCATATCCAGAACTGCTCGGAAGTATTTATTGGATGTATGAAAGAAAGTACATTAGCTGGCGTCTTATCATTCGAAATACAAAATCACATCCTCTGCATCCATCGTTTAGTTGTACACCCTACTTACTTTCGTAAAGGTATTGGACAATCACTACTCGCGTATGTATGTGAACAAGAGGCTCTCCATTATGAGGTCCAGACAGGAACACGTAATACCCCTGCTATACGGTTATATCAATCAATGGGCTTTCACATTACAGGTGAAAAAACCGTAGCAAAAGATTTAAAAATGAGCCTTTTGAGAAGGGAAGGAGGAAAAAACATGTGTTAAAAGTTTGTATTTACTTGCGAAAATCACGTGCTGATATAGAAGCAGAAGCTCGCGGAGAAGGAGAAACATTAGCTAAACATAAAAAAGCATTATTACAGTTAGCAAAAACACGTAATGATCAAGTAGTATGCATACGTCAAGAAATTGCATCAGGAGAACATTTGATTCATCGACCTGAGATGTTAAAGTTATTGGAGGAAGTAGAGGCCAATCTTTATGATGCTGTATTGGTCATGGACTTAGACCGCCTAGGTCGCGGTAATATGCGCGAGCAAGGCCTCATCTTAGAGACCTTTAAACAATCTCAAACTTATATTATAACACCCCGTAAAGTATATGATTTAGGGGATGAATTTGACGAAGAGTATAGTGAATTTGAGGCATTTATGGCCCGTAAAGAGCTAAAAGTGATTACGAGACGTTTACAAAGTGGTCGAATTCGCTCTGTTGAAGAAGGTAACTATATTGGAACAAGACCACCATACGGTTATCTAATCAAACAAGATCAACATGGACGATACCTCATTCCTCATCCAGAACAATCACATGTTGTTAAAATGATCTTTGATTGGTACACGCATCCTGATCCAACTAGAAGCTGGGGGTCTACTCGTATCGCACAACGCTTAAATGAAAGAGGGTTTCAAACCTATTATAAGAGGAAATGGTCTGGTAACCATGTATTAAATATTTTAAAAAATGCCGTGTATGCAGGTCGTATTCAGTGGAAGGTTCAGAAAAATCAAGCGTCGAAATCTGAAATTAATGTACAAGGTAAGCATGAACCTCTTATCTCGATGAAACAATACCAAGATGCACAAGCGCGACTACAAAACCGATCCCATTCACCTGTAAAAACGAAGCAAGAAGTAAGAAACCCACTAGCCGGAATTATAAAATGCGCTTACTGTTTTTCTACCATGGTATACCGCCCCTATACAAAACAAAAACCACACTTAATTTGCCCGACTACAAGTTGTCCAAACAGAAGTAGTCGATTTGAAGTAGTTGAACAAAAGTTGCTTCTTTTTATTCATAAGCGTTTCCAGACCCATCCCATTACATGGCAAGACATTCCGCTATCAGAAGAAGACTTAATGAGTCACACATGGGAAGAGCGTGGTATTAAACAATTACATCGCAGGCTAGCTCAATTAAACGTCCAAAAAAATAATCTACATGAATTGCTTGAAACGGGTATTTATCAACTAGAAACCTATCGGATGCGAAAGCAACTACTTCTAAACGAAATAAAAGAGATCAAACAAAATCTTAAAGCATTGCAAAAGTGCGATCAGCAAGTAGCAGCTACTTCTAAGCAGGTTGACATTCCACTTTCGATGGTATCCAATCCATATGATCTATATATTGCATTACAGAGCCCCAAACACAAAAATAATTTACTCAAAATATTAATAAAAAAATGCACTTATAGTAAAGAAAAACAGCTCCGCGGGGAAGCATTCACTTTAATGATTTACCCTCATTTGTAATGTTAAAAGCCAATATCCTCAGATATTGGCTTCCCTTCCTACTGATTAAAAGATTCTATGTCTTGATACAATCGATTAATTTCATTGATATTCTTAAAGAAGTCATTGTTTTGTAATTGTTCCATATCTAGATTACCATCCTTTACATTTTGTAAGTAAAGGTTTGCATTCTCTTCTAAGCTCTGATTAAATCCTAATATTTCTTGATGTAAGCCAGTAACGGCTTCAGGCGGAGTTAGTTGATTAAAGGTACTAATCTGTGTTTGAAGTTCTGTTAGTTTCGCCTCTAATTCTTTACGTGCGTTTTCATCTTGTAAAGCTTGTTCAATTAATCCAGGAGCTTCATTTGAAAAGTCAGACATAAAGCTAACATAATTACTTGCCTTATCAAAATAATCTACCGCATTGGTCACATTGTCTACTGTGTTTGATACTTCTTGAACTGCCTCACAACCTACCAATCCCAGGCTGGCACTTACAAACAAGAGCAAAATCATTTTTCTCATGTTTTATCTCTCCCACATTTTCTTTCTATTTTAACCCATTTAGAGAAAAATACCTATATGATCAACATATGTATTCATTCCCCTCTTTATCCGTTCCGATCGGATCATGCAGTGATACATCTTTTCGTGCTTTTTTTAACGAGCGTAGATGCATTAAGATTTCCAAATTAATGTCAGAAGTCTGGTTGTTCGATCGCTATTCCCCGTATTCAAAACAGGTGTAGTGTTATCTTCTCTTTACTAACCATAATTTCACAAATCACTTTTCTTATAAGCTCCCGCTTATCTATATCTGACAATAAGTCAATCTTATTTTCATCAAAATATTTCATTAATAATTTTTGAAGTTGCACGTTTTGATATGGCTTAACTTCCATCTTCATTTTTGTCAACTGTTTAGACAACTGTTTCTCTTTACTCGTAAGCTTCGTATATATCTCTCTAAAATTTTCATCCGCTAATTGACTGTTTTTTGCATAGAGGAGCAACATTCTTTTCTTCCCTTTTTTTATCTTTTGTAATTCATGATTAATCTGGTCATATTCAACCTGATCTTCACTACATCGATTTAATTTTTGAAATAACCGATCAGAAAAAGTGAGGTCGCAGGGGTTCTTTAACCATTCTTTCAGCTGATTCCACACCATTTGATCTAATTCCTCACATTTTATATGCATGCCACATCCCTTCCGGCTTGCACCTGCTGTGTTTTTTCGATCACTGTATACATAAACAACTTTTCCCCAGTGTTTATTTTTCCTTCCCGTTAAGGTATTCCCACAGTGCATACATCTTAATAGACCACTTAGTAAATAGAAATGCTTGCTTTTTTGGGCAAAGCGCCGTCTAGATGTTGCTAGTAAAGATTGTACTTGTTCAAATGTGTTTTGATCAATAATAGCTGGACAAGAAAGGAGTTGCCACTCCGATTGTGGTCGCTTTGTAATGGATACTTTTTCATCGGTATCTCGATAAGCATTTCCCATCATTCCTTCACTGTTCCATCGATTTTGATAAAACTCACCGATATAAGTACGATTCATTAATATCTGCCTCACAACCTGTCGATGCCATACTGATGCACCTCTTTTTGTAGGAATCGCTTTTTCTGTTAAATATTTTGCAATTCCGTTAATTCCTTCATTTCGAGTTCGCGGGCGCAAAAACCGTTCAAATATCAGCTTAACGACTTGTGCTTCGGCGTGATTAATGACAAGCTGAGCCTGTTCTTTGTCATAATCATAACCAAATATTCTAAAATCTCTTAACACCTTACCTTGCCTCGCCTTCGCTAATCGTCCACGCTTCATTCGTTCCGTAATTTTTGCTTTTTCAAACTCAGATATTGCACCCCGCATACTATAAAATAAATTACCTTCTGGGGTCTTCGCATAATCTCCATTTACGAAAGTCCATGTAACTCCCTGTTTTTCAAATTCATCTGCCAGAATAAGTTGATTCATCAATTTACGTGATAAGCGGTCTGGATCAAGACAAACCACCTGTCTGATTTTTTTTCTTTGAATATCTTTTCGCAAACGTGTTAAGGCTGGACGATCTAAAAATTCTCCTGATTGCCCCTCATCCATATAAATATGTGTCTCGTTTGCACCGGCTTTTAGTTGACAAGCCCTAATTTGATCTTGTAAACTAAACCCTTTCTTGACTTGTTCTTCCGTACTCACTCTTACATAAATCCCGATCATCTGTAAAACATTCCTCCTTCATTTTTTCAAGTAAATATAAATAACAATAAACACGAAGTTGATCAGCTTGATCTCCTTCCAATAACTCAATTTCCATTTATATCCCCTCCTATGGAGAAGATATGTACCCAACAGATGTCCTAGTCGTTTACTCCGTTACACGCTTGGTGCTCACTTAACTTCCTCTTTTTCTATAAAAAGAGCAACAACCTCTTTTAAGCTCAAATCTAATTTATTAGCAATTATCGGAACTTGTTCGGCTTTTAGTTTCACCTCACCTTTTTCAATTCGTGCATAACCCCCTGCTGTCTTTAATCCCAATTCTCTTGCCATCTCTAAAAGTGTGATGCGCTTACTTTCTCTATAAGATTGCAATAGTTTCGTATTCACCTGTCCACTCCTAATGATTTACATTAATCTTGAGCATATCATATATAAGAGATAGATTATTGTCAATTTAAAACCTTATTAATATCAATATCTTTCACAAGCTTTTTATTGTATAATAATTTTGAGAAATCCTCAAAAAGGTCCGGTGAATTTAGCATGAATTTTCCTACACGCCTTCGTCAACTTCGTAAAGATAGAAAAGTAACGCAGCTTGAACTCGCCAAACAAGTAGGAGTAGATAACTCGACCATATCCAAATGGGAAACAGGCGTGTTCGAACCTGATGCTTCTAGTATTGTTAAATTAGCTTACTATTTTCAGGTATCTACTGATTTCTTACTTGGTCTCTATACCGAACCTCAGAGCATATTAATTCAAGAGGATCTAGAATTATATAAGACTTCCTTGATTGAGCAAGTGGATGCACTGATACAAGATCCGGTAATTATTGAGTCACAACTCGCTCACCAACAAGTTAAACAAGAATTATTTGATATTTTTCAAGCAATCGTAGTAAATAATCAACAACTATCCTCACATGCTTTAAAAATACTACTGGTTCATCTACACGCTGTAAAAAAGGAATTGTGCTAATTGCTTAAAGCAATAAAAGCCACTTGGATAAAATCCAAGTGGCTTTAAAATCCATCTTATCTTTGGTTAGCAGTACTCATATCCCATGCATATGCTTTGGTTTTAGAACTTACAAATAGCTGGCTAATCGGTCGATTCTTGTGATCACTTGTATGCTGAGTCACATAAATATTACCCCAACGATCCTTTTTCGTTACGATAACAGTGTGATCAATATCTCCATCACCGGTAAAGTCAAAGTTGACAACATCACCGATCTCTAAATTTTTCACTTTTTTAATTTCATCCGCACGTTGTTTAAAATGTTTGTAGAAGCTGTTTGCTAATCCCCACGCGTAAGCTGGCTTTGTATCATTGTAATACCACCAAAGTCCTGATTCACTGCGGTCTTCAATACCACCAGCTTTGATGGCTTGTGACACGAAGTTTGTACAGTCAGGCCAGCAATCGTAGCAACCACCGCTCACTTTGCTATAGTATGGATATTGTTCATTATTTCGCTTATCCCACCATGTTTTAGCATAATTAGCAGCTGCCTTACCATCATACTCTCCGTCAGTTGTACCCCCGTCAGTTGTACCTCCGTCAGTTGTACCTCCGTCAGTTGTACCCCCGTCAGTTGTACCCCCGTCAGTTGTACCTCCGTCAGTTGTACCTCCGTCAGTTGTACCCCCGTCAGTTGTACCTCCGTCAGTTGTACCCCCGTCAGTTGTATCTCCGTCAGTTGTACCTCCGTCAGTTGTACCCCCGTCAGTTGTACCTCCGTCAGTTGTACCTCCGTCAGTTGTACCTCCGTCAGTTGTACCTCCGTCAGTTGTACCTTTGTCATTCTCTAGTTCTGTACCAGCATCAATAGGTACCAAACCATCTAGTAATGCCTTCTCATCATCTGAAAGTACAATACCATTTTTAATTTTGTTATCGATTACTTTAATATAATCATTCTTAGATTTGTTTTCATAGATATCGATTTCTTCAGCCAGTTTCACAATCATCTTTTGTTCTTCTGAACTGTACTCGTTCAAATTTGACAAAGCGATTTGAACAGCTAAACGACTCTCTTTATTATTGACATCAAATCCATCTAGGTTTAACTTATTCTCAGTTGCTTCTTTTTTAATAATTTTTTCTACTTCTTTACTTACTTTTGGTTTTTCGCTTGTTTTAGGCACCTCATAATAGTCTACCTTTTTGCTTAATTCTGGATCTACTTCTCCCTTTTCACCATCTTGAGGCATACTTGCTGTCAAATCGGAAGTTGCTTCAGTAGGGATTTCATCGATCATTCCGTCCATGATATCCACCTGAACAGTATCTGCTGCTACTTCTTTTTTAGGTTTTGTTGTTGCATCAGAGGATCCTTCTGATGTCGCTCCTTGCCCACAACCAGCCACTAATACTACGCTAGCAATAACCAAAGACGCTAGTGACATTTTTTTCATCCAAATTCCCTCTTCCATAATTAATGTAAATCTCGCTATCCCCTGCAGAATTTCTCTGTTTGCCTGAAAAAACCTATTCATCTAGATTAATTCCAGCCCAACCACATAAGAACATATTATGGCAACATATGAAGCAATTCAATAGTGCATATGTACACTATAAACCTTAGTATACCAAGACATCCCTATTTAAGCACCCCCTTAAATAAGAAAACCACCAATGAGGTGGCATTCATTTTTATTCATAATAACGATTGGGGTTTGAACCATATCGTTTATCTTCGTTTAACGCATCAACTCGATCCATATCAGCTTGTTCGATTTCAAATGCGAAAATGTCAATATTCTCTTGAATTCTACTACTTTTTATGGATTTGGGGATCGTAGCCACACCATGTTGTAGATCCCAACGAAGTACAATTTGTGCAGGTGTCTTATGATATTTATGTGCCAAGTGTTGAATCAGAGGTACCTCAAATATATTCCCTCGCATGAGAGGACTCCATGCCTGTACTTGAATTTCTTGTTGTTTACAATACTGTAATAATTTTTTTTGTGTGAGATGAGGATGAAACTCGACCTGATTTACCATAGGTTTAACTTGACAGTTTTCCATGAGGAATTCCAAGTGTTCAATTTCAAAATTACTGACGCCAATTGCTTTTACATAACCTTGTTGATATAAATGTTCCATTGCCTTCCATGTTTCGATAACCGTGGCTTTTATAGGCCAATGAATCAGATAGAGATCAACATATTCAAGACCTAAATTTTTACGACTCAATTCAAATGCTTGAAGCGTGTTTTCATAACCTTGATCGGTATTCCACACCTTAGTCGTAATAAAGAGTTGCTCTCGCGAGATGTCTAATTCTCTCAGTGTCTGTCCTACACCTATCTCATTTTCATAAATCGTGGCCGTATCGATTAAGCGATAGCCACCATTTACTGCTATTTTAACAGCTGTTTCAACATCACCGCCAACATCTGCTTTCCATACCCCAAGACCTACTACTGGCATTTTTACCTGATTATATAAAGTTACTATTTTTGAGTCATCTCTGTTCATTTTATACAGCTCCAGTGGTTACGCAAGGTTCTAGTTAAATTTGAAGTTACTTGCAGCATAGCCTTTCGTTTTACATGCACGCATGCTTGACAAAGGAATAGAAAGTCCGCTCCGCTAAAACCTGACGGCATCCGCTTCTTCCTTTAGTTTTTGTCTATGCTATTAAGTAGCTTCTTCTAGGCATTTCATTCAAAAATATCATTTCTAAATTACAATCAACGAGCACCACAGATTAATGATTGTATCGACCTAACCATTCGATAATATCTTGGTAAACCTCTTCTTTATTCAATTCATTTAACATTTCATGTCGTCCATTCTGATAAAATCGATACTCTATATGCTTAAATCCCGCTTTTTTATAATGATCAATTGTTTTGTATACCCCTTTAGTATTAGCGCCCACTGGATCTTCTTCACCTGAAAAGAAGTAAATAGGAAGTGATTTTGGAGCTTGCGCAAGCAAATCGGGTTGATCTAATTTTTTCACTCCATTCAATAAATCCCTGAAAAAAGCAGCTGTAGAAATTTCACCACAGAGCGGATCCAGAATATACTGATTCACAACCTCTTCATCACGACTTAGCCAATCATATGGTGTACGGGTGGGCTTAAACTTACGGTTAAATTGTCCAAAAGAGAGCTCATTCATTAACACACTACGCGTACGCCCCCCCTTTATGGCAACTTCTAGTTTTGCTACCTGTATACCTAGTGTACTTACTATCCCCTGATCGCTCCCTGTACCTGATAAAATGAGTCCTTTAATTTCATCACCAAATCGTTGTATATATCTTCTTGCTAAAAATGATCCCATACTATGCCCGAATAAGAATAGCGGAAGGCCAACATGATCTTTTTTGATGATCGTTGACAGATGCCCCATATCAGAGACCGTTTGCTCCCATCCATTCTCATCACCAAAATGACCTAACTCTTCTTTCGAATCAGCAGTTTGTCCATGTCCGCGATGGTCATTTGCATATACGATGTAGCCATTTCGATTTAGTTCTTCTGCAAAATGAGCATATCTTCCAGAATGCTCACCCATGCCATGGGCCAATTGAATAATTCCCTTGGGATTGTCATTTGATATCCATTTATTTACAAAAATTGATTTACCATCTGTAGCTTCAAAGAAAAAGGAAGAATGAGCCATTACACCTTCACCTGCTTTCAGTCATATCATTTCCTTTATTGTAGCACGCTTGACATTAAGATTTCATTCTCAATGCACCGTGCTGCGTAAGTGGCTAATTTGGTTCCCTTATTCGTTTGATAAGATTCAATTGCTTTTATTAAGCCGATTGTACCGATTGAAATTAAGTCCTCTGTATCCTCACCCGTATTTTCAAATTTCTTTACAATGTGAGCTACTAACCGTAAATTATGTTCAATCAATAAGTTACGGGCAATTTCGTCTCCCTCACCCATTAACTTTAAATTTTGTTCCTCGTCCTTCTCAGATAAAGGCTGTGGAAAAGCATTATTCTTAATGTACGAAACAAACACGAATATTTCTTTAAATAATACTGCCAAAGCGGTCAACATCCCCACCATTTACCGAACCCCTCCATCCACTACCTCCTATACCGTTATTAGCCTATGAAGTTGGAAACACATTTGTGATTTACTCTTTACACTTATATGTCAAACAGCAATTGTCCTATTGCTTTTAATCAGAATTTCATTTTATATATGGTCGAGCAGTGTCTCCATTTCCAAACTTACCTTACGACTTCCTCTCAACAGAAAAAGTACGATCTAACATTTTGACATGGTAAACCTTATCAAAGCCTTCATCATAATGAGGTGAATGTAATTTGTGAAGTGTACTTTTGAGACCAATAATCGGAATCTGTTCATCTTGAATTCGTTGCGCATTACGTTCAACTGATCCTTTATAGTCCGGCTCAAAGTAATAACCAATTACGCGAAAATCATGTTGCTTAGCCCATGTGATATATTTTTTACGGTCTTCGATTGTCGGATTCGTATTATCTACTACACAAGGTTGTTTAGCACGAAAACAAGCATCTAAGATAATATTTTCACGGTGTCTAGTACGTAACATATCTAGATTTATTCGAACATGGGTACGAAAAAAATTTTCTTTATAAAAGGTTGATTTTCCACTTGCTTGTATGCCCATAAATATTACGATTTCCAATTTATTAACCACCTATTTCTTTTAATCTCCGTTGTTTCGATAGATAAACTGATTAATGTATGTTCGCTCTTTCGTAAAGATGGGTGTATCATGATCCACTTCCCATCGATTACGTGTCACGTCTCCTTTCTGAAATGGCATCTTGCGAATACAAACTCCTCTCTTTTTCCATATAGGTAAATCATTCCAATTTACCCCTTTTTCTTTCATTAACTTATCTTGAAGTCTGAACTGATCAAGTCCAGTTAGGTCTCCTTGAGAAAAATGATTTTGCGCCAACATTGAAATGCTATTTTTAGTAGCATCCTTTTGTCTCCAAATGAAATAGTTCATTACTTCATCTGGTGGCAACACCCAAGCCCTACTATCGAAGATTGCCAGAGGGGACTCCGGATATATCTTTTTCATTTCTTCATTAAACTTCGCAGTGGCCATTGAAGCGGATACAGAAGCGATTTTTTGTAAGTTATTTTTGAACCAAGATTCAGATGATAATTTTTGATTATTTGTAAGGAGGAGGGATATTTCATCGCTTTGATGATAGATTAACTGACACCCCATGATCTTCTGTCCCAAATATGTAGAGTTAACCCTTCATCATATGGTTTTTCCATTCCTTTCGTATAAGTATGAAAATGGCAACCATCCAAACGAATGAGAACGGGGAGTCGACGTGGTAAGTAAGTTCGATATGCATTTTCATACGCTTTCATACGGTCACCAAAGTGATCTTTTTTATTCATTATCTTGCTTCCCTTCATTTCGATTAAATCGATATGTACGCTCTACTTTACAAATTTGTATTTCATAAGATTGATACCATCTTTTTATACCCTGTTTTTGAGCGATTTGATGTGTTGATTGCTGCCTCCAATTTCTTAGGGCTTGTTCATTTTTCCAATACGATATTGTAATTCCTTTCGCGCTATCCATTCCTAGATAACCTGGTTGGTTCACCAAAATACTTTCTATCTCATTCCGCATGTCATCATCCCCTGTTAAATCCTCTGTTCTACAGCATAATAAGGGGCTTGTTTCATCTGTACAGTTCCTCATTTCATGATTTTGGCACTATCAAGTCGATTTGTCTTATTTTAGCATATATAAAAATATTAGTACCTTGCAATAAATAATACTGTATGTTATTTTATACTCAAGTCATATTACAATATTGATCCGTACAATAGAGAAGTTCATACTGATCAATAATTGAATAGGTGGATGTAAAATGAATATTCAATTTAAAAAGGGTGTTTTAGAGCTATGCGTCCTCGTATTATTAGATAAACATGAGCGTTATGGCTATGAATTGGTACAAATTATTTCTAATCAAATTGAGATTTCTGAAGGATCGGTATACCCTTTGCTCCGCAGATTAACAAAAGAGGAATATTTTACGACTTATTTAAAAGAATCTAGTGAAGGTCCTCCTCGAAAGTATTACAGTCTGACTGAAAAAGGGCGTATTTATCTACAAAAATTGCTCGATGAATGGAATTTATTTACACAAGGCGTTAATCAAATTATTCAAGAAGGTGGGAACTATGAATAAAGATCATTTTTTAAACAGATTGGAAACGGCGTTACATCCTTTGTCTGATACAGAGAGAAATGATATCTTAAAAGATTATGAAGAATACTTTTCAATTGGATTAGCGACCGGAAAAAAAGAAGAGGAAATTACTCAATCACTTGGCTCTCCCTCGCAAATCGCGAAAGAGCTGCTTGCAACTTATCATGTTGAAAAAGTAGAAGCAAACGTAAACACACAAAATTTGCTTCGGGCCATCTTAGCTGTGATTGCACTCGGTTTTTTCAATTTCATTTTTGTTTTAGGCCCCTTATTTACAATATTAGGTTCGGTTTTATCCGGCTGGTTAGCTAGTTTCATCCTTTTAATCGCTCCCTTCTTCCTTTTACTTAAAAACATTTTCATTCCAGAAAATTTTTTGTACTTTGAATTATTTATATCTATAGCTAGTTGCGGTTTAGGTATTTTGGCTATGTGGGGTATGTATTTCGCAACGAAGGCACTTTGGAAATTATTTATTCGATACTTAAAATTTAATATCTCTGTTATTAGAGGAGGATTATAAGATGTTTAACAGGCGTATGTTCGTCATCATCGCTTTCTCACTTATAGTAATCGGTGTGCTAGGGGCATGGTTCACTTTTCCTATTTCAATCACAAGTGCTCCTTTCAAGGTGGACAAAGTGATATCTGGAAAGCCAATCGATACAATCCTCTTTGATTCAACAGAAGCCAATCTCACTATTGTGCCCACAGATCATTCAGACATTCAACTTTCTTTACGCGGGAAGGGGGACAAGTTCAATGAGAAACAATTTGTAGTAAACACTTCAGATTCAACACTTAAAGTGACCTTTCAAATAGAGGATTCCAAGTGGTATGATTTTTATACATGGGAACAAACTCCATCTTTACATGTACAATTACCCAAAAAAATCTATCAGTCACTCTACATAAAAAACCATAATGGGTCAATTGAAGTAACGCAACAACAAATTAAGGAGATGAATATTCACGCTGCTAATGGTGCGATCATTTTTAAGCAGATTGAATCTAGTCAAATTGAAACTTCGTCAGTAAATGGACAAATTCAAATGCAAAACGTAACCGGAAACATCAATGGGGAGACTGTAAATGGAGAAATCGATCTAGCTTTGTCTGACCTAAACCGCACATTAACGCTATCGAGCGAAAATGGATCGATACTCGTTAAAACAAAACAAAAGCCTGTTAATAATACTATTCATGCACAAACAGTTAATGGTAGAATTAACTTATTCGATCAATATACAGGAAGTGCCTTTTTTGGAGAAGGTGATCACAGAGTTCAACTTAAAACTACAAATGGTAGCATTGATGTCTTACAAGAATAATAAATTACTTACATCAATATATATGGAGGCCCAAATGGACGGACAAAAGAGAAATGAAATTCACAGTGGGCTTACTGTGAAAATCGTTTTGAAGCAGGATCAACGCACTGGAAAGCTAACAACTGGTATTGTAAAAGATATTTTAACCAATTCGCCTACACATCCGCATGGTATCAAAGTAAGACTGACCGATGGTCAAGTCGGTCGTGTAAAAGAAATTGTAATCGAGTAGTAGAGGGTGGAAGCCCGCGTGCGAATTTTCCGTACAGAGCTCTTCAGAAATGGTTTCACAACACGGCGTATGTATTCAATCTGTGAAAAGGTATGAAATTATTGGTTGTGCAATTAGAAACAATGATTTTATTTGCTGGAATTGATCCCATGGCACTTTACTTTTCTGACTGCATCTACTAAGCATTCGTCGCCAGCAATCTACTCCCGAAGGAACAATGGAGAAAATCCTGTTCATATACCGCAGAGAAAATATCAATTGTATATCTCTGTAATGCTCGATCTGTCACAGAAGGTATACGCCTAAGAGGCGTTTTTTTCCTGATTTTGATATCCAAACTCTCCTCACTGCTGGTGGCTGATACCCTTTGCGATGTATAGCAGGGGTTAAAATATTTTTACTAAGTGCTTGATTGAAAATTAAATTTTGCTATTAAAGAAGAGCTGTTCCTTAAGTGGATGTACTACTTAAGGAACAGCTCCATTACCATGTGTGCACGGCATTTTAGTCAGATCCCCCAGGTATGAACCCATTCTTTCCCTCCATCTACCCACCTCATTTACATTCTCTACCCTTTGGAAGCAAAGACTTTGTCTTGTTTTATAGACGCATCTAACCAGAGTTCGCCTTATATGAGATTCCTGTTCGTCGGACCAGAGGTTTTCTACCCATTTCCTTCAGATTCTACCTAACGGTAGACACACTTGTCTTAAGCTAATGATTACTGGCCACTTTCACTATTCAGTGCTTTCACCCTATAAAATAGTTTTTGACTTATCAAAGAGAGTCTGTTTCCTCATTCAGTAGAATTAGATCGATGACTTCAGATTCATAATAAGGCACTAGAGGAATGTTTTGACACTTCCACGGCTGAAGCCGCTGGGATTCTTGAGCGGTTAACATCCGCAATTCGTTTCCGCTTTGGACAACACTCAAGCTATGGGGTTGTGCCATTACCCCATCCTGTACAGTTATTATCCTATCTAAAGAAAACCAATCGTCCTTACGTTATATGGAAAACCCTTGCAAAAGGAACGAATGGTACTCCTTCCGTTGTATTGGTGTCAGGGGGCGTTCTCACTGAAGCAACTTCCGATTTCAAGAATTCCAAGAGTTTCAGTCGATTGTATTTTTCCCTGGGGAGGATTATGAAATCGTGATTAGTCCTAACTTTGTCTTGACCTCAACCAGTTATAAGCCCAATCCATCAATTCATTCGATACCAAGTTGTTTAATTAAGAAAATACTAGAACTTGGAGGGATTCAAAAGTATGGAAAAATATATCTCACTTATGAGTAAGAAAAAGAACAGCTATTTCTCAGACTGTTCTCTTTCTTATTCTTACATCGCAGTTGGTGCTTGTATCCCGAGTAATCTTAGACATTCTTTTAAGACTGTGGCAACTGCATAAACCAAATGTAGCCTCACTTCTTTTTGATCGGAATCCAAGATCCGTACCTTAGCATAGTAGTGATTAAATGTACGTGCGAGGTCTAAGGAATAGCGTGAAATTTTTGATGGATCATAATCATTCCATGCCTGTTTTACAACTTCACCAAATTGAGAAAGATGTGTGATAACTGGCCATGCTTCGATCTCATCAATCGTCTGACCTATTGATGGCGTAAAATCTCCGGCTTTTCGTAATAAGGAATGACAACGGGCATGTGTATATTGAAGGTAAGGTCCTGTCTCTCCATCAAAGTTCAGCATTTGTTCAAAGGAAAATTCGACATCATTCGTACGGAAGTGTTTTAAATCTTGGAAGATTACGGCACCAATTCCCACCTGTCTCGCCACCTCATCCTTATTTTCCAAAGATGGGTTCTTTTCTTTGATGATTTGTTTGGCGAGTTCAACCGATTCCATTAACACTTCTTCTAACAAGATGACTCGACCTTTTCTCGTTGACATTTTCTTTCCATTTTGAAGCATCATACCAAAAGGAACATGGATCATATCCTTTGCCCAATCAAACCCTGCTTTCTCTAACACTAGTTTGAGTTGTTCAAAATGTAAGGATTGTTCGCTACCCACAACATACAAAGAACGAGAGAAATCAAAATTACGTTTTCGGTATAAGGCAGTAGCAAAATCTCGCGTGGCATAGATGGTAGCTCCATCAGATTTTTGAATGATACAAGGAGGAATATCATGTTCATCCAATCTGACAACGAGGGCTCCTTCACTCTCTTGGAGTAACTGATTCTTTGTTAGGATATCTACCACTTCATCCATTTTGTCATTATAGAATGCCTCTCCCTGTAGATAATCAAAAGACACTCCCAACAGATCATAAATACGAGAAAATTCCTGTATTGATTCTTCCCGGAACCACTCCCAAAGCTCTCGTGTTTGTGGATCTCCATCCTCTAGCAATTTAAAGTAGCGTCGTCCTTCATCATTTAACTCTGTATGATGTTGCGCTTTATCATGAAATTTCACATAGAGACGAAGCAACTCGATAATGGGGTGTTGTTTCACTTTTTCTTTCTCGCCCCATTTTAAGTAAGCGGCAATGAGTTTTCCAAACTGAGTACCCCAATCGCCTAAATGATTAATTCGAACTGGACGATATCCATTCTTCGCTGAAAGGTTTGCAATTGCATTTCCGATCATTGTTGAACGGAGATGTCCCATCGAAAAAGGTTTGGCAATATTCGGTCCAGACAAATCGATCGGTACATAGGCATTGGATCCATCTGTATTAGAGCCATAGTTTCCTTTTTTCGTGATGATCTGATCTAAAATACCACCACTCACTTCCTTTCGATTTAAGAAGAGATTGAGGTAAGGACCAATAACTTGAATATCAGTAACTAAAGGATCCTGGATCTTGGTTGATACTTCCTTTGCAATATCATGTGGAGACCGCTTCAATTGTTTGGCAAGCAAAAAACAGGGAACGGCAATGTCACCGTGATCAGCATTCTTTGGTGTCTCTAAAATCAGGGGCGGTGAGTCTTCTTTTTCAGGAATAGGCATAGCTGCAAGTATGATTTGAGTCAAGGTTCCTTTCAAATCCATCAATTATTCCTCCTGGGTAAAATCGTATTAAAAAAACTCGTCATCCTTATCAAAAAGGAGACGAGTTTACCCGCGGTACCACTCCGGTTGCATTTCAAATGCCACTTTCATCTATTAATAACGGGTTAGATCCCCGATTACGCCTACTCGATTCAACGTAATATCTCGTGAGTGCGGTTCAGAATCGTACGGTTACTAGGCTCACAGCAACCCTAGCTCGCTGAAAAACGTTCAGATTCTTACTCTCTCAGTCATAGATATTTTATTTAGATGTAATTATTAGAAGCATTCTATCAAAATCAAATAGATATGTAAAGGAGTGGTTAACGTGCATTCTCAAAAACAAACTTTAGATGAAGTTGTAGAAAAACTGTTGAATGGATTATAGCTCTATGGCATTGCATGTAACGGTTCAATTGTTCGAAGAGATCTCCATACATATTAATATTACTTACATCAATATGTATGGAGGCCCAAATGGACGGACAAAAGAGAAATGAAATTCACAGTGGGCTTACTGTGAAAATCGTTTTGAAGCAGGATCAACGCACTGGAAAGCTAACAACTGGTATTGTAAAAGATATTTTAACCAATTCGCCTACACATCCGCATGGTATCAAAGTAAGACTGACCGATGGTCAAGTCGGTCGTGTAAAAGAAATTGTAAAGTAAAAGCCTCAGCTCTATAGTGAGCTGAGGCTTTTACTTTACTGTTCATCAGTAAGTGCTAAAAATTCTTCAACATCTGTCATCACTAAATCGATGGCATTTTTCCAAAAGTCAGGTTGAGTAAGATCGATCTGTAAATGTCGCTCTGCTAAATCTTCTACAGTCATGCTTGCAGTATCACGTAACAAATCCACATATTTTTCTCCAAATCCTGTCCCTTCTTCTATAGCTCGTGCATAAATCCCGGAGCTGAAGAGATAACCAAAGGTGTATGGGAAATTATAGAAAGGAACATCCGTCCCGTAAAAATGGAGCTTTGAAGCCCAAAAATGAGGATGATAGCTACCGAGTGTATCCGCAAATGCCTCTTTTTGTGCGGCAATCATTAATTCACATAATGATTCAGTGCTGACAGCCCCTTCTTTTCTGGCCTCATAAAAGCGATTTTCAAATAAGAAGCGAGCATGTATATCCATTAAGAACGCTACAGCTTGATCGATCTTCTCCGCCAATAAGGTAATCTTTTCCTCTTTCGTTTTTGCTGCTTTAATTGCTGCATCAATTACAATCGTTTCAGCAAAAGTTGAGGCAGTTTCCGCCACATTCATGCGATACTGTTGTGCAAACAGAGGCAGATCTTTCATCACGTAGGAGTGATAAGCGTGACCCAATTCATGAGCTAGTGTAGATACACAGTTAGAAGATCCGCTAAAAGTCATAAAAATGCGTCCCTCAGAAGCAACTGGAAACTCGGTCATAAATCCACCGGGACGTTTTCCATTACGATCTTCTGCTTCAATCCAACCACTGGAAAGGGCCATCTCAGCAAAATCAGCCATATCCGTGTTAAATTTGCGGAAATGATTAATGATAAATTCACATGCCTCATCATAGGTGAACGATTTACCTTCACTACCTAGTGGAGCATAGATATCTAACATGCCTAATTTATCAATACCAAGCATTTTCGCTTTCCGTTCCATATATGGCACAAGTCTATGCTTTTCCTGTACAATGGAGTTCCACATCGCATCTAATGTATCTGCTGTCATCCGATTATTGGCTAACGGCTCTTTTAAAACATGATCCCACTTACGATGCTTATATAATTGCAAACGATATCCTGCGATGTGGTTAAGAGAGGTTGCGCACAACTCTGCTTCGTTCTCCCAAGCACTCTCCCAGATTTCCGCTACTTTAGCACGTACTCCGTTGTCTTTCGTAGCAAACTTATTTGATAGTTGTCCTACTGAGAGGGATGTGGTTTCTCCATTTTCCTCATAAGGGATTTGCATACGCCCAACGATTGTATCGTACATCCCTGACCAAGCATGGTAGCCATCTACACTTAAATCTCCGGCTAACTCTTCTTGTGCAGGAGAAAGCTTCTCTTTCGCTTGAGCGCGCTTTTCTGAAAGCACAAATGCAATTTTCTCCATCTCTGGATATTTTAATAGGTTAGTCCAAACCTCAGATGAAATATCAATGAGTTTACTATCTAACGTCGCGTTTACTGCATTAAAGATAGCGCCAATTTCATGGATCTGACCAAGCAGAATTTTAGCTTGCTGGTCTTTGACATCTTGGGCAATTAAACACTCTACAAAGGAATACATGTCTGCGTAGTAACTACCATACTTTTGCAGTCTTTGTAAGATTTCATATAAGGTAGATGCTGTAATTTGATCATCGATTTTTTGCACCACTTCTTTTAGTTCAGATAAGCTGAGCTTGGTCTCTTCAATTCGCTCTAAAAGTGCTGGTGAAGCACTACCTCCAGCATAAATATTTTCTAAGTTCCAGTTAAGTGGGAATTTACGCAATGTACATCATCCTAGCTTTAATTTTTTAGAAAGCACAAGAGATCGTATGTATAATTTATGAATTATGCCCATTCTATCATTATTAGGAGGATTCTCACAAGAGAAGATTCATTGACTTAGCGCTTGTATACACAACTCTCTAATCTTCCATAGTTCCTTGAAATCAAAGGGTTCATGCTGCTTAGCTAACCATTTTTGCAAATATTTTTGATGTTGATCTATTTTATAACTTCCAATTTGATCAGGACCAATCTTCCATTCATCTATGATCATGTCCAAAGGATTCTCTTCAGGTTGAATCCGTCTGGTAAAATCATAACGTGAGCCTTCATATTGCAAATAGCAATGTGCTTCAGGAATCGCGTCCAGATGATACTTAGCTAAAACTTCTCCGACACCTGGTGTATTATGCGCATTCATCATATATATTCCCATGTATAAATCAACTGGTTTTCGATGTTCTCTTGCAAGCTGAGCTAGCAGCGCATGTTTGGAACTACATGTCCCTCTTTTCTCCAGTAAGACCAACCTATAGTCAGGTTGTGCGTTACGAGCATAGGGAAGCTGATACACAAATTGAATCGCTGCTGTAAAATCAGATATACCCATACGGATAAATGCACAAGAGATCTCTTCTTTGGATTCTAAGATAAAGTTTAGCACCAAATCCTCCTCAATACTCTCCTAAGTCTGTAATACTCTCCAATTCCGCAAACTGCTGATCTAATACATCTTCTAAATACATATTCCAATGTTTTGCAATCATATTTACTGCTTCATCAATATGATTAACCCTTGTTTGATCGTTTTCATAGCGAATGATCCAGCTAACTGACATCCCTTGAAAAATTCGATCTACTTCAATATATTTTCCTTTTTTTGAAGTTGTAAAGTGTAAGGGTTCTCCCACTTTCATCTCTTGTAATAACACTTTGATTTCTAGTTCCTTCATCCCACATTTCCTTTCGATTATCTCGTAAATAAGAGTCTATTTTCGCTAACATAGCCGAATACCAGATGCATTTTACACCAGAAAACCATATGTTTGTAGTATCAGAAAAAAAGGGGGATCATGTGATGTCTAAGAAGCTACTCATTTTCACTCACATTCCCAAAACCGGTGGCATAACAATGCGAAGCATTGTGCACAAGCAATTTAAACCGCATGAAATCCTTCATATCCCTATAAATGCCAAGATTAATAAACTAAATCATATGAGCCCTATGATGGCTGCTCGAATTAAGTGTGCCTATGGACATAGTCGTTTTGGTGTTCATCACTACTTTCCACATACGCATGTGCAATATATGACCATGCTCCGAGATCCCTTGAGTAGAATCTTATCCGCCTACTATTTTATTCGCTCAAGTCGAGTCAATAATTTAAAAGCAGTGGTTAGTCAAATGAGTTTTGAAGACTTTATCCAATCTAAAATTCCGCGCATTGCAAATTCGGTCAGCAATCATCAAACTCGTTTTTTATCCGGTAAAAATAACCCTGACCTGACCTTAGCACTACACAACATGGATAAGTACTTTTCCTTTGTAGGGATTACGGAGTTATACCCGCACTCTGTTTTTCTATTAAATCACCAAATGCACTGGAAACAACGCGCTTATTCTAAAGAAAATGTGACGAGGAAAAAGCCTAAACATACACCACTTTCATCCAAGACCATTTCATATATTAAACAAAAAAATGCGATGGATTATCAGCTGTACCAGACGGCTTTGGAACGACTCAAACAAGAAATAGATCAACTCTCCCCGCTACAACGCTTACAGTTAAGACGCTTTGTATCTTACCACGGAGGATGAAATGGTATAAAGCATTAGCTGAATAAAACAGCTAATGCTTTATACTATCTAGAGAACGGATATTGATTAGGTGGAACAAATGTATTTTGTCCTTGGTAATTCTGTTGTGGATGATTTGAATGTCCATAAGGCATTCCGCCTTGTGGCGGATATGGGTGATTTGATGCCATCTGTTGCTGTTGTTGTACTGCTTGTTCCTCTTCAACTTCTTCTTCTAGCTCTTCCATACCAAATTCACTTAACACCCGTTTCGCTAGACCTAATTCATATTTAATAATTTCTTCTTCTTCTTCTGATTTCATCAATAAGTTTTGATATTGAAGAATCGCTTCCTCAATCAAATCTAGCTCTGCCTTTGTCAAATTAACGGTGATTTTCATTCTACCTACCCCTTTAATTATTACAAACCAACATGTGATTCTCGGTAAATGTAATCGCTCTCTATATCATAATCTCATACAATTAAATAAACAACCAGCGTTTAGTCAGGTTGTTATCAAAAAATCGTCTAATTTAATCGAATAAATGATAAATACCATGGAATATTTAATCACATCATAATGAAATCGAACGAAGGTTATTTGTTTTTTGTAGCTGATTTATTTTCTTTATTTTTCTTTTCTAATTCCGCTAATCTATCAAAAACAGATTGAAAAATCCGTAGTCCACGTGGATCATTAGCATCCTCTACATCTAGTAATACAATTGACATCGCATACTGCGGAG
Organism: Polycladospora coralii; assembly: GCF_014773435.2. GTDB lineage: Bacteria > Bacillota > Bacilli > Thermoactinomycetales > Thermoactinomycetaceae > Polycladospora > Polycladospora coralii. The sequence continues at coordinate 338,799 of NZ_JACXAG020000002.1, read as the reverse complement.
CCTGTGTTGGTCCATAGCCAATTATCCATCTATTTACATTGCGCGTTCCATCCGCTTCCTTCTCCCTTTGTGCCGTGCCCGTTTTACCAGCAAGTGACCATGTAGCAGAGCGAAGCGGCGTAGCAGTCCCATCTGTCACCACCATACGCATCATCTTTTTTAGATTGGAAATCGTATCTGCTTTAAGTCCTTTTGCACCTGATATGTTTTGTGGTTTGAAGGCAAAACGCACTTTTCCTTCTTCATCTAAAATCTCTGTCACTAACCTGGGTTGTGGAGCTTTTCCCTGATGAAATAAAGCCGTTACCATATTGGACGCTTGCAATGGCGTCATCTGTACATCTTGTTGTCCAATTCCCGTTCGCGCCAAACTGTTTTGATCTCCCCTTTCAATATTTTCCTTACCCGTTTCAGAAAAAATAATTCCTGGCTCTTCTTGTGAACGCTCAATTTGACTAAAATCTTCATTTTCAGCCCAATAACCAGCTACTTTTACTTGGCCTTGCCACATAATCGGTTGCGCCAATCCAAATCGCTTTGCATATGCTTCTAATTTTTCCGCTCCAATTTGTTTCGCTACCGTTCCCAAAACCACATTACATGATTTAGCAAACGCAGTTTTAAAAGTTAAATCACCATGATGCTCATGTTTATTTAATGCTCCATCAAGGTTACCGTCACAGCGAAATTTCGTATCTGGCTTTACAACACCTTCATTTAATGCAGCTGCTGCTACCACCATTTTAAAAATTGAACCCGGTATTTCATCAGTTAAAGCTCCGTGTCTTAGTGGGGTATCGATCGTTTGCTCTGTTGGATAGCTGGCTATCGCAACGATGTTCCCACTTTTAATTTCTTGAACGACAGCTACTCCTTTCAAAACTTTTTCATTCCGCATCGCTTCTTCGACTCGAAATTGAATGTCTTTATCCAGTGTTGTTTTAATTGTTAACGGTTCTCGATTCGTATGGGTTACATTTTGCGAAACTTTGATCTGAATACCATTCATCCTTGTACCATTCGCATCGGTCGTATAGTGTAAGATATTTTCGTTTGAACCGTGTAAAAAAGAGTCGAAAGTGTATTCTAATCCAGAAACTCCGACTAAAGAATCAATCGAAATCTGACCCTGTTTTACTTCTTCAGGATATAATTTTGTAACTAATGCTGGATAATGTCGAAGTTGTCCCAAAATATGTTTACCAATTTGATGATACGCTAAACGATGGTCAGATTGTACGACCTCAATTCCAGATAAAGCTAATTTTTCAATTTCTGACACTTGCTCTGATGATAAGACCAGTTCTTTTTCTTCTTCGCTTGATAAAATATAAGGTTTTTTCACTGTGGAAAGAATTTGGATTAATTTCTCTTCAGAATAAGAGAGCGTAACAGCAAGTTGTCTAATCTTTTCGCGCTGTACGTTAATCTGCTCTTGTGTATGTGGAAAAATTAACAAATGCGTGTCTAACTCTCCAGCTAATGCCTCACCATTACGATCTAATATTTTGCCTCGGCCACTATCGATAATGACTTCTTTCGTTTGTGTTTGATGAGCACGTTCCACTAAATCAACCGTTTGATTATGTGTAAACACGGATAAAGAACGCGGTGAACTGATTTGGATTACATATAAACGCATAATCAAACAAGCAAAGAAAAGTACAAATGCGAATGTTACCAACCATGTACGCCATCTACTCATCAGGAATCCCCCCTCGCGCTTCTACTTTCATCTTGGTCATCAAGAAAAAGGGGTATACCTCACCTATAAAGATTGTATGATTCGGAAAATAAACGGATTTCATGCACAAAAGAGCCCGATTAGAGGCTCTTTTGCAGTGAATCAATCATTTTTCATTAGCATTACTTTTTTTGATATTTTTAAGGTGTTCTTCATTTGTTTTTGCGAAATAATGTTCTTGTGATCCGTCACTCTTGGTCACATAGAAAAAATACTGATGATTTTCGGGCGATAGTGCTGCATGTATTGCTTTTTCACTCGGACTACAAATCGGACCTGGTGGTAGCCCTGGATTTTTATAGTTATTATATGGGCTCTCAATATTTTTAGTATGCTTATCCGGTTTTTTTAATGCTTCTCCCCGCATACTCAAGTAATAATGATACCAAGCATCTACTTGCAAAAGTCGCGGCTCTTTTTCCAAGCGATTATAAATGACACCCGCTATACGAGGTAGTTCTGAGCGAACTTGTCCCTCTTTTTCAATCAGAGAAGCAACAATAATGACTTGATCGATACTCCAGTTCTTAGGTAACGATTCATTTTTAAGTTGTTGATCCCAATTTAATTTATCTAACCTGACTTGGAATTGTTCTAACATCGCATTTACGATATTTTCTGGTTTTTCGTCTTTGCGAAATTTATAAGTGCTCGGGAATAGATAGCCTTCTAACTTATATTTTCTTTGTCTATCGTTTGGAATCTGTTTCTCAAAAGCATATTTCGGTTCTTTTGTATTTAAAGCTTTTAAAAAGCCTTCACTATCCAAGCCCTCCTCTTTTAGCTTATCGGCAATTTGTGCTGCATTTAACCCTTCTGGAATGGTTACCGAAATCTTACTCTCTTTCCCTTCCACAAAGCGATCTAACATCTGATCAAGTGATTCACCCGGCTCTACTTCATATACACCAGCCTTCAGATTTGTTTTCTTTTTGTACATGGCATAATATCGAAAAAAATATTTTTCTCTGATCAGCCCTTTTTCTTTTAACAGCGTTCCAATCTCTGCAATCGTCATATCCTTAATAATTTCCACTTCTACAGGCTGATCTCTTTTCTCCGACCCTAATGTAAAATTAGCATAAACATAGGTAACAATGACCCAGCCTACAATAATAACCAGTGTAAAGATCATTCTTAGCAACCACTTCATGCCCTAACTCCTTTTGGTTTCTATCAAAGCTAAATAATTTATTTGTTTAAATCATATTCTATGTTAGCATATTTCCACAAAAAAAATAACAGAGATGGTCTCTGTTATTTTTTAATCGAGCAAATGATCCACATAATCTGCGATCTCGTGCCATTCTCTGTCATCCTCTATAAACTTCATTCCATCTTGATGAACACGCATTAAATAAGCAATTGAAGGGTGATGATCAGGATTTCGAAGAATACAATATTGATATCCATTTGCTTCGATGGTTTGTAGAACTTGATACGATTCCCCAATTTCAGTTTGTGAAATGGATTTCTGTGACTGTTTTATAATTCGTCAGCCTCAGCCATCATCGTCTCAAAAACTTCCTCTACCATATCCCATTCTTCTGTATTGTTTTCATCAATTAATTCCAAAGTCAAATTATCATCGGCTTCTTCATAACGAAAAGCTAAAACCTCTCTAGCCTCATCTTCGCTATCACTCTCTACTTCCGCCGGTGTAACAAACATATATTTTTGTCCTTCATCACTCACAAAGTCAAAAATAATCTCAAATTTTTCTTCCACCCCATCTTGATTTGGGATATATAAATACTCTATCTGTCCTTGTTCATGGTCTGTCATATCAGACCCTCCTTACTGAATCTAAATATCCTTGTAATATCCACGAAGCTGCCATCTGGTCAATCACTTTTTTCCTTTTTTTACGGCTGATATCTGCTTCGATTAACGTCCTCTCTGCTGCCACAGTAGATAAACGTTCATCCCATAGATGAACAGGTATATGAAAGCGTGCTTTAAGTTCATCTGCCATCTCCTGGCATAGTTGTCCTCTTGGACCCAGTGATCCATTCATATTTCGAGGAAGGCCTACAACGATTGCACCGACATCCATATCCTTAATTAACTCACTGATACGCAATAGCCAATCTACCTGCTTACGGTCAATGACCTCAATTCCTTGAGCGGTATAGCCCAAGGAATCACTGATCGCTACGCCAATCCTGCGATCGCCAATATCAAGTCCTAAAATGCGTGTCACTTCTCCTGATGACGTCGCAAATTCATCCAAACTCATGATAATATCCTTTCTCACTCATCAGGCTGGTCTAAATAAGATTTAACGAGTTCTTCAATTAGTTCATCCCGTTCCAGCTTACGTATTAAGGTACGTGCATTGTTATGTCTTGGAATATATGCTGGGTCTCCTGAAATGAGGTATCCGACAATCTGATTAATCGGGTTATATCCTTTTTCCTTTAAAGCATGATATACCAATTGTAACACTTGCTTTGGATCGGCTTCTTGATCTCCCCGAAACTTAAACTTCATTGTCTCATCCATTGATGAACTCACCCCTTTTCACTAGATGCCCATTTAATAGATCTTTCGTCTTGGTCTGTAAAATCACCTTTATTTTAATTCATGCGTAACCCACTCTTTTACATATTGAAGTGCAGATTGCAATTTCTCCGGAGATTTCCCTCCAGCTTGAGCCATATCTGGACGGCCACCGCCACCACCATCACATCGCTCAGCAATCTCTTTAACTAGTTTACCCGCATGTAGTCCATTCTCAACTTGTTTTTTTGAAACAGAAGCCACAATTTGAGCCTTACCATTGACACTTGCACCCAGTACAATAATGCCATCTTCTTGCTTCAATTTTAAGTCATCAACCATCTTTCTCAATTGATTCATATCTTTTACTTCCACTTGTGCAGCTAAAACTTGGATTCCCGCAACATCTTCCACTTTTGACTGCAGATCGCCAGCTTCAAACTGATTTAATTTATTGCGAAGCGACTCATTCTCCCGAGATAATTGGCGAATTTGACTTTGAATCTGATCTACTTTATTTAGAGCTTCTGCCGGCTTTACTTTCAGTTTTTCAGCAATCTTGTTAAACTCATTTGCCAGTTGCTCTAAATGGAGAAACGCGCGCTCACCGGTAGCTGCCTCAATCCTTCTGGTACCGGAACCAATACCACTTTCACTTATGATCTTAAAAAGTCCAATCTCACCAGTTGACTGCACATGTGTACCACCACATAACTCTATGGAATATGCACCTGCTTTCACTACCCGAACAACCTCACCGTATTTCTCACCAAATAATGCCATTGCTCCCATCATTTTAGCATCATCCAGCGATTTAATAAATATCTCCACTTTATTATTTGCCCAAATCTGTTCATTTACTCGTGATTCAACTTGGCGAATCTCATCTTCAGTCATTGCCCCAATATGACTAAAGTCGAAGCGTAAACGATCTGGCCCAACTAGCGATCCAGCCTGATTGACATGATCACCTAGCACCTCTTTTAACGCTTTATGAAGTAAGTGGGTAGCCGTGTGATTTTGTACTGTGTTGCCACGGTGTGCATGATCTACTTGCGCAAGCACTTTATCTCCGTGGCGAATCGTTCCATATTCTACCATTATTTTCATCACATGTTGCCCATGCGGCCCTTTTTGTACATCTTGGACGACTAATTTTGTATCGTTTGTCATGATGGTTCCACGATCTGCAACTTGACCGCCACTTTCAGCATAAAAAGGTGTTTTTTCTAGCAATACATATCCACTTTTTCCCGTACCCAAAATATCGACAAACTGATCTTCAAAGATAATGGAGGTAATCTTTGTTTCAACTGAGAGATCACGATACCCTACAAACTCAGAAGCTTCTTTTAGTTCGGTAAGTGCACCACCTTGAACTTGCATACTCCCCATATCTTTTCTAGCAATACGTGCCCGTTCACGCTGCAACTTCATCTCTAAATCAAAGCCATCACGATCAACATCTAAGCCGTGTTCTTTAGCAAAATCCTCTGTAAGATCTACTGGAAAACCGTAGGTATCATAAAGCTGGAATGCGTCTTTTCCAGCAATTCTTTCTTCATTCTTGCTCTTCGCTTTATCCACAACTTCTTCTAAAATACGAAGTCCTTCTGATAACGTTTCAAGAAAGCGTTCTTCTTCTCCTTGAATCACACGTGCAATAAAATCTTTATTTGAGGCTGGTTCTGGATAATAGGATTTCATCATTTCAGCAATATGATCGGTTAAAGTATATAAAAAAGGCTCCTGAATGCCGAGCGTGCGCCCGTAACGAACAGCTCGTCTTAGCAGTCGGCGAAGGACATAGCCACGACCTTCATTGGAAGGAAGAACACCATCTCCTATAGCAAAAACGAGTGTCCGCGTATGATCTGCGATTACTTTTAAGGCAATGTCTACCTCTGGATCTTTCCCATAACTTTTACCTGTCTTTTTACAAGTTTCTAAAATGATGGGCATAAACAAATCGGTCTCATAGTTTGTGGGTGTATTTTGCAAGATTGACGTAATACGCTCAAAACCCATCCCAGTATCTATGTTCTTCTTAGGAAGTGGGGTATAGCTCCCATCCGGATTATGGTTAAACTGTGAGAAGACCAAATTCCAAATTTCTAAATATCTTTCATTTTCACCACCCGGATAACATTCAGGGTCACTTATATCTCCAAACTCAGGTCCACGATCATAAAAGATTTCAGTATTGGGACCACTGGGCCCTTCTCCAATATCCCAAAAATTTTCTTCTAATTTTACAATCCGGTTCTTATCTAAGCCGATCTTTTCATGCCATAACTGAAACGCTTCTTCATCCTCTGGATGAACCGTTACATAAAGTTTATCTTCTTCCAAGCCTAGCCACTTCTTACTCGTTAAAAATTCCCAAGCCCATATAATCGCTTCTTCTTTAAAGTAATCACCAATCGAGAAATTACCAAGCATTTCAAAAAAAGTCTGATGACGTGCTGTATAACCTACATTCTCAATATCATTGGTTCGAATCGATTTTTGTGCATTTACAATACGTGGATTAGCTGGTGTTTCGCGTCCATCAAAATATTTTTTTAAGGTTGCGACGCCACTGTTCACCCATAATAAACTTGGATCATCCACTGGGACGAGTGACGCACTCGGTTCAACTTTATGACCCTTTTCTTTAAAAAAATCAAGATACTTATTACGAATATCTGCTGATTTCATGATTCTTTCCTCCATCTTTTTTTACACAACAAAAAAACCAACGTCCTGTTCTCTACATTAAAAGGGACGAGTTGGTTTCCCGCGGTACCACCCTGTTTACCTCTTTATCTATTCAGATGAGAGGTCTCTTCATTTACATAACGATGTTTACCACCGGCAGCGATTAACTGCGTTCAGAAACTGGCCACGACTTCGCTCGATCTTGAGAAACGTTTCAGCAATTCGTTTCTCTCTCTGTAAGTGAACCAAAATCGTTCTTTGTTTCATCAAAACGTTCTTATATTCAATTTCTAATTCCATTATACATAAATCAGTTGCTCGTTTCAAACATTATACTTTGAAAAATGCTCCATACTGTGCTCTATTATCACTTTACCTGTTGCAAATACGGGAACTGCTAAGATTAAACCTAGTACACCTCCTAGTTGACCTCCTACAAGCAATGCTAAAATAATAAAAAGAGGATGTAAATGTAAAGTTCGACCTACTATTTGAGGCGATAGCACATTTCCTTCTAAAATCTGTACGAGCAAATTGACAATGAGTACAGCGATAACCATTTGATTGGTATCACCTAGTGCTACAAGAACAGCAGGTATCGCCCCCAATATTGGACCTAGATACGGAATAACATTAAAAACAGCGATAACCATAGCTAAAACCAGTGCATACTTCAGACCAATAATAAGATACCCGATATAAGCTAGTATGCCGACAACCATACAAACGAGCAACTGCCCTCTAATATAATTTCCTAATGCACGATCAATATCTCTAAATAAGCGGATCCAGCTTTTTCTACTGCTCACTGGCAATATGGCTATCATTGATTTCTCGATTGTTTTGGCATCCTTCATCATATAAAATGACAAAAATGGAACCACAAATGCGATAAAAATTTGGTTAATGGTACTGCTAAGTCCGCCCATCATATTACCTACATAGTTGGTAATTCCACTTTCAATGCGTGTGAGCAAATTCTCGATCCCAGCTTGTACACTTATTGGCAGTAGTTCTTTACCATGATGATTGTATTCCTCTATCATAAGCTGTATTTGTTTACTCCACTGCGGAATCTGTTCAACCATCTCTTGCAGTTGTTCTTCCAGCAAAGGAAGTGTATTTAAAATAAGTATGACTAAGGAAAAAATAAAGATCGTGTAAATTAAAAGGACAGACAGTGCACGCGGCACAGCACGATAGCTTAATATGTTCACGATCGGATTAAGTAAATAGGAAATGATCATCGCAATGATAAAAGGCCCGAGTACAGCTTTTATAAAGATAAAAATCACTTCTAAATAGGGTGCAAGCTGTGCTAAAAAGTAAAGAATTGCAAGTATTACCAGTACAAATACCGACCAAATCAGAATTCGATACTCTTGCCACCATTTCACAGTGCTACACCCCCGTACACTTCTCCTTAACTAGCATACGATAATGACGGACAAATTATGTCCAAAAAAGCCTTCAAACCAGAGTGAGGTTTGAAGGCTTTTTCTCTAACGAACAAACTGGATACGTTTCATCCAATGCCTTAATTGATTCTTCATCATACCCATTGGCATCATACCACGCATCGCTCGTTCCAGCTGATAACGTATCGTTTTTCGACGACGACGTCTTTGTATCCCCATGATCCCTGCCATTGCAAGTAAACCACCCGCCAACATTGTAATCGTTTTTTGACGTCCCATGGTACTCTCTCCTTTGTTGTTCAAGTACCTTTCAGCCATTTACTTGTTGCTGTGATTCATCTAAAAATAGGTCATTTAGAGAGGTCAAAGTCCCGTCTTCTTCAACTTGATAAACGGAAGAAATTTGATTTTTGTTGGTTGTCAGCTCAATAAAGCAATGCCAACAATATAATTGATTGGTACTAACTTTTCCCAGGTCGTGCGAATTACAATTTGGACAACGAATCAACACCGCTTTTACCTTCTTTCACTACTTATCTTTAATCCGTACATGGTCTGCTGATGCAATACAAACATCATCACCCCACAGTAGAGGCTCCGTTGCTTGGACCAGTTTGCGACCATAGCGAAAGTCGTGAATCAATCCTTCAGAGACTTCGTACCCTATCAGGGTGCCCAGTTCTTCCATGAAGTAGACATTTTCAATCAGCCCTATTTCACGTCCATCACTGAGCATAAAAGCTTGACCGCGTAGTTTCTTTTTGCCTGATAAAATACCTGTGTAAGACTCTATCTCGGATCGAAGCGGCTGAATCGCATCCCCATGTTGTATCATGACAGCATCTTGCCCGATCTGAATGTGGTCAGCTGGAGCAAACTTACGTTTATGAAAAAAACCATCCGTCTCCAGTAATATTCCTTGAAATTTTTGCTGTTCATTAAATAAAAGATCTGTGACCGTCCCCATCTTTTTACCTGATTTTAAATGAATCACTGATAAACCAATCACTTCCTGGGAGTTGCGCAAAGAGTTCAACCTCCTCCCGCTACATCTAGTATGTAACGTATAAAAGGAGGTATACGGACTACTTATTCCCGCTGTTGAAAAGATCTGGTAACTTAATGCTCTTCTAAGATGATTTGGGTCAAACAGGTATTTCTCTGATCTGTGTACTTTGACTCTATTCCCATACGGAGTGCTTCATGTTCTCCACATAAAATTAAAAATGACTTACTTCTTGTTATCCCTGTATAAATTAGCTTTTTCTGCAACATGCGACGATACGTATACAAAATAGGGAAAATCACAATTGCAAATTCAGAACCTTGTGCTTTATGTACAGAGCAGGCATATGCAAGTGAAATTTGCGAAAGCTGACTCCTTTTATAGGGAACTTCTTGCTTGTCAAATTGGACCCATAAAGCAGGGCTATCGGAATCTGCTTTCTCATTAACTGCTGTAATCATCCCCATATCACCATTATAAACGGAATGTTCAGGATGATTTTGTAGTTGTAATACTTTATCATGTAAACGAAAGAGTTTATCTCCCCACATCAATTCTTTTTTGTCTACATGTTTAGGATTAATCATCGCTTGAATTTCTTGATTGATGCGATCTACACCAGCAGGTCCTTTATAAATAGGAGCAAGCACTTGAATATCAAAGAGTGAGTAACCTTTGTGAACCGCATTTTGGTAAGTTTTTAAAATAACATCTAAAACTTGATCACGCGAACAAGAAAAAAAACGGCGATCCGCAGTCGGCGTAAGTAAATCAGTTGGCACTTCACCTTTTTTTAATCCATGTGCCAATTCAATAATGGATGAGCCTTCTGCTTGTCTAAAAATTTCATTTAGTTGAACACGTGGAATCTTAGGTACTGCCAGTAATTGTTGCAGCACTTGGCCTGGTCCAACTGATGGTAATTGATCTTGATCTCCTACTAAAATCACCTGCATTCCCTGAGGTATCGCTCGAAAAAGCTGGTTAGCTAGCCAGATATCTAACATAGAAACTTCATCTACAATCAGGAGCGCCCCCGAGATTGGCTCATTTGCATCATGCTCAAAAAAATCACCACGCCATCCTAGTAAGCGATGAATCGTCATGGCAGGTAATCCAGTAGTCTCTTGCATTCTTTTTGCAGCCCGTCCAGTAGGAGCTACCAAACGAATCGCATGCGCCTCATCATTTCCGCTAGCTGATTGATCTAGCTCCTGTCCATGCAACTTGGCATATACTTGACAAATCCCTTTAATCACGGTTGTTTTACCAGTTCCTGGCCCTCCGGTTAAGATCATTAGTGATGATGAGAGTGCTGTCGTAATCGCTTCACGTTGCTGATCTGCATAACAAACCTGCTCGCTCTCCTCGACTTCACCAATAGCCCCGTACAAATCTGCAACAGAAAATTCATGGTCCATTTCATCATGAATAAGCGCTTTTATTCTAGTCGCCAACCCGTACTCTGCGAAATATAACGAAGGCAAGTAATAACGATCTTCTTCAGATAAGATCTTTTCTTCATCGAGTAAATACTGTAATGATGATTCTCTTCGTTCTAATGGAAATAGAGCCGTTGCCTCATCACCTAGTAAAGCATCTACCAAGGAGTGAAGCTCATCCTGATTCACAAATACGTGACCATTTGTCATCGAAGCATCTTGTAATGTATATAAATAAGCCGCATCTAATCTTTCACGCGCGTCAGCGCTTAAACCCTGTATTTTAGCCATTTCATCAGCACGTCGAAAGCCAATTCCTTCTATATCTTCAATCATGCGATAAGGATTTTCTTTTATGAGCGAAATGGTTTGATGTTTATAAGTCTGCACAATTTTTAGAGCAAGTGCTGGTCCAAGTCCAATTTGATATAAGTAAACTAATGCTTGTTCAAGCACTTGATTTTCATATAGTTGTTCTGCAAGCTTCTGAGCGCGACTAGGTGATATTCCTTTTATTTCCATAAGTATATCCGGATTGGCTGTGATTTCATTTAGGGCTTCAATCCCCAAGATGTCTACTATTTTTTGTGCTGTTTTTTTACCAATCCCCTCAAAAAGACCACTTGATAAATACTTAACAATCGCCTCTTTCGTTTGAGGCAACTCTCTTTTTACGCTTTCTATATAATATTGTTTCCCAAATTTAGGGTGTTCACGCCACTCCCCCTGGCAACGATATACTTCATCCTCATGCGGACGTAACATATGTCCAACGACAGTGACACGCTCATCTTCCAAAGTAATGGAAGCTTTACTGACCAACATCGTAAACACACCATACCCATTTTCTTCATTATAATAAATCGTCTGGATAAAAGACCCTATCAGATAACTTTTTTCAAACAATTCATTTTGTGATGGATTCAATTCTCATGCACACCTTTAAATAGCAGAACATTTATCCTACTACTTATTAAGTTTATCTAAAAATCTTTTTCTTCTTTTAAAACGGATTCAACCGCACATTCAAAAGAGCAATACGCTTGATTGTCTTTGTCACCATCCCATTCATAACGGATGGGATCTTTCGGATTATACTCATGATCACATGTTTCACAGCGCTTCATCTGTTGAAAAGATTGTAAGTTAAACCGTAGTTTCTCTTGTTGCTCTTGATTTAATTGTATCACGCTGGCGATATACGCCACCATCTCTTCCTTATTCGAAAAAAAACATGGATCTTCTCCTGTCGCATAGGTATCTGGATTCCACCAAGCAAAACGTCCATCAGATAAATATGTAAGGTGATATCTTCCGGAAATCAGTTCGGAAGATTGTAGCAACCGATCATATGTGGGAAAGCCGATTTCAGCAGCTAAATTGTCCATTAGTGCAGCTTCTACGTCTTCTAACATCTCTTTCCAATTAATATTATCCATTTTCTGTTCCCATTCTTTATGATTCAAGTTCATCATCGCTCTCCCTTCCTCTAAACATGAACCTACGTATGTATATTCGTGCTACCACGACTTAGTTGCCTTGAAGGCGATTCATAATCCGTTGTATTTGTTGAACGGTATAATCAATTTCTGCCGTTTTCGTCCCCAAACCGAGACTAAATCGGACTGCTGATTTTGTAATTTGCTTCGATAAGTTCATTGCTTCTAGTACGTGTGAGACTTCTAAAGTGCCAGAAGTACATGCTGAGCCACTTGAGCAGGCAATACCAACCATATCCAGGTTCATGAGAAGTGTTTCGGTGTCCATACCAGGAAAACTTATATTTAATATATGAGGAAGAGTCAACTCCCTATTTCCATTCATCACATACTGTATATGGTGTATGTCTAACGCTTGCAAGAAATGGTTGCGGAGTTCATCTAAACGTTGCTCATTTTGTTCCTGATTTTTCACTGCAATTTCAACCGCTTGACCTAGACCGATAATTCCCAAGATATTTTCAGTACCAGGTCGTTTTCTCCGTTCTTGAGATCCGCCAAAGGTACGCGGAATTATCTTTAAATTATCTTTTATATAGAGGGCTCCTATTCCTTTTGGCCCGTTTATTTTATGTCCCGTAATCGTAAGTAAATCTACTGGTAAATCATTGACATCTAATTTTTTCACACCCAGGGCTTGAACAGCATCTGTATGAAAAATAATCCCTTTTTCTTTAGCTAATTCGCCGATTTCTCTAATTGGCTGTAACGTCCCGACCTCGTTATTTCCATACATAATCGAGATTAAAGCCGTTCTTTCTGTTATTGCAGTCTTTAAGTCGTTTAGATCCATACGTCCGGTTCGATCAACCGGTAAGTAAGTAATCTCATATCCCAATGTCTCAAGGTATCTACAGGTATCTAACACGGCATGGTGTTCAATTTGAGTTGTAATAATATGGTTTTTCCCATTACTACGCTCTGCTTGAGCGACTCCCATAACAGCCAGATTGTCTGCTTCTGTACCTCCACTTGTAAATACAATATGATTTGCTTTTGTATTTAACCCATTTGCTACTTGATCACGTGCATGATCAATCGCATGTCGCGCTCTTCTTCCAAATGAATGGATACTTGAAGGATTTCCAAAGCTATCCTCTAGATAAGGTAGCATAGCAAGTCGAACTTCAGGGTGTATCGGTGTTGTCGCTGCATGATCTAAATAAACATTCACTTTATCTTCCACCTTCTCTATGAGGCACAGCCTCTATATATAAAACATATATTGATCATTCTTTCCCTCACTGGAATAATCAATCAAATCTGCCAACGTAGTAGAATCTAATTCGTGCGCAATTGCATCTCTTACACGCTTCCATAGATCGCGACGTGCTAAATTTTCTTCTTCTGTAAATTCAACTGGACTAATAGGCCCCTCTAAGACACGAATCACGTCACCAGCGGTTATTTCTGCCGGAGGATGTGCTAATTTATAGCCACCATATGCACCTCTAACGCTTTTTACTAATCCTGCGTTCCGTAATGGTGCGATCAGTTGCTCTAAGTAATGTTCTGATAGCTCGTGTTGCTCAGCAATACTTTTTAAGGGAATGGGGCCTTTTCCTATTTTGAGTGCCAATTCCATCATAATCGTAAGTCCATAGCGACCTTTTGTAGATATTTTCACATTTCCACCTCATTTTAGTCATAAATGCTCATACTTAATTCACAAACCATTTTCTATTGTCTTCTTACGTCCTAAAAAAACCATTTATAAGAGGTTCAATTTGTAGATGGATTTACAAATGCTTTCTGTTCCTATTATAGTATGAACAGAACAAATCGACCACCGATGATCTCTTATGTTTAAGACTGGTGGTATAATTACTTTTAGGATTGGATACAAATCCCTTCAATTATCCCATATCTATTTTAATTACAAGTGAATTAATATCCATAATTTTTCTATTTAACCGTCAGTGAAAGAGTGATGATTCGTGGATCTTTTTGAATTTGGTAGTCAACAAACACATAAAACGAAAGTACCACTTGCGGCCCGGATACGCCCACGCCATATCAATGAAATGGTTGGTCAAGCACATCTATTAGGTAAAGGAAGATTACTTCGTAGAGCGATCGAAGCAGATCAAATTTCATCGATCATTTTACATGGTCCTCCTGGAACAGGAAAAACAACACTTGCACATGTTATAGCTGGAACCACAAAAGCTTACTTTGAACAATTAAATGCGGTTACGGCTGGCATTCCAGATATTCGACGAATTGTAGAAGATGCAAAGAAAAGACTTACTTTACACGATCAACGCACGCTATTATTTATTGATGAAATACACCGCTTTAATCGCGCACAACAAGATGCGCTTTTACCACATGTAGAAGAGGGTACAATTCAACTCATCGGTGCGACCACTGAAAATCCCTCTTTTGAAGTGAATCAAGCTCTGTTATCACGATCGCGTATTTTCTTACTTCATCCTCTTCGTGATAAAGATGTAAGAGCGATTCTTGATCGGGCGCTAACCGATTTAGAGCGAGGAATGGGTGAATATAAAGTACATGTGGAGGATGAGGCCTTTACGCATTTGATTCGTGTAGCAGGAGGAGATTGCCGCGATGCTTTAAATGCCCTAGAACTAGCCATACTAACGACTCCACCTGATTCAGATGGCATTCGTTACATCACTCTGCAAATTGCGGAGGAATCCATTCAACAAAAAAGAATTCGCTATGACAAAGATAAAGATCAACACTATGATACCATTTCTGCTTTCATCAAAAGTATGCGCGGTTCTGATCCTGATGCCGCTCTATATTATTTAGCAAAAATGTTACAAGCGGGGGAAGATCCTCGCTTCATTGCAAGACGTATTTTTGTACATGCTGCTGAAGACGTAGGAATGGCTGATCCTCGCGCTCTGCTTATCGCGTCATCCACTGCGCATGCAGTTGATTATATCGGGTTGCCAGAAGCAAGAATTCCATTAGCTGAAGCTGTACTTTACATCGCTACTGCACCTAAAAGTAACAGTGTAATCAAAGGAATCGATCAAGCGACTAAAGCTGTTCAATCCGAGCAATTTGCACATGTCCCTTCACACTTGCGTGATACACATGCTTCGCAAGACATTGTTTCTTCCGATCGTGGTATCGGTTATTTATATCCGCATGAATATCCTCGTCATTATGTAAAACAACAATATTTGCCTGATGAACATTTGCAAAAACAGTTTTATGAACCTTCTTCCCAAGGATATGAAGGGAAATTAATGCGGTTTCTGGAATGGATGAAGGAGGATCTTTAAAAATTAATGCATGAAAATATTAAAATCGGGTAATGTCTAATAGAAGACACTTTTAAAGGAGCGGATCAGAAATGGATGCAAATAAAAAACAATTACTCGATGGACTAAATGAAGATTTAGCACAAGAATTAACAGCCATTCATCAGTATATCTATAATGCTGCTGTTGTTACTGGCTTGGCCCGCTTAACACTGAAAGATTTTTTTGAAGCAGAAGCTTCTGATGAAGCAAGTCATGCACAGTATTTAGCAGATAAAATCGCCACATTAGGTGGTGAACCGGTTGTTAATTCTTATGAGGTAAAGAGAACTCGGGATGTAAAAGAAATGTTAGAGGTCACTTTACAAGCTGAAATTGACACGATTAAGCGCTATACAGAGCGTATTCAACAAGCTGAAGCATGTGGTGAAATTGAGTTAAAAATTAAACTGGAAGATCTTATTGCAGATGAAACCAGGCATAAAGAAGAGATGGAACGTCTGTTACAAGATAGTCGCCTGTAAACCATAAAAGACTAAAAATCCAAAATCAGAAAATGAACTCTCCAGCAATCTGAACTTCCTCTCATCTATAGATGAGAGGAAGTTTTTTTCATTTTATGATCCATCCATAAATCCTTTAATCAATCTGTAGACAGCGTTTGGATGAGTGAGTGTTACCATATGGTCTGCACCCGAAACTTGTTCCGATCGAATATGAGGAACAACCTGAAAACAGGTAGCAACTCGAAAGTTTTCTTTCGAATCTTCAGAACCTATAATGAAAAGCGTTTCCGCTTCTAATCGTTCTAATCTTTCTGCTGTCAGAGGTTGAGGCCAAATCATTTCAAAAATTGGCCAAGTCAACATGCGTTTACAATGGTCAGATAACATCTGAACCATTAAATCCAGCTGTGGATGTTTAGTAATGATTTGATACATGGGTGCACGTAGAGCACGTGTGACCATTTTTTCAATATCTGGCGCTTCGTTCAATATTTCCTTCATTTCATTATTGAATTCATTGGAATACGTATACCCGGATAAAGAAGGTGCAATTAATACCAATTTTGATACACGATCCGGTTTATGCATTGCAAAATCAGTGGCAATCTGTCCACCCATTGAGTGACCCACGAGCGTCACTTCTTTCAGATTTAAATGGTCTAAGAGTAAACCTACATCTTCTACATAGTTTGCATATTTAATTGGTGATGGGGATCGACCCGCTCCACGACCGTCAAATGAGATCACCTCGTAGTGCTTTGATAATAGTGGCGCTATATACATCCAGTCCCGCAAATCTGCACCCCCACTATGAAGAAAAACGATAGGTTCTCCCTTTCCATATCTCTCATAATATAAATCCAATTTCATCCTCCATTCATCCTTTTTCATATGTGCATATACTGCCATTCTGATTTAAGAATACGATACACAGTATGACCAACATATGCTTGTTGTCCGTTTAATTCCCCACTTTGGAACCGCTTGCCTTTTTATTTTTAGTAGCTATTGATGCAGATTCATTTAATTGACCTTCATTATGTAAACATAGGAGGCGCCTCTATCTTTCATATATTTATAATTAATAATTATTTTTAAACCGGAATCGACATACCCATTTTTTCATGGCTGCAAAAACCCTCTTCATGCGAGCCATTTTATGTTATCAATCGGATAAAAAAGAAGGACACATCACATATTAATAACTAAGTTTTTTAATATCAACTTGGAGGAGATACAATGCAACAGCAATCACAAATGAGTGGATCTGAAAGTATCCAATACGGACAAGTACCAGCCCATTTAAACCATGGTGCACATGAAATTGAAGATATACATGAAGTATTATCTAGTTGTATCAATTGTATGGATCAGTACACATTGTATAAACAACATTGTCAAAGCCCGGAATTACGTGACATCATCGAACGACAATACCAAGCGGTACAACAAGAATATAATACTTTATTAGACTGCTTCTCTACCGGTCAAGATCCCCAAGTTCCAACTCAAGCTTATAACATGCAACAAGAAAATAATGTCACTTTTGGCATGCAATCTACAGCTCCGCATCAACCCTGTCAAGATGCTAGTCAATTTGGAGACCAACAGATCGCAGCTGGAATGTTAGATCTGCAAAAATCTCGCTCTCTCTTACAAGCTGGAGCAGCTTGTGAAGTAACCAATCCTGTTGTACGCCGTGTGTTATCTGCAAGTATACCAAACAGTGTCGAAATGGCATATGAAATTTTCTTGTATCAAAACCAAAATGGCTTCTACTGTGTTCCTCAATTTACACAAGAACAATCTACACAACTCATCCAATCATTTGAACCCGCTCATTTTCAGTCGACACCTTTACATTAAATGTGTTTCACTGGTGCTGTCTATGCAGACAGCACTTTTCCTTCTATATGTTCTTTCAATGCTTCATTCATCAATATAAAACCCTGCTTCGTATTTTGATCCAATTGTTTTTTCATAAATGGTACCAAGATTCCTTTAAAAATCTCTCGATGCACCAATATTACATGATTATGATCCATCTCTTCAATTTCAAAGATATGCTCCCCATCAAAAATACCTGGCAGAAGAACTCGTCCCAACCATCGTAATTCTTTCATTTCTTCTCTTACCAATACTTTGGGGCGAAAAGTCATTTTTTTGGCTTGAGGTGGGCTAATTTCTACTTGTATCCTTTCTCCCACTTTCAATTCTCCTGTAATTTTCATAAAGGGATTCCACTCCGGATAAGATACAACATGCATTAAATGCGTCCATACCACTTCTTTAGAAGCATTGATTTCAATTGTCGTCTTTATCTCTTTCATATCCTGCTCCTCGCCCAAAGTATTTATTTTATTTGCCAAGCATTCTTCCCGACAACAACCACTGTATCCCCTTCCAACCTTCTCCCTGAAGCATCGAGAGTTCATCATCATTTAAACTAGATCGAATGGTTAACCCATCGACCATCGCTTGAATAATCGCCGCGTATGTATGTAATTCATCCTCTTTCCCTGTAAAGCCACACTGCTCCAAAACTTCTTGAACACCAGCCTGCATCTCGCGGTAGATGGCATCCAATTCAATCGCTAGTTTAGGTTGTAATCGGCTTTCTAACCACAAACTGAGTAACATCGTAAACCATTCAGGATGTTCACGACGCAAAGATACAATGTAAGTATACGCCTTAGCAAGTAACTCATCTTTATTAGAGACTTCTGATAACTGACGCATGGTATTAGGAATCCCTTTTCCTATCATACGTTCTCTCACGATGGCTACCAAAAGCCCTTCTTTGTTCTCAAAATAATACGAAATGAGCCCCTGGGCAACATCAGCTTCCTTAGCAATTTGTTTCATTGATGTATGTGCATAACCAAAGCGACCAAACAGACGATAGCCCGCACTCAATATTCTTTCTTTACGATTATCTTTTGTACTTTTTTGTATATTCATGTTAACCCTCCAAACGTCAAGTGGGTGCACATTTATTATAATATTAATTGGTCGTTCAATCAATATCATAAACCTTTTTATTTCTATTTTTTAAATAGGCAGTTAAGGATTCCCACTTAACTGCCTTACATGTTTATCAAGCCTTCGTCCATAACGTGGTACCATAACCTTCTGAAGCACTTACTTGTGAAATTTGTGTTTCAGCAGCATTAACAGATAGGCGCAGCGTCCCTGAATTCGATAAGGTATTTGGTGGTACATCATCCCATTGACCTAGTATGATTCCAGTTCCGTCTGGTAGATATGAACCCGTAAAAATGTTTGAAAAGGGGGAACTACCACCGTTACTTGAATACCAAATAATCGTTTTTGCTGTATCCGTTTCAAGTTCTCGTATTTGCGTTACAGAACCATCGTTTCCATTCCATGTACCTGTCAGTGACATATGAACACCTCCTTTTTATAAACACTTCTATATATATATGCTAAAATTTATAATATGTGATTGTTATATTTAATAGATACAGGAGTTGAAATAGTATTGAAAACAGATATTCAAATTAGGCCCCTGCTTGAAACGGATATTGAGGACATCCTACAACTAACTAGCCGGTATGCTGAGTTTGACCTTCCGAACTGGCGCGACCGTCCTTCTTTTGAACAAGCACAAAAAGAACTTCATCAGGCTGACATTTATTGCCTCGAAGAACAATCAAAACATTTTGTCGCAATCGATACCAACCAATTGTTTCTCGGCTACATTTATATTGGCATTTCAGTAGATTTTTTCACCAAAGAGACCCAAGGATTTATTAAATCATTGGCCGTTACAAAGCAGGCTGAAGGGCGTGGTGTTGGTATGAAACTCTTAGATTTTGCTGAAACATGGAGCAGAAAACAAGGTTTAAAAACGATCGTCTTAAATGTCTTCGCCAACAATAGCCGAGCTAAAACACGATACGAAAGAGCAGGTTATCAAGCAGAGACCATTAAATACGTTAAGCCACTATAGCGAAGAGGGAGTTTCGATCCCCCCTCTTTGTTATAGATTAAGGCGTCACGGTGTAGGTATTCATACTATCCGTTGAAACTACATTAAAATAAGTTTTAACGCCATAAGCGATACCACCACCGCTATCTTTTACCCCTTTCATCTACAAGAATCGTGACCTGATCTAAATTTTCGCTGTTAAGATCCCAAATTAACATACGCGCATGACCATCATCGTTATTTGCTCCAGTAATTTTGAAGTTTCTCGCTTTCAAGTTTCCTATGGGTTCCAGCCTTCGCTTCCTCACTAGTACCAGCGGCAAGCGCATCTTCTTTATTTCTTATTATTTCACTCCTGCATAAATAATTCCTCTTATGTTTGTACTTCGTTTATAAATAGCATTTATCAGCTCTGATGATTATCCAAAAATAGGAATTTCATGTAATGGGTATCTCTCCAAACATGCAGATAAAACCATCTTCCATTCCATTGAAAGGTCCTCCAGTAATCATAATCGAACAAATCGTTTAATAGATAAAGATTTGAAGCGCAAAACCGATGGTTCTGCACTTTCATTACGTATGTAATTCGTAAACATAGTAGACTTGCTCATGAGATCGTCCTCCTTAGACTGTTTGCTAGACACAATCATTTTAATTGGAGTTCGATCTTCTTTCAATTCCTTTAGGATTAAAAATCGTCGCTATTCAAATTGCCTATTCAGGTTAATCTCCAGTCTTGGACTGATTTAAATATACAATTGTATCGATACCTATCTGTGTGGGAAGAGGAATAGCGGCATAACAAAAAATTGGGGTTTGATTCAATGTATAGAGGTTTAGTCAAATTATATATCTGAAAATAAGATAGAAGTAGTAGAGCATTTCAAAATAAGTTTTGTATAAATATAAACGAGAGGGTTGATGTTTTTGAAAAAAGCAGATTCTACGGCTTCTTCGGGGATTGGTAAAAAAAAAATAAAAGGTAAGAAAAATGCATATGCGAAACATATGCCACAAAAAAAACCTAAATTGGTTTCAAAGAAAAAATGTGGGGATGTCTTTGTTCATTGTAACGAAAGTAAGGATAAAAGTACGCCTGTGTGTTCTTTTACGCCTACACTTTTTAGTGGATTTATCCTAGAGTTCGATTTAGAGTCGGAAGGAAATCGAACGATATTCATTAATCAGGTTATGGGAGATTATCCTACAGTGTTTTCTGTTGGAGCTGGATTTAATCCTGATACAGCGACGATAACATTGAAAGTAATAACCAAGGATAATACCACTAAAACCTACGTATTAAATTCTGGAACTGTTATTGCTCTGGAAGAAGAAAACCTAGATCGATTGGAGCTTTGTAATACGAGTAGTGATCTCGTCCGCTTTACCGTGGAGTTAAATGTCAACTATCTCATTTGTAAACCATTTGAAGGCACAAGCCATTCATAAATCGTTTTAAGCGTACAAGATTTAGCCCCCTTAATATATATAGTTTAAAGACTTGTCAGGTGGCAAGTCTTATTTATTTAACTTGATATATGTATTGTTGTCATACATTAATATGATACATGGAGGTTTAAATTGAAAATAGACTATATGAGTTGTGGACCGCAGACTGGCTATGAAATCGAAGCAGAGCTTGAAGTAGAGGGTAGAGATCAGTATATCGGCACCATTTGTTGCGAAAGCATCTATCCTCGATTAAAAAAAAGGAAGAAGAACAGAAGGTGTTATGCAAACAAGAAGAAACAAGTGGGCGCAAACTGTATTAACCTCGTATGGATGGGATCAATTATATCAGTGGATTGAAGAAAATCCTGCTTACCCGATTATAAGATATAAACTGATTGTCAAAATGATTTTTGCAGGTGCAGACCTTCATCATGAGACATTATTTCACCATTTAAAGGGGCGTAAAAAGCGAACCGATAGGTTGTCAGCGCAATATCAGATATGGCCACAAAATGGCACCTCGTATATTTCGGAACTGAGCATGTATCCCATTGAATTGGCATAAATGCACTTTAAACTGGAACTTCAGTTGATCAATCAAGTGATTAAAAAATTACATAAGCTGGCAACGAATGCCTATCAGGATCCCATCAAAGAAGTGTGAGCAAGTTGACTCGCTAGGGTTTGGCTATAGTGATGCTGTTATAGCTCCCTCCACCTACGCTAACACTAAGAGGTGGTTTATTCTTGAGTAGTCCCACCTACTGACGCTCAGACCGTAGTTCCTACGGCGATTCATTTTAAACCTTCTTGCAAAATGTTAGTCGCAACGTTGATATCCCGATCATGCCCAGTTTGGCACTCTGGACATGTCCACGCTCTCAGGTTCAGATTCTTCACGTCTTTGTTTCTATAACCACAACAAGAGCAGAGTTGGCTAGATGGAAACGTCTTACCTACTTTAACAACGGTTCTTCCGTGCCATTGCGCCATGTACGCCAGTATGGAAACGAACTCCGACCATGAAGCATATGTAATGGATTTCGCCAACTTGCGATTCTTTACCATGTTTTTTACCTGTAAGTCTTCGATGCTGATCGTTTGGTTTTCACGAATCAGCTTTGTTGACAGCTTATGTAGGAAGTCATGGCGAGCATTTACAATCTTTTCATGGATACGAGCCACTTTGAAATCTTTATCTATTAAACGATTTGTTCGATTATGATTACTGGAGGACCTTTCAATGGAATGGAAGATGGTTTTATCTGCATGTTTGGAGAGATACCAATTAAATGAAATTCCTATTTTGGGATAATCATCAGACTTGAACATTTATATTATTATACCAAAATCAATGTGAATAGCTCGTTTTCTGTCGTCGTTTTGCTGTATGACCAGACAGAAGAGCGTATGATGTGTTCACCAATCATACGCTCTTCCCGAAGATAATTTATGAACCTAATTTGGATTCAGCGACTTGTTGTTCATAAAGCTGACGTGCTTCTTCCTTTAACGTGCGGCGTAATACTTTACCAACAGAAGATTTAGGTAATTCAGAGCGGAATTCATAAATACGCGGCACTTTATACTTTACCAAGCGTTCCCTTGCAAATCGATCTAATTCTTCTTCTGAAGCTAATTCCCCTTCTTTAAATACAACGACTGCTTTAACTGTTTCACCGCGATAAGGATCCGGAGCACCTATTACAACTACTTCTTGAATAGATGGATGTTCAAATAAGACCTCCTCTACTTCGCGAGGATAAATATTAAACCCACTTGCAATGATTACATCTTTTTTGCGATCTACAATGTAAAAATACCCATCTTCATCCATTCGAGCGATATCTCCTGTCTTTAGCCAACCATCTTGTAGAACTTGATCAGTCTCTTTCGGATTATTCCAATAACCTAACATGATTTGTGGCCCTTTTACCAGTAATTCACCCTGTTCGTTTACATCTACGGGTTCACCCGTCTCCGGGTTCACAATCCGCGCATCCGTATCTGGCCACGGTAGTCCGATCGTACCCACTTTCTTCCGGTCCCAAATGAGATTAGAGTGGGTTACGGGAGATGCTTCAGTCAAACCGTATCCTTCGACAAGAAATCCTTTGGTTATTTCTTCGAATTTTTCTTGTACTTCATGTGGAAGCGAAGATGAACCGCTTACACAAGCCTCAATGGAAGATAAATCATATTGATGAATTTTGGGGTGATTGATCAGTCCGATATAGGTGGTAGGTGCACCCGGAAAAAAGGATGGCTTATATTTATCGATTAATTTCAAAATTAGCGACAAATCTTTTTCAAAACGTGGGACGATCACCATGGTTAAACCTTCTGCAATCGCAAAGTTCATTACTGTAGTCATTCCATACACATGCACAAATGGAATGACAGCCATAATGGAACCTTGTCCACGCTCCGTTTTGTAAAACCAAGCTCTAGCCTGCCTCATATTGGCAATCAAATTCCCATGAGATAACATCGCACCTTTAGCAAGTCCAGTAGTTCCTCCTGTATATTGTAACAAAGCTAAGTCATCTGATGAATGATATACAGGCTGTATGGGCGTATCATCTGATGATTGGATCAGTTCCATAAATGGATAAAACTCTCCCTTAGATGATAACTTCACATACATGCCGTCTATTTTGGCTTTTATGGGATACAATATTTTTTTGAGCGGAGGAAGGTAATCTTTCATGCTGGTCACCACGATCGTGTCTAATTGTGTTTCAGATTGTAAGCGCTTTACTTTATTGTAAACCAAATCTAAACAAATGATGGTTTTCATGCCAGAATCGGTCAGTTGATGCCTTAATTCTCGCTCTGTATACAAGGGATTTACCTGCACCACAACTGCTCCCACCATGAGAGAAGCGTAATAAGCGATCACCGCTTGTGGGGAGTTGGGTAGCATAATACCGATACGCTCTCCTTTTTCTACACCGATCCGCTTTAATGCGTGCGCAAAACGGTATACATCTTTTAATAATTCCTGAAAAGTCAGGTCTTTACCTAGAAATCGAATAGAAATTTTGTTAGGAAAGTCACTTGCGGTTTGGATAAGAAGCTGCGGAAGAGGAACCTTAGGATACTCTACTGAATAAGGCACTTCAGGTGGATAATTTTGGTGCCATAATCTTTCTATTTCACTCATTTATCTTTTCATCCTCTCCAATTGAATGATTATTATTTAAAATTTATGATTATTCCTCCTATATTTATTTTAACCTGTTTATCATCGAATTTGAAGCCTACTCAAGATTATTTCTTGCGTATTTTCAATATATTATTCCTGAAAGCAAATCTGCTCACCACCTTTACTCCGCTCATAAGTGGTGAGCAGTTCACAATCTGAATTTTGTATACCTCTTCTACCCTCTTAGATCCGAATTAAATCAATTGGCTCAGTCTTGCTTGCAAATTTTCAGACACCTCAGACCATTCCGTTGCTATGATGCTATATATAACGGCGTCACGAACATATCCGTCATCGAGCTGTCTTTCATTCCGTAACACGCCTTCTTTTACCGCCCCTAATTTCTCAATAGCACGTTGCGCTCTTTGGTTACGTAAATCGGTTTTTATTTGTACACGTACCACATTTAAGGTTTCAAAGGCATACTGAAGGAGTAGCCATTTACATTCCGTGTTAACCAATGTGCCTCTCGCTTCAGGTGCGTACCATGTATGGCCTAACTCAATCGTTCGTTCTTTCGCTTGATAATTGTAGAGCCTACTAGAGCCAATGATTTGATTAAAGCGGTTATCGATGACCACAAATGGAAATACCGTGCCTGCTTGATGCTCCGCTAGTGTTTTTTTTACAATGCGCTCATAATCCCTTAGTGTGTTCAATCCACCTATTAAATAAGAGGTAATAGATGGGTCTCTTTGAATAATTCGATATAATTTTTCTACATCAGTATGCATCAGTAACTTTAGATGGACAATTTTCCCCAGAAGCATATATTTTTCAGCACCTTTATCTCTATTTTATTAGGTATGTCGATTTCCATGATTTTCGGTTTTAGCATCGTGTATTTTGCTCTCCATGCACTTCCTCATTTTAGTTAATCGACACGCATGATATTTTATGTTCTATCTCTATTCTTATTTTAGCAGGAACAACAAAAAAAGCCACCGTTAGCGGTAGCGATCTATTAAATCATAAACTTGACGCCAATCATCCATACGCTGAGCTTTGTGAGGAAAATCACGATTATAATTCGCGTCCATAATGACTGTACGGATCCCCTTGCGTATTAGGTTTTGCAAGTGGTCAGGCGCATCTTCAAAAAATAAATCAATTTGAAGTTTATGCGCTACTTCTGCTTTATCTTGCGCATTCATAATTAAATTTTCTCCTGTATAAGGAAAACCATGTTGCTGTAACCAGTGCTTGGTAATTTTTTCAATTTTATATAATCCAGGACGTGCTGTAATATATGTAATTTGGTGCCCTTGTGATGCTAAATCATTTAACACTTCCGAAGCATGGGGCATTGGCAGCCCCACCGTATAAATCTTACTTTCTAAACTCCTCCACAACGCTTTCCCTTCTTGTGGTGTAAGTCCATAGGCTTGATCTAAATAAAAATCGGTTATATCCTCGGATTGAACATTCCGATTTAACTTTTCATTATAAATGCTTCGTGCCGCTTCATGCGTGTTTTTTATCGTACCGTCAATATCAATACCTAATCTCATATTCAACCGCCGCTCCGTTTCCTTGTGCCACCAGCAATCTATAAACTTAATCCCTCAAAGAACAATCTTATTCCTTATGTTCCCACTGATTAATGGATCTATTCAATACCAAGATAAATAAGATCAAATGATCGTGTTGTAATAAAATTAAAAAAACAATATAAAAAAAACAAAGTCCCATTATGCCGTGCACCTCAAGTTTTGAACCTGCTCTCGCAGGTGGGTGCCCTGCACCTAGGTTTACAAGTCCGCTTTAATAACGGCGTTTGCTCACATAGATGACTCAAGCTCCCGCATAAAAAGTGTTGGCTCAAAACTATAAGGCGATCACTAACATCGCAGGACATTGTTACGTTCTTGCTGTTGTTCTTATAATATCAAAATCGAGCCCTGGTTTCAATAGTTTCCTATCTGGAAAAAGCACATGATTTCCGCTATTTTTTTCCATCTCTAAGTTGAATATGAAGCTCTTGGAGTTGGTTTTCATCAACTTTAGCAGGTGCATTCGTCATTAAACATCTTGCACTTCTAGTTTTCGGAAAAGCAATACACTCCTGTAAATTGTTACGACCAGACATCAGCATGATGAGACGATCAAATCCAAATGCAATGCCACCATGTGGAGGTGCTCCAAATTCGAATGCATCGAGCAAGAAGCCAAATTTTTCTCGTGCTTCTTCATCAGAAATGCCTAATGCACGGAACATTTGCTTTTGAATATCAGCTTGATAAATCCGCTGACTTCCACCACCAATTTCAAAGCCATTTAATACGAGGTCGTATGCTTCAGCTCGAACTTGGTCTGGGGTGGATTCCAATAATGGAATATCTGACTCCATCGGCATCGTAAACGGATGATGCATGGCATAATAGCGTTCATCTTCTTCAACGTACTCCAGTAATGGAAATTCGGTGATCCATACAAATCGGTACGTTTTTTCATCTACTAAGCCCAGTTCTTTCCCTAAGCGCGTGCGGAGTCCACCTAAAACATCAGCGACAACCTGTTTTTGATCTGCTACAAAGAAGAGAATATCTCCGGTTTGCGCACTTATGGCAGATGTAATCTGCTCAATCTCCTCACGTGATAAAAATTTAGCAACAGAACCTTTTACACCTTCTTCTTTGAGTGCAATCCAAGCTAACCCTTTCGCTCCGAGGTCTTTAGCGATCTGATCCCATTTTTCTACTTCTTTTCGGCTCCAGCTTGCCGCTTCTGGGACTTTGATCGCTTTAACTTGCCCACCATTTGCGATAGCTCCACTAAATACTTTAAAGCTTGTCGTTTTGAGTACCTCTGACAAATCAATTAATTCCATTCCAAATCGTAAGTCGGGCTTATCTGAGCCAAATCGCTCCATCGCTTCTTGATAGGTCATACGCAAAAAGGGTTGTGCGATTTCTACATTAAGTACTTCTTTAAATAATGAAGCTACCATCTCTTCCATCAGTGGAAGAAGCTGCTCCATGGGTAAAAAAGAGGCTTCTATGTCGAGTTGTGTAAACTCGGGTTGGCGATCTGCTCTTAAATCTTCATCACGAAAACAACGTGCAAATTGGAAGTACCGCTCCATACCTGCCACCATAAACAACTGTTTAAACAGCTGTGGTGATTGTGGCAATGCATAAAATTCACCATCATGCACACGACTTGGCACTAAGTAATCCCGCGCACCTTCTGGTGTGCTTTTTGTAAGTACAGGTGTTTCCATTTCAATAAACCCGGCTTGATCTAGGAAACGGCGCATAAATTGCATGACTTTGTGACGAATCATCATGGTATTTTGCATCACAGGGCGTCGTAAATCTAAGTAACGATACTTTAAGCGAAGAGCTTCCTCTACTTCTCCTTCATCCTGAATGAGAAACGGCGTCATCTTTGCTTGATTGAAAATATGAACGTGTTCCGCTTCAATTTCTATTTCACCCGTCACCATGTTCGAATTGATGTTTCCTGCTTCTCGTGCCACTACTTTTCCTGTTATACTCAGAACGTATTCACTACGGACACGTTCTGCAATTTCCGCTGCCTGTGATGCTGTTTCAGGGTGAAAGACCACTTGGACGATTCCAGATCGATCACGTAAATCAATAAAAATAAGTCCACCTAAGCTACGTCTTTTCTGCACCCAACCATTTAAAACAACCGTTTCTCCAAGTATTTTTCGTGTACAATCCCTCATCTGATGCGTTCGAATCTGTGACATGATCTTTCCCTCCTATGCCTTCTCCTTTAACCAATCCAATAAGTTTGACAGCGAAACTTCTTCTTGCGATTGAGTCGCCATCGATTTTACTTTGATCTTATTTTCGGCGATTTCTTCCTCACCCAAGATAAACACGTAACGTGCTCCAGCGCGATCAGCAGCTTTAAACTGTGCTTTCATCTTACGATCCAAATAATCACGATCAACCTGGAAGCCAGCTTCACGTAAAACTTGTAATACTTTCATCCCAGCTGCCTTTGCTTGCTCTCCCATCGTGATTAGGTAGCCATCTAATCGATTCTGATTCGGAACTTGAATTTGTTGTTCTTCTAATGCAAGCATGACACGCTCAATGCCAATGCCAAATCCGACTCCTGGAACATCATCGCCACCTATCTCTTTCACCAATCCATTGTAGCGACCGCCACCACCAATCGTACTTGCCTGTGCTCCTTTTAGGTCAAGCATATATTCAAATGCGGTTTGTGTGTAATAATCTAGACCACGCACTAAGCGGTCGTTTATCACATAGTGGACACCCATTTCATCTAAATACTGCTTTACACGATCGAGATGCATTTTACTATCTTCAGAAAGATCATCGAATAGTGAAGGGGCCGCGCTGGCAATCTCTTTGGTGCGTGCATCTTTACTGTCTAAAATACGCAATGGATTCTTATATAGCCGTGATTGGGCCTCTGGGGACAATTCATCTTTATATGGCTCAAAGTATTGAATTAATTTTTCACGATAACGGGCACGCGATTCAGCATCGCCTACACTATTTAACTCAACACGTACACCTTCAAGACCTAGTGATTGAAATAAATGCATTCCCAAAGCGATTACTTCTGCATCAAGCGCAGGGTCCATACTGCCAAATGCTTCAATACCAAACTGATGAAATTGACGTGATCGCCCTGCTTGAGGTCGCTCGTAACGAAACATCGGCCCGATATAATACCATTTTGTTGGTTGGGGTTGGCCATATATTTTGTGCTCTACAAATGAGCGCACCATACCTGCTGTCCCTTCCGGTCGCAATGTCAGTTGGCGATTTCCGCGATCTGAAAAAGAGTACATCTCTTTTTCTACGATGTCAGTCGTTTCCCCGACACCACGCTTATACAGTTCAGTCTGCTCAAACATCGGCGTTCTCACTTCTTCGTAATGAAATAGCCGACAAGCATGACGCATTTGCTCCTCCACCCATTGCCACTTCTCTACCTCGCCAGGCAAAATGTCATATGTACCGCGCGGAATCTGATATGCCACTATACTCACACCCCTAATCTTAAGTATTAAAAAATCTCCCGCCACTGACGCTATGGTCAGGGACGAGAGATTGGATTAACGAAGTTTAATCTTCCCGTGGTACCACCCTAATTAAAACGCAATCCGAATGCGTTTCACTTTGGTCTTGTTAACGCCAAGAATACGTCTAATTCTACTCATCTGCTTGATTTTCGATTAGAACCTCCAGGTGTCTTTCCTCGTCTCGTTTCATGGAAAATCTTGCAGCCACGAATTTTCCTCTCTTCATGTTCGATAGACAAGTACTTTTCCTTTCACAGGTGTAAATAAAGTTGTATTTAAGAAAATATTTTAATGATCTTATTCATAAATGTCAAGAAAAAGTTGGTTTATTTTTAAAACGTATGTGTCCATCCATTATTGCCATACAATTCACCAGAGAGAATGTGATATAGTATAGCTTGATCACGACCGTATAGGATTAAAAAATAGACAGGATTGTTTTATGAAAGGGTGATCCCCATGAAACTATTTGTAATGCTAGGCAGTATAAACATGGCGCTAGCCGTAGCCATCGGTGCTTTTGGAGCGCATGGCTTAGCTTCTAAAGTAACTGTTAAAATGCTGGCCAATTGGCAAACCGGTGCCCATTACCATATCATTCACGCACTAGCTCTAGTTGCGATCGGAATTTTGATGACTCAGATGCCTTCGCAAACATCATTACTTACTTGGGCTGGCTGGCTCCTTTTCGCAGGCATAATCCTTTTTGCCGGTAGCTTATACGTAATGGTTCTCACCGATGTCACAAAACTAGGCGCGATTACCCCGATAGGCGGACTTGCGTTTATTGCGGCCTGGGTACTTGTAGCCATAAGTGCAGTAAAGCAGCTCAATTAGAAAATGCCTTGCACCATGGTCAAGGCATTTTTGAATCATCATCTCTTATATGAACCTTTTCTATCGACGTGAAGATCGGGGACTCCCATTGGACTGGCGTGTATCGGTTAAGATTTCTTGGGATATAGCTCCCATGAAAATGAACTTCCTCCATAAAATCAATTTCACGCGGTGCTCGCCACATTTTTTCACCACTTCCTTTTTGTTTTCTTTTTAGTATGCCCCGCATCAATGAAAACTTGCAGATTTACGAGCATTTAAGACGAAGACTTAAGCAGTTCCCTAGATAGAAATACTCATCCTGGGACTGCTCCTTCTATGTACTTTGAAATTGTTGCGTATACAACTGCTGATATACACCCTTTTGCTGTACCAAATCATGAAAGTTGTCATTTATAGGGATGGATTTTATTTCTACCCAAGCCTGACATTCAAAGCTCCTTGAGGCATTCACGGCTGCTCTTCTTCCAATTACCACTTGAGTTGGAAACCCTAAAGCTAGTAGTGAAGCACAAACGGCTACAGCCCTCTCAAGACATAATGCTTTTTTAGAGAATATGTTTGTGAACTACTCACCACCTACGCTAACGCTAAGAGGTAGGAGTATTCTCAGCTATATTGGATAAAAGTTTGTACCCACGAAGCTACCTTTCTAGTACGTAAATACTCGTTTACGTCAATTGAAATGGGTATACAATAGTTCGGTTCTATTTCATCTAAATAGTCAAATACTTTTGTAGCACCTTTGCTTCTATATAAGTTAAGCGTGTAAAAGGTATATATTACAACAGTAGTGTCGATTAGGCATACTATGGATATTTTATACAAAGGAAAAAGGCCACTCGCTGTATAAGTTGTTAGTTCCCACACCACAACAAAGCGAGGTAGCCTCATGAAACAGACTAACATGCTTATTTAAAGTTTACAAAAGCTCATAACTGAAAAAGACATTTAATTTGTATCGAATAAACTAGAACCCGTGGTGCTAGTTAAATAAATAGAATAGCCCTTGCAAATAGAATCCATCATAATGGAAGTGCGAACAGCCATAAGGAGGATTCTCATGCAAGAGTACTTTGGTTTTAACAGACCACTGAAGCAAGTACAAAGGTTATTCGACAGGATATTAAAGGAAGTCAATGCTTCGTACAAGATTGTAGTCCCCATTCTCCGATGTCACAACGTCCTTGATATCAGCAAACGCCATCTTTGCTCACTGTTTTAGTACCATGTCTGCTGTGACTTCGGTTCGAGCTTCATGTTCGTCCAATGCTTGCTGAATGGTAGTTTCAATTTGAGGTTTTCTGAGGTTTTCAGCCCCAATGCGATCGGCTGTTTTTGTGTTGTATCCTGCTCGAATAGCCGCTTGTGTTGTGTATAAATCAACCAAGTACGCTTTCACAAACGCTTGCTGTTTCGGTGTCAGTCTTGTCATATCACATGTCACCTTTCCTCCTTATCTCTAGCACTTTTGACATTTCTATTGAGCTTTATTGCTTCTCCGTTTTCTCCTACGAATTCATACAGTGCTTGTACTGATACACTAAAAATATTTATCCAGAATGGAGAAAAAGAGAGGAGCTTTCACAATCATGGACGAGTAGGTCTAGGGATGAATTATGGAACAAATTATTGAAAAAAAACGAAAATTCAGCTTACATAGCCACTAAATACCCAAATTTCCCATTATATCTATTTTGATTTTTATATAGAAATAAAAAAAACGGTTAAGTTCGCCTCTTTAAGATGAATTCGTTTCGTCAATCCCCGGCTGGTTCATGGCGTGATAGCGATGGCGACTGGATTTAGTCCCACTTCAACGGTTGCGATAACGGAGTGTGTTTTGACTTCGATGACCGATACGATGCCTGCTTGGTTTAATATACTGACTACGTAAACGAACTGGCTATCTGAAGTAATGACTAAATCTATGGGATTTCCAACAACCTGAGTAGTAGCAATAACAGCATGTGTTTTGACATCGACGACTGTAATAGCAGTAGAAAACTCATTCACTACGTAAACAAACTGCCCATTCGGAGTAATGATTAGGTTGCCAGTTCCCATTTTGCCTCGAACTCTTGCAATGAGGGCATGCGTTTTGACGTCAATAACGAAAATTGTGTCTGTATCATTATCTGACACATAAGCAAACTGACTGTCTAAAGTAAAGACAATATTTTGAATCCGTTCCTCAATATTTACTGTGGCGATTATGGATTGCGTCTTTGTATCAATCACTGCGATTTGTTCTGCCTCATCTACAACATAAACAAACTTTCCATTGGGAGTGATGGCTAATTCTTCTGTATTACCTGCTGTCTCTATGGTAGCGATGATATGGTTTGATTTGGTATCGATCACCGAAACAGTATCAAAACCTGGAAAGTAGATGAATTTTCCATTTGGAGTAATTGCAAATGTCACTGCTATTCCCGTATTTATCGTTATTGTAGCTGTTACCAAGTTTTTTTTGCTATCAATCACAGTGATTCCATCATTCGTTTCCACATATACGAATTGACCATCGGGTGAAATGACGATGAAACTTGGTAAACTATCTAATTCAACGACAGCGATTACGAAATTCGATTTAATATCGATTACAGAAATAGTCTGTATACCACCCATTAAAACTGTGTTTCCGACATAGGCAAATTGTCCGTTTGGAGTGATGGCAATTGAGTTCGGTACTTCACTCATTCTTATCGTTGAAATAACAGCATGTGTGCTCGTATCGATTACATATACATTACCAGGGGGATTTTCTATGTTCTCTTGACTCAAAACATAAACAAAAGACATCTTCATTCCTCCGATACACATTGTTATAACATTATATGTGCTGCAGAGATGTCCTATATTGCAATTGTCAGCTCTATTTGATTGCGTAGAAAAAGTGAGCGATTGGTTATCGTTGATGGTATCCGTCTTGTGCGAAAGGAATGCGAGTCCGTATATTCCTGTGCAAAAAGTGCAGGGATACCAACAAGAAGATATCGAGATATTGAAGAAGAGAGTCAGTGACGATGAATAAGGAATGGAATCACGCTTCAAAAAAAGGTGGTTGTCCTCTAGAAATAGAAGAATCCCACCTTTTTTATTAGGAGTAGAACCAGACACTGACGACTGAGACGCAACCATAAAATGTAAAATAAACAACCCACTTTGAACAAATCCAAGCTTTGAAACTACTACATTTCAAATTATTCAGGTAAGGTATACCTTGATTGAGCAGAATAAAGTCCTTGTGTTACAAGTATTTACGGTTGCTTGCTGGTTTTATCTCGAATATCCATGCGATTATATATGACTAAGAACTCTGTTTCTCATTACTATATAAGAGATTCTGTCAGTCTGTTAAAATGAAAGTGCGCTTGCATAGGAATTTTTCTTATGACTGCTCGCACTGTCATTATGAAAAATTATTTTTTCATCATTCACTATATGTAAATGAAATAATGCATAAATATCATATATTATTGAAAAAATTTATTATCAACCCAAATCTTCTATATTTACATATTTTTCTACGTCAACCCAGCCAGCGCAATTGTCGTTACGAGGGTATAGATTCCGCTCACTTTGAACACATTGAATAAATACTGTGTATGTTCCAGTTTTCGGTATGGTGAAATTATATAAACCAAGCTCTGACTCTCTTGGGACATATTTATCTGTCATACTCCGGTATGCATAATACGGTTTTTCATTAGTGTTCTCTCCTCTTCCTAGATACACACGGAAACTACGCTCGCCCGGATTTGAATACCTGATTGTGACGACATCTCCTTCCGTAAACTTGACTTGAGTCTCACTAAAAGCCTTGTACATACCGGGTTCAATAACCGCTTCGGCATAATGTGCATAATTAAATTCACTAGCTAAAACTTCATTTTGTGTAAACCCTAGACCACTAGTCAGCAACAACGTAGTCACAGCAAACACACTAACATATTTTGAAATGATTTTTTTCATTCGTATTCTCCTCTTAGTATGTATAGTTACGAATACACTTTTTCACTCGATTCAATTTAACATATTTAATCACATAATGATGTAATTTTGGTCACAGTAGAAAAATCCCCCTAAAACAACATCTAAAATTAAGCATATGGAGGGATGTTAGAGGAACCATTTATGGTTCTGCCCATGTGTCAACTGCACACCAAGACCTTGATTTACAGATCGAAGTATTAAACTGATACGGCATTGATGAAATGATCTGTGAGAAGGGATTCGGTAAGAACATTGATGACCGGCATGTTTAGTAATATCTCTTATTTCATTTTTTGTTAATTTAATTTGCAAGATATTCGTGAAAATTGACCTGCAAACCGAATTACCTGTAGACATGGATGTTTCAAACGCCAAAAAACATGAATCAAAGTATCTAACGAACTTCGCTAGACAAAAAGAAGTATTAGTCGCTGACCGCGATTATAGCTCATATAAGGATTTTACAACACTTAAAAAATTTGGACGAATCTTTGTTATTCGCTTAAAAAATAATGTGATCCTTCACGATGAGAACAATCTCATTATTGAAGATGAGGATAATGTTACAGAGATAGTTATGCCAACATCGGGTCAGGCATAAAACCGACAGATGTCCGTTTTCGAATCATTAGTTTTGTAGATAATCGCGGGAAAATTATTCGCGTTATCACAAATTTAATCAATCTTACTCCAAAAGAGATCGCAGATCTCTATCGTATGCGTTGGAGTGTGGAGATCTTTTTTCGGTGGATCAAACAAAACCTAAACGTAACTCGTTTATTTGGAGCCACACCTAATGCTGTTTATGGTCAAATGTACGCGGCTCTTATTACCTATTTTATAGGACAATGGCTCTACCTCCATTGCAAGTCAAATCATCAATTTGAAAAACTTAATCGGATCATATTCCTCTTCGTATTACAGCATGGAACTCTTCCAACAAGTTGGATTGTCTCTGTTTACAATGCCTTACGGTACTACAATGCGGAAGAAAGTCTTTCACCAATTTTTGGTTAATCGACACTACTGATTGTACGAGTCACTCATTTCAATTTTGACTTTCTAAAATCGATTTTAAGGCCTGTATTTTAATTTTCGAGACATATTTGATTGCCTTATTATCAGGGGAAACTATCTCCATAATAAAAAAGAGACTTTCCCGACAATGAGAGAAGCCTTTCGGCTTCTGTTTTAGTGAAACAGTGTATCATTCCGTCATCAGCGTATCTCACCCATCGATTCCGTAAATTCTGTTTCTCCATCCACTTGTCAAATGCGTAATGCATGAAGAGATTTGCGAGTACTGGACTAATCACTCCACCTTGGGGGGGTCCACCAGTATTCCGCTCTCTTAATTCTCCATCAGGCATTTGTATGGGTGCCTTTAAGTATGAAAAAAAAACGAACTTCT
Source organism: Polycladospora coralii (assembly GCF_014773435.2). Taxonomy (GTDB): domain Bacteria; phylum Bacillota; class Bacilli; order Thermoactinomycetales; family Thermoactinomycetaceae; genus Polycladospora; species Polycladospora coralii. The sequence continues at coordinate 302,843 of NZ_JACXAG020000002.1, read as the reverse complement.
GTCATATCGATAAAAGTTCGGTTTTGCTATCTGTTCTTCACGCATATCATAAATCTTCTTAAATATCTGCACCACTATTCATTACATAGCATGTAGCATTCATAAGTTTTCGATATTATAAACTTACTAAATGATTTCAGTTGTTCAATCACCTGATATTTCTCGATAGAACTCAAAATCTGGTTCATTTTCAAATGGATCAATGCCTTCTTTAAAGCCGAAGAAAATTGGGTTCCATTCTGCATCTAACCTCCTACTCTCATTATGTAAAAAAATAGCAGCTTCTATCCATGCTGAGAATGAAATTGGATCGTGGCATAAATTATCTCCCGTATTTCTCCATACCACCCAATCTCCATTTTCACATAATGTTGCCATATAGAAATCATCTGGTTCGAACCAAAAAACATCTAGACTATTTAAGTTCATTTCGTCTTCATTACAAAAACCTAAAATTCCCATGCATATTTTTTTTTCCTACTTTTCAATTGACAACACCACAACTCACTCCAAAATTAAATTCGTCTGTAATCAGTTACACCGCTATCCCTATCTGTTCACAAACCGATGCTTTAAATGTAACTCAGCGACCCCGAATTCTTTTTCCCCACCATGTCCATCTTTTTGTACCTTTGCTACTCCTTGTATACTTACCTTTATAATAGCTCCATTTATTTTTTTGCCAGTGTATTCCATGATTATTATGATTAGGATAAATTTTAAATAAGCTATGCTTCCACCCTCTTCCTTTATTATAGGTGTAGTAACGTGTAATCTGATTGGATGCATTGGTCTCATAGAGAACACGGATGCTATCCCCATCATAGACGTAATTGGTGATGGTTCCATTTACATTGGAACGAATTCGACGTCCGTCATAGTCATAGTCATAGTTAGCGATGGTACTTCCATCCGACTTTTTCTTGATGGCAGTCAGTCGTCCTGCCACATCCCATGCATAGTTCTTCTCGCCATCATCGGTTAGGTTGCCATTTTCGTCATACGAATAGGTGTAACTAGCAATTACGATACCATCATTCTTACTGATATGAGAATTCTTCTACTATTGCATCTACATTTGTTTCACACTTAGATGCAACATACTCCCGTATGTGGTTAAGAAGATGATTTTGAAAAGCTTGATGGCGCTTTCTTTTCTGGTAAGAAGGTTTTCTCTTGTGAACAATCGAACAGAGACCAAGTTCCTTCATGTATTTGCTGTAGTGATGGCCCTCATGGGCCAAGTGATTTTGAATCATACGATAACCCATCTTACCTTCATAATGGCGGTATGAAAAACCCCGAACTTTTATCATTTTGATGGAAGTTCGGGGTTTTTATTTACTCTTCATGCGTATCATAAATCTTTCCTTACTCATCCATGACTCATAGGTAAGTGTATAGATAATGCTATTTTCATCATAATCTAAAAGCGTTACTTTCCCATTTGGAAAGATTTCGCAAACCACTTCACAAGTAATGATCCATTCCAATGCTGATGTGTGTTTGATGACCGTCTTGCTTTTTTAAAATATTTCTTGATAGAAACTCCACACGAACTATACTCCACGTTAATAGACTTACTATTTATAAATGATATAGCGTCCTGGCGGCCCATAACTTTGTTCACCTTCTACATAAGCAAGTTTGTCCGGAATACATGAAATAAGTGAAGGAAATCCACTTCCTACTGCTTTTTCTATTGCCTCTTCTAATTTTAAATACCTACCATCAATTTCATCATTAAATGATATAACATAACATTGATCACCGGCACCATACTTTTTCAACAATTTTAGCAGAACTATACCATGAAAATTTGATTCCGATACCTTAATCAAATACTTCTCTTTTATTGAAAACGGATATCCACATAACCTACTTAAGGCGCTATATCTTTTCTTAGATGATGACAATTCAAAATTGACACGAGCTTTGACACGGTTGACAAAAAATGATTCTACAATTTCCTGCTCTTTAACATGATCCATGATCTTTCAACTTTACAGATCTTCATAGGGATAAAGATCTGTAAATAAACATGAAAAAACTTTTACTTCCCCGCGGTTTAATAATTCTGTTTCTACATCATCCACTACTTCATTTACATCCTTATAAGATAGCTCACAATAACCATCTTTCTTAAGCTTTGTGTTCATAACATCTACTAATGATACGATATGGTCAGGGCACTCGAAAAATCTTCGAAAAGACCATGTATCTTTCTTCCTTTCGTCAAAAGTAGTCTCCACAAAAAAGAAGTGATAATATTTTTCTAGAATACTAATGAAAAGCATCAAATCATATCGAACTCCATTTAATTTTTTGATTAATTGTATATCATCATCCCAAATAGGTTGATCTTGGTGAATTAAGATTCTAAATTCGTAGCAATTGTATTCTTCTATATTACTCCAATCTACAACCATAAACCTTTTAAAGATTTGGGCTAATAATTTCGTTATCTTACCTTTTCTTTCCACATTTTCTTGCATGTTCTTCCTTACTTGAAGCTGCTTTCGATATTCTAGTGAGTTGATGTAATCAGTTCCCCAGTTATAATTCTGAGGATAATACTGGTAGATGATATCCTTAATCCTTTTACTTTTATTCACTTACGATTATCTCCTTTATTAACCTGCTAATCATTAATGAGAGCCTATTTCAAAAATCATATATATACTTCTTTTAAAAAATATAAGAAATAGAGTATGATATAAATTATGAATAGACAAGAACTTACAGATAAACAATGACAGAAAATAGAATCCTATTTACCTAAACGAAAAAATGGAGAAGAAATGCTTACGTAATAACCATACTAGTGCTATAAATGTGTCTAATCAATAATCCATCGTTTAATAGCAATTTATTCTACTCTGGATGGTGTTAATTGTAAATAACCTAATATGTAGCAGTTAGGATGAAAATTAATTCACAACGATAAATTACATGTGAAAATAGATACTAATCATAATTTACAATTTAGACTAACTCATAATGTGATTTTGTTACCTATGTTTATTGGTTATCCCTACCTTCATCACTCAATACTTTCGCCTTATCAAACATGCCATTGTTGGGTACACATTGAAAAGACGATTGAAGTAGATCACTTCAATCGTCTTTTATTCATTCCATTATGATTAAGCTAATACTTCCTTTACATGCTTCACCACATTTTCCACACTAAACCCGTACTTCTCCATCACAAAGCCCCCTGGAGCAGAGGCCCCAAATTGATCAATTCCAATGACACGGCCATGGTCACCTACATAACGATCCCAACCCATTGGATGTGCGGCTTCTACTGCAACTCTAGCTTTAATTGAGCTTGGTAAAACCGATTCACGGTAAGTTTCTGGTTGTGCATCAAACATTTCTCGTGATGGCATGCTGACAACACGAACTTGTGTGCCTTGTGAAGCGAGCTGTTGTTGTGCTTCGACTGCTAAGCTTACTTCTGATCCCGTTGCAATAATGATGGCATCCGGGTTATTCTTTTCTGCTTCAGATACAATATATGCACCTTTTGCAATCGTTTCACTTTCAATACCTACACTTCCAGGCAGGATGGGTAGTCCTTGTCTGGTTAGAATTAAAGCGACTGGATGTTCTTTTTGTTCCATCGCGTAAGCCCAAGCTGCAGTCGTTTCATTTGCATCAGCTGGACGTAAGACTCTTAGTCCCGGAATGAGGCGGAGCGAAGCAATTTGCTCAACGGGTTCATGTGTTGGTCCATCTTCTCCCACGGCTATACTGTCATGAGTAAAGACATAGACAACCGGTAGCTTAGATAGTGCAGCTAATCGAATTGCTGGGCGAAGATAATCCGAGAACACTAAAAATGTGGCACCGTATACACGTATACCACCGTGTAACAACATCCCGTTTAAAGCCGCTCCCATTCCATGCTCTCGCACACCAAACCAAATATTACGCCCTGCATAGTCAGAGCTTAAGAAATCACGGTCCGCTTTAATCATCGTATTATTGGATGAGGCGAGATCCGCTGATCCGCCTAAAAAGAATGGAATTTTCTTTGCTAATGCCTGGATGGCGTTTCCAGAGGCAACACGTGTTGCCAGTGCTTTATCTCCCACTTGATAGCTTGGTAGCTCTTGTTTGAAGTTTGCTGGTAAATCGCCTTTCATCGCTAACTTGAGTTGCGGTGCTAATTCAGGAAATTGAGCTGAATATTGTTCGAACAAGCGATTCCATTCATCCTCTTTACTGGACATTTCTTGCTGAAACGACTCCATCTGAAGTTTCACTTCATCTGGCACATGAAAATCATGCTCATGCTCCCATTCATAGGATTTACGTACTTCTACTACTTCTTCTTTACCTAATGGCTTACCATGAGCTTCAGATGAACCTGCACGATTAGGGCTACCATAACCAATAACCGTTCTAACTTCAATCAATGTCGGACGTTCAGCATCTAATTTTGCTTCTTTAATCGCCTGACTGATTGCAGCTGTGTCATTTCCATCTTCTACACGAATGACTTGCCAACCATAAGATTCAAATCTTTTTTGCGTGCTTTCTGTGAAAGCTTGCTCTAAATCGCCATCAAGCGAGATATCATTTGAGTCATATAATGCGATTAACTTGCCTAATTTAAGATGTCCAGCCAACGAACATGCCTCTGAAGCCACACCTTCCATCAAGTCCCCGTCACTACATAAAACATATGTATAATGGTCAATAATCGAGAATTGATCGCGATTATAAGTTTCTCTCATATGTGCTTCAGCCATAGCCATTCCCACTGCATTCGAAATGCCTTGTCCGAGTGGTCCGGTTGTCGCTTCTACACCTGGGGTATGTTTTACTTCTGGATGCCCAGGAGTAAGACTTCCCCATTGGCGAAATTGCTTTAAATCATCGATCGTTACGCCATATCCAAAAACATGTAGTAAGCTATATAAGAGAGCTGATCCATGTCCTGCAGAAAGAATAAAGCGATCACGATTAAACCAGTCTGGGTTTTTCGGATTATGATTCATATGCTTAGCCCATAATTCATAAGCCATTGGTGCAGCCCCCATCGGTAAGCCTGGATGTCCAGAGTTGGCTGCTTCGATTTGATCAATCGACAACAAACGTAGTGTGTTAATCGTTAGTTGGTCAGTATGCATCAACGATTTCCCCCTTCATATCAAGCGTGTTGATTTGCATTATTTTTCCATTTTAGCGTCGTGTATTTTGCTCTCCATGCACTTTCGTCTTGCAAAGCAGCTGAAAAGACCGCTCCGCCAAAACCTTACGGCGCTCCCAAAACTCCCTATCGGTCAAGCTGGTTGTCCGCTTATTCCTTCAGGTTTTGGCTTCGCTAGGTACGGCTCAAAGGCATTTCCGCTCAACATACACTTCCTAAATTTGGATAATCAACACTACTGCCTTCATATCATTTTTCTTAGAATACCCTCCGTCATTATAGCATATCCTTTGTCTGCACTTAATCTTTCTCTAAAATTAGCGTGACAGGGCCATCGTTTATAAGTGACACCTCCATCATAGCGCCAAACTGGCCCGTTTCAACAGGAATGCTTAATGAACGTAAACTTTCATTAAATTGTTCATATAGCGGTAATGCCTGCTCAGGCCGAGCAGCTCGCATGAAGTTAGGACGTCGACCTTTTTGACAATCACCGTACAACGTAAATTGGGATACTGACAAAATACTCCCACCTACATCTAAAATGGAGTGATTCATTTTTTGATTTTCGTCTTCAAACACACGCAAATGCGCAATTTTTTCGGATAAAAACCGTACTTGGTGCAAGGTATCCGTCTCTGTAATACCGACGAGCAACAGAAAACCAGGACCTATCGAACCCACTATCTTTTGATGAACGGAAACCTTTGCTTCTTTTACCCGTTGTAACACGACTTTCATGTGGATATCCCCCTTTATTGATCCATGTGACTACACACAGCGAGGGGGTTATTTTTCAGTCGACACTGAAAAATAACCCCTCAGTCTAGATATTTTATTGAATAATCCTTCTCACACTATAAATATCGCGTACCTTTTTAAGCTTTTCTACAACCGATTTTAAGTGGTGCATATTTTGAATACTGAATCGTGTATGGATGGTTGCCATACCCCGTTTATCGGATTTAGCAGTGACCGCAACAAGAGAAGCTTTCGAATCATTAATCGCCTGTAAGACATCATTTAGTAACCCTGTTCGATCAAATCCTGATAATTCCACATCTACTTGGTATTGATGCACAGAGGTACTATCCCACTCGACTGGAATCTGACGCTCTACTGGTACATCATTAAAGTTAGGACAATCTGTACGGTGAACAGTAACACCGCGACCTTGTGTTACAAATCCTGCAATATCATCCCCTGGAACAGGGTTACAACACCGCGATAACCGAACCAATAAATTGTCGACACCTTTTACACGGACCCCTTGACTTTCTTTCCTTTTCCCTGGTGGCAACGCCTTAACTTCAGGTAAGGTAATCGGCGTCTCTACTTTTAATCCATCCGTTAAGCGATGAACAACCTGTGCAGTAGAAATGCCTCCATAGCCAACTGCCGCATAAAGATCTTCAATTTCGTTAAAGTTAAACTTCTGTGTTGCTTCTGATATCCGTTCAGGTGTTAATACTTTATTCAGATCAAAATCATATTTTTTCAGTAATGCTTCTACCATTTCTTTTCCTTGTTCAATACTTTCTTCACGATGTTGCTTCTTAAACCAGCTACGAATTTTATTGCGTGCTTGTGATGATTTAACAAGCTTTCCCCAATCACGACTAGGACCATAACTATGCTTCGAGGTGAGGATTTCGACGATATCTCCCGTATTCAATTTATAATCTAACGGAACGATCTTGCCATTCACCTTTGCTCCAATACATTTATTTCCAATTTCAGTGTGAATACGATAAGCAAAATCGAGTGGAACCGATCCCACTGGCAATTCAATGACATCCCCTTTAGGGGTAAATACAAAAACAGCATCTGAAAACCAATCCACTTTAAGATTTTCAACAAATTCTTGGGCATCTGTCGACTCTTGTTGTAACTCCATCATTTCCCGAAACCACTTTAGTTTCTCTTGAAAATTTCCTTTTTCAATCGTTTCGCCCTCTTTATAGGCCCAGTGCGCAGCAATACCATATTCCGCAGTACGATGCATATCCATCGTCCGAATTTGCACTTCAATCGGCTCACCATTTGGACCAATCACTGTTGTATGCAAAGATTGGTACATATTGGTTTTAGGCATTGCAATATAATCTTTAAATCGGCCGGGCATGGGTTTCCAGACGGTGTGTATAACACCCAGCACAGCATAGCAATCGCGAATACTTTCTACAATAACGCGAACAGCCATTAAATCATATATCTCATTAAACTCTTTTTTCTGAATGGTCATTTTTCGATAGATGCTGTAGATGTGCTTGGGACGACCTGAAATATCTTGGACGTTTACATCCATCTCATCAAGCTTTCGTTTAATGGTATCGATAATGACATCCATATATTGTTCACGTTCAGCACGTTTTTGTTTCATCAAATGGACGATTCGGTAATATTGACGGGGCTTTAAGTAGCGAAGTGAAATATCTTCAAGTTCCCACTTAATCTTGGAAATTCCAAGCCGGTGCGCAAGGGGTGCGAATATCTCTAAAGTTTCACGCGACTTCTCTCTTTGTTTATGTTCCGGCATATGTTTAATCGTTCGCATATTATGCAAACGATCGGCTAGCTTAATCAAGATCACACGAATATCACGAGCCATAGCTACAAACATTTTACGATGATTTTCTGCTTGATGCTCTTCATTTGACTTATACTTCATTCTTTTTCCTAGCTTTGTCACACCGTCTACCAATAAGCGAACGGTTTTACCAAACTGCGCTTCAACTTCATCTAATGTAATGCCGGTATCTTCTACCACATCATGTAATAAAGCCGCTACAATCGTAGCTCGATCCATACGCAGGTCGACCAAAATCTCCGCAACCGCTACTGGATGCGTGATATAGGCCTCCCCTGATTTTCGCATCTGACCATCGTGAGATTCATCAGCAAATTGGTATGCTTTCTTTACAGAATTGATATCTTCTTTTGCTAAATAATTTTCTGCCTTGGTAATCAATTGCTCGATCGCCATTTCATTCACATCCGCACTCTACTTAAGTTTCCTACTATTATTACTCAACCGTTTCGGAAAGTAAAGGTGTGAAAAGTTCATCGTACAATAGAAAAAGCCCTTCTCGTTTCCCAATGATGGGAAGGGCTTTTTCTCATCAAATTATTTTTGGTTGAATTTAAATAAATCTATGCCTTTTACGCGTTTTCGGATATAGATGTAGATACCAGATAGGATTAATCCAGAAATGGATAACATGATATATCCAAGTCGTTCATCTCCTTCTGTGCGATAAGCCATAATAGGTCCTACAATTAAAGAACCATATGCGATAAACTCATTACACACTAGCAACATTTTCCATACTTTATATAAATAAGTACGAATATTTAAGTCACCAGCTCGAAATAATTCTCGAAATAATAATATAATCAGTCCGATCATCCATACAATAACAGCTACTAGTAAAAGCTTACCGATACCTGCTAATAAACTATATAAAAATTCACCTATTGTTTCCATCACACACACCCTCCTTTGCTTCATCTTCCTATATATCTTATATGATTAGGTGCTATATGTGAATGGAATGAAACTTAATCCTCATTTCTTCTAATAACTTCCGCTCACGAGATTGACAAGTACATATCATAATTTGATGCTCTTTAGATAGCTCACCTAATAATATCAACGCTTTTCGCATGCGTAGTTCATCAAAATGAATAAAACAGTCATCTAAAAATAAGGGGAGCGGTGTTGAGGTTTGTTCTGAATAATATTGAACTAAACCGAGTCGAAACGCAAAAAACATTTGATCTATCGTGCCTCTACTTAAATGTTCGATCGACTTATTTTCTCCCGTTTCAGGAACGACTGTATCCATCTTAATTTGATTTCCCGATTGTAAGAATATCTCTTGATAACGACCATCCGTGATCTTATCGATCCAAAAGTTAGCATGAGGAACAATTTGCGGTAATAATTGATCCTTTACTTCCCCCACAGATTCTAACAGGGTGTTTTTGACACAGATAAGCAGGTCTCGTTCTTCATTCAAAGCATCCAGTTCTCTTTGTGCTACATTAATTTCTGTTTCTATTTTAGATATATCCTCAACCCATTCGGATAATTTACTTAAGCTGCCTTCAATTTGGTTTAATCTCTGCTTTTCTTCTTCTAACTGTTTTTTTAATGCCTGACCTGCATGAGGTTGATCAGAAATATCCAAACGATTATGTTTCAGCTTTGCTAGTCGTTGTTCTATTTCTTTTATTTGTAAACTGATATCTTCATATCTCTCTTTCCATTTCTCTGCCGTGTAAATTCGTTCAATATCTTGAAATTGCTTTTCATGTTCTTCTAATCGAATCGATAACTGATTCTGAATATCTTGTTGCTCCAACCAAAACTTCACCTGCTCAAGGCGATCTTCCCCATATCTAACTTTCCAGTCATTGAGAAAATGCATGCATGCTTGTAATCTCATTTGACTATGATTTAAATCTTCTTCAATTTGTCTTCTTTCGGTTTCCAATCTAGAGAATTCGACCTTTTTTTGATATTGTTCGTCAATAATAGATTGAGTAAGTAGCATATATTTGTCCACTTCAAATTGTGGTATTTGATTGACATATGGACTCATCCAATGCTCCACTTCATACCGAATGCGATTCATCTCGGCTTCATTATGCGCTAAAACTCTTTTTCCTTGCTCCCGTACGCGAGAGGCATCTTGATGTAGATCTCTTTTGCGATATAAATCATCCACTGTTTTTACATTCCACTTATTTAGCAAATTATCTTGTTTTTGGAAGTTGACACATAATTTATCATCTAGATTTTTAACATCATATTGTAAGTCACTAAATTTTTCTAAATCCTTCTCGTTTTGTAAAACAGATCCTTCTCGTAGTCGGGACCATTTTGTAATGGTGTAGTAGGTTAGAATAGCAGGGAATATAAAAGCTAATGGGATTTTTATCATCACATATAATGTAATGATAAATCCAACTACTGAAAAATAGAACCATTTCATTCCATTTGACGAATCCAGTAATGGCTCACTATCTTTTTCAATTTTTATTGCAATTTGATGATTGAGTACCTTCTTTTTAGTACGATAGGAAGCTTCTTCTCGACGGAGCTCATCTAGTTTATTTAAGTCTTTTTGCAACTCTGTTAGTGGAGCATCTTCTTTCATATTCAGCTCGAGATGATCCAATAGTTCCTGGTTTTGTACATCAAGCTTACTAAACTCTTTTAATTGATATAAAACAGTTTGTGCTTTTTCCCAATCAAATGGAAACGATCCATCTTGTTGATTTGTAATTTCTGCTATAGAAACTTTATTTTCTTGTAAGCGAATAGACATTTCCTCGATTGCGCTTTCTAATTCTCTTCTTCTCTTCTGGTTTTGTACGAGCTCGTAATACTCCTCATATTGCACAAAGTGAGGGGGTTTCGCTTTCTCTAGCTCCTCTTTTAATTTTTGAATCTCTGCCCATTTTTTTTGATATTGTGCCACTTTCTCTTTAAATGGATTAAGTATAGATTGTAGATGCGTTATTTCATATTGTAATTTTTCCTCTTGTTTTAATCCTTCTTCATAAACACGATATTCCTTTAATTTCGTTTCGAGATTGTGGCATATCAATTGTGTACGAATTAATGTTGCTTTTTCCTGATGATACTGGGTATACTTTTCTTTCAAGAAATCCAGGCTTGCTTTTTTTTCTTCTATGCTTTTGTTCAATTGAGCAATCCGTTTTCCTTCTGCTTTTATCGTACCCAAATCATTAATTTGCTTTGTTATCTCTGTAATCGTAGCTTGGACATCGATATGGCCACTTTGATTTGTCGCATTTTTTAACTTTTCTACCATCATGGCATCGTGATGTTGTAATTGCCTGTTTTTTTCTTGTCCAAGTGTAATCGAGTTTAAACATGCAATCTGACGAAAACTTTCACCTGACAACTTTAGTTTTGTCTCTAGGAAACGGTGATCTTTTTTACGATCCATCTGATAATCATTCGTAACATCCTTGGCATATGTCAAATTAATTAGCTGCTCCGACTCTTTTTTTAATATTAAATTTCGAATTAAACGATAACGATCTTCATTTAATACATACTCAATCTCCCCACCGTATTGATCCGACTCCCATGGGAGATAACGATCATACCAATCCGCTTTTTTTCTGAGGAGAGATCCTTCTTTTTTACTACCAAACCATAATGCTAAGATTCCTTGTACTAAGGTAGATTTCCCTGCCTCATTTGGCGCTTCCACCAGGTTAATTCCTTTTTCAAAACGGAATTCTTGATCGACCCAACGACCAAAGCCACGAAATTTTACACGATTTAATTTCATGCCATGATCTTCTCCTTTGACAACAACGCATCAAGTCCTCTATATAAAGCCTGCTCATAAAAATTGCTTTTTTCCGGTTGATTTCGTATCTCTTTTTCCATTTTCTGAACAAACATCCCGATCACACCTGGTTGCGCGCGATAATATGCCAGATCAAAGTCAGGTTTTGTATGGTCAACAAAATGTGCAGCATGAAACCCTTCTTTAAGGAGCTGTGCACTTAGCCAATGACATGAATAACGATCTAGTTTTAAATCCAGATCCCGTCTTCCGTTTAACTCAATCAAATGATAGCCATTTCGTAATTCCCATGCTTCACTTTGTAAGATATGGTTTAACAGCCCTTCTTTTGTCTTAATACCTTGTATATTCAGTATGTATCGTTCATAGGTTCGAGTTTGAATCGGAACTTCTTGTACAGATACGTTTTCACCTTCAATACGAATATGTGATATCGATCGGGTTCCTGTCTCTTTCCAATTTAGTGCTTCTGGTGATCCAGGATAGCGAATCACTGTATTTCGCAGATTATTTAATTGATATTGAGTAGCCTTATGAATATGCCCCAACGCAACGTAATCTATGGATAGGTTTAAAATGTTCTGTTCACAGAATGGAAAATAGGATGAGCCTGTGTATGTTTTATGATAATCACCATGTAAAAGCAATACATTATACCCTTCATTCTCTATACGAGGAGGTACAATCCAATTTGGTTCTGAAAAGTCAGAGAACCCCCTGCCATACACATTTAAGTTGTACGTTTGGAATCCGTGTTTTTCCCATTTTGTAGAACAAATTTGAACATTTTCCGGCCATTTTTCTAACAAGTAAATCGAATCAGATCGAAGTGGATCATGGTTACCTGGTGATATCAATACATTTGTATTTGAAATCCGCTTAAACTGATCTCGAACGAATTCAAAAGTTGAGTGACTCACATGACCATGTTCAAGAAAATCGCCCGCAATGAACAAAAAAGGAACTTGATTTTCCTCAACATACGATATTATTTTCTGGAAAGTAAGTCGGTACTCCTCCATTCGCTGCCATGCCTCTTCCTTTGTCCCCCTCCAGCCACGGATGGGTTCATCAAGATGCAAATCCGCTGTATGTACAAAGTTTAACGACTTCAAGTTGATCTCACCCTTTCTGTCCCCTATTGTGTATAATCATTACAAAATCATTAAAATTTTGAACACAATTATGCTACCACAGTCGGTTTCCTACATCGTTTATTTATGTATAAATAAATGCAAGGCTCATTTAAATAATTAACGAACACGGATCTTTGGATTGGGTATGCACCTATCTGACTACTACCAACTCCCTTTCCTAGGAAACATGTTGTTTTTCACAATTTCATCATCTAAACATGATGTGTTTTAGGTAATCAGCACCTCAAGTTTATTCAATGATCAAAACCACGAAATATGGCATGCAAAACTAAACTTCATAGCAAATAAGGCCTTATATCTAAACACTTACACCTACAAGATTCCATGTATAATGTTTTAAAATTTATACATACTATATAATAATAACATATTTTCTCTAGCAATTTGTGACTATTTTTTAATCAGGTCACGAATTGCTCCAAATTAATGGTACATGTGTGCTAAGCACATAGGATATCCCTCACAGCAAGGATATTCATTTACTGGATTTTTCAAATTTACCGTCCTGTATTTTGGTTAAGCAACACGACTGATTTAATCTATTATGAGGTGATCCGTATAAAACAAGCTATTTACTATATCTCAATTATCTTATCATTTAGCATTGTATTGTCATCCAACCCTGATACAATTACAGCCCACAATCTTTCTCTAGAATCCATCAAAGCTTATCACATCCATAATCATCATAAACAGTTAGTTTCACAATCTTATGTCATATCATCGGAAGTTGATAAAATCCTATCTGCTGTCGATCAACCTATCGCTGCTTCATTTTCACAACCTAGTCAATATTATCTCATTAAGAGCAATTTCCCGTTTGTGTCACCTACTCAATCCTCTATTCCTTTTCCTGTAAAAGAGGTCATCATCATTCCGGCACAAACTTGGAACGAGCCCCATCAACTGTGGCTAAGAAAACCGACAGGTGAATGGTTAAGATTCCATTCTAAACAACCGTTAGCACCTATCATAAAAAGTCTGAAAACGAAAAGATAAGTGGTCTAGCTTTCTATGGCTAATCTAGTTTAAACATGCCCCTTTATTCATAAAAGGGGCATGTCGTCTAATCAATTTTCACAATTTTAAATTCAATCGTTCCAGCCGGAGCAGGTACATTGGCAATATCTCCGATTTTCTTTCCGATTAATTCTGCGCCGATTGGGGATTCATTTGAGATCTTACCCGAAAGCGGGTCTGATTCTGCGCTACCTACAATTGTATAAACTTCAGTTTCGCCATCTGGCACCTCTTGAATGGTGACTTTTGATCCCACATTAACCGTATCTTTATCTTGGTTTTCATGACTGATGATTTTGGCATTACGAATCATGTTTTCAAGGGTATGGATACGTGATTCGATAAAGGCTTGCTCTTCTTTAGCTGAATCATATTCCGCATTCTCACTTAGGTCACCTTGTGCAATTGCTTCTTTTAATCGCTGTGCTACTTCATGTCTTCTCTCAATTTTCAAATGCTCCAGTTCCTGCTTAACTTTTTCTAAGCCCTCTTCAGTGAAAAAAACATCTTTGTTGTTTTGTGACATCTAGACTTCCTCCTTGTAAATGAAGCAAACTACGGCTTGTAAATGTTCTCGTACAAAGAATGACTACTTCAAAAAATGAAGATCCAAAATTAACATTGTATGAGCAGGTATTTTCAATTTTATATGCATATGCAAACAGGTACTTTTTATACACAATGAACCTCACACGACTAAAGTCGAATGATTCCTACGATCACCAAGTAGGCTAGCTCCACAGCTCCTAAAGTTTATACATAATCTTGTTAGCCACCAGACAACCCGTCTGAACCGTTTACGAGCGAATGGAATACCCCTCCCTCACGATTAAAATCACGAGTTTGCAGGCATAAATGGATCCAAATAAAATCTTATCAGCTCACCAGATGGACTGCTGAATATATTAGCACATTTACGTTATTGATCCAAGTATTATCAAAAAAATTTTTATACTGATATGTGACATCATCCCTTCTACAAAGCCGATTTTATTCAATATATACATTCTTAACATCTTCGATCCATAAAAATTACAATAACATTCGACAAGTTCGTGCCTATTTCCTTTTTATCTATGCGAAAAGTAACTCTGTGAGCTCATTTGCACCGTTCAAATCGCTTCAGGGATATCCCACTCCCAAGATCAAATAATAAAGGTCAACTTATTTAATGTTTATTTGTTCACGGAATTATTTATATAAATATAAATTTTCCATTTATTCAACTTTATCTTTTATCTTAGATCCATAATTGACCGCCCAACTACACTTTAAGAATCGTGTATGCTGTAAGCGGTCAATTGAATGACTATTTTTAGATCGATTCAATACATGTCATAAAAGCAAGTTATCGATTTACATGATTTTACTATATACATCTGCTATAGTAATTTTTTTAACCACTTCAATCCGTCTTTAAATGAGGGATAACGAACTGGAACGTCAAATCGGGTCGTCTGTTTTACGATCCCCTTTTGATGTGTAAAAGCATCAAAACTGAACTTGCCATGATAAGCACCCATTCCACTTGGTCCTATTCCACCAAAAGGTAAATGTGGCGTTGCCAGATGGATCAGGGTGTCATTTATACATCCACCACCATAGGGTACACTTTCCAATATAAATTGTTGTTTGCGTCGATCTTCTGAGAAAATATAGAGTGCCAGCGGTTTAGGTAATTGTTTGACCTCGGCAACCGCTTTGTCCAAATCATTAAAAGTGAGGACAGGTAGAATAGGCCCAAAGATTTCATCTTCCATGGTAATATGCTTCCAATCCACACCATCTATTATGGTCGGCTCAATACTTAACGCTTCTCTATTCTTATCTCCTCCCCAATAAAATTCGTTTTCTCCCTCAAGTAGCTTTGCTAAACGATCAAAGTGTCTTTCATTTACAATATGTGTGTAGTTCTCATTTTCTAAAGGTTTATCACCATAAAATTCAATGATCGCTTCTTTCATCAATACTAATAACTCATCCTTCACTCGCTCATGTACCAACAAATAATCTGGCGCAACACATGTTTGACCAGCATTGACAAACTTTCCCCAAACTAAGCGTTTAGCTGTCAACTTTAGATTGGCATCACACTCTACGATAGCTGGACTTTTACCACCGAGCTCCAACACAAGCGGTGTTAATGTTTTAGCTGCTTCAGCCATAATGATACGCCCTACTGGCACACTTCCTGTGAAGAAAATATGATCAATAGGTTCTTTCATAATGGCTTGACTAACTTCAGCATCACCCTCAATTACAGTAATATAATGGGGGTCAAAAATCCCTTCAATCATCTGACCGATACACTGTGAAACATGTGGAGTAAATTCTGATGGCTTCATGATGATACAATTCCCTGCAGCAATCGCACCGACTAGCGGTGATATTAATAGCTGAAAGGGATAATTCCATGGTGAAATAATCAGGGTTACACCGTAAGGTTCTTTATAAATAGTACTTTTTGATCCTAATAATAGCTTAGAAGTCCCTACACGCTCAGGTTTTGCCCATCGACGTAAATGCTTAATCGTATGTTTAATTTCTGAAAGCACAAACCCAATCTCAGTCAAATAAGTGTCAAATTCAGACTTATTTAGATCTTTTTTTATCGCATTAACAATATCTGGTTCATAACGTTTAATCGCATCCCTTAATTTTTCCAAATTACGGATACGGTACTCTATATCACGTGTTCCTTTTTGATCAAAAAACTTTTTCTGTTCACTGACTATCTGTTTAACATCCATCACTACACTTCCCTCCCTCAATATGTTCTTATTATCTTATCCTCTAAAGCTAGAAATGCCAAATTGTTTTTCCCATTTTTCCACTAATTTTTGTAAGTAATTTGGACTCAAGTGCTTTTTTGTACCATTATAAATTTTTTGTAAATAAGAGACGCTTGGTTTGATCTCTTGATCTGATTTATTGACTACTGAATAGGTCATTACTTTAAGATCTTGATGATTGTACTTTACCTGTATACGCTTTCTGTAATAAATCCCTTCATGGACACCCTCGCGTCGATCTAATGGTGGTAAGGCAAGATCATCTAACTGATATAATACCCCTTCCATCCATTCATCGGGTTTCGGTATGATGTCTGCTACCCCAGTTCCACTTTTTTGACTACACCAATTAAATACGAGTGTGTAATCTGATAGAACAGCCCTGCCTAATGTTGTAAAATGATTCATTCCAACAGTTTCAGCAAAGCTCTTTTCATCCATACAAGATCCATAAGCAAAATATAACATGCCTAACCTCCTCATATGTATTCTATATACCCTCATCTTACCATATTTCGATTTCAATCCCTATTACATCCACTTCTCTGTATATCGATTTACGTGACTTCATATATAAAAAAGCAAAAACCGTTTCTAATCCGTGAAAAGATTAAAAGCGGTTTTTAACGATTGGGTCTCGAAAAAGACTCTGCAAGCAATGGTACTTTTCTTATGGCTAACCATGCAAATAATTGGACAAACCCGATCACAAAAGCATACCATCTGATGTGTAACAAGCTTGAAGACTCATTCACCCACCAGATAAATAGGAGTATGCTTACCAGTCTTCCAAGTGTGAGTGCCAACTCTCGTACCACCACATATTCAATTCTTAAATTAGCCGTGTCTTGATTCTCACCGATCACATCAAACACGGTAGAGGTAAGGGGAGACATATAAAAAGGATAAAAAAGCGCTGAGCCAACTCCAAAAATAAATACAGTCCATTGATTTACATGAAAAGCTAAAGGCACTGAAGCAAATGCCATCATCAGGGTACCTAAAAAAATAAATGCATTCCGCCTTTTTGGTTTTAAATATTTACCTACAACATAAAAAGACAGCAAAGAAACTAGTGATGCAATCGTTAAATAAGTCCCTAAAGTAAGCTCACTTTTTGTGGTTACATAGACCAAAAGCCCGATTAAAAAGATAAAGCTACCTTCACGTAATCCTTGTGCAACCATCGCTAAACTAACCCAATACCAATGGTTTTTCTTATCTTTTAAAAGATCAATCACCTTTTTCAATTGATAGGATCGATTTGCGTGTCGTCGTTTGTATAAAAAACTAACAAACACGGCCGCTATAAAAACAGATAGAGAGATGGAGAATATGATGCGATAGCCTGTGAAATGATTAATCTTCGTAATAATGAGCCCCGATATAAAGGGTGCAATAATTCCCGCAGTTGAATAGATAAGCCCATTTATTCCATTATAAATATCACGATTGTGTCTTTCAGTAATCTCGAAATAAAGAACATTATAGGCCATCCAAAAAAAGCCAGACCCCAGTCCTTTTATTACCCCAAGCAAAATAACATAGTGAACGGACTGTTTTCCAAGAAATAGTACACTTACATAAAAAATCGATAACATGAGCACCCCAAGGCGCACAGCGATAACACGATCTACCTTTTTGGTTAACCATCCAGCTAAAATAAAAGTAAGTGCCCCAACTAAGTAATGGGTAAAGTTAAACCAACTAATCAGTATCCAGTCGTGTTTAATTTTCCACAAATATACGTTTACAAAAGTGTCTGAAAGTGCACTTGCAATGTGAAATAGGCCATTTTCAAGTAGTAATAACCATGCTTCTTTATCCAAGCGATCAATATTCCCTAAGATTTTCATCTTCAAATCACCAGTCTTAGGGTTACCCATTCATCTACTTCTTATGAATTCGAGATATCCGATTGAGCAATACACTCACCCATTCGAACTGATTTGCCTTCTTCAATAGCGTTCATCCACTTCATTTGATTTGGTCTAAATAACAAAATAATGGTTGATCCAAATTCAAACCAGCCTACCTCATCACCTTTAGCAAATGGAATGGGGGGTTGATATAATTTATCTAGCTTCTGCTTTTCCCGTGCGGGATTGGTAATGATCTCATCATCGAAAGATAAACGAATACTCCCCACATTCGTTGCCCCTACTTTAATTAATGCAACAGGACCACTCTCTCTTTCAATAAATGTAACCAAGCGTTCATTTTTCGCAAATAATCCTGGAATTAAGCGTACCCCCGCTTCATTTACAGGATATAGTGCGCCCGGAAAGTAAGAAATCTGCTTTACTTGTCCAGAAACAGGGGCGTGAATGCGATGATAATCTTTTGGACTTAAATATATGGTTATAAATTGCCCACCATTGAACTGGTCAATGTATGCTCGATTTCCGTCTAGTAGTTCTTCTAATGTATAGTTAATCCCTTTTGCCTGAATGAGTTCCCCATTACGAATCGTACCAAATTGGGAGATCACTCCATCAACTGGGCTCACAATTGCATTCTGATCCGATGCGATCGGCCTACTGCCTGGCTTTAGTTCCCTGATAAAAAAGTCTAATAAATGCTCAAATTCATGAATGGGTTTTTTCACATCCGATAGGTCAATTGAGAAAAGGCGCATGTATAAACGAATAAAGTGACGACTAAAGGACTTTCTAGCCATACTACCGATAAAGCGGGATAATCTTTTCTTCGGCAATAGCTTTAGCCCGTACATTATGAATTTATCGTTCATTTTCATCTCTATTTTCCTCTCATAAAAAAAAGAATATTAAATGCAGAAGGGGGCATGATATTTGACGGGGAGGTGATACACATGGCAAACTACAATCAACAACAACCACAAGCTTCAAAAACAGACGCACAAAAGGTGCGTCAACAAAATCAACAAGCTGCTCAAAGTGCTGGTGGTTACAACAGCTATCAAGAAGAGTATGCTTCTGAAACAAACGCACAACAAGTGCGCCAACAAAACCAGCAATCTCAAGCGGCTAAAAACCGTAACCAAAATGCTACGCAAAATCAGCCTAATCAGTACTAGATCACGGTTTCCCAATCATTCCATCTGCCCCAAGCAGATGGAATGATTTATTTTTTAGCTACTCCTGCTGATATCAAAATTCGTAAAGCCTCATCTACTGTGATATCTATAACTTCTACCTGTTCGCGCAAATACCAGTGTAAATCTCCTGCGAACTGCATACTTTGTGGAAAATAAACACCTACATACTCTTTTCCGTCATGTGTATTAAAAATAGGTGTTTTCACAGTTAAAAACCCGAGACGTTTTGAATCTGCAAGAGGTACTAAGACCACTGTATCAAACGATTTTTTCTCCCCAAAAAGTGATGTAATGGTATCTTTCAAGGGTTGAAACAAACTTTTAACTAAAGGAACCCGTCCAATCAACCCCTCTAACCAATCGATCAGCTTCTTTGTAACCCAGATTCTGGTTAAAAATCCGACGAACAACACAAATAAAATGATGATAATCATGCCGATTCCAGGAAATTTCCATTGATCTGGAAAGCTACCTAACCAGTATACACCCCATCCATTGATGAGATTAAAGAAATAGTGCAATAAATAGATGGTTAATGCAATCGGAAGGATAACCAACAATCCATTAAAAAAATAAAGGCTTAAGCGTTTCATTTATCCACCTCATATGGCATATACATGTTTAGCTAAATTTGAACTCTCTTAGTCTACCATATATTTAAAGATGAACCTATGTAAAAAACTGCTTCGTTGTCGAAGCAGCTCTAATTGGTCATCGATATGATTTATCATATAGTTGAACAGCCTGATAAGCATTAAGCGTAGGAATTCGATTTTTCTTTTGTAATGATTTAGAAGATTTCTTCAATAAATGGCGCATGTTTTCTGGGGATAGATTACGGTTTAAATAAAGGAGTAGTGCTACAGTTCCACTTACATGCGGAACGGCCATCGAAGTTCCACTCATATCTCTCTTGGTATTATTTAACCATGCAGACGGTATTTTATCACCTGGAGCTGCGATATCAAATCCTTGACCCATATTACTAAACGTCGAAAGTTTGCCTTCTTTTGAAATTGAAGATACGCCAATTGTTTCGTTATAACGAGCTGGAAAGTCGATCTTTGAAGTGAATCCGCGATTTCCTGTTGCAGCAATCATGATGATTTTTTTCTGATACGCGATTTGGATCGCTTGTCGTAATGATTCACTCAGCTTTTCCATGCCAAAGCTCATATTAATCACTTGCATATTGTTATCAATACACCAATTGATAGCGCTTAATAAGTCAGATAGGTTGGCACTTCCTTTCCGATTAAAGGCTTTTACAGCATAGATATGTGTTCGTGGTGAAACCCCTGTTAATCCTAAATCTGCATCACGCCCCGCTATGATGCCCGCTACATGCGTACCATGACCATTATAATCTTTTGGAGCATAATAAGGAGACAATATATTAATTCCGCCTCGATAATTATCGCGAACTGCCGGATGTTCACTTGCTATACCAGTGTCAATCACCGCAACTCGTACCCCGTTACCTCTGGAATAAGACCATGCCTTAGGAGCTTGTATCTGTTCAATCCCCCACGGCAATGTCTGCTGTTGAATCATTGTTACATCACCTATATAAGGTTCATTAATGGTAATTCGTATATCTGCCTCCATGTGCTCAATATCAGGATGTCTTTCAATCCCATATGAAGATGTCGGTGAAACATACTCCCCGATCATCATACCCAAATGAGAGAGATAACGAATTGGGTGCACACCTGATCTTCTCATTTCTTGTAAATAGCGGTCTAAGTGAACCCCACTTTTTATGTTAAATATTTTCCTCATTTTCACCCTTGTATGGTTTTGATTTACTCTCATTGTGGGGAGTAACCAATGTGGATTAATCATACGCTTCACTCCCACTTTCACTCTTTCTTTTCTGTGTGAATATAGTTAACTAACTTGAACTGGATAGGAGCTGAGTGACAAAGTGAATCAACAAAACAAGAAGGAGACAAACGCTACTTCTGGCTCTTCTGAAGGATTATCTTTAAAAGAGCTACAGAGCATCACAAACCTATTTTCAAAACGAGCTGGTCAAGCCGATGAATTTATGCAAGCACTTCAGACACTATCTGTCGCCTCTAAAAATCGAGATGTACTTAAACAACTAATTACTTCTCTAGCCAAGTTAAACCAGACACAAGCAAAAGCCCAAGACGGAGCAAAAACCAAACCTGTTTCAGGTAGCAGTACCAGTAAAAGCACACAAAACCTAGATCCTTTTTTTAATATGGTCTCTACACCAGGATTACGCCAGCTTGTATCGGATGTAATGAAGAATAGGAGATCAAAAATTTAATTTCCTTTTTTTCTATTCCGAAGGTTGACCTTTTTATTATTATGTTTCACAGGAATATCGAGGGGGACATCCATATTCTTCACCAAATCTTTTAACCCCTCCGGTGTTTTCATTTGATTGGTAATATTTTTTATATAATCATCTGAAACAGGCGCTTGAATCATTTTCTGCAAATAGTTTATAAACCCATCCATTCCCGCCTTATCATATCGACGTTTTGCCCCCTGTAAAAATTGATTCATTTTTTGAGGGGTCATCGTTTCTTGACCAGTCAAAGAATTAATCATATCTACAAACGGTTGTAGTGAAGGTTTTTGTTCCACTAATCTCTCTCCTTTGTCATAGTCGACTTACCAATAGTTGTATGTAACCGATAGGGAGATGCACACGTTGTTTACCCATCGAAAACCAAAAGAGGCTGTAGCGGAAATGCTACAGCCTCTTTGTGAAAGTTGATCTTATGAAAGGCGTCTTAATCTGTATGATTTCATCATATAAATCGACATGTATTTTGGTTGATCCACACTACTGATCTTAGGAGATGGACTAAGCCCCTTACATATTTTTTAATTGTTCTCGGAAATCTATAGATGAAGTGCAACCTGTCCCAAAATCCGTATCTCTTCCTAATTCCATTACTTTGGGCCAAAACTCCGCAACACAAGCAAGGGGCTCAGAAACGCCATCCGTTTCGGCCAAGAAGTAAGTCGTTTCACCTTCATCTTGCTTGTTTTCAAATGTAAGGTAATGCACACCATAAGAAAGTGCCCCATATTTTTCATCGATAATATCAAAATGTGCTTCATGACTAATCCTTAATTGATCAAAGCTCTCTTTTATATCCATTCTTGTTTGATCTTCAAGTGTAATAAATTCGAATAACGCTTGATCCGTCTCTTCATTTATATCAGCAGTTTGCATATATCCATAAATTCTCAACTCTTCTTTGTCAATATCAAGCGAGCCAAATAATGTCATTTGTTGCTCACTCAGCAGTCGATTAAGTAAAGCTTGCAACTTATCAGCTGTCATCTCTCGAACCGATCGATGGATATTAATCTTACAGGCATGCGGGAAAACTTTCATATCTATTTGCTCCTTCAACTTGTACAAGATGCTTTAAGTATAAGCTAAGGAACAGAAATGATTCAATAGCTCTCCTTGTCAATCCCTTGAAAGAGAGAAGGGGAATGGTCATCACCACTCCCCTAAATCCAATTATTCAATTGTTAGTATTGCCCACCAGATAACGATTGTTCCGCCATAGACACAAGACGTTTTGTAATTTCTCCACCGACAGACCCGTTTGCACGAGCTGTAGTATCAGGTCCAAGCTGTACACCAAATTCTTGAGCAATCTCATACTTCATTTGATCAAGTGCTTGTGCAGCTCCTGCCACAACTAGTTGGTTAGAGCTACTTTGACGATTTTGTTGCGGTTGTTGTGTTTGCATGTTGTTCACCTCCTCGTTTGTTTCTACCTATAGAATGTGATTTTCGGAGAAAACCATGCATAGGAAAATATGGATATTAAGGGTGGAATGAACAGTAAGGCTACACATAAACATAACTTAAAGTCATTTTCTTATCATAGGAATTAATTTGAAACTACAAGGAGTGATGAAAGTGACCCAATCACCTCAACCTGGTGCAAAACCACCCAATCCTTATTTAGATCAGATTCGTTATTGGTATCCCTATGCAAGTCCATATGACCCTTGTCCTCCAATTTACAGACGATCGTATATTGTAGCTCCTAACCAATATGTCGGCTTCCAACCTCCTCACTTACCTCAATATTCTCCAAAGCAAGCATTACGTTATGGCACTTTGTGGCCTATTTTTTACAGTCCTTATGATCAAGCAAGTGGTAAAGGAGGAGACTAATGGACAAACAACAGACAGAACAACAATTACGCATGCTGAAACAATTGCAAGAAGTTGATTTCGTACTCCTAGAACTTAATCTTTATCTTGATACACATCCAAACGATCCAGATGCGTTAAAGCAATACAATTGGTATGCACAAAAAAGAACTGAGATTGCCCACAACTATGAGTCCTGTTACGGTCCACTTATGAATTATGGACATAGTTTCAATCAATATCCAAATGGTTGGAATACAGGCCCCTGGCCATGGGAAATCTAAGGAGGGTAGTATTTCTATGTGGGTTTATGAGAAGAAATTACAGTATCCTGTACGTGTAAGCCAGTGCAATCCTACGCTGGCTAAATATTTAATAGAGCAATATGGTGGTGCCGATGGTGAACTAGCAGCAGCTTTACGTTACCTGAATCAACGATATACCTTACCTGATAAAGTAAAAGGTTTACTAACCGATATCGGAACGGAAGAGTTTGCACATTTAGAGATGATTGCGACAATGGTGTATAAGTTAACGTGTGTGTTATGGATACCTGAATTTTAGGATAAACAATTAGCGTGAACTCTGGAAAATTCCTTGTATAATCCCTTGCTCACACATATCCCCATGCCCCAATTAATCCGTTCCTTAACAAGCAAAGCTTCACACTTCTTACTTTTATCTTCATGTAATAGCTGTATCATTTCTGGACGACTGAGCAGGCTTTAACCTGAAACAATTGCGTGATAGACTATATAAAGTGTTTAGCTTTTGGTTTTTAGCAATTAGAAGGAATTCCTTTTTATGCTTGGTCATTGTGTCTCTTCACAATGGGCCTCTGCTTCATCATCAACTCGGCTTTTGCATAAGTACATGCATACTCAATCCATAAAAAAACACCTCACCATCGTAAATGATATAATAGCCCGACCTACTTCCTGCATACATATTGTACAGAGGTGGTCAAAGTGTCCTCATCAACCTTTTGGACTTTGACAAAACGTATCTAATTGGAAATTCCACCATTTATATCGTAGCCCTTAAGCAAACAGAAGTTAAAAAATCGTTAACTTAATCAAAATGTGATTATCTAAAAATACACATAATCAAGCCTTAAATACTATTTACATATTGTAGATGCATATATAATCTATTCATATTTTTAAATATTTATAATAATATAAAATTAGGGGAGTATTTCCTACTTGATTGTTATATCCTTTTATTTACCAACTATTATTATGTCTTGTACATATCCAGTGATAAAAAGATCTTCGCAAAATTTTTTATAAAAAACATCTCATGATTGTACAGATTCAGCCATACCATAGCCCTTAACCTTTAATAAATGTATTGCTTTTCTTTATCAATAGGGCATATTTTAAGATTAATAATAACCAATTTAATGTAAAATTTAGTTTTTAAGTATTTCTGTTATAAAACCCACCCTATAAACGTAATCAAACACGCTCATTTCTGAATCACTCATCTAATTTTAAGAGTTTCATTTGTACCCAGTTTTTACTCTTACATCGTCCATTGTACGGTTGTCCGTTTTCGCAAATTCATCATACATGAATCAAAATATTATATTTTACAGCACATGAGCAAATATGCTAACAAAAATATCCAATTAAAGTTGGATGACCTAAAAAACCTTAGGATCAAAGTGAAGCATGGTAGATGGAAGCGTTGCTCCTACGGTAGTGACAGCCAGAGAATATCTACCGTGTGAGCGCTTCAAACATAGGCACAACCTTACTTGAGCTACGATAATCCAATTTTTACAAAGCGATTTTCTCACCTCAAGTTATTTAATATTTATTTATTTATCTATTCATCTCTATTAAGGTTAATTTTTAAGCTTATATTGACTATAGGCATTTTTATATGTATCATTGATAATGATTATCACTATTGTTTATTGTGCGGTGTTAATATGGATGAGTGCAAATATGGGCTATCCATTTTACTACACATTAATCAAAGCGTATGTGCATTGAGGAGTTATTTGCATTACACTTTATTCCATTTTAGCTTGGACAAAGGAATAGATGAAGACCTGATTAAATACTAGATTGTTCTGGAGGAGAACTTATGAAGAAATTTAGCAAATTCTATTATTTATCGAGCCTCATCGTGGTATTTTCTTTACTACTAGTGGCTTGTAGCAATAATGCAGAGACAATCACAGAAAGCACTGACAAAAATGAAGCTCAGAAATCTGAAACACAGACAGTTACATATTTAGAAAAAGAATACACCTTACCTAAACCATCTGACAAAATTGTAACTGCAAGCTTAGAAGCTATGGAAGATGCGGCCATTCTTGGAGTAAAACCAATAGGAGCGACTACAATTGGAGGTAAGCTCCCCGAATACTTAGCTAGTGATTTGCAAGGTGCCAAATCAATTGGAGAAAAAATGCAACCCAATTATGAAGAAATCTTATCGTTAAAACCTGATGTTATTTTAGGAACAACAAAATTCCAGCCTGATGTAAAACAAAAGTTAGAAAAAATTGGGCCTATGATTCCAGTATCTCACGTTTCAATCAATTGGGAAGACAACCTTAAATTGATGGGTCAACTTACAGGTAAAACAGATCAAGCTGATCAAGTGATTAAAGAATATAAAGACAAAGCAGCAGAAATACAACAGTCAATCCAAGAGTCTATTGGTGATAAAAAGGTTGTCGTTGCACGTATCCGACGCGGTAATATCTACCTTTATCATTCCGATGTCTATTTAAACCCTGTTCTCTATAATGATCTAGGGATTAAGATTCCAAAAGAAATAAAAGCTGTAAAAGCTCAAGATATGATTTCATTAGAAAAATTTGCAGAATTGAACCCAGATTACTTATTTCTACAATTTGCTGAACACGAAAACTCAAAAAGCCCAAAAGCACTTGAAGAATTGCAAAACAATCCGATATGGAAAAATATCCAAGCCGTCAAAGATAACCAAGTTTATATAAATAGTGTGGATCCGATGGCTCAAGGTGGTACAGCTTGGAGCAAAAGCAAGTTTATTGACGCAGCTGTAAAAGCTATGTCAACAAAATAAAGTTAGGTACATTCCTATTATGATAAATAAAAAAAACACTATAAAAACAATTATCATAACATCACCTATATTAATTATTACAACCGTAATACTCTCGATTCTATACGGTGCTAAATCTATTGATTTTTACACCGTATGGAATGCTTTTTTTCATTATGACCAAGAAAACGTTGATCATGCAATTATTATAACATCTAGGCTACCTCGTGTTTTAGGAGCCTTACTTGTAGGAGCATTGCTCGCAATATCAGGCGCCATTATGCAAGGTATGACAAGGAATTATCTTGCATCCCCTTCTATTATGGGAGTGACAGACGGTTCAGCATTTGTCATCACACTCTGTATGGTGTTTATTCCTTCTCCAACTCCACTTGAATTAATTATATTTTCAATGCTCGGCTCTGCATTAGGAGCAAGTATCGTATTTGGTTTTGGATTTTTTTTACATCATGGTTTATCTCCCGTTCGATTAGCCATAATTGGCACAGTGATTGGTTCATTTTTAAGCGGCATCTCGGCAGCTATCGCTTCTTATTTTCAAATCTCTCAAAATATAAGCTTTTGGTATCATGCACGATTACATCAGATGGATATCGCCTCAATCGAGTTTGGCTTATGGTTTGGCCTTATCGGAATCCTTATTGCATTGATTATTAGTAAATCAATTACCATTCTTTCGTTAGGAGAAGACATTTCAACAACATTAGGGCAACGCACCACCCTTGTCAAAGGTATGGCGATGCTAGCTGTCATTTTGTTAACAGGGACTGCTGTTGCACTAGTAGGAAAGATAGGGTTTGTTGGGCTGATTATTCCACATATTACACGTTATCTAGTAGGAGTCGATTATAAGTGGATCATTCCATGTACGGGTATAATAGGTGGAGTATTTTTAGCATTATGCGATGTGCTCAGCCGGTTTGTGAACTACCCATTTGAAACACCTATAGGAGTAGTAACATCCATGATTGGTATCCCTTTCTTCCTTTATTTAATTCGCATCAAAGGAGGAAAGAGCCATGATTAACCCGGAACGCTTTCGCTATGTACGTATACTTTTCATAACCATTTTGTTCATTTTCATCATGATTTATATCAGCCTCACAAGTGGCACATTCGATCTTACAATTCGCGAAGTATTTAATACGCTTCTGCGTCTCAATTCTAGTCCAGAGCATGATGCGGTCATCTTTGACTTTAGACTACCCAGAATTCTACTTGCAGGATTAGTCGGATTTGCACTTGGAATAGCTGGAGCGGTCGTTCAAGGGATTACACGAAACGGTTTAGCTGATCCTGGCATATTAGGAATTAACGCTGGAGCAGGGGCTGCCATCGTCGTTTTTATGTTTTTCTTTCAATATCAGATTAGTGATACTGGTTGGCAAGCTATTATGATCCAACCTCTCTTTGGTCTCATTGGTGGAATCGTCGCAACCACATTGATTTATTTTTTTTCGTGGAAAGCAGGACGAATCGAGCCACAACGCTTATTACTCTCAGGAATTGCAATTAGTTCAGGATTTGGTGCATTCACCGTGTTTTTATCACTGAAGATGAAAGCTACTGACTTTGAAATGGCTACAGTGTGGATTTCCGGTAGTGTTTACAATGCAAATTGGCACTATATTTTATCCATCTTCCCTTGGTTATTCCTTCTCATTCCTATTATTTTTCGAAAAGCATATTTACTCGACTTATTTCAATTAGAAGAAACCAGTTTAAAAAACCTTGGTGTTTCAGTGGAAAAAGAGCAATCCATCTTATTACTAAGTAGTGTAGGGTTGGTTAGCGCATGTGTCTCTGTATCTGGCAGCATTGGGTTCATTGGTCTAATGTCTCCACATATTGCAAAACAACTTGTCGGAATAAAGCATCGCTATGCTTTACCTATTAGTGGTATCATTGGAGCGCTACTTGTTATTACAAGTGATTATATTGCAAAATCAATTTTCAGCCCCATTGAATTACCAGTAGGAATTGTAATTTCAATTGTTGGAGTCCCATATTTTCTATATTTGTTAATCAAAGTTAAAAAATAGGAGGGATTTAGTATGAGTATCCTAAGTGTACAAAAAGCAACAACCCGTTATGAGCAAAATTTAGTTTTTCAAGACTTAGACTTAGATATCAAAAAAGGAGTCGTAACTAGCATTATTGGTCCAAATGGATGTGGAAAATCAACACTTCTTAAAACTATAGGCCGTATCTTAAAACCCAAAAGTGGAAAAATTTATTTACAGGACCAAGAACTCACAACAATTCCAACAAAAAAAATTGCAAAGCACCTAGCTCTTCTTCCTCAAAATCCAATAGCACCTTCTGAGCTAAATGTAGAAGAGCTCATATCCTATGGAAGATATCCTCATCTAAAGAATATAAATAAGCTGACCTCGGAAGATAAGGATATTATTGAATGGTCGATGGAAATCACCCACACGCTCTCTTTTCGAGATCGACAACTCCATAATTTATCAGGCGGACAGAGACAAAAAGTATGGCTGGCTATGGCACTAGCACAGAAAACAGAGATTATTTTATTGGATGAACCAACAACATTTTTGGACCTCGCTCATCAATTAGAAGTACTACAAATTATAGAACGCTTAAATGCTGACTTTCATTGTACAATTGTTATGGTTTTACATGATATTAACCATGCTGCTCGATTTTCGCATGAGATTGTCGCTATGAAAAAAGGGAGCATTGTTGCAAAGGGAACCCCCGCTCAACTGATTACAACAGAGATTTTAGAACAGGTTTTTCAGATTCGTGCTCGAGTAATGACTGATCCACATAATGGTTCACCCGTTTGCTATGGATACGAAAGTACTCTGCCTGTTTAGAACAAGGAGGAATGATACCACATGAACCATGTTTTTCAAGAAACGGAACCACTCTCTAACCCTATAACCTATTGGCATGTACAATCCAAACATAAAAATCTACCCTATCATATTTTAGTTTCAGTTCCTAAAGTTGAACCTCCCATAGCAGGTTTTCCCGTTATCTACGTGTTAGACGGTAACGCATTTTTTTACACTGTGAAAGAACAAGTCAGACTCCAATCAACAAGACCCGATAGAACAAAAATTCCACCTTCCATTGTGGTAGGTATTGGATATCCGAATGATCAAGATTTTGAACATAAGCGTCGATTTTATGATTTTACTTTCCTAACAAAGGAAAACTTACCTCCTCATCCTAAAGGCATGGATTGGCCGGAAACGGGTGGTGCAGAGTACTTTTTATCTTTTATTGAAAACGAGTTAAAAACGTTTATTAGCCAGAAATACCCTGTGGACCAAAACCAGCAATCTATTTTTGGTCATTCTCTTGGTGGATTATTGGCTTTAGAGATTCTTTATTCCAGACCTAACTGTTTTCAAACCTATCTTGCAAGCAGCCCTTCCATATGGTGGAATGATAGAAACATCCTAAAAAGAAATAGTAGTTTCTCGGCTTTCCTGCCATCTCTCAATTCTAAGATTGGCCTTTTTTTATCCGTTGGTGCCTTAGAGAGAGATCATATGATTCATGACGCAAAGGTTTTATACGATCAGTTAACCTCCATTACACACCCTTACTTTAAAGTAGGGTTTTATAATGCTGGAGAAGAAAATCACCTATCTGTTGTTCCTACCATATTAAGTAGAGCCTTACGGTTTATTGAACAAAAACACAAATAATACCCATGAATTTACTTCGATCACAGATCAAACACCGTGGAATCTGTAGGAGATTCCACTACATGTGATGAAATTCCCTTTTTTATAAGCGACTAATTTCATCCATTATACAGAACACTTACGTTGTTAGCTTATACAATTCGTTTCAACTCTTGATAACCATAAACATTGATAGTGCGTTATCCCCCTATCTTGTTTAGATAACGGGTATTTGCACAAGTCAAGCTCTTCTCTGAATAAAGAGTCGATTTCTGTGGCTAGTGTCTCTAAATGGCGGCCTCTTCCCTAACTTATTTTTCCTATAAAATCATTATAATATAAACATT
The DNA here is from genome assembly GCF_014773435.2 of Polycladospora coralii. Taxonomy (GTDB): domain Bacteria; phylum Bacillota; class Bacilli; order Thermoactinomycetales; family Thermoactinomycetaceae; genus Polycladospora; species Polycladospora coralii. The sequence goes on along the minus strand of NZ_JACXAG020000002.1, from coordinate 272,026 downwards.
TTAAATGTTTACTCGTGAATCATCTTGACATTACTGATCTATAAATGATTGATATTTTCATTAGATTTATTATTATGAATTTTTATTAGTGGATGAAACTATCCCATTATTCTCCCTTCCAAAAATCGTGAGTCTTAAGTCGACGAGAAGTGTTACTAGACGTACAGAAAAACGGCTCTTAGCTTACAAAGAGCCGTTTTCAAAAACAGGTTAAGTCTTTCCTCCTCAACTTTCTATTCAAAGGGCAATGATCCATTTACACCTTTGAATACATATAGTCGTGGATATCTTTCATAAAGAGATCCAATTCATTAAAATTCATTTGTTGTTTGGCATCCGATAAAGCGGCTGATGGGTTCGGATGTACTTCAGCCATAACACCTACAGCACCAATGGCTATTGAAGCTTTGGCTGCTGCAGCTAATAAATCTTTTCGACCTGTCGAATGCGTAACATCTACAATAACGGGTAAATGTGTTTCTTGTAATAAAATCGGCACAGCCGAAATGTCTAATGTATTACGAGTTGCAGTTTCAAAGGTTCTAATACCTCGCTCACATAAAATCACATTAGCATTTCCCTCTAACAGGATATATTCTGCAGCCAATTTAAATTCTTCAATTGTTGCCGAAAGTCCCCTTTTAAGTAAAATTGGCTTATCTGTCCGGCCAAGCGCTTTTAAAAAAGGGAAGTTATGCATATTGCGCGAGCCCACTTGAATGACATCTACGAATGGCAATGCAGCAGAAAGTTGCTCTTCACACATGATTTCAGTAACCACAGACATACCTTTCCTTCGCGCTACTTTAGCCAGTATTTTTAAGCCTTCTAGACCAAGGCCCTGAAAATCATAAGGAGATGTCCGTGGCTTATACGCTCCACCTCTTAAAAATCGTACACCTTTTTTTTTTAGTTTGTCTGCAACTTGATAGACTTGCTCTTCACTCTCTACTGCACATGGTCCCATAATAAAACTGAAAGAGCCATCTCCAATTGATATTCCATTTACCTTAACTACTGTATTCTCTGGTTGATACTCTCGAGAATATAGCATGGTTCTTTGCTGTGTTTCTACTCCATTATTTGACTCCCACTTGAAATTCCCACACTCCGTCATAAAGTGTTTAATTGCTTTTGCCCGATCGGTATCGGAAAAATCATTTACAAATCGTGTCCAACTATCCATGGAAGTATATCCCATATTCGGGCTAATGTTTTGATCGGCTTCCCGAACCAGTTCCCATCTTTTATACACAAGATGTAACAATTCTTTATCAATCTCGTCAATCCGATCTTTCAAACCCATCATGCTAGACAATGATATCATCCCCTTTATCACACATTGTAAAGCTTTTCTATTATCTGCTACTGTGTTTTTTATTCACCTTTAGATCATAGTAAGCGTTCTCAGAGCTAATTACATAATCTTGTTTTGGTTTTCCACGATTCGCTCGATGACCTGCTAAATGCTCTTCACTTGTCTCCCACTTTTTCCATAAGTCGTATGATTCCCAGCGAACCATAATAATGACTTCTTCTTCTTTTCTAGTTTTTTTCACCATAACTTGTAGATCTACAAAACCATCCTGCTTTTCAATAATGCCTTCTTTTGAAAAGCGTTGAACAAATAATTCTGCATTACCTTCTGTCACTTTTATCTTTTTTATTTGTACATACATATTGATATCCTCCCTTATTTATCAGAACCTCTTCTTTGCGTAGAGCTTATAAACACTTAATTATTACAAATTAATTGGCTTTAGCTGGAGCTTTTACAGGCATCGCTTTTGTAGGTACTGTATCCAGCTGCTTCAAGTTAATTGCTACAACAAGAGCAAGGGATAAAAATATTGCAGAACCAAATAATGACCACTGATACGTCATTAAATCGATTTGTTGACTTCCCACTTGTCCCTCCATTACTCCCATCACACTTGCTAGAATAGCTACACCTACTACTGATCCTAAACGATTTTGCACTTGAAACAAAGTCGTCGCTCTTCCCATAGAAGAAAGAGAAATGTTATGAAATGCAGTTGCCTGTACTGCTCCAACCGCATGCCCTAAAAATATCCCAACATTGAACATAAGAAAACGAATAAACCAAGGGTTTGCAGAGACTGAGATTGCAATTAGTGTAAAGACAACGATAGATCCTATCAATGAAACAATCATTAATCGTTTGACACCTAGTCTTTTTAATGAATGAGGAAGCATTTGGGAAGAAAGCATTAACCCTAGTGCTTCAGGAAATGTTGTTAACCCTGTATCCGTAGCCGAAGCTTGTAATGCATTCTGATACATTAAGGGAAACACATACAACATCCCAAATAATGCGGCTGCCGAACAAAATGAAATCATACACATATTTCGGAACACAGGATCTTTAAACAACCGTAAGTTTAGCATCGGTTCACTTGTATTCCATTCCACGACACACAACACTACCATTAATATAAGACCAATCACTCCCGTAATGACGACTTCAGGAGCGTTCCACCCTTTTGAAGCACCCTGTGTTAATGCATAGATCAACATCGAAAAGCCTGGTACAGATAAGAGAAAACCTTTTATATCAAAACGCCCTGGTTTTTCTTCCACATGCTCATGTAAAAATAATAGACCTATGAAAATAGCCAATAGACCAATGGGTAAGTTGATATAAAAAATCCATCTCCATGAAAGTGAATCTACAAGTATTCCACCCACTATCGGCCCAAGCGCTGGTGCAACCGCAATGGGAAGCACAAGCATACGAGCAATTTTTGGACGTTCTGCTGGTGAAAATGTTCGAAAAAGAATAGCCATTCCCACAGGTGTAAGTAATCCTCCACCAGCACCTTGAATCACACGAAATACATTAAGCATAAAAAGGTTAGGTGCCACTGCACACAATAAAGAAGCAATCGTAAACGTCATTAAACTAAATAAGAAGACACGTTTTGTGCCAAACCGGTCACCCAGCCAACCCGAAACGGGTAAAAACATGGCCAGACTCACTAGGTAGCCGACATTTATTGCACCTGTTGCTGCAGGAGGCACTTGAAAAGTCGCTCCAATAGACGGCAATGCTACATTTGTAATCGTTGCATCAAGTGCAGCCATAAACATCGCTAGTACATAAACTATCATGACTATACGCTTTTTACTAACATCTTTCTGTATACTAATTTTCATAAGAAATCTCTTTTACTTTCTGCAAATGCCTAGGGGCCAGATCTTTCCAATGTGTATTAATATATTCAAGGCAGTTTATTTTACTATCTTCCCCATATTGAACATTCCATCCTGCTGGTATATCAATCCATGCTGGCCATAGTGAATACTGTCCTTCCTTATTCATCAGGACAACAAAATGACCTGAAACCTCATCAAATGGATTACTCATCTTATTAACCTCCTAAACTTGACTGACCGTAAAGTTGCTTGTTAGTTTTCTTAATTTCTCTTCTAAAATGCTTCCAATCTCGGCTAACGGCTCCGGTTGACACATATCTTTATGTCGACAAACGATATCATATTGCTCGATCTCACCATTCACATAAGACTTCCATGAATCTGGTGAAATGGGATCAAACCATTCTGGAATAATCGTTGATCGAAAGAACAGAAGATTACCATTGTAAACCGTTGGACTGTAACGACTTAAGATTCCTACTGAATTCACATAGGTCTCTCGTAAGTTTAATATGTTTTCATCTTTCAAGCTTGCGAGTGCACTGCCATCTTTTCGTAGAATGTCGAGGGCACCTTGTAAGTCTAAGGGTTGATTTCCAAGCTCCTCTGAATCGTAACCTCCAAGAGCTAAGAGTGCAATCAATGCTTCTTCGTCATCAGGTGTATTCTTAATGGGCAGAAAATGACTAGGATAAGCGTCAAGCATTGCAACAAGGGCAACTTCATCCCCCAGTGCTTGCAAGTGCGTCGCCATAGCATGAATCACATTGCCGCCTAACGACCAACCTAACAAATAGTATGGCCCTTCAGGCTGAACCGTTTTGATCTGTCTGATATATTCTTCTGCCATCTGATTGATAGACTGTGGTAGATCTGATTTTCGAGCAATACCACGTGCCTGTAGACCATAAATCGGATACTCTCGACCAAGTGATGACATTAACCCTGCATAGCACCAACTGAGTCCACCTGCAGGGTGAACACAGAATAACGGTGATCGTTCACCTTTCTCTCGGAGGGGGAGTAATACTTCTAATGAGCTTTGATTATTTCCCATCTCTAACTTTTCTGCAAGACCTGCTACAGTAGGAGAAGTAAACAAGGTTCCAATATTAAGATCAATTCCCATCTCATCACGAATACGTGTCATTAATTGAACTGCAAGCAGAGAATGCCCGCCCAATTCGAAAAAACTATCCTCTATTCCTATGCGCGGTAGATTCAGAACTTCCATAAAGAGATGACATAACATTTCCTCCTGCGGGGTTCTGGGTAAGCTTTCTGACACTTCTGCTGCAAAGTCAGGAGCTGGTAAAGCTTTCTGATCCAACTTTCCATTAGGCGTTAACGGTAAAGATCCAATCTGCACAAAGGAAGAAGGAACCATATATTCAGGTAAACGGCTGGATAGATATTGACGCAGTTGTCCACGATCACACTCTGATGTAGATGAACCTACAAAATAAGCTACGAGACGCTGATTTCCAGGTTGATCTTCTCTAACAACCACAGCCACTTGGTCTATTTCAGAAAAGTCATTCATAACTGCTTCAATCTCTCCTAATTCAATCCGAAAACCTCGAACCTTAATCTGTTGATCCGCTCTACCTAGATAATCTAACTTACCGATGGACTGCCAGCGTGCAAGATCACCCGTTCGATACATCCTAGATCCAGGAGGACCAAAGGGGTTAGCAATAAATCTTTCAGCAGTTAATCCTAGACGGTTTAAATAGCCACGTGCTAATCCATTCCCTGATATGTACATCTCACCTTTAACACCAATCGGTACAGGCTGTAACCACTCATCCAATACATACACACCTAAGTCGGGTATGCGACTTCCAATTAGACTATTGCCATTCATATCATCAATTGGAGAATTCAATTCTAAATAGCTAACGTGTACTGTTGTTTCAGTTATCCCATACATATTAATACATTTGGGTTGATTTACGGGATGCCGGTCATACCAATCTTTTAATCGACTAGTTTCTAGTGCTTCTCCTCCAAAAATCACATAGCGCAATTGCAGAAATTGACCAATTTCAGTGTTCTCTCGATCCGCTTGTATTAATTGATAAAAAGCTGAGGGAGTCTGATTTAAAACGGTAACCTTTTCCTTCACCAATAGAGCAAGTAGATCACGGGGTGAACGGCTTACATCGTGTGGTACAACTACAAGCCGACCACCATAAAGTAGCGCTCCCCACAATTCCCAAACTGAAAAATCAAATGCATAAGAGTGAAAAAGGGTCCACACATCATCTGACTTAAATTGATACCAATTCTTTGTTGCTTCAAAGAGCCGCATGACATTTTGATGTGGAACCACAACCCCCTTAGGTACTCCCGTCGATCCGGAAGTATAAATGACATAAGCTGGATGAGCTGACATAAGAGGCTGTACACGATCCTGATTGTTTGGATTGTGCAAGAGTAAAAATTGTTCTTGTTGAACTACTCTCAGATCAACCACTGGAATGTCTTTGATATCCGGCAAGCTGGTCTTTGTCTCCGTCATCGTTAGCAAACATGTTGGTTTAGCATCCGCAATCATAAATGCTAGCCGATCGACTGGATAGGCAGGATCTAGTGGAACATAAGCAGCTCCAGCTTTTAAGATCCCTAGCAAACCTACAACCATTTCAATTGATCGGGGTACAGCGAGAGCAACAAACTGCTCCGGTCCTATTCCCATTTGGATGAGGCGGTGCGCAACCTGATTTGCTCTTGTATTTATATCCGTATATGAAATTTTTTCGTTTTCAAAAAAAAGTGCAATTTCATTTTGGTGGATATTAACTTGTTCTTCGAACAAAGAGATCAGCGTATGATCTACTTTTTCATAATCCTGTACGATTGGAACGAGGGCCTGGTATTCAGAGTCACCTAGGATTTTAACTTGCCCAATAGGTTGATCTTGATTTTCACTTACAGCTGTCAAAAATCGTATCAACCGCTCAGCAAATTCGTCCATTGAGCTTTTCTCAAATAGATCCGTGCTATATTCTAGAAAAGCATCTAATCCATTCGGCATTCCATCCTCATCTGTAGTCTCTCTAAACTCTAAGGTAAGATCAAATTTGGCTGTGCCTGTATGGGATATCGAAATGTCCGTATCTATTTCAGGTAAATCCAATTCAAGGTCAGGCGTATTTTGTAATGCTAACATGATCTGAAATAAAGGGTGCTTTGCCCGAGATCGAGGGGGATTTAACACTTCTACAATTCGTTCAAATGGGAGATCTTGATTTTCATAAGCTGCAATGTTTACTTTTCGTACTCGGCCCATTAGATCTCGGAAACTCGGATTGCCGGATGTGTCTGTACGTAACACAAGTGTATTAACAAATAATCCGACCAAATCGTTAATATGATCATCATTTCTCCCTGCAATTGGACTGCCCAATGGAATATCAGATCCCGCTCCTAGTCGAGTCATTAGTGCGGTTAAACCAGCCTGTAACACCATAAATAAACTGACTCCATTTTCACGAGCCAACTCGATAAGACAACGATGAAGTACGGGTTTCACTTGAAAAGTTAGCGTTTCTCCCCGATAAGTCGATTCTGCAGGACGTGGATAATCTCGTTTCCATTCTAGGTCGTCAGGTATATGTTCCAAGGTGTGCTTCCAGTAATCCATCTGAGAGGATATTAAACTATTTTGATCTTCCTCATTCCCTAGTAACTGATTCTGCCATATCGCATAGTCGGAATATTGCACAGAAAGTTTTTCAAAATCAGGCGCCTGTCCTTGATAACGTTTTTTATAAGCATATTCCAGATCTTTGATTAATGGATGAAGTGACCAGCCATCACCAATAATATGGTGGAGTAGTAGAATTAGAACATGATGATCAGTTGATCGTTCTAGCAATTCAACACGAAACGATGGTTCTTTAGCCAAATCAAATGCATACCCAACCGCTGCTTTTTTGTCACTCTGTAATGATTCTTCTGTGCAAGATGTAACATGAATCTGAGGTTTAGCATCCATTGGATCCAAAATCATTTGTTGTGCCACGCCATTTTGTTCCGGAAAAATAGTACGAAGAACTTCATGTCTTTTTACCAAATCAAATAAGGCATCATCTAAGATATCACGATCTAATTTCCCTTTTAATTCCATTACAACAGGAATATTGTATGTAGGACTTGGCCCCTCCATTTGATGAAGAAACCAGAGACGATTTTGTGCAAACGAAAGTGGAATTTTAGACGGTTTTTCCACTTTTACGATAGGAGGTCGCAATGGTTTTCCTCGGCTCAATTGTTTCACCAGTTCAGATACTGTAGGAGAAGCAAACAATGTCCCAATTCCAAGTTCAACACCAAAAATTTCTCGAATTCGATTCATCAGTTTACCCGCTAAGAGGGAGTGACCACCTAAATCAAAAAATCGATCATCAATGCTTACTCGCTTTATATCCAGTACTTCGCCAAACAAATCACATAATATCTCTTCTTGAGGCGTTCTTGGCTCACGCCCCCTATCATGCGTTTGAATATAAGGCACTGGAAGCTCTTTACGATTCAATTTTCCATTAGGCGTAAGTGGCATCGCTTCTAACTCCACAAATGTACTTGGAATCATATAGTCGGGTAAAGAATAGCCCAAAAATTGACGAAGTCCGTTTACGTCCAGCTCGCTTTTTGAAACTGGAACTATATAGGCATCAATTCGTTTATCTCCCGCTGTATCCTCTCTAACCATAATGACCACTTGATGCACGGTATTGTATTTTGCAATCGCTGCTTCAATTTCAGCAGGTTCGATTCGATATCCTCTAATTTTCACTTGATGATCTGCACGGTTTATATATTCAAGTGTTCCATTTTTGCTCCAACGTGCAATGTCACCCGTGCGATACATCCTTGTACCTAGAGGACCAAATGGGTTGGCTACAAAGCGTTCTGCTGTTAAGTCAGGACGACCGAGATACCCATCTGCCAAGCCTTTTCCAGCGATATAAAGATCGCCTGCTACTCCGGGTGGAAGTGGATTTAAAGCATGATCCAATACATACATTTGTGTATTTAGTATCGGCTTTCCGATAGGAGGTGGATCATCAGGATACTCTGAAAGGTGATATGCAGATGACCAAATTGTTGTTTCAGTAGGACCATAAAGATTGGTGACTTCACAGTTAAGCTCCCGTAACGCTTGAGCTAATGCATGCGGGAGTGCCTCTCCACCAACTAATACTTTTAAATGATGTAGCGCACTAGGATAATCTGCTACAAGCGTTTTCCAAAGTGTGGGAGTTGCTTGCATAATAGTTATTTTTCGATTAACAATTTGCTTAGCAAGTAGTGCAGGGGTTTGAACTATTTCTCTTTGTGCAATCTCACATGTAGCTCCACTTAAAAGTGGAAGAAAAATTTCTAGTATGGAAATATCAAAGCAAATCGTCGTAACAGCCAAAAAGCGATCCCTTTGATCCAAATGAAATTTCAGTCGCATATCTTCCAAAAAGTTAATTAAACTTCCTCGATTAATCATAATGCCCTTCGGTTTTCCAGTCGAACCCGAAGTATATATGACATACGCAGGATGTGATGGGGAAATCAAATGAGCCGGTACAAATGTCTTTTTATCAGATTGTGTCAGTTTGTTTATAAACTCCACTTCATCCAAAATGAAGTGATTACCTTCATAGTGAGGTAACTCGGTATGCGTATCCTTATTGGTAATAACGCAAACAGGCTTTGTATCTTGTAACATATAAGCAATGCGATCCGTTGGATAAGTAGGGTCAATCGGTAAATAACCGGCTCCCGTCTTTAAAACAGCTAACATCGCCACAACCATATCAACCGATCGCGGCAGAGCAATTGCAACAAACTGGCCTGGACCTATCTGATGATCCGTAAGTAAACCAGCTAGACGGTTCACCTGTAGATTCAATTCGTTATAGCTCAATGTTACATCATTACAAATTAGAGCTTCAGCTTTACCATCTGCGTATACCTGCGCTTCAAACATCTGGACTAAGTCTTGTTCAGGTAATGACATTAAAGGTTGGTTGAAGTCCTCAATCACCCATTTTTTCTCTTCTGGTAATAATAAATTAACCTTACCGACACTCACATCAGTGTTTACCCGTGTCATGCTTGTAACCATATGTATAAATCGCTGCAAGTGTAACCGTATACTTTCTTCCTCATACATATCCGCATTGGCATCAAGGTCAATCCTTAGACCAGAACCGGATTGTTGATCATAGATATTGAAAGATAAATCTTCTACTGGTCCTGTTGCCAATTTATGTGTTGTTCCTTTTACACCAGCAAAATCAAGCGAGTACTCAAATGGCATAATATTGATTTGCGGCCCAAATAGTCGCTTATTATCTCCTAGCAAATGTAGATCTCTGCGCATTTCTTCATGTCTATAGCGCTGATATTTTCTTATCGTACGCATTTCCATTTGAATATGCTTGATCAGTTCCCTCATACTCATACTTGTACCTATGCGTAAACGCAAAGGGAGTAAATTCATGACCATTGCAGGTACTTTAAGAGCAGAGGAACCCAATCGTCCCATCATCGGAAGACTTAAAATCACGTCTTTCGATCCGGTTAAGCGGTGGATATAGATTGCCATAGATGCAATGAGAATCTCATGCCAACTCGCCTTACAATCCGAAGCTAGTTTACGTAAGTTTTCCTGATCAGCATGTGCCAATAGACCTGACACCGTAATCGTTTGCCTAGGCAATTTCAGAGTGTGATTTGTAAGACTAACTACTTCTGGTTGATCCGCATATTGTTTCTTCCAAAAGAGGCGATCCTCGGAAAGTTTAGTAGACGCTCGATATTGAAAATCTTCTTCTAATACATCTTGGTAAGAACCAAACAATGGTTCTGTATACGTTCTTCCTGAAATCGTTGCAGAATATACTTTCGCAACAGCTTGAGCCAGTAGCGTAAATCCAAACCCATCCAGTGCAATGTGATGCATTTTCTGAAACCAAAGAAAATGATCCTCATTTATTTTAAAGAGTATTTGATTATACAAGGGTTGCGAGAAAAGATCTATCGGCTTTTGTAGATCTTTTCTCATTTGATCCATCGCCTCTTTACAAGCATTTGGCTCTTCACTCAAATCTCGATACGAAAAATGGAATTTTTTTTCTGTTTGTATTTGCTGCCAAGGGCCTTCTTCATCTTCTCCATATTTCATATGCAAGGCATCAGCATTCATAACAACTTGTTGGATGGAATCTACAAAATGTTGCTCATGAATGAATCCTTTTATTTCTACATATTCACCCGTATTATAAACCGGATTGTGGGGGTCTAGCTTTTGTGCGTACCATATACCAGATTGAGCACCTGTAAGGGCACGTCGATGGTGTTCTGTCTGTGACATATCTTCGCCTCCTAATTAAATGACTTTTAAACATTAGATCTATGTTTTCGAGTAGGATAATAAATTCATCCAGTGCAATAAGGTTGGATTTTCAGTCATGGACATAAAATCAACTTGTATTCCAATTTGGCGCCATTCCTCGATTAAACTCATCATACGAATTGAATCTAGCCCGCGATCGATTAAGTTTTCCGATTCTGAAAGAGCATTGGGCGGTTCGTCTAAAAGCTCTGCAACTTGCTCTTTTAATTGATCTAATGTAATGATCTGCGGTTCTGACTTGAATTTTTCTAATAGATGATTCGTTGTTGTAACAAATCCACAGCGCGATGCCACATACTTCAAAGCCATTATATGGTCCTCATAAGAAAAATCCGCTACTGCATCGGCCACAAAAAAAGTTTGGATATCTCTCATAAATGCTTCAGACGCTGTTAGGAGACATCCGATATGAGTGTACACACCACAAATAATGAGCTGATCACGCCCCTGTTTATGCATGATTTCTTGTAGGTCTGTTCTTTGAAATGCACTATAACGCCATTTTGTCAGTACAAGATCTTGCTCAGTAGGTTCTAGTTTATCGACAACGGCTGTATGTTCGGAGATATCTCTTAACCCCGGCCCCCAAAAATCTTGCAATAAGGCACGGTCTCCAGGGTCTTGATTCCCGGGTTGGGCCGTATAGACAACAGGAACCCCATTTTTTACACATTCGTCTTTTATGAGTTGAATGTTTTGTATTAACTGAACAACTGGTGATTGTTCACTTTCAAACGTTTTTAAAAAATATTTTTGCATATCATGAATAAGTAATACTGCGCGGTTTGGGTCGATATCCCATGACACTTTATTTTTGGGTAGTTCATTCTCTTTTGGCATTGGATAGGACTTAATTGTTGGAATTCCCATACATTCACTTCCTTTTTACTTGATGATTTCATTTTTTTGATGAGAAAAATCTCCCCATCTGTAATTCATTTTTTATGTCTGTTTAAAAAAGCGCTGTCGCAGTGCTTTTTTGCTTACTTTTCCAAGTGGTGTTAACGGAAAAGTATCTACAATCTCAACACGATCAGGAATCTTATATATAGCTAGACCACGTTCTTGTAAAAATGATTTAATCTTTGCAAGCGTAGGTGCTTGCCCGCGTTTAATAATAAAAGCACATGAGCGCTCTCCTAGAAAAGCATCCGGCATTGAAACAATGGCTACATCCAAAATATCAGCATGTGCAAGGAGATGATTTTCGACTTCCTCAGCTGCAAACTTTTCTCCTCCACGGTTAATTTGGTCTTTAGCACGTCCAGAAACAATAATATTACCCTCTGAACTCAAACGCACTAAATCACCCGTACGATAAAAGCCATCCGTCGTAAAGGATTTCGCATTGTGTTCTTCCGCAAGGTAGTATCCACGTATCGTGTAAGGGCCTCTCGTTAATAATTCTCCAATTTCTCCCTGCTCTACCTCTTGATCATTATGATCCACGATTCGGATTTCATCGAAAGGAGACATTGGACGCCCCTGTGTTTGAAAAATCACATCTTCAGAATCATTTAAACGCGTATAATTTACAAGCCCTTCTGCCATTCCATATACTTGTTGCAAAACACAGCCAAAAGCAGGTTGAATGCGCTTGGCACTCTCCTCACTCAATTTAGCCCCTCCCACTTGTAATACTTTTAGACTAGAAAAATCAAAGGTTCGCGTTTTTATCGCCTCTAACCAGATAAGTGCAATCGGTGGAACCATAGCCGTAATGGTCACACGTTCTCGCTCAATAAGTGGGAAAGCAACATCTGGACTCGGACTAGTCGAAAGCACCACACGGCCACCAGCATACAAGATTCCTAGAACGCCAGGAGAACTAAGAGGGAAATTGTGCGCGACGGGGAGCACCGCTAGATAAACACTCTCTTCTGTTATTTGGCAAACTTCATTACTCATACGCAAACTGTATATGTAATCATCATGTGTTCTAGGAATAAGTTTGGATAATCCCGTACTTCCACCAGATAGCTGAAAAAAGGCAACATCTCCTGCTTTCACTTCACATTGATTCATTTGTGCTTGAACGTATAGTTCTGACAAAGACGTAAATTCCGTCGTATATCCATTGGCTACTATTACATGTTGTAAACTAGAAACCTCTTCTCGTACTCTCCGTGCAATCGGCATATAATCATAACCTAAATAAGTTTGAGGTACGACATACGCAACTGCTCCAGCAAATTGACTAAAATACGAAATTTCATTATAACGATGAGTCGGTAAAGCTAGTACAGGTAGAGCCCCCAAACGGAACAATGCAAAACACACTTGGAAAAATTCAATATCATTAGGCAACTGTACAATAACACGATCATTTTTTCTTATCCCTAGATTGACAAACCCGGTTACTAGTTGATCTACTTTAGCATCAAGCTCTCGATAACTTACATGTTGATTTTCACTGGTAATGGCAATGCGATCACCATAGATTTGAGCCCTATTTCTTAACATGGAACCAAATGTTTCATCACGCCAACAATCAGCCTGACGATATGCATTTGCAATCTCAAGGGGCCATGCTGTACATCCTGCTAACATTTTAATTCTCACCTTCCCCTTGCCATCTACTTTTGTAATCCCATTGCATCTAACATGGTTTGGAATTTAGCACCTGTTTCAGCTAATTCTTCTTCTGGTTTAGAAGCAGCAACAACCCCGGCACCCGCATATAAAGTCATTGAATTCTCATTTATTTCTGCACAACGGATCGCAACCACCCATTCACCATCACCCTGTGCATCACACCAGCCTACCATGCCAGTAAAATAATTGCGATCGAATGGCTCTATTTCACGAATCGCTTGATAGGCAGCTTCAGCTGGATATCCACAAACTGCAGGTGTGGGGTGTAAAGCCATTGCCAAATCTAGAGAGCTCATTTCGGGATTAGAAAGTTTTCCTGTAATCACCGTTGATAGATGCCACATGGTTTCCGTTTTTATCAATGACGGATTTTCTGGAACATCCAATTCAGGACATAGTCCCTCTAATCCTTTGCATACTTCATTTACTACTAAAGCATGTTCATGTAAATCTTTTTCGGATATCATGAGTTCGGCTGCTCTTCTTTCATCTTCTTCTGGATCAAGGCTGCGTGCTCTCGATCCAGCAAGTGGATTGGCGATTACCCGGTTCTTACGTCGAGAGACAAGAAGTTCAGGGCTTGCCCCAATAAATGTTGTACTATTTTGTTTATTAGATAAATGAACACCAAATGTATAGCCATCTGCATTCCGGTCCGATAATCTTTTCAAAATTTCTTTAACTTCTATTCGACCCTTCGTTTGGACCTGTAGGGATCTTGATAGGACTACTTTTTGATAGTCTTGATTTTTAATTTGCTCTAGTGCTCGCTTTACTCCATCTATGTATACCTCTGAGCTGGGCACGGATTTTAGCTCATTATGATCAAACTTCATTTCGGTTTTAAAAGAGGTTCGATCACCTCGATACGGTTTAGCATATGCAACCTTTTCTGGAATCGAAAGTTCTGGGTCTATTCCAGACTCAAATGGAACTGCTCCTACTACAATTGGGTTATGAAATCCATTTTTTTGTGCCCTATCTAGTGCCTTTCGGACTTCCTTGCTTAATGATTCGTTCTCTCCCTTATTCAATGCAACAGCTACTTTTTCAACGCACCCCTTACCCAAAATCGTTCCTTCGGGTGAAGCTAAATAAAAATCCCCTTCTTCGTAGTCACTTACCAACCGAGTTGGTTTATCTTTAACCATTGTTAAACGATTCATCTATCTTACCTCCACCATTATTTTCTTTATACGCCTAGCGTTGCTCCCCCATCTACGGAAATATTTTGCATGGTAATATGTGATGCTTGATCAGAAAGTAAGAAAAGCACTGTATTTGCAATTTCAATCGGTTGCGCGATTTTCTGTAGAGGGATTCCTAATCGATAGGACTCCGGTACACCTTTAATAAATTGTTGTACGCTATCTTCACCAGTCAAAACAGACTGAAGCATTTCGGTTTCAGTCGAACCTGGAGATACAACATTACAACGAATGTTATGAGGAGCAAGTTCCAACCCTAAACATTTGGTAAACATTGTAGCTGCAGCTTTTGAAGCAGCATAGGCAGAAAACCCAATTCGAGGTGTACTGGCTGCATTTGATCCGACAGTTACAATGGCACCTTCCCTACGAGGAATCATCCGCTTACTCACGGCACGACAAAGGTTAAAGACTCCCGTTGCATTTACTGAAAACGTATGGGTCCAATCATCATTTGAAAGAGCATCGACAGTTCCCATATGCATAACACCCGCCACATTAGCTAAATACGTTATCGGACCAACATCTCGCTCAATTTTTTCAATCGTTTGCTCCACTTGATCCGGATCACTCACGTCAATTTCATATGGAAAAGCAGTATAACCGTTAGATTGTAAGTCTCTTACCTGCTTATGTAACAATCCACTATCTTGATCTAAACAAGCGACATGCATTCCACTCTTAGCCAGTTCACTTGCAACCCTGTTTCCAATACCTCTTGCAGCTCCTGTAATTAAAGCAACTTTAGATCTCATAAAATATTACCTCTTTCATGTTTAATGACATCTACAAGTGAACATTACACGAGTCATGCGAAGTAAATCCAAATCCTCTTCATAAATCTATAAGCGGAACAATATTTTTTATATGGTATTTGAAGCCCTAATAAACTCGATTAAAGTTTGATTGCAGACAATGGGACTGGTTCATCTATCTCGTGTTTAATTAACTGTTAGACGTATAGTGCGATTTTATGATAACGATTCTCATTATCACCATATGTATATAATAACAATCTCAACAAAAAATGTCAAAAGATTTATTCAAACACTTTTCGTTGCAAGTTTTGATTCGTATACACATTGCACCTGTTACAACCGTTCATTTTTAGTTTGGTCAGTGTACATGAGAAGATTAAATGTGTTTCTTCTGTTAAAATGGACGTATACTTCTGTTCAAAAAGGGTAACGTATATACTTTCATTCTAATAAACAAGGTGCAACGATGTGTCTTTGTATCAAAAATATTTTACATTGTGAGGAAGAAAGAACATGAGCCAAGTTCTTTATATCACAGCCCACCCCCATGAGCATATTCAATCTTATAGTTTAACTGTAGGAAAAACTCTAATTGATTCGTATCGCTAACACCACCCTGAAGACGAGATTATCCATTTGGACCTTTACCAAGAACATTACCCCCTAAATTGATAAAGACGTTTTTTCAGGCTGGGGAAAGTTACAAAACGGAAATGATTTTCATTTATTAACAGCAGAAGAGCAGGCGAAAGTCAGTCGTTTAAACGAGCTCGTTGACCAGTTTGTACAAGCAGATAAATACATCTTCGTATCACCCATGTGGAACTTTTTATTTCCACCGATATTAAAAGCCTATATCGATGCAGTCTGTATAGCAGGCAAGACATTTCAATATACGGAAAATCGACCAGTCGGACTTTTAACAGATAAAAAAGCTTTCCATATCCAAGCAAGTGGTGGTATTTACTCGGAAGGACCTGGTAAGGATTTGGAAACTGGACATGCCTATTTAGGAAAAGTCATGAAGTTTATGGGTATACAATCGTTTGAAGGTATATTTGTAGAGGGGATGGCCTACATGCCTGATAAAGCAGAGCAAATTAAAGAGGAAGCGATAGGAAAAGCCATAAAAGCGGCTGAGACATTCTAATCAGCTAAAAGTATCCGATTAACCAAAAATTACAGACTTGGCGAGCGGAGAAGCCCAACTTCTTAAAGGTTGGGATGAAAACGAGTGATGCTCCGTTCTCCCTATTGAGGAAGCTTAGAGTAACTATTTTGGGAATAGGACTTCATGAGTGGTGCTCACATTCCGTGATGTTTTTAGTCGTAGCCATTAGATCGTTATTACTTCATTGAATCCCCTTATTTATTTTAAAGGTATTCATTATACACATATTCTTAAGGTGACGTATGTATATAATGAATACCTAAATTTTAGGGTAAACAATTAGCGTAAACTCATCATTTTTTTGATTTTTTTCCTTATGATACAGACAGCGGTCGATTACACTTTTGAGGAGCGCATTTTTATGTTTTGGATCTTCAATCTGATGGTAAGTGTCTAAGATGTGCGTAATTTTGGGTATGACATTATTTTTAGCTCGCTCTTTTTCTTTTTCAAAATTATGTTTCTTTCTATTCTCTTCCATTTTTGTACGCACTTCTTTTAATCGGTGTGCAATATTTTTCGATCTCTCCATGTACGTTTCCTCATCATAAATATTTTTTTCCAGTAAATCGTGAAGGTTACCTTTTTGAATTTCTAACTCTTTCTCTTGTTGTACTAAGTTCTGTAGTGCCAGCTCAAATATCTGGGATTTACCACGATCTTTTTTTTCTTTCACATTTATTTGTACTTTATATGCTTTAAGCCAGTCATACAAAGCCTCTAATAGGCGTGACTCCACATAATTTAAACGGATGCTCTTATTGTTACATGATTCCCCCCTTTTTTTGTTGGTACAGACAAGATGTGCAACTTTGTAGCGTGAAAACTTTAAAACCATTGTTGCATCACATTGATCACATATAATAAGACCGGCTAATGGGTTTTTCAATGCATATTGATAAGGAGAGTTTCTTCTGTTGGTTCGAATTTCCTGGGCTTTATTAAAAACAGTGCAAACTACTATCGCCTCATGCTTCCCTTCTACTTCAATCCACTCCGTTGTTGGACGCATCATATATTTGCGGCCCGTATGATCAGGTGTTTTTCTCCGCTCTATTTTCTTCCATTGGATTTTTCCAATATAAACAGCGTTTTTAATAATACTTAATACCCCATTTGAATTCCATTTCGTCTTACTGTATGAAGGAATACCCATTTCATTTAGGCGTTTGGCGATATGTAGTGTTCCAATTCTTTCTTCTGTATACCAATTAAATATTTCTTTTACGATCGGCGCTTGATCCGGATCGGGGATTAAATACCTTCCTGACTGATCACTTTTAATTTGGTACCCGTATGGTGGTCTTGGCCCTACATAATTCCCATCTTCAACAGACCGCACGCGTCCACTCTGGAGGCGTCGCGTAATGATTTTCAACTCTTTTCTAGCCATAAATGCTTCGAATTCACTGTATTCCTCATCAAATTCATCTTGTAGATCATACATTTTGCGTGGCGTTATAATTTTGGTGCCTGACTTCTGAAAGGTTTCGAGTATAATCCCTTGCTCACGCATATTCCCACGCCCTAATCGATCCATATCCATAACAAGAACAGCTTCATACTTCTTTCTTTCAATTTCATGCAGTAGCTGCATCATTGCTGGGCGATTAACCAAACTTTCACCTGAAACAATTTCATGGTAGATTTTGATTATGTTTAGCTTTTGGCGCTTAGCAATTTGAAGCAATGCCTTTTTATGCTTCGTCAATGTCTCTCCCTCACCACGGGCCTCTGCTTCAACATCAGCTCGACTTTTGCGTAAGTACATGCAAACTCGATCCATAATAAATCACCTCACCATCGTAATTGATAGGCTAGTCCCGACCTACTTCCTGCATATGTATTGTACAGAGGTGACCAAAATGACCCCCAGCAATCTTTTGGACTTTGACAAAACATATCAAATCGGAAGTTCCACTATTCATATCGTAGCCATTAAGCAAACTGAAGAAGAAAAAAAACAGCAGTTAAAAGAAATCGTTAGCTTAATCGAAGTCCTATTATCCAAAAATACAAATAATTAACCCACATCATCACTATAAATATTGAAAATACCATTAATACGAGCGATTAACTTTTAATAAGTACATCGTTATTTGAGAATCTATAGGATGAAGGATGTATCTCCTATTTATAGATACATCCTTCTATTTATCATTTATTTATATGCCTTGTACATCTCCAGTAATACAAATATCTTCGCCTAATCTACGCACAGTTATATTTGTTAATTGTACAGATTCAGCCATTCGGTTAAACCCTATACCGGAAATAGGGGTAATGCTTTCTTTTCCACCAAGTAGCTTAGGAGCAATAAAAATCACAACTTTTGGGACGCAATCATTGACCAATTCAGTTGCCCCCTCCTTCCAGCAAAATAGATGTTACTCCGTTTTCTCCTAAATACTTCATTACTCCCTTCAAATTCACATGTGAATCATCGCCTATACGAATCACGCTTACACCCTTCTCCAAAAGTTGTTATTCCTTTTCCCTGGCTGCTTGATTCGTACAAAAAACTCAAGTCGGTGTTTCTTTTGCCGTGCTCATCAGAGGAGCATCAAGCGGAATACGTAACAAGCTATCCGCTACAATACATATCTAGTCTTTACCATCACCATGTGGCAAACGTGTGGTGAGCTTTGGACGGTGTTTCAAAACAGTCCCAATCCCAACCATAATCGTGTCATTATAGTGACGCATGAAATGAACGTCTTCTCTTGATGACTCATTAGTTACCCATTTGCTGTCTCCTGTTGATCTCGCACTTTTTCCATCTAATGACATAGCAGTCTTTAAAGTCACAAGAGGTAAGCCGGTCCGTTTGTGAAATTCCACTGCTTCTCTTTGCGTATTATCATGCTCCATCATAAAAAGAAAATATTAGAAATATAGACATGGTAATTTATATATATATTAGCAATCTACTTTAATTTGATTCCTCAATTTTGTATACTCTTATCACTGTATTTTCTCCTGATCTAAAAACGTAGATTCTCTCACATTTTTGACATCGCCATCCATCGTATTCATCATCTTGAATATCAATAGGATCTGTGACATCCACATTTATGATTTCATCCCATTCCTTATCCGTATAAACATGTATTTCCACATCATTAGGTGCCAGTTGAGTTTGAAAGAGTTTCACCGCATTTACATAGGAATGTCGCTAATTCCATCACCCTCCTTATGGAAATTTTACAATTCTTCGATCCGTCCATATTACTACAGGCCCTGTAAGCTTTTTTTAGGAAAGTTACCTACTGCTTGTGTTCCGATACGTTTTGTATCTTCAACACCTTTTACTCACGTAACCGTTGTAGCTGTTTAATTCCATTTCATGACTTGATACGTTCCAGCACGTGGAGAACAATAAAACTAAAAATTGCCTTTACACGGTGCATCATTATGAATCCTACACACTTCCATGTTGGTTTTACTTGTTTCATTCCATTGACATACCCTATAGCTCGTACTGAAAGTGAAATTATTGCATTTCCATATTCGGCCCTCTATGGTGATGGAATGATTAGCTGCCATTAATCTTAGATTGTTAAAGTCGACATATTCACCACGGTTACAAAATCGTGGTTTCTCTTTTCCTCTACATGACAAGCATAGGCTAAGGTAGTAGTACAACTTTTCATAAATGTACGATTGAATCGCAATCTCTTTATTACAAACTTTGCAGATGAACTATTTTTTTATCTTCATCTCTCCTCCTTCGATTAAAACTTGATCATATCTTTCACATGCTCGAAATAGGTCAAAAAAAGTGTTGAACCTCAAAACATCAAGAATTAAGGGCTTTTTCAAAGGTATCCATAACACACACGAAAATAAGTTAACCAAGGATGCAACCCCGGATCAACTAAAAGAAGCCGGACTTGGTGCCCGCTATGCCAACCATGAGAATGCGCTTTTTTACGAAAATGCCGCCGGTGATCCTTTTACTGCCACTTATATTCAAGCAAAAGGGGATCCCATAGCGGATTTGTATGAAGACATTGCCGCAGAAGAGAAAGCAAGAGCCACTTATCAAAATATAATCAATTTATCTGATGACCCCGATATCAATGATAGCCTCAAATTTCTAAGAGAGAGAGAAGTGGTTCATGCTCAGCGGTTCCGAGAAGCAGTGGAACTGGTAAAAGAATATCAAGATCAGAAGCGATTTTATTAGGTCAGACAATCCCGTTAATTATAACGTAGCGATTTAAATTACGCTTTTTGAAATTTGCATATACACGATTAACCTCATTGAAATCATAATTGATGCCTGGAATATTATATATCATAATTTTTGAAATATATTGTAAATCATTTCCACTCCAGCACCTCGTTTATGTAATTCCTTGTATTTGTTATCATTCAGTTTATACTAAAGTATATTTATCATTCAAATGAAGTGAGAATATTTTCGCTTAGAAATCCTTTGCTCTTTTTCTTAGGTAGTTTGAAACGCAACACAAGATCGAAAGTAGAATAGATTTACAGAAAGAAATGGGATTAGCTCCACGTGCTGCATCAAGAGTTTGGCATGATCGAGATTGTAGATTAAATACCGAGCAACTTAAAATAAGAGAGGCCCTATTTTTAGGGACTCTCAACACAAATCACACTCTGTTTCAAGTGAAAAAGATTACTTTTGCTCCCTATTCATTACCGCTAGCTCGTTTTAATATGTTAATCTCTTGTTGGTGCTTATCTTGTGTTTGCGAGAGCGTCTGCATGATTTCGTATATCTGTTGAAAATTCTCCCCGGTTCTCTCAAAACCACTGACGACAATTTCTTTTAGTTCTTTGATGTCCTTTTGAACATAATCAATATGAGCCTTCAGAAGCACATCTCCTGTTTGTTGTTTTTGTTCCAGACTTACCGCAGTTTCTTCACTAATATATTCTAAAGTATTTGCAACAGCTTTTAATTCTTCTCTTTGTGCTGTATGATCTAATTTTTCCTCAATGCTATCCAAACGCTCATTCATATCATGCTGTAAATTCATAATCAATTTTTTAATCTCGTTCAGCTCACCCATGCCGATCCGCTCCTGATCCTATTTTTTATTATTTTACCATATTTCAGATATTTATGCCCGATGGATATATGCATCGTCCTCAATTGTTGTTAGCTTTATCCAGATGTCTCAGCTATCCATGAGCCAAACACCATCACGTGCTGACATCAGAGTTCTGAGCATAGTAACTCCAATTGCTTGTGCACAGCAGAAGGAGGTACAGCGTTTCCAATCCGCTCTCGCCACCTCTGAACACTGTTTCCAGCGAGGCTTAACGATTAACCATTGTGTAGAAGTAGAGGGAACCCCTGCAATATAGCTAGTTCCAAGTTCCAAGGTGGTCAATGGGCGATGCTAGGTTCCATCCATTAAGATAATCATCCATGTACCTGTAGTATTCATTATGTTGGGCCTCACAACACCCCTTATCTTGGGTAGTTAGAAATGTACCCACATGGGCGGAACACCTGTTATCCGTGTTCTAGTTCCTTTTTTTCAAACGCTAATCGTTTTACACAGTAGTAGCTTCTTTTCCCACTGAAACCCAGTACGATCACATTTCAAGGAACAAAGCCTAAGACAAGCACGATAAGCACCGCTCATGAATTCATATTACCAAAAAGGGTTGCTCTAAGCATCCCCATAGAGGATACCGAGCAACCTCACTTTCATCCCCAGCCTAATTCCCGCTCGCAAAAACTGTGAATTGAGATAGAAAAATCTGATGTTACCTATATGGAATTGAATGCTTAAAAGATATAAATATTTAATTTTATATCTTTTTATCGAATCATTCTAAATATAAGTAGCAAAATAAGCTCGTATCTTTCAATCCGCCCTACTCTACCTCTATTATCGTGTAATTACCTGTTTGGCACAGATCAATTAAACCCTTTCGATCCACCTATCTGCTCACTAGAGGATAGATGGTTCGAAAGGATTTAGAGCCTAACATTAAGCGCATTTTCCTTTTGATGAATTGATCGTCCTGTTCTTCAATATTGTTCAAGTATTTCTTTTTTCTGTGCTTATAACTTTTAGAGACTATTTTTTCTATCTTCAATTGTTCAACCGCTGGAGAGTACGCCAGATTTTGATCTGTAGCAATGGCATAAGGAGTTGGGTGATGTGGAAAAGATAATGCCTTTATAAACCTACTTTTTAAACTCTTTGCTCGCTCACACTGTATTCCCTTTTGAATCCACGGTTTGGTAGAGACATTCCCATTAAATCATGCCTTTTTCAGTTTTTATACCAGTACCTAACCTTGTCCACATTCTTCCTTTTTTTAAGGATAGAGAACAATTCCTTCGGGCTTGAAGTAGATCCAATATGATATAAGTTATTTTTCACGCTGTAGACTAGTGAAAAACAATCATAGCCTGGGGTGTCATTTGGGGCTATGTTTGATAATTTCCTAGAAATCCAATCCTCATAATAATGACGTCGCTCCGTAATGATTGGACGTTCTACCTTCCTTAGGTAAGAACATTTCGCCCACATATAATTCATCCATATCCATCCAAGACCACCAGCTGAAATGCCTAATTTATTTATAGACTCAAACATCATCATTAATGAAATATTCCTTCTCCATTGTTTAATAACTAAAGGAAACAGGTATCTAGACTCATATGGATTACGTGGCGTAAGGTGAAGCTTACTAATTCCTTTGGAATGAAAATACAGAACCACACCAGCATTCTTTTGGGCTAACTGCCAAACTTTGCGTATTCCAAAATACTCATGATTGTTTTCTGAATGACAAGTAACGCGAGCAGTAGGCAGCACAGAATAAACGATCTTCTTTATTTTTGCGAAGTCACTACCGCAAGCCTCAACATAGAGCGTTCCATATTTACACAACCCTGTAGCAATTAGCTCTTCTAAATGCGTCCGCATTAAATTTTCATAGTAAGGGGAGATGAATGTGTTAATAAAATAAACAATATGAATAGGAGGCATCGTATTGAAGTGATTTAAATTTAAAGTAAAGCTAGTTTCATTTTTGATATATACAGGACCTATATGTTGATAAGGGATATTAACTTTTAAATGCTTATGGTCTCCAGCAGAATAGTTACAAAATAGGTTTTTATAATCGTTTTTGTGAATGCCGATTATATTATCCATACAGCATCGTTTTTTCACAACATCTGTTACATCCTCATACTGGTTTTGAGCACCATAATAAAAATTAATACGGTCCATTACCAACCCACTCTCTTCTTATATGAAGTAATTAATTCATATTAATCTCGGATGATATCAATTAATCGTTTATATCCATTCAAATCAAAACAGTATATGCTTTCACTATTTCTATATCGGTAATCGCACAAAAAACAAGCGGACTCTACCTAAATAACTCATTGAAAGCACAATTCCCTTGGTTTTTATAGGTATACTTTGTATAAATACTTATCCTTCTTCAATGCTGAATTTTAAATATTTTATGAATAAATGCGGTGAATTGGATAGGCAAAGAAAGCAGAGGATCAATTCGGAGATGAAAGAAGCAAAGGAATGATTTGAAATCGAAGTATATCTCTCCTGATATTACAATTCAAACCTTGTATTGTCCAATTATTAGGTGTCTAACAATTATAGTGCAAATTAAGGATAAGATGCCAATTGAAATTACACCTAAATTTGCGAAGTCTTATGACTGCTGACAGGAAAAGTCTTTTCATTTTCTTGCTGGTGAAAGTATTAATATTCTAGCTTCTTTTCGTGTACCAAATCGCAGACTAGATACCATGGTGGGATTTATTTTCGTTCCAAGATTGAGGAAGCCATTATGAAGGCGTTCCTTTAAAGGAACGCTTGTTTCGTTTTGCCGCAGAAGAGAACCAGACTTTCTTGTTTGTAAAGATCATAATCTTATTTAATACGATTAAGAGTTCCTGACCATACAGTTTGTTTCTGATCGGGAATCTGATTTTGAAAAGAGAAACCAGACTCAGTATAAGTTAACATTAACTGTACAGGTGTTTGAAATTGATCTCTTTTTAGAACGGATACGAAAAATATTCCGTTGTCAGAGTCAGCAGCGGTAATCAATTGCCAATCTACTACCTCTCCTTTTAAAATAATGGGTTGCCATACTCCAATAAATACCTCGTCAGCTTCGATGTTATTTAACAAATCGATTGTCGTAAATCGATTGTTTTGACATATATCCCACGTCCCAAAGGCACTCTGTAAGCTATAAGGAGTCACTTTTTGTTGAGGTGTTTCTCTTCGAATGCCAAGTAGTTGTTGCCGCCAAAACCCTTGGATATTAGGGGGTTTGGATCCTAATATGGAATAGTCGTCTTTTATTTTTCCAACAGGACAAGTGTTTGTTTTGGTTATTTTCTTCATGTCTAAGGCTCCTTCGATAATGAGATTTGGTAAATTTTGAATTTATACATGTA
Source organism: Polycladospora coralii (assembly GCF_014773435.2). Taxonomy (GTDB): domain Bacteria; phylum Bacillota; class Bacilli; order Thermoactinomycetales; family Thermoactinomycetaceae; genus Polycladospora; species Polycladospora coralii. The sequence goes on along the minus strand of NZ_JACXAG020000002.1, from coordinate 247,251 downwards.
TTGTATGTCGTAGGAATTAAAATGTAACGCCTTTCAACATTTGATCCTCATCTCAATACAAACCAGGGCACAACCAAAGAATTGTCCAAGCTAGAGATGATGAAAATGCTCACGAAAATATTGTAGACTCTATTTCTAAAAGTGTACTGAGTAATGAAAACAACAATCAGGACGGAAGTGTTACATCTCCACAGGCAACCACAAGTGGAATACGGAAATCGAAATTAGAAACGACTACCCAAGAAACAATATTAGACGAAAAATAGATGTAGCCCAGGAGAGGTCGGCTAATCTATCCAATCCCAATTTTATTTCCTTTTCTTGAAAATTCATGAAAATGAACCTATGAAGTTGATTTTAAGGTATTTTACAATCATTTCGAAAACCTCCCCCATACACTCCACTCAACTCAATACAGCGTCTTGAGTCGAATGTCAGAGGTATTTAAACGCATTTTACCTCATAATATATTAAGCTACTATTTTATGATACGATGTAAGATACTCGCTTGGCTAGATTTCCCTAACAAAACACGCTGTGATATGATATATGTTCGAGAACGCCAGTAACGACAACGATTACGCGATTTTCACTTAAAAAATGAGCTCCCCCTCTTTTCTGGAACATTTTCTTATTTTTTCAGAAAAAATGCAATAACAAGCATTTTTATTTGAATAATTTTCATTTTAGCGGTGTAAATGTTGGATAATCAACACCACTGGAATACGCTAGCCGGAAAATTCCTATTTGGGGTTAAGCGACAAGCATTGCTCAAAATTGAAAGGTGAGAAAGACCGTGTTATTACCTAAAGAAACTGAATTTCCACTTATTGAAATAAATAACTTCTATTTAAAAGTACTAACCTTAGCTGATGCTGAAGTAATAAATAATCACTTTTCTGATGAGCATATTACAAAATACTTGGATATTGAACCTTGTAAGGATATTGAACAGGCTGTAACTATCATTCAATATCATATGGAAGATGCAGGATGTCGTTGGGGGATATTTACTAAAGAAGACGATACATTTATTGGAACATGTGGTTTCCATTATCTTAGAAATTCAAACAACATATTTACCGCAGAAATTGGATTTGACCTGTCTAGAGATCAGTGGGGAAAAGGAATTATGTTCGAAGTTCTACAGCAAATCATTGCGTTTGGTTTTACACAAATGGGGTTAGATGTTATCGATGCAACAGTTGAACAAGCGAACGAACGATCACAAAAGTTAATGAATAAACTTGGCTTTCAAAGAGCTTCTGAATTGCGAGAAAATCTGGTCTATTATTATTTGAGTCGAGAAAAAAAACGAATTAATAAAATAAGATAATCCTATTGACACATTTTCGCAATGTTGCATTATAAAGAAGGCCGAGGAAGAAGCCTTCTTTTTTATGAGAAGATATAAGGTCCCATGCTAACAAAATACCTCACTCCATCTATCTTTGTTGATCCATCGTGCTATGAATTCATAAAATTGAAGCAATAGAAGTTAATTCAAAGAATGGATCTAAATCATCTAATTCAAAAAACGTACCACCATTAGCCTACTGTGCAGTAGTTTGATCATCCTAATCTACAGGAGATATTGCTTGCTTTTTTATTCTATTTTTTTGCACCAGAGCCAACTCAGTGTCATGTCGAGTAGCTTACTCCTGTATATTTGTAAAACGAGGCATATATCGATATGTAGAAAAATCAGACAAAAATCATGAAAGCAAGGGGTTGATCAGATGCTCGGGTTTACCGCAAATGGTTCTGGAAACAATGTATCCGTAATTGATGTTGCCCAGCAACGAATTATTGCGACACTTAATACGCTTGATATGGCGACAGATGTTGCGATTTCACCAGATAACCAATTTTTGTATGTGACGACAAATGGTGATGGCGGTTCTTTTTTAGTCGTATTTGAAATTAAAAGTTTCCAATTGATTGCACGTGTACCAGTAGGAAGTAATCCACTAAAAGTGATTGTATCACCAGATGGGAGATATATTTATGTAGCTGCCAGTGAAGAAGGAATAGTCACGGTGGTGGATGCAAAGAATTTTTCTCTGATTGCAACGGTAACATTAGGAATATATAGTAGAGCTAGTGACATTAGTATTACGCCAGACAGTCGATTTGTCTATGTGATTGATGTGAATAATAGTACAGTTGTTGTCATTGAGACGAAAAGAAACACGATTATTGCCACGATTAACGTTAATATTCAATCTATAGGTATTACTCCCTTTAAATTTATTGTGATGAAACCAGATGGGCAGTTTGTCTATGTGATCAATACGGGTGAATTGGGTGTAATAGGATCGATTTCTGTGATTAGCACAAAGGATCATGCCATTGTTTCTACGATTTTAGTAGATATATCTCCTTACTATATTGATATTACACCAGATGGTCAGACACTTTATGTGTCCAATGTCGGTGCTCCGGGTGAATTACGCTCTGTTTCAGTGATTGATACAAAAACAGAACAAGTGATTGCGACAGTTGCAGCAGGACCTGGTTTTGGAGAAATTCCTGTTGAATTAACAGTGACACCAGATGGGCACTATGCATATTTAGCAAATATAACTGCCAGCACAGTATTTGTAATTGATACCAAGACACATGCTGTGATTGCAAGTAGTGGCATTCCAGGACTGTTAAGTGGTGGTCCAGTTGCGTTTACACCGGATAGCCAGTACGCCTATATCATAGATATTAGTGGATCTGGAAGCATCATCGTAATAGATGTGAAGACGCATGCAGTCATTGCTTTAATTGACCTTAGCATATCTGGTGGATTTATAGGGGCAGGAGCAATTGCATTTACTTCGGTTTGACACTCCCACGGCTGAAGCCGCTAGGATTCTATCCAGCCACGCGACTTGGAACGGTCTTGTTATCACTGGAACGCCGATACGCTTTCCAAGCGGTATAGTGTTCGCTATTCTTCTAAAAGTGTAAGTTAAAGAACGCTTCGCCTAAGCGGATGATGGCATACTTCCCATTATCTATGGATACAGTCGTTTCATTACAAATGCCAGAAGCTCCTTTTTCACAGGTACTGCCTTTGGTGGATTTGTTACTTTTACAGCAAATACATCCTGTCGCATCATCGTGTTCTATGCCCGCTAGAATAGGACCATTGTTCAATAATCGGGCCATTTTATTGGAAATTTGAGGGTAGCTTAATGAATGAATTTTATACTGCATTAAATTATGTAACAAAATTGATTTATGAACCACATGACTTAACGGTAGAGTCGGTCCAAGAAGAAAAGCAAAATGCTAAGTATGGAGCTGGTATTTTTCGATTATCTTCGAGAACAATTCGTTTCAGAGTTGCGAATGCAACACCTACTAAAGCAGGACAGTTTGTTGCATTATGGCAAAAAGATGAAAATAATAAAAACCAACCTTATATTTATGAAGAAGCGCCTGATTTATTCGTTATCACTACTTTTAAAGATAATAATGCGTTTGGACAATTTGTTTTCCCAAAAGACATTCTTTTCAAACAAAGTATTCTTAGATCCAGTTCAACAAAGGGAAAGATGGCAATAAGAGTTTATCCCAGCTGGGATAAACTCACTAGTAAACAAGCCATGAAAACCCAAAGATGGCAGTTACCCTATTTTATTGATATGCGCGATCCGAGTAAATTACCTAGAGATAGATTAATAGAGCTGTATTCACTTTAACCCTATGCAAATGAGAGCAGTTGCAAAAAACTATGATTTCAAAACAAGGCCAGGAATAGAGGGATTTTATGATAAGACCATATAGCGATAATGATATTGATACTTTGGTTGACATTTGGTACAAAGGTTCATTGCAAGCACACGATTTTATAGATTCCAGTTATTGGGAATCTAAATTACAAGAAATGAAAGAAAAGTATATTCCGATGTCAGAAACACATGTCATGACTCGTCAGAAAAAAGTTGTAGGATTTATTTCGATGGTAGAAGATTATTTGGCAGCGCTCTTCGTTGATATCACCTATCAAAATATGGGGGCTGGAAAAGAACTTTTGAATTTTGAAAAAAGACGAAGAAATATCATTCAGTTGAAGGTGTATAAAGAAAACTTATCAGCAGTACGTTTTTACGAAAAGAATGGTTTTACGATAAAAAAAGAATTAACAGATGAGCAAACAAATAAGCAAGAGTATATAATGGAATGGATAAAAAAATAAGTTTATTTCATCAATCGGACGTGATTGTTACAGAGCAAAAGCCTAATTCCTCATTCTATTTTTCAAGGAATTAGGCTTTTGCTTCACCTCTTTAATGAATATAATTTATATAAAGTTAACTAAGTAATATAAAACAAAAAATTAAGAAATTAACTATTGCTTATCCTTAGTTTAATCCGATTTCATTTGTTCATCACTTTTATTTGCTCTATTTCGCTTCAAAATCACACTCAAATAATTTACAACTGACCAAATCAGAAAACCGATTATAAAACCACCCAATTGATCAATAAAACCTGACATCGTAAACGAACGTATGTGTAATACATAATAAGGGGTATTGATCAGCTGTATGATAAGAATACTCATTGTTAGATTGAGTGTGAATTTCCTCATTGATTTAAATAAAATAGCTAAAAAGACACTAAGTGCTCCATAACCCACTATTACAGCCATGACGTTAATAGGATGTAACATCAAATATTTCACATCATCAAATGGGTTAAAATCATGCATGCCATAGTTGGAAATTGAATTACTAAACCAATAGATCAATAAAGTAAAGTACATACCAAAAAGTATCCATGTCATCACTTTTCCAAATATTCTAAAAGGTGTGATACTTTTTTGTAGCATTGGAGCAAGTTCCGAGGATTGACCAAATTCTTTTTTTGCTAGCTGAATGGCCTTTTCCTCGGAATAACCGCTTTCTATTTTATCTCGTTTAATCTGTAGAAGATGGTCCATAAATTCATGAGCTAATTCTTCTTTGACATTTTGAGGTGCATCGATATGATTTAAGATTTTATTAATATAGGCTTTAAAGCTTCTCATGCATATCCTCCTCGAACTTGTTTTATAATGTTTGTTACTTGATCCCATTCTTTTACTTTTTGGGCCAATGCTTTTTTTCCACCCTCCGTTAGAGAATAAAATTTTCGCTTTACACCCGTATCCGGGGCTTCACCCCAGTATGACGTAAGGTATCCCTTATTTTCTAATCTTTTTAGAGCAGGATATAGTGTACCTTGGGTCATTTGATGGAGGTCGTTACTTTTTTGCCGTATCATTTGCATGATTTCATATCCGTATGTATCTCCCTGTTGAATAACTGACAAAATAAGTATATCGATACTTCCTTTCATAATCTCCTTGTTCATGAATTCACCTCCTGTTATATAGATTGTATAACAACATATGTAGTAAAGCAACATATGTTTAACAAAGTTCATCTCTCAAAAAACAGAATAAGGAATTCTTTCTGGGGGAACCACCATCTGATTAAAGCGCCACTTCTATGGGTGGAGTCCAAACCCATCCTTAGTTTTTAACATCCACTAAATAGAAAAAACCTAAGCTTTTATTAAAAAAGCTTAGGTTTTTATAGCGACGCTACCTATCATTGAAGCTTCTTAAGAATTTCATCCGCAATCTTTTCGGATGAATTTTGGTCACGACTGGTGACGATTTGAGCATCTGCCCAGATTGCTAAAGCTGGATGATCTAATTCTGCTACATAAGTGGCTACTTTGGTTAGCTCCTGCTCCACGCTATATGGTAAAAATTCAAACACACCGTCTGGTTCATATGCATCTGGATACGCAGTCACCTTTTTATCCGCAATGATAGATTTTCCATCACGATAGGTAAAAGCGAGTACAGCTGGTGCATGACATTCGGCACCTACAATTCCACCATTATCGTAAACTTCATTAATTAAACGATGTGCATTGGGATCATAGGCTACATCAAACATGGGTCCATGTCCACCTACAAAGAGAATGACATCAAAGTCCCTACCATTTAAACTGGACATGCTAACGGTATCTTTGTTTCTGCCTAGCTTTTCAAATTCATAAGATTCTCTATTAGGATCAAATTGCTTATCTAAGCTGATTTGATCTACAGTACCGTCTCCACCTCTAGATGATGCAATCGTGACATGGTGACCTGCTTCTTCGAATTTAGTCAAAGGGACTCTAAATTCTTCACTCCAGTAACCTGTTTTATAATTCTTCACTTGCACACCATTGGAAATTACCATTAAAATTTTTGCCATTTCTATAATCCTCCTATGGAGTGAGTTGATTTATCCCCAATCACTCTTATTAAAATTAGACCAACATGCTCATTTCACATGTGTGAATGTCTGGCATGAGTACATTCTATCATCATGACCAATAGACCAGAACTTCCAATAGGTTTTAGGAGTACAAACAATACGTTTCCCCCTCTGGTAAAACCATATTCATTTACTTATAATCTGGATATGCAACATCATTTGCATTTAAACATGCTATTTTGATTCATGATTAACTATAAGATTTAATAAAAATGCATAAGCTATTTTTATGATTTCCCTTCGTAAACAGACAACTTATAAGCCATGATCTCACTAGGATGATGGTGATAGAAATTTAGGTGAATCCCATGAGAATCGATTGGCTGATCGCCTTTCAAACTACTGCTGAGTTAAGGAGTCTCACCAAAGCGAGTGAGGTTTTACATCTTAGTCAACCTGCCCTTGGCAAACAAATACGTAGTTTAGAAAGAGATGTAAACGCTCAATTGTTCCTTCGATCTGCAACTGGCGTTGCGTTAACTCCAGAAGGAGAAATTTTATTAAGATATATTCCCAAAATTTTATATCAGGTACAACAATTACGTAAAGAAATTACAAGCTCCGAACAAAGCAAAACCATCACGATCGGATCATGGCCGAGTATTTCAACTTTTTATTTACCAAGAAAGTTGGCTCAACTCAATAGTCGTACACGAGATATCAAATTTAACATTAAAATCTCGCACAGTTTTACAGAATTGATCGATAGATTGGAACAAGGTGATATTGATGTTATTTTATGTGATGATACTGTTCTTTCACATCCATATACCTCAGCACCCTTGTTCACAGAAGCATTTCAACTATTTGTACATGCTAGTCATCCTTTAGCTCAAGAAAAGAGTACCGTTTCATTTGAACAAATTAAACATGAATCTTTCGTAACGCTTCCTTCTACATGTGATATACGACTTCTGATCGAACAAGGCTTTAAACAACGGAATACACAATTTAATGTTTCAACTGAATTAGAATTTGGTCAAAGCATTCTAGGGTTTATTTCAGCTAATTTAGGAAAGTCTATACTGCCAACTATTTTTAAAGAAAGCCTACATTCCGAAATGATCCGGGTTCTCCCTATTACTGGATTTAATATTCAAAGGAAAATCTCACTGATCGCACAAGACGAGGCATTAGTTGAGAAAATGTACACATTCATGCATGAATGAAAACCTTACAACAACATCCATTTCATAAAGGAGCGATTATAAATGAACAAAAAATTATACGTAAATGGTGTATGGATTCCAGCGAAAGAAGGGAAAACATTTCCTGTTTATAATCCTGCTACGAAAGAAGTTATTGCACATGTAGCAGATGCAGGAGAATCAGATGTGCAAAAAGCCATACAGGCCGCTTCTGATGCTTTTCCACTTTGGTCTCGTAAAACAGCATTGGAACGCGCAGAGCTGCTTAGAGACGTTTACGATAAAATGGTGGCTATCAAAGAAGAACTCGCCTACTTAATGACATTGGAACAAGGGAAAACCTTACAAGAAGCACGTGGAGAAATTCAATATGCCGCAGATTTTATACGCTGGTATAGTGAAGAAGCATCGCGCGTATATGGAAAAACGATTCCGGCTTCCCAAACAGATAAAAGAATTATGGTCAAAAAAGAACCGGTGGGTGTAGTTGCTGCTATAACGCCATGGAATTTTCCTGCTGCTATGATTACACGTAAAATCGGGCCCGCTCTAGCAGTTGGATGCACAGCAATTGTAAAACCAGCAGCCGAAACACCACTTACCGCTATCCGTATCATCGAATTATTTGTTGAAGCTGGGGTGCCAAAAGGTGTTATAAATCTAGTCACATCAACTCAATCTAGAAAGGTCGGAGATGTATTCTTAACTGATCCTCGCGTTCGAAAAGTGACCTTCACAGGTTCAACACCTGTTGGTAAGGAAATCATGCAAAAAGCTTCTACCACTATGAAAAACTTAAGCTTAGAACTAGGTGGACATGCACCGTCCATTATATTAGAAGATGCTGATCTCGAAGATACTGTAAATCAAGTGCTACAAAATAAATTTCGTAATGCAGGGCAAACCTGTATTAGTACGAATCGCATATATGTTCATGAAAAGATTGCAGGAGATTTTATTCAATTATTTACCAAAAAAGTAGCCCATCTTAAAGTGGGGAATGGATTAGATGCTGGTGTTGACATAGGACCAGTCATTCATGAAAATGCTGTACAAAAAATTGAACAGCAAATTAAAGATGCAGTAGAAAAAGGTGCACTTATTACTACAGGTGGGAATCGTCATGCACAAGACTCTTACTTTTTCCAACCCACTGTTCTCATTGATGTAAATGACGATATGCTCATTCAACAAGAGGAGACGTTTGGTCCAGTCGTCCCTATCCAAACCTTTTCTTCTGATCAAGAAGCGATTCAAAAAGCAAATGGCTCACCTTTCGGATTAGCAGCTTATGTCTATACCAATCACATCGGAAGAGCTACCCGTCTTATAGAAGGACTTGAATATGGCATTGTAGGCCTGAACGACGGTCTTCCTTCTACTGCACAAGCACCATTCGGTGGGTACAAAGAATCCGGGTTAGGACGTGAAGGTGGCCAGGAGGGTTTAGAAGCTTATTTAGAAACGAAATATGTATCACTACGAAGCCCAAATTTTTTATAATAAAGAAAGAAGATGATTGTAGGAGCAAGTGTGAGTCTGATCAACTAAGCAAAATTTTGTAATCCACCCCTTATCCTAAATGTTTGACTTGGTGATCCATCTTATTTTTGTAGTGTGTCAGTACCTTTCATTACAAAAAATGCATTTTGCACGATTCTATTGTGATCGTTATAATAAGGGTATCATATAAGAGGAGTCATTGTATGGAGGGTTTATATCATGAAAATAGAAAATCCGCTCTTGTTATCCAATCATTTATGTTTTTCGATATACGCTTGTTCCCGGGAATTTACCAAACTTTATACTCCTTATCTAAAAAAGTTTAATCTCACATATCCTCAGTATCTCGTTATGCTTGCCCTGTGGGAGAATGGAACTTTATCGATAAAGCAATTAGGACAAGCGCTTTATCTCGACTCTGGTACATTAACGCCTATGTTAAAGCGACTTGAAGAAGCACAAATGGTGACACGTAAGCGCTCAGAAGATGATGAAAGGCGTGTACTTGTTTCGTTAACTGATAAAGGGGCTGACTTACAAAAAGAAGTGAGCACTGTACCACATCAAATCTTTGAGAAAACAGGTTTAACCCCAAAGCAATTTGAAGAGCATAATCGCAGTATCAAGATATTACTGCATCAATTAAGACAAAGTTCCTAAGAACACCCATTAATTCGTTTGGGCTCAGTCGACACTAAGGCTTTAAATCGGGGTGCTACTCCACCTGATTTAAAGCCCCACTTCTACAAGTGAAGTTTCAAATCCCTCTTGCATGAACACGATCCTGCACATATCTATTACATACTTAATTCCAATCCAATTGTTAGAATTGTTTTAGCCAGGATATTGCCGTCACCCATCACACTAAATTGCGAGGAAAAAATGAGAAAATCAATTACTGCCAAGTTGTTTATACTCACTCTATCCAGTTTCTTATTCTTTATCGCCCTCCAATTGATTTTACAACACACTTTTCTAAAAGACTATTATATTAATGCAAAGGTAGAGATATTAGAAAAAGAGCTTTACATCGCTTCTCTTGAATTGCCCGCCATTTTTGAAGATGAAAATAATGAGGGGCTTGATCTATTTTTGGAAGAACTTGAGGAAAGTACAGATACTCCTGTGCTTCTTTATCGTGAGGGTACAATTGAGAATGACCACTCTGATCTGATACAGCAGACGCATTTTATATTTCAAACGTTAGAATCAGATGAGCAGTATACTTTGTTTCCTAGAGATAATATCTTTGCTGCTGCATTTGCCGAACTTCAACCTGGAGATCAAGTTGTTGTGACAGGAAATATCATGGATAATAATGTGATTTACATGTCCCAATATAGCTCCAAAACAGAGCCTTTAACGCTCGTACAAAATACGCGCTTCGCACCCGTGAAACTCACAGGAACCATTGTTAAAAAAACAATGAGACAGAATGCCAACAGCGATCTAGATGCAATCTTAATCCATAACGCTATGTCCTACTTACAAGACCACAAAGACGTTCAAGAAGTAGATGAAAAATCCTTTACCCACCATGGAGAAGCATTTGTAATTGTGATGCACCCCATCGAAACAGAAGATGACGAAACACTATTGTTTAGTTTGATTCCGCAAGAACAGATTGATAATTCACTAGCTATTTTACGTCAATTTACACTCTATCTCCTGGGTGCTGTTCTATTGTTATCGATTCTAATTGCGCTATTCTTTTCACGGAAAGTAACAAAGCCTATTATTCAGATGAATCAAACCGCATCATATATGGCACAAATGAACTTTGATAAGCAATTAGACATACGGTCAGAAGACGAACTCGGACAATTAGCTACGAATCTAAATACGTTATCTATTACACTTAACCAGACGCTTAAACAACTACACCAAGCGAATACGCAGATGAAAGAAGAAATCGCACTGGAACGACGTAGTGAAAGATTACGTAAAGAGTATATGCTTCACTTTTCACATGAAATGAAAACACCTTTAGCGATTATTCGAGGGATGTTAGAAGGTTTACTAGATGGGATATATGATATAAAGGACAGTAGATATCTAAGCCAACTCATGTCAGAGATAGACGAAATGGAGGGTAAAATAAAACAAATTCTCCACGTCTCCAAAATCGAAGAAGTTGTGACAAAGCAAGAGAGATCAGATTTTCGTCTCGATGCCCTTATCGAGGAAATCATTGCTAACTTACAGTACTTAGCTGATAAACATGAGATCCATACCTCTGTCAAACTGTATCCTTTTGAACTGCAAGCCAATAAAAAAAACATTGAAGAAGTCTTAGTTAATCTGTATCTAAATGCGATTCAACATTCACCTAATAAATCTTCCGTCTATATTGAAATGAAACCATTGACAGAAGGGTGTTATTTTACAATTCAAAACACTGGGGTACACCTAACTGAAGAAGAGCAAACACATATCTGGAAATTATTTTATCGAAGTGATCTATCACGAACGCGAATCCCTACTGGAACAGGAATCGGACTCTATCTTGTCAAACAAATACTGGATCAACATACTTACGAGTATGGTGTAAAAAACACTTCTTCAGGGCTCTTGTTTTATATCATCTTTCGATCAAATAAACATACAAATACGATCACATAATCATTTATTTTTAATCTTGTTCTAGAAAGTGAGCAAAGCATAATGCCCGACTCCATTTTAATCATTGAAGATAATCAAAAGTTAAGAACCATCATTTGCGACTATTTCCTTCACGCTAACTTTGAAGTTTTTGAAGCCATGGATGACAAGCAGGCATTTCATATTCTGGAAAAACATGCAATCGACCTTATTATATTAGATATTATGTTACCCAAAATGAGTGGATGGGATATATTAGAAATTATACGAAAAAAATCGAATATACCCGTCATCATACTGACCGCTCTGTCTACTGATGAAGATCATCTTAAAGGATACGATTTAAAGGCTGATGACTACGTGACTAAGCCTTTTCGACCAGCTATTTTAGTAGCGAAAGCAAAAGTTTTAATTGAGCGTGTAAAAGCAGACTACATCCAACCTACGCATCAACTCATAGCAGGCAATATTCGCGTCAACCTCCAAACCCATGAAGTATGGGTAAAAGATAAACCTTTGATATTAACCAAAAAGGAGTATGAACTTTTACTTTATTTAATAAAAAATCCTGGACGTGTACTTACTAGAGAGAATATCCTGAACCACATCTGGGGAATCAATTTTATAGGGAATGAACGCGTCGTAGATACGCATATAAAAAAGCTGCGAAATCATCTTGCTGATGAGTCTTTCCATATCAAAACGGTTTTTGGATTTGGATACCAATTTGAAAAGGACTGTTAAATAATATGAGACTGCAATTCAAATCACCAGCTTAAACCCATGGCTCAAAGCTGGTGATTTGAATTGTGGTCAATTTGAATCAACTTTATCTAGTTTTGGTCTAATCCATCGTTGTACCATTTGATCCAGAGGGCGCTCTACCCAGTAATGCGCTCCAATACAGATCGCAATCGTTATCATAACACTAGCTGTAAACACAAATGTAGATGAAACATATTCATCTACACCATGCAAATCATAGAAATAGATAAAGATTAATAATAGCGGATAGTGAATTAAATAAATTGCAAAAGAAGACTTTTCAAGTACTTGAAACAATTTTGGTATGCGAATGTCTTTGTTTCGATCTAAAGCTGCCCCACCCAAAATTAAGAAAAAGCTAGAAACACCAAAGAGTACTTCTAAAGGGATAAATTCCCACTCTCCATCCATCATATAGTACCACGTAAACATAAACCCACTAATACCTGCAATAAGGAATGCATATCCCCCTGCCAATCTTTTTTTTAGTACAATTTGTGCTGCCAAACATCCGAGCAAGAACTCTAAGTTGTATAAGTTAAGTACTAATCCTAGCCAACCCATTTCCAATTCTGATGGCATAAGAAATAAAATACTGCAAAACAACGTAATGATTAGGAACGGTATTCTTAATACAGGTTTCCATATGATTAAAGCGATAATCCCATAAAAAAATATAATATGGGAAAGAGACCAAGTCGTATCTAAAATATGTTCAGTGTTGGGTAATATTAACATCGAATCAAGTAGCATGTTCCACGAATAGCTAGTCCACGTTGGAAAGATTGTTCCTAACATGGCAGATACAATAAAAAAGAAGATCGTAAGAATCCATACAAGGGGATAAATACGAGAAACCCTTTTTATAAGAAAGCGCTTTGTCTCTCCTTGCACACCAAATTTTCGCTGATAAATGTAATAGAGGAGAAAACCGCTCATGACAAAAAATAAATCAACTCCCCCTGTCTTTTCTATATCTAACATGTACATGAAGTTCACTTCAAATAGATGTGATGCATGAAGTAAAAGGATCATGACTGGTGCAATGGCACGAAAAGATTGTAGTAGCTTTAATTTTTTCATTTGGAACATCTCCCTTCAAGTTTCTTCATCTACTGTATAGCGTAAATGTGTATTCCTTGTGTTTTTCAGGTAACGATGTCCAAAATGACTCCAATTCCAATAAAGTTAAGTTTGTATCCAACTTTCGTTGTTTTTTATACACCTATATTTGATGAATGTATTTATCGGGAGAAGGATTGGATAAATACAGTATAGAAAGACCCGAAAATTAATCTATTTATTTATTTATTAAATTGATAAAATAAGAACAGCTCACATTCAAATCTTCCAAAGGAGTCGATCAATTTGAACACACCCTATATACAAAGTGAACACCAGATTTTACGCGAATCCGTACGAAAATTCTTAAATAAAGAGGCTAAGCCCTACTTTGATACATGGGAAAAAAATCGGATTGTCCCTCGTGATTTTTGGATAAAGATGGGTGAACAAGGTTTCCTCTGTCCATGGTTAGAAGAATCATACGGTGGAATTGAAGCAGACTTCGCCTATTCTGTCGTTCTGGTAGAAGAATTGGAGCGTATGGGTACCGGACTGATGGGAATTAGTTTACATAGTGACGTTTGTGTACCCTATATCTATCATTATGGGAATGAAGAGCAAAAAAAGAAGTGGTTGCCCGGTTGTACAAGCGGAAAATTGATTACTGCCGTTGCAATGACTGAGCCAGGTACGGGTTCAGATTTAGCCAATATTAAAACGACAGCCATTCTTGATGGAGACCATTACGTCGTTAATGGCCAAAAAACGTTTATCTCTAACGGTATACATTCTGATTTAATTATCCTCGTCTGCAAAACCGATCCTCATGCAGTACCAGCGCATGCAGGAATCAGCCTGTTGGTGGTTGAAGCGGACACGCCCGGATTTTCGCGAGGAAGAAAGTTGGATAAAATCGGGCTTCATTCACAAGATACAGCTGAGCTTATGTTTGATGATTGTAGAGTTCCAAAAGCAAATTTACTTGGAATCGAGGGTTCAGGCTTTAAATATTTAATGGAAAAACTACAACCAGAACGATTATTAGCTACGTTAATGGCTCAAGTATCCGCTGAAGATGCATTGGAGATGACACTCGCTTATGTAAAAACCCGTACAGCATTTGGCAAACCCCTAAGTAAACAACAGCATATCCAATTTAAAATGGCTGACCTCGCTACTGAAGTATCCATAGGTAGAACCTATATCGATGATCTTATTGTGAAGCATATGCAGGGAGTCGATGTCGTTACCCAAGTATCAATGGCTAAAGCTTGGATTACTGAGATGGCCAAACGTGTAACTGGGGAATGTTTGCAACTACATGGAGGTTATGGCTATATGGAAGAATATCCAATTGCAAGAAGATACCGAGATATTCCTGTCTCTGCAATTTACGCGGGAACAAATGAAATCATGAAAATGATCATAGCTAAAAACCTGGGTTTGTAACATGTGATCCTTATAATTCAAAATAAATTCCACTGATAAAATGGAATAAGTGGGTTTATCACAAATTTATACCCAAGTTCTTTATCTAAAAAATCTATTGTAATGGACTTAGGTGTCCCTCTTGTGGGTCGTCTAAGTCCATTGGATATACTTACGACCAACTCAAGGAGCTGTTTATCAAGCTTATTCGTTTAACTCGGTTAACTATCTACCTTTGACACACGTGATATATGCACCACAACTATATATTAAGGGTACAAAGGTTGCATGCTCAATGGAACAGTCGATCACCTTATGAATACGCAACTTCCAAATACCACTAGTGAACGACTCACCACCTTCGCTAACGCTAAGAGGTGAGAGTATTCTCAGCTATATTGGATAATTTTTAGCATTACGATCCCTCTGACAAGCATCGGTTGGTGATTCCGTTGTGCCACAATCTGAAGGCTGACTTTGACAGTCAGCCTTAGTTGATTCGTTATTCATCGCTTTTAATTATTTCAAGCCGACTTGATCAGCACCGTAATTAGCTTGTTCTTTAGTAAACCCGTCAAACTCTAGTTGCTTGATAAGACCACTTCTTGAAAACGACATCGTGTCCAAATAAGATTTTGCTTTCAATCCAGCTTGTTCTTTCCAATCCACTTCAATACTTTCAACAGCCTTAGTAGCGTCTTCTTTACTAAAACCATCAAATTCTAACTGTTTGATAAGACCACTTTTTGAAAAGGCCATATAGTCAATGTAAGAATTTGCCTTTTTAAGTGCATTTTCTTCTGATACAGACAATTTAGGTTCTTCTTTTTTCGTTTCCTCAGTAGAAGCAGGTTCTTCTTTTTTGTTTTCGCTACTTGTGGTTGGTGTCGAATTCGGCTCATCATCACCCATGATTGCCGCCGTACATGCTACCATAAGAATTAATAATAAGATAATAGATCCGCAACCAATCAATAAACCTTTTTTCAATTCAGACTCCTCCAATTTTATTATTATGTAAACAATTTTCTGTTATATATTATAATACCAAAAATCCCCTCTTAGTTCAATAAATAAATTAATGATCTTCTTAAATGGTAGCTAAAGGGTAGGAACACTACTTATATTTTATGATGATGACACACAAAAATCCTATGAATAAAAGAATAATAAACAGCTCACTACTTGAATAAAATAGTGAGCTGTTTCATTTTTAATTATCGATATATACTGATTCAACTACAGTGCGTTTAAATGCTTTTCCATTCTTTAGTTTTCCTTCAACTTCTGTCGTAATGTTGTAAACACCTGATTTATTCTTTTTATTGAACTTACCTGTGAAATTGCTTTTCTTACCCTTCTTACTCTTCTTCTCTAAATTGATGTAATCTGTGTTTTTTAAGACTTTGTTGGCGCGTTTCCCATCTGGATTAATCACCTTCATTTTTACCTTGATGGTATCTAAGTCATAATCTACAGCATCTTTTAGTTCAACTTCTACAGGAACTTCTTCTTGATTCGGTTGATTTTGAATCGAAACTTTTGTCGTGTCCTCACCTTGGAAGTTCACGATAAGTAAATAAGCATCTTTCTTTTGCACTTGATTTTTGATCTTTACATACCATGTGCCGGCTTCGGGATTTACAATTTTAAATGCTTGTAAGCGTGCCCCTTTAAACACATCGCCAGCTTCACCGCTTTGATAAGCACTGCTTCTTTTCGTATACTTCTTACCACTTGGCGAAATGAGAACCACTTTCGCATTATGCTTCGTTAAGATTGAGAAATTCGCTTCTGTAATCCCCGTTTGAACGGCCACTTCTTTTGTTAACCACTTTTTCTTACGAAGTTGACCTCCTTGTATATACTGCTCATCTTTTTGAGCTTCTGGACCTTCACTCATAAATGATTCTGTTTGATTTGTATTAGACATAAATGATTTTGTTTGATTTGTAGTAGAAATCGCTGCTGATGCTAGGGACTTCAAGACTGCTACTTGTTTCGTAGAAGGTTGACTTAGGACAGACTCTATCTTTGAAAAAACAGCATCTCCATTTTTCACAGTATTGTGATTGAGTTTTTTTCCAGTATGCAAGTGCGTTCCATAAGGAAGCTTGGCACTCCAAACATTTACAGCTCCATCATTAGATCCATATGCCCATAGGTAACTTCCACCCAACCATAAGCTAGAACCAAATTTCCCCCAACCTTTACCCGCTACAGTATAAAATTGATTATTGTAAACGCTTTCAAGATTGTCAGTCTGTTGTCTGAATTTATCCATTTCACCTGTTTGTAAACTGTAGGTACCATCTGTCTGTTGTCCAATCAAATCCGCTAACCAACTGGCATACCAACTATAAGATAAATTCGCTAAATTCGAACCATAGTGGGGAGTACTTAACGTAACGACATGATTTACATAATCATCAGCATCATAATAATTAAGTGCAGTTTGCGTATCAATTCCACCCTTGCTATGTGCAACTACATTAATTTTTTCACCATAATATTCATAAATTTCTTTAATTTGCTCCGCTAAAATTTCACCATTTGCCCACTGCGAAGCAGCAAATGAAGATCCCGCGGCATCATTGAGTTGAACAAATGCAGTCCGATACCCCTTCTCATAGGCTACATCATACATGCTACCTTTTTCATCAATAAAGGTAAGTGCATTGGAAGTTAAGCCAGATACAAATAAAATTGGTGGCTTGCTCTCATCCACATTAGGAGGCGTCTTCCCTACATACCAAGTTCCTGGAATTAAGCCCGTTTTTGTCTTTTTCTCCCAGTCTGCAATTTCGCTGGCATTTAATACATTTCCTTGTTCAATCACACCATTTAATTTGGATAGATCTACTTCTTCACCTGAACCAGCCTCTGTTGTCGAGATAGGGAAAACAAGTGCCACAATAAAAAAGAAGAGCAATGCTCTTTTCCACCAATTCACCAAATATACCAACTCCTCTATTTAATTTATAATCTATTGATTATAAATACATTATAATGAATGAATATGAAATGATCAATTGCTTTTTTCATATTTTCTAAACAAAAATACTAGGGCTGTTTTCATCATCATTCATTTTCTGACGTGTCGATTGATTGGACTTTACCTTCTAATCAATACGTATGAACCCGTTCACTTAAATTGAATCTCATTTCTGATACGCCTTAATATTAAGCTATTGTTTGCTGAGCAATATCCCTGTATTGGAAGCGTTTTCATTCTACCATGCACAACATGATTTGACTACTAGTTTTTATATCCAAAAAAAAGAGGCCTCCCTCTTCTTAATTTAGTAGCTGCTGTATCTGATTTCTTAGTTGTGATTCTTCTAATGCACCTATGCGCAAAGCTATAATTTCGTTATCTTGATCGATGACATATGTCGTGGGATAGGCCGGTATATCATAAGCATTTTTCATTTTTGCCTGCTCATCCAATAAGACTGGAAATGTCAATCTATTTTCTTTCAGATATTTATCAATTTGTTCACGATTATCCTCAGCCGTCATATTAACCATCATAAAATCTATATCTGCTCCATACTCTTGATACAGTTTTTCAAACACAGGCATTTCTTTTTTACATTCCGCACACCAAGTCGTCCAAAAGTTAATAATAGTAGGCTTGGAAGAAGTTGAATCAAATGAAACTTGCTCTCCTGTAAGTGTGGGTAGCGTGAAAGCCGGGGCTTTTGTCCCTTGCCACTCTTGTTGTTGTTCTGCCAAATATTCTGCCATGCTTATAGGATCAGATGTATCATTTTCTTTATATATATTTAGCCATCCTATACCTAGTAGACCTGCAAATAGTACCAGATAAGCCATCGTTCGAATCATTTTCACACGCGCATCTCCACTCATATATTGGTTGTCATCTATTACAATACTATCACATCTATTCTTTTCATGACAAAAACCGCCATTTTCCTTGTCAGATGGCGGTTCGTTCAATTGGTAAGCATGATCCATATCTTTATAGATGATTTGTGGTTCATTACGCTTGCTATTATAATCAAAGACAATCATTTGGTTACAAAATACAATTCAATCTATCACTCCGAGAGTTTACTCTTTAACTCTTTTTTCTGTTTATTCAATTGTTTTAACTCCTCGAAAAGATCGTATTGTGCTAAAAACTCATGTCGCTCTTTCGCTAAGAGATATTCTTGTTTAATCGTATAGAATCGTTCTTCCAGCACTTTTAGTTGCTCTAACATGAAAGCACCTCTTTTCATAAGTTTAAAAAAGATAGCCCCAGCATGTACCCATCGTTTCTATACCCGTTAGAATATGTTTTCAAACCATTTACCTGTGCAATTTATATTTCTGAATTTACTCAATTATATCAGAATTGCGACATAAAGTACAAATGTTCTGCATTGCATTTTGTCGTTTTTTTGATAGAATGAAATTCCGATAGTCTATATATGATAGATTTCATTTTTTTATGTTGAATCATGAAAGGAGTTTTGGTCGTGTCTGTGAATCCACAATACTTACCATCATTTTTGGAAGAGTTTCGTTCCCTTAAATTGGAGATGATGATAAGAGATCTCCATAAGCTAAGTCCGGACGAGCTAATTCGTATCAGAAAGGAAATTGAAAATCTACTTCATACAAATGAGAAATAGGATGAATCGTTATGAAGCAACCCACTGAGAAGCTTTTAATTCAAACATATACGCATATTAATGAATCTAGAAACTTAATCGAACAGTTGATTAATCAATTTGGTCAAGAGCAGAGTAATCTATCGTCAACATCCGAGCCTATATCAAGTTTACCTCAAGATATCCAACATTTAGTTGAAGTCGCTCTACAGCTATCCCCATCCCAGCGTCATGCGCTAAAGTTATTTTTGGACTCACTAAAAAACGAGTAACCTTGCACCATGATCACTCAATCCATGGACAAGGCTACTTTTTTTAATGCTTTCTATTACGCTCAAGTGTCTGATTCAGCTGTCTAACGAGTACTGATGAACGCAAATAAGTATACATTTTGGCCGCATCTACTGCTACATACAAGCCTGTACCACTTTCGATTTCATCTTCATTTTTCATCCGAATGTAATCATGATTTTTTAGCAGATTTAACATTTCCATACACTCTTGCTTATCACCGAAGTAATCACGAAATAAGAAGAGTAGTTGCTCTACCGAGACCGTTCTATGTTTCTTCTCTGATTTTATACTAGGATCCAGGTCAGGATAAATGAGTAATCCCCATAAAATAACAATGGCAGCATGCATAGCTATTCCCCAATCTTTATGGGGGATCTTTGGATTTTTTTGAGGAATTGACCGCCTCGTGTTGAGTAGAGAGCTAATTTCTTTGACAGATAATTGCTCCATAACTAAGACTCCTTTATGATCAGGATAAACAAATCTATCTCAGTCAGATGTGTGCTCTACATCGTCAAACCAAATAGCAAACGTATTGCTGACCCACAAATAAGATAAAGCATTTGATCGAAGTGAAACGATTTTGTGGATGAAAGAGATAGAGTAATTTTTTATTGCTCAAGAGTAAATTCTATTATAAGTGTATAACCATTTTGAAACGAACTTATACTTCTTTTCTTCATAATCTGAGATAATAAATTCACTAAAACCCGCTTAAGGCCTATCAAGCGTGTTCTTTTACATGATTTTTCAATATGCCACGTCGTGGATGCTCCAATTCCTCATTTTGTTCAATCGATCCACTGAGGATCGATAAGTCCACCTTACGTCTATTATAAAAGGATGGTCTTAGTCTATTTTTTATATTTATTAACATCTAATTAATTGTATCTAATTTATATATATCTTTTTTTTATGTAATTTTTATAGCAATAGTAGATTGTAGGCAATTGCATCTGTTATATTAAAAGAAAAGTGCGCAACCTGATTTTCGGAAGGAGTATCATTCATGATCGATACAAAAAAGGGAAAATATTCAGAGGAGGAAAATACATATATCATCGACACCATTAATCAGTCGATGCAAGCAGGTTTACGTGAAAGAGATACGATTAAAGGAATTGCAGACAAATTAAACCGAGGTTATGCGGGTGTGATGTCGCATATACGTAAATTAAAGCTGGAACGCCCCGATCTTTTCCTTAAACAAACAGATAAAGATCGCTCAAACAGCTGGGATGATTCCGAAGAGAAAGTAGTAATTGAAATAGTAAACCAGTATTTAAATGAAAATCGCCCTTTAGCTGAAGCGATTCGTGAAATAGAAGATAAATTACAACGTACAAGCGGTGCTATATATCAACGAATTTATACGCTACGAAAAAAATCTCCTAACCTGTTTTCCAAACTTCCTTCACAACGGCCTCGTCGTAAGCGTACCATTCCCGATTGGGAAATTAATCCACCTACAATTCGATCTATTGATGAGGCTTATCAACAAGTAAATGCAGAATTAGAGCATTCATTCTTAGAGAACAATCCTGAATTATCTCCCAATCTGGAGATTTCACTTGAGCAGAAGATGGTCTTAAAAGCTTTTGAAGATCGATATGGAAAACCGAATACAATTGCACAAGATAAACTACTAAATCTCATGCGTGTTTTCGGATGTACAAGAGTAACAATCGCGTTGTTTACACTACCCACAGATAAAACATTTCCAAATGTCATTACCGATTTTCTTGAGCTCCACTTACAAAATCGTAATTTTCTTTAAAAAAGAACAAAAAAACATAGCAAGCACGAACCGATGAGTCGATTCATGCTTGCTATGTTTCTTCCACTGTATCTTTTTTCCTAACCGGTATACTTGCATTAATGATCGTAGTTCGTTCTCGGGCTTGTGGTATGACTTCTACTTGCCCTACTACATCATAGCCAAAATCATCGCATAGTTCGATTAAGCGAGCTTGAAACATTTTGATCTTACGCTCGTCAATATCAGTACGTTGATAGCTCAAAACTAAAGATAAGCGATCATCAGCCGTGACAGCTGAAGGTTGCTCCTTATCCCCCCGATTAAACATATTTAAAAACGACATACACAATACGCCTCCCTGTTATTCAAACGATTAGTACGAACGATACCTCTAGTCTCATGGAACTCCAATTATGCGATATGAAATATTTTTTTTAATCGCTTAATTAATGTAGGGGATTCTAATTCCAAAAAAGGAACTTCTTCGCCTATAATCCGTTTAGCAATATTTGCATAAGCTTTCCCTGCCAAGGATTTTTCATCTAGGATGACAGGTGAGCCTGTATTAGATGACCGAATAATACGCTTATCTTCGGGGATTACACCTAGAAGATTGATAGCTAAATGATTTTGTACACGTTCTACGCTTAACATATCCCCATCTTTCACCATACCCGGTTCGATCCTGTTTACAATCAGATCGATATGCGCTAAGTTAGCAGATTCAAGCAAACCGATCACACGGTCAGAATCACGCACTGAAGGAATTTCAGGATTTACTACAAGTATCGCTCGATCCGCTGCCACAATTGCATTGCGAAAACCACCCTCTATACCAGCTGGAGAGTCGATGATGATATAATCAAATTCTTTTTTTAAGTCCTCAATTAAATGAATAATTTGATTAGGTGAAACTTCTTCTTTGTACCGTGTCTGCGCAGCTGGAAGAAGTGCTAATCCGGGATACTCTTTGTGTCTTACAAGTGACTGGCGCAGATTACTTACACCTTCAATAACATCAACGAGATCATAAACGATTCGATTTTCCAAACCTAGCATGAGATCTAGTTTCCGTAGCCCAATGTCCGTATCTACTAGACAAACTTTATAACCCAGTTGTGTTAATCCGAGCCCAAGAGAAGCTACAGTCGTAGACTTACCAACACCACCTTTTCCACTAGTCACAGTAATGGCAACTGCTCTATGATTCATAACGCCACATTCCCCTTTCTTACCCACTTAATGAATTCAAGCGCAAAGATTTATTTATAAAATTTCGACAAAAATAGTCCAATTTACTGCTTCATTTTACCATTATTTTAGCAAAGATGGCATCATAACGAAAGAAAGAATTGGAGAGTCTTTTCTCCCTCCAATTCTTTCTTTTAACAAGCATGTTGATTTGCATGATCTTCTCATTTGATCGTCGTTTATTTTGGATATTCAACACCACTGTCCTTTTAATTCTTAATATCAATCATTTGTCGATCTGCTTTCTCTCGATAATCATCCAGTTCTTTTGATAGCATATTCCACACAAACATTGCAGCTGTTACATCATCGATATATCCCACGACTGGAATAAAATCCATGACAACATCAGTGGGTAATAAAAAGTAAAGTAAAGCAGCTCCCACAAGCCCTTTTTTCATGGAGCTCGTATCTTTATCACGAAAGTAGGCATACATGACTTTTAATTTATCCACAATTTTTTCTATGCCACCTGCTTCTTTCACTTTGATATTAAATCCATCTACAATTTTCTTCTCTCCTGATGAAGTTAGCGCTTTTGCTCGTAATGAATTCAGCAATGTTAGTATTTTGCTTTTCATACCACTCACCTCGGTTGAAAAATATTTTTATACATCCCTTGATTCTAATAAAATTGCTGATTACAATGTGAACATTTCGCATCGCTCATATTGATTTGGTTTACACAAAATGGGCAGATATAAACCATTGATTCGGGTAAAACATGCTCTTTTTTTTCTGACTCACTATTTACAGAAGAGACACGTGCGCCTACCTCATTTTCTATTTCTACTGTTTCTGCCTTTACTCTGATTTCAGCTGCTTTAAGTTTTTCTAAATTTTGTGTGAGTTGGTTAATCGCACCTTCAATTTCTCTGATATGCTTTAGCTTGTCTTTCACCTTCTTCGTAATAATCGGTTCTTTATCAGGTTCCCAATTTTCATATAGTTCCCTTCCTAACGAAAGCATTTCTTCCATTTGGTTATCTCTTTTCCCTTTAATCTTTATGTTTAATCGGCTGATTTCAATCATTCTTTGCGATTGTTTCCCTGCCGTCTCTACACCTTTTTCAATTTTTTGCTTCAATTCGTTAAAAAAACTCATTTCACTCTCTCCTCTAGCTCTATATTTCGTTTCCAGGTGGTTGTAAGCTTCCATGCTAACCGTGCAGGATTATGCTCAATCTCCATTGTAAAACAACTAGCTACATTCTCAACAAAAAATCATAATTAAACAGGTGAAGAACATAAAATATGCAATTCAGTATCCGTCCTCTAAATATAGAAAGTCTACAAATGGAAGAACACTTGCCCTAATCTGATATGACAAGTGTTCTTCCTTCCCTAATTACTTCGTATAAAGTTGTGTTTCATTCCGCTCAAAATCTAAGCAGATGTTTGATCGTTGAGATTTTTCTACTCTCTGTACATATGAAAGTCGATCGATTTGACGTATGACCTGATCCACTTTATCACCGTCAATATATAGGTAAACATATTTCATTCGTTTAGATACGTAATGTACATTGCCAAAGCGTCCCAACGAATGTGCGGCTTTTAAGTCTTTCATCCAAACCACTAAACCCATTCTGTGCGCCATATTCATAACTCACTTCTCCTTCTATACGTGGCGAAAAAGCCCGATGGGAACGTTTCGTACTGTTTTCATCGTATCATTCAAAAATATAAACATCAAGAAGATGTGAGATCAGTCATGATTCTTTCTTCGTATTCCCTTTATGCTTCACTCGCGTTATGATAAGTAGGAGGGACGAGTTGATCTTTGCTCGCCATACCCTTTCGTACGAACCCGTTACGGGGCATTTTGGCTACGGGCAAGTCTATTCTGACATGTATAGAGGAGGCAGACACAATTTACTTATCCACTAAGGAGTACATAAGATGATTCATCCAATCCAGCCTTTTGTTCAATATTTACTCGTACAACCGGATATCCCTTATCAATCCTTAGACATGAAAATTTTCGCCGGCGTACCTTTTTTATACTTTAAGCTTCAAGATCATAGTGGTCAGCATGCATTAGAAGTCTGGTTAGATAAGGTAATTGAGGGATTTACCTCTGGCACAATTTGGACAATCCAATGGTTATACATCCGCTCTAGCTCGAACGGATTGGTTTACAAATTCTCGATCCGATCTCCAAATCAAAAGAGTTTCTGCTGTGGCAATCAGTGCCCCAATTGTATTTTATTTCGTGATTAAGAGCCGCTACTACAAGAACGTTTAGCTTGTCCGGCTAAACTAGGATCATGAAGTGGCACTTTAATTGTACGGGAAACCGTATGTGCAAGGATTTTCATCACTTCAGATAGTAATCGATCTAACTCATCCTCAGCAGCCAAATATTGACCAATACTACGATGTCCCTTTAATTCAGATTGATAGCTTTCCATTTCTTCTTTAGCCTGATGGTAATTGGGATGAAAAATACCAAATCGCTGTGCCTCCATAAAACGTTCTTTAACATGTTGAAATTTCTTTATTAACTTCTGTGCCTCTTCATCTCTCTCTACTTCCATCTTCCACCTTAAATAATGATGCATTTCATCTGATTCATTTATTTGATCTGCTAAATCATATACATCTAACAGAATATCTGTCATATTGAGATGGTTCACGTTCTCCCCTCCTCTGACCTTAATAGTAACATAATTGTTCTATTATGATTAAATTGTTATATCGCATTGTGATAAACTTTCTCCTCAGCGCAACTTTCTATTCATGCGCTCCGTCTGTTATAGTAAATGAGAGAAGATTGGGAGGAGTCCAACATGAAGAGACTCATATGTCTATGTGTTTTCTTATTTTTCATGATCGGATGTTCAAATACATCAACAGAAACACCCCAACCTGTTGAATCAGAAAATGCGGCGTTAGAAGATAAGCAAGAACAAGAGACAACAAGCACAATGCCAGCTGATCAAGTTGAAGAAAAAGAAGATCAAACCACTGACGCTAAGGGAAGTGAACAAAAAATGGGTGATATTTCAAAGCAGATACCATATAAAGAGCTCACTTTTTCTAAGTTACCTGATGCTATAAAGCCCGAAGCGAAGAAGTTACAGCGCTCTGGCAATGGCG
This sequence comes from Polycladospora coralii, assembly GCF_014773435.2. Lineage (GTDB taxonomy): Bacteria > Bacillota > Bacilli > Thermoactinomycetales > Thermoactinomycetaceae > Polycladospora > Polycladospora coralii. The sequence continues at coordinate 221,396 of NZ_JACXAG020000002.1, read as the reverse complement.
GAACGAAAGTAATTCATCATGAAGGAAACACCTATATTGTTGTAGCCTTAGGTGAAAGGAACACGGGTGGATTTTCCGTACGTGTAAATGACCTAGTTGAGAGTGGAGATCAACTGACCATCATGGCCGAGGAAAAAAAACCACCTAAAGGTGCATTTGTTCCACAAGTGATCTCTTATCCAATTACCACTGTTTGTATAGAAGGGATTCAAAAATGGAATCAAGTAGATTTAATGCTTTCACAACCAAACAGCAAATGATAAAGGAGAAAGGAGAGCACAAGTAGCTCTCCTTTTTTTATGTCAATCAGGATGCTAATCTATTCTTTTTTCTCCAATTGTTGGTATGCTCTAATCCATGGTGATTGTGGAGACTCAGGAGACTCCCATACCTGAGTAAAATCTTCTGTTTCCTGATGAGTATGGATAGGATTTGGAGGCATGATAGAAGGAGATGAAGTCATTTGAGTCGGCTCACCACATCGACCACACGGTTGTCCTTCTTGTATGAATGGTGCCCCCATTTGTTGTGGATAATAGGGCATATTCCCTTGTCCATGATAATAGGGCATATTTCCTTGTCCATAATGAGGTTGTTGTCCAAAACCTGAATATGATCCATAATGTGGCTGTATGCCATAACCATAATTTGTTGGATAGTACGGCATCATCGAAGGATATTGAAAATTTGCGTATCCATAGTCTGAAACAAATGGTTGATAGCCTTGCCAGGGTGGCTTACTATACATGATAAAACCTCCTAATCAAAATATCTCTTATTCACTATATGTCTTCTTGAACTTGTCTTATGTTAAGTTGGTTATGTATAACGAAGCACACTGGCTTACTTTTTACAGAAAAATAAGAGCGGTACTCAGGGAAGAGAAAAAAGCTTGCAATTATGTACTTCAAAATATCCTATCGGATAAGCTGATGCTAGGTGATACACACTATTTCAAGATGTTTTTCTCTTCTGATGAATGGTGACTACTTTCAAGGGGGAGGAGCCTTATGGAAGTTAAAACGAGAGAACTAGAAGAAATGAAGGAACTTATTAGCTATTTACAACAGCGTGATTTAAAATCGATTCGAACTTTTATCGATGAACTTCATCCTTATGATTTAGGCCAATACTTTTTTTCCTTAAATGAAATTCATCGTCGACGTTTGCTTACTGTACTTATGTCCAACGAAATTGCAGATTTACTGCAAGAATTAGATCTCAAAGAACAAAAAGAAGTCATTATTGCCTTAGGTGCCAAGAAAACGGCAGATGTACTTAATCTCATGCCATCTGATGATACAGCCGATCTATTAGCTGAATTAGATGATACAAAAGCACAAAAATTGCTTACCGATATGGAAATTGGTGAAGCTGATAAAGTTAGGGCGTTACTTCGTTATCCAGAGGATACAGCTGGCGGTATTATGACTAACGAATATGTCAGCATATTTCGTTCGCATACTGTAGAAACCGTCATCTCTTTTTTACGAAAAGAAGCTCCTACAGCTGAAACTGTTTACTATTTATATGTGCTTGATTTTGATCGTACCCTGGTTGGTGTTGTTTCATTAAGAGATATCTTAATTTCCTCTCCGGAAACCACAATTGATGACATTATGTATGAACGTGTGATCTCAGTCCCTGCTGATATGGATCAAGAAGAAGCTGCTCAAATATTAGAGCGGTATGATTTTTTGGCATTGCCGGTTGTAGATGAACATCATCGATTGTTAGGGATTATTACTGTAGATGATGTAATCGATGTACTCATTGAAGAAGCGCAAGAAGATATTTCAAATCTATCGGCTGTGGGTGTAACAGATAAAGAAATTTTTGTACATCCACTCCTTTCAGCAAGACGTAGGATTCCGTGGTTACTGCTGTTATTAGTAATTGGTATGGCTACTGCTAACCTACTCGTTCTTTTTGAAGGGACAATGGACGCATTACCTGTTTTGGTGCTATTTATGCCTATGATTGCTGGTATGACAGGTAATACGGCTACACAATCACTCGGTCTAATTATTAGAGGATTATCGAATCAACAAGTTAGTGAAAAGAATTACCGTCAAATTATTCGCCAAGAAGGATTTGTTGGCGGTATTATTGGCCTTATATGTAGTGTATTCATCATCATTATGATTTCTATTTGGAAAAATAGCATTGAATTAGGGGTCGTAGTTGGTGGCTCCTTATTTTTCACCTTATTAATTGGTACCTTAGTTGGTACTTTAATTCCACTTGTTCTCAATCAATTTAAAATTGATCCAACTGTAGCATCTGGACCCCTGATCACAACATTAAATGATGTTTTATCGTTAATGGTTTATTATGGTCTTGCCACGCTTTTCATTCAGTACCTATTATAAAAAGTTGCTCGACCGTTACGATCAAAGAAAGTAAAAGGTGGTATTTCTCATGGCTGAAATTCAAGATATACTCATCATCACTTTAAAGCTTATTTTGGTATTATTTTTAGTCCTTTTAAACGGCTTCTTTGTGGCATCTGAATTCGCCATCGTAAAGGTAAGAGCAACTCGTATCGAACAATTGGTACGTGAAGGTCATGCGAAAGCAAAAACGGCACAACTGCTAGTGAAAAATTTAGATGCTTATCTATCTGCAACACAGCTAGGTATTACACTAGCTTCTCTCGCCTTAGGTTGGGTTGCAGAGCCCTTCCTAGCAGGTTTAATAGAGCCTTTATTACGTCAACTCCACATCTCAGAAACGATCACCCATGTCATTTCATTCGGTATCGTGTTTTCCTTGATCACTTTCTTACACATTGTAATAGGTGAGATGGCACCCAAGTCACTAGCCATTCGTCGTTCTGAAGCGACAACATTGTGGATCGCATATCCTTTACGCGTTTTTTTCATTATTTTTAAGCCAACCATTTGGTTCTTGAATGAATCTGCAAATCAAATATTAAAGTGGTTGAAAGTAGAATTAGCACCCGACCATCAATCGGCACATACCGAAGAAGAAATTCGTATGTTGGTTCAACATAGCCACCATAGCGGCATAATTGACCAAACTGAGCTTTCACTTTTTGACAACATATTCGATTTTAGTGATCGTGTTGCTCGTGAAATTATGGTTCCTCGTGTGGATATGATCTGTATCTATCAGAACGATCCCTTTCAAGAAAACTTAATGACGATCAAAAAATCACATTTTACTCGCTTCCCCCTCTGTGGAGAAGATAAAGATGATGTGCACGGCATTATACATATACGCGATGTTTATGAACAAATTCTGGAAGGTAACGAACCCAATTTAAAAGCGATCACGCGTACACCCGTCTTCGTTCCCGAGACTTTAGAAATTAAAGATGTCTTGCGTACGTTACAACAAGAGAGAACCGAAATGGCCATTGTAGTAGATGAATATGGGGGCATATCTGGACTCATTACATTAGAAAATATCATTGAAGAAATTGTAGGCGAAATTCAAGATGAATTTGATGATGAACAACCTTTTTTCAAATTAGCACAAGAGGGTACACTTGTAGATGCACATTTACTTATCGAAGAGGTGAATGATCATTTTCAACTATCCATAGAAGATACTGATAATGACCGTATTGGAGGCTGGTTTTTTTCTCAGTTACAAACAATGCCTGAAGTAGGATCTACAGTCTCCTATGGCTCCTACAAATTTATTGTCCATGAGATGAATGGGAGAAGCATTACACAATTATTAGTGAAACCGTTAGATACAAATTAACCCCAACTATTTGTAAAACTTAGTTGGGGTTAATCCCTATCTTGCTTGTACAAATCCATGTCCATAATGTCTTGTTTTTCCGTGAGAGGGTATAGAGCGTTTAAAAAGAACGCGCTTCAATTGGTGAATTCCAATTTCCGGTAAAATCTGTTTATAAATTGCAAGTACACCACTTACATGTGCTGCAGCCATGGAAGTCCCATTTAAAATCGCATAACGCCCTCTAGAATAAGCACTTAGTATGTTAACCCCAGGCGCAGAAATATCTATTCTTCCAGTCGCTGAAAAAGTTGCTCTCTTCATATTTTTGGTTACAGCTGCCACCGAAATCGTTCCAGGAATTCGTGCCGGAATTTCTACAGAATCTCCTTCACCTCTTGCGTTCCCGCCATTTCCTGCTGCAGACACAATGATGATTCCTTTTTGTGTTGCTGTTTGAATCGCTTTTACCAAAACTGTCGGGATCACCATTCCCCCACTTATACTTACATTTAAAATGTGCATATGGTTCGCGATACCCCATTCAATACCTTTCACTAAATTACTAACACTACCCGATCCAAACCGATTTAGCACTTTAATGGGATATAGTGAAACTCTGGGAGCAACACCTACTAATCCCTTACCATAAGCAGCACCAATTGTTCCCGCTATATGTGTACCATGACCATTAAAATCATAGGGTGCTCGGGAGGGTGAAAGAATATTAATCCCACCCTTAATATTTTGTGCTAGATCTGGATGACTGAGGTCAATACCGGTATCGACAACCCCCACTCGTACACCAGATCCACTTGCCAATCTTTTAAGACCTATCACTTTTTTTATATGCCACGGGCATATCATTTTCGCATTCTGAGCAGGTACGATTCTTATTTCTTCTTGATAGAGGCTAGGATTTAGTATTTGATAAGCGGGCAAGGAAATTTGATCATCTCTTTCAATATGGACTAAATTGGGGTCTTGAAAGCCATTCTTAAGTGATAGTGGTGCTGTAAAACTAGCCTGAACACTATTTGTATATTTGCCAATATATTGGATATTGCCGCCTATTTTTTTTATATTTTTTATATCAGGAATATTACGGTAAATAAAATGATACATAAATTCTTTGGGTGCACTCCCTACCATAATATCACCTCTATATCTATTTATGATAGAAAGGAGAATATGGTATGTACGGATGTGCAAACTCATCTAAAATATACGAAAGAATAAGTTACTGGTTCGTTGTTAAAGAAAATAAAAACATAGGAATGTGTATAACCACAAACCTATGTCTCATCCATTTCTATTGCTACAGCATGTGCAATACATGGTATTGGCTCACCTTGCTGGTACGAAATGGGACTTAACAACGCCCCGGTTGCTACTACGAGCACTTTTTTATATTTTTTGAGCATCATTTGCTGTAAGATGTGACCATATGTGACAATTGCACTACTTGCACAGCCACTGCCGCCTGCAAACACTTCTTGGTCTTGCGAATAAATCATCAAACCACAGTCTTGGTATTGTTCACCTAATTTATAGCCTTCATTACTTAGTAGTTCTTTGAGAATTGGAGCACCAATTGAGGCCAAATCTCCCGTTACAATTAAATCATAATCTTTCGGTTTTCTTCCAGTATCTTCGAAATGGGTTTGCATTGTTTTTGCAGCTGCTGGTGCCATTGCAGACCCCATATCAAACGGATTTTTAATACCTAGGTCTGTCACGATTCCAATTGTAGCATATTGAATGCGAGGTCCTGTCCCACCGATCCCGATAATCGCTGCTCCCGCCCCGGTTGCTGTCCATTGTGCAGTATTTGGCTTTTGACCTCCATACTCGGTAGGATAACGATACTGTCGTTCTGCAGTACAGTTATGACTACTTACACCGGCCAAGGCATAGCGAGCAAATCCACCTTCTACTAATGTAGCAGCGACGGATAAGGTCAACATGGATGATGAACAGGCACCATACATGCCAATAAAGGGTATTTTTTCTGCTTTAGCTGAAAATGAAGCACTGATATTTTGGTTAAGTAAGTCACCAGCCAAGTAAACATCAATTTCTTCAGAAGTCAGATCCGCTTTCTTAATTGCTGTTTCCACTGCATCTTCTAACATTTTTCGCTCTGCTTGTTCCCAGGTGTCTTGGCCCGCATATAGATTATCATAAATCAAATCGTAACTATGACTTAATTTACCATTACCTTCCATCGGCCCTGCAACTGCTGCACTTGCTTGAATACGTATATTTTCTTTAAACACCCAGGAGCTTTTACCAATTTTACGCGTATTTTGCATCATTTATCTCCTCATGGTTATTGAAATATAGGAATGATTAGCGTATGAATAATGCCTACAAAAAAAGCAGCGACGGTTCCAAAAACAATAACAGCTCCTGCTAGCTTAAACATATTGCCACCAACGCCTAAAACATAACCTTCAGACTGATGCTCTAATGCAGCTGAACATATTGAGTTAGCAAAACCTGTGACAGGTACGGACGTCCCAGCGCCTGCCCATTGTCCAATCTTGTCATACACGCCCAATCCCGTTAATAAGCAAGATATAAAAATCAATGTAGCTACAGTTGGATCTCCTGCTTTTTCAGGTTTAAACCCAAAAAAGGTGACATACATGTTCGAAATACCTTGTCCCAACATACAAATAGATCCCCCCACCACAAAAGCTTTCAGTGAATTGATCCACACTTTTGGTTTGGGCTGATGTTTCTTGGCAATTACTTTGTATTGTTCTTCACGTTGTTTTTGCATTTGATCGTTTGTATCTGGCATCCTGATCTCTCCTCAATTCAACTTACAATCTTAATATGTGACTACGAGTAGAGCTTTATGTGTGGTATCTCCACAAAATAAAGGAATCCGAATTAACCATTATGTTAATTCGGATTCCTTTATTTTGATCTATTTTGTTAAGGACGTCTGTAAACCTTTAGCTGAGCTAATCAGCATGGTACATTCGTGATTTGCTTTAGCTTCTTCACAATAACCTGGCGGTGAGTAAAAATAGTCTCCTTGCGTAAGTTCTAATTCTCCAATTTGCACAGTACCTTCAACCACAAAGATTTCCTCTCCACCCACATGCTCGTGCATCGGGAAGGAACCACCAGATTTCATATGTACTAAAATACTGTACTCGCCTTCCGATTTTCGTAGATATGTAATCTTAACATTACTTCCCATCTGAATACTATCCCGATCATCCTTATGGATGACATAGGGTTTTTTCATCTGTAGCAACCTCCTAGGTCTCTTTGCTTACATTTTAACTTGAATTTCAATTCAGATTCAAGTGATCTAGACCTTTTTCCTCATTTTACACAAAAGAAAGAGATGCTTTTTGACACGTCGGAAAACAAACGCCTTTCAGCTAAGCCTTTCATCAGGTGGAGACTCTACTCCATCTGATGAAAGACTCACTTGTAAAAGTAGGTGTCTGAACGCATACGCTAATATATTTCTAATTATTTATTATATACAAACTAATCTTGCTATAAAATTTCACTCTTCGGCGGAAGAGTGAAATTTTATAGCAAGATTAGGCCTGCAAGTCATTTGACGCTTGTGGATTATGTGTTTCAGATATTTCATTCAAGGCTACCGCGGCATCATCTTGCGCAGTAGGTTGTAAAGCTAAATCACCTAGAGAGACGACACCTACGATCTGATTATTTTCGACAACGGGTAAGCGGCGCACCTGGGCATCAGCCATGATACGCGCAGCCTCTTCTACTGTCATATCTGGCGTTCCCACCACTAACTGATTCGACATCACTTCTGAAATGGAGCTTGAGTTTGCTTTTTTATTGGCAATTCCTCGTGTCACCAGATCACGATCAGTTACGACACCTTTTAATACGCCATTCTCCAAAACAGGTACCATACCAATATTATTTTGGCGCATCATACTCGCTACTTCATACACATTATCTTGTGCAGTAACAGACTGAATATTGCTTGTCATTACATCACGTAAAGTTGCCATGATGCATACACCTCCTTATCGCTTAGACTTTCCATATGCTCAAAAAAGATACCTGTCCACTTCTACCAGGTTCATTCTATGCTTGGATTCATTCCGCTCTTCAAATGATCAAGAACGATTTGACAAAATAATTTTACGCCCGTTTTCATTGCTTGTTCGTCAAAATCAAATTGAGGATGATGATGTGGTTGATTTGCACTTTCGTTCTTCATTCCTGCTCCTATGAAGATATAAGACCCTTTCTTAATTTGTAAATAATAAGAAAAATCTTCTGCTGCCATGACTGGGCGCAGTTCCCAAATCTGCTTCTGTTCAAAAATCTTACTAGCAGATTTAGCAACCTGTCTAGCTTCTTGAAGATGGTTAACAACCGGTGGATAACCTTCAATAAAAGAGAATCGGTAAGTAGCACCATACATTTCACATGTATGCTTAATGACCAACTCCATCTTACTTAATATTTCACTGCGCATTGAACGACTAAAAGAACGTGTAGTACCTGTTAGCTTACAACGTTCTGCTATGACATTAAAACCTTGTCCCCCTACAACGGTTCCAATCGAAATCACACCTGCTTGTAAAGGATCTGTATAACGGGAAATGAGGGTTTGTAGATTAACCGTAACATGTGCTGCCACAACAACTGCATCAACAGCTTCGTGTGGTAATCCACCATGCCCACCTTTTCCCATAATCTCAATTTCAAAAGAATCGGTTCCAGCCATCATTTCTCCTTCACAAACACCGATTACACCACTTGGCAAAGGCGTCCACAGATGAATGCCATAAATTAAGTCGACATCATCCAATACCCCATCCTCAATCATTTGAATGGCACCACCGGGTAATTGCTCCTCTGCATGCTGAAATAAAAATAATACATTGCCACTTAGCTCTTTTTTCACAGAAGTTAAAATACTTGCTGTTCCCATTAGCATCGCCATATGACCATCATGGCCACAGGCGTGCATCACACCTGGCACACGACTGTGATAGTCACATTTTTTTTCATCTTGAATCGGAAGAGCATCCATATCTGCTCTGAGTGCAATGGTCGGTCCAGGTTTTCCACCTTGCAAAAACCCTGTAACGCCACCACCTCCCACATGTTTTTTTACAACTAAACCTAAATCTGATAAATGTTTTTTAATCGATTCAGCCGTATGAATTTCTTGAAATGACAACTCTGGATATTGATGAAAGTGACGCCGCCATTTAACTAACTGTGGAAATAACTGATTGATATTTACTTCTAGATTGATCATAATGACGCTCCTTATTATGAAGTAAACAGCTTAGAAATTCACAAAGCACAAGCATGACGAAATGAAACGCTTAGCACATTTCACCTTTAAATCATAAACAGATTTTGAAGGAAAACGATCATTTTCGCACATCTGTCACGTTCCATGAGTTGCATGAACGAAAAGTTCATACTATCATTAGTAAGAATAGCACTCGGCTATGGGAGGTCTGACAATTATGATATTAAATGAAATCAAAACAAAAGGGATAAAAAAAGAGTTTCGTGAGACTGAAAAAGTTCTCAAAAGCTTAGGTTTCGTACGCTGGGCTTGGGATTACGAAAAAGCCACGTATGATTATAAGTATAATCATGATGGCAAAGAGTATTATTTACGCCTTCGTGGTACCGTGATTAATGACAAGCAACTAGAACACCCCAAAGCCTTATTAGAGCTTGGTACACCCGTATTTGCACGTCATTTCTTCCCTCACGGCTTAGATGACTCTGTAGAAATCCCTAAAGATCTGCTAACGACAGTAAATGAAAAGTTAAAAGAGATGGAAGCTGCCCTCATATAAGGTATGCTAAGGAAAACTTCCCGATCTGATGTGAACAAGAGCCCTTTTTTCAAAAACTGATTTGAAAAAAGGGCTCTCTCTTATTTCACTCTTTGTTCTACTACTTTTTTGCTCTCTTCTGTAGGCTCTTTCATTTCTATCCCTTCAACTTTAACATTTACTTCTACAACGCGAAGCCCTGTCATCGTTTCTACCGCTTCTTTCACTTCTTCTTGTAAGTTTCTCGTTACTTCATGAATTTTTTCGCCATATTCGACCACAATTCGCAAGTCAATTGCTGTTTCCATTTGTCCAACTTCGACCATAACGCCCTTAGTCATGTTTTTCCCACTTACTCGTTTCGCCCAACCTTCTGTCACTCCTGCTGACATGCTGGAGACACCTTTTGTCTTCCCAGCAGCTAAACCGGCAATTACAGCAACGACATCATCCGAAATCCGTACAAATCCATTATTATTTTCATTCATGTCTGCCAAGAAATAAACCTCCTAACAACTCTAATTCATCTGACTGACAATTATTCTTCTTATAAAATCATGGAATGTGAAACGATAAGGAAATACATCATCCTTTAAACTAGTTTAACACATATCCATTCAGAAGAATATATTCCCAACCAAGCATGTCGTTTTCATGATTTTTTAGGTGAACTCATATCACCCAAGGCTGAAACATTGGAGAATCAGGTGAAGCTCTACTCCACCTGATTCCCACCTAACTTACTTTATACCCTGCAATTTTAACAATCATTTCAACTTGAGGATGTCCTAAATTCACTTTATAACCATAGTATACACGCGCTTCCATCTCAATCTCAATTGGAGAGATATACTTCCCTTTCAAAAGTTTCGTAAATAGCTGATTTGCTTCAATTTCACTGACATGAAACTTCTTTACAAAATCATTTTTTATCCAGGTACTGCCATAACTTTTACCCCTGTTATTCGGATCATGATACCACTCATAAATGTGTACAACAGCATTATGAATTAATCGATCTAGTGAAGATAGGTTTTGAAAGTGGTGGATATTAAGAAACTCAAACAAATTATGAGTATCATCACAAAATTCATGTAATTGTGCAGTCTTTGATAAACTTTCATCACAGAGACAAAACAACTCCACTCGTTTCCCTTTTGACCACAATCGATCCAGAAGCGGTATCATATCTTGATCAGCACTTACGATAACAAATGTTTTGATTTCTGGAATTTGATATAAAACCTCCATCGCATCTAAACACAGCTGAATATCTGCAGCATTTTTTCGTTCTTTTCCTTCACGACCATTTCCATAAACTTGATGAATGTGTACACGCTTTTTTTGTAGACTCATCATCGATAATTCCATTTGCTCAAAATCAGCATAGGCTTCTATCATGCGAATCGACTCTTTACTATAATGGTTTTGTAATTGTAAAAATAAATTATGTTGCTCCTCAGGGTGATCTGGGTCCATATGATATTTCTTTAACCCGTAGTAAACATTTTCAAGGTCAATAAATATTGCTGTATCTTTTATTCGTGCGTCCATGTAGACCCTCCTCTCTGCTACAATTTCCTATTTTTTGTATATCTCACTATTTCGAGCTATCCCTATTATCTCCTGCTCTAAAATTTGGTAATACAAAATGGGTAAAAAACATATAAAATACGACAAAACACTTGCTTATACCTATTATTTCCAAATACACCTGTATTTATACTTCTACTGGGTTAATCCTATTTTTTCCTCTATCAACACGACATATTTTTTGACTTGCAAATACTTGTAACTTGCATTTATATTCGTAATAATTGAACCATAGTATACCACTTTATAAGATAGTAGGTTCTGATGCACAGTTTTTGACTACAAATCTATTACGATTAAGGAGCTATACACATGTCCAAAATTTTAATTACCGGTGCAGCTGGAAAAATAGGACGCAACTTGAGTCGATCACTTAAAGCGAATACAGAACATGTATTTCGCTTAGCCGATTTAAATACGACCGAATTGAACCACCTAAAAGATGTCACTTCAGATCTAGTCGATCTTAACGTTGCTGACTTATCCGCATGTAAAAAAGCTTGTGAAGGAGTTGATATTGTCATACATCTAGCAGGCGATCCTTCACCAGATGCTGATTTTTATCACTCTTTACTAGAAAATAATATTAAGGGTACCTATAATATCTTCAGGGCCGCAAAAGACAATCAGGTCTCTAAAGTGATTGTCGCATCGAGTGCACAGGTAGTAGAAGGTCATCCACTTGATTATCAGAGCAATAGTCACTCCCCTATTCGACCTAAAAACATGTATGGTGTAAGTAAGAGCTTTGCAGAGGCTGTTGCCTCATACTTCGCATATTCAGAGGGCATGCAAGCTATAGCAATACGAATTGCGGCTTATGATGACTTCAAGAGTAGCAAAGAACCGATGTCAGCTAGAGATATGAGTGCTTACATAAGTCCAGAAGATTTTAACCACCTCATCATTCAAACGCTAAATGCTAAACATTTACCACCTTTTTGCATCTTAAATGGGGTTTCCAATAACCGATTCAAACGCTTAAGCCTTGAAGAGACCAAAGAGCTAGTAGGATACAATCCACAATCAGATGCATTTGAGTTATGCCAAATTGAACTATTCGATTAACGATACACCGTAGCGTATATTGACATAACTCCTTTGCGAACAATATGGGTGAGGTGAGTTTGTTGAACAAGAAAACATTATATATCTTGATATTCACTACCACACTACTCAGCGTTTTCACCCATTTTTTTATTGAAAGTGAAGTTATGCAATTTATCACGGCATGCTTATCTTTGCTCACTTGGGCCACTTTGCTCGGTAAGGCAACTGAAAGCGTGGCATTATATGCTGGTGAAAGACTAGGTGGTTTTTTAAATGCCACTTTTGGTAATGCCGCTGAATTAATCATCTCGATCTTCCTGTTAAAAGAAGGCTTATTTGATATGGTCAAAGCTAGTATTACAGGGTCAATTATCGGAAACTTGTTACTCGTCTTAGGTCTTAGTCTCTTTTTTGGTGGACTAAAATTCAAAGTTCAAAAATTTAATTCGATGCTCGCTGGACACAATGTATCCTTAATGATGCTTGCTGTAATCGCTTTGTTTGTACCCGCCGTGTTTCTACAAAACATGACAACTGATACCGTCAATACGGTAAGTATCGTGATTGCGTCAGTACTCCTAATCGGTTATTTTTTATGGCTGTATTTCTCAATGGTTACACACAAAAAAGAGCTAGGTGATTCCATTGATGGCATACCTAACTTTGACGAAAAAGAAAAAGATGCCCATTTGGAATGGTCAAAACGTACTTCCATACTCCTTCTTGTCATTTCCACTGTATTTGTTGCGATTCAGAGTGAATGGCTAGTTCATAATATCGAATCCGTAGCTGAAGCACTTGGCTGGTCGGAATTGTTTGTAGGGGCATTTCTCATTGCGATTATCGGTAACGCCGCTGAGCATAGTGCAGCCATTTTTTTAGCCATGAAAAATCGGATTGGTGCGGCGGTAGAAATTGCAGTTGGAAGTAGTCTACAAATCGCGCTTTTTGTGGCTCCTGCTCTCGTATTTATCAGTCTTTTTTTGGGTAAACCAATGGATATTATCTTTACCACATATGAAATTGTGGCAATTGCTGTAGCGGCTTTCATTGCTTCATCAATCTCGCGTGATGGTTCTACCAACTGGTATGAAGGCATTCTATTATTGATCGTTTATGTCATTTTAGGAACTGTCTTTTTTGTTGTCTAAACAAAAAAGACAGTTCCTTTGAATAGAAGAAAGTCTTTTTTTGCAAGAATATTGATTTACATTATTCCCCATTTAAACGTCGTATATTTTGCTCTCCATGCACTTTCGCCTTGCGAAGCAGCTGAAAAAAAAGCTCCATCAAACTATATACACTAGATCAACAATACTTAACAAAAAGTATGATTCAACTACTAGATCATGTTACCCATGATTCATGAAAACAAAAAAAGACCCGCTACAGTATGGGTCTTTTCATTCGTACTCATTCATTTATTTATCGATTAGGGGAGAATTTTAGAATATAAATCGGCCAATTTCCGCTCTAAATCATGAATGATTTGTTGACCTTCATCTCGATTCACTAGTCTCGCTCGAACAGCAAAATCAATCTCCCGAGAAAGTCCGAACATTTGCGTGTCTAGTACCTCTTCATATAATGGACACTTTGGTAATGTTAAGTTATCTAGTTGTACTGCGATCAGTTGCGCGATTTTTTCTGCGTCTTCTTTTAAGAGTTGCATAGCACGCAAATTCAAATCGGTCTGTGTCGGCATGGTCAATTTAAAGCCCCCCCATGACCGTTTCCAGACAAACGGTCTCCATTACGTTAAAGCTAGTTTATCATGATAAACACCTGTTTGCAAAAGGTTATATAGCATGTCTAGCAAACCAATTAATTCCTGTACACCCTCATCTTATCATAGCCATACCCGTTTGCACATACTCAGATCGCTCATTTACGGTTTGCTTCGTTTAACCAAAATTAAGCGTGTCGGATGCTAGGTTGACAGTTAGCAAAATCATACATCAATATAAGAACATAACTCCTTTAAAATATACTTAAGTTCCACCTTTTTGCAAGTTCAGTTAAAAGTGCAACACCACCAATACTATTCCCTTTTTGATCCAGAGCTGGTCCTACAATCCCTATTCCCATTTTATGTGGAACTGCTGCAAGTATCCCTCCAGAAACACCACTTTTAGCAGGTATTCCTACCCGAATTGCAAATTCTCCAGACGCATTGTACATCCCACAAGTTACCATGAAAGTTTTTGCTAAACGAGCGATCGTAGGTTTAATAATTTGCTCACCCATTTCATTTTTTCCATCCTGTGCGAGACATAGACCAATTTTGGCTAATCCTTCACAATCCACACGGATGGCACACTGCCGCAAATAAGTATGTAAGGTCATATCTACATCTTTAATTAGATCCATTTCCTTTATAATATGTACCAATGCGCGGTTACGATGTGCATGTTCTAATTCTGATTCGTATACCTCCTCCATTACACCCACCTGACTGATACCCGTAAGTTGTTTGACTAACGCAATGATTCGAGTCACTTTCTGTTCAATGCTATCCCCTTTTATCAATGAAGAAACCACCATCGCTCCCGCATTAATCATTGGATTAAGTGGACGTGTATGTGCAAATACCTCCATTTTATATATGGAGTTAAACGGGTCACCTGTTGGCTCCATCCCTACTTTCGAAAAAACCTCTTCTTCTCCACAATCCATGATTGCTAAAATGAGCGTAATGACTTTAGAAATACTTTGCAATGTAAATTGAGTCGGACACATCCCTGCCGATATGGTTTGTCCATCTGCTGTCATAACAGTTATACCTAGACTTCGTGGATCTTGTTTTCCTAATACGGGTATATAGTCTGCTAACTTGCCTTGTTCACATAACGGTCGATATTTCTCAACTAATTGTTGTAATTCGTTTTTCATCTCTCATCCATCCTCCTCCGGCATTTTTAATTTTTCTTATCGTGACCACCATCTGTACTCATAAATATCCTTTCCGATAATGGCGTATATTTTTCATATGCCTTATACTCCTGTATAATGTGTACAGATTCATATTGAAAAGGTGATAAAATGAATGAGATTATCCTAGTCAAAGGGCTTGTCAAATACCCCATCACACTCGATCCCTCTATTTGGATCATTGATGATCGTAAAGTTGAACTGTCTGACTATCTTACTCAAGTAGAAGGATTAGCAGTGAAATTAGGCCTATTTTTAAGTAATGCTGAACCTGATCCTAAAGCAAGCCAAGTAATATGTCATCGTCATGGACAACCTTCTGTCACACTTACACACGAAGAAGCAAAAGAGGCTTGGATGTGTTTTGCTAAAGATGGCAAGCCCATCTCAGCTGGAGGACCTGCTCTTTTATACTATGCAGATGGACGAAACAAAGAAAAACCAATCGACCATATCTCCTATTTTGAAATCGTAAAATAATTGCGGATATATAGATTGATTCCCTGGGAAATATAGGTGTTTATCAACATGCTTTTTTGCGTAGGCTACCTTACAAAGAAAGGGGTTAAAAGATGGATAGCGAACGTCTGAAGGAAATCCTGAGAGAGAAGAAAAAAATAGAAGTCCATTTTCACGGTACACCTGTTTGGATTAAAAAGTTTGATTCTTGTAGCCAAACGGCACTTGTACATTCCATCTTGAATCCTGTACACCAAATGCAGGTGAAAGTTGATGATCTGAAAGAAGTTTAATCGAAATCACAATCATCCCATAAGAGATAAAAAACCATACTCCAATATTGGAGCATGGTTTTTTATCTTCCGTTCTTTTTTCTTGCGAACACAAAAAATGTACCACTAGCAAAACAAATCAACTTTCCTTTTTCGTTTGTGACCTCACATGTTGCAACTGCGAGACTACTTCCTAACTGCAAAATTTTCGCTCGTGAGATCAACTTTTCACCAACACCTGGCTTTAAATAATTGATTTTCATCTCGGAGGTTAAAGCCACATAACCTTCTGGTAGTTTTTTATTAATTAATGAGCCCATGGTTGAGTCAGCTAGTGTAGCAGTCATACCTCCATGCACAATACCAGCCCGATTCAATAAATAAGAAGTGATTGGAATCTGAAATTCATAGGTATCTTCGTCGACAAATTCACCTTTAAGGCCCATAAACCCAGACAGAAAAGCACTGTTGCGATCCCGCTTTTGTTTGATTGCTTGTATCGCTAATGCCAACACTTCTTTTTCTTCATCGGATCCCTCTGCTATGACTTGTAATAGTTCATCTTGAAGCTCCATTTGATTTCTTCTCCTTGATCTACAATTGGATAAGACCTTCACACCGAAGGCCTCATCCTACAACATTTTCTTAAAATGAATCACTTTGTTTCAGATGTTCTTTATTTAATGGAATTAAATCTTCCGTAACAAACTGACCATCTTTACGAATGAGTTCACCATCAAAATAAATTTCACCACCACCGTAATCCGCACGTTGGATACATACCATATCCCAATGGATAGAGGAACGATTTCCATTATCAGCCTCTTCATATGCTTGGCCTGGTGTAAAGTGGAAGCTCCCATTAATTTTTTCGTCAAATAATGTATCCTTCATTGGATGATCAACAAAAGGATTTACACCTAGACTAAATTCACCAATATATCGAGCACCTTCATCTGCATCAAGGATTTCATTTATCCGATCGGTGTTATTTGCACTTGCTTCGATAATTTTTCCGTCTTTAAACGCCAGACGAACATTTTCAAAAGTAGATCCCATGTATACCATAGGGGTATTAAATGTGATGACACCATTAACCGAGTCACGAACAGGTGCAGTATACACTTCACCATCTGGCACGTTATTTTCGCCTGCACATTTAACAACCGGAATATCCTTAATAGAGAATTTCAAGTCGGTACCCGGTCCTTTAATGTGTACTCGATCTGTTTGTTCCATCCGCTTTGCTAATGGGTCCATGGCAATGGCCATACGTTTGTAGTCCACATTACAAACATTAAAATAAAAATCTTCAAAGGCTTCCGTACTCATATTGGCAAGCTGCGCCATCGAATCATTTGGATAGCGAAGAACTACCCACTTTGTTCGCTTGACACGTTCTTCGCTATGGACAGGATGATTAAATACACTTTGGAAAATACGCATATTATCATCAGGAATATCACTTAGTTCACTTACATTGTTGGCCCCTCTAATGCCAATGTAGCCATCCATATCTTTCATCTGTTCTAAAGCATGGTATGACCACGTCTTCATATGTTCTTCACTCGTCCCTTGCAGTAAGGAGCGGTGAATACTATGGTCGTTCAGTTGGACATATGGAAATCCTCCTGCTTTATAAACGGCTGCAACTAATGCTTTCGGAAGATCACGATCAGGTCCAAAAACATCAATCAATACTTTCTCACCCTTTTTCACTTGACAAGAATGTTCAACTAAAATATTGGCTAACTTGGTTACACGTCCATCTTTCATTTTTATCACCTTTCTGTTATGTAAATCTTTCTATTAAGCATCATGGTTTACATGAAACTATTTCTATCTTAACATGTGTAGTGAAAATTAGTGAATGTTTACCAGATAAGTTTTGTAATGAATGAATGTAGGGTATGATTCATATAACGAAAGAGGAGGGTAAATATGTTTTACTTTGAAGAAACAAAAACGGATTCAGCATCTCGCTATCAAAATATCCTGGATCAAGTTTCACATTTACTTGAGGATGAAACCGATTGGTTAGCAAATTTAGCAAACACATCCTCACATCTTTTCCATGCACTGGATCAAGTAAATTGGGTTGGTTTCTATCTCTTAAAAGAAGGCGAATTGGTATTAGGTCCCTTTAATGGTCAACCTGCGTGTGTCCGTATTCAACCTGGAAGAGGAGTTTGTGGTACCGCTATTGAAAAAAAGGAAATCCAGCGTGTTGCAGATGTCCATCAATTTCCAGGTCATATCGCATGTGATGCCGCATCTCGTGCAGAAATCGTAATCCCACTTTCTGTTAATGGAAAATGGATTGGGGTTCTTGATATCGATAGCCCACAACCCGATCGTTTTAGTGAAGAAGATCAGAAATTCTTAGAAGCATACTGCCAAATATTATTAGAGCATACAAATTGGGATCCTATTCTGTGAATCAGTAGAGCACCGAGTTGCTCTACTGATTTTTTGTATATATTTCTTTTCCCATAATAAACGTGGCTAGTATATCAAAATTTTCATTCATGATCACCAAATCACCATCTTTTCCTACCTTTATACTACCTTTTCGTCCATATATACCCAGCATTTGTGCTGGATTTCTGGTTGCAGTATGGATCACATCGCTTAAAGAACACCCTGTCATTTGATACAAACTTCTTAATGCCTCATTCATCGATAATAAACTCCCTGCCAATGTCCCATCAGGAAGCATGGCTTGTTTACCCTTCACTTGTACTTGTTGACCAGCTAAATCATACATACCTGGCGCTTGTTTTTTTCCACGCATCGCATCTGTAATACAAATTAGGCGTTCACTTGTTATCTGCTGATAAGCCAACTGAACCATTTCTTTACATACATGAATGCCATCTACAATCAACTCTACGGTACAGTTAGGATGCCAAAAAGCAGCTCCTACGATGCCTGGATCACGATGATGGAGTCCACTCATCTGATTATACAAATGTGTGATATGAGAGGCTCCGCAATTTAAGGCAAACATTGCCTCTTGATAAGTAGCATTTGAATGACCTATCGAAACCTTTATTCCCATCTGAGTAAGCATACGAATAAGCGTCATTCCGCCTTCTAGTTCTGGTGCTAGGGTTACAATTTTTATAGCACCTTGAGCCATTTTTTGCCATTTTCTGATTAGACTAAGATCAGGAGTAGTCAGCCACTGCACAGGTTGTGCACCTGCTTTTTGCGGATGCAGAAAAGGACCTTCTAGATGAAGGCCCAAACATTGTGCACCCTTAAAATTTGACTGCGTCATCCATTGCCTGATATGCACCATTGCTCGCTCGATCATCGCTGGACTTTGTGAAAGCGTTGTTGCTAAAAAGCTAGTCGTACCTTCTTCTGGTAATGCCTCGCTTATCGTGTGCAAGCTAAGTTGTGTTCCATCCATGAAGTCTGATCCTGCTACTCCGTGTAGGTGTACGTCAATAAATCCAGGTACAACTTTTGCACGGACAGGAATCTCAATCACGGTTTCATACGGGGCTCGATCATATTCAGACATCGATCCCACCGATACAATTTTACCTGCGTTAACACGTACAAATCCATGAGGAATCCAGCGTTCTTCAGCATAAATTTCACCATTAACAAGTGAAAATGAATTGAGATACGCCATACGAAGCACTCCTTGTATTAGCGATGACTACGGCGAAATTCATTATAAACGCGATATGCACGTCGCACTTCTTCTTTCATCCATTCCGGCACACGCGTTTGATCTAATTGATCCACACAAAACCAATGATGACTATCGTGCTCGGGACTTAATACAACACTTCCCTGTGGTTTATCACAAGCAAACTTAATGATTAACAAATGCTTTTCTTCCTGAATTTCATCATAAACATAAGCAGGTGCAATCACTTTCACCTGTAGCCCAGTCTCTTCCATTACTTCACGAGCTAACGCCTCCATCAGAGGCTCTTCTGGCTCTAATCCACCACCAGGAAAATCCCAACCATGTGTATCTTTCGCATTTCGTTCTGCAAACGATTTTCGTAGAATTAAAACTTTACTTCCCTGAAAAATAATCGCCTTGGCAGCAATTTTATACGGTTTTTTTTTCATTTTTTCACCTATTTCAAGAGAAAAAAGGTGGCCGACGCACTGGCAATCAGTCTTTGCCTTTCATCATTTACTTTAGTTTCCATGACGAGTACCGTCTTGCCTTTTTTAATGATTTCAGTCTCAGCATCTAACCACCCATTTTCGCCAGGAGCTAAGAAGTTAACAGACATGTCAAGCGTGACGACTCGCGTATCATCACCCATATCTTGAAAAACAGTCGAGCCCATTGCAGTATCAATGAACGTAGCCGTTACACCACCGTGTAGTATCTGATAGCGATTTGTTAGTTCATCCGTAATTAACATACGATGGATATATTTATTCTTCTCATGATCAAAACCAAGTGCTCGAAAATTCATCAACTCTTCAATATATGCGAGCGGACTAACACGAGTTCGCTTCAGTGCTTGCACCATCTTAAAAATCGTCTGTACTTCCGTTTCATTTAGATCTGATAGTTCTTGATATAATCCTTGTAATGTCATAATGCCCTTGTCGTCCTATCTTTTTAACATATTCTCTTTCTTATCTTATCGGATGAATGACGGGTTCGCAACTGATCATTATGAACAGTTACTCAGATTAAGGTGTGAACTCCTCTTTTTAGGGAATAAGAAGGTAAAGAAAATATATCCTATCCTTCAAAGTAGGTGAATTCTGATGCAACATATTACACTCATTATGAATCCAAAAGCCGGAAATCAAAAATTACACGATCAATTAGATTTTATTTTAGAAAAGCTTCAAACAATCGCTCCAGAAGTAGCGGTACATTACACTCAGCAAGAGGAAGATGGTTTTAGATTCGTTCAGGAAGTGGCCCCCTATACAGACTTGCTGATCATTGCAGGCGGAGACGGGACGGTACATACTTGTATAAATGGTTTAGCTTCGCTATCTAGACGCCCACCGCTAGCCATCCTACCTGGTGGTACATGTAATGACTTTGCACGTACATTAGGTTATTCACAAGATCCAGTAGAGGCGATCGACCAAATCATGAAGCGAAATGAAAGAAAGATTGATGTTGCCCAGCATAATGATAGTTACTTCCTCAATTTTTGGGGAATCGGTCTAATTACCCAGGTTTCAAATGAGATAGAACCAGAAATGAAAAAAAAATGGGGGAGACTTGCTTATTATTTGAGTGCATGGAAACAATTCGACCAGTCTGAATCATTTGAAGTGGAAATTCAAAGTGACGATTATCAATACCAAGGGCCAGCCCAAATGGTGCTGATCGGAAATGGAGCCTATGTTGGTGGACTAAAAGCTTACTTTCCACTAAGCTCCGTAGAAGATGGTCAATTAGATGTGCTCGTTTTTAAAACATTTTCATTAGAGGCGATAACGGCTATGTTTTCCTCACATATTACTCGTGATCAACCTCAAAATGAAAGTTTAGATTTTTTTCGGACAAAAGAAATCAAAATTAGTACGACACCAGCACAACAAATCGATTGTGATGGAGAAAAAACCACAAAAACCCCTTCGCTCATTCGCACTTTGCCGGGACATTTACGGATGTGGGTTGGAGACGACTATTTGAATCCTATCAATTCTGAAGATGATCAATCTGATTAAGCCGTAGTAATGTATAACCAGACGATGCCGAATGTATCAGATGTGTGATACTTGTATTTTGTATTCGTTGTTTTTGACTTTCTCCTAAAATCCCTGTTAGTAATACATTTAAAGCCATACCATGACTTACAATTACAATCCGTTTCCCAGTATTATTCGTCACGATTTGATTCAGCTGATCTACCATTCGCTTCTCTACATCTACCGTTTTTTCTACACCGTATGTACCACCATGGGGACTCACTTGTTCCCAATCGGGGAATCGCGATGATAGCTCGTCTATCGTCAGCCCTTCCCATTCTCCCACATTTCTTTCACGGAAATGTGCCGTCTTATTCACCTTTAGTCCATGCAAAACAGCTACATGTTGCGCCGTTTGATAAGCTCGCATCAAATCACTAGCATATACAACATCAATGGTTTGGTTAAGTAAATATTTTCCTAGTCGCTTTGCCTGATTAATGCCGTCTGTACTAAGCGGAATATCTGCATGGCCTTGAAAGCGACGTTCAGCATTCCATGTGGTTTCACCATGTCGAATCAAATATAACTCTGTTTTCATTTTGCATTCTCCTCTATGCTGAATGAGTGAAAAAGATACGCCTCTACTTTAATCTGTCGTTTAGCTGTACAACTTTCGTATGTCAAAAATGTCCATGCATAAAGCAAGTATCCATTAGGCTAAGCTAATGGTTAGAGAGAATCATTGATAAGGAGTACACCATGCATTTGGACAGAAAGCTCCCCCCTATTCTTTTACTTCTTATAATCGGTATCATGATCTGGTCAGGCTATGGTCCACTTCACAGAACGATGTGGTTTTATGAAGCCAGCTTTACATTTATTCTACTCCTCCTTTTTGTCGTTAGCTATCGCTTTTTCCAATGGACAAACATCACATATTGTATCGCATTTTTTAGTATCGTTTCGATGCTTATCGGTAGCCACTACACCTATGCAGAAATGCCATTTTTTCACTTCCTAAGTGATCGCTTTGGAGAATCACGTAATCATTTTGATCGTTTTGGTCATATTTTTCTAGGTATGTTTACTTACTTATGTGCTCGCGAATATTTCATACGCCAACAAATTATGAAGTCCAATTGGGTTACCCTTTCTTCTTTTGTTTATACGCTAGCTATTGCAGCAGGATATGAACTGGTTGAATTTTCTATACCCTATATAGCGGGAACCAATATACACGTTTTTCTTGCTGAACAAGGCGACGTATGGGATTCTCACTGGGACATTGTAATGGCTATTGTGGGGGCTATGATCTCCTACCTTGCCTGGCAACCCTTACAAAACCAACAACTGGCATCATTTAAATCAAAAGAAAAAAATTGAAGTGAATCCAACAGGGACTCATGTTACACTAGTAACGAAAAAAAATAATTACAGAAATGGTTGTAGAATGAAATGCGATTAAGAAGAAACCCACATGCAAAAGAAATTCTAATGAATCATCCACTGGTTGATGTTGCAACAAATCATCATAAAGGGAGTTGGAAGAGTCGTTTCTCCAACCCCCATAATCCGTTAAATGTTGAATTAGGAACTGGAAAAGGTCAGTTTTTAGCAAAGGCTTCTTCTGCATATCCTGAAATGAATTGGATCGGCATCGAGAAAATTGAAGAACCACTTGTTAAGGCCGTACTGAAAGGAACTGAAACAGAAAACGAAAATCTGCGTTATTTATGGATGGATATCCTTGAACTTACTGAAGTATTTGCTGAAGGAGAAGTAAACCGTTTCTATCTTCATTTTAGCGACCCTTGGCCCAAAGCTCGTCATGCTAAACGCCGTCTGACCGCACCATCTTTTTTGAATCAGTATAAACAATTATTGCATCCTGATGGTGATCTGATTCTTAAAACCGACAGTTTATCCCTCTATGAGTACTCACTCGAAATGTTTACAGACAATGGATTTGAGTTCTTAGCGTCTAGCCGTGATCTACATCACTCCATCTATGCTAGTGAAAACATTACGACAGAATATGAAGAAAAATTTGCTAGTCGTGGTAACCCCATTTACTACGTAAAGGTGAAACCGTGTAAGTAAATACAGTAAGGGAGAGATCTTTACGCCTCCCTTTCTCAAAGCTTAATACATATTTGTGTATACTTTTCTTGCAATATGTGGCTGCCATAAAATCCATAGTGCTCCATCCAATGGGCCATAAACGACCTTATGCTCTCGGTCAGAAAATGGGTAGCTATGATGTCAAAAATAAACAACCTCGGCCACAGCATCTAGTAAAGTAAGTGCCTCATACAGTGGGGATTTATTGAAATTAAAAGACTTCCAATAATGGAGGGTTTGATTCCATGATAGGTATACTCTGGGTTACACTTCTCTTATTCTGCCTTTTTATATTATATATATCATTTAGAATATATCTAAGAAATCCCTATCTCATCATGAAATTGGTAAAAAAAACACCTGATCGATTTGGTCTTACGGTGAATATAAATGGTAAAAATCATATCTCTCACAATGCTGATCAATCCATGCCACTAGCTAGTACAGTAAAAATTATCCTTGCAATCGCCTATATTCGAGAAGTGCATCGCAAAAAATTAGATCCCAATGAGCAAATCCCATTAAATGATTTACGAAAATACTACATACAAGGTACAGATGGCGGTGCACATGAAGAATGGCTTTCGACTCAATCAGTTGGAAAAGGATCCGTATCCTTAGATGAAGTCGTCATAGGGATGGTCAAATACAGTTCTAACGCCAACACAGAGTACCTATTAGACAGGCTAGGTATTTCTAATATTAATCAGTTAATAATCGATCTTGACTTACCTTCACACGATCCCTTGTTTTTCCTAAGCCCGTCAGCTAATCTTGTCCCTCATTATCTAAGAGAACAAACTAACTTGTCAGACGATATCATCTTTAAAAACATGGCTGAGATGTCAATGGATACTTATCGAGATACAACGAAAATCATACACCTTCAATTAAAAAATGAAAATCGTATTGCTCCAGCAGAGAATTTGAATACCTCATTGTCATTTCAAAAACTATGGTCAGATCGACTTCCTCGTGCTTCAACTAGCGATTATGCAAAAATAATGGCCACTATAAATCGTGGAACGAACTTTACCGAAGGTGAGAAAATCCATTTACAATCCTTATTAGAGATGAATCATCATATGGATCAAATTCGTACAATGGGAGGTAAAGGTGGATCTACAGCTTTCGTTCTCACAATTGCATTATATGTGGAAGATATAAAAGGAAACTTAATCGAATTTGTTTTCTTTTCAGACCAAAAAGATGTTCTACGTGCTAAATTAGTTGAACTGAGTTATAAAAAACTAATCAAACAATTAATTGTAAATTCATCATTTAGAGATAAAATAAGTGCCTACTTAAAGCAACTCTAATTCATCCCATGTGTGTTTATGATCTGCAAGCAGTAATGTATCACATGGCAAGACTTAGACCTAGGGATTAGTAGAGAGATGCACGCCATCCAACTCCTGCTCGATTTGCTTGATAAATCGAGCAGGAACTGTAGCGGTTAACCAGACATTGTTTTCTGAACGATAAAAAAAATACCCTTCATGATGCATTTCTTCCGCTAAAACCCTTAACAAGATAAGTTTTCCATGTCTTTTTCCTACGAGACTTGCAGCTTTGATATCTCGTGTTAGATGTACATACTCTCTTTTGCCAGGTAGCAATCCATCTCTAAAAATTGACTTCAAAAAATGTTTAGCTGTCCCGTGGTATAAATACTCTGGAGGAGTGAGCGGTTTTAATTCTAAGTCGACCTTGATCGAGTGCCCTTGACTAGCACGAATTTTTGTCTGATCTTTACTAAAAGCAAATCTTTTTTTATCATTACTTTCTACGATATATTTTAATGTTTTCAG
Organism: Polycladospora coralii; assembly: GCF_014773435.2. Taxonomy (GTDB): domain Bacteria; phylum Bacillota; class Bacilli; order Thermoactinomycetales; family Thermoactinomycetaceae; genus Polycladospora; species Polycladospora coralii. Next base: position 195,977 of record NZ_JACXAG020000002.1, on the reverse strand, counting down.
ATCCAATTCTATACCGTAGTGATTGCATCTATCGAGAAGTAAATCTACATCAATCCACCCATTCTTATCCGGTAAGACCCCAATGATACTTGGTTCGTGACGCATAACCTTACTCAAAAATTTACTTTTTCTAATCATGTCGCTATGATTACGCATTTATAACACCTCTATTATCATTCATTTTAACAAAAATTAAACAGAATCGCTTTTGTTTATGAAAAACATGTAAAGTATCTATGCCCCCCTGCTCATTTGACTTTTTCTCCAAAACAGATATAATAATGGTTTGTATGGCTCAACACCCTCCTTGTAGGTACTGAGGATAGCACGCAGAAGATAGGTGAAGGGATCACCCTCACTTATTCGCCCCTTTATGGGTACCCGGTTTTTCGCCGCTATCCGGAAATCCGTGGTAAATATGCGAGTAAAAAAACCTGTCATTTGCAAAATACAATTGGCAAATGATGAAAGGAGCTATTTAATTATGGCACGTTACACTGGACCTCAATGGAAACTAAGTCGTCGTCTCGGAATCTCACTATCAGGAACAGGGAAAGAGTTAGCTAAACGCCCTTACGCACCTGGACAACACGGGGCTGGCGGACAACGCAAAAAATTAAGCGAATACGGTATTCAATTGCAAGAAAAACAAAAGCTTCGTTTAATGTATGGAATGAATGAAAAGCAATTCCGCAATCTTTTTGATCGCGCGGGTAAGATTCAAGGTGTTCATGGTGAAAACTTTATGCAACTTCTCGAGTCTCGCCTAGACAATCTTGTATACCGCCTTGGATTTGCACGTACACGTAACCAAGCACGTCAATTAGTTGTTCATGGTCATATTACAATAAATGGTAAGAAATTAGACCGTCCATCATACCAAGTTAAATTAGGTGATGTGATTGGTCTACGCGAGAAGAGTCGCAATCTTACTATTGTAAAAGAATCCTTAGAAGAACGTACTTATTTACCAGAATATGTTTCCTTTGACGAAAACAAATTAGAAGGTACCTATACGCGTCTTCCAGCACGTTCAGAATTATCATCTGAAATAAATGAAACCTTAATCGTTGAGTTTTACTCTCGTTAAGCTGTTTAATAAAATAGAGCCAATGTCTCTCGAGACATTGGCTCTTCTCTTTTATTCTCATGTGAAATAAGATAATTCATATTCACAAAACTTGTCAAATTTGTTAAAATGAATATATAGTCTATTCTCCTATTTCCCCTTTCCATTATACCTCCACTCTTTTCAAGCAGATATTAGAACCCACCCAAAGGTCAGGTGATCTGATGACTCCTCGACACATTTTGACTGCTGGCGTGGTCGTTCTCAATCTTCATGGTGAGATTCTCCTTGTCAAGCACGCCCAGAGAGGTTGGGAATTACCAGGCGGGCACGTAAATGAGAGAGAATCAATTCGCTTTGCTGCCATTCGCAGAATACGTGAGAGCACAGGTGTAGAAATTAGGTTACTCCGCTATTGCGGAATTTTTCAACATGTGAAAGCAGGAAATAGTTACACCTTATTTGTAGCTAAATCAATAGGCGGCAAAATTAAACCGGGAAGTCATTTTGAAGATGTGGCTTTTTTTCCAATTGAAACTGCGATACGTCTCATCCCCTTGTTAAATATTAAGCAACGTATTTTATACTGCCTCGATGAATCGAAACAACCTTTTTTTGTTGAATTTTAACAATTACCATAAATATACCCGAAAGCCAGTCATATGACTGGTTTTTTTTGTATACTTTACATCAAAATGAACTCGCGCTACGAATAAGATCTTAGAAGCATTAATCGATCGCATAACTGAAAGGATGAATTACACTCGCAAAAGCTGCCGCAGTTTCTCCATTTTACGGTCTTGTATTTTGCTCTCCATGCACTTCCTCATTTTAGTGAATCGATACGACTGGCCAACTCTGGTGAATAAAATTTTTCATCACTTGTATTTTCACGAATCTATCAGTATATACTGTTGTGATATAATATGAACGAATCCTGAAGGAGGTTAACATCACCATGTATAAGTTATCCCGTGGTAAGCGGATCGCACGTTATACATTTTATACTTTTATTACACTTTTGGTAGCTATACTTGTCCTAGGCGTGGGAGGTATTGGTGTCGGAACGGGTATGGTCACAGCAATCGTTAAAGATGAACAAGTAAGAGAAGCTGACGATTTCCAGAAAAAATTAGATGGACTTTTTCAAAATAGTTATGCTTATTTTCAAAACACAGATAAAGATGGAAATCCAATTCTAATTGGATCATTCCGTTTAGAAGGTAATAATCGAAATTTGATTGAATCTACTCAGGACGTCAGTCCTCACTTAGTGAATGCCTTTATCTCGACAGAAGATCGTGATTTTTACGAACACAATGGAATTGTACCCCGTTCTATCATCCGAGCATCCTTATCACAAGTAAGTGATATCTTTCCTAATTCTGGTGGTAGTACGATTACACAACAATTAGTCAAAAACGTGATTTTAAACAACAGAGAACAAAGTATAGAACGTAAGGCAAAAGAGATCATACTATCCTTGAGATTAGAGTCTCTTTACAAAAAAGATGAAATCTTAGTTCACTACATGAATAGTGTATATTTTGGCTCAGGTGCAAATAACAAGAACCTGTATGGCGTCCAGGCCGCTGCAAAAGGCTTGTTTAATGTCGAAGTGAAAGATCTATCCATCCCTCAAGCTGCATACATAGCAGGAATGGTACAACGTCCGATAGACTATAATCCATTTGAAGGAGAAAAACAGCAGAAACTTGGATTAGAACGTATGAAGCTCGTTTTAAATGAGATGTTAGAAAACAAAAAGATTACGCAAGCAGAGCACGACGAAGCCCTTCAGTTTGATCTGAAAAGCGCATTAGCTAAGCCCGAAGCTTTTAAAAACAGCTACTCTGAGTATCCCTTTATTATGCATCAACTAGAAGCTGAAGCAGCCGAAATTTTGATGGAGAAAGATGGACTTAATATTGCAACCCTAAGTAAAGAAGGAAAATATGGGGTTACGTTACAGGAATATAAGAAAAAAGTGATGACTGGCGGATATCATATATACGCTACGATTGATCAAAAGATGTATGAAGCCGTAAACCGAGAAGCGACTAAAGGAATTCAATTTCATAAAAAAACGCATAAAGGTGTAGAGGGACAAGAGCAAATCGGCGCTACCATTATTGAAAACAAAACAGGTGCCATACTCGCTTTTGTTTCTGGTAGTAACAAAGATTTTAATGAAAACCAAAAAGATCATGCCTTAAATGCAACGAACCAGCCAGGGTCAACCATCAAACCCCTACTTGTATACGGACCTGGAATGGACCAAGGCATTATTTCTTCTGGCACGAACATTTTAGATGAACCGATCAAAAAAAGTGGTACATCAGAGTTTTATAAAAATGCAAATGGAAGATACAGCGGAATTATGTCTGTTACAACAGCTCTGAAACATTCAATTAACATCCCTGCCATTAAAATATTTAATGCATTAGGTCACGAAACTGGCTTTGACTATATGCGTAAATTGGGGATCCCTCCTCATCCAAATGATGGAGAATCCGCATCAATTGGTGGGGTTACAAATGGTTTCACCGTTGCAAAAATGACCGCTGCATTTGCAACATTTCCCAATAATGGTTCTTATAATAAACCTCATCTCATTTCCAAAATTGTCGATCAAGACGGGGAAGAGATTTGGAATTATAACGAAAAACCGGTACAAATTTATTCACCACAAGCATCTTACGCCACCACCCAAATTATGAGACAGGTGGTTACGGGCGGAACAGCATCACGGATTGGAGCGAGCTTAAGCGGTTATCCAATCGCGGGTAAGACCGGTACAACGAATGAATATCGTGATGTTTGGTTCATAGGATACACGCCGCAAATTTCGCTGGGGGTCTGGGGCGGTTATGATTATAACCATAAGCTGACTCTGAACAAGAATATTGCTAAAACAGCGTGGATTAATATTTTTAAAGCTGCAGCAACTGCATCACCCAACTATTTTGACAAAAATGCTAGCTTTACAAATCCTGGTGGTAGCTTAAAATATGTCAGTTGCTTGGATTGCGAAAGCATAACCAAATATAAAGAAAAGAAAAAGAAAGAAGAAGAGGAAGAAAAGAAAAAAGAAGAAGAGAAAGAGAATGAGGAAGAAAACGGTGATTCTCCTGTCACTCCAACACCCACAAATCCTCGTCCCCCCACCCCTCCCGGTGGTCCTGGTGGCCCTGGTGATGATTTAGGAGGCGGTGGTGACGATGGTGGTTCCAGTGGCGGTGACGATGGTAGTTCCGGCGGCGGTGACGATGGTAGTTCCGGCGGCGGTAGCGATGGTGGTTCCGGCGGTGGTAATGATGGTGGTTCCGGCGGCGGTGACGACGGCGGAAATACACCAGGCGGACCTGGCAATGGTGATACAGCTGATAGTGAAACGCTCTCCGAGCAAGATACGGTCGAAGGATCTGATTCTTCTACCGAGGAGCTAGAAAACTCCTCATCGCATAAAGCCTTGAGAAGATTTGCTTAAAATCTATTTGTGGTGGGGCTAAGTCCCCCATCACATCTCTATTCACTTTACGCTTCGACCTTGCTGCTCCTCAAATATCGAACACTTGATTCACTAATCTCCCCCTTTATCTCTAAAAGGTCAGTTCTCCTATCATGGTTTAATGGACACATAAATCTTCTGATATTTTATCAAATTGAACGGCTAAGCCTGTTCAATTAGTCTCTACGATATTGGGTTAGGAAGATAAAATTCTTAATAATTTGCCATAAACTATACGAAAAATCCTGTGATATAATGATAATCGCATTGAAAGAGAGGGATGGTTGCATGCAGAATAATGAATCCAAATCTGTCCAACATCCAAAACGACGTGGATGGAGAAAGGTTCTCAAAATTACTACTACGATACTTTTTACCATGTTTGTATTAATCCTGTGCACGGCTGTTGGGGTTGTTGGTGTAGGTGCAGGACTCGTGTCAGCCCTAACAAAAGATGAAAAAATACGTGTGAAAGAAGATTTTGAAAAAGAGCTGACCGGTTGGTCTCAAACCAGTTCTGCTTACTTTACAGGAAAACAACCGGTTAAAATTGGTGATATGATCACCTTTGACGAACGAATACTGATTAAAGACATTGACGAAGTTAGTCCTCATTTGCGAAATGCATTTCTTGCCATTGAAGATCGGGAATTTTATCAGCATAATGGTGTTAATCCACGCTCATTACTTCGTGCAGCATGGCAAGATTTTTCAGACAGTGATGTCTCTACCGGTGGAAGTACAATTACACAACAACTGATAAAAAATGAATTGCTTACGAAAGAAAAATCATACAAGCGAAAAGCAGTGGAAATTGTAAATTCAATCCGCATTGAGAAATATTATGAAAAAGAAACGATCTTTGTCGCTTACATGAATAGTGCTTACTTCGGAAATGGAGCACACGGTAAGAATATGTATGGTGTAAAAGCTGCAGCTAAAGGAATCTTTAATCAATCCATTGATAAAATGCATCTTGCTCAAGCGGCTTATATTGCAGGCATGGTACAACGTCCCAATGCATATATCCCATTTGGAAAAGACGCTGAAAACAAACTGAAGCTCGGATTAGAGCGTCAACGTCTCGTCCTAGATCAAATGCTAAAGTACAATAAAATTACAAAATCTGAATACGACGAAGCCATGGCCTTCGATATAAAATCTTCATTGGCCAAAAGAAGTGATTTCCCGAACGGATATGAAAAATATCCATTTATTATCCAAGCTGTTGAAAACGAAGCCATTGAAATTTTAAGTCAATTAGATGACGGTAAAAAAGATCGGGAAGATTATCGGAAGCAAGTTCGTCAAGGTGGTTATAAAATTTATACCACAATTGATCAAAAAATGTATGAAGCCATAAATAATGCGGATCAATCCTTAAGCTTTCCTACTAAACCAATTAAAGGTGCCACACGCCAAGAACAAGTCGGTGCCGTCATGATGGAAAATAAAACAGGTGCAGTACTCGCATTTTATGCAGGACCCAATTTTGATCAAAATCAGATGGATCATGCTTTTGAAGCTAAAAACCAGCCCGGATCGGCAATCAAGCCTTTACTGGTATATGGTCCTGCCATGGAAGAGGGCTTACTATCTTCAGGTTCAATTATAATAGATGAACCCATTATGAAAGCCGGTACAAATAAACCTTATAACAATTCAGGTGGGAATAACAATCATGGTCGTGTTACTGCTGCACAAGCTTTACAGCACTCCTATAATATTCCTGTCATCAAAGTTTTCCGTAGACTGGGTATTAATAAGGGGTATAGCTACACAAGCCCCATGAATATTACTCGCCATAAGAATGACTATGAAGCAGCCGCACTGGGTGGCGCTACCGTTGGGTATAGAGTTTCCGATATGACCGCTGCTTATGCTATGATTGCCAATAATGGCATGTATAATAAGCCACACACCATAAATAAAATTGTTTCTCATGATGGTGAAATCATTTATGACTTTGCAAAATCACATTCGCCTAAGAAAATCTTTAGCCCACAAACGAGTTATGAACTTACACGTATGCTTAGAAATGTTGTGACTTCAGGTACGGGTAGACGGATCGGTAGTCAAGTAAGTGGCTACAATGTTGCAGGTAAAACAGGGACTACAACAAGCAAGCATGATTTATGGTTCGTAGGTTATACACCAGAAGTATCTATGGGTGTATGGTCTGGTTATGACTACAATACCCCAGGCAATCAAAATCTAGCCAAGAATGCATGGACCATCTTTTTTAAGGCCGCAGCTAAAGCAAATCCGGATCTTATTAAGCGCGGTTCTCAATTTAAACCACAACCAAGCTTACCATTCCGCTGTTTTGAATGTAATCGTGTTGTGAAAAAAGAAGAACCAAAAGATAAGAAAAAAGAAGAAAATCGCTCAAATAATCCATAACATAATACCAAAAAAGATGCCCTCACAAATGAGAGCATCTTTTTTTAATCTTCCATTGTTGATAAATCTCCCGTAGGTAACCCCAGTTCCCATGACTTTAAAACCCGTCGCATAATTTTTCCGCTTCTCGTCTTAGGCAACTTATCTTTAAATTCGATTTCACGAGGAACCGCATGGGCGGCTAAACCATGTTTGATATAGGTTTGAATCTCCTCCTTTAGTTCTTCTGATTCAAAATAACCTTGTCTTAATGATATGAATGCTTTTATTATTTGTCCCCGAATCGGATCCGGTTTGCCGATCACACCTGCTTCAGCTACAGCTGGATGTTCGACTAATTTACTTTCAACTTCAAAAGGTCCCACACGTTCACCAGATGTATTAATCACATCATCTAGCCTACCTTGAAACCAAAAATAACCATCATCATCGATATAGGCTGAATCCCCTGATAAATACCAGCCCGAAATGCGGAAATATGCTTTATATTTTTCTTCATTTTTCCAAATTTGACGCATCATAGAAGGCCATGGGGTACGAATAGCGAGATTGCCCATGGTATAGGGCGGAAGTTCTGTACCATCATCATCAATGATGGCAGCATGAATACCAGGTATTGGTTTTCCCATAGATCCAGCTCGAATTTCCATCTGCGGATAATTAGCGATTAAGATGCTTCCTGTTTCAGTCATCCACCAATTATCGTGAATGCGTTTTCCATATGTCTCCAGCCCCCACCGTACGACTTCAGGATTTAATGGTTCACCTACACTTAATATATGACGCACCGTTGATAAATCATATTGCTTTACAATCTGCTCTCCAGCCGCCATTAACATCCGAAATGCCGTTGGTGCACTATACCATACTGAAATCTTATTTTTTTCTAAGGTCTTATACCAATCCTCTGGACTGAAACGGCCTCCTCGAATTACATTTGTCACACCATTTAGCCATGGTGCAAAAATACCATAACTCGTTCCTGTAACCCACCCAGGATCCGCTGTACACCAATAAATATCATCCTCTTTTAGATCAAGTACCCATTTGCCGGTTTGATACTGCTGTATCATCGCACGATGTACATGTAGCACGCCTTTGGGCTTTCCAGTGGATCCAGAAGTATAATGAATCAGCATTGGATCATCTAAGTTCATCCACTCTATTTTGAGCTGTGGTGAAGCTTGTTGCCATTCTGCATTCAAATCATAAAAACCTGATTTCACCTCTATATTCTCTCCATATAGTAAGATATGTTTAAGATGAGGTAGTTCATGAAGTGGAACACGCTTTAATAATTCTGGTGTAGTGATCAGCATGGTCGCTTCACTATCTGCAAGTCGATCTTTAACTGCCTCCTCCATAAAAGCTTCAAATAAGGGTCCTACTATTGCCCCGATCTTAAGTGCGCCTAAAAAGCTAAAATATAGTTCGGGCACCCGCGGCATAAAGATAAAAATGCGATCACCCTTACGTATACCAATATCACGAAAAACATTTCCCATTCGGTTGGAATGCTCTTTTAATGCTTGATAAGTATAAGCTTCCTTCCGTATTGAATCACTATACATTAGCGCAATTTTGTTTTTTTTATTTGATTCACAATGCTTATCAATCGCTTCAAATGCAATATTTACTTTTCCTGTTTCATTCCAACTGAATGATTTTTCTACCTGCGACCAATCAAATGTTTTCGTCTTTTCTTCGTAATCCATCAATTGGTTATCTTTAGTCTGAACTTTATAGCGATTATAATGATCCATTATGTACACCCCTATCATCTAATCCATTTAGAATGATGCGACACAACTCTATTATAACACAATTATAATTAATCTAAATTTTCATCTTAGTAAGCACCAACAACTCTCTATAACCATTAAAGACCCCACAGACAAAAAATCTGTGAGGTCTCTATCTGGTTACTTAGGCTGGAAGGTTTTACAATCAGTTTCTTTTTGCTCACGTGCTTGACCTCCAACATGACTGATAACCATGATTTCATCAGCACCACAGCGGTTACCTTGCATATTGAATGTGCAATTAGCCACTTCGCAACTTACATTACTTGGCATCTAAAACCCTCCCTTCGACTATTAAGTAGTATGTACAGTTATGAACAATTTAATCCTCTACATGTGATAAAAGCGTGCTTTTGCTCTCCATACATTCTTTTCCATAACAATCGAAGTGTTACGCATTAAGCTTCTTTTAACATTTGTTGTACCATATGACATGAACGTTCAGCCGCTAGCTTGGTAAACTCCACAAAGTTAAAGGAAGCAGAATGATCTGCTCGATCTGACATCGAACGAATAATGACAAATGGAATGTTTGCAAGTGAACACACATGTCCTACTGCAGCGCCTTCCATTTCTACACAAATCCCATTATAAGCCCGGTACAAATTTTCCACAGTCTTCACATTAGAAATAAACTGATCACCCGATAAGATCTTTCCAGTAAGCACCTTTACATCTGGTATCGATTTTGCTGCTTCTTCAGCCAAACGAATCAACTCAGGATCAGCTTTAAAAATAGAGCTTTCCTGATAAGGAATGATTCCTTTTTCAAAACCTAGCGAACTCGCATCGACATCGTGCTGTTGACACTCACTTGATATACAAATGTCACCAATATCTAGATCTTCATGAATCGCACCTGCTACTCCAGTGAAGATAATCTCTTTTGCCTTAAATTGTGTAATTAAAAGCTGTGTACAGATCGCTGCATTCACTTTTCCTACACCGGATTTACATAATACAACCTCTTGTTCAGCAAGCTGTCCTTGATGATACGTATTCCCCTGTATATGTATCTGCTTAACATCATCCATATTTTCTAGCAAACGTACAATCTCTGCATCCATCGCTCCAATAATTCCAATCGGCATCTTATTCTCTCCATCTCAACTAGGTTTCTTTTTTTAGCATCACTCGATTCGATTGGCGAATTTCGATATGATGTTGTAAGTATACTTGACTCGTGTCAACTTGTTCCTGATTCATATACTTTGTGAGTAGCCTCATTGCTACTGCTCCAATGTCATACATAGGCACATTTATTGTACTAAGCAGCGGTCTTACTTGGGATGACAAAGGAATATTATTAAACCCGATTACCGATATATCGGTAGGAACTTTTTTCCCCTGATCTTGTACGGCATGTATAGCTCCAACTGCCATTTCATCACTGGTAGCAAATACTGCAGTAAGATCCGGATTTTCATTTATCAGCTCTGTCATTAATTGATATCCAGAACGATAACGACCATCTCCTATACGAATTCGCTTTTCGGATATGGGTTTCCCCTGCTCTAGTAAGGCCTCCTTATAACCTGAATAACGAGGATATCCAGTTACAGGATCAGATAAAGCTTCACCAATAAAAGCAATATGCTCATGACCTTCTTCAAGTAGCACTTGTGTTGCTTCTTTTGCTGCTTCCTTTTGATTGATGGTTACATATGGGAGCTGAGCCGTATCATCCTCAGTTGCTGCTAAAACAACTGGAACAGTACTCGCAGAAAAAGTCTCACGATGCAAATTGGTCAATTCCCCACCCAAAAATAATAAACCATCTACTTGTTTTTCAAAGAAAGCATTAATCAATTGATATTCTTTTTCCTGATTCAGGTCAGAATTACTTAAAATGATATGATAGTGATACATCGTAGCAATATCTTCAATACCTCGTGTCAATTCAGCATAAAAGGCATTTGATATATCAGGGATCACAACACCTACTGTTGTGGTTTTTTTACTTGCTAGCCCTCTCGCAACCGCATTAGGGCGATACCCTAATTCTCTAATTGTATTTAGAACTTTTTTACGGGTGGATGGCTTCACATTTGGATTTCCATTAACTACACGTGATACAGTCGCCATAGAAACCCCAGCTTCACGAGCAACATCATATATGGTAATGGCTTCACTTTTTTTTTCCATCATGCATCACACCTAATTTTTGATTGTTTTATTCCTTTTGTTGTTCCATCCAATCATACAGGAACAATTGGTTCGCGCATTAGCAGAATTCTCATTCTGCTCTTTTAGACAGATTTCAGCTGTGAAATTAATTGCAAAACATAGGGTAAAGTATCTCCCATTACACTGGTCCATCCATCATTAGATCCCCGATTAATCCATACAATCGGTTGACGTGGGGCCAAAGCCTGATACAGTTTTTTCGCTGTAATTAACTTTGGGCTCATTTCAGGCAAGCTACTGTTTTTTGCGATCGCATTATCAATTAGACGCTGCGCTTTCTCTTTTGAAGTAAAAAAGTCTACAATCGGACTTTGATCTTGCCCTGCTAATATCACCATATTTTGATCTGGATCTACTACTACCCAAATCTTTTTCAATTCTGCTAAAGCCCGGCATATTTCCCAGCCGTTTGCAGTTCCCTGTCCTTCGATAACGGCTTGTTCTAAGATGAGAAGCTTTTGGTTTATTTCATCACGATGATGATCGTAGTGATTAGTTGGCTGAGAAAGCTCATCATTCTTTTTTCTGCTCTCATCCTGATCTACATCCATATTGCTATCCGAGTCAATCAGCGATGTACCGTGCTTAATCGAATCGGATTGTGGTATTACATCACGATTTGCAGATGAGCGTTGTACGATTTCTTCTTCAGCTGTAACTGCCGTTTGCTGTGCGATATCTTTTTCAGCTGAAGCTTCTGTTTGTTGTACGATATCTTTTTCAGTTGAAGCTTCTGTTTGCTGTACGATATCTTTTTCAGTTGTAACTGCCGTTTGCTGTACGATATCTTTTTCAGCTGTAACGTCCGTTTGCTGTGCGATATCTTTTTCAGCTGTAACGTCCGTTTGCTGTGCGATATCTTTTTCAGCTGTAACTGCCGTTTGCTGTACAATATCTTTTTCAGCTGTAACTGCCGTTTGCTGTACAATATCTTTTTCAGCTGTAGTGACCATCTCTTCTTTTGGGTTCGATTTTTCTACACGCTGAATTTCTTGAACCGAGTGATCCTCTTGTAAAAGCAGACGATTTTCACTATCGTGTGAGGTCTCTGACTTTTTCACATGTTGATTTGTGTCTTTAATAACTATAAAATTTCTTTCTGATGCAGTGCCCACCGTATACCCTTGATGAGTCCCATTCATTATTGTTTTCATTTGCTCGATCTGCAACATGGCTTGTTCTGGTAACCCATAGTGCAAGAAAGGACCGTCAGCCTCTAATTGAAGACAACGCTCTTGAATGGTTTGCCAAGATTTCAACTGAACTTTTCCACCTGTTTTTTGTGTGATAAACTGGGCATCCGATTCTGTCAAATAAATCGCGACACTATACTTTCCATTAGTATACTCACCAAGTAACATATTTTCATTCTGACAAGGTACATATGCTCCAAATGAATGAGCAAGTTGCTGCACGGCGTAAACTTGGATGAGCATAAGAAGATGTTTTTTCATGATAAATAACCGCGACGGTAAACCAGCGTTTAAAACAATGCCATCAGCTTCTGAACGATAAGCTTTGATTAAATACGGTAACATAGGCTCCTCATACATCTTTACATATGAAGGATGGGCTACGCTTACCTGTCGCGCAGCTTCTATATCTGTGAAACCCATTACATACTTACTGTGTGGGCCATTTCCTCTCGCTAGAAATGGTTTTTTGTTTCCATTTAACACTTGATATAATACAAATATTTTCGGTACATGTTTGGAAAAATAATGATACAGCTCATGTGGTGTTAATAGATTTGCTGAAGCTTCTTCCAATATACTCCTTATATTCACTCATATCTCCTCCTCCATGCTCATATCCCATATCGTTCATGTATGTATTGTGAACACGTTTCAGCCTTGGCTGAACCTGCCTCAAAGATGAATACGTATCGTACAGAGGCTTCAACATACAAGTCATTTGTGGTATAGCGTGAATGTGTGATTTCGTTTACCATGTACGCTGGCCTGACAAAGAAGTGACACTTGTAGACATTCCAGCCGAAATAGATTTCATTTCATCTCATCTCATTACAATCAGCTAGTACCACTGGTTTTATTGGTATCTTTTGTTATGTAAAGTGTAGCACAAAATGAATCATTGTATAGCAAAAAAGCGGACAGACTTTTGCTGTCCACTTTTTTAACATAGCTAAAAACCACTGTATTTTTTATCGTTAAGCGTCTATAGACTGCTTTATTCCTGCCATAAAAGCTTCAAAAGATGGAATGTCTAATTGTTGCTTGGCATCTGACAATGCCACCGAAGGATTAGGATGAACTTCGAGCATCACGCCATCTGCTCCTGCAGCAAGCGCAGCCTTTGCACATGGAAGTAGAATGTCTCTTCTTCCTGTAGAATGTGTGACATCTACAAATACAGGTAAATGACTTTCATTTTTTAAGATTGGAACAGCCGAAATATCAAGTGTGTTACGAGTCCATTTCTCATACGTACGTATTCCCCGTTCGCATAACATCACATTGGCATTACCATTGCTCACGATATATTCTGCTGCAAATAAAAACTCTTCTATCGTGGCTGCCAATCCACGTTTTAACAATATAGGAGTGTTAACCGTTCCAGCAGCCTTCAACAATTCAAAGTTTTGCATGTTACGAGCTCCAATTTGAATTACATCTACAAATTCAGTCGCCATCTCAATATCACTGGGACTTACAACTTCACTAATTACTTGTAAGTCATAATGATCCGCTGCTTTTCGTAAAATCTTTAAGCCTTCTACCCCTAAGCCCTGGAAATCATATGGTGATGTGCGTGGCTTAAATGCACCACCTCTCATGATCGAAACACCTTGTTCTTTAAGTACTTTCGCTACAGCAAAAACTTGTTCTTCACTTTCAACCGAACAAGGTCCCGCAATAATTTGAGGCGTTCCATTTCCTACCTTTGTCGTTCCCAGTTGAATCATTGTATCTGTTGCTTGCTTTTTACGACTTACCAGTAAATCTTTTTTCTGATCATCTATCTGAAGATCTAAAGATGCTTTAAAGATTTGTTTAAATAAATAGCGAACGGTATGGTTGTCAAATGGCCCTTGATTCTGCGCCACTAATTGATCTAACATCTTTTTTTCACGTTCGGGGTCAAATTTATTTACGCCTTGCCTTTTCTTTACCTCTCCAATTTCTTGTACCAATGATGCTCTTTTACTTAACAAATGTAACAATTCCATATTGATCTCATCTAACTGAGTACGTAATTCTTCTAATGGTCGATTACTCACCCTTCTAGCTCCTCTCAACTCCACTAAGATTTTGGTAATTATATCGAAAAAAGAAGGGTTTGTCATCTACTTTTCGTTGCGTGAAAATTTAAACAACTAGTATATTGCTTAAGTGTAGCACTTTTCGGCACAAACCAATATGCATCATCCAAAATAAGGAAGTCTATTGTGCGTTGAGATCCCCTCCTTGAGGCTAAATAGAGGCACAATAAACTTCCTCATACGACTAAAATGATCTAACATATCTACTGTATCAACTCTTATCCAATCATTTTCTTAACTACATTTGCCAAGTTTTCATCTGTAATATTACCATGTGAAGTATGCCATATGACATCATTTTTGTGTATAAGAAGAGCTTGTGGCGATTCATGCTTCACTTCAAACCTACTTGCAATTTCATTAGAAAGAGCACGATCCTCTACGACATAGACAAGTGCAACTTCTACCTGCTTGGCTTCTTCCCTCTGTATAAATTGATTGAGCTGTCCATATGCTCTTTCACTTATTGGGCATCTGGTACTATGTTTAAAAAGAAGTATATGGTTTTCTTCAGAACGCTGTAAAATTTGTTCAAGTTGCTCTTGATCTTCAAGCCGCAATGTCTTATTCAATTTTAATCCTCCTCATTTGATACATGAGCCACTCGCTGAGCATAATCAGGGGAATCATTCATCCTACGCGTAAAAATAGATGGATAAGAGGGTGGGAGTCATCTCCCACCCTCTTACTTTAAAAGATCACACGCGTTTAGTCTCCGTTTTTATTTCCGGTTCACTTGATGTGGGTTCCATTTTTATTTCCGGTTCACTTGATGCGGTTTCTGTGTGCGCCTGAACTTCATCCTGTTGTTCTGGTTCTTTCTTTGATGTAGGAAGATCCATCCAACCACTTGAAACGATCTTTTTATCTTGTACTTGCTCTTTTACCTCATCTGCTTGTTCTTTCACTTGATGATAAACTTTAAGCCCTTTATCTTTGGCAACGTCCCACTTCTCATTTAATTCTTCTCGCATTTCACGACCACTTTTTGGTGTAGTAAGCAATGCGAGAGCAGCACCCAGAACCCCGCCGATAACCGCACCGGCTATAAAATCTTTCGCTTTCAAAGCATCTGGTTTTCTACTCATTTTAAATTCCTCCCGTTTGCAGTTTGTTTCCCCTGTGTATGCCTATCTTTCCTCCATTTTTGAGTAAGATCAAGACCCGCTCCAACTAACGCGATCACATTAGCTAGACGATCCTTATGTAATTCGGCATTTTTAGAAATGCTTGTGGAAACGCCTTGAATCGTCTCTCCTACTTCGGAAACAGAATGAAAAATCTGATCTGTCTGCTTTGACTTTTGCCGAATATCTTCTACTAACATCCGTGTTTCTGCTAATGTGTGCGTTGATTCTTCTACCGCCGCTTCAGCTTTTCCCTTTAAGTCATTTAATGTTTTGTCTACACTCTCCAAGGTCTTATTTACGGATATAAGAGATCTAATGGCAAAGATAACAAATATGACAACTGCAAATGCAATAACCGCAATACTTATTTCAATAATCATATTTATACTCCTCCTCTAACTACTTATTACCCACTCACAGCGAATAAAAAACAATGATTAGATATTCTTCCAAATTCAAAAAAATTCACTGATCAAGGGTTACTGGAAGTTTTCCTTTCGCTTTTAAATCCCCCCAAACAACCCTCAAGCCGGCTTCAAGTGATACTTTTGTAGTACTGTATAATGCGATGTAAGTCACCTCTTCAGGTAGATAGGATTGCTCATACGGTGTATCTAAACCTAAAACAATCACTCTTTTTTTATGTTTTACTAACTGTTGAATCCAGTTTGTTATCTTTTCATTCGCATCCAATTGATAAGTTCCAATTACCACCGTATTTGATTTCAGCGAAGTTGGCACAACAAAATTTTTGTCAATTAAATGGACCTTATTTTGTACCCCACTTGCTGCAAGCACAGTATTCCAAGTTTGTTCGTTCTTCATGGTGAAAAAAGTAACATCATGATCTTTCTCAACTGGTAACACTTTCTGTCGATCCTGCACCACCGTAATGGAATTTTCTGCGATCTTTTGCGCATACTTTTGAGATGCGGTTAATGGCAATCGAGTGGCTACTCGCTCTACATCAATCTGGCGTTTTTGGTGATCAATTGAACGACTATTTAATGATTTCGCTTTTAAATCCAGAATCCGTTTTACTGACAAATCAATCCGTTCTTCTGAGATACGACCACTGTCTACAGCCTGCTTCAGCGCTTTCACCGCTTTCTGTTGGTGCTCCCAACTGTGTCCGATAAGAATGATATCAGCACCTGCTTCAACCGCTTTAACAACCGCTTCCTCAACTCCAAAATTTTTTACGATCGCCCCCATCTCCATATCATCTGTTACCACAACCCCATTATAACCCATCTTTTTTCGTAATAAGTCAGTGAGAATGGCAGGTGAGAGCGTTGCAGGTAATTTTTTAGATTGCTCGATTTGAGAGAATGTAATATGTGTGCTCATAATCATATCTACTTGATTTTGCTCGATCAACTTTTGATAGGGGATTAACTCATTTTGCATCAGATGTTCAAGCGAATGATTAATTTGAGGCAGATCAATATGCGAGTCGACGTCTGTATCTCCATGACCAGGAAAGTGTTTAATTGCAGTTAATATATTGCTTTCATGAAATCCGGCTATCATTTCATCTGCCATTTCAGCAGTATGAGTTGCACGCTCTCCAAAAGAACGCACACCGATTATGGGGTTTTTAGGATTATTATTAATATCAACTGACGGTGCCAATGTCAAATTAATTCCTATTTCCTGTAATTCAGCCCCCATTCCCTTTCCAGCTAAAGCAGCTAATTGAGGGTCACCAGTTGCACCAATCGCCATATTTCCTGGGAAAGTTGTTATGCCTTTTTGAATGCGCGCTACTTTTCCTCCTTCTTGGTCAGTCGCAATGAAGAGTGGAATCTTAGCTTTATCTTGAAGTTTGTTTGTCAATTGAGCGATTTGCATCGGTTCATCAACATTACGCCCGAATAAGAGAATACCGCCTACATGTAATTCTTCGATTAAGCGCTCGGCATGTGCATTAAATTGGGTAGAAGGTACACCGTCCTCCTCCTGAAATCCGACTAATAACATTTGCCCAATCTTTTCGTCTAAAGATAGCATCTCTCTTCGCTCTTGTGTCGTATCTGGTTCGATTCTAGTTTGGCTTTGCTGTTGCTGACTACAGTAGGTCTGAGAAATAAGTATGATAATAGTGACTACTAGATATGTAGCCCGTAAGCCTATATTTCTTTTTTTCACCCTTCCACAACTCCTTTTACCCATTTTAACCCATATAATCCGGCAATGAATCATTTTTCGGAAAATGATCAAAATTTGTCTTACTTATCTTCGTCTAGTAACTACGGTTTATGCAGAGTATAATAGACAAGGACGCAAATATAGACAGAGGTGAGATTGTTGAGCATCAAATCAGTTGTAGTAATGAAAGGTGATCAAACAGGTCAGGAGTTGCTAGATGAAGCCCTACGTGTACTAGACCCAAACGTCATTGGGTTTGAAATTGATTTTTTAACCTATGACCTAAGCTTAGAAAATCGTAGAAAAACAGATAATCAAGTGGTACATGAGGCTGCCCAAGCGATGACACGTACAGGCTTTGGATTAAAAGCAGCAACCGTTACACCAGAAGAACAAGGGGATGTCGGAAGCCCCAACGCCATCCTACGAAAAGAAATCGATGGTAAAGTCATTATTCGCACAGGACGTCGAATCCCAGGCGTGCGTCCTGTAGCAGGTACAAATGCACCTATTTCTGTTATTCGTATGGCTACGGGGGATGCATACGGTGCAGAAGAATGGCGTGAAGGTGATGGTTTAGAAGAGTATGCTTATCGTACAGAAAAGATCGACCGTAAAACATGTCGTGCTGTAGCCGAGTTTACTTTCCGTCATGCTAAAAAAACCAACGCAAAAGTCTTTGGTGGCCCTAAGTATACAGTAAGTCCTGTGTATGAGGGGATGTTAAAAGAAGAAATGGACGCCGCTAGTAAACGTTACCCAGAAGTACGCTATGAACCGCAGTTAATCGATGCCACATATGCATTATTAATTAGTAATGCTGGAGATCCGATGGTTATTCCAGCTCTAAATCGTGATGGAGACTGCCTTAGTGACCTTGTTTTACAATTATTTGGCTCTATTGCTGGTTCTGAATCGATTCTCATGGGCTTTGATGAAGATTTTAATCCCCAGGTCGTGATGGCTGAAGCACCTCATGGTACCGCTCC
Organism: Polycladospora coralii; assembly: GCF_014773435.2. GTDB lineage: Bacteria > Bacillota > Bacilli > Thermoactinomycetales > Thermoactinomycetaceae > Polycladospora > Polycladospora coralii. The sequence continues at coordinate 177,452 of NZ_JACXAG020000002.1, read as the reverse complement.
ATCCTTATTTGGAAAAAATGTAGCCAACCCAATGGCCATGATCCTTGCGTCAGCATCACTTTTAACATACTTTAACGATAGTAAAGCAACTGCAGCATCACGAGCCATTTATGAAGCTGTAATCGAAACTGTTCGTGACGGAATTCGCACTTCTGATCTAACAGGTAATGCAACCACTACTGAGTTTACCAATGAAGTCATTAATAAAGTTCAAACCAAATTGGAAGTTTGGAATACCTTACAAGGTTTTTGATTCCGCTTGTTAACCACCAATTAAAAAGCGTGCGCATCATTAATGATGCGCACGCTTACTTTAATTTAGGATTTGCGAACGAGAATCCTTCCCATTTCAATGGGATAGATGAAAGTGAGCGTTGCTCGATACCTCCTGTTTTTTTGAGGTGCTTAGAGCAACAAAATCTGCTATGATAAGTCCCATAGTGCGAAAACACTAAAAACGAGTGATCTTTAATAACTGAATCCTATTGGGTTGGTTGGAAGAAACAGTCCGACCGTAAAATGATGCCTGTGTAGCGAATCATGGAATGTGCCTTCGTGGATGGGTGTAGGATGCTATGCTTTTAGTGGTGAGTCGTTCACTTATGCTTCTCCCCGCGTTTCTCGCCATGCTTTTTTCTTTTTGCGTGAGGTAATGCCTTTTTCATTTCTTCCTCAATTTCGTTGGCGTCAAGTTGATAGCTTTCAAGCAAGGCTTTTTTACGTTCTTTTTGACCTTTCAGCTCTTCCATTTTAGTAAATACCTGATCGAGCGACTGACCCGACTTCTTGGAAATAATGTCTGCTAAGGCTAATTGACGTATAGATACTTTCTGCTTAGTCACAAGATTTTTTGCTTCTTCTTCAGTGATTCCCATATAAGTGGCGACATTTTTCAAGGCCACTTCCGATACAGGGTGTACTTTAAACATCTCAGTTTTTAATTCTTCATCTGAAATGCCATAGCTTTCAACAAGTTCTTTTCGTTCTTTTTTACCCTTCAGCTCCTGTACGTTTGTCATCATATCCTCTAATGATTCCCCAGATTTCTTTGAAAGAATGGCTGACAGTGCTAACGCACGGGATGAAGTTTTATCTTTTTCAATCATACGCTTCAGTTCTTCTTCACTTTTATTCAAATAGGAAGCAACTTTTGTAATGGTTTCAGACATTTTCTCCTCTTTCTTTTCAAGGTGTTTGCTTCTATGATCGCTACTTTTTTGTTCTGTTTGTATCGTGGAGTCTGCAAATGTCATAGAAGCTGTACCTAAGCCTACTGTTGCCAATCCAATTCCAGCTTTTCATGGATAACATCTAAAGCACATCCTTTTTGTTTGATATGCTTCTATCTTAGTCACCAATTATGACTTTTAAATGACACACATCGGTAACCTTTAAGACATTGGTAAGACAAATATAAAACAACTGCCGCTTTCTTTTTCGCTTTGAACAAATATTTTACCGCCGTGTGCTTCCACAAGTTGCTTGACAATAGCTAGTCCAAGACCCGTTTCTCCACCTTTACGTACCCGTGATGGGTCTACTTTAAAAAAGCGCTCCCAAATCTTTTTTTGCTCTTCTTTCGACATGCCTTGACCTGTATCACAAATAGATACAATCGTCTCTGTTTCTCTTTGCTCCGCTCTCAATGTAACCCTTCCTTGTTCGGTAAATTGGATGGCATTACGCGTTAAGTTAACTAATATTTGTAAGATACGATCGTAATCTCCGAAAATCGCTGTTTGCTCTCCAGTGGGCAATTCAAGCTTAATTTTCAGCCCCTTATCTTCTGCCATCCAGTATAACTGATCATGTACAAGCGAAAAGAGTTGATCCACATGATACAATTGCTTATTTAGTTCCATTTTTCCCGATCTTATTTTTTCAAGATCCATCAACTCTTGAATCAATCTTGTTAGGCGTAAAGTCTCTTTTTCCATATTGGCAAATACACGGGACTGCTCTTCTTTTTCTACATATCCCTTTCTTAGCGCCTCCAACCATCCCCGTATCGAAGTGAGTGGGGTTCTAAGTTCATGTGAAATATCTAATAAAAACTGACTTCTACTCTGTTCAAAGGCTTGTAATTCTTGCTGCGTTAATGCAAGTTGGTTGGCCATCTCATTAAAGTCTTCTGCAAGTTCTTTGATTTCATCGTTTTCATCCAATGTCGGAATTCTTACATCATAGTTGCCGTATTTAATACTTTTTGTCCCATCACGCAAGCTTTTTATACGAACTGATAATCTTTTAGATAACCAAAAACTGATCATGACAGATACCAGAAGGGCAATCATAGCACCTACGAACAAAGCGTACCGCATTTCTGACATTACTTGTTGATTTCTACCATTAGGAAGATATAGGATTAAATTTCCCATACCTTCTTCTAATAGAAGGGGCTGAGATTGAAAATTTTCACCTTGTAATTTTTGATTCAAACTATGGCTGTCTTCATTTTTTCGAATCTGATCGATCACTTCACGCACTTCGTTATTTGATATTGAATTCTCATCGTAATATAAGGGATTTTTATCTGGATCTAAAATGATGAGGTAAATCCCATCCACTTGTAAGCCATACTCAAGCTCTTTTAGTTTCTCTATACGTATGGCCCCTCTATTTCCTGCTCTTCTTTCAGCTTTGCTCACTAGTCGATTCATCCCTAACGAGACCTTGCGCTGATCCTCGTTCATTAAAATGCGTTCCACATTGTAATTAAGGAGTGTCGAGATTAAAAAAATAGCCACTATGAGGACTGTGACGTGACCTAAAAACATTCTGCGAAAAAGCGTCATTAGTCTTCATCCTCTACAAATTTATAGCCTACACCCCAGACAGTTTGAATCCATTGATGATGATCTCGGATAATTTTCTTTCGTAATCGCTTAATGTGCGCGTCAACCGTTCTCTCATCTCCATAGAAGTCGTAGTTCCATACACGAGATAACAGCTCTTCTCTAGAGAACACGCGTTTAGGGTGCTGAATAAAAAGTTTTAGTAACTCGAACTCTTTAGGGGTCAAATCCTCTATGACTTCGCCATCATAGAGGATTTCACGCATTTCCTCATTAACTAAAAAATATTTTGATTTCAATTTATGCTCCGTGAGAGATGTCTGCTCACGTTGAGAACGTCTTAGGATTGCTTTAATACGCGCAATAAGGGCAAGTGGACTAAATGGCTTTGTGACATAATCATCCGCTCCGAGCTCTAATCCTAACACCTGATCAGATTCCCCAGTTCGAGCTGTTAAGAGGATAATCGGAACATCTGACGATTGTCTAATGATTTGACAAACCCTTACACCATCCATTTTGGGGAGCATCCAGTCCAAAATAATGAGGTCGAAATCTTGATTATTCCAATGATCAAGCGCAGCTTGTCCATCATGTACAAAGCTAACCTGATATCCTTCTTTTCTCATGAATAAATCTAACATTTCACATACACTCGTATCATCTTCAGCAATAAGTAACCTCAATTTTCATTCCCCCGCTCTGCCAGATTTGTTTACCTATTTTATCATAGGTAAACAAATCTTCATCATTCATCTCGTGTCTTCACGAGTGCTATGCCAAATAAAAAACGGTAGGTATAGTCCTACCGTTTTTTTCTTTTATTCGGTTTGATGTTTTTATTCCCCTTTAAAATATCCATCCCCATATTCGGATTGTGCTGAACATCATCTGCAAATTTCTTTAAATCTTTCATATCAACATCAGCCTGCGTCACTTTCATTAAATATTCTAAAACGGATGGCATACCACCTTTTTGATGTGCTAATTTAGCACCATCCATGATACGTTCTAATTGTTGTTCAGAGAGGACTTTTTGGCCCATAATCCCATTAATCATTTGGGTAAGATCTTTCATAGATAAATTTTCATTCATAAACGAACCTCCTTTGCTTTTCTCTCCCTAACATATGAATAATTACACTACTTTGCTTGGGCACTGATCTAGATAACAATGAACTAAATTAAAAACACAACATACTTTATTTGTAACCAAGCATGTTGGTCGCCCCAAGATGAAGAATGTTCTCTATCCATTCACTCATTCATCCTTTCCTCTCTGCTAGTTCATCGTCTAATTTTGGGATTTAGGGCGTGCGCCTGTACCTCAAGTACATTTGAGGCATAATGTAGAGCAAGCTGGATGACAAAACAGAAGTGGGACTGATTAGATTCTGCCAATAATTCTCTTAAGTAATACACAACTCAAATAAACTCAGATTTCAACATCCAGTTTAGCATCAGGTCAAGTAGGTCTGCGTGAGTTGCTACTCATCAATCTTCAGTATTTTGCTACGTGCTAAAACTCCTCATCAGCTAGGATTTAACAATCATTTTGGCGAGTAAACATCTGGATGCGTGCAATAGTGCAGATACTAAATTATTTGATAAGGGGGATATTTATGGGCGGAGCTTATGGTTTCTTCGGTTGGAGACAGCTGCTCATCTATCTACTTGTAGTCGCAACAATCTTTGTCTTTGCTTGTGGTTGGGGCTACGCCGGCGGTGGTTGCTAAACGGGACATCATGAGATGATGAAAGGAGGATCATTCTAATGGGTAATGGTTATGGTTATGGATTCGGTTGGAGACAATTGCTCATCTTTCTATTAATTATCCCTGTAATCTTCGTCTTCGCTTGTGGTTGGGGATATAAGGGAGGATGTTAATCCTTCTAAAAAAATAAATTTAAAGAAAGGAGGTTGAAAAATGGGAGGTTATGGAGGCTTCGGCTGGAGACAGCTACTCATCTTCTTACTAGTAATCCCAGTTATCTTCGTTTTCGCTTGCGGCTGGGGATATTATGGCGGTGGTTGCTAAATAGTCGAATGAATCAGAATGAGAAGCCTGTAGCTCAGGCTTCTCATTTATTGATGTCCCATGATTTAAACGATGGAGCGTACACCGATAACACCACAATTTGTTAATATTTTTGTCTATCCTTATCAATCGTTTCAGCTGAAACTGCCAATTTTATATTTCTTTGTTCTTGATTTTCGCTTTTATCCTCCATCTTTTTTAACCACTCCAATAACTTGAGGAGATTTTGATAAGGTTGGATCTCACCTTCTTGTTGCCATTTCAGTTGTTTTTTTCCACCTGAAAGTGCTTGTTTTTCCAACAGTAATTGTTGGCGTTCTTGCTCTACATCTTCGATTTTTTTTGATAAATCTTCAATATTGGTGATTAAAGTGTGACGTTCTAATTCATACTGCTTTAAGTGATGTATGGCTTCGGTTATCGATTTAATTTTTTGACTTTTATCTCGCTCTAATTGCACACGTACACGTGTCTTTTTTGCCTCATGATATGCTTTTAAATATTTCTCCCGCAAAACTGCGTTCCATCGAAATCCACATGCTCCCGGAGTGCGATTAAGTTGTTTACCTACTTCTTCAAATGCATCAAGTTGTGATTTACCAGAACGAATGTATCGTAATACTTTATCCTTCAAAACATAATCTTCATCATCAGTCCACCGTCTTCCTTTCATTCTTCATCACCATCCTTTCTCCATATATATGTCAAAAAAGACTTTACTATTTATGTTAGAAATAAAAAAACCGAGCGCAAGAACGACCGGTTTATTCTGGATTTTGTGCATGTATATGTGGCAAATCACAAATGTGTATATTTAATTGATCTAGCTCTATTAATTCCATCCGTTCAACATGATGAGGCAATCGAAGCAAACAATCATCTAACCACAAGAGTATTCGGCTAACATTTACACCCTCTGTCACCGGAGCATAAGATTTTAAATAACGTTTTGCACTTTCTGCTAGCTTACGTGCCCCGCGAACTTTTCCGCGGCGAAGTTGATGCATAATCGCTGCAATTTGAATCAGTCCATGATAAAAATCATTCTCTCTTTGTGTTTGCCAGAGCTCCTCCAACACTTCATGCGCATCCCAATACTTTTCAGCATGGTAATTTTCAAAAAAAGCTTTATATAACGGGTGATAGTTTTGAGACAAAGCCAACACATCCCTTTACTTTCTTCAATTTCATATTCATCAAGAAAAAAAGAAAAGACCAGGCTTCAGTCCCTGGTCACATTAAAGAGGGTCAAGATTAAGGAGTAAAAAGAAGCATGGTAGCGTAAGCAAGAAGGTCAATCTTGCCTACAAGTCTCATTTTACCATGTAATCCGAATTTTGTCGATGTTAGTCTGCGCCATTTCCATCTATTTTTATTCCCTTTTTAAGTCAATCAAATAAATGTTCATTTCAACATTTTATCCGATTTTTCATTCTTCCAAAGCTTCCATATCGAATGGCGCTTAAATTGTTCTTCTTCTCCTAAAATTTGCATTGCTATGTTGCGTATTTTTTTATTCTTAGGATCTTTTTGAATCGCCATGCGTAAATGATTTCTTACTTCATCGTGTACACCTAGCATTCTATAAATGTGAGCGATTTTAACAAAATAAACCGAATGGTGAATGCGATATTGTTTGGCTAAGCCTAGATGCAAAAGTGCTTGGCTAGATCTTCCTTCTCTCAAGAACAGCTCTGCCAGTAAAATATGAGAAACCGCATCCTGAGGTTTTAATTCAAGACTTTTAAATAATAATTGCTGAATTTGGTTGACTGTTCCTTCCCGTTCTATCAAATATCTTGCATACTCTCGGTATATTTCGCTACGATTAGTCTGAAGGGTTAACAACTTCTGATAAACTTGTTCTGCTTTTTCATCCTCATTCCAAGCTAACAACTGGGCATAAAGTACCAATATCGGTTCATAATGAGGATCGATTTGAAGAGCAGATTCTAGCACCTCTAATGCCTCAGTATGTTGTTGTTTGCGAATTTCTAGTTGTGCAAGCATTAAAAAGTGATCGATCTTAGGGTCTTTTTGTATTAAACGTTCAATGCGATTTCTGCGTCTCTTATAACTACTTGACCTTACAAATTTTTTTTCCGTTGTAGATTCAGAATATATATCTAAAATCAAATGGTCCATCCATATACCCCCTCAGCATCAAAATCTAATCGATAAGCGTGTTAGTCATGAACAGTATAGCTTCTTTTCCATATCCGATCGCATGATCAGCTTGGCTAAGTCGCGGAAAAAAAATTACTTCTTTATTTCGATTAATTAAAATGCCTGATTTTGTATCTTAAGGATTCATGTTTCGCATTGTTGTTCGCGTAATATAATCGGTTTCATAGTAGTCCAGCTCATCACGTAATACCTCAAAAATTTTGGACAGCTGTATGATCAATTCCCTTAAGGGTTTAGGCGGTGTCTCTCTAAATTTAATGGCATCAAAGCTGGTATATGAATACCGACCATCTTCTTCATAAACCTCATTTTTGGGGTAGTAGAATTTGTATATGCTCGTATGCATAATTTCGCTTAACACCTTATCGGCAAATTCGGGATTAAAGTGCGCTCGCCTAAGCACTAAGCTCACTCGCTCATAGCCAAGTTCACACGCTACACTTAAGTGCCTTAAGTCAGATAGAAACTGACGAATATATGCTTCATTATTACAATCTCCATCTACTGAATGATCTAAAATATGTTTCACTGAATATTCATTCAGGAAATTTTCAAGTAGTGTATTAATTTTCTTCATATTTTCTTTTACAGTACAGCACAACTGTTTTGTATCTTCCGCAGGCATAATTAAATTGCCCCCTTTGATTTCATTCCTTTTCTCTCAAATTAGTATAACACATTACACAATTACACAGCTTAAAAAAAGGGATTTTATCTCAAGTGTATCGATTTTCCCCTTTTTCCTTTTGTCCTTTGAGGTCGGCTCAGATTCCCATTTCTGTAAGTGAGGAAGCCTCGATGTGTTTTGCGAAAAAATGTTATACTAGGTATAGTTTCGCATAGATAAAAGTTAATCTAGATACAATAACTGGAGGTTACATATGTCATCACAATGGCCACCACTCCAATTAGAAGAGTGGATCACACAGTTTCGCTTTTATACCCCTATTCAAGTACGGTTTTCTGATACGGATATGATTGGACATATCAACAACGTCAGTTATTTCAGTTATTTTGAATATGGCCGTCTCGCTTATTTTAAAGAATTAAATTCGCTTACTTCACTTATGAATCCGGATGGGAAAGAAGGCACGATCGTTACGGCTAGCCTCGAATGTCAATATTTACAGCAAGCACACTTTGATGACGAGTTATTATTGGGTATTCGAACAAGTAGGATTGGCAAAAGCAGCTTGGATATTGAATATGCACTTACGCTTCCACAAAGAAAGACTATTGCAGCCATCGGACGTGGAACCATCGTACATATTGATCCTACCATCGGTAAAGGTAAGCCGTTTTCTGAGGACGTAAGAAATGCTATTCGCACATACGAACTTATTGAGCTATAGTACAAATGGGGAGACAGTCAAATCATCTCCCCTTCATATTATAAACAGGAATGGTATTGCTAAGTTAATTTTGATACTGCTTCCCTTTTTTTAGAAGAATGGCATGATCCACTTTGATACAACGATCCATAACCACTGTAAGACCATGATTTTCACCATAAGTTGCTGCCTCTTCATGTTGAACACCTTGTTGCATCCATACTACCTTTGCACCTATTTTTACAGCCTCTTCTACTACTGGAAATACGGTCTCGCTACGCCGAAAAACATTTACAATATCGATTTTCTCCTCAATATCAGTCAGAGAAGCATATGGCTTCTCACCTAGTACAAAGTCCGTAAGTTTAGGGTTTACTGGAAAAATGCGATAACCTGCTTTTTGTAAAGCTTCTGCAATCATATAGCTTGTTCTTTCAGGCTTATCTGATAATCCTACAACTGCAATATGGCGAGCCTCATCAAGCATTTTTTTTCTTTCTAACTCATTTGGATTGTTGTGCATCTATATCTTTCCTTTCCCTTGGAATGATTACGCCGCTCCACACACTACTTATTTTTTCAAACAGTTTATGAGGCACATCCTCATGTGTTGAGATGGACAGATATTTTTTCTTTACCCGTTCTATTAACCATTTAGGCACTTTTTTTCCGCGTATCAGCGAATAGTATTGATGATACCCTTCCACAAGATGCTCCCAGCGATAATCATTCCCTTTTTGACTGTATTCTGATACATCAATAATTTTCCCTCTACCATTTTGTAGTATTACATTTTTTAAATGAATATCTCTTGGGTTTAATCCTTGTTTTTTGGCATAATCGATTGCTGCTGTCACATCCTCAATTAAGGTAATTGGAATATCAACACCTAATTCCAAGCATTGGTAAAGGGTTAATCCAGCTTCATAACTTAAGACTAAATAATTATCGCCTTCTTTGTGAAACTTAGGGAAATAAGGAGATAATTTTAGTTTCCGATACACTTCTGCTTCTCTTCTTTTGATTTGTGTATTCTCATTTGCAAACAATTTATATACAAGTTGCTTTGCACGATTCGGCTGTACGACTACTGCATCTGTCCCAAATCCGATCAGATTAAATTCAGTTGGAATGGCATGAATGGTTACCAACTGATTTTTAGGATTTACGCGAAAGCGAATCTCTTTTAACTTCTCCTCTATATCATGTAAGTCCATTTCGTTCCCCCTGTGTGTAGGCTCTTGATACAAATAGCATAACAAATCTTTATACGAAAGGAGTAGTGTGTTTTTTTGTATGTACATCTTTACAAGCAACCTAATTTCGATTATAATCACTTTAACACTTAGAAGCACACAAGCATTAAATCAAATAGTACATTCATCTGCAAGCTCATTAGATCTGATTGCTTACAGCCCCAGAGACCGGATGGTTGCTGCGAATCCGGGTAAGATCACGATTGAATTACACTTGCGCTATCAGGATGAATCACGATAAGAGTGGACAAGCTAGAAATAGTTTGTCAAATAGGGTGGTACCGCGGAAACTTTCGCCCCTAATTGGGAAGAAAGTTTTTTTTATTTGACCATTAAAAGGAGCGTGCAGAAAATGACAACAACTTTAGTCAATCCCATACCAGCTCATCTAAAGCGCTATGTTTCCAAGCAGGACTATGAACAATATACACCCATTAATCAGGCCGTCTGGCGTTATGTAATGCGGCAAAATTACCACTATTTTAAAAAGCATTCACACGCCTCTTATCAAGATGGATTGTTTCAATCTGGTATTTTAATCGATCGCATCCCACGAGTAGAAGAGATGGACGCGTGTTTAAAACCTTTTGGCTGGGGCGCTGTCCCCATAGATGGATTAATACCCGGTGTTGCGTTTTTTGATTTCCAGGCCCATGGGCTGCTCCCAATCGCAACCGATTTGCGGACATTAGACCATATTGCATATACACCTACGCCAGATATTATTCATGAAGCTGCAGGACATGCACCGATCTTGTGTGATCCTGAATACGCATATTATGTTAAACGTTTTGGAGAGATTGGTGCTAAAGCACTTTCCAATCAAGAAGAATTAGAAGTTTTTAAGGCAACCCGTTTATTATCACAGTTAATGGAGAAACCGGACTCAACACCGGATCAAATAAAAGAAGCAGAGCAACTCCTGCAAGAAAAAATCGCACAAGTAACTGAAGTGTCTGAGGCTACTCTTATTTCAAGGCTGTACTGGTGGACTGTAGAGTATGGATTAATTGGTAGCTGTGAACAACCTAAAATTTATGGAGCAGGTCTACTGTCATCAATGGGAGAAGGACAAAACTGTTTATCAGATCAAATAAAAAAAATACCATTTGACCTCGAAAAAATCATTGATACAGATTATGATGTGACCAGACCTCAACCACAATTGTTTGTATGCGACAGTTTCCAACAATTAGTAGATGCTGTTGAACAACTAAGTAAAAGAATGGCTTTTCAAACTGGCGGAACAGAAGGCCTACGTAAAGCACTTCGTTCAGCAGACACGGCAACAGCACAGTATCATACCGGATTACAAGTTACTGGGACATTTACTGATCTTATTTATGATGGCACTGGAGAAGCTATTTATCTAAAAACGACAGGGCCAACATCGTTATCTTACCACGGCTCTCAAATCCCGCATCATGGGAAAGAAACACATGCTGATGGATTTGGAGCCCCAATAGGCAAGTGCATTACGCCTATCAGCACCGATTTAAAGCCCGATAGTAAAATAACCATTCAATATGAGAGTGGTGTTTGTGTAGAAGGACGAATCGTGCAATGGTTTGAACAAAATGGACAAGTTCTTCTCTTATCGCTAATCGATTGTACGGTTTCTTACCAAGAGCAAATTCTGTTTCATCCTGAGTGGGGAACCTATGATTTAGCTATCGGTAGCCATATTTCATCTGTTTTTGCAGGTGCAGCCGATCCAGAGCATTTTTTTCAAGATGAAACAGAGGCGACTGACACAAAATTAGATGCGACATCTTGTGTATCTCTTTCTACACTGGATCATTTGTATCAAGCCATCCGCGAAATTCGTGAGGGAGAGGCAGATATGCACGCTATCGAAAATATCATTCAAACCTTAGATGATCAATACCCTCAAGATTGGCTTTTGCGAATTGAAATTTTAGAGCTTTTTGCTCAAACTTCTAACCACAAGCATGCACGACTCGAACAACATGTAAATCGAACCCTACATCGTATTGCAGAGGAAAAGCCGGAGTTGAAAATGTGGATTGAACGTGGACTAGATTTATTGAAACAATCATAGAGAGTAGTTTTATCCTACTCTCTATGATAAAAAAACCAAGATGCGGCCATAGCCACATCTTGGTTTTTTTTGGTACCAGTGGTCGGGGTCGAACCGACACTCCCGAAGGAACACGATTTTGAGTCGTGCGCGTCTGCCAATTCCGCCACACTGGCATAAATTTAACAACTGGATATATACTATCACGAAGAGAAAAACTTGTCAATCTATACTTAGATTGAAGCCTGCTACTCCAAAATTAAACGACATTTAATAAAGTCAATAAACAATAAAGCCTCAAGTTACGTTATAATAAAGTCGTTCCTGTTTCATTCTTATTGATTAGGAAGTGTGTTTTGAGCCTTTACTTCCCATTGCCAAGTTCTAAAAAATAGGTTTCACCAATAGATCGTTTTGAAAGCGCCGTAAAGGTTTTGCAGAGCCGCCTTATAGGCGTGCACGACGATCCAATGGAAACATCATGCAAATTACCACACTTATTCCTTTTGCGTCATATGAATCATAATTTAATCATACAAATCCTGACTTACGTATGAACAATGAAAGGATGCCTATCGCGTAATGTTAGACCAGCTTCTAAACAATTTTCCACTTTGGACTGCGCTACTCGCTATTTTCTTAGCGCAATTTCTAAAAGTTCCTTGGAACTATACGGTTTCAAAAAAATGGGACTGGAATTGGATATTAAGTTCTGGCGGTATGCCTAGCGGTCATACTTCAGCCGTCACATCACTTGCCACCTCTATTGGATTAACAAAGGGATGGGACTCCAGTTCTTTTGCTATTGCCATGATTTTAGGAATCATTGTCATGTACGATGCTACAGGTGTTCGTAGACAAGCTGGGATGCATGCCCAAATATTAAATCAATTAGTTAATGATTTTACTACCCTTGTCAACGAACTAAAAAACTTAAAAGAAAGTCCATCTAAAGAAACAACCGTGAAATTAAAAGAAATTCTTGGCCATCAGCCCATTGAAGTATTTACTGGTGCTTGGTTTGGCATTTCCATTGCATTGCTCCTCTATTGGATATGGTATCTATGATACAGGGAGGCTTAATATGAAAATCGTCTCAATCTGTCCAAGCAATACAGAAATGTTGTATTATCTTGGAATAAGAGATCAAGTGATCGCATTGGATGATTATTCCGACTGGCCTGAGGAATGGCGTGAACTTCCTCGGTTGGGTCCGGATTTAGATATTGATATCGAAAAAATAAAAAAATTAAGACCTGATCTTGTTATTGCTTCTTTATCCGTTCCAGGTATGGAAAAAAACATACTGCGCCTACAACAAGAGCATATCCCTTACATCATTCTAAACCCTAAGCGGCTCTCCGAAATTGCAAATGATTTTTATACACTCGGAAAGGCGTTGAAGATGCAAACACAAGCAGCTGACATGGCAAACGCGTTTTTACAGGAAATTAGGCAAATACAAGACCACATTCCACGCGATCACGCTAAGTCTAACATATACTGGGAATGGTGGCCAAAACCTGTATTTTCCCCTGGTCGTTTAAATTGGTTGACCGAAATCAGTAACTTAGTTGGAGCTGAAAACATCTTTGCGGATCAAGACGTTGAAGCATATCAAACCACTTGGTTAGAAGTCGCACAGAGACAGCCTGATCTTGCATTGATCGTTTGGACAGGGATACCGATCCATCGCATAAAAAAGTCTATGATTATCGAAAGACCACCCTTCAATCATACTAACTTATCTCATAAAAAAAACATTCACATCTTAGAAGAAGGGTGGTATTGTCGCCCGTCCCCCCGCCTATTGATGGGAATTAAGCATCTAGCACATCTGTTATATCCAGATCGATTTACAGCACTGACTGAAGATAACCCTTTTGTAGACACGAGAAAAAAACCTCATCGCAAACACTAACGAAAAGGTTTTCTACTAAAGTGATCATCTTTTAAAACATGCGATACCCTTTTTCTCTCAGTATTTTAATTGTCCAAACTCCGCCGATTGCACCTGCTAAACCAGAAAAGAAAAAGATTGCATTAATGACAGTAAAAATTTGTGTTAAGCCCATACCGATATAAATAACTACTCCCAAAAATACGAGCAGCGGTAGCCATGTTGTTTTTAAAATCATGTTTAGCACAAAGCCAATGCCAAAAAAGAGGACAAACAATAGCGGTATAGAAATGATGATCTGAGCAATTTGTATTCCAGGCATGCCATTTCCTCCTTCTTTCTCATGTCATTTATTTTACTAAACCAGACCAAAGACGGTCAATGAATTGGTCTTCAAAACAACGACAATCTGTTGACAATCGCCTGGTGGAGGTTTGCTAGTTCCCTGTTAGTCCGTTACAATAAAGAAAACTTGCCTATTGCAAGCCATACTTATGTGACTAAAGTAATAAAACGTTTACTTTCTTGTTCACTTATAAATGGAATGAAATCAAGGAGGAATAAGCATGCGTCCACAAGGAAGACCCCCATTTACTGGAAGACCTGGAGCTCAAGCAAACACGGAAGGAGCAAGTCGTCCAAGTCTTCCCACTCAATTTGTCAACTTTACTTTTTTTAAGGTAGACCCAGCTTGGCGTCGTTTACCCATAGATGAACAAACCAAAGGTAAGAATGAGTTTGCTGGAATCGTAAAAGAGTACCAAGAACGTTCTGGCATATTTGTATTGCCATATTCTCTAGTAGGTATCCGCTCTGATGCAGAGTTTATGCTATGGAGAATTGCCAATGATCTAGAAGTTTTTCATGAAATGACGAGTCAATTAATGCATACTGGCCTTGGACAATACTTAACCATTACGTATTCCTATCTTTCAATTACCAAGCGAAGTGTTTATGTAGATAAAATGGACCCTGAACACCAAAACCCTAGAACACATATTATACCTGGCCGTAGCAAATACTTGTTTATTTATCCATTTATTAAAACAAGAGATTGGTATCAACTCTCTTTTCCAACCCGTCAAGGCATGATGGACGAGCATATTCAAGTCGGAAGTAAATACCCAAGTGTGAAACTAAACACAACTTATAGCTTTGGTATAGACGATCAAGAGTTCGTTGTTGCCTTTGAAACAGACGATGCCAAAGACTTTTTACATTTAGTTCAGGAATTACGAGAAACAGAAGCAAGCCGTTACACATTACGTGATGTGCCCATGTTTACTTGTATAGGCAAAGAAGATATTGATAGCACCTTAAATACGCTATAAAAAAAATGAATCAGCCTCTTAAGGCTGATTCATTTTTTCTATCATAAATATTCCGTAAATTTATATGAAATGGGTTTTTCTTTTTTTCCTGTTCCATGGCAAGCATGACAGGTTTCTGATCCACCTAAAAGTAATTGTACATAACCTTCTCCATTGCAGTACGTACATTTCCCAGCTTGTTTTAATGTCTTCGTTGACATATATAAATCCCCCTAAATTAATATTTGTATTTTCTGAACATTATACCGAAAATAACCTCCATTGCAAAGTTTCATATTTAAGTTTTAAATGTTATGAACGTTTATGTAAGCGTTATCATTTCTTTTTTCCTTCTTTTTTTATAGAAAAGCTACTGATTATGTGAAAAAGCTTTGTAGGAAGTATGCATCCTACAAAGCTTTTTATATCCTAACCTAAAATTTCCCTTTACGAATTACTAGCGAAATACCGCCCAGTAAAAACAGCCAACGCATATCAATAATTTTCTTCATAAATGAAGCTGAACCACCCATCAATTTGCGATTCCCTACCATGCCAATCGCTTCTTTGCTTCCTAGAGATGCTACGGTTCCTTTAGCTTCATATTTAAAAGGTTTCATCTCGCGTCCACGTATCTTAGCAGATAGGTTTTTAGCTAGCGCTTGTCCTTGTTGTGTTGCCATTTGAGCTGTAGGAGGGTATGGACGCTCTCCATCTGCCGGGAAAACCAAAGAACTATCTCCTAAAATAAAGACATTATCAAAACCTGGTGCGTGTAGGAATTCATCTACTTTTACACGACCACGCATCGTTTCGATGCCTGCCTCTTCAACCATCTTATTTCCACGCACACCACCTGTCCACACAACCGTTGCTGCCTTGATTTCCTGGCCACCTTTAAGCATTACACCCTGTTCTGTACATTCTTCAATCGGTGTGCTCAGTAAAAATTCTACGCCTTTACTCTCTAAGTATTTAACCGCATAATCGACTAAATCTTTATCAAATCCAGGTAGTACAGTAGGCGCTGCTTCAACATTGACGATACGAACTTTTTCTAAAGGAATATCGTACTCTCGGCAGAGACTTGGCATGCGATCAACCAGTTCTCCCACATATTCAATTCCTGTAAAACCACAGCCGCCCACAACGATGGTAATTAAATCATCTTTTTTCTCAGTTTGATATTTAGCAAAGCTGTATTCCATGTGCTCACGTAACACACGCACACCATCTATATTACGGATAAAGAAGGCATTCTCCAATAAGCCTTTAATACCAAACGTTTCAGGAGCGCTCCCGATTCCAACTACTAGATAATCATATGCTAGCGTTTTACCACTTTCCAAATGAACAGCTTTTTCATTTGTTTTAATTGCTGTTACACGATCTTGGACAAATTTAACGCGTTTGGTATTGATGACTGATTGCACCGGAATCCGTGCATGATCATGATGCGAAGTTCCTGCTGCCGGTTCATGCAGTTTAGTCGTAATGTAATGATAGCTATGATTACTTACAAGGGTAATTTCAGCCTCATTATAATTTAATTCTTTTTGTAGCCCTTTGGCTGTCATCAGACCACCATAGCCCGCTCCAAGAATAACGATTTTGGGTGTACTCATTGTTCACTCACATCCATCTACATAGTATGATTAAGTTATCACAAACTTTACTTCTATTAAATCAACGTTCATATAAAATGATGCCATTGTATATGATATGTTTTTCACGTACTTTTGGCAAGAGTTTTTGTTCACATTGTATCCACTTCTTTTCTTCCTATCCGATTTTGCCTGCAATATAGACTGGTAATTATATCCCTCGGAAAAAACTAGAAAATACGTTACAATAAAGTTATAAGATAGACAAGTTCCTAGTATGTTGCATCAATAGTGTCGATGAACCAAGATTAGGCAGTGTATTTTGAACCAAAATCCCTTCCGATTTGACTGACAGGCAATTCGGGGGCTCGTCGTAAGGTTTTTGGTGAAAGTGCAAGGAGAGCAAAATACACGACAGTAGGATGGAAAATTCATGTGAATCGATACGCATCACCTACTTTCTCAATTTTTATTCAATTTACTTGGAGGTGCATTTATTGAATTTAGCTGAAAAAAATGCCGAATTAACTGATATTATTATTATTGGTGGAGGTCCAACTGGTTTATTTGCTGCCTTTTATGCTGGTATTCGACACGCTTCTGTGAAAGTAATAGAGAGTATGCCTCAATTAGGTGGTCAATTATCTGCACTTTATCCTGAGAAGTATATCTATGATGTCGCAGGCTTTCCTAAAGTGACTGCGCAACAACTTATCGATAATCTTATCGATCAAGCTAGCCTATTTAAACCCCAATACCATTTAAATGAGAAAGTAATCAATATTACGAAGCATGAGGAATGCCATTTTGAAATAAATACAACCCAGAATACTTACTTTACCAAATCGATCATTATTACAGCTGGTTGCGGGGCTTTTGAACCACGAAAGATCGACTTGCTAAATTGCGAAAAATACGAAAAGACAAATTTGCACTATTTTGTTAATGATCAATCCAAATTTGTAGGCAAAGACGTTTTGATTGCTGGTGGAGGAGATTCTGCATTAGATTGGGCGCTCATGCTGGAGCCTATTGCTAAAAGTATTAAATTGATTCATCGTCGCAATCAATTTCGTGCACAAGAACATAGTGTGGAACAATTAAAAAATTCAAATATTACAGTGATAACACCTAGAGAAATTAATTGTTTCCATGGTAATAGCCGCATTGAAGGCGTCACTTTATCTCATCAAAAAGAACTATGTGAAACTTTTGCTGTGGATGAAGTCATTGTGAGTTTCGGTTTTATTTCATCGCTAGGCCCGATTAAAGAATGGGGGCTAAATATTGAAAAAGGTAGTATTCGGGTCAATTCCATGATGGAAACCAATATTGCTGGCATTTATAGTGCTGGCGATATCGCTTCTTATCCTGGGAAGGTAAAGCTAATCGCTACCGGTTTTGGGGAAGCTCCCATCGCAGTAAATCACGCTAAGTTATATATCGATCCAGATGCCAGACTCCAACCTGCTCACAGTTCCAATCTAAAACTTTAACTCCCACTATTTGTATACTTATCATTCGAATAACTAACACTACCCATATCTTGGTATGTGTTAGTTATTTATTACTACCTTTTGCTACACTCATCATGGAAGGAGATTCAACAAGGATGATTTGTCCGCTCTGTAATGGGCTACAGCTGTTTCATGCTATATGTTCCCATTGTGGTAATGCTATGCACGACGATGGTCCTGTTTCTCAGTTTTGGTCGGACTACAGTCCATATGAGACAGTCCTATCCAGTCATTCCCCTTGTGTGCATCTAACCTATTGTCCCAACTGTTATGACCAAAAGTTACTACAAGTGAATTCATTCACAAATGAATCAACACTTCCATAATTAATCATTTTCCCGTTTAAAGGATTTTCAATCACTTTCAAACACCAAGTGGTTCGATTAGTCAATCAACACACTTGTTAAGAGACTAGTCTGATTCATGTTACAACGTTTTATAATCTCCTATACATGTTCATTATCTCACAAATCAAATATTTTAGTTAGTCTATTTTCGCCTAAATATGAAATGCTCCTTTTCAATATTGAAAAGGAGCATTTCGCCACTCGTGTTTAGCAATCGCCAGGTGTACCTGCATGTTCTGAAGTTCGAAACGACGAACCACAACCACAAGTCGCACTTGCATTGGGATTTTCTATACTAAAGCCCCCACCCATCATCGATTCTTTATAATCAATAATGGTGCCTTTCAGCAGAGGTTCATTCTTTTTTTCAACGATAATTTTGACACCATGAATCTCCAAAGTGATATCATGTTCGGATCGGTCGCTATCGAATCCCATTCCATAAGAAAAACCACTACAACCTCCGGACTGTACACCAACACGGAGATATAGTTCACCCGGATTATCTTGACCTTGAAGCATTTCTTTTACTTTATGAGCAGCAGGCTCTGTAAGTGTGATCATTCTTCATGCCCCCTTTCACTTTTAGTATACAGGGGATTTCGCTTCAGATACAACCACCATCAGATGTACCCATTCTCCAACAGCTGGTTCTTTTATTTTAGAATCGTGCGTTCCAAAAGCGTATAGACAAACTTGGCCTTGCTTTTCTTTTTCCCATAAATTATGAAGACGATCAAGCTCTAAACTTAACTGGTATACCTTGGGATGACCTAGTCCCAACCGCATAGCCGTATCTTCCATTTCCATTCGCAACCCTTCAATTTGCTCCTCTAAATCCATCGTCCACAATGGATCCGCCTCCTTATGACCCTTTTTTCTCTATTTTTGTACCAGCAACTCGAACAAATGTACTATTATTAGTATACACAGACAAATCACAAAATAAAAGCCCTAATTTTTACAATTTAATAGACTAGTTCTTTTTTTTTGACATCAATTGCAATTCACTCTTGACACATCCCTCTAAATTCTGACCCCTTTCACGTTCTGATGTGTGATTATTTTTCTGTACGGGTTATATTGTTAGCGATACCCCACCTAAACTTAGAATGTGATTTCTTTCACGCACTCTTTATGATAGAATGAGATAGACTTCGTCGTATTGAGTGATGACCATCACTTATATCTACTGTCGAAAGGAATTCTGTCGAATGTCAACCACACATATTAGGCATGATCTCGAAGATATTAAAGAAAAAGTGGAAAAAGGAGAAAGGCTTTCTTTTGAAGATGGCGTTCGTCTAATGAAATCTCCGGACCTACTTACAATTGGTCAAATGGCTGATCTAGTGAGAAAAAGGAAAAATGGAGATAAAGCATATTTTATTGTGAATACACACTTAAATTATACAAATGTATGCTATTTAGATTGCAAATTATGCGCTTTCGGAGTAAAGCCTGATCATCCAAATTCATATACTTTATCACTTGAACAACTTGAAGAACGAATGAAAGAAATTGCAACTAAACCATTTACTGAGTTACACATTGTAGGGGGTGTCAATGCAAAACTCCCTTTTTCTTATTACGAAGAAATGATTCGACTTGCCAAAAAACATAATCCCCATATCCATGTACAAGCTTTTTCTGCAGTGGAAATCGATTATCTGGCACGTGTTTCCAAATTAAGTGTTGACGAAACTTTAACCCGTCTACGTGATGCAGGCCTAGGTTCTATTTTAGGCGGTGGAGCTGAGATTTTTGATCCAGAAATACGTAAGGTCATATCAGGTCACAAAACAAGTGCAGATCGATGGTTTGAAATTCACGAGATTACACATCAACTTGGTATGAAATCAAATGCGTCTATCTTGTACGGTCATATTGAAAAACCTGAGCATGTCATTGACCACTTCGTTCGCTTACGTGACCACCAAGATCGAGCAAATGGCTTCCAAGCATTTTTTGGTTTTGCCTTTCATCCTGACAATACGAAGTTAGCTGATGAGTTTAATCTGCATGGCCGTGATACAACTGGTATCTACGATTTAAAATTGCTAGCTGTGGCTCGTTTAATGCTAGATAATTTTCCACATATCCGTGCTTTTTGGATGATGATTGGTCTTAAGTTAGCACAAGTCTCTCTTCAATTTGGAGTAGATGATTTGGATGGAACCGTAATGGAAGAACAGATCGTACATGCTGCAGGATCTCGATCTAGTCATGTCACACCCAAGCAAGATTTTATCAATATGATTCTTGAAGCTGGTCGTATCCCTGTGGAAAGAGATACATTATATCATGAAATAAAAAGATATGAATAAGATGAGGGAGGACTTCAGATGTCATTGATTGCTTCTGCTGACCCTACCTTGACAGATATTATTGCCAAGGTTCAAAGCGGGGAACGTCTAACACTCGAAGACGGACTAGCTTTATATCAATCACCTGATTTGCTCACAATTGGGCAACTTGCTAATCATGTTAACTTAAAGAAAAACGGAAATAACGTTTATTTTATACAAAATTTGTATATTAACCCTACTAATGTTTGTGAAGCAAAGTGTGCTTTTTGCGGCTTTCGTCAAGATCCAAATTCTGAGGCTGCGTACACAATGTCACCTGAAGAATTATTACAGTATGTTGGGGAGAGATATACGGAAGGTTTAAAAGAATTTCATATTGTAGGTGGACATAACCACCAAGTTGATTTTGATTATTATCTCAACACAATATCGATCTTAAAAAAACATTACCCTCAGGTTGCCATTAAAGCTTATACTGGGGCTGAAATTGAATTTTTTGCTCGTATTACGGGTCGCACAATGAAAGAGGTCTTACAAGATTTGATTGCTGCGGGACTTGATACATTGCCTGGTGGTGGCGCCGAAATCTTAACTGAGCGTTATCGTGCAAAAATGAGTCCTGATAAAGCAAGTACGGATGATTGGCTAAAAGCGCATCAAATTGCCCATGAGCTTGGACTCAAGACACATGCAACGATGCTATATGGTTCAATAGAAACACCAGAAGAACGGTTAACACACATGATTCGATTGCGTGAGTTACAAGATACAACGAGTGGCTTCATGGTTTTCATACCACTAGCTATGCAACCTAAAAGTGTAAATGCGTCCATTCGTCGTCGCACATCTGCAATGGATGATATGCGCACGATGGCCATTAGCCGACTCATGCTGGATAATTTCCCGCACATCAAAGCCTATTTTATCAATATTGGTACGCAACTCGCTCAGCTTTCTCTCCAGTTTGGTGCATCTGATTTACATGGCACCTTAATTGAAGAAAGAATTAGTCATGCAGCAGGCGCTTTAACACAAACTGCACTAACCATAGATGAATTGGTTTGGTTAATTCATGGCGCTAACCGTACTGCAGTCGAAAGAGATACTTTTTATCATCCCATCAAAATCTATTCATAAAAAAAGCAGGTATATTCATTTATACCTGCTTTTTTTATGAACAAAAAGAGTCGTGTCCAATGAGTGGAGGAAATACCTTCTCTCCGTAACTTATTAGCATAGCCAAAACCTGAAAGATTTGAATGACAGGGACTTTTGCGATGACGGTAAAATAGAAAAATCGTGCAAATTAACACGACTGTTTTTAAATATATGTTTCCTTCTCATCAATCAGTTTGTAAATACGCTCGAGTAGCTCCGCACCTGTAGCAGCTCTTATCACTTCACCGTCAACCATCGCAAACGGCTGTTCTGCACAGATTCCACAACTGCCTAAACATCCATATTCTAGCACATCTAATTCAAAATCTTTCTCTAATTCTTTTTTAATTGCGAGTACATCTTCGGTTAAGTTATTTACACAAAACTCGACAAGTGGTCGCATGCCCCTATCCCTCTCTTCATCCATTTATGATGATCTTTTCCGAATAAGAGATAGCTTGGTCAATTATGACCAAGCTATCTCTTATTCATGCCTGTCTACAATACCTATCTTATCCAATACTTGATAGATAGCTTTCAGTTTCGGGTTTCCTTCTGTAACAATTTGATGATCAATCACCACGACGGGATACCACAAATCTTCTCTTTTAATTTTATTTGCCATTTCAATTTCTTCATCTGTTATAGGTTGGTCAATATCTACATAGCGTACCCTAACTTGGTTTCCATACTTTCGCCCTAAGGCAGCATCTAACCAAGAGGTCGTCTCGATTGATGAAGGTAAGTTTATGCAGCTCGCACAAATTTCTTCTGCACCATACACAATGATTTCAACTGTCATGATATACCCCTTTTATCATAACGCTTGATCTAAATCAGCAATCAAATCTTCTACATCTTCAACCCCTACAGAAATTCTTACTAGCCCGTCCACAATTCCAAGTTCAGCTCTTCTTTCAGCAGGAATAGATGCGTGTGTCATCCGTGCTGGAACCGAGATTAAACTTTCCACAGCTCCTAAGCTCTCAGCTAAGGTGAAATACTTTGTCTGTTCAAGTAAACGATCTGCTGCTTCAGCACTTCCAACATCAAAGGAGATGATTGCGCCAAAACCACGTGCTTGTGTCTTAGCAGTATGATGATCTGGATGATCCGCCAAACCAGGATAATATACGCGACCAATCTGGTCATGATTTTGTAACCACTTGGCAATCTGCTGAGCATTTAGCTCATGTTGTTTCATCCGAAGCCCTAATGTTTTCATTCCACGGATGAGTAACCATGAGTCCTGCGGTCCAAGTATACCACCGATTGAGTTTTGAAGGAAATGTAATTCCTCTCCAAATTTCTCCTCTTTCGTAACAATGAGACCAGCCACAACATCGCTATGACCACCTAAATATTTAGTCGCACTATGCAATACAGCATCAGCACCTAAATCCAGAGGGTTTTGCCAATACGGTGTTAAGAAAGTATTATCTACAAATAAAAATAGCCCTGCTTGCTTTGCTAAGGTGGAAAGTTCTTTAATATCTGTTACTTTTAAAAGCGGATTACTTGGCGTTTCCATATAGATGGCGCGTGTATGGGGCTTGATCGCCTTTTTCACAGCGTTTATATCACCCGTGTCCACAAAGGAGGCTTCAAGGCCTAATCGCGTAAACACTTTCGTAATCACACGATAGGTGCCACCATATACATCATCCCCGATAATAATGTGATCTCCCTGACTAAAGTAGGATAACAATGTGGAGATCGCAGCCATTCCTGATGAAAAAGCGAGTCCGCGGGCACCGTTTTCAACATCTGCAATTAATTTTTCTAAAGCATCTCTCGTCGGATTACCGGTACGAGAATACTCATAACCCGCATGTTCTCCAACCTTAGATTGTTTATAAGTTGATACTTGATAGATCGGTACACTTACCGCTCCAGTATGCGGATCACCAAACACGCCGCCATGTATCATTTTTGTATCCAGTTTCATCTTCTTACACCCCGCCTTGATATATTTTTTTACTTAGATAACGTTCGCTGCTATCAGGAAAGATCACCACAATATTTGATCCTGTAGGTGCTTTCTCTGCTTCTCTTAATGCTGCATACATCGCCGCACCTGAAGAACTACCTACCAATAACCCTTCCTGCCCGGCTAATTGATTGACCAAAGGAAATGCTTCCTCATCAGTTACTGTATATACTTCATCTATATAAGACCGATCAAAATAGTCGGGTATTACTTCCATTCCTATTCCTTCTGTCTTGTGTGGACCAGGCTCTCCTCCTGCTATAATTGA
Source organism: Polycladospora coralii (assembly GCF_014773435.2). Taxonomy (GTDB): domain Bacteria; phylum Bacillota; class Bacilli; order Thermoactinomycetales; family Thermoactinomycetaceae; genus Polycladospora; species Polycladospora coralii. Next base: position 153,400 of record NZ_JACXAG020000002.1, on the reverse strand, counting down.
ACCTTCTGGCTCTACGATCACCGTTCGAATGCTGGGGTTCTTTTCTTTTAAAAACTTAGCCACTCCCATAAACGTTCCTGAAGATCCTGCTCCAGCGATAAAGATATCAATTTCTCCATCCATTTGCTCCCAAATTTCAGGCCCGGTTGTCTCATAGTGCGCTTCTGGATTAGCTGGATTACTAAATTGTTGCGGACAGTAAGAATTTGGAATTTCAGCCGCTAGCTCCTGCGCCTTAGCAATTGCACCCTTGATGCCGGCTTCAGTTGGTGTATTGATTACTTTGGCACCTAAAGCTCGCATCAGTTCTTGCTTTTCTTCGGAAAATTTTTGTGGTACCACAAAAATAACTTGATAATCTGTACCTACAGCTGCTAATGCTAATCCAATACCTGTATTTCCAGCTGTTGGTTCAATAATAGAACCACCTGGCTTTAGTTTTCCGCTACGTTCACCGGCTTGAATTAGAGCTAAACCTAAGCGGTCTTTCACACTGCCACCAGGATTAAATGCTTCTAGTTTAGCATAACAAGACACAGACTCTGGCAACCCCATTCTCTTTAAACGAATAAGGGGTGTATCTCCAATTAATTCTCTTATATCTTCAACCTTTTTTCCCATCTATGTACCTCCTCTGCTTTTCGATTCGCTTCCTTCTAGCCTTTATCTTAACAATTATTATGTGGCGAGAAAAGTAGCTACATAAAAAAGAATGGTTTCTTCCAGATATTATCCTGTTCAACCCATTGATTTTATTAGTAAAAATATCTACAATTAAACTGATAGATATTCTCACTAACCTAAGTTGCTTAGTATCCGGTATTGGGTTTACTTGCATAGACGAAAGGAGCCTATTTAAACATGGAAGATCAAGTACAAGAAGTACTGAATAAATTACGTCCTTTTATTCAACGTGATGGTGGAGACGTAGAATTGGTAGAAATCGAAGATGGTGTTGTACGTGTACGTTTATTGGGGGCTTGTGGTAGTTGCCCAAGTTCAACCATTACCCTTAAAGCAGGAATCGAACGTGCACTAATGGAAGAAATCCCGGAAGTAAAAGAAGTAGAACAAGTCTTATAAGCCCGACCCAATAAAAAACCACTTTCACAATAGCGAAAGTGGTTTTTTATTGGAATTTAACGTCGTGTCGACTTGGTATCAAAAGCATCCCTTAACCCATCACCGATAAAATTAATACATAATACGGTAAGTACAACCATAATACCAGGCGGTACCCATAACCATGGCTGTTCTTCAATCACACGCATATTTAGCGCTTCATTTAACATGTTACCCCATGTTGGCGTAGTAGGTGGAACTCCCATACCAAGGAAACTAAGTGCTGATTCTACCAAGATCATATTTGCAACTAGCAATGTTGCTGCCACAATTAGTGGAGCCAACACGTTGGGTATCATATGACGCGCAATGATGTAAAAGTCATTGGCACCAATCGCTTTTGCACCTAAAACAAACTCTCGCTCACGGAGTGATAAAAATTCACTTCTAATAATACGAGCTGTTGAAGCCCAAGCCGTACATCCTAACGCAATGATGAGAATCCATTCATTGGTACGTTCGAGTAGTGCCACTAAAAATAAAACCATTAATAGTGTCGGCAAGGTTAACAATACATCTGTCAGACGCATAATAACCATATCTACCCATTTCCCAAAATAGCCTGCTAAAGCACCTAATGTCCCCCCAATCAAAACGGTGAGCATCATCGTGGCAAATCCGATCAATAAGGAGATACGCCCACCGTATATTAAGCGGGCAAATACATCTTGTCCAGCATCATTTGTTCCTAGCCATTTCTCACTACTTGGTTCAGCACTTGTATTATAAAGATCTGTCGCTGATGGATCTACTTGAATCAAGATTGGAGCTGCTATTGAAATCAATGTGATCAACGTTAAGATGATCAATCCAATTAGAGCTCCTTTATTTTTACGAAAACGAGTAAAAGCAAGTTGAAAAGGGGATTGTCCTTTAATCGCTTTATGAGACCCTATAGGTGTCTTCGTATTCTCATCTATTTTTATATTGGGGTTTGACATGTATCCGTCACCACCTTAATCATATCGAATGCGTGGATCTGCTACAGAGTACAAAATATCTGCGATCAGATTCCCAATTAAAACAAAGATCGCGATAATCATATATCCCGCCATGAGAATCGGGTAATCACGATTAATCGTTGCTTCATATAATAAACGACCTAATCCTGGCCAAGAAAAGATGGATTCTGTAATAATAGCCCCTGAAACGAGTAAGCCTAAATCTAAACCGAATAAGGTAATTAGAGGCAACAATGCATTGCGTAGCACATGTTTACGAAGGACTACTTTTTGATCTAAACCTTTAGCAAAAGCAGTACGTACAAAATCTTGTTGCTTGGCATCTAAAACACTTGCACGAATATAACGGGTATAGGCTGCAATCGATAGAAAGGCTAAAGTAAATGCAGGCAATAAAACATGATGTAATTTATCCAAAATATAGGCCATTCCGGTATAGTCATTTCCCACTGTTTCAGTACCACTATACGGAAACCATCCTAAATAAAAAGAGAAGAGATAGATGGCAATCAGTGCCCCATAAAACGTAGGGATAGACAAACCCACAAACGAAATCCCCGTAATGGTATAGTCTATTTTACTGTAAGGACGTTCTGCAGAAAAAATTCCGATCGGGATAGCCAATATATATGTGATAATCATAGCCGTAATCGCAAGAAAAAAAGTATTTCCAATTCGATTGCCAATCATTTCAGAGACTTCAACTTTATGCCGAAACGAGATACCAAAATCTCCTTGTATGAAGTTTGACGCCCACATGAAGTATTGCTCAACTGGAGGCTTATCAAATCCAAAATCTTTTCTCATTTTCTCATAATATGAAGCATCAATATTCGGGTCAAATTGCCCACTGAAGGCATCTCCTGGTGCTAATTGCACTAAACTAAACAAGATAACAGAAATAAGAATGATGACTGGAATAGAGATTAGAAATCTACGCACGATATATTGAGACATATCAACCCTCCTTATATACAAGGGATGTAGAAGCCCTTAAACCTTCTACATCCACCCTTCGATTCAGCTTACTTCGCTACCCACCAATCAATCGCATCAGGTGATTCAATCGCACCTCTCCAGTCGAAGGTTACGCCATTAACACGCTTATTCCAAGCTTCAATCCGGTTTTGACCATATAAGAATACTTGTGGCACATCTTCATTAATTTTTTCAGTCCACGTTTTATACATTTCTTTTCGTTTGGCTTGGTCAAAAGCATCTGAACTTGTTACTGCCGCTTTAATTAACTTGTCGCTCTCCGCATTTTTATAACGTAGATAGTTAAATGTATCGGTACTGAGGAAAATACCAGATGGATCAGGATCAGGAACTAAACCCCATCCCGCTAGATACAATTCTGTTTTTCCTTGTTCGACAGCATCATAGTGTGAAGCGACTTCACGTGGTTGTTGTAAATCAATCTTTAGGCCTATTTTTTCTAGATTTTCTTTAATGATCGGCGCTGATTGTTCACGCACTGGATTTCCGGTTGGATAATCTAATTTAAGTGAAAATGCTTTTCCATCCTTACCTTCTACAAAGCCATCCCCATTTAAATCCTTATATCCAGCCTCTGCCAAAATTGATTTTGCTTTTTCAACATCATAAGGATAAGCATCATCTAAGCCTTCGTTATAAGCCCAGCTTACTTTAGGAATATGTTGGTTGAGTACATATCCATGTCCTTTCAGTAGTCCTTTCACCATAGCAGCACGATCAATCCCGTATACTAACGCTTGGCGTAACTTTTGATCTTGTAATTTGGTGCTTTCATGGTTAATCCCCATATACTGATAACCGAAGTCACCAATTTCTTTGATCTCTACATTGTCATTTTTATCTAAATCATCGAACTCTTTTGGTTGAATTTGAGGTACAAAATCGACGTCACCCTTCTTTAATGCCCCAATTGCAACATCTTGGTTAACTACTTTTAATACAATTTGATCTAAATGCGCTTTTCCTCTCCAATAATCATCATTACGTTCCAATACGACATACTCATTCGCCTTAATTTCTTTCACTTTAAACTCGGCATTTCCTACTATATTTTTCTTCGTTGGTTCAGCATTTGGCATATCTTTGATCGGAACGCCTTCATATAAATGCTTCGCAAGTGGATAGTCCCATATTTCCGAAATGGTGTTAGCCTGTGCTTGATTCAATTCAAGTTTAACTGTATAGTCGTCTATTTTTGTTATCCCTGCTATTTTGTCTGCTTTACCATCTTTCTTTTCCTGTGCCCCTTTAATCATGGAGATATTGGAGAAACGAGGACCGGTGTATTCTTTATCCGCAATCACTTCCCAAGCAAAAATCATATCGTCTATGGTGACCGGTTTACCGTCATGCCATTTCGCCTCTTGTTTCATTTTGATGGTTAGTGTTTTATTATCATTTTCAAACTTGTAGCTATCTCCTAATGATTTCTCCGTCGAAATATTTAAATTGCTATCATAGCCAAATAAATCATCAAAAGTATACTCCAGCACATAGGCATCATACTGATCTTCATAAAACACCGGATTAAATATCCCTTGAGGTGCACTAAACATTGCTAATGTGACTTTGCCACCATCTTGGGGTTCACCAGTGGCACCATTACCACTTCCTGCATCTTGCTTGTTACCACAAGCTGATAAAAATACCGATAAAACCAAAATAAATGAAATACTCAGAAATGATAACTTTTTTTTCACAATTACTCCCCCTTAATGATTGATTCAAATCGTAGTACACTTTATAGTCGAAATACGTGTTCTATCACCTCCTTACAATAGGATCAAAACGCTTCATCCCATGATCCCCCGATGTTTTAGCCTTCATCAACATCGTATAAATGGCAGGCTACAAAATGTTCCTCACCGATATCAAGAAGCTGTGGTCTCTCTGTTTTACAACGTGCAAACGCTTTAGGGCATCGTGGATGGAAGGCGCATCCACTAGGGGGATTAGATGGGCTTGGTACATCCCCAGATAAGATGATTCGTTCTTTTTTCACCTTTGGATCTGGAACGGGTACTGCTGATAGTAAAGCCTTTGTATACGGATGGAGTGGTTGATCATAAATCTTTTGCTTTGGTGCAATCTCGGCCATTCTCCCCAAATACATGACACCAACACGATCAGAAATATGTTTAATCACACTTAAATCATGTGCAATAAAGATATACGTCAAATCCAACTCTTTTTGCAAATCATCCATTAAATTGACCACTTGTGATTGAATCGATACATCTAATGCTGACACCGGTTCATCTGCTATAATCAACTTCGGCTCTAGCGACAGTGCCCGCGCAATACCAATTCTTTGTCGTTGTCCTCCAGAAAATTCGTGAGGATAACGAGTGATGTATTGTGCATTTAATCCTACAAGATCCATCATCTTTTTCACTCTTTTTTGACGCTCTTGCTTATTATATAGCCCGTGTACTTTCATAGGCTCTTCTATTAGTTCTCCTACCGTCATTTGCGGATTTAATGATGCATAGGGATCTTGAAATACCATTTGAAGATCTCTTCTTACCGCTTGCATCTCTTTCCTCGCTAATCGTGCAATATCTTTGCCTTCAAATAAAACTTCTCCCGCAGTAGGCTCCAATAACCGGATTAACGTTCGGCCTGTTGTAGATTTACCACATCCTGATTCTCCGACCAAGCCGAAAGTCTCTCCTTTATTTACTGAAAAACTGATGTTATCGACTGCTTTTACCTGTCCAACCGTACGTCTAAATACTCCACCTTTTATCGGAAAATGTTTAGATAAATTTTTAACTGTGAGTAGCGCCTGACTCATTGTAATTCGTCCCTTCTCCTAGTTCATACAAAAAGCAACGTACTTGATGTCCATTTTTTCTTTGATATAGACTAGGTTTTTCTTTAGAACATCTTTCCCATGCTTGAGCACAGCGTGGTGCAAAGCGACACCCCACAGTCACCTCATTAGGAGCAGGAACGGTTCCAGGAATAGAATACAGTCTTTCTTGCTGTACATCTAATGAGGGTACGGATTTGATCAATCCCTGCGTATAAGGGTGGGAAGGATCTTCAAATAAGGAAAGGGCATCCGCTTCTTCAACAACTTCCCCAGCATACATCACCACAACCCGATCGGCCATTTCTGCTACAACACCTAAATCATGTGTAATTAACAGAATAGAGGTATCAAATTTTTCTTTTAATTCTTGCATTAATTCAAGTATTTGTGCTTGAATGGTTACATCAAGGGCTGTAGTGGGTTCATCTGCGATTAGTAATGATGGATCCACACTCATCGCCATCGCAATCATCACCCTTTGTCGCATTCCTCCTGATAATTGATGGGGGTATTCCTTCATCACTTCTACTGCACGCGAAAATCCGACTAGTTTTAACAAGGCAACCGCTCGATCTTTTGCTTCTTTTTTTGATAATTTTCGATGCAAAAGCAACCCTTCCGTGATTTGATCTCCAATCGTTAAAACAGGATTTAGCGAAGTCATAGGCTCTTGAAATATCATTGCAATATCATTTCCACGAACTTTCGACATTTCTTTATCAGACAGTTCAACTAGATTATGATTATTAAATATAATTTCGCCATTCATAATTTTTCCATTAACTGGTAATAATTGCATAATAGATAGTGAGGTCATACTTTTTCCGCATCCCGACTCACCCACCAGAGCAAGCGTTTCTTTCTTTTTAATATAAAGAGAAACATCGTCAACTACTGTAACGGATCCCATACTAGTTGAAAAAGCCGTTTTTAAATCATTTATTATGAGCAATTTTTCATCTATCATCTGCTACCCTCCTGTCATTTTATACATCATCTCATCACATATAATGAAATAAAATTATGAATATAAGAAACAAACTGGCATATAATTATTATATTCTACCCATTTCGACAAATTCCTTCTCACATTTTTAATATATCAGAAATTAAATTCGTTATTAAACTCATATGCCTGTTTTGCTATTCATATTCAACTATTATCAGTAATTTTAAGAATGTTTGTACCAAATTGCAAGTCTTTATTTATAACCTTATTATGGTAATAAATCAAAATAAAGTATCAGATAGCTTCGTAATCTACTTAAATAAGCCTATTTCTCTATCAATGTACAATAGAGAAATAGGCTTATTTTTGATTTTACTTATCCTCATTATATAGGTGACACGCAACCCAATGCTTTGGTCTAGCTTCTTTCCATTCTGGAACCTCTTGCGCACAGATATCCATCACATGTGGACAACGTGTACGGAAGCGGCAACCACTCGGAGGATTAATTGGACTTGGTACATCCCCCTCTAGAATAATTCGCTCACGTGTACGCGAAACCTCAGGATCTGGCACAGGTACAGCAGATAACAAGGCCTGTGTATAAGGATGTAGCGGCTCATCATATAAACTATCGCTATCCGATAACTCCACTAAATTACCCAAATACATGACACCAATACGATCAGATATATATTTCACCATGGATAAATCATGGGCAATAAATAAATAGGTAAGTCCGCGTTCTTTTTGTAGTTTTTTCATCAAGTTCACAACTTGTGCTTGAATCGACACATCTAACGCAGAGATCGGTTCATCCGCAATAATAAAATCAGGTTCCAACGCTAAGGCCCGTGCGATACCAATACGCTGGCGTTGTCCACCACTAAATTCATGTGCGAAGCGGTCAGCATGCTCAGCGTTTAACCCTACTACTTCAAGCAATTCAACCACACGCCTACGACGCTCTTCGCCTTTAGCTAAGCCATGGATATCGATACCTTCAGCAATGATATCTAAAACTTTCATCCTTGGATTAAGCGAGGCATAAGGGTCTTGGAAAATCATTTGCATTTTTTGGTTAAACTGATTTAACCCTTTACCTTTTAATTTATAAACATCTTGATCATTAAACTTAACGGAACCAGAAGTCGCTTCATATAGACGAATCAAAGTTCTACCGATGGTCGACTTTCCGCAACCTGACTCTCCTACAAGTCCCAATGTTTCACCACGGATAACATCAAATGTGACACCATCTACTGCTTGTACAACTTGTTTACCAATATGGAAATGTTTTTTCAAGTCTTTTACTTCTAATATGACATTTTCTTTAGATGCCATCCTTATTCCCCCCTCACTGCGCCAGCAGGTGGTTTAACATCCGGTGCCAGTGGATGATCCAACCAACAAGCTACTTGATGCGTTGTCGAAACCTCTGTTGTCTCTGGCATTTGTTCCGTACACACCTTCATGGCATGTGGACAACGCGCTGCAAACGGACAACCAGGAGGTGGATTGAGTAAATTAGGGGGAGAACCTGGAATCGGTAATAACTCCGTATTGTCATCTTGATCCAATCTCGGCATGGAAGCAAGCAAACCCCATGTGTATGGATGTTTCGGCTGATAAAAGATTTCATCCAGCTTTCCAGTCTCAATCACTTTACCTGCATACATTACCACAACACGATCAGCAATGTCCGCTACAACACCAAGATCATGTGTGATTAAGATAATAGAGGTATCAATCTTGTTCTGAAGATCTTTCATCAAGTCAATTATTTGTGCTTGAATCGTAACATCAAGTGCTGTTGTCGGTTCGTCCGCAATCAAAAGTTTCGGTTGACACGCAAGTGCAATCGCAATCATGGCACGTTGCCGCATTCCACCACTAAATTGATGTGGGTATTGTTTTATACGCGACTCGGGAGATGGAATGCCTACCAAACGTAACATTTCAATCGCTTTTTCATGGGCTTCTTGTTTACTCATATTTTGATGTTGGATAAGCCCTTCTGTGATCTGTCGACCTACTGTCATCGTAGGGTTTAAGGAAGTCATAGGATCTTGGAAAATCATCGCGATATCATTTCCACGTACCTTTTCCATTTGCTTCTCACTGTACTGGGCCAAATCTTGTCCTTCAAACACGATTTGACCTTCTTTAATAAAGCCAGGTGGGTTTGGAATAAGACGCATAATCGTTTGTGAGGTTACACTCTTTCCACAACCTGATTCACCCACAATAGCGACCGTTTCACCCTTTGTTACATCAAATGTAACGCCTCGAACTGCTTGTACTTCTCCGTTAAATGTATTAAACGAAACATGTAAGTCTTTCACATCTAATACCTTAGTCATTAAATCTCCCCCCTTTTTATTTCCGCATTTTAGGATCTAGTGCATCACGCAAACCATCACCTAATAAGTTAAACGACAACATAATTAAACTGATGATCAGTGCGGGCCAAAATAGTTGGTAAGGATAAATTTGTAATAATTTATTTCCGTCGTTTAATAGTACCCCTAAACTAGCACCAGGCGGTCGTAAACCTAATCCAATAAAACTTAAAAACGCCTCGAAGAAGATAGCACTTGGGATTGCAAAGGTTACCGCTACGATGATCGGACCCATCACGTTTGGAATTAGATGCTTCGTCATAATGCGATAGGTACTCGCACCAAGTGTACGTGCCGCAAGTACATACTCTTGTGATTTTAATTTCATCATTTGTGCCCGTACAATTCGAGCCATGGGTACCCACCCGGTAATGGATAATGCCAAAGCAATCGGTATAATTCCAGGTTCAAATACCAGTAGCATCAAAATAATAATAATCAGGTTAGGAATCGAATACAAAATTTCTAGGAAACGTTGCATGATGTTATCGACTCGTCCACCATAATATCCTGAGACTCCCCCATACGTAACGCCTATCGTCACATCCAGAAAAGCTGCTAAAAAAGCGATTAAAAGCGAAATTTTTGCACCGTACCACGCTCTGGTCCACAAGTCACGACCAAATTTATCTGTTCCAAAGTAATGATCACCAGAAAACGATTCGAGATTTTGAATATCGTAGTTTTGCGTTGAAATATCATACGAATTCATGTATGGACCGACGAAGGACATCACAATAAACAGAATAATAATGGAAAGTCCAACAATCGCCCCAATATTGGTGCGAAAGCGGCGTATCACATCTTGCCAATAGCTGACTGATTCTTTGCGGATCTGTTCGCCTTCACTGCTATCCAGCTGTGCGGGCTTAAACAGATCTGGAGATAATTTTTCAGACGTATTCATGTTATGATCACTCCTTTGCTCCAGATAGTCGAATCCGTGGGTCAATAATTCCATATAAGATATCTACTATGAAAATGACCGAGACGATTAATATACTATAGAAAATTGTAATTCCTGTAATCATCGTATAGTCGTTGTTTACAATTGATTTTACGAAGTACTCTCCAATTCCAGGTAAAGCAAAGATTTGTTCAATCACAAGTGACCCCGTAATAATATTGACAGTCAATGGACCTAAGATGGTAATAGCAGGAATAAGTGCATTACGCAAAGCATGTCTAAATACGACTGTACGACGTGGCAGACCTTTCGCTTTTGCGGTTTTCATATATTCAGCATCTAATACCTCCACCATTTCCGTTCGAATATAGCGAGAGATGATGGCAACAACCACGAGTGCAAGTGCAAACGATGGCATAATAGAGGAAGCATATGATTCCCATAGCGCAACAGGTAAAATCCCCCATTTAACTCCCACAAAGTAGGCTAACAAGGCCCCTAAAACGAAGTTCGGAATTGAAATCCCAAACACTGCAATCATTGTAGATAAGTTATCCATCCAAGTTCCCCGTTTTAAGGCGGCAATTAAACCAAGTAGTAAGCCGACAATAGAGCCAAATACAACCGCTTGTCCACCAATAAATGCGGATACTGGAAAGCCTTCAGCAATCATACCCGATACTTCACGGCCGTCTTGCGTATACGAAGCACCTAAATCACCCTGCACGAGTCCACCCATAAAGTTTAAATACTGGACAGGTAGCGGATCATTCAATCCATATTTTTCCATGATTTGCTCTTTAATGTGTTCTGGTAACTTCTCTTCATTTTTAAGTGGTGTACCAGGCAATAGATGCATTAAAAAGAACGTTACTGTCGCGATAATCCATAAGGTTACAACCATATAAGATAAGCGTTTCAGTGTGTACTTTAGCACATTCCCTCACATCCTTTCAAATTAAGTGCAAGGCTGAAGGTATATATCAAACCGCGATATATACCTTCAGCTCACATGGTCGTTCTCTATTTAATTAAATAGATTGATTTACTTACCTTCTTCTACATAAGTCCATTTCAAGCTATAATCAGGACCAATTGCATGCCAATGCATATCTTTAATCTTTTGGTTAATTAAGGATGGTGAGCTTCTGAAATATCCTGGAGCAATACCAGCATCTTCGATCATAATTTTTTCTGCTTCTAACAGTTGCTCTAGACGCTCGTCGAAGTTTTCATTTGCTTGTGCCTTCTTAACTAACTCGTCATATTGCTTGTTGCTCCATTTACCACGGTTATAAGAATAGCCTGTTGTAAAGATTTCGAGGTAGGACATCGCATCGTTGTAGTCAGCGGCCCATCCACCAAGAAGTAAGTCAAAGTTACCTTTTTTACCACGCTCTAAGCGCTCTTTAAAGGGTACAGAAGTAATTTTCACTTCTAATCCAAGGTTTTGCTTTAATTGTTCTTTAACAAAAGTTAAATCATCTTTCGCTCCTGATGTATCGTCCCCAACAATCTCAACTGTTGGTGCTTTATCAAGACCTAATTCTTTCAAACCTTCATCAAACAATTTTTTCGCTTCTTGCGGGTTGTACTCAATATTTACTTTCGCTAATTCACGGAATTTCTTGTCATCGTTTCCACGAATAGCAGGACTTACAAAACCAGCTGCTGGAACTCCATTTTTTAAGATTTTATCCATTTCTGTTTGACGGTCAATCCCGATCATAACCGCTTTACGGATCTTCGCATTTTTGAAGATGCTATCTTCTTTAATTTGGTTCATTTCGGTGTAGAATACAGTACTTTCAGGTTGTAAGAAGTACTCTGGCTTGTCTTTATTTGAATCGATAAATTCTGAACCAACACCTGTGTAATCCACTTTACCTGTATTGTACAAGTTCATGCTGGTTGTTGCGTCTTTAGAAATCGTTACGTTAACCGTATCTAATTTCACAACATCTTTTTCCCAGTATTGATCGTTTTTCTTATATGTGAAACTACTTTCATGTTTCCATTCGCTTAATACAAATGGACCGTTAAATACCATCTTGTCAGGATCAAGTGCATATTTCTCACCATGTTTTTCAACAATATCTTGACGTTGTGGTAGGAAAGTACCAAATGTAAGTAGGTCTTTTAGATAAGGAACATCTTGCTTAAGTCTGATTTCAAGTGTTTTGTCATCAATTGCATTAACGCCAACTTCTTTAGCTTTCGCTTTACCGGCATTGTATTCTTCAGCTTTGTCAATTGCATTCATGATAAATGCGTATTCAGAAGCTGTGTCTGGATTCATCGCACGCTTCCATGCATATTCAAAGTCTTTCGCTGTTACAGGTTTGCCATCGCTCCAGTTTGCATCGCGGAGTTTAAACGTATAAGTTTTATTGTCATCGCTTTTAGTTGGTTCTTCAGCTGCCATACCAAGTGTTGGTTTGCTATCTTGATCTAAACGATAAAGTCCTTCGTTTACGTTATTCAAGATTGTGAAAGATGCACTATCAGTAGATCTTGCACTATCTAAGTTAGGTGGTTCCGCGGTTTCAATTAAATTGATTACGTTACCTTTCGCATCACCACTATCTCCACCGCCAAAAGAACAAGCAGACAATACTAAGGATGCTACTAATAAAATAGCAAATGTGGATGTTAGCTTTCTCCAATTTCTCATTCTGTTTCCCCCTTAAAATGTTATGAAGTATGGTATAACCTTTTCGAAATTAGGTTTTACCGAAACAAAGAAAATTATTGCTACATGACCTGACTTCTTGTCATAATCTGTTTGAAATCAGTGTAAATTTCACATAATTCAAACAAATAATTTACACTCGCATTTCTTTGCCTTAGTAATATTTAAAACATAAATACCCATTTTGTAAAGACCTATGTTTTGGAAAATCTTATTCATTAACTAAATAAGCCCATTTTAGTGAGTATTCTGGTCCATAAGCATGTCTGTAAAGTTCTTTAACATGCGGTTTTTGAATATAAGCATTGGATGCGTAAATAAGCGGAATAATAGCAGATTGCCCTTTTCCTTCTGTTCCCACAAGGATTTGTTCTGCTTGTTTTAATAACTCATATTGCTTGGCTTGATTCGATTCTGACTTCGCCTGTTCAAGCAATTTGTCGTATTCAGCATTACTAAAACCTGCCCAGTTCATACCCGCATCCGATTGAAAGATCTCTAAGAAGCTAATTGGATCATTATAATCTGCTCCCCAGCCTAACATGCCCATTTGATAATTACCTTCTCTTAAATTTTGTAAATGAACGCTCCAAGGAGGGGCATCCAACAAAACATTTAGACCTAAGTTTCGTCTTAATTGTTCTTTAATGGCAACAGCCATGTCTCTTTTCGCCGTACTGTTATAGGAAATCATCTGAATCTCTTCAGGTGCACTGCTCAGCTTTAATTCTTCCAATCCCTTTTTCCAATATTCTTTCGCTTTGCTCACATCATATTTAACCACTTCACCATGTTTTCGAAATGATTCATTGCCGACACCATTTAGTGAAGGAGGAACAAACCCACCTGCAGGTTTTGAGCCGTCTTTCATGATCTTATTAGCCAGTACATCACGATCAATTGCTAAATTAATCGCTTTGCGGATATTCGTATTCTTAAAAAACGCTTCTCCTTCTTTGTGATTAATGCGTAGTAGTATATAATTCGAACTTGCAAGTTCTACGGAGATAAAATCTGGTGTTTGTTTATAAACTTCTACATATGCTTGATCGAGAGCGGTAGCATCAATTCGATCGGTATTATATAAATTGATACCCGTTGGAATATCCATCCCAATATATAATTCTACTTTTTCTAACTTGACTGCTGGACGATCCCAATACTCTTCGTTTTTAGATAAGACCACTTTATTATTAGCCCACGAATCTACTTTAAATGGGCCACTATAAACCATATTCTGTAAACCCTCTACCGTTCCATATTTCGTTTTCGCCTTCTCTACTAAATCTTTTTTTTGCGGTAAAAAAGCAGGCAAGGTCGTCAAACTTAAAAAGTTGTTTTGCGGTTTCACCAACTTAACTTGCAAAGTGTGGTCATTTGGTGCCATAATTCCGACTTTATCTACACTAACCTTCCCATTTGAATAATTTTCTGCATTGACAATGGGTGCGAATATATATCCATAGTCCGTAGGTTCTTTGGGATTAATCGCTCGTTTCCATGCATATGCAAAATCATGGGCTGTAATAGGGGTGCCATCACTCCACTTCGCGTCTTTACGCAACTTAAAAGTGTAGTTTGTCTTATCTTTGTTCGTTTCAACATCCTCTGCAATACCATTAACAAGTTTTTTGTCTTTTCCCATTCTCATTAAGCCTTCTTGTACATTATTTAGTACATTCATAGAAGTTGAATCGGATGCTTTCACACTATCTAACGTAGCAATATTTTTTTGTTCCGTAAGGCGCAAGGTTTGATTTTCCGCAAACCCCTTTATATCCGCTTTACCGTTTGAAGAAAAACTACATCCTGTGAGCACGATGCTTAGAGCAAGTCCTATACAAAATTTTCGTGTGAACAAACATTTCTCTCCTCTCTATGCATTTAAACTTGATTTCTTTCTCCCTAGTATAAATAATAATTGATGTCAGGTCTATGAAAAGCTATGATGGAAATCAGTTTATTGATCTTTTGTAGTGGGATGAAGCCCCCAAGTCTTCATCAGGTGGCATATCATCTCCATCATTTTTAATGCAGGGTGTAATATAAGTTCATCGATTTCATCCCCAATCTGCGGAGGTCCTGCTTGTGCCAAAAAAATTATTGCTATACATCATGGGGATCACCAGCCTCACCATGCTTATTACTTGGTTGGCTTCAGATTTCAATCCCCTCATTTTTGCCAATTATATATTCCTACTGGGTCTTTTATTTTTAGTTTTTGCAGGATTTTTTTATGTAGTGCATGGTGGTTTTTTTACTATTTTTAAAAAATCTTGGCGTATGTTGATGAGTAAAAAAAAGGAATCTTTTCAAGAGCAAGCGGATACAGAATGGATGAGCCCACTTATCATTATCTTTTTCGTTTGTGGCCTCCTTTTTTGCTTCAGCTCTCTTTTCTTTTATATGGACTAAAAGCATGAAATCCTAAGGCTCTAGAGCCTTAGGATTTCATTGATGTATCCAAGTAACAAGTGGAATCTGTACAACAAAATTTTCTTCTATTTGTGGCATCAATTGCTTGAGGACATCTACCTTTTGTTTTTCTTGTTCCATAATTTGTTTCATTTTACTTCCCCAATCCTTGCTATTGTCACTCCCTTCATGGTAGGCCAACTTCAAAGTGTGAATAAGTTGCTCAGGATATAAACTTCGTAGGTACATCAAAGTAAATTCTGATTCTTGTATGGGAACATTTTGATGATACCGCTGTAGGATTTGTTTCATCATTGGTAATGATCCTGTTTTTCCGTACGCATACCATATCCATTTTGTGAGATCGTACATCCTACTATCTAGTCGCACTTGATTCCAATCTATAAATTTGATCTGATTCTGCTGATCAAACAAAATATTTTTCCGATGTAAATTACCGTGACAAACCTTCCCTAATGCATAGGAATTTTGCCACGCTTCGTCTCCATTTAACTTTTCATAATGCTGGATAATACTTTCTACTAAACCAGTCGTATAGGCTGCGGCTTTTAACCAATGATGATCAAGTGGCGTAGGATTGGGTGTATACCTCGCTGCGACATTGAATATTTCGATTTGTTTATAATCTTTTTCCCATTCTATTTTCCATGTATGATCTTTCTGGATTAATTTATAATTTTTCTTTTCTTTAAAATTACGTGTTTGCGCATGCAAGTCTGCTATTGCTTCTGTCGCTGCGATCCAATCCGTTACATGTTGAAAACTCCGCGGCGAGTATGTATCCGTCCACGATAATAAACAATACCGATGACAAAACCCGTCAAAATACGGTTTATTTCGGATTGTATGGATCGGAACGGTTACAAATGGTGTATGCTCTGCTAACTCAATAAGCAGATATAGATATTCCGTCATCTCCTTAGGTACCCGTTTTAGCACATATATGCCTTCATTGGTATATAATTTCAATACACCTTCAACCGGCTCTACTTCTTGTAATTTTAATCCATATTGGACTGAAAGTAGTTCAGGCAATCTTTTTTCTCCAGTCCACGCTCCGATCTTCCGGTTTAAGCTGGTCATTTAAGTCACCTCATCATTTTGCATTATGTTATGCAAAGCATGGGGAGAGGTGCCTACTTCAATCGTTTGGAAATCGGATGTATGACGTCTAATCCTCCCGTTATATTAATCAAACTTCCCGTTACAAAATCAGATGAATCCTCAACTAAAAACCGGATTACACGCGCCACATCTTCTCCTGATCCCGGTCTTCCTCGTGGTGTTTCTCCATCTGGTAATCCATTTATCTGATCAATATACTTCTCCTTATTCTCACCTACGATATCACCTGGACAAACCATGTTTACCGTAATTCCAAATGGCGCTTCTTCTACCGAAAGCGTCTTCGTAAATGAAGCTAGACCACTTTTGGCAGCCGCATAAACGGAACGATCTGGCCATGCAGGAGCTTCTTGCACACGACCAAAACCAAAAAAAATAATTCTTCCTTGTTTGTGCTCACGCATGTGTGGAAGAACCGCTTTAGCCATCCATAATGCACTTAACAGATTACCATTAATCATTTCCATGATATTTTCATCTGAATGTTCAACAAACATTTTTCTTTCTCTAATAAATGGTCCAACCGTATGGATGAGACTATCAATCTTACCAAACTGTTTGAATGTCTCTTGTACGATTCTAAAGCTATCCTCACGTTTACTCACGTCTCCATATATCGGAAATGCCTTATTACCTGTGTTTTTTATTTGCTGCAGTAAGTTGTCCATTTTCTGATCTCGATGACGACTATTGCAAGCAATTTGCCAATCGTTCTGTGCTAGTATCAATGCTGCCAGCTTACCTAACCCTCCAGAACACCCTGTAATTAGAGCCACTTTTTTCATATTATCCATTTCCTTCCATGGTCATAGTCGATACACATTACAAAACAAGCGTGTCGATTTTTCCATGTAGCCCGTATATTTTGGTTAATGGACACTACTGATCTTAAATAGTGAATCAACACGCTGGTTATGTGACCCTGCTTTTTAACAATCGATGCGATATAAGACCTTGCCATCTTTTGTGATGGATTGTATCTCACCTTGCACACGTAGATATTCTAAGTGCGCAAGAACTTCCGATAAAGCAAATCGTAAATTGTGAATACTTAATTTCTCACCAAATACCTGTTTGCATATTTCATAGGCAGTTGTTGCTTTCGTACGCAACAATACTTTCTTCATTTCCTCTAACCGATGTTTATGATGTACCAACAACGTGTCGATCCGTTTTTCATAGTGATGAAACACTTTACCATGCGACGGAAAAACCGTTTGTACGGGGATTTCCTTCATCTGACGCAAGGTAGAAAGATAGGTTTCTAGCGGATTGGGATCACATCTCGGCCATAAACTAATATTCGGTGAAATACGGGGTAATAAAAAATCTCCACCGATCAGCCACTTACGAGCAGGATCATAGAAACTTAAGTGTCCGTCAGCATGACCCGGTGTATGTAGAATTTGATATTCATAGTCTCCTAAATAAATGGTGTCGCCAGCTTTAATAAAAGATGGAGAAGGATGAGGCTCAGCAAACCGATGATAGCTTCGTAAATGAGCAGGAATTTTTTCGACAAATTCGACTTCTAATCCATGCCTAGAAAAAAAAGAAGCCATCGCTTCAGGCATATCACCATTATCGCTTAGAAACAATTGTGCATGCTTATAGTCAGTCTCTGATAGATATACAGGTGCACCTGTCCACGCTTGTAAAGTTCCTGCCAAACCATAATGATCAGGATGATAATGGGTGAGCACAATTTTTTCGACTTCATCCCATTTGAAGCCCAACTGAGATTGGACCTCTTCCCATTTATCAACATCTTCCTGAATATGTAGCCCTGTATCTATTATGGTGTAGCCATTCTTCCCTTTTATTAAAAATGCGTTAATTATTTTTAATGCAAAAGGTAGCGGTAATTGAACTTCAATAATATCTTCCCATCTATTCAAATTGTTCCCTCCTATTGATTCTATCTAATAAATTATTGAGCATTGTAATTTGCGTGGTTTTCCCATATGAAATCTCATGTACTTTGCATTTCATGCACTTTAACCAAACTTTACAATCGGTCTATTTTGGCTCAAAATAGACTGCCTCACGACTGCCGTTTATTAGATTGATTATCTTGTCTGCTTGCTCCCCATCATAATCATACGTTCACTATCCACTGAATAGGACGCACCACTAAAATTACCAAAAGCATGTTCAATTGTTAAACCTGCCTTATCTAACATTTCTTTCATTTGATCGATTGTATACATTTTTACATGTTCTAAATATTCACGTTGCCCTTTATGATCCACAATGGTTATATCTTTAATCACACTATTCCCTTCAATACGGCGTTTTTCTTTAATATATGTTTCACCCTCTTGTCTTGAGCTTTCTGGAACTAGATTGTCGATAACGGCATCTCGATTTAAATAGTCAATAAAAAAGCGTCCGTTTGGTTTTAGGACACGTGCCATCTCCGTCAATACTTTCTGATTGTCACCATCACATTGAAAGTAACCAAATGAAGTAAATAAATTTAAAACAACATCAAATGAGTTTGCCACGAATGGGAGATGACGCATATCTCCATGTATAAAAGGAACCCCATGATTATCTCTTTCATGTACAGCGTATGAAAGTAATACTTCTGATAAGTCCATACCCATAATATTATAGCCTTGATTTGCAAAATTTAGCGTGTGTCTACCTGTACCACAGCACAAATCTAATATAAAGTCTTCTTTTGTCAGATTGATCCATTCGATAATTTGACTCACCTCGAAAGAAGCATCTTGTTTAGAACGATGCTTGTACACCAATAAATAATCCTCACCGAAGCTTTTTTCATACCAATGTGACACTGTTTTTCCTCCTTCTATTCTTTCGTCTGTTGCTTAACATGATAGATACAATTTTGTCCACCTTTGGCCTTACATTCCAACCGCGTAACATCGGTTTCAAGCAAATTCTTGAACCAGCCCAGTTCACAATCACAAGCTTGATGATATTGATCGGCTACTTGTGAAATCGGACAATTATATTCAATCAGTTCATAACTTCCATCTTCAAGCTTTTTCCATTTTACCATGTACCCTTTACGATCTTGAATTTCGGCTAATTTGCTTACACGTTCTTCCAATGTCAAATTTGAAAATGTCGCATCGTATTGATCTGTTATCCGTTTCATTCTGCGCTTAAATAAGCGATCGACTTTATGCTCTCCACCTTCCTCTTCGATATCTTTTAAAAGATCGAGTGTAAAGCTTTGATAACTTTTAGGAAACACTTCTTCGGCATCTGATGTTAAATAGTATCGTTTAGTCGGTCGACCCATTGACTGGCGAAATTGTTTACCATAAATGAGGTTTTCCGCTTCCAGGGTATTTAAATGACGCCTGATCGCCATCTCTGTAATGCCTAGTTTTTCAGCCATTTCACTCACTGTAAGTGGCGCTTCCACTTTTAGCATGTACAAAATCTCATTTCTAGTACCTCCTTCTTTCATCATCCAACCTCCTTCACATCATCTCATTCAGCTCTTGCTCGATATAATGAAGTACCTCACTACAAAATTGCGCATACAGTTTATGATCCGATACCATCTTTTCTACCTTTTCCTCGTCTAGTTCATGGTAATATCGTACCAATTGCTCTCTAATTGTTACTTGCTCCTTCATCCATTCCCCTAGTTTGGATGTTATCACACGTTCATCCTCTAAGATATCAACAATATCATGATATCCTCCGGGATCCCTCATTATAAAGCCATCTATCATTACAGTTCCTACATCAATCATACACTCAACCGCAACATGCAAAGCACGTTCAAGCGCAAATCGATTTATGTGATTGACAGGTTGACCTTCTAAATCAGAAATCACAAGACCACACAATTGTAATACCTCTAGTTGTTTCTTTATGCGGTTTACATCTACTTCATATATCACAGTATTATGACCTCCACTGGTTATTGTGCAACTAAACTTCATATCAATGCGTCTAATAGTAAAGTGAACGCGTTTTAGCGAAAGCTGAAACATCGGGGAATCAGATGGAGACTCTACTCCACCTGATTAAAGCCCCACTTCTATAAGCGGGGGTCTGAACCCACTCCACTTTCATAAATAAGGAGGATTCTATGTCTCATTATAAACTAAGGTACACCCCTATGCTGATTATTTTGTTGTTTTTCTTAACCATAGGTTGTGAGCAGTCAAGTAATGAAATGAGTCTAGAAAGCACAGAGCAATCTGTCCAGCAGCCATCGGATACTTCTCCTGATCAAGTTGACAAGATGATCAAACAAGAGCCCCTATCTGTTAGTCAGCAGCCGATTAAACAGTCCCCTACAACGCAAGTGGTATATACCGCTAATATCCAACTTACTGTTACCAACTTTGAGAGAAGTAAACGGGAACTAGAAAAAAGGTTTCCTGCTTATCAAGGGTATCTTGTTAACAGCTCAGAAAACCATTCGACTGAAGCCATATCTGGTCATTTAACCATCCGCATCCCACATCAACATTTCCAATCTTTTCTAACTGATATTCAAAAAATGTCTGGAACGCAACGACCGAACATCCATGTTACAGGAACCGATGTCACAGAGGAAATGGTCGATCTGAAATCACGTCTTAATGGGAAAGAAGCGATGGAAAAAAGATTACTCAATTTAATGAATCAAGCAGATAAGACGAGTGATTTGCTTAGCATTTCCAAACAACTTGACATGACACAAAGTGAAATCGAACAGATTAAAGGGCGTATCCAATATCTGACTAACCAAGTCGACTACGCCACTTTTCATATTTCAATTCATCAGCCTAAGAATGCTTTGAACACCGACACTGCATTAAATAAACAACTTCATGAAGCTTTAGCTTCAGGTTGGGTAAATTTTAAATCGGCAATTGCCAGCAGTTTAATCTTTATGGTTAAACTTCTTCCATGGTTCATTACGATTTCTCTACTTGGTTTAATCACCTACCTGTTCATACGTTATCTGCGCAAAAGTAAATAACCACGCTTAAAGCCGTTCAAGTCAAAAGCATACTTTTGGACTGAAGGGTAAATATTACAGTTGTAATGGATTAAAGGAGGGTTTAATTTGCAGATCACAAGTAAAGACCTAAACTATTTAGCTGATGAGCTTTCGTGGGAAATGTTAGCCATGAAAAAATGCGCACATTATGCTAATGAATGCCAAGACACAGAAGTAAAACAGATGATTGACAGTGTGGGACAAATGCATCAACAACATTATATCACGCTACTACAACAACTACAGTCAGCTACGGGTGGACTTATGGCAACGATGCAACAACAAAACTCACCCAATCATACCTACACCCAATAAGGAGTGATTTTATCGTGCAATCGAAGCAGATGTCTGATCGTGATCGTTTAACAGATATTTTGTCACTGGAAAAGTATTTGGCTAATGGTTATAACATCGCAACGCAAGAAGCAAGTAATGAGACACTTTATCAATCTCAATTTCAAATACTAAGTAGCGTTCATCAAACGCAAAGAGATCTATTTAACTTAATGCAACAAAAAGGCTGGTATCAAATCGAACCGGTGGAAGAGCAAAAGATTACGGATAAAGCAAACCAATTTACACAAGACCAAGCGCAATTTCCCTATGCATGAGCCTTTTTATGTAGACCGGATTCCCTAAGAGAATCCGGTCTTTTGTTTTTACATCACTAATTTTGTCAACTGGTGGCTTCCTTTGTCATGAAGAAGGAATTTTTTTACATACATCGAAATCGTAGACACAAGTACTTCTACTTACTTTATATAAATCGAGAGAAATGAAGATTTACAACTGTCCAATTCCTCTTATAGGCTGTGTATTTTATTTAAAGTTGTACCAATCTGCTAATAAAATAAATGATTTCTAGCGCACACAAATATCTAACTACAAAACTGGAATTACAATCATTTGACAAATGTAGGGTGAAATAAAACTTTCAGGAGGATGACCTAATGGAAAAAGAAGTATGTATTTCAACAAGAGAAGCTGCTGATCACCTTCGTGTACATGCAAGAACAATTAGAAAATGGATTGACACTTTTGAAGAGTATGTTAAGCCAGATTGGAATGAGAGAGGTCACTATATTCTAGATGAACAAAGTTTAGTGCGATTAACAGAAATCAAAGCGCGCTTACAAGAGCCGCAAGCCTCAATGAAACAAGTAAGAGAAGATTTAATGCGCGAAGGTAAGATGCAAGTAGAAGCAGTAGAAAGTTATAAAAATCTGCAACAAGATACTGAAAAATCATTAAATCATTTAATGGAGACGATGGAAAGCGTTGGCGATATGATGGAAGATTTGTTTGAACGTATGGAGAGACTAGAAGGACATATGTATGGCTTATTCGATTCATTAGAAGATATGGAACATAAATTAGTCTCTGTCTCATATGAAACGGTTCATGCCAATGAAGTGCAACAAATGTTTGATGATATTCGAAAAAGACAAGATCAGCTTAGAATGGAGCTTCGCAATGCCACTTTTACGCAGCGTTTAACTGCATCCGCTAGTGAGCAAGGTTTACTCCCACGTCGCCAGAAAAAAGCACGCTTTCTAGGTATATTTTAGATGTTTTGGTCATATTCATCTCCTTCCAGAGGGATAATACGCTTTTATCTACAATTTCCATGTTATAATATGAACCGAACAATCGAAAAAGGAGCATGATCATAACAGTGGATAACCTGATGTTTTTATATGATGAAGCAGAAAATACAAAAACGCGATTCGTAAGCTTTATGGGAGAGACTGCCCGATTTGACTTAGCCATAACGTCGTCGGGTCGATTTTACGGCAAATTGCTCGTACTAAATCTTTTGTCAAATCGGTTTGCAATTATTGGGAAAGATGATCTAGATGAACCTGGCTACTTAGAACATGTTTACCAAATGGCGGATGAAGAGGCAGAAGAGTTACGACAATTTTTATATACACTCTCTTAACCCTATGTAGAACATAATTTCAGCAAAATCGGTTATGTTATATATAGAGGGGGGAGTGCGTACACACATGAATGAACAAAAAAAGTGGCGTGATTTAGGCACAGTTGAGTCACAACGAGATGAATTGGTTCCTGAAGAGTTTCCAGAAGGACCAGTCGGGGCTGCTACGAATGAAGCGCGATTGGGAAAAGATTCTCCTTGGCGTGAAGGACAACATGCTTCACCACGTTTCACCTATGAAGTTCGTGAATTTCATGCAGGGTTAAAACGACAGTTCCCTGGTAGTCACCCCACACATGATGATCCCCAAGATGAATAGCGCGATATAAGCAAAGTCCCGCTCAGCTAGGCGGGACTTTGCTTATATCTTTTTTAAAACAAAGTAAGCACATCCGAAGTTACAAAATTCGTTTAGATATTCTTGTAAATACGTAATTTTAGATTCGTTCGTAGCACTTTGGTGACTATCATCAAAAAATCCTTTTAAACGTAATTGACCATACCCAAGGTCACCTACAATATAATCATATTTCGATAATATTTCACTATATCGCTTCTTAAACATTACCGTATTAAAAGCATCTTTATGATCCGTAATCAGTTCATATTTAAGCCCTTGTATATCGATTCGATCCATTCCATTCAACCTTCACTTTCCTTTTCAACTTCTTTCCCTATTTTAACATATTTCCCATACAAGATGGCTTTCCTCATCTTCTACGTATAAATGTTTATATCCTGTTTATCCATCATCTACTTAGTGAAAAATATCTGGGGTATAAATCAAAATAACGGACATGCTAAGTCTAATCGAAAGGTCAATATTTAAAACAGGAGATGAAGTCAAAGATGAGCTATTTATCACCTTTCATGACATTTTTACTCATTATTACCATGATCGCTTGCTCTCCTAATACAGATTCAAATATGAATCAAGCAAATTCGAACGATAATGTACAGTCTCTCTATCATGATGATCAAGCACCATCTCGTTTTAACCGCACAAGTAATCATGATCAGATGAATGGTCAAGAAAATGTAAACGGTAGTGGTCAGAATCAAATCGGGTACTTTCACTATAGCCCTACAAACGAAGTGAAAGGTGAAGCAGTTGCCCCTAAAATTACAATCGATCGGCCGTTGCTAGCAAGACAAATCGCTCAACTGATCACCGTTCATCCTGATGTCAAAGAAGCAACCACTTTAGTAACCGATGATCATGTGTTTATTGGAATACAACCTAGAAACGCACAAGTTGCCACTAATGCAACGAAAGAGGCGATCCGAACCGCTGAAAGTTTAACGCCACGCTTCTACAAAATTAATTGTACGAGTGATAAAGAACTCCAATCCCAAATTGATTCCGTCGGAATGCGAATGAGAGGTTCTGCTGATGTAGAGGGTGTGCGCGGTGATTTAGAACAATTATTGCGAGAGATGGGCGATGAATCGCCACCTCAGTTAAATCGTTCCCTAGAACCAAAAGGGATTATTGATATTAATCCTAAACAAAAATAATGATCATAAAAAGAGATGGGATCCATTACTGACCTCATCTCTTTTGTTTATTGTTAGAGGTGTCGATAAGTGAACTTGTTTCAGCCAAGGCTGAAACATAGGGAATCAAGTGGGGGTCTGACCCCTTCCTGACTACACCTTATCGCGCCATAAAAAACCTTTTCATCATCGGGGGGGTAACGAGAGTGGTAATGAGGATCACGACGACCACTACAGCAAATAATTCTTTGCTGAGAAGCGTTGTTTCTAAGCCGATTGCTGCGATGATAAGCGCAACTTCTCCCCTAGATACCATTCCTGCACCAATGCCAAGAGAACTACGCCACCCAAACCCAGCGAGCTTTGCCCCAATGGCCGGTCCAATCAATTTAGTAGCAATCGCAATTATACTTAGGAGTAAGATGAGCCCCCACTGATCCCCAATACCGATCAATTCTACGGTAACACCAATCGAAGTGAAAAAAACAGGGACAAAAATGGAATACCCAATCGTTTCTACTTTCTCAAAAACTTCGTGCTTATAGTTCGTAAGACTAATTCCTACCCCAGCAATATAAGCACCAATTATGGCAGCTACCCCTGCATAATCAGCTACAAATGCATAGACAAAGCAGATAATAAGCGCAGCTGAAATCACAGATTCAGTAACACGCAAAGGAGCTAAAACTTTCATTATCCAAGGAATCACTTTCCAAGCAGCGACAATGGCAATGATGAAGAAACCTGCTTTTAAAAGAATCACTTCTCCCATATGAACATCGCTACCAGCAAAGCTCATCAGAAAAGCAAGCGAAACAATAACCAAAATGTCATCAATTACTGCTGCTCCTAGAATAGTCGCTCCTTCTCGTGACTTAAGTTTGTTCATTTCTTTCAATGCTTGAACGGAAATGCTAATACTGGTTGCTGAAAGTAAGAGACCTAAAAATATCGCCTGGAGCTGAGGTAATCCCATTAAAATACCCGCACCATATCCCGCTAATAAAGGGAAAATAAGACCAAGTACCCCAACGTAGCTTGAAGCTTTACGTGTACTTTTTAATTGTGCCAGATCCGTTTCCAGACCTGCGATAAACATCAAAAGGATCACACCAATTTGGCTAAGCTCACTCAGAATTTCGGTATTAGTGATAATCCCTAATACAGCAGGTCCCAATACAATACCTACGAGTAATTTCCCCAAAACTGCAGGCTGGCCCAATCTTACACTCACGTCTCCCGCAACTTTAGAAGCAAATAAAATCACTGCTAATTCGATAATGAGCATATCTTTATCTCCCCTTTTGTATATGTTTCTCAGTTACCTCCAAATCATGCACTATGCAGCACGCTTATCTTTTGATGAGAACCAACCTATAATCGCAATCCCGAGCAAAACGGACCAAAAGGTGATTTTCCATCCGAACGAACTCGGAAATGATTCAGAAAATATGGCTACTTTAGGGTGCGAAAATGCAAAGACTGCTAATTTCACACCGACCCATCCTACTATTAAGAAAGCTACGGTTTCTAAACCAGGTCTCTTTTCTAATAGACCACTGAAAAAAGTAGCAGCAAATCGCATTACAATCAAGCCTATTAGTCCCCCTGCCAAAACAACGAGAAACTGTCCGCCATCAATACCTCCAATAGGTGGTAGAGATGTACGAGGTAAACTTACTGCTAATGCTACTGCTGCCAGGATAGAGTCTACAGCAAAAATAATATCTGTTATTTCTACCTTTAATACAGTCATCCAAAAACCAGATTGATTGGCCTTTGTATTTGTAGTACTTGTTGATTTTTTAAAATACCATTTTCTAATGATATGGTTAAGGGCAATCGCAAAGAGGTAAAATGCACCGATCGCTTGTAGTTGCCACACATGGATGAGAAACGAAATGGCAAATAGAGAGAGAAATCGAAAAACAAAAGCGCCAGCTAATCCATAAAATAGTGCTTTTTTCCGTTCTTTCTCTGGCAAATGCTTCACCATGATCGCAATCACCAAGGCATTATCAGCTGCTAAAATTCCTTCCAATATAATCAGCACAAGCAAAATCCAACCGTACTCTATCAAGACTGCATAATCCATACCATCTACCCCTTTATTTTGCTTAAGTCATAAAACGTACTCCATATACAGAAGCGGGAGCTCAAATCTCTATAAAAAGACAAAGCGAGACCTTTGCTCTTTGAGCAAAGGTCTCGCCAACAACTGATTATCCGTTGCCAACAAAGCCGGGGACATTCATCCCGTAATGACGACTTTGTTTATGAGCTACTCCCCTTTGACATGTTCATATCAACTGTTCCCAATTCTCACTTGGTTGAAACCTAATCAGATGAATATACATAATAAAGCACAATCTTTTAAGATTTTTTAGCATATACATATATATAAGTTCCAGTGGGTTGATTTTCCCATAGTAAAATCAGGTGGAGACTCTACTCCACCTGATTAAAGTTCCACTTATAGAAGTTTCTTTATTTGCTGAGGAGGTTATGCTTATCATTTCTAAACAATTAGACATGATTATGCGCCCCTTTACACACCCTATGACAAGCATCGTTGAAAAGAAGTATCGTTTAAACAACCGTACAACTACAGAATTCACCAAAAAAGGGGTTTCCCATCCACAAAAATTTAGTGGCGTGATCCTCATCGGAAAGTTGGGATCTGGAGGAAAAATCCTGTCATTAAATCAGTATGGAATGAGAAATTACAAAGCTTCAATCCCACTTTCAACAAATACCAAATTTCGTATTGCTTCAAATACCAAGCTTTTTACTGCACTGGCTATTATGATTTTACAGCAAGAAAAAAAGCTACATGTCAATGATCGTGTTAATCTGTATACGCCACATTTATTACCTAAGTCCTTATATTCATCTCAAGTCACCATTCATCAGCTGTTAACCAATACATCCGGTTTAACTGCTAACCCTTCATACAAATCTATTCATTCACTCGGTTTTTCAGCAAAACCAGGAACACGTTATATCTATAGTAATTCTAATTACATGATTTTAGGAAAGATCATTGAGAAAGTAGCAGGTTATTCATTTGAGTCCTATATTAAAATGCGTATTCTACAGCCGCTACAGTTACATGAGACTGGTTTTAGTAATACCATGCAAGGCAT
Organism: Polycladospora coralii; assembly: GCF_014773435.2. Classification (GTDB taxonomy): domain Bacteria; phylum Bacillota; class Bacilli; order Thermoactinomycetales; family Thermoactinomycetaceae; genus Polycladospora; species Polycladospora coralii. The sequence goes on along the minus strand of NZ_JACXAG020000002.1, from coordinate 125,419 downwards.
TTCAAGAAAGACAGAAGAATACGTACAATTTAGCAATATACTTGTTCCAATTGATGAGTCCCGCTTTCATTTACAAGCAGCAGGTGGCATGTATTCAACTGTAACGGATCTATTTAAGTTTAATCTGAATTGGACAAAGTTAGTTAGTCCAGATACCATTTACATGATGTTTCAAAAAAATAAAACTTCTTTAAATTCCTCAAAGCGTTACTATTATGGTTACGGGCGCGTTATCGCGAATAATCAAACCTATTGGCGACATATAGGTGAAATGGGCGGATGTTATTGTGTAAACTCTGTATTCCTAAAGCGTAGAATTAGTCTTATCTACTTTTCTAATATACGGCCCATGCTAGCCAAGCAATTTCCGCTCACGCTCTTCTATCATATCAAAAAACATCTAATTGACTATCTTTAGCCACATATTTTTCCATCTTACCGTCATACACTTGTTCCAGACTACTCCGCTCAAAACACACTTCTTTATTTTGTTAAATCGACGCGTCTGATCTTTAACCATTAAAAACGGCAGTAAATGAGATATATCATCCATTTACTGCCGTCCATTTTAAGCCATATTTTGTTCATCTTGTGCTTTTGCTGATTTAACTTGCTCGTGTGCATGATATGAACTTCGTACAAGCGGGCCTGATTCAACATGCGAAAAGCCCAAATCTAACCCAATTTCTTTCCATTGTTTAAATTCATCTGGTGTATAATACTTCTCGATCTTTAGGTGTTTCCGTGTAGGTTGTAGATATTGCCCCAGTGTTACAATATTTACTTGGTGATTGTTCAGATCTTGCATAGATTCAATCACCTCTTCAAAGGTTTCTCCTACACCAACCATTATACTTGATTTAGTTGGAATATCAGGTTGCATTTCTTTAGCACGTCTTAACAGTTCCAACGAACGATCATACTTCGCTTTGGACCGCACACGATCAGAGCGCCGTCTTACCGTTTCAATGTTATGGTTCAGGATATCTGGTTTTGCATCCATGACGACTTTCAATGCATCCCAATTCCCCATAAAATCAGGAATAAGCACTTCTACGCTCGTAAGTGGGCTTCGACTACGAATTGCTTTAATGGTCTCAGCAAAAATGGCCGCACCCCCATCAGCTAAGTCATCTCGTGCCACTGATGTTACAACAGCATGCTTAACTCCCATCTGCTCAACTGCTTCAGCTACGCGGTCTGGTTCAGCCCAATCTAATTCAGTAGGTAAACCTGTTTTTACAGCACAAAAACGACATGCACGGGTACAAATATCCCCTAATATCATAAAAGTAGCTGTTCGATTTGCCCAGCATTCATAGATATTGGGACATCTTGCTTCTTCACAAACAGTATGTAACGTTTTGTTGCGCATCATTTTTTTTAGTTCTTGAAAATTTTCATTTGTATTTAATCGAACTTTTAACCATTCTGGTTTTCGTTCTCTTTTTTGTGTAGATTGTTCAGTAGTCACAACACTACCTCCTTCTCGTTCATCCTACCGTTTATCACAATCGTGATATAAAATTATGCAAAGAAGTTAATAAGATTGCTACACAAAAGCTTCTCCCTTTCGATCGCCAAAATGAAAGTAGGGAGATCACACCTTCCACACTACTGTAGGAAATTGATCAATTCATCTACCGAAATAGAACTTCTATATCATCATAACATATTCAAAGAACATCTATGCAGTCCTGTTTATTAATCAAAATTTTCCTTTTATCTTGACCGATATAGTAGGTAGATAAAATAAGGTGCCCCGATCAGTGCTGTAAAAACGCCAGCCGGTATTTCTACATTTGCTACTAAGGTACGACCCAGCAAGTCAGCTAACAAGACAAACATCGCACCTAAACATGCTGAGGTGAAAACGAAAGGACCGAACGATCCACCCACTAATCGTCTTGCTGCATTGGGAGCAATTAACCCTACAAAAGAGACTGCACCTGCAAAAGCAACGGCTACTCCTGCCAGTGCTGTACTGATCAACAATAAAATAAATCGCTCTCTCTGTACTTTACTGCCCAGACCAATTGCTACGGAATCACCAAATTCTTGTACCCCTATTTTTCTACCGAGTAAAAAGGTGAGTAATAATAGTATGACTAGCCAGAGTGATAAAATATACACATGTTCCCATTTACTTCCGTATATTGTCCCGGTCAGCCAGATTTGTGACTGTGAAGCTCTCCAAACCGGCCCTAGTAGCATAATGAGATTGGTAACTGCTTGCGTCAATGTGAAAAACCCAATACCAATTAAGATAAAACGAAATGGAGATACGCCATCTTTCCAAGAAAATAGATATATAAGTGCAGCAACTACTGTTGCCCCTACAAAAGCAGCAACTGGAATCCACTGTTCACTAATCGAAAATCCATTCATCCCATCACTAAAAAAAGTAATTAAAGAGACAGCAGCTACAGCAGCCCCCCCTGTTATTCCGAGTGTATCAGGTGCTGCTAACGGGTTGCGAACAACCGACTGCAAAATGGCACCCGAAACAGCTAAAGCACAACCAATTAATAGCGCAACCAAAATTCTTGGTAAGCGAAGTTCCTTAATAATAAAGGTCGATGTTGAATCTTGTCCCAATAAGACCTGTAAAACATCTAGAAAAGGAATATATTCAGTACCCATGGCAACGCAAAGGATTAGAATAACAAAGGTAGATATAGTGAGTAGCCCCATGACACCTACTGCTTTCTTATCTAATAAATAGGAGATTTTATCATCTCCTATCCGGAAGGAATGATATTTTTTCACCTTTTATTCACCTACCTTCCGACGTGCAATCCAAATGAAGAAAGGAGTACCAATTACTGCAGTCATGATTCCGACTGGTATTTCTTTTTGATTCATAATAAATCGCGCACCAATATCCGATACCAATAGCAAAATCGCACCCACAACGACACAATACGGAATGATCCAACGATGATCATGCCCGACCAGCCCTTTCACCAAATGCGGTACGGTCAAGCCAACAAAAACAATAGGCCCTGCTACAGCAACTGCCCCTCCCGCCAATAATGTGATAGCAAGTCCTCCCAATAATTTGGTTAATCCAGTACGCTGTCCTAAACCTTTAGCGACATCATCTCCCATTGTGATTACATTAAGTGATTTAGCTAACATAAAAGCCAAAATCATACCCACAATCATGAATGGAAAGATCGGTGCCACTAATTCTAGTTTTCTTCCTTGTACCGAACCCGTTAGCCAAAATAACACTTCTTCTAAGCCTCGTTCATTTGTTGTTAACAATCCTTGTGTCATAGAAGTAAATAAAGCAGCGATAGCTGCCCCTGCTAGTGTTAATTTAAGAGGTGTTAAGCCTTCTTTTCCTCCTGATCCTAATATATAAACAATGACCATTGATAGAAAAGCGCCGAAAAATCCAGCATAAACTAAGATGGATATAGCTGATATCGACCAGAATACCACCATAGATACAATGAATAAGCTCGCTCCAGCATTCACGCCTAATGTTGCCGGTGAAGCGAGTGGATTGCCCGTAATGGACTGCATCATAGCTCCTGCTATCGCTAAGCTCGCTCCTACAATTACTGCCAAAAGGGTACGAGAAATTCGTGTATCTTGAATAATTAAATGCTCATTAGAACCATCCATGTTAATAAATGATTCAATGACCGTTGTCATCGGAATCTCTGTGATGCCAACACTTATACTGAGTGCCATTAAGATGAGGACAAGTAGTGTTCCAATCACAAGCCCACTCCATAGCTGTTTTTTAGAAGTTAGTATCGCATTCAAATTTTTCACCTCTTTTTATCCATTCAAAGTGAATCTCGTGGATTAGTGTGTCGATTTTCATGATTTCACCCCATCATTTATCGCATATTTTTGATTAATCAACACTGCTGAGCAAATGCAACAATTTTCTATTATAACCACGCGAATTAAGTCTATGTTACAGGCATAAAAACTGTCAATGAAAATGAAAATCATTGTAATAAAAAGATTGACATTTGCACGATCTACCCTATAATATGATTATAGATAAATGATAATGATTATCATTGATATGATACATAAGGAGCGCTGAAAGATGCGAAAGCAAAAAATATGGTTATCTGCAATTATCCTAACAACGATCTTATCCATCATGGTAGTAGGATGTAGCAATACGACGAATGAAGCAACACCAGCTAATGAAGGTAGTAAAACAAGAACGATTGAACATGCAATGGGTAAAACAGAAGTACCAGAAAACCCGCAAAAAATTGTTGTTTTGACTAATGAAGGATTAGAAGCTGTACTATCCATGGGAGTAACTCCTGTCGGTGCCGTAGAATCATTCTCCGGTAAAACCTGGTATCCACACTTGGAAGATAAACTAGGCGACACAAAGCCTGTTGGAATTGAAATGCAACCTAACTTAGAAACCATTGCTACACTTAAACCAGATTTAATTATCGGTAATAAAGTAAGACAGGAAAAAGTGTATGAACAACTTTCCGCTATCGCACCGACTGTTTTCGCCGAATCATTGGGTGGCGATTGGAAAAATAACTTCCAACTTTATGCTCAAGCCCTTAATAAAGAAGAAGAAGGTAAGAAAGTTTTAGCTGAATACGACGAAAAAATCAAAGCAACGAAAGAAAATGCTGGTGATTTATTAAATGAAAAAGTATCAGTTGTCCGCTTCTTACCTGGAACCATGCGTATTTATCAATCAGCAAGTTTTTCTGGCGTTTTGCTTAAAGATTTAGGATTTGCTCGTCCAGAAAATCAGCAAAAAGAAGACTTAGCTGTAGAAGTAACCCATGAGCAAATTCCTCAAATGGATGGCGATATCCTATTCTACTTCACATACTCACCAAAAGCAGGTGAAACTGGAGATCAAACAGAAAAAGAAATTACCTCAAATCCGCTGTGGAAAAATTTAAATGCGGTTAAAAATGAAAAGGCATTCCGTGTAGATGACGTCATTTGGAACACAGCTGGTGGTGTGTTAGCTGCCCAAATCATGTTAGAAGATCTAAATAAAACAATCACAGAATTGAAATCAAAATAAGCATTACCCAATCACAAACCAAGATGCAGATGGCATCTTGGTTTTTTATGTATCTCATATTTTGGCGTAGAAAAAGGCAGACTAAGCATAATAGCTTCCTAATAAGATGGTGATTAAGCATGTATAAAAAATGTTATCTATGGCTTAGCCTCGTATCACTGGTGTGCCTTTTTACACTTTTTTCACCCGCTTCACTTTATGCAGTTGAAAATGATCCGTACGAGACAAAACGCCAAATGTTTGAAACGATGCAAGGAATCACGGGTGTCCCATGGGAGTATTTAGCCGCAATGGATATTTATGAAAAAAATATCCATCTACACCCAAAGGACCCTCAAAAAAATAGCCGAACAATCGCGATAGAAGTGCCGAGCCATCAATGGGCAGGTTTATTAAATCCCGATCTGAATGACAAAAATACAGCGTCTATCCGATTTTTCAATGGCATAGGTCATGATGGTGACGGAGATGGCATCGCAGATCCCAACCATGATTTAGATATACTCATTAGTGTATCTAAATTCCTAACCAAAAATGGAATGACTGAAAGTCATGTTCGTAGTCAACTGTGGCATTATTACCTTCATCCTACTACAGTTGATGTCATTACGCATATTGCTAAGATATTCCAAAAGTATCCTAGACTCCAATTAAACGAACACACCTTCCCTATATCACCTGGTTATTCTTACTCCTATCGAAACACTTGGGGTGCGAAGCGGGGGTGGGGAGGGCGACGCATTCATGAAGGAACAGATATTTTTGCAAACTATGGTACGCCTGTCCAAAGCACATGTTACGGGTATGTGGAGTTGATCGGTTGGAATCGCTTTGGAGGTTGGCGTATCGGTATTCGTGATACGAATAACAACTACCACTACTTTGCGCATTTAAACGGTTTTAAAAAGGGATTGCAAAAGGGAGACATTGTAAAGCCCGGTCAACTAATTGGTTCAGTAGGCTCATCTGGTTATGGCCCTCCTGGAACTGCGGGTAAATTTCCTCCCCATCTGCACTATGGTATTTATAAATTTAACGGAAAAAACACCTACTCATTTGATCCTTATCCACAATTAAAACAGTGGGAAAAAAATGCGCATAAAAAGAGAAAGGAAAGTCGCAACACCTCTATTCATAAATAATCTACACAGCCGCATTATTGATTTCGATTGATCTGCTCTAAAATAAGATCCGGTTGAAGCCCTTGAATCGCTTTTCCTTTAATGACTGTTACGGGAACGCCTAAAAAACCAAGTGCTTTAACTTCTTCCAAATAAGCGGAGTTCAAACTACAATCCCTTGTTTCATATTGAATTTGGTGGTCATTTAAGAACCGTTTTAAAACATTACACTCAATACAATGTGGCTTTGAATAAACAATAATGGTCTCCATTGCTCTCCTCCTTTCTAAGCATTATTTTAGCACAAATGCGAACACCTTTACGCCGTACGGCGTAAAGGTGTTCGCATTACATCTTAATTCGCTTTCGATTTATCAGATTTATAAGCGACAAATAGGAAATAGGCTAATCCGCCCCAGAGCAGAGTTGCACCTAGAATAAACATAATCCAAGCACTAAGCCCCATGTTTATGTCTCTCCTTTTCATCAGAAGATTGTATAGGTGGCCATTTTTTCATCTGTAATAAAAATGCACCTATAATTAAGGCAATCACTAAACCATAACCAAATATCGAGAGTGCACTAATTGGATAGCCACCGTCACCATAAGGTTCATTAATCTCACTAATTGTACCACTGATCAAAATGTAACTGAGGATGAGCGGACTGATAAATTTCAACATGACAATCCACCATTTACCCACTTGAATATCAGATACTGAATTGATGTGATCGCGTAGCGGATTTAATTGTTTTCCAACCCATCCGATTAAAATCATCGCAACGAGTGCACTAAACAAAATACCAAATTTATTCACAAAATTATCGACGATATCGAGTAAACTAAGACCACTACGTGTTGTATAAGCAATACTAACCAATAACCCTAATCCACAAATCCAATTCACAGCTGCTTTACGACTTATATTCATCTTTTCTTTAAAGGCGGATATACCTGGCTCTAATAAAGAAACTGCTGATGTAAACCCTGCGAAAACGAGCGTCCCAAAGAATAACACACCAAAAAGTGAATTAAGACTTGGAAAAGCATTAATAATATTGGGGAATACAACAAAAGCTAGCATTGGTCCACTGGATACAACTTCGGTAACGGCTACATTTTGCTGAACAGCCAGAAAGCCTAGTGCTCCAAAAACGGCAATGGCAGCTAAAAACTCAAACCCACTATTTGCTAAACCAGCAATCATACCACTATTAGCCAAATCACTTTTCTTTTTTAAGTAGCTAGAATAGGTGATCATTATACCAGCACCTAAGCTTAAAGAGAAAAATACTTGACCATATGCTGCAAACCACACATCCGTATTCAACATTTTACTAAAATCAGGTGTGAATAAGACATCTAACCCGTCCATTGCACCTGGCAAGGTAATCGCTCTTATGGTAAAAATAATCAAAAGGACGATGAGTAATGGCATTAATATTTTACTTGCTAATTCAATTCCTCTATTTACACCACGATGCAAAACCCAATATACAAGTGCCCAAACCAGAATAACAGGAATAAGAATTTGCCACTGTATACCGCCAAAACTCCAGAAATCTTCACCCACATTTAAGTATTGGCTCAAGAAAAAAGATTGGGTATCATCACCCCATTGTGTTCCCATAGAAAAGTACGTATAACTTGCCGCCCAACCAATTATTACCATATAGTAGGTGATAATGACAAAAGAAACAAGTACTTGCCACCAACCGATCCATTCAAAGCGATCAGATAATCGTTTGTAAGAGAGTGGTGCTGATCCTCTCTTTTTATGACCAATTGCATATTCCATTAATAAGATTGGGATCGCCGCTGTAAACAAAGCGATTAAATAGGGAAGTAGAAAAGCACCCCCTCCATTTTCATAGACGACATAGGGATATCTCCAGATATTTCCTAAGCCGATAGCGGAGCCAACTGCGGCTAGAATAAAGCCTGAACGTGAACCCCATTGTTCTTTTTGTTCCATTTCCAATCCTCCTTAGTTTGACTAAACTAAATTATTTGTTAAGGTTGATTAATCAGAATAAAACCCCTTAATCAGAATTATACTACTATTTATCTCATTAATCACTCATTTTTTTAAAATCACAAAAAATAATTATTTCAAGGAATATTGATTTATGCCATTCCCATTACATTAGTGTATGATCATTCGTTATAATAACAATTGAATCTCACACAGGAGAGTTGGTACATCATGCATAAAAACTTACGAAGCTTTATCAACCAATTAAAAAATGAGAAAGAGATTGTAGAGATTGAAACAACAGTTGATCCCCATCTGGAACTAGCAGAAATCCACCGCCGAGTCATCGAAGATGAAGGGCCTGCGCTCCTCTTTACGAATGTAAAAGGAAGTTCTTTTCCAGTGGTAACCAATTTATTTGGCACCTCACGACGGGTTCAGCTTGCTTTTGGGACAAGGCCGGAACTGTTGATGCAACAAACCGTTGATCTCATGCACAAACTAATGCCCCCTTCACCTAAAGCAATCTGGTCAGAGCGTGGCTTAATTAAAGACTTACTTAAAGTAGGCTTAAAAAAAATACCTGCTTCTCAAGCACCCGTACTGGAAATAAAACAAACTAGTCCTGATTTAACACAACTACCTGTCCTCACCTCATGGCAGGAGGATGGTGGACCTTTTTTCACTCTGCCATTGGTTTATACGGAGCATCCTATTACAAAGCAACATAATTTAGGCATGTACCGTATGCAAGTATTTAATGAAAACACGACAGGCATGCATTGGCAAATCCATAAAGGGGGGGGCTTTCACCATCATGAAGCTGAATTGCGTAATGAACCACTCCCTGTACGCGTTCATTTAGGAGGGCCACCCGCACTTATCGCATCTGCCATCGCACCTGTACCTGAAATGTTGCCCGAACTACTACTCACATCCTTGATTGTGGGGCAAAAATTGCCGATTGTCCGTCCAGAAGGAGGGCAATATCCCTATATTGCGGATGCAGAATTTGTCATCTCAGGATCCGTATTGCCACATGAAAGGCGTTTAGAAGGGCCCTTTGGTGATCACTACGGTTACTACTCCTTAGCGCATGACTTTCCCATCTTGCAAGTAAATGAAGTATACCACCGCAAAGATGCTATTTACCCTGCTACTATCGTAGGTAAACCCAGACAAGAAGATTACTACCTGGGCGAATTTTTACAACGACTTCTTTCCCCAGCATTTCCAATGGCAATGCCTGGTGTTCGGGATTTATGGACCTATGCGGAGACTGGCTTTCATGCCTTAGCAGCGGCTGTAGTTCGTGAAAGCTATAAACGTGAAGCAATGGCAAATGCTTTTCGGATTTTAGGAGAAGGCCAACTAACGCTAACCAAATTCCTAATCGTAACCGATCAATCCGTTCCATTGGAAAATTTCCCACTTCTCATAGAAACCGTATTGGAAAGATTTGATCCAGCTACCGACTTATTTGTGATTGGAAACACATCAATCGATACACTCGATTATACAGGCCGTCGACTGAATCATGGGAGTAAGGCCATTTTACTTGGCACAGGTGACAAAAAACGGGAACTCCCTGTAAAATACAGCGGTCCCGATCTAAGAGGTGTTCATCACATTGCTTCCTACTGTAAAGGTGTACTCTTACTAGAAACAGCTCCCTTCTCAGATGCACCAGAGATTGCAAATGAACTTTTGCAACAAGGACATGAATCACTTAAAGAATGGCCTCTCATCTTTATCGTAGATGATATCTCCATTGCATCAGGTCAAACGCCCTTTCTTTGGACGGTATTTACACGTTTTGATCCAGCTCATGATATCTATGCAAAAGCAGAACTGATTCGAAATCATGCCAGTTACACATTCCCGCTTATCATCGATGCTCGTATGAAGCCGGGGTATCCAGATGAATTAGTACCAGACTCAGACGTTGTGAAACTTGTCGATGATCGATGGAATACCTATTTTAAAAGTTAAAGATCAAACAAGCCCAGCAAGATCCAATTCCTACTGGGCTTGTTTTCAATCAAATAGATTTCCAATCGATCCAAGTATACTCCCCTCACCTTTATCTCCAGAAGCAGCAGCAAACACACGGCTAGCCAGTCTACTAAAGGGTAAAGATTGTATCCAAACTTTACCTGGGCCTCGCAATGTTGTAAAGAATAAACCTTCGCCACCAAACATGGCGGTTTTGATACCACCTACAAACTCAATATTGTAATCAATGGTCTTCGTCATGGCGACCAAGCAACCTGTATCAATTCGTAAGCTCTCCCCTACAGCAATCTCTTTTTCTATGATCGCTCCCCCAGCATGAATAAAGGCTAAACCGTCGCCCTCCAATTTTTGCATGATAAATCCTTCACCACCAAAAAAACCTTTCCCAAGTTTTTTCTGCAAGGCTATTCCGATGGAAACTCCTTTAGCAGCACAAAGGAAAGCATCTTTTTGACAGATAATTTTACCCCCATAGTTTGATAAATTAAGTGGAATCACTTTGCCAGGGTAGGGTGCTGCAAATGAAACATGGCTCTTCCCTTCCTTTTCATGTGTGAATACGGTCATAAATAAACTTTCACCGGTCAATAAGCGTTTTCCAGCTCCGAAAAGCTTCCCTACTAATCCATTTCCACTTTTTCCACTTCCATCACCAAAAATGGTTTCCATCCGTATGCCATCTTCCATCATCATCAAGCTTCCCGCTTCTGCGATCACACTTTCATTATTATCCAATTCAATTTCGACAAACTGCATATCTTCACCGTAAATTTTATATTCGATCTCATGTGCACTTCCCATATTCAGCTTTCCTCTCTGGCGTATTGATTGCTTTACACTTTCATTTTGGGATCATATATATCGCGTAAGCCATCTCCCAACAAATTAAATCCGAGCACAGTCAGCATAATCGCAACCCCTGGAAAAATCATCGTCCATGGTGCTAATTGGATATATTGTCGTGCATCCGACAACATCGTACCCCACTCTGGCGCAGGTGGTTCAGCTCCCAAACCTAGAAACCCAAGAGCTGCTGCTTCAATTACTGCAGTTGCAAAACCTAATGTTCCTTGGACCAGTATAGGGGTCCAGCTATTAGGAAGAATATGACGCATGATAATGCGTGCATCTTTCATTCCAATCGCACGTGCTGCTGCAATATAATCTTCCGTTTTAACACTTATTACGCGTGCGCGCATTAATCGCCCAAAAGTAGGGATATTAATGATTGCGATGGCTAAGAGTGCATGATTTAAGCCTGGCCCTAGCATCGCTACAATTGAAATGGCGAGTAAGATACTGGGAAATGCCAATAAAATATCAAATAATCTTGAAATGAATGTATCACGAATACCACCATAATATCCAGCAATTAAACCGAGTAAACTTCCTACTAGGATGGAACCCGATATTGCAAAAAAACCTACCCACAGTGAAATTCGGGTACCGTATATCACCCTTGTAAATATATCACGCCCCATCTCATCTGTACCAAACCAATGTTGTGCCGATGGCGCAGTAAGTAAATCTGGACTACGCTCCGTATAATCGTATGGTGTGATCAAAGGAGCTGAAATAGCTAGCAACAAAAATAGGGTAACAATCATAGCACCAATCATTGCAGAACGATGGCTTAGAAATTGTTTTCCCATAATCGCTCGTGTGGTTGTTGGGGTAGTCATAAATTCACTCCTTTTCATATTGAATCCGAGGATCGATCCAACCATATAAAAGATCTACAAGTAGATTTATACATACAAAAATCGTCGCTAAAACCAAAATTCCAGATTGAATTACAGGGTAATCACGCGCATGGATCGCGTTATATATATAACTTCCAACACCCGGCCAACTAAAAATGGTCTCTGTCAATACGGCTCCACCAAGCAATAATCCCATTTGCAATCCAACTACGGTTAAAATAGGCATAAATGCATTTTTTAAAGTATGTTTATAGATCACCCAAAATTCTGATAAACCTTTGGCTCGTGCAGTCCGAATATAGTCCGAGTGCATGACTTCAAGCATACTGGAGCGTGTCATTCGTGCGATAATCGCCATTGGTATTGTTCCTAAAGCGATCGCTGGTAAAATGAGATGCATGATTACATCTTTTAAGTATGTAACATCTCCATATAAAATCGAGTCTAATAGATAAAAATTCGTAATTCCTACAAATCCAAGTCGTGGATCAACGCGCCCGTAGGAAGGAAGAAGATCCAGATATTGAGCAAAGAACCACAACTCCATTAAACCTAACCAAAACACTGGAATCGAGACCCCAATAAGTGCGATGATCATCGTACCGTAATCTAACCAAGAGTTATGTCTCCACGCTGAAAGAACCCCTAAATTAATTCCGAAGATGAAAGCAAACAGCATGGCCACCATGCTTAATTCAAAAGTTGCTGCTAAAAAAGGGCGTATTTCTTCAGAAATGGGCCTCTTCGTAATTAAAGAAGTTCCGAGATCTCCCGTTAAGACTCCTTTCATATACTGAAAATATTGCGTATACCATGGCTTATCCAAACCCAGATTTTCTTTAACCAGTGCAACTTGTTCTGGTGTCGCTTTATCTCCTAGTATGACTTTAGTTGGATCACCAGGTATAGCATGTACGATTGAAAACGTAATAATAGACATCCCAATCAAAACAGGGATTAACATGAGCATTCTTCTTATGATATAAGCATACAAACCTACCACTCCTTTTGAAAAAATGGCATTGCCCATAAATCAGCAATGCCACCACACCATTACGCTTTATTTTGAGATAGATACGTTATACAAGGGTTCCGATCCAGTTGGATGTGGTCTCCAACCTTTCACATCAGAGCGCGCTGCTTCTGGTACTGTCGCATGAACAAGCGGAATCCAGGGGGCATCCTTTTTGATGATATCTTGTGCTTTTTCATAAAGAGCAGATCTTGCACTCTGATCCGTCGATCGTTGTGCTTCAATTAAAATGCTATGAAGCGGTTCGCTTCGATAAAACGAGATGTTACCAGCATCAGGTGTACGTGTATTATCCTTATCTAATAACACATACAAAAAGTTATCAGGATCGCCGTTATCTCCGATCCAACCAAATAAAGCCATTTGATGCTCACCTTTTCCAACTCGATCTTTATAGGTTTGCCAATCATAAGATACGATTTTAGTTTTAACACCAATCTTAGCAAAATCCTGTTGCATATACTCAGCTACTTTTTTACCATTTGGCATATAAGGACGCGGATCTTGCATCGCATAAAATTCCACTTCAAAGCCATTTGGATGACCTGCCTCAGCTAGTAATTGTTTTGCTTTTTCAATATTGTACTCATAATCAATTACCGAATCGTTGTAACCCCACAATACATTTGGCATTGGGTTAATTGCTGGCTCTGCCATATTGGCATAAAAGCTATTAATAATCCCCTGTTTGTTTACAGCCATATTGAGGGCTTGACGCACCTTGGGATTATCAAATGGTTTTTTCTCCGTATTAAAAGCTAAATAGGCAATATTCATTCCTGGACGTATATGAAGTGCTAGGGCATCATTTTGTTTGACAGTTTTGGAATCATCTGGATTCATGCCATCCATCATATCAATATCTCCAGCTTGTAGTGCAGTAAACCGAGCTGCATTATCTGGAATTGACTTATAAATGAGTTTATCCATGAGTGGAAAGCCTTTTTGCCAGAAGTTATCATTTTTGATCAATGTAATTGCGTCATTCTTTTTCCAACCATTTTCCGCTATTTTAAAGGCACCTGTCCCAACCGGATTTTGATTAAATTCAACAGGGTCTGCTTTGACAGCAGTTGGCGAAGCAATCGCAAAGGGTGGCATTGCCAAGTTATTTAAAAACGGCCCTGAAGTAAAGTTTAGCTCAAATTTCACAGTATGGGCATCGACCGCTGTGACAGCTTTAATCACATGACCGTCATCACCTAGGTAACCACCAAACATATACGCATAATATGGAAATTCTCCACCCTTATGCTCTGGATGTTTGGGATCCATCCAACGATTAAAGTTATAGACTACAGCATCTGCATTAAAGTCCGTACCGTCGTGAAACTTGACACCTTTACGCAAATAAAAAGTCCAGGTTTTCCCATCTTCACTTTGCTCCCACTTTTCGGCTAGTGCTGGAATTACTTCTGTGTTGTGCTCTTTATATTGAACAAGCGTATCAAAAATTTGTCTTGTCACCTTAAGCGATTCCCCATCTGTTACCTGAGCAGGATCTAAAGAAATGGAGTCCGCTCCCCGTCCATAAATGAGCGTTTTTGCAGCAGCATCGCCTGCATTTTGTTTATCTACACAACCCGTAACAAAAGCAGATAAAATCATGATCATGACAATCGAAATGATCAGAAAACTCTTTTTAAACATCTCTTTTTCCTCCTATCAACAAAAATTTCTAAGTAAACCTTGCACCTGCTTGAAAATTTACATACCTATCCCACTCGTTATATTCTATATTTTCCGATAAAAATCCTTTTTATTTGTAAATCTTTTTTACTCACGTAAAAACATTATCAGTTTTAAGCAGCACTGCTCGAATTAGGTACGTCGATTTTTATGATTTTTCTATTTTATGCAAGGCAGTTTAAGACACTACTACTCTTGCATGTTAACCCCTTCGTCAAGGATTTTTAATTTCTGGTGTGGGTGGGACAACAGGCGAATTCAATTCACCTCTTTGCATAACGCCATTTTGATCATTATAAAAATAATATTCTGGCACATCACCTACCACCAATGCATCTGCAATTGGGTATTGAAAATCTACGGGTATACTCTCTTTGGAAAAAGGAACAACCATTCCCATTTCAGTATGCACGTTCACCATCAAAGTTACACGAACCATATTAATGCCCTGTGCCTCCATCTTGGGCACCACATTAACGATAGCTGCACCTTTAGGCCACATTTCAATGGGTATATCCGGCCCAAATTCCGAAAAAATATTACTCTCTAACATTTGTCCAATCGATATTTTAATCGGGTGATCATCCAAATGCTTCATCTCGCTACTTATCGTATTGGTCATCGTGCTATAAATTTTGGCTTGAACAGCATTGTTAATTTGAATAGAGGATATGGTACCATTGCGATCTTTTTCAATTTGCATCGCTTGATTCAATTCTTCACCATGCTCTTTTTGAATCTCTTGTATTCCCTTAGTCATAGCTGTTTGTGCAATTTTTTTCACCTCTGTTTTCGCAATTACAATGAGAATAGGCTGTAAATTCTTTTCTATCATCCATAATACTTGAAAAAGGATCGCAATAATAATAACAAAAATAAATACCCAAAAACTTTTTCGTTTTCTAACTTTAAAATAATGTGGACGTTGGCTGATAATCCCTCTGCTTCGTCTAAAACGCATCATTTTTCCTCCTCGTCCATCATTATGCTACAGGAAGGAAATATATCCCCATTTATCCTTTATGTGATCCTAGTACAAGGTTATTTTTATACTACAATACACTAATGCGTTAAAATAATTAATTATTTCAAATTTCAATCTCATTCTGTATACTAGTATTAGGTAACACAGTTGATTATCTAAAATACCCCATTGTATGAGATATTTACCTTCTTGATAGCCATTCATTTTCTCACAATATCCTCACAAACTGCATATATGAAGAAGAGGGAGGGATCTTCTTGTCTAATCCATTTACAAATAAGAGAGTCATCTCATCGAATGAATTAGCAATACTCAGTATGCACCAACTTTTTGATGAGATGCTCACTTTATATCATACCATGGGATTAATTCATAACGATAAGCTTCGTGCTGTTTTGCTCGATATCGATGTATATGAGCAGATGATTCAACGACTGAAAGAATTAGAAAATCGCTATGAAGATATTGAATATGCAAACCAGTTTGCCTATCGTATGGATTTACCTGATGAACACTGGATCAGGAGATCAGGATCAACTTCTCGACTTACCTTTTTGCAACACTTTACGAATAGAGATGATTCATCCCCATGATACACGAAATATATCATCCACATTTTTCTGATGACCTGATTTTTTTACTTCATGAATTAGGTAAGAAAAAGGGACATGAATGTCTTCTGCAAATCGATCGAACGATTGAACATATTATTCGATTCCCTCATAAAGCAGCAAAACTAATTTATCCACCTTTGACGGATTACCGTAAAAAAAAATTTTTCCCCATCGCACGACCGGGGAAAAGACAGCGTCCTAATATGCGCTTAATTTACAAGTACAATCCTGATAATCAAACCATCTACTTTCTAGCAGTAGGTATCCGATTGACAGAAAAACCGCGTAATACAAAAGATATTTATCAGCGCATTCGAAATCGAAACGATCAATTATATAAGAAAGAATAGTCATGTCGTTTAACCAAAATGTGAAAAATGATTTGTCTGAAAGGGTCTTTTGAAATAACGGTAAGGTTTTGACGAAAATGATGGATATCGACACCCCTGTTATTTTTTAATTCTAATTGGGAAAAAGCGACGTTTTGCAATCATTACTTCTTCATATCCACAAAATCGTGCAAGTGCCTCTTCCTCCATAGGTATCCGAATAAAAACAAGGATTACGGCATTTAAGATTGAAAATATTAAGGCTGTATAAACCGCTCCAAAAATGACTGGAAAGAGAATCATCTCCAGCATAACCACCACATAATTGGGATGTCGCATAAAGCGATACGGTCCTTGTACTTGCGGCGGTTTTCCCGGCAACACCCATATACGCGTATTCCAATACTGGCCTAATGAACGAATGCTCCACATACGAAGTCCTTGTGTCGCCATAAACAATAGTAAGGGGATCATCCACCACGATGGGACTTCAGTCGCTACATAGCGAGCTTCTATAAGTATAGAAATAAAAAAGCATACATGCAACGCCATCATGAGTGGATAATGCCCCTGTCCGATTTCAATACCGCCTTGTTTTCGTATCCAGTTCTCGTTTCGCTTTGCTCTGACAAGCTCCCATAGCCTTTGCATGATGACGACCAACCATAAAATTAGCAATCCCTTCATATCCATATTTGAACCCCCCTCTCACCATTGTAATAATAGTAATTCTGCACTAAAACCGGGTCCTAATGCAGCCATAAGCCCATAACTGCCAAATTGATGACTTTCTTTTAATTCCTTTTCTAACACAAACAGCACCGTAGCTGATGACATATTCCCAAATTGTCGTAATACCTCATAAGCATGATCAAATACCTCCCGCGGGCATTCAAAAGCATCTTCATAAGCTTGTAACACTTTTAATCCACCTGGATGCATCACCCATCGACTCATATCAGATCGTGATAACCGATTTTCTTGTAAAAAGCGATCGACTACAGGAGTTACCTCTTGTCGCACAAGTGAAGGAATATCGCGCGAAAAAATAACCTCTAATCCATCGTTTTGTAACTGCCATCCCATTACATCAAATGAATCTGGCCATAGATGACTTTGCGTCGTTAAAATACGTGGGCCAATCTCAATGCCTGCTTCTTCTCCTGCTAATAGAACAGCTGCAGCTCCATCTGCAAATAATGCAGTCGCTACTAAGTTACTTTTAGAAAAATCCTGAGAACGAAAGGTTAAGCTACATAATTCAAGTGCCACCACCAAAACTTTGGCATGGGGAAAAGCTTGTACATATTCATACCCTCGTGCTAATCCTGCTACCCCACCCGCACATCCTAGTCCCCAAATTGGTGTTCTTTTCGTATTCAATTTCATTTTAAGCTGGTTGATCAGATGAGCATCAATACTCGGTGTAGCTAACCCCGAAGTGGAGACAAAAAAAATGTGATCAATTTCAGTCGGATCGGTGTTAGATAAAGATAAACATTTCCGAATCGCCTCTTCTCCAAGTTGACAAGCGACTTCAATATAAGCCTGATTCCGCTCATAGAAAGAAGGTTCTTTTTCAAACCATTCCTGTGGTCTACTAAATCTTCTCTCTTCGATTGCTGTATGTTCAAAGATAGGTAGTAAACGATCAATGTGTGGAAATGAATGTTGAAAATGGCGCTTAGCAAATGCTCGTGCCTCACTTTGATTCATGACATGTGGTGGATAAGCGGTACCTACAGAAATAATCCTAGACATATAAATCCCCCAGTTATATCCATTCAGATCAAGCGTATCGATTTGCATGTTTCAGGTTTGGCTGAAACGAGTTCAATCGCTGGATATTTAGGATAATCGATACTTCTGAATTCAGATACCTTTATCATCACCAAATCTACGTTAAAAATACGGAAGCTTGTTTCCGATAATGATAGACCGTCCATTTATAGTAGCCACTATAAAGGATCAAGTACCCGCCCATCACCAATCCAATCATGAGCCATGGGGTTTGATCAAATAAGAAACTAAATGCATACATGACAATCACCGCATGACAGCTCCCCACCACAAATGGCCTATAGAATAATACACTGATTTGCTTACGATACACACGAAGTATTTCAGCAAAACTTAAGCCCATCTTATTTAAAACTTGCATCTGATTACGATCTAAACTTAATTCTGTAAAAGATTTAAAGTATAAGATACTACCCAATCCAAGTAGTAGTAATGCCCCAATAAAGCAACTCACGAAAGTAAGGGGTGAAATAACCGCTAGCAAAAAGGAATGAAATAAATAAGTACCATTAATCAAGTTTGTTTGATCACTCAGTTCCTCAAATAGGACTTTACTTTTGTGCCAGTCATTAAATTGATAACCATGTATTTGAACTTGTTGGTCAGCTTGCTGAACTTGTTGACTGAATGCATGAAATTGCGCCTCTGAAACAATCAATAAAAACCTCGTTTGGTCATGCTCATTAAAGTAGATTCCTGTTAATTCATGGGTAATCTTAAGCGCTGGTTTTTGTTTTAAACCAGAAAGCTGATACCTATAAGGGGTGACGCTTTGCAGATCATCTTTCCATATTCCACTATTTTTGGCCAAGACAGCTTCTTTATCTCCAATCTGAAGAAGGGGTTGGCGCTGGTTTTTCCGCAATTGATTAAACGATTGAATTGAAATGACGGCGTATTGGCTATACTCATCTACATCCGTAAGGATTGGGAGATGAATCTCCTCTTTTACTTTCATTTCATGCTTATTCATTAAAGCCACAACCTGTTTATTCATCACCTTCTCCTTATCAATCACAGATAAATGGAAAGGGGCTTGTTTTTCCGCTACACGTTCAGACTCTACTCCATACATAATACAAATCCCCACCACGCTTAGCACGATACTTGTTAAGATTGATACCATAAAAATAATCTTGGTATGATCGGCTAAACGATACCTGAGATTGGTAAAAAATAAAAACCACAAAGATCGCTCTTGTACCGTTGACGTTTTGGTCATCTGATCCACAAACCATACGCTTGTTTGTGTAATAAGAAAGTAGGTGCCAATGAGTAAAAGTACCCCAATCATTAATGACAACTGTGCAAGCTGTGATAGAGAACTGCTTAAGGCTAATCCATATCCTGTCGCAATGCTGATTAGTGCTAATCCGACCAACCAGATTGAAAAGCGAGGCTCCTTTTTGGTTGCCGTCTGCACATGAAAAAGGGAACGAATCGATACTTTACGGAATGAAAAACGGCTCCACCACGACAACAAAATGAAAATAAACAAAAAGGTGATTGCAGTAACCAAAGCCGGTACCCCAGGGGAAGATGCCACAATCGGATCTTGAAATCGCAATACCTTAGAAATCCCTAGAAAAAAATAATTAGAACAAGCTATACTTAAACCGATACCGATTACAATTGAAATGAAACCGATCATACAGTTTTCCCAGAACACCAATCGTGTCATTTGTTTCACAGACATCCCTAACACTTGGAAAACAGCTAAATCTTTCTTGCGATTATGCAAAAAAGCAGATTGAGAGTATCCTAAAAACAGAATCGCAAATAGTCCAATGATTACCTCAACCATGTAAATGAGTCCCACAAATGCCTCCGAAACCATACTATCCTCCAATATCGGGTGATATAACAGCGCAGTATAGAGATAAAAGAGGATTACGGTAAAGATACAACTATAAAAATAAGCGAGATAAGACCGTGCATGAAAAAGTAAACTTTTTTTAGCCAAGGTACGATAATGCATCGTGTTCACCTCCCAGCGCAGTCATCACGTGTACGATGCGTTGATGAAACCTGCTGCGCTCTTTTTCCGCATAGAGTTCATGAAAAAGCTGTCCATCTTTGATTACAACCACACGATCACAGAAGCTAGCCGTGTAAGGATCATGCGTTACCATCACAATCGTAGCCAGTTCTTGCTGATTTAATTTTACGAGTGCTTGCATCAGCGACTTGGCTGACTTGGAATCTAAATTACCAGTTGGTTCATCCGCAAGGACGACAGCAGGAGTATGAATGAGTGCACGTGCCGCAGCAACGCGTTGTTTTTGTCCACCTGATAGTTCATGCGGGCGATGTTTTAATATCTCACGAACACCTAAAATATCTGCCATTTTTGCTATTTTTTGCTGACTATCTTTATGTTTGATTTGATTTAACGCCAGTGGTAAATGCATATTTTCTTCTACTGTTAAAAAATCTAATAGCTGAAAATCTTGAAAAATAAATCCTAAGTGTGACTTGCGAAATTGTGCTCGATTCACATCAGTTAATTCATCCAAATGTTGATTCTGTATGTATACATCCCCTGTTGTAGCTTGTTCGATGGATCCTAGTATCTGAAGCAATGTGCTCTTCCCGCTTCCAGAAGGCCCCATGATTCCTACAAACTCACCTTTATTTACGGTTAAGTCAATTCCTTTTAACGCTTGATATGGAACACCGATTCCCGCTTGTCCATATGTTTTCGTCACCTGTTTCGCCACGAGTACGCTCATGGTATCACTACCTTTCCTAAGAAGATAACCTTATCTTACAATGGAAAGGGCTACTCCTCCCATCGATTTGACTTACAAGCTACTCGCGTTCCCTTACAGATTTGTAAGCCTGATGAAAACTTATCGATGTAGCTCCATATTGCCACGCTGAAAAGAAAGTATAACAGTTGTTCCGCTTCCTACCATCGATTCAATTTCCACTCCATGCTCCAGCCGATCACATATTTGTTTGACTAAATAAAGCCCTAACCCTGTGGCTTGCGGATATTCTCGTCCATTTGCTCCGGTGAATGAGGGCTGAAATACACGTGGCAAGTCATGTGCTGGAATACCGGGTCCCTTATCTGTAATCTTCACTTGCACCTGATCCCGCTCTACATTACAGGTAAACCGAATCTTGCTATTCTTATTTATATATGATGTATATTTAATCGCATTTTGAATGATCTGACTGAAAATAAATTGTATCCATTTCTCATCGGTTAAAATATAGATATCGTCATCAGGAAGCTTAAATTCCGGGAAAATTTGATGTTTGATAAACTGTTTTTTCTTGTCGTGAATCGCTGCTCGAAGCAAAGGCTGAAGATGATAGAGCTCTACTTGGTAATCGGCTCGAAAATCAGCAATCCGTGCTACATGGAGCATCTGATCGAATCCTTCCGAAAGTGCATGCACCTCTTCTTCAACATCACTAGCCACCAAATTTTGTTTGGCTTGCATCGTTAGCCATAACGTAGCTAACGGGGTCTTCATCTGATGAATCCACAAATAAATCATTTCTAATTGCTCACTCTGTTGTTGCTTGATCTTTTCCATTTCGCCTTGCGAAACTTGCCAAATAGATTGACACACCTGCACAGTCAATTTATCTTCTACATGCACGACATTTGGAAAAAGCATCTGGGAAAATTTAGGTTTCTCGCTGTGCATCTGAAGCAGTCCTTTATAAAAATCATATTTGCGCATCAATTGCACAGTAAAAAATAGGACAAAAAAAACAAAGGAAGCCATAAAGAGGTATGGTAGCTGTTCCCATACCTGTTTGTAAACAATAGGTTTGAAAGAAAATAGCAATAAAAAATAAGAGAGTAGGAAAAAGGTATGTCCCAAATAAAATAGCATATAGGAGCGGTTTGCTTGTAGCCATACATATAATACCTGGCTCATTGGGCTACACCTACTAGTACAGAATGGAACTGATACCCGATTCCACGCTTCGTCTCAATAACATCAGTTAATCCTAACGCCCTTAACTTCTTACGAACTCGCGTAACATTTACAGTGAGCGTATTATCATCGACAAATGTCTGATCATCCCATAAGGCGGTTAAGCATTCTTCCCTGGTTATCACTTGCTCCGGTTTACTCATCAGCAAATGAAGTAGCTTCCATTCATTTTTACTTAAGTCTTGCACCTCTTTGTCTCGATAACAAAGATGCAAGGTCTCTATCCCTAGTTTTAATTCCCCAATCTGTAAATAGGACGGGTTTACGTGAGCTAGCTCTCCATAAGTACGGCGAAGTAAAGCTTTTACTTTAGCATGTAGCACTTCTAATAGAAAGGGTTTGGTCATATAATCGTCCGCACCACTATCCATCCCCATAATCTTTTCCATATCTCCATTACGAGCTGATAAAAATAGAATCGGTACTGCTGAAGATTCTCGTATTTTACGACACAGATAAAACCCGTCCACATAGGGTAAGTTCACGTCTAAGAGTACAAGATGAGGGTTTACTTCAGCAAAATACGTTTCCACACAGGTGAAATCTTCTACCACATAAACTTCATAACCATATGGTTGTAAGTAAATTTGAATGGCATCCGCAATTTTGCGTTCATCTTCTACAATAAGTACTTTGTACGACATTTTCATACTCCCTTTTTACTCAAAATTTACCCTCAATTCAAAGTGAATTGAGGGGATTTACGCAAACTATGCCGTTAATTTTCGTAAATATTGATAAACATATCCAACTGCAAAGCGTATGCCTACACATAGCACACCGATAAATACACTGTAAAAAAACTCATCGGGGGTTTGATTAAATGGGACAATAAAACCAACGATTCCCCATGCAATCATACGTGTAAAGATAGCCCAAAAATATAAGGTAACCGCTAATGTAACAAATACAACTATCGCTAAAGAGGCCGAATGAAAACTTCTACCTATTAAAAAAGACAAAAAAAACATTTCTACAACTGAAAATAAACTACCTAAGAAACGAAAGAGAGATTTAAAAAACCCAAACATTCTGCCTCACCCCATTTCACTACTAGAAAATTTATTACGAACCTTCTGCTGTATCTGTAGACTGACGTGGTGAGAGTAGGGTCTTGCTCATATAATCTTTTATCTCTTCATCAACATCTGCAATCGG
This sequence comes from Polycladospora coralii, assembly GCF_014773435.2. GTDB lineage: Bacteria > Bacillota > Bacilli > Thermoactinomycetales > Thermoactinomycetaceae > Polycladospora > Polycladospora coralii. The sequence goes on along the minus strand of NZ_JACXAG020000002.1, from coordinate 101,989 downwards.
TCTCACTTCTGTAGCGGTCTCCATCATCTCTTCACCCCATGACAGTCCCCACAGCATCAGTTGATCCTTTTCATGTGTACGATAATCCGCCTTCGTCCCATCTGCTTTATAAACATCCGGGGGTTCATTTTGGACGACACATGTTTTGACTTCGCTACGTTGATTCCGTTTTCCACGCATATATAAGGCTGCATGTCGCTCCGGTAAACGTTCCAAAAAAGGAGCTTTTAGATATCCTCTGGTCAATGCCTCTACTTCATCAGATCCTTCGGTCTGACCACAACTTATAATCATCCCAATATTGGTCCGGATCGCTTGTAATAAGTCTTGGTTTTTGAGCTGATCAATTTCACGGGTGATCATCCCAATTCCATATGCATATTTACGATCCTCTGATAAAATTTCGGTCAGCAATGGTAGCTCCAACATTTGTGCTTCATCAATCAATAAATGATGAAATCTAGCCCCTGCTTCTCTTCGTTTAGAGACTTGGTGATACTGATTAATCAGATGACCTACAGTCACACGCAAATCATAATCTTTCATGCCATAAGTATCAATAAATACCAAGTGACCTTCATCCATATATTTTTGAATATCAAGTGTCATATTTTTTTGACATAAGATACGACGCATTTTTGGTTTTTGCAGTAATCGATCGATTCGGTGTAGTACCGGCTCGGCGTCGCGTTTCAACTCTTGTTCATCTGAGTTTAACCAGAACCGCTTCACATACGGATCTTTCACTTTTTTCAGGACTTTATTACGGAAGTCTAAATTACGAAATAGATCATCGATCCCTAGAATCGTATGTGGCTCCTCATCTTCTAGTAAGCTTTGTATCGCTACGCCCATCAACCGGCGGGACCGGAGTAAAGATTCTTCATTGCTACTCAATTCTGTGACCAGCACTTTTGCCGTTTGTTGGGCCAGCATGTTACTCGTCATACCTTCTACTTTGTGCAGCAGGTTTAAGGCGGGTACATATTTCGTATCTTGAGCCAAGTTAAAGTGATGAATTTTGTCTTTAGGCAGCGAGACTCCCATTTTTTCAGCAATACGTAACCGATTTTCGATGATGGGAACAAGTTCACGCGCTGGATCGATAATGGTGAAGCCGGGGTGTTGGTCTGGATCGGCTAACCAATCATCTAATATCGATTGAATCATTTCTACAGATAAGCTCGATTTTCCCATACCGCTAGCACCTGTTAAGATGTAATGCTTTGCTAATTGTTCGTGATTGACACGCACCTCACGTTTCCCCATCGGATGATGAATATTTCCAATTAAAACACCTTCATTTAACTCATCGGCAGCGATTGAACGTTGATTTTCTTGCAAATGAAGCACATATCCACGAGCATCACTGCTCTCTTTGGGTTCCGTATAAATATAATGATCCCCCGGTGGAATATGAAATAAGGTTGAAATTTCATCCGATGTCCAAGTCATCGTTGTAAATGGCCATGGAAGGGGGACTAAATTTTGATCTGCTAATGGATTCCAATATTTTTGGCGTAAAAACCAAATCGCACCATCGTAGTTCACCGCTGTTTCAATCGATTCAGCTGTAGAACGAACCACAGAATCAGCCTTTTCGTGATTAGACCACAAGGAGAGTCTCACGGTAAAAGTAAGCTCACGCCCTGTCATACGTTGTGTCAAACTTACGCGACGTGCTTTTTCTTCGGGATCCATATCTTTCATTTTTTTACTTTTTAAGCTGTCATACGCATCATCTGTTCGATCCTCTAGGTCTTTCCAACGTACGGGTGCAAAGTGGAGATCGAGATATGTCCCAGGACGCAAACAGTTTAAAATACTTCCCAACTGACTCTGTTTTTGCTGATGAAGTGATGCCAGTGGTAACCCTTTACGTCGACCAAAGTGAAAGAGAAAATGACCACCCGTCCCACCTGTCGTTGGTGAAGGAAACTGATCCGCATTTAAATCGTGTATTTCTGCCGAAGCATATACACTTCGTAAGGTATCTTTCACACTATTTTCTTTGTCTTGTGGATAAGCCAGATAGATCCCTATTTCGTTTCGATCTGGCGGAATCGCAAACCGCAGGCGAAACCAAGGAATGCCATATTTCCAGCGTAACTGCCACGGTCTAGCCATCCGGCCAAAAGTACGGGTGAGCTCCGAAATTTTTTCTAACTCTAGCCGGACATCTTTAGACGGCAAAATTTGCAAATATTTAACACCCTTTGTAGCTCGCTGACGATACTTTGATTTCATCACATACCGACTGCCGACCGAAATGCAAACGCCGATAATCAAAATAAACATAAGAAGCGGCCACCATAATAAGATAAAACCCCACGCGGAGCTCAACATGTCGTCCAGTGCTGCGGTCGCTGTAGGTGAGTCTTTGGCATTATCTAATTTTTGATCGAGAAACACCCACAATTGAAACAAGCCTAATCCAATTCCACTTATTACGAGCAACCCCATAAAGATTTTAGCTACCCATCCCAACACTTTATCTTCACCATTGGGCAAATTATTCCACGGAAACATCATCTCCCACCTTTCCATTTTTTATCCGCCTATCCATTTGCCAGTTGTGTATTTTCTACTCCCGCTGTGTGGTAATCGTTGGTTGAACAAGAGTAAGTGGGTCTAATAACTGATCATTAAGCCGCACTTCAAAATGCAAATGCGGGCCGGTACTCCAGCCATTACTTCCCACTAAGGCGATCACATCTCCTTTTTGTACACGTTGCCCTGCCCTCACTTTCACGTCGTGATCTTCCATATGGGCGTACAGGGTCTGATAGCCATTCCCGTGATCAATGATTATTTTCCAACCATATCCCGTTGAAGAACGCGACTCGATCACCACGCCACTATGACTAGCAAAAATCGGACTATTCGCCGGTTTTCCTATATCAATCCCCGAATGATATTGATATACTTTTTTGATGGGATGAAATCGATTACCAAACTTAGATGTAATCCTTCCGCCTTCCAGCGGCCAGATAAATGAACCTGCTGCTACTTCGATATCTTGCCCCTTCTGAACAGGCATTGCATAGGATTCCGCATAAGATTTTACTTTCAGTACATAATTTTCATAATCGTGGTTATACTGCCAAATCGCACCGTCACGGGCAAACCAATCTTCTCCATCTTGGTAATTGGCCGCCAAATATTTGGCAGCAGCATGAATCGCATCGACAGGGTCATAGGGGTTCGCTACACCATCTCCATCTGCATCAACACCGTATCCTTTATATTTTTTGATTAAGTCAAGATTCGTTACATCGACATGATCAGGTAAGTCGCCTAAACGTGTCCCGCCGGGATAACTCCACCCTACCCACGTTTTATCCATAAACTGCATATGACCTTCTGCATTTACACTACTTTTGCTCAAGTTGCGACCAAAATCCGTCTCCACTTTATGAATCGCTGCTAATATATGCCACGGGACACCATATTTTTGGCCAGCCTCTTGATAAATAGGCAGATATTTTTGGCCCACAGCTGGAAAATCGGATGTTATTTCCCAGTCTTTATAGGACGACATCGGAGGCGGTGTTGTAAACAGCGTAAGAAATAAGTTCGTGACGAGTAGAATAAAGACAAATAGCACACCCAGGAGAATGAAAATGACAACACCGACAACTCCTTTTATGCCAACATTTTTTTTAGGTGGGAGAGGCTGCATCCGCCTTTGCAACTGCTTCACTTGATTATTCCAAGCTCCCACGTACCTCCACCTCCTTGATTACCCATTTCTGTGCTTCTTTTCTTTCTAACTGTAATTGATATACACGTTCTATTAGGATGGGATCCACTGCTTGCTTTTTTTCTTCGATAATTGTTTCGATTAAACATACTACCCCTAACCGCTCGGCTGTACATCCCACTTGCCCAAATTGGCGAAAAGATCGTATCGGGGTTTCCGCAAGCGGTCGGCCATTTTTTGTTTCAGCCACAATCCATTCATATACGTCAGGCGTCGTGATTTCTTGTATAGCAGATAGGCGACTAGCTTCGGAGTTAGCTTGATCGGTGGTGTATAAGCGTAAAAAAATCTCAGCTTGTTGTTTAGCCTCCGTAATTTCCATATCCGTATAGCCGCTACTTGATGACGCCGCTTCTGGCTCAACCTCATTTTCAACTGGCCGTGACTCTTCTTGAGCGACTAAACCCCATTCATACAAAAAATATTTAGTTGAAAACCCCACAATAATAAAGACGAATAAGATCAGGAGGAACAAACGCCTCCTTCCACTTGGTAATTGGGTGTTAAACATCGATATCCTCCCTATTCTCATCGAGAATGCTATTTTCTCACTTTAAACCTCTGAATTTGATCTGTTATACGATCCGTATATTTTGTCACATATTGTATCGGCACTTCGACATTTAAATCGCCTCCACCCTTCTTCTCTTTCCCCATCGGCGCTTTCATAATGCTGAAGAGTTCATCGCGTTTCCAGATCACTCCAACCACTAAAATGAGTTGCATCGAAATGGTCCACACATACCCCGTATCTGATGGTGGCGCCATTTGGTATAAAAATTGGGAAACGGTGAGGAGCATACTAAAGAACACCCCGATAATCAGTTTAATCAGTTGAAAACCGATGAATTTTTTAAACCAATTGGTCACCACACTAGACCAAGCTGGATTTAAACCCATTAGAAAGGCAAAGGGAGCAAAGAGTGAGATGAGGACAAATAAAAATTGGTAAACCAGCATCGTTCCTGCAATGATAAAAAATAGTAACCCCAAAATAAGGTGTGAAACACAAAGCAACATGAGCAGTGTTAAGCGCTGAAAAACACCTTGCGTACTCACCATACCATTGGGTCCTGCTCCAGCAGTTCCTTCATATTCCGCTTTAACCGCTTGATCACGTGCTGTACTTCCCGGCTTATGCTTTAAAATTTTTTGGATCCGATCGGTTGTCAGGAGTGGATCTTCAGAGGTTTTGGCGTATTGCAGCATGAGATAAGGCTCATAAATCATCATGTCATACAATTTATCGGAGATGACTAATGAAGATACTTCAGCTGGATAACTATTTTCATCATCCGTTAGCTCCTCTTGAAACTGGATGCCTACCCCCATCAACTCTTGACTTAATCCACTACTAATATCGTTAAAATAGCGCATGACACCACTTACATTAGCAAAAAACGCGAGCCCTAACACTAAAATCAAAACGCTGGATAACATCCCCGTGAGGGCATCGCCCGCCTTTTTTTGCACTAAGCCGGTATATGCAATCCACGCACCCGCGATAATAATCATCAGGGTTAAAAAATTACCCATTATCCCTGTGCTTCCATATCCTGAACCCGTAAAACCTGCCAATTGTTGCACTGCTTTTTCAACCGCATCTGCAAATTGATCTACGATATCTAGTGAAAAAGCATTTTCGACGATCATGATCACCGTAAAATTCCACGTAACCAGCCCTTGCCAAATAAAGTTGTTCAACTCATTCATAAAGACATAAGCTTGATCACTAATTTTGCCATCAAAATCAGTAAATGATTTTTCCTCCACAAAAATTTCTAAGTTATAGCGGCTCGGTTCATATTGGACAAACTGCGTTTCATACCCTTTGCTTTCAGCCTCTTTTACCTGTTCATCGGGGAATACGGTTAGTACATCCGTAATTAAATTGTATCCTTCACTTTCTGTCTCTGGCTCGGCATATACCGTACTCGCGTTACAAATGAAGAGAATACATAGCGCACTTATGATACCAATCCGTTTCCCCCACTTTCTCCACATGACCCTCCCTCCTTTCTCATATCTGTATTTTGGGTGTGCCCGGACGTGTATCAAATGCACGGAAGAGTCGTTGATCCAGTACCATCATTTCGAGTTCATTGACTCGTTTTTCAAGATCTGCCATTAGACAATGACCTGTAGGTAAGTTACGAACGAGTTCAATATGCGTCTCGTTAGCTTCTATACCTAATATTTGACAGGCCGCTTCTGCCTCTTTTTGATCGCGACATCGAAACACAAACCGACAGCCTAAGTTGGAACGAATCTCTTCACCCAACATATCTTTTGCGTTTTGGCTAATCAGATAGATTCCTGCATTTTTACTGCGGCCGGTTCGCACCAGCTCTTCCAAGATCGATCTACCTTCGCGAACCTTAGCTAATCGCCACGATTCATCAAATAAGACCAACTTAAAATGATCAGATGATTGATTAGAGAACCGCCGTGAAAAATCAGATATGGCCATTAGTAAGGCGATAGACATCCGACCATAGTTGGTTTGACTTTCTTCTGGAAGTTTTAAGTCCTCTACTTGTAAAATCGTGAGCGGTTGCGATAAATCGATTGCCTTTTGGCTCCCATCACCGAAGAGCAGTTGGCCTTGTCCAGAAATAGCAAGGTAATTTAAAACATCAATGATCTCTTCTAACACATCTTGTCTTTTTTCCGGCGCTGTTTTTTTACTCTCTTGTAACGTTTCAATCACTTTCATCATTGAGGGTGCGGGTTGCTTTAACACATAGTCGACCGCTTTTCCAATGACAATCGCTTCATAAGTGCCATCAGCTGCGCGCACGATAAATTGTAAAATGCGTTTGGCCGTTTCTGCTGCAGCTACTTTATCACTATGCGAACGCACCCCCATAAGGGGATCTAATTTCCCTCTGTCTTCTTCACTCGCACGCAAGGTTACAACGTTTGTAATCCCACGCAGCTCAGGTAACATTTGGGGCCAATGTGCGCGTTCATCCTTGGGATCAAAAATGAGTACTTTAGAACCATTTAATAGCGCTTGATAGGCCAATAAATTAGCACCTAGGGACTTTCCTGCTCCCAGCGAACCAATAAAAGCCGCTGAAGCAGTAGAACTTAACTTCTCATCTTTAGGACCTCGATCATGCTGAAAGAAGACTGGTAGGTTACCAGACATCCCGATTAAATGTCCTTGTCCATCTCCTAACTGCCTGGTTGCACCCAGCATACTAGCCGCTACGGCTGCTGGTTCCATATATTGAATATAATCGGTGATCAGACGATCTGCACCGGGAATGAACTCGTTAAATCCTCTCCACTGATCCCCATAGGGAACTTCAACTTGAATCATATCATCACTATATAAGTCTTTTACCAGTTGAATGCGTAAGTCTAATTTTTCCATCGAGGTTGCCGATAGACAAATCACAATAGAGGTACGAAGTAGCGGGAATTTATCTGTTCGTAAATTACTTTCTAATTCACTTGCTTCTTGGCGGCTATTTAAAATGTGATAGGCTGTTTCTTCACCGCTCTCAATCGCATGCTCATCTTCGGCTTTTAATTCTTTTTTCTTATTTAAAACATGACTTAACGCTTTACCGTGTTCGATTGTAGTAGTCCGTATGGAGGCTTCAACTGGAAAAGCCAATTTTTGAAGTTGGTATATCCACTCGGTTCCTGGAAAATTGGTTTTATCAGGGATATGCGAAATCGTAAGAAACGCCATATATCCTTTTTTAGTTCCACCATCTAAATGTTGTTCTACAATTAGACGCCGTCCATGCGAGTCATCAAATCGCCCTTCTGTCAAGGTTAAAACATCTCGGTCTGGACGCTTAGCGCGGCGTCCATCTATTTCTATGGTCTGAGTAAAAGGCTGCCAATCATTTCTGATCGGTGCTTCGCCAATCCCACGATAAAAATTACGTCGGATTAGCCATTCGATATCTTCGCTAACTACCCGTCTCGCACGTAAATAGCTTGTTAAACGTGAATAAATCAGCTCTTCTTGAATCTGATAAGCATGAATTTCTTCTTCATATATCTCATCCATATCTGTCCCCGATTGATTGAGAAGATAGCGCTTAAAATCTTTCAAGTTATATAAGAATTGACGTAAAAATGACTCTCCCCGAATTGAAGCTGGTTTTAGTTTTACACCAATAAAAAAGCGATTTTGATGAATTTCCCTTCCTTGAAGGTGATCCACACTTAAATCAATGATTTGATTTCCGGTTTCTGCTAGTTCTTCCGATAATTGCCGGTTCATATCATTTCGCAGCTCTGCTAAACTTTGGTTAACAGGTACCACCAATGCATGCGTTTCTGAATGGATATTCCAGTAAAAAGCTTCTAGGTTTGCATGTAAGCTGAGCTGATCATCTTCTGATCGATAATCATAGTGATAGGGTTGAAGTTCATAGTAGGCATAAACAGCACCGTCTACCCCAAACACTAAATTATGTTCAAAATATTTAACTGGAAATATGATACGCGCCATCTATGACTCACCTCGCGTTGTCTTTCTGTATGCGATATCATGCGCATATTGATAACCGCTTCTATGCGGGTGTTCGAGCTCACGATAACGTGCAAAATGATGTGCAGCAAAAAAGTGTTCGAGATAACGTAATAGGAACCGATGTGGTGCTTTTCCATCTAATGTTTTTCGTGTGAAAAACCATGCTACAAGTACCGGAATCGCAATAAATTTGACCAAAAACAAGTCGATCCAACTAATGGGTGGAAATTTATTCAAAAGGATCATGATAAACAATGCCCCCACAAAAAAGGCCATCTGACGATAAGAGACTGGAAATGGTAGATGGACGCCTTGCATGGAATAAACCGTTTTTTCTACACGAAAAACTTGATTATAAATACGTATCTGCCTCATTTGAGATACGCCTCAAACAACCATTTAAATGCATCTGACCCCAAGGAAGAGATTAATTGTGGCTGGAAGATAAAAACACTAACCAGCATCGCAAATAAGGCAAATCCAATAAATGCTGTAAATGCACGTTTCCAAAATAAAGTTAAACTAATGATAATCACAGCTAGAAAAAAAAGCGCGCCCACTTCCCCCCCAACCGTTTCTTGCAACTTTTTACCTGGTCCTTCAGCCAGTAACCACATGGTATAAAAATTCACTTCGAATCAACCTCCCCTTCTCTTATTTGTGTGAGATACCAGCGATCCCCTTCTTGTATGAGATGAACGGTGTAATGCGTGATCAGCTCAGCTTCAGATGCTAAGTCCGTTAACCGTACGTCAAATTCAACATCGTATATATCTTCTTCATTTTGATATACCTTTAAATTTTCCAGTTTTTCAAAACGAACGACCCCGGTTAAACCTTCTACAGGTGTATTATCTTTATGAAAATACCCAATTTCTTCTGGACTACCTGTTGTATATACTTTCCAATATGATGTAACAAATTTTTCTACTTCGAGACGAATCTGATCAGGTACAGCCTTTTTTACTTCTTCTTCGGTTACAACTGACTCTGTCACTGTAGCAATCGGAGCTGGCACGAAATGAGGCGTTTCCACTACTATATAAGTTTCTCCTGCTGGCCTAATCGCAACGGCTAGATAGCGATCTACACGCTTTTGTTGTTGTTCATTGTTAACGTTGGTTAGCACAGTCTCTGCGAAGACGATCAAATCTTTGATACTACTCCCATCCGCTCGTTCTTTTACTTCCCATACATCTACGTTCCTTGTATAAGAATTCCATGCGGCATCATCAAAGGACAGTCCACCTTGCACATCCATCTTCGGTTTCCAAAAGCTTTTTAACCGTTCTGCTCTGGCCTCTTCATTCCCTCTCGTCCAAAATAGATATTCCCGTGTAAATTGCTCTGCAAAAGCGGTCTCACTCACATTTATAGCCGGCTTTTGCTCCTGCTGTTCTGCTTGCACTGGGTTTGAGGATGATGGGCTAGGGATTAATTGAAATTGCAACAACCAGACCACGGTTGTACTTAACGCTGTGTATAAAATTACCCCCCAAAAAAGGAAACGCATTCCTTTTTGCTTCATATGGGATCGCAATATACTCCCTCCCCTATTTCGATGTTACAAGCTTAGATTGAATGATGTAACGTTCTGGTGCTGTTCCTACATATTGAAATGGATAACAAGTGGTTAGTGTTAGGATGGGTTCATCATGAGATACGATCACCGTTCGATCATCAGGCTTGGTAATCCATGTTTTTGTAATGCGATAAACAAATGTATCTTGCTGTGCACGCACATGAATTTCATCACCCACTTTAAGTTCTCCAATCCGCCGAAAAACGGTATCCCGATGTCCTGATAACACTGAATTATCATGTTCACCTGGCAATACACTTCCTGCATAATGCCCGATTCCTTGTTCCAACTCATCTTCATTTGTACCTTCAATAATCGGAATTTGTGCATTTAGATTTGGAATGATCAGATCAGCAAAATGCTCCCCTTGTGTAGGTCTTTCCTCCCATATCAACTGCTTTTTCTTGTCGATCACAACAGGTTTAGAAGCTACAGGTTTTATCTCATTCACAATTTGCCTCTGCCATATAAAATGAAGGGCCGAATAGCTCGCATAGGCCGCTCCCACTATAATCATCAGGGATGCGGCCCACTTTTTGACATTCAATTTTTTTCAACCTTTCGCTGCCGTAAAAAGTATGCACCACCAATTAACGCCGAGACCCCTCCGATTAACACACCATTCATGTCATTACCAGCGGTATCTGGAAGTTCCCCGCCATCCACTGTTTGTATATCATGATCCGAGTTCGGCTCATCGGCTGTGCTTGACTCTGTAGGGGTACTTGGGTTGGTTGCACTTGCTCCATCGTTTTTATCTGATTGACCCGTTTGAGCTGTATTTCCAGTCCCTGTGCTGGATGTTTCCGGTTTAGCTGTATTTCCAGTCTCTGTGCTGGATGTTTCCGGCTTAGCTGTATTTCCAGTCTCTGTGCTGGATGTTTCCGGCTTAGCTGTATTTCCAGTCTCTGTGCTGGATGTTTCCGGCTTAGCTGTATTTCCAGTCTCTGTGCTGGATGCTTCCGGCTTAGCTGTATTTCCAGTCTCTGTGCTGGATGTTTCCGGCTTAGCTGTATTTCCAGTCTCTGTGCTGGATGCTTCCGGCTTAGCTGTATTTCCAGTCTCTGTGCTGGATGCTTCCGGCTTAGCTGTATTTTCTTGCTTTGGAATCTCTTCGATAGGCTTAGATTGCGTTTGTTCAACAGGCTTTTCTTTCACTTGTTGTGTAGTTGGTTCTTCCTTTATTTTTTTGTCCGATCCTTCACTCGGTTTTGTTTCTGAGATTGAACGCTCTACCTCTCTTTCTACCGATTCAACTTGTTGCTCTTCTACTTTAATTTTGGCAGGTGCTTCATCCAGTGGCTTCTCACTTGGAACGACTTCTTTATCCGCAAAAGCTGTTCCGATACCAATCGACATACCTGTTGCAAGACAAAGGGAGACCGTGGCGGCAGCATTGGATAATCGTGCGGGTCGTATGAATTGTTTTTTTCTGCGGTTCCTACGGTTCGGGTCATTTTCCTCTAAATCAAATTGTCTCAATAAGTCACGATAGGAGGAACCTCGCGTTCTGATCAAAGACGTTTGATTACGATTTCTTCCTTTCGAAGTATTCATTTTTTGCCCTCCTTGGCAACTACCATAGTACCTTATACCTCCTATAATATTACAAAAATTAAGTTTGCTTCAACAAAAACCCACAAGTTTCTGGTCTAAATTGTGTATTTTTTTCCAGTAACGCATCCGCGATTTTCAACAACTAGTATAATTAGCTAACATTTAATAACCAGATTGCGCCGTTTAACAAGGTAGCAAAGCTCACCCATAATGCGTATGGAACAAACAACCATGCTGCCACTTTAGAAAGTTGCCGCGCAGTCTGTATATATAAGAGAATAACAAGCCATAGCACCACGATATCAAAGAAAGCCACTCCAATTTGTTGAAAACCAAAGAATATGAGGGACCAAGCGAAATTTAACAATAGCTGAACGATAAAAATAACCATTGTTTTGGTACGGAGTGGACTCGGCTCTTTGAGATAAATCAACCAGCCAGATAGCGCAATAAATAAGTATAGCACGGTCCAGACTGGACCGAAAACCGCATTAGGAGGATTAAAGCTTGGTTTTACCAATTGATCATACCAAGAGCCAGCACCCGTTTCCGTAAATAGAGCGCCTAAGATCGAAACAGTGAAGCATAAAACGATAAATACGACGAGTGAAAGCCATTTTTGTTTAATCAATGAAACCCCTCTTCCCTTAAAGTACCGTACAATCGTGCACAACATCATTTCAGCTGAAGTGGTTAATTCCAATCTTTCATGCGTGTCTCCAGATTTCCTGTAAACAACTCAAAACAAATACCATCAGGATCTTCAAATTGCAATGACCATCCCCCACCACGAAAGACTGCTTTTCTCACGATGGATACACCTTTCCTTTGTAATTCCCGATTCCAAGTATGAAAAGTAGCTTCATCTACCGTAAATGCAATGTGGTCCAGCCCTAAGCTAGGTACCTGCTGAAGATCTGGCTTTTCAAGTAAGCAAATCCACATATCTCCCCATGTTAGATATACGTCTCGCCTACCACGATGTACCAGTTGTGCTTCTAAAATCCCTATATAAAAAGACAAACTCTTCTCTATGTTATTTACCCTTAAAGTGAGATGATTAAAGCCAGATATATTCACCTTTCAACCTCTTTTAGCTGTTTAGTTTGGAGTCCTTTTATTCTATATATAAACGCTTCATACCCGTTTCTACAATTTGACGTTTTTGATTTACAATTCGATAAGGAATACACACAGAAAACAAGGAACCGAAACAAGAAGGGGTTAATACTAAGTGGTTTGCATCTATCCACTTCCAATTATATGTTTCTCCTTGGAACATAATCCCATTTTTAAACCAAGGATGCTCAGCTTCTCCAAATGGATTAAAACATAAAGAGAGTGAGAGATCATCGCAAAATTGAAGGAGCTCCAAATTGGTCTTTAATTGGTCACGATCCTTTTTTGGCATATGTGTCATTAAACGCAATTGTCTTTCTTGCTCTCTATCCCTAAACTGTATCGCCTCTTGATCTGATTTCTCTTTAAAAAAAGTAGCATAAAAAAGACTACATAAACATGCCGCATATGCATCTACAGATTCAACTTCCGCAATGCCATTTGTATAGGCAGCTATCTTGGGTGTTTGTGGATAAGTAGCAAAAGAATAGGGCATTTGTTTTTTTTCATCCCACTTCATTTCTTCATCTAGTTTTTGCCAACCTCGATCATGTTGTGCAATCGCATATAAAACAGAATTTAACGGTACAGGTGTGAAAGACATATGGCGCGCGAGTTCTCCGGCTATTAAGCCATGTTTATGTTGCTCAACAACTATAAAACGTTCCCTCATCAATCGCACAATCATAGATACGCCTCCTATTTATGATCCACTTGACTGGAATCGGGTGCGCAGTTGCTCAGGAAGTGCTACTGATTTACGTAATGCTAAATCTATCGTTACACTCGTTACTTCTGCATCTGCTACTAATTCGTCCTTCTCGTTAACTATTTCGTGTTTTAGTACATAACTACTTCTTCCTATTCTTATCGGCTCAGTCGATATCGTTAGATGTTGTCCCAAAGTAGCTTCTTTACGATAATTAATCGAAATATGAACGGTAACCGTTCCAATTCCCATATCTGCAAAAGTTTGAAACGGCAAATGGGACTTGTTGTACCAATCTTCACGGCTCCATTCCATATATTCAAGATATTTGGCATTGTTCACATGTCCCATATTATCAATTTCTGTCGGCCTAACTTCAATCATTATTTTTGTTTTCATTTTCTCTCTCCTTCTTTTATAAATTAGCATACCAAAAAACAGAGTTTTCTACTTAATGATACACGTAAAAACTCTGATCAAATCTTTGAACCTATACATAAGTAAGCCTTACAAGTGTATGAATTGTCCATTTGATCGACGATGCCTATTTACCCTTGGTTCATACACACCTAAAACACAAAGTTTAACCACTAACACGAATCCACATCATCATGTGCGCTACAAGAAACTTGACCCTCTTTTATTTTTCTCTATCTCGCTATTTTTTCATCCATTTTCTCTACCACATCAATCAACTCTGTCCAATATTTTTTATCTTGAAAGAGACGCAAATGATGAGTAATCCATTCTTGGTGCCACAAAAATATACGGAAAGCGATCCACTTATCTTTATGTTTTACTTTCGTATACTCCTCCTGACAACAATGAAAAAGTAATGGTTCTATTTCTTCATATAAGTCAATTAATACTTCTTCCGAGCTATTCGCAAAGTGTATACGTGAAAGCCATTGACCACGGCCGTTTTTCCAAATACTTAAAATTTTCTTGCGTGTATAGCTACTTTGATATTGTTTAAATTCCTGCCTGCCCCAGTTGGAATCATCAATTTGACTTTTTAAAATAATATCTACCAATTGAAAAACAAATCGCAATTGAGCTTTGTCCATTTTATTAACTTCTAGATTACGAATTTTCACGTTGCACTGATTCAAAACTGGAATGAGCTCTCCCATTTTCACTGTTTATTTTCCTCCTTCATTCATTCCGTTAAATAGAAGTGCTTCCTGCATTCGTCATCTGTCTCTTCTTTAAGTGAATAAGGAAGTATTTTGCATGATTTCCCCATTTGACTGTGGTGTATTTTGAGTCATCAACACGACTGAAATAATACCTTACTCACCTCAGTTAATTTGCCGATCAACAAGCTGTTTACAGTATTTCATTTAGGGACTTACACATTTCCATAAACGATGATCAATTTCCTTCCTCTTTTTAGAGATTTTACAAGCTATTTTTTTTATAATTTTATTCAAGCGTATTCATTTGCATTATTTTTCCATTTCAGCGTCGTGTACTTTGCTCTCCATGCACTTTCGCCTTGCAAAGCAGCTAAAAAGACCGCTCCGCCAAAACCTTACAGCGCTCCCAAAACTCCCTATCGGTCAAACAGGTTGTTGGCTTCGCTAGGTACGGCTCAAAGGCATTTCCGCTCAAAATACACTTCCTAAATTTGGATAATCAACACTATTGAATTTTATTGTTATAGGTATTTGTTTTATATCAATAAAAAAGCAGATCACACCTAAGAATAGGGCTGATCTGCATATTCAAGCAAGCGTGTCGATGTTCATGATTTTTTCATGTGGCACGCTCGATATTTCCCTCGATCGAAACGACTAATATTTAATCACACTTTTCAATTGTCCATTATTTTTTCTTCTTGTTTACCATATGAATCGCATGCCCCGATATGCCCTCAGCAGCTTCCATTAAGGCTTCTGATAGGGTTGGATGGGCGTGGATCGTGAGTGCTAAATCATCAACATGTGCACCCATTTCAACGGCGAATACTGCTTCTGCTATTAATGTAGATGCTTCTGGACCTACAATTTGAACCCCTAATACTTGTTTACTTTCCTCATCGGCAATCACTTGCGCAAAACCATCTGTCTGATTCATCGAAAGTGCACGCCCATTTGCCTGAAAAGCGAAACGACTCGTTACAGGTGTGAATCCTTGCTCCTTGGCTTCAGCTTCAGACAAACCGGTATAAGCGATTTCTGGATCACTAAAAATCACATACGGCATCGCTTGGTAATCGATTTCACTATTTTGACCTGCAATCACTTCAGCCGCCACTTTGCCTTCATAACTGGCTTTGTGGGCAAGTAGATCCCCACCAGCACAATCTCCAATTGCATAAATATGGTCGATATTGGTTTTACATTGTTTATCGATTTGTATAAAGCCACGCTCATCCAGTTGAACTTCGGCAACATCTAAACCAATCTCAGCCGTATTTGGTTTACGCCCTGTCGCTACCAAACAATAATCAGCCGTAAAAGTTTGTGTTTCACCTTTCACGTCAGCTTCAACCGAAACCGTGTCACCGTCTACCTCTCCACTGTTCACCATCGCCTCTGTAACCACTTTAACGCCTAATTTTTTTAGCTTTCTCGCAACCATTTTCGTCAACATCGAATCTGTACCGGGCAAGAGCGACTTCGTACCTTCTAAAATTGTCACTTCTGCTCCTAATTTTGCAAATGCAGTTCCCAGTTCTAGTCCAATATATCCGCCACCCACTACCACTAATTTAGTAGGCACTTCTGTTAAGTTCAGGGCATCTGTGGATGAAAGTATTCTTTTTCCATCAAAAGGTAAAGATTTTAATTCAGCTGAGCTAGAACCCGTAGCAATAATACAGTCTTGGAATTTATAGGTTTGACTTGCGTCGTCACTTGAAACCCGAACACTGTTTGAACCACTAAAATAAGCTTCGCCTGAAACCACTTCAATTTGGTTTCCTTTTAGTAATTGCTGAACGCCATTGGTGAGCTTTTTAACAACTCCATTTTTCCAAGCCACTAATTTTTCCATATTCACTTGGACTTCACCACTTACTTCTATGCCCATCTCACCGGCTGATTGAATCCCCACTAGACGTTCTCCTGCACTAATAAACGCTTTTGAAGGAATGCAACCTCGATTTAAACATACGCCTCCAACTGTATCTTTGTCCACAATCGTAACCTTTTTCCCCAACTGTGCTGCACGAATAGCCGCTACGTAGCCTCCAGGTCCAGCACCAATAACGATCACATCAACTTCTTGCGCCAGATCTCCTACTACCATATTATCTCATCTCCATCATCAAGAGTTTTGGGTTTTCTAATAGCTGTTTCAGTTTACCTAAAAAGCGAGCAGCAACATCACCATCTATTAAACGATGATCAAACGTCAAAGAAAGGTACATTAAGGATCTAACCACGATTTCTCCCTCACGCACAGCCGGCTTTTCTTGAATAGTTCCAACTCCTAGAATCGCGACCTCTGGCTGGTTAATGACAGGGGTAAAGAATTGTGTTCCATATCCACCTAGATTAGAAATTGTAAACGTACTTCCTTTCATTTCATCTGGACTTAACTTCATATCACGTGCACGAAGGCCTAGATCGGTAACCTCATCAGCCAAGTCAAAGATTGACTTCTGATCTGCATCGTGAATGACAGGCACAACAAGACCTTGATCAGTAGCAGCCGCCATCCCGATATGATAATAATGTTTGAAAATGATCTCTTCCCGCTCTTCATCAATTGAAGCATTTAACATAGGGAATTCGCGTAAGGCCGCAATCGCCGCTTTCATAATGAATGGAAGATAAGTTAGCTTGGTATTACGATCTTTGGCTATTGTTTTGCCCCAAGATCTTAGCTCAATCAATTCTGTAACGTCAATTTCATCTAATATATTGACGTGGGCAGATGTGTGCTTACTTTCCACCATTCGTTTAGCAATTACTCGGCGTATACCACGTAATGGCACGCGCTCCTCTTCTCCAGCTATAGGTGCTGTCGATTTGGTATTTACTTCTGTCTTCGTTTGTTGCTTTTCTTCTTTTCCTGCTGGTTCTTCGTTTTTAAAGCCTTTTACATCTTCTGCTAAGATCCGTCCATTTTTTCCTGAACCTTTAACTTGGCTTAAATCTATTCCTTGCTCACGTGCGAATTTACGAACCGAGGGCATCGCATAGATATGCGTGGCAGAATGCGCTTGATTTGGAGCGGAAGAAGTTTGTTTATCTTCTGCCTTCTCTTTTTTCTCTTCTTTTTTTGCTTCTTTAGATTCTGTCTCTTCTTCTGTCTCTTCTTCTGTTTCTTCTTCTGTTTCTTCTACTTCTTCACCCTCAACATCCATAATCGCAATCGTAGAATGAACAATTGCGATTTCTCCTTCCTGTATTTTTAGCTCTTTTATAGTACCTGTTACAGGGGAGGGGATTTCTACCACTGCCTTGTCTGTTTGAATTTCAGCGAAGATATCAAATTCATTAATTGTATCGCCTTCTTTTACATGTAGCTTTACGATTTCACCTTCGTGAATTCCTTCTCCTACATCGGGCAATTTAAATTCGTATGCCATATTCCATATCCTCCCAACGTTTAGAAATCAAGTGTTCGATTGATTGCCTTTACAATTTTGGCTGGACTTGGTAGCCACTCTTCCTCAATAAGTGGAAATCCTAAAACCGTATCTGGACCTGTGACACGCTCTACGGGAGCTTCTAGTTTTAAAATGCAGTGCTCATTTATTTGAGCCATCACTTCAGCCGCAATCCCAGCTGACTTTTGAGCTTCTTGTACGACAATCGCACGGCCTGTTTTATTAACGGATGCTACAATAGCTTCCGTATCTAATGGGCTAATGGTACGCAAATCGATCACTTCAACCTTCGTACCACGTTCTTTTTCTGCTATTTCAGCCGCTTTAAGCGACGTATGAACCATGGCTCCATATGTAAGAATCGTTACATCTGATCCCTCTTTTACTGTATTCGCCTTGCCAATCGGAACCGTATACTCACCTTCAGGTACCTCACCTTTTTGAGAGAAGTATAATTTAAGATGTTCCAATACAAAAACAGGATCATTTTCTCTGATCGCTGAAATCATAAGTCCTTTCGCATCATAAGGATTGGACGGTACCACTACTTTTATACCTGGTGTCTGACAAAGGATTCCTTCTAAGCTATCCCCATGTAATTCTGGTGGCTTCACACCACCGCCAAATGGTGCTCTAAACGTAATCGGAGCTTGATATCGGCCACCTGAACGATAGCGCATCCGCGGTGCTTGTACAGCAATGGAGTCTAATGCCTCAAAGATAAATCCGATAAACTGCATCTCAGCCACTGGCCGGAAGCCTTGTACAGCTAATCCTACTGCCAATCCCCCAATTCCTGATTCCGCAAGTGGTGTATCCATAACCCGATCATTACCAAACTCTTCTTGTAGATGTTCTGTAACGCGAAATACACCGCCATTCTTCCCAACATCTTCACCAAATATCAATACATTTTCATCTCGTTTTAGCTCTACACGTAGCGCATCATTAATCGCTTTCACCATTGTCATTTGTGGCATCTTACTGATCCTCCTTTAAAAAGCGCTTCTTTTGTTCTTCTAAGTGGGGAGGAGTGGTTTCAAACATAGAATCAATTAGATCTTCCATCTTCATTTTTTTATATTTATCTGCTTTTTTGACTGCATTTGCTACTTCTTGTTTGGCTTCTTCAATGATTTGCTCTTCCAACTCATCATTCCATAACTCTTTTTCAGTTAGAAATTTACGGAAGCGTACCAGTGGTTCTGTCTGTTCATGCTCCGTTTGTTCATCATTACTACGATAGCGTGTTGGATCATCTCCTGACATAGAGTGTGGGCCTAAACGATAGTTTATCGCTTCAATCAAAGTAGGTCCTTCTCCATTACGACCGCGTTCAGCCGCATCCGCAATTACTTTATAAACAGCCAATACATCCATACCATCTACTTGTATGCTACGAATTCCTGCTGCAATTCCTTTCTGTGCAATAGAGCTTGCTTTGGTTTGTATTTCGCGTGGTGTGGAGATTGCGTACCCATTATTTTGAACGACAAAAATGGCAGGCAGATCATAAACTCCAGCAAAGTTTAACGCTTCATAAAAATCTCCTTGTGAACTCCCACCGTCACCTGTATATGTAATCGCTACACGCTTTTCATTGCGACGCTTAAATGCCATTGCCACGCCATTTGTCTGTACATATTGTGCGCCGATAATAATTTGTGGAAGCATGACATTTACATCTTCTGGTATTTCTCCTCCATGTTGATGACCACGTGACCATAAAAAAGCCTGGTACATGGGATAGCCATGCCAATATAACTGAGGAATATCTCGATAGCCCGGCAGGATGAAATCCTCTTTCTCTAGCGCAAACTGACTGCCGATCATCGTCGCTTCCTGTCCCGCTACAGGCGCATAAAACCCAAGACGACCCTGACGCGCAAGCCCTGTTGCCCGCTGATCCCATACCCTTGTAAAGACCATCCTTTTCATCAACTCGATCAGTTGTTCATCCGTTAATTCAGGCATTAATGCCTCATTTTGAACAGTACCCTCTGGTGATAGTATGGTAAGTGCTTCAATTTCATGCAATTTTACTTCTGCACTGCCATAACCTTCCGTTCTTTGTTTGGTTTTTGCCATCAATTATTCACCCCTGTTTGAATTGCATCTTTCTTCCTATCTGTACTATTTATTTTTAAATCTGTATTATAACAGATGGATAAAAAGCTATAAATAACAATGATTTATATGTAACAACTATTCTATATTTAATATTACAGTTTAGTCCTTTTTTGTCAATACACCTTCATCTCTTATCCTTTACCTAACGGGTATATTTCATTACTCTACCAATGATTTCCCAAAATTTAGACCACAAAACCTTTTTTGTGGAACTTCTTTCCCGTGTATACATACAAAAAGCTCCGCTTTAAGGAAACGGAGCTTTTTAATCTTATTTTTTCGCTTCTTCAGGAACAACGATTTCTCCTTTAAATTCACCTTTAAATTGAGCATCAATTTTTTGCTCAAGATTAACATCCCCGTCTTTTTCCGTAGGAATCGTAAAGTTTGAAATCAACTCCATACGGTCATATTCAAAGGTATCTTCATCTATATAGACAACTTGATTAAATTCGTTAAACTGAATTTGGTCCTCTTTAATTTGCACGCCGTCTTTCTTTAAATCCTCTATACGCGACTCCACCATTGACAGCAATTCTTTTTGCATTTCTTGATTTTTGAGAAAGAACGCTTTTGTTATTTCTACCCGATAATGTCCATTTTCCTTTGTCATAATAATCCCTTTAGGTATCGCTTCTCCACCAATTGACTTAAACATTTTAGCTAAAGTGGTCATTATATCAGAAGACTGTGGTGACTGGACACTTTCACCTTCTTGATCCTCTTTCTCCTTCATCCAACCCATCTTTCCTATTTTGGTATACACCATGCCGTCTACTTGATAAATTTCCATTTCCATATCTAGCGGAATCGGCCCTCCATTAATCTTGGCGTTTCCTTTCATATGTAAATCTTCACTATTCTGGCTCCCTTGCATCCACATATCCATACTCATATCTAAGTTTTGCTTTTGGCCTTCTACCATCATATCCATCTTTTGGTCCATTTTAAATTCGAGTTCTAAACCTTTTTTCTCTTCTTGCTGTTTGACCGCTCGATCAATTACTGTTATTACACCTAGTTCCTTTGGGTTTTCCGGTTTCTCTGACTTCACTGTTTCTGCATGACTACCATCGCTATTGGATAGCAGACCGCAGCCCGACAATAAGAATAATGAAACGGTAATTGCGGCATAAATCAAACGGTGTTTATCACGCATCCTATCTCCTGCTTTCCTTTATGAAAATGGCTTCTAGATTATTTTATCAGAAATTATGAATTTTATAATCTTTTATTCGCATGATTTTTCTATGTGTCGTGCATTTTGTATATTAGCCAATTTTGAATTCATTTATAAATTGAATACCATCAAGAGCCCTCTCGTTTTTCGTCTCTGATTTCCCTTATGATACACGCCATTAACATAATCCTAAAAAATCATGTATAATAGGTTCTGCTACCCGCTTATAACATATGACGATAAACCTTCAGCAAAAAGGATGATTGCTTTGACGCTTCAAAACTTACCTGCACAAGATACACCTCTATTATGGGGGGATAAGCGTTACCATACATGGAATCATCATCTTCGCCAAATCTTTGGTCAAAAAATTTTTAAGGTGGCCTTAGATGGTGGCTTTACATGTCCAAACCGTGATGGAAAATCAGCCATAGGCGGGTGTACTTTTTGTAGTGCACGTGGTTCTGGTGATTTTGCAGGCAACCGCAGAGATGATTTACTAAAACAATTTAATGATGTGAAATTACGTATGCATACCAAATGGCCCGAAGCAAAATACTTAGGCTATTTTCAAGCATTTAGTAATACCTATGCGCCAGTTGCACAATTACGGGACATGTATGAAGTGATCTTAGAACAAGAAGGCGTAGTTGGCTTAAATATTGCCACGCGACCTGATTGCCTACCCGATGATGTAGTGGAATATTTAGCTGAATTAAACCAAAGAACCTATTTATGGGTAGAACTGGGATTACAAACGATCCATGAAGAGACTTCAGATCTGATTAATCGTGGTCACGATTTCGATTGTTTCTTAGAGGGAGTTGAAAAACTTCGCAAACATGGTATTCGTACTTGCGCACATATTATCCATGGGCTTCCAGGAGAAACCGAGGAAATGATGATGGAGACCGTCGATGCATGCGCGAAAATGGATATCCAAGGAATTAAAATTCATTTGATGCATTTACTAAAAAACACGCCCATGGTAAAACAATATGAAGATGGTTTACTGCAATTTTTAGAAAAAGATCAGTATGTACGTCTGATTGCAGATTCATTAGAAAAACTTCCTCCAGATGTGATTATTCACCGCATCACCGGAGATGGCCCGCCCGATTTATTAATTGGACCGATGTGGAGTACAAAAAAATGGGAAGTATTAAACGCGATTGATGATGAAATGAAAAAACGCAACTCGTGGCAAGGCATAAAAGCGACCACACGCTAAAATCAATCCGGTTGATTTTGATGTTTTTTCATTTGAAAGTTGTGATTCCACTGGGAAAGGATGTTTATTTTGCATTTACACGCGATTTTAAAAACCGCTCATGCCTATGTAAAGCAATCCTTATCCAAAGGGGGTATTGCCATTGATGCGACAGTAGGGAATGGACACGATACCCTTTTTCTAGCACAATTAGTGGGATCGGAAGGAATCGTTTTTGGATTTGATATTCAATCCCTAGCAATTGATTCAACGCTAGCTCTTCTAAGCTCCCAAGCACCCTCACATCCTGTGAAGTTGATTCAGGCTAGCCATCAATATTTAGAAAAAGAACTTCCACAATCCTATAAAGGAAAAGTGGAAGCCATCATGTTCAATTTGGGGTATTTACCTGGTGGCAATAAAGAACTGGTCACAAAGACGACATCTACTTTAGCTGCATTGCAAGCGAGCACTGAGTGGCTAGCACCTAGTGGTGTCATAACAGTCGCGCTGTATACTGGACACCCTGGAGGCAAAGAAGAAACGGAAGCAGTGGTCGCATGGGCTTCCCATCTTGCTCCACAGCAGTTTGATATTGTATGGCATCAAATGCTGAATCGCAAACACGCTCCCTCACTTGTTATCATCCAGAAGAAAGGTTAAAGCTTAGCTTACTTTCTTTTGGATGATATTTGCATCTTACGTGAAATATTCGCAATTACTTTTCGTGGTAAAATGCTTACTGTACCCGTACGCAAGCGATTTTGCGTTCCTGGTATAATGATCCTTTTATTTTCAACTAAACCGCGATAAGCAATTTTAGCTACTTCCTCTGCTGTCATTTTCGTTTGTGAATGATTTCCAATATTGGCTTTCCGATCAAATTCCGTTTGTGTAGGTCCTGGACAAAGCACACTTACTGTAATATGATCCTTACTCAATTCATGAGCTAATGCTTCCGAGAAAGCGACCACATAAGCTTTACTTGCATCATACACAGCCATTACGCTTCTAGGTATAAAAGCAGAGGCCGCCGCTACATTTAAAATTTTCCCTTGTCTTCTTTTAATCATTTGCTTGCTTATTTCTTTTGTAAGATGCGTGAGCGCCGAGATATTTACTTGTATTAGGCTAAGTTCATCTTCTAATTTATTTGTTGTAAAATTGCCATATACACCCATTCCGGCATTATTAACCAAAATATCAATTTCCTTATCTGCACATTTTTCCATAATCACTTGAGGAGCTTGCGAATCACGTAAGTCTACAGCGATTATGTCAACACAAACCTTATACTCCAATCTCCATTCACTTGCAATTTGGCTCAACTTGCCCCGATCACGTGCAACTAAGATTAAGTCGTTATCATTCATTGCAAAAAATTTTGCTAATTCATATCCAATCCCTGTCGTCGCACCTGTAATTAAAGCTGTTTTACGCATTAATAACACTCCTCTTGATTTATTATCCCCTTTATCTCCATGTACTAATAAACATTTAAACCAAAAGGTTGGATCGATTGGAATGAAGCTAGTCAAATATCACAAAAAAAACAAACAAAAACATCCTCCCTAAAAGGAAAGATGCCCGAAATCATATACATGTAAGCAAGCTAATTATCGATTTTTTTTCTGTTTTGCTGCAAGTGCGCTTAAGCGTTCTTCACTGCTTTTCATCCATTTTTTCATCATATCTTCAAAGTCGCCAGGGCTTTTGCCACGCCCACCACGACGATCTCCACCTCGGCGATCTCCGCCTTTGCTCTCACGTGCAGGTCGATCATCACTTAACGCCTTTATCGATAAGGAAATTTTTCCTGAAGAATCGATGGATAAAACTTTTGCTTTAATTGTTGCACCTACTGCTAACTCATCTTCAACTTTTTCTACATACTTTGCAGAAATTTGTGAGATGTGAACCAAACCAGTTTCACCTGATTCTAATTTTACAAAGGCACCAAAAGGTTTTGTGGAAATCACTTCACCTTGTACGACGGCCCCTTCCTTTAACTCACTCATTATAACACTCCCGAAGTGGATTTCATTCTGTTCAAAAGTACCATTTATTCATTGAAAAGTCAATGGGCCATATCCGTACTTCTTTCACATCATACTCATACGCAATGAAATTTATGTGGTGCAAATTTCCTTATATATGTTATACTTTTTCTTGAATTGATATAACACATTTCGCATAACCCCTTCAAAGAATAGAAAAAGGTGGACGTAAGGAATGAGTATGATGACACCCATGACAAATATTTCTTTGTTTAACCTTAAAGGTAAAACGCATGTTAACTTAACTCCGGCGGAACTGATCGAGCACGCAGTCGGACGTGAAGAAGCAATACTGACAGCAAATGGAGCAGTCCGAGCGACTACAGGACATTTTACAGGTCGTTCTCCAAAAGATAAATTTACAGTAAACGATTCTTCCGTCTCTGATCAGATCGATTGGGGTGCAGTCAATCAACCCATGGCACCAGAGAAGTTTGAACGCATTTATAAACGTTTACAGCAGTATCTGTTAGAAAAAGAACTGTATATCTTCAATGGTTTTGCAGGAGCAGATCCTGACCATCGCTTGCCGATCCAAGTGATTACAGAATACGCATGGCACAATTTGTTTGCGCATCAATTGTTTATTCGACCATCTGAACAAGAGTTACAGGAACACCAGACTGCTTTTACTGTTATTAATGTCCCAAACTTTAAAGTTAATCCGCAAGAAGATGATACGAATTCGGAAACTTTGATTGCAGTATCCTTTACTAAAAAATTAGTGATTATTGCCGGAACACATTATGCAGGAGAAATGAAAAAATCGATTTTTAGTGTAATGAACTATTTGTTACCTGAACAAGGTGTGTTACCTATGCACTGTTCTGCTAATGTAGGTAAAAATGATGATGTTGCCTTATTTTTCGGGCTATCAGGAACCGGTAAGACAACTTTATCTGCCGACTCTGAACGTGCGCTAATCGGAGACGACGAGCATGGTTGGTCAAAAAAAGGCGTTTTTAACTTTGAAGGTGGATGTTATGCTAAATGTATCGGCTTAAGCGAGGAGAAAGAGCCGCAAATTTGGCAAGCTATTCGCTTTGGTACTGTATTAGAAAACGTCATTCTTGACGATACACGTACGCCCGACTTTCATGATGGTACACGAACTGAAAATACACGTGCCGCATATCCTATTGAATATATCCCCAATAGCGTAATTCCTGGAATTGCAGGAACACCCAATGTCATCTTGTTTCTAACCGCTGATGCTTTTGGTGTTTTACCACCAATATCTAAATTAAATGCCGATCAAGCTATGTACCATTTTTTGTCCGGCTATACAAGTAAGTTAGCAGGTACTGAGCGTGGCGTAACCGAGCCCGAAGCGACATTCTCCACTTGTTTTGGCGCGCCTTTCTTACCACGTCCGGCCCATGTGTATGCAGAAATGCTGGGTGAGAAAATCAGAGAGCACCAAGTGCAAGTTTATCTCGTTAATACAGGTTGGACAGGTGGACCGTATGGAACGGGAAAACGGATGAATTTAAGATATACACGACGTATGGTCTCTGCCGCTATTGAGGGCTCTTTAGTAAAGGAAAGCTATATCGCAGACCCCATTTTTAATTTACAAATTCCAACACAATGCGAAGGTGTTCCAAGTGTGTTATTAAACCCGCGCAACACCTGGAAAGACCCTGAAGCTTATGATATGAAAGCAAAAGAGTTAGCAGGTCTGTTTCATCAGCATTTTGCTAAGTTCACACAAGCGAGTGATACGATTAAAAACGCTGGTCCTAAAGTATAATGCTTAATATGTAAACAAGCGGAGTTTATTCTCACACACCGCTTGTTTGTTTTTTCTGCTGTGTGGTTAGTGCCATCCAATCATCTACCTCTTCAACCTCATATAACGCTTTGATAAATGCTTCATCCATCAATTGCTGTGACAAGGCACGATGTATTAAATCTTTTTGTTCATCACGTAAATCTTGCGAAAAAGCAATTAGATAGACATAAGACACATTAGCATTACCTTCCCAGTAAATCGGATTGGTCAAATGCGCGAAAGCGATACGTGTCTCTGGTACAGTATCCGAAGTAGCATATGCCACTGCCGCTATATCTCCGACCAATGAAACACCTTGTTTCTGCTTTTCATATACACGATTTAAGAATGACTCTGTATCTTGCATACACGCTCTCTGCTCCATCAATTCAGCTAAACGATCAATGATCTCTTCTCTGGTCTCTGCCTGTGTTTCAAGTAAAAGCAAATCTTGTTGTACATAATTCTCCAACATGGTCATTCCTCCTCATCTAGATCACTTGACTTCACCATTAGCATATCCCACATCTACTGATGTCACACAAAAAACAAGTTCTTCTTATTCATTATTCTTGAAAAAAAAAAGGTTTATTGGTATGATCAGCAAGGTGATATATAGAACGGAAGAATAGAAAGGGTATCTTTTATGCAAAGACCTGCTGTAATTGGAGTTGCCGGTGGAACCGGATCTGGTAAGACAACTGTAACAAGAAAACTAGTGGAGCAGTTTAGTGAATCTGTTGTTTACATTGAACAGGATTCCTATTATAAAAACCAATCACATCTTTCCCTAGAGGAACGCATTAAAACAAACTACGATCATCCACTTGCATTTGACAATGACCTTCTCATTGAACACTTATATGGTCTATTAAAATATGAAAGCGTCGAAAAGCCTGTCTATGACTATAAAATGCATACTCGCGCTGAAGAAACCATCACCTTAGAACCTAAAAACGTCATCATCTTAGAAGGCATTCTCATTTTAGACGATGAAAGATTACGGGATTTAATGGATATTAAAGTATTTGTCGATACAGATGCAGATGTACGCATATTACGTCGCATTGATAGAGA
This sequence comes from Polycladospora coralii, assembly GCF_014773435.2. Classification (GTDB taxonomy): domain Bacteria; phylum Bacillota; class Bacilli; order Thermoactinomycetales; family Thermoactinomycetaceae; genus Polycladospora; species Polycladospora coralii. The sequence goes on along the minus strand of NZ_JACXAG020000002.1, from coordinate 74,766 downwards.
TATTAAAGAACGAGGCCGAACATTTGAATCCGTGATGGAACAATATTTAAAAGTGGTACGCCCTATGCACTTACAATTTGTTGAACCGAGTAAACGTTACGCTGACTTAATTGTGCCTGAAGGTGGACGTAATGTAGTCGCGATTAATCTACTCATCAATCAAATTCGCACACACCTACATTCCTTAGATACCGTATAAAACCAGCTGGAGCTGGTTTTTTTATGATAAAAAGAGCCTAGCTTTTGTATGGGTAATTTCTGTGATGGAGGTTTAAACCATGATAGCAATGAATCAAATTGAATCGATACGTAGTCAACTTTTACAACATCCTATGTATAAACACCTTGATACACCAGAACGCATCCGCGTTTTTATGAAGCATCATGTTTTTGCAGTATGGGATTTTATGAGTTTACTAAAAAAGCTACAAAATTCGCTTACCAGCATGTCTATTCCTTGGCTACCCGCTCCACACGCAAATTATGCCCGCTTCATTAATGAAATCGTAATCGGAGAAGAAACCGATGAGGACGGAAACGGAGGATATATCAGTCACTTCGAACTCTATATCGAGGCCATGACCGAAGTAGGAGCTGATACCACACCCATTACTCAATATCTAAAGCGCCTCCAAGAGGGCATTGACCCCATCAAAGCCTTAGATCATCCACTTATTCCCCAATCATGTGCTTCTTTTGTCAAACAGAATATTGAACTTGCCCTACATGGAAAGCCGCATGAAGTCGCATCTGCTTTCTTTTTTGGACGAGAGGATCTCATACCCGATATGTTTTCCATCTTAATTCATGAGATGGAACAAAAACAATCCTCCGTTGTTCGACTAAAATATTATTTAAATCGCCATATTGAGTTAGATGGGGATGAACATGGGCCTTTGGCGCAAAAGCTGCTTCATTCATTATGTGAAGAAAAACCGCAGTTTTATCGTGATGCAGAGGAAATCGCACAAACCGCTCTTACAGCACGCATCCATCTATGGGATGGGGTACTTACTGAAATTAAAGAGAAAGCCCTTTAAAGCCAAATAACAGCCAACACCTGAAAAAGCGTGTTGGCTGTCCCCTTATCTATCGACCATTTTCTCGGAACGACCAGATGTTTTCAATCGTTCAGTCAGTACTTTTAAACGAAATTTAAGCTCTTCGCTCCACTTCTTATCCTGTATAATCTTAGCTACCCGAAGCAGATCTAAAGCAGAATCGATTTGTTCATATAGAATAGGCAGAAAATCATCGTCTTCCTGAAAGCTGACGCAGACCGTTCTCCATTCATTGATCATATCGGGAGTGATCTCATCTCGAAGGGTCACTTCTTTTACACGATCCTGATTCGCATGTTCCACAACTAGCTCAAATTCATCTCGTACACTTGGATTCACGCTTACATCATGACATACCGGACAGTAAAGCAAAGGTACATGATGAACCAATACTTGCTGCTTTCGTAATGAACCAATAAAACCAATCATCGATGCTCCACAACAATAACTCATGTAACCCCTCCTCTTCCCAATGATGATCGAAATATTATAACACTTCATAACGTTTTACGTTATGTCTCTATTGTATCATAAAAAACGGTAGGATAAACCCTATGGAAAAGATTACAAATTCAATATTTTCTTAATTTTTAAATTTTCATTCCTTTTATTTTATGAACTTTCATGTATGTACTTTTCTGCCGTTTACTAGAACGATTCCTTCGTTCATATTATTCACTTTCGTATTGCCGTATGACTCCACATCGTAGAACCCTATACTCGCCTTCTTATCAGAAAGCGAGTATGTTGACTATCATTACTCGGAAATAACACGCTTATAGCCTTCGGCATCGAGCAGATTTTCCATTTCGGAGGCATCAGATAATTCAACTACGATCATCCAACCACCCTCATAAGGAGAATCATTTACATTTTCTGGTGAATCTTCTAACTCACTATTTATTGCAACTACTTTACCGCTTACTGGTGCATATAGCTCTGATACGGTCTTTACAGACTCTACGCTACCAAATGGATCATCCACTTTTATTTCATCGCCCACTTCTGGCAATTCCACAAAAACAATATCTCCAAGCTCAGATTGGGCAAAATCCGTAATTCCGATACGGACTTTATTTTCATCTTCGGATTTTACCCATTCATGTTCTTCACTGTAGCGTAGTTCATTTGGTAAATTCATCGTTTGCTACCTCCGCTTATTCAGATTCTCCCAAAACGCGTTCTAATGGCTTTTTCAACATAGATAATGCTTTTTCACCCGCTGATCGATGTCTTAGTTTACCTTCTTTATCAAACAAGAAGAAAGCAGGAACAAACTGATTTTCAAAAGCATCAACTACACTATGCATATTATCAATGCCTTGTGGATGCTTCAAGTTATATTTTGAAATGGTTTCTTTAACCGCATCAATATCTGTATCCTTTTCAGAGCGAGGCATGTGAATTCCAACAAAAGAAACATGTGGGAGGTCTTCCCGCATCTGGTTAATATCTGGTAAACTTTCCTTGCACAACCCACAACTAATAGACCAGAAATGGACCAAAACGATTTTACCTGATAAATCTTCATTCGAAATACTTCCATTTACCCATTCTGTCACATTTTCAATTTTGGGCATATCAGTTCGCAATCTGAGCGCCATAATTGTCCCCTCCTCGTAGTGACAAAGGGCCTAACGAATAGCGTTAGGCCCTTTGTAGCTTTTAAAATTAAAGTGTTTTTTGACCTGGCTTCCAGTCAGATGGGCACAAGCCGCCAGTTTGAAGTGCTTGCAATACACGAAGGGTTTCATCAACGCTTCGTCCAATATTATTATCTGTAACCACTTGGTAACGTACGATACCTTCTGGATCGATAATATACAAACCGCGTAACGCGACACCTTCATCTTCAATTAATACACCGTAATCACGGCTTACTTGATGTGTCGTATCTGCACCTAATGGAAATTTAATCTCTCCGAGACCATTTTCATCACGTGGCGTGTTGATCCAAGCACGGTGTGAGAACTTGCTATCTGTGCTTACTCCAATGATCTCTGTATCAAGGTCTGCAAACTCTTCGAAGCGATCAGAGAGTGCCGTAATTTCCGTTGGACATACAAATGTAAAGTCTAATGGATAGAAGAAAAGGATTAACCATTTTCCTTCATAATCTTTAAGTGATACTTTCTCTTCTAATGTTTCTAGGTTTTTAGTGCTCTCCATTGAAAAATCTGGAGCTGGAAGTCCTACAAGACGTTGTGTCATAAGGTGATTCCCCCTCTTATTGTTATGTATTTTTCAAAAGCAGTTATGCAGGTACACATGTCAAGAATTTTCATATCCCTTGTTCAGAGATAGCAAAATTCGTTTCACATCTTGACATAACTCTAAGATATCATGTCACTAAAATTAAAGTCAATACTATCTTATAGTCATTATAATATGAAAAACTTTGTCAATACACGAGCTACGCAAATCTACTCTATTTATAGGATTTCCCTTCTCGTTTAAAAGATATGTAAGGTAAGTGATCTTACTTTCAAAAAGTGGGCTTCATTTTATAAAAGGATATTTAGTAATGTGAAAATTACTGGTAATATAATGAAGGGCCTTCGTAGATTAAGCGCTATCCTCTTAGATATGGAGTCCAAGTTTATGATTAAAGGAGACTTATTATGTTCAAACGATCTTTTCCTATCATGACCCTTGCATTCATCACGATTTTCGTATCCCCTTTATTCATCGCTGCAACACCATATGGCAAGCAAGATAACCGCTATGTTGACCTTCAATTAATAGGTTTAAATGATTTCCATGGGCAATTAGACACCGTTCGTAAAGTAAATGATCAACCTGTGGGAACCGCACCCATTTTAGCCCGTTATATTAAAGAAAGAGAAAAAGCAGTTCGTAATTCCCTCATTGTAACCGCTGGAGACATGGTGGGTGCAAGTTCCCCTACCTCCTCACTACTACAAGATGAACCTACGGTCGACTTCTTTAATCAAATCGGGGTTGATGTAGGTGGTATTGGAAACCACGAATTTGATGAAGGTGTAGCTGAAATGAAAAGGCTCATTTATGGTGGTTACCATGAAAAAACAGGTTACTATAAAGGCGCCAAATTTCCTTACATATGCGCTAATGTCGTAGATAATCAGACAGGTAAGCACATCTTGCCACCATCTACCATTAAGAAGGTAGATGGCATTAAAGTTGGATTTATCGGGATTGTCACGCAAACAACACCAAGTGTTGTGATACCCGAACATGTTAAGAGTGTAACGTTCACAGATGAAGCTGATGCTGTCAATCGTGAAGTAAAGCGTCTGAAAAAGAAAGGTGTAGAAGCGATTATCGTACTCGCTCATGAAGGTGGAAAACAAACTGACGATCAAATTACAGGGCCGATTAAAGAGATTGTAGAGAAGATGGATGATGAAGTAGATGTCGTTTTCGCCGGACACTCCCATTCTGTTTTAAATGGTAAAATTGGTAACAAATTAGTCGTTCAAAGCTATAGCTATGGAACTGCTTTTGCTGATGTAGATCTCGTATTAGATCGGAAGACAAAAGATATTATTCAGAAAAAGAGTGAGATCGTTACCACCTTCCATGAAGGAAAACAACCACATAAGCGCGTTCAAAAAATTGTAGATCGTGCAAAAAAACGAGTGGAACCCATTATTAATCAAGAAATTGGACAAGCTGCACAAGATATTACCAAGATCGGCAATGAGGCTGGTGAATCAGCGCTTGGCAACTTGATCGCAGACTCGCAACGTGTACAGATGGGAACTGATTTTGCATTTATGAATCCTGGGGGTATTCGTGCGGATATTAATAAAGGTGCAGTGACATGGGGTGATTTATACACCGTACAACCTTTTGGAAATGATCTTGTAAAAATGGAGTTAACAGGGAAGCAAATTCGTCAGCTATTAAACCAGCAATGGGCCGATCCCAATCGTATTCATATGCTACAAATCTCAGGCTTTTCTTACACATGGGATGAGTCCCCGTCAGAGGATCGAATCCTATCCTTGAAGAAAACTGATGGCACGACTATAAATGATACAGAAACGTATACCGTAACTGCAAATGCTTTCCTTGCTGGTGGAGGTGATAACTTTACCGTTTTTAAGGAGGCGAAAAATAAAGAAATAGGGCCTGTAGATCTAGATGCCATCATATCTTATATTAAGCAACAACCACAGCCGTTTACTGCTGATATTGAAGGTCGTATTCAGAAATACATTCCTCAAACATAAGGAGGTCAACATGGAAAAACAGCCATTTGACATCATTGAAACCGTTCCCAGTATTTATAGTACATTTGAGGTACTACAATACAAGCCACTCGAACTTGGGGACTTTTACTATTCACAAAATAGCGGGATGCGCTTAAAACAAGTACGAATCAAACTAAACAATGGAGCCGTCATGATCGAAGCTGGCTCGCTACACTTTCTCAAAGGTCAAATCAGCATGGATAACTCAATGGGAGGAACCAAGGGGCTCATTAATAAATTAACGACATCTATGCTGACAAATGAATCCCTCTTTAAACCCGTTTACACGGGGCAAGGTGAAATTTATTTAGAACCGAGCTTTCACCATTTTATTCCTTATGAATTAAACAATGAGGAAGTTATTGTGGATAAAGGTATGTTTTACTGCTGTGATTCTGCTATTCATGTTGGTCTTGCAACACAAAAGAACATCTCTTCAGCCGTCAAAGGTGGAGAAGGTTTATTCCAAACCAAGTTAAGTGGGACAGGGATCTGTATTTTGAAATCACCAGTACCTTATCAAGAAATTGTAAAGCTAGAGCTTGATAATGAGCGACTCCAAGTAGACGGTAACTTTGCATTGCTACGTTCTGGTAATATTCAATTTACGGTAGAAAAGTCGAGCAAATCCATTATCGGTTCCGTTACTAGCGGCGAAGGTCTCCTACAAACCTTCACGGGTACAGGTACAGTTTGGCTAGCTCCTACTCAGTTTCTATACGAACGCGCGAATCGAAATCTTCAACCCTAAAAAAGCAAGCGCCTGCGAGCATCATGCGCAGGCGCTTGCTTTTAATCTTTAGGGATCGGTTTAGCCAAGGCTGAAACCAGTTCACTTCATCACAACTCTTCACGAAACGACTTCATTAAAGAAATGACTATGCCCAACAAGATAAATAAGAAGGGGAAAGCGGCAATAATAGAAGCCGTTTGTAATCCCTGTAATCCACCTGAAAGGAGTAATACAATGGCAGATGCAGCAATGATGAAGCCCCATGTTAACTTAACTCCTGTTGATGGATTTAGCGATCCATTTGTCGTTTGCATACCCAGTACAAATGTAGCTGAGTCAGCTGAAGTGATGAAAAAGGTACTAATTAAAACCAATGAGAGGAGCATGGTAATGATACTGAATGGAAACTGATCTAACATCGCAAAAAGTGCTGATTCTGTACCGTTTTGTGACATAATCCCATATAAGTCTACTCCTTGACTCATTTGCAAAAAGAGACCTGAACCACCGAAAGCGGAAAACCACAAGGCACCAAAAAGCGTAGGAACAAACAAAACACCGAGTACAAACTCTCGTACTGTTCTTCCTTTGGACACTCTCGCAATAAACATACCTACAAAAGGAGCCCATGCAATCCACCAAGCCCAATAGAAGATCGTCCAACTTTGCGCCCAATCCCGTTTCGCTAAATTAAATGCCCCTAAATCAAGACTCATGACAGGTAGATTTTGTATATATGTACCTAGAGAAGAGGTAAAAGTATTCATAATAAACTTAGTTGGGCCCACTATGATGACAAATGCGAGCAATAGAAGTGCAAACCACATATTTAGATTGCTTAACATTTTAATGCCTTTATTTAAACCTGTTGTAGCGGATAGCATAAAGAGGAGCGTGATTGCGATAATAATCCCACTTTGAACTCCAAATGAATTGTTAATCCCCCATAAATAGGAGAGCCCGCCATTGATTTGCGATGCGCCAAACCCTAGCGAAGTAGCAACACCAAAAACTGTAGCAAATACAGCAATAATATCAATGAATACGCCGATTGGGCCTTTTACTCTATCTCCAAGCACAGGATAAAACACAGCGCTAATCAGGCCAGGCGCTCCTTTTCGAAATTTAAAATACGCAAGTGCTAATCCGAGTACAGTATAAATCGCCCATGGATGTAATCCCCAGTGAAAAAAGGTATACCGCATCGCTTCCCGAGCTGCTTGTGTTGTTTCCGGTGTAGCTTCCGGAGGTGAAAAATAATGATAAAGCGGTTCCGCAACTCCCCAAAAAACTAAGCCAATTCCCATTCCAGCACTAAACAACATGGCAAACCAAGTAAATAGATGATACTCTGGCTTCTCATCATCTTTACCCAGTTTAATCTGACCATACTTACTAAAAATCAAATAGATACAGAAAAATAGAAAGATGGAAGCCCCTAGTAAAAACAGCCACCCAAATTTATCTTTTAGCTCATTTTGCACGTTTGAAGTCATATCATTTAGGCCAGTTGGCGAAATGACGCCCCACAACACAAAGATCATAGTTATGGCTACTGATATTATAAACACACTTGTAAACTTTTTAGACATCATTACATCCTTTCCGATTATAATATAAGGTATAATTAAACGTATTTATTGTAACACACCCGATAATGAAGTTATAATTAGCTAAATTGACATAATAAGCACTCACTTCTCATATCGTACCCGCTTGGTGCGGAAAACATGCAATTCCTCCTATTCTTACCTGGATATGGTTACCCCCTCACTTTGAATTATTAAAATAATTCGTTTTCATAGGATAGAGCAGAGCATCTTAGCTTCTCTGCTCTATTTTCTGTTTGCCACCATATAGCGAATACCAAAAAATACAATAACACCTGCCAGAAGTAGAAATCCGTACATCCAACCTTTATTTCGGATGGCGCGCTGTTGCTGCTCACGTAAGGCAACTTGAGTTGGATTCACATCAGGATGTTTATTTATCCTTTGTTTACGCAAATTTATTTCACTTCGTTTGAAATCCTCAGGTGAATACATTCGATCTTCATATGGTGGGTCCTGCTGCTCAGCATACGCTGGAACACTCCAAACACAGAAGCTTAATAATAGACAAAGCCAGGTTAAACATATTTTTATTCTCATCAATCATTCGTTCCCTTCCCATAATCATTCTTATGGGTAGGTTTACCGGATTCATCTATCATTATGAGCCGTTTGCTTAATCCACACGTCAGCAAACTCTTCTTCCTTAAATCCAACTGTTACCCATTTCCCATCGGTAACGATTGGACGTTTGATCAACATGCCATCCGATGCTAACAGTTCAACTTGCTCATTTTGACTCATATCCTTTAATTTTTGCGATAAACCAAGTTCACGATATTTTTTTCCACTCGTATTAAAGAATTTTTTAATTGGTAGCCCACTTTTTTCAATCAGATCCTCCAAGGTTTCTTTAGACGGAGGATTTTCTGCAATGTGAATTTCGTTCAATTCAACGCCATGCTCTGTCATATATTTTTTCGCTTTACGACACGTGCCGCATTTCGGATAAAGATACATCGTAACGTTCATACCACCACTCCTCTAATTTAGGATCGATCATACTCAATATCTTGTACTCGTGCTCTCACATTTACCACGCGAGCAGCGATAAAGAAGAAATCAGATAGACGATTTAAATAGCGTCTCACTTCCACATTTGTATCTCCTGCCTCAGTTAGTGTAACCGTTCTTCTCTCTGCTCTTCGTGCCACAACACGGCAAATATGAAGAGCAGCCGCTAAAGCGGTTCCCCCTGGCAGTATAAAACGTTGCAAAGGTGCACATTCTGTATCATATTGATCGATCCAATTTTCTAATCGTGTTACCTTATCTGCAGTGACTTGATAAGTTCTTTTTTTGCTCACTTGGGCCAAATCGGCGCCTGCATCAAATAGTTCATGTTGGATTTCAGTTAAATGTTGTCTAAGATCATTATGCTTATCCATAGCCATTTTACAAATCGCATTACCTACGAAAGCATTCAACTCATCTATTGTTCCGTATGCCTCAACACGAATATCATCTTTACTAACTCTCCCGCCTACCAAAGCCGTCTTTCCCTCATCGCCAGTTCGTGTATATATTTTCACATAACTCACCCTCCTGCATACCCGTTTAAAAAAATTTGTGGTACTCCTTTGGTTGGATGTGCAATGATTAGGGGCTCAATTCCATATACAGCCTTAATATGGTCCGTTTGGATCACATCATTAGGTGAACCCTGCTGATAAATTTCGCCCTTTTTCAACATGATGATTTCATCACAATATAGCGCGGCTAAATTGATATCATGTAAAACCATTAGTAAGGTGGTATTTCGCTGGTTTTTCCACTGGTGTAACTTATCTAAAATACTAAGCTGGTACTGCAAATCTAAATAGGTAGTGGGTTCATCGAGTACAATTAACTTCGGTTCTTGAACCATCGTTTTTGCCAAGGCAACTCTTTGCCTTTCACCGCCACTCATTTCGGTTAAAAATCGATGCGTAAAAGCCGTTAGCTCCAATTCATCCATCATATCTGCTACCCTATTTTTATCGTCAGCTGACAACCACAGCTTATTCCCCTGTAATGGATATCTACCCATTTCGACAATCTCAGAAACAGTAAACAAGATTTCAGGCAGTCCTGTTTGTGGTAAAACACCGATATATTTGGCTCGTTCTTTATGAGAAAAGCGAGTTAAGGGTTCTCCTAAAAATGAAATCATTCCACGATCGAGTCGTTCTTCACCAATAAGCAGTTTCAGCAAGGTGCTTTTTCCACTGCCATTCGGACCAATAATGGCTATGCTTTTGCCAACATCTATACTTAAGTTGACATTTTTGATAACAGGTAAATGGTCATAAGATTTTTGTAAACCTTTCGCTACCAACAAATGAAATACCTCTCCTTATTTATGCTGATAAACGATCTTGACGTTTTTTTAAAAGAAAAGCAAAAAATGGGGCTCCAAAGAAAGCGGTTATAACCCCCAATGGTATCTCAATCGGACTGAGTACGGTACGTGCGATATAATCACACCACACCAGAAAAATAGCACCTGAAAGCGTTGCGAGTGGGATTAGCTTACGATGATCTGCTCCTGTGACCAAGCGGATCATGTGTGGGATCGCAAGCCCTACAAAGCCAATTGTTCCAGATACCGCGACAGCAGCTCCTGTTATAACGGAAGCTAATAATAGCAATCCCCAGTAGATCGTATTTACGGACACCCCTAAATGGGCCGCTGAACGAGTTCCGAGTAAGAATAAATTTAACTCGCGACTATAGATCAAAGCCACAATAAAGCCAATACATAATACAATTGAGAGCACAAATAAATGTTCCCAGTTTCTAAAAGATAAACTCCCCATTAACCAAAACTGAATGCGACGAAACAAATTTTCAGGTGTAACCGATAATACAAACGTTAAAACAGCGCCTAAAAAAGCTTGTATCACCACTCCAGCCAAGATGAAGCTTTCCGATTTAATATAAGGGCCTTGCCCTAATTTCAATACCATCAACAACGCCAAGCAAGCACCGACAAAAGCATAGGTTGGCACATGCCATTGCCCCAGCCAGTTGATTCCCCAACCGATCCAAATGGCCATCGCGGCCCCAAGTGCGGCACCAGATGAAACACCTAGTACAAAGGGATCTGCTAATGGGTTTTTGAGCAATCCTTGATAAATCACACCTGCCAAAGCTAAACTAGCACCTACTAAAGCTGCTAACAAAACACGCGGTAGTCGAATCTGCCAAATAATTGCGCTTATCGCTTCGTCCACTTCGATACCCGTCCGAACGTCTCCCCATATTTCAAATCCGATTACCTGCCATACGGTATGAAAGGCAACATCAGCAGAGCCTGATGATACCGTAAATGAAATGGAAAAGAGGAGAACGATCAATAATCCCCCTCCAACTAAATAAGTTCTTTTCATAATTACTGAGTTGCTTGGAAATGTTCAGGATAGAGTGCTTGGGCCATCCTCTCTAATCCCTCCACCAAACGCGGGCCAGGGCGATTGACCAAGTTTGGATCAATCACGTGAACCTGTTTATTTTTAACCGCAGTAATCGCATTCCAACCTTTACGGCTATATATTTCTTTATCTGATCCATATGTAGAAAATATGACATCTGGATTCCATTTCACCACTTGTTCTGCACTAATTTGGGGCCACCCTTGCTCCTGCTCTGCCACATTTTCCCCTCCAGCAATGGTTAGTAGTTCATTGAGCAACGTCCCACCACCAGCAGTATACAGAGTCGGATCAATCTCTATCCATACTTGTTTACGATCCTTTTCTTGTGGAGCAATCTGATGCACCTTTGTAAAAATCTCACGCTTTTTATCTTCCATTTGCTTAACTAATTCGTCAGCTTCTTTTTTGCGATTGGTTGCTTGTGCAATCACATTAATCGATTGATAAACATCCTTTATACTTTTTGCATCTGTTACAATCACTTTAAGACCTAAATTCCCCAGTTGATCGATGGTCTCCTTGCTGTTTAAATTACTGGCTAAAACTAAATCTGGCTTAAGCGCTACGACCTGCTCCGTATTAATAGTGAAGTCTCCTACTTTAGGTAAATCCTTTACCGCTTCAGGGTAGTCATCGTTTGCCGTAACCCCTACCACTTCATTTTTCAAGTCGAGTGCAAAAGCAATCTCTGTCGTACTTGGAATGAGAGAAACAATTCGTTTCGGCTCCGACTCAATCGTAATTTTATGATTCGCCTGATCCGTAAGATGGATAGGGTACTGAATGGAGCGTGGTTTCTGTGGGGTTTTAGTCTGTACTGATTCGCCCTCTTGAGCTGTACATCCTACTACCAAACTTAGCATAAGAACGAATGTCATCATTAGTGCAAAAATACGTTTCTGCTGTAAATTGTACATGTTGTATTCTCTCTCCTTCATTCCTACAAATAGCTAGTAAACCCGTTTCAGCCAAGTCTGAAACATCGGGGAATCAGGTGGAGACGCTACTCCACCTGATTAAAGCTCCACTTATAGAAGTGGAGGTCTGAACCCATCCTAAAGATCAATTGATATCATATTGATCTAAACAAAATATTTCGATCTATTCATCGTATACTCATTCATTATATAGTAAGGATGAAAGCGTTTCAATTTACACTAGAAGGAGTGTATTCGCATGAAAAAAGCATTTGAAATCAAATATTCCGGTCAGGATCGAACCATTCGTGGAGACGTACACATTCCCACAGAAGCCGAACATGTGCCTGTCCTCGTTTTGTGTCATGGTTTCAAAGGATTTAAAGATTGGGGCTTCTTTCCTTCCTTAGCCGATCAACTAAAGTTAGCTGGCTTCGCTGTAATCACTTTTAATTTTTCTATGAATGGTGTAGGTGCTGATTTAGAACACTTTACAGAACTAGACAAATTTAGCATGCTGACCTTTTCTAGTGAACAAGAAGATCTGCACCGCGTGTTACAAGCCCTCAAAAATAGCGAACTTCCTTTTACAAGTCATATGAATTTAAATGCAATCGGTCTAATGGGGCATAGTCGTGGAGGAGGGAATAGTTTAATCTATACTTTAAATCATCCCACAATGATTCAAGCGGTAACGGTTTGGAATAGCATTAGTCAAGCGAAGTTTTTTAGTAATGCGCTAATAGAAGAGCTTAATCGTAACGGAGAGGCCTATATTGAAAATGCCCGAACCAATCAAAAAATGCCCATGAAAAAAGAGATCATTGAAGATATTGAGAAGAATCAAGATGCATTTTCAATTTTAGCGCGCATCCATCAGTTCCCTTGTCCATTACAGTTTATTCAGGCAGATCAAGATGTACTCCAGCTTCGCGAAGGTGTATCTCAACTCCATCAAAAATGTCCATCTTCCATCTTACACTGGATCGAGGAAACGGGTCACACCTTTGGTGCCACACATCCTTTTAAAGAGATCACAAAACCTTTAGCAGAAGCGATTCATGAGACCATTAACTTTTTCCAATCTCATTTAACCTCATCATCGTAAAAGAATCGAATCATTCCACAAAATGTGACATGCTCAATGAGTAGTCACATTTTTCATCTCCATACGATACATAACTTCAGGTACAATAAAATGAAAGTCCGTCAAAGGAGACAATTATTCATGATTTATTCTGACTATTTAACAGCTATGACTTATGAAATAGATAATCCCATTCGTTATTTTCTTAACCGATCTATCTATTTAAATGACTATATCCAGCAACCCATTACCCTTACTTTTCAGAATGAAATTCGTTGTATACACTGTAATCGCCTGATTCCTAAAACGTATAATAGCGGTTCTTGCTACCCCTGTTTTAAATCATTGCCACAAAACGATTTATGCATGGTTAAGCCCGAGCAATGCCACTATCATCATGGGACTTGTCGTGATACCGCTTTTGGCGATTCCACATGTATGCAGGCACATATTGTTTATTTATCATTAAGTAGTGATATGAAAGTAGGCATTACGCGTAAAGAAAATAGGATAAAAAGATGGATTGACCAAGGCGCGGTTCGCGCAATTCCAATAATGGAAGTTCCAACACGCCTGGATTCTGGTGTGATTGAATCAAAACTCGCCCAAATTATAAAGGATAAAACAAATTGGCGTAAAATGTTAAAAAATGAATATGATGATCAGATTGATTTAGTCGCTAAAAGAGCGGAAATAATCCAACATATTCCAAATTCCTATCGTTCTTTTATCATAGATCACCCTCATCTCTATACCTTTAACTTCCCTCATTTTAATCCACCGCCTAAAATCACATCCCTCAGTCTAGATAAACAGCCTGAAATTACGGGAACTTTAATTGGAATCAAAGGGCAATATCTTATTTTTGATAAAGGCGTATTTAATATGCGTAAACATAGTGGTTATCGTGTTCATATGCGGTTAGGATCAGACTGATCCTAACCGCTATTTAAAAGGATTACGAAAGCGAATAGGCATATCCCATCTGCGCCTCCACCTACTAAATTGGTCACGTTCCTTATATAAAACCAATATACTTATTGTAATAATCAGAAACCACACATAAAGATTTGTAGCTAACCCGATCCCCAAAATAATAATGGAGATTGTGGTAAGTAGGGTAGATAAAAACAAATACCGCGTGGAAAATAAGCTAAGCATATAAATACAAATCCCAATTCCAATTAAGATCGGACTTAATATAAATAATGCTCCACCTGCTGTAGGAAGCCCTGGACGACCCCGAAACTGCTCAAATATGGGGTACATGCTCCCTAAGACCACTCCAACTGCACATAAGCTAGCCGTTAACCAACTGCCCAATAGCAACCCCAATAGAGCGGCTACCATCCCTTTCACAAAATCAATTAATACCAGTAAAAAACTTTCCTCTTTATGGAGCGATTCCACCTGAATCACCCCGAATGGATTTCGATGCTGTGATAACGCCCACCAATGAAGTGGAATCGCTCCGATTAAATAAGCGATGATGATAGCAAAAAAATTTAACAAAGAAAACACCTCAATTGTTAAGCTGGTAACTTCCGAACAATTAACAAAGCGATGATAAACATGCCGCAATATCCAAATAAGGGGTATAAATAACTAACCAATGTTGGAAAGCCTAGTAATGAAAACGCATATGCACAAATAAAGATGAGGGCCATTAATCTTTTCTTTCCCATGGGTACAGCAGATTCGAGATTAGCCGCTAAACCATAAACATTTCCGATCAATGTCGTAAATACTTCTCCCCACATCACAAGTAAAAAAAACATTTTAATGCCTACTCCTAATACTTCAATTACAAGAGCCATCGGAATATCTAACGATATCATTTGATCAAGACGTAGCTGCATAGCGATATGACCGATCAATAACATCAGTCCTAGCCCTACTCCACCTATCCATCCACCAATTCGAATTGTAATTTTGTCGGAAATTTCGGCCCCTAATGGTACCAATACAGCTTGTGACATCGCGAGATTAAAAGCGACATAGGTTAAAGCTGAAAACAACCAATTTCCAGTATGATTGCTCGGTTCCAATTGGGCCAATTGAGAAAAGTCTCTCGTTTGCCAGCTATGAATCCCAATCAATAACATAAAAAGGAGCATAAGTGGCACAACCAGTGCATTGATAGACAAGATTCCTTCCATGCCACGAATGATGACCATGTAAGCTAACACAGCTGTCCCGATAACACCCACATGGAATGAGAGACCGATTTGTTCTTCAAATAGCGCACCTGTTCCTGCCATCATTGCTGTCGTTACACCAAATAATGTAATACCCACAAATATAGAAACCCAGTGTCCTATACGCTCTCCAAATAGATAGTGATTCACTTCTTCATAAGATTTGGCTTGTAATAGATGCCCCATTAACATCATCCGTGTGCCTAACCAGATAAACAACACGGTGCTCACCATTATGCCGATTGTACCCCACCATCCAAATAAACTGAAAAACTGTAAGATTTCTTGTCCTGATGCAAAACCAGCCCCTACTACTGTACCAATATAAGTAAAACCTATTTTTAGCGAATTCATCCATCGGTTCGTCACTATTCATCCCCCTACGCGACTTGTCCTGCAACCAAATTATGAAAAGAGGGACGAACTTAGAACCACTTAGATAAAAAGAAGCGGTTGACATCAACTGTCAACCGCTTCTTTTTATAGATTAAAATCCAAAGCCGCCGTTTCCTCCGCCGCCGTTTCCTCCGCCGCCGTTTCCACGGCCGTCATTTCCACGACCGTCATTTCCACGACCGTCGTTTCCGCCGTCGTTTCCGCCGTCATTTCCGCCGTCGTTTCCGCCGTCGTTTCCGCCGTCGTTTCCGCCGTCGTTTCCGCCGTCATTTCCGCCGTCGTTTCCGCCGTCATTTCCGCCGTCGTTTCCGCCGTCATTTCCGCCGTCGTTTCCGCCGTCGTTATCATCATTTCCTTTTTTCTTAGCTTTAAAAGTTACTTTTTCTTCATTGGAAGTCAATTCACGCTCATCATTTTCTTTCGCTTGTGTATCAATCGCAATCACACGATAATGATATGTTTTTTCCTTTTTCCTAAACATATTCTCAAGCCCATCTAGAAAGCCATCTTCCAATTCAGGGATTTGAATATTGGTGTCGGAGTAAGCCGTTGATCCGCCAGGAGCTTGACCGATCTCTTGCCAATTCCCCCCCTCATCATCATAACGTTCTATCCGATAGCTCACACGTTCGTTTTGCTTTTGCCAGCTCAGATGGACGACAGCATCACCTTTAGAAGCCTTTAACTGTGGTGCTTCTAATTTAAATGGTTTTTTAGGTTCTGCTACATCTTTAGGCTTTTTAAAGCTTTGTTTTTCTGTACCTGCAACTGCTTCTGAAACAATCTCACTAAAGATGGCGGCTGGAGCACCCCCACCACCTACACCAAGATTTTTTGGCTTATCATTTAAAGGATAAAAAACATCCACAGCACCAACTAAATTAGGCGTATATCCAACAAACCATCCTTCTTTATTTCCGTTAGTTGTCCCTGTTTTACCAGCTAATGCCCTACCATCAGCTATTTTTGCTTTTACCCCGGTACCACTTTGTATATTTTTCTCAAGCATCCGTGTCATGTAGTACGTAGACTTCGGGTCAAATACGGTTACCTTTTTTAGTGGTTTGTCAGGCTTAATTTCTTCTTTATCCTCATCATTGTACGTCACTTGCTTGACAGCATGTGCCGGAATATATGATCCAAAGTTTGGATAAACGGAGTATGCTTGTGCCATCTGCACCGTCGTTACACCTTTTGACATCCCACCTAATGCTAGCGGTGAGTAGCCGATATCCGCCTCTAAAATGGGGAGCCCCAGTTTTTTTCCCACATCAACAGCTCGTGACAGAGAAACTTTTTCAGCAAGTGTCCAAGCCGCTGATTTATTCAATGATTTTAGGACGGCTTTCTCCATCGTCACATTACCTTGCGCTCCACCCGTGTAGTTTGAGGGATTCCAATTCCGAACATCTGTAGGATAATCAATATCTTTCAGTATACTGTACTCGTTCATATCCTGATCCATAATAGCCGGTGTATAAACGGTGAGGGGTTTAATCGATGAACCTGGTTGTTTAAGTTCTAGTGAACGAATACTTGCTTTAGCCGTATAATTACGGCCACCGCCGATCGCTTTAATCAGACCCGTTTTTGGATCTAACATCGTAACACCGAAATCTGCATTGTCCCCTAAATATTTCCCTTTATCTTTAAGTAAAGATTTACTATTAGCATAAGCATTTTCCACTGCTTGCTGCGTTTTTACATCAAAACCAGTCTTAATTAAGTAACCGGCTGACTGTAAATCATCATATTTAAGACCATAACGTGATTCTAACTCTTTTTCTACGTAATCTTTATATGCATCATATTTAGCTGTCTTTAAATGTTGATCCACATATTTCTTATCCACACCGAGGTCTTTTTCAGCATATTTTTTGGCTTCTTCGTCCGTAATGAGTGGCTTAATCTCATCATCCAATGGCATCACATCCATTAAAATGACATTACGCCGGACTTTTGCCTTCTCTGGATTTGCATATGGATTATAGGCAGTTGGCGCTTTAGGCAATCCTGCGAGTAATGCAACTTCGTGAGGGTCAAGTGTCTGTTTGGTCAAATCTTTGTTAAAATAAATTTTAGAAGCCATTTGTACCCCGTGGACACGGTTTCCTAGGAAGTTATAATTTAGGTATGCTTCAAGAATTTCATCTTTTGATGCTTTTTTCTCTAAGTTTAAGGCACATGCCAATTCATTGATTTTACGCGTATACGTTTGTTCTGTGTTTTCCAGCACCACATTCTTACATAATTGCTGTGTTAAGGTACTTGCGCCTTGACGACTACCAGTAAAGATATTTTTTACAACAGCTCGCGCCAAACCTTGAAAATCAAGCCCACTATGATCATAAAAACGACGATCTTCTGTCTTGACAAAAGTATCGAGCAACATCGGATTCTTCTCTTTCAAGACTTCGATATCCACTGACTCTCGGTTTTCAGAGCCAATCCGAGCAATAATGGTTTTGTTATCATTCGCCAATATTTTACTCGCGTTTCCGAAATCCCCTTTTTGAATCTTCTCAAGCTTGTCGCCATATGTTGTACCTGCAAGTACAACTGCTGAAAATCCACCAATCATCAATAAGATGGTTGTAATCGCGACTAAGGTAATCCATTTCCAGTTAAAAAAGCGCTTCCAGCCTTTTTGCGGGCCTTTGCCATTTTTACGGCCCGAACCATTTGAACGCCCCGAACGAGAACGTGATCCAATTCGTTCACTTCTCGTTCGCAGAGGAGGCGCTCCATCATTTCCATTGCGATTGTGTATATCACTCATATTACTAACCTCCTACGGCAATCCAACTCTCTGATTATCCATAATTTAACAAATTCAAATAACTCACTCCTGCCCATGTAGTAAAAAATCACGGAGATAAGTTCTGGTCAAAAATGTAATTCAACTTACTTACTGACTATGATATGATGATGGGCGAGGTGACAAGCATGAATATGAAAGCTGCCGTTTTTGCATGTAATTTTACCGGGGTCTTAGCGCTACTCGCTTCATTCTTTCTATGGAAAGTAGCAGGCACCAGTCTGTTCATACTTGGACTGGTGGGTTCCGGTTTTTGGTTTGGATTAGGTTGGTTTTTTAAACGTTCATCTCCGGATACGTAAACGAACTACAAAATGTCGGGTGTCATAAATCATTTCACCCGAAATTCTCTCAACTAAATATTACAGGAATGTTACATTAACCTTATGCTTATTTTACATGAAAGTTTAAATTTGTGAAACCCCCAGTACCTGTATCAGAAATGAAATGACATACAGTATTCTATCACATTATACGCTGTTCACAGCCTAAGTATAAATAAAAAAGCCACGAAGTGTGGCTTTGGCTTAATTTATTTTTGTCTCCAGTATTCGCTTTGCCATCCATACCAACATGACAGCTGCACCCACCATACAAGTTATCATCCCAAGAGGCTCCAAACTTTCCCATAAAGCAGATGCCAACAGTATAGTTGCTGTACTTGCAATTGCAACGGTCCCTAAAAAGCGGTTTTTAGTTATCCAGTGAAACAACCAACTACATATCGTTAACGCCCCCACTACTTGCCATTCCAAAATGGAAAAGAAAGGACCATTACTATCAAATAACAAAAAACTCACCTCAAATCTACAGTCTAATCGGCACGTTCTTCATCTAGTTCGTCTTCATTTGACACAGTTGGGAAAGCATGGAAGGTATTTGACAAAGTTTGTATGTCCCGATAAAGATTATCGATGTCACCATCATATTGCTGCTCTCGTTTATGCAAGTGAATCCTCCTAAATGATTAAAGTTATCTCTAGTATTTACGTCCAAAAACTTCTTATACATGATCATTAGATCTTAATTGACTCACTAACTGCTTCATATCTTCTGGTAAGGGCATCGACCATTCTTTCCACGTTCGTAAGCGGGGGTGGAAAAGTTTCAGAGATGTAGCATGTAAGGCTTGTCGATTTATTTCTAGATGGTCATCTCCAGTACCATATAATGCATCTCCAAAAATGGGATGTCCAATTGCTTTTAAATGCACACGAATCTGATGCGTACGTCCTGTTTCCAATTGAAGACGCACCCAGCTGGCAGATGAAAACTGTTCAACAACCTCATAATGCGTGATAGCAGGGTAACCATGTCCTGCTTCCACCACTTTCCGATACATCGGTTGGTCAGGATCTCGATCAATCGGCATGTGAATGGTTCCGGTTGCCTGTGCAATGGGATGGTGACAGACCGCATAGTAAGTTCTTTGATACCTTTTCTTTTTCATTTGTTCTGCTAAAAAAGCATGTGCATAAGCATGTTTAGCGATTACCATCAACCCTGATGTATCACGGTCTAACCTTGTCACTGGCCGAAACAAATACGTTTCCCCTCGCTCCTTCCAGTAATGCATGACCCCATTTGCCAGTGTCCCATTAGGATAACCATTGGTCGGGTGGACCACTACACCCGGTGGCTTCGCCACAATCAATAGATCCTCATCTTCATCAATTACGACAAATGGGACCGGTTCAGGTAGAATATAAGCCGCTTCTTCTTGAAAGATTTGAATACGAATATGATCATTTTTGTGCACGCGTGCTGTAAAGAACATCGATTCTCCGTTGACCGTAACCATGCCGCTTAGTTTCATGCGTGTCATCATTTTACGTGAGAATCGAAACTTATTCTGTAAAACTTGCTGTAACATTTTTCCATCATCTTGTTCTTCTACCAGATGCGAATAGGTCGTCATCACTTTTTGATTCGTCATCCAACATACCTCTCGTTTATCTTAAGATATTCAACAGTATACCATCACTTAAGTAGACAAACGAGATTCCGTTTCGTATAATGGTGCGCGAGACCACTCCCTATATTTGGATACCTATATGTAGTTGTTATCTGGTACATCCCATCACTTAAAGGAGAATAAGAGAATGAAGAAATGGCTTTTGATATTACTCGCATCGATGTTTACATTAACCGCTTGCTCCCCTACGAATGAACCCACAGGAGAGCAAGAGCAAACGAACATAAAAGAAGTAAAGCTCGTTTTAGATTGGACACCAAATACGAATCACACTGGACTTTATGTTGCACGTGATAAAGGTTACTTTAAAGAAGAAGGGTTAAATGTATCCATTATCCAGCCTGGAGAAGCAGGAGCAGAACAGATGGTTGCTGCTGGACAAGCTGATTTTGGTGTAAGTTATCAGGAAGGCGTCACTCAAGCACGTACCCAGAATGTCCCGATCGTTTCGATTGCCGCCATCCTACAGCATAATACTTCGGGATTTGCTTCTTTAAAAGAGAAAAACATTGAAACACCCAAAAACTTTGAAGGGAAAGTCTATGGAGGATTTGGTTCACCGGTTGAAGAACAAATGATCGCTTCACTAATGAGTGAAGAGCAAGCTGATGTAAAGAAAGTACAAATTACGCCGATTGGTAATGTCGATTTCTTTACCGCTATAAAGAAAAACATTGACTTTTCTTGGATATATTATGGATGGACGGGTATAGAAGCAGAACTGCGCGGTCAAGACTTAAATATGATCTATTTGACGGATTACGCAAAAGAATTAGATTATTATACCCCCGTCATCATTTCAAACGAAAAAAATATTAAAGAAAATACAGAAACCGTTGCTGCTTTTATGAAAGCCGTAAGTAGAGGATATCAATTTGCCATTGAGCAACCACAAGCAGCCGCTGACATTTTAATCCAAGCTGAACCCGATCTAAATGGAGAACTCGTGAAAAAAAGTCAGGAGTGGCTCAGCCCTCGCTATCAAGCGGATGCAACACAGTGGGGTACTCAAAAAGAAGAAATATGGACAAATTATGCTGATTGGATGCGTAAACACGGTGTTTTAGAGGGGAAATTTGATGCCAAATCGGCCTTCACCAATCAATTTCTACCTGAAGGGGGCAAATAATATGGCGCAATCACTTGTAAGCGTTCAAATCATTCCACAACCTGCTAATGGCGAAGACCCTATCCCTTATATTAACCATGCCATTTCCGTCATTCAACAAGCCGGTGTTCCTTATCGCGTAGGGCCGCTAGAAACAACAATTGAGGGAGAATTGGCTCAGTTACTTCAGCTCATCCCGGAAATT
This sequence comes from Polycladospora coralii, assembly GCF_014773435.2. Classification (GTDB taxonomy): domain Bacteria; phylum Bacillota; class Bacilli; order Thermoactinomycetales; family Thermoactinomycetaceae; genus Polycladospora; species Polycladospora coralii. The sequence continues at coordinate 53,004 of NZ_JACXAG020000002.1, read as the reverse complement.
AAAGATCAACTCGTTCAGATCGGCTGTAAAAAAATGTTGGCTCAAATCAAGGTTTGTTATGATGAAAATGGCATCTCCATGAACCAATTAACTGCAAAATATGATGAATAAGATGAAAACATGGTTTCCGGTCTTGATCACATCTATCGTCTTCCTACTGCTGTGGGAGGCGATTGTGATTCTATTTGCGATAGAGACATGGCTACTTCCCTCCCCATATGATATTTTGCGAGAAACTTGGGAAATACGCGATCGTATTTTTGAAAATTTACGCAGTACGTTTACCATTTCCATATTCGGACTAATGAGTGGCTTAGTGTTGGGTGTTGGCATAGCCACGGTGCTTTATCTCATTCCTTTTTTACAACGCATTTTTTATCCCTTTATTCTGATCTCACAAAACATCCCATTAATTGCACTTGCCCCCTTATTGGTCATGTGGTTTGGTTTTGGCGTTGGACCTAAGATTACCATTGTCATGTTGATTTGCTTTTTCCCTATTGTCGTCTCTACATTAGATGGATTCACACAGACAGACCCTACTTTGCAAACCTATTTGAAGATGGCAGGCGCTTCAAGGTGGCAACGATTTATTAAGTTAGAGTGGCCATCTGCTCTCCCATCTTTCTTCTCAGGTCTCAAATTATCCGCTACTTACAGTGTGATGGGTGCAGTGATTTCAGAATGGCTCGGCTCACAAAAAGGGTTAGGTGTTCTATTAACCTTGTCTTCTAAATCCTTTCGAACAGATCGTGTTTTTGTGGCAATCACGTTTATCGTCATATTGAGTATATGTTTTTTCATCATAATTTCATGGATTGAGCGTTTCATTTTACACTGGAAACAGAACCCATAAGGAGAGAATTACCATGCATTTATCCGTTCAAAACATCTCCTTTGCGTATGGAACTACCACGATTATGAAAAATCTGTCCTTAGAGGTGACTGATGGTCAATTCGTATCGATCATCGCGCCATCTGGGAGCGGAAAAAGTACTTTATTTTATTTGATCGGTGGTTTACTTCAACCCCAATCCGGTCAAATTTTATTAGAATCGCAGTCTATTGTAGGAAAACGTGGTCAAGTCTCCTATATGCCACAATCTCCATCCTTATTACCTTGGCGTACCGTACAGCAAAATGTACAGATTGCATACGAGATTCGAAAGAAGAAACCCGCATTAAGTGAGATTCATCAATTATTGGAGCGTGCTGGTTTAGCAGAAGTAGCCCATCACTATCCCCATCAGCTATCTGGCGGCATGCAACAAAGAGTCGCTTTTATCCGTACCTTAGCCGAAGATAAACCAATACTATGTCTAGATGAGCCTTTTGGAGCCCTTGATGCGCTCACGCGTACTAAGATGCAGAACTGGCTCCAACTCATTCTCAAAGAAGAAAAGCGAACCGTCTTATTTATCACCCATAGTATAGAAGAAGCCATCTTGCTGTCTGATCGTATCTATGTATGTCACGCCTCTCCGCTTCAAGTAAGTCATGTTTTTCATGTTTCTATTCCTATGAATGAACGTCAAAAGAAACATCAAGCCACGGGATGGCGTGAGCTTACCCAGAAAATTGAAGAAGCACTTATCTAATATAAAACCAAGTGGAAACGATCTTCCACTTGGTTTTTTTCAAGAAAAAGTAACCAATGCATCACGAATCTGTTCTCTTTCTGCAATCGTCAGCGGTCGTGTACGTGTATATCGACTACCTACAGCTGTATTTTTCACTTGCCCACTTCCGCCCCCTGGCTGCGCAATCGTCTGATTCAACACTTGTAAGGCCCAATGAATATTAAAAGAAACAGAGAATAAACCACTTTCATCACCAGCAAAATTTACTGCAGTTGCAAAGTTATCTTCTTGTCTTAGCCATACAGATCCTGAGTCTCCCTGTAGCGAGACCGCTCCATTTTGCGAACGAATAATAGATTGATTGACAAATGTAAGGTTTCCTAAGGCTTCACCAAATGAAACCTCTAAGGTGACATCGACTGCTTCAACAAATCCTTCCGTCCTTCCTGTCGTTCTCCCTACTTTATAAAACAGCTCACCGATACTAAAATTTCGCATGTGGCCTGGTACTCCTCCCACTGTTGCATATAGAGGAGCAAGGGTCCTATCAGAAATCGGATTGGTTAGACAAACATCTAATACATTGAAGTTATTCCTTTCTAGTCTTATAAATTTACCAGTAACACCGATTACATCATTTGGGGCACGTCCACCATCAACACGACCAGGTTGTAGCGTCACATTTCTCCCCGTATTATCCTTTAATAATACGTGATTGTTACTTAGCAGAAACAAATTTACGCTTGGAGATGTCGAATTCGTAACGATAACCCCTACAGTACCTGTAGATTGTTCATTTCCCACACTATATCCTGCAATTACCGGCCGAATTCGTCTCTGAAATCGTTCCGAAAACCTTTCTTGTCTAGCTATAAAGCGACCACTTTGAATCTTCCGAAAAGGGACTACAATCAATCTTCCTCGATATCGGGTTTCAAGATTACCTGTAGCAGGCATCGTTGCGTTGCGATCTGCATAAATCATAATGGCAGATCCGCTTGCTATTCTCCTACTATCTAATGCGCCTATACCCACACCAAATATGCCAGCTTGACCTAATAATCGATTTTCCCAAGCCTTTTTCACGATAATGGCTTCATGATAGTTTGCGATAATTCGTTCCCCCTTCTCTCATTCATCCCATTATCTTATGCGAGTAAAAGAGAATCGCAACAGCAGACACGCATTCATAAAGAAAAGCCGCGAATGATTTCGCAGCTGTGTTAGTACATCAAACCATTTCTTTTATGCGTTTGTTTAAATTGTGTAGCTGGTGGATCAAAATACTTCGCGTCATAACGACGGACAAATGTACCATGGTGTGTAATATAACCAGATCCCCATGTCGGATCCATGGTAAGCCAGCGATTATCTATCCTCGCTTCAATCCATGCATGCTGCTGATTACCCGCTTCTCCTTCAACAAAGCGAGCGGGTATCCCTTCAGCACGTAATAAAGCAATCGCTAGGAAGACAAAATCTTGGCAAACCCCTGATTGTCGTTCAAGTGATTTAAGTGCTCCATCATCCCAAGCAAACGTATTATGACGTAGTTTTTTCATATCATATTTCATATTTTGTGCTACATATTGATAAATCGCCTTCGCTTTATCATAATCGGTTGTCTTGTCAGGCGTAATCTTTTTACCTAAAGCAATGATTTTCTCATTGTCAGACGGAATACCTCGAGAAGGTAGTAAATCTCGTAGATCTTCTTGCTTCTTGCTTTCTATCTGAAAACTAGCTACGGTAAAAAAACGAAAAAAATCACGGTTTTCATCTGTTATCTCAGGGACAAATAATAATACATCATACTGACCTGCCCCAAAGCGGAACGGAATTTCTCCTGTAAATGCAAAATCACGAACTGGAATAAAGTAAGTTGCTTTATCTTTCCCTTTTACAGTTTGTACAATCATATACTCGGTTTCCCGCGCCTTTTTACCATCTGGATCAATCGTACCTTCAAACGGTAAGTTATCCGAAGCTAGTTCACCACCTGCTATCGGTTTGGTTAGGTGTACGCCTCGTTGTTGATATAGCGCAGTAAATCGAATGGGATTGCGTACCGCTGTAGAACGGTTATCTACAATAAAGGAAGCGCCATCAAGATAGTAGTTCTTCTTCGACGAATCAGGAAGCATCACTTTTATATCATGTTTACCCTCACCAAATAACAAAGGAATATCTACCCGAAATGTTTTATTTTTTACACGCAACACCTGTTGCCATTTTTGATTTCCTTTACGGGTCTCTATTAATAATTCATCTGTGTTCGTAACACCATTTAATTGGAAAACACCTTCTTGCTCTTCTATACCTGCATGGGGTGTATGAAGCTTCAGTCCGTTCTCAATTGCTTCGAAACTATAGCTAATATCTCGTTTAATCGCTGGGTTTACATTGATAACATGTGTAGTAGAAAGTGGATAGTATTCTTCTTTATTCTCTCCCGAAACAAGCAAGGTAAGTTGATACTCTCCTATCCCAGCAAAAAGATGAATTTTTTTTGAAAAATCGGCACTGTTTATTGGCAGATAGTAATTAAACTGCATAGGCATATCTTCGATTAAATCTGTTTTTTTCTCAACTTTAATCCACAGATGACGTTGACTAAGTTGCTTATGTTTTCCGATCTTTCCAGATACCAGCACTGTACTGTTGGCAGCAAACTCTTTATACATTGGAGAATCGATTTGTATGGATAAATCCTTTGCATATCCTGTTAATTCTTGTTTCTCTAGCCTTAATTCCTTATTCTTCTCATAAGCCATTTGGTCAAATGGATCATCCGAAACGGTCTGATTGGGCGTTTGTGATATCCAGGTTAAAGGGTTTTCACATGCCACTAGCACAATGATACTAAGCAAAAGATATCCAATAGGAATAAAACGTTTTCGATGCAAATGCATATTAGTCTGCCTCTCATTTATCATTTAAAAGGAAAATAATTGATTTGATTCCAGATCAGGCGTTTCACTTGATTCTCCGATATTCGAGCCTTGACTGAAATGCGTTCACTTCAGTCAACTCATCTTTCTTTTTTCAATTTTATTATAACACCTTTTTTTTATGCACGATATGATATGAGTTTAGCTTATATCAATCAAAATCACTACATCCATATTCAATCGATGTAGTGATTTGACAGAAATGCGATCAAAGTTGACCCGTTTCTTCTAAGGCATTTTTAAGTTGTTCTTCGTCCCACACGTCGATCCCTAACTTTTGTGCTTTCTCCAACTTGGAGCCCGCCTTTTCACCTGCTACAAGTAAATCTGTCTTTTTACTTACACTACCTGTTATCTTTGCTCCTAATGATTCAAGTAAGTGTTTAGCCTCTTCACGTGTGAAGATTTCCATCGTGCCTGTTAATACAACCGTTTTACCACTAAAAAAGGTCTCTTCCGATTCTGAGGTTACCGTTGCTACGTTCCCTTTAAATCTCATATTTACGCCGACTTCTTTCAAGCGTTGAATCATTTCAAGAACTTCAGGTTTGTTCAAATAAGTATACAAACTATCCGCCATCTTAGGTCCAATCTCTTCAATATTCTCCAATTCGGAGGGAGTAGCTAACATCAATTTGTCCATATCCAGATAGTGCGCCGCTAAAACTTTTGCTCCTTTTGCACCAACAAAGCGAATCCCTATACCGAACAACAGCTTTTCAAGCGAATTTTCTTTGCTTTTTTCAATCGCTTGTAATAAGTTATCGACCGACTTTTCACCCATTCTTTCCATCTCAAGTAGTTGGTCACGATCTAGATCGTATAAATCAGCTACTCCTCGTACCAGCCCGCGCTCAAATAATTGTGTCACTACTTTTTCGCCTAAACCGTCAATATTCATCGCATTTCGAGATACAAAATGAATAATCCCTTCACGTGTCTGTGCAGGACAATTTGGATTCACACATCGAAGTGCCACTTCTCCTTCTAGTCGTACAAGTTTACTATGGCATTCCGGACAATGAGTAGGCATCGTAAACGCTTTTTCTTCTCCTGTGCGTCTGTCTTTTACTACAGCTACCACTTCTGGAATAATGTCACCCGCTTTTTTAACAATCACATAATCACCTAAGCGAATTCCTTTTTCGTGAATAAAATCCTCATTGTGTAAAGTTGCACGCTTCACCGTAGTACCTGCCAACGTAACCGGCTCTAGATAAGCAGTAGGCGTAACCGCTCCAGTGCGCCCTACTTTCAATTGAATATCCGTTAACCTTGTTACAGACTCTTCCGCAGGAAATTTGTATGCGATTGCCCAACGCGGACTTTTGGCCGTGTAACCCATTTTTTCTCGTAATTTCAAATCATCCACTTTCACCACAATACCATCAATTTCATATCCAAGATCAGAGCGTCGCTCTGTCCAGTGTTTAATATAAGCAATTACTCCATCAATATCTTCTATTTTTTTCCATTCTGGATTTACTTTAAAACCTAAGTCAACTAAACCATGTAAGGCCTCTGAATGGGTTTCATATCCTTTCTCATCCGTATGATTTAAACCATATATGAACAAATCCAATGTGCGCTCAGCCGCTAACTTTGAATCAAGCTGACGTAATGAACCCGCACCTGCATTACGTGGATTAGCAAATAAGACTTCCCCTCTGGCCTCTTTCTCTCGATTTAAACGGGCAAAAGCTTCCTTCGGCATAAAAGCTTCACCACGTGCTTCAATCGTAATCGGTCTTTTTAAGCGTAATGGAAGGGAACGTATCGTTTTTAGGTTTTGTGTAATATCTTCACCAATTTGCCCGTCACCCCGTGTTGCCCCTTGAACAAAAATACCTTCCTCATACTGGAGGGAGACGGCTAAACCATCGATTTTTAACTCACACACATAGCGCACAGTAGCACTTTGGGCCAGCTTTTGTACACGCGCATCAAATTCTCGTAATTCTTTCTCATCAAAAGCATTTCCAAGACTAAGCATGGGTGAACGATGTGTCACTTTTTCAAAGTGAGGCAAGACTGCACCACCGACACGCTGTGTGGGTGAATCCGGTGTCTGGAATTGTGGAAACTGTGCCTCTAACTCTTTTAATTCTTTCATTAAAGCATCATACTGATTATCACGAATGAGAGGATCATCTAATACATGGTAGCGATAGTTGTGTTCATTGAGCTCGTTCTGTAACTTCTCTATTCGCTCTTGTACCTGATCAGCTTTCAATGGGGTCGTATCCCTTCTTAATTATATTTTTTGAATCGGAGCGTATTTGGCTAACAACTTTTTCACACCTATAGGTGCTGGAAAAGCAATATTTAGTTCGATTTCTTCATCACTTCCGTGCACTTTCACTACCGTGCCGACACCCCACTTCTGATGTTGTGCTTTATCTCCAACCTGCCAGGATTGAGACATATTCGTTTGAGGACGGATAACGGCCTTTTTCTTAATAGATTGGGGACGTTTTTCTCCTACGTTCTCAGTAAGTTCTACCGGAATTTCTTTTAGAAAACGCGAGGGTAGATTGGCATTCGTCTGACCATAGATCGTACGTGATTTGGCCCGTGTAACATGTAAAATCTCTTCCGCTCGTGTAATTCCCACATAAGCTAGTCTACGTTCCTCTTCCATCTCTACATCATCACCCAAAGAGCGATTATGTGGAAAAATTCCTTCCTCCATCCCAACTAAAAAGACTTGCGGGAATTCTAGCCCTTTAGCACTATGCAACGTCATTAATGCGACTGATTCGGTTGGCTTTTCCGCATCATCTGTTTGATCCAAATCTGAGATTAAAGCCAGATCAGTCAAGAAAGCCACTAAGGACTTGTCCTCATTTTGTTTTTCAAATTCTTGAGCAACCGATAGGAACTCCTCAATATTTTCAATGCGGCTAGCTGCCTCTAGTGTATTTTCTTTTTTTAATTCCTCTCGATAGCCGCTTCGAACTAAAATTTCTTCAGTTAGTTCAAGTGCTGACAAATAATCTGCCATCGCGTGTAACTCTTGGATGAGTCGAATAAAATTTTGTAGTAATCCTGTTATTCTTTTCGTTAGCCCGATTTGCTCCACTTCTAGCAATGCTTGAAACAAGGAGAGCTGATGATTATTGGCATACGTGCTGATTTTGTCCATGGTTGCAGCACCTATACCTCTGCGTGGTACGTTTACAATACGATTTAAGCTTAAGTCGTCTTGTGGATTTACGATCAATCGTAAATAAGCTAAAACATCCTTAATTTCTTTTCTTTCATAGAATTTGATGCCACCTACAATGGTATAAGGAATATTCGCTTTCATAAGTACATCTTCTAGGACACGTGATTGCGCATTTGTACGATAAAGCACAGCAAAATCGGAATATGTCTTACCACTTTTGCGCCCCTTCATGATTTGATCAGCGACATAGAAAGCCTCTTCATGCTCCGTACCCGCTTCAAATCGTTGTATGGGGGTGCCACTATCATTTTCTGTCCATAAATCTTTTGGTTTACGCTCTGTGTTATGTGCAATCAAATGATTAGCAGCCGCTAAGATTTTCTTGGTCGAGCGATAGTTTTGTTCTAATTTGATGAAGCATGCCCGCGGATAATCTCGCTCAAAATTTAAGATGTTTTGAATGTCTGCACCACGGAAACGATAGATCGACTGATCAGAATCTCCTACGACACATATATTCTGGTGATGCTCGGCCAATTGCTTAACTAACATGTATTGTACGTGGTTAGTATCTTGATACTCATCAACATGAATATATTGAAACTTACGTTGGTAATAAGCGCGCACCTCATCATCTTGCGTCAACAGTTGTACTGTTTTCATGAGTAGATCATCAAAATCTAATGATTCATTCGCACGTAGTTTCCGTTGGTATTGTTCATATACATCCGCAGCCACCTCATCCATAAAGGAAGTCGCTCCTGATTTCATCTGCTCAGGTCCCTGCATCTGATTTTTAGCGGAGCTAATCTTATTTAATAGGGCACGTGGCTCATATTTTTTGGGATCGAGATTATGTTCTTTCAGAACTTGTTTGATCGTGGTCAATTGATCCGATGTATCTAAAATTGTAAAGCTACGTGAATATCCCATTCGATCTATATCTCGTCGTAAAATACGCACACACATGGAATGAAATGTAGAAATCCAAATATCCTCTGCTACTGCTCCCACCAATTTTACAATCCGCTCTTTCATTTCACGCGCTGCCTTATTGGTAAAAGTTATAGCTAGTATATTCCAAGGATGTATTTTTTTATCAGCCATTAAGTACGCAACACGATGCGTCAAAACTCTCGTTTTGCCACTACCCGCCCCCGCTACGATCTGAACGGGTCCATCTGTTGTTTCAACCGCCTGTCGTTGTGCGGGATTGAGTCCCGTTAATAATTGATCTGCCATAGATTCTGATATATGCATCATCAACGCTCCTATCCAAATTATCCATACAATTGCTTGTCCGTGGCCATCCTCATAAGCTCCATTATACACTACTCAACTTATGACAGTGAACTCGTTTCAGCCAAGGCTGAAACATCAGAGAATCAATCTGTTTAAAGCTCCACTTATAGAAGTAGAAGTCTGAACGCATCCGAAAGATAAAGAAAACTTGCCGATTGGCAAGCTTTGTAAAAGAACTGATATAGGTGCGTGTAAGAAAAAATCGTAAAAGAACAAGTTGATTTACATGATTCCCTTATTTAAGCGTCGTATATTTTGGTTAATCTACACGACGGTAGCCGATTATACGTTCTCTTCTTTAAGTCGCTTTAATGCCAATTTATAACCATTTGTACCATAGTGGAGACATCTTTTTACGCGTGAAATTGTAGCCGTACTTGCACCTGTCTCCGATTCAATCTGGCTATATGTACACCCTTCTTCTAGCATCCGTGCCACCTCTAAGCGCTGTGCAATTGATTTCACTTCACCCACCGTACAAAGATCTTCAAATAACTGATAACACTCTTCCATATTTTTTAAGTTTAAAATGGCAGTAAATAGTTGCTCCATTTCTTTCTTATTTAGTTTATTTAATTGCATTTCCATCTTCCTTTCTGTGTATTTTCCCTATTTTAAAAGACATACAAATGCAGGTGTGTTGATTTGCATGATTCTTCCATCTTACTGTCTTGTGTTTTGGTTAATCAACACTACTGATACAAATCATCAAATTATGCAGGTATATAGTACTGATTAAGTATACTCGATAAATAAGGATAGAGCGATAGGACTTTTAGGATTTGCGAACGAGAATCCTTCCCATTTCAATGGGGTAGATGAAAGTGAGCGTTGCTCGGTACCTCCTGCTTTTTGAGGGTGCTTAGAGCAACAAACTCTGCTACAATAAGTCCCATTGTGCGAGTGATCTTTGATAACTGAATCGTATTGGGTTGGTTGGAAGAAACAGTCCGACCGTAAAATGATTCCTGTGTAGCGAATTGACGCTTCTGACTTTTTGGGCATGGAATGTGCCTTCGTGGATGGATGTAGGATGCTACGCCAGATGAAACGAGAAGCTCAACCACTTTTAGTGGTGAGTAGTTCACATTCATTTCAGCACTACTACAACTGCCCAATTTCCTTGATTTAGAGTGTACAGCTCTACTACATGAATGGGAGCATCCCCAGAAGCTTCTGACCAGAAATACGCTTTCCACAACTGTTTTCTGACATGAGGAAACGCTTTTTTGATCATACGGGAGCTTAATGAATTTGGAAAGCTCAGTTTTGGGATGTGCTTTGAACAACACATGAATATGATCTTGATCGTGGTTCCACGTTAACAGTCTAAAATATACTGAAACATCTGCTTTACCTTTTCAGATACAGCCTGATCGATTATCATGTAGGCTTGAAGTGGGTGTACTCTTTCAGAAAAAATGATAGAATACAGATTGGATACCAAGTCCATGTTTTTAAGGAGGATATACAAACATGAGCATTAAAGGAAGCATCGAACTTGAAAACGGTAAAATGATCCATATTGATTTTTTTGATCAAGAGGCTCCAGGTACCGTAAAAAACTTTCAGAAGTTAGCTAACGAAGGTTTTTACAATGGTCTCTCCTTTCATCGTGTCATTCCTGGTTTTGTAAGTCAAGGTGGTTGTCCACATGGTACAGGTACAGGATCTGCTGGCTATACCATCCCTTGTGAGACGGATAACAATCCACATCGCCATAGTGCCGGAGCACTATCAATGGCTCATGCCGGAAAAGACACAGGATCTTCTCAATTTTTCATTGTCCATGAACCTCAACCGCATCTTGATGGTGTACATACGGTCTTCGGTCAAGTTACTTCAGGTCTCGAAGATGCCAAAGCTTTGCGAAATGGCGACAAAATGAAAGAAGTAAAAGTTTGGGAAGAATAATGAACAAACAAATAGGAGACCTCCCGACTTGGGATAGGTCTCCTATTTGCTATACTGATATACGTTTGCAATGCCATCGGCAATGGCCTGTGCATAGAAAGCGCGGAACTCTTCATTCATCAACAATTGTTGATCGCTTTTATTCTTCATTTGTAAGACTGTTAGCGCAATGGCTGGCACTTTTATATGTCTTAATATCTCTAACTTACCTGTTTCTAACTCTGTATCATTTCTTTTACCATTATCTATAATTTGATATTTTCGTAAACGTGTCATAATAAAATTGTGAAGCCAGCACTGAACTCTTCTTGTTCTGCCATCCGCTAAAACACTTACAAAAGAAGTAAAACAACGTTCCCTGTGCTTCATAACATCATCCGAATGGATACTGATCAATAGATCTACAGTCTGCAATTGTTCAACATTCATGATCAGAACTTCTACTCCATTAAATGCTTCTAATAAGTCTTTTAAACGCTTCGTTATATCCAACTTGATCTCTTTTTCCATTACCGTTTGATCGGAATTGCTATCACCTGGGTCCAGACCGATTATCATATCTCATCACCTCGTTTGAACCCCTAGTTCAAATTTATCGCTAAGCCTTGTGTCATCCTATCTTTTCCCCAAAATAAGAATTTCCAAACTCGTTATGCTTTTTGGGGCTTGACAAAACCTCTTACAATGGATACGAAAAATAATAATAGTGGAATACCAATCTGAAAAGGGAGGTCCATATATAGGGAAGTAAGCTTTAATCCTTTTGCAATATGCTCCATATAGGACTCAGACAATAGATTAGAAGCGGCAAGTAACAAACCTGCTCCAATTGCTATTGTAATGCTTTTAGGGATCGGCACCATCTCTTGCATCATGGTCGTTGAAGCATATAAAAATAAAGCCGTCTTAATAAATCCACCAATAAAAAGCACCACAATAAGGAATGGATCTAGTGAAAAGATGAACTGATTCCCAACCATTTTAGCCATTGACACAAAAGGATAGGTCTCCTGTAGACTCGCCTCACCTAATATCCCATAAATGACGGTTGAACTTAATAAGATCAAAAATCCACTTACTAAAATCCCGATCCAAATCCATTTCAAACCTTGATCTAGTTTCACCACATACTGAAAAAAAACAGTAAAAACAATCATTTCTCCGAAGGGAAAAGTGATGACTTCCGGCATCGTAGCTATTACTGACTCTACCCAACCTTGCTCAAATTGCGGAAATAAGTGCATAAGATCAAAATACATATAGCCCACCACAAACAAGATAAACAATATCACAAATAAATATAGTAATGCAATCAGTTGGGAAACACGAGCCAAAGCGACCACTCCCAAAAATACGGCAAACATTAAAACCAGTAACATCGGAACTTGTATGGCCAAGGAAGGATGCTCTTGGAAAAGTGTTGTGGTAAAAAGCTCTGTAAAATCACGAAAAACGAGTGAAGCAATATACAAGAAATAAATAATATAAAGAAGGTTGATCAATCGACCTAATACTTTCCCCATTATCTTTTGTGTGATCGTCGAAAGCGAGTCTTGGGGGTATTTTTTATAAAAATAGGAATAGAGGAGGAAAAACAGTAAACCACTAATTAAACCCACTACGATAGCTAGCCAGACATGTTGTTGTGCCGCTAAACCATGTGCAACAACCAATGAGGATCCCAATTCAAATAAAATCACAAGCGAAAATAAATTTCGAGGGCTAATCTGTGTGTTTTGCATGCTAAATTCCTCCGACAATGGATTCCAATCTATTCCTATTGTTTTAATTGATGGAGGAGATTATACATAAAAATCCACTGCTTATATACAGTGGATTTTTATCGTAAACTTAAAAGCTCTCATTGATTACCAAGCGTTCAAGCGGAAGACGGCCTGCTGGTCGTGCAGGTTCAGCTGCTTTCCCCACAGTAATCAACATAACAGGTATGTAACGATCTGGGATGTTTAAGGCCTTCACAATGGCTTCCTTATCAAACCCACCCATCGGGCAAGTATCATATCCTTTTTCTTTCGCTGCTAACATAAGTTGCATAGCGGATAAACTTGTGTTTAAAATCGCTTCATCACGGGCGATTTGTGGAATTTGATAAACTCCATTAATTTGCCCTAATAACGAATCATGAATTTCTTGTGTGAGCATGCCTTGCTGAACTGCATATCCAAAAAGTTCGGTTCCGGTTTTATTTGCTTCTAGATCGCCTAACATTACGATGGTAGCTGATGCTTCAACAACTTGTTGCTGATTGTATGCAATGGGAAGAATTTTTTCTTTCATTTCTTTAGAAGTAATAACCAAATAACGCCAATGTTGTAAGTTCCATGATGATGGTGCACTCGCTGCAGCCGCTAAAATATCTTGTAAGTCTTGCTCCGGAATAACATAATCTTCATAGCGTTTCACACTGCGGCGTTCCTGCATCGCTTCAATTGCTGTAGACATATAAATAAGCTCCTTTATGAATGTTAACTTGGATTACAGTATAACAAAAAGATGTTCATTTGATAAGTATTTTTTCTAACTTACTTTGTTTCTTATTGGCTTGGATGAGAGGACGCACTTAGTATACTTCGATCCGGCTACATTTACTCGACACCATCCATTTCAAAATAACTTTAATTCGCTTATTCCAACTGGTACCACAAATCCTTGAACAGACCAATTTACTAATCGGATATGCAATTCATCACTTTGGAAAATGCTTACAAAAAAACAGGTATGTGGCAATTGCGCTTGTTCCATTTGTTTCTTGAGCTCACGCATATACATCACTTCTTTACAGCCGAATCCTTTAGGCTGAACTTTACATTCAAAGTAGTTCCCATGCTTCCCATCCCAGTGCCCAAAATCAACCGTCATGCGATCGTGACAGCGTTTCGAGATTTTCTGGTTACATTGGTAATGAACGGGTAGTCTTTCTTTATCTTTATGTATAATCACCTGTACGCCTTGTCCAAATGATCCACGCAAGTGGATAGAGGATTGGTACCGTCCAAGCAGTATAGATTCTAATAACGCGCCACGCAGTAAATGTATCTCTCCGTCATTACGACAATCTAGAAAACCGCTCTCTAGAGTGGCTAGGAGGCGCGCTGTATTTTTCAATTTTGCGAAAGCTTGTTTCCATCTCCCTAAATGTACGTGTAATGTATCTATCGTCCATCTTTTTGAAATTTGAATCATGCTACATATTTGTGGAAGATACAAGTTCGTAACCTTAAAGTAAGCGATTAATTCAGAAGCAGTCGATTCAATGTGATGGGGTAATGGAAAATCTCTCCGCTCAAAGGTAACACGATTTTTGTTTTTATCCATATGCTTATCCCATCTTCCAATTCAAAAATCAGGTGGATCCATCCACCTGATTATGAAATCCCTTCTATATAACCCTCTTCCAACGCTACGGCACTTTCAATCGCATTATAAACCACTTGAGGCAACTCAGTAGCAATGTGAATGCATGTCGCTCTCACATCTTCTGGATAATCAAACGCCATTTCTTGTTGCAAAATAAAACGTTCATAGTCGATGATTGCAAGCAGTTGCTCATCATTAGGTATCGTTGCTTCCGCCAATAATTTCAGCTGAGAAATCCCTTTGTTATCGAACCATTCTATCAATTTATGCTGTTCTACACTTAGACCTAGTGATGAAGCAGCATTTAAAGTTACCTTCATATTTATCGTATTGATAATCGTAAAGTACCGCATAATCGCTTGTGCATATAGACGGAGTAAGCGATCGAGAGATTCATCTCCTTGCCCTCTTGATTCATAATCTTGCATTGCTCCAAACCAAGCCCGAATATGCATCTCCTCGCCCTCCTTCTATCTTAATTGTAACGCAATTCGAACAAGAACTCAAGGTGATGATCGAACGTCAACTTAAGGGTAAAAGTGAGCTTCACTTGGTGAACTCGTTTCAGCCTGGGCTGAATGATTAGAGAATGAGGAGGGAGGTCCCTCCTCAAAGATTTGGTTGATCAACACTTTCGTAAACGAAGGATATGTGGCGTAAGCCCCCCCATTTCTATGGCTTGCTCCCATTCACAAACTAATTGTTTTCGGTAAGGTTTTAAAGCTTCATGGAGAAGTTTGACTTCCTGCGTCAATAACACAGCTCGGCCACCCGCATGTAAGATACGTACGATTTCACGAACTAATTGCGGATATAAAGCTATGTTTTCTTCATGATTGCCCACACGCCTCCCAAATGGAAGATTGGCCATCACCACTGTAGCTGAATCATCATCTACACCCATTTGACTGGCATCCCACTGATACAAGTTTACACTTGAATAAGTACGTAAGTTTTGGGTTGCCACCTGGATTGCTTTCTCATCACGATCTCCGCCTACGATACCTTTATAATCTCCCCAACTGATGCGATCAAGTAGTAAACTTCCTGATCCGCACGTTGGATCCACAATGACATCATCTGGCTTGGGATCAGAACAAAGTACCATCGTTCGTGCGACACGCCAATCTAGCGAGGTTGAACGTATTTTTCGGGATGGGCGATGCATTTCTCCTTCTGCTAGGACGGTCACCACTTCGTAGCGATCATCTCCGATGTATACACTTTCAAGTCGTATATCGGTATCTCGTTGGATGTAAGGGTTATGTTCAATTTGCGTTGCATGACGATGGATCGATACAATGCCACAAATTCGACTGATGGTGTGCATCCATTTGAAAGCTTCTAGTTGAATGCCTTCCTCTTTCAAATGGATGGCTAACCACCCCTTCCCCATTTGTTCGATCTGAAGTGCAATGCCGAAATGTTTTGCTTCTCGTATAACAAAGTGCTCGATTCCCGGAAGTGTCTTCAGTAGAAATCGATCCCAGTAGCATACAGAAGCTTGTAAGGTGCGTACTTTATCGTATACCTGCATATGATGCTTCGCTTCAGCACGAACTTGCGGAGAAAGATGATTGTTGGAAATCTGTTCAACATGGCGCCTTACCGAGACATAGGATAGGTATTCACTCAGATATGTAAGACCGACCTTCACCACACGATTACTCTCATCATCTAAGGCTTGCATCAATAATCGCTGTTTATATTTACGTTCTAAAGCTGCATGATGAATCGACTGGTAAACCACAATGCGAACCGTTTCACGTTTATCTTGTAGCAAACGTTGATAATCACGTCTTTCTAACGTGATATATGGAAAGACAGCAAGAATATCCGCTAGTACTTCCCGCTCCTTCGTTTCTTGTATACTCCTTATAATGGCAGAACGGATAGTACGACTAGCAAACGAGGCATCTCGTAAAGCAGATTGCACCTCAGCACGTTCATGTACTAATGATCGAATTAATGTAATAAAAGCCGCATGTCCCATTTTTATGCCGCTTACTAAAACCCCTTCACACAGGCGAGCACTCGCTCCGTCCAATTCTTTCGCTAACTCAGGAACCATAGTTGGATCACCAATTTCACCAACTGCCCACACGATTGTCTTTACAACCTTAAAACCATGACCTTCATGCCATAAACGCAATAAATGTGGCAATGCCTCTTTATGTTTCATTTTCCCGAGTGCCCAGACCGCCATTTGAATCACATCTGTTCGTTTATCATGCAATCCCTTAACTGCCTCATGAATGAAGATCGAATCACCCATTTCACCCAGAATAGCATATCCCACTCGACGCACTTGGGGATCAAGTGCTTGCTGAGCCATGTGAATCGCTTTTATCTGTTCATCACGGGAACGCTCAGCAAAGCGATCAGCTACCCGTGTCCGTGACTTTTCTTTTTTATGGGCAAGTCGTACCAATAAATCATATAAATCAGTGTGCTGTGACAAGTGCTTTACCCCTTTAAACGCAATATCACACTATTATACATGAGATAATTCTAAAGATCATGTAAAACACTTCACCATATGGACCTGTTCCACCATCCTCTCAAATCCGTGACGTACGAGCACTTCTACTACCTGCTTATGCTCACGAGGCAAATTAAAGATTTGGCGTACTGCATTCGAAGAAGTACTGTTAAATAACTGATTAAGTAAAGCTTTTGCGACCCCGTCTTGATCTCGTACATTAGGTTCAATTTTAAACTGAAAGACTTGTATGTGCTCCTCTTCACCACTTTCATTATGCTTCTTTGCAAACAAGATATAACCTAAAGCTTCGTTACATACATTATACACAATCATGGCTTCACCGTTTGCAATATGCTCAGCTTTGGTTTGCCATTGGCTATCTTGATCGTAAAAAGGAAGCATAGTAACAATCTTTCCTAACCCACTTTCAAATCGAAACGCATTCGTTTGTATAGACTCTTCCCAAGGGCCAACATGTTTCATGGAAAGCAAATCACCCTTCATTTGATAACCTATCCGCTCATAAAGGGCGATAGCAGCTTTATTCATTGCGATCGCTTCCAAAAAAGCCCGATCTACGCCTAATGCTTCATATATCTCTATGGTACGTTCCATTAAAGACTGCCCAAGTCCAATCCCCCGATAGTTTGGATGAATCGCTGTCCCACCATTCCAAGCTAATAAATTCCCATCACTTGTTAGAAAACCATTTAATACAAATCCTACCGGTTTCTGATCGACAAGGATAACGGGAGAGTGCAGGGGTGACAAAGATAATGTTCCTAAACGCCTGATGTAAGTATCAAGATCCATTTGTATATTAACAAAATAATCTTGAAAGCCATCGTTATGAAGCTTAAGCGCCTCAGTCATGGATAATTGACTTAGGGTAGTAAATTGAATATCCATTGCACATCCCCTTCCGTTCGTTAAGCACTTTTAGCCAATAACACATTTTGGTGGAGTTTTGCACCTTTCCGATAGCAAACGATAGCCACTAAAGTACACATACTAATGATGCTAAACATGGTAAAGCCACCTAAATATTGTAATAGCCATCCTCCTAGTACTGGTCCCAAGAAATTGCCTATCCTTTGAAAGGAAGCTGCACCGAAATAAGTACCACGTAATGCTGGAGGAGCCAATTGATCAATAAAGACACTACTCGTTGGAAAGACAAGAATTTCTCCTATCGTAAACCATAATAAACCAATTACAAACCAAGCCCAATGACCCGCCATACCAAAACAAAATAAACCTAATGCTAACAAAGAGGTCCCTAAGGTCATATTGCGCACGACAGGCCATTTTTCAGTCCAGCGAGTTAAGGGGATTTGTAGCAAAATGACAATAATCGCATTTCCAGATATTAACATCGGATAAATCCAAGTTGCGTTTTCTGATTCCTGGTTGATATAGAGTGATAGATTGGAATGTAATTGTGAAAAACCGATGATAAACAGAATGGCTCCCAGTATGAAATACCGAAACTTCACATCTTTTCGTAATACATTGATCGCTCTTGTGAGCGTCACTCGTTCCGTTTCTTCCCTTTCATTCGTATGATATCGTTTCATCATCACCATTAAAGCAAGCATGTATACAAAAAAGGAAAGACCCGTAATTAAAAAAGCTAAGCTTGCCGATGTAGAGGTAAGAACAGCACCCAGTATCGGCCCCAGCGCCCCACCCACATTAATTGCAAAGTAGCGATAACCAAACATACGTCTCCGCATTTTTTGCGGTGTTAAATCAGCCATTAGCGCTTGACCCGTCGGTTCAAAAAATGAGGAGCATAGACCGTTAAGTATGTTGAGCATTAAAAATATCCATGCTTCACTTGTAAATGAAAAACCCATAAACACACCAGACCATACAAATAAAGCACCGAGCATGATTTTCTCTCGGCCTAAGCGATCCGACAAATACCCCCCGATAAAACCACCGAAAGTAGCACATAAAGGCCCTGCTCCTATTACCAATCCAATTAGAAAAGGAGAAAGACCTTGCTCATGTAAGTAAATCGCCATAAAAGGTAAACTCATGAAAATGGCTATTCGCGAAAAACCCGTACCGATCAGTAGCGTCCATACCAGAGGATGATAAGATGAAAAAACACGTTCCATTTTCCCCATATAGAATTCCTTCTTCCGACCAAAAGAAACATAATCCTACATATATATTTCAATATTATTTGAAATGAAAAGTATAGTTATATTTTATATCTATATAATCGTGCAAGCAACTTTTTTATATTATTGCTGTTCCTGTAACGAATAGATGTGGTGATCTATCGCACTCATTAATATCACTGCATTTGCGTACGTAGCCGTACGAAAAATCATATGTAAATCTGCTGTATGTACAGGTCCTTCAATATTTGTCTGTTTCTCTTTCATTTTCTTGCAAATAAAGAGCAACCCTTCTTGAAAGGTGAGTAAGTCTTGAAAATCTCTCGCTGCGATGTGTTCAGTGTTTAATACTCCAAGATACGCTTCAATTGCAGTGATCGTTGCTATCGCTTTTCCCCAGAAATCTTTGTTCATAAAATAATCTTCTGAAAGATGATCCACTTCTAGCAAACTGGGGACTGCAAGTTTGCTCTGATTGTTGTACCACATCATAAATTGCCGGTCATTAGGTGTTCGATTTCTACGTGCTTTTCGTAAACGAATTAAACAATCTGTCTTGGCAAGAGCAGCAATCCAGGCAAAATGGCGGACCACATGATTCAAAAATACGGGATATAATGGTGTTTTCTGATGTGATTGGAGAAACGATAAAATAATACCCGCTTCCATATGATTGATTGTAACGTGATCAAATGTACCCACCGTACGAGGTGAACTCGCCAACGCTTCTAGTGCTGTCATTCGTTTTTCTAGAGCATCCATCAAAAACCCTCACTTTTTCGCTGTGGTTATTGCAATCCGTATACGCTCGATATGTCTTTATCCCTATGAAAATAAAATATTCTCTATCCCCTTGTAACAATCCTCCCAATCATGACTAACGCTAAGGGGTTGACCTACTCTCAGAGAAAAAACCTTTCATCGATAAGATGAAAGGTCGATATTAATCTATGTTCTTATCTAAGGAATTCCTGGTGATGCTAGCAAAGCTGTTACTTGGTCTGTAATATCAGCAAAGCGAATATCTTCTTGAAAATTATCTCTTGAAGCCACTATTAAATAACGATTGCCGAGTCGAACGACTGTCACGCTGGCACTGGCAAGACCTAACCCCTCCGGAACCGACGGTAGCCCTTCTAAATCGTGTCCACTTGTTTTTCGCAACTTTCTTTTAATTCGCTGCGCTAACTTATGATTCACTGGATCACTCCTCATAGATTCATAGCTTACAATCTATTCTATGAAAAAGGATGAATGCTTGATTGTACACTTGTCCACTTACAAAGCATAAATCTAACTATTAAAAGCATACGAGCCAAACTATACATCTGGCATAAAATAAAGAAAGTTACGTCTTTATAAGCGACTTTTACTTCCTTTTTTAAATCGATCCGATTCAAATAATTATTTTCGATATATTTTATTATATAACAGCAACAGGTGATGATCGTAAACCCCTATCATCACCTGTTGCCATCCACCCAGCACAAAATCTTCCAACCTTGGAAACCCTTTATTTCCTATCGCTTTTCGTAGAC
This sequence comes from Polycladospora coralii, assembly GCF_014773435.2. Lineage (GTDB taxonomy): Bacteria > Bacillota > Bacilli > Thermoactinomycetales > Thermoactinomycetaceae > Polycladospora > Polycladospora coralii. The sequence goes on along the minus strand of NZ_JACXAG020000002.1, from coordinate 32,555 downwards.
CTTATTTCTCCATCCTTGAAAATAACACAACACACTCCACATGCCCAGTATGCGGAAACATGTCAACCGGTTGTACTTTCTTGATCTCATACCCTGCTTCCGCTAAAAATTTAGCATCGCGAGCAAGGGTGGCTGGGTTGCAGGAGACGTAGACAATGCGATCGGGTTGCATCGAAACGCTGGCGGAAAGGAGTGCTTGATCACAGCCTTTTCGGGGGGGATCTAATATGATCACATCGGGTTTGATTCCCTCTCTGACCCATTGTGGCATCACTTTTTCAGCTGCACCAACTGTAAAGTGAACATGTCTCATCTGATTTAGCCTAGCATTTTCGATCGCATCTTGAACAGCCGCTTCTACAATTTCTACGCCATAGACAGCTTTGGCTTGTGCAGCTAGATAAATTCCTATGGTCCCGATTCCGCAGTAGGCATCGATGACCGTTTCCGCTCCTGTAAGCTCAGCAAATTGACGTACTTGGTCATACAATACTTCCGTTTGCACCGGATTTACTTGGTAAAAAGAATGTGGCGAGATCTTAAACTGCACGGCGCCGATTTGATCAACAATCACTTCGTTGCCTGCTATTAGGTCATTTTTTTTACCTAAGATGACGTTTGTTTTACGGGCATTTACATTTTGGATCAATGAGGTAAGGGAAGGCAATGTTTCTTGTATCTTGCGTAGCCACTTCTTCTTGCCCGGAAAATCATTGTGCGTAGTTACGAGTACGACCATCGTTTCATCTGTTTTAAAGCCGTGTCTCACCATCACATGGCGTAAGATACCTTCCCCTGTCCGTTCATTATATGGCGGGATATGACACTCTGCTGCTAATTGTTTGATTGTTGCAATCATATGGTCATTTTGTGGGTCTTGAATGAGACATGTTTCCATATCTACAATTTCATGTGTACCTGCTTCATAAAATCCGGCAACCCATTTCCCATTACGAAGACCAACGGGAACTTGAGCCTTATTCCGATAACGCCAAGGATTTTTCATGCCGATTACCGGTTCAATATGTAAATGATCCAACCCACCGATTCGTTTAAAACTATCTACAACTTGTTGCCCTTTCATCAAAAGCTGCACTTCATAAGCCATATGTTGTAACTGACAACCTCCACACGATTCGAAGATCGGACAAGGCGGCGCAACCCGTTCATTGCACTCCTCGACTACGGTAAGAAGTTCAGCTTGAGCAAATGTTTTTTTCACCTGATTAATGCGTACTTGCACCACTTCTCCAGGTATAACCAAAGGTGTAAATACTGTAAAGCCATGATATTTGCCGACACCCGATCCATTATGTCCGTGGCCGGTTACTTCAATCTCTATCACATCGCCTACTGCAACGGGCGCTTTTACTTTCATTTCACCATACTCCGTTCAATTATCAAATTATGGACAAAACACTTCTAAATGACGCGGTAGCAATTCAAACGTACCTGGTAACTCGCCTCCCCATTCCCCATCTAAATTCAGTTTGAAAGGTTCTGGCGTATCTACTTTTAGCTGGCTGGTCTGGAAATAAATTAAGCGCGAGTCGTGGATATGTTCTCCTCTATAAGCAAGTGCCGCTAATTGCAGTAAATCAGGAATGTGCAGCTTAGGTAAAATTAACACGTCCAGTAGCCCGTCACTTAAATCGGCAGTAGGCGCCAATTTCTCAAATCCACCAACTGAGACACTATTTGCTACGACCATGAGTAAAATCTCCTGCTCCAAGGTTTTGTGATCCGCTTCTACACGGACGACGAATGGTTTGTGAAGCGTTCCGATTTTCTCCATCGCTTTCGCATAGTAAGCCAAGGGACCTACCATCGTTTTAAGTCGGCTAGGAGCTTCATAAGTAATTTCTGTAATTTTTCCTGCTGCTGCCACATTGATGAAATATCGATCTCTATATTTACCGACGTCAATCGCCTGGGTTTTTCCTCTAGCGATTACCGCACATGCTTCAGTTAAATCTTTTGGAAGTTTTAATCCCCTTGCAAAATCGTTTGTCGTTCCACCTGGGAGTATGCCCAGCTTAGGTCGATGAGGATGACATGCCAGACCATTTACCACTTCATGTATTGTTCCATCCCCTCCGCCTGCGATCACAATATCAAAATGACGCTCAGCTGCAGCCATCGCTTCCATACGTGCATCACCCGCTTGCTTTGTAGCCGCACATGAGGCCTCATACCCGGCACTTTCTAGACAGCTTAGCAATTTAGATAGTTCCTTCTCAATTACTTCTCGTCCTGACGTTGGATTATAAATAAGACGTGCACGTTTCATCTTATCCCTCATCTCTATTGTCTCACTCTCCATATCATACTAGATATTTTAAAAAACGCAAAAAGTACCTACCCCTTTTTGGGTAGGTACTGATGCTCCCAACTCTCTTGGCAATTAATGCGGTAAAAAGACAAGTTGAACAATAAATAATAGTGCAAACACATAAAGCAGTGGATGAACCTCTTTATATTTACCACGGATCATTTTTAATAGCGGGTAGGTAATAAAACCAAGTGCAATCCCAGTTGCAATACTGGAAGTGAGTGGCATGCTCAAAATGACCAAGAAGGCGGGAAACCCCTCATCTAATTCATCCCATCGAATATGTTGCACATGACCAATCATAAGCGATCCCACTACGATTAAAGCGGGAGCTGTAATGGCCATGATGCCGGAGACTGCTCCGATCATCGGACTAAAAAAAGCAGCACAAGCAAACAAAAAGGCAACCACTACAGCAGTTAACCCTGTACGTCCCCCAGCAGACACACCAGCAGATGATTCGATATAAGCCGAGGTAGGGCTCGTACCAAATATGGAGCCGACTAAGGTCGCCACGGAGTCAGCAATTACAGTCCGACCAGCTCTAGGTAAGTGTTCTCCTTCCATTAAATTGGCTTGTTTGGCTACTCCTAGTACTGTGCCAGTCGTATCAAATAAGGTGACCAAAAGTAATGAGAATACCACACCATATAATCCATAATGCACAATATCCGTAAACGCTTGGATCGGACTGCTGATAGCCAGCTGATCAGGTAGCGCAGGCATAGATACAAACCCCGCTGTAAAAGTAAGATCACCCATCATAAAAGCGACGATCCCCGTAACCAACATCCCAATAAATAAACCGCCTTGAATGCGAAGTGCCATACATACGAGTGTAACGGCAAGTCCAATAAAGGTTAAAAGTGCAGAGGTCGAATGTAAATCTCCTAATGTCACCAAGTTTGTTGGATGATCTTGGATTAATCCAGATAATCGCAGTCCAATAAAAGCGATAAAAAGACCAATTCCTGCTGAAATGGCATTCTTCAGATTAGGAGGAATCACTTTAATAAGTTTGGTTCTAAGTGGTGTAATCGACACCAGTACAAATAAGATACCTGCTACAAATACCGCAGAAAAAGCGGCTTTATATCCCATATCTTGATGCATCTGGACGACTGAATAGGCAAAATAAGCATTTAGCCCCATTGCCGGTGCTACCGCAATCGGATAATTCGCATATAGGCCCATAATGAGTGTACCTACAATCGTGGCAATAATCGTGGCAAAAAAACTTAACTCAAACGGCACTCCTGCGTCAGATAGGATAATAGGATTAACAATCATAATATAAGACATCGTTAAGAATGTAGTGATTCCAGCCAGTATCTCCGTTTTGGGTGAAGAACCCCATTTTTCGAGTTGAAACATGATTATAACCCCTCTAAAAACGAATATTTTATGATTACAACATTATAATATTCGTTTTTAGAGATATATTCAACCCTTTTTCCTGAAAATCATTTCACAAGAAAATCTTTACCAACAAATGGATAATACAACTTGAACCTACACATGCTAATAGCGAGACTTGAAGAAAAGAAGGTGAAAATCTTGAGCTTGCTCCACTTTTTTAAAAAACAATTACAAAGTCTATCTACAAAACATCATCAAGATTCATCTATGCAAAGCTTAAGCCATGATCTCACGGCTAATTTTAAACATATTCAATCCCTTTTTTCCTATGCTCCTGATTTCACATATAAATCATTTATGTCCAAGTCTGGCTCTCATTGTATGCTCTTATTTTTGGATAACCTAGTCGATCAAGAAAAATTGAACAACCAAATTTTAAAACCCCTGCAATACGATATTAATCAAGTCAATAAAGACGCTATCCCTTTTGATCGAATCGAAGAGAAAAACAAAATATCTGATTTAGAAAATGCGCTATTAACCGGCAATAGTGTATTACTCGAAGAAGGTCAGACAAACGCCCTCATTTTTAGCACACAAAATTTTCCTTTACGTAGTATATCCGAACCCAAAACAGAATCTACACTAAAAGGTTCACAACAGGGTTTTATTGAGTCAATCGGTAAAAATATAGCACTCATTCGTCGCTATCTTCCTAACCGACAACTGATGATCAAATCTTATAGCGTAGGAAAGCGTGCACCTACACAAGTGGCACTAATTTTTTTACACGATGTAGCCAATCCTGAAATTATTGCTGAAGTGGAGGATCGCATTCAACAAATCCAAGTAGATAGTATCATCAACACCGGTGAATTAATTGAATACATCGAAGATCATCCTAGCTCTGTTTTTCCACAAATTCTACAAACAGAGCGCCCTGATGCTGTCGCTTCCCATTTACTACAAGGACGTTTCGCCATTTTAGTCGATCATTCACCTTATTCACTTGTAGCTCCTATGACATTTTTTAACTTCTTTAGTGTCATTGATGATTATAGTAACCGTTGGATGACGACTACTTTCTTTCGTTTTTTACGCTACTGGGGCTTTTTTATTGCCACTAGTTTACCCGCTTTCTATATCGCTACCTTGACGTTTAGTTATGAAATATTACCTGTTGATCTCCTCTTTTCTATCGGTGAATCAAGAATCCAAGTTCCTTTTCATCCGCTCATTGAAGCATTAATCATGGAGGTTTCTAGTGTAACCATCAACATCGCCAGTGCACGCCTCACTGCACCAGTCGGACAAACGGTTGGGATTGTGGGTGGTGTGATCTTGGGACAAGCGGCTGTACAAGCTGGGATTGTAAGTAATATTATGGTCATCGTGATCGCGATCACAACTTTATCTACCTTTATCATTCCGAATACAGATGTATCATCATCCGTACAAATCATTCGCTTTCCAATGATGATCATCGCTTCATTATTTGGTTTCACCGGGATTTCGATCGGTTATATGATCATCGCAGCACTCATCATCAATATGGAATCATTTGGCGTTTCTTTTGGTAATCCTGTATCGCCTATCCATCTTCATGAATGGAAGGATCTAATGATCCGCTTTCCCAATTGGAAAATACATGAGCGTCCGGTTTCTGCTGATACAGTCCAAGCACAACGTGATGGGAATTCAAGACAAAGTGGGGATCAATAATGCAGAAGTATGCATATAACCAAATTTCTCTCATGCAGTACATTTTCCTGCTCTATAAAACACAACTGGGGATCGGGGTATTCACACTACCACGCATCGTAGCGGAAGATGTGGGACACGATGGTTGGATTTCGATCCTATTAGGCTATATGCTTTCCAATATCGTCAGCATTCTCGTTATTAAATTAATGGAAAAACATCCCGATCAAACGCTGTATGAAATTCTTCCCTGTTTTTTTGGAAAATGGGTTGGAAACTTAATCAATATCATTTTAATTCTTTTTACGCTGATCGGTGCCAGCATCGTCATATTTGGCATTATCTCGATTGTACAAGTGTGGTCCATGCCTAAGTCGCATCAATTTGTATTAATGCTCTTGTTTCTGGTACCTGTTTATCTGGTTACCAAACAAGGTGTTCGTAATATGAGTAATTACGCACAATTTGTCTTTCTATTTACCATGTGGCAACCCCTACTTATCATGTCAACTATATATGATGCAGAAATATTAAATTTTTTACCCATATTTTCTGAAGGTATTCCCCATGTATTGGAAGGTGTAAGAGGGACCTTATTTTCTTTTATGGGTTTTGAAATGTCTTTTTTTCTGTACCCTTTTCTAAAAGATAAAAAGCATGCCATTAGAGGCGTCATTATCGCCAATACCTTATGTCTAAATATCTTGCTGAGCGTAACCCTCATCTGCTTCTCGAAATTTAGCCAAGAAGAAATTCTTGACTTTATTTGGCCAACGCTTAATCTGCTTAAAACAATACAAACACCTGTGTTAGAGCGTTTGGAGATTCCCTTTCTTTCCTTTTATTTACCCGTTGTATTAATATCCGTTGTCACTTACTTATATATTAGCTTACTAGGCATTACAACCCTTACTAAAAAGTCGAATCACATTCCTTATTTGTGGATCGTCTTACTCGCTTGGACCATTTTATCTATATTTTACACCCCCTCTATCAACACATTGGGGATCGTTTCCGACTGGTGGACGGAAGCTTCTATTTACATCGTCTTCTATTTTTCCGTCTTTTTATGGGGGTATAGCTTGATCTATCACCGGTGGCAAAAGAGAGGATTAGGCTAATGAAATACCTCCAAATCATGTTCATATTGATTTTATTATTGTGGACTACCGGATGTGATGATTTCCTTTTAATAGAGGAAGTCGATACCATTATCGTTTTTGGTCTAGACACCTCAGACAAAGAAGGGGCATTCACTTTCTTTGAGGCATCTCCTGTGTTTAGTGAAACAGCAGATAAAAAATATAACATCAAAAAAGCAGTAGCTCATTCTGCACGGGAGGCGCGCAACATTTTAAATGCACAGGCAACAGGACATACCGTTGGCGGAAAGATTCAGCTTGTGATTTTAGGAAAAAATCTACTCAAGGAGAAAAATATTTATCCACACCTGGACGTACTTTTCCGTGATCCCAAAAATGAAATTAATGCGCGTATGCTCGTAGTCGATGGAGATGTCGATCAATTTCTAGGAGCAGATATGAAAGATAAAGGTCGCATTGGCATCGTCATTCCTGATATTATGCGAACGACACATCGTGTAGGTGGCACTGTAGATACACTTCTACTTGACTATCATCGCCAGATGATGGATAAACGCGTAACACCTTCCATGTCAGAAATGACTAAAATGGAAGATGAACTGATCGTAACGGGAACGGCTCTATTAAATCGTGAAGGTTTGTATGCCCAATCAATCAACCGCAGAGAAAGCTCACTTCTACTCATGCTACAACGGCAAACCAACAATCCGCTCTCACTTGATTTTCGATTACCCGAAGATTTCGTTAAAGCAGAGAACGAACGAACTGAAATGAGCATCAACATTGATAATATTAACTATGAAACTCAGGTCAATTGTGACCAAGAAAATTTTGAATTGATGATTGACATGGATATAAAAGGTGATATAACACAAAAACTATTCTATTTCGATATGGAGAATCGCAAGCAGGATTTTGAAAAACAACTAGACAAACAACTCGCAGAGGACTTTGAAAAACTAATTGCCAAGTTCCAGCAAGATGAACTAGATCCAGCCGGTTTCGGTCGATACGCCAAAGCGTATTGTTATCCACAATGGAAAAAAATAAAAAATGATTGGCCCAAAGATTTTGCAAAATCCAAGGTAACCATTCGACCCCATATCGAAATTCGAGATTATGGTGTTCAATACTAACACAAATAAAAAGCCTTGAGCATCGTGGTAGATTCTGATGTTCAAGGCTTTCCATCATTCTTTATGACTACTAATACGCCTGATGCGACGATAAGACTGTAACAGCATAATAGCTAAAAACAAACTAATCAGCCCGCTAAATACTTCTGCTGGTTGTAAGAAAAATAAACTTACAATACCATTCGTACTTAGCAATATAAAAACAATGAGATAGATGCCTCTCGAAAAAGGACGACCTAACATTTCTAAGTAACTAACAAAAAAGTAAAGCCCGATTAATAAGTAGTATACCGCACGTTCATTTTCAGCTTCAAATAAATAGTAAATCCCAAGTCCGATAAAAGCTGCCATAATAAGTACTTGGAAAAAACGCAATCTATTTCCTCCTATTCCTTGCTGGTAAAACAGCTCACTCCTATTGGAATGAGCCGCTTTCGCCATTATAAACCGATTTCATCTCGAATCAATTTATTTACCAGTTGTGGGTTTGCTTTTCCTTTTGTTGCCTTCATAATTTGTCCCACTAAGAAGCCTAAAGCACGATCTTTCCCGTTTTTAATGTCTTCAATCGATTGTGGATGTGCAGCCAGTACTTTCTGAACCTCTTCCTTTAGCTGCCCTTCATCGCTAATTTGAATAAGCCCTTCTTCCTTCACAATTTGCTTCGGATCTTTACCTGTAGCTAACATCATGCTTAATACTTTCTTAGCAATTTTCGTACTGATGGTGCCAGTCTGGATCAATTGAATCATTTGTGCCAAGTGCTTTGGTAATGTGACAATCTCCTCGATTTCTTTGCCCTCTGCATTGAGATACCCTAAAATCCCACTACTAATCCAGTTTGCAGTTAACTTCGCATCCACCTTTTCTGCAAGGGTCTGTTCAAAGAATTCCGCTACTGGCTTCACATTAGTTAAGACTGTTGCATCATATGCTGTAAGCCCGTACGCTTCCATATAGCGCTTTTTACGTGCATCTGGCAATTCTGGGATCTGAGCACGAATCTCCGCTTTCCACTCTTCGTCGATATACAAATCAACCAAATCAGGTTCTGGGAAGTAACGATAATCATGCGCTTCTTCTTTACTACGCATTAACTTCGTTTTACCTTCTGCTTCCAACCAGCGCATTGATTGCTGGATTACACGTTCGCCAGAATCAAGCACTTCAGCTTGTCGTTTGACTTCATATTGTAAGGAGCGCTCTACATTACGGAAAGAGTTTAGATTTTTCATCTCTGTTTTGGTACCAAATTCCGCTTGTCCGACTGAACGTAAGCTGATGTTAGCATCACAACGCAAAGAACCTTCCTCCATTTTTACATCCGAAACACCCGTATACTGAATAATGGACTTCAGCTTCTCTAAATATGCCTTCGCTTCTTCTGGTGAGCGCATGTCTGGCTCTGACACGATTTCAATCAGAGGCACACCTACACGATTAAAATCGACTAGCGAACCTTCCCCATGATCCATATGAGTTAGTTTACCCGCATCTTCTTCTAAATGAACCCGTGTGATCCCAATTCTTTTGGTTTCACCGTTTACCTCGATTTCGATCCAACCATTTTCACCAATCGGCTTATCATATTGCGAAATCTGATAAGCTTTGGGGCAGTCCGGATAAAAGTAATTTTTACGATCAAACTTACTCTGTTCCGCGATCTCACAGTTTAAAGCCATCGACGCCATAATCGCAAAATTGACGGCTTCTTTATTTAATACAGGAAGTACCCCTGGGTGCCCCAGACAAATGGGGCATGTTTGTGTATTGGGAGGAGCACCAAAAGATGCTGAGCATCCGCAAAAAATCTTGGACTTTGTAGACAATTCAACATGAACTTCTAAACCGATTACGGTCTCATACTTACTCATACCGCTGACCCTCCCAAGGTTGGAGCTTCTAACGTCTCCGTCTCTTGTTCAAAAGCATGGGCAACACGTAATAGGGTTGCTTCATCAAATGCTTTTCCAAAAACTTGCAAACCAACTGGTAATCCGTCAGCAAGTCCACATGGTACACTGATCGCTGGCAAGCCTGCTAAATTCGCAGGGATGGTGCAAATGTCATTGAGATACATCGTTAATGGATCATCTGTTTTTTCGCCAAATTTAAAAGCCGTGTTGGGTGTTGTCGGGCCAACCACTACATCGTACTTGGCAAAGATCTTCTCAAAATCCTGGCTAATTAATGTACGTGCCTTTTGTGCTTTCAAGTAATAGGCATCATAGTATCCTGAACTGAGAGCATATGTCCCAAGCATAATTCGGCGCTTCACTTCGTCTCCAAATCCTTGACTACGTGTTTCCAAGTACAAATCAAGTAAATTTTTTCCTTCTTGACGCATACCATAGCGTACACCATCATATCGAGCCAGATTGGATGAAGCCTCAGCAGGTGCAATTAAGTAATAGGTGGCAACAGCATACTCCGCATGAGGAAGTGAAACCTCTTCCACGATTGCACCCATTTTCTCTAGTTGCGTAAGTGCCTTCTGAATTTGTGCTCGAACACCAGGGTCAATCCCTTCACCCATCATTTCTTTGGGAACGCCTACTTTAAGCCCTTTAATATCTCCAGTCAAAGCCGATAAATAGTCCGGCACATCTTGTGGAATAGAAGTAGCATCCATCGGATCATAACCTGAGATCGCTTGCATCACGTAAGCCGCATCTTCCACATTTTTGGTAATCGGTCCAATTTGATCCAACGATGAGGCGAACGCTACTAAACCATAACGAGAAACGCGCCCGTAAGTGGGCTTTAATCCTACCACTCCACAAAAAGAGGCAGGTTGACGAATCGATCCTCCCGTATCTGAACCGAGTGAAAAAAAGACTTCCCCAGCTGCTACTGCTGCCACAGGACCACCACTCGAACCACCAGGTACACGCTCTAGATCCCATGGATTATGTACAGGAAAAAAGCCCGAGTTCTCATTAGATGAACCCATAGCAAATTCATCCATGTTTAATTTCCCCATCAGAATCGAACCATGTGTACGTAGTTGCTTCGTCACAGTCGCATCAAAAACGGGGGTATAATTGGCAAGGAGCTTACTCCCACACGTTGTGGTTAAACCATCGGTACAAATATTATCTTTTAGTGCCATCGGTAAGGCATGTAATAAGCCACGCTTTGCTGAACGATTTTCGTCTATGTGTTTTGCTACAGCCCGAGCACCTTCATGATCTACTTTCAAAAATGCTTTTACTTGACCGTCCACTCGTTCAATTTCTTTTAACGATGCTTCGACTAAATCAGAAGCAGTAAGTGATCCGTTTGCTAACTCGGTATGTAAAGATTTAAGTGAATGACGCATCAATGTCATACTATTTCCCTCCTATTCTTCCTCAAACACGGGTGGCACCTTTACAAACCCATCTTGTTGATCGGGTGCATTAAAGAGTGCTCGCTCCTGTGATAATGATGTTTTTACTTCATCTGTCCGCATCACGTTGGAAACGGGAATGACGTGACTAGTAGGTTTAACATCCGTTGTATCCAGCTCATTTAATTTTTCAGCAAATTGAAGGATATCGTTAAGTTGATTGGTATATTGAATCGCCTCTTGCTCACTCAGCTTCAATCGAGCTAATGCTGCTACTTTATATACATCTTCCTTTTGAATCGACATATGTCCACCTCGCCTTTATTCAGGTAACCTTTCCACCAGTTTACCCATTCATTTCTTTTCACAGTATAGCATAATTCCGCCACCAAAATGGTACTAGACCCCTCCTATTGGAAAGGTCTAGGCAGTGGTCTATTTTAATTCAGGACGAGTCGTTTTCTCTTTTTCTTTCAATTCTACTGGACGGTCTTCTTTGGTCTGCATCTGATCGGACTTTTTTTCTTCCAGTTCTTTTAACAAGCCTGAGGTTGCTTCTTTGAACTCACGGGCCGCTTTCCCGAGAGAACGTCCGAGCTCTGGTAACTTTTTAGGGCCAAACAACAATAATCCCACGACGATGATCAACACCCACTCCATGGGTTGTATCCCCATTTTCCCACCTTCTTTACCTAACGCTACACGTTTTGTACTAAACTTTATTATACAATGAAAGGATAGCGAAATACATCTCACATCTAGATTTTTTATCAGACATGTCGATTTTTGTATTTTAGACCAAGCGTGTTGTTTTGCATTATTTTTCCATTTTATCGTCGTGTATTTTGTTCTCCATGCACTTTCGCCTTGCAAAGCAGCTGAAAAGACCGCTCCGCCAAAACCTTACGGCGCTCCAAAAACTCCCTATTGGTCAAACAGGTTGTCCGCTGCTAGGTACGGCTCAAAATACACTTCCTAAATTTGGATAATCAACACGCCTACCTTTTTATGAAGAAACACCGTCTCCATAATATCGTTTGATCATGATATAAAGCACAAGGAGTACGAACGCGCCAATAGCCACTGGAACGATGTATGGTGAGGAGACCGCTCTAATCTCTCCCCAATTATTCCCTAGTACTTTTCCCAACCATATAAAAAAAATCGACCACGGTATAACAGCTAAAGTCGTCAAGACTGTAAACCGAATCACCGACATTTTAGCCAATCCTGCCGGAATCGAGATCGCATGTCTCACCACCGGGATGAAACGTGCACCAAAAATCACACCTGTACCATAACGATGAAACCATGCTTCTGAAATCGCCAAATGCTGTTGTTGAATAAGGATATATTTGCCGTATTTATTTAATAAAGGTCGTCCGCCATAGTAGCTGATCCCGTACAGAAATAATTGTGCCAGTACGCCACCAATCGTTCCCGCTACCACGGCCCCCACAAATGATAACTCCCCTTGTCCAACTAAAAAGCCTGCGAAAGCAAGTACAATTTCACTCGGAATCACCTCGACCATCAAACCCAGTACAATACCCAAATATCCGAGACTAATCAAGCTTTCCAGAATGAACCGAATCAGCTCGTCCATAACACCATTCTCCTCACCTTTTCACTACATTCACAACATCCTATGCATTAAATCATAGCTTCATAACTGCTGAAAAGAGTGAACGATGAAGGGGCGCTAACAAAAAAAGCTTCCTGGCAAGGGCTTTCTCTTTTTTTTGAAGCCTATAAACATCTTAAGCTAAATTTCGCAATAAAAGGAATTAACATGCTTAACGGATATAATTATGCTATTATTCTAGTGTATCAAAACCACTCTATGATCATCTGCATAGCATAATTGAATTGGAGCGATCAAATGTACCTTATTAATTTTATTAGAGGATTTTTCATGGCTTTAGCGGATAGTGTACCTGGTGTATCAGGGGGGACGATTGCCTTTGTTCTCGGATTTTATGATAAGTTTATTCTTTCACTTAATCATGTCATTTCTGGTACCAAAAAAGAAAGAATGGAATCCCTTCAATTTTTACTCAAGTTAGGAATCGGTTGGATTACTGGTTTTATTCTCTCTATCCTATTTATTGCATCGTTACTGGAATCAAATATTTACGAAGTAAGTTCCTTATTTCTCGGATTCATCATCATTGCCATATTTTTGATATGGAAAGAAGAGAAAAAAAATTTAGTCGGACAATACCAAAACCTTTTTTTCCTCCTCATCGGAATTGTAGTGGTTTGGGGCATTATCTATTTCAATCCAGTCACTAGTGACGAAAGTATATCGGTGGCAGTCTCTGGATTAAGCTTTGGACTTGGTTTATATATATTCTTTGCAGCCATGGTCTCCATATCTGCTATGGTATTGCCCGGCATTTCAGGTTCTACTATTTTGTTAATCTTTGGTTTATATGCCCCCGTTATCATGGCGATCAAAGAAGTATTAAGTCTAAACTTTGCTTATTTACCTGCTGTCATGATATTTGCTCTAGGTATTCTAACAGGAGTTGCACTCACCATCCGCGGTGTGAAATATGCCTTGATGCATTATCGATCGATCACCTTATATTTTATTTTAGGACTTATGATCGGTTCCTTATATGCAGTCGTAATGGGACCTACCTCTTTAGAAATTCCTAAAGAGCCGATGAGTTTTGATACATTTAGTATCCTCTTTTTTATCATAGGTGGCGCATTAATTTTATTACTAGAGAAATTGAAAACGATATTAACCCACTAAGCAGAACACCCCGCTACTTGCATATCGTAGCGGGGTTTTTTTATCTTAATCCTTAAACTTGATCTTTCGGCATAAATTCTGATATTTTATATTGCCTCGACACTTGTGTATCGACATACAATTTCCACATCTGTTTCGCACAATCTATGGAGCAGATCGGTGATTCAAAACTAATCTCTACATAGTGTGCATGATCTCCACACATGGAACACATCTTTGATTCCGATGCTGGAATGAGAATACTCTCCGTACGATGTGATACGCGCATTTTAAACCACTCCCTCCAATTAGACCATACGTACAGTATACAATGGAAATGAGACAAAATGATGACTCGTCTTCAATTTTGTAAAAAAGAAGGATGATTCACACCCATCCTCCTTATCTCACTTATAGTTGTTCACCAACGAATTTCATCTGCATAAAGAGTTGTAGGTAGTCACGTCCACCTGCCTTGGAGTTGGTACCCGACATGTTAAATCCGCCAAATGGATGTACACCTACAATTGCACCTGTACATTTACGATTGAAATATAAGTTTCCGACATGGAACTCTTCGCGTGCTTTTTCAAGGTGTGTACGATTGCGGGTAATAACCGCTCCCGTTAAACCATATTCGGTATTGTTTGCGATTTCAAGTGCATGGTCAAAGTCCTTTGCTTTGAAGAAAGCAAGTACTGGACCAAAGATTTCCTCTTGAGAAATTCGTGCCATTGGATCCACGTCAGCAAATACAGTTGGCTGGATATAGTATCCATTTCCTTCTGCTTTACCGCCACCTGCCATCAACTTACCTTCTGATTTTCCAATTTCAATGTACTCTAGAATTTTGTTGTAGGCCTTATCATCTACGACTGGACCCAAATCAATACTTAGATCCGTTGTTTCTCCTACTTTTAATGCTTTTGTTTTGGCAACTACTTTCTCAAGTACTTCGTCGTATCTGCTTTCATGAATGATAGCACGAGAGCAAGCGGAACATTTTTGTCCTGCAAACCCAAATGCCGATTTCACGATGGAATTTACAGCTACATCAATATCACAATCTTCATCTACGATGATGGAATCTTTTCCACCCATCTCAGCGGCTACACGTTTAATCCACTTTTGTCCTGCTCCTACTTGTGCTGCTAACTCATTAATACGTAGTCCTACTGCACGTGAGCCTGTGAAAGAAATAAAGCGTGTTTGAGGGTGCTTCACTAAGTATTCACCCACTTCAGGACCGGCCCCTGGTACATAGTTCACAACTCCAGCAGGAAGCCCTGCATCTTCTAATATCTCCATAAATTTATAAGCAATCACGTTGGTTGGCGTTGCAGGCTTTAAGATCGCTGTATTCCCCGTTACAATAGCGGCAGTTGTCATGCCCACTGTAATCGCAAGCGGAAAATTCCAAGGTGGAATAATAATTCCTACTCCAAGTGGTATGTATGTTAATTTATTTTCTTCTTCAGGCATGGGCGTTAAAGGCTGTGGTTCACTAAGACGTAGCATTTCGCGACCATAAAATTCCATAAAGTCAATCGCCTCAGCTGTATCTGCATCTGCTTCTGGCCAGCTTTTACCCGCTTCTAATACCATCCAGCTCGAAAACTCATGTTTACGACGACGTAAAATCCCAGCCGCTTTAAACAAAATGCTTGCGCGTGCCTCTGGACTAAACTTTTTCCAAGTTTCCCATGTTTGTAATGCATTTTGCATCGCTTGTTCTGCAATATTTTGATCAGCCTCTGACACATATCCAATCACTTCATCTAGTTTAGATGGATTAAGTGATGTCACCTTTTTGTCTGTTGCAATACGCTTACCATCAATGATGATTGAATACTCTTTACCCAGTTCTTCTTTCACTTTTGCTAAAGCGCTTTCAAAATCTCGACGGTTCTCTTCTTTTGAGAAATCCGTAAATGGCTCATTTCTATATTCGACTAACATGTACATTCCTCCCGACTTTTCATTCCTTAAGGTTCAACAACCCCAAGAGTCATTTTACCTTAATATCTCTACCAACTTCAATCAGAATCACACAATCTCTTGAAACGAAATTACACATTCCGTCTATGCCACTAATAGCTTGAATAATGAAGCATCACGTATCTCTTATTTATTTTCATATCGTTTTGATTGGCATCATTTTCATATTTGACCACTGTGTATTTTGCTTTCCCTGCACTTTTAATTTGCAATGGAACTGAAAAGATCGCTTCTTCCCTCGGGTTTTGGCTACGCTAAGTAGCAGTGAGGTGGCATTTCCGTTCAAAACTCACTTCCACATTTTGGTTATTCGACACGGCGACCAATCGACAACTTTTCTTTATCTATTGTAATATTTGTGGAACATCATTATAATAAAGTCGATTTTTATGTTTGTGCATATTATTTACTGAAGTTGATTATGGAAAGTGAGGGACTCACCTATGTCCTTATCGCGAAAACTTGTGCTCACAGTAGCCGGAAATCGTTTGATCACCTCTCTCGTATCTAAATACGGTATGAAGCTAGGCGCATCCCGTTTTGTAGCAGGTGAAACCCTAGGAACAGCATTAGAAGGCATTAAAAAAATCAATGATCAAGGTTTAATGGTCACACTTGATCATTTGGGTGAAAGCGTTTACAAAAAGAAAGAAGCAACTGCCGCTACAGAAGCTGCCCTTAAGCTATTTGATGCGATTCATGAAAGAAAGATCAACTCTAACGTTTCTGTGAAGCTCACCCAGCTCGGTTTAGATATTGATCCTACATTTTGCTATGAAAACATAAATCGAATTGTAGCAAAAGCAAAAGAATATAATAACTTTGTCCGTATTGATATGGAAGATACACCTAGACTTGAGATTACTTTAGATATTTTAAATCGTTTGCTTGATCAACATGGACACGAGCACGTCGGTACTGTCATCCAATCTTATTTATACCGCTCCGCAAATGACTGTAAAGAACTGGCCAAACGTGACGTAAATTTACGAATTGTAAAAGGTGCCTATAAAGAGCCTACTGAAGTAGCTTTCCCAGACAAAAAAGATGTGGATCAAAATTATATTAAACTGGTGCAACAACATCTAAGTGGTGGACATTACACAGCCATCGCAACGCATGATGAAGCTTTAATCAATGATTTAA
This sequence comes from Polycladospora coralii, assembly GCF_014773435.2. Taxonomy (GTDB): domain Bacteria; phylum Bacillota; class Bacilli; order Thermoactinomycetales; family Thermoactinomycetaceae; genus Polycladospora; species Polycladospora coralii. The sequence continues at coordinate 15,706 of NZ_JACXAG020000002.1, read as the reverse complement.
AATCTTGGTTTGACACACAGAAAATCGATAAGGCGCGATATGAGTTTCAAATGCTCTATGGCGTTCGCAGTAAACTCCAAAAACAACTGGTAGAAGAAGGTTATCGCGTACGTGTTTATGTTCCTTATGGGAAAGACTGGTATCCTTACTTCACTCGTCGTATTGCAGAGCGACCGGCTAATGCACTTTTCGTCCTCAAAAGCTTCTTCCAAAAGTAGAAAGGAGTTTTAATCATTCAACAAACCGCATTAATTACAGGGGCTTCTTCAGGCATTGGAGAAGCCCTAGCATATGAACTTGCCAACCGAGGCTATAATTTAGTTTTGATCGCTAGGCGTAAACAACAGTTGGAATTCGTCCAACAAAAAGTGATGCAAATCGGTCGACAAGCCACCCTCATTATTGCTGATCTGACCGATGATGGCCAATTGGAAGCTTTAACGACACAGATTTCTCAAATTCAAGTCCATTTACTTATTTTAAATGCAGGGATGGGTCAATCTGGTTCCTACATGGAAAGAGATTCTGAAACAGAGGCCCAGATGACAAAACTAAATATAGACGCGAACATAAAACTTACACGCGCTATGTTACCACAAATGCTTAACCGCCAAAATGGTGGTATTTTATTTGTTTCATCAGTCTTAGCCTTCTACCCTTCTCCCTATATGACCACTTATGCAGCAACTAAGGCTTTTATTCAATCCTATGGTGAATCGCTTGCCATCGAACTTGCTCCAGCAGGTATTCAAGTTTCCATACTTTGTCCCGGCAGTACATCAAGTGAATTTGCAATGCAGTCTGGATTCACACAAAAACAAGCCATGTCTGCTACAAAAGTGGCTCAAATCGCGATTAAACACCATCTACATGGAAAGCGCGTAATTATTCCTGGATATCACAATCGCGCACTTGCAAGATTAACGCACCTAATGCCTAAAAAACTATTGGATCCATTAATGGAAAAGTTATTTAGACCACGGAAATAGGCTTTATCAATCGTCCAATCATATTAAAAATCCCCTTCATACCATGGATATAAATCATATGGAGGAGGTGTTTTTATGGTACGGCAGATTGTCGTCATTAATGGCGATGTCCAAACTATCCCTACTGTAGGTAGAAACTTCATATTGAGAGTAGGTACTGCTAAATTTCCAAATGTATCCATCATGACAGAAACACAATCACAGCCACTTAACATCATTCAGAAAAGTGGCTCCCAGGTGCTTCAGAAAGCATTTATTTCTCATGCCCTCGTTTACCAACTGGTAAATGGTCGTGTGATAAAACGAAATATTGTTTTGAGTAATGAGGAACTATTTTTTGCTAGTACACCTACAAATTTCCCTTTACCCGTGGTGGATCCAAGTAAAATCAAATGATCAATCGGATCGATCTTTTGAACAAACGGGAAAACATTGGTTATCAATCCGATTTTATATCCAAATTGAAGTGAAATATATTGTATAATACGAAGAACTTCACTTTTTGGAGAGGGGATTTACCATGTCAGCTAAGCTTGAGCACGCTGTGCTTTCATTACTGGAAGAGAATGCACGCATTGAACTAGATCAAATTGCTACGATGCTAGATGAAGATAAGGAAATAATTATACAAATTGTTGATGAGCTGGAAAAAAAAGGGGTAATTGTCAAATACGGCACCCTGATTAACTGGCAAAAAGCTTCTACCAAAAAAGTGGCTGCTTTAATTGATGTAAAGGTGACACCACAAAGAGGACATGGATTTGACGCCATTGCCAAACGAATCTATCTTTTCCCAGAAGTTCGTAGCGTATATTTGATGTCAGGCTCTTATGACTTATCCGTAGCACTTGAAGTGGACTCCATGGAAGCAGTCGGAAAATTTGTAACCGAGAAATTAGCCCCTATTGATTCTGTCGTCAGTACCATGACCCATTTTGTCATGAAAAAATATAAAGAAGATGGTGTCATTCTCGATGAGCCTGAGAAAGATGAACGGTTGGTGATCACCCCATGAATTTAGAAGAAAAATGCTCACCTATCGTCCGTAATATGCCACCTTCCGGAATTCGTCGTTTCTTTGATTTGGTTAATTCCAAGCCAGATGCGATTTCTCTTGGTGTGGGTGAACCCGACTTTATTACACCGTGGCATATCCGTGAAGCTGGAGTTGCTTCCTTAGAGCGGGGAATGACTTCCTACACTTCTAATCAGGGTATGCCAGAACTTATTGAAACGATTCGTCACTACTTACAATCCCAATTTACACTTTCGTATGAACAAACAGAAGTGATGATTACATTTGGTGCCAGTGAAGCGATAGACTTAGCACTTCGCACACTTATTTGCCCAGGAGATGAGATTCTGGTACCAGAGCCTTGTTATGTTTCCTATATTCCATGTGTACAATTAGCAGGTGGTAACCCTGTTCCTGTACCCACCAAAGCGGATCACGGTTTCAAGTTAAAAGTAGAAGATCTGGAACGTGCATTAACCCCCAACACCAAAGCTATTATCTTGTGTTATCCCAATAATCCAACGGGTGCCATTATGAACAAAGAAGATTTGGCACCAATTGTCGAATTTGTAAAAAAACATGAGCTGATTGTGATCTCTGATGAAATTTATGGGGAGCTCACTTATGGAAATAAGCATACTTCCATTGCATCGTTCCCTGGCATGAAGGAGCATACCATTTTAGTAAGCGGTTTTTCAAAAGCATTTGCTATGACTGGATGGCGTGTTGGTTATGTAGCCGCTCCACTGCCACTTGCACAACAAATGTTGAAAATTCATCAATATACTGCACTATGCGCTTCTATTACGAGCCAGGTAGCAGCCCGTGAAGCTTTATTACATGGACTACCTGAGTGTGAGGCAATGGCATCACAATATGATCGGCGACGTCGCTTGGTTGTAAAAGCGTTCCAAGACTTGGGCTTCACATGTCATGAACCACAAGGTGCGTTTTATGTATTCCCAAGCATCGAAAGCACGGGATTAGACGCACATACATTTGCTGAGCAACTTCTGCTTGAAGAGTCAGTAGCCGTTGTTCCTGGAGATGTATTTGGTCAAAGTGGAACCGATCACATTCGCTGTTCCTATGCCACATCACTTGAATCACTTGGTGAAGCACTAAATCGCATTGAACGTTTTGTGAAGAAACAAAAGAATAAGCAACCTATCCATCACCATGGGTAATTAAAAAAGCATTCGGGGCATTTATGCTCCGAATGCTTTTATATATGTTTTTCTTTCTGACAAATAACAACCATTGAACGACACTGAGGATGAAGTGGCGTTTCCTCCCAATCTGCATAAATATGTAGGAGACGAAAGTTTTGTATTTGTAATAACCGTCTTAATTCTTGTGGATAGGTATAGCGTAAGTCGATATGTGTGATTTCTTCCTTTCCACTTTGTTGCTTTCGTTTAATGGTATTATGCTGAACTTGTGTAATGGAATCATATGTACTCTTGGAATAAACATCATAGGAATGTCCTTCATAGTCGTGATAAGTGCGCTCATATTCTTCTTCCCCCGCTCGTAATTCGTAAGCAGATGGGAAGCGGGCATCAAAAATAAAAATGCCGTCCTCACGCAGTACTTTCCACACCGATTGCAATAAAGCTGTTTGACTCTCATTGGTCAAAAAATGCTGAAAAGCATTCCCTACCATCGTCACGAATGAATAGGAAGCGGGCAATTTAAGTTGAGTACAATCCTGCTGATACCAAGGAATAGACAAATCTAATCGATCTGCTTTCTTGCTAGCCAGCTCCAACATGCCCTGATGTAAGTCAACTCCGGCTGTTTGAAAGCCTGCTTCCGCTAACGGTATCGTTAGGCGGCCACTACCACAGGCCAAATCTAGAATCGATGCATCATCCGTGGCAGAAGCCCACTTGCAAATTAGATTCACTTCATGCGCCTGACCATATTCCAAATCATAACGTTCCGGGGTTTTGTATTCTTCTAAATTATCGATTGATATCGTCCACTTTCTTCCAGAGGTTTTATAGACCGTGCAACAACCATACTCCTCTATCCTTGTCGCACGGCCTTTCATTATTTATCTACAATGTCCCATAATACATGATCCTTTTTTTGAATCGATTTCAATTGGGTGTATGGCAGTTCAAAGATTGCATACTCTCCTAACGCATGACCACCTGTGGCATAACCTATTCCTAATCGTTTATCTGTATAGTAACTGTACAAACCGAAGTCATCATAATCAGAAAAATCTAGTTGATCCGCTTCATTTAATTTTGATAATAACGTATTCTGTGGCATCATCTGTATATCTTGCCGGTGTGCATCTGCCAAATAATCGTCTCGCATGACGATGGGTTGCTCACTTTGCAGAAGGTCAATTAATTGCTGATCGACTTTCAAGACATCTGTTAATTTGATAGCTGATTCATTTTGAAGATCAATGGTAGAAGTATAATATACGCCTTTATTATACATTTCATCATCTACATCATCAGAACCTATATAACGAATACTAAGCAGCTTTTCGTTTTTCAACGCAATCTCATAATTGATTTTGAGGAAATATCTTTTCCCATATGATTCATAGTCCGATAATATTTTTAAAGCATTGTCACGAATAATGGAGTTGATCTTATCCTCTTTGGCAGGCATATTGCCTTCTATTTGTGGATAAATCACTTCTGTCTCACTTTTTTTATACGTTTGTGGCTTGATTTGATAATTAAATTTCGTTTCTTCTACAGCTACGTGTTCTGATTCTTCTGTTTGTGGAGCCGTACACCCTGACATACTAACACATACTACAAATATAAAAACACTAAATAAAATACGTCTCAAGTGCAGCCCTCCTCTAATGCTCTGGACCTAAATCAACCCACATCTCACTTTCATATTTTATATGGTCATCCAAATGATGATAGTCGATTTTATGCAACATATAGTCTCCACGTGCATGCGGTACACCAAAGCTAATGACGAATTTGCCCGGCGTAAAGGAACTAAAAACTTGCTCAGGATTGGAACTGCCCAACGTATCGGCTTGCTGTAATCGTGTTAATAGATCATGATCACTCAGGTGCAAGGTCAAATTTCCTTGTGCAGGATCTTCTACTTTAAAATGATCGCTCCGTAACTTCGCAAGTAACGCGCTATCAAATTTCATAAATTCTTTCAAACGTGCTGTCTTTTCATTGGCGATATCAATATTCGTTGTATAAAATACATTAATCGGATAAGCGCCACCACTATAACTTGTGCCCTTATATTGAATACTGATCACATTACCACTCTTCCAAGTCACCTTGTAATCAATATCTAAATATGAACTTTCACTACTAAAGTCGTACTGGGCTAAAATGGCCAAGGCATGTTTTTCAATGAGTTGATTAACCTTCTTCTCCTTGTCTTTAAAGTTGATTTTGATATCACTGTGGCCACGCATATTTTTCACAAGTGGATATCGTACACTTAAATCTCCTTTTACATACTGTTTTGGCGCTACATCATATTCCATACCTTGCAGGCTTATCGGTTCTTTTGTAGAAGGTTTTTCTGATTCCGTAGACTGTTTCGTAGAAGTTTCTTGTGATTCCGTAGGTTGCTTGGGTTTATCGGCATTCGCATCTGTTTCTTCCATTTCTTTTGTTTCATTCGTATTCGATGATTCTGTGTTTGCTGTGCTGTCTGTCGTTTCTGGTGACGCTGCATTCTTCTCTTCTACATTTGAATTACACGCAACAAGTGCCGTTAACAAAAATAATATTACGAATGTTTGTTTTAACATCGTAATCCCCCCTCGAGTATAAATATACGTACTCTTTTCTAAAATGTGTATCATTTAGGATACACTATGTTTAAATAATAAAATAAAAACAAAATTTTTTGAATAAATGAATTATTTTCCTTCGAATTAAGATTATTTGGTCCTATCTCTTCAAATAAACGACTCAATCGAGCTTTCATTCGCGATTTAACGAATGAAAGCTCGATTGTGTCAATTAACGTCCGCGTTTTAGGATTTGGAAGATATGTTTCGCTTGATCTGTATTATCAATCAAGCCCGTAAAGCGTTCCTTTCCAGGCCCATATGCGTAAACTGGTACATCTTCACCTGTATGACCACTAGTCGTCCAGCCTGTGAAACTACGTGCAGAAAAAATCGCTTCAATCGAATCATCTATCGTATAAAAATCTTTCGACTTAGTTGCTTCTTTTACACTTTCAATTTCTTTTTCGGTTAATTCAAGTGCAATATTTTCCTTTAATGTTTCTTCAACATCTTTACCCGCTAAGATTTGTTTTGCCATATAATCTGGTGTATGCTTCGCTGCTTTAATCGGCTCCGTAAAGAAGTTATATTCACCGTTTGCTCCAATGGTTAGTCCACCCGTAGAATGGTCGGCAGTAAGTACGACTAATGTGTTACGATCTTTTTTAGCAAAGTTAATGGCTGCCTTAAATGCTTTTTCAAAGTCTTCCATTTCACTCATTGCACCAACAATATCATTATCATGTCCTGCCCAATCAATCTGGCTTCCTTCTACCATAAGGAAGAAACCATCTTCATCTTGGTTCAAGCGTTTAATTGCTTCTTTCGTCATATCTGCTAAATCTGGTACTTCGGCACTACGGTCAATCGCTTTGTCTAATCCTTTATCCGCAAACAAACCTAAAACTTGTCCATTTTTATCTTTACGTAATTCATTTTTATTGGTTACATAGCTATAGCCATCTTTTTTAAATTCCTCAACTAGATTACGGTCTGTACGATTGAAAAAGACTGTTCCGCCACCTAACATAACGTCAATCTTATGTTCGCCTTTAATACGCTCATCAAAATAGTCATCCGCAATTTGGTTTTCATTGCGACGACTTTCATCATGCGCACCGTATGAAGCAGGTGTGGCATGTGTAATCTGTGAAGTTGCTACAAGCCCAGTTGCTTTACCGCGCTTTTTGGCTACTTCTAGTACCGTCGTCAGTTCCTTTTTGTGTACATCTACAGCAATCGCTGAATTATATGTTTTTTTACCAGTAGACATTGCCGTTGCTGCACTAGCAGAGTCTGTTATATTCTCTTCTGCGTCGTTGGCATAGGTCATCTGTGCACCCACATAGTATTTGTCAAACTCTGTTTTTTCCATTTTCGTTGTTTTAGGGTTGTCCTTCATATAGCGATACGCATTCATATAAGCCGGTCCCATACCATCGCCAATCATAAAGATCACATTTTTAATTTCTGGATCACTTTTTTTGTAGGTTTGATCTCCAGCTTTAACTTGTCCAAAGCCAATGGTAGAAACAGCCAACACTACTGCTGCTGTACTTAATACAAATGGGTTACGTAGCATTTTCTTCATTATGTATTCCCTCCGTTTTATAACAAGGTGAACATCCTTTATCATTATACTAGAATGCTAGTATGATCTGTACATGTTTATGATTTTCAAACAATAATTTAATATTACTTAATATTTGCCCATCTAGATATTCCCATGTCAAAAAAGCCACCCAGCGCTAGGTGGCTTTTCATATCATGGATTAAACGGTATATTTTTCAGTTTCAAGAACACGATCTGCGATGTTACGCTTTAATTCTACTTCGTTCAATGGATTGATACGCGTTAATTTTTTCAACACGGACAAGGTCGTGCGGAGCGTATCTCCTTCTTCTACAGCCGCGATGGTATGACGAGCATGCGCATCGATGCGTTGGAAGGATTCGTAGATGAACGCACGAGTAAGATCGATCTTCGCTTGTTCTTTTTCTTCTCCATTTTTGTCAATCGCTTTTTTCGTACGTAAAAGTACACTTTCCATTGCAAATGCTTCCATTGCAATATCAGCTAAGTCACGTAAGATCTCTTGTTCACGATTTAGTTTTTGTTCATACTTTTGAACCGCAAGGCCAGCAATCATGAGGAAAACTTTCTTCGCATTTTCTACGAGTACAGTTTCCTCTTCAAGTGTAGGCGCATCTTCATCCGCCATATAAGGCATCATGGTTAAGATTTCTTCTTGTAGCTCTTGTGCTGCTTGTAAGAGTGGAATTTCACCCTTCATCGCTTTACGCATTAAAGTAGCTGGAATTAAGAGACGGTTGATCTCGTTTGTTCCTTCAAAGATACGGTTAATACGGGAATCACGATAAGCATTTTCAACCTCATACTCATTCATGAAGCCATATCCGCCATGAATTTGAACACCTTCGTCTGCTACATAGTCAAGCACTTCAGAACAGAACACTTTAGCAATAGAGCACTCGATCGCATACTCACCAATTGCTTTGGCAACTACAGAACCTTCAGCGTCTTGTACGCCCTCAAGTCCTTGCTCGAACATGCCACCAATACGGTAGTACATGGACTCACCAGCAAAAGTTTTAATCGACATGTTTGCTATTTTTTCACGAATTAAGCCAAATTTGGCGATTGGTATATTAAACTGTTTACGCTCGTTTGCATACTTGGCAGATACTTCGATAATACGTTTTGCTGATCCAGCCGTACCTACAGCTAATTTATAGCGACCGATATTTAGAATGTTAAAAGCGATTTGATGCCCTTTGCCTACTTCATATAGCAAGTTTTCAACAGGTACTTTTGCATCTTCTAAGATAAGTGTACGTGTAGAAGAACCTTTGATACCCATTTTCTTTTCTTCTGGCCCAACAGAAACACCATCGTATGATTTTTCAACGATAAATGCGGAGAAATGCTCTCCATCTACTTTCGCATAGACAACAAATACTTCAGCAAAGCCAGCATTGGTAATCCATTGTTTTTCACCATTTAAGATATAGTGTTTGCCATCTTCACTTAGCACAGCAGTTGTTTTTGCGCCTAAGGCATCCGAACCAGAGCTAGGCTCAGTTAAACAGTATGCCGCAAGACGACGACCTGTTGCTAAATCAGGCAAATATTTTTTCTTTTGCTCTTCATTACCAAAGAAAACGATTGGAAGCGTACCGATTCCAACATGTGCACCATGAGAAAGACCAAAAGAACGACCTAAGGACATTTTCTCTGTAATTAAGCTAGAGCTAATTTTGTCTAAGCCAAGCCCTTCATATTTCTCAGGTACATCTGCACCTAAAAGTCCGAGGTCCCCAGCTTCTTTTAATAATTTCACAGAGTGATCGAAGTTATGGTTTTCAATCTCTTCTAGTACTGGACGTACTTTTTCCATTACGAAATCCTCAGTGGTTTTCGCAATCATCTTGTGTTCTTCAGTTAAATCTTCTGGTGTAAAAATATCTTTTGGCTCAGTTTCTTCAACCAGAAACGCGCCACCTTTAAGCTTTTTGATATCTGTGGACATGTTATTTCCTCCCATCTATTATGAAACGCGCTCGATAATACCAGCAGCTCCCATACCGCCACCAATACACATTGAGATTAATCCATACTTTTTATCTTGACGCTCAAGCTCATTAAGCATTTGAACCGTTAATTTTGCTCCTGTACATCCAAGTGGATGACCAAGCGCAATCGCGCCACCATTTACATTGACGATGTCTTTGTTTAGACCCAGCTCATTGATAACCGCAATCGACTGAGAAGCAAATGCTTCATTTAGTTCGATTAAATCAATTTCTTCTAGTTTAATACCCGTTTTTTCAAGCAATTTAGGTATCGCAACCACTGGACCAATTCCCATAACTTCTGGAGCTACGCCGCCAAGCGTAAACCCACGGAAAATCGCTAACGGCTTAATACCAAGTTCTTCTGCTTTTTCACGTGACATCACGATGACAGCAGCTGCACCGTCAGATGTTTGTGAAGAGTTACCTGCTGTTACGCTCCCTTTAATATGGAACGCTGGGCGTAATTTACCAAGTACTTGCGTATTGCTATCTGGACGTACGCCTTCATCCGTATCAAAGACTTGCTCTTTCACTTGTAGCTTACCGTTTTCATCAATATATTGATGTTTAACTGTAATGGGTACAATCTCATCTTTAAATTTGCCGGCGGCAATCGCCGCTGCCGCTTTACGATGACTGTCGACTGCAAATGCATCTTGCTCTTCACGTGACACATTGTAGCGCTGAGCTACTTCTTCAGCCGTATGTCCCATTGACATGTATGCTTCTGGCTTATTTTCCATGAGATACGGGTTTGGAGCTGGTTTGTAACCCCCCATTGGTACCATACTCATGCTTTCTACACCGCCTGCAACCATGATATCAGCAAAACCACTCATGATTTTTTCAGCTGCAATCGCAATGGTGTTTAATCCAGAAGAACAATAACGGTTTACAGTCATACCAGGTACTTCATCTGGTAAACCTGCACGTTGTGCAATCAAACGTGCCATGTTCATCCCTTGCTCTCCCTCTGGGAAAGAGCATCCAATAATCACATCTTCAATTTCTTTAGGATCTAATTGTGGTACACGCTTTAACAAATCTTCGATTACTGCCGCACCATAGTCATCAGGGCGAGCGTTTCGAAGCGATCCTTTGTTTGCTTTGCCCACAGCAGTACGGGCACCTGCAACAATCACTGCTTCACGCATAAGTCTCTCTCCTCCCTTTCCATTTCTTAGTTGCGTAATGGCTTACCTTTCGCCAACATATATTGCATCCGTTGTTGAGTTTTTGGCTCACCAATCAAGCTTAAGAAGGCTTCGCGCTCAAGGTCAAGGATGTATTGTTCGTCTACTAATGTACCTTCTGGTACTGAACCACCAGAGAGTACAAAAGCAAGTTTACTTGCAATTTTATAATCATGCTCTGAGATATAGCCCGATTTCAACAAGCCGTATGCGCCAAGACGGAGTACACTATAACCGGTTTCCCCAACAACTGGAATTTTACGAGCTTGAGGCGCTTTATATCCAGCATTCGCAAGTCCAAGTGCTACTTGTTTCGCATCGTGGATCAAATGATCTTTATTAGCTGTAATGCCATCGTAAGGACGTAAGAACTTATATTTACGAGCCTCTTCACCACTCATCGACACTTTTGCTTGTGCGATGGTCATGAAGACATGGTTTGCGAGAGGTTGCAAGGAGACTTTATCTTTTGGATCTACCCCTTCAGTCCAACGTAGTAGCATTTCTTTGTTACCGCCACCACCAGGAATGAGTCCTACACCAACCTCAACAAGTCCCATATAGGTTTCAGCAGAAGCTTGCACGCGATCAGCTGGAAGAACGACTTCTGTACCTCCACCAAGCGTCATACCAAATGGAGCCGCAACCACTGGAATATCCATGTAGCGTAGACCACCCATTGCTCCTTGGAACTGACGAATCATCATATCGATTTCTGGCCAGTTATAATCTTGTGCTTCCATCAACATCATCATAATGTTGGCACCTACGCAGAAATTGTTCGCTTGGTTCCCAATGACAACTCCACGATAATTCTTAGGTGCTTCTTTAACGGTGTAATTAATCAGGCTGATAATATCAGAACCAATTGCTTGTTTAGGTGAATGGAATTCAAGACATGCGATGTCATCTCCAATGTCAACTAAACTAGCTCCTTTATTACCTTTGATTAGTTTACCTTGTTCTTTCAAGGAGTGAAGTGAGATATTTTTCTCATTTAGATCGATCTCACCGAATTGGCCACCAATTGAAAATGCTTGTGGTTTATAATCAACCGTTTTGTAGAAAGAAGTTTCACCAGTAGCGAGTAAGTCTTCCACCATCTTCGGAATGGTTTCGCCTTCTTCACGCATACGTGCAACTGATTTTTCTACGCCAATCGCATCCCATGTTTCAAATGGTCCAAAATCCCAATTGAAGCCCCACTTCATCGCATCGTCAATCGCTACGATATCGTCAGCAATTTCTGGTAAACGATTTGCGGAGTAAAGAAGTGCTTTTTTCATGACTTCCCAAGCAAACTTGCCTGCTACATCATCTGCATACACTAATGCTTGTAATTTATCAGCTAATGTTTTCGCACGTTTGGCATTATCTAAGGAACGCGCTTTTAGCTTCTTACGCGGACGATATTCCATTGTTTCAATATCAAGAGCTAAAATTTCTTTGCCTTTTTCGGTCTTTACCTTTTTATAAAAGCCTTGTCCGGTCTTATCTCCAAGCCATTTGTGTTCTACCATCTTCGCTAAGATTGGCGAAGTAGCAAAAGCCGCTTTTTCCTCAGCATCTTCTACGGTATCATGTACGTTTTGAGCAACATGAACAAATGTATCTAGCCCTACTAGATCTAATGTACGAAAAGTAGCACTTTTAGGTCGTCCCATTGCACGGCCGGTAATCGCGTCAACTTCATCTACACCCAGTCCCATTTCTTTCATCACATCGAGCGTAATTTGAAGTCCATATGTCCCAATACGATTCGCGATGAAGTTAGGTGTATCTTTTGCAAATACGACACCTTTGCCCAATGTTTCTTCAGCAAACGCTTTCATCTCATTTAGAAGTTCTCTATCTGTCGATTCCGTTGGGATGATTTCAAGTAACTTCATGTAACGTGGTGGGTTGAAGAAATGTGTACCGAGGAAGTTCTTCTTAAATTCCTCAGAACGTCCATCCACCATTTGGTTAATTGAAATACCTGAAGTATTGGAACTAACAATAATTCCAGGTTTCCAAATTTTTTCAATACGAGCAAACAATTCTTGCTTAATTTTAAGGTTTTCAATAACAACTTCGATAATCCAATCTACTTCAGCTAGTTTATCAAAATCGTCTTCTAAGTTTCCTACAGTAATCAGTTCAGCTGTTTCTTTCGTATACAGCGGAGCTGGTTTTTCTTTAAATAGGCGATCTTTTCCTGTCTGAGCAAAGCGATTACGTACCACTTTATCCTCTAGAGTAAGACCTTTCTTCTCTTCTTTTTCCGTTAACTCACGTGGAACAATATCCAACAAAATGGTTGGGATTCCTACATTGGCTAGATGTCCAGCGATGGAAGCCCCCATCACACCAGCACCTAGTACTGCAGCTTTTTTAATCCGTGCCACCTTTGCTCCTCCTCTCTGAAGTTGAGCCTGCCGTCTGAATGAACAGTCATTCACTTAATGGTTAGAAAAAAACCTGTCCTTAGGATAGGTCACAAATACGTTCTACACACATAAAGAAAATTACCAAAAGAGACCAATTCCATTCATAAGATACAGAAATTTCGCCCCTCCTGATGACTGATTTCAATACTATTATTTCTCTGTTTGCGCCATTCGTCAAGGGGGCAATACACAATTTTTCTAATCTCCTATTTAAATACTTCCATTCTCTTGATATGCCTGGTAAAAAAGCAGATTCTTATTCACTTATTTCTATGGAATCAATTTGTTGGTACTAACAAAAATAGTACTTGCATCGCTTTCGAAAAAACAAAAAAAACTGTCCCTGCTGAGACAGCTTTTTTGTTTTAAACGCGTTCTTCATCATACTTTAATAAACCAAGTTGACGAAGTTGGAAGTGAATTTGCTCTTCTGTTAAACCTAGCTTTTCCAACTCTTCCGTTTTTTTCTGCTTACGCCTTAGCAGATCTTCTTTTTCTTTCTCTTCAAAGTTACGAATATTCTCTAAGCGCTCTTCTTCGGTTGGTGGAATAAATTCATACAGTTCATCAGGACGTACATTTAGAATAGAGGCCATATGAAATAATGTATCAGGCCGTGGGAGAGCACCACCTCTACTCCACAATGAAACTTGTTGTTTTCGAACTCCCAATTCTCTCGCAAGAGAAGTTTGGCTCACTTTTTCTCCCTCAATCGTAAACCCTTCTTCTCTTCGTTTAATCATAATACTTTCGATGCGCGGAATTAACTTCATGGTCATCTCTCCATATTAAAAATGGTAAGACATAACAATTTTAACGTAAAGATTATATTCATGTAAATAATGTTTATTGTATTTCAACTAGATTTTATATAAATTTATAAATTAGACACAAATTTCCTTTTTTACTTATGTGTCTAAAACGATCACATTTTTAAGTGCTTTTATTTCATTAACCTCGTTTCAGTACAACAACAAACCTTTACAAATGATTTCTTCTTCAGTGTAAAATGTAAAAATTCAATCTTTTATATTTATGAATTTTTATTCTATATAGTTAATACTTAGATATGATTGTATGCTCATATCGATCAGCATTGCATGATATTACGCAAAACCTGATTTTTTGATTACTGTTATATACTTCTATATACAGTTATTTTTTTCCTGCATATTAATTGATATTATTACAATGAATACGAATACCCTTTCGATTATAAAATAAAATTTTCTTTCTTTAACAGAATAACTTCTGAAAATCGGCATTTATATACGCTATTTTAGTATATGAGCAAACTTTATGATGTGACTTTGATCACATTGCGCTTTTGAAGTTTACAAAAATATCATCGACCCTCGAAATAAGAGCGATGATATATGTCCGCTATCAAACCCCTAATCTTGATAAATTGCCATTTTCACACCCAATCCCGCCTTTGGAAATGAACCATTCCAATCATCAATAAAAGAACAAAACCACATCCAATAATCGTATAAAATGAATAGGGAACTTGATTTTTATGCATATCATAGAGCACCATGGACAAATAAGGCTGTGACCACGGATACCAAGCCCCTATTTTTTCAGAGGAAGAAACTAAGACAACCGGGATGGTGAAAACAATATTTAAGGCCAATGGCGCAGCGAAATTTTTCCACTGATAAGAAACCCACATTTGTAGAGCGGCGAGTGGAAGCGTCGCAAGACATGCTAAACCTACCTTTTTTAAGAATTGTGTCCATGGTATCGGATCAGAGATTCCCACATATAAACCCATGAGTATAATCATGATAAAAAATAAGATCTGCATCATGCATACCAAGGAGACAGCAATGAAATACTTCACCAAATAAACTTGATAACGATAAACCGGATAGGAAAGAAGTTGTTTCCAGCCACCATTTAAGTGTTCGCTTCTGCAGATCAAAGCTACAAACACACCCGTCATGATGGGGATGGACAAATATGCATACTGAAAGGAACCGGCCATCCATAAAACTAACCACTCATTACCCAAATTTAACGCTAATGAACGAGAAGCTATACTATTGATCGCGCCCAGCAAAGGACCGATCCAGATCAAACTGAGTATGATGCTCCATCTCAATTTCATCCATTCTGCTATCCAAATACGGTTATACGTCATAAAATACACTCCCTCACTCTACTACTTCTTTGCTGGAGAAATGTAGTGCCCCGATTATGAGCAATATCAACCCTACCCAAATTCCTGTAAATGCCCATGTTTCAATAAAAGATTGCGTAATTCGCAGATCAAATGCGCGATAAGGATAGATCCACGGTAGCCAATCGGCAATTGCAAATTTCGTATTGGATAACGAACCACCAATAAAAGCCCCTGCAATACCGATGGTTATAAGAAATGCTTGATTCTTTAAAATCATAGATAACCATAACTGAATGCAAAGAATGGGGAATGCCGCCATATACGGGAAAGCAATACACTTAATGATGGATGCCCACGGCACGGGAGTTTTTAGCCCAATACTTACACCAAATAATGCCACTGCAATAACAGTTATTACAACTGATACCCCTAGTGAACTACTCACCACCTACGCTAACGCTAAGAGGTGGGAGCTTCTCGTTTCATTGGGCGGCTACTGCCGTCTCCTCCACGAAGGCTCGAACCGAGCCTAAAGCTTTTTGTAAGATGTTCCGAGCCGCGTTCACATCACGATGTGCGGTATAGCCGCAAACACAATGAT
>NZ_JACXAG020000019.1 GCF_014773435.2 Polycladospora coralii | reverse complement strand
GCAAGGGATCGAGCCGCCTAAGGTGGGGCAGATGATTGGGGTGAAGTCGTAACAAGGTATCCCTACCGGAAGGTGGGGATGGATCACCTCCTTTCTAAGGACGCTCCTTCTAGGAGCTTAAATCGAATCATGACAGGTCATGTAAGCACTCTTTAGTTTTCAGGGAATAGGTAACAGGCTTCCTTTTAAGGAAGCCTGTTTTTTGTTATGCTTAAAGAATCCCGTATTCATAAAGGAGAATGGCTATGGTTTCTCATTTTGCAGAACAAAAAATCTTACCTGTTGCCAAAAATGTAAAAGATTTTGAAACACTTATGTACAGCGAATATACATACATTATTTTGTTAGAGACACATATTGCACAACTTCCATCTCTTATGAAACTTGCTAAACAAAACCAAAAAAAAGTATTACTACATGTAGATTTGGTACAAGGCTTAAAAAGTGATGAATATGCTGCTGAATACTTATGCCAAATTGTAAAACCGGATGGACTTATTTCTACACGGGCACCGGTGGTCCGAATCGCAAAAAAAAGAAAAAAAATTGCAATTCAAAGGGTGTTTTTATTGGATACACATGCACTCGAAACCAGTTACCGTGTTATTGATTCAACTCAACCAGATTATATCGAGATTTTGCCAGGGGTAGTACCCCCTACTATTATAAAAGAAGTACACCAACACAGTAGTGTGCCCATCTTAGCTGGAGGTCTTATTCGTACGCATACTGAAGTTCAGGATGCACTAAAAGCTGGTGCATTGGCAGTAACTACTTCAGAAAAAAAATTATGGAACAGAAAAATTAATTGAATAGATTGCTAAAATAGAATACAATGTGCTTAAGAAAGCGATTTCATTGTAACAGCCCAAAAAAGTTAATCATTCATGACATGAGATCAGGAGAGTCATTGACAAACTTTCTTTTAAGGAAAGTTCTGTTAGTGACTCTTTTTTTGCAGATCGAAACATGAAAACCAAGAAATGTTATTGGAGGAGTAGACATGTCTCACTTTCTTGCGGAACTAATTGGTACCATGATGCTCATTTTACTAGGAAATGGTGTAGTTGCAGGAGTAGTACTCGGAAAGTCCAAAGCGAAGGACAGTGGTTGGATTGTCATTACGTTTGGTTGGGGCTTCGCTGTAATGATTGCGGCTTATATGGTAGGCCATTATAGCGGTGCATATTTAAACCCAGCGCTTGCAATCGGCTATGCAGTTGCAGGCGAATTAACCTGGTTAGAACTCATTCCATTAATCTCAGGAGAAATGGTAGGAGCAATATTGGGAGCGGTTTTAGTTTGGTTACATTATTACCCACATTGGAAAGAAACGGATGATGCAGAAGCGAAATTAGCTTGTTTTGCAACAGCACCAGCCATTCGACATACACCGTCTAATATTTTAAGTGAACTAATTGGTACATTCGTGCTGGTGTTTGTATTATTGGCATTAGGAGCTGAAGGTTTAGTATTTTCAGATGGTGTAAAAACAATGGTAGTCGGATTTCTGATTGTATCGATCGGCTTGTCTTTAGGAGGGACAACTGGATATGCAATTAATCCCGCACGTGATTTAGGACCTCGTATCGCACATGCCATTCTTCCCATTGCAGGAAAAGGGTCGTCTGATTGGAAATATGCTTGGATACCCGTTGTTGGCCCCATTTTAGGAGCTGTTCTTGCAGCATTGGTTTACGGATTTGTTATATGATTAGGACCATATCAATCAACACACTTGAATTGAAATAAAGCATTGTAATAGATATGCTGAATACAGAGAATGAAACGCATCACGAACTGAAACAGAGGCTATTATTTAGAAAAATCAAAAGGGGGATATTGAAATGTCTAAGAAATATATACTTTCCATTGATCAGGGAACGACGAGCTCGCGCGCCATTTTATTCGATTATAAAGGTCAAGTAAAAGGGGTTTCTCAGAAAGAATTTTCTCAAATTTTCCCTAAGCCAAGTTGGGTTGAGCATGATGCCGAAGAAATTTGGGAAACTGTACAATATGTTTTAAAAGATGTTTTAGAAAAAAATGATGTAGATAGTAACCAAATCGCTTCTATTGGTATTACTAATCAACGTGAGACAACTGTGGTATGGGATAAAACGACAGGAAAGCCTGTCTACAATGCAATTGTATGGCAATCGAGACAAACCGTAGACATTTGTAATGAATTAAAAACAGCGGGACATAGCGATCTATTTCGTAGAAAAACAGGCTTGCTTGTTGATGCATATTTCTCAGGAACAAAAGTAAAATGGATCTTGGATCATGTAGAAGGTGCACGGGAAAAAGCAAATGCAGGTGACTTATTATTTGGAACCATTGATACATGGCTTGTATGGAAATTATCAAAAGGGAAAAAACATATAACAGATTACACCAACGCTTCTCGTACACTCATGTTTAATATTTATGATTTAAAATGGGATCAAGAGTTACTAGACTGCTTAACGGTTCCATCATCTATGCTACCAGAAGTGCGCTCTTCTTCTGAATATTATACGGATGTGGATGCCTCTATTTTAGGCACATCTGTACCTATTGCAGGAATTGCTGGTGATCAGCAAGCGGCTTTATTTGGACAAGCATGCTTTGAAAAGGGTATGGCTAAGAACACATATGGAACAGGCTGTTTTATGTTAATGAATACAGGTGAAAAAGCTATTCCATCGGAGCATGGGTTATTGACTACCATTGCTTGGGGATTAGATGGCAAAGTAGAATACGCTTTAGAAGGAAGTGTTTTTGTCGCAGGTTCTGCTATTCAATGGTTGCGTGATGGGCTAAAAATGATTGAGTCCAGTGCAGACAGTGAAGAATTAGCGAACTCTGTTGAGTCAACTGATGGTGTATATGTTGTACCTGCCTTCGTTGGGTTAGGGACTCCGTATTGGGATAGTGATGCTAGAGGGGCTGTCTTTGGACTTACACGTGGAACAACCGATGCACACTTTGCTCGTGCAACACTGGAATCACTTGCTTATCAAACAAAAGATGTATTAACAGCCATGGAAAAAGATGCAGGATTCCACCTCACTAAATTAGGTGTAGATGGAGGTGCGTCGGCTAATAACTTCTTAATGCAATTCCAGAGTGATATTTTATCCGTTCCAGTTGAACGTCCTAAGGTGCTTGAAACAACAGCTTTAGGCGCTGCATACTTAGCTGGGTTGGCTGTAGGTTTTTGGGAGAGTAAAAAAGAAATTAAGGAAAACCAAAGTATTGATCAAACCTATCAGCCACAAATTAATGACAGCGAATCAAGTGTATTATATAATGGATGGGTAAAAGCAGTCGCATCAACAAGAACATTCCGTTAACAAGTTAATAGATGGTTGAGAATCGGAGAAAACCACATGACCTTATACATAAATGCGTATAAGGTTATGTGGTTTTTCTTTTGAATAAATGGGGAGGATACTCGTATGTTGAATCAAACTTTTTCTGTTAAAAATCGAGAAAATCAAATACAAAACATCTTGGACAAGGAATTGGACTTAATTGTTATTGGAGGAGGCATTACGGGTGCTGGAATTACACTTGATGCACAATCAAGAGGGGCTGAAACTCTTTTGTTGGAGATGCAAGATTTTGCTGCCGGTACATCAAGTCGGTCAACTAAGTTAGTGCATGGAGGACTTCGCTATCTTAAACAGCTGGAGATTGGATTAGTTGCTGAAGTCGGAAAAGAGCGAGCAATTGTTTATGAGAATGGTCCTCATGTTACCACACCTGAATGGATGCTACTTCCCATTATAGAAGGAGGGACATTTGGTAAGTTTTCTACTTCAGTTGGATTAAGCGTATACGATCGCTTAGCAGGAGTAAGAAAAACGGAGCGTCGTAAAATGCTTAGTAAAGAGGAAACACTAAAGCGCGAGCCTTTGCTAAAAGAACAAGGGCTAAAAGGATCGGGGTACTATGTGGAGTATCGTACAGATGATGCACGTCTTACACTAGAAGTACTAAAGAAAGCGTATGCATATGGGGCTAGTTTGTTCAACTATATGAAAGTAACCGATTTTATTTACAAAAATAATAAGCTAGTGGGTGTTAAAGTCACGGACCGCTTAACCAATCAAACGCATGATCTATACGCTAAAAAAATTGTAAACGCAACCGGACCTTGGGTAGATGATTTACGTGAAATTGATGGTTCTAAAAAAGGGAAACACCTGTATTGGACAAAAGGTATCCACATTGTAATCGACCAAAGCAAATGCCCATTATCTCATGCTGTATATTTTGATGTTGAAGATGGGCGTATGATTTTTGCGATACCACGAGCAGGGAAAACATATATTGGTACGACAGATACAGAATATCATGGCGATTTAGAACATCCTCGTCTTACGCAAAAGGATCGTGATTACCTAATTGAAGCGGTTAATCAAATGTTTCCTAAACTTCATTTATCGGATCACGATATAGAATCCGGGTGGGCTGGAATTCGGCCACTGATTCACGAAGAAGGGAAATCCCCATCTGAAATATCACGTAAAGATGAAGTTTTTCGATCTGAATCAGGTTTGATCACAATTGCTGGTGGGAAATTGACTGGTTATCGAAAAATGGCGCAAAAAATCGTTGATTTGGTCACGAGAGAAATAGGAGAAGAGACCGGTAATTCATTTAAAAATTGCCATACACATCGGATTTCGATTTCAGGGGGAGATGTGGGGGGAGTAGCGCAATGGGATCAATTTCTTAAGCAAAAAGAAGAGAGAGGAATTGAATTGGGGTTATCTCAAACAGAAACAAAACAATTAACTCAATTGTATGGTTCTAATATTGATACCGTTTATCAATATCTTGAAAGTAATGCATCGGAGGCTAGCAAAAACAAATTGAACCTTGCTGTATATGCCATGGTCAAGTACGCAATTGACCATGAAATGACTGTTCGATTAAGTGATTTCTTTATTAGAAGGACGGGCGCCTTATTTTTTAATATCGATTGGGTGCAGAAGTGGAAACAAGAAGTAGCACAATTTATGGCTAAAGAATTGAATTGGAATAATGAACAGCTTGGTCAAAATCTCAACGAGTTGCAAGTTGAAATCAGTTATAGTGTAGATGCAGCTAAAGAGTAGTGAATAACTATAAGTGTCAAACTAACATGGGTTCAGACCCAACTGTCCTAATTGGGTATAAAATCAGGTGGAGACTCTAATCCACCTGATTATTTGATCGAAATGAATTCACTTTTAAAAAAAAGGTTGCAATTGATATAGTATCATGGTATATTATTTCTTGTCGCCGCAAGCGACGCTGAAATGAATCGCACCTTGAAAATTAGATATGGAAACAAGCTGTATGAAATACACTTGGTCTTTTTTAAATGTCAAGTATATATTCACCGGAGAAGT
>NZ_JACXAG020000018.1 GCF_014773435.2 Polycladospora coralii | reverse complement strand
GGAGCATTTCGATATGACTGCCGTTGTATTGATAGTAGGAAGTCTCATCCGCACCTTGCTCTGTTTCCTTGACCATGGAGAATAAGTTCCCAGATGCCGTGTATACATAGCTGTTGGTTTTCTTGCCATCTACACTTTCGCTGATCATTTCTCCTGATGTCGCTCGATAATCAAAAGTGGTGGTTTGCTCCTGCTCAGTGCCAACATGTTCCACTTTGGACGTGGTTCGATCTAAGCCATCGTAGGTAAACTGAGTTGTCAGCATACTGGTTTTGTCTTTATTTTGCTTTTGATGTTTGGTTATGTTGTCGTACATTGGTTAAAAATTGGTGATAGTTTTGATCCGTATTTAGTTGAAAAAAAGAAAGCCACTCCTACTTCACGTAAGAATGACTTCACAGTAGTATTGGTGATAAAACATCACTGGGAGCTCGATTGAATGTTACAAATTTGTTTGATCATGCCAAATAATTCAAGTTCAGTCCGCCTTCATGTCAAACTTCTTATATCAATCTTTTAATTCATACTCCAATCTATATCTTTGAATAATTCGTGTCCCATTTTCCTCAAATACATATATTCTTCGACAACTTGTACATCTCCAAACCTCATATTTGGGATCAGGAATATCTAAAGTATCAATCTGTCCCATTGAAATGATATCATCCATTTCTTTATCCGTATATACATGTAATTCTATATCATTTGGAATCTTACCATTCCAAAGTAACTCTCCACATACACATTCATATTTCATATGATCACCTACCTAATTGGTAACTTTTCCGCCTTTTATCCAAATCTCAACTCTACCTGGAAGTTGTTTATTTGGAAAAGTCCCTTCTGCTCTCTTTATCACTGATAATGCAGCTTCACGCGACATATCTCCAGCTCTTGCATCTAAAATAACAGCTTCAGCTCCCTGTTTTTTAAACGGAGTTTTAATTCGTTTAGTGGCAGTATTTAAGTTGTTGTTTTCTAGTGTCTTTAATTCAGTGATTACACCATCAATTTCAAAGTCAGAAGTACCTTTTTTAGGATCTCTTGCGATACTCTTAACTACTTTTCCATCAGCGACTAGATCATCTACCACTCGCTTCTCATGAGAAAGTAATGCTTTAGTATCACCTATAAATTTTCCAGCCTGCTTCTTAGCACCTTCCTTTAATCCCTGTTTGAGAACCCCTTTTGCTCCTTGAGACAGCAGTGCCACTCCACCATGGGAAACCAATAACAGATCTATTACCGTGGCAGCATCCATTACCATAAAAATAAAATCTAATCGTTCTTCTGGAGTGAAGCTATCTATAAAGTTTGTGATTGCATCCGGTTGATAAGGACATCCAGCTAGTGTACGCTCGCACGATCCACCTGCCATAGTTGACAAGCTAGTCTTGGTATAAACAGGCTTTGGTGCAGTAAATACCCCACCACTTCTACCACTACTTCCTGTACCATTTCTTCGGTGTACTCGCTGTGTTTTAGGTGGTTTAGATCTTAGTGATGATGTTGCCGGTATGGTAGATCCATAACCCACACCACCATTTGCCTTTTTAAAAGCTTTTAGTGGATTCGTATATGCTTCACTATATGGATCTGAACCCACTTCAACTGGTAAGTGCCCATCCGGATCAATATACGAGATCGGATTTCCACCAGCATATCCATACAAACTATTGGTCATGGCGTTCATGAAGAGTCCGACGTGTTCCTTAGCGTTGGTGTAGGAGTCGGGGCTCATGAAGCGACCTGTGCCTGGGAAGTAGTTCCGGAAGCCGAGGTCATAGGATTCAGTGTTGGGATCCCAGCGTTTTCCGCTATAGCGGTACGGGTTGTACATCGCTTTGGTGGGATCACTGTCTACTCCGGTGAACAGGGCTTTGTCGTTTTCACCGTATGGGGTGTAACCATAGGTGGCTAGTAAAAATGGGTACCACTACCTATTTCTTTGCAACGCGGACTATCATTGTCCTATTAAGGGGGAGATCCAGTAGTAACTAAAAAATATTCATTGATAATTATTTGAAACCAATTATCAATGAATCAGTAAATAAAATCGTGACATTTTTGATATTGTAATTCACTGTTTATATCTAAATACGTTACCTAAGCTCTTCATAACTAATTGTGTCAATGTATAAATCACAGTTGGCTAATGGTGGAATTAACCTCATTAGATACCAATTAACGTCTACTAATCCAAACTCTTCATCAAATAACTTCCTATTTACAGTCAAGCTAAAAGAAATCTTCCCGTCTGGATTAATTAGCAAATCTCCACCTATTTGAGTATCTTTCCAAGTTATATTAACTCCGACAACTTCGTTTCTTTCCTCTTTTTTTTCAACTGTTTTTAATAAGTTAGCTAGAGTTATTGTTTGACTTACCCAATTATAATCATCTATGTCTCCTATGGGTAGATACGAAACTTGACCATGATCATCAAATGACCATCCATAGTTATATAAATTCATCAAAAAATTTTTAGTAAATTTTTCATCTGAGTCAGATACAACACTTATATATATCCCTGAATCTATAGACATGACTACCTTCCTCTCTCGAATATATCAATCTAGCCACTCGTAATAGTTGATCCCTTTCTTATTAAGATAGCTTTTCAACTCAGAAGGTATAGGTGTATTTGAATGTAATTCATAGCTAGCACCGTTTTCCTTCGCAATTCTTAATCTACTCCCCATGTCTGATTTAAACTTATCAATCCTTTTGGGATCTTTCATTGTATTTTCCCAGTAGCCTGCTGACTTCGCTTCCCACCATCTATTGTCTACACCGCCATCAAAGTCTCGTCCACCTTTTTGAAATCCACCATTACCTCCAAGTTTTTTAGTTAAATGGTCCTCAAAGTCTTTACCAACAAGATTTTTTGCACTTCCTGATTTGGCTGAAGCGTTTGCCGAAGATTTTCCACTGCTCTTCCCTGTCTCCTTAGCCGCCTGCTTCTTAGCACTTTCCTTTAATCCTTGTTTGAGAACCCCTTTTGCTCCTTGAGACAGCAGTGCCACTCCACCATGGGAAACCAATAACAGATCTATTACCGTGGCAGCATCCATTACCATAAAAATAAAATCTAATCGTTCTTCTGGAGTGAAGCTATCTATAAAGTTTGTGATTGCATCCGGTTGATAAGGACATCCAGCTAGTGTACGCTCGCACGATCCACCTGCCATAGTTAACAAGCTAGTCTTCGTATACACAGGCTTTGGTGCAGTAAATACCCCACCACTTCTACCACTACTTCCCGTACCATTTTTTCGGTGTACTCGGTGTGTTTTAGGTGGTTTAGATCTTAGTGATGATGTTGCCGGTATGGTAGCTCCATAACCCACACCACCATTTGCCTTTTTAAAAACTTTTAATGGATTCGAATATGCTTCACTATATGGATCTGAACCCACTTCAACTGGTAAGTGCCCATCCGGATCAATATACGAGATCGGATTTCCACCAGCATATCCATACAAACTATTGGTCATGGCGTTCATGAAGAGTCCGACGTGTTCCTTGGCATTGGTGTAGGAGTCCGGGCTCATGAAGCGACCTGTCCCTGGGAAGTAGTTCCGGAAGCCGAGGTCATAGGATTCGGTGTTGGGATCCCAGCGTTTTCCGCTATAGCGGTAGGGATTGTACATCGCTTTGGTGGGATCACTGTCTACTCCGGTGAACAGGGCTTTATTGATTTTATTACATGACTATTGTAAATGTTTCCCATATTATGTCCATTGGTGCTGTATGCACACCTATGGCTCTAGAGTAATTTTTCTTCTCTATTATTTTATACAGATTAGTTAGCAAAAAAGAAAGCCACCCCTACTTCATGTAAGAGTGGCTTCGAAGTGTTCTATTTAGTTAATTAGTCATTCATCAACCCTTATTAATCTCTTGAAGTACCCCTTGTACGAGAGAACTTTCATCATTTTTTAAAATATATACTGCTTTTTCTAGTAACTCAGATGACAATTCATGTAGTGTTAGTAAGCTTACATACCGCATCATTTCATCACAATCAGATAATTTTTCGAATGACACTTTAACCGCTAGGTCTGGATTTACTTTAACTAATGATAGTAATGCTCTTCTTTGAACATATTTATTTTCGTCATCCAAGAAACGCACAAGATAACGCTCTAAATTACACTCTGTTCGTCTGCCAATTAATTCAGCTATTTGCCATCGTGTGTTATAGAAAGGGAAATCAATGCTTTTAGATACAAATACTTTTAATACATCCGAACTAAGCCTCTTTTCTAATTTGTCTAAGATATTTTCCACTTCATTGTCAAGCCCCAATACGATCATAATAGATCCTATTAAATTGTCGTTTCTTGTATTTTCTATATAGTCAATTGCCTCTTCTGTTAATCGCATTACTTCCATCCAATTAGGGTATAACGTCGCATCTATTTCCCGGTTTTCAAATTGCTCTATCTTTACACCCGCCCAACACCAGAATAGATTTAATTCATTTTCTAGACCCCTAACAATATCCATGAATGTCTCCCCTCTCAATGTTTATTTGATAGTAGATTTCCTTTTGTTCTATCTATTTTAGATACTGACTTGGATTAACAGGATATCCATGCACATTACCTTTCCCATCAATATGGACTCTTACTCCAGTTTCACCCCTGGTTCCAACTACGCGACCAGCATCCCAAACCCTCGTATGTCCTATTGGAGTTCCTTTCATCCATGCTTCCTGCGTAAGATTAACTCCTGTTTCACCCTTAGGCCAAGGAGTTTTTTTGGGTGTGTTATTTTTATGCCCTAGTACATGTTTACCTTGTTTACCAGCATCGACAGGTGGAGCATTCTTTATAT
Source organism: Polycladospora coralii (assembly GCF_014773435.2). GTDB lineage: Bacteria > Bacillota > Bacilli > Thermoactinomycetales > Thermoactinomycetaceae > Polycladospora > Polycladospora coralii. Next base: position 873 of record NZ_JACXAG020000018.1, on the reverse strand, counting down.
TACCTTTTACTGTACCTTGCTGTGGTAACGTTCCTCCACTATTAGAAGGTCTATTCGAAGACTTCATCAACAACGACTCTGCATCTCTACTTAAGTTTGCAGCACCATTAATGCCAACACTTCCACTATATGCAGCAAAACCAACGGTTACAGGGGTTGCAACTATACCCACTCCTGAAGCAACTAAAGCACCTGTTGCTGTCGTTCCAATAGCTGCTCCAATAGCTCCCGCTACCATTGCTCCAGAATCTGCAGTAAGTGCTCCCCAATAATAGGCTTCACCTTCTGGTGTGTAATAGTCATCTAAGTTGAATAAACCCAAACTTAGATTTCCAATCAGTCGGTTGGTAAATCCGACTGAGAAATCTCCTATTTGATCCCAAACACTTAAGCTAGTCTTCGTATACACCGGTTTAACAACTACAAATGATCCACTACTGCCCGTACCATTTTTTCGGTGTACTCGGTGTGTTTTAGGTGGTTTAGATCTTAGTGATGATGTTGCCGGTATGGTAGCTCCATAACCCACATTACCATTTGCCTTTTTAAAAACTTTTAGTGGATTCGAATATGCTTCACTATATGGATCTGAACCCACTTCAAGTGGTAAGTGCCCATCTGGATCAATATACGAGATCGGATTCCCATCGGTATACGCGTACAAGCTATTGGTCATGGCGTTCATGAAGAGTCCGACGTGTTCCTTGGCATTGGTGTAGGAGTCGGGGCTCATGAAGCGACCTGTCCCTGGGAAGTAGTTCCGGAAGCCGAGGTCATAGGATTCGGTGTTGGGATCCCAGCGTTTTCCGCTATAGCGGTACGGGTTGTACATCGCTTTGGTGGGATCACTGTCTACTCCGGTGAACAGGGCTT
>NZ_JACXAG020000017.1 GCF_014773435.2 Polycladospora coralii | reverse complement strand
GCATGTATTAGGCATACCGCCAGCGTTCGTCCTGAGCCAGGATCAAACTCTCCATATAATGGTGAGCTTGTAAGCTCATATAAAAATTGAACAGGTCATGTGTCACTCTTTAGTTTTCAAGGAACATTTCAGTTGTTACCGCCTCATCGTGGCGACAAGGAATATAGTACCATGCCTATGAATATATGTCAACAACATTTTAAAGTTTAATTTATAAGAATCTCGCCTCTATATTTCTCATATCATAGTAGATCAAAACACACTCTACTAACTGAACACAACATCTAAATCATTTACCCATATTTTGAGCAACATAATTGTACAGGCAAGTGTCTATTATCATTGTTTAAATAAATGGTACTCATTAATTATTATGTAGAGCAAACTCGTTTAAGCCAAGGATTAAAAGAGTTTGCTCGTCCTACTAAATAAAACAAATTAGTCTTGATGATCGTTTTTTTGTACTAGTATTTTTTTAGAAATGAGAAAGGTAAAAGGTATAGCTATAATTGAAGCTATTAGTGGTGAAATATTTTCATCAAGAGCAAGCAGATCGACTAAAACGTACAAACTAGAAGTTGTAACTGAAACATTCACAACATATGTCAACGGGAATTTTAGTGCCTTTTTTAATGTTGGCTTGGTTCTATACGTATAATACGAATTTAATAAAAATGATCCAATCATGCTTAATACGAATGCGATTAGATGTGACATCAAATAATTAAGATGAAATACATGTAAAAAAAATAAATAGCATACATAATAATTGAACGTATTTATAAACCCAACAATAATAAAGCGAACCCAATCCCTATTTAAAAATGAGTTAAGAACTTCACTTATTCTTTTTTTATTTCTGAGCCAAGTCGCAGCTAGTAAAATCAGCGTAATAAAACTTACAATTGCTCCTTCCATCAAGAGTGGCGGGGTGTAATCTAGTTCAATGTGGTGATTTCCTTTATTCAATACAACACCTGTAAACGCAGTATTTACTTTCAATGACTCTTTTTCTACACCATCGACTTTTATTTTCCATCCTTTGCTATATGGAATTGATAAAAAGAGTAATCCATCTCGATCAACATTAATATCTCCTGAAACCGATTGTTCAGTATAAGCTACATTGTAAAGTGAACTTTTTGCCCTTTGATTTATTACACGTCCATAATTATCATAGGAGTTTAAAGTAATTTGAATATCCTTTAATATATATTCTCCAGATGATAACTCAATCGTTAACTTATCCTTTTTCTTATCAAATCCAGTATTAATGACAATTTTTTCTTTAGGATAATTATATATATTCTTCTTCCCAAAGAATACAAAAGGATTGTCGTTCACTTTTAATACATACTTACTTCCATCTCTCTTTTTAATTTCAACGCTAACTAGAACTTCTCCCTCACGATCCTTAAACGGGTTAGAGATAATAACTTGTGCGTCTTTCTCAGTTTTTAATATCTCTCCATCTATTGTCGCATTTTTTAATTGCATGTCTTCTTTTTTAATTACCTTGGAGTCAACTAAAAGAGATTGCGTATTAAACGTTGGCAGTTCCACATTTTTTCCGTTTTCAACTACCCCTGCACGAAGAAAGAGTTGATCTCGTTGTCCAAAATTTAGTTTGTCAAAGTTTGATTTAGTCACTATGGAGTCATACATAAAGCCAATTGGAAGAGAATATTGGTTCTCATAAATACGATACTTATCATTTTTATCGATCATTGTATATCCGTAAGGTATATAATCAGAATCTTTCGTTGTAACATAGTATCGATTAGCCAACCCTGTTTCCAAGTACAGCCTATGATCCAAATTTTTAAATAGGCTAGGTGTATTATGCTGGTTGATATTATATTCATTCTTTATCATGTTATTGATATGACCTGAAAGCAAACTATTATAAGCACCAAAGCCATTGTAATGATACAGCATTGGTGAATTGTAGTAAGGAACATCATCCCATAAAATCCGATAAAAAGTATTATCTTTCGCTTGCAGGTCCTCAAACATTTTTATATCTTCAGGAAGCGCATATTCAGACAGAAGCTGCTCCTGAGGTTTTTTCAATGTTATAGAATCTCCAAGCCATTTCTCAGAAACATTTATGTTTGTATAAGTTATATTTAATAGAACCAATCCAACTAGTAAAATAGAAGAAAAACGAGTCGATAATTTTGATATCAGTAACAGTACAACACAAGTAAGTACACCGAACGTAAAAATAACATAATCATCATTATTTAAAACCCTGTCATACATTTCCGCTTTGAAAAACAATAGACCACTTAATACCGCTAGTAATATTAAGTAATATATCTTCGAGTTTGTTTTTCTTTCCAAAAGATCATCTAATATATAAGCTGATATATGTGCAATGACAAAGATAAACAGGTAAAGCCAACGATATTGCATACTCGAGAATCCATTAAAAAATGAATATGTGAGTGGTGAAACAGCTATCACACAAATAAACAAAGTAAATCTAAATCTCATTTTCGCATCTCTGTTCTTCAATTTAAAGCCCATTAAAAAGATGAAGTAAACCAATATTGGCAAGATGATAACCATAGAATTTCTTTGATCAGTTATTAAAAACAATTTATAGAATAATATTTGGTATTCAATCCAAGTAAATAAAACAGATAGAACATTTTCGGTATAAAATCGATCTACATTTAAATACGCATATACAGCTGGGAAAAAAGAGAACGCACTTAGTAACCAACCTATACCATAGTATAGACCAGTCTTAATATAGTGCTTCAAATAATCAACAATGCTATATACTTCTTTACTTATAAAATACTTCAACGTTGCATACAAAAATAGGAATACAGAAGAAATGAATGCCAAGTAAAAGTTAGAAGTAATAATAATAAACACAGAAAAAATAAACAAACCTTTTTTGTTACTATCAATCAATCTTTCATAACCCAAAATAAGTAGTGGTAACCAAACCATTCCATCCACCATGAAATCATATCGGTATGAATAGAATAAAAAATATACTGAGCCCCCGTATATTAAACTTGCAATAATAGAAGAAAAGATTGTCCTTTTGCAATATCTTAGTAAATGGTACATAAATATCATACAAAGGACTAACTTAATGATACTAATCCATATTCTTAAATCATAAATATCTTGCAATGAAAGTGTCGCATTAAGCAGCATCGTAGTCCAAAAAAATGGAGAGGTTGAGAAATAATAAAGAAACTCACTAAATATATCTCCTCCTAACCCATATTGCCACGACCAAAAAAAATTCCCCTGTAAGTATTCATTTTGTAAGAAAGGATAAAAATGAGCTACTTGCATTAAAGAGTCGCAACATGCTTCAAAAAAATATATTTTTCTTACTAGAAAATGTGCATGTATACCAATTGATGCTAGTATAAAGAATATATATATCAGTAAGATATATAACTTTTTATTTTTTAGTACTTCCATCCCATTCCCCCCTTGATGTAGTCAATATAGTCCCTTTAAAAATCTCCCTTACGATCCTACTTATCATAACACTTTCATTTTTATATTGTTATGTAATTAAGAGAGTAATACCTATTGTGATGTAACTCATGTAAATAGTAAAAATAGTTCTACTATCGTTTGAAGTACCGTAATGCACGATTAAAATCATAACTGTGCAAGCACAAATATATCAACTCATTTTATCGAAATTCAATTAAAGGACCTGCTTATTCTATTATCACCCACAACATTATGAGTGAAAAAATACCCGTTAGTCAAGTGGAATCATGCTCTTTGACAAACTGAAAAACAAACACTTGAATCACTACTCCATCAAAAAAGAACCCTATCTTTATTCGCTCATTAAAGTATAAGTTTATCGCTATTATCATCATCTTCGTCCGCATAGTGCTTTTGGTGGTAAAACACCTATGAAAGTTCGATCAAAGTAATTATCAATTACATGTAACACATTTGCTTGACCAAGTCATAATTCATGATATGATGAACATATCTGTGGTCACTACTAAAACTAATTTATTAAATTTTCCAGCCCTTCTATTCGTGAGAGAGATGGGATTTTAGTCAATGACACATTTTTTTTTTATAATAAATAAGAGGTTGATTTAGATGTCTATTTCTATTTTAGTACCATGTTTTAATGAAGAGCTTGTAATTAAAGACTTCTACGATGAGGTAACTTCTATTCTTGTGAATAATAATCTGGATTTTGAGTTAGTATTTATTAACGATGGTAGTACAGACGGTACGCTGAATATATTAAAGAAAATTGCCAGTAAAGATAAGCGTGTGCAATATGTTTCTTTTAGTAGAAATTTCGGAAAAGAATCTGCTATGTTAGCAGGTCTTTCCTATTGTAGAGGTTTAGCCGTAGTTATCATGGATGCAGATCTGCAACACCCACCCTCACTTATACCTGAGATGATCAAAAATTATGAGTCTGGCTATGATCAAGTGATAGCAAAACGAAATAGAAAAGGGGAGTCTCAGGTACGCTCCATTATTTCCAAACTGTACTATAAAGTAATGAATAAACTAGTAGATATTGAGTTAGTTGATGGAATAGGTGATTTCCGTTTATTGAGTAGACGGGCTGTTGATGCTCTTTTAGCTTTGAATGAGAACAATCGTTTTTCAAAAGGTCTATTTTCCTGGATTGGTTTTAATGAGTATATTATTGAGTACGACAATGTGAATAGAGAAGTGGGGACTAGTAAGTGGTCTTTTCCTAAATTACTAAATTATGGAATAGATGGTGTTATTTCATTTAACAACAAACCTTTACGCATTTCAATTTATATTGGAACTTTTGTAACCATTATTGATATCTTGTATGTCATTTTTACACTGTTTCAGATAATAGTTACTGGAGTTCAAGTTCCGGGATATTTCACCACCATCGCTATTGTTTCTCTTATAGGAGGCATACAACTAATATTTCTCGGTATTATTGGTGAATATATTGGTCGAATCTATTATGAAGCCAAAAGTAGACCCCATTATATTGTTCAAGAAACGAATTGTAATGAACTTAAACAAGACACTAACGAAACACTTTCCTCCCAATCTATGTATATAAAAGTGAACTCGTTTTAGCCAGTGAATCAACTCCACCTGATTAAGACCCTACTTCTATAAGTGGGGTCTTAACCCATCAAAAAATATAAACCGCTACATGCTCATTCATTAAACATTTCAGTCAGTGATAGGGTCACATGTCTTTTGACCACAGCAGCTTAAGGTGATTTGAAGCCTTCACCTACATGGCTTCCTTTATTCTTCTCAACTTGTTTGCGTGCTTTAAGAAGATTTTCCCGTGATAACAGTTGTTTCATTAACATAGATATAACCTTCTTTCTGTTTGTGCCATTCCGTTACTCCCCCTCTTAAAATCCCCTGTCGACTTCATAAGCCCTTTCAGGTTGTGTCTCTCATCATAAGGAATGAGCACCTAGAGCTCTCTCTTTTCAAGCGTCCTCTACTCAGATACTATGGCATCTGCTGACTTCTAACTGTTCAACCTTTTCTCATGGAAAGGGTTACCATGTGTGCACGGCATATCAGTCAGATCTCCCCAGGTAAGAGCGCGTTCTTTCCCTCCATCTACCTGCCTCATTTATGCTCCCTGCCCTTTGGTAGCAAGGACTTTGTCTTGTTACTCAGACTCATCCAAGCAGAGCTCGCCTTTTCTTTTCCCCATCGATAAAGAAACACCGCGGTGTGGACATACATCTATCCAAGCTTGTACACCTTGAGCAGTTCGAGAAACGACTAGTGGAATGCTAAATATTTTGGTAGTGAGTAACAGATGCTTAAGTGTTGTGCTAGCACATACTACAAACCAATGCTGTTCAAGGATTTGTCTGTTCATAGTTGATACTTCCTCATTATCGGCACGCCTACTTTCATTAGCAATTGCTCTAATCCAGCCCATGGAAGCTGTCGATATATAGGTAGGTGTCGATCATAGACCGCACTATATTCGATCTCTGGTTCACCTCCTCGAAAAATTTAAAAACTGGATGCTCCAGCGCTTAGATTAAGTAAATATATACGTTTAGAAGCCTCCCGTAAGACAATCATCCATTAAAAGCCGGTATAAACCTAATTTTTGTGAGCGCGCGGTATTGTATCCGACAAGTGGGGCTGAAATGATTTTATTTATCATAAACAAACCCATAATGCCTTGTAATACCCCGTCTCGATCACGTAAGCCAAATATCGTCATCAGTTTTTTCTGGTGGCATAGTGCAATATATGACGTTAAAAATTGAGGATTGATTGTGGAGTACTTCTCAATCTATAGACAATCATATAGTGTTTTGATCCGTTCATAATCATCTGGTCTAATTTCATCATGATGAACAATTGTAAAAGTGTCATCATTTAGTAATTTTAGATCAAATATGACATCTTTTTCTGTAGATAAGGTAGATAAGATGGATTTTTTCCATCGAAAAAGTAAACCTGGGGACCAAACGAAACCCAAGTTATGTAAAATTCTTCATCAATGGATTGTAAATACGCTGATTTAATGAGCGAAAAATAATGGGATTTTGTGAATAAGTTTCTTGTAGCTTGTTCACGATGGCACGCAACAGCGGTTCATACAGGTTAGTAGAAAGTAGCCAATTATTGAAGTGAACCACTCGATTCATTTTCGCTCCTTTCATCAAGGGAGAAAGCCCTTTAATCAGCATGGATAAAACTTTCTCCAATTATGGTCTTTTGAGTTCAAACAGTTCTTCACGTGCATAGCGAATATAGGTAGAATAGGGTAAGCAAACATAAGAATTTTCATATTTTGTCTCATTAATCGTCACTGGTAATAAAAAATTTTCTACTTGCAAGATCCGAAATGTTGTGTGTACATTTGCTCCATATTGAACTGTTCCGCTTGTCCGCATTGGTACCATTTAATCTAGCGCAAGTTGCGTATTGGTTTCTCTCTCAAGGACACGTCTATGCTCATCCCCCCCTATACCATTCGGTAAAAACAATTGATATCCGCTCCAATAGCTAAGTATTTAAAGCAAACCGCTTCAGTTTTTCTGTGTCATTAGGTAATGTTGTCCATCCTTCAAAAATAAAGCCTAGTTTATCTAGCAGTCGAATTGATTTATCATTGTCCACCGTTGTAATCGCCACAATTTTTGGTAGCGATAGTTTTTCTTGACCATATGTAACAACCGCTGCTGCAGCTTCGTATGCGTAACCATTACCAGAAAACTTCTCTAAAAAACCATAACCCAGATCAATATGCTCGAGCCCCTCTCTTTTTATTAACCCGCATAAACCGATTGGAATCTCAAATGCTTTATGTTCCACGACATATAACCCACATCCATAATTTTTTATACATGGTAAGTGGACCTTCTATAATATAACGTTCTGCGTCTTGTCTAGATTCTAGTCCTTTATCTCCAATATAATGAATCCATTGGGGTTCATTGAGCAATTCCAAGATAAAAGCTGCATCGGTTCGCTCCATTCGTCTTATTTTCAATCGATTAGTTTCTGCTATATTCATATAAATAACCTACTTTTCAAAGTATTTGTATGATCGATTTATTTATGTATAATATAACATTTTATTTAATGATCGACTAGTTAACCCCTATTCTGATATATAAATATAGGTAATAACAGCATAGATCTTTCTCTTGTTAAATGGATATATCCTTCTTATACTTAGAGTAATGCTTTAAATTTGTAGTGAATATTTTTTAAATCATATAATTGAAAGGAGATTTGAATGGAAGAAGAAGATAAGCGATTGGAATATATGAATAGAGTCCCTGTAGAAGTGCAAGGTTGGAATTGGGGTGCTTTCTTTTTTACTTGGATATGGGGAATTACGCATGGCGTATGGATCTCTCTCCTTACTTTAATTCCCTTTGTTGGCTGGGTTAGGTACATTTGGAAGTGAGTGGGCATGGAAAAAAGGAAACTGGGAAAGTGTTGCAGAGTTTAAAAAAGTGCAACGTAAAATCGGACAAGTTGGATTTGGAGTAGTGTCCAGTCTATTCTGCTGTTTCATTTTTTTAATGATCATCGGAGAAGAATCTTCGACTTCCACAGATACAAAAGCAAATACCTCAGAACAACAGATCGAACAAGAAACCGTCATCACTCATTCTACTTCAGGAGAAGCATTAGTCTTAACCAAGGAAGAAATGCGGCATGCCAAATATAACGCTAACTCTCGTTTACAGTATGAAGAAGCTTATCTGACAAAAGAATATCAATCCGATGGGAAAGTGATTGATATTACATTTTTCGGAAACTACGATAAAATGATCGCTAATGATCGTGTTTCACTGGATTCTGTCATTCAGGATAAAGCTAGCTTTAACAATTGGTGGTTTGGTAGTAAAGATGGTAAAACACTTACAGATGATGCTCATCTGTATACCAAGTTCTTTTCTGTTTTGATTGACACTTATTCTTATTCACCAGAGGCAGAAGAAATTTCGTTACATATTGAAAATCAATATATACATTACTCATTAACTGTATCGCGTCAAGAAATGGAACAATTTTTTAATGTGAACTTCAGTGATTATCTTTTTTTCTATATGAAAGGGAAGCGTGCTCAAGATGTATCGATAGTCAATAATAGCTCAGCCCATACACAAATGGTAAAAAATATAAGTGAAGAAAAAACACGTCAATTCTTTGACCAAAATGGAAAACTTACACATAAATAGAAAGCGAAAACCCCACTTCAAATGAAGTGGGGCTAAGATGCCTGGCGACGTCCTACTCTCCCATAGATTAATCTATAGTACCATCGGCGCTGGAGGGCTTAACGGTCGTGTTCGGGATGGGAACGAGTGGGTCCCCTCCGCCATCATCACCAGACGTATAAAATTGTGGGTGTTTCACACCCTGAAAATTAGAATGGAAGCAAGTGTATGTGGAGAAGAAAATCAATTGTAGGTTAAGCCCTCGACCGATTCGTACCTGTCAGCTGAACATATTGCTATGCTTACAC
>NZ_JACXAG020000016.1 GCF_014773435.2 Polycladospora coralii | reverse complement strand
CAACTTTATACGTCTGGTGATGATGGCGGAGGGGACCCACTCGTTCCCATCCCGAACACGACCGTTAAGCCCTCCAGCGCCGATGGTACTATAGATTAATCTATGGGAGAGTAGGACGTCGCCAGGCTCATGTATATAAAAAAGAGCACCTTATTTATAAGGTGCTCTTTTTTATGTTAATACTTTTAATGCTCTCCTAGATTGAATCGCAAATGTAATCGGATTTTCGACAGTTAAGTACGTTAATTCAACGGTCTGCGGATTGGTAAACCATTGAATATGAAGACTGGAAATGATAATTCCTTTTTGTTTTTTGAGGACATTTAAAAACGTACTTACTTCTCTTTTCAATAAATCAATTTGCCCCCAACAAAGTGCATTTGCACTTGCATCCAATGATTCAAACGAAAGGTTTATAAGGCGAGGTGGATTCGTAATGACTTTTTGTCCTTCAATTTTTAAATGAAGATCACGAATCTTAAAAACCTCACAGCTACTTCCAAGAATAAGCACGCTATTTGTTCCCAAGGTCTGTGCAAATGTATCACATAGGATACGAAATTGCGGTGTAGGTTCGGGTTCTGATAAAGATTTTGCAGTGTTTTTTAGACTACTTAATACATTTTTCAGTTTTGTTGCGGTGCGAAGGGGATTTTCTAATACTTGATAATAGACGCGGATAATGCGAGGGTTCAGAAATGGACTAAAGTCAGCAATAGACGATACGGTAATGCCTTGTTTGCTAAGTAAACCAACAACAGAAGTGACTTCGGTTTCTAACAGTGAAAACCAACCTATATTTAATGTTTTATTTTTTAAAGGAGTTGCTTGAAACGTAAAGAGATTATTGAGCGGCTCGGTAGTGGGTCGATTTAATATCGTCGCTGGGAATGTTCTATAATTAACTAAAATGCAATCTAAGTTTTGATTAAATAATGAAGCAATCTCTGCATTCAAGATTTGACTCAGTTCTTCGCATAATGGTGGTGGTATATTCAAGTTTGTACAATCTCCTTTCTCTCATTCCTTCTATCGATTATAGATGGGAAGGTTTGTAAGCGGATTCAATAAGTCCTGCATGTTAATGTATGACGCGCTGGATTGGAGAGTGATGATTATCGGGTGGAAATTCTCTTCTATTGCTAAGAAAGAGATATCGCACAATTTACTTGTACAATATTTCTGGTTTATAGTTATGTGTATAACAAAAGCACTCCAACTCTTAAATAATCAAAACAGGAGTGGAGGCGGTTACATAATAGTAAGCATGAGCAGAATGGAGTGGTTAAGAGATGAAGTTAATTGAACAGGATGAAGTTAGTAGTCTGCTATCCATGGCAAAATGTATAGACATCATGGAAGCAACTTTAGCCGACTTAGCAACAGGGAAAGCCAAACAGTCCTTGCGATCTGTTTTTCCGATTGATGATCGCAATGTATTGGGGATGATGCCGGGTTTACTTATAGATGAAAACATAGTAGGAACAAAAATGATTACCGTTTTTCCTGAAAACCATGAACAAGGGTTGCCCTCACATCAAGGTTTTGTTTTTCTATTTGATGCGCAAACAGGCAAACCGCTCGCAATGGTCGATGCTGAAGAAATCACGACAATCCGTACTGCTGCCGTAAGCGCAGTTGCTACACATTATCTAGCAGATAAATCGGCCAGTGTTCTAACGGTACTCGGGACCGGTTTACAAGCGAGAAGTCATATTGATGCCATGTTACAAGTTCGACCGATTACAGACATACATCTATGGGGACGTTCTAAAGATCATGCCGATCACTTGCAAAAAGAGCTACAGGAAAAATATGAGCTACCTATCTATGTACATGAAACGGTACAAAGTGCGGTGCAACATGCTGACATCATATGTACGGTTACGGCGTCAATTGATCCAATTCTAAGAGGAGAGTGGATCAAGTCGGGAGCGCATATCAATGCGGTAGGTGCATGTCGAGCAAGCGATCGGGAATTGGATTCCGCACTGGTGAAACAGTCTCAGCTGTTTGTTGACCGAATAGAATCTGCTGTTCATGAAGCAGGAGATTATTTGATTCCGTTAGAAGAGGGAGAGATCTCAGCCGATCATATTTTAGGAGAATTAGGAGATCTTATTGTTGGGAAAGTACAAGGAAGAAAAACAAAAGAAGAGATTACCTTATTTAAATCGCTAGGACTCGCGATTGAAGATGTAGCTGTTGCTCATTTTATTTATAAACAATCGAAACAAGGTGGTTGAAAGAATGAATAAAGATAGCGAATGGTTTGATTTTGGACTCGATAAACAAGCTGAAGAAAGAGCCAAAATGCTTCATGAGAATAGTACGATTATTGATTTGTTATTTCAGGGACCCTTATCTCCTAGAGCTATTCCAGACGAGGTCTCAGCGGAATTAAAACAAGCCTATGAGCCCTATCGCAATGACCCTCACACATATAGCAGCTTACCTCGAAAAGGGTTATTGGATAAAGCACTAAAAGGTGGGCTCCCTCAATTTAAAGAAGAATGGTATCAATCTGGTATTACTGCGGGAAATCGTCAGTTAAGCTTGACGAATCATGAAAGTATCATCAAAAGCATGGCGGAAGTTCAAGTTCAATTTGACACTTTTGATTGGCTCATGAAAGTAAAGACAGCACAAGACATCCGATACGCCAAAGAGAACGGCTTAAAAGCAGGAATTATTACCTCGCAAGAGAGTGTAGGGTTGCAAAGGGATCTTACTTTACTCGATGCTTTGTATGATTTTGGCTTGCGTGTCCTGCAACTTACCTATAATAGACAAGATTATGTAGGTGCCGGGTGTGCGGAGAAATCGAATGCAGGTTTAACCAATTTTGGTATAGATCTTATTGCGCACTTGAATCAACGTGGCATACTCATTGATACCAGCCACTGTGGCAAACAAACCACACTTGATGCGTGTCATTACTCCAATAAACCGGTTATTGCTTCTCATACAGGAGTTGAGAACATTTATCCACATATGCGCTGTAAAAGTGATGAAGAGTTCAAAGCCATTGCAGAAACAGGTGGAGTAATCGGTGTATTTGCGATGCCTTGGTTTATTCATGAGGAACCGAATCATACTACGATTGATCATGTACTGGACCATATCGACTACCTAGTAAAATTGGTGGGAGAAGATCATGTGGGAATCGGAACGGATTGGCCGATGAGTGATCTAACGTGGTCACTTGTTTATTTTAAAGAACATATTGCACCGCTATTAGGGTTTGCAAGTGGAGATGGCCCTTCAACCGAACTGGTAAAAGGATTAGAAAAATACAGTTCATTTATAAATATCACCAGGGGACTTGTCAAAAGAGGCTATGGTGATGAGCAGATCCAGAAGATCTTGGGGCTGAACTGGCTAAGCGTTTTTGAAGAGGTTTGTGGATAATAGTAAAGCCTAATGAGAGAAAAGGAGTTTGATTATCATTCGTACAGATCTAAAACATCTCCCCTTTCACTACTACTATGCGGGCGTTTACCAAGGGGAAATTCATTTTACAGAAGAGCGAATTATGCACGCGATCGTGGAACCACGCCAGCGGACACAAATGAACGAAAATGTATTATCGGAAGGTTTATCGTCTAATCTTCCGTTTAAGCAAATCCATGAACATCTGGATCTATTTGCAAATGCCAAGTGGAAGGGAGAACGAGTTGTTTTACCCAACGGGCTCCAGTATGAAAGGTACAAGCCCTATCAAGCTGTGATAAAAGGTAAAAAACAAGAAGGCATTGTTTGGGCGTTACGCAACGAAACAGCACTTGATGTGATCACAGTAGAAGGAATTCTCGTGGCATTTATTTGTCCGCACCGGCATGGAATGGAAGTACTGGTTCAACCGGGTTATGAAGATCTGACACCGCTTGTGGCTTATCGGAACCCGCAGCTTTCGCAACCTGAATATGGTGTAAACGACATGGGTACCTACATGGTTCCGATGAAGGATGGAACGCGATTGGCTACTGACGTGTATTTGCCAGAAGGGAAGACCGGAATAGAAGCTTTTCCTACGATTCTTGTCCGCACATGTTATGACCGCAACAATAAAAAAGGTTTTCTCATGCATTGGGTTAATAAAGGGTATGCCGTTGTCAATCAAGATGTAAGAGGACGAGCAGATTCTGAAGGTGAGCTTGTTCCATTTTATTACGAGCGCGATGATGGTAAAGAGACGATCGATTGGATTGTAGCTCAATCGTGGTCAAATGGAGATGTAGGAATATGGGGGGCTTCGTACTTAGGTTACGTAGCCATAGCGGCAGCAACAAGTGGTCATCCTAACTTAAAAGCAGTTGTAGATGAAGTGAATGTCGGATCACCCTTTACGGATACCGTTCGTAGAGGTGGAGCGGTTTGTTCATGGCCTCTTTTAAGCTGGACACTTGCGCAATCGGTAGGAAATCGGACTGACTTTAGTATTTTTGCAGGGGAATCGGTAGATGTGGAAACCGTAGTAGATGCTAGACCCATACGAGAGATTCCACAACAGGTGATTGGTAAACGATCGGGGCCTTGGGACTTGTGGAGTCAGCATCCCGAATACGATGACTTCTGGAGAAACTGTACGCTGACAGAGAGAGGAGATCAGATACAAGCACCCGTTTTTGTAATCTCGGGTTGGTATGATGGAGATGGGCCAGGTGTATCCGAGACTTGGAGAATGCTTACTGAACACGATGTACCACATCGCAAGATTTGGCTAGGACCATGGGAACACAATCCCAATCGAGCACGTGATTTTAGGGGAACCCGTTTCAGTCATGATGCTGTTGTCTATGATTATGATATAAAGGTCATGAGCTGGTTTGATCGTTTCTTAAAAGGGATGGAAAATGGAATTGAACAAGAGACAAGAGCCACGTATTATGTGGTGGGAAATAATGAATGGCGAACATCAGAAGATTGGACGCCAGCGGAAGCGACCATAACTCCTTTCTATCTTGGTGGAGATGGGCATGCAAATTCCAGTTTTGGCGACGGGCTATTACATTATCAGCCCATTGAACGCGCAAAAACGGATACGTTCGTTTATAATCCCAAATATCCGGTGGCATATAGTGGTGAGCGAGAGCCGGAGAATATGGCACAGCATGAATTACGGGAAGATATACTCGTCTATACGAGTGAAAAATTGGAAGAAGATATGATTGTAGCGGGTGAATTATCTGCTGAAATCTATGCGGCAAGTACTGCTACAGACACAGATTGGGTTGTGACATTGACCGATGTGGATGAGGATGGCAACTCCCTTCGACTTTCAGACTATATTGTGCGTGCAAAATATCGAAAAGGGTTGGATCAAGCAGCGCTCCTCACCCCCAATCAAGTGGAACGTTACGATATTTATATGCAAAATATCGCCCATACCTTTCGGAAAGGGCATCGTCTTCGTTTTACGATTACGTCTTCTAATAAATTTGTTGTTTTTCCGAATTCCAATACGGGCGAAAACCCCTATGATGAGCAAGAAGCAATGATTGCAAAGCAAACCGTATATCACAGTCCAAAGTACCCCAGCCATATTCGGGTACCGGTTATAAACAAGAGATAAATAAAATCGAACAAGGGATATTTCGTTGTACGGAATATCCCTTGTCAACGGACGATCCTCCTATCCGTTTAGCTTTAGCTTTCTTCAAATCTACCCAGTGTCTTGGAGCCGTTTCGGGGAACAAAAATGTTGAACTTTCGCTTTGGAGCAGCCACTTGTGTAATACAAAAACGAAGGGAGTTGTCATTTTGAGTGCTTTCCGTGACCAATTTACCAGAAACA
Source organism: Polycladospora coralii (assembly GCF_014773435.2). GTDB lineage: Bacteria > Bacillota > Bacilli > Thermoactinomycetales > Thermoactinomycetaceae > Polycladospora > Polycladospora coralii. Next base: position 4,540 of record NZ_JACXAG020000016.1, on the reverse strand, counting down.
GTGGGGACATTAAAGAATTCAAGGTTATAAGCTTCACCTGTATTGGTATCGTGAAGAGAAGGTGAACCATTTTTGGCCGTTTCAAATCGAATGACACGATTGTTATCCGTTAATCGCCCTGTAATATTGTTTACACTTGGATCATTGGTGATATTGTTATTACTAGTGAAAGAATAGCGAACTTTGGCTATGGTAAAAGCGATAACAAGTGGGCCGCCCGTAGAAGCAACAGGACCGCTTCCTTCTTCGAAAAATAAACTCCCGGTTTCGAATTTGTTGTACGTCCATGCTTCCATTTCCTTGCGTACTCCCTTTAAAGGGTACCGAGGGAGAAAAAAAGAAGACTTCTGCCACTTTTTATATGGTTCTACGAAATGAAAGAAGGGATATCATTTCGTTTTGTAGCTCTAATACTCTATGAATATCAAATTATAGATGTGAAAAAAATATGCGTTATCTTATACTGATAGATAAATTGTTTTTATTTTTACACCATGTTTTGAATCAAAATCAGCAGTTCGTGTGAATAGGGATGTTTTACGGTAAAACGAATATGATAGAAACAAAGAGGGGGGAGGACAATGAGCTGGGTTTATGTTGTAAATGAGATTGATGGGACCGTATCGGTCATTGATACAAAAACGCATTCAGTCATCGCTACAGTAGATGTGGGTAGCGATCCAAGTGCAATTGTCGTAGCACCAGATGGACAGCTTGTATATGTTATGAGTGGTACTGGTAGGATAGCGGTGATTGATGTGAAAACACATTCAGTCATCGCTACGGTTGAAGTTGGTGCGGGCCCAATAGCGCTTGCGATAGCACCAGATGGACGGTTTGTATATGTGGCCAATACAGCGAATAATACGGTATCGGTCATTAATGGTAAGAATCATTCTGTGATGGCTACGGTTGACGTTGGTAATCTTCCAGCAGCCCTTGCGATAACACCAGATGGACAGTTTGTTTATGTGGTGAATGGAGGTGATCATACTGTCTCGGTAATCAATTGTAAGCATTATACCGTAATGGCTACGGTAGATGTTGGTGAAGACCCCATAGCGCTTGCAATAACACCAGATGGACAATTTGCATATGTAGTCAATTTTAATGCGATTAACATTATAGGATCTATAACGGTTATTGACATCAAAACACATGCTGTCATTTCGACTGTCCGAGTAGGTGGCTTTCCAATAGAGGTGTCGATCGCACCCCATGTACAATTGGCTTATATTGTGAATAATGATGATGGAACTGTAACGATTATTGATATGAAGCAAAATTTAATCCTATCTACGATTGCGGTTGACCTTACGGTTGATGCTTTATCAACCGCTCCGGATGGACAATTTGTTTATATTTTGAGTCAGAAGGATTTACCTGGCTTTAAATCAGTTCTATCGATTATTGGTAGCAAGAATCATGCTGTGATGGCTAGAATTGAAGTAGGTGACAATGCAATGGCGCTTGCGATAACACCAGATGGACAGCTTATTTATGTCGTAAATGAAGGTGATGGAACCGTATCGGTCATTGATAGCAAAAGTTATTTAACCATTGCCACAATTGATGTGGGGACTGCTCCAAGTGCGATTGCAATCATCTAGACTCACTTTTTTCATTTGCAAGAAAAAAACATTGACGTCTACAAGTGTGTGGTATAAAGTTGCATCAAGTAAACATTATTGCTCAAAACCACATTAAAGGGGCGTTGCTTGATGGTCTCGAATCATTTGTCAGCGTATAAAAGTGCTTTCGATAATTGGGAAAAACAATCCGCTGTTCGTGCTAAGCCGAACCGCTTTGTGGAAGGAAAGTATGGGGGTGAGTATTTTTTTTCACCGGAATTGGTTCCCATTTGTGAACACGCACATGTTCAAAGTCGAGATCCTCAAGTTCGTAAAAATCTGATTATCCGACATTTATACACACATTTGACTTTTACCGAACATCTGGAACACGAAATCGTAAACCAAATGACGTTTAAAATTGGTAAAAATCAGTTAGGCTTAGAGCTCCCTATTTCCATGCGTATGGATGCATGGAAAATTTATGTGGATGAAGCCTATCACTTCAAGTTTTCTGCTGATTTATTACATAAAGTGCAGGCGCTGACACGTATTCAAATCACAGAAAATCAAAAACCGCAATTTTTAAATCACTTACAAAACGTATTAACTGATCAATCCCAACAAACGAAGGCGCTTATCCGATTATTCTTCACGATTGTCTCGGAAACATTGATTTCTGGAACGCTCTTAAAAGTTCCACATGACCAAAGGGTAGTGCCCATTGTGCGAGAGATTATAAAAGATCATGCAGAAGATGAAGTGAAGCATCACGCTTATTTTGCAAGCCTACTGAAAGAGGTTTGGCCGCAGTTGTCCGCGCATCAGCAGAAAGAGATGGGCTTGTTGCTTCCTGATTTGATTTTTGGATTCTTAACGCCAGACTTGGGGGCATTAAACCATGATTTGCTTGCAGAAGGTTTTTCAGAAAAAGAGTGTGCTGAAATGATCGAAGATACGTATCGCAAAAATCGTGTGGATGAAGAAATCCGTCGTGCTGCTAAAGTGACGATTAATCACTTTTATCAGAGTGATGTCATGAAAAACCCATATATTTTAGAAGCATTTATGCAAAGCGGCTTGATTAAGGCGTAAGGAAAGGATGCGGATGATGGACTTAGAATCTGATATTCGAATGAATTTACAAAACATTCAAGAGCGTATTCAGCGTGCTTGTTTACAAGTCGGCCGTGACCCTGCTGAAATTCGTTTATTACTTGCAACCAAGACGGTACCACTTTCGAAAATCGATATTGCGATTCAAGAAGGGTATGCACTTCTTGGTGAAAATAAAGTACAAGAAGCATTAGCTAAATTTGGCTCACGACTAGATGATGCTCACATAGAGAGACATTTTATTGGACATGTGCAAACCAATAAAGTGAACCAGGTCTTACGCTTTGCAACGTGTATTCAATCGGTTGATCGATTGAAATTAGCACAAAAGCTAGATAATAGGCTTAGGAACGAAGGGCGAACTTTGGACGTATATGTACAAGTCAATACTTCACAGGAAGAAAGTAAGTTTGGTATTACACCTGATCGCGCGCTTTCATTGATGGAGGCCATTAATGGAATGGAAGGATTAAACTTGAAAGGGCTAATGACAATCGGTCTATTTAGCCGAGATGCAGATAAAGTAAGGGCGTGTTTCCAAACGTTACGTATGCTGAAAGATGAAGCTGTTTATGCACATCTACTCGACGAAGAAAATTATGTCTTGTCAATGGGAATGTCACATGATCTGGAGATTGCAATTGAGGAAGGGGCTAACCTGATTCGGGTTGGAACGGCTATTTTTGGAAAAAGAAAATACGATGACACATACTACTGGAATGAAAATCTGGACGTTCAATAGGAGGAAGTATGAGTAAACCCTTACGAATTCATTATGTTCAACACGTTCCCTTTGAAGGACTAGGTGCAATCGAGCATTGGGCGCACGCGTATCAGCATCGACTTAGTTCTACCCCAATGTACGAAACCGTTCATCACTTCCCAAATATAACTGATATCGATTGGTTGATCGTCATGGGTGGACCGATGGGTGTATCCGATGATGCGGTTTATCCATGGTTAAAGGCGGAAAAAGATTTTATACGTAAGGCGATTGATGCGGATAAAAAAGTGCTGGGTATTTGCCTAGGCTCACAGTTGATCGCAGACGTGTTAGGTGCAAAAGTCTATCGAGGAAAGGAGAAGGAAATCGGTTGGTTTCCGATTATACAGACGCAAGAAGCGATACAAGATCCTATTTTTAAAGGTCTACCAACAGAGATGAATGTTTTCCATTGGCATGGAGATGTAGCAGAAGTTCCCACAAATGCAGTCTGCTTGGCAACAAGCCCAGGATGTCCAAACCAAATTTTTCGTTATGGCGAGCATGTATGGGGTCTGCAATTTCACTTTGAGATGACGGAAAAGACCATTCAAGCCCTCATAAAAAACTGTGCACAAGACCTAGCTGAGCCAGGTAGATTTATGATGAATGCTATAGAGATTCAGCATCAAGCAAAAAATAATCTTATGGATAATCAAAAATGGCTGTATCACCTTCTTCATCAAATGGCCATACGTTCGTAAAAGAAGATTCGAGTAGGGGGACTGTATGTATTCATGGTATCCCCCTGCTGTAAAAGCAAACCTCGCCCGCTACGGCAATCGATGAGAATTTATGACTCATATATAAGCGTAAAAACGATTAGAAAAACTATTGACATCTATTGGTATGCATGTTAATCTATTAAATGTCGCCGCAAACAAGCGGAAACAATTGAAATGTTCCTTGAAAACTAAAGAGTGACACATGACCTGTTCAATTTTTATATGAGCTTACAAGCTTACCATTATATGGAGAGTTTGATCCTGGCTCAGGACGAACGCTGGCGGTATGCCTAATACATGCAAGTCGAGCGGATGAAGTACCTTCGGGTACGGATTTAGCGGCGAACGGGTGAGTAACACGTGGG
>NZ_JACXAG020000015.1 GCF_014773435.2 Polycladospora coralii | reverse complement strand
GATCACAGCTCACTTACAGCTCCCCGAGGCATATCGGTGTTCGTCCCGTCCTTCGTCGGCTCCTGGCGCCAAGGCATCCTCCGTGTGCTCTTAGTAGCTTAACCTAAATGGTTTTAATACTCTTAAGGTTACTTCTCCGGTGAATATATACTTGACATTTAAAAAAGACCAAGTGTATTTCATACAGCTTGTTTCCATATCTAATTTTCAAGGTGCGATTCATTTCAACGTCGCTTGCGGCGACAAGAAATAATATAACATGATACTATATCGATTGCAACTCTTTTTTAAAAAAATGATAGCCTCATGCCCATCGATTTATTTCGGTTACAATCTGCTGTACCCCCTCTTCGATTCGTTCTTCATCTACATTAGATATATTAATTTTAAGCATCTTAACTCGCTCAAATGTTTTGATATAATTTTCATTAATACTTTCCAACTTAATATTTTGATCATCCAAACGCTTAAGCAGTTGATTCATATTTACTTGTCTAGGAAGTACAAGGTGAGTGTGCATAGAGACCGATTTGGATACATAGTCGATCCCATCTGCTAAAGCGTGGTGAAGTCTCTCCGCACGCCTTATATATGGCTGGCGAATACTTTGTTTGTGTTGCGAAAACATGCCGCTGGTCAAATAAATCTCTAGTGCAGCTTGTGAAATCATCGAGCTATCAATATCCACAATGGTCTTAAATCGCTGAAACACTGCTACTAATTCAGCAGGTAAAACAGCAACACCAATTCGCAAGCCTGGAAACATAATTTTAGAAAAGCTTTTTAAATAGATCACACGATCATCTGAATCACAAGAAAAGAGAGGATCGATCTTAGCATCTTGTTCAAAATCAGCTAAATGATCATCTTCTACGAGGTATACATCATACTGCTTCGCTAAGCGTACGATATGCTCTTTTTCTTGCCGTGATAAAGATGTCCCCAGCGGATTATGAAAGCGGGGCATCGTATAAAAAAACTTGATATCCTCTTCCCGAAAAATTCGCTCCAACTCTTCCAAATCAATCCCAAATGCAGAGCGTTTGATCCCAATAACTGGTGTTTGATGAACATCGATCATCTCCATCAGTAGATGATAGCTTGGCTGTTCGACTAAGATGTGTTGTTTTCGATTCGGAAATGGCATCAATTGGAGAATATGTAAAGCTTGTTGAACACCAGAGGTAATAAAAATCTGCTTTAAATTCGTAAATACTTGATAAGCATGCAATTGTTTCTCCATGCATTGAATTAATGATGGCAGTCCTCTAGGTGTCCCGTAAATGAATAAATCTTGTTGATAGGTATCAATCGCTTTATTGATACAATGTTGAAAATCTTGATAGGGAAATTGAAGCCATTCCGGGGCTGATGTAGCAAAATCGATTACACCATCATGCTTTTGCTGTACAGAAAAGTTTTTATGCACAACGTAATAACCGCTTTTCGGAATGGAATAGATCAGGTGTTTATTTTCTAATTCATGCAAGGCACGTAAAACCGTACTTTTGCTACAACGATACGTAGCTGAAAGCGTTCGAATAGATGGTATTTTCTCTCCCGCTCCCACCTCCCCCGTTTGGATCATCTGATCAATATCTTCAACGAGTCTCGTATACTTTAACATGATCACGCCCCTATTCTGTACCGGTACACATTCAATTTATTCCGCTTGTTCCACTTCTCCTCATCATCATACAATTTGTGTAACGCATGAAACAAAAAGGAGAACATAGAATGAACACACATACAAAAGCTTATACTGCCGCCCTTTCATATACATTCATTATCGGATTTGCACTTTTCTTTGTCAAAATTGCTTTAACTGTTGGATCTCCCTTAGATACTTTAGCTCATCGCTTTACAGTAGCCATTATTGTAGCCAGTGTACCCATTTGGCTTGGGAAAGTACGTATACATATGAAGTGGAAAGATATTCTATCCATATTTCCACTCGCCTTACTCTATCCAACACTCTTTTTTATGCTACAAGCATTTGGTCTCGTTACGACTTCTTCATCCGAAGCGGGCATTATAACAGCAACTACCCCGATAATGACCATGTTATTAGCTTCTCTCTTTTTGAAAGAGAGAACGAGCCATTTACAGAAATTTTTTATGTTTTTATCTGTAACGGGCGTCATATATATTTTTGTCATGAAGGGGTTCAATCTGAACAACAGTAGCTTGCAAGGCACATTTCTCGTTTTCTTATCTACCTTATCTACTGCTTGCTATTCCGTACTAGCGCGCAAACTCGTTCAAAGAATTCCTTTATATTCACTCGTCTATGTCATGACGATTTTCGGGTTTATCATTTTTAATGGAGTCTCAATCACCCAACATATCGTTAACCACTCTTTATCTGACTTCATCACACCCCTATATAACATCAAATTTATCGGCGCCATATTATATTTAGGTATCTTATCTTCACTCGTAACCTCTTTTTGTTCCGCCTATGCGCTGTCTAAAATTTCGGCCTCCAAAATGAGTGTTTTTAGCAATTTAACCACATTCATTACCGTTTTAGCAGGGGTTATTTTCCTGAATGAATCCCTTCAGCTTTATCATCTGATTGGAGGAATAATTATTCTTACTGGTGTTATCGGGGTTCTTACACAGCGTGAAAAACATAGAATCATTCCTATGTGCAGTGCCATGAAAAAGCAGGTCTAGCCTATGTGCTCGACCTGCTCAATTACTACTAAACGCTCGCCACCACGGTTCTGATGGGTACCGCCCATCCTTTATCATCATCTTTTCCCCTACTTGCGGCAATGCCAACGTCACCTCTCGTTGTTCAGCCAATTTCAGCTCCCTCTCGACTGGATCGGTCCAATCATGAAAGGCCAGTGTAAAAGCACCCCAATGAATGGGCATCATCGCTTTTCCTTTAACATCAAGGTGAGCTTGAATCGATTCCTCAGGCTTCATATGAATCGCGGCCCAGCGATCATCGTATTGCCCCGATTCCATCATAGTAAAATCAAACGGCCCGTATTTTTTACCAATCTCTTTAAAGTGTGGACCATATCCACTATCTCCACTAAAATAAACCCGCTGCTCTTTTCCGATCAACACCCAAGAACCCCAAAGTGTCGCATTTCGATCCATTAAGCTTCTACCGGAAAAATGTCGTGCAGGCGTAAAAGCAATCGTAAGATCTGCATACTCTGTCTCATCCCACCATGTCATTGCTTGAATTTTAGCAGGATCAACACCCCACCGAACCAGATGGTTCTCTATCCCTAATGGAACAAAGAACTGGTTTACCTTGGCTTTTAACTTTTTGATCGTACCATGATCTAGATGATCGTAATGATCGTGAGAAATGAAGACCGCATCGATTGGTGGTAAGTCTTCTATCTGGAAGGGAAGCTCTTTTTGAAACCGTTTGCTTCCTATACTTGAAAATGGAGAAGGGGATTCTCCTAACATGGGATCAAACAAAATCGCTTTTCCATCTATTTGTAGTAAAACGGCTGAATGTCCTAACCACGTGATCTGAGTGGGTTGATTTTCTTTTATCCCAGAGAAGTCTATTTTTTTGACAGGTAGTGGCTTTGTAGGTTGGCGATTGGGGTCGTTTTTGAAGAAATCCCGTATCATCGACACCGTGGAACTAAAGTCATTATCCATCGTTGTGGGAATCGCGTTTTGAAAACGCCCTTCTTTAAAATAAGCAAATGTTTGGTATTCCTCTATCTTATTTTTAGGTGCCTTCCCGCCAAACACCTCATAAGAACGCATAAAAAATAGAGCAAACATAACGATAAAAAAGCATCCTAATGTAAAAGTCAACAAAGCTTTCAATCCTTTCCTCATCATTTTCCCCATCTTTCTTTATATTTAGTAGTCTATATCTTAAATGAATGTTCATTTATTATAAATTAAATAGAATGCGCTTAATCGCTTATCGCATTCCAACTCATCTCAATCCAAACCTTTATCCTTTCTTCAGGAATAGAGCCGCCCGCTCTCAGCTGCGTTTTCACTAACGCATGAATGGGCATAAAAGCATAGGTCATCAATAATTCAGTATCTACTTGGCGAAAAAGTTGTTGCCGTTTTCCTTCTTCAAATAGTGCTTCTACGGGCTCATAAAAAGAACGATAAGCTTCTAAGCTCAGATTTTGCACTAAAGGAGAATTAGAAAATTGCTCCAAGAATAGAAAGTAATCTTTTCGTTCAAAGGCAAATGAAACAAAATTCTTAATCGCAACTTCAAACTGAGCACGTATTGTTGGCGCTTCCTGTATGTTATCAGACACGCGATGAACCATTTTCTGTTTCACCCGCAAGTATAATTTACGTAGCAGATCCTCCTTACTATCAAAATAGATATATATGGTGGCAGGTGACACTTGTGCTCGTCTTGCAATCTTCGACATAGACAACTCCGACAAGCCGATTTCGTTTAATAACTGCAATGTCGCTTCAAAAATAGCCTCACTCTTATTTTCATCCTTCTTTCTCATAGCATAAATAATAAACGATCATTCATTTAAGATCAAGTTGGAACTTTTCTAATGTGTAAGTATATTGTGCGGAAGGAGCGTAAAATCGATGATCAGAAGATTACTGTTTTCTGGCATTGGCGTGTGATGGACACCCTTCCATTTGTCCAATTCTTCACCATACCGTCCCAAACGTGAACCACCGTAACGATGATCTATCTGATCTGCCAAATTACCATGCCCTTAGGAATAGGGATGTAGCCATTACTTTTATTTATCACTTATCTGTATATCTTGTACATATCCAGTAATACAAACATCTTCGCCAAATTTTTGCACAGATATATTTTTTAATTGAACAGCATCGGTCATACGATCAAATCCTTCACCAGAAATCGGCGTAATGCTCTCCTCCCCACCAAGTAACTTCGGAGCAATGAAGGTGACAACCTTTTGAACAAGAGATGCTTCAATCATGGACCAATTCAATTGCCCTCCTCCTTCGAGTAAAACAGATGTTACACCTTTCTCCCCTAAGTACTTCATTGCACTTTTCAAGTCGACATGTTCATCACTACCCGTGCGTACCACTTTTACATCATACTTCAAGAGTTGTAGCTCCTTCTCCTTATCTGCTTGATCGGAACAAAAAACCCAAGTCGGTGTTTCTGTCGCCGTTGTGACTAATGGTGTATCAAGTGGAATTCGCAACAAACTATCCGCTACAATACGTATAGGGTTCTTACCTTCACCATGCGGCAAGCGGGTGGTGAGCTTTGGACGGTCTTTCAGAACAGTGCCGATCCCAACCATGATCGCATCATGCCAATGACGCATGTAATGTACATCTTCTCTTGAAGATTCATTTGTTACCCATTTACTGTCACCCGTTGATGTGGCTATTTTCCCATCTAAGGTCATCGCCGTTTTGAGCGTAACGAGTGGCAAGCCAGTTCGCTTATGATATTTCACTGATTCTGCTCGTGCGTTCTCGTGCTCCATCATATAAACCTCCTCTTTTATAACCAATCGGTATACAAACTGATCCAAGTCGGTGTGACTCGTCATATGAGATTAGTCCACCAACTCGTTTTTCATCTCTTTCTGAACAAAGGGTGACAAGGGTATACATGCTACTTTTCCTCAAACCCGCATCTCCTTGTATACACTCCTTTTCCAGCCAAAATCATACTTTAGTTATACATTATAACAATTAAACCTAATTTAAAAAGTGTATGAATCTACCCCTACTTTACAAACCGACCGTCGGTTTGTATAATGGTAATAGTTAAAGTTTATCAAAAGGAGTCATCCTCATGAAACATGCTTCAAAGTCAGGGAAGACAAAGCACCTGTTAGTTGAAACAACGAAAGTGCTCATCATGGAAAAAGGATGTAATCGCGTGACGATTAGCGACATCATGGAGAGGAGCGGCTTGTCCAAAGGAGCAGTTTATCATCATGTGAAGAGCAAGGATGAACTATTAGCCCTTATCTTACAAGAAAGACTTGAGAAAATTAACAAACGATTCTTCTTGGAAGTGAATCCAGATAAACCGGAATTTGAAGGACCTCTTTATCAAATTGTACATGATTTACCCCTACTTACTGACCCGAATGAATTGACTAATCAAATATTTATGTATCTAATCAGCCGAAATGATCAGCCCATGGTAAAGGAAATACTAAGAAGTTTTTATGAACAAGGTATCCAGAATTCAAAAGAATGGATCAGCCAAGGACAACAAGCAGGCGTTATCTCCAGTTCCGTAGATAAAGAAAAAACATCAGAACTATTCACACTCATTACATATGGGCTAAGAATTCGTAGCTTAATTGCAAAAGAGGAAGAGACATTACAGATAGAAGCACTTATCGACTTTATGAGAAACACACTTCGTACAAAGTAAGGAGATTACGATTGCATGATGCTTCAATATACAAGCCAGTGAACTCGTTTCAGCCAAGGCTGAAACATCAGACTCTACTCCACCTGATTAAAGCCCCACTTATAGAAATGGAAGTCTGAAGCTATCCAAAAGATCAACCTGTCTCTTGGAGGTAAGATGCTTGTGACCCATATGTACAAAACAGAAAGGAGATATCAAAATCATGGCTCCACTTATCGTACTTCTGACGACATTCATTATCTTCAGAACCATCGGTTCCTTGGGAATCGTATATGTGAATGATTGGCAAACCTCCCTTCAGCTTGCTTTAGCTTGTATGTTTTTCCTTACTGCTAGTGCTCACTGGGGAAAGAGAAAGAAGGATCTTGTTCGTATGGTCCCTCCCGCTATTCCTTATCCAAATATAGTCGTCACCGTTACAGGGGTTTTAGAAATGATCGGTGCAATCCTACTTGTCATACCTCCTACGACAAGAGTAGCCTCTATATGTCTAGCCCTTTTATTGGTGGTTATGTTTCCTGCCAATATCCGTGCAGCTAAGCATAAACTTACACTGGGCGGAAAAGCAACTCCTTCTCTCTGGCCGAGGACAATGATACAAGCTATATTTTTAGCAGCAGTTATATTAGCAGGTATCTAAAGACGAACATACTATGAAATGGGTTCAGAATTCACGAGTTAACTTGATCTACTCCACCTGATTTTTCCATCTTTCAGCCTTGGATAAAACAAAATCATTTTTCATTTCGCCATATAACCAATACGAGCATCCTAATCGTATCGGTTATTTATTTATAGATTCGAGCTTCTTATAGATGACCCATTCGTAATCCATATAAGGAAATTCTTCACTGATCGCACGAAGCAAATATTCACGATTACTCTCTTTTACCCTCAGCTCGTAATGATTTCCATCTAGGTGCTCTATTTGTAGATCTGTTTTTGTCACAGTCTTTCCTTCATACTCCCCAATCTGATTAATCACTCTTTCATCCATTAAAATATAATCAGGGTCAAGCCCTTTATTAATCACAATTTGCGCTAGAAAGAACAGCGTAAGTACTGATATCGCTGTGATAACACTTGTTAATAATACAAGTTTCTTCGAATTCATCTTGTCATGCCTCCATATATAGACAGTATATGATGTCCAAACCAATAAGAAGTAGATCATGATGTATTCAATTCATATATCCATGTGCGTTATCTTTAAACCTTCAAAATTAACGAATTCAACCTCCTATCAGTAAATCAATTTACAAAAAGACAGGAAAATATATAACACTTGAAACAAATGATAGATGAATAAATTTATGGTATGATCACTTTAAATCTATCATTAGAAAGGATTGTGACAAATGTCCTATCTCTATTTTCTCATGTCACTTTTGTTTCTTCTATATCCGCTGTACGGAAGTCTTATCTTTATAGTAATCCTTTGGGTACTGAAGTCGAAAATACGTGAGAACGGAGACCATCAGGATGGTCAATTAGCTAAATATCATAAAATTTTATCAATCGCATGTTATATTACCATGACGCTATTCATGTCTACGCTTATTTTTTTGATGATTATTGGTGGTGCATTGATGCATAAAATGACTACAGAAATTTGGGCACTTTCAATCGGAATACCTTTAGTAAACATCATACTCTTTATCATTTTAATGCGTATTGTTTCTGTGAGAAAGATCGTCCCCCAATAATATGTTTTTTTTCAACATTCAATACTTTATTTCTCACACTCCTACATTTGTCTTTCAGCTTCTTCTTTCTCACAAAACTGCTGGAGCTTAACTTACAATTAAGTGACAGTAGATTAATGCTCATTTAGGAGGATATCAAATTGATAAGAATTTATGAAAATGATCCCCCGCACCTGACACCCCATCTCCTCTCATCTATAAATGACGAAAGCAAGTGGAAAGATCATTCCGCTTGTTTTCAGCATGTAGATCAACCCTTTCAATCCTTCGCATTCGTACTGATTAATAACGCTTTCAATTTTTTTGTTTGATCCTTGTCGAGAATACTGTAGTTCCCATCATTGTTTTTTGTGAGTTCTGCTTTTCCATCCTCATTAAACCAAATCCCGTATCTTTTTCGCACATCTTTACTGGAGTCATTAATCCAAAAATCAACATCTGCTCGTCTTGCCATTTCTACAATCATGTACTGCCATTCCGCTTGATTTACAATTAACTCGATTTGTTTGACATGATCGATACGATCCATTATTCTTTCTTCTTCACCTGCCACTTGAACGATTACGCTACCATAATTTTCACAGCCCCACATTGTGAACACGAATAATAAACATAAAGCCGAATAAACGATTTTTTTATACATATTTGAGATTCCCTTCATTTTGCAAGATTTGCGTTTTAATTCATGTGATAATTTCCTGTCGGACATCTGCAAGCAAAGACCCCCATCGTGTACTCTGGTTAATCTACATTCTAAAAAAATAAAAGACAAAACAGTCGTTGTGTATCGGTTATACACAACGACTGTTTCATTCTTATTATATTAATGTTGTGGTATAATCATAAATTCTTTTACCATCGCATGCAAACGTTGACCCCATCCTTCATACGCACTAACAAAAAACTTTGAAGTAATGAGATAGCTCCCTTTCTTACCATCTGAAACAATATAATACTCTAACACCTCACTATCCCAATCTTCACCGTGAGCAAATAAAAACCAGCCGTTTGGATCTTCAATTTCTCTCGGATTCTCAACTTCCCCATATGAACTTACTAGCTCTTCATACTTATGGCTTGTAAGTTCTTGGGGTGAAAGATCTACTCGTTCAATGGTCAATGAAACCTCAGGATAAGGTTCGGGTAAAGGATGAATCGGGACAAACTTTGCTTTTTGTTCATCTTCGACACGCTTCAATCTCTCTAAATCATAGTAAAACACATACCCGTTTTCCAAATCCAAATATCTTTGTAAACGAACTTCTTCCCACATGCCTTCCAATTGAACTTTTCCTAACTTTTCTTCTGGGAAATCAGTCCCGTGACTAATAGCAGGGATACATGTCAAAAGCAAGAATCCTGTAAGTAATCCGATTAAGACACTTCTTACTCTTTTTCCGAGTAATTGATTCATCATAAGCACTCCTTTTATATGTTTCTACACTATATACCCCCTCTACAGTTAAAAAGTTTTACTAATTCATGAATTCATTTAAATCTTTTTTCGCTTCCACATATCAGACATTATCCTTCTTGTGTTGCGTTTGTTAATGTTCATTTATAGCTTTTTGTAAACGATCTGGATAATTAGAAAATATGCCTGTCACGCCCCAATCTAGTAAACGTTCCATATCTTCTGACTCATTAACTGTATAGGGATGAATTTCTAAGCCCAGTGCACGTGCTTTTGCTATATAACTAGCATCAACATGCTTGTAATTGAGGCCTACACCCATAGCATATCTTTTGATTATATTGAGCTCCAAATCTGCTCTCCATCCACTAGCGTTTTGTGCAAGCAATCTCACAAGCGGAATATCTGAATTCATTTTCTTAATGGATAGAAGGCTGAATTTATTGAATGATTGAATGATAATATGTTTGTCTTTCAGCTTGTCTTTTTCAAGTAAGCCATGCTTTTCGAGGCTTGCAAGCAATTTCTTTTCCATCTTATTATTGATGTCAAAACCTTTGGTTTCAATGTAGTATTTCTTGTTTGAGCCAAAATGAGATAAAATCTCATCTAAAGTTGGCACTTTTTCATTTTTGTATTCTTCTTTTGCATATGCAGGATACGCCTTATTAAACCATGATCCTGCATCCAATTCTTTTATTTCCTTCAAGGTGTGATTACTTACTTTACCACTTCCTGTTGTCGTACGGTCAAGCGTTTCATCATGAAAAGCAATTAAATGACCATCTTTTGTCAATTGCAAATCGATTTCAATATAGTCAGCCCCCATGTCATCTCCCAGTTGATACGACACCATCGTATGTTCCGGTGCATACCCCGACGCACCTCGATGTGCAATATTTAGAGGCTTCATTTCTTCATTTGCATAAGCTTGTACATTCGCGTATGGAAATAGGAATAGTACAATAAATGAACAGAATAAAAATAGATGAGCAAGTTTCGATTTTACAAAATGCATGGTTGATTCCTCCTTATTCTTTCTTAATTATATGATAAATAACAGCTACCAAACATTAATATTATGTAATTTTTTTGATTTTATATTTAATTCATATGATCTTCCTCAGATAGCGTGTTGTCCACATCTTCTCACTTCCAGTAGACTAGGTGATTGGGATCAAAAAAGCTGTGTTTAATAAAGTTTTTGATTTGCAGGATTTTGTATGTAATGATGTGAAACGACTATAATCACGAAAAAGGGTTTCGATACGAATCTACTGAAGGCGTTTTCTCATGATCCGGAATATAAGTACTGGTACTGTTGCTGTGTATGTTGAAGATCAACACAAAGCAAAAAGTTTTTGGGTAAACCAAGCAGCATTTGAAGTCATCGTGGAATACCCGATGGGTTCAGGTGCATGATGGTTAGAAGTGGCTCCACAAAAAAAGCCCAAACACGTCTGGCTATTTACCCAAAGGGTATGATGAAAGGTTATGAAAATATGCGGGCTAGTGGCGTGAAGTTTGAAGATGAGCCTAAAGAAATGCAGTGGGGTACATATGCAAACGGGAACGACTTTCTGACAAAGTCAAACACACATCACACAGAATGAATAATGTGATGTGTGTTTTAACCCCCAAAAAGTCGGATAGATTGCGGCTTTCTCTACAAATTACGGGGTCTGATCAACTGAAATCTTTCTAGCAGACCTACAGGCGTATCCTGTCCCACACTTACATCCGTAACGGCTTGACCAATCAATAATACCGTATTCATTAGCACTTGATTGCTTCTTTGTGCGATTTCGATAACCGCTTCAATAGCAAATTGTCCATATAAATTCAGATCAGACACATTTAAGAAAGCACCTGTAATACTATTTTTATCTAGCGTGCCCGTATTAATTACTTGAATCGTATTAGTCTCATCATAAAGTCTAAGTTTAAAATTCATTGGATACATCGGGTCTGTATTTCTCAATTCAACTCTAACCGCTTGCGTTACTGGAATTCCAGGATTCGCTGGATTTATATTAAAAAAGGCAGGTGTGGAATAAACAAGGCGTCCCATCAAAACCCTCCTTCATTTTGTGATATACCATAAACTAAAATGATATGATTGATTATTGGAAAATACCCTCATTGATCTGAAGAATTTGATATTTTAAGGATGTGTTTGCTCACATACGATTATGCTAGTATATATCCTTATTATATTAGAATAGAAAAACAAATAGAATAGACCCTACTCTATTTTATTGGAAATCAACAGTTTAATAGTCCCCTACAAATCTGTCTTTTTACATAACAAGAGAAACCCCTATTAAAAAACGGGTTTCTCAACAACCTGTTTAAATTAAATTCAACCCATTATTTAGGTGTGCTTTTGCGATCGACTTAACTCATTAGCCCAAAGTTTATAGCGAAGGCAAATATACAGAACCAGTTTGTTAAAAAGTAACAGCTAGCGCTATGGGTTGTAAGCCCACTCCTACTGTTGAAATAACCTGATTCGTCTTCGTCTCGATCACGGAGACGGTATTTCCACCTGGAATGCCGGTTTCTGCACTGTTGGCTACATATACATATCGGTCATCTGCTGTAATGCCAAGCTTGAGTGGCTGTACACCCACTCCTACTGTTGCGATAACCTGATTCGTCTTGGTCTCAATCACAGATACCGTATTTCCACCTGAACCGTCCGTTATTTGACTATTGGCTACGTATAGATAACGGCCATCTGCCGTGACGGCCAAAGCTATTGGATTGGAACCCACTCCTACTGTTGCGATGACCTGATTCGTTTTCGTCTCAATCACGGATACCGTATTTCCACCTGCAGCGTCAAATAGTTGACTATTGGCTACGTATACATACTGTCCATCCGCTGTGGCCGCAAGGGCAAAAGGTCTATCTTCTACCGAAACAGTGGCAATAATTTCTTTCGTCTTGATACCCATAACAGATACACTACTACTATTAATATTAGAAATATACGCATATTGGCTATCTGGTGTAATTTGAATATTGGTTGCAAAATCTTCGAGTAGGATCGTCGCAATCACTTGATTCGACTCCGTTTCAATCACAGTTACAGAAGAAACACCCAAACTAAAACCACTATTTACCACCAAAACGAATTGATTATCTGGTGTGGTCGCGATATATAGCGGTGTATCATCCACTTGAATGGTTGCAACTACCCGATAATCTTTGGTATCAATGACGGTTATGCTATTACTTCCGTTGTTTGCTACATAAACCCGTTGTCCATCATGCGTAATCGCGATTGGCACTTCTGGGATACCCATAGAAGCCACTGCTCCAACCTGGATCGTTGCCCCCATCCTGTGGTCCTTTGTGTCAATGACCGTCACATCGCCAGGAGATCCTGGCCTTAAAACATAACAATATCGTCCGCTAGGTGAAAGGATCGTCGCAAACGGGAGGCCTCCCACAAAGATATTTGAAATGAGTTGATTGACCTTTGTATCAATGACCGATACGTTGCCTCCTAAAAAATTTGCAACGTAAACATATGACATTGATTAACCTCCTCCTGCTAAGCGTGTTTTAATCAATTTATGTAGATTAGAAATTGTCCTATGTGTGATTGCTGAGCAGAAAAAAGCACTGCAAAAATGATTTGCAATGCTAACCTATATCCGTGATTGAAACCAAGACGCATACTCTATTTTATTCACGGTCTGTGGAAAGTATGACTCAATAAAAGAAGCGCAACTACTATAGTAGTTGCGCTTCTTTTATTATTCCCTGAAAACTAAAGAGTGAGTAACATGCCTGAGAGGTATTACTTCGATTTAAGCTCCAAGAAGGAGCGTCCTTAGAAAGGAGGTGATCCATCCCCACCTTCCGGTAGGGATACCTTGTTACGACTTCACCCCAATCATCTGCCCCACCTTAGGCGGCTCGATCCCTTGCGGGTTACGTGACCGAC
>NZ_JACXAG020000014.1 GCF_014773435.2 Polycladospora coralii | reverse complement strand
CGTAACAAGGTATCCCTACCGGAAGGTGGGGATGGATCACCTCCTTTCTAAGGACGCTCCTTCTAGGAGCTTAAATCGAAGTAATACCTCTCAGGCATGTTACTCACTCTTTAGTTTTCAGGGAATATATATAAAAAGACTTTCACATTTGTGAAAGTCTTTTTATATATATTTAATCGATTTTAGATATGACTAGTTAGAGTTGTATCATTTTTAATTTTATTCCGATATAATGAATATACTTTTATTTGTGAAAAGGTGATAGAGATGAAAAAAACGATCCAATTAGATGATATAGCCAAACGTGCAATTGAGATGTACGATTTAGATGTTAGGGAAATAACCTTTTTATTAGAAGAAACCAATATTTTTTATAAGGTATTGGATCATGCTGGTCAACAATATGCTTTAAAAATATTTCAAACAGAATCGAGTACATTGGAAGATAATAAAGCAGAAATATTTTTTATGAATATCATTAGGAAAAGTCAGCATGTTTCACTTCCTAATGTATACATTGGAAAAAATGGAGATGAAATTCAACTGGTCGAAACGATAGATTCAGATATTCCGAAACGAGTAGCTTTATATAGCTGGATCGAAGGTGAAGATTTGGATGGGAATGAAAACGAAGCGCGTTATGAGCAATTTGGGGAATTAACGGCTTTGTTGCATCAAGCAACAATTGATGTGAATATACCACCTGAAATTAAACCTAAAAAATGGGACGAAGTATTTTATTATCGTCATGAAAAACCCGTGTATAAAGAGACGATTTATCAACGGTTTTTAGATGACGATTATCATAACGTAATGGATAAGATTATTCCATTTTTAAACAAAAAGTTAGCGAATTATTATGAAGATCACTTAAAAAATGTTCGCCTGATTCACGGTGATTTAAATCCTTGGAATGTAAAAGTAGAAAATGAAAAAATGCATATTTTAGATTTTGAAGATGCACTACTCGGACTTCCGATTCATGACTTTGCTACAATGCTGTACTATTATCAAGACCAAGATGATTACGCTAATATTAAAAAGTGTTTTTTTAATGGCTATCAAAAGATTAGCCAATTACCGGTGTTTACTGATTATGATATAGACTTACTCATTACTGCTCGCAGAGTTAACTACTTGAATTATGTATTACTGGTGGATGATGACCCTCAAAAATTTATCGAAGAAAATATGAAGAAAGTCCATCTGTTTTTAAATAAATATCAGATCACACTTTAAACTCCACCTCCTTAAAATAAGGAGGTGGAGTTTGACAATAAAATAAAATCAAACCATGACATCGATTTCATTATGATATGTATTGCTTTGTATCAGAATAAGCTTGATCGGAATGAATAAGTATATTTCCATATCCAGATTCTTGTGCGAATGCTTGGCATATTTTAGCTGTATGAACTTGAAGTAATGTCATAGGTGAGTGCATCGTATGTGTAGGAATCAGCTCGCATAGTACATATCCAGTATCCTGTAAAACAGATTGAGACAAACTAATTATAAAATGGCGTCTTGATGCGCTGGTGTTCATTTGGGAATGTTTAGAAATTTGAGCGTTCCACTTTCCTTTTCGAATGACCCAAATCATGCCAGACTGTAGTAAGGGGTTTAAAACAATACGTTTTCTCCGGATTAAACCTTCAATTAAGATAAACCAAGGTTCATTTTGAATGTGACGGGAAGATATAGGATTGTCGTGTTGGAAGTAGGCGTGAATATCTTTAGCTAATGAGGAATCGTTTGGTAGAATATGTTCGCACAATTGAATTAATGCATGTGACTGGTACTTCATGTATAGCCTCCTTCTAGTTTCTGGAACATATGTTCTTGAATTGATTATATGGTATTTAGTGTGTGGTTACAATATTGGAAAGAGAAGTTCTGTCTAAAAAAAATTAACCCATTGTAGCACTAAAATTACAATCCCTACTCCCCATACATAGAGGGCAAATCCTTTCAAAGATCCCTTTTTTAAGGTTTGAATCATCCATTTGACAGCTATGTAACCAAATACGGCAGATACCACCATACCAACTAGTAAAGAGCTGAGTGGCAATGCATGAGAGCCGGTTGTAAATAACTGCCGACTTTGGAGGATAACGGCTCCGGTAATAGATGGAATGGAAACTAGAAATGAAAAATAAGCGGCTGTTTCTTTATCGATTTTACGCCATATAGCTGCTGCAATCGTGAGACCGGAACGTGATAATGCAGGCATGATGGCTGCACCTTGGAATGTACCAATGAGTAGTGCGTCGGTATAAGAGATGTCGTGTACTTTTTTGAAGCCGTTATCCTTCCAGCGATCAGCCATCCATAAGATTAAACCGGTAATTAAAAACTCCCAACCGATCGTTTCACCAGTTCGGGCAATGATTTCAAAGTAATCTTTAAAGAGCAAACCAATAATAGCCGTAGGAATTGTAGCAACAAGAACGAGCCTACTTAAGGGACTCAAGGGGTGTTTGATCATGAATGTAATCTCGCGCCAGTAAACAGCGACTACTGCCAATAAAGTTCCGAAATGAAGCATGGTATCTAAGAATATGCCAGCATCATCTAGTCCAAATAAGTGACGACCGATGTATAAGTGTCCTGTACTTGAGATGGGTAAAAATTCTGTGAGCCCTTGAATTAAGCCGAGCACAATCGCTTCGATGATGTCCATCCTACTTGCTCCTTCCAACAACAGTTGTGCATGTAATGTGTAACAAATGAAGTGGTATTTTTTACATATATGTGACTCGTCCATCGTTTAGAATGAGGGAGTTCCATAGTTAGACAAAACACTTATCTATCAGGAAGGATTGGGCATGTTAGAATGAAAAGCGATAGAGTATGGCGAACGAAATACACGACGGTTCAAATGAAAAAATGATGAAAAACGATATGCTTGATGTTGGAGGTTTAAAGATGGACAAAGAATCACTTTTCACACAGTCTAAGCAACGGGTTGGACACTTACTTCCAAAGGAAACTTTTATGGATTATGCGCATCCCAATAACAGAATGCTGATTGCTGTTACTTTGTTGCGTCAAGGAGAAGAGGACCTAGCCTATCATTTATATCAGGAAATTGTTGCAGAAGGTCCTAAAGAAAATCCGAACCATCACTTTGCCTTTGTACGAAGTTTAATTGATTTATCTGAAGTAGATAGCAAGTACGAACGGTTCGCAGACGCAACAAATAAATTACAGTTAGCACTTCGACACTTCCCCGATTCAATGGGATATATGACGAGTAAAGTACATTTGGAAGTTTACTTAGCTTATTATTTATATCTAGCAGGAGATAGGCCTGAAGCTTTAAAGCAAATCGCACATGTTTGTAAGCAAGAAAAATCGCGTTTTGAATTGATGCCGCTGTTGGATGCAAAGGTGATCGTAGGTCCTGGACTATGCTATGCCTTACATCAATGGGCCCTTTTTTATGTGATGGAAGAGAAGTGGGGTCAAGCGATTAGTAAGATCGTCGAAATGAAAGCTTTTGCACACGTTGTAGAAGAAACCTATGTAGCTGAAGCGCTGCAACTACAAGAAAGTGATCCAGAAGCTGCATTTCAATTGTTGGAACAAGCTTTTCAATATGAAGATGTAGATTAAAAAGACGTCTTAAGACGTCTTTTTAAGGGAGGCTTGTGATCAATTGATCCAAGTCAATCTGTTCTTCTAAATATTGTTGCACCTTATTTGAGAAGTGGGTACTTTCTTCATCAGAAAGTTCTAATGCTAGGAGAAGCTCTACATAAGGGTTAAAATCTTGCTTGAAAATATGAATCATGTTCGTATGAAAAAGAGCCTCCAGTCCTACTGTCTTCAAGTAGACTTCTTTCATCATTTGTAAAATTAAGCTGGTGAGTAGTTTTTTTTGCGGATTCATGAGTTAATCCTCTCTTGTTGTTCAGATTATGAGCATAATAAATGCGATTATTATTATATCAAATCGTACGTAAAAACTGTATATCTGATTAAAATCGAAATAGATAAGTGCATGAGAACGCCTAAAGTAGACTAAAATAAAGACAACAACAAACAGGAAGCAGGGATGTAGATGCAAGAACAAATGATTGAACAGAGTATAATGGATTATAAAGAAGGTGTAAGTAAGTTTGCTAAGCATATGCCTGATGTGGTAAACCACTACCATGCCTTTACAGATGCTTGCTTTCAAGACGGTGTGATAGCTAAAAAGACAAAACACTTAATAGGTATGTCCTTAGGTATACAGTCGGGGGATGAATACTGCATCATATATCATACAAAAAATGCAGTCGATTGTGGAGCATCAGAACAAGAAGTGATGGAAGCGGCATCTGTTTGTGCTGCTTTTGGTGGCGGATATGCGATGTCCCAAGTGGTTACTTTACTGCAAGATACGATGGCTACCGTTCAAAAGGTCCATTAGAGAGAAGATTTGTAGAGGATTTCTGATTGATCATATAGTGAAAAATGCTAAAGGATAGTGGATAACAAAATAAGGGTTCTAGGATTTGTTCCGCTAGAAGCCTTATTTTGTTGTATAATAAGAATGATCCTCTCGTGAATAGGAGAGGGAATATGTATTGGATACGGCACCCCCTTTGACGGGAATAAGGGAGTTTTTAAGCATGTCACAAGATACTCAATCAGAATTTCTTTTTTCACGAACGATTACGCCGCTCATTATTCCAAAAGAGAAGGTCGTTGTGGTATATCCCCAGTGGTCTTTGGAGCGAGCGTTGTTGGTTCTGACACGTCAAGGAACTAACTCAGTACCCGTTATTAACGACTCAGATCAAGTAGAAGGATTAATAAGCAAAACCGATATTCTGGATTTTTTAATGAAGAAGAGTCAAGGTGATGACGATTTTGACTTTACAGGCATTGCGAATTATAAAGTAAGTGATGCACTAAACCCAATCCATACGGGTATACTAGCTGACTCTATTTTTTCATTTGCATTCGAAGTACTTGTTAATCAATCATATGTTCCGATAATAGATATTAAAGGTAAATTTGTAGGGATATTGACTCGAAAAGTGATGATGGAGAAAGTGATTGAATTTTTCAAAGAAGAATATTTACAAGCTTTCGCTAAGCAAATTTAAAGATTAACTCCCTATGGAGCTGGTAAAAACCGCGCTGAGACAGGTTATAAGAAATCTGTCTCTTTCTCATTGTGTCGTATAAGTCGACAACATTCACTTCAATGGTAGTAATTGAGCGATAATACCTGATTTTGAACATTGTTCGTAATAATATATCATTTCACTCCAATACAATCGATCATGAGCTTCCTGGCAGATTTCACTTCGTAATTTGTTGTATTGAAGCCATCCAAATAAAGTAAATTCTGATAAAGGTAAAGAGAAGTCTTCAACGTAAGCAGCTGCAATAAACGATCTTAACTGTAAAAACGTATCTGTCAGTATCATTTTTTGCTTGGCGGGTTGATCATATTGGCTTAACTTTACTTTGCGGCGTTGGTGATGCCATTCTTGTAAGATGCGTCTTTTGAAAAAACAAGTACGGTAATGATCATAGTCACTTTTATCAATTTGTATTTGGAACGTGTTGGTTGAGTCTGGGGTAGGAGTAGTGGGCAAAGCATGATTTAGGTGAAATACTTCATTTGTCTCTTTCCTCATTATTAGCCTCCAATCGTCCTTTTAGTATACATAGGCGTGATCGTAATGATTTACACAATACAGGATTCGTTTATGGATCAAGTAGATCTGTCTTGTAGCATTTTGGTAGGCACCTAATGTGTGAAAGGTTAAAAGTGGACAAGCAAAACTTACACGATATTGCAGTTACCGACTAGGTAACCTAAATTCCAATAGAAGTGTATCATTTAGCAGATTCGATAATACACGTTTAAGATAATAGAAAAAGTCAATTTCTGCCGTACATATGAATTGAGGATAACCTATCTGTCTATTAGTATAACAAATATTATAATATTTGAACACTCCCTCTACTTCTTAGCCTAAGTGGAGGAAGTGTTGACGGAGTGTACTGCAAAGGTAATCATATAACGATTCAAATAGACGCTTGTAATGGAAGGGTGCTCTAATTTTTGAGCAATAAAATAAAAATTACTATTGCAAAAGAGAATCATTTTCAATTATAATTAGGTCATGGTTAGTGATTAGAGTAACGATGAATTGAATCAACTCTTTCCAAGAAATTGAAAATCTCCCACGGATCGAAAAGGTCTGTCCCAAGTATGTGTTCTGATGTAACCTCCTGTGTAGGAGGTTTTTTTATTTTGAATGCTTCTCCTCTTTCTTTACATACCAGCCATTCTTTAAATGTTTATAGTTCTTTTTGTTGTCAGGGTGAAGGGGGCAATACTGACACCTGCCTCCCGGTCTTTTTTCAAAACATTTAATACATTGAATGGGCTTTTCCATTTTTATTTACCCCCTTATTGAGAATCATAACGTATAATTTATAAAAAATGGGATATGTTGCATCGTTATTGGAAAACTTAGGGATAGGAATAAAAAAAGGATGGATTATACCTTGATCTGTGATACGCTCTACAGTAGAATGAAATGAGAATCATATGAGAATCAATCTAAATTAGATTGTTGCTCCAATCAGAAGTGTGCTTGGATATGCGTATTCCCAATAGTGTTTTCACTTATTGGTTAATATAGAAGAAGTTCAAATCTGGAGGAATGAAAATATGGCAAACAAACCAAATTTAAAAATAAAGGATCTACATGTTGCAATTGATGAAAAAGAAATTTTAAAAGGAGTCAATCTAGAGATTAATGGTGGGGAAATCCATGCGATCATGGGACCGAACGGAACAGGGAAAAGTACACTCGCTTCAGCTTTAATGGGACATCCTCGCTATGAAGTTTCAAAAGGAGAAGCGCTTTTAGACCAAGCAGATTTACTTGACATGGATGTTGATGAGCGTGCACGTGCTGGTCTTTTCTTAGCGATGCAATATCCAAGTGAAGTAAGCGGTGTGACCAATTCGGACTTCTTACGCAGTGCGATTAATGCGAAGCGTGATGAAGGAAATGAGATTTCACTGATGAAGTTTATTCGTGAAATGGACAAAAAAATGGAATTACTTGAGATGGACGAAAAATTTGCGACTCGTTATTTAAATGAAGGGTTTTCTGGTGGGGAAAAGAAACGAAATGAAATTTTGCAATTGATGATGCTCAATCCACGCATCGCCATCCTGGATGAGATTGACTCTGGGTTAGATATCGACGCGCTAAAAGTGGTTGCAGCTGGAGTAAATGCAATGCGAGGCGATGAATTTGGAGCATTGATTATCACGCACTATCAACGTTTGCTTAATTATATTAAACCAGACTTTGTACATGTATTTATGCAAGGAAGAATTGTCAAGTCGGGTGGACCAGAATTAGCAGAGCGTTTAGAAGCAGAAGGTTATGATTGGGTAAAAGAGGAATTGGGTATAGAAGACGAAACCGTAGGACAACAAGGTTAAGGAGGGGGTAGACATGAATATGGTAAACCAAACCTCTATGGACGATAAAAGGGTTACGCAATATGCCCAGTCTCGTCAAGAGCCTAAGTGGTTATTAGAAAAGCGTTTAGATGCATTATCCCAAATAGAAGAACTTGCTCTGCCCCAGTTAGAGAAGACCAATATTAATAACTGGAACTTTACAAAGTTCGATGCTTTTAAAGAAGAAGAAGCGATTACAGCATTACAAGAGCTTCCATCTGAATTTAGTGCATTTGTCTTTGATCAAGAAACAGCAAATGTCGTGGTACAAAAAAATGCGAGTAGCGTATTTCAACAATTTGATCCTCAAATAGCGGATAAGGGTGTTATTTTCTCCGATTTACACACTGCTTTGCGAGAACATGAGGAACTAGTTAAATCCTATATGATGTCTTCAAAAATGAAGCGAGACGAACATAAGCTAGCGGCTATTCATCAAGCGCTATTTAACGGTGGTGTCTTTCTTTATGTGCCCAAGAATGTTGAGCTAACGATCCCTTTTCAGAGCTTATTCTACGGACAGGGTAAAGATGCAGCGATTCTACCTTATATTATGATTGTCACTGAAGAAAATGCACGTGTAGAGTTTATCGCAAATTTTGTAGCTGATAAAAGTGATGAAGTTGCGATGCATAATGGTATGATTGACGTGTTTGTAGGTTCGAATGCAAATGTACGTGTTTCTACAATGAATAACTTAAATCAGACCGCAGTGGATGTCTTATATCGCCGCTCTTATGTCGGGCGAGATGGCCAGTTAGAATGGATCACTTCTGAATTGAGTGATGGACGTATTATCTCAGATAATACAACGCATCTTGTAGAAGATGGTGGCACGGTTAACGTAAAAGCAGTCATTCTTGGAGCGGGTGAGACTCGCTCAAATATTACAACGAATATCCGTCATTGGGGTAAACATACGAATAGTGATATTCATGCGCGCTCTGTGATGAAAGACGCTGCTACCAATATACTAAATAGTATTACCAAGATCGAGAAGGATGCTAGTAAATCGGATGGCCAGCAAACGGGTAAAGTCCTTATGTTGAACCCTAAAGCAAGAGGAGATGCAAACCCGATTCTACTCATTGATGAAAATGATGTGACTGCGGGACATGCGGCAAGTGTTGGACGTGTAGATCCTCTGCAAATGTATTATCTAATGTCGCGTGGTGTAAGTAAAGAACAGGCCGAAAAACTCATTATTTATGGCTTTTTAGATGCCGTTATATCGGATATCCCATCTGAAGCATTACAAAAGAGAATTCATGAGGTTATCGAAGGGAAGTTTCAATCATGAATCGCTTTCACCAAGATTTCCCAATTCTAAAGCAAGAGGTCAATGGATCGCCACTTGTGTACTTGGATAGTTCTGCGACTTCACAGAAACCAGCGCAAGTGATAGATGCGATAGATGCTTACTATAAGCAGATCAATTCTAATGTACATCGTGGTGTGCATACACTAGGTACGATGGCTACAGATGCCTATGAAGGAGCTCGAGAAAAAGTACGTGCACTTATTCATGCACGTACAACCAAAGAGATTATTTTTAATCGGGGTACAACCACGGGTATTAATCTGGTAGCGCGTAGTTATGCAGCTGCAAAGTTAACTGCAGATGATGAAATCTTACTAACTCCAGCAGAACATCATAGTAATCTTATTCCTTGGCAACAAGCGGCAAAATCATCTGGTGCGCAATTAAAGTATTTTGAACTAGAACCAGATGGCTCATTAGATCTAGCGAAAGCAAAAAAAATGATTACTTCACGTACCAAGGTGATCGCCATCAATCATGTCTCAAATGTTATGGGTACGATTCATCCATTGAAAGAGCTAGCTAAGCTTGTGCACGCTCATGGCGGTGTCATTGCAGTAGATGGCGCTCAGAGTGTACCGCATTTAAAAGTAGATGTACAAGATTTGGACGTTGATTTTTATACTTTTTCAGGCCATAAAATGTTCGGGCCTACAGGGATTGGCGTATTATATGGAAAAGAAGCTTTGTTAGATCAAATGGAGCCTGTTGAATTTGGTGGCGAAATGATTGACCATGTGGACTTATATGAATCGACATGGAAGGAACTTCCTTGGAAGTTTGAAGGTGGAACGCCAATCATTGCTGGTGCAATTGGATTAGGTGCTGCAATTGATTATATCAACAGCATTGGCATAGAAGTAATAGAGAAACACGACCTAGAAATTTCGCAATACGCTTATGATCAGCTAGCCTCACACATAGAGGGGATTTCATTATATGGCCCAAAGCAAGGACGGATGGGAATGGTTACCTTTAATTTAGGTGATGTTCATCCTCACGATGTGGCAACGGTTTTGGATGCTGAAGGTATTGCAGTGAGAGCTGGTCACCATTGCTGTCAGCCGCTGATGCGTTGGTTAAATGTATCGGCAACAGCGCGGGCTAGCTTCCACATCTATAATGATGAGTCAGATATTGATCGTTTGATAAAAGGTCTACAAAAAACGAAGGAGTATTTCGGACATGTCTTTAGATGATTTGTATCGTCGTGTTATCATGGATCATTATCAAAAACCCCGAAATAAGGGGAAGATGGAAAACGATGCCGTTTCTGTTGAACTGAATAACCCAACCTGCGGGGATAAGATTTATTTACAGATGCGTGTGGAAGATGGAAAAATCGTAGATGCTAAGTTTACGGGTGAAGGATGCTCGATCAGTATGGCGTCCGCTTCTATGATGACAGAAGCAGTCAAAGGATTAACCGAAGATGAATCGCTCAAGTTGGTGGATTTATTTTCCCGGATGATGTTGGGAGAAGAAGTAGATGTTGATCAATTTCCGCTTGAAGATATTGAAGCGTTAACAGGTGTGGCGAAGTTTCCTGCTCGAATCAAGTGTGCCACATTGGCATGGAAAGCCTTAGAAAAAGGTTTAGGAGATAATCATTCAAAGGAGGCGTAAGATCATGGCTAAAGAAATACCGAATGTGCCAGATATACCAGATTATCAGTATGGGTTTCATGATAAAGATGTCTCGGTTTTCCGTTCAAAAAAAGGATTAAACAGACAGATTGTAGAGGAAATATCACGTATGAAGGGCGAACCTGAGTGGATGTTAGAGTTTCGTCTCAAATCGTTAGAGCAATTTTACAAAATGCCAATGCCAAGCAGTGCGAATAGTAAGTGGTTCTCCTTACTACCAGGTAATTTAGATGAGCTTAATTTTGACGATATTACCTATTATGTGAAGCCATCTGAACGGCAGGGTAAAACATGGGAAGAAGTACCAGATGAAATTAAGCAAACCTTTGACAAACTAGGTATTCCGGAAGCAGAACAAAAATTCCTAGCAGGTGTATCTGCTCAATACGAGTCAGAAGTTGTTTATCACAACATGCAGAAGGAACTAGAAGAGCAAGGCGTTATTTTCTGTGACACAGATACGGCTGTACGTGAGTACCCTGAGTTAATGAAAGAATACTTTGGTACAGTCGTCCCGCCATCTGATAATAAATTTGCGGCTTTAAATAGTGCCGTTTGGAGTGGCGGAAGCTTTATCTATGTACCTAAAGGTGTGAAGTGTGATGTGCCTCTTCAAGCCTATTTCCGGATTAACTCTGAAAATATGGGTCAGTTCGAACGTACACTGATTATCGCTGATGAAGACAGTTTTGTTCACTATGTAGAAGGGTGTACGGCTCCTGTATACAGTACAAACTCCTTACACTCTGCAGTGGTAGAAATTGTAGTTCGCGATAACGCACGTTGCCGTTATACGACGATTCAAAACTGGGCACCTAATATTTATAACCTAGTAACCAAACGTGCTGTGGCAGATAAAGGTGCGCATATGGAATGGGTAGACGGTAATATCGGAAGTAAGCTAACCATGAAATATCCAGCAGTTGTCATGCGTGGAGAAGGAGCAAAGGCTGATGTTCTTTCCATAGCGGTAGCAGGGAAGAATCAACACCAAGATGCGGGCGCTAAAGTAACAGCCTTAGCACCTAATTGTACTTCTACCATTATCTCTAAGTCGATTGCGAAACAAGGTGGGAAAGTAACCTATCGCGGACTAAGTAGCTTCGGACCTAAAGCGGATGGATCAAAAGCCAACGTCAAATGTGATACGCTCATATTAGATAATGAGTCAACTTCTGATACCATTCCGTATAATGAAGTTAAAACGGACAATGTAATGTTGGAACATGAAGCGACTGTGTCTAAAGTAAGTGAAGATCAACTGTTCTACCTAATGAGTCGTGGTCTGACGGAAGATGAAGCGACCCAAATGATTATCATGGGCTTCATCGAACCGTTTACAAAAGAATTACCAATGGAATATGCGGTGGAAATGAATCGTCTAATTAAGTTTGAGATGGAAGGTTCCATCGGGTAAAATCCCAAGACCCTTGGTATAACATTTTTATACCAAGGGTCTTTTTATCTTCAGCACACAGACTTCGAAAGCAAGGTTTTATTCTGAAAAAAATCAGACGCAAATTTCAGAAACGGTTTAGGCCGAGGGTATGTGCTACATTTAGGTGAAAATGAATGAAGTGAAGTTTGAAATGGCTTATCAAGGAACTACATGCTTCAGGGTGTAGTTCCTAATTTTTTGCGAAAAAATTTGGTATAATAGTTGATATGCGTGTCAAGATAAGAAAGGGGAATAGGCGATGAAATTCCTAGGTCAATATTTTTACTTTATACTACTATTCGTGATCATGATCCTATTTTTAAGTTTTGTGTGGATTCGAACATCGTGGTGAAAAGATAAAGAGATAGGCTGAAATGCACTCTATTCGATAGAAGAAGGGTGTCCTATAAAATGATTAAATATTCGCATGATTGAAATGTGTTATGCTCAGATTCAAGTTGGGGAATGTATGTCAGTAAGGATATGGTTAAAAATAAGTACTACACGGATTCAATCCACAAAATTTTATAGTAGGAGTCTACTCAAATGACCAATGTACATGATTTATCAACGGAAGATAAATACAATTTATATCCTTTTTGTGATCATGAATATACACCCTTGAAACAGGTATTGATGTGTCCACCATCGTATTTTCGGATAAGTGAAGTGATTAATGAAACACAGCGTCACTTTGTAGATGAAAAAATTGATGCCGGAAGAGCTACTGCACAGTTTGATCAATTAGTAACGGTATTGAAAAGCCATGGTGTAGAAGTGCTTTTGCTTCAACCAGATCCCCGGTTCCCAGAACAAGTTTATACACGAGATATTGGCTTTACTTTAGGAAATCTATTTTTTCAAGCCTCTTTATCAGAAGAGATTAGACAAAAAGAAGAAGTGGTACTCGATAAGTGGCTGATCAAGCAGGAGATTTTATCATTTGAAATTGACAATGGTACGATTGAAGGTGGCGATGTTTTTATTGATGGCGATCAAGTGTTAATTGGTATCAGTGATCGAACTTCATTGTCTGCTGTCTATGCATTACAAAGTGAATGGGAACAATTTAACATAAAGCCGATTCCCTTTACCAAAAAATACCTACATTTGGATTGTGTGTTTAACATATTGTCAGCACAGGATGGACTGATCTATCCTCCCGCTTTTGCGGAGACAGAGCTAAAATGGCTATCTAAAAATCGGGACTTAATCGAAGTAACAGCAGAAGAACAATTTGGGCTAGCGACAAATATTATTTCGATTGGTAATCGTGTAGTGATTAGCCATCCACAACAAAAACGAATTAATCAGGAGTTAAGGACTAGAGGTTACACCGTTGAAGAGGTAGATGTTTCTGAAATTGTTAAAGGTGGCGGTGCTTTTCGGTGCATAACGCTTCCCATCCTGAGATAAGCAGAGCGATTTTTATGAATCGCTCTGCCTGATTTCACTTATATAGTTACACATGGTTTGAATGGCTACTGCAATCGCTTTTTCATTGGGTTCAATTTGAGGATGATGTAACCCATAGGGTGTATCAACACCTAACCAAAACATAAAGCCTGGTATTTCTCTTAGGAAGTATCCAAAGTCTTCTCCTGTCATGGCAACCGAACATTCAACCAAGTTGATATCAGGTTGGGCTTGTGCCCAGTGCATAAAATGTTGCGTTGGCTTAACATGATTCTCAACTTGGCAATAGCTACAACCCCAATCGATTTCAGTCTTACAGTGATAACCGATGGCAGTCGCTTCTACCATGGATTGAATACGGGCTTTAACCTTTTCCATAGCTGCGAGTGTTAGCGTGCGAATCGTGCCTTCTAGACGACCATGGTCAGCAATGATGTTTTGTTTCGTGCCTGCTGTCATCTTACCAATTGTTACGATGACGGAATCTAAGGGGTCTACATTTCGGGAAACAATCGTTTGCAATTGTGTAGCTAAATGAGAAGTAGCGATCACCATATCATTTGCTTGATGGGGTCGTGCTGCGTGACCACCTGTTCCATACAAATCAACAAAAAGCTCTGAAGTATTGGCAAACAATATACCGGGACGCGTGGCGATCGTACCTACAGGGTAATCTGGCGCGATATGTAAGGCCATGATCAGATCAGGTTTCCACTTCTGAAACTGTGCACTGGCCATCATGGGTAGTGCACCGCCAGGGCCTTCTTCCGCTGGTTCAAAAATAAAGATGAGGTCATCTTGATGTGGGTTGTGTGCGAAATGTGTGAGTATACCTAGTGTGATGGCCATATGGATGTCGTGTCCGCACGCATGCATAAACCCTTCATGATTAGATTGGAACGCATAAGAAGTATTTTCAGAAATCGGTAAACCATCCATGTCTGTACGATAACCAATTCGTATACTGGGATTGGTCCCAGACACTTTGACCAGAATACCTGTGCGCCACGTCTCAATTTCAAGACGTTCAGAAGGTAATGTTGATAGATAGGAAAGAATCAGCTGTTGTGTTTTAAATTCCTTAAAACCAGGTTCCGGAATTTGGTGTAATGCACGTCTAAGCTGAATAAAGGTTTCCATATTGTAAGACATGCGCATAAATCACCTCAACTTGTTGTAATGAGCTCACGTACGTTTTCGATAAGAAAATCAACCTCACGATGTTGTAAAGTAAGTGGAGGTAACAATCGAATAATGGTTTGAGCTGTCACATTGACCAGGATGCCTCTTTCTAGTAATTGACGTTGAAAATGGCTGACTTCATTTGCTGTCAAATGGGTACGTATTCCAATCATCATACCTTTGCCATCCATATAGTTAAAGATATGAGGAAATTCCTTACATAACTTTTCAAGTTCATGCCATAAATAGTGCGCAGTTTCTCGACCCGTCTTCATTAAACCATCATCCAATAATAAATCAAGTACGGTATTTCCAAGCGCTGCACTTAGAGGAGAAGGTGCAAATGTTGTGCCATGGTCACCCGGCTTAAACAAATCGGCTGTCCGTTCATTACCGATAATTCCGCCGATCGGTAACCCACCTCCAATGCCTTTGGCAAACAGAATTACATCAGGATGGATGTCATAATCTTGATAGGCAAACAAAGTACCTGTACGTCCTACGCCTGTCTGAATTTCATCTACACAGAAGAGCATATCTTCTTCGCGACATATTTGATTAATCATTTTTAGATAGGCGGGTGCTAAAGAAATGACACCACCGGCTCCCATAATCGGTTCTACTAATATAGCGGCAGGCTTTTTCTCTCTACAGATATTGGCTAGTTCTTCTGTATCGTTAAGCGGTACTTCGAAAACGGGAAAAGATAACTGTGGAAAATTTTGATAGACACCAGGTTGTCGTGTGAGACGTAAGGCACCAAGGGTACGTCCATGAAAGCTGTTTTGGATAACGACAATGCCATGACGTCCGTTTTGTTTTAAATCAGTCCACTTTGAAATTAATTTAATGGTTGCTTCAGTTGCTTCTGCGCCTGAATTGCAGAAGAAAACTTTTCCTTTTGTAAACGTATGCTCAACCAATCGCTTGGCCAATTGGATGGCAGGAGGATTATGAAATAAATTAGAGATATGTAAAAATCGATTTCCCTGCTCTTCGAGTGTTTCCATTAAGCGTGGATGAGTGTGACCCAATATATTCACAGCGAGCCCAGTAAATAAATCTAAATAACGATTTCCATCTATATCATATAAATAATTGCCTTCAGCACGATCAATTGTGATAGGTAGCCGTGTTACGGTTGACATGATATAAGTTTGGTCAAGTGTAGCCCAGTTATCCATAGTCATACTCCTTTTAAAGTTAGAGATATCATAGAAAGAGTATAGCACATTCTGCTGAGGGTTATAGCGAAAACGAAAACGGGTAAAGTTAAGAAAGGATAATATACAAAAAGTGGAGTGATGCTAGTGAACGTATTAGTTACAGGAGCGAATGGGAAAATCGGACGGATGGTATCGGCTTTCTTGGCGGAGAAAAATGATGTCGTTCACGCGATGATTCGTGATAAAAACCAGGCTAAATATTTCCATGAATTAGGGATAGACACAATTGTTGCAGACCTTGAAAAGGACTTTTCACATGCATGCGAAGGCATGGATGCGATCATCTTTACAGCAGGGTCAGGGGCTCATACAGGACCTGATAAGACCTTACTCATAGATCGAGACGGTGCGATAAAAGCGATTGATGAAGCAACCAAGAGAGGGATTAATCGCTTTGTGTTGGTGAGTTCACTACGTGCAGAACAGCCTGAAGCGGGTCCCGAATCATTACAACTTTATCTGCAAGCTAAACGGGATGCAGATATACATCTACAAGCAAGTTCCCTCGATTATACGATTATTCGTCCAGGAACTTTATCTGATGATTCCGGTACAGGAAAAGTTTCCATTGCAGATCATCTTGCCTATCAACCTCAGCCAATTCCACGTATTGATGTGGCACATACGATCGTAGAAACATTGAAACAAAAAAACACCTATCGACGTACCTTTGATTTACTTCCTGGCAACCAAACCATTTCAGACGCCTTGAATAGATTAGAGTGAAAAAAGAAGCATCCATCTTTCACAATGGATGCTTCTTTTTTATAATTGACGTAACTCTTGTTTGATTTCTGTTTTAGAACGTGTTTTTTCATCAATTTTCTTAATGATTTTAGCTGGTGTTCCTGCTACTACAACATTTTCTGGGACATCATCAACAACGACAGCACCTGCAGCTACGACAGAGCCTTTGCCCACGCGTACACCTTCCAAGATGACTGCATTAGCCCCAATGACAACATCATCTTCAACGACGACAGGAGATGCTGAAGGAGGTTCGATGACGCCTGCGATTACAGAGCCGGCTCCAATGTGGCAATTTTTACCGATTGTCCCACGACCACCAATCACGACATTCATGTCGATCATTGTACCTTCACCAATCACGGCACCGATATTAATCATAGCACCCATCATGATCACAGCATTGTTCCCAATCTCAACCTGATCACGAATGATCGCACCTGGCTCAATTCGGGCCTGAATACCTTTAAGATCGAGTAAGGGGATCGCTGAATTACGACGGTCATTCTCGACGACATAATCTTCAATCTGTGCTTCATATTGAGCTAAAAGTGGTTTAATGATATTCCAATCCCCAAATAAGACACCTGTAGATTCGTTTACAAAGGACTGTAGATTTTCCCCGAAATCGATTCCTGCTAGTTGCCCTTTTATATGTACTTTAACAGGGGTTTTCTTTTCACTGTTTTGGATAAACGCGATAATTTGATTAGCATCCATTTGCTCCATGTACAACATCCTTTCTGTAACTATACATGTCAGTATAGCATAGGTGTATGAGATATTATGCGGAAAGAATAAAAAAGAGATATGAATCCGCTAGGGAATTACATCTCAAACGTATCGAATTTTATGATTTTTCCACTTTAGCGTCGTGTACGAATCACATCTGATCAATTAAATATTCAAATCCCATGCGAGGGTCATTTCCTTTACTGATATACATTTTGCGTATGCATTCTTGGAATTGGTTTTCATTTCTTCCTTCAAAGCATTTTGCTAGACTAAACCAAACGCGTTGCTCTTTCTGAGGGTCTTTAAATTCTTTAGCTAATGCCAAAGCTTGTTCATAATGATGTATCGCTTCGTCTACTTTTTTAGTCGTGTAACATAGATCACCCAGCAGGATTAGACTTGTTGTGAGGCGTGGATTATCGCCTATTCGATCAGCTGCCTCGACTGCTTCTTGCAGAAATTGGTGGGATTCACGGTATCGGAATTGTTGCATATATAAGCTACCTAGCTTTGCAAGCACAACTGTCATGCGTTGCGCGTCATTTAAACGATTTTTCAGCTGTAAAGCGATTTGTAGAGCCGTCTCTGCCATCTTCCATTCCTTAGTGGCGGTATAAGCACTCCCTAATACAGTCCACAGATCACATAAACTATCGTATTGATCGTTGCGTCGGGCTAGCTGAATCCCTTCTTTCGCGATAAAAATGGCATCATCACATAACCCCGAAATATATAAAAACTCCGCAT
Organism: Polycladospora coralii; assembly: GCF_014773435.2. Lineage (GTDB taxonomy): Bacteria > Bacillota > Bacilli > Thermoactinomycetales > Thermoactinomycetaceae > Polycladospora > Polycladospora coralii. Next base: position 2,461 of record NZ_JACXAG020000014.1, on the reverse strand, counting down.
GTAGCCAATAGAAGCTAAGTCTTGTTGAAATATCATCAATGCTAGATATCTCTTCCCATATATCTTGTACAATGCGTAAGCCTTCAGGAGCACGACCTAAATGTTTAAGGTAAGTACATTTATTACGATACAGAAGGAATTTAATATGTTTATTTTCACCGTCTTCCACAAATGCTTTAAGTCCGTTGTCGGTTTGAACTAGGGCTTTTTCAAGATCATTTTGATAATATAAGATCAAACCTAGCAGCAAATAGCTGGACGCTTCCATATTAAATTCTGTATAGGGGTGTTGTTGGGAAATTCGCAGCACTGTGTTCAGAGAGCGTTCTGCTTGTTTCCATTTTCCTTTGCTTACATAACACTTACCCTTATAATAATAAGCATGTCCAGCAAAAGGGTGTGTGTCATCTAACTGTAACGCATCAATACGCTTTATTGCTTCTTCGAATGAGTCTATTTTTTGTAGCGTGTCAATTGCTAATAGATCAAAACGTATTTTTTTTAAGTTCTCTTCTTCATTCTGTACGATGTCAGGAAGTGTATGCATATTGAGATCAAGCTTTTCTAAGAGATAAGTGATTTTTTCTGGACTTACATGCGCAATTCCTCTTTCAATATTACTTACAGTGGCAGGCGATATATTATCGTCAGATAAATCTTCAAGTCGTAGTCCGCGCTCTTTACGTATTTTACGAATGACTTCCCCAATTTCATGTAAGGCTAAAGTTGTCAATGCAAATCACCCCAATCATTTATTTTTAGTCAAACTTAATGTCGATTTGCCACAATTGGAAAAGCTTATGTGTAGCTGATCAAAATGATTAGAGTCGTGATTTATATCTATGAATAAATAATATACAATTATTTTAGTTACGTTACATAAAATATTGAAATGGCCAATCGACGCAGACATTGGATATCTACTATATTACACCTTTTTTATAAAATTAGGAATATGTATTTTTTATTTCTATTATAAAATATCTTTATAGATAGATAAACTTGAATCCATGTTATGCTTGTATATGAAATAGAAAACAGCCAAATTATATGAAAATGTATCAAGTGTATCGCATGTATGAAGGCAACTCATTTGCCACGCCTGCTTATAAACACTCTTTTCTCGTACACAGGAGGAAACGATGATGATACTCTATTTTTTACGTGAGTTAAAGGACCGCTTTGTAGGAGATCATTTGTTCGATTCGGCGGCACAGCTTGCTTATTACTTTTTGATGTCCTTATTTCCTTTTCTATTTGTCGCTTTCACGTTTCTAGGGTATCTTCCGGTATCTAGTTTTGAAATTTTAGAAATGGTAAAACCGTATGCGCCAGCTAATACCTATGAATTGATTTCTTCTAATCTTACTGTTGTGTTGGATGAACAGCGTGGAGATATTTTATCAGTTGGGATTTTTGTAACGATTTATTTGGCATCGGCTGCTTTTCAATCTATGATTCGTATTCTGAATAAAGTGTATCAAGTAAAGCAGAATCGTCCATTTTGGAAATCGATGGTGATTGGTATTGTTTTGATGTTTGGCTTGCTACTGGCACTCGTTATATCATTAATACTACCCGTATTTGGAAAAATAATTGGAGACTTCGTTGCTTCTTTTTTTGGACTTACCAACTGGTTTCATGCGATATGGAGTTGGATCAGATGGCTACTTAGTAGTTTGGTGATATTAGCTGTCTTTATTTTGCTATATAAATATGCACCAAATACAAAAGTACGAATGATTCAAGCGATTCCTGGTGCCTTATTTACCACTTTAGGGTGGCAACTCAGCTCCTTAGGTTTTTCTTATTATGTCTCGTTTAATGACTACACATTGATTTATGGAAACCTAGGCGGCTTAATTATTTTGGTGGTTTGGTTCTACCTGTCGGCTTTAATTTTAATCATTGGCGGCGTCTTGAATGCGACTTTGTGTCACTTTGATATTATTATTGGGAGGCGTCCTAGTTAAACACTTGCTTAACTTTTTTGGAATTATACTTGTAAATCTTTTTCATTTGTTAAGATGGAGAGTGACATGTAACAGAGGTGAATAAAAATGAATGATCCCCATATATTGCTTGTTGATGATGAAGAGGAAATATTAAACTTGCTTGAAATTGTCTTACATAAAGAAGGATTTGATCATACACATAAAGCAACGACAGCAGATGAAGCGTTGAAGATGTGTAGGGAATTGAATCCTGATTTTATTCAATATAGCTGAGAATACGCCCGCCTCAACGAAGTAGGTGAGGGATGAATCGGCTTTGGACGAGGGAGGTGATCAAGATGATGCGTACCTATCAGTTTAAGCTGGAGCCGAACAAGGCGCAGATTGAAAAGATTGAATGGACACTCTCCATGTGTCGTTGGCTCTATAACGCGATGTTAGAACAGAGAAAATTTGCCTATGAGAAACGAAGTCAGACCGTGAATTACAGCAAACAAGCCAATGAG
>NZ_JACXAG020000013.1 GCF_014773435.2 Polycladospora coralii | reverse complement strand
GCATGTATTAGGCATACCGCCAGCGTTCGTCCTGAGCCAGGATCAAACTCTCCATATAATGGTGAGCTTGTAAGCTCATATAAAAATTGAACAGGTCATGTGTCACTCTTTAGTTTTCAAGGAACATTTCAGTTGTTACCGCCTTATCGTGGCGACAAGAAATATAGTAACATGGTGCTATAAAACTGTCAATAACTTTTTTCAAATAAAGTTCATAGTGCTAAACACGATACACACACAACATTATTCCATCTCTTCTAACCATCCTTTCTCTTGGGCAATACGTGCAGCCTGCTGTCTGGAGGTCACGCGTAATTTTTGAATCGCTATAGATAGATAGTTGCGTACAGTACCTGTGGTTAAAAATAAGGAATGACTTATTTCACTTGTCGATAATCCATTATGAACCAGTCTCAATATTTTTCTTTCACTCTCACTAAGTGGATTTTGCTCTTGCATGAACAACGTAGTCGCTAAATCTCTACTGATCACTTTTTCTCCTTGCATCACTTTGCGAATGGAATCAATGAGATATGCAATAGGCTCGTCTTTTAATAAATATCCATCAACCTCACATGCCATTGCTTTTTGCAAATATCCAGGGCGGGCAAAAGTTGTTACGATAATCACTTTGCAAGGTAAGTGAGCACCCTTCACTTTCTCAGCAATTTGAAGTCCAGTTAATTGAGGCATTTCGATATCTAAGATGCACACATCTGGTACCTGTTGTCGAATAACATCCCAGGCATGTCCTCCATCTGCAACTTCTGCTATCACCTCAATATCTTCCTCAAAGGAGAGTAGTGATTGAAGAGCTCCCCTTAACATGTTTTGATCTTCAGCTAAGCATACCCGTATCATAATTGCCCTACCTTTCTATGTAATTGAATGGGTACTTTCAGAGAAAGCATCGTTCCTCCTTCCGTTCTATTATAAATCGTGGCCGTCCCTTTTATGGCATGCATTCTTTCTTTCATAGAGGGGAGGCCACTCCCCCACCCTTGTGTTGTGAAACCGTAACCGTCATCTATAATCTCTAATTGAAACATCTGTTCAACAAACTGGGTGTGGATGTAGCAATGTTCCGCTCGACTATGCTTCAAAATATTTGTAGTTGCTTCCCGCACACAAAGAGAAAGCATCGTTTCTTCAAAGCTAGATAATAAATCATGAGGATGCTCGCTTAAAATAGTAGTGGAAATCTGATTTATTTGTAGCAGCTGTTTGCATTGCAACATCTCTTGTCTCAACGAAATTTCATTCATTTCAGAGACCAGTTCTCTTACTTGTTTTAAGGCTGTGCGTGTTGTAGTTAAAATTTCATTTAGCTCATGCTTTACCCTATCCGAATCGTGATCAACCCATTTGGTAGTCAACTCTGTCTTTAATTTTATAATCGTTAAGGTATGTCCCAGTGTATCATGAAGATCCCTTGCAATACGGTGCCGCTCTTCTTGTTGAACAAGCTGTTTATTAATACTTGTCAACTCAACTTGTAAGCCTTTTGTTTTCTTGATGTAGTAGATTAAGGCAGGATATAAAGTTTGTATAATCATGATAGGAATCATTGTTAAAAACGCTTGTGACCATCTCCAACCATATTGATATCCTAGAACCATTACAAAATTTAGAAAAATAAAAACCATAGCCGCCAATATCTGCCACCTCGACTTAGCTCTTCCAACTAAGTCTGCGAATACAAATCCAAAGGTTAACATCATGGTCCCTTCATAAATGGTCAGCACTGCTATAACAGACAAACCTAGCAATGTCGCCAAATAAAGACGCCAATCTCGATTCCACAACGCCATGTAAAAGGCGATCAGATACAAAATCAATAAAGTGACACGAGCATAAATGGTCAAAGCAGAGGAAGAACTGAGTACAATAGAAAATAAAAAAACAAAAGAGATCACATCAACTATCAAATAAAATCTCACTTGATCTTTGGGATAAATTTTAATCATATACACCTTCCATAAATCAGATCGGCTATTTTTGACTGATTGCTCGCACAGCACGTTTACGAATCCATTCCAATGGCCCCATTTTAAACCGTTCGAGTATGATTGGTGCAAGCCAGAGTTGTAGACTTGCAAGCATAACTAAAATGGTAATGACCTGTAAGCTGTTTAATTTTCCACCTAACCCGATCCCCCACCCATAAAAAATCATGGAGGCACATACATTTTGTAAGACATAGCTACTTAATGACATTTTACCCAGATCCTCAAATCGTCGCCATAAGCAACTCCACTTCTGAAATCGGATTAACCAACTCCAGATACCAATGTAACCAAGTGAAAGCAGTGGGGCAAATAAATAGCGTACAGGTATATCAAACAACCCACCTGGGATAAAAGTGAGAAGATTTAAAGGTAGACCGAGAAAAAGCCCAAGGTATAATAATTTCTGGCGTTTTTCAAACCCGCTTTTATTGGATGCGAATACATGATGACGCATCAGTTTTACACCCACTAAAAACAAGAAAATATTCATCGGAATAATAAAGATCGCTTCCATACGATAATAGATAAAATGATCCAATCGATTCTGAATTTGCTCAATCCATGTCCCATTGGCATACAATCCAGACACAGATTCCATATTTAGATCGACCTGACTAGCACCATACCAGCTACTGACAAAGATGAGCATAATCATTAGTATGTGCCAACTACCTACAATCACTAATGCCCGATTAATCGCACGATCTCCTGCCTTCACGATAAAAGCGACAACAACCGCTGTCACAGCGTAACTCATCAATATGTCATATTCCATGACCCATATAAAATGAATCAAACCTTCCACAAACAAAAATAATACAGTCCATAAATATACGCCAGGCCAAACTCTCCTCTTGCGAAGCGCTTCCTGATATTTGATTTCAAGACCAACACCAAAAATGATCGTAAGTAGTCCTAATAACTTTCCATTCACTAGAAACAATACGAACATTCTTATCAAATCATCCCATGACCACCAACCGGAAAAACTACTCGTGGTAAGGTATGTCAAATCTCCTAAATAAGCAAAGATCCAGATGTTTGTTCCAAGCGTCCCTAGAATTGCAAATCCTCGCAGAACATCAATAAGTGGAATTCTTTCGGATTTACGTTGCATATTCATCATCATGCCCTCCCTTGCTTCTGCTCCCAGCATACAAGGAAAGAAAGGCAATTCATATTCACATGCGTCATCCATTTGTTATGACAAGTGTCATCATTGCTATTCTTTTGTCCATTAGATTACGGCTTTCTTAAAATCGAGTATCCATATTCAATTGCTGTGAAATTGAATTTCCTCATAATCGCTTCGATGTATGTAAATATGGAAAAGAACAAGCTAATCCCACCAGATATAGCTCCACGGCAATAAATGGAAGCGGATGATTTATACAAAATTGTAGGCTCCATACAATTACTTCAAAGACGTAATTTACATCTTCAAAAACAGGAAGATACCGTACTCATTATAGTTTTCATATTGGGGAAAGTGCTAGGATTTAATTCAGAGCGCATGTGACATAAATTCGTGTGCACGAATTTAATCATTATACAATGTTCTGAGTGGTTTCGATTATTCATTCTAAATGAAAACAAATTGAAATATTAGACAAAAAAATTGCATAAAACAACAGAACACCTTTTGCTGCATTCTCCTTTTTATTTAAGCATTTTACACTAGAAACATTTTAAACATTTGCACATATTTTAAAAGAAAAAGGGGAGATAGTATGTCCAATCTTTCTCATTCAACACAAAAAATAGAAGACGGTAACCATGGAGCTCCCACAATTCCTTTTAATTTATTATTCTCTTCACCTCCCGTCTCTTTTGATGCTTTCCTCAAAGAAAGTCGCGATATATCGAATGTATCTATTTCTGGAAATTTACTCTTTTTATTGTCCCCAGAGCCAGCTGCAAAGTTTGTCGATTTAACAGTTGTTACACCTCTTGTAATTCAGTTCACACGAGGAGGAAATACCTTCTCTTTCACTGGTAAAGAATTACAGATTACACAATTTTTAACACTTCGTAATGTATTTGTATTGAGAGGGACTTTACAAGAAACCGACAATCCAAACACTAGTGTAAGTTTGGAATCTTTAAGGATTTGTGCAGCTGGAGCAACTTTTGGCCCTTTTTCACTAACCACCGCTCAATCAGATTGTTCATTCCGATTAAATATTAACGGTTTTCCTACTATTTTTGTTCCTGCAGGAAGTCAAAGAACAAGGATTGGAGTTATTCAAGAAGTGGATGATTCCATTCGATCTTTCATACATTGAATCTCAAAAAATGCGCAAGCGACTTTTTCTAGGAGATGTCGCTTCCGCATTTTAATCAAGCTACCCGCTTCGGTGCATGTAAATACGCAAACGAACAAATTAGCCCCACTACATACAAGCCGACGGCAATAAATGGAGGGGCTAAGTGAACCCAATCTACATAGCCAATATAGAAATGGATGCCAATGCCACTAATAAATGCAGGTAAAGCACCTAGACAAAATGTCCACCATAACCATGCCTCACCTTCACGAAATCCCCACAATGCTAATAATAAGACTGCTAATCCTACAGCAATCAAAGTTCCTCCGAATCCTGCTCGATCATGAGCAATTAAAGGGATAATATCTGGGTCAGTCTGTTCTAACTCTTCAGGTTGCAACTGCAGAAATTTAAGATCTTCCGGTACAAACACTTCTGTCATCCCGATAAAGGATATAACCACTCCTCCGAGCAATAACGCCGCTCCCAAAATCACAAAGCTAAGTTGTCCCCACAGTGCAAGCTTCCATTTGGCTGTGTTACCTTTATTCATAGAAGTTGTTGCCCGAAAGTGCTTACCCGCAACTTGAATGTATAACAAAAAAATGGGAAACATAAATACGGCTAAAAATAAGTGCAAAGGGTCTAAGTATCCGTGACCTAAGAAATAAAACAGACTCATAAAACCGAATACAGATGATACATAAATTAACATATAAGCCCAATGAAATTGCTTTCGAATCGCAAACACAGCGACAAAAATATAAATAATCCCCAGTGAAAGTGTCGTTCCAGCCAGTGTGATGCGATCATGCCCCATAAACGGTATGAGCCGATCATTTAATTGCATCAACTCTTCTTTTGAAACTCCTGTAATGGCTTCATCATAGGGGAATATTACAGGTTCAAATGAAACATACCACGCTGTCAATCCAATTCCGATTAAACTGAGAGCAAGCAATAGTGCGAAAATCCAGCCCATCGTAACTGGTTTCGTGGTTGGGGTCGTTTGTTCTTTTTTCTGCTGAGACTGCCATGTATACTCCGATATACGCTTAGGTAACCCTGGGCCAGAGAATATCAATCCTGAGTCGAGTTGTACACATGTAGCACCTGCATTCATAAGTTTTTGTGCGTGATCAGGCTCATGAATAGACGAAGACACGATTAAGGGGATATCCCGATTATGCAGTTGTTCGATCCATTCGACCATATCAGGAACTGAATCAGCATCACCAAATACAAAACCTTCAGCTTCGCGCTTGAGGTCATTTAACACAATTCCTTCTACTTGAATTTCCTTGCATAAAGACTCGAGATCGGAGTGATTCAGCTGATCATAAACGGGCAACGAGAGAAGAAGCGGCTTCCCGAGCTGACTGCACCTCTCCCTCAACTGCTTCAAATGCTGTTTCCATTTTTCGTATGCGCTATCATCCGCCTCTGGCATTGGCACCACAAAAAAGTCTACCTTTTCATGTAACATCTCCATCAGGTGAAGACGTTCTGTGGTAGCCGCTTTGATATCAGCATCTTTGGCATGTCCTAACCCTACCATCACGGGTGTCTGTAAACGCCAATCCTTCTGTCTCGCCAAAAGCACTTCTACTCCAGCATTAGCCCATGGATCATTTACAGTTAGACGTTTTAAAGCTCTGTCCGATCTGACTTCACCCGCTCGTGCTTGAAGTGTCACGATGCCCAGGTCAATAAAACCTGCACCGAAGAGGGAGAAGGGTTCTACTCCTAACCATTCATGATCTACGACACTAGATATACCTATACTGCTAGCGAAGGTATGATCACATAATTTCGTTTGATAGGCAGGATGGGGTGCCATATGTCCCATCCATTCAATTAGCTTTTTACCAAAAGGCAGGTGGTAAAGCCGATTCATACTCGATAGTGCGAATCGCTTCGCTCTGTCATCGGACATCTGAAAAAAGAGCGGGCGAAATATCGTCTGATAAGACCAATCTGGCATTTTTAATCCAACACCTCTTCATATCTTGTTCCATTAATTTCAAAGCTGGTTGTGATCAAAGCTGACAGCGAATGAGAAACCGAACAATATTTCTCGATGGATAGTTGCACGGCTCTTTTCACCTTTTCCACAGGTAAATCGCCTGTCAGTTTGTAATGAATGTTCATCTTCGTAAATCGACGCGGGTGTTCCGCTGCACGCTCAGCTTCTATTTCCATATCAAATTCATCTACCTGTAATCGCATTTTGCGTAGAATGTCTACAATATCGATTCCTGAACATGTTCCGACTGCTGAAAGAAGTGCCTCCGTTGGCCGTGGTCCCTTATTTTCACCACCCACTTCAGGAGCCGCATCCATTTCTAAACGATGACCAGAAGGCAATTCACTTGTAAAGCTCATCTTTCCGTTCCATTGAATAGCCACGCGCATTTTCTTATCTCCTTTCTTTCATCACTTCATTTTATCATAAATGGCTTAACCTCGATGGGGCCTAAAACAACAAATACGCACCCTCGAATGGTGCGTATTTGTTATGTTACGTTCAATAAGATCAAACCCGTCTCGATTAATCCAGCTAAAACAACCAGGCAACTTATCCCAATCAAGAGGGGGATTAAGTTTCCTTTTAAGGTAGCCCACTCAGCTTGTACTTTTTCTTTACGCTTGGGAATGCTGAAGGAAATCAGCCACTTAATCCAAAAAACGCCCAAGTGTGTTCCAAGTGCCGCGGCAATAATAATGGCAGGTATTTCTATGATTCCATGAGGCAAGATTGTTTTTACAAATAAAAGCAACGGGTGAACGCCCGATTCTGTCGCAGCAACTTTCAGTACCATACCAAGTAGCATCCCATTCATTAAAATCATGGCAGATGGCCAAAAAACAAGAAAGACACCAAAGACAATGGTAACCATAGCAGCAGTCCAATTATTTAGAAACAACTCCAGAAAAACATTAAAAAAGCTTGGGTCACGCTGTATTGAACTCACAACTTCTTTTAATTGATCAAAAATGCCTGCTTTTTTAAATACCGACAGTAAATCGTTACCATTCCAGTAGCCCGATAAGGCACTCACAATAAAGATCACTGACAAAAATCGAATATATCTTTTTTCAAAGCGCAATGCTTCCAAAAACTTTCGCAAAAAACATCCCTCCAAAATTTATGGACAAACCGATCATAACCGCTGGGGACGTGCATACATTAAAGATAAGACAACTCCATCCGCAAAGGAGGTATACGAAATGAACCATTTTTGGGTCTTTTCTGGTAAACGAATCAAGCGTTCACTCATCATTGCCGTCGCACTACTATTTGCTGCAGGTATCGTCTATGCTGAGGGAAAAAACGTGCAAGTCTTTTTCCCTGTTGACTCTGGTCCAGCAGCTATTTATAGTGTCAACACAGACAAAAAACAAGTCGCTCTCACATTTGATATCAGCTGGGGAGAAGAACGTACAGGTCCTATTTTAGATATTTTAGAACAAAAAGGCATTAAAAATGTGACCTTTTTCCTCTCATCCCCATGGGCTGAATCTCATCCTGACATCGTTAAACGGATCGTAGACGCTGGCTATGAAATCGGAAGCCATGGACACAAACACGAAAATTATAGTGGTTATGATGAAGCACAAATTCGCGCCCAGATTAGCAAAGCAGACGCAATATTAGAAAAAGTAACCGGCAAGAAGCCAAATCTCATTCGTTTCCCTAATGGTGATTTTGATAAGCGCGTTCTACGAGTTGCTGATGAGATGGGTTATAAAACCATCCAATGGGATACGGATTCCCTCGATTGGATGAATCCTGGAACGGATAAGATCATCAATAAAGTTGTAAGCAAAGCACACCCTGGTGATATTATTTTGATGCATGCAAGTGATTCATGTCGGCAAACGCATGAAGCACTCCCCCAGATTATAGACTCCTTGAAAGAGAAAGGCTATGAATTTAAAACGGTGTCTGAATTAATTTCGGGAACAGAAACAAAAACAAAGTCAGTTGAGTAATCCGGTAACAGATACACGTGTATCTACAACACATGTATCTGTTTTACCTTTTGAAAGGGGTTTTAACCCCTACTTCTATAAGTGGGATTTCAATCAGGTGGAGTAGAGTCTCTACCTGATTCCTCGAAAACGCGTTCACTTTTTTTCTGTTTTCCCGACTAAGCGGTGAAGTTGTAAAATTTGCCAGCTGTTACAACTTAGTAAGATAATCACCGATTGTAGTAATAATAAAAGCGTTACCTCTTCTCCTTTTGGACTAAAAGAAGGAATATCTTCTAGAACTGTCGCCACAATCATAAAAAAGAGAGTGGGAATAAATGCACTCGCATTCGTCCATCTACTCTTTAGCCATGCGACGATAAATGCAACCACGACAATCAGTAGTGAGACACTCAAATGCTTCCACAGCATAACTCCACTATATCTAGAAGAATTAAGCGCCACCAAACTACCTAGAATAAAGACGACCATAGCGATTAATAATATATCGTAAGTCGTTTTATTTCTGATCAGTCCACGACTTAACCAATTAAAAACGAGATAAGAAAAGAAACCCAATTGTGCTACCGCCGCTAAAGTAAGCCCCATTAGTATTTGCTTCGTAATTGAACCGACCACTTCTTCTCCTTGGAAAAGAGCCATGATAAAGGCTAAACCTAAACCAGCCACTGCTCCAATCAGAAGGGTAGACCAAAACCAAAAAAATAATTTTTTTAATGTCATATCTTTTCGCCCCTATTGTCATCAAACTTCTATGATTGTATCAAAAGCATTCTTCTTTTTGCTAGTCAAGCATAAATAAGTCGCTAAATTATCATGATATAGACTAAAGACCTGTTTGTGAAACGGAGGATTTTTTATGATTCGCTTTCCGATCGGTATCATATGTCTACTCAGTATCTTCACACTTACTTCTTGCATGGGGCAATCTTCACAGGACCAAGAACCCGATTATAAAAAGACCAAAGAAATGACACTAGATGTCTTACAAACATCGGAAGGAAAGAAAGCGTTGCAAGCGCTTTTTACAGATCCGGAATTTAAAGAACAACTTATGTTAACAGATGAAACACTTACTAAAGCCATGGCGAAAACGATTAAGGAGCCCGAGACACAGAAAGAATGGATGAAAATTTTACAAAATCCTGATGTGGCCGCAAACCTAGCACAAGCAACAGAAGCTCAGCAAAAAGAATTGATGAAAACATTGATGAAGGATCCGACCTACCAAAAGATGATGATTGAACTCTTACAAGATCCCAGTTATACCCCCCATCTATTGCAAATATTGAAAAGCCAGCAAAGCCGCCAGGAAATACAAAAAATAATGGAAGAACAATTAAGCGTTCCAAGTTTCCAAGAAAAAATGAAGCAACTCATGAAAGAAAGTCAATCGGGAAAAAAAGAAAGTTCTACAGAAGAAAGTGAAAGTGGTAAAAAAGGTGAATCAAGTGAAGGGCAGCAAAATGAACAAGCTTGATCACTACGATCGATTACACTCATCTCATACCGTGAGATGGGTGTAATTATTTTCTTTTAAGCGATCTACAAATATGCTAAAATGCTATTAATACAATCGAATTTATTGGAATTATAGTTCTCATACTAATGGAGGCAATCAATATGTCTTATCAACCTCGATTTAATCATATATTTGAAGAATGGGCATCCAACTACGACCAAGAAATTACGGGTGGCAACCCCCAATACGCTGAAGCTTTCGAAGGTTATGATCAAATACTGAATGAAGTAGCAGATGCACTTGTAGCACCTTTTGCTGGTACAATATTAGAACTTGGGGTAGGAACGGGCAATCTCTCTAAAGTGATCCGAAGCAGAGGGTTACATGTACTTGGAGTCGAGCCTTCTCCCGACATGCGGGCAATTGCTTCTACCAAAATCCCAGAGATGAAAATCTTAGATGGTCATTTTTTATCCTTGCCTGAAGATGCGACCCACTTCGATGGTATTGTAAGCACTTATGCCTTTCACCATTTAACAGACGAAGAAAAAGATATGGCCTTAGTTGATCTAGCACAACGCCTGAAACCAAATGGAAAAATCGTATTTGCCGACAGTATCTTTCTTGACCAAGCAGCCAAGCAAGCCATGATTGATGAGGCACGTGAGCGTCAGTTTTATGACTTAGCTACAGACCTAGAACGCGAATACTATCCGATTTTACCACGTCTTGAGCATTCCTTTAAACAAGCGGGGCTTAAAGTAACCTTTAAACAAATGAACCGCTTCGTATGGCTCATGGTAGCTGAAATCGCATAATATAGATAAGAAAAGAGGCATTCATGATGAATGCCTCTTTTCTTATCTATATATATTATCTAACTCGCCGTACCCAAAAACCACCCACAAATGCTTTGGGCTCGTGTGATACAATAAAAGCTTGCGGATCTATCGCTTGTACCTGTTCCACTAGCTCTCGCTGTCGATTCCGCTTCGTGAGCACCGACAGTACGAGACGCTGACCACTTAGCCCCTCACCAAGCCATGCCGTTACGCCAAAACCAGCATCGCGTAATTGCTGAGGCATGTCAGATAACTCATTTTTGGTAATCACTTGCACCGTTAAGTAGCCCAACGCCAGCTTTTCTTCAATTAGAGACCCTGTAAATACCCCAATTGCGAAACCTAAGCAGTAGGTCACCACATTAACCCAGTTATCGATATGATTGAGCACAACCGACAAACCCATAATATAAATAAATACTTCAAAGAAACTTACCAGTGAAGCAGCCGTACGATTCCCTTTCATCATGATGATTAAACGAATCGTCGAAATCGATACATATGCGATATTGATCGCAAAAATAAATAATAAGATCTTCATACTCCCACTCACATCCTCGACAATGATTCCGAGCCTCATTGTAAAGCTTATGTAGAGCGGAAGCAATAGCCAACCTACGGCTTGTACAAGCTTGGTTCAAATTGTGTTAGGGAGTAAGCAAATTCCTTTTGTCTCGGATTATGATCTTCCATCGAGTCCACAATTAACCACAATCCTTCATCCATAAAAAGAAGTAAAAGGACATCCACCCAAACCTCTTGTTCAAGCTTTGTTAATTGTGTGTATTGACTATACCCCTCCATAAAGTCAGACCACTCTTCCTGTGTTAACGGACGTGGCGGCACAGTGCCCATGCCATCGTTATGGAAAATAATACAGCAAATCGCTAAGTCCACAATCCTTGGAATGATTCCTCCGTTATCCGGGTCGATCAAGGTAGGTTTCTGGTCTAATCCATAAATCAAATTATTGGCTTTGTAATCTCTACTTGCCGTTACATTTGGTAAATCTAGTTTTTCTAGTAAAGGTAAACGTGAATGCGTCATTTCTTCGAAATGCTGAATGATGGACTTAAACTGTTTACGTTCCACTTCACCATGCAGCCACTTGAGGATCTGTTTACTATCACTTGCTATCTCCGTTTGAAAATCCGCATCATATTGCTCCCAGCTAAAACTTCCACTGTCAAAGATTGCGCTTTGACGATGTATGCGACCTAATAATTTACCAGCTTCCACAATATCGGCTTTCGATCCATTATAAGGTCTACCTTCAATAAATGGATACATCACCCACTGATGTCCATCGAAATTCACAAACGGCCTATTGTGAAAAGGCGCAACCACTTGAATCCCTTGCTGACGTAGATGAAGCAGCCATTTTTTTAATTGCTCAGCCTCTTTTAACTCTTTTCGTGTTCGCTTCACGATCACATCATGACCTAAGTACTTACATTTTAACACAGGCGCATAGGGATAAATCGATGTAGGACTCTCTTCTTCATGAATCACACCAAATTGATCTAGTAGCTTCTTTATCGCAGCTTGCTCCATCATCCCAATCCCCCTAATTCGATACGAGTAGCTATTAATGATGTTAAATAATTTTATATTTTCAAAAGTTATGATGCAACATCGGATCTTGATTTACATGATTTTTGTTATGAGTCATTGTGTATTATGATTAATAGAAACTATTGCTTTTAATTTGATTGATATGAAATTATGGATTATTTCATCATGAACTTAACGATATGAAAATGAATTGATTCCTGAGGAGCAATGAGATGTTTATTTATTTTATACGAAAAATATGGGTAGGTGTACTTTGTGTGCTTCTGATTAATATCCCTTTAGCCATTTATATTTTCATCGAATCCGGCGTTTCTGGTTTTAATTGGACATTTGATTATTTCATATTTATTACCATAATTGCATTCGTTGGTGTTGGAGGACTCATATCTATTTTTGCTGATTTTGCATCGAGGGGTCATCGCATAATTTCTTTACTTATTCATTTAGGTGGAGGGGCACTAACTTCCATTATTCGAACTGATGAATGGATTACTTTAATCATCAGCGTAGTTGGCTTATTAATCTATTGGGCGGTAGATCTTGGCGTACAATATTTCTTGAAAAAGTACAAACAAAGACAAAATCTAGAGAAAAATGGCTAGTGATTCCATTTTATCATGTTTTTCATTCAAGTGACCCATCTAGCCCCGAGACAAAAGCGCATGAATTTTAGTAAAAAATATTCATAATGAAATACACTTCCATATATTGTGAGTCAATATTACACACCATTTGGGACTTAATCCACTCAAATAGCTATACAGTAGAACCTATTACTAACCTTTTAATTTTTTAAAATTTTATGTAAATTCACCGCCAACTCCTTTTAAGCCCTAACCGTTTATACATGCGTCTAATGCTCCCCTTGCTATGATCCAGTTCTTGAACCAGTTCATCTAATGTGTATCGATCAGACAGCTCTGTTAGATAGAGGCACAATTGTTTGTCTGTTAGTCCATTTTGGGTTTTAATCTGTTCTTCTATTCGTCTAGCACCTGCTGGGCGTAATGGGATATGATACTTCAACAGGTAGTAGCGTACCAAAGTGTGAGAGCAGTCTAGTATATCTGCACATGCGAGACACGTTTTCCCTTGGTTCACGTATAGTTCATACAGCCGCTCTGGAGTTACTATCTGATTGTATCGCTTTTTGGTCTCAATACCGTAGCGTTTATATACCGCTTGAGCTGAACTAGGTGAACACGTGAACTGTTGTCCCAATTGTTGAAAAGTGAGCATTTGAAAGAAACGCAGATGTAGCAGGTATTCTTTGAACGCCGTATCATCCATATTTCGTTCTGCTTTCAGTCTCACTTCTACTCTGGTGCGTCCTCGTCGTTTTGATCGCATGGAAGTCTGATTAAAAACGAGGCGTTTCTGAGCACCATATCGCTTACTAGGACAATCTTTGACTACATATTCAGCATTCATATTGAGCATGCTTAGTCCCTCCTCGTTTCCGTTTTGATCAATTGTTTAAGTAATTGAAGGGTACCTTTTTTCGTGAATAAGCACATATGATCCATGGTTTCTACAGGATACTGACAATCGGCTAAAGTTAATCCGTGTGCTTGCAGAAATGTAGCTATTTTAGCTGGCTTCACGATTTCCTTATGTCTTTCTGATTCGTGATGATAAACCATTAATTTACGTTCATAGACATCGAACCAGACTTTAATTTCCATTAAGAGGCACTCCTTCTTCATTAAAGATCAGATCGAAGCTAGATTTCCCCACAATAATATGATAATCATCTAATTGATTATGCGTGATATCCACTAGCGAGCTCGTAACTTCTGCTCCATCCAAATATAGTGAAACTTGTCGTGCTCGTAGATTTGGCTGTTAATTAATCAAGAATACGGCATTCCCTTCATCAACGCTCCTTACATTGACCTTACTTTTGCCTGCAATTGAATCATGCGAATACTCCTCTCAAGCGCTTCATTAGATACACTTAGTGTGCCATATCATTTTTATATTTTCAAAATTTTATAATCATTATGTATTGAAATGAATATCCGAAATAATGTAAAATATATTTGATAATTAGCAAAATATAGTTGATATTAATTCAAGTGGGTCATTTTTATCACAGTAATGAACGAAATCATCCAATACACACAAATGCATTTAGGAAAGGATTGAGAGATTTGGTAACTCAAGAACGTATGCGTGTGACTACGGAGATGGGGAAGTATTTAAAAACAAGACGAAAACACCTCGGCTATACACAACTCGAAGTAGAGGAAGAAACAAATATTCCACAGTCATCGATATCTAGTATCGAAAAAGGCAGAGGCAAAAAAGTAGACAAACTTGTGCTAGAATCCTTATGTCGTTTTTTAGACATTCCGCTTGAAGCCATTGAAAACTTCCAAATCAAAGTTGAAACCGAAGATCAACTGGACCCCCGCTTACAACTTACTGCTATCGAACATGAGATGAGATTAGTCGATCTAGATCAAGGACTAGATGAGTTAAAGGAATATGAACCGCTCCTACTCGAGCATGAACAAGGGAAGGCATTAGAACCGACTTTTTACTATGTAGCAGGGAAATACCATGAAGATAAGAAAAATTACGATGAAGCCATTGAAATGTATGGAAAAGCCATCGCGTTAGAAGAGCAACAATCCCATGCTAGATTAATCACAGTCGATGAAAACAACAGCAACATTCAAGCAGCTTGTTACGTGGCATTAGCTCGTATATACAATATGAAGCACCAATTGGATCAAGCAATCGTTGAACTGGATAAAGGTATTGAGTGTTACCATCCATCTGGTGAAAAAACTTATTTATACTGCCATCTGTGGGTAACCAAAGCTATCGTATTAGCCCGATTAGGTAGAGATCAAGAGGCATTAAAAATCATTGAGGGCTTAGCTCAAAACAAAGAAGTGTTATCTCACGCTGATGCACAACTTACTGTCATTCAGGTTCAAATTGAACTTCTCAACAAAATGAAGCTTTATCAGGATGCAATTGAGTTAGGCTTACAATCTCTAGAAAATGCACACATTAATAGTTTAGCTGATCGTGCTTTTGAACTTTGGTCTGTATTAGGTGAGAGTTTTGCAAAAGAAAAGCAAATTAAAAATGCGATGTTATGTTATCGAACAGCACTAAAATTGGAAGATATGATTGAAAAGAAATTCCTCACTATTACTATGTATACACAACTTGGTATTTCTAATATCGAGCTTGGTGAAATCTCCACAGCTCGTCAAATGCTAGAAAAAGCAGTCCAAAAGGGGGTTATCTATAAAGATGAATACAGATTGGTAGAAGCACTCATAAGTTTATCACAATGTCAAATTGTTCAGAAAGAAGATATGGAAGCTTATGATAATTTAATTCGTGCATTATCTTTATCTCAAGATTATTCACTCAATTTAGATTTTGACATCCTCGTACTTTTACTTGATATTTGTAAAAGAAGCAATCACAAAGCATATCAAAAGCATTCAGATGATTTTATTAACTTAGCTGTACAAAGACAATTCTCAAGGAGGTCAGATATCATGCATCGTTTCGAGAGTGACCCACCATCCGTTCAATTCTAAATAAGCGTTTAATGTAATAGGAAGAGGGTGCTAATGCCATTAGCACTCTCTTATCTTGTATAGATATGAGCTAATGAGGTAAATATCAGAATGCTACGACAAAAAAATAAACGCCACATTTAGGCAGTGGGCTTGTTTTTAAGTAAAGGAGCGATTAAGTAATGAAAAAACAGACAAGTGTCTCTTACTTTGGTGTCTTTATTGGTGTTACTATCGGCATGCTCATTTTTTCTTATATCACTGGCAAATTTAATTGGGAGGTGGCTATCGCCATGTATGTAGGTACTTTTGTCGGATTAACTATCATGCATTATTTGCGGAAACGTTGAACGTTTTTCATATCTATAATCTAGTTCATATACCAAACGCTTAAAACAAGTGATCGATATGGATTTTCTTCGCAACTTGATCGCCATCCATATTTGAAAATGGCCAAATACATTTCAAACATTCTAAAATATCATCATATACTAACTTAAAAGTGATACAATGTACGAGAAAGAAAGAAGAGATTCTAGTGAACTCATTGTATTGATCTTGCAACACAATCAAGCTTTTTCTTAAACAATACTTATAGAGAGTGGGAAAAATCATGGATGTCGTCGTCATGATATTTGCATTTATTGGGGCATTAGTACCCCTAGTAGGACTAGGCATGCTCGTTCATTTAGTCTATCAAACAAATAAATCTGTCCACCACCTAGAGCTAAAAATAGTAGAAATGAATCGAGAGATGACAAATATTAAAAAAGAAATGATAAGTAGTAGTGCGATAGAAAAGAAAAGTTGAAAGGGTGCTCACTTAGGCACCCTTCTTCTATATCGATGATGAAATTACCAAGTCATTATTCCTCTATTCTATACATTCTTATAAGTTCATCTAGTGTAATGCTTATACCAATCTTTTCTAACCTAGACTTGCGTGCTGCATATAATTCTTTTATTAGGATTTCTTTTTCTTCATCTACACCTAGATGGATTTTACGATGACAGGTAGGACACAGACTGGTAATATTAGCAGTTTGATCGAGGTCAAATTCAAAGTCGTTTTGCCTAGCAATGGGAATAAGGTGATGCGATTCGACATAAGGTTTTTTTGTTTTTTTGGATATAAAGGTAGTATGAGAAAGATCAAATTCACATGTATATTTACTCTTTTTGATTGCATTAGCTGAAATCGAAGCCTTTCTTCCCCATCTCACTCTTCCAGATCTATCTCGTACTGGTTCGGGTCTCATTACTTTCTTATCCACATAGGTTACTTCTTCATCAGCAATTATCGCTTTTTCAGTAGAAATTTGGTAAACATCCTCATTTTGTTCATCTTCTAGAAAGCAACCCTCTTCGTTCATGAGAATATATTGGTTAAAATCTTCTATCGTTCGCCTTCCAATTATGTTATCTAACTCATTATATGTTTGTAATAAGTCAAATAAATCTCTCAATAACTCTTTATCACTCGGAAAATTTTTAAAATCATAGAAACAGCCACATATGTGGGCAGCTTCATAATCTTTCGAGCGCGATGTAACGCCTTTCAAATCAATATGATCTAAATTCATGCGCTCTGAAACTGTATTTAACTTTTCTCTAAGAATCAAACTCGTTTTTTTTATTTTCACTCTGCCTTCTTTTCTGCCATACTTATCTTCAAAATACTGCCAACCTTGATGTAAACTTAAGTATACCCCTCTACCATCTGCACAAAATAAGTAACAAATGTAATAACCAAAAGTTGCTTTTTGGGTTATATGTTGAATGTAAATGGATATCCAAGGTATTTCTGCCCATCCCCCTTGTCCAACAGAGCCTTTAATACCATATTTGTTTTGATCTAAGCCAGACTTCTGAAGCAGCAATTCTGTAAATTGATTACGTACAATATTTGCAAGCGGGTGATCTTTAAGCTTTTCTTCTTTAGCTTGATTATAATACGTCAAAATATGTTTAAACATCTTGTTTGTTATATAGTCATTATCATCATTCAATTTAATAAAATGAGTATATTGTGTCAAGTGTTATTTCTCCTGTTGTTTTAAGTTGTAGTAAAAGAATATAATTGTAATGTAATAACAATATATATGATCTATTTTCTAATATTCCGTTTTTCCCCACACAAATAGACAAGGTTATCACTGCCAGTCTGTCTTCACCTCCACTTCATCTGGCTAGTTCTAAACCAATCTGTTAATCGCATCTAGGTTGTGATGTGCGATCAAATTCATGACTCCTTTCTTTTATATATGAATAATTACATAATATCATATTTTTATGCATATCGCGTATTTCTATTATGATTGTAAGTGTCTGTTCGCCAATCCACGCCAATCGATCTGCCGTGCTTTACACCAATTTGTCAATTCACCCTGAACGACAAGGGGTACATGCTTAAATGCTGCTAGTTCTCGTATGCCAAGCATGGTCATGATGGTGTGGAGTTGCTGATGCCAGCTTTGAATATACTGGATTAAAGCGGTCATTCCTTCCGTTTGTAAAATACGTAAAAATAAACCTGCAATACCTACTGCTTGCGCACCTAGAGCTAAGCTTTTAGCTATATCTAAAGTATTCCTTATACCACCAGATGAGAGAACGGTAAGCTGATCTTGGCAGGATAGCGATTCGAGTAAAGAAATGGCAGTTGACTGTCCCCATGCTTGGAGATGGCTGTAGTCACTTTGGGTACGCCTTTTATTTTCGATTGCAATAAAATCGGTACCTCCCCCTCCACTTACATCTACGATTTGCACACCTATATCGATGAGTTGGTGATAGGTTTCTCGGCACATGCCAAATCCCGTCTCTTTTACAATTACGGGGATATTGACTCGATCGACCAGAGTAGCAATATTTTGTAGGATGCCTACAAACGAACGATCGCCTTCAGGCATAACCAGTTCTTGCGGTACGTTGAGGTGAAGCTGTAAGATATCGGCTTTTAACATATCGATCGCTTGCCCTACATCATCCCATGTTGAATCTGCACCTAAATTTGCAATCACAACGCCTTTGGGATTCACATCACGAACCACTTGAAACGTTTCCCATAGTTCGGGTTTTTGCAAGGCAGCCCGCTGTGAACCTACAGCCATTGCTATACCTGTTTCTTTAGCTACATGTGCGAGTTTACGATTGATCTCTTTTACCGATTTAGCTCCACCCGTCATGGCGTTAATGAATATGGGAGAGTGAAGAGGCACACCTGAGATAGAAGTGGAGAGGTTCGTTTCAGCTAGATTTACTTCTGGAAGTGAAAGATGAATCAAGCGAATCAAATCAAAATGAGATTGTACGCTGGTCGACTCTTCCATGGCCAAATGAATGTGATCTAACTTACGTTTTTCTCTGGACATACGATCTCCTCCATTTCTATTTTTATTAGGATTCCCCATCTCATTAAAGCCATTCCGTTTCCAACTTAGAATTCACTATAAGGATTAACTTCATTGACAATAAATGATCTGCACAATTGGACAAACATATAATACAATAGACAGCAAACAGCGTTAGAGGGGATGATCATGATGCGCAAACATATTCTGGTACCTACAGATGGATCACAAAATGCGAATCTTGCACTAAAAGAAGCGATTTTTTTTGCTAAACAACTTGATGAAAAGATTATTTTACTCCATGTTCAAATGAGTATGAGCACAATCCACACCCGCCGATTTTTTAATGAAGAAGAGATTCATGCATATGAAAACCAACTAAGTGATGAAGCTTTGGCTCCAGCATTAGATCTATTAAAAGAGACTAATGTCTCATATGAAGTTAAGAAACGTACTGGTAATCCGAAAGAAGAGATTTTAAAAGAAGCACAAGAAGGCCAAATCAGGACGATCGTTGTTGGTGCCAAAGGTACTGGAGCCATAATCGGTTCCCTCCTAGGAAGCGTAGCCCATGGATTAGTACAACATGCTCCATGTCCTGTAATGGTCGTCCCAAATCGAGCTCTACATACTGATGCGTAACCCATTTCGATTTGATCTCATATGGAGCTGCTCTTCTCACTAGAGAGGCAGCTCCATTTTTTATCCAAAGTATAAACATCTCTCCCACTACGAAAGGTAACGTCATTTATATACTGCATCGCTATTTTTATAGTTTGACACGAATAATTTGTACACCTTTCTACCACTAGGTACATAGAATATATTAGTTAGCCTCTATGAGAAAGGAGTGTTTATCATATCATTTAACACGTTATATACGCGTTCTACCCATATTTTTTCTCCTGGAGATGCAGTTCCTTTTGACTTTACGACATCAGGAACACCCGCTTCTATCCATATTGATGGAGTGGATCGTACCAAAGTGAATATCGAGACAGCAGGTTTTTATCATGTGCAGTACACCCTTTCAACCGTTACTATGTTTGATAGCCCACCACCTCCTGCTCTAGCCCCTAAAATAGATGATTTTTTCCATATGTATCGAATTGAACTAACAGATTCAACTGGCACTTATGTAATTCCCGAATCCTCCGCTGTGAATCAAGCGCTAAGAGGTCCATTGTCATTTAAATTTAGTCAACTAACCAATAGTTTCATACTCCGCGTTGTTAGAAATCATTCCTATATTCAGTTGCGAACCACTTCAGGTGGCCAAATCAGTAATGCCATTTCTTTCAATTTTACTAATCCTGTAAGCGCTGCTGTATTGACACTTTCAAAAGTATGACCGATTAATGGTACTGTTAACACGCTATCCTACCCATCTGAAATTTGTTGTGTAAAAAATAATATAAAAATGATGTATACATTAAGATTTGCTATACTAAGAATAATCATTATTATTAGCATAGCCAGCATATGGTGGGTTGTATATGATACTTAGGAGAGCTTATACCGATGAAGCCGTGTTATTAAGCGATTTGGCATTAGAATCCAAAGCTTATTGGAATTATGATGAAAATTTCATAGAAGCATGCAAGGAATCTTTAACCATCACTTCTTCCTATATCAAAAAATATCAGGTATACGTATGCTTAGTTGATGAGGAAATCATTGGCTTTTTCGCTTTTATCCATGAAGAAGAAAATAGGCTTGATTTTCTTTATATTCGACCGAACGATATTGGTAAAGGTTACGGTAAACGCATATGGAAGGCCATTGTCCAAACAGCTAAAACGCTTCATATGGAGTCTTTTACGATTCCAAGTGATCCAAACGCTCAAGGCTACTACGAAAAGATGGGAGCCACTCAGATTGGAACCATCCCCTCAGAGGTTTTTGAGAAACGATCACTGCCCCTACTCAAATTTGAAGTGACATCGGGTAAAGACTGAAAAGTCTTTACCCGATGTCACTTCAACCTACTAAATATATGTATGAATTAATTTTGCAACGCGCTCATAGTACAAACGTTCATGTGGGACAAATTTATTTTTGCCTATCTTCTCACTTATGATCTCTTTTTTCCCATCCGAATTGATGCTGAATCCTTCTACTCTTACTTCCTCCTTTAACCCCAACCATAGCTGGTGAAAATCTTCAAACTTGATTTTGACAAGTCCAGATACTTCTTCTGGTTGTAACTTGAATTCATCAATGGTATTTTTACATCGATATAAAAAGACATGAGCAATTTCCCTATCAATAAAGCTTTCCTGCACCACACAATATTTTATTATGCCGAGTGAGATCAGCTCATCCATAGATACCTTAAGCCCAAGTTCTTCTTCCAATTCACGTACTCCATCTGCTATGGTCTCATCGACTAGAAGATGGCCAGCTGCTGTAATATCGAGGAGATTGGGATAATCTTTTTTCTTCTCACTACGTATCTGAAGATAGATATAATCGATTCCCTCTGATTTACATATCAACCAACAATGAAAGGTTTCGTGCCAATATCCAATGCGATGCGCTTCTGCACGGGTCGTTTCCCCAATTAACTTCCATTGTTCATCAAATATCTTAATCCGTTCACTTTCCATCCTGTAACCCTCTCAATTCTATATTTTTCATTATGGTCATTTTCGTTCAAATTGAATTGGTTTTTCCAAAACATAGAGCTCGTCTTCAATGGATAGCATACGTTCTCCAATTAATTTACGAGCCTCTGCAATCGCTTCATTATGAATATGAGGACCTATTTCAGCAAATAAAAACTGAAGGATTCCATCTGCTGCAATATTACCAAATTCCACATCATGCTCTTCTAAAAAATAGGATTGGATATTTCGGATGATTATTTCACGCTCTTCTTTTTTCATTTTCATATCTACACTCCCTTATTCTTTTATTTTATATCAGCTATGTCGATTTGCGACAGGTCATGTTTAACGTTCTCCAACGATAACTCGAAAAATCATGGTTGTAGAAAAAAACTTTGTTACTAAGTCGAATTAAAGCGGTCTATTCATTCACGAATTTGCAAATGAATAGACCGCTTACTTCACTTCTGTTTACCACGTTAAACTAATATCCGTTCCATCAAATTTCACATCAGAATCATATACATACTTCAGTGTTCCCTTCCAAAAAGAGCCATGCCATTCCCAATCAGCATCATATTGGACTTCACTTAATACTTTTTGTTTGAATTGGTTAAAACTGCCGTATTTCTCTTTTGTCCCCACAATTGTTACCCAAGTTTGTTCATTCCAGTCACAAGTAACTTTCTCTGCATCACCATTACCACAAGGATATCGAACAGCTACATAACCATCATCTTCTTTACCAAATTTCCAGTTTCCATTTCTTATTTCTTCATCGAAACCGTTAGGCCAATATAGCGATACGTTAGAACCACCAGCATGATACGCTTCGATTTCTGGATAAGGATTGTACTGGATAACCGCAACATTATTCATTTGTTTAATTTTGGGCAAGTGATCATTTTGCATCACACTACTACCTCCACCATCTCCTGACTTTGTCCACACTGATTTCGTTCCAGTTGTGGCGATCCAAGGATTTTGTTGGTAGCCCTGTCTACCAGGCCAGTAATCTTGTAGCGAATGCAACATAACACCACCATCTTTATACATAGCAAAATTAGCTTGAGATAAAACCGAACTTCTACTAAATACCGCACCAGCTTTAGCTGCCGCTGGAGCTGCTGATTCAGATAGCCCCAAAAATCGATCAAATGCTTTTAGAGATTCATAGCCTTGTAATTTATAGCGACTGGCAAACCAAGCCGTATCTGCTGCTACATCCGGATGGAAATAAGCTCCCTGTGTCCAATAGAAAGGGACACGTTCTGCTCGTGGAAAATCTTTATAAATGGTATTCATTGCTTCTCCTAATGAATGTCCATTGGAGTATGTCATATTAATCGGCTTTCCAAAGTATCGAAAAACATCATCGCTTATTTCCAAATCAGATGTGGCCAACATTACCCCAATCGGGCTTGGAGTTCTAGCCTTATCATTTCCAATGCCTGTAACCAGATAAATAATACGATTAATATTTGCGTTTAACCCATTTGAACGATAGCCATCATTTGTTCTACCCGAGGCTGCAAAAAATGCACCTTCATCATTGGTAACGAATAACACATCTTGCAATAGCCGTTGTGCCGCACCAGATGCAAGCTGACGAATTTCTTCATCCTCGGTAAAATCAACGAGGTTTAAGAGAGCTGATAAGGTGTACGGATAATAATTAGGGGAGTAAAATTCATAAAAACCATACTGATTTTTAACTTCCAAGTACTTCTTTAAACGCTTATATGTACGCTCATCTTCATATAAACCATATTTTTCTTGCAGAAGATATTGAGACGACGTATACATTAACATATGATTCTCAGAAGAGAAAACGTGATCGCCCGTACCCCCTTCTCTAAACCAAAAATGATATCCCTCTAATGCTTCAACTAACTCGTCCTTAATTTCAGGACGAAACATCAGCACTCGAATCAGTTTTGTTAGTGTAAAATCAGAATTTTTTTGTCCACCATTGCGTAACACATTCAAAAAATCCTGTAATGATTTTTGATTAAGCTCTTCTCCCGCATAAGCTTGTAATACAAGTGCATCATTCGATTCATCCCATACGCCTTGTTCAATATACGCTGTTTTTCTTTTTTGATAAGCACTTTCATCGAAATAAACAGATGGGCTTGCATAAGATACGTTTAAAGGTAAGAATATTGAGATTAGTAAGCATATACATATCATACGAATAACCAAATTTCTCAATTCTACATCTCCTTTATGTTTAAGTGGTTCACTTGCTCATTTGAACATTTTTAAATAAGCAACCACAAAAACTCCCCATGTGTGGTAGCTGTATCCATCCCAGATTCTTTCAAATACGCCTTTCGTATCAGTATAGCAATATGGATAAGATAAAGGCAGGTGATCGGTTACTAATCTAAAACGCTTTTTACATGAATACGACTTGCTTCTACAGTCATAGGAGCAAGAACATAATTATGTCGATCGCCACTACCAATTGATATACCAAATATGATAGAGACCATCTCTTTCCCACTGCTATCAAATTTTGAATCATAAATAAATATATTTGCCTCATCACTGAAACCAAAATCCGATACTGTTCCTAAAATCGTATGACCCACATAGCTATCAAATGCACCTCCGGCTGATATACCATCACTTACAAAGCCTGTAGCATGAGAACTAGTTATAACAATGCGACTTGCTTCAACAGTTAAAGGAACCAAAATATCAGTATAATCTCCGCTATTTTGACCCTTTATCGAAAGTCCATAAATTAAAGAAACCATTTCTTTCCCTTTTTCATCAAGTGTTACATCATTTACAAACATACCGGTCTCATCGCTAAACCCAAAATCCGATATGGTTCCGACGATTATATCACCAACATGCTGAGAAAAACTTTCTTCCGCCAAAACATGAGATTGAGGAAAAACAGAAACCATAACGAATGCCACAATTAACAAAAACTTTTTCAATATTTTCAAATCCTTTCAAACCAAGAATAAACTTTCAAGTGTAATTATACTATATTTTTTATAAAATTGACATTTTTTTGTTATTCATAATGATTTAAATTCATTTAAAAACAGAGAAAGCCAATGTAGTTAGGTGAATTTATGCTTCGTAGACGAAGACAAACTAACTATTTAAGAAAAATCGTTTTAATTTTGTAATCTTATATGCTAATCATGAAAAGGCTGTACTTTATTATGTTTCAATATGCTGTCTATCTGATTATGGGAATTATCTAATAGTATGTCTTTATTTAATGAATCAGTCTTATAATAAAGAGAGGATCGCACGATATTTCCCCTTAATTTCTTATCAAAACAAAATAGACAACCTGAGTCCAAATCCGTACAGAACCCAAGCTATCTAAATGTGTTTCACGCCATATAACGCTTTAAATGGTACTCTTAATGAGTGGGTTAAAGATTTGATTCACCATGAACACCTTAGACAAGTTAAATACGCAGTGAATTATTCATGAATGGTAAAGATAAATTTCTCCCAAGATCCAATTTTTGAGCGATCTGCATGCGCATCACCATCATTTTCTCCCACTACATATTTGCCATGAATCGTTTTGAGTGAAATTTGATCGCCAGAAGCCAAGCAGCTGCTTTTATCCGTGTGATTAATCAATTGGAATTTTTCCCAACTCTTTGGCTGTGAAGCTCTCGCATCTAAACTTCCTTTATCTGTGGCACGTAGATAGTAGCCTGATCCTGTTTCAATGTTGACATAGTCTCCATTCTTGATACAGCTCGTATCTTCTGCAGGTGTTGCACGCTTTAAATTAAACCTTTCCCAGACTCCTACCTGATTCCGATTGGCATTTACATTTTTACCGCCATCGCTTTCAGCTACTAGATATTTTTGAGAAGCCGAACGAAATGAGACATTATACAATGCTGTGGTTGGTGGTCCAAATGTGCCTGTCCAATTTGAACCAGCGTCTGGTCCATGTGGGCCACCACTATTTACACACAAACCTGTAAAGTTGCATCCATCTTCAGAATTGCCCCACTTACGTATTCCACCAGCTAAAGCATCAGACGGATTTTTTCCGGCTTCAGTCCACGTATTGTCATTACTTAACCAAGCCGGCCAGGGCTTTCCAGATAGTCCTTCTTGCAAATCAAAATCATAAGCTTCTACTGAATTCCAGGTATCCCATGCTGTACCAGCGCTTGTCACATCTTGCAATGTGTCTACAACAAGATTCAGATAGGTATGATTACCGGGATCTTTCCATGATCCATGCGATCCACGTGCTGAGTAAATGACAATATTGTCTCCATCAACACGTTGAAAATCAGACCAATTATATTTTTTATTCCACGAATGATAATTGAGCTTAACTTGTGTGGCTTTCCCATTCACTACACGGATTTCAATACCTTCCCAATCACCCACGTGATGTCCGAAACCCATGTTTTTAGGTGTGATTCCTGATGGAAGAAATTTAAGTAAATTTTCAATATTTGCGGGAAGTTTCCCTCGATTGTAGGGGTACCACACCATATATTTTAAATCAATCGTGTGAGGACCAGCTTCACGCCACCCCACATAAATATTAGCTGAACTTAGATCACCATAGAAGAAGTCAAGCACATCACCAGGGTTTTTTAGCGATTGTTTAGACCGAAGTGAATACTCGTTACTACCTTCTGGTTTATAGCGCTCCATATAAGGTGCGGACCATTCTACAGATGAAGGGAAATACCGTTCATTTTTGTCGAACCAAATCCGCGGTGCATATTTTTTGATGAGTTCAAGTTTTTCTTCTGAAGTATACGTATGATCGGAACCAAAAGCATCACTGGGGATAAAAACGCTTAGTACAAGAAAAGACAAGAGACACAACATTAACTTCTTCATGGAAATTACCTCTTTTCATTTTAAAGGTAGACAAACTTATCTAGGGTATGTCTGATGAATCAAATCTTTAACCCCTTCATTAAGGAAACCATTAAAAGAGTGATTTAAGTTAATAGATGCAACAATCAATAAGATAGATTTACATTTTATAAAAACAGATGAAAGTCAATCCATTAACTTAAATAGCATTTAGTACGTTTAGTAAATTAAGCATTTCTCACTCTATTATGAACCATCAGTGTATTTTTTTCTACTGTTTTTATTTACTATAAAATAAAAATTGTTCATTATCATTGAACATGTTATTTTCTTGGTTATACAGCATTTAGACAATCCTGATGTGAAATTGAGCTAGGAATATCGGACCAGAATGAGGAGAAAAAGACTATTATTGATGAAAATTAAGTTGAAAATTATGTAGAAGAATCATATAATGTGAATGAATAGCCATTCAATTCATATTAATTAAACTGATTAAAAAATCTAATTTATTTGATAAGGGGGATTTTTCTATGAACTTACTTTATCAAGCAACTTGTAAACAGGTCTTTTAAAAGTTGTTTGATGCCAGAAAAGTCATCAATCGTCAATTTAGTCTAATTATCCAATGAAATACACTTCCAATTTATTCGGTTTATAAGAACTGAACACCAATAATAATGAATAGGAGTGATCGTAGTGATAAGACGGCACGCACTCGCTCTGTTATTTTTTTCTTTCATCTGGCTATTTAACTTCCCAATGTCAGCTTTGGCTGAAGATTCTAGAATGAATTTATCAGGGAATTGGACCTCTGAAAATGGTCTGATTTATGAAATTAGCCATGCAGGCGTTTATATTAATTGGACAAGATATGATTCAACTGGAGCCGTTAAAGATCATTTTGTTGGCAGGGTTAGTCGTTCTGAATGTGGTATGAATATTTATGGAGAGGTAACGGATGGTTCAGGTGAATTAAAACGAGTTTTTCTCAATATTTATAATTTATGCGAAGATGATACGCATAATAAATTTGCACTAAAATCATCAGACGAAAACATCATCCCTAGTGGTATTTTTTACTTGAATTAATATAAGAGGACAATGGATTTAGGGACGAGGGGAAATCAACTGATTTTCCCTCAAACAGGGGACTAACAAAAATACTTCAAAAAGCGCTTAAAAAATTTAGAATTTTCTAATGTGAAAACCCCTATTTTTTGACATTATATATGGGCATATTTTAAGTCAAGGAACCCATGGAAATATGACTGCTATTGATACAAAGGATCATAGGGGAGTGGCTCGGATACAGATTGGTCTTCCAACTACACCGATGTTCATCACCTAGGATGGACAGTATGCCTATATCTGTCATTTTTTAAGCGATTGTCTCCGTGATTGAGACGAAGACGAGTCAGATTATCACAACAGTAGGAGTCACTTTACGTCCAATCGCGCTAGTCATTACACCTTAAGAGTACTCTCCTGTTTAGGTGTAAAAGTGATCTATTGATGTTGATGATTTTGTAATCTAAATCGTAATATAAGTATGATCTAGGACATTGCTCTAAAATCGTTTTGATCACCGCCATATATATCAATCATCTGTTTACTCATATAAACTTGTACCTCGTGTAAGGGGGGTATTCTTTCTCTACCACACTTAAGGCCAATTTAAATTTAGGTCGCTCAATTGAACTACTTGTCATCCTAATAACTTTGTGAAATGAATAATGTATAAATAACTAACGGGACAAACCGTTATGCTCTGATCTACTTTTGTATAATAGCGACGTATGGCAGCACCACCCTCCCATAAATCCCCTTTCCGTAGACTAGGACTAATTGTAATTGTATTAAATCCATCTCCAATTGGTGTTTTCCTGGCACTATTATTATATTAGGATACATAACCTGATATCAATGCAAATGCATTTCCCTGTATCCTGATCTTCGCAACCCCAGCATGATCTTTTGTATCGATCACGGAAACTTCTAAGGGGTTAAATTCATTCCTTAGTATCGTTTATCAAAACAACGTTGTTTGATATCACTTGCGTTTCTATTCTTGTATTTAATTTATATCCAAGTCTATCCCCTAGACAGCTACATACTTAAAGTCCCGAAATGGTAGTCGAACTATAAAATGAATTTTTTGCTGTTACATAAACTAATTTTTTTCTAAATAGCTGCGTCACAACTGGAGAAAAAGCTTGAAACACACCTCTAGCTATATTCTCTAAACTCGGAGAATAGTTAACTCTAAAAATCGGTAAGCGCAGGTTAGGAGGCGGCTTAACTCCCTTTTCAATCAAAGTATGATCATTCCAAAAATCACCTATAGTCCGATTAAATACAGCTCTAACTTCATATGCACCAACAGTAAATTCAGGAACATCAGATGGAGGATCGGTATCTAGCGTTTCCAATATTCCTAAAACAACCGATGAAAGATGACCGATTGCTTGTGGCTGAAAATTAGTAACAAACCGATCCGTGTTTAAATCAATCGTCACATTTAATATATCTGCCAAAATCATACCGCTCCTTTCAGAAATTAAATGAATATTAACCAATTTATACAAAACCAATGAAGAATGTCACGAATAAACTCAAAAAATAGTCTCCTCCCCTGTATGAAAGTGGACCAGATAGGAGTGAGTCGTCAAAACGCAGATTTTATCCACTATCGAAAAAAGAGTATTTAATCCCACAAAAAAATATCTGAGGCTAATTCGTGTTATGTAAGCAAAGAGATTTTGAACTAAGAGAAGAACCGTTAGGATTTCCATGAACCGCGACACAGGCTCCCATACAGTATGCAGCTGAAAATAGGTGCTGGTCGAACAGCATGATATGATTAAAAACAGGATATCCTATCCATCACTATCCAAGAGCTTATAAACAGGACTTCTTATTTTCCACTTTAATCCGTATATTTACATCCAATCAGTCCCATGTATTTTTAAAACGAGATATTCATCCATATATGCTAAGGTATAATTAGAGTGAGGACTGGTTTCTGCTAGAGTTGATCTAGTTTCACTGTTGCTGGCTTGACGAAACATCGTGATATACAGGTTACATGTAGGTTTACAATACATGATCATAGGGAGGAGATTTGGATAATACAAAAAGGAAGTAGTACTTCGATCTTTTTAAAAAGCATTCATTCAAGATATCCAGATCAATCAAAAAAATCCAGAGATTATCCCTTTTCTATCCCGACCATCTATTCATTTGAAGATCTAGAAATCCACTCACCCGTTACGTTTTTTGTAGGAGAGAATGGGTCAGGAAAATCTACATTACTCGAAGCAATTGCAGATCAATGTAGATTTAATACCGCTGGCGGATCCCAAAACCATCAATTTGACTTACAAAAGTCTGAATCAGCGCTAGGCCCCTATATTAAACTTTCTTGGATGCCAAAAATCAATCAAGGTTTCTTTTTAAGGGCTGAATCATTTTACCATTATGCCACTTATATTGATCAATTAAGAGCGGACGATCCTTCTTTCCAGCCTTACGACTTTTCCCTTCATGAACGCTCACATGGAGAATCCTTCCTTGCACTCTCTGAGAAGGAATTCTACAAAAAAGGAGTTTATCTCTTAGATGAACCTGAAGCTGCGTTATCGCCTTCACGCCAACTTGCTTTCATAAAAATACTCCATCATGCAATCACTCATTTTCAGGCGCAGTTTATTATTGCTACACATTCGCCCATACTACTTGGCTTCCCAGAAGCTCAAATTATTAATTTTGATACTGTCCCCATAAGTCCTGTACGCTATGAAGACACAAATCATTACGCAATTACTAAATACTTTCTTTCAAATAAGAGTCAAATGTTAACCGAACTCTTGAAAGATGAGTAAATAAGGTGCGAATTCCATTTGTATTTTTTGATCTTGCAGACTCCACGTATGACTTGGTAGATATTCATCACCTTGCAACGTATTAACTTATGCTATGGTATTGAATTCTGTGGTGTCAACTGACTCCCAATCATTGTTTTACACTATATTTGAAATACAAGACAACAGCAAGGAATGTAGAGGAGACATCAATGAAGAGATTGCTACGTATATTAATTATTTTTACTTATTTGTTACTAATAACTCATATAGGGAAATATGTGTTAGGATTTTTTTATATGGACTTTCTTCCATTTCTATTCGAGTTTTTATTGTTTTTTACATATCCCTTCTTTTTCTTAATAATCATGTCTTTATTTTGTATCTTGATCATTAAGAAAAAGGAGTTCTATTCATATTTGATTCATCTCTTACTTGTGAATATGGTGTTCATCATTATATTTTACACTCAGTTGCTTAGTCCACTTGCTTTTAAAATTGATTTCTATTTAAAGCTGGAGGAACGTTTGAAAGTAGTCGAAATGATTCAAAGTGAGAATATAAAGTTGATGAAAGATAGTGATCGATATAGTTTACCTGAAGCTCATAGATGGATAGCCGACGATGGATTGGTTTTAAAATCCGGGAAAGATATTATTTTTATCCATGATGCCGGATGGGGTGACAACTATTCCATCATTATTTATTCACCGAACAATTCCAAACCAACACTAGATGCTTCTTATGGTGACATAGTACATATTAATAAAATTGATACAAATTGGTTCTTTATATCCTTTACTTAGTGAACCCGTCTCAGCCAAGACTGAAACATCGGGGAATCAAGTGGAGACTCTACTCCACCTGATTAAAGCCCCACTTATAGAAGTGGAGATCTGAACAAACAAGAGCCTTCTTCAGACATTCAGAAAGTGTAAAAAGACTAGGAATCACGATAAATAAACCCAGTTTCTAGTCTTTCTCTTCTCTCAAAACGATTTATTTACACATTTTCAAGACCATTACCAGACTTTAAATGTGGATTGAATCACCATTAAAAAAAGACAAGATCATCTCTTGTCCTTGTGTGGTGTTGGAGAAGCGCATTGAACCTGCGACCCCTTCATACGAGTGAAGTCCTCTACTGTGTGTCATGACGGGGGATATTCACTCATTTATACATTCAATTACATCGTTACCTACTCACTACTAGCTTCTACTATTTTCATATTGCTCCAAAAGATCAATAACTTTGTCCTGTCTCTTTCTCTTCGCATAAGCAAGCGCAGTTAAACCTTTATCATTGGTAAGTGTGGAGTCAGCATTCAAGCCAATTAGTAGCTTGACAACTTCAACATGTCCTTTTCCAGATGCCATTATTAATGCGGTATTGCCCCACGGGTCTTGAACATCTTTATCTATATTAAAATCAAGTAATAACTTCATCTCTTCCAGGTCAGCTGACAAAGCAGCTCCTATAAATACACTTCTTCCATCTATATTTACGTCCACACCACTATCAATTAATAATTTAGCTATTTTAATGTGACGACCCCAAACCGCGTACATAAGTACACCATCAATTTCCACACCATGGCCGATTAATAACTTCACTATTTCAATATGACCTGGTTCAATCGCATTCACAAGTGGTGACAAGTTGTATTCATCTAAGAGATGAACATCAGCACCATTCTCTAATAAGAATTGCACCATTTCGGTATGACCAAGCCTACACGCAATAATGAGGGCCGTCTCCTCATCTTGATCTTGAATATTTATATTTAAACCTCGCTTTATACATTGTTTTACTTCGTCCAATTGATTTGATATTACTGCCTGAAAAAATTTTTCCTTTGTTCCTTCCATGTTGTCATACTCCTTTCATTCTTCTATAAAACGTCTTGACTTTAGATGTCATTAACTATCATTAAAAAAGAGGTCAGACGATAACTGTTTGGACATCTTTTAAAAGAAACAAACACTACTTTTTCATAACAATTGTTAATAATGATTTGACCTATCGTTTCAGCATCCTAGTGTGCAATTTGGTCTTTTTCAGCATGCCTGATGATCACCAGGCATGCTGAAAAAGTGCCGAAAATGAAAGAGAACTCCAATTTGGACTCCTCTTCCTTATCACTTAGGTTTTTTCGCATTTTTCATTGCATAATCATAGTTAAACTCATGCACCTCAGCATTACATTTGATTTTGCTATATTCAAAAAGAATTTCCTCGTCCTGATTTTCAAACTTACCCCATATCATGCGTTCGATCTCAATAACCGGTTTGTAGATCAATAAATTCATCTGCTTGGCTTCTTCTAAGGTTGCAGCAGTACGACAATTTAAGCTCTCTAAAGCGCGTACAGGGTAAAACTCCTTTTGTGCTAGGTGATCAAATAGAGAGATTTGTTCTTCATCTCTACCAATTAAATCTTGTGCTAACGATGATAGTAAATAGGTCGTCACAATACGATAAGGAACTCCATCTACAATCTGCATTCTGGAACGGCGCACTACTTTTTCTGTATCGGAGATATGTAACTTCTATCCTATATGATCGGCCACAATTTCCTTTGTCTGATCAGGATATTCACTCACTTATACATTCATTTATATCGTTACCTACTCACTACTAGCTTCTACTATTTTCATATTGCTCCAAAAGCTCAATAACTTTGTCCTGTCTCTTTCTCTTCGCATAAGCAAGCGCAGTTAAACCTTTATCATTGGTAAGTGTGGAGTCAGCATTCAAGCCAATTAATAGCTTGACAACTTCAACATGTCCTTTTCCAGATGCCATTATTAATGCGGTATTACCCCACGGGTCTTGAATATCTTTATCTATACCAAGATCAAGTAATAACTTCATTTCTTCCAAATTGCCTGCCCATGATGCACCTATAAAGGCATCTGTTCCATCTATATTTACGTCCACACCACTTTCAATTAAAAATTTAGCTATTTTAATGTGATGACCCTTAACCGCATACCTAAGCACACCGTCAATTTCCGCACCATGGCCGATTAATAACTTCACTATTTCAACATGACCTGGTTCAATCGCATTCACAAGTGGTGACAAGTCGTATTCATCTAAGAGATGAACATCAGCACCATTTTCTAATAAAAATTGCACCATTTCGGTATGACCAAGCCTACAGGCAATTATGAGGGCCGTCTCCTCATCTTGATTTTGAATATTTATATTTAAACCTAGCTTTATACACTGTTTTACTTCGTCCAATTGATTTGATATTACTGCTTGAAAAATTTTTTCCTTTTTTCCTTCCATATTGCTGTTTCAACTCCTAAAATTATTGTAATCAGTTGAATTGATCAAGTTATGGTAAACGTAATGGTCCTCGTACGGAAAATGCACTCCTCATTTTACCACTGGAACTAATAATAACTCTAACCCATTTTAGTGGTCTACCAGTATCATCTTTACCAATAGGATTTGTGAACTACATCGCCATTGAAGTGGCGAGCTTCTCGTTTCATTGAATCGACCAACGTCGCACTCTCCGCGAAGGCACGTTCCCTGCCTGAGATCGGTTTAGGCTACTGCTTTTTTGAGGATGTTTTTTGCTACATTGATGTCCCTGTCTTCTGTATAGCCACAAGAACAGCTATGAACGCGATTTTTTAGTCCCTTCTTTACAATTAGACCGCTTTCCGAGCAAGCTTGTGACGTATTGTATGGATCCACTTGTATCACTTGCTTACCAGCATACGCTGCTTTGTAAGTCGTGAATTGAACAAGCTGATTCCATCCAGCGTCAACATGGGCGATGTATTCATGCAATTTGGCTAGTAATAAAACTACTTTTCTGCGACGATTTGATCTTTTTTCGTCTGGATACGATCCGTTGGAGTCGTTTGAGCTTACGCTCAGACTTTCTAAGGTACTTAGGGTGTTCGAAGAACGCACCAATAGCCAAATGTTTGACACCCAGATCTACACCGATTTGTTTCCCTGTTACATGCGCTACAGGTTCAACTTCACAAGAGAAACAAGCATATTATTTACCATTAAGCGTGAACCCACTTTGTGAGTATGTAAAGCTATCATAACGATTCTTGCCTTGAAATCGTGGATATCCGGGCCTTTCACCTGCTTTGATCCTACGGAAAAATGCTTTAAATGCCTTATCGAGACGATGGAGAACATCTTGAAGAACTTGTGCGTATACGCCTGTGAATGCAATAAAATGGCTCTTTAGTTGTGTTAATTCTTTCTTTTGCGTGTAGAAAGTTAACGTCATTCTACGCTTTTCATAAGCAAACTTCCGTTGTTCTAGTGCTGTATTATACAGCCAGCGACACAAATTCAAGGCGGTTTCAATTTGATAAGCTTGTGCCTGATTCGGTTCTAGTTTGAATTTGTATGAATTCATCATTTGATTTCACCCTTTTTTTTCTGATTTTGGGTGTACTTACGGATCGTTTCCTCAGAAATGGAGCCATTGGTTTCAATATAGAAGCTACGATTCCAAAGATGACCGTCCCACAACTTATCTTTTAGTCGTGGAAACTTAAGAAACAACTTTCTAGCAGAGATTCCTTTCAGCATTTTCACGATGTGGGATGAGCAGAGGCGAAGACGTGGACATGATCCTGTTCACCCCCTTCAGCCATTACGATTTGCGATCTCTTGAAAAAGGTCTTTCAAGTATGATTCAATTTCTCGATCGCGTACATGCCTACGATATTTGACAGACCAAACAATGTGATCGTTGACATTGTACACGCAAGTTCTAGTGTGCTTTACATTATTTTTACTCCTATATATCGTGTAACAAATACAGGTATTAATCAGCCATATATAAAGGATAATTACAACACATATAGTAAGAGATACAGGCGGGAAATTGTTGCTCTAAGCACCCCCAAAAAGCAGGGAGTACGGAGCAACACTCACTTTCATCTACTCCATTTCAATGGGGAGGATTCTCGTTCGCAAACCCTAAAAACGGTAGCTGGATATGGGAGTAGTACGGCCTACGCTTATGATAAGAATGGCAATGTTACAGTACGTAAATATACTACGGGAAACACATCCCTTAGTCATGGTTATGAATACGATGCTCAAAATCAATTAACAAGTATTACAGCAGATGGCGTGAAGCAAGCTTGGTTTACCTATGACGAAACCGACCAGATTGCCAGCCGTAAAACGGGAGATAGTACCTCTACCGTTAATCAGTACAATGGTGCAGGAGATCCTGTATCGCAATTGATCATAGATAAAAATGGGAATTTATTGGATCAATTTAAGTACACCTACGATACTAAAGGAAACATCACACAAGTCGTATCCAAAGCAGGAACAACATCGTACGTGTATGACGAATTAGAGCAACTAACCAAAGAACAACGTCCCGATGGCACCACTTATGCCTATACCTTTGACACTGTTGGTAATCGCTTAACCCGAACAGAAACCAAAGGTGGGATAAGCTCGACCACAACCTATACGTACGATGCAGAAAACCGCTTGCTTGCAGTTAAGGATCAAGATGGCAAAGAAATTGCTTCTTACACCTACCGTGCAGATGGGATGCGTAAGACCAAAACCACAGCTTCGGGAACCATTACGTTCCATTACGACGAAAACAAAAACGTCACCCATGAAACCGGTGCGAAGAACCAAGTGTTAGCCAGTTATACCTTTAACAGCATCCAACCCGTCAGCATGACACTTAATGAACAAGCCTACGCTTATCAGTTAAATGTTCGTGGTGATGTGGTAGCACTTACAAACGCCAGTGGTAGTATCGTAGCTACTTATGACTATGATACCTATGGGAACCTAGTAAGTGAGACAGGATATGTAGAGAATCCTTATAATTATGCACGGTATCGTTATGATAAGGAAACTGAATTATACTTTCTGCAAAGCAGATATTATAATCCAAAATACGGGAGATTTTTGACAAGAGATACATTCCTAGGATTCGAAAAAGAGCCATTGAGTTTGAATAAATATAGCTACACGCATAACAAACCAGTTATGAATATTGATCCTGACGGTCATATATCGTGGAGATTCTTCTACTATTTGTATAAAGGGTACAGACAAGTAAGAGATGGATTAGCAGATATATTGTGGGGATTATACTGATTTAACAAATGGCTATATAGAATTATGAGGGGAATATCTTGGTCGATTCGGGTATCCATGTGGAGTGCTAGCCCTTTTACCTTAGTAATATTAGCCAGTAAAGCTATTATTATTGGTTATTATTGCGTATAGAATTTGGCACGTTAAGAGTGGCATATTAAGTATTCGAGATGGTATTAGAAGTTGGAGAAGAGCATTTAGATACTGGTAAATCATATCGGGAGATTGTATTTCAATATATTCTCCCGATTATCTTATCTTTTGAAGGGTGATTAATATAGAAGCTTCATTTATTGTATTTGTGGTCATAACGATTATTGTTATAGCTGTAATATCCTTAGGAGCTCTCATATGGGCAGATAAAACGAAAAGTGCCTTTGTAAAACTAGCAATTCTGGGCCCTTTTTATATCGGACTACTATATAGGAGTATAGAAGGCATAGCCAATAACTTCGATAAAGGAAACCTGTTCATAGCCTACATTTTGATATTCGGTGTTATTGTGTTTTCAACGACTTTTCTTTTTACTATTTTTTTCCATATGGGTAAGCTGCCTGCATTCATTAAAAAATTTGGTTCTGAAAAGATGTATGAAGCATTTAAAGATGAGTTTAAAGATGAGCTATTTAGTCAAGTGCAATATAATAGTGATAAAAATACTTCCACACTACGCTTGAAAAAAACTAACTGGCTTAATATGTTTATGGGGATTGATAAGGAAGATAATCAATTAATGTCATCTTTTAATTCTAATATTGCATATCGACTGGGTTCAAACTCAAAAATATGCCAATTAGAATTTAGCGGGGAACCAAGCGAAAGATTAAAAAATCTAGATGGACAAGATCACGTCTTTAGAAATGGAATTTATAATAATGATCCTTGTTACCAGCTTTTAGTTTCTGAAAGTCCTATCATGAACAGTTATAAACTCCAAGCGCACAACGTAGTGATACTTTTTGAAGACGAGGAATATCAATATCTCTTAGGAGTAATAGTTAGAGATATTGATCATTATGATAAATCATACATGATAGGAGATAAAAATTTGTAGATCATCGTCCAATATAATCCAATTTATCATACCCATCATACAGTGATTTATTTTTCTGACCTTCGTCCACATTTGAGTACACCTGAATCGGCTACAGTAAGTTAGACAGAAAAAATAAGGTCAGGTAAACTTGTTTCAACAGGTGAAACGAGGAGAATGAGCTATGTCCAGAAAGGCAAGACGTACTTTTACAGCTGAGTTTAAAGAACAAATGGTGCAACTATATCAAAATGGCAAGCCAAGAAAAGATATTATTAAGGAGTATGAACTAACCCCCTCTTCTTTGGATAAGTGGATTCGTCAGAGCCAAAATAGCGGATCCTTTCGAGAAAAGGACAATCGAACCAATGAAGAAAATGAAC
>NZ_JACXAG020000012.1 GCF_014773435.2 Polycladospora coralii | reverse complement strand
GAGATTTCCCACAAGACCTTTGGTCTTGGTAAGACCCCTTGTAGATGACGAGGTTGATCGGCCTGAGGTGTAAGCATAGCAATATGTTCAGCTGACAGGTACGAATCGGTCGAGGGCTTAACCTACATTTGATTTTGTTCTCCCATACACTTGCTTCCATTCTAATTTTCAGGGTGTGACTGGTCATATTCCTCAGTAGCTCAACGGTAGAGCGTCCGGCTGTTAACCGGCAGGTTGCAGGTTCGAGTCCTGCCTGAGGAGCCATGCTTCCTTAGCTCAGTTGGCAGAGCGCTTCCATGGTAAGGAAGAGGTCACCAGTTCGAGCCTGGTAGGAAGCTCCAGAAAAGTCAATAAGGCCCGTTGGTGAAGCGGTTCAACACACCAGCCTTTCACGCTGGCATGCAGGGGTTCGAATCCCCTACGGGTCACCAAGAAAATATGGACGATTAGCTCAGCTGGGAGAGCACCTGCCTTACAAGCAGGGGGTCGGCGGTTCGATCCCGTCATCGTCCACCATTTATGGAGGGATACCAAAGTGGCCAAATGGGGCGGACTGTAAATCCGCTGGCTTCGCCTTCGTAGGTTCGAATCCTACTCCCTCCACCACAAAATAACTTGTTGGGGTGTAGCCAAGCGGTAAGGCAACGGACTTTGACTCCGTCATGCGTAGGTTCGAACCCTACCACCCCAGCCAAGTATGAGCCATTAGCTCAGCTGGCAGAGCATCTGACTTTTAATCAGAGGGTCGAAGGTTCGAATCCTTCATGGCTCACCAAAAATAT
Source organism: Polycladospora coralii (assembly GCF_014773435.2). GTDB lineage: Bacteria > Bacillota > Bacilli > Thermoactinomycetales > Thermoactinomycetaceae > Polycladospora > Polycladospora coralii. The sequence goes on along the minus strand of NZ_JACXAG020000012.1, from coordinate 51,834 downwards.
GCGGAAGTGGCTCAGTGGTAGAGCATCGCCTTGCCAAGGCGAGGGTCGCGGGTTCGAACCCCGTCTTCCGCTCCAGATTGACAATCTACAAGGCCCGTTGGTGAAGCGGTTCAACACACCAGCCTTTCACGCTGGCATGCAGGGGTTCGAATCCCCTACGGGTCACCAAGAAAATATGGACGATTAGCTCAGCTGGGAGAGCACCTGCCTTACAAGCAGGGGGTCGGCGGTTCGATCCCGTCATCGTCCACCATTTATGGAGGGATACCAAAGTGGCCAAATGGGGCGGACTGTAAATCCGCTGGCTTCGCCTTCGTAGGTTCGAATCCTACTCCCTCCACCATAAATTAACTTGTTGGGGTGTAGCCAAGCGGTAAGGCAACGGACTTTGACTCCGTCATGCGTAGGTTCGAACCCTACCACCCCAGCCAAGTATGAGCCATTAGCTCAGCTGGCAGAGCATCTGACTTTTAATCAGAGGGTCGAAGGTTCGAATCCTTCATGGCTCACCAAAAATATGCGGAAGTGGCTCAGTGGTAGAGCATCGCCTTGCCAAGGCGAGGGTCGCGGGTTCGAACCCCGTCTTCCGCTCCACTTGCGGGTGTAGTTCAGTGGTAGAACATCGGCCTTCCAAGCCGTTTGCGAGGGTTCGATTCCCTTCACCCGCTCCAATATTCCTCAGTAGCTCAACGGTAGAGCGTCCGGCTGTTAACCGGCAGGTTGCAGGTTCGAGTCCTGCCTGAGGAGCCATGCTTCCTTAGCTCAGTCGGCAGAGCGCTTCCATGGTAAGGAAGAGGTCACCAGTTCGAGCCTGGTAGGAAGCTCCAGAAAAGTCAATAAGGCCCGTTGGTGAAGCGGTTCAACACACCAGCCTTTCACGCTGGCATGCAGGGGTTCGAATCCCCTACGGGTCACCATAGATGAATTTTTGTCTCATACATAGGGAAATATTCATCTTTAATATGAAGATGCGGAGCTGTGGTGTAGAGGCCTAACATGCCTGCCTGTCACGCAGGAGATCGCGGGTTCGAATCCCGTCAGCTCCGCCATTATTTTGAGCCATTAGCTCAGCTGGCAGAGCATCTGACTTTTAATCAGAGGGTCGAAGGTTCGAATCCTTCATGGCTCATTTATAAATTACACAGTATGATCGGACAAGTGGTTCGTCATACTGTGTTTTTTGCTATATACTTAATTAGATGACATATATGTTCATTTGTTCGCTAATGTACGTGATATGTTAAAATATAATCGGTTTAATTTGATAGTACAAGGAGTTAATCTAATGAATCAAAAACCAATCAGTATTGTTGGAATGCCTTCGGATTTAGGACAAGGTCGTAGAGGGGTAGACATGGGGCCAAGTGCTATCCGTTATGCTTCAGCTCAAAGCTTAATAAAGCGTCTCGGATATGAAGTAGAGGATTTAGGTGATATTGCAATTCCTAGCCCAGAATCTATAGATATGGGCTCATCATCGTTAAAATATTTGAGTGCGATTAAACAAGTAAATGAACAACTGGCTGGTGTCGTTTCGGATGTGGTAGAGCGCGGTCGTTTTCCACTGGTATTAGGTGGAGATCATAGCATGGCGATCGGTACGATTGCAGGGATAGCCAAACATCATAAAAATATGGGAGTCATCTGGTTTGATGCACATGGTGATCTAAATACAGGTGAGACTTCACCTTCAGGAAATATACATGGCATGTCACTAGCAGTAAGTCTTGGTATTGGACACCCTGATTTAGTTAATATTGGTGGCTTCGCACCTAAAATCAATCCAGAGAAAACGGTTATCGTAGGAGCACGTGAATTAGACTTGGGTGAGAGAGAATTAATTAAAAACTTAGGGATCAAAGTATATAGTATGCATGATATTGATCGAATTGGCATGGCGCAAGTGATGGAAGAAGCCATTTCGATTGTATCCCAAGATACAGATGGTGTTCATTTAAGCCTTGATTTAGATGGGCTAGATCCAAAAGATGCACCTGGAGTAGGGACACCTGTACCAGGAGGGATCTCCTATCGGGAAAGTCATTTGGCATTAGAAATGTTAGCTGAAGCAAATATTTTAACATCAGCTGAGTTTGTCGAAGTGAATCCAATCTTGGATCGTGAAAATCAGACGGCTAAGGTGGCAGTTGCATTAATGGGATCCATGCTAGGACAAACCGTGATTTAATGCAGTACGAGCACACGGAATTTCTGTGTGCTTTTTCAACATTTGATCTAGACGAGTAGAGTCGATTAACCAAAATACACGAGGGTAAAGTAGAAAAGTCATATAAATCGAAATGCTTGATCTTTAGGAGGGCTCAGATCTCCATTTTCCAACTGATTCTAGGTGTTTCAGTCTGGGCTGAAACGAATTTACTTCAGACAAGTAATTAAGGCGATTTTGGTTTCCAAATGCAAGTTGGGGGAATGCTAAAGAAAATATTCCAACTGACGATGAAATAGGTAAATTATGTAATTACACACTTATAAGAAATTAATAGGTTAGTAAACGGGAAGTGAAGGGAATCTTTTCAACAATAGTCGGTTATGCATTTGAAGTACTAGAGAGAAAGGATGAGACAATATGGTGAATTTGACGCAACAAACACCTGAAGAATCAGCTAAAGACTTACCGTTACGACGTGATATACGGTATTTAGGAAATATATTAGGGGAAGTTCTTGTTAAACAAGGTGGGCAAGAACTATTAAATCATGTGGAAAAGATAAGAGAAATCACCAAGCAGTTGCGCATAACAAATGAAAGTGAATGGTTGGAGCGCTGTAAAAATGAGATCACAAAGCTCTCGCCCAACATGCGAAAAGATGTCATTCGTGCTTTCGCGATTTACTTTCAATTAGTCAATATTGCAGAACAGAATCATCGCATCCGACGACATAAGCAGTATCAATTTGAGGATGATGAAAATAGGCTTCCATTTTCGATTGAAAGTGCAGTCAAAAAAATGTTTGATATGAATATGGATGCTACTCAGGTAGAGCAAGTACTCAAGCATCTGTCACTTGAGCTAATCATAACGGCACATCCTACAGAGGCGATGCGTCGTACCATTCTAGACATTCATCATCGTATTGCGGAAGATGTCATGGAACTGGATCAAGATCATCTATCTAAACAAGAAGAAGAGGCCCTTCATCAAAAAATATGTGGTGAAGTGACCGCACTGTGGCAAAGTGATGAGCTACGTCAGCGGAAACCCACTGTATTAGATGAAGTTAGAAATGGACTCTTTTACATGGATGAAACACTATTTGACATCCTACCCCAAATTCATCAAACGTTAGAGTTGAGCTTAAAACAGTACTATCCTGATTATCAGTGGTCGATACCTTCCTTTTTGCGTTTCGGCTCCTGGATCGGTGGCGATCGGGATGGAAATCCATCAGTTACACCTGAAATCACGTGGGAAACACTTCATTTACAACGTTCACTTGTTATTCGAAAGTATGAAGAAGCGATTCAGAATTTGATTCAGAAGCTTAGTTATTCCACACGTAAAATTGAGATATCTAAGGCCCTGATCGATTCATTAGAACAAGATAAAAAAGAGGTCTACACAGAAGATATTGGGCAAGGAGAATGGCGAAACCAACATGAACCATACCGTCGTAAAGGAACGTATATCCTTGCTCGCTTACGGCACACTTTAGCAGGTAAAAAAGAATTAGGTGTTTATGATGATGCCAATCAGTTTTTACAAGACCTGACCTTAATCTATGAAAGCCTGTGTGCACATCATGCCACGATGATTGCCGAACAAGATGTCAAAACCTTAATGAGACAAGTAGAGTTATTTGGTTTTCATCTCCTTACATTAGATATTCGTCAGCATAGTGCTGAGCATGAGAAAGCCATTACGGAAATCCTTGCTACACTTGGGATTCAATCTCAGTATGATCAACTTGATGAGCAGGATAAGCGTCAGTTATTAACGGATCTATTGGAAGATCCACGGCCGCTCACCTCGACCTATAGTGATTACTCAGCAGAGACAACAAAATGCTTAGCCCTATTTCACACCATTGTGCGTGTAAAAAATGAGTTTGGTGAGGGTGCCATCCAAAACTACCTCATTAGTATGACCCAGGATACAAGTGATCTCTTAGAAGTGATGTTACTTGCTAAAGAAGTGGGCTTGTACCAAAAAAGAGCAGGCAAAGCTAAAATGCGATTACATGTCGTGCCATTACTAGAAACGATTGATGACTTACATCGGGCAGAGGAAATCATGGAATCTTACTTCCTTCACCCAGCTTTTACACCAAACTTTAGAGGAGACCATGCTGTACAAGAAATTATGCTGGGTTACTCAGACAGTAATAAAGATGGTGGCGTGATGAGTGCGAATTGGGAGCTTTATCAAGCACAGGAAAATCTTACACGTTTAATTAAAAAGCATGGCATGGAAGCTAAATTTTTCCATGGTCGGGGTGGTGCACTTGGTCGGGGTGGTGGCTCGCTAAATCGGAGTATTATGGCTAATCCAAGTAAAGCAACCTTAGGCGGTATCAAAATTACAGAGCAAGGCGAAGTGTTGTCCTCACGTTATGCACAACAAGCTATTGCCAAGAGAAGCTTAGAACAAGCTACTTCAGCCCTAATGCTTTCCATTACACATGCTCTTTTTGATGAAGGCATAGATAGTAAGTCAGAATGGATGAAAGTGATGAATGAGATTGCTTCCTACACACTGACAAAATATCAAACTTTGGTCTTGCAAACACCCGAATTTATTACATTTTTCAATGAGGGAACGCCTTTACCGGAAGTGGGAGAATTAAAAATCGGATCACGACCTACACGTCGTAAAAATAGCAATTCCTTTTCTGACTTAAGGGCGATTCCATGGGTGTTCGCTTGGACGCAAAGTCGATATGTATTCCCAGCTTGGTTTGCTGCCGGTACAGGTATTAAGGAATTTTTAGAGAAACGTCCAGAAGGGATAGCGGTTTTAAAAGATATGTATGCGCAGTGGCCCTTCTTCCAGTCGCTAATTTATAATATACAAATGGCACTTGCTAAAGCGGATTTAACCATAGCGAAAGAATATACTTCGCTCGTCTCAGATCAACAATTGGCCGAGAAAATGTTTAAATTGATCGAAGATGAATATCATCTCACGTATCAAAAACTGTTGGAGATGACGAATCAAAATGAGATCTTAGATCATAATAAAGTGATCCAAGATTCGATTCGTTTACGAAACCCTTATGTAGACCCGCTTAGCTTTATTCAAGTATATCTACTAAAACAACTACGAGGTCAAACTGATCCTGTTTTAGCAGAGGAACAATTAGAGCAAGTACTACTTACAATAAATGGTATTGCCGCAGGGCTTCGTAACACAGGTTGACCTATGCGAAGGGCTCTTCATTGAGGTGGAGAGTCCTTTGTATGAGGTTGTAGTTGAGTTGACACTGGAAAATTATGCGAGTTATCATAATTGGCATGTATTTACATAAATGCGTCTGCATATTAGTATGAACACAAGACGAACGATGGAGCCGGACTTGTAGGAGTATATTACAACGGAGGGAGCTAATGGAATTCCTTTTAAGTTTAAGAGGGTATTTTAATGATGCGATTGATATATTGATCGTAAGCTATATCATCTATCAAGTATTGGTATTATTACGAGGTACTCGTGGGGTGCAATTATTACAAGGCATGACTGTACTTGTATTAATATGGATACTAAGTAATGTGTTTGATTTAAAAACCCTCGGATGGATGATTGAAAAAGTATTTTCCGTGGGTATTATTGCGATTATGATTATTTTTCAACCAGAGCTGCGTCGTGCTTTAGAACGTCTAGGGCGAGGAGGGCTACTCGGTCGAAGTCGCCAGGTAGAGGAGCAATTAACAACACAGGTAGTAGGAGAGCTCACCAAAGCGGTTACCGATTTAGCAGCGAGTCGTACTGGTGCGTTAATTGTGATCGAACGGGTTACCGGACTAAATGATTATATGGAGACTGGCGTAAAGCTAGAGGCAACCTTAAGTAGTGAATTGATTCAAAACATTTTCTTTCCCAATAGTCCACTCCATGATGGTGCTGTAATCATTCGTAACAAACAAATGATGGCTGCGGGGTGTTATCTACCGCTAACAGAAAATCCCTTTATTAGTAAGGCACTAGGAACTAGACACCGAGCGGGGATTGGAATCAGTGAAAATTCGGATGCCCTCGTCATTATTGTTTCTGAAGAGACAGGGCTCATTTCGATTGCCTTGAAAGGAAAAATTGAACGTGGGTTATCGGAGAAACAACTGGTTTCTCGCTTATATGAAGAATTAAAACCATCAGCCAAAAAGAAAGCGTCTGCAACGATGTGGAGATGGAGCAGAAAAGGGGATGATACGGCAGATGAGTAAATGGTTAAAAAGTGACCTTATTTTACGTATTATATCTGTTGGACTAGCCATTATGGTATGGGCAGCAGTAACAAACCCTGACCTGTCTTTTACCTCCGAAGGGCCTTCCTTATTAGTATCAAATGTAAAAATCGAACCAATTTATAACGAAGATACCCAGGAAGTAGCCAAAATAACACCTTCTGAAGTTGCATTAGAATTGTACGGTAGTAATGCGACTTTGCAAGATCATAACATTAACTATACCGCTTATGTAGATGTAAAACAATTATCAGCTGGAACGCACCGTAATGTGAAGGTTAAAGTGAAGAATCTTCCTTTTGGTGTTAATTATGTTGTAAGTCCGAGCAGTGTAGATGTCACGATTGAAAAGCGGGTCCAAAAAGAAATAGCAGTAGATATCCATTTACTCGGATCTGTGGCAGAAGGATTTAAAGTAAATGAACCGATACTATCTCCAGAACGTGCGATTGTACGTGGAGCAGGAAGCACGCTTGAACAATTAAAAACTGTGCAAGCCGTTGTTGATATCTCTGATGCGAAAACAAAGATATCGAAGCAAGTGAAACTACAAGCCTATGGTGATAGTGGTCCGATAGCCAATGTAGAAATCGATCCTGAAGTTGTGCAGGTAGAGGTCCCGATCACGAGTCCAGACAAGAAAGTCCCGATACAGATCGAGGTTGATAAACAACCCCCGCCTGGATTTGCTGTTGAAAGTATTGATACCGATATAAAAGAAGTGACCGTTTTTGGTCCTCAAACGTATCTCGATTCTCTGCAGTATTATTTAGGACCTAAATTAGATTTATCTAGTGTGACGAAAGATAAAACCATTCAACTAGACATTGACACACAACCAGAAGCGATAAAAGTAGAACCCCAAAACATAGAAATCTATGTTAAAATGGTTCGTGCTGAGCAGAAAAATATGAATGACATCCCGCTGCAATTAACAGGTATCGGTGAAGGATTAAGTGCGGAGATTCAAAAACCCAAACGTGAAAAAGTAGATATTACCTTATCAGGCGCACCAGCCCTTCTAAAACAAATCAGTAGTAGTGATATGAAAGCTGTAGTTGATCTGTCAAATTTACCGGAAGGGAAACATCAAATCCCTATTGTATTTAAATTACCGCCTTACCTTAAAGTGTTAAATGAGAAATCATATAAAGCAACAGTTGAAATAAAATCATGATGGAACTTTAGGAGAATTGTTGAGGAGGAAGAAGACAGATGGGAAAATATTTTGGTACGGATGGTGTAAGAGGAGTAGCGAATACGGAGCTCACACCTGAACTTGCTTATCGTTTAGGCAGATTTGGTGCCTATGTATTAACAAAGGGAAAAGAACAAGCCAAAGTATTAATTGGTGGAGATACACGCTTATCTGGTCAAATGTTGGAGTCTGCATTAATAGCAGGTATCTTATCTATAGGATGTAACGTCGTTAAACTAGGCGTTGTGAGTACACCAGGAGTCGCTTATTTAACCCGGCGTTTGGAAGCTGACGCAGGTGTGATGATTTCTGCTTCTCATAATTCATTTGAGGATAATGGAATTAAGTTTTTTGGATCGGATGGTTTTAAATTAACCGATCAGATGGAAGCTGAAATCGAAACGTTGCTGGATAGTCAAGAAGATCGTTTACCTCGTCCAGCAGGTGCGCAATTAGGACGCATATCGGAGGAAACGGAAGCCGTACAGCTTTATATGGAACACTTAAAATCAACGATTGATACCGACTTATGTGGGATGCATATCGTTGTTGACTGTGCCAACGGCGCAGCTTATCAGTTAGCTCCAGAGCTGCTTCGTGATTTAGGTGCAGATGTTACCGCGATTCATGTTAATCCAGATGGCATCAATATTAATAAGGGGTGTGGTTCTACTCATCCTGAGGCGCTACGAAAAACCGTACTTGAAAAACGTGCTCATGTTGGACTCGCATTTGATGGGGATGCCGATCGCCTTATTGCTGTTGATGAACAAGGAGAACTCATCGATGGTGATGTAATCATGAGCATTTGTGCAAGTTATATGAAAGAAATCGGTTTACTTAAGGAGGATACAGTCGTAACGACTGTGATGAGTAATATCGGGTTCTTTAAAGCGGCTGAAGAAAATCATATTCAAACCTGTCAAACAAAAGTGGGTGACCGCTATGTCATTGAAAAAATGCGAGAAGGTGGCTATAACTTAGGTGGAGAACAGTCTGGACATATTATCTTTTTAGACTATGTCACCACTGGAGATGGCATGCTGACAGCCCTTCAACTACTCCGTGTGATCAAAGAAAAGGCGCAAACCTTAAATGGACTCGCAAAAATGATGACCAAATACCCACAAATCCTTGTTAATGTGCGTGTGAAAGATAAACGGGGCTGGGATCAAAACGAAAAAATTAAGCAAGCGATTCAATCCGTAGAACATGAACTGGGGATAGATGGACGCGTGTTAGTAAGACCCTCTGGGACAGAACCTCTCATCCGTGTAATGGCAGAAGGTCCAGATGTTAAAAAATTAGACGAATTTGTAAAAACAATTGCAGATGAAATCCAAGCCGTTTTAGGGTAGAATAGAAAGAGTAGCACCAAATATCGGTGCTACTCTTTACAATTTTCTTTTTTTTGAATAGCATAGAAACAGGATACGTTGGAGGAGGGATGATATATAAACCATTTGCTCATTGCATCATGTTGAAAAGCGCCAGGACTATAGAGAGAGGTCTATAGTAGACGAGGTGGAGGTTTATCGAAAGGATCGGCGGGTACCTCCCGGTTCCACGTCAGAACCGCAGAGTTATGGTTTAAACCTATTGGGTGACCAGTAGACAAAGACCGTAACGTGACGTTTAAAATAGTATTGTCGATTCATCCTAGTCAAAAATTGTTTCTAAGCGAAAACAAATCAACATGCCTGACAGAAAAACAGAGAAAAATGGATTTTTAAATTTTTAGGGGGTAATTTTTATGTGCGGAATTGTAGGTTATATTGGAGAGCAGCAAGCGCAAAATATTTTGTTAGACGGCTTAAGTAAGCTAGAATATCGCGGTTATGACTCGGCAGGGCTTGCCATCTATAATGGAGAAACGATTGGACTTACCAAAGCGATGGGAAGAATTCGTAATTTAGAGGACAAATTACAGGTGCGATCCTTACCGGGAACAATCGGTATTGGGCATACCCGCTGGGCTACACACGGAAAACCATCTGATGCCAACTCCCACCCACACATGGATAACAGCGATCGCTTTGCTGTTGTGCATAATGGTATTATTGAAAACTACTTGGAGTTAAAAGAAAAATTAATCGCTAAAGGCTACATTTTCCGCTCTGAGACCGATACAGAAGTAATCGTAAACTTATTGGCTGACTTATGGAACGGTGACTTACTAGCTACTGTGCAAGCTGCAGTTAAGCATTTAGAGGGCGCTTATGCGCTTGCGATTACGAGTGAATACGAACCAGATAAATTAATTGCTGTGCGTTATGCAAGCCCGCTCATCATCGGAATCGGACAAGGAGAAAACTTTATCGCATCTGACATTCCTGCTATCCTCAAATATACACGGGATATCTACATCTTAGAAGATGGTGAAATGGCTGTGCTTACGCCTGATCACGTTCATTTGATGAGATTGGACGGAACAAAAATCGAACGAGATGTCATGACTGTGGATTGGGATATTACCACTGCTGAAAAAGGTGGCTATGACCACTTCATGATGAAAGAAATTTATGAACAACCGAAAGCGATTCGAGATACCCTTGGTAGCCGTATTAAAGAGGAAACAGTTGATTTAACCAATGAAATTGGTTTAAACAAAGAAGAGATCAATGAAATTGAAAGAATTCATTTTGTAGCTTGTGGAACCGCTTATCATGCCGGACTTGTAGGTAAATATGTAATAGAAGATCTCGCGCGTATCCCGGTAGAGTGCGACGTAGCTTCTGAATATCGTTACCGCAATCCGATCATTACAGCAAAGACGCTTGTGATCGTAGTGAGCCAGTCAGGTGAAACTGCGGATACATTAGCGGCGCTTCGTGAAGCAAAACGTCAAGGCGCACGTGTACTTGCGATTACCAACGTCGTAGGTTCATCCGTTGCGCGTGAAGCTGATGATGTGATGATCACGTGGGCAGGCCCTGAAATTGCCGTAGCTTCGACCAAAGCTTACACTTCGCAACTCATTGCGATCTACCTATTAGGTGCTTACTTCGCACAAGAAAAAGAATTGAAAACGGCTGCTGAAATTACGACAATCATCAGCGAACTGAAACAATTACCTGAGAAAGTAGAAGAAGTCTTACAACAAGAAGAAACAGTAAAAGCATTTGCGACTTCAATTGCTAAGCATAATAACCTTTTCTTCCTGGGTCGTGGGCTAGATAATGCTGTGGGACTAGAAGGATCACTCAAACTAAAAGAGCTATCTTATATTCACTCTGAAGCATACGCAGCAGGTGAACTCAAGCACGGAACGCTCGCGCTGATTGAAGAAGGTATCCCTGTCATCGCCTTAGCTACTCAGCCAGCGATTTACGATAAAATGGTTTCCAATGTAGAAGAAGTTAAAGCGCGTGGTGCTCACGTACTCGGTTTAACCACTGTAGGAAATAACGAGCTCGAAAAAACCGTAGATGAAGTGATCTACATCCCAGCGGTAAGTGATCTCCTTTCTCCAGTGATTACCGTCATCCCGCTTCAACTACTTGCTTACTACGCATGCCTTGCGCGTGGTTATGACGTGGATAAACCACGTAATCTGGCGAAAAGTGTAACGGTGGAGTAAGAAATGATAAAACCCCTTTAGATGTGACAGTCTAAAGGGGTTTTATGTTGTAAATAAAAAAGCATAAAACAAAGTTGAGGCTAAAGGTACGTATAAGAGGTGGAGTTCATGTTTTTAGGGCTTGGAATGAGAATCCTCCCCATTTCAATAGCGAGATATTTTACAAGAAAGCGTCTTACTTGCTGTCAAAAAAGTAGAAATGAAAAAGATGGGTTAGCAATTCTCCCAAAAAACACTCCTTTGCAAATAAAAAATACATGGTGAGGAAAGATATAAAAAACGATATATGAAGATTCGAAAATTATAGATGAGGGGCTCATTTATACGGATTTCATCGAAACAGATGCAGAAAACGATGTGTACGAATTTAAGAAAGGTTAACTGGAGGATCAGTGGTTGGCTTACATTCCTGATTTACTTTGTTTACGTCTTATGCTCATATACGGACTCTTGTATCAATCTATCTGATTTAAATACGATTGGCGTGCAAGAGAAAACTGATATTGGGTAAACCAACTCCAATTACGACACTTGATTTTACAAAGCTGATTCAATCCTAAAATAACGGGAAAATGATTCTTACAGTTGTCCCTTTTTGTGGCGTGCTTTTCACATTGATAGACCCTCCATGAAGTTGCACCAATTGTTTCGTTATGGCCATTCCAAGTCCAGTTCCGTTACCAGAATCGCTTGTGTTGGTACCTCGGTAATAACGCTGGAAGAGTTTATCTAGGGTTTCCTTGTCCATACCTATGCCATTGTCTTCAATCGTAATCTTAATAAGATGTTGCTCGATAAGCGAGATGGATACTGTAATCGTAGTTCCGGAAGGATTATACTTGACAGCATTTTCTAATAGGTTATCAATAACCCTTTGAAACCACTTCGAATCGATGGATGCTATAACTGTCCCATTATGTGGATGGTTTGAGATGTGTCTGATATCTTGCTCGCATGTCTGCGTAAGTGTGCTTTTACCCTTGCGACGACTTCAAGTGGATTGAAAGGTTTTGTAATGTAATCATCTGCACCCAATGCAAAGCCGGAAAGTTTATCTAACTCTGTCGATCGTGCAGCATCGGTTATTTCCCTAATTAAGGGACAACTATGTAACGATCAATATAGATGAAGAAAATGAGATTGCTGAAATGATACGAGCATTTAGTCCGTATAAGGTAGACGTCCTTCGTGTAGAAGTGGAAGAACCATCACTTGAAGATATATTTCTTGATGAATCGTATTAATGATAATATATAAAAGTAGTAGTTTAGAAATATGGGCGGTGATGATTATATATTCCCAAATGAATATGCCTCAAAAAAGATTATCCAAGGAAGCGGTCAAAGTATGGATTATAAGTGAAATGATCATGAATCTAATCGGATTCATGATTATCGGGGTGTTACTTTACCTAGACTATTTTTTTTCATGGCAAGAATGGATCGGTTGGATTCTGATTGCTATAGTAGTGATCTCTGTACTAGGCACGGTTTGGTCATTTATCAACCCATTACTACGTTATAAAAACTGGCGCTATGATATAGATGAAGAGTTTTTACAATTGAAATCGGGTGTATTATATGAAAAGCATGAGCTTGTCCCGATGACAAAAATTCAATCGGTTGCAACTAAACAAGGCCCCATACTTAGAAAATATGAACTCTACTCAATTTCAATTGAAACAATGGGGTCATCCCACACTATACCTGTCCTATCTAAAGACATTGCTATCAAGTTAAGAAATCAGGTAGCGCATTATGCAAAAATTAAGGAAGTAGAATCATGACTAAGACGAAACGACACCATCCACTTCTCATGCTTATTCATTTATGGACACTAGCCAAAAGATTTATCTTCTTTGTGGTGTATTTATTCGTGATCAAAGCGGATTCGGAATCTAGCTTCATAATATACGGTAGGATTATTATTTTTGCAGCTTTCGGAATTATGGTTATAACCATTATATGGACGTGGTTCACCCATAAATACAAACTTGATCATAAATCTTTTCACCTTTACAAAGGAATCTTCATTAAATCTGAGCAAACCATTCCTTTTTCAAAAATACAAAATGTTCATCGACATACATCTTATTTTCATCGGGTTTTTAAAGTAACTTCAATTCATTTTGAAACTGGAATGACAGGTGAGGAAACTACTGTGAAATTTGAAGTTATTTCTCACATAGAAGCAGATCGATTGGAAGCACATATAAAAAGTACTGACGGCGATGCATTGACCACTGATGATGTGAAAGATACAAAACATGCGAATCTAAATCGTAATATTCATTTTGAGCCGACGAAAATGGACATTTTAAAAGCATCCTTTACTTCATTAAGCTTTTTAATTCTTATTCCTTTAGTGGGTTCGTTTTATTCTAAAATCAATGGCATTTTTCATATGGAAAAAGAAGCCAAAGGAGTTTTTATGAATATCATAAGCTCTGAATGGATGGTGACGATCATCATCATGGTACTCGTCATTGCTTCAGTTACTTTCGGTATCGTGCGAACATTTTTAGCATATGGGAAATATCAAATTTCCTCAGACCATGATCGTATTTACATTACCAAAGGTGTAATCGAAGAAACTTCTTTTTCAATATCAAAAGAAAAAGTGCAGGCAATTGAAATTAAGCAGTCCATCATGAAACGATTGCTTGGTCTTGCCGAAGTAAAACTGACCAGTGCAGGCAGTTTGAGTTCTGACGAAGAGACACTTGAAATCAATTCACTCTATCCATTTTTACCTGTTAAACGGGCATATGAAATGGTTTCGGAAATTTTACCTTCTTACGAAGTAAAGCAAAAGATGATTCGTCTCCCGAGAAAATCTCTATGGGTACGTTTGATTAAGCCGAGTTGGATCTGGTTCATTGCAACGGCTATCCTATTTTATTTCAGACCAAGTATTCTAAAAGTGGAGCAAGCTTGGTGGATCTTATCTGCTGTGCTGTTTATTCTTATTGCTGTATTAAGACTGCTAGAATTCATGAATACACGATTCATTTTGAATAATCAATTCATTCAATTCAAAACAGGGGGGATGACCACTTCTTTATTCATATCAAAAAGGGATAAGATCATTGAAGTGAAAGTAACTCGGAATATCATACAACAAATGGTTGGACTTGCATCTATCGGAACAATTCATCGAGCTAAACCAGTGCATCATGCTGGCGTTGACGATGTACCGTTAGAGCTAGCTACCTCATTTTACCACTGGTATATGGGACGTAAGAATGAAATCAAGCTAGAATGAAAGGGTGTTGTATTGTCAAATAGGATTTCTACGCATAAATGCTTTGGAGCGTGTGAAATGATCCCCTAAATGGAAAATGTTTATTTAGAACCACACTCAATGCCGTATATGGTCAAATGTACACTGCTCTTATTACCTATTTCATAGGTCAATGTGTGAGTCCCATCGTCATTTTGAAAAACTGAATCAAATTATTTTTTTCTTTGTGTGATAACACGGATCCCTTCCAATTAGTTAGATGGTTTCTGTATACCATGCATTCCAGCATTTTAACATGGAAGAATGTTTGTAATTTAATTTTGGTTAATCGACACTACTGCCCTCTAGCGGTAAATGATCTCTTCTCTCCAGTGATTACCGTCATCCCGCTCCAACTACTTGCTTACTACGCATGCCTTGCGCGTGGTTATGACGTGGATAAACCAGTGTAACGGTGGAGTAAGAGATTTAACAAAATACATCCCTCGGTGTCGATTTGAAGTTAACTTGCACCGTGTACCCAAAACCATTAGATATGATTATCTAATGGTTTTTTTGTCGAACAGAAAAAGAACAATTTAGCAAAGTGTTGAAACTAGAGCAGGAATAATTGATCGAAAAGGTAGCTACATCCTTTGTGACAAAAGCTAAATAAATAAAATAGGAAATAGAAATTTTCATAAATTATAGAATTAAATGTTTGATAAAGGGTTAAATACACACATATATTGCGGGTTCTAAAGCAAATACACAGAATCAAAATGGAATAGCTTCATCCAATTTTATTGGCAGGAGGTGCTTGATCTGAACATTTTAATCGAGGAGCCGTCGCGTGTTCACGCGTAATCGAATAGAATGGGTATTATGACATGAAGAAAAAAGGAGAGTACATGGGAAATAGCATGTTATATCCATCATTAGAAGAAATTTCTATTGCATATCATAGCAGTTATCAGTACAAAAAAAAAGTGGACGAGGTCAGAATTATATCGCGAGCAGAACGTTTGTCCAAGCTAATAATTGAATACGAAATTGTCTTTCATACGAAGCGTAGTCGCAATCAAGTTGATCACGTTTTTCTAAAGATATATAAGAATAAAACAGATGCCGAAAAATCTTACCAAATGAATCATCACTTGTGGATGAATGGATTTCAATCTGCAAATTATTCAATAGCACGTCCACTTCATTATTTTAAATCGTATCAAGCGATTATGACAGAAAAAATGCGTGGAGAAGCGATGTTATCTTACATTATGTCGAGTAACAATACTAAAATCTTGGAAAGTATATTTCGAGTTGCTTACTTTTTGACAAAGCTACACCAATTAACATGCCCAACAATTTCATCTAATTTTGCGAATCGTTCAAAATCAAATCTTGAGAATTTTTATCATGATTTGATGGCGTTCACCCCAGGTCAAAGAACGGATATAGAATACATTTATAATATGTTACTACATCATTCTGAAAATATAAATAATAATAGCGCTACTTTTTTACATGGTGATTTTCATTTGGACAATATTTTTGTCAATGAGGGACAGGTTACTGTTATTGATTTTGATGATCACTTTCGAGGAGATTGTGCTTGGGATGTTGCCTATTTTTTGGCACAAATACATGTGAGAAGCTATCTCATTTTTGGTGACTTTGATCATTTCAACGATATTGCAGATTGTTTCCTAAACGCTTACTTGCTTTTTAATCCTCAGGAAGATCCTAATTCATTCCATAAGCGACTAGCTTTTTACAGTTCAAGATCTTTATTTGAGTTCTTATACTATGAAATTTGTATATTAAAGAAAAAAGAACCTACATTGCTTCAAGATTTTATTCAACAATGTCAGCGCTATATAAATGAGAAAAAAAATTAAAGTCATACTAAATTTTCTATGTTACTTCAGATGAGCAAATTTACTAACAATAATTGCCAATAAAAGAATCCATTTTAATCAATCTTTTTTCAAAATGAATTTTTTTTAGTTCTTACTAAATAAGGTTTGAAAAGCATTTCATTTACACTTTATTCCAAACCAACACCCCTCGGTGTAGATTTGAAGTTAACTTGCACCGTATACCAAAAAACCATTAGATATGATTATCTAATGGTTTTTTGGTAAAGTGTTGAAACTAGAGCAGGAATAATTGATCGAAAAGGTAGCTACATCCTTTGTGACAAAAGCAAAATATATAAAATAGGAAATAAAAGTTTTCATAAATTATAGAATTAAATGTTTAATGAAGGATTAAATACACACATATATTGCGGTTTCTAAAGCAAATACACAGGATCAAAAAGGGGTAGCTTCATCCAATTTTATTGGCAGGAGGTGTTTGATCTGAACGTTTTAATCGAGGAGCCGTCGCGCGCTCACGCGTAATCGAATAAAGTGGGTATTATGGCATGAAGAAAAAGGGGGAGACGATGGAAAATAACATGTTATATCCATCATTAGAAGAAATTTCTATTGCATATCATAGCAGTTATCAGTACAAAAGAAAAGTGGATGAGGTCAGAATTATATCGCGAGCAGAGCGTGTGTACAAGCTAATAATTGAATATGAAATTGTCTTTCATACGAAGCATAGTCGCAATCAAGTTGATCACGTTTTTCTAAAGATATATGAGAATAAATCAGATGTGGAAAAATCTTACCAAATGAATCATCACTTGTGGATGAATGGATTTCAATCCGCAAATTATTCAATAGCACGTCCGCTTCATTATTTTCAATCGTATCAAGCGATTATGACAGAAAAAATGCGTGGAGAAGCGATGTTATCTTACATTATGTCGAGCACCAATACTAAAATCATGGAAAGTATATTTCGAGTTGCTTACTTTTTGACAAAGCTACACCAGATATCTTGCCCGAAAATTTCATCTACTTTTGTGAATCGATCAAAATCAAATCTTGAAAATTTTTATCATGATTTGGTAGAGCTCATTCCAAGTCAAAAAACGGATATAGAAGCGGTTTATAATATGTTACTACACCATTCTCAACATTTAAAAGATGAAAATACCACTTTTTTACATGGTGATTTTCATGTGGACAATATTTTTGTCAATGAGGGACAGGTTACTGTTATTGATTTAGATGATCACTTTCGAGGAGATTGTGCTTGGGATGTTGCCTATTTTTTGTCACAAATGCATGTGAGAAGCTATCTTGTTTTTGGTGACTTTGATCAATTCAACAATATTGCAGATTGTTTCCTAAACGCTTACTTGCTTTTTAATCCTCAGGAAGATCCTAATTCATTCCATAGTCGACTAGCTTTTTACAGTTCAAGATCTTTATTTGAATGCTTACACTATGAAATTTGTATATTAAAGAAAAAAGAACCTACACTGCTTCAAGATTTTATTCAACAATGTCAGCGCTATATAAATAAGAAAAAAAATTAAAGTCATACTAAATCTCCTATGTTATTATTGTCATGAATTACAATGCGTGTGGGTTACTCATCTGGGCTTAGGTATATATTTAACTGAAGGTCTTTGGGTATTGCAAGGCGCATAATTTTGGAAAGCATTTTTATTTGAATCCCTGTTTGTACTTTTGAGTTAGATTTTGGCTCATACCGCTATTTTTTAGGTGGCAGCTTCTACAAGCCCTGTAGAAAATATTCGATTTTTAAAAATGATAAGTAGGGGGATTGAAAGATGATTTTTTCTAAAAAGAAACCTTTCTTATGGACGATAGTTTGTCTGATGATTGTATTATTAGGGTGCAGTCATAATGGTAAAGTATTTGATGAAGCAGAAAAATATGTTTCATCTGTAAATAAAATGAATATTCCGGATGATGTAAGAATAATTGGCTTGGGAGAGGCAACGCATGGTAATGTAGAACTTCAGAAGTTAAAAAAAGATGTATTTGAAACATTAATTAAAAATGAACATGTCCGTGTGTTTGTAATAGAAGGGGATTTTGGTGGCGGACAAGTAATTAATCAGTTTATTGTACATGGAAAAGGTACTGCAAAAGAAGCTGTATACGCACTTGATTACAGCATTTATAAAACGGAGCAAATGATCGAACTCGTTCAATGGATGCATGATTATAACGCTAGGGTTAGTGACGATGAGAAAATATATTTTTATGGAAACGATATGCAACGATATGATTACAGTAAAAAAGGTTTACTTGACTATTATGAAGTTGTTAACAAGAATGTGAAACAAAGTTATGCAGTTGAATTGGAACGTGCTTCAAACGATACAATGAGATCGTTATCAGAGAAGCAGCTGAAAAAAATAGATCAGGTGCTTGATGATATCATTTTTGATCTGCAAGCAAACGAAGTAGCGTATACTAAACATTCATCACCGGATGCATTTGCGTTTGCTTTAAAATACGCAGAACTTATGAAACAAAGAACAAAGCTATTTCTAAATGAAGGGAATTATCAACAACTGCGCGACCAGTATTTAACTGATAATTTGCAATGGATTTCGGAATTTGAAGCTGATCATGATAAGGTATTCTTCTCCGGACATAATGGGCATATCGAAAAAACGTCTGCTTCATTAGCTGGTTATAAAACGATGGGAAGTTACTTAGATGAGTTATATGGGTCCAAGTATTTTGCGATTGGCACCGACTTAACGAATAGTGAATTTCAAGCCTTAAACCGCGGATCGAATAGAAGAGAAAAGTATAAAATAGAGAACCATAATGAATTAGTTGATGCATTTCGTAAAGTAGAGTCAAATGTCTTTTACATTGATTTTGATAAAGCTAGTGAGTCAGAGGAATTGATGAGTATTATAGAATCGGAACAAAAAATGATAAACGTAGGTGATGACTTTCGTTCTTGGCAAAAGCGATTAAAAAGGTTTTACACAATTGAAATGATACCGAATAAGGCTTATGACGGCATCATTCTTTTAAAAGAAGCAACTCCAACTGATGTAATGGATTAAAGTTATGATTTTAAGCAGACTATCGGATATACCTAAAATTTTCGAAGGGAACAGATTAAATGAACTGGGACTTCTTTAAGCGAACAAAAAAATATCCTGCAGACTTATACACTAAGGAATATAAAGAGGAGGTACTATGTTCTATAGAAAACGATAATCAATGGACTAAAATCCCACTAGCTTTTTTATTTATGTTATCGAAATCAGATGAAGAAAAAGTTAGAACGGCTCAAATTCTACACAAATGTGTTATGAATTTGACGTACACACAAATGGCAAATCTAGATACCATTTTTAGAGATAGAACATCTATGGATTGGAGTTACGATTGGGGAAATGAGTCACCAAGAAACTTGCTATTAACCAGTATGAACGAAGAGGAAAGAGTATCCATTTTAGGGTTGTGTACATTTCATCCAAACGGGTACTTTCGAGAGAAAGCGTTACATACTTTGGCAAATTTTGAAACGGGGAGAGAAATACCATTCTTTCTTTTTAGATGTAATGACTGGGTCCCAGAAATTAGGCGTGTAGCGAGAATGAATTTTGAAAATAGAATTTCTATAAAGTATGGTAAGGAAATTGTACAAAATTTACCGATTGTATTTAAGTTGCGAAACGCTAAGCGTGCTGACCACAGTGTGCTTATTGAAAAGATTTTACAGTTTCTTGCACAAAAAGAAGCTATTGCGTTCCTAGAGCAAGGAACAAAATCTGAATTTAATAAAGTTAGGTTTTTTTGTTATAAAATTATGATTCATTCAAAAACATTTAACAAAGAGGCATTATTAAACTATCTACTGCAAGAAAGTGAACCTCATTTAAGATTTATTTTAATGAAAGAAATACTTAATGATATAAGCATAAAAAAGTTTAATGATATCTTTCCAATTCTAAGTAGAGATAAGTTTCCTAAAATACGAGTCGAAGTTTTACAGAAATACAACACTTTCCATCTTAAAGAAAGTATACCTATTCTAGAGGAAACTTTATTGGATAAAAATGGTTCAATCAGGTCGATCGCAAGATATTTATTAGAGAAACAAAATATAACAAACTTTGTTTCGTATTATAAAAGGGTTATCCATCAAGGCCCTAACGAAAAATATCGAGGCGCTTTACTAGGTCTGGGTGAAGTTGCAAATAAAGACCACATTGATTTGGTATTACCTTTTTTACAAGATGACAAGGTAGGTTTAATTAAAGCAGCCATTCGTACAATACGAATGTTGGACGGTAATACATATAAAAATGAATTTATTCATTTGCTAAGTCATGAACATAGGGGAGTTTCAAAAGAAGCTACAAGGTCACTGCAATCAACTTTTTTTCAAGATATGGAAACAGCTATTTATCATGTATATCAAAATGCTCAGTATGATCATACGAAATATAACGCTGCTGTTTTACTCTGTTCACTTCCCAAATGGAATTCGCTACCATATATTATTCTTTTTTATGTGTGCAAAGAAGATCAGTCAGTAAGTCATTTAGGAAAATTACAGTTAGTCAATTGGCTAGCAACTTTTAATAAAACCTTTAGTATTCCCGATAAAGAACAGATTAATTATATTCAATTTGCTTTAAAAAACCATGGTAAAAAGTTGATCGAAGAAGAAAAAAGGCAGATTGAATTTTACATAAAAGGATTTTGAAGAATGTATTTACAGATGATGATGTTTTAATCCTTCTAACTCAATTTGAAGAGAGGGAAAGAATGTTTCTCCTTTTTCTGTAACCTTGAACGCTAAGTGGGTTCAGCCCCTCACTTCTATAAATGGGGCTTTAATCCGGTGGAGTAGAGCTCCACCGGATTCCCCGATATTTCAGCTGTCATGGGTATTGTTGTTCGTCCTTGAAGGCGAGATGAGGTAGGAGATCCTCCTACTTTCTCATTTGTCTGGTTTTATATAGGGTACCATTTGTGCGGTAACACCTACAGAGGCTCCCCGGATAAAATCTTGATTTTCTAAGGCTTTAAAATTTTGGGTTTGCCCGGTGAGCATGACTCCTAAAATCTTTACTTCGTTCAACTGTTTATTTTGGTTCCGTTTAAGGTAATCTTGGATGGTTTTGTGATCGGCACGCTGATCATATTTTTTGAGGGAATCAATAAAGGTTGTATATGCTTCTTGAGGCGCATGAGATGAATCGAATCCGAAGATCTGCATGCCAGCAGGACCTTTACTCTCATCGACAATAGGCGATGTCATATATAACCATACCATATTTAAATTATCAGGAATTTTTGTTTGTATTTCTTGAAAGGTATAAGGTTTGTCAAAAGAAATGGCGACTTCCGCAACCTGATTTTCCATTTGTCCGAGTGCTTTTAGTTCATTTTGTACACCATCATGGTAATTACGGATCGACGGATGGTAAAACCTCGCAACTTTCTGCTTGGTTTGTTTATCATACATATAAAACTTCGTATTCGACCAGTGAGATCCAGGAATAAGTTCATTGAAATCAATTTGGTTCCGAACCCAACCATACGAACTCGTCAGCGTGCTCCATTGTACAAGATACCCATTAATATTTTTAGAGCGGTTCGTCACCATGCTTCCACCAAACATAGACGAGTTACTTGTAACTTGCGAATCAATCTGAATGTTAGGTTCCATAATACGATGTTGTAAAAAAAGTTGTTCGTGAAGGCGATTTGAACTTTTGGCAGCAAAGTAATTACCCGTTTTATAAATGACTGGCAACAATATAAGTACAACGATGATAGAAGTTATGACCATTTTTAATAAATGTTTTCGTTTTGCTTTTTTCAGGGCACCTCTTAGTAAATCTTCCATGATTGCTTTCCTCCTGAATTTTTGTAAACATATTTTCGTGCACGATATAGCTTCTGTTTTACGTTTCCTACTTTCATGTCCAACATATTTGCAATTTCTTCATATGAAAAATCATAGTAGTACTTTAGAAAGAACATTTCCTTATATTCCTTTTTGATGTCTTTTAACAAGTGAAAAATCTCATCCTTATTGATAAGCTGATCGAACTCATTGGTTGTTTGTCGTAGTTTTGCGTACATGTCCTCGGATATGTAGAGGTTTTGGTGCTCTTTCTTTCTTTTTAGATCAATGTATGCATTGAGTGCAACTCTAAAAAACCATGGACGTATATTATGCTCCGTTATATCATCCAATAAAGTGTATACTTTGTAGTAGGTGTTTTGAATGATATCTTCAGCATCTTCTCTCTGAGCCCCTTTTGCTATTAATAGCTTAAATACTTCCTCACCTAATTGAATTAGATAGGAGGTTAGCCCGTTATCTTTTTCCATTACCTATCCTCCTTGTACTTATACAACGATTAAGGCATTCAATTTGTATACACGATATATGTGGATGCAGGGAAAAGGCGGCTTTTCTATTCATCGAGGAAAGGATAATAAAATGTACTCAATTGGTCAATTTTCTAAAATATGTAAAGTGTCAGTAAAAACATTGCGCTATTATAGCGATATAGGATTACTTCAACCTGCATATATCGATCCGAAGACAAATTATCGCTACTATGATTATGAAGAAATTAAGGTGATGAACCAAATTATGCTGTTAAGAAAGTGTCAGGTTCCATTAGCGACGATTAAGCAGTTACTTCAAGGTCGCGCGCATAAAGGATGGGAGCAGATACTAGATGAGCAAATGAAAGCGCTTATCCGTCAAAGAGAAGACATTCAAAGGCAAATGCTTTGTATTCAGCAAATACAACAAAAAATTGCAGCAGAACAGTCACCCATTCCAAAACCCATACTATCTAAATGTAAGATAGAAAATCATACAGAGATCCCCGTTTATACTTTGAGAGAAACAATCGCCCTTAGTCAGATGGATCGTTTAGTAGAAAAATTATGGCATCAACTCTATGCATATCGATTAAATCCATTGGGCAGTTTGATGTCCACTTTCCATCACTATGAACAAGGGAAAGAGGGGGTAGATGTAGAGTTAATGATACCCATTGCGAATCCTTTAAATGAGTCTCAGGTTTTGGCGGGCGGAACCTATGCATCGCTTACGATACAAGGCCCTTATTCAGAGCTTTATTTGGGATATCAAAGTCTCAAAGAGTGGCTGGGTGAACAAAATCTCAAACCATTAGGTGCATATATTGAGATTTATGAAAAAGGGCTACTCTCTTTGTCGCATAATAGGAGAGAGATAAGGCCTGAGTTGAGTCGCCATCCATCAGAATTTATTACGAAAATATGTGTCGCTGTGTGAACCAACTAATTCCGGGATAGACTCTCCAGTTACTGGAGGGTCTATTCTTTATGGTAGAACAGATAAATATGGGATCGAGGAGGAGTTGTATGTATCATCCTAGATTAAAAGGAAGTTATTATGAAGCAGGCAAGCATTACGCAACGCTTCTATACCAGAAAGGAATTCGCTTTCCACAGATAACAACAGAACAATTAACATATGGTATGCAGTGTTTACCTATATTAAAAAAGTTTGACCCGAATGTGATCCAGGAGATAAAAGGTTTTGCTGAGGGATTTCAAACGAATGTCGAAAATGTGAGTGCGTTTCTTTTAAGTTTGGGTGTATTTGAGATGACAGGGCAGTGTAGTATCTTTGCCGCTTATAACGGTAAAGAAGTGATAGTTGGACGCAACTATGACATGCGATATGAATTCAGAAAAACGACTGAAGCAGCATTCGTAGATATAGATCGGCGTTATCCATATATCGGACATTCGGATTGTTTCATCGGTAAAGTAGATGGAATCAATACACATGGTTTATTTGTAGGGATTTCCGCTGTACCACATGAGGGCATCCAGAAGGGAATTAACTTCTATTTTGCTGTAAAGTATATCTTAGAAAATTGTCGTACAGTAGCAGAAGGGATCGAGGTATTACGAAAATTTCCAAGCTCTGTTGGAAATAATTATTTATTGGCAGATTCTTCGGGTGAAATGGCAGTAGTTGAGGTAGCACCTCACCACTTTCTTGTGAATCGGCCAAACGGTCCATATATTCATTGTACAAATCATCATGCGCGTACCCCAGCTTCACCAAAATGGAATTGGAGTAAATCGAAAGAGCGACATGTCAGCTTAGATCAACGTTTGCAGGAAGATGCACAGAATATGACGATAGACATTGCAAAATCAATCATGTCAGAAACAAAAGGACATGTATGCTTAAACTTAAAAAAACATCAGTTCGGCACATTATATTCCGTTGTTGCTAATTTAAATACATTAGAAATACACAGAGCTGAGGGTTCACCTCAGAGAGCAAAATATCAAGTGGATACAAGGTTAGGGAAGTCGTATAACTAAAATAGATTGACCTTTGCGAAGGTCAATCTATTTTTTATGTCCAAATAGAAAAGAGAGTGAAACCATTGACAAGAGACGTGGTGTCATTTATTATTTTAAATAACGACGCGTCGATTAATTTGATGTTGGTAAAGTGTATGTGGTTTGTTCATACTGTGAACCTTTTAAGAGAACAGGGTGACGAAAGCATTCCATGTAAAAACGAATTTCTGATTAATCGACTTTGAAAGTGTTGATCGTGGTCTCGTTACACTGGAAGAAGGAAAACCGATCTACTAAAGTTTATATGTTAAAAAGAGGAGAGATAAACATGACAAAAAATAAAACTGCATTGATTACAGGAGCATCATCGGGGATCGGATATGATCTAGCTCATATCCATGCTGAAAAGGGTGGTAACCTGGTGATTGTTGCTAGACGTGAGGATAAGTTGAAGGAACTGAAAGAGACATTAGAGAAAAGATATGGGATTCAAGTCATGACGGTTGTGAAAGATTTAGGTTTACCAAACGCTCCTTTGGAAGTATATGAAGAAGTGAAACAAGCAGGGATAAAAGTAGATTATCTGATCAATAATGCGGGCTTTGGTGGTCGTGGTAAATTTCATGAGCGAGATTGGGAAAAGGATTTAGCTATGATCCATTTAAATATTATTGCATTAGCAGCACTTACAAGACTGTTTTTACCTGATTTTGTAAAGCGTAATACGGGTAAAATCATGAATGTATCATCGACTGCTAGCTTAATGCCTGGTCCATTGCAAGCGGTATATTTTGCTACTAAGGCCTTTGTAACTTCATTTAGCAATGCGATAGCCGGAGAGCTACATGATACAAAAGTAACGGTCACATCCCTCTTACCTGGTGCCACAGAAACTGAATTTCTGAGTGCCGCTAATCTGAATAATACCGATATGGTGAAGAGCACAGCCAGCTCTAGAAAAGTAGCAGAAGATGGGTATAATGGAATGCTAGAGGGGAAACTAAATGTGATTACGGGACTGCCGTTTTCTCAGCGTATACAAGTGGCCGCAATGCCCCTACTCCCTAAAAGTATGCTTTTGAAAACGGTGAGACAAATGCAAGAAGTAAAATAGAAAATGCACACAATTGAAAAATAAAATGAATGAACACACTGGATACGATATAAGTTAGCTATTCGATCGTAGTGTGTATAGATGATAAATGAATCAAACGATGACATAGGCACATTTCCTGAGAAGAGGATATGTGTTATTTTTATTTAAGCAGGAGCTTGACGGTAAGGAGTGATAAAATGGGATTTTCAAGAGCAAGGACAAATGAGCAGAAGCAAAAGAGAATAGAAGAAGTAATGTGTGCGACAGCTCATTTATATGACACAGTCCCATATGAAGAGATTACGTTTGCTGCCATTGCCAAAGAGGCTGGTTTTGCTCGATCCAATCTATATATTTATTTTACAAGTAAGGAAGAAATTTTACTTGAAATACTAGTAAGCGATTTATCTTCGTGGTATCAAAATGTAGAAGCCTCTTTTCATGTCAGAAGGTCTTACGCGCTAGAGGAAGTGATGGAAGTTTGGACGGATGCACTGATAAAGAATGAGCGCCATCTCAGTTTACTATCAATCTTGTTTACAGTGCTAGAGAAAAATGTAACAGTAGAGGCACTTACCAAGTTTAAAGAAGGTCTTTTGACTGTCCAACAAAAGTGTTATCAGTTGTTACAAGGGCTTTTTCCAACTGCTTCTGATGATGCATTGCAACAATTTTTAGTAAGTGCGTTTGCGTTGGCGCAAGGGCTATACCCCATGACGCGTCTGTCCGAAGTGCAATTAGAAGCGATTGAAAACTGTACATTGGGCTATGTTCCACCAACTTTCCGTGATTCTTATTTGAAAGCATGTATTCAATTAGCACAAGGACTATTCGTGAAATGAGGGCGCTTCATATCGTCTGAGAAAAAACCTACGCGTGGTTTAGCCGGAGTGGATGATTTTATTTGCACACGTGAATTTAAGTGTTGGTTATGGGGGTATGAGCCTCTCCTTCTTATTGATAGTGTAAGGGAGAGAGGTTCATACCTGAGCTAACATTTGCTGGACGATTTTAAATACTTTATGCCAGTGGCTGCAGCATCGGGTTGTATCTTGGAAAGTACCAGCCATCAATTGTCATCTTCCGTCATACATCAATAGGTCACCTGCGACAGTAGATCCACGGCGATATAAAAATTATGAATCAATTTGACATTGAACTGGCTAGTATTGAGTGAACCCATGATGACAATATCACCTACAGGCAAATGGATTGATTAACGCTACCTTTTCTATCGTTTCTTGATCTTAAGGGTGGGTTTAGACCTCACTTATATAAGTGAGGCATACTTTTTTGGCAACTGGTTCAAGTTCGTTTATCCACTCAATTGCCGTATTGCTGTCCTTGGAAACGATGAAGTTTAACTTCAAGTGCAAAGATGAATCCTTGTTTAATCAGTCGAGCAATTCGCTTTTCTCCTGATAGAGGTGTTTGACCACCAATATCCTTGATTTTTTTTCAAAATAAATAAAAATCTCTTCTTCTAATAGCGGTTGAAATTCGATGATCTTTGTTTTCATTCTCCCTAGTCCACTATTAAATGCAGTGCCTACCAATACATATCATATCGAAATATTGGCTTTCTTTTTACGATAGCCGTTCTTTCCAACTCAAAAGAATCTATGTAAAATTTACACACAATAGTTGACAATGATTCTCAATGGCGTTATAGTACCAGTAGTCGTAATTGATAATGATTATCAATATTAAACAAGTGATTGAAAGAGGTGATTGAACAAAATGGTTCGCCTTCTTGTATATGATTTAAACGTGAGTTACGAAGAAAACTTAATTGTTAAGGATCTCAATATTCATATTCCAGATAAAAAAATAACGACCATAATAGGTTCGAATGGATGCGGAAAATCAACATTATTAAAAGCGATGACGCGTATTATCCCATATCGAGCTGGAATAATTGCTTTTGATGGTGTTCGTATAGAAGATGAAGATACGAAAAGCTTGGCTAAAAAGATGGCAATTCTGCCGCAGATCACAGAAAATGCCGTAGGTCTTACGGTAGGCGAGCTAGTTTCTTATGGACGCCATCCCTATCAAAAAGGATGGGGGAGATTAACGCAAAAAGATAGTGAAGTGATTGACTGGGCACTTGAAGTAACAGGTACCGCTGCTTATAAATACCAACTAATCGATACGCTATCTGGTGGACAACGGCAACGGGTTTGGATTGCTATGTCTCTAGCTCAAGAAACAGAAATGATCTTTCTTGATGAGCCTACTACTTATTTAGATATCGCTCACCAGCTTGAAATTTTAATGCTCTTACAGAAGCTAAATAAAGAGCAAGAAAGAACAATTGTTATGGTTCTACATGATATCAATCAAGCCGCACGTTTTGCTGATTACATTATTGCACTCAAAGATGGACAAGTTGTAAAAGCCGGAAGTGTTGAGGAAGTGATTCAGCGAGAAGTATTGAAAGAAGTGTTTCAAATTGATGCTGAAATCGGTCGTGATATTAGAACCCATAAACCGATGTGTATATCTTACGATTTACTAAAGGGAGAAGAATGTCCAAATGAAAAAGTTACTTATTCCGATACTTCTGTTATTAACGCTCGTACTTAGTGCTTGTGGAAATAGCACAGAAACTAAAACGGATACAGGGAGTATGGTTACTTATCAAGCTGAAAATGGACCAGTAGAAGTGCCTAAAAATCCGCAACGTGTGGTTGCCCTTTTCTTTGGTGGAAATGTCTTGGCACTTGATGCCAATGTGGTAGGAATTGATGTTTGGGCACCTAAGAGCCCGCTCTTGAAAGACCAATTAAAAGATGTAGAAGTCGTTTCTGAAGAGAATCTAGAAAAAATTATTGAACTGGATCCGGATTTAATTATTGGATTATCGACGACTAAAAACTTAGATAAACTTAAAGAAATTGCTCCTACTGTTACTTATACATATGGAAAATTAGATTACTTAACACAACACCTAGAAATCGCCAAACTTTTAAATAAAGAAGAAGAAGCACAAGCCTGGATCAATGATTTTAAGCAGCGTGCGCAAGTGGCAGGTGAAGAGATCAAAGCAAAAATTGGTGAAGATGCAACAGTAACGGTAATTGAGAACTTCGATAAACAAATTTATGTATTTGGGAAAAATTGGGGGCGTGGAACAGAGATCATCTATCAAGAAATGAAGTTAAAAATGCCAGAGAAAGTAGAAGAAGTAGCTTTGAAACCCGGTTATTACTTACTATCACCGGAGGCACTTCCTGAATATATAGGAGATTACCTCATTATTAGCAAATATTCGGATACAGACAACTCTTATATGGAAACAAAAACATATCAAAATATTCCGGCGGTTAAAAATAACCAAACTTATGAAGTGAATGCTTATATTAATTATTTTAATGATCCCACCACATTAGAGTATCAACTCGACTTTCTGAAAAAGTCGTTTCTTGGTCAGTGAAATTGGAAAATGAATGGATCATATGAGTATTTAGAACAATCATGCGAGTGGTCAAATCTCACAATCTACTGTGTGGAGGGTCCTACGAGGTACCCTCACTTTTTATTTTAATAAAGGAAGAGATGACATGAAATGCATAGACAAACCATTTATGTATAAGTTCATTTTGGCGATTTGTGTACTGATCGGTATCTTCTCTATTTCGATGTTGCTAGGGGCGGTTAATACCAGTGTGAGAGATGTCTGGTTAGCCTTAACATCAAGTCAACAGAATAGTACGATTACGATAATACGTGAAATCCGGTTACCACGAGAAATAGCAGCCGTATTTGTTGGAGCTGCATTAGGGGTTTCTGGTGCGATTATGCAAGGTCTTACGCGTAACCCACTGGCTGATCCGGGTTTATTAGGGATAACAGCTGGAGCAAATGCAGCACTAGCCATAACGATCGTACTCATTCCTTCTGCCAATTATTTCGTGATCATGTTTGCATGTATGATTGGGGCGATGATGGGTGCTTTGCTTGTCTTAGGTATCGGAGCCTTACATAAAGGAGGTTTTTCACCTTTTCGTATTTTGTTAGCAGGAGCAGCTGTATCTGCTTTTTTTTACGCCCTTGCTGAGGGGATTGGCCTGTATTTTAAAGTATCAAAAAATATTTCGATGTGGACGGCGGGCGGATTAATTGGAACTACTTGGAACCAACTTCAAATTATTGTTCCTTTTATTCTGCTTGGCATTATCGTATCGATATGCTTGTCTAGACACCTTACAATACTTAGTTTAAGTGAAGAAGTGGCAATCGGCTTAGGTGAGAAAATCAATCACATAAAAATGATCTTATTCTCAATCATGATTATACTAGCAGGAACTTCTGTAGCTTTAGTAGGTAGTCTTGCATTTGTTGGCCTGATGATTCCACACCTTGTACGCGCCATTGTAGGAACCGATTATCGTAAAGTATTACCCATGTCGGCGATACTAGGTGCTTGTTTTATGTTAATAGCAAACACAATAGGAAGAACCATTCAAGCACCTTATGAAACACCGATTGCAGCTATCGTGTCCATTATAGGTTTGCCTTTCTTCCTATATATCGTACATAAAGGAGGAAAAAGATGGATTTGATTCGTCCAACTAGGATCAGAAAGAAACGCATGCTTATTGTCCTATTTTTTCTGTTCATCGTAATTACAAGTATTGTAAGTATGGGATTGGGTTATTCTTCATTATCCTATAGTCGATTAATACCCACATTTTTGGGTGAAGGGACATTCAAAGAGGAATTTGTCTTATTTTCGATTCGTTTACCTCGCATTGTAATTACGATATTAGCAGGAATGGCACTTGCTTTAGCAGGAGCGATTTTACAAGCCATCACCAGCAACGAACTAGCTGATCCAGGCATTATAGGGATCAATTCTGGTGCTGGAATGGCGATTACTTTATTTTATTTGTTTTTACCTATAGAACTTGATCATTCCTTTATTTATATGTTGCCTGTAGTCGGATTTATAGGTGCACTTTTAACGGTGTTTTTCATTTACTTCTTCTCTTTTAACAAAACAGTGGGACTCCAACCCGTTAAGCTTGTGATTACTGGTGTAGGGGTTTCAATGGCTCTGTCGGGATTTATGGTTGTTCTGATGTCAGGTTCAGAATGGAGAAAGGTGGATTTCGTTGCAAAATGGTTATCGGGTAGTATTTGGGGCTCAGATTGGCCATTTGTAATCGCAATGCTACCCTGGTTGCTCATTCTGATTCCTTTTTCTCTATTTAAGGCCAATCGTTTAAATCTATTAAATTTAAGTGAGCCTGTTGCAATAGGCGTAGGGGTAAACTTAAAAAGAGAAAGATTCGTACTTCTGATGACTTCCGTCGCCTTAGCCGCAACAGCTGTATCTGTGACTGGTGGGATTGCATTCATCGGTCTGATGGCTCCGCACATAGCTAAAGTCCTTATTGGACCGAGGCATCAATTGTATCTGCCGATCGCCATTCTACTCGGGGGATGGTTTCTCTTGCTTGCGGATACAATTGGACGAAATCTAGTTGAACCAGATGGTATTGCTGCAGGGATCGTGACGGCCTTAATTGGAGCACCTTATTTTATTTATTTGTTGCTAAAAAAATAGAAGGAAATCTAGTCGTACTTAGTTAGCGTTAGGAAGTGTATTTCGGGTGGAATACGCTTCTTAATTTTAAATAATCAACATCATTCGGAGTGTAGTATAATAAGCTTAACCCCCATACAATTACATACTTTTTAGAAAATAAGAAAATATAAAGTGAGGTGATAAAATGGCAAACCAAATTATGATTGAAAAAGCAGGTAATCCAGAAGTGTTAGTTGATCAACAGAGCGCTCCAGTTCAAATGGAGAGTGGAATGGTTCGGATTGATGTCACTGCGGCAGGTGTTAACTTTGCTGATGTCGTCGGACGTTTGGGGAATTATCCAGACGCTCCACCTATTCCCTACTGTCCAGGGTATGAAGTGGCTGGGGTGGTTACGGAAGTTGGGGAAGGCGTTACGCATCTACAAGTGGGCGATCGCGTGTGTGCATTGACGACATTTGGAGGCTATACGGACGAAATCGTGACACGAGCAGATGGTGCTTTTCGACTGCCTACAGAGATGGATCTAGAACTTTCGGCGGCTGTTCCAGTGACGTATTTAACCGCACACACTTGTTTATTTGATGCAGGTGGGCTAGTCCCTGGTAAAACTGTCTTACTGCTTGGAGGAGCTGGTGGTGTCGGCTCTGCGGCTATTCAATTAGCAAGACAAGTAGAAAATGTTACGATACTAGCCACTGCGGGTAGTAAAGAAAAATGTGAGTGGATGGTAAATGAAGGCGTACATCATGCGATCAATTACACAAATGAAGATATAGCTGAGCGAGTGAAAGAGATTACGAATGGGAGAGGCGTTGACCTTGTACTCGATCCGATTGGTGGGCGTAATTTGAAACAAAGTGTGGAGATGTGTGGTCAACTAGGGCGTGTGGTCTTATTTGGAACCAGTTCCATGTCCCCTAGTAAAGACCGCAAACTAGGGACAGTCATCCGTGAAGCTTTGCCACTTCGTTTTTTTAACTTAATTGATCTGTTTTCACGAAACGTGGGCATACATACCATTAATATGTTGGTTTTATCACAGAGTGAGCCTGAACGTACACAAATCGTTATGAAACAGATCTTAGCGCAGATTGAAGCTGGCAAATTAAACCCAGTGATTGCCGAGCGCTTTACACTTGATGCCAAAGGAGCAAGAGAAGCCCATCATTACTTGCAAGATCGCAAAAACATTGGGAAAGTATTGCTGATTAAAAAGCATAAGTAGTTGTACAAATTATAAAGTAAGATCGTGAATGATCGTATGAATTCGTGTTTGGGCTAGGAAATTGTATTCCATTTCTCGATTAAATCTCCGCTCCATCACTATGGGAGCGGAGTTTGGCTTATGCTGTTTTTCGTTGACTATAAATATCAAACCATACAGCAAGGATTAAAATGGAACCTTTTACGATCAGTTGCCAAAAAGAATCGATGTTCATCAAGCTCATGCCATTATCCAGACTTGCCATGACGAGTGCTCCGATTATGGCACCCGTGATGGTACCGACACCACCCATGAGACTGGTCCCTCCAATGACACAAGCAGCAATCGCATCCAATTCGTACATGGTGCCTGCACTGACAGTAGCGGCATTCACACGCGCAGTGAGGATAAGTCCTGCTATCGCAGCTAATGTGTTGCCGAGGATAAAAACGGTGAGGATGCGTTTTTTGATAGGGATTCCAGATAAAAATGCGGCTTCAGGGTTACCTCCGATCGCGTATACTTGACGACCAAAAACGGTTTTTTTAGCAATAAAAGTGAAGATACAAGCAAGAAAAATGACAGCCATAAAGGGAATCGGTACGCCTTGGTATTGATTGATGAAAAATACGAATGCAAAAATACTGATGCAAATCAGAAACCAGATCAGATAAGTCATTGATTGAGATGTACTCGTAAAAGCATAACGAATTCGATTTTTTCGTCGTTTAATCATGATCAGAAGAATGAGAATAGAAGCCAAAGCCGCGATGAAATAGCCAAAAATGGGAATCAGATATCCTTGCCCAATCAGCTTAAAAGACTCATCTAAAGGTGCAATGGTTTGACTCTTGGTTATGCCTGTTAGGACACCACGAAATATTAACATACCACCCAGCGTGACAATAAACGCTGGCACTGCACGATAAGCAATCCACCAGCCCTGAATAAAACCGATCATAGCACCGATAAGAAGGGTGAGTAGGATAACTGGAATGGTGTGCCAGCCATACCATACTTGCAGGATAGCCGCAATTCCCCCGGTGAGGCCAACTAGTGATCCTACAGATAAATCGATATTTCCAGTAACGATAATCAGTACCATACCAATGGCTAGAATCGAGGTGACAGACATTTGAACTAACAAATTAGATAAGTTACGAATGGTTAAAAAGTTAGGATCTAATATTGCAAATAAAGTCCAAATGACGATGATCGCCGTAATCATAGAGTAGGCGCGCAGATCTAATTTAAACCTGTTCGAAATCATGAGACTTTACCCCCAGTAGCAGCTTGCATAATACGTTCTGGTGTGGCTTCATCTGTTTCAAACTCAGCCATTTTTCTTCCTTCAGCCATCACCATAATGCGGTCGCTCATTCCGATGATTTCCGGTAGTTCAGATGAGATCATAATAATGGCGATTCCTTCTTTTACGAGTTGGTTCATCTGTTGATATAGTTCGTATTTAGCACCCACATCAACACCACGAGTTGGTTCATCGAGTATCAATACTTGAGGTTGAGTCATCATCCACTTTCCTAAAACCACTTTTTGCTGATTACCACCACTTAATGTTGCCACTGGATCTTCAAATGTACGTGATTTAATCTTCAGCTTCTCTATAAATGAGTAGCTCTCCTGAATCTCACGGTTTTCATCAACCCATTGCCATTTTGCAAGGTGTGCTAAGTGTGCAAGTGATAAATTTTTCAAAATGGATTGATTTAAGATTAAACCTGTCTTTTTACGATCTTCAGTAACTAAGGCTAAGCCTGCACGAATGGCTTCTGCTGGATGCTTAAACTGTACCACTTGACCATTGAACAAAACTTGACCCGTTTGTTTTCCATTGTGTGCACCAAACAGATGCAAAGCAAGTTCACTCCGCCCCGATCCCATTAAACCTGCAATGCCTAGTATTTCCCCGTGATGAACTTGGAACGAAAGATCGTGTAAAAGTTGCTTTTTTTGCCGCCAGACAGATAGATGACGAATCTTTAATACCACGTCTTGTGCAGGAATTTTGATTTTGGGAAAACGTTGATCGAGTTCACGTCCTACCATATGATGGATGATTTCAGGTTCGGTTGTGTGTGCGATTGGGCAAGTCGTGACGGTTTTGCCATCTCGAAGTACGGTTACGGTATCTGCAATCGAGGTAACTTCGCTTAACTTATGTGATATATAAATAGAAGATACGCCACGCTTTTTTAGTTGACCCAAAATGTTGAGGAGGATGCGGCTCTCTTTTTCTGTAAGTGCGGCCGTCGGTTCATCTAAAATGAGGATACTGGCATCTTTAGCGAGTGCTTTAGCAATTTCTACTAATTGTTGTTCACCAATACCTAGATCTTCCACAGTTTGTTCAGGATGCAGTTTACCCAGACCGACTGTGGAGAGCCATTTCTGGGCTTCGTGATAGGATTGAGTGGTGTCGATGATACCCGATTTAGCTCGTTCGTTTCCTATAAATAAATTTTCCGCGAGGGTCATTTGTTTGACGAGTGCCAGTTCTTGATAAATGATGGCGATGCCTGCGTGTTCAGCATCCTTGATGGATCGGAAACACTGCTTATTCTCACGAATGTAGATATCCCCTTCATAAGTGCCGAACGGATATAATCCGCTCAGCACTTTCATTAAAGTTGACTTCCCAGCCCCATTTTCACCACACAAGGCATGGATTTCTCCTTCTTTAACGGAAAGCGACACGTGATCTAGTGCGGTAACACCTGCAAATTTTTTGGTAATTTGTTTCATTTGAAGTGCGATAGTCAAGAGAAGACCTCCTCTACTGGTTATAGATGTCTTCACGTCGATGGAAACCATCGGTAATGACTGTGGCATCGATATTTTCTTTGGTCACAATTACCGGGTCGAGCAAGATAGCAGGGGTATCGATTTTTCCGTTGAAAACGGTTTTATTGGTTTGTACAGATTCATCTTTAGCAAGATTTACAGTTGCTTCGGCAGCCGTTGAGGCCAGAGTTGAGATTGGTTTATAGATTGTCATGGCTTGTGTCCCTGCGACAATTCGTTTTATGGCTGCCAGTTCAGCATCTTGCCCCGATACGGGTACGTTACCAGCCAACTTTTGGGCGGTAAGGGCTTGAATCACACCACCTGCTGTCCCATCATTTGCTGCAATGACGGCATCGATCTTGTTTTGATTTGCGGTTAAGGCATTCTCCATATTGGCTAAGGCATTGGCTGGATCCCACTCTTTAGTCCATTGATCATATACAATCTGAATATCTCCACGATCGATATAGGGCTTTAATACTTTCATGTGCCCTTTTTTTAATAGATGTGCATTGTTATCTGAATCTGCACCTTCAATTAAGGCATAATTTCCCTTGGGTTGGCGCTCAGTAATGGCTTTTGCTTGCATTTCTCCCACTCGCTCATTATCAAAGGAGACATAAAGGTCTACATCTGCTTGCTTAATTAAACGATCATAAGAAACGACTTTTATGCCTTCAGTATGTGCTTTTTCGACGATTGCTGCGGAAACTTCCGAATTATGAGGAACCACGACGAGAATGTCTACGCCTTGACTAATGAGATTCTCTGCCTGTGCAATTTGTTTAGCATCATCTGAATTGGCTGATTGTACTTTCACCTCAGCACCTAATTCATTTGCTTTGGCAACAAATAAGTCTCGATCTTTTTGCCAGCGCTCTTCTTCTAAGGTATCCAGAGAAAAGCCAATCACGATTTTACCACCATTCGTTTTTTTGTTTGTTCCTGTTGGACTGGTCGTAGTAGGTGCTTGTGTCACACAAGCAGATAAAGCCAGAGCTATACTGAGTAACAATGATAAATGAATCCACCTCTTCATTGATCTTCACCTCATCATTTTTTGTTTTCAGTCTAATCTATGATATATGGGAGCGTTTTCATCGCAAGAATTACCTTCATTTAATCGTGGAAGGTAGCACAAATTGAGAGTGGCATAAAAAAGAAAGAGTCCTGCTCTCGATAAGATGGACTCTCTTCAGTATGATGAAGTTATTGTGTCACAGTATAGGAATATTCCAATCCATTTCGATTGTCCCACTGATTGGACTGATTTTTAAACGCCATGTTGATGGAATAGCTATTGGACGGGAGCGTGATGGTTGCAGACCAGCTGCCGTCACGATTTGGGGTCATACTTGTATTTTGTGTTTGTTGCCAGCCACTAACACCCCAATGGAGGGTGATGGAACGACTAGAAGGAGCAAGCTCTCCTCGATAGGTAATTGTTGTGGTTTTATTTGCTTGTGGCGCAGGGTTTATTAAAACTGGATTTTGGTCTGTGTAGACGGGTAAATACCAATCTCTTCCTTTGTTATTATCCCATGATTGGTTTCCATTCCAGAAAACAAAATTGAGCTGATTGGCATCTGTAGGTATTTGAATCGCTGCTTCCCAAAATCCATCACTTCGTTTACGCATGCTTGTTTGCGTGACATCATGCCATTCATTGTTTCCCCAATGTAAGATGAGGTTAGACTCATTTTGTAAAGCACCTTTGTAGTACACTTTAAGTTCTTGTCCGCGCTTCAGTAATTTTGAATCATAATCGACTTGGTAGCCGGAGTGAGGCGTCGTGTCATGGGGAGGAGGATCATTCGATTCATATCGTTCCTGTACCACTGATGGAATTCCAACCGGCTTTCCTTGATGGATAGAGGCAAGTAGATTAATATATTCACCCATCGACCAATTAAGTGCTTGCATGGAGCCCGTTGGTGTTCCAGGGGCTTTACCTGATGGTGCATTTAAATCCCATACTTGTTCGGGAAGGGTTCCTGTGGAACTGGAAAATTTTTTGAGAGTGGCTAAATAAGCATCACCGCTATTTCCATTAGCGATTTCATAGATACCTCGTTCAGCCGTAAAGATGGGCCATAATCGACCAACGCCTGCACCTGTGTAATTGCTACCATCTGCTTTTTCGCCATAACCATCATGATTATAGCGGAACCAAGCATCTCCTTTACCTGGAATGGATTGTTTAATGACAGCGTCCACAACAGCGAGTGACTTTGTAATGTGCGGGTCAGTCGGTTTTTTTACTCCCATTCGTACCAATTCTAAAAAGCTCATATCTACAATAGCGCGTTCATCGTAGCTTCCACCACCGTTCGCAATATGAATGGTTTGACCATCATTGGGATTACCATTTTCATCAATGCGTAGGTAGTATTGACCATCCCCATAAACACCAGAGGTGGTGAAGGTCCACTCGTTTACTTTTGCTTGCCACTCATCTGCTTTGCTTAGATACGTATTCGCACGATTTAGATCGCCGTTTTGTTTCGCCATATCTGCTGCACATACTAAACCTGCTATTTGAGCAGCAATTGTTGCGGGAGAGAAGCCGGCATTCTCTTCCCAACGTTCTTGCTGTGTCCACGGACCAGTATTTACGATATAATCGGCTGTTTTTTGCACTTTTGGCCATAGATCTTGCCGCTTTAGCTTCCATGCGAGAATGATCGGCATACCTTGCTCATCCATTTGTGTCGCATTCCAATAAGGCGTACCATCGTTCCATGAATTTTGCGGGAAACGTCCTGTTTGTTGATCCATTTGGGTGTGGAAGAGGAAATCGACGGCGCGGTTCGCAGTTTGTGTATCTCCTGCTACAATGAGGGAATTGGCAAATTTATATAGATCTCTTGCCCACACCAGATGGTATCCGCCGTGTTTGCCCTCGTCTGCTGAAACACTGTCTCCCCAGGGATTTCCTAGACCCGCTACAATTCCGCCATATGTTTTATCTTGGCTTGCTTTTAGAAGCATCGTAGCTAAATAATATTGATCATCGGCTGCTCCCCCCTGCGAATCAAGGTCATTTGTATAGGTATGCCATTCTGTGATGTAGTTGGTTTCAGCAGCAGAGACCTGATTTAAGCTGGCAGTAGTGGCTTGCAGTGCTTCGTTTTCATTGGCACCAAAGCCGAGTACTAAATCAAAAGAGACGGAAGTTTCGTTTCCATTTCCCATATCAACCATACCCATTTGTGCCACATTCCCGTTGTAAGCGGCATCGTAGGTATAGGTCATTTCATAATCAGGGTTTTGTCCTCCCAGTAGATCTTGCCAACCATCATTGACTCCTACAAAGGCATTGGACACTTGATTGTTTTTCCAAGGAAGAGATAAACCGAGTGCGGACACTTTGTCTTGTTTGGAAGCAACCAACATCGTCCGATTTTGATGGGCGATGGTTTTGGCATGATTGTTGGCTCCAGAATTATTCATGGAGGGATTATGCAAGACGTATAAATTGTAATCGTTTACATTTCCAGCTAACGCCTGGAAGGTGACACGTTGAATTAAGGTATGCTGAGTGGGGTCTGTAAATATTTTTTTGGTTAGACGCCAGCGCTGATCACGGTCTTCTGAGGTTACTTCCCACATTAAGGCTTTGGGATCTACTTGCTTAACGGTATGTGTTTGCGATTTTTCTTCATCTACCCAAGTGTGGTCAGCATCACCAACCATAAATTGTAAATCTTGGACATTTGCAGTATCGAGTGTGGGATAAAATACCTCTGTGATAATCCCATCTGTACCCGTAAACCAAACTTTTGACTGTGTATTTACTGAAGAGCCCATCCATTCCTTATCACCGGGACTCCAGACCGAATTTGCTCCTGGGCCACCAGGAGCGGTTTCTGCTGTCATGCTTGATGCAAGAGCAGGTGTAAATAACGTAATGGTTAAAATGAGCATAACCATCACCCTGACCAATCGTCTTGGCATGCGCTTCTCTCCTCTCAAAGTATGCACTCGTTACAAGGTATGAGTTAGATGAGAACGATTGCGCAGTAAAGATCTGTACTTTTTGAGGAAAGATAGGACTGATTAAGTGCGTGTACCTGCCATTACGTCTTTTTATACTGTGTAGGGGTAAGTCCGCACATCTTTTTAAATACGCGGCTAAAATAATTGGGATCATGATAACCTACTGCAAAGCAAATCTGTTTCATACTTTTTTTACCTGCTCGAATCAATCGTTTTGCTTCTTTTATTCTCAAGTCTGTGAGATAGTCCACATAATTCATATTAAAAGCTTCTTTGAATCTTTTGCTGATGTAATAAGCACTTAGTTGGTATTGATGCGCTAAATCTTGTAGTGAAATCTCCTCATGATAATGCTGATCGATGTACTTTTTAAATTGGTGCGCAACATCTAAAGCCTGATTTTGTTGTGTGTGGCGCATTAAATGTTTAAAGAGGGCGATTTTAGTTTGAATTTCAACTTGTAGTTGAGATAAACTTTGGCCAGTAAATGTGAGCGTATGTAAGTCGATCAAGACGCCTTGTTCTTCTAATTGAAAGGAAATGAGGGAAAAGATACGAAGCAGATTTTGCCTCACTTCATCAAGGCGATCATCGGTTTGCACTTCACAGTATAGGAATTGAAAGATAGCTTGTTCTAAAGCTTGCCAATCCCAAATACGAATCTTTTCCCAAATGTCTTCTTGTAAATTTCTCTGTAAGAGGCACAGATCATGTTGTATAAAATCTTCATAAAACTGAAACTTGCGTTGTGATGAGCGAATATGAATGACTTGCATGGCCTCATAATAAGAATGTCGGAGGCAATGTAGCTGGTCGTAAGGGGTTCCGATTGCGATAAACGTTACTTCTGGTCGTACCTGTACCTTCTTCATGATTTGGTAGGTGATATGACGATAATTTGTTTCTATATAGGTGGTGAAGGCGATGATTGGAATATGAGCGCCACTTAAAGCACCAACAAAAACATGCTCGATAGCGTGAAATGCTTGTTTGATCTCATGATATAGCTGTGTATTAGGATTGTCTAAGTGAAGCGTAAGCACAAATCCTTGCTGTGAGCGCTTTAACTGAAATCGTTCAAAAACGGGATCTATATCGTGATCATATGTGTAATGGTGCAAGATTTGCATGACGAAATCCGCTTTTAATATCGATAAAATTTGATGATCTGCTGTTTGCTTCTCCTGTTCGGACTCGATTTCGTTACATACTTTTTTGATAGCTTGGACGATGTCACTTACGCTACTCGGTTTAAGCAAATAATCTTTTACACCCATTCGCAGTGCTTCTTGTGCATAGGAAAAGCGATCATAGGAAGAAACAATCATCGCCTTGATTTGCGGAGCATGGGCTTGTATATAGGCAATTACGTCTAAGCCATTTTTGCCGGGCATTTGGATATCGACCAGTATGAGGTCTGGTGGGTCCTTCTTAATCTTTTCAATGGCTTGTAGTCCATTTTCAAGTGCTCCAATCACTTCTATTTCGGGTACATGTTTGGTTAAGATGTCTTCTAAGGCAAGTCTTTCAATCTCTTCGTCTTCAACAAGAAGGGTTCGAATCATTTGTAATCACCTTTGATGGCTCTCGTGGGAGAGAGAGTTTGATCGTGGTACCTTTGTTGATTTGGCTCGTAATCTGAAGGACATCCTGTCTTTGATAAAATAATTGCAGGCGCCGCTTCACATTGTAGATCCCCATACCACCTGATTCAAGTTGTGTCATGGACATGCCAAGACCATCATC
Organism: Polycladospora coralii; assembly: GCF_014773435.2. Classification (GTDB taxonomy): domain Bacteria; phylum Bacillota; class Bacilli; order Thermoactinomycetales; family Thermoactinomycetaceae; genus Polycladospora; species Polycladospora coralii. The sequence continues at coordinate 10,757 of NZ_JACXAG020000012.1, read as the reverse complement.
TCGTATGTATACGTAGACATCATTCGTTTTTACTTCGATGGAAATGCGTATCGTACCACCAGTCTCCTTCGGTTCGATACCGTGTTGAAACGCATTTTCGACGAGCGGTTGTAGTGTAAAGCTAGGAATTTTAATGGATTGAAGAACGGGTTCAGTGGCATCGATAAAAATGTGTAATCGATGTGTAAAACGTGCTTTTAAAATGGCGCAATAGTTTCGGATCATGTCCATTTCTTGGGCTAAACTTACGCCTGAACGAGGATCCTGCATCTGATAGCGGAGCAATTGTGCGACTGTAATGACTAAATCACTTGTTTCATGTGCGTGTTCCAGATAAGCTTTTTTAGCCAGCAAATTTAGTGTATTAAACAAAAAATGAGGTTTGATCTGACTTTGGAGACGGTCTAACTCTACTTCTTTGGCTAATAATTGGTATTCTTGCAACTCTTGTTCGAGGTGCATGCGTTGTTTCAGTTTATCAAATGCAGCTTGAATATTTTCTTGCATGGTATTAAATGTGTCAGCTAAAAAGGCTGTTTCATCTTTTGTTTGCACATGTATAGGACTTTGATAATTTCCGGTGGCGATTCGTTTTGCACCTGTTGCCAGTGTGCGGATTGAACGCGTAATATTTGTAGCGAGTAGGTAAGCGAGAAAGAAAAGTACACATACTGCTAACAATAATCCAAGTAGCGTATCTTGTTGAAATTGCTTGCTAAGTTGAATCATCTTCGCATAGTAAGCTTTATTTTCAATTAGCTCAGCTTGTATGAGGGTAAACGTCGTTTCATTTAATAGATGTTGTACTTGTGTGGCGCGATTATAGTAATCCTCTGCATTTGCGAAAAGTTGATGCTCGTGTGACAATAGGGCTGAATGGATAAGTTCCATTTGCTCTTTCATTTGATTCATGTAGTCGATTAAGTGGATTTGATTACTATTGTGCTGAAAAATGTGCAATTTTTCATAGTCTTCTAGAAGGCTCTTTTTAATCGTTTCATACCGTCTCTTTCGTGCAGGGTCAGGGGTGTTTAGATAAGATCGACTTACTTGCAGGAGTTGCTCTGATTGGGAAGAGATGCGTTGCAACAATAAAAAACGTTCTAATACTTCGTTATATTGCTTGATCTGTTGCTGATGAATAAAGAAAAAGGTGAATCCATACAAGCTATAGAGTAGTACGATACAACTAACCAATAATAAAATCTTTCCTCTAATGGTTCTGATCATGTTTTTTTACCCTTTGCGTTACAAGATGAATAGAGGTATGTATGGGATCAGGACTTAGCTCTTCTCGTCCTTCTAGCCAGTTTATAAGTACGGATATACTTTTTTCTCCGATTTGCTGTGGAGATTGCTCGATATAACCAGATAGATCACCTGCTTCATAGTAGGCGTGGATAGCAGGATCATCAGCAAAGGTATATAAATGCTGATTTACTTTACCTGTTCGTGTTTGAATGATTTGTAAGACCTCTCTATAATCGCGACCATCGAGGACGACAATCACATCGACAGCGGGATGATTGTTTAATAAATGCTCAATTTGATCAAAGACAAGCATATTTTCATCATTTACAAGTGTTTCTTTCAGACCTAAAAGCCGGATTGGACGAGCGGGTAAGGTATGATTCGGTGTGACTATGCCGATCTGATGATCCTGCCCAAACGTTTGCTGCAAGTGTCTCCCCATTTTTTTGCCAGCTTCCATCTGATCTGAACCAATATACTTTTTACGTAGGCTAGAGGGGGCATCACTTCCAATCGTAAAAACAGGAATACCTTTCTGTGTCGCGCGCTCAACTGATTGGTTAAAACGTACTGTATCGTTTCCTACGACTAAGATGCCATCCACATTTGAAGCAATAGAGACTTCCATTTGCCGAATCAGTTCAGATGATTGATCAGTTCGGAGCAAAATGGGGTATTTTTGAGCCGATATCTTTACACTTTCCGCTACTTCATCCCAAAAAGGATCTCCGTAGGTGGGTAAGATCAAGTCAATTCGGTACTGATGTGCTTGAACCGGTGATGTAACAAAGCGGTTCGGCCACGACGTATAAAAATGGAAAAAAGGAAGATAGGTGAAGCTGAGCAAAATCAGTAAAATGAGAAGTTTACCATGCTTCATTTCTTCACCTCGATCTACGACTAGGAATAAGCTTGTTTTATTCTACGCAACACATGCTGTTTACATGTCAATCGAGGAGAGCGCATCATGAAAAAAGTGATTTTTCACAATCGAAATCATCTAAAATTAGTCGGCCATTTTTGGGAATCTGATTCAGATTCTATTATCATCTTTTGTCATGGATTTACCTCAGATAAATCGGCTCGCGGTCGCTTCGATCGGCTTGCTGTTTTTTATCATGGACTTGGATATGCTGTACTCGCATTTGATTTTAGTGGTTGCGGGGAGAGTGATGATGTCCATCTGACACTCGCCAATCGAATCATTGACTTATACGCGGCCATTTCTTATGTACAAGCGCAAGGGTATAGGCGTATTGTTTTGCATGGGCATAGCTTGGGGACATGCGTCTGCTTATCTTGTTATACACCTGTTATCGATACGATGATCTTAACTGGAGCACTAACGGGACCGATGTTTTATGATTGGGAACAAGTTTATTCGAAGCAGCAGATACAAGCATTAAGGCGGGAAGGATATATCACAGAAGTACAAGCAAAGCGAGATGTTATGATTGACAAACAAATGCTCCTTGATTTTGAACAGATTGATCAAGAGAAGTTATTGTCGCATGTGAAATGTCCAGTCCTTATCATTCATGGAGACGGAGATCAAGAAGAGCGCGCGCTCTATCAAAATAGTCAGCGTGGGTTGAAATGGCTACCCGAAGCTTCCAAGCTAGAAGTGATACAGGGGGCTACACATAGCTTTACCTATCATCTATCTCAGATTGAGCATCTAGCGAAAAGATGGTTACATTTTCAGTGGTAAAAGTAAGCGTAAACGCACTCACACCTATTTATTCGGAGTGCGTTTACGCTTACTTCGTTTGGAGGCGGTTGTGACACAGCAAGTCGTGTGTCATTCAGGTCATTTATTTATGCTATTTTCATACCGTTCCATCTCTTTTTGCACTTTCTTCTCAAATTGAACGGGATCTGAACCAAAAAAAGTGTGAAACCAGTGAAAAGCAAGTCCAATTCCCCATGGGAGAGCAGGAAATATCAGAGTCCAATCTAAGCCTGCATCAGCGTAAACACGCACAATCAGAATAAAGAGATTGACTAAAATGTAAACAAGTAGGTGATTGTAAAAATCTTGTTTTTCACGCACTTTTTTTTCAGCATACTTTCTTATTTGTTCTTGATCCATTATCGTGATCCTTTCTTATACAAAATAGATGAGTAGCCATGATTAAGCTGAAGATCTTCACAAACTTTGCATGATACGTAGTACACATATAAAATCCAAACAGGTAGCCAACATGTCCACGCATCCAAGTAATCCCAGTGTGCACCTAAGGCATGCGGCGTACCAAAGGTCTATTTTAATTATACGATTTTGAATCTAAAAAATCCCATTTTTGCAATTTCTGCTTGCGCTTTGCCTAATGAAAACAAGACTCCCTAATTTGGGTTAATTGGAACGTGGTCAACCTAGCACAATGATTTTTATATTAGACTAAGAGGGTAAATCAGTTATATTTTTCTTTGATTTCACCTTAATGACTGGATCAAAAAAATAAATTTAAACGATCTGATAGTAAGATGCAGCATATTATAAGTGGTCATAAATAAGAAACTCAAATAAATTAAAAGAAAACTCAATATTATTCTGGAAAAGTATACTGTTTTAATTTATTATATCTATAAAACGGTTTATGGAGCGTATTAATATTGGGAATTGGTGCTAAGATAAGATTGATAAGAATACACAAGAAAATGACGCAACAACAGTTTATTGAAGGAATTTGCACGCATGCTTATTTGAGTAAGGTTGAAAATGAGCAAGTTAAACCTTCGAAAAGTTTTTTGAAAAAACTATCCTCTAAGTTGAAATTAAACCTAGATGACTTCTTTAATGAGGATAAAGAAGCAATTGTCACATCTATTAGATCAATTTCTTCAGAATTTAGAAGTGATTTAACAATAAGTGAAAATGAACTCCTTCTTCTTAAATTGTATGCTAAAGATTTCTTCGCCAGTGAACTGTACTTGAAGATATATAGTACACTTATAAAATATTATGTTACGGAAGAAGTTACGATTGCGAAGCATTTGTATCATGATTCAATTAAATACATTCTTGAAGATGATATTAATAACGAAGATGATATGGATATGGATAGGTATTACTATTATTTTGCGTGTGGTAACTTATTTCATGCAGTCCAAGATTTTGCGATTGCAGATGAATACTTCTCAAAAGCAGAAAGACTTTCTGATAATTGTAGTATTGAAGAAATGGGTAAATTATATTTTAATATAAGCATTGTAAAAATGAAGGTAGCCGATCATCCTGAAGTAGCATTGGAGTATGTAAATAAGTCCTATGCGTTACTCAAAAAAATTGGTGGTGATGCATATTTAACTAAAGTCTTGATATTAAAGAGCATACAATTAACTAATTTAAATGCAGTAGATGAAGCATTAACTTATCTAGAAAAAGCGCGTCAATTGGTTTGTAGTAAAGATTTATTAATAAATGCAGTAATCGCATTCCATATGGGCAATATCTATAAAAAAAAGAACTATATTGATGTAGCTGTTGACTGGTACAAGAAAAACATTCAGCTAAATATAGAAAATAAAAAGGAAGAATTGGCAATCACAGGTTATCAACAACTTGCTAAAGCCTATTATGATATCAAGAGATGGGATATTGCGAATGATTATCTGGAGTGTGCGCTGAGGATTTCTGAAACACGTGAACTTAGATACAATTGGGTAGAAACCAAACGAATTCAAATTGAGTTATATAAGAGATTCGATATAAAGAAATACGAACTGGCATTAAAAGAAGTAATAGAATATTGCAAGGTACATAATCAAACGTCTTTTATATATGATCTTGCAAGTGAGCTAGGAAAATATTATTTTAGTAATAGGTATTATAAAAAATCAGCAGAAATGTTATTGCTAGCTTTGGAATCTAAAGATACGGGTCGAACAGAAGAGATAGATAGTGATTTGGGCGTTATACCTTGATAAAAAAGAGAAGGGAATTTTTAATTTGAGAAAGCTAAAATATGTTACGCTACTGTTACTGGTTTTAGGATTCACGCTATTTTCTGAAAGTAATTCAGTTATGCCTGATGTTCCAGATCCTCCAAATACAGGTGGTCAAGATCCGCCATTATTCTAAAAATACGCCTATCGGATTTCAGATCGTTGAAAATCCGATAGGCGTATTTTTATACCCCATTGGTTACATTTTCATTACTTTACCTGCAATGAATGGATCAAAAAAAGATAAATTTAACATCTAGCATGTAACTTCTGCCTAACTTTAAAATAAACATCATAATGAATAGTATGCGTTTATATGGAGGTTATATGATGCTTATCAATCTAAAAAAGGTAACACGTATTGGACTGGCAATTGCAACAGTGTTTGCAACATCAATAGTTGGTGGAAATGCAGATTCCGTACAAGCAGCACAAACTGTGTATAAAGCAAAATCTTATGACTATATCACGACAAATGATTTTAATGTTATTAGGACACATGCAAGTAATATTAAAGCCGTAAAAATTAATCAAGCACTTCCTTATACAGATTACTACGGTATAAACGGCGGGCTATATAATTTTGCTACTAAATCTACACCAGCTTCTGCATCAAACATTTTCTGGGAAAAAAGCAAGGATGGCGTACCCAATACGCTAAATGATCATAACACGGGTTACAAATATCGTGGAACCCTTGTTACTTATAAGGACCCAGTAAAAGGCACAGTAGCTGTTGTTAAGAGTTATACAGATATAAGTGCCGTTAAAAGTGACTTAGGTCAAAACTTAGATTATCGAAATATGCTTGGTGGAGGAAATTTATACGTTAAACAAGACGAAGCAACTTTTAGAAAGGGATTCAAAGCAGAAGGATGGGATTCGTTAAACCATCAGCCAGATGCTACTGGAGCAAATAGAACGGGTATTGGGGTGAAATATGAAAATGGTCAATCCTACCTTTATCTATTTACATCTAAAAAACATACTTCACTAATTAATCTCAGAAATACGATGAAAGCTTTGGGATGTAAAGAGGGAATCTGGCTAGATGGGGGTCATTCCACTCAAATGCAAGTTAAAACTAGCCCAACCAATACGCTTAAATTCGCAGAACCTTATGAAGGTCAGCTTCGTCGTATTCATCATGCGGTAACACTTATTAATAAAAATTAATAGAAGATCAACAGAGCTTAGAGATATAGCGATCTAAGCTCTTTATCTATTTAAAATAATCCGTCCCACATATTCATTTTTCCATTACATAAGTCGATTACATACAGCATATGATGTTGCAAGCATATGAGATGACATGAACAGTAGAGGTGGCATTTGTGACAAATCCACAGGTGATTGCGTTTTATCTTCCGCAATTTCATGCGATTCCAGAAAATAACCGCTGGTGGGGGGAGGGGTTTACGGAATGGACCAATACGCGTAAAGCCAAACCTTTATTTGCTGGGCATAATCAACCACGAGAGCCTATGAACGATTATTATTATGATCTGACTGATGCTGCTGCGCGCAAGTGGCAAGCGGAAACGGCTTCACGATATGGCGTAGATGGCTTTTGTTACTATCATTACTGGTTTAAGGGAAAAACTTTACTTGAAGCCCCATTACAGGAGGTGCTACGTCTAGGAGAACCTGACTTTCCATTTTGCTTATCATGGGCAAATGAGCCGTGGACACGTGCTTGGGATGGAATGGAAGAGCATATATTAATGGATCAAGATTATGGGGATCAAGCAGACTGGCAAGCCCATTTCGATTACCTACTTCCTGCTTTTAAAGATCCACGTTACATATGCATAGAAGAAAGACCCGTATTTCTAATCTATCGTCCCGCTAGTATTCCCAATTGTACAGAGATGCTTACTTATTGGAATGAGCAAGCACAAACACATGGCTTAGCTGGCATATACTTTGTAGAAACTTTAAATAGCTTTGACCTCCCTATTGTGCCAGGGTTTGATGCAAGTGTTGAATTTGAACCCATGTATACGATGCGTCACCAGATGCCCAATGCCTTACATGTGGTCAATGAATTTACGACTGGAGAAACGACGGTTCATATTTTTGATTACGAGCGAGTATGGACGCGAATACTGGGGAGAATGCCTGATCAGATTGTGAAAAGGAATGCAGAGCGAGGTGTAAAGCAAACATTTGTCGGTGCTTTTTGTGATTGGGATAACGCTGCACGAAGTAAACATTTCGTTCAACTTTTTCACGGTGTTACACCACAAAAATTTGCTGTATTTTTTCTGCATCAATTATTACGGGCAAAGGCGATGAACAGTCCTTTTATCTTTATTAATGCGTGGAATGAATGGGCGGAAGGGGCCTATCTAGAGCCAGACCGCCGCTTTGGATATGCTTTCTTAGAAGCGATTGCCCAAACATTAAGTTTGAAGGAATGAGGGATGTGATGCGTGATCATGGTGGCTACTGTCCAATTTGTGAAAGAGAAGTAACCTTTCATATTCGAGGCGCATGGCTTCGTGAAGAATATTTTTGTACGCGTTGCTGGTCCATTCCACGACAACGCGCCATTATCCATGTGATTCAAAAATTTTTTCAGCTTGGCTCTAATGCGATTGTACATGAATCTTCACCTGCGGGTATGGCTTCTACAAAGTTGAAGCAAATGTTTCCACAAATGACGTTCTCACACTACTATCCTGATGTGCAGTTAGGAGAGCTGGTAAATGGATTTAGATGCGAAAATTTAGAAAATATGACCTTTGCTGATCAAATTTTTGACTTATTTGTAACCCAAGATGTGTTTGAGCATGTCTTTAACCCCAAAAAGGCATTTGCTGAAGTGGCACGTGTTTTGAAATTAGAGGGTATACATATTTTTACGGTTCCTTTTTATAGAAACCAAACCACAAAAATACGTGCTACAAGGGAAAATGATGAGATTGAATATATTTTTGAGCCAGAATATCATCAGAATCCGATTGATCAGGAAGGGGGCTCATTAGTGGTTACAGAGTGGGGAACGGACATGGCTGAAGTGATCAAATCATGTTCGGGTATGAAAACCACCATGTACCAAATTAAAGATCACAGTATGGGGATAGACGGTGAGTTTTTAGAAGTATTTGTAAGTCGAAAAACCAATGCTTAAGGTGGAAAGGGAATGGAAACTTTTGATATACGTGTACTTTTTGTCCGTAGTGATTTGACAGATCCCTATATCGAGCTAGAAAATGCGATGATCTCCCATTTGCAAGATCTTGTTAACAAAGTAGAAGTAACATCAAATAAGTTACTTATTCATCATTGCCTAAAATTTCAACCACAGCTTATCATCATTTTTGCCGGGTTTTTAGTCGAGAATATTGCGATTCAATATTTAAAAAGATTAGGCTATTCGATCGCGATTTGGATTGTAGATGACCCCTATCATATTGATGTGACAAAAAATAAAGCACTGCTATGTGATATCATCTTTACACAGGATAGTGGATGTGTCAGGCATTATCAAGCGTGCGGGCATCCTCATGTATATCATTTGCCACTCGGGGTTGATATACATACCTATTATGCAGACGAAATCCCGGAAGCAGAGAAGATCGACTTCTGTTTTCTAGGGAGTGGCTTCACGGATCGTATTTCTTTTTTTAATCGTGTTTTTGACTATCTTTCTAGTAAACGCACATTAATCAGTGGACGATGGTGGGAGCGATTAGCACAGTATGATACGGAAAAAGGGCGAGCAATGTGTAAATTGACACGCTACGATGCCAGTGAAACGGCAAACATTTATCGTCATACTAAAATCGCGATTAATCTGCATCGCCATCCATTTGCGGATCCCCATAATGACAATCAGAATCAGTTACCAGCCCAATCTATTAATAATCGCATTTTTGAAGTGCTGAGCTGTGGTACTTTTTTATTAACGAATTGTAGTCTCGATTTAACTGATTACTACAACCCGGATACAGAAATTGGTATCTTTAACTCATCGGAAGAGTTTATCCAGAAGGCGGCGTATTACTTAAAACATCAGCAAGTGCGTAAGCAGATGGTGCAATCAGCTCAGCAGCGCACCCACCAGGAACATAGTTATCATAGGAGGTTGACGCAGTTATTACAAACTGCGGTTGATGCAGTCAAGCTCCCAAATATGAAGTATAATAAAAATGTGGACAGGTGACGCACCTTTTATTTTTTCATGGAATGGAGCGGGTAGTCTGTCTAAAAGAAAATAAAAATGAACTTGATCATATAGGAGCGAGATTTCATGTTACCTTTATTTCATTATAATTGGCAAATTCGAGATGAGTGGTTGAAGTGGTGTGAACAATTTGATCAAGAAGAATTACTAAAAAAGAGGGTTGGTGGGATGCAAAGTATTTTGCATACTTTGTTTCATATCATTGATGTGGAGTATAGTTGGATCGGTGCCATCATAGGTGAAGAGGAAGAAGGACCCCAGTTTTCGGATTATCAGGCCCTGGAAAGTGTAAAAGAGCTTTCGTTCCGTTATCGGAAAGTATTAGAACCTATGCTAGAGCAGAAGCTACCTAAATTATTGCGAGGAGAAGTAAAACCGGCATGGTCAATTGAAACGTACTCAAACGAAGAAGTCATGTATCATGTATTGACACACGAAATACATCACATGGGACAATTGGCCGTCTGGGCGCGTGAATTAAATATAAAGCCGATTTCTGTTAACTTTATCGACCGAAACTTGATTCATTTGCGCCCGCACATTCGTGTATGAGTTCACTATAGGGGGAAGCACGATTGAAAAGATATCACGGCAATCGCATTTATCTTCGTTCTTTTCATATTGAAGATGCTAGACAGTGTTTGATGTTGATGGAGCAAAATCGAGATTTATTTCAGCGGTTTGTGCCTACTCGTGAGGAATCATTCTACACCATAGAGAAGCAGAAGGCGGTGATATTGAAGCGTCAATATGCAATGAAAGAGGATACGGGTTATGCATATGGTATTTTCTTGCTCGAAACAGATCAGTTAATTGGAGAAATCAATCTCAATCGGGTATTTCGAGAGCCGCATCAACGAAGTACAATGGGGTATTGCTTAGACCAAGCGCATCAGGCACAAGGCTATGCGACAGAAGCCGTTTTACTTCTTTTAGATATTGCCTTCACAGAACTGTGCTTACATCGGATTGAAGCGGGTGTCCAACCCACTAATATCGGCTCGATACGTGTACTAGAAAAAGCTGGATTTAAACGGGAAGGGCTGGCACGCAAAAACGTAAGAATTAACGGAAGTTGGACAGATCATTTGATGTTTGCGATTTTAGCTGAAGATGGATGGAATGCATAAATTTATCTGCTTATGGTAAACATAAATTTAATTTAGGTATAGGATTGACATATGTTTAATCCTATGCTAGTATATTTCTTGTCGCCACGATAAGGCGGTAACAACTGAAATGTTCCTTGAAAACTAAAGAGTGACACATGACCTGTTCAATTTTTATATGAGCTTACAAGCTCACCATTATATGGAGAGTTTGATCCTGGCTCAGGACGAACGCTGGCGGTATGCCTAATACATGC
>NZ_JACXAG020000011.1 GCF_014773435.2 Polycladospora coralii | reverse complement strand
CTTTTCCTTTTTTATTCGGATGGATTTTATCTAATTCTGCTTTTAATGCTTCTTTATCAATGCCGTACTTCTCCATAAAGGCTTCTTTATCCTCAGTCGTTTTCATTTCGGTAATGACATCCGTTAGAGATGTGCCACTGATTGTACTAACTGCCGCTACTGTACTTAGCTTTTTAATCCCAATTTCGTTTTCTTCCATCAATGCTTTTGTTTCTGTTTCACTCTTATTCAAATAAGATGCTAGATTTTTCAATGCAACTTCTTTGTGTGCCCCTTTTCCTTTTTTATTCGGATGGATTTTATCTAATTCTGCTTTTAATGCTTCTTTATCAATGCCGTACTTCTCCATAAAGGCTTCTTTATCCTCAGTCGTTTTCATTTCGGTAATGACATCCGTTAGAGATGTGCCACTGATTGTACTAACCGCCGCTACTGTACTTAGCTTTTTAACCCCGATTTCGTTTTCTTCCATCAATGCTTTTGTTTCTGCTTCACTTTTATTCAAGTAAGAAGCTAGGTTCTTCAATGCTTCATCTTGCTTTTCACCGCGTTTAATTGAGTTTTGATCTTGTACCTCGACTTGGGAGCTGTTTATGGAATTGGATGAGTCGGCAAAAGTAATTGAAGTTCCTCCTATTACCATTCCTGCTACACCTAAACTGGTTACCAATGCAATGAATTTTTTCTTTACCATTTGTAATTCACATCCTTTGTTTGAATTGATACCAGTTTAATCTCTATTGATGACTTATTTATGACTCCATTATGATAAAACTCGGTAAATCAATAAGTGGATTGATTTACCAATTACATTAAGCTATTTTCCATGTATTTCTGATTTGGCGATAAAATCGGTCAATACTTCCTCTATCCCTAGAACCCAATCTAGCAATCTATTAAAGCTAGAACACCCACACATGAAGTCTGACGCTGTAAAAAGACGTACAGAAAGTTCTAGGTATGTCCCTAGACGGCATCTATGGCCCCAAAACTGCACGAGCTGTTACGCAGTTCCAAAGGGCGTTTGGTCTGACTGTAGATGGAATCGTAGGCAAACAAACACAGCAGGCACTAGCACATCCACCATATCGCGGTATATTGCGTCGTGGCAGCAAGGGCAATCTCGTCAAAGTCGTGCAACAGAAGCTAGGCGGTATCGCTGTAGATGGCGTTTTCGGTGCGAAGACGGAGTCGAAGGTGCGTGAGTTTCAAAAAGCACATGGATTAAAAGTAGATGGGATCGTGGGAAGGAATACGTGGGCTAGGTTGATTTAGTATTTGGATAGCAGAAAATTTTCTGCTATCCAAATACTGTTAATATCAAAAAAATAGAAATAATTTTTTTAATTCAAGTAATTTTTAATATCTGGAGCTTTTCCATCGTTTTCAAATCCATAGTTCAAATAGTCTAGTGTTTCAAACTCTGTACCCAATTTACTAACCACTTTAAAATGGAGAGTAAGTTCGGAATTAACGCTATATTCTTTAGTCAAGTCACCCTTAAATGGCCACTCGGCCAGCTCATCCCCTATGCTCTTAAATCCAAAGTAGGTTTGATTTTCTGCTTCATCATAGCGAATAGAGCTGATTTTATCTCTAAATTTAATATCACTTCCGATATCAAAACTTTTTAGATCATGAACTTCACTACTCTGTACTTCGTCATAAAATTCGCTAGCTAAATCGTTCATTGTAAATACTTTATTTTTGTTTTTATTTTGTTGTTCTTCTGTTTTATGTTCAATAGAAGGTTTTTTAAGTATAAATTCACCTGTTTCGTCGTATACAACTTCTGTTTTCGTATTATCTGGTTTTTCTCCTTCAAGTGATGGAGACATATTCATTTGTGAATCAAACTCCTTACGATATGGAGTGTTTTTCACTAAAATATTATTCCATGATTGTGAAGAATTCTGAACAAACCTAACAGTATAGTCACCATAGATTCCTGAATGCATGGTTACCCTTTGATTCGCAGTGACAGTTTTGGAAACTACGTCCTTACCAGAAGGGTTAGTTATAATAATAGACATTTTTCCTGGCCAATTGGTTGGGAAAGTTTCTGAATACGCATATATATCATATTTATAATTGTCCACATTAACGATATGTTTAACCGATGCCCCATTAGATCCTGTATTAAAATCAATATCCCCAGATTCTACAACATCTGCATAAGGACCTCTCCTAACCTCAGCACTTTTTTTATACCAGTAATTCCCTGCTTTTTGTATGACTGCCCATGCTGCAGAAGTCCATGGTACTTTGGCTTCAGCAGGTTCCGGCTCAAATGAACTGAATATCGAAGTAACAGTAAACGCACTTAAAAGTAAAACTACTGCTTTTTTCTTCATAAGAAACACCTCTTAATTTTTTTAATATAAAAAATTAATCATCAAGCTTATCCCTGATGTAAGCTGAGATAATTAAAGAAAAAATAACAATACTTGGTATACCGATGAAGCTTATATATGTTCCTGTTTTAATACTAACCGTAAATGCATTAAGTATAAACTTAAGGATCCAAAATAAAAATGATGTTAGACTTAAAAAGAAAACTACGGTAAGGAAATTCTTCAGTTTATACATAATTTAATATATCACCTCTTTTAAATGAAATATTCTAAAGTAATATTTATAATAAAAACAATATATACAAAATTTCATTGTGTCAAGTAAGGTGTTCTTCTCACAACTGTAGACCCATGTTTCATCTTTCTCAGTCGGGTCTGTCTTGTAGATCACTACGTCACAGACAAAGGTTTTCAATTTTTGCGTTCCTTTCTGTGATAGAATCAGACCAAACGCCCAAGGAGGTAACACGATGATATCCACCTTAGACGCTTTCTTATACGGGTACAAGCCCGCCTTTCTGATCAATCCCGAATACTCAAGTCTCTATGATAAATCGAATCTGGAAAAGTTAGATTCATATCCAACATTACCTGTCCAAGTTTATGACATGGATCAACACTTGTATTTCCAGACCGAGGAATTAAAGGAACATTTCAAAACTTCAACTCATGATGCCGATCCAAACTCGCCTAAGTTTCATTACAAATTAGGGTTAGCACTAGGCTTCCCACCAAAAGCGTGCAAGTTCTATTCTGCAACATTCGATGAGGATAAATCAGACAATCCTGAACGTGTAAGTATACATTTTTGCGGGATATCCTTTGTATCTCACATCACAGACATCAAGGACAATATTCAATGGATGTGGGATAACATACAAATCCCATCACAGTACATTGAGAAAACCAGAGTGTGTTATGACTTTCAATTTGACACATACAACACTCATCAACTAGATCAAGTACATAGTCACTTAGAAAGTGCGCTGGAAATCCAACGCACTTAACATCAACTATTGTGTAGCACCACATGAGCGACACTTATACTTACCTGTGTTCTCATCATAATACACAGTGTTTTTCTTACACGCTCCACATTTCATAATGCTACCCTTCCCCCTTTTCTACCATCTGGGGATGTGGTAAACTGGCAGCAGAGTATATTTTGCCGAACGCCCTGGTTAGCTGCCGTGGGCGTTTTTGTTTGCCTCATCCTTAACTACAATTTACACAATCGTGTAAATATCGTCAATAGCACATTGAAAAAATTTTCGTTTTTGTGTAAATTAGAGATGTTAGTGATTATTACGGGGGTGCATTTTAGTTGCCTTTAACATTCAAACCATTTCATATATGGTTTAATACTCATCATTCAACCAAAGAAAGAATGGACTTTATCAATGAAACTAAATTCGCGCCTCAAACTGCATCTAAGGTATGGAATGATCGTTTCCCTGTAAAATCAGATGTTATAGAGCGGATTTGTGAAACCTATAATTTGAAAATAGAAGAAGTCTGTGAATATAGGGAGGACAAGCAACATGAGTGAAGAACGCAAACCATACGGTGATGACCTAGTCTCACAAATAGTAGCAGCAGTAAAGACTAGTATGAAAAGCGAGTTTGATTCATTAAATCAACGTTTTGATAAAATCGAACAGGATATGCAATACATCAAACAAGCCATTGATGAATTGAAAGACGAGGTCAAAGATACCACCACAACTACTAACCACCTTGCTAGCGATATGTACAAAATGAAAATAAAGACAAAATAAAAGCCCCCGTCATGGAGGCTTTTTGCTATCTCAATGTGTATATAGCAATTTGGGAATATTTTCAGATGTGGCGGTTCAATCTGCTTTTGGAGGTCGTACCCCATTTGTCTCATCGCTCAAGTCGATTCTCCCCGATCCGTTCAATCTGATGTAGTTAGTATAACACGTCTAAAATCATCCAAGAAGAAAATATAAATAGTACTGTATAAGTGATAGCAAATGTTAAAATACTCCCCTTATTGTTTGGCTCAATTCGGTAATCGAGCCAAAAACGTAAACTTAAAAGTAGAAACATAATAGTTAGTAAATGATGACTTCGCTGTTCGCTATAGTCGAAAACAAAAGTATAAACCACTAACAAAATTGGAATCACACTGATATAATTAATAATCTTTCTTAGTCGAATCATTAACATAGCTCCTATTTCTTAAATATCAACTAGTGAATGGCTTGATATATAAGGATTTTGACTACCTGCCTAAAAACGATATGGGAACTGGAAATTAGTAAAACACAACATATAGTATGTCTTTAATTAGATGAAGAGGTTTGTTTTTTCCAATTACATCAAACGACTTATAGAAAATGACGGTCTACAACAGCTACCCTGTCACTACTCTTAAAAGACCACTCATTAATTATTCCATTTCTAGAACAAATTTTACTTTTTCATGAAACCTGTCTGGATTGTTCTTTTGAATGTTATTTAATACACTTTTAATCTGATATTGGACAATATCGGGAGATGATAAATATAGCTGTGGATAGATTTATCAATCACTAGACAAGCCGTTATTTCCATTGAAAAGTGTAAATACAATCCAAATAAAAACATAGTAGGGCAGTTTCACCTGCCCTACTATGATAACACTACCAATCTACTAAATTTTCAACTAGGAGTAGTGACCGGTGAAATAGTGAGCTAATTAGAAACTCAATTAAATATGATGTTTACTGTCCATATATATCTACCGTTTTTATAACCGTTTCGTCTCCGTTTGCATCACCATCTTCATGAATTGAATAAAATCGAACGTAACGTCCTGCTCGACCAATATCAAATCTTATAAAGCTTCCATCGTTGTAAACAGGTAAATCATCTACATATTCACCATCTACTTCGACTTTAAGTTTTGCTTTACTTTGGCTTCCTACTCCATCGTGAGCATAGACAATAACTTTGTCAATATATCTTGTTGCTCCTAAATCAGCTTGGTAGTATTTATAGATACCACATCTTCCCCCACCAATACAGATATCTGGCATTGAACTGAAAAGTAATACAGTGTTCGAGGCGCTCTCATTAGTTACTTCTGTTGAAGCTGCATTAACTTGATTTCCTATCGGGAAAAACAATCCAAAGATCATAGTAAATGTAAACATGAAAATGGAAATTTTTTTCATAGACAAAACCTCCTAAATTTTACATCAATTAAATTATATATCAAAATTAAAAATAATCAAACAAAATATAATATACCGGTTTCTGGTTCAAATGCAAAAACTAGGGAGAGAGGGAGCGAACGCCGATTTTGGTATCACCTATCCAGTGAACTACTCACCACCTACGCTAACGCTAAGAGGTAGGAGTATTCTCAGCTATATTGGATAAAATGACACCAGATGATTTTAGGTGATTGTCACCCTTGTTTTATAATCATGTCAATCCCTACGGGACCTTTAAAATAAATATGGATCAACGCATGCCCATTAAAAAGTTAAAGGTCTCCTAGGCTATTTAGATACGAAGAGGGTTTATCCCCTCTTTAGTGATTGATATAGAAACAAAATCGGCTGTATGATATGTATGCCTTGCAATTAGTTGAGATGACTAAGGAATGACAGCCATTTCTGTAGGTTCTTCTTCCACTTGAATGGTTGCAATAACAGCTTGTGTCTTTACATCGATGACTGTCAATGTACCATCATCTGCATTTCCCACATAAACCAATTGTCCATCGGATGTAACAGCTAAACGATTTATATCATTACCTGCACGAACAGTGGCGATAACAGTATGCGTTTTTACATCAATTACAGAAACGGTTTGCTCATTTGCATTTCCCACATAGACAAACTGACCATTCGGTGTAATAACTAAGCTTTCAGCACCATCTCCCACTTCCACAATGGCAATCAACGAATGAACCTTAATATCAATAACAAATACGCTAAATGCCTCTTCATCCGTTACATAAGCAAATTGACTATTCGGGGTAAATACAATACGTCCTACATTGATTCCTCCTGTAAGTTCTACTGTGCCAATCACCGATTGTGTTTTTATATCTACCACACTAATAGTAGCAGCATCCTCATTAATGACATAAACATATTTTCCATCTGGTGTAATGACTAATCTTTCCGGGTCCACTCCAACAAATATAGTGGCGATGACGACATTCTTTTTTGTATCAATCACTGAAACGGTTGGATCGTCATTCGGAATGTACAATAACTTACCATCAGGTGTAATGGCTATAATTTGTTGTCCTGTGAGGGTAAGCCCTACTTGGACAGTGGCGATCACACGGTTCGTTTTCACATCAATCACGGTAACAGTTTCTTCACTGGATACATAAGCGGTTTGTCCATCTGGTGTAATTTCAAGCGTTTTTGAAGTCTCACCAACCTCAATAGTAGCGATCACAATATGTTTTTTTGTATCAATCACTGAAACGGTATCTTCACCATTGTTCAACACATAAGCAAACTGTCCATTTGGACTAACCGCAATACTCCTTGGACTATTTCCGACCTGTATGGTAGAGATAACAGCATGCTTATTTATATCAATCACTGAAACACGCCCCAACACATCAGTTGGTCTTCGATTGACTACATAGAGTAAAGACATACGCAAACAACACCTTCCACATATTTGATTACAACCATGTTTATTCAAGTGAAATGATGAATATAAACCATACAGGCTCAAAATTGTTTACAAGGGTGTACTTTTAGGACACACTCCTGTATTGGCTTTTTCATAGTCCTTATACATATCAAAATCCTTTTGTGAACTACTCACCACCTACGCTAACGCTAAGAGGTGGGAGTATTCTCAGCTATATTAGATAAACATGAATGACTTGAGTTACCTAAATGGTTCCTCAAGTCATTTTCCATTTATTTCTTGTTTGGTGGTAAAATTGGTGGTTGCTCTCTCTACTCCTAGTAATGTATAGATGTCAATTTGAATTTGGACATCCAAACAAAGGACATAATTCGTTAAGAGCGCGTAAGAGTTTCATCGTCTTTGGAGTTGCAAAGTCCCTTATAGGGAGCGATAAGATCAGATTTGGATCGCTAGTGGATAAATACAAGCGGGGTGTTTTAATGGAGGGCAAATGACATAAATGAAAAGTAGCAACTTGAATAACAGGGTCTTTACTCCTAGGTTTTGCTACGGAAATATACTGTATAATCGGTTTCTTTTTTTTTGAAGTAGGTACATATTGAATACTTCCTCTTTTGGTTCTAGAAATTCGAACCGTAGTTCCGATCACAGAAAATGGATTCTCTAAACTAGGGCAAAAATACCACATATCAAATATAGGGTTGAATTCACAAGGGAAAACCGTACAAGTACATGCTCTATTCTCCTGAGAACATAACTTACAACATGGGCTACAATCGGATAAAATAGGTAATTTAGATTTTGGCTTCATTTGTATAGAAGGTTTTATTTTTACGGGTAGCGTACTTTCGAGTGTTCTTTGTTTAAAAAGCTGATTAAATGATTTTCCTAGACTCATCTAATACCCCTCCATTCTAATGATGTCATTTCACGATTTGTTAGAGCTCATTCATCGTGTATCATTATAGAATAGAAATTAGACTATTCTTATTTATCAAGTATCATTCTATCCATATATGCTATGCGTGCTGTTAGTGAGATCGGAAGTGTGGATAACTAGTATATTTGTGTATATTTTCTTTCTATAGGGGTCACGGTACATCGTCATCAAACTAAGAAAAAAGAATATACCCAAACGTCAAAAAACACTATTCTTTTCAATATGGTTTTTTTTGTACAGCACCTCGAAAAGGTACATTATGAAAAAAGTAGATTGAGTCAAAACCTATACAGTTTTTGTGACATGCTTCAAAACCGATTATGTTGTATTTTTGATGCTTATTATATTGTACAATATATATTGTAGTTTATATGTATAAAATCAAAGATTGGAGAGTAAATAATGAGAGATAAATTATTATTAATTGTAATGATTATAGGAATTTTGTCAGTTGGATGTTCTAATGAAGCAGAAGAGATGGAAAACATACATAAGACCGAGGGGGCTTCTATTCAAGGTTTTACACCAGATCAAATAGCAGTTCTCTATCAAAATGCTAAGGTGCAAAATAATCCACGTCGTCAGTTAGCATTAAGTACTTCTGATATTGAAAGTGACATCTTGAAAGGGTTGGAAGATCCAAAATTCGAAAAAGATTTCGGACCAAAAAAAGATACTCAATTAAGTTCTTCGTATAATCTAACTGAGTATAAGCTGAATGATAGTATTTTCTTTTATCAATTTGAGAATTTGGAGTCTGGATCTGATAGTGACCGTATTAAGGTTGTTAAAACACCTAAAGGATGGAAAATAGCAAGCCATGGGTATGACACCAAAAAGGAATTGAATAAACTGATAGAACAGAAGGGAACTTATTTTAAAGGTAATAACGTAGGACATGAGATCTATGAAGGGGATGTTGAATTATCAGACGAAGAAATCGAAAAAATAAAACAACACTCGATGGTAGCAACAATAATTAAGGACTATGCTGATCAACCTGTGTATCAAGATCTAATAAATAAAGCCAACGAAGAAGACAAAAAGGCAGATACGATTGCTAAAGAGAATCAAAAGAAGTATTACTCGCCTTCAGATGATGAGATTAACGGAGTTACCCGAGCGGAATTTGCAACGAAGGCTTTCAGAGCAGAACTAGACAAGAATTACCGTGAATTTGCAAAGTTTATAACCTCTGAATTGAAAACAAAATACACAAAGGAAAAAGAAAATAGTTGGAGAAAAATTGACTGGAATAGTAGTGGAGAGGAAGAAGAAGGTCTTATTACAGTTGTCCAAGAGGCAGAAGGTAAGAATGATAACTTTTTCTACAAAGTGACTCGTGCCTACTGGGATACAAACATTTATGAAGTGAGCAAATCAAATTCTAATTGGATTGTTGTTGAGGATTATACTGGATGGGATAAGATTCAGGAGAAAGTAGAAATCAAAGAACTAGTCTATGATTGGAATGGTGATAAGATCAAATGATAGGAATAGAAAAAATCGCCTTTGATTCAAAAATAAAGGCGATTTTTTTGATGTCAAAATAAATACGAGCATGTATTTATCAATATCTTGATGCTAGTCACTTATTAGGGGTAGAGGGAGCGAAGAACAAATTTGGTGCCACCAATCTTGCTCTTCGCTCCCTCTACCCCTAATAAGATTTTTGGAACAGAACTTTTCCTAGTGTGACCAAAATCACACCATTATAATATCTAAATTGCTATATTATTTTATAACAATCAGTTTTTATAAATTAATATAGGAGGCAATGAAAATGAAAAAAACATGGATAGTGCTATTTACACTGGGTTTAATTTTTAGTATAGGATTTACAAACAACGCAAGTGCAGCATCTTCAGGAGAAAAGGTAATTATCAAAGAGTTTAAGAATGCGAACGAGCAATTTTCTTCTAATCAAGCACAAGTACAATCTATCGATAAAAGTGCATGTTCCATAGCGAAGTTGAGAGCAAATTTTGCATCATCTATGTCAGTAGATACTTATAATTACTGTTTAACAACAAATGAATGGAAAAATAATTTAAAATTCAGTATCAAATTACAGGATCATTTTGATATTTTAGAGAAGAAGACAGTCGAATATGATGTTAGGATGACTGATCAGACTCATCTATATACTATGCTGCAAGGTCAAACGAGGACAATTAATACAACTATTGAAAATAGTGGATCGACTATATTTAAAACAAATGCTGGTCTTAATGTGGGGCTTTCTGAAAAGATTAATCTTAGTTTTGGAGCAGAGTTCCAAAAAACAGGAGCATGGAGTAAAAGAACGGAAACTACCGAGACTTTCACAGGGCCAGTAGAAGGTTTTCAAGTTCGTGATTATTATAGTGCAACCGGATATGATTTAGTTAAAGTTACTCACAGAAGAAAAAATGTTATGTTTTATAACGATATACATGGGAAGTATACTATAGCATTTAAGGTTTTACAAAACCCAGAAGTAACATATGTTGAAAAACCCAAGCAAGTGATGTTTTATATTGATAGAAATCCTATTAAATAACAAACAAAAGCATCCATCAGGGTGCTTTTGTTGTGTGAGCCACATAAATGAGTAGACTCAGCAAACATGTCACGAAGCGTAATTTAGTTTAACCTTTTTCCGTATCTGGTGTTTAAGAAACTAGTGAACTACTCACCACTAAAAGTGGTTGAGCTTCTCGCTTCATCTGGCGTAGCATCCTACACCCATCCACGAAGGCACATTCCATGCCCTAATATACGTGTCAATCACGTTTGGTGACACTAGTGCTGGGTTTATGCCGTCATGGAGGCTTTTATTTTTGTTTATTTTCTACTCAATGCGATTTTGCGATACAAATCAAAAACATCTCTACATTTAGATTTCCAAATCGTATTATGAACAGCTGGCTTTTGACATTGTGCCTCTATTTTTTTCATAAGCTCACCTAGTCTTTGATTACGTTCTTCTATATCCAATACTTTCATAATCATTTCATACTCTGTCACAAATAAGCTTATATCGCAATTATCTTCACATTCATACAATAAAACCACACCTTTATTTGAGATAAAGGAAGCAACGACCAAATTTGCCGCCAAACAGGATTTACATGAAAAATGGCTTTTTCCTATATTGTTCTCATCAATATACATTTTCTTGAGGTTAAACATCCTATAACAAGCATACCGAATTAAAGTCAACCCAGCGCCTTTCTAAGAGATATTATCGTATTCCAAATACCAAACCTATTGCCTGATGCTCTTCATATCAACTTTCTTACTTGGAACAATCGTACTAATTACGTGTTTAAATAAGACTTGTTGCTTCCCGTCCGCATCCAACATCACTGAATATGTATCAAATCCGATAACCTTGCCCTTATACTGAAAGCCATTTGTCAAAAACACTGTACACAGTATCCTCTTATTCTTCAGCTCTCTCAAAAATGCTTCTTGGATGTTGACCGCTTGCTTAATCATCTACTGCTACCTCCTAAAGAGTCGAATCGTTACTCGCAATCAAATTCAAGTTTCCTCTAGCTTCGGGATCATCAAACCATCCTCCAATAAGCTGAGGGAAGAACATCTCACAAGATTCTTCAAAAGAGATAACAATTCCTTTATAAAATGTGCAATATAAACAGTATATGCAAAGCATACGGAGACCGTTCCCCAATAAAAAACAGAGAAAAAGAACTAAAATATTGTAACTAAAGCCCTAAAAAACCGGAAAAAATTAGAAAGCAGTCCAATTATATTTGTTTATAGTGACAGAGGGTGGGACAGGGAACGTATGTTTAGAATACTTATAATGACACACTCTGGGACATCATAATTGGCTCTTTAAGCGTTGGACTACAGACTTTGAAAAACCTGTGATTTCAGCTAACTTCCGTATGCTCGCAGTTGGATTAGTTTCAATCGCTTCATGTAATAGATCGACCTTGCTTTGTGTCTTAGCTCGCTCGTTTGCTTCATACTCCGTTCTAGATTTCACACCAGCTTCACGACGCTTCTCGCGTACTAGCTCAGTGTTACGGTTCTGACGTATCACATCATCAATTAGGAAACGCATCTGCTGTCGTTCTTCACTGGTGATATCCAATTTGCGTATGATAGTTGAAGCTTTTTCAGGTTTAATCAGATCTCGTGCCAATCCATACATAGTGTACTTATTATCGCTGAATGCCTTGAAGAAAGTGGATGCGTCTTTATGTGCTGACTTGGCTGTTTCTTGGACTTCCTTAATTAGCAGTGGTTCATTGAATTTTTCGTTGAGCTGTCTAGCGAAAACAATGGTAGATTTTTGTTCTTTAACAATTAAAGCAATCGTGAAGCAGTATGTATATAAACAAGTATTCCGATAGCCGACCATCTGACCACTACGCAATGTCACAAGTAACTCCAGATCATCTTTCTTTTTTGTATTCAAACTGTAAAGGTCCACAAGCCCCTTCGCAGGTGGTAACGTGACGACTTCACGTTTCTTCTTACGCCTAGACTTCTTGATCTTTTCAACTGGCGTGCAATAGCTGTATAAGGTAGACAATTCATATTCAATGTTATTCCAAATATCCACGGTAGCTCGCACTTGGTTCTTCTGGTTAATCGTATTCGGAAAGCGTAAAACCCTTGTGGGGTCAGTCGTTTGTGTATCCGCTCCAAGAAAACCAAGCTTCATCGTATATTGTGCCGTAATATATCGGCTCATCCAGACCATTTGTGGTGATGCTC
Source organism: Polycladospora coralii (assembly GCF_014773435.2). GTDB lineage: Bacteria > Bacillota > Bacilli > Thermoactinomycetales > Thermoactinomycetaceae > Polycladospora > Polycladospora coralii. The sequence continues at coordinate 54,225 of NZ_JACXAG020000011.1, read as the reverse complement.
CGCCTTCTATACCGTAAATTAATTGAAGCCCACGGCCACTACCTATGACCAAGTTTGGCTCTGGCAATATCCGATCTAGCACCAAGGCTTGTACCTCGTCAGTTGCTTCTGCCAGTGTTGCACCCATTTTGTAGATATCGAGATCCAGACCTATGTTGCGGATCTGTTTTAAAGCGGTCTCCTTTCGGCTACCATACTTAAATGCGTTCAAGCTGAGATACATATCACTCTCATGCTTACTCTCGGCGTGTGTGAGCATCTTCTGTATGTCATTTAGCCCCCAGTAACGCTGAAACCCACCGGGCATCTCTAAAGTAGCCACAAACCCCGTTTTCTTCCGCTCCGACAGATAGCAGTCGTGCCACAACTCAAGTTCAAGCTGTTTTGCTTGCACTAATGTAGACATTTTTTCCTTCTCCCTGACCTACAGGGCGTCGCTCGGTTCTGTTCACCATTATTCTATCTATTTTCCGATATTTCCCCTGTTGACCGTATTCCGAGAAATAGATACAATGATAGTGTAAATTCAATCGAACATTTCTGGCTGTAACTGTTGGTAGCAGTTGCAACCTTCGAGCGACCTGCCCTACAGGTCGTTTTTTATTTTATCCGTTGTATTTTATTTTCTGATTTATTTTTCTGAAAGATTGTTTACTAGCTTCAATTCTACCAGTTATTGCACATTCCGACAACATAATTGGTAGAATTAGTTTGTCCATAGATATAAAGTAAGAAAGGACACCCAGACAGTGTCCTTTCTTACTTTATATCTCGACTAATATAGAAATTAAATCTCATAATTTGGGAGAGCACGGTTAAATAGTTTAAAAATATAGATTATTTGCCCTCTATGATGAGCCTCATGATCAAGTAAATCAAGGAGAACTTCAAAAAATGGTGTTGGAGCTCCATCTATCGGAATTTCAATATCCAGAAAATCATCTTGAAGAAATAGTAATCTATCCCTAGTTCGATTCGTTACTGAATGGATAATATCCACGAGTTGCATTCTATTAATGGGATTCTCTAGTGAAGGGATCGTCAGAGGATCATTGATTCCCTTAACTCTCTGGAACATTTCAATTTCCCAATTAAGAATATGCAATATCTGTTCCTTGAAACTATATTGATCCTTTAAATCGAGTTCAACCATTTCATCTGTAGCACATTCTAAATATGAAATGGTTCTCTTACGTGTTCGTAACCATTGTTTATAATAAATATCAAATACTTTGCACATTTATTATATCTCCTATTTATATTGAACTTATTTTTTTATTTATAAACCCAGCAACTATTAACATTAGACACATTACCCAGCTGTATGTTACTATGCTTATAAAGTTGCTGAGGATCATAAATAGAGACAGACCAAATACATATCCTAACTTAGTAAATGTTCCCAAAAAAGCAAAGACTCTACCACGATGACTATCTTTTGTGTTGTGCATAATACTTGATTCAAACGATATATTTAATAGACCTTGAGGAATATTCATGATCAGAATAAACAATAAGAATAACCAGAACGAATCCATAGAAAATGCTATACCTAATAATATGCCATACAGAGTTATAAAAATCAAACAAAAGTTTCCTAGTTTTCTATTATTTTCAAGCATATCCTGTTTTATAAGCTTCTTCGAAAAGAATCCCAATGCTATATAACCCAATGCTGTTGCTGTATATCCATAAGCAATTCCCGTATCACCCATTGAAAAGCTAACAAGAATCACGGTATTGAACATAATATTGACAGCACCTAAAACAAAATCTCTAATACCATTTAATAGGAATGTGCTTTTTAACAAGGTTGAATCCCTTACAAACTTGTATCCCTCTTTCAATTCCTTTAGATATGAAGAATTGAACCTTTTTGGTGTATCTTGACTATCATCTCCCTTAGAAGCTTTAATTAATAAAACCAATAAAGCTGATATTAAGTACATTATAGATGCAATAATTAATACATTATATGATCCAATGTAGCTAAGAATGATTCCGCCTATTGCTGTTGATACAGCCATTGTGACATTGAAGCTGATTAATAAAATATTATTTGCAGATACAATTTCATCTTTTCTTGTAATCTGTGGAATAAAAGCTGATCTTGTAGGAATAAATATAGCAGAGAATATATTTGTTATCAATATAATAGTTAGGATAAGAAATAGATTTTCCGTATACATTACACATACAAGAAGAAGCCCTAATAGAAAACGAATAAAGTCAAGAAAAATGATCAGATTACGTTTATTGAATCTATCTATAAAGGGACCAGAAATAAAAGAAATAAATATTTGTGGTACAATAGCAAGTATAAACAATAATCCGGTTGCATTTGCATTCTGGGTTAAATGATAAATAAATCCAATTAAAGATACGGTCTTGATCCAATCACCAAATACAGAAAAAAGTTGACCTAAATACAGATACCGAAAATCTTTATTTTGCGTAAGTAACATATTGACCTCCACCTATAAACCTCTACTTCTTATGAATTGAAAGGAAGTAGAGGTTTAACCCCGTAATCCACATATTTACTTTATAATTAAAATAAAAAAACGTCACATATAATATTTTTTGCCATAAAAATTATTACATTTACAAACTCGGGATGATTGTTCTTTTTTCTTCTTTCCAGTTTTTATTATTTTGCATACTGTTTATAGCAAAATCTAAGGCGTTTTTTTGTTTAACAGGCATTAGTTCTACCATAACATTAGCGAACCAAGCCTTGCCTTCATCAGTTAGTAAAAATTCATCCTGCGTTTCATATATCATGTTTTTTTCTCTCAAAGATTTTAATTTTATGTAGAAATATTCTTCTAAGTTGTATTTTTCCAAATGAGATTTCTCAATTCGCATTTTTTTAGGGAAAAAGACGAGTCCTCTTTCGTAAGCATGATATTCCATTGCTTGAGCAACTGGAAATGAACCCTTGGATACTAAGCCTATATAATCATCTACATTATCTACATTGCCGTAAGACAGACCTTTAACAGTCGAGTATCCTCCCACTCCAAGGGCAAGAAATTCATCTTCATAACCCCCATATATGGTCTCACTAAACTTAAACCTCTTATATTTTGCATCATTTTTTGTAAATGTATATACATAGTTTTGAAAATATCCACTAGAATTTAATCGATCATACACTAGCTTGTTATAATTAATCTTTTCAATTGGTACAGGAGGTTTTTCGTATTTACTATTATTTATACTATTCAAAAATTTCTTTGATGTCGCCAAATATTCTAATGGGTAGACATCAATACTTGACGTATTCAATGAAATTGATTTTTCTATGTCCTCTAATAACTCTTCATGGGTTTGCCCTGGAAGATGATAAAGCAAGTCCATGTTACAAGCATTGAAGTAATTCATCATAAGATCCCTTGTGTGTTGTACTTGATCTTCAGTCCACTGAAGATTGAACATCTTTTTATACTTCTCATTAAATGTTTGAACACCAAAACTGCCCCTATTTACTCCTATTTCGGACATTGCTTTAATTTTATCTTCAGTAGTAGTCAGTGCTGCGCATTCAAATGTCCACTCGTAATCTTCTGCTAACTCAAAGTTGGATGTAATTGCATCTCCGAGACGTCTTATTTGATCTGGTTGAAGAACAGATGGTGTTCCTCCACCGATATAAACTGCATCAATAACCCTAGACTTCATTTTAGGAGTAGATGACAACATTCTTATTTCCTTGATTAAAGCATCGAGATATGGCTCTAGATTATTAATATAGTTTGTAGTCTTTATAAAAGGGCAAAAAGTGCAAATAGTATCACAGAACGGTATATGTAAATATAAACTTGTAAGACCTTTGTTCTTTTCATTTTTATTTAGATATTCTTTTGCTAATGCTTGAGCAGAAGCTCCATTTGATTTCTCTAGATTACCCACTACCGGATAAAAAAAGTTCCACAATGCTGGTATCTCTTTAAATGGGATTTCTTTTATACCTAAACTCATTCTTTCACCTCATAAAAAATAATTCCCTGTCAGAGGGAATTATGTATAGCTTCAACTTCCCTCTGACAGGAAGTCTATCATCTTAATAATATTAACACTAGTCTGATTATCAGTAATCAACAAAAATTACAAGTACATTTTTTACCAACCTCATGACTTGGTAAAAAAAGAATAAGCGTACTCAAGTTCTTTATTAAACAGCTATCCACTCATTCTTTACAGAAATCCACTCATTACTCATTTATTACACACCTCGCTTTCATGTAATCTTTCGATGATGAATCAAATTAAATTAAACAGCTATCCACTCGTTCTTTACAGAAATCCACTCATTACTCATTTATTGCACACCTCGCTTTCAATCAGAATTTGATATATGTACGAAGTAATTAAATATCAAATTCTATTCTTATTACTTCGATTTGTATCATATATTATTATATTAAAATTTATATGTCAATACATACTTGTTAATACAAATTTTTTTACTTAGAAAGTATATAAAAACCTATATATACGTAATATTTAGTTCATTTGCATCGTCTAAATTAAATTGCACCATTACTGGCTGTCGATTATTCGCCATGTCCTATGCCTCCCGTGCTTCAGCTTGTTGTGTATCCTTAATGATCTCCTTTGCAATTCTGACTGCTTCCTTCGCTTGATAGTCAGAGCACTTAGCCAACTCCATAACATCTCTTCTAGATGTGAAATCATTAGTCTCTTCTTGTAATCTAAATACCGCAGATACCGCCAATCTCATATGGGGTACGACCACCAAAAGCAGATTCAACCGCCACATCTGAAAATATTTCCATATAAGGAACAGATCTAGCACCTAATACAAGCGACAGAGTAGCTATCTACAGACCACTAAAGCTTAGTGATAGAGTAACTGCTGTAAACCGCAAAGTAGAATACATCGCTTGATGTAATTGGAAAAAACAAACCACTTCACCTTACTAAAGACATACTATATGTGGTGTTTTACTAATTTCCAGTTTACGTTTCATATCTAGGTATATGGTCAAAACCCTTATATATCAAGGTATTAAATCGTTTTCATAGTATCTTCTTATTCTTCAACTCTCTCAAAAATGCTTCTTGGATGTTGACCGCTTGCTTAATCATCTATTGCTACCTCCTGAAGAGTCGAATCCTTACTCGCAATCAAATTCAAACGAGCTTACTATATTTTCGCGTATCGTTTCCTCTAGCTTTTGGATCATCAAACCATCCTCCAATAAGCTGAATAAAGAACATCTCAAAAGAGATAACAATTCCTTTATAAGATGTGCAATATAAACAGTATATGCAAAGCATACAGAGACCGTTCCCCAATAAAAAAACAGAGAAAAAGAACTAAAATATTGTAACTAAAACCCGAAAAAATTAGAAAGCAGTCCAATTATATTTGTTTATAGTGACATACAATGGACAGGGAACATATGTTTTTATTTATTCTTATAATGACAGACCGTGGACACCTAAGTAATTCTTTTTTTTAAGCGTATAACAGTTGTTCTAGGTATTCCTGTGATATTAGATAACTGCGAATTTGAAGCGTTTGGGTTTTCCACTATCGCCATTCTCAACACATCTAACTTATCATCAACTTTAGCTTTACGCACTTTCTCATACTCTTGCCTAGGCTTCACACCTTCTTCACGCCGCTTTTCCCTCACAAGCTCTGTGTTACGATCACGTCTAATATCTTGATCTATCAGTACTCGCATTTGCTGGCCTTCATCACTCGTCATTTCCAGCTTTCTAACAATAGTAGACGCCTTCTCAGGCTTGATCAGATCACTTTTAAGCCCACGCATAGTATATTCATTCTCACTAAACGCCTTCAGAAACGCCAATGCATCTTTGCAAGCAGACTTTGCAACCTCTATTACTTCCTTTATCAGCAGTGATTCTGTGAACTTCTCATTTATCTGTCTAGCGAAAACGATTGTGCTGGCTTGCTCTTTCACTATGAGTGCCACCGTAAAGCAGTAGGTGTAGAGGTATGTATTGCGATAGCCGACCATCTGACCGTTACGTAGGGTCACCAACAGCTCAAGATCATCTTTCTTCTTCGTATTCAAGCTGTAGAGGTTAACAATACCCTTTGGTGGTGGTAACGTGACGATTTCGCGTTTAATCTTCCGCCTCGATTTTCGTGTTTCCTCGACTGGTGTACAGTAGCTATATAAGGTAGGTAATGCGTACTCTATGTTGTTCCAGATGTCCACAGTAGCCTTGACCTGGTTCTTTTGGTTAATCGTATTTGGGAACCTTAGCACTCGTGTTGGATCAGTCGTCTGTGTATCCGCTCCTAAAAAGCCTAGCTTCATGGTGTACTGTGCAGTAATGTATCTCGACATCCAGACCATTTGCGGTGATGCTCCGCCTTCTATACCGTAAATTAATTGAAGCCCACGGCCACTACCTATGACCAAGTTTGGCTCTGGCAATATCCGATCTAGCACCAAGGCTTGTACCTCGTCAGTTGCTTCTGCAAGTGTTGCACCCATTTTGTAGATATCGAGATCCAGACCTATGTTGCGGATCTGTTTTAAAGCGGTCTCCTTTCGGCTGCCATACTTAAATGCGTTCAAGCTGAGATACATATCACTCTCATGTTTACTCTCTGCGTGTGTGAGCATCTTCTGTATGTCATTTAGCCCCCAGTAACGCTGAAAACCACCGGGCATCTCTAAAGTAGCCACGAAACCCGTTTTCTTCCGCTCCGACAGATAGCAGTCGTGCCACAACTCAAGTTCAAGCTGTTTTGCTTGCACTAATGTAGACATTTTTTCCTTCTCCCTGACCTCCAGGGCGTCGCTCGGTTCTGTTCACCATTATTCTATCTATTTTCCGATATTTCCCCTGTTGACCGTATTCCGAGAAATAGATACAATAATAGTGTAAATTCAATCGAACATTTCTGGCTGTAACTGTTGGTAGCAGTTGCAACCTTCGAGCGACCTGCCCTACAGGTCGTTTTTTATTTTATCCGTTGTATTTTATTTTCTGATTTATTTTTCTGAAAGATTGTTTACTAGCTTCAATTCTACCAGAAGCCACCTATTCCGACAACAAATTTGCTATATTCGTAGCCATCACAAAAAAGGACGCAACAATGTGCGTCCTTTTTTCATAGATATTTATTGTGTGAATACTAGTTATACAAAGGTACAAAACCTTTATAATAACACTCCCATGTATTTCCACTAAAACTCGTTTTACAATAGACACGATCTATCTTTCCAGCATAGGCGGCTCCACCAGCATTAATAGATTCGTAATAATTTATTTGGCTTGGTGTGTTTTGCCATGAAGGGTATTTGATTTTCGAATACTCAACAGTTTGAGATGCATATTTTCCTTGAGCAGCAGAAGCATCCGAATAACTGGCAAATAGACCGAATGAAAACATGAAAACCGCCATTGTAACTAATGCAAACTTTTTCATTTTAATCACTCCAATTGTGAAATTTTCAATCACTATTTATATTAATTAAAAAATATAAAGTTTAGTGTGATTTTGGTCACAGTAGGAAGATAAAATTTTAACACAAAAAAGGACGCCTTTGTGCGTCCCGACACAGTTTGCTACTACAAACTACAATTTATCTTTTCCAAAAATTTAACCAGAATAATAGCAACCCCAGCTTGAACCAGCATCAAAGCAGTACTCTTTATACAAAATTTTTCCGCCATAATTTATCATTGATGGTACTCCATGGATCCAAGGCCAAGCAGATTTAGACCAATATCTTATTGTACGTGTAAAATTAGGATTTACGGTTTCTGTAACTGAAGAACTAGTAATTTGCGATGCATTAGAAGCGGTAGCAGCGTCGACTTGATTACTCATAGGTATAACCAAACCAAAAATTAAGACAGAAGCAAAAAGAGATGTCACAACTTTCTTCATGAGTAATACCTCCTAATTTATCATAGATTCCTAATTCAAATTCATTATACATTAAATTCCAATGATTAAATAGTGAAAATGCAAATTTTTTTGTTTTTTGAGAAAATTGATTATATAATATATTTGTTCCACATTTACAATCAAAAAATCAGGAGGCGTTATTTATGAAAAGAACCGTTATTTTCATGTTTACACTTTCTTTAGTTTTTGGTTTATTCGTTCCAGTAACTCAAGCTAATGCCGTTTCAAACGGCGAAAATGTAGTGTTAGATAGAATTCACACTCAAGAATCCACTTACATTTATAAAACACAAACTGTACCACAAACAAAATGGTTTAGTAAATATTATAATGGCGGTTACTATGGTGGAACATTATGGTTGGACGGATGTATAGACTATGATTTTTCAATATGGAAATGCTATTATAGTGGGTACTTATCTAGAATTTCAAAATAAAATAATTTCAATAAAAAACAATTAGGAAGTTTCTATAAGTCCTAATTGTTTTTTTCTATTCAACAACTACACTTCTTTTGCTTCAGCTCGTTGTGTATCCTCAATGATCTCCTTTGCAATTCTGATTGCTTCCTTCGCTTGATAGTCAGAGCACCTAGCCAACTCCATAACATCTCTTCTAGATGGGAAATCATTATTCTCTTCTTGTAATCTAAACACCGCAGAAACCGCCAATCTCATCTCATCTTTCTTTCTACTTTTCTCCAGCTTATTTTCGATTTGTCCGCGTAGTTTTTTGTCTTTTAGAAAGATCACGTTCTTACGCTTAGTACTTCGTTTTTTGGTGATAGGTTTAATTTTATTTTGGTTGTTATCGTCATTACTATCACCAATATTTTGCGTAGTTATATTTGTCGTTTGGTAGTCATTAGCCTTATCTATTTCATCACTATTTTTGGTGTTAAGCGGTGTAATTTCATTGGCGATAGATTCATCATTATTGGTCGTTATTTTAGTTTCATTGTAGTCATTTTCTTCTTCTATTTCAGTTGGCTGATTACTGGTATATTTTCTTTCTTCATCAGCAATAGAAGCAACAATATCTTCATTTTTTTCATTGTTATTTTGGACGTTATCATTGGTGATTAACTGACGTTTATTTTTGAATTGATGGGCCAATAGACCCTTACTAATTAGTAACAAAATTGGTGTTCCGACCCCTATCGCCAAGCCGAAAATATTGTCAGCCATTCCCATTACATTAGATACTTCAACAAACAAAAATCCCATCAAAAATCCTAGCCATGGTGCCCAGCCAGACCTCCAATTTCCCTTTCTAAAATCATTTGCCAGTATGATTGATGAGAAGATAAAAATAAGCTCCCAGACAACCATTGCCACCCATTCTAAACCATTTGTAGCACCAGCTTGTCGAAGCAATTGAAGTGAGTGAGACGCAGAAAATATGATTGTACCTGCCAAAATTACGATATTAACAAGCACCAAAGAGAACCTACCAAGGAAGCTGAAAAGTGCACCAAAAAGCGGTTTGAAATCATAGCAGAATTCTATAATAGTATTAATACAACGTACAATGAAATTAGGTTGTCTTACATTTTTTATTGTATCGTTTAACATCTATATTCCTCCATTATTTTTTATTTGTTATGTATAATCTTTGTTTATTTGGTGCTTTATAATCAGTTGTTTATATTCTTTTACATGTTATTATATATGATTATTTGATCAATACAACACTAACTACAAAAGTTGCTAGCAACTTTTGTATGATAAATATAATTAAATAGCTAAGTTGCTAGCAACTTTTATAATAATGTTTAAATGTTGATAAAAAAGTAACAGAGAATGTTCGTAACACTGATTCTATAAAGCTTTATTTAATAGCTATTCTCTATGTGATAGACTTGGATTGTAAAATACTTGTAAAGGGTGGTGTAAATGGGGAAAGTAACTGCGATACTACAAAACAAAGGTGGTGTAGGGAAAACTACGGTATCTTGTAACTTAGGTGCTGCATATGCTAAACGTTTTCCTGATAGGAAAGTTTTGATAATTGATGCTGACCCTCAAGGTAACCAAGCACTTAGCTTTGGGATTCAGCCAAATGAACTAGAGAATGCTTTGTATGATGTCCTGGTTAATGATCTCCCTGTAAAGGATGCAATAGTTCCAATCAAGTACTGTTCTAACCTCTACCTGCTTCCTGCTAACGACGATATGAACTATTACGAATTGGACACACTTCCAGGCATGGCAGATGTCCGAGAGTATTTACTGACGCTTAGAAAGGCAATAGAGCCCGTTTTAGACGATTTTGACCGTATCATCATTGACAGCCCACCAGAGTTAAAAATTATTGCTGCATCGATTATGATGGTAGCTGACGAAATCTACATACCATTTGAGCCGGACGCTTACAACGCACAAGGACTAATACAGCTACTTGAAAAAATTGAGGTATACAAAGAGCAGTATGATACATCTCCAGAAGTAAAAGGGATCATTCCAATGAAGGTAAAGAAAAAAACCCTTTTACATCGCGGTGTTTTGACTCAAGTTGATGCGTTTTGTAACTTAAAAGGAATCAAGGTTATGAATACCAAAATCCCTGACTCCATCCGATATCCAGAATTCATCGCATCTGCTCGAATGCCAATTGTACTAGCCGATCCGAACGGTGATCATGCCAAATACTACTTTAAATTGCTCGATGAGGTGTTACAGAATGGGTAGAAAATCAAAAGAAATAAAACCGCTATTTCCAGAAGATAAAAAGGAAGAAATAACAGAGGAACAACCAGTAATAGAGGAAAATACAGAAACTATAGAAGAAAAGCCAAAAATAGTCCCACAACAAGATGATAAAATGGCTCCTTCTATAGAAAAAGAAGCAGCCATTAAACCGAGTTATGCAAAGTATAAGAAAAAGCCCAAATATGAAACTCATGTACCACATAACGTCCGTATCCCCAAAGAACTACGCAAGGAGATAGAACAGATCGGTAAAGCATTGAAAGTACCACTATCGAAGAATTCCGGTTTCTTTCAAGATTTCACTATCGATGCTCTCCAGGCACATGTTGATAAAGTGAAATCGGATTTAGGAATCAAATAACAAACATTAGTTCTATTCTCTCGTACTGGGTCAATTAAATCAACCCAAGGAGGCTCCCCTATGCACACAGGCGAAGTCTGGCTCGGACGCACCGGAACACCCTATGCAGGCGTGAGTGCTACAATAGACGATGTTACAACTCGCAATGTGGTTTTGTCGTATGATCGTGTTGTTGATGTGAACGGTGTGCAGACCATTGGCGAGGTCATGACGCAAAAGAAGTTCGAGCGAATGTTTGAGCAGATTGTGTACGAGCAAGGGGAGCTGTTTTAGAAAGACAAATCTAAGGAGTTACCTTTATGACAGACTTACTAGAAAAATTTATAGGACCCTATGATCTATTTTATGTCTTCAATATACTATTAATCTTATATCCTATTTTTGCTTTAATTACAGGCTTATTATCCCAATTAATAGCCCGTAAAATTTGGCTAGGTCCGTTAATAACTACAGTATGGGCTATATTAATAAACGTAATTGTTTCTTTTTTTCCTACATCATTTGACTATTTGCCTATATTCGTTGATATTCCTATTTGGGGAATTCTAGTCTATGCTACATTATCGTACATTAGCGCATGTCTTGTATACTATGTTCAAGTTAGATACAAAAAATAGTCAGTCATAATTCAGGGTGCTATTGATAGCACCCGTTTTTGTTAGTGGTTATTGACCTATGTAATACTACTTCTCATGTTAAATAATGTATACAAATTAATATTTATAGTTTATACTGAATAATTATAGTAAATAATACACTAGGAGTAGTGATAAAAATGAAAAAACTATTACTCGTAAGCTCAATCGCCTTTGCTATGCTTTTATCCAATGGAACTAGTGGAGTTGTTGATGCTACAACATCTTCAGAATCTACGTTGTTGGCAGGATGTATATCTGGACTTCAACATACTTGTATGTTAGATGCTGTATAATAGGTGAATACAGAATAAACAGATCGTATAATACATTATTGTGGAAACAAACCTACCATGCTTTGAATATTGGTAGGTTTGTTTAGTTATGTATATAGATTTGGTCACGTCTCTTGGTTGTTCGTCGAATGCGATGAGGATTTCTCTTACCGACTACTGGGCAGATCATGCAGACTACACCATACAAAAAATCTATGTTTGATCAGATTCCGGATGAGCAAGGGGAACTAGCAAAAGAGGGTGCCACTACAACACCCTCTTTTGCTAGTTTCCTAACGACTGTTCAGCCATTGCAACTGCATGCTTTGTAATCTCGCCATCTATAGAGCCATTTGCGCTTGCTGTACCTGCTACTACAAGCTGGTTAGAGCGGGGATGATTATCGAATAATTTAAATTTTATGATTTAATTAATGACATGATATATAAGATAATATACACCAGTGGTGTGGATTAACCCAAATTAGATTATAAACATTTTTCCATATTATGACTAATCGACACTATTTACTATACACATTAATAGGAATATTTCATATTTATTTATATATTGGTATATCCCACTGGTATCCGACATCTGAAAAAAATTCCAGATAGATATCAGCTAACTTGTTTGCCTGCTTACTAGCCCAAGCGATGTCTGTTGCATATTGATGTGTACCTGGATTCAGTGGGTTCCAGCGCATTTTATACAATGTATCTTGACCTGCATGTATATAATTAAATCCAATGTACTCTGCTCCCCCTAGTATAGCTTTGTAAACGGAATCCCATCCCTGTTCTTTTGCATATATTGCACCATTTAATTCAGTCCATGCCTTTATCCCGTACATGTTGTAGTATCCTTCATAACCTTCAACTACACCTCTTGCTAGTCTACTACTACCATTTCCCGTTTCTAAACTAGAGTGAACTGCTAAATATATAGGATCTACATGATAAACCATTCCTGCAACCAAAAAAATCATGCCAGCTTCTTCAAGCACACCTTTACCAACTAAAAATTCATTCAAATGCTCTATAGATATATCTGGAATACTACTTAATTTTATATGTTGCATGACCTGATTTCCTTCCAATGAAAGCGCCGGATCACAAAACTCTAATATATCTGTGGATGTCGCAGGTACCCAAGCACCAGACTCATATTTAACAGGATTAACACCTTCCTGTATAGACACGGTTTCTTCAAGTGTATTCAATGCTTGAGTTAATACAATACTTTTTATCTTACCTGAAAAAGCATCTTGAACGCTAAGCTTCACGATATCTTCCTCCTTCTGATCATTTGAATGGTCTTTGAAATCGATAAATGTATCGCTTATTCCAATAACAGCACCTACATCACTGTCAACCATGTCCAGGGTCTATAACTACTTTCAATGTTTGATAACCCATTCTATTTTCATTTATATTAGTATTATATTAATAAACGATTCTAATAGTTACTATTAATATAAATTGATTATAATTAAAAATTTTAAATCACACATAAAAAAGCCCCTAGCATACTAGAAGGCTTTGCCGGATATAATGGAACTGACGTGACCCGTCGCCTGCTACTTAGCAGACATATGTTTCAATTCGTACCAACGGATCAAGACTGGGACCAGCACAGGCGCCCAGTCTTTCAACTCGTGGTATAAGTACGAAAGAACATGCAGCATGATATCACCTACTCGGAAAAGGTTTCTGCTGCTGTTGCCACGTTGAGATAGATTAGGCTAGGCATATATGCTTGGGTCACGTCCCCTTGTAATTCGTCGCGTACAATGGGGATTCCTCTAACCGACTACTGGGCAGATCATGCAGACTACACCATACAAAAAATCTATGTTTGAGCAAGTTCGGTATAAGCAGGGGGAGTTGTTTTAGAGGGGGCTATGATAGCACCCGTTTTTGTTAGTGGTTATTGACCTATGTAATACTACTTCTCATGTTAAATAATGTATACAAATTAATATTTATAGTTTATACTGAATAATTATAGTAAATAATACACTAGGAGTAGTGATAAAAATGAAAAAACTATTACTCGTAAGCTCAATCGCCTTTGCTATGCTTTTATCCAATGGAACTAGTGGAGTTGTTGATGCTACAACATCTTCAGAATCTACGTTGTTGGCAGGATGTATATCTGGACTCCAACATACTTGTATGTTAGATGCTGTATAATAGGTGAATATAGAATAAATAGATCGTATAATACATTATTGTGGAAACAAACCTACCATGCTTTGAATATTGGTAGGTTTGTTTAGTTATGTATGTAGGTTGGGTCACGTCTCTTGGTTATGCGTCGAATGCGATGGGGATTCCTCTAGGTAACCGGTTCTACGTCGTGTTTTCCGCCAACTGGATCAATCATTATTTTGCTGATTTAATTTTATGTGTAAATTACAATATCATTAAACTTTTCTAATTTAGTAGTTCTGTCAATTAGATACTTGTTCACTCTAGGTGGTTTTAACCTATCTCTACTAGTATATTCAAATTTATCACTTTTGAGATATTCTCTTGTTAATTCTAAATCAAAGTATTCCATATTAACCTCCTAAAATTCTTCCATACAACTACATCAAAGAACCCCACCGTTTGGCAGGGTTACAACATCTTGCTAGAGCTTTCGGTTCATGCTTCGTGAGAACACCATTTACTTCTTATTACATATCAGTTTTATCCCAACCACATTTTCCATCCAATCGATCAAACACCTTGATATGACTGGGTTTAACGCTACTTTCCTTATCACACCCTGAATTACAGTAATAGATTGGGATAAAACACACAAATCCCTTGATGTTACTATCATTATGAGATATCCTAGTAATCAAGAATCCAGTGTTTATCGGGGTTGAACATTAACATGGGATGTATTTAAACATGTGTACCACTGAACGATTAAAGGCATAAGGAGAGTTGAACATTAACATGAGATGTATTTAAACAGGTTCGGAGCAAGTAAAATTGCGCTTTGCCCCTCGGTTGAACATTAACATGAGATGTATTTAAACTGGTTCCGATAGAAAGCCGTATTGAAAAGTACCGTAGTTGAACATTAACATGAGATGTATTTAAACTTGAATTCTTCTCGGACTACTTTTTTTAACTGATTTGTTGAACATTAACATGGGATGTATTTAAACCGATGTAATCCTTCATGAAGCGACCGGCACCGCCGAGTTGAACATTAACATGAGATGTATTTAAACTATTTACCTGCTGGGCCTTTTACCCAAGAATCTTTCGTTGAACATTAACATGAGATGTATTTAAACATGTACTTTTGATCTCCTGTAGGACCAAGATAGATTGTTGAACATTAACATGAGATGTATTTAAACATGTACTTTTGATCTCCTGTAGGACCAAGATAGATTGTTGAACATTAACATAGGATGTATTTAAACTCTATTAGCCGGCAAATATTCATTTCTCGTTCTTGGTTGAACATTAACATAGGATGTATTTAAACAGTTGGCTACCCAGTGCATATGTGCGTGATGACTTTCGTTGAACATTAACATAGGATGTATTTAAACCCGATTGTGGCAAGGACATTGTCAAGCATGAGAATGGTTGAACATTAACATAGGATGTATTTAAACTTTTTAGATATGGCAGTCTCAAATGAAAAGAAGTTCGTTGAACATTAACATGAGATGTATTTAAACTCCCATGACTTGATTTGCAAGGGTTCCATCTTTGGTTGAACATTAACATAGGATGTATTTAAACCCAAAAAGCGCACGACAAAAAAACGAAATAATAAACGTTGAACATTAACATAGGATGTATTTAAGCTGGGAAAGTAACAACCCGATCCTCACTGATGCAGTGGGGATTTTCTATACCAAAAAACCCCACCGTTTGGCAGGGTTACAATATCCTGCTAAAGCTTTCGGTTCATGCTTCGTGAGAACACCATTTACTTCTTACTACATATCAGTTTTATCCCAACCACATTTTCCATCCAATCGATCAAATACCTTGATATGAATGGGTTTAACGCTACTTTCCTTATCATACCCTGAATTACAGTAATAGATTGGGATAAAACCCACAAATCCCTTGATGTTACTATCGTTATGAGATATCCTAGTAATCAAGAATCTAGTGTTTATCGGGGTTGAACATTAACATGGGATGTATTTAAACGTAATCGTCTTAACCACTTTGTATTCGAAAGTCTCAAGTTGAACATTAACATGAGATGTATTTAAACTCATTTTTCGTATCTCGATTTCCGCACGCTGCTCGTTGAACATTAACATGAGATGTATTTAAACTTTCTTGTAACTCTTTAAGTGTAAACATTTAAAACGTTGAACATTAACATTAGATGTATTTAAACCCGTAGAAGTCGGTTCCGTTTTCGGTGTCAATGACCGCCTTGTTGAACATTAACATGAGATGTATTTAAACACAGATTGGAGATAACGATTGGGCGGAAAACATCGCGTTGAACATTAACATGAGATGTATTTAAACATTACCTGGCGTTGTCCAGCTCGGTTTATGATGATTGTTGAACATTAACATAGGATGTATTTAAACAAGTAGCCGCCGCACTTATCTGTCACGAAAAAGCGCGTTGAACATTAACATTAGATGTATTTAAACCTCATTTTGTAAAACGTTTTGATGTAGCTAGAGGTGGTTGAACATTAACATGGGATGTATTTAAACAAGTAGTCAAAATGTTTCTGGTTTATGCGATACCCTGTTGAACATTAACATGAGATGTATTTAAACAGAGCAACCGCGTACTGCTCGTAAGCATAGGCATTAGTTGAACATTAACATGAGATGTATTTAAACTTGTTGTCTAACATCCCGTTTCTAAGTGTTTGTAAAGTTGAACATTAACATGAGATGTATTTAAGCTGGGAAAGTAACAACCCGATCCTCACTGATGCAGTGGGGATTTTCTATACCAAAAAACCCCACTGTTTGGCAGGGTTACAACATCTTGCTATAGCTTTCGGTTCATGCTTCGTGAGAACACCACTTACTTCTTATTACATATCAGTTTTATCCCAACCACACTTTCCATCCAATCGATCGAGTCCCTTGATATGACTGGGTTTAACGCTACTTTCCTTATCACACCCTGAATTACAGTAATAGATTGGGATAAAACACATAAATCCCTTGATGTTACTATCGTTATGAGATATCCTAGTAATCAAGAATCCAGTGTTTATCGGGGTTGAACATTAACATGGGATGTATTTAAACATGGTGTCACTTTCTAGGAAATCGATAAACTTGGATGTTGAACATTAACATGGGATGTATTTAAACTTCGAGTAGTAGATGATATAGTTGCAAAATTGAAGAGTTGAACATTAACATGAGATGTATTTAAGCAGCGAAAGCAACAACCCGATCCTCACTGATGCAGTGGGGATTTTCTATAACAAAAAACCCCACCGTTTGGCAGGGTTAGCAACATTCGATAGCTAAAGTTGCTCCATCTGTTGGATTAGATGGTGGTATTACATCACCAGTATTAGAGCCCCATAGAATAACGAATATAATTGATAATGTTAGAAAATTTTTCATATTGCCATCTCCTCTTTATCACAGATAGTTTTAAATAAATTCAAGTACTTAAACTTCTCTTCCTTATTGTCATCAAAACAATCACATAGTTTTGAGCAGATAACTTTCTGTTTCTTTGTTAAATTTTGTTCTACCGCTAAATCAAAAGCCTTTATATAGTGACCTCTTGCTACAAGAATATCAAATTCGTGGAAAAAGTCACCTAAACCTGTAAGTAAATCCACATAATTTACACCACTATATTTTTGTGATTCACATAATTTTATTCCTTTTTCAAATTGTTCTTTAGCGTTTTCAAACTCTGATTGATTCAAGTAGAAGTTACCAAACCGATTATGTGCAAGAGAAACAGACTCAATCTTCTTATCAATCAATTTATCTTCAACAGTTAAAGATTGAAGGTAGTATGTTTTAGCTGTGTCGTTTTTGCCTTGTTCCGCGTGAATATCCGCCAATAATACATATAATTCCATATGTCTATGAAGCAAATGGTTGTCTTTCGCTAATGTTATACCTTTTTTTATTTCTGTGATCGCATCTTCATATTCCTTATCTTTGATGAAAAACTTGGCTCTATACTGATATTTATAACTCTTTACTAGCGGACTATCTAACCCTTTACAAATAACTTCTAGTTCATCCATCGTATCTCTTGCTTCAAATAGTAAACCTTTAGCCTCAAGCAATTCTAGTCTGTTCATTAGCATTAGTCCATAGCTTTTTTGGTGTTCCCCGTTCTTTTCGAAGTTAGCAATTGCAATTTCGTTTTGTTTTATTGCTTCATCTAAATTGTTTTCAAAAAATGAAATGACACTTAGAATGTGATGAGCACAACTATAGATATTTAAATATCCATTCGTTTCTTGGTATTGCTCAGCGTATTTTACAGCACTCGTCAGAAGTTTTTTTGCTGCATTTCTGTCTTTTTTCTCATCATACATACATATTTTAGCATTCTGGTAACAGATCCAATCATAAAATTCACTTGCATATATCGAGTCTAATTTCTTTTTTGCTCTATCAAGTTCTCTATGCTCTATTTGTTCATCTATCATCCAAAGTTCTTCTTCAGAAATACTTGCAATTATCTCTTTTTTCATTTTTTGAATATCAAGTTCATATTTATTAGCTACATAGTCTAGCAGTTCCTCTCTTACAGTTTCATCCCCCACTTCAATTCTATGAAGCGTAGTTTTTTTTATCACACTATCAACAACATCGTCTAAAATCCAACCTCGGTCTTTTCTAGTTTTTTTAAAAATTTGACCAAAAACCTTACGCTGACCGATTGTGATCACTTTTATCAACACCCTTCTAATTTTTTTTGATATTTATTCAAAGAATACAAATTTAGTTCAATGAATAAATGTGTTTTTTGATAATTTACATATAGTTTTTTTAAATGAAGTTCGTTTTTCGCTCCTTTTTATTCATTGAATAAACCCTTTTGTTCAATGAATAAGTTAATTAGAGGTGGTTTGTGTGTGAAATTTTGTATTGTTATATTTATGCAATTAATTTAAAATGTTAATCATAGAAAGTAAATACATTAGCGTGATGAATTTTCTCAAGAATGAGAATGAAATATATTTAAATCCAAATAGAAGATTACTTTAATAAAAAACGAGAACAAGAGTTCTCATTTTTGTGATACAATAATGCTCTGAGGTGATATCATGTACTTACGTAAAACCAAAGAATGTAATATTCTACTGTTGAAAAATAAGATGAACATAGTTGCTAAAACACTAGATACTAATGAAACAACACTTGATGAGCTTTATAACCAAGTGATACAACAAGACCCCTACATGCAAGAGTGGGTAAATTCTCACTCAGAATCCTTTTTGTCTGATCGCTTTAAAAACTTATCAAAAAACTGAATGAAGAACTCAGCATCTTCTTCAGTTATTGGCTTACCTTTGAAGGTAGGTGTGGTGTTGTTAAGTATGTAGTCTAAATCTGGATTACTTGATTTAATACCTTTTTCAAGTTCATTTACGCGTTCTTCTTTCCGTTTTAAATGGACAATCTTTTCATCTATAGTCTCTCTGATGTCGGTTCTACCCATGAGATAATCTATAGATGTATCAAAGAAACCAGCTAACACAACTAAGTTTTCCCGACTCGGTTTTTTCTTTCCTTGCTCATAGTCATTTATCGTTTGTTTGCTGACATTAAGCTGATTCGATAATTCTACTTGGCTCCATCCTCTTTCTTGTCTCAATTCTCTTAATCTATCGAAACGGAATTCCATAATTTTCACCATCCATAAGTGTCTATAAGTACATACTAACCTATAGGATGGTCACATGTGAATATTTTTATGAAAAAAATCAGCCTAGGGCTTTATATACAACTACAAGTTGACTATAATTATAATATAGTCAACTTAATAAAGAAAGGGGTGATACCATGAAAGTTACACGTGTAGAATTAAGGACAAAGCGCAAACAACTTGGACTATCCCAAAAAAAGCTTGCAAAAAAGCTGGGCGTTACAGTTCAGCATGTATCAGATATTGAATGGGGCATAAAATCACCTTCACTCGAACTCGCTTTAAAAATAGCAAGAACACTAGACAATACAGTGGAATTTTTTTTCGGCAAACAGTCAGCCTAGAGATGTTAGTGAAGAGAAAAAAGTTAACCAGTTGTTATTCTTACAACAAAAAAACACCCTCGCGAGAGAGTGTCTAGGTCATTCTGCTTTCTTTAACTTCCGCACATCCGTTTCTAGTTTAATAGAACGGACGCTAAGCGTATCCATGACAGCTTTATGATCAACGAGCTGTGCTTCGTGAACGTCTATACGGTGTTCAAGTTCACTATCGTTGTTGTGATCAATACGTTTAAGCACGCGGATAACATCGTCTTGAACGTCCTGACCAAGTAAGTTTACTTTTTGATCGAGTTTGTTGATGTCGGCTTTAACATCTTGCATATCGATTTTCAGTTCTTTGACATCGGTTTTCAGTTCTTTGACATCGGTTTTCAGTTCTTTCAACTCATTGAGAATCTGTTGAAGAAGGTTGTCGCTCATGGGGGTCACTCCTATTCCGCTTTCTTAAGTTCGCTCAAATCAGCATCATGAGCAAGTGTGCGTATGGCAATAGTTCCGAGTGCCTTTTCTTGCATCTTTTGGCTTCGCTCTATGGAATCTACATTACCTTTAATCGTTGAAACATCGGATTCCAGATTGGAAAGACGAGTGTCCATCTTATCTAAGCGACTATCAATTGAATCAAGTCTGGCATTAGTCGTTTGTTGTCCTTCAAGAATTGCGCTCAATAAAGCTGTTATTTCATTGTTGTCGCTCATGGGGTTCACTCCTTTATCTTTTCGATGAACTCGTTAAGTGAACTGAGTTGATCGGGGTTCAGACTTTCAGCTAATGCGATTAGTCGAATTAATTCAGGGTTATCAGTCGAAGTTGATTCAGGATTAAAGAATTGCTTTATAGATATCCCAGTCACTTCACAGATTTTATTTAAAGTCGACATTGAAGGCGTGATCTTATTATTTTCGATTCTACTCAGATTCTCCCGTGAGATATCAAGCATCATAGCGAATTGTTCTTGAGTAGATTTTTGACTTTTCCTAAGTTCAGAAATACGTTTACCAAAATCAAACATGTTAATTCCTCCTGTGATTTTCAAAATCACCTAAAACTATTGTACAGAGGATACACAGAAAAATCTGTGATAAAAAATATCACAATATGGTTGACATGTGATGTTTAATATCACATAATATAACTAGAAGGAGGTAACACAGTGTACCGCACAAACATTAGAAGCCTAAGAAAATCAAGGCATCTATCACAAGAAGCACTGGCTGAAAGATGTGATGTAACTAGAGAAACGATTAACAGAATTGAAAATGGAAAATATGAACCATCTTTCAAACTGTTACAAAGATTTGCGTCGGAACTAGGCATCACATTAGAAGATTTGTTTCGTGAACAATCGGCTTGAGTACCTCACTATTGAAGGGAGGTGAACAAAAAATGGTGATCGCAATCGGAAAAGTTACGCGTGGCGCAATTACATTTCGCAAGGCACTAATTTCCCAAGAAATGTTAAACGCCCACCGGCGCAACGGTGAGCGTAAAAGTAAAAAATCTCGAAAAGACATTTTGAGTCAGTATACCACGAAAGGAGATGAGATTCAATGCACCCACAAGCCTGTCATCACCAGTTAGGCGAAATCTGGTTCAAATATCGCAAGGGTTTCTATTCAGAGAAGGAATTTTTACGCGACATCAAAACTCCATTGGATGAGAACGTAGACTATCTAATCCTGAGCGGTCAACTGAATCAGATAGCCGATCTTGCAACAAGTATCGGTGATGGAGACTGGGAGAACGACGCAGGACTAAGGCTTGACGCATTGCATTTCAACTCAGGAGGCGGTATTGAATGAATAGTCATTTACAATTAGTCGCACAAGAAGAACAACAAACAAGCAACTATGTACCCACTCTTAGCATGACATCTGGAGAAGCTAAAAACCTCATCCAAGAGCTAGACCACTTAAAGCAAGATGCACTACGTAAAGGCATTGATTACGATAAAATCCCATCAACACCAAAACCTACACTTTTAAAGCCTGGTGCAGAACGACTTCTACAATGCTTTGGATTTGGTCACAAAGTTAGCGAAGTACGACACATAGAGGATTGGGAAAAAGGGTTCTTCCACTACGTATACAAGGTCACAATTGTTAAAACCTATCCAACATATGAGCTGACAGTTGCAGAATGCGAAGGATCATGCAATAGCAAGGAGAGCAAATACGCTTACCGTTGGGTAAAGAAATGGGAAGTCGAGAGAATGGGTTTAAACATCAATGAACTTCAAAAGAAAAAAGATAAGTATCGTATCAATAACGATGATATATACAGCCAAGTCAACACATTGCAAAAGATGGCTATCAAGCGAGCGTTGGTGGGAGCAACTCTCCAAGCAACCGGCACAAGCGAATTCTTCACGCAAGATGTCGAGGATATGCCACAGTTCCAACAACAGCGCGAACAACCTACACCACAGCAACAACAACAGAATTTCCAAAGCACACTAGAAGACAAATTGAAGCGCGGACGAAGTGCTATAGCTATAGAGGCAGAGACTAACAAAAAGTTGACCAAAGAGGAACGCAAAGCCATCCTCAAGGCTGAGATACATAAAGACAGCCTAACGGACTTGGATATACATGAATTAAAGACAATCTATGAATATTTCAATAAACATACTAGCGAGGAATTGAAAGAAATCGCAAAAGCTCACATGGCACAGCCGGAACCAGCACCAGTCATTGACGCTGATTACACGGATGTAACAGAACAAAAAGCAGACTCACATGCACCCATCACGGATGCCGAATTAGAAGACATTTTCGCGCCATCCCAAGGCGGTGAGATGTGATGACCCTCAACATTCCGATCCAATGGAAGCGAGCTACAACGGTTACGGGGATACGCAAGCGAGATTGTGCAGAGATACGAGGGCGCACAGGTCACATACTCTTGCTGGAGGGTGAACGTAGCGGTGAGTTCTTGTGCGGAGCTAGGATACGAAACCAGTTAGCACACGAGCTACTGAACGTGAACACGAGGACGGACGAGGCACGGGTAGTCACATGTCAACGATGCATCAAGAGAGCACAACAAAATAAATGGGCGGTCTAGTACCGCCTCCCTTGGCGAGCTATGGTCGGATGTTTGTGACGGACAAGTGCGGAGCTTTTTTTGAGTCAGATTTGAAATACAAAAGCGGACTACATGTAGTCGAATAAACAGAATCGGGGCGGGGTTCCGCCCTTTCATATACAGGGGGCGGAGAGTTTGGAAGGATGGGTTAAATTACATCGCAAGATTTTACAAAGCGATATGTACAGAACATTAAATAGCAAGCAAAGAGACGTTTTAATGACTATCTTACTCATGGCTAATCACAAGGAAAATCAATGGGAATATAAAGGAGAAATTCACACAGCAAAGCCTGGTCAATTTGTCACATCAGTGAAGAGCATTAAGGAAAATTGCGCTAAAGATGTAACCGAGCAAAACATAAAAACTACTCTAAAGAAATTAGAAACATGGGGATTTTTAACCAACAAATCAACCAAGACTGGACGCCTTATAACTGTAGTAAATTGGGGGCTTTATCAAGATACATCAAAAGAAACTAACCAAGATATTAACCAAGACCTAACCGAGAACCAACCGACATCTAACCAAGAACTAACCACTAACAAGAATGTAAAGAATGAACAAGAATGTAAACAACAACAACCGAGGGAGCCGAAACCAAAATTAATTGAGCAAAAAGATGTCGTAGCTGTTCAAGATCAATTTGAAAAAATATTCAACTTAAACATAACACCTAAGAGTGCAGTCAATCTAATTAATCTTTCAAACAAACATGAAAAAACAATAGAAGATGCAATTGAGGAAACCCAGACCTATTACAAACAGTCTGGAAAGCCAAAAGAAAACCCTTATGGGGCTGTTTGGTACGCAATAACAACAGGGTGGAACATCAATTCTAATGTAATCCCGATTGAATCTGGACGTTATAACTTACCTTCTGAAGAAGACATTCGCAAACAAGATGAATTAGAAGCTGAAATGCTAGCGCTGATGGAACAAAGACAGAAAAAACGAAAGGGTGTGGCAAATGTCTAATAATGCTTTTGATAGCAGCCTAGAAGAAGAAATCATTGGTTCCATGATCTTTGATCCCGAATGTATCTCAGACGTGGTAGACATTATCAAGCCGAGTCATTTTTATCACCAACAGTATCAAAAGCTATGTGAGAAAATATTTAATCTCTGGCAAGAAGATCAAACACTAGTCAACATTATCCATATGGCTCACTTTCTAACAGAAATCGGCATTGGCATTGATAAAATAACGAAAATCGTTAATTCTGTTGCATCTACAGTAACTATTCGTCATCATTCACAACGACTAAAGACACTTTGGTCTCTACGGGAAGCAATGAAAGTGGGACACACATTAACACAGTCTGGAAATCTAAAAGGTACGGATGAAATCAAAGAAGTTATTGGACAATCAGAAGCAGCCTTATCTAAAATCACAGACACCACTACAACTACAGATACAATGGCAACTATGATGGATGCGCTGATGGATTTTGGGGATAAATTCGAGGAGTTATACCATAAAGGAGAAGGTGTTGTTGGTGTCGCTTCAGGATTTAAAAGCCTGGATTTGAAAACAACCGGCTTTAAAAGTGGAGATTTAATTGTTGTTGGTGGACGTCCATCAATGGGAAAAACAGCTTTTGCACTACAACTTGCAAGAAATGTAAGTATAGAGCAGGATCAAACTGTTCTATTCTTTTCACTAGAAATGAACAAGGAATCACTAGTAAGACGAATGGTAGCTGCGGAAGCGTCTATCAATATCCAGAAAATGAACTCAGGGCTTCTCCAACCTGATGAGTATATGAGATATACCGAGGCTATGGGAGCGTTAGGAAAAGCACAATTGGTTATGGATGAACAAGCCGGACTGTCTGTACTTGAGATGAAATCTAAGGCTAGAAGAGTAAAGAGGGAACGTGGGTTGTCCTGTATCATCATTGATTATTTGCAATACGTGAAAGGTTCAGGCAGATCACAACGTCATTTAGAAGTAGGTGAAATCACACGCCAACTCAAGAACATGGCAAAAGAATTTGATATACCTGTTATAGTGCTAGCTCAACTAAGCAGGAAGGTTGAACAACGAGATGATAAGCGCCCAATGATGAGTGACTTGCGCGAAAGTGGCGACATTGAACAAGATGCGGATTTAATTATGTTCCTTTACCGTGACGAGTACTACAAACCTGATACTGAACAAAAAAACACGGTTGAAGTTGTTATTGGGAAACAAAGAAATGGACCTACTGGCATTGTGAAACTTGGATTCATCAAGGAAACTAACCGTTTTTTTGATTGGGATACAGCAAAAGAAAGGGTGGCACAACATGCATAATCAATGGCACGTATATAACTGACTCAAACAGACATACATGGCATCAGGTAAGATGCCAGCTATAACCGACGCACGGGACGCATTCCCAGACACAGACTATGGCGAAGTCATGGAAGGTTTCGCAGAGTTTAGAAGCACGATCCAGTGAGGGGCGTGAATAATGAAACCCATCATAACAGTAAAAAAAGATTTTAAACTTTTCACCTACGAATGGTTAGAAGATAACGCTTTTAAAGCTCACACAAACCCACCACCAGTGATTGGCGATGTACTCGAACATGAAAATAAGAGTTGGCTCATCATTGGAGTCGAACAAATTGAAGTAGATGGTTACGGCGGTGATTTAATCGTATGGTATACGTTGCAAGATCCTCAAAAGGAAATACCTAGGTCAACGTCAGCCACACTAGACAGATCACACATAGCTGAATTGTCATTGACATTAAGAGCTAAGTTATCACACGGGTTCTATACTTACTCGGACTACAAGCAAGCGGTTTTAGACTACCGCCCAGGTCGATTCTTTTACGTGCAAGACATACCATTCAAGTGTCTAGAGTACTCAGGGATCCAAATGAAAGGAAAAAACATTCTGATTGATCTACTGGCAAAACGTGTTCAGCCAGTTTCACATAAAGAAGGTAAGGCAAAGCTTCTCCACGCACGTAAAACGAAATTGCAACTTGAGGTGATCAGATGAAGCATTCTGGGAAGAAGGAGACGAAGGTGAAAAAAAAAGACGGTTTACGTGTGTAGTAGATGTGATAAAACGATTGTTACCGTATATGTGAAAATCGAAGTGGCAATATGCGGATGTGGTCACAAGATGAAGCCGAAGGAACAGGGAACGCTGAATCTAAAGGAGACGGGGTGAAATGATAGAATTACCATGATTTAATACTTAAATAAGATTAGAGGTCAGTGATATGGATAGAGGGAAGTTCATTGATGAATTAGATAATGAACAGTCAAAAAAAATTAAAGAGTGGCTTGAGGAACACATTTTTCCAGAAGATTATTTAGAAAACTACTTAGAGGACGATCACTTTGATACGGAAAAAGTTCTTTATCATACAAAATTAAGAACAGGCTACGTATTTGTGGATTCTATCGTCCACAACCCAAACACTGCAAAATTTTCACCTAAGGATCTAAATGACACCATTCTCAAAGCATGTAGACAATTGAATCTAAATGAGGGTTGTCACTACTTTAATGTCAACATTCATTGTGGAATAGCTAGAATTGCTGAAGTAGTGGGTAACTATAGCTTAAAGCGTTGTGGAGATGATCCCCTATTTCCTTTGTATTGGCTACTGACTGAAAATCCCCCCGATCAAGGTGGTACAGGCTATACAGGGCTACTGGGCTTAAATAAAAACTGGATGTTAACATTTGAATTTGACAGTGAAATTACCTTTAGAATTCACGGAACATCTGAGTTCTGTGAATTAGTTTCTAAACAGCTTCAAGAAATCAATTAATAACAGGAGGGGTCAGGATGGGAGCAGCAACCAATAAACCAGACTATAGGAAACAGGTCGAAGCCATGTTGAAAGCATATCCATGGGTAAAACAGACGATACAAGAATCCAACGAGGAGCTGTACCCGTCCTGTGTACCGATTTATGAAGAGATGTTCGGGCATGGAGAAAAGGAGTACGCTTCTAGTACAGAAAAATATGGGATAAAGCGGGCAAAAAAGTATGAACGGATTAAAGAGTTGGAAGATGCATTGAAAACTCTCAACTTTCACGAACGCATGGTGATTACGGAAACATATTTCAAAAACAATGACAATCAGACTGCTATTACCATTAGTGAACAACTTGGTCTAGCTGAACGAACATACTTCAGAATAAAGAAAGAAGCAATTCTGAAAATAGCTGGAACACTAGAGTTAATACAATGAATTTGTTATATTTGTAAAGCATTTCATTTTTAAATAGTAAGGTGAGTTGTATGGAAAACAAAAAAAGAGGTATTTTACTTACAATCGTACTATGGTTGATGATGATTTCTTATTCTATAGGCCTATTCGTGTTCATCACATTACTTATTATGAATGAACCTTTGCCTCTAGAGTTCCATTCTAAGTACGCAGAATTGATCTTTTATTGGGTGTCGCCTATTATAGTAATTTTCAGTTTAATCGTTTCCATTGGTATGTATTGTTGGAAACGATGGGCAGTGTATGCATACTTCACTATTCAATTTATTGGACTTATAATAGCACTGTCTCTATATTTCATGCATGATGCATTGCCTAACTTTGGTGACCTAATAGGTGCAATCATTATTTTTTTCTTAATCAAAAGAAAGTGGCAATACTTCGAGTAAAATATTTTGGCAGTTTTGGCAGTAATGGCAGGATTTACGATTTTTAGGGTGCTATTATGCTAGTATGGAGCTTCTGGATGAGTCTCTAAATATACGATCAGTGCTTATTTACATCAATAGCCCATATTAGTACGTACGTAACAAAAATAACTAATCAATATGACTCCTACAGTGTGACCTATTCAACTGTAATTCCATCAGCAACGGTCAGTTACCCAGGAGGTGCTTTTTCTATTAATCCTGGTAAAATCACTTGGTAATTCACGTTCTTGAAGGACATTATTTTTTGTATTAGAATAAGTGAATCTACCGTTAGGAGTGATTATTTTGCATCTCATCACCGTTATCAATGGTGGAAAGTTGAGTATCACAGGTACTCTAGTATTAATAATCTCCATCGTTCTTCTTATTTTTATAACACGTAGTATTGTTAGATCTATAAGAAAATAATCTAAGACCAGAACATACAAAAGAAAAGTTGAAGCCTCTGCTATTATATAGAACTATAGCTGAAATAATTACTGCATATAAGCACCCGTTGAGGTGCTTTTTCTAGATTACACGTATCCCACTTACGCCGCCAATCACTAGATTTACTTTTATACCTTATGTATTTCCCGCATGCAAAACAGTAAGGAGGAGAGGTGACATGTGATATGGCAAAACTGACACCTAAACAACAAGCATTTGTGAAAGAATATTTGATCGATTTGAACGCAACACAAGCGGCAATTCGTGCAGGTTATAGCAAGAAAACAGCGGAAGCAACTGGATCAAGGTTGTTGAGAAATGTTAAGGTTCAAACCGCTATACAGAAAGCCCTAGGCGAACGTGAAGCCAGAACAGAAGTCACCGCAGATATGGTACTCAAACAGTGGGCAAAGATCGCATTTGCCGATATCAAAGACGTGGTGACATGGGAACACGAGGACGTCATGATCAAACGTGACAAAAAGACGGGTGAGCCTGTCATGGAAAACCTGCTCACAATTGACTTAAAGCCATCTGATGAAGTAGACGGAACCATATTATCTGAAGTGAGCGAAACCATTATGAAGGATGGGAGAAAGGTAACGGTTAAAATGAACGATCGTATGAGAGCACTCGAAATGCTAGGAAGGCACTTGGGCATGTTCAACGACAAGATGAATCTTGAAGCGGATATGAGTATAAACATCAATGTGAAAGGTTCCAAGGATGAACATTGATGTAACAGTCAACCAAGTGTACATGCCCTATTTGCAAGATGACACCCGCACACAACTATTCTTTGGGGGATCGTCATCGGGAAAAAGTTTCTTCCTAGCACAACGCACCGTACTTGATGTTCTTAGTGGGAATCGGAACTATCTCATTGTACGTAACGTTCTCAATACAGTTAAAAAATCGGTATTCAATGAAATCACGAAGGCGATTGGGGCGATGAACCTATCGGCTTTTTTTAATGTCAACAAATCAAATATGATTATCACTTGCAAGCTCAACAATAAACAGATTATCTTTGCTGGCTTGGACGATCCTGAGAAGATCAAGTCAATAACACCAATTGATGGCGTTGTCACGGATGTCTGGGTTGAGGAAGCGACGGAAACGAAATACCAGGCAGTTAAGCAACTTGGTAAACGTCTACGCGGTCGGTCAAAAGCTAAGAAACGTCTGATATTATCGTTCAACCCAATCTTGCAAAGCCACTGGATATACAAAGAGTATTTCGGGGGATCGGATGACGCAAAAACAGCCTACCGAGATGATAAGCTGTCTATCTTAAAAACCACTTATAAAAACAACGACTTTCTGGAACCAGATGACATTGCTGAGCTAGAAAATGAAACCGACTCCTATTACAAGGAGGTTTATACCTATGGAAATTGGGGTGTGCTTGGTAACGTCATCTTTAAAAATTGGGAGATTCAGGATTTATCAGATATGCGCAAAACCTTTGACCGGTTTAATAATGGGTTAGACTTCGGATATGGTGATGATCCTGCTGCACTCATTCACATGCACTATGATAGAAAGCACAAGACACTATACATTTTAGATGAACTATATGAAAAAGAAATGACCAATGACATGCTGGCAAACGATGTGAAAAGAATCATTGAGGATCAAGTTGTTGTATGTGATAGTGCAGAGCCGAAATCAATCAAAGAACTAAATGATTTGGGTGTGCGTGCTATTGGCGCTAAAAAAGGACCTGACTCTATACGCTTCGGTATTCAATGGTTACAACAACAACGCATCATAATAGATGTTCGATGCCAGAATACAAAGAATGAATTCCAAACCTATCGGCGCAAAGAAGACAAGCAAGGAAATGTATTGCCTGTTCCGGTGGACAAGGATAACCATGCGATAGATGCAATTCGTTATGGTTGCGAGGAATACATGACTAAACGCCCGAAGGTGAAAGTGTACTAATCATCATGAATTCATCTTTTCAAATTCTCGATATAGAGCTGATCGACTGACACCCGTTATATCACATATTTCTTTAACCGTTTTATCAGTGGTGTTACGAAGCTCTAGGGCGTGAGCCATTCCAGCATGTTTGGAGTGGTATTTCTTGACTCTGCCTTGATACTTACCAGCCTTTTTAGCACGCTCAATACCTGCTCGCTGACGCTCTAGCATCAACTCACGCTCGAACTCAGCAAAGCCGGCGAACATAGTTAACATTAGTTTTCCTGTAGGAGTTGACAGATCAAACTTCATTCCTTGGAAATTGAGTACTACCATAATGACACCTTTTGCATGCAAAGCTTCTGCGATGTTGCGGGCATCAATTACAGAGCGTGCGAACCGATCCAATTTTGTAAATACGACTGTATCTCCTTCTTGTGTAGCATCAATTAATTCTTGTAACTGTTTACGATCATCCAAATTTTTGCCGGACACGATTTCTTGATAGATTTTTTCGCAACCATACTTTTCAAGTTCGCTAATTTGCAAATTGATATCTTGGTGACCAGTTGAGACACGAGCATAGCCATAAATCATGAAAAAACACCCTCTATTTTTGGGATATGTAAATGGGACAGTATCAACTTAATTATATGGGTTATTCAATAGTGTTTCAATAGACCGAGGTTAATTGGGACAAAACACAATATCTACTGTGACCAAAATCACACCATCCTATAAATCTTAATACTACAATGAAATATAGGTTGAATATTAAGAAAAAAAGGAGTGTCGTGTAATGAAGAAAATATTACCTCTTTTGTTTGCATTAACACTTTTTTTTACGTTTCCGGTGACTACTTTTGCTACACAAACACAGTATCCTGAGGATTATGTAACGGTAAAAGAATTTAAAAGTTATGATTCTTTTGTCAAAAAAGACACTAAGCCTAATCTGACTAAAAAGGAATCGAAAATCGTATACAATGCAAATGGAGCAATATCTTGTAATCTTGATGACTACAGTCTAGGTGGTAATTATAGTAATTGGTTTTTAATGTCTAAACCTGTGTACGATGCCTGTAGTAACATTAGAAACCAGTTTAAGTATTACATTGGCATTCTTTTCGGTTCTAAGGGCGTTAAGGTTACAGGAAAAACTCTTATCGAATACAATTCAAAGCCATTTACAAATCAGCAGCATATATTCAGTGTTTTAAATGGACAAACAATTACCAAAACTAAAACCGTAACGAATTCAGGTAGCACGGAGTATTCAAATAGTAGTCAAGTATCTGTACCCTTAAAAGAAGCTATCAATGTAAGCTTCGGATCTAACTATAGAGAGACTGGTTCGTGGTCAGAAACAAATACTATAACCATGACCATCACGGGTCCAAATGACCCTTATGTTAGACGTGATTACTACAGTGCAACCGGCTTCGATAAGTTTAGAGTAAATACTACTGAAGTTGGAATCTACTATAGCACGCCTACTCAAACAGATACTACTAAAATTCTGAGTCTTTCAGGTATAGAAAGAACAACTGAAGTTCATGTGCCAAAACAAGTTATCCAATACAATAATTCCTTAGAATAGTACAACAATATTTTAATCGTTTCTAATGATGATGTTCGATTATCACATCATGGCTTAATGAGAATGTCGTCCTACCAATCAAAAGAGGCCATAATATGGTCTCTTTTGTGATTAATTAGGGCATAAAAGAGGTGGTGATCAAATCGAAATATAAAAAAGAACCTGTTAACGTTGGCGATTGTCGAGATGCATTATACAGACTCATTCACGGGGTTCATACTTTAAACGTTCCTGCAAGCGATGAGGATGAAGATGTATTACTGGAAAAGGCACTCGACGAATTAGAACGCCTACAGACTCACGTATATAGATAGGAGGTGTTAGCGTGACAGGTAAACCGAGTGTAAAAGCCTATGTACTCAAGGACGGTGATGTTGTTTCATCCGACTATCTAGACCAATATGCCATCCATAAAAGCCAAGGCGGATCAAAGCAAATAAATGACCCATTCAGTAATGCATATGATGGTCAACAAGGCATTGTGGCTCCCTTGTATAATCCCGAACAGTTAGCCGAACTAATGGAACTAAACACATACCATTTCCGAGCGGTCAAAACAAAAGCACGGGATACCGTCGGATTAGGTTGGCGTTTGGAACCCAACCAGAAAGTTAGCAATCCAAACGATGGACAAAAAGAAACAGCCGAGGAGTTTTTCAAACGACCGCATGTAGAGGATACATTTGGCGAAGTATTGGAACGCTGGATGATTGACTTTGAGAGTGTGGGTAATGGATATCTTGAAGTTATTCGAGATCCCAAGCAGAAAGTAAAAAATGCTAATGGTGTAAATGTCAATCGGATAAAAGGTATTGAAACGATACCAGCTCACACCATGAGGCTGCACATTGACGACATTCGATTTGTGCAGATGCGAGGAAATCAAAAGCGATGGTTTATCCGGTGTGGTTCTCCCTACGATGTCGACAAGGACACAGGCGACCTACATGAGTATGGAAAGCTCGATCCTGACCAACGAGGAAACGAAATCATACACATTATGAACTATTCGCCGCGTTCGGATTACTATGGGATTCCTGACGTCCTACCTGCCCTGGGTGCATTGCTAGGTGACAAGAAACGGGAAGAGTACAACATAGATTTCTTTGAGAATTTCGCCATACCTGCCTATGCTGTTACGGTCGAAGGTGCTGACCTAGATGAAGAGGTAGTGAAGCAGATTAAGCAGTACTTTCAAAAAGACTTAAAAGAGAATCGACACTCTACACTCGTTTTGACCGCAGAACATCGGGGCGGTGATGGTCCACCCGTTAAATTCAACTTTGAAAAGTTAGCGGTAGACATGAAAGAGGCATCATTCCGCTTATATCGTCTAGACAATCGTGATGAAGTCCTATCCGCTCATGGGGTCCCACCTTATCGCGCAGGCATCGCACAGGAAGGAAGTCTAGGGGGAAGCACAGCCACAGAGTCAACGGAGATTTACAAACAGTCGATCATTAACCCACGTCAAGAAATCATTGAAGCAAGAATAGACCGTCATGTCCTACGGGATTCACTTGGTATAACCGATTGGGAATTCAAGTTCAATGACATTGATACACGGGACCAGGAAAGAGAATCCGCAATAAATGAGCGATACTTTAAACTAGGTGTACTTACGCCAAACGATATACGAGAATCAATGGGCAAAGAGCGAATAGATAACCCGATCATGAATCAGCCATTTATTGGCGGAACACCAATTCATGAAATGGGAATCGGGGGACTCCCGCAATCAGATGAATTGATCCAATCGGTGAAGTCGTTGCATAGTCGTTTACTGGACGTGGTGACCAAGTGAATACACACAAAGCAGAGGTGATGTTAGAGAAAGTCACTTCTTTTTTATGTTCATGTGGCACACTACCAGCCATGAAGGGGGTTGATGACGATCTAGACGATGCGGAGCAAGCGTTATATAGAAAGCTCAATCGGTTGTTTGTTGGCGTAGAGAATCGGTTGATATCTCGATTCATTAGCATGGGCTACATTCCCACTGACGCCGAGCGAAGAACGCTATTTGTTACCGAGTATCTGTCATTTCTATACGATGACGCTTCTGAAACCATCATAGAAGATGCATTGTCTCAGTATCACATTGGGCGTTTGATAGCATTTGAAGCACTTGCCGATCAAGGTTTAAACCTTTCGTTTACTGAATTCGATCCTTGGACTCGTGATTTACTGCGCGAAAAGGTTTATACATTCAGCCAAGACACCGCACGACGAATCATAGGCGATGTGGCAAATAATCTTGCACGGTCTTATGAACAAGGTCTAGGAATTGATGATGCAGCACAACAATTGAGACAAGAAATACGCTTACTGCGCAAACATCGTTTACAACTGATTGCACGCACTGAGATTAATTCAGCACAAAATGAAGGCGTTCAGCAAACCCTAAATGATCTGAATGTAAATTATAAACAATGGATTACTGCAAGAGATCGACGGGTAAGAGGCAGAGAACCACAAGACAAAGCCAACCATATCAAGATGCATGGCGAGATTGTGAAGGTAGATGAAGCCTTTTCGAACGGGCTTCGCACGCCGGGTGATCGTTCAGGACCTATCGCCGAGTGGATCAATTGCCGCTGTCGGATACGTCCATATTTTCCTAGACGTGGAGAAATGATCACATCAACACCTTACCGAAAATGAAGGAGGAAGGAAAATGCCAGAGTTAACAGCACCGCTTGTAATGAAGAGCTATGAAAAACGTATTGTATATGGTCCCGTTATGGTACCAGGTGAAGCTGATCATGACGGTGATGTCGTTTCAGCGGATAAGATTGAAGCGGTAGCACATGACTTCGCTGATAAGTATGCGAATATCGACCTGCAACACACTTTGAACAATGTAGGCAGTATGGTTGAGAGTTATATTACACCTGTTGATCTGACCTATGGAGATATGGTTGTACCTAAGGGATCATGGATGATGGGGGTGCGTGTTACTGATGATGAATCTTGGAGCTCAGTTAAAGAAGGAAAGCTAACAGGTTTCTCAATCATGGGAATTAAATCAGCTGTTATGAAATCAAAGAAAGATGATGAGATAAACGCAGCACTTAAGCGTACTACATTAGCTGACTTGGGTGAAGATTGGATTGTAAATGCGGTTTCATTGGTTGATGAGCCATGTGTACCTAAGGCTAAGTTTGTAGTGATCAAGTCAAAGACAGATGAGGTAGAAGAGAAGCCAGATAGTAACGGTGGGTTCTTCGCCAAGTTTATACAGTCGTTTAAACACGCTGATCCCCCAGGGAAAAAAGGTGATGATATGACCAAAGAGGATGTTCAAACCATGATTGATACTGCAGTAAAGACAGCTTTTCAAGAGGTGGCCAAAGAATTCAACAAGGAAGAGGAATCAACAGATCATATCCCAGAGCAAGAAACAAATGACCCCCCTGCTGCACAAGAACAAGAGTCAGATCAAGTTACATTAACAAAGGACGAATACAACACTCTCACAGAAAAAATTGAAGAACTTGAAGAAGTTGCACAAAAAGCCAGACATAGCGGGCTTTTTTTTAATTCCCAAAAATTGAAGGGGCAAGATGGCGACAACACACCTGAAGCAAGTGAAAAAGAAAAACATAAACGAGATGCGTTTGGAAGACGCATTAATTCATAGGAGGTTATCAATATGAGTCAAGTAGATATCTTAAGCAAGTTAGATACAGCGTACAAAGCGATTACCACGAGTGACATTACAACTGGATTGCTTAAACCACAAAAGGCGGAACGGTTTATACGAGTGGTGGAAGACTCTACACCATTGTTATCGGCTGCACGTCGAATCACAATGACTGCACCAACGCGAGAGATTGACCGCATTCAATTCGGTGGTCAAATCTTAGCGGCAACGGGTGAAACAGATTCAGTTACCAGTGAGCAAAAAGTTAACATTCCCATGAACAAGCTGGACGCACAAGAGTTGACTGGTTTCGTAGGGCTAACAGATCGGACATTGGAAGATAACATTGAAAAAGGAAATTTTGAAAATACATTGATTGACCTTCTTGGTGGGCAGATCGGCTTAGACTTAGAACATCTCTATTTAAGTGGTGACAAAAGTGAATCGGACAGTCTTCTAAAAGTAACCGACGGCTGGTTAA
Source organism: Polycladospora coralii (assembly GCF_014773435.2). GTDB lineage: Bacteria > Bacillota > Bacilli > Thermoactinomycetales > Thermoactinomycetaceae > Polycladospora > Polycladospora coralii. Next base: position 18,244 of record NZ_JACXAG020000011.1, on the reverse strand, counting down.
TTAAAGCGGCCAATAAGGTAACTGGGGCTGATGCACCAGAAGCAGGGAAATTTGATAAAACAAAAATCGAATCGATGCTAAATGTCATGTTACAGGCTGTACCAAAAAAATACCTTCGCAATAAAACGGAGTGGAAATACTACGTTACTTGGGAGATGGAAGACGACTACCGCAATACATTACGTAATCGTCAAACATCGCTAGGTGATGCAGCACAAACATCTGCACAAGGACTGTATTATAAAGGGATAGCCCTTGAATATGTGCCACAAATGCCTGCTGGATATGCAATGCTCGCACCTGCAAACAACCTTGTGTATGGTCTATACCGTGACATTACTATTGAAAAAGATCGTGTCCCAAAGCTACGTAAAACCGACTTTGTAAACTCATTACGAACCGATTGCCATTTTGAAGATGAAAACGCAGTAGCAGTAGCAAGTGGTTATGTTGGTTCATAGGAGGCTAAGCGATGCTAGTAAAAGTAAAGAACATTGGTAAAGATCGCGTGGTGGATCGGTTAGGACATCGGTTTAAACCAAATGAAGAAAAGGAAATCAAACTTACGCACAAGGGGCATTTAACGCTCCTTGCTGCATGTCGCTATTTAGAAGTAACAGAAACAAAGCCATCTAAACCAAAGACAGCTAAAAGCATAGGCGGCAAATGATGTACGGCTCACCCGATCAGATCAAACAGCTTACAGGGCTCACAACTGATAGGCTATCGGACGATATGTCGGATATAGAACTTGACGCTATTTTAAACGAATGGATCACGCATATTGGTGTTGAGATTAACACGCGTTTAGGTGAAGTGATACCAATTGATGACAGTCGATACAAAGGAATTGAAGCGGTAGCCTTACGTACAATAGCCAAACTGGTTACCTATGCCATGCAAAATCGAACATCAAGCATTGTACAGGTTAATGAATTCACTATTAAAATGCTGGATGCTTCCGAGGTCGTAAAATCACTGGATCAAGAGCTTAAGCCTTACGTGAAACGAACAATCAACCTATTCCATTCTGGAGAGGAGTGGGAGAATGCCAGCAACTAGCACACTCAATCTCATTCAAGAAATGGCAAGGCTTACTGCTAAAGCGACACAGAAAGCCAGTGAGTATACCGCAACGGAGCTATGGGGAAACGTTCGCGAAAACTCTCCTACCGATCATGGCCGTCTTGCTGGTTCATGGCAATTACGTGGAAGTGGTACACACAAACATCTTATCTATACCAACGTAACCTATGCGCGATTTCAAAATGATGGAACAGGCATATATGGCCCCAAACGTCGTGAGATTACACCAGTAAGGGCAAAGGTGCTTGCATTTGAATGGAACGGTAAAATGGTTTTCGCTAAGAGTGTAAAGGGTGTGCAGGGCAAGAAGTATATTGAGAAGTCCATCGATCAAACGGAAGACCGACGTAAAGAGTTTGTAGAAATGGCATTTGAGGATGTGGGATTGTTATGAGCTATACACCAGATAGCCGAAACCTAGCGGATATACGTAAGGAGATCAAAACCGAGTTACTTGCAAAACTCAAAAGTACCGACGGTTTAAAGAATATCCAAACTGTGGTATATGGAGACCGCGTAAACATTGGTAAAACGAGCAGTATGCCTTTACTGTGGGTATTACCTGTACCACATCAACCCGATCTAAGAGGTGGTCATACAGAACTACATGACTTTACATTTACGTTTGTTACAATGGCATACTCGGTCAATAATCCCGAAGATGGAAAAGAACAGGCGGAAGACCTAACTGCAAAAGTGTACGATGTCCTGTTATCAGATCGAACCTTAAGCGGAAAGGTGCTTGATGTACGACCGATTAACATAGATCCATCATATGAAGCTGAAGCGAATTCCAAGGTGTATTGGGCATCTTGTGAGTTCGCTTTTCGCATTCAAAGAAGAGAAAGGAAGTGACCACATGGCAGTGACAAGATATTTTAGTTTTGGTGAAGAGTCCACATTTGCAACTGCAGTTCCAGCAACCGAAACCATTGACCCTGAAAGTGCAGAACTTGATCCTACTGGTGATCAAGCCTTGATCTATGAGGGGGTATCTCGCTTAGATCGAATTGTTGCACCTGGTCCCTATCGTTCAGAAGGGTCTGTAACAACTCCTGTAGACCTCAAAGTATTCCCGTGGTTCTTTAAATTTGCAATGGGAGGATATGAGGTGACTGGAAACAGCCCATCATATACACACCGTTTCTTCCCACACACAAGCGCATTAATGCCTAGTTTTACATCTCGTGTAGGGAAAGACGTCTTTGAACATGTTTTTCCTGGGTGCGTTGTTTCTTCTATTGAAATGGAATTGGACGATGCGTTCCTATTGGGAACCGTGGAGATGCAAGCTGGAGGAGATGAGAAAGCTTCGATTGCGATTCCTAATTGGACAGGTGGCGAAATCTACGCGCCCCATCAAGTGAATGCCATGATCAATGGTGTGGACGAGTCTGCTTATATCGAAAGCTTTTCTTTAAAGCTAGAGACCGGAGCAGACAATGAGGCTGGTATGACGATTGGTAGCCGATTCCCACGTCGGGCATTCCGTGGCGCGTTTATGGTGGAGTTGGAATTAGGACTATCTTTCTTTTCAACCACACAGTTAGAGCGATTTTGGGGAAGTGCTACAGGCCCTACATCAGGTTCACTTGTGGAATTTCCTATCACTATCAACGTAGGAGAGAACATGGATATTATCGTTCCGCGTGCAGTATTTACAACGATGACTCAGCCACTTTCTGGTCGTGATCGTATTGAACAATCCGCTACAGTACGCGGTTTAGTTGCAAGTGATAGTACAGGACCAATTGAATTTAGTGTCACAAATGATGTTGAAAAATACGGTGAACCCGCCGCATAAGGAGAGATTTTATTATGAAAGAATTAACACCAGATCTATTAGATGGAATCAAATATGAGGAACAAGTTGAGTTAAAAGGACGTAACGGTGAGTCTTATCACGTCTCTATTCGCCCACTCAGAAGTTCTGAAATAGCGAGAGTACAACGCATTTCCACCGCATCGATTAAAATCAGAGGTGATAAAGTTGGCAATAAAATATCTAGGGAATCCATGGAAACAGATGCTGGATCAATGGCAGAGGCTAAATATATAGCATGGCTAGAAGCTTCGGCATTAGCAACAATTGATAAAGCATGGACCAGAGATTTAATTGATGAAAAGTGGTTGCCAGAGTGGGTTGAACAAGTTGGGGAACGAGCCTTTGAAATATCCACATCATCATCTAAGGATGGTAAAGACATAAATTCCTTTCGCAAAAAGTAATGAAGCCCATACTTTTTATATCTTAGTCTCAAAATTGCATATGTCACCTACTGATATATCTGATTTAACACCAATACAGCGTCATGTGTTGGTTATTCAATGGAACGAAGAACAAGAAAAACACAAAAAAACATTTAAAGGAAGTAAAAGAAAGGGGTGAACGCATGGCACGAGCAGTTGAGATCATAATATCCGCAGTTGATCAGGCTTCACATGTATTTGATGATATTGCAGGCGATGCTAGGCGTTCATTTCTATCAATAGAGCGTTCTATAAGTGATGTAGATCAAGCAATCGAATCATTACCTGATGTTGATATAGATGCAGATGTAGCTGATGTAATTGCTGATGTCGAGCGGATAGAACGACAACTTAAGAGTCTACCAGACTGTGATTTAGACATTGATGTAGATGAAATCGCAGTTGTTGCTGCAGTCAATCGAGTAGAAAAAGCATTACGCGATATGGGCGATGCAGCGGCGGAACAATCCGCAAAGACAGAACGAGAACTACAAGCTATAGCTGATGAAGCAAGAAATGTAGAACGCGCAGTAGATGGGATTGACTTTGGTGCATTAGGTGGTGGTGCTGCATTAGGTGGTGTGTCAAAATCATTCAATGATGTTGAATCGAGTGTTGGTGCACTCCAAGCCGAACTAGGAGTAACCAAAGATGTAGCTGAAGAATTTCGTGGTGTGGCAATTGATGTATATAAAAATAATTTAGGTGATTCGCTCGGCGAAGCTACACAAACGGTAGCTCTCTTAAATCGTGCTACAGGCGAAACCGGTCCTACCCTAGAAAATTTAGCCAAAGATATTTTCATGGTTCGTGATCGCTTTCGTGACTTAAGAGCTGAACCAAGAGAAATGACTGAGGCATTACGGACCATGTCACCAAACTTTCCAGGCGCAACCGAAGCCCAACAGTTAGATTTAATTGCGCGTTCCTTTCAACTAGGAACTGGTGATGCTGGCGATTTGCTCGATACTTTAAACGAGTACCCAGGGGATTTTTCGCGTATTGGATTAAATGCATCCGATATGTTCAATATTCTAGATGGTGGTATGGACGCAGGTGCACGTAACACCGATGTGTTAGCTAATGCAGTGCGGGAGCTGGGTACCGAAGTAACTACTACTGGTACGGATACACAAAAGGCAATCAGGGAGATGTTCCCTAAAGCTGAAGCAGATCGAATCATAAAAGACTTCGCAAGTGGGGGAGAAGCCGGCCGAGACGCATTTTACAAGATATTAGAAGGCGTTAATTCAATAAAAGACCCTCAGAAGAAAGCAAATACACAGTTTCGGTTATTCCGTTCTATTGCTGAAGATAATCAAGCGGCATTAGATAGAGCAATTCCTAAATGGCTTGAGACTAAAGATGCTACGCAAGAAGTATCTGACACCACCGGTACATTAGGCACCCAATACGACACTACTGGTCATCACATCCAAGGCTTTATACGCGAGCATCTAGGTGGGCTCATGGAAAAATTCTCTTCCTTGGATGGTTCCACACAAGGATTGATGCAAACCCTCGCTGGTCTAGGTGGTGGGATGCTACTACTTCAAGGTTTTGGAATTGATTTTGGCAAGATTTTCGGTGGTTTGGGAACTAAAGTAATTAACCTCGGAAAAGACATTTTCGGCTTCTTCAAAGGAGGCGGTAAAGGAGCAACTGGCTTATTAAGTAAACTCGGTGTATTTGGTCGTTTTTTAGGTGGTCCATGGGGTGCGATTATCATTACAGCAATCTTGTTGATCGTTGATGGGATTGACTGGTTAATAGAGAATTGGGAAACAGTTGGGCCAGTTTTCGAAGGTGCTTGGAACGACATTAAAACGACAGTTCTACCACTAGTTAAGGATATTGTCGAATGGATTAAAACAACCTTTTCTGACTTAAAGACATGGTGGGATGACACTTGGGAAGGATTAAAACCTATCGTAGAAGGGTTATCTAGCTTCTTAGGAGCAACTATAGGGTTAGCCTTACTAATACTAGTTCAACTTTTCCGCTGGGTATGGCCGTTGATTTCTTCCATTGTTGAAACTGCGTGGGAACTCATAAAATCCGTGATTAGCGGTGCTCTCAAAATTATAACAGGTGTGATCGGTTTCTTTGTCGATCTGTTCACTGGTGATTGGAAAGGCATGTGGGAGAACATAAAGCGTATCTGCTCAGGTGTCTGGGATATCGTTACAGGATTATTTAAAGCGAGTTTCGTTGGGAAAATACTAGGATTCTTAATAGATTTTGGGGTCAAAGCATTTAACAAAACCAACGAGACTTGGAATAGTATCAAAACCACCATATCCAACAAAGTATCCGAGTCCTGGCAATGGGTCAAAGATAAGTTTACATCGATGAAAAATGATGCCACTACCAAGTTCGAAGGTATTCTGTCATCGGCAAGGAGCAAATTTACCGCAGTCAAAAATGCTATCATGAATCCCATTACATCAGCAAAAGATTGGGTGAAAAAGAAAATCGGTGAGATCAAAGGTTTTTTCAGTAGACTTAAGTTGAAAATACCCACTCCAACACTGCCAAGGTTGCCAAAATTTAGCTTAAGAACGGCTAGTAAAACAATATTGGGTAAAACGATTAGCTATCCCACAGGGTTCAACGTCAACTGGTACGCAAAAGGTGGGGTTTTTGCAGGACCTAGTGTGATTGGTGTAGGTGAAAAAGGTCCCGAAGCCGTTGTACCATTGTCTGGACCTAGAATGGGACCATTTGCCGACGCTATTGCGCGTAGAATAACTGTGAATCGCTCTAACGATAGTGAAGTCATACAAGTCAACATTAACGGGCCCGTAACCATTCGGTCTGACGATGATATCAAGAAGTTTGCGAAAGCGTTACAACCTTTCATATCAAAAGAGATGTACAAAGTCAGACGACGCGAATCTAAAGGGTTAGGCGGGTAAACATGACATGATTACATTCAAATTTGACGGAATTGATAGCTCAAACTACTTTCTAGTTAACAATATCAAACGTGATATTTTACCTTCTATAAAAGATAAACTTGTTCAAGTGCCTGGACGATCTGGTACGTATGACTTTGGGATAGAAGAATCTGAAAGACAAATTGATATCGATGTAACAATATCAGCTAGTTCACCTGAAAGTTTACGTCAAATTGTTCGAGAGATTGCTACATGGCTGCATAGTGAACGAGTAAAACAACTCATTTTTTCAGATGAACCCGATAAGATTTATTATGGCCGACTAAGCGGAAATACTGACATAGACCAATTAATCAGCATGGGGCAAAACACGCTGACTTTCATACTGCCTGATCCACACGCATTCGGTCAAACCAAACAGCAGCAGATTGACGGTTCAGGTATCGAACATACAACCGACAAGCAAACCGAATGGCAAACGGGTACACTCACAGGGCTAAAAGCAACGCCGAAGGGGTTAGAGTTGGAGAAGGTTGGAACGGATTACACGAATACAGTCAACACATGGAATGGATTGCATACACAAACCAAAACGTTAAATAACAAACTTATACTCGATAGCACCAGCACCCCAAGTACTACAACAATCAATGATCCAAGCGGGGATTTTGCCATGTCTGGTCTTCCAAGTTGGAGTTTTTCAGATAACATGAGTAACTGGTCTAATACTGGTTGGGAATCCCGTCTGACTACACCGTTTACTCAGACTACAAACGGTGCTAAGTGTCAAAGCGCTGGTGTAAGTGCAGCCCTCGTGAAAGAAGTTCCTAACATGAGTTTCCCATATACTTATGAGTTTCTGTACAGACTGACACCACCAACAAATCCGAAAAACGGATACACGACACGAGCATCTTTATATCTGGTCGAACAACGTGGGCCGTATCAATACCACTTTAACGTTACTTTAGCTCAAGCAAATAGCTGGACTCGCATCAGAGTGGTTGTTAAGTCAGACACAAGAGCTAATGTGTATACAAACGGAGTTCTCACTACAATATTGAATCAATCTGCAATAATTAGCTTAAGCCCACGCATTCAGTTCATTATTGATAAAGACACATCTAGTCAGGGTGTTTTGGAGGTTTCACAGTTCTACATGTCATCAGGGGCAATAGATACTGCTGAAAAGTCAGTTCCCTATATTCAAAACAGAGAATTTGAGGTTGATTTGTCTAATTTAAACACTTATCAATCGGGATCTATCAGTTTTAATTCAGTTGCTCCTAGCGGTTTACATGGTTGGGATAGCTCTGCAATGGTTGAAGTAAGCGTGTTTAAAGATGGTGAATGGAAAGAGTTAGTTGAAGTTGTAAATGGGGATTCCTTACCCTATTTAAACCATGGTGACAATCTTTCCAATATGAAAGTAGTTGCGTATATGACACTTAAAGCCTACGATGTTTCATACTTACCTACAATCTCAGATGTCAGTTTTTCCATTACGAGCGGAACAGCTGCATATTACAGTTCGGGAAACTATATTATCTCTGATGCAGCTATTCAACAGGTTCAGAAGGCTAAGCAAGCGATACTTTCATGGAACGAAACGAAGCCAAATGGAACGAATATTAAAGCTCTAGTTTCGCTGTCTGATGGTGCATATGAAGAAATATCGAATGGTGGCAGCATACCCCAAATTGAACCGAGTACAGACCTATCAAGTTCAAGTCTGGCTGTTAAATTTGAGCTATCGACATCAGATAATACAGTCACACCAGAGATACAAAACTACACCATATCTTTAGATACTGCTTACTATACAACAGGTGAACGCATATCAGATCCAACCGAATTAGATACAATAGAAGAAATCGGGTCTAGTTTTCTCGGTTGGGACGGAACACCGAATAACTCGCTAAACATCGAAGTTTACACGCAAGTCGTGAATACAGGCGATTCACCAAGCAATGATGCATGGCAGAAGGTATCAAACGAAGGTACAATTCCGGACATAGAGGGACAGAGCGGTCAGGGGCGGTCACTCTACACAAAACAAGTTTTGCTATCAGATGGCACGTACACACCACTATTGCACAGTCAAACGGTCAAAATTCATCCCAATATCAATAGCACCATCACCTATGAGGGTACCGCAGAAGCGTATCCTATTTTTTATGTCAATTTTTCATCTGACTGTGGCTATTTTAAACTGCTGCATGTCCAGTCAGGCAAGTTTATCTATATAATCAAGCCATTTATAAAAGACAACACACTGGAAATTGATTGCAGCACCAACAAAATCATCACCAATGGTCGAGTTGAGATGGCTTCATTGTCAATCACAAGCGACTTTTTCAGCTTACAAAAGGGGATCAACACGCTCACGGTTGATCCAAGCGGAGTCGCAGAAATCAGAGCAGAATGGAGGGAACGATTCAAATGACCACGTTGTTTATTTTTGAACATGACACGCTTAAGCTGGCGATAGGTAACGATGCTCCGGAAAGTATTCCGTTGCTGTCAGTCATACTGAAAGAGAAGATAAATGGTGAGGTATCGCTCACTTTTTCTGTTCCATCCGATCACCCAGATAGCGAACAGATTAAGTACGGGAATCGTGTTGTGTGGCATGACATGGACAATATACCGCGTTGTTTTGTGATCTCAGAGGAGGAGGAATCCCACGACAGCAACGGTCTAGTTCGGGAGTTTTACACCGAGGAACTAGCTGTTTCTGAGTTAAATGACGACTTTATAACGGATGTGAGACTCAACAATACTACGGCTAAGGATGCGCTTGATCGCATATTAGGTAATTCATTATGGGAAGTAGGCACGGTGGACAATCTCGGAACATCTAGCACTAACGTTTACTACGATTCGGCTATGTCTGGTATTCAAAAGGTGATTGAAAACTGGGGCGGCGAGGTTCGTTTCCGTGTCTCGATAGCGGACGATAACACCATAACAGGGCGTTATGTTGATCTATTTGAGCGTCTAGGTTCTGACTCAGGTAAGCGGTTCAAGTACAGCAAAGACCTAACAAGCGTCACCCGCACAGTGGACATGAAGAATGTTAAGACGGCGCTTTATGGTCGTGGGAAAGGTGAAGAAACCGACAGCGGAGGTTACGGCCGGCGCATCACGTTTAAAGGTGTCGAGTGGAGTAAATTAGATCGTGATCCTACTGAAAAACCAGCCGGACAGGAGTATGTAGAAGACTTTGTAGCGATGACTAGATGGGGGCATCGAAACCCAGACGGTACTTATCGTCACAGGTATGGCGTCTATGTAAACGAAGAAATAGAAGACCCCGAAGAGCTTCTGAATGAGACTTGGAAGCAACTGCAACAGATGAATGAACCCAGCATCACCTATGAAATGAGCGTCGTGGATCTCGAACATCTATATACGCATGAGGCAATCCGACTAGGCGACACAGTGCGAGTCATCGACAACAATTTTGCTTGGGATGTGAGGGTGGAAGCTCGTGTGATTGAATTGGAACAAGACTTGTTGCGTACAGAGAATACAAGCGTAACACTCGGAAACGCAGTCGGGGAGCTTGACGATATTGTTCGGCAACTCGAAAGCAAAATTGATAAAAAGGTAGCTACTGGGGATGTCGTTGATTGGCTCCAAAGTGAATTAGACCTTGCTAAAAAGCGCGTCATATCGGCAACATCGCATTTATATTTGGGCGATTCCCAACAGTATCCAGGTCTTTTTATCCCAAACGCCAAGGAATCCGATAATCCCACCGAAGCTGTATATCTTACGTCTGGTGGTATGTTGCTTTCGGATAGCACCTTGCCAGATGGTTCGTTTAATTGGCGTACAGCCATCACAGGAAAGGGTATCAATGCAAATGAAATCAATGCTGGTACACTCAATGCAGAGCTGGTCAATATACAGTCGATTGGAACAGATAGGTCAATCTATCTTAAAGATGGTCAGTTCAAAACATACTATAATGGGAAGCATTCGTTATCGGTTGGCGCATACTCAATGACTATATACGATCACGGTATGTATGATCCAAACCCTAGTTATACAGAAGCTGGAACTGTGGGGTTAATGTGGTTATCTTCAGGGAGTGACACGGGTAACAACTCCTCATATCGCGGTTTAGGGGTTGTGACGTATAAAGACTTTATAAATCTTGGTTTCGCAAAATCTGATGGAAATGGAGAATACACATCACAACCTATACTACGGGTAAACCGTGCATCAAAACTATCTCAATTTTATGGGCCTGTTTCAGATTCAAAGGATGATTACGTCGACATGCAGATCTTCGCTGATTCTAGACCGCGAAGCGAAAATACTCAAGGCGGGATCTTCGATGCGCCTGGCATTCGAATTCATCGTGGGATTTTCCCGAATTCAAATCCTTCTAGCTATGTAAGTGGAGTACAGGTATATATAAGCGATTACGAGGATCAAGGAGTCGAAGGATCATTTAAAGTTAATTTGATCGAGGGGGAAAGCAACTATAATACTATTTTCAATCTAGATAGATCGCACTTATATGTCGAGCCAACTTTGCTTCAAATTGGCCCCGACACATGTAAAATCAATGTTCACCGGAACGTCGCGCGTTGGCAACAAAGCGATAGCAATTACATTTTGCAGGCCAGCAATGGCAATGTAGCTATCTATGCAGGTGGACAAGCAAAACACACCTTCTATGCTAACGGAACCAAGTCAGGGGGATCAATCGAACTCGACGGAAAGAACTGGGGAATGTCGCCAATCGACTCACCTCGAATCTTGATTGAAGATGTTATTTTTGATCAGGAAATAAAGCCTGAAGGTGTAACGATTACCCTTGATGAACGCTTATCAAAGGCTCTTGATGGTAAATATGACGTTTTCCCAAGTCGTGGTGACGTTATTGTGGCAGATAAGAGTGCAAATTCGTTTGTTGTTCAAGGAGAAGGAATCGTATCACTGCGCATTATTGGTACACGAAAAGGAACTAATCAATATTTCGAAGATATGTCCATATATGAAGATATTGTTGAGGAGGGAAACAATGCAGACACCAGTAGAACTAAAGATCAATCAAACAAAAGCAAAGCTAATTCAGCTAGTTCGGGAGAATCAACTAGGGATCACGATTAACCGAATGATTGTAAATGAGCTCTTATCTCAGTTAGAACATGAAGAATTCATGATGTTACAGCAGATGCAGCAAGAGCAAAATGAAGAAGAAAACGACCAAACTGGCGCATAAGCGCTTTTTTTTATGCCGCCAAGGAGGTGATACGTGTGGCGGAAAAGGAAAACGGAGTGCTGATCTCATCTAAGGAGGTTTATGACTCTGTGCAAGAGATGCAGAAGACGTTACAGAGGATTGAAACTAGATTGGATCATTTAGAGTGTCAAATCAAAGATAGCAAAGTCACTGAAGCAAAAAGTAGGGCCGATGAAGCTTTCAAATATGTTGAGAAAGTGGAGGCAAGGCAACTATGGTTATGGGGGCTAGTTATCGCAAGCGTCTTGTCTAATGTTTTAAGACTACTAATTAAATAGATGGAGGAATCACACATGAAAACCAACATTATATCTAAACTTAAAGATCCCGTGGTATGGGGTCTATTTTTTGCGTTTGCGAAGTTGCTCACATCCGCGCTAGGTCTGGACATTGCACCAGAGTCGTGGACACAGTGGGAAGAGGTTTTTAACGCTGCATGTGGAATTGCGGTGGCATTGGGTATTTTCTCTTATAATCCCAATACGCGAGCAAAGGTTCAAGAAAAATAATAGCTTTCATCGCATACCCCTATTGTTGAAGAAAAACAATATTCAATTTCATAAAACCGTGATATATAGTCACCATTTTCTAACAAAATGCATATTATATCAGCAGAGTTGAATCTTATTGAGATTGGACAAGTTATGTTGAATTCCGATGAGACTTCTCAATTTGAGATGGGATTGGAGGTTTTTTTTATGTCATTATCGACGGAAATTAGAAGTGCGACAGTAAATTTTGGACAAACTCATGACTTTAATTTTGCTGGAGAAGTAATTCAATCTGAAGTATTTCTTAAAGGATTTAATATTAGTTATGTGAGTAAAGATCATCATATAAAATCCCTGCATATAGAAAGTGCTAGAACAGTTGCTGGAGATACAATTACTGTTTCTGTAGTGGCGAATATGCAAGATGGAAGTGGTAATCATCAAGATAACAGTTTGACTAGTGTGACTGTTGTTGTTATTGCAGTAGTTGATAGCTAGAAAATTGTTTATTGTAATTGATGGTAAATATACTGCTCTTGTGTCAACTAAGCCATGGCTATACCTAGCCATGGCTTTTGATGTTGAGACTATTTTGAGACTATCTTGAGACCATGACCTTTGAAATTCAAAGTAAAATATATATAGAACGAACGTTCTAAAACAGAGACCTAAAGGAGAAATTTATATGATATTTAAAGCCGAAATCGAAGTAACAAATATTGAGGATACTGTAACTGAAAAATCATTGTTAATTGATAGCAGTAAACTTGAAAATGAAGATGAAATCTTGCTCTTAAGAGATATCAGACATGAAGCAATTAATACAGCTTTGGAATCTGCAAAATTTCAGAATGAGATCGTTAAATCGGTATTTGTTAAATCAGTTACTATCCAAGTAACTGCTGTTGTTGATGAAGGTGAAGATTTTGAAACCGAATTTGTTCAGGAATATACAGCCTCTACTTCTGTTGATTATTTAGGAATGCACTTCTATACCTTGAAAGAAGCCATTAAACAGCATAAAGAAAATACTTCAGAACCGGGATCTTTCAAAACAGCTGCAATTACAAAAGTAGGATACTAATCCGAGAGAACTACTCACCACCTACGCTAACGCTAAGAGGTGGGAGTATTATCAGCTATATTGGATAAAAATTCGTGAGCCGTGACCATCTGTAACGATAGTCACGGCTTTCTCATAATCTATCAAAAGGAGAGTGTTCACATGAGTTTTACTAGTTTACCAAAACTCAAAGACTGTCGTAAGTCGTTAACACATAAAGGGAGCTATCGTAACTACGGCGCATCATCCAAAACACATATTGCGATTCATCATTCACTGGCTAGACAATCATCAGGCGGTTGCAATGCTGAAGCCTATGCACGTTATCATACAAGAAATAATGGTTGGCCAGGTATCGGCTACCACTTTGTCATTGAAGCTGACGGAACAATCAAGTGGTGTCATGATCTCGGTGTAAAGTCGTATCATGTGGGTAACTCTAACCGATTCGCACTCGGTATTTGCTTAAGTGGCGATTTTCGCTATGAGAAGCCGACAGCTGCACAAAAAGAATCTCTCGTTAACTTGGTGCAGTATCTGAAAAGAGAGTTACCCAACTTGAAAGCGATCAAGGGTCATAACGAGTTCCCCGGATACTCTTGGAAACAGTGTCCAGTGTTCAACTATAGAGCTGTGCTTGGTATTCGCGGAAATGAAGTGCCTAGTGGAACGACTATAACCAGCTACAAAGCTCCTAGAACCCAATCTAGCAATCTACTAAAGCTAGAACGCCCTTATATGAAGTCTGACGCTGTAAAGAGCGTACAGAAGGTTCTAGGCGTGTCTGTCGATGGCATCTATGGCCCCAAAACTGCACGAGCTGTTACGCAGTTCCAGAAGGCATTCGGGCTGACTGTAGATGGCATCGTAGGCAATCAAACGCGTAGCGCATTAGCTAGTCCACCATATCGCGGTATATTGCGTCGTGGCAGCAAGGGCAATCTCGTCAAAGTCGTGCAACAAAAGCTTGGCGGTATCGCTGTAGATGGCGTGTTCGGTGCGAAGACAGAGAAGAAGGTGCGTGCATTTCAGAAGGCTAACGGGTTGGCTGTGGATGGCGTCGTGGGACGGAATACGTGGGGGAAGTTGTTTTGAAGATAAGTAGCTCACTGTGAATATTTCATAGCAAAGAGTGGAGGCTCATCTTGGAAAATTTAATGAAAGAGTATCAAACTTCTTTAAAACATATACAACAAGCAATAGATAGACTTTCAAATAAAGAATATCCAAGTAAGAAAGATCCAAAAGACATTCAATTACTACGTGGTATGGAACGTGATTTAAAATGGGCGATGGAATGGATGAAATGTAGATCTCAACCCAAAAAGCGTAGAGGAATTGAGCGTTATGCTGGTTATCAACGGGAAATTTTCTGGAGCCGGTTATCAGCAAAACAACAACGAGAAATAGAATGGCGAGAAAATCAAGTGATGCTATCAAATAGTTCATCACATGAAAATCCACAACTAAGACTCATACTCGACCAACTCTCTAGGTCAGAGTATGAGTCTTTTGTTGCTGTTAGAGGGGAAGGAATTAGTTTTGCACAAGTTGCATCACTTTTAAAGTGTTCAAAGTCTACCATTCAATCGTACGTTCATCGTGCAGAACAAAAGATAAATATATTGAAAGAATTATAGAGCTTGCCATACGAATGCCACTAATATATGAGGGATATATATTTGCTTGATTTAAAAGTCTATATCCCCATCTAATTAAAAAAGGAGAGATGTTTAATATGGATCAAATGGTACTTCAAGCACAACAGTGGGTAAATAGTGAATACAGTGGGCGATCTGGCTTTACAATTGCCCCTGAGGATGGGAGAACTGGTTGGTCAACCATGTTTTCTCTAACAACAGCATTACAACTTGAACTAGGTATTACAAAAACCGCTCATAGCTTTGGGTCAGGCACGCTAGCAGCATTGGAGAGACTAGGTGATATTTCCATGTCATCTAATACAAACTCTAATATTGTTAAAATAATCCAATGCGGTCTATATTGTAAAGGATACCAACCATACGGTATTACAGGTGTTTTTGATCTAAATACAGCAGAAGCAATTCGAGACATTAAAGAGAATATAGGTCTATATACCCCAGATGGTGTGGTTACACCAAAATTATTTAAAGCACTTTTGAATATGGATTCCTATGTACAATTAGCAGGCGGTAGTGGATCTGTTAGAAATATTCAACAATGGTTAAACAGAAACTATAATCATCGCAAAAATTTTTATTTTATTCCTTGTGATGGCTTGTTCTCACGCGATATACAGAAGGCTTTGGTATATGCTATTCAATATGAAGAAGGATTAAGCGACAGTGTAGCAAATGGACGGTTTGGCCCTACTACTCAGAGACTATTACCGACATTATCCATTGGTAATGATAATAAATTTGTTTCTTTATTCCAGGCAGCAATGATTTTTAATAACTATGCAGTACCTTTTGATGGTGTTTTTTCCCAGTTACTAAGTGATAAAGTGAAGGAATTTCAAGAGTTTGTAACTCTCCCAACGACAGGTATTGGCGACTTCCAAACTTGGGCATCTCTACTCGTTAGTACAGGTGATCCACATCGCACAACAACAGCTTGTGATACAATTCGTGAAATTACTTCTGAACGCGCGAAAGTGCTTAAGCAAAAAGGATACGAAACAGTTGGTCGTTATTTAGTAAACGCTTCACATACAAATGAAAATGTGCACGACAAGAAAATTCAAGTAGGAGAACTTCAAACTATTTTTAAAGAAGGTCTATCAATGTTTCCAATCTACCAAACCTATGGCGGTGAGGCTAATTACTTCAATTATCAGCAAGGATTGGAAGATGGTTCAGCCGCCGCCTCTGCAGCAGAAGGTTATGGTTTTAAATCAGGAACAACAATTTATTTTGCAGTTGATTTCGACGCTCTAGGAAGCGATATAACAAATAATATCATTCCCCATTTCAGAGGAATCGCAGAAGGTATATCCCCTAATTACAACATTGGAGTCTATGGTTCAAGAAATGTATGCATTCAAGTATCCGAGGCTGGACTGGCTGAAAAAAGTTTTGTTAGTGGCATGTCTACTGGTTTTAGTGGCAACTTAGGTTATCCCTTACCACGGAATTGGATCTATGATCAAATTAGAGAAACTGGTCCTGGGGAAGACGGTCTCAATTTTGGTCTTGATCATGTTATCAAGCGTTATGATGATTCAGTTCGATCTGTGGTCGAACCAATACCACATTCACTTTGGGTGAGTAATATTAACAGTGCCATTGAAGGTTTAGAAGTAAAAAAAGGTCAAGTTTGGTATTTTTGGGAGAAGGGAAATAATAATGCGACTTTTAGAACTTGGGACTTTAAAAATTCGACTTGGACAACCCAAGTATTATGGTTAGCTTCAGACGGAACATATACACAATATATGGATGATACATTTAAATTATACCCTATAAAAAATTGGGAAGAAATCATTCTTAGGTCTCCCACCAAATTCTACTTAAATAAAGGGTACATTAGCAAAGAGCAATATAGAACATTGCCAGCAGGTACAGCACTTACACTCGATTTGAATACTGGATTTATTTCAGATGTAGATGATGACTCTATTCAATTTGTTAGTATTCGTGGATATAAAAATAATGAATTTGATGGAGAACGTATTTCTGGGTGGATTCACTTACCCACTCACCGTGTAGAGCCCAGTTCATATGTTATAGATACACCGTTTAACTAGCTCAAAAGGAGAACCTTTTCGGTTCTCCTTCACTTTACTTTACAGACAAAAAAGGTTTGAGAACTGGTTTACTAATGCCATGTTCTATCCGGGCGCGTATAAAAACCAAAAAATCAGGATCTTTTGTGTCAAAAGCCTTGCGTAGCTTTTGACGGTCAGGATTCCAGTCACCACTTATTTTTGTTAAATCATCGAGAACAAACTTTTTTAATTTTTCTTGATCTCCTTTGAAAATATATATACTTCCATCTATAGGAATCTCCATATGAACTTCTTTTATATCTTTTGGAAACAACCAGTATATTTCAAATGTATTAATAAGAGCTTCTTCTACACTTTTCCCATACACAGCATCTCCTCCCTTAGACCAATTATCAAAGTGTTGGGGCAGTAGTGTCTTATCCACCTCTGATAAAGAATTTAAAGATATTTTATATTTTTCATAATCACTAAAAAAATATAACTTAGCAACTCCATCTTTCAGTTCACCTTTTTGCAGAAAAGTATCAGGATATTTGTTTTTCTCAATATACTCGTCAAAAGGTGTCATTTCCTTTTTTTCATCATGTTGTGAATTTTTTTTCTGTGTAGTACTTTTTACTTCTTCTTTATTTCCTTCATTCACGGAGCAGGATACAAGAATCAATCCGCTGAATACCAAAAGTACACTGAGGTAGATCATCTTATTCAAGGCCATTACAATCTCACTCTCCTCTTTGCAACCAAAATAAAGTTACAGACACTCTCTTCTTAGTTATATCATAGACCTTCCATCATATTCAAAAAACTACCATCAAGGTAGCATATCTATTCCTATAAGGAGTCCTTTCTAAAATATTAGAAGAGAATCCTTATAGGGTCATCTCCTATCTATTATTGTAAGCTCATCTTGTTCTTACTGAACAAGATTGCTACTCAAACAGAGAAAAGCCCCCTTATCATTGTATAAGGGGGCACTCTTCATCACTTCATTTCCTTTTATCGAGAAATGAAAACGTATTAGGAGCTTTTTTTCTCCGTTTTGTCGCCTTTTGGCTCTTTTCCTTTTTTATTCGGATGGATTTTATCTAATTCTGCTTTTAATGCTTCTTTATCAATGCCGTACTTCTCCATAAAGGCTTCTTTATCCTCAGTCGTTTTCATTTCGGTAATGACATCCGTTAGAGATGTGCCACTGATTGTACTAACTGCCGCTACTGTACTTAGCTTTTTAATCCCAATTTCGTTTTCTTCCATCAATGCTTTTGTTTCTGTTTCACTCTTATTCAAATAAGATGCTAGATTTTTCAATGCAACTTCTTTGTGTGCCCCTTTTCCTTTTTTATTCGGATGGATTTTATCTAATTCTGCTTTTAATGCTTCTTTATCAATGCCGTACTTCTCCATAAAGGCTTCTTTATCCTCAGTCGTTTTCATTTCGGTAATGACATCCGTTAGAGATGTGCCACTGATTGTACTAAC
>NZ_JACXAG020000010.1 GCF_014773435.2 Polycladospora coralii | reverse complement strand
GTGTAAGCATAGTAATATGTTCAGCTGACAGGTACGAATCGGTCGAGGGCTTAACCTATAATTTAATTTTTTCTTCTCCCATACACTTGCTTCCATTCTAATTTTCAGGGTGTGAAACACCCACAATTTTATACGTCTGGTGATGATGGCGGAGGGGACCCACTCGTTCCCATCCCGAACACGACCGTTAAGCCCTCCAGCGCCGATGGTACTATAGATTAATCTATGGGAGAGTAGGACGTCGCCAGGCAAAAAAACCCTCTTACTTCAAAAAAAGTAAGAGGGTTTTTGTATGCTGCAACATTATTCATTTACTTTTTTTACATAAAGACTGTAAAGATAGATCCTTAAAACAAGTAGTATGGGAAAATAAATCATAAATATAAAATATATAAGCCATTTGATGGTCATACTACAGTCACTCCTTATGCGGTTATCGTGAACAATAAAAGAGCAAAATATGCATTTTTTAGTTAAAATGACAACCATTTATATGGGTAAATCATACAAATGGATATGCCTAATTTGCAATCATATGTGCCAAAATTAAATGAATTGAAAATCCGATGTTTGAATTCGTTTTTTTTTGAACATACTGGAATATAAATAGAGGAGAAGGCGGTGACATTGATGCAAACAGAAACGGTACTTAACCGCTGTGTGATATGTGAAAAGTTAAATGCTGATGGTTTAGAAATTATGGGTAAATGGATATGTGTGTCCTGTGAAACAGATATGGTAAAGCGTAATGTTGATGATGTACAATATTGGTACTATGTCATGAAATTGAGACAGTTATTCAATCAAAGTTAAAAGTTAAATAAAAATCTAACAATTGGTGTCTATAGGTGAGCGTGTATCGAGATCATCGTACATGCTCCTCTGTGCGTCAAGATCGGATATTTAAAAGACTTTAACTTATTGAAGTCTTTTTCTTTTGACCAGAAAGGAGGTCAGGGATGAATCATCATAAAGCACCATTGTGGGGGGCTTTACTCCAACATCATAAAAATGAAGTAGATCGTTTTCATGTGCCGGGTCATAAAGGGAGAGGCTTTGCAGAGATACATCCAGATTTATATACGGATATATTAAAAATCGATCAGACAGAAGTAGGGGCATTAGATGACTTGCATGCACCCGATGGTGTGATTGAAGATGCACAAATTCTAGCTGCAGATGCATTTGGTGCAGATCACACCTTTTTTTTAGTAGGGGGAACAACAGCAGGAAATTTAGCTGCTATCTTGGCTGTATGTAGTTCGAATGACATTATTATTGTCCAGAGAAATAGCCATCAATCAATCTATCATGCTTGTCTGATAGCGGAAGTCCGGATGGTTTTTCTAGAATCAACGGTTGATCCAGAGACAAATTTAGAAAAGAAACTTGATATACAACAATTAGAGGAATTATTAAATCAATTTCCTACTACCAAAGCAGTTGTCATAACTAGCCCAGATTATTATGGTCAAATACAACCTGTTGCTGAATTTGTAAAATGTTGTCACCGACATCATATTCCATTGCTAGTTGATGAAGCACATGGTGCACATTTAGGATTTCATCCAGCGTTACCGTTATCCGCTTTACAACAAGGTGCGGATATCGTTACACAATCTACACATAAAATGCTATGCTCCATGACAATGTCTTCGATGTTACATATCCATACCGATAAAATAGATCCCGTGTCTATACAACGATGGTTACGTTTGATTGAGTCTAGTAGTCCATCCTATCCGCTGATGGCTTCACTTGACTTAGCACGTCGTGATCTTGTGATTAATGGACCACAGAAGATGAATGACATTCTAAAATGGTTAACAAAATTTCGTGCGCAGGTAAAACAGTTAAGTACGATTTATGAAGTTTACCAGATCGATCAAGATCCATTTAAATTCACCTTAGCTTCTATATACCCTGTGTCAGGATATCAAATCGCAAATTGGTTAGAACAAAAAGGCATATATACTGAAATGGCTGATCATTGCCATGTGTTATTTGCATTCGGCCTAGGAACCCAAGAGAATGCACTTACGCAACTCATTGACACACTGATTGATCTAGATCGTGAGGTCGTAAACTTTACTCATACTCGACTTGATATTAAGGTGCCTTTGCCAGATAAAGAACATGGACATGTAGTTAAATTACAGCGAGGAAGCCAAGAATTACTTCCCTTAGATGAAGCAGAAGGGAGAGTAGCAGCTGAGCTCATTGTGCCATATCCCCCTGGCGTGCCAGTACTGGTGCCAGGAGAGAAATACACACAATCCCTTATACAATACTTATGCGCAGTTCATCAGATGGGAGGGAAAGTGCGTGGTATCGTTCATGATCATACCTTAAAGGTTTATGTGTTAAAATAGAGAAGAGATAACAATAGGAGTGGTATTGACCCTCCAACTTCTATAAGTGAGGCTCTAATCAGGTGGAGTAGAGGCTCCTCCTGATTCCCCGATTTTTAGCCTTGGCTGAAACGAGTTCACTCACTCAAATTAGGAAGCGGATTTTGTGCGGACAACGAAGTTTAAATTGAATCTTTCATACGATACAAATAGGAACAAGTGAATTAAGATTCATGCATCAGTATCGAATGAAATGCCAATATTACTGGAGGATATTACTATTGAGTGGTTTGTTTATTACATTTGAAGGGCCGGAAGGTGCAGGAAAGACCACCCAAATGAAACTGCTACACGATTTTTTGTTACAAAATCAAATCCCGTGTACAGTCGTAAGAGAACCAGGTGGTACAATTATTGGAGATAAGATACGTTCTATTTTATTGAACCCTTTATATACAGAGATGACCAGTACAACTGAAATATTGCTTTATGCAGCTTCACGAGCACAACTTGTCGAAGAAAAGATCGTGCCTGCGCTAGAACAGGGGCATGTCGTTCTATGTGATCGCTATATAGACTCTAGTATAGCTTACCAGTGTTATGGAGGAAGAGGAGAAAAAAATGAAGTGGTACAGGTTAATCAACTGGCGACCCATCATTTATTACCGAAACGCACCTACTTACTAGATTTGACCATAAAGCAAGGTCAGATGAGGCTGGAAAAGCGAGGCATGAGCAAAGATCGAATGGAACTAAAAGATGCTTCGTTTCATGAGCGGGTTAGAAAAGGTTACTTAGAACTATCCAAAGCAAATGAAGAAAGGTTTTTGATCATTCATGGGGAAAAAACAATAGAAGAGGTCTATTCTGAGATTTTATGTGATTTCAAACAACTTTTTCGTGTGTAAGGAGTGAAAGGGTTCATGAAATTAGTGATTGCGGTTGTGCAAGATCAGGATGGCGGGCAGCTAAATGAAGCACTCATTCAAGCTAATTTACGCGTTACGAAGTTGGCAAGTACAGGTGGTTTTTTAAAACAAGGCAATACGACTTTTATGATCGGTGCAAACGAAGATCAGGTCGAACAGGTTTTGATGATCATTAAGGAAAATTGTAAATCGAGAACAGAATTTATCACACCTATGACATCCATAGAAAGCCACATTGAATCCTATACACCTCAGCCCATTGAAATACAAGTTGGAGGTGCAACTGTATTTATTGTGCCGATTGAGCAATACCATAAATTCTAAGCTTAGGAAGTTTATGAGACGAAAGTAATCGGCGGTAAAATAGAAATATCATGCAAATCGCCACATCTGATGTGACGCAAATGAATAGGTAAAAATAAGCGTTTGCCCTGCTGGATAGGAGAATGATAAAATGAAGTTTGTAATCGTAAATAAATAAGTGGCTTGAATGTAATAAGCTAGGGCAAATTACTACTCTCTAATTAAGAGAGTAGTGGAAGTATAAAATCACATAGTAAACAGAATGCAGTCCAATCCTTTGATGTTCGGAGTAGGAAGCGTATAGAAAGGATTCTGCGTCCTGCTAGGAAATTGAGGAAAAATATTTCTGCGTTGATCTAGGTAGGATGGTTTTTACTAATATGCAATTATTTAGCAAGTAGAATAGCCCTCAAAAAAATTGCGATGACTTTTTCAAGTATCGCTACTTGTAATAGATTGAGATTCCTACAAGACAGAAATGGAATCTTTGGCCGAAGTCATGGCGTTGGCAATCAGGGAGGGATGTCATACATGCTAAAAGTTATGGGTGTTCGCTTTAGAGCAGCTGGAAAAATATATTATTTCGATCCATCTGACGTGCTTATCCAGAGAGCTGATCATGTTGTCGTTGAGACTGTGCGTGGAATCGAGTATGGTGAAGTGGTTACAGGTGTACGCTATGTAAAAGAAGATGAAGTCGTACTACCGCTGAAAAAAGTTTTGCGTGTAGCCACTGCTGAAGATATGATTCAGTTTGAAAGTAATCAAAACGCGGCACAGGAAGCATTAAATATTTGTCAGGAAAAAGTTCGTTCACACAATTTGGTGATGAAACTTGTGGATGCAGAGTATACTTTTGATCGTAATAAAGTAATATTCTATTTCACAGCAGATGGGCGAGTTGATTTCCGTGAGTTGGTACGTGACTTAGCTGCTGTTTTTCGTACTCGTATTGAATTAAGACAAATTGGCGTACGTGATGAAGCCAAGATGCTAGGTGGGATTGGGCCTTGTGGTCGTATCTTGTGTTGTTCCTCTTTTTTAGGGGATTTTGAACCGGTGTCGATTAAGATGGCAAAAGATCAAAATCTATCTTTAAACCCTACCAAAATTTCTGGGCTTTGTGGTCGTTTAATGTGTTGTCTGAAGTATGAAAATGATCAGTATGAACATTTTAAAAGTGCAGTCCCTGATGTGGGAGAGAAAATTAAAACATCACATGGAGAAGGGGTAGTTTTAGCGCTAGATCTTTTGGAGCAAAAGGTTAAGGTTCAGCTTTTAGAAGATCAGCAAGTGATGGCGTTTTCACTCGAAGAAGTGAGTTCAACGGCAACTCGGCAAATGAGCGAGATCTAACATGCCTGGTTATAAACGAGGTGGGTGTCTTGAATAAACAAGAGATCTTTGAACGTGTCGCCCAAGTGGAACAGCAAATAGGCGATTTATATAAGGAATTAGGTGGATTAAAAGAACAGATAGTCGCTTTGATTGAGGAAAATACCAGACTGTCTATGGAAAATGAGCATTTAAATGAAAGACAGCAGGTAAATTCGTCTCAAGAAGGGCAAAATATAGAGGAAGTGGCACATAAAGGGCATGATAATTTAGCTGATCTTTATGATGAAGGCTTCCATATCTGTAATATTCACTATGGTAGAATGCGGACAGAGGGCGACTGCTTGTTTTGTATGGCATTTTTAAATAAGTAATCATGGCTTACAATTATTTCAGTGATGTTAATGACAGAAATACGCGATAAATCGTTGTATTTTCAAGTCTTTTTAAAACCGGGGATCACCCGGTTTTTCTTGTATATAAAGCTGGGGGATGATGATGGGGAAATATGTAGTCTATATACTGGAATGTAGAGATGGGACATATTATACTGGGATTACCAACCATTTAGATAAAAGGTTAGAGAAGCATCAGGCAGGTAAAGGAGCAAAATACACGAGAGGTAGAACGCCTGTCCAACTTCGATATTTAGAGTGGGTAGAAAATAAGTCTGAGGCACTACAAAGAGAGTACAAGATCAAAAAGATGAGCCGCTATAAGAAGCAAATATTGATTAAAAGCTTAGGGGTATTACAAAATGGATACACAATTACAAAATGAGGGTGTCCTGTATGTGGTTGGAACACCGATTGGTAATCTAGGGGATATGAGTACACGTGCCATTGAAATTTTAATGGAAGTAGACTATATAGCCGCTGAGGATACACGACATACACAAAAACTTCTCAATCATTTTAGTATTAATACACCGATGACCAGCTACCATGAGCACAATGAACAGACTAAAGGCCAACAATTGTTACAAAAGTTACAAATGGGACAATCAATTGCTTTAGTTAGTGATGCTGGTTTACCTGGAATATCAGATCCTGGAGAAGTGCTGGTGCGATTGGCAACGGAGCATGCAATTACAGTGCTGACGATACCAGGCCCGAATGCAGCAGTGACCGCTTTAGTCTCTTCCGGATTACCAACTCAACCTTTTTTATTTGTGGGTTTCTTACCCCGTCATAAAAAAGATCGGAAAATAGAGTTGCAAAATTGGAAATTAAGTCCGGCCACACTTATTTTTTATGAAGCCCCTCATCGCATTGTTGCGATGTTAAGTGATCTATGTGAAGTGGTTGGAAATCGAAGGGTAGCGATTTCTAGAGAGTTAACAAAAGTACATGAAACATGGGTAAGAGGGAGATTAGACGATTGTTTGCATACGATTAAGGAAAACGGTGTACGTGGAGAATATACAATTGTTGTAGAGGGTGCAAGTAAAGAAGAGATCGCTGCAAACTCTGGTGAAAGGAGCACTTGGTGGGAATCACTGTCTCTCATACAGCATGTAGACACCTATATTGCACAAGGGAACGACAAAAAAAGTGCCATCCAAGCTGCAGCCAAAGATCGCGCTATTCCCAAAAGAGAAGTTTATAATCACTATCACCAGTCTTAATGGGCTAATATTTGATATAAAGCGAGGTTGCAGGAAGAACTTCGCTTTATATCAAAATAGATACCTATTTCTACGATTCGGTCTTAACCGGTTGAATCGATTGCTGTTCGAGGAGTTCATACATTTCTTTGATGCATTGTTTACTTACCACTTTGTTTTTATAGCGAATGGTTTCATCCATATCGCCGGTAAATATACAAGCTGGCTCATATTTTTTGAGCACAATTCGTTCACCGTCAACGTAGATTTCAAGCGCATCTTTTTCACCGATGCCAAGTGTTCGACGTAACTCGATAGGAATTACGACTCGTCCTAATTCATCAACTTTGCGGACAATTCCGGTAGACTTCAACATATACGAAAGCCCCTCTCCGTTTTGCATCTACTTTTAAATGTTTAATATTTGAAAATGATGTCAAATTTCGACACTAAAACTTAAAAATATCATACCAACCTTTTCCATAGACGTCAACAAAATCATCATAGTTTAATAGGAAAGTTCTTAATCATGTAAATAATGGATAGTTTAAATAAAAATAGATATTTTCATATCCTTTAGTGGGTTTGGCGTGCTAGGAAGGGTCGTAAAAATGATGCAAATTAACCCTTCAGTTGGTTCAGGTGCCACTTGTTCTCAAGTATAATAGATATAACGAAAGAGGAGGTTGTTTTTGTGTTGCCTGTGTCAGTGGAATTAAAAGAGAAATTAGCAAGATTGAATCAATCTTTACAAACTGCATTTCCATCTGATTCATTTAATAAACGAAAAATCCGTGATGAACTAAAGAAGATAGGTGAATTTCACACTTTTGAAAAACATTCAGATGATAAGTTGCGTAAATGGTTACAAGGTCGAACCTTGGTGGGCATTGACGGCTCGGTGAACTCCACACGAGGTACACCGAATCGTATGATCTCTCTTTTTCAAGCACTAGCTAAAGGAACGCAAGGCGAAGAGAAGTGGTGTGCAGATATTTATACACCGCTACTAGCCGAAGATGAAGAAGAGCTTGCAGGACAAGCTGCTCGTGAAGCACGTCGTCGAGGAGCTTTTTTATCGCAATTAGAAATTCAGTTGGCAAAAACGATCATACCCGATTGGAAACCTCGTGTCGTGATGCATGATGGTTCCTTACTCCATTTTTATATTGATAATCCGGATGAATGGAAAGATACGGCGGAGACGGCGTTGCAACATGATACACTACTAGTAGGTGTATCTGAGGAAATTGCTACGAATCGCTTAGCACGAATGGTTTTTCCGCAGTATAAACAATACAGTGATAGCGACTTACTTTATGGTGTGCTCGAAGTAGGAGAAGCGTTTGAGTGGCGAGAGTGGAGCCCGATAGGAAGTGAAATGTGGCGTGTAGCTTTACGATCATCACAAAGCCCGCAGCCCATCGTCGTGGATGGATTGGTTCTACAAAACCAGAGTCGGTATGAACTGATTCGTTTGGTATATACATTAACGCCTATGCAGGGCAGGGGGATTCCTTTTTGGTTAGACATCATCGACAATCAAGTCCGCGTCACGGATGGTTTAATTCAGGCGATGGTAGAGCAATATATTGACCCTGAACTGCGTTATCGGGTTTTATCACTTAAAAAAGAAGACCGAATGATTTAAGGAGGAGACCTTGAGATGCAAGCGGTAGGAATCACGACACAACAAGAAGTATTCATTGTATCAAAAGAGCGTAAGTTTCGTATCAATGAAATATTAATTTTAGAAGATGAAGCACTTCATTTCCCGCGTGGAGAAGTGATAGAGACCCTATCGTATAATCGCTTCATTCCGATGGGGCTGGATAAGTCACTCGTAGATCATCAGGTTATTCAAACGTTAGAAAACATCGGATACAACGTAAACGCAGATGAAATTAATTTAGCAAAATTGCGGTTGTATGAAGAAGCTTCTCATCCTATTCGCACCGGTTGTGCGGTACGCTTACCTCGTTTTGAGGAAGTGCGAGATCTACTAGTAAAATCGACACCTGAGGAAGCGATGTTATTAGGAGAAATTAGGGGAACAGAATCACTCTCATCTTCGATTACATCGGATCTATTAGATCAAGTTGTCTTAATGGAACAAGGGAGTCTACGCTCCCAACAAGGGGTACCGTTTTTGTTTGATATACGCACCATGCAACAGTATCCACATGTCGGTGTATTTGGTGGTTCGGGCTCAGGAAAATCGTTTGGATTGCGTGTGATGTTGGAGGAATTGATGAAATTGAGGATTCCCACAATTGTGTTTGATCCTCACTTTGAAATGGATTTTAGCCAGACAGCTGCCGGTATGGAGGAGCGGAATCCTGGGTATACCAACCGTTTTGTCAAAGTTCAAGTTGGACAGGAAGTGGGGATACAATTTACAGACTTATCTACACGTGATTTGACAGGTCTCCTGACTGCGGCAGGTGGTGGATTATCGGAATCCATGGTAAACGTGGTCCAAATGGTGCATAAAAAAAGGGATTCATACACATCCTTTAGCGATCGCATCAATAATTTAGTACAAGCTTTAGAAGAAGGAAAGCAGGGGCTAGAGAAACAATTACGTAATGATCATCTCACTCCCACAGAAGTACAACGGATACGTGACCTACAAAAGCTATTAAACCAATACAGCACCCTTCCCCTTTCCTCGGTAAAAGGAATCGATTGGCGCTTAAAACGATTAGAGGCGGTGGGGCTATTCCAACAAGATATTCGTTCCATTATCACTGGGCTTGAGCAAGGTAAGCTGGTGGTGGTGCAAGGGAGTACATGGGTCTTGCAAGTGTTTGCTACATACGTGATCGGAGCACTATATAGCAGAAGAAGAGCATTTAAAGATGCACGCATGAACGGAGAAGAAGGTGAATTTTTTCCGCCATTTGTTATTGTAACGGATGAAGCACATAACTTTGCACCGAAAGCAATTGAATCTCCAACGAAATCCATACTAAAGGAAATTGCCCAAGAAGGACGTAAATACGGTGCCTTTCTCTTTTTAGCTACACAGCGGCCCACCTTACTTGATGAGACCATAACGGCTCAGTTAAATACAAAGTTTGTCTTTCGGACTGTGCGTGGTACAGATATCGCCACATTACGTGAAGAAACGGACTTGACTCCAGAAGAAGGAAAGCGTCTGCCTTATTTACGTTCAGGTGATACGTTTATTTCATCCGCAGTTTTTGGACGCACAATCTTTATTCGCATTCGTTGTGCCCACACTACGAGTCCACACTTGGCAAATCCGTTTGATGAGTTACAAGTAGTGGCAAATGAAAAAAATGAGAAGATCATTCAAGCGCTTCGTAGTCAATTACCACTATTTGATACAGATTTACTGCAAGCCGTAGCGCAAATTAATCAATCATTTGGACTCAATTGGGATATCGCGCGTTTAAAATCAGAGTTGAATCGGTTAGATCAAGAAGGGTTCATTAAAAAACATCAAACCCCATTTGCGGTTCGTTACGATATTCCTTAACGAAATGGTGTATATGTGATTTCTATTCCGTGTAAAATAAGGATAAGCAGTGTTGATTTACCAAAACACGCGACGGTAAAAGGGAACAATCATGAAGATCGACAAGTCTAATTTACTCTTGAAAATCAAGGTTGCTTGTATTCAATAAATGTTTCGTGTAGTGTATAATCTGTGTATAATCGAAAACTTAGTCTGAGAGAGGGAAGAGTAGTCAGTAGACGCTATTACCAGAGAGCTGGAATAGGTGAAAGCCAGCATAGAAGAAGCTGATGAATATGGCCCTTGAGACGTCTTTCTGAACTGATTAGTAGGAGAGAACGCACACCAGCGATATCGGGTTGACCAAAGGGAATCTGACAGATTCTAAACTTGGGTGGTACCGCGTGGAGACAACTCGCCCCAATCGTATGGGCGGGTTTTTTATTTTTGAAACAAGGAGAGGATTTCTCATGTCTGAAACAAAGAAAACGTATTATATCACGACCCCCATATACTATCCGAGTAGTAAGCTACATATCGGTAATGCTTATACAACGGTGATTGGAGATACAATCGCGCGTTATAAACGATTGCGCGGTTATGATGTCCGTTATCTAACAGGTACAGATGAACATGGACAGAAAATCCAAAAAAAGGCAGAAGAAGCGGGGAAAGCACCACAAGCTTTTGTTGATGAAATTGTTGTCGGAATCAAAGAGTTGTGGGATAAATTAGATATTTCTCACGATGATTTTATTCGTACGACTGAAGATCGTCACAAAAAAGTCGTGCAAAAAATATTTCAAAAGTTACTGGATCAAGATGATATATATTTAGGGGAATATGAAGGATGGTATTGTATTCCGGATGAAGCGCATTTTACGGAACGTCAATTAAAGGATGGGAAGTGTCCAGACTGTGGGAGAGCGGTCGAAAAAGTAAAAGAGCAAAGTTATTTTTTCCGTATGAACAAATATGTAGATCGTCTCATGAAGTATTATGATGAACATCCTACTTTTATTTTACCTGAATCTCGTAAAAATGAGATGGTTCAAAACTTTATTAAGCCTGGCTTAGAAGATTTAAGCATCTCTCGAACAACTTTTAATTGGGGAATTGAAGTCCCAAATGACCCCAAACATGTTGTCTACGTTTGGCTCGATGCTTTGACTAATTATATTACAGCGATTGGTTATGAGGCGGATGATAGTGAAACGGAGGCCTTATTTAAGCGTTATTGGCCAGCTGATCTACACCTAATTGGCAAAGAAATCGTACGTTTCCATACCATTTACTGGCCAATCTTTCTCATGGCATTAGATTTACCGTTGCCTAAACAAATTTTCGCGCATGGATGGATACTCATGAAAGATGGAAAAATGTCAAAATCAAAAGGGAATGTTGTAGATCCTGTAAAACTAATCGATCGATATGGTTTAGATGTTTTAAGATATTTCCTTCTACGTGAAATTTCGTTTGGTTCCGATGGCGTATTTACACCTGAAGCGTATGTGGAACGAGCCAATGCAGATCTCGCAAATGATCTCGGTAATCTTTTACATCGTACAATAACCATGACGGAGAAATATTTTAATGGTCAAATTCCACCCTATGTTGAAGGTGCTACACCGCATGATCAAGGTTTAACAGACCTAGTAAAGAGAACGGTGCATGAGTCTGAAGAAGCTTTAGAACACCTACAGTTTTCAGTTGCATTAACGCATATATGGGACTTAGTGCGTGCAGGTAATCGCTATATTGAGGCTACCACGCCTTGGAATTTAGCAAAAGATGAAGAAAATCGGGAAACTTTGGGTTCCGTTTTATATCATCTGCTTGAAGTGTTAAGAACAGTTAGTGTGTTAATTCAACCTTTCTTAACACGTACACCTAAGGAGATGTGGGATCGTTTAGGGATAAAAGATCAATCGCTTACGACATGGGACAGTATCCAATCTTTCGGGAAACTACCAGCAGGTTTACAAACAGAAAAAGGAACACCCTTATTCCCTCGCTTAGATGTAAAAGATGAAATGGAATGGATTGCTGAAAGTATGAAGAATGACAAAGAGCAAGCAGAAGAATCGGATGAAGCCTACATTAGTATGGATGATTTCACGAAAGTGGAGCTAAAAGTAGCAGAAATTCTACAGGCAGAACCAGTTAAAAAAGCGGATCGACTGTTAAAAATTCAACTTGATTTAGGTGCTGAGCAAAGACAAGTTGTGTCAGGGATCGCACAATACTACACAACGTCAGAGTTAATTGGCAAAAAAGTGATATGTGTGACTAACTTAAAACCTGTAAAATTAAGAGGTGTAGATTCAGCGGGAATGATATTGGCAGCCAAAGAAGGAGATCGACTCGTTCTATCTACTGTGTCAGATGATATACCAAATGGTACACCTGTAAAATAGTAAGTGATATCACCATTTGAATGGCCGCAAATGGTGATATCAGGAATTGTATCATGATCACAGGGGGATGCTTATGTCGAAACAGAAAAGTTCTTCAAGAGAATGGCTAGTTGCTTTTATAATCGCTGGCTTAATCGCAGTAATTGTACGTTGTTTTTTATTTTCCCCTTTTACCGTAAGTGGTCAATCGATGTATCCGAACTTTCATGGGGATGAATTTATTATTGTAAATCAGATCGTTTACAAGTTGCATGAACCTAGATATGGAGAAGTTGTGGTGTTTGAAACAGAGGAAAACGGTAAAGAAAAGGACTTAATTAAACGGGTAATTGGTGTAGCTGGTGACAAAATTGAAATTATAGATGGACAAGTATATCGAAATGATCAGCCGTTAGATGAACAATATATCAATGAACCGATGTTAGCAAAAACGATGGATCCCATAGATATAGAGCCAGGACATATCTTTGTACTAGGGGATAATCGGAATAATAGTAAAGATAGTAGACAAATTGGTGCGGTTTCACTAGATAGCGTAATCGGACGTGCTGAGGTCATTTTGTTTCCATTTGATAGCTTTGGAGGGGTTCAGACTCAAACCCCTTGACGGGAGGTAAAAATGTGTTCATTGATAGTCATGCACACTTAAATGATGTGAAATTTGATGCAGATCGTGAAGAGATGATTCGTCGTGCACGTGAAGAATACGGTGTGAGTAAAATCATAAATGTCGGATTTAATCGCGAAACAATAGAAGCTACTTTGCAACTAATTGAGCAATATGATTTCATTTTCGGTGCAGTCGGATGGCATCCAGTTGATGCCATCGATTGCACGGAGGAAGATCTATTATGGATCAAAGAGCTGACGCAACATCAGAAGGTTATTGCTTTAGGAGAGATGGGCTTAGACTATTATTGGGATCGTTCTCCGCGAGAGATACAAGCAAAGTGGTTTCGCAAACAGATTCGATTGGCTAAAGAGGTGGGTCTACCCATTATTATTCACAATCGTGAAGCGGATATAGATGTATTACAGATTTTGAAGGAAGAAAATGCTGACGAAGTGGGTGGTGTTTTACATTGCTTCGGTGGTGATGAGGCTATGATGGTGCAAGCGTTGGAGCTCAACTTCATGATTGGTTTAGGAGGTCCGGTTACGTTTAAGAACGGGCATTTGGCTAAACGGATTGCCAAAGAAGTACCACTGGATAAACTATTAATCGAAACGGACTGTCCCTACTTAGCTCCGCATCCTTATCGCGGTAAACGGAATGAGACGGGTTATGTCCGTTTGGTGGCGGAAACGATTGCTGAAATTCGTGATATCCGCTTAGAACAGTTGGCTGAAATAACGAGCCAAAATGCCTCTCGTTTATTTCGTATATAAATGAGTAGAATGAAATGTGGTGTTAAGGGTTGGACAAACCGAAGATTTATGAAGTTATTGTAGTAGAAGGTCATAATGATACGCAAGCAATCAAGCAAGCGGTCGAAGCGGATACCATAGAAACACGGGGCTCTGCATTAGATGAAAGTACAATGCGTGATATTGAAGTTGCGAGTAAAACAAGAGGAGTCATTATTTTCACAGATCCTGATCAAGCAGGTGACCGCATTCGTCGTTTGATATCGGAACAGATTCCAAATGTAAAACATGCATTTTTACCACAACGCCTTGCTCGAACGGATAAGAAAGTGGGGATTGAGCACGCTAATCGTATCGACATACAGCAAGCGCTAACAAAAGTTAAAACAGAGGTTACTTCTACTGATGTATCTCCTCCACTCACATGGGAGGAATACATTTCTTGTGGCTTTACTGGAGCAAATGATTCGAAAATATTCCGGGAGCGTGTAGCTGAAGTGCTTGGTATCGGCTATAACAATAGTAAAAACTTTTATCGTAAACTACATGTGCTCCAAATTTCACGTGCTGAAATGATGAAGGCAATTGAACAGGCACGAAAGGGGTTACATGATGACATCTAACAGGATCACAACGCAGACAAGAGGGATATTAGCTAGTCATAATATCCAATTAAAAAAAAGTTTAGGGCAAAATTTTCTCACAGATCAACATGTATTGAATAAAATAGTACAAGCCGCACAATTGACTGAAAAAGCAGGTGTACTAGAGGTTGGCCCAGGTATAGGTGCATTAACGGAATCTGTAGCAGATATAGCTGAAAAAGTAGTGGCGATTGAGATAGATGGGCGTCTCGTCCCTATTTTAAAAAAATTGTTTTCAACTCGTCCAAATGTGGAAATCATACAAGGAGATGCGCTCGAAGTTGACTTGAACCAGATCATTGAGACTCACTTTGGGGAAGTAGAGCAGATACATGTTACAGCTAACCTGCCCTATTATGTTACATCTCCTATCATTATTCGTTTACTAGAATCTCGTCTTCCCTTTAAAAATATTGTAATCATGATTCAAAAAGAAGTTGCGGAGCGTTTGGCGGCTCGTCCAAGTACAAAAGCTTATGGTTCTTTATCTGTGTTTGTACAATATTTTGCGGAAGTTGAGATGGTTGCAAAAGTACCTAGCCATGTGTTTGTGCCGAGACCACAAGTAGATTCGGCTGTGTGCCGGTTGTCACTTCGATCAGAGCCAGCTGTAAAGGTTGAAAACGAGTCCCTCTTTTTTGCCGTAATTAGAGCTGCTTTTGCACAAAGAAGAAAGACGCTTTTAAATACGTTACATGCTAATTTACTATCTGAGATGACCAAACAGCAAGTGGAGAATATCTTGATTCAGGCCGATATTCAACCGAAGCGGCGGGGAGAAACGCTAAACTTAGCAGAATTCGCAGCACTTACACAGGTCATACATACTACCGACCGCGCCTCAGTTTGAGTATCGTCCTAAATCCCGATGGAGGGAAGTATGATGGACTTTATTCATCCGCGTAGAGGAAGACGTACATTGCATGAAATGATTGCAGAAATTCAATCTTATGTACATGAAGAACCGACGGAATCTTATAAAGTAGTGATAGGGACAGACTCACAAACACGCGAACATTCGACCGTGTTTGTGAGTGCTGTCATTGTACAGCGCATTGGAAAGGGCGCTATTTTTTACTATCAGCGCAATCGTTATAAAGCGATTCGTGATTTGCGCTATCGCATCTATCAAGAGACTGAATATAGTTTAAAATGTGTAGACGCACTCAAAGAGAGCGGCTTCTTCAGTTTCTCTATTCAACTTCCAATGGAAATCCATCTCGACATCGGACAAAAAGGGGAGACACGCAAACTGATTCAAGAAGTAGTGGGTTGGGTAACTGCTGTAGGTTATACAGCTAAGATCAAGCCAGAATCTTATGCTGCTAGTGCCGTAGCGGATCGATTTACGAAATAAATAGGTCGAGAAACGCGTAAAATTAGATATTCATCCATTGACAAAATGTTTGTTTGACTGCTATAATACTTGATTTGACTTTATACCTTTCTTATAGTATAATCTTCTATAAGTGAGGTGGTCGTATAAAATGGGTAAGAATGCACTGTCTGAAATAAAGTTGGCTTTAGATGGTTATATTGGACAAAAGATTCGACTCAAGGCTAATAGTGGACGCCGTAAGACCATTGAACGTACGGGTATATTAGAAGAAACATACCCTTCCGTTTTTGTTGTAAAATTAGATGAAGATCAACACGCATTTAATCGTGTTTCATACAGTTATGCGGATGTGTTGACTGAGTCGGTTGAGCTGACTGTCTTTAATGGAGAGTCCTCAGTACCGGTTCGGTATGTACACAATCCGCAATAAATTTGGACACACTTGTTGTGTTCTTTTTTTCACCAAGATAGTAAGCGGTTTCATTACATAATCGTTACATCATGTGGTTATACTACACCTGTCCTGAAACCGCTTATACTTGAAGGGGGCTAATGTAAATGGCGCGTCGAGGTGTCATGTCTGAAGCCTTAAAAGTCGAACTGGCCAAAGAACTAGGGTTTTATGATGTAGTTCAACGAGAAGGTTGGGGTGGCATTAAAGCTCGAGATGCAGGTAACATGGTAAAAAGAGCCATCGAAATTGCTCAAAAGCAAATGTCAGGACTTTAATTCAAGTAAGTTGGTAGGATGAAGCCGAGGGTTTTCACACTCGGCTTTTTTGTATTTTGGCATATTTGATCTACTAAATTCCGTGGTACAATAGGGGGAAAATAGATACGATTGCAATAGTTGTAGGCTTAAGACAGGAGGTAATCCATTGTTATATTTATCAGAAAAGGCACCGGCCAAAATTAATTTAACATTAGATGCGAAATTTAAGCGTACGGATGGCTATCATGAATTAGAGATGGTGATGACTACGATTGATTTATATGATCGGATTGATTTAATGTTTCGCTCAGAAAATAAAGTATCCTTGATGAGTGATTCTGGGATATTACCACAGGCAGAGAAAAATCTCGCATATAAAGCAGCCATGTTATTAAAACAAAAAATGAATATCAAATACGGTGTTCATATTCAAATACAAAAAAATATACCAGTTGCAGCGGGTCTGGCTGGGGGGAGTAGTGATGCTGCAGCAACTTTACGCGGGTTGAATCGATTGTGGGATCTAAGGCTTACTGATCAAGCGTTAGCGGAAATTGGCGCAGAAATTGGATCGGATGTCCCTTTTTGTGTACATGCTGATACAGCTTTAGCAAAAGGGAGAGGTGAAAAATTAATTTCGCTACCAGCACCACCTCCGTGTTGGGTTGTACTCGCCAAACCGACGCATGGCGTGTCTACTGCCGAAATATTTGATCATTTAAAAGTAGAACAGATTGCATCTCATCCAGCTACTGATGAGATGATTTATGCATTGCAAAGTTACGATTACGATAAGATGTGCAAGTACCTTGGGAATGTGCTAGAACCTGTCACGATGGAGATTTACCCCGAAGTGAAACGCATCAAAGATAAAATGAAGCAGTTTGGCGCAGATAGTGTTCTGATGTCAGGAAGTGGTCCCACTGTTTTTGCTTTAGTTCAGTACGAGAATCAAGCCAAACGACTAGTAAATAGTTTACGTGGTTTTTGTAATCATGTGTACGCTGTGCGAATGCTAGGAAAAAGACGAGATCAAGTTCTTGATTAAATCCGTACAAAATGTTATATTTCGTTCAGTATATTCGGTTTTTCGGAGGTAAATAATGGATAAATGGAAACGGAGTGCGAGGCTTGTTGATATGACACAACTGCTTCTGTCCCAACCTTACAAATTAATTCCCCTAACCACTTTTGCTGAGCGGTATTTATCAGCTAAGTCTTCTATTAGTGAAGATTTAGCCATTATTCATGAAGTAATTCATAATGAAGGAAATGGTGAATTGGAAACACTTGCAGGAGCAGCAGGTGGGGTTCGCTACATTCCTAAAGTGAACAAAGCCTATGCTGATGATATTCTATCTGCATTGTGTAAGCGATTATCAGATCCAAAGCGTATCTTACCAGGAGGATTTCTCTACTTGTCTGATTTATTAGGAGACACGACCTTGATCCAAGATATTGGTCGAATTTTTGCGACATTATTTAGAGGACAAAAAATTGATGCCGTAATGACAGTAGAAACAAAAGGGATTCCTCTCGCACATGCGACGGCCTCTTTTTTACGTGTACCCGTAGTGATTGCTCGTTATGATTACCGTGTAACGGAAGGCTCTGTCGTGACGGTTAATACGGTTTCACTCACTTCTAAACGCATGCGACAACTTTCCTTGTCTAAAAGAAGTTTAGCAGAAGGATCACGCGTACTCATTATTGATGATTTTATGAAAGCTGGTGGTACTGTTCAAGGTATGATCCATTTGTTGAACGAATTTCAAGCAGAAGTAGTGGGGGTTGGGGTAATGATGGAAGCACCTGCAGTAGAACGCGTAGTTGATCAGTATGTATCTCTGACATCGGTTAAAACCATGGATATTAAGAATCAGCGTGTTGAGGTTGAATTTGGTAATTTTCAATTGTAAAGAGGAGATGAATGATGAAAAAAATAAAAACGAGCCTAGCCCCACAAGCGATTGGCCCTTATTCACAAGCGATTACTTATAATGGTTTGATCTATACCTCTGGCCAAATCCCACTTACCGCTGATGGACAAATGGTTGAAGAAGATATTGAGAAACAGACACACCAAGTCATTAAGAATGTCCAAGCGGTACTACAAGCAGCAGAAAGCGATTTAGATCAAGTGATAAAAGTGACTTTATATATTAAAGATATGGACCAATTTGAAAGGATCAATGCGGTCTATCTTCAATACTTCAATCAAGTGCAACCAGCACGTTCTTGTGTAGAAGTATCGCGCTTACCGAAGGATGTACGGATTGAAATGGAAGCCATCGCCATAAAAAAAGAAAAATAACTTACAAAAATCACCAAGCTAGAAGGAATTAGATCGTAAAACGCGAATACCTACTCGAAAGGCGGTGAAGTGAATTGGAAATTACCGATGTTCGTCTGCGTAAGGTAAATCGAGAGGGGAGGATGCGAGCGATTGCTTCCATCACGATTGATCACCAATTTGTCGTACATGATATTCGTGTGATTGACGGTGATCATGGGATGTTTGTCGCTATGCCAAGCAAACGCATGCCTGATGGTGCCTTTCGAGATATCGCACATCCTATTTCACCGACAAGTCGTGCTAAGATTGAGTTGGCTATACTTGAGAGATATAAACAGGTAGAACATCTGGATCAATTAGATGAAGTAAACATGGTTAAACTAGACGTTTGAGACAAGGGTGATGGTATGAAATATCCCTTGTTTTTTTGTGTGTAAAAGTGTCTGTTATCCTAGAATGATTGGTTGCATTCAATAATACTTTGGGATATATTCAGATAGGAAGTATGCTTTGAAACGGGGGAGCTTGTTAAAATGTCACAATTAAATGCGGTGATTCTTGCAGCGGGTAAAGGGACAAGGATGAAATCAAAAAAACATAAAGTATTACATCCAGTCTGCGGAAAGCCGATGATTGATCATATTATTTCTCGCTTAGAAGAATTAGAAGTGTCAAAGTCCATCTTGGTGGTTGGTCATTTAGCAAATGATTTACAAAGCTATTTACAAGAGCGCGTACAATATGTTTTTCAAAATGAGCAGTTAGGGACGGCACATGCTGTGAAGCAAGCGAAACCCTTACTAGCGGGTTCAGATGGGGTAACCTTAATTCTACACGGGGATCACCCGCTGTTTTCCAAAGAAACATTAGAAAAACTTGTAACACAACATAAAGAATCAGGTGCTGCAGCTACTGTTTTAACTGCTAAAGTAGAGAATCCATTTGGATATGGACGCGTAATTCGTGAAGCTGGCGGTCAAGTAAGTTATGTAGTGGAACAAAAGGATGCCAATGAAAAAGAGCGACAGGTAAATGAAATTAACTTGGGAACATACTGCTTCGATAATCACAAATTACTAGAAGCGATTGAGCAAGTGAAAAATGATAATGCCCAGGGTGAGTATTATTTGCCAGATGTGCTTAATATTTTAAAATCGGCAGAAGAGATTGTTGGTGCGCAGGTAATTGATGATGTGGACGAGGCGATGGGTGTGAATGACCGCGTGCAATTGGCTGAGGTATCTAGCTTAATGCAAAAGCGTATTTTACGTAAACATATGGAAAATGGTGTCACGATTATTGACCCTAGTTCCACTTATATCGAAGTAGATGTAGAAATAGGTGCTGACACCATTATTGAGCCGGGTACACATTTGCGTGGCCATACTTCTATTGGTGAAAATTGTCATATTGGGCCGCAAGCTGATTTAACAAATATGTCTATCCAGGCAGATACAAAAATTCGATATGCTGTAATGGAAGCGTCTGAAGTGGACGAAAATGTTACGGTCGGTCCATATGCCTATGTACGTCCCGATACGCATCTGGGAGCAAACAGTAAAATTGGTTGTTTTGTAGATTTGAAGAAGGTAGAAATGGGGAGCGGTTCAAAAGTATCTCACCTATCCTATGTAGGAGATGCTACTGTAGGAGAAGGTGTCAATATTGGCTGTGGTACAGTAACTGTAAATTATGATGGTGTAAAAAAACATCGCACGCAGATAGATGATCACGCTTTCATCGGTTGCAATGTGAATTTGATCGCACCTGTTCAAGTTGGCGAGGGAGCTTATGTTGCGGCGGGATCAACCATCAACAAGGATGTACCTGCTGAATCATTGGCCATTGCTAGAGAAAGACAAACGACCAAGATGGATTATGCAAAAAAATTAAAACCTAAGCACAAGAAATAGCTTAAAATGCTGAGTATCACAAAGGAACAAAACTGAACTGATAAGTTGGAGGCACAATTGCTATGTCAAATTCCCGTTTGCAAATTTTCAGCTGTAATTCTAATCCTGAACTCGCACACAGTATCTGTGAACATTTAGGTATTCCGTTAGGAGATGCGCAGGTTAGTAAATTTAGTGATGGAGAAATTCACGTTCAATTGAACGAGAGCGTTCGAGGGTCTGATGTATATGTGATTCAGTCCACATGTGACCCAGTAAACCAGCATCTAATGGAACTATTAGTGATGGTGGACGCTTTAAAGCGTGCTTCTGCTACGACAATCAATGTTGTGATTCCTTATTATGGATATGCAAGGCAAGATCGCAAGACACGGGCTCGTGATCCGATTACGGCTAAACTCGTGGCTAATTTGATTGAAACTGCTGGTGCAGACCGCGTCATTACAATGGATTTGCATGCTACCCAAATCCAGGGATTCTTTAATATTCCTGTAGATAATTTATTAGGCGTCCCGATACTAGCAGAGTACTTTCTAGATAGAAATTTAGAAGATATTGTTGTTGTTTCTCCGGATCACGGTGGAGTTATTCGTGCTAGACGCTTAGCAGAGCGATTGGAAGCCCCGATTGCTATCATTGACAAACGAAGACCTGAACCAAATGTGGCAGAAGTAATGAGTATTGTTGGTGATGTAAAGGATAAAACAGCCATCATAATTGATGATATCATTGACACAGGTGGTACGATTACGTTGGCCGCCAACGCTCTATTGGAACAGGGGGCCAAAGAAGTATATGCATGTTGTACACACCCTGTTTTTTCGGGTCCAGCCATTGAGCGAATCCACAATTCAACGATTGTCGAAATGGTCATCACAAATACCATTCCACTGACAGAAAACAAATTCTTTGAAAAAGCAAAAGTGTTATCGGTTGCACCCTTGATTGGAGAAGCAATTAATCGCGTTCATCACCAAGAATCTGTAAGTAAATTGTTTCAATAAGGTTTGAATCCCCTGAAAAAAGGTTATATTGCATTACAAAGGAAGGGGATTTGATACCATGTCCATAACAATTTCTGCTAATGAAAGAAAATCGCATACGAAAGGTGTACGCAACGCTTTACGAAGCCAAGGACGAATTCCTGCAGTCGTATATGGTAGTGGAGAGAATGCGGTATCCATTGATGTTGATTTTAAAGATTTTCGTAAAGCAGAGGGCCAAGGATTAATTAATCTTAGCTTAAATGGTGAAACGCATCAGGTTATGGTACGTGATACGCAAATAGATGCACTAAGTCGTGAAATTAAGCATATCGATTTTTATCGTGTAAAACGAAATCAAAAAGTAGAAACAGAGGTGCCACTTCTTTTAACTGGTGAAGCTGTCGGTGTAAAAGAAGGGGGTATCCTTCAGCAAACAATGCGTCAAATTTCCATTCAATGTTTACCTGATGCCATTCCAGACAAAGTTGAACTAGATGTCAGCTCATTATCAGTTGGAGATTCTCGCACGGTATCTGCCATCAGTTTCCCTAGTCAAGTTGAACCGGCAACCTCTCTAGAAACCGTTGTGGTGACTATTGTTGCACCTCAGCAAGAGAAGGAAGTAGCAACTGAAACAGAAGCAGATGAAGAAGATCAAACTGAAACAGGTACAGCGTAAATGATGTGTGGAGAGAGCGCAACCGATTTGTGTTGCGCTTTTTTTTGATGCATTTATGCCCACATATTCATGATTTTTCATTGTTTTAGCTAGAACTGAAGCGGTGTTTACTTGAGACAAGTATGGTGGTGAAGATGGTGAAACTAATTGTTGGCCTAGGAAATCCTGGATTTAAATACGCGAAAACGCGTCATAATTTAGGGTTTTGGGTGATTGATCAGCTGAGTGATATATGGGAGATACCGTTGCAAAAAGAGAGATGGAAAGCAGAAATTGGAGAAGGTTTTGTACAGGGTGAAAAAGTGATATTGATGAAACCGCAAACTTATATGAACTTATCCGGAGAAGCTGTATTACCTGCAGTGGAATGGTTAAAACTTAATATAGATGAAGTTTGTGTGGTGTGTGATGATGTTGATCTGCCGGTTGGACAAATTCGCTTACGAATGAAAGGAAGTTCAGGTGGAAATAATGGCTTAAAATCCATCATACATCATCTTGGCACAGATCAATTCAAGCGAATTAAATTAGGGATAGGTAGACCTACCGGAAGAATCTCCGTCCCCGATTATGTACTCGGCATGTTTCCTCCTGAAGAAATGGATGACGTGTACGATGCTGTGGATCGAAGTTGTGAAGCTTTAAAAGTGTGGTTAGGCTCTTCATTTAATATGGCAATGAATCAATATAATAAAAAGGGATAAGCTGCAGATTTAGTGAATGGAAAAAAGCTCTTCGGTGAATACTATGTAATAAAATGTAGTTTCACTGAGGGGGGCATTTATTTGATGCATTTGCAATACATTTGTCGTAGTTGTAACCAATACTTAGGAATGATTGATCCCAAAGAGGTAACAGATAGGCAACTTGGGTTTGATCGGTTGACCCCGGATGAACGGAAAGATATAATTACCAGTGATGCACATGGTAATACGTTCGTACGTGTAACATGTGAGGTATGTCAGGATGTATTGGAGAAGCAGTCCAACTCACATGTTGAAGGCAATTATATTCATTAACCATAAACTATTTTTCTGACTATATGGAAAACGGCCTTGGCTGTTTCAAGCTGAGGTTTATTTTATATTGGAACAATTGTGTTGATAAATGAAAATGAGAAAGTGTATTTTAGCGGAAACACCTCCCTAGACAACTTGTCTGACTGGAAGGGAGTAGGGTTTGACGAAAGTTCATATGGGAAAATCCTGAAAATCAACACGCTTGCTATTGGAAAATAAATGCTTTGAGAGGGGGAACAAACTGTTGGAACCGTTGATGCATGTTATGAAACAAGACGGTGATTTTCAATCAACGGTGGCTGGGGTTCAGCAGCAGATGAAAGAGCAAGTTGTATCTGGTCTAACAGGTACTGCTCGTATGCTGTTTACGGCCGCTCTTTATCAAGAAACGAAACGCCCAGTATTGTTAATCACGCATAATTTAAACCAAGCTCAAAAAGCTGCTGATGATTTACAAGAGTTTATACCGAAAGAGGATGTTTTACTATATCCAGCTAACGAACTGGTTACAACCGAAATCGCTATTGCTGGAAATGAGACCTTGGGAGAGCGCTTAAATGTATTATCGAAGCTGTCCCAAGGATTTTCTGGTGTGCTTATTTTACCCTATACCGGGCTTAGAAAATTATTTCTTCCTAAACAAACGTTTAAAGAGGCGCACATTGCCATCTCTGTGGGGCATGTTCTTCCACTTTCAAACTTAATTGAAAAATTGGTAAAAGTGGGTTATGAACGCGTGGATATGGTTGAAAAACCTGGGGAATTTAGTGTTCGTGGTGGAATTGTAGATATTTACATACCTAGTCTGGCGCAACCTGTACGTATTGAATGGTTTGATGATGAAGTAGACTCGATTCGGCCCTTTTCAGTATCTGATCAAAGATCACATAGTAAATGGCAGCATGTTACCATCACCCCGGGGAAAGAGTTGTTTGCAAGTACTGCTCGATTATATGATGCGGGGGAACGACTTGAAAAACGCTTACAAAGTCGACTTTCAGCTGTAAAAGATCCTGAATTAAAACAAAGATTAGTGGATTCTATGGGCTTTGACATCGAGCAATTGAAGCAAGGTGTATTATTTACAGGAATTTACAAGTATATCGAACAACTTTATCCAGACTATGACAGTATTCTTCAGTACATCCCCGAAAATGCGATCCTTGTACTGGATGAACCTAACCGAATTGCAGAAAGTGCGAAACAATTGGAAAGAGAAGAGGGGGAGTGGCAAGCAGCTTTACTTGAACAAGGTGAGTTTTTGCCAGAGCTTAAAATTGCAAATCAATTTGAAGAAATGATGATGCGTATTGCACATCAGCGTATCTACCTCTCACTTTTTATGAGACAAATTCCTGGCGCCACACCACAAAACATTACGCAGGTGAGCTGTCGAAGCATGCAACAGTTTCACGGGCAAATGCATGTATTAAAAGCAGAATGGGAACGTTGGGAGAAGGCCAACTTCAAAGTCCTCTTTATAGCAAGTAATGAGGAGCGAGCAAATCGGTTAGAACGTGTTTTAGAGGATTATGGAATGCGAATCCAAAAGCATTCTGGCGAACACCCCTTTACCAGTGGAAGACCGGTGATTAAAATTGGTGCGCTTCAGAGTGGATTTGAGATGACGAATTTAAGGTTAACCGTTGTTACGGAATCAGAAGTATTTACCCAAAAGCAACGACGTGTTAGAAGATCTAGTAAACTAGATCATGCCGAAAAAATTAAAGATTATCAAGAGCTTAAACCTGGGGATTATGTGGTTCATGTAAATCATGGAATTGGTCGTTACATCGGGATTGAGACTTTGAGTGTGGCAGGGCTACATAAAGATTATTTATTGGTACAATATGCAAAAAATGATAAGCTATATGTGCCAGTTGATCAGATTGACCAAGTACAAAAATATGTCGGAAGTGAAGAAAAAATTCCGAAAGTATACAGCTTAGGTGGCAGTGAATGGAGTAAGGTAAAAAATAAGGTCCGTTCTTCTGTACAAGATATCGCACAAGATCTAATTGAGTTGTATGCGAAACGTCAAGAAGCTAGGGGGCATGCATTTTCAAAAGATACACCCTATCAAAAGGAATTTGAAGGAATGTTTCCCTACGATGAAACACCTGACCAACTTCGGTCAATTGATGAGATTAAAAACGACATGGAACAAGTGCAACCGATGGATCGGTTGTTATGTGGTGATGTGGGCTACGGTAAAACGGAGGTTGCTGTACGGGCCGCTTTTAAGGCGACAATGGATGGTCATCAGGTGGCTGTATTGGTTCCCACCACGATTTTAGCACAACAACACTATGAAACGTTCCGTGAGCGGTTTGCAGACTATCCAATCCAGATACGTGTACTTAGTCGTTTCCGGACACGTAAGGAGCAAAAAGAAACGACAGACGGATTAAAGAATGGCACGGTGGATATTGTCATTGGGACGCATCGACTGCTGTCCAAAGATATTCACTATAAAAACTTAGGTCTTTTGATTGTCGATGAAGAACAACGATTTGGTGTGAAACATAAAGAACGATTAAAACAGCTGAAACATAACATTGATGTGCTCACACTATCAGCAACACCGATACCGCGCACATTGCATATGGCCATGATGGGTGTTCGGGATTTATCTGTTATTGAGACACCCCCTGAGAATCGTTTTCCTGTACAAACTTATGTTTTAGAATACTCAGCTGCTTTAGTACGTGAGGCGATTGAGCGTGAATTAGCTCGCGGAGGTCAAGTCTACTTTCTATATAATCAAGTGCAAAGTATTGATCAGATGGCTGAAAAGATTAGGATGTTGGTTCCAGAGGCTAAAGTGGCGGTTGCGCATGGTAAGATGAATGAAACAGAGCTAGAACGGATCATGTTAGATTTCTTAGATGGAGAGTCCGATGTTTTAGTGAGTACGACGATTATTGAAACCGGTGTAGACATTCCCAATGTAAATACGCTCATTATCTATGATGCGGATAAAATGGGATTGTCGCAGTTATATCAATTACGGGGACGTGTTGGGCGCTCAAATCGGATTGCATATGCCTACTTCACTTATCAGAAAGATAAAGTGTTATCGGAAACTGCGGAAAAGCGTTTGCAAGCGATAAAAGAGTTTACAGAGCTGGGCTCAGGATTTAAA
Organism: Polycladospora coralii; assembly: GCF_014773435.2. GTDB lineage: Bacteria > Bacillota > Bacilli > Thermoactinomycetales > Thermoactinomycetaceae > Polycladospora > Polycladospora coralii. The sequence goes on along the minus strand of NZ_JACXAG020000010.1, from coordinate 44,559 downwards.
ATTGCAATGCGTGATTTATCCATTCGTGGTGCAGGAAATCTACTAGGGGCACAGCAACATGGTCATATTGCAACGGTCGGTTTTGAGTTATATAGTCAAATGTTAAAAGAAGCTGTACAGGAGCTACAAGGAAATAAGCAAGAGGAATTACCACAAGAACCGACGATTGAACTAAAGGTGGATGCTTATTTACCATCGGACTACATCCAGGATGAAAAACAAAAAATAGAACTGTATAAGAAGATTAGAGCGGTTACTTCACTTGAAGAGGTAACGGATTTAGAGGAAGAAATCGAAGATCGATTTGGTGATCTTCCCGATTGTGTGCAGTCTTTACTGCAAGTAGCTAAAATAAAAGTGTATTGTATGAAGTATGGTATTGATTCAGTTGAACAGGCAGACCCAAACATAACCCTAAAATTAGCGGAGGTACAAAATACTGCAATAGACGGGCAGCAATTGTTTAAGTTAGCCCAATCTTTCCCAGGGAAAGTCAGACTTTCTTCTGGACAAAGGGTCGGTATAACCTTTAATATTAAGGGATTAACAACAAAAGCGGTGCTAGAAATGCTGACACAGTTTTTAATACAATACGAAGTAGTTCCCAAATCGAAAGGAGCAGTTCAAAATGCAACAACGGAGTAAGAAATTCCTCACAGGTGTATTTTCAGCAGCAATGGCTGGTGTGCTATTGCTAACAGGCTGCACATCAGAAAAGCCTAAAGAAGAGGCAAAAGCGACTGACCAAACCATGCCAGAATTTAAACCGATGGATACAACCGGCAAGAAAATTGTAGCTGAATATAAAAATGGGAAAGTTACGGAAGGGGAACTAAACACTTACATTAACTTCTATAGTTTCATCGATCCTCAACTGGCAATGGCTTTCTCAAATCCAGAAATGAGTGAACAGCTCAATCAATTTAAGGAACAGATTGCACAAGACTATGCAGCTCAAAAATATATTAGTATTAAACAAAAAGTAGATGATTCCATTAAAAAAGAATCTGATAAAATGTATAATGAGCTTGAAAAACAAATTTTGACTGCTCCATCAGAAGAAGAAGAAGAGAAACCGAAAACATTGGAAGAAGCTATAAAAGGAAAAGGATTTACCAAAAATGATATGCAATCCTATATCCTACGCAATATACAAGTAAATCAATATTTAAACAGCCAAATAAAAGGTCAAACCTATGATTACATCAAAGCGCAGCATATCTTAGTTGGTATAGGTGATGGAGAGCAAGGCTCACCGAAACGAACGGACGCAGAAGCTAAAAAACGTGCCGATGAAGTGAAAAAGAAGCTAGATGAGGGTGGAGATTTCAAGGCATTAGCAAAAGAATACTCAGATGACCCAGGTTCTAAGGAGACCGGAGGATACATTGAAGGGGATGCTTCGATGTTTGTACCTGAATTCTCCAAAGCGGCACAAACACAGCCTCTCAATAAAGCGACTGCTCCAGTGAAAACCAATTATGGATACCATGTGATTAAACCTTTGGAGCGAAAGGAAGAGAGTTTGGATAAGGCAGACGAACAAGTGAAAGCTAAGCCGATCCAAGAAGCTTACAATGAGATCATAACCAAAGAACTGGCATTTAAATCACTACTACCAAAGTCAGAACCAGCAGATAAATAAGTAAATAAGCCATATTAATCAGGAACGTGCTGATTAATATGGCTTTTCTTTATATGTCATGGTCGCATAAATAAAGAATAAAAGAACAATACTATGGGCGTTAGAGCAAATACAAACAATACATAGGGTGTATAACCAAAATATATCCTGCAAGTGAGCTGATTGAGATGGAATTTGAACTAGAAAGTGAGGGAATGAAGTGATGAAAGCAACCGGCATCGTTCGTCGTATCGACGATCTGGGGCGTGTGGTAATACCAAAAGAAATACGCCGGACGCTTCGCATTCGTGAGGGTGATCCACTTGAAATCTTTGTCGATCGCGATGGAGAGGTGATTCTAAAAAAATATTCTCCGATTGGAGAATTAGGAGATTTTTCCCAAGAATATGCGGAGGCTTTATACGAGAACTTAAAGTCAATTACACTCATTTGTGATCGTGACGGTGTGGTAGCCGTAGCGGGCGTATCTAAAAAGGATTATTTAGAAAAACCAATTGGTGATGTTGTTGAGACATGTATTGATCAGCGTAAAACACTACTTGAATCCGCTTCTTCACAAGTTGAAATTGTGAAAGGGATGCCTGAAGAATACCAATCCCATTTGATTGTACCGATCTACGCGGGTGGAGATCCAATTGGAGCTATTATTTTACTTTCTAAAACGGAGACATTTATGTCAGGTGGCGTTGAAAGCAAAATAGCCAGTACGGCAGCTACCTTCCTCGGAAAACAAATGGAACAATAAAAAATGAAATGATTATTTGTCTTATTGTAAATTCTTATCGAGGATAATTAACCCGTTTCTCTATAAACAAATAAATGGAGAGCGGGTTTTTACATGTTTTCAGACGCCTACTTATAGAAGTGTGTAAAGATCAATCGTGTCGATTAAACCAAATACATATTTTATGATACCATAGAGTGAAAATGGTTTTTGACTTGCGGGAGAGTTTGAGAGGGATATTTATGCAACATGCACAGCAATCTTTTATTAAAGGTGTAGCAATACTCAGTTTAGCCGCTTTTTTAAGTAAATTATTAGGGGCGGTATATCGTGTACCGTATCAAAATATCACAGGAGATAGCGGAATGTTCGTTTATGGTACGATCTATCCGCTATATAGCGCTATTTTAATCATCGCAACTGCTGGTTTTCCAGTAGCGATTTCAAAATTAGTGTCAGAGCGATTGGCGCAAGGGAACAAGCAAGAAGCAGAACGTATTTTCGAGATTGCTTTACTTATGATGGGATTTATTGGGGGGACATTATTTTTTAGTACGTTCATTGGTGCGCCCACAATTGCTTCATGGATGGGAAGTAAGGCGTTATTGACGATTCCAATCCAAGCAGTTTCGTTTTCCTTCTTGGTCATTCCGATTATTTCCGCAGTACGTGGATATTTTCAAGGTTATCAAAATATGATACCAACTGCAGTATCTCAAGTCGTGGAGCAACTGGTTCGTGTGACGATTATCTTACTCGCTGCTTGGGTTTGTATGACACACGGCTTTGGCGTTGTTTACGCTGGAGCAGGAGCGATGATGGGGGCATTTGGTGGTGGCTTGGTTGCATTGCTGGTACTATATGCATACTGGAGCAGGGAAAAGATGATTTTAAAGCAGAGCGATTTGATGCCTATGCAGAAAGTGAAAAATCGTCGTATTTTATATGCCATCTTTAAAATCGCCTTACCGATTTCACTTGGTTCCTTAGTGATTCCTTTTTATGCACTGGTAGATTCTTTCACCATAATCAATACACTAACGCATACGGGCTGGATGATGGAAGAGGTAATCCAGATAAAAGGAATATATGACAGAGGACAACCACTACTTCAGTTTGCTTCTTTTTTTGCTACAGCAATTGCACTATCTATTGTACCTGCGATTGCTTCTACCTTGGCTCATAATCAGACATATCAATCACAAGCTAAAGGGATATTGGCGCTACGTTTAACTCTTCTATTTGGTTTTCCAGCGTCTATCGGTTTAGCTGTAGTAATGGAACCTATTAATATTATGTTATTTAAAGACAGTGCAGGCTCTTCAGCTCTTGCCATATTAGCACTTACAACGATTTTCTCCACTTTAGGCATTACATCTACTGCTATTTTGCAAGGATTAGGTTTTGTCACTAGACCGGTATGGAATTTGATGATAGGCGTTTTTTTCAAAGTGGGGTTAAACTTGCTATTGATTCCTGTGTGGGGAATTCATGGTGCTGCAGTAGCATCCATCTGTGGATATGCCATTGCGATTTGGTTAAATTTACGCATTTTGAGAAGAAACTTTGCTATTTCGTTACCCATTCAGATATGGTTAAAAAATAGCATCGCAGTTGCTGTGATGGCGATATCTGTTTATAGTGTGTCTTTACTCCTTCAAATGATAACGCGTAATATTGGATTTATCCGTTTAGAAATGACTATTGTGGTACTCGGTTGTGTTGTAATCGGAAGCTTCGTTTACTTGCTAGCAGTAGTAAGAATTGGATTGCTTACACGGATTGATTTTGAAAAAATACCAAAATTGAAAGAGAAAATATTACCATTTCTCGATAAATGGGGTATGATTTCCAAATAAGGGGCGTATATAGTGGCAAAAATTATAATTGTAGGCTTAGGATTTGGTGATGAAAATGCACTCACATTGGGGGTCTTGAAACAATTACAATCAGGTGGAGAGTTGTGGCTGCGTACGGTAAAGCATCCGGTAGTAGCTTGGTTGGATCAAGAAGGGATTCCCTTTCAAACCTTTGATTCCATCTATGAAGAAGCTACCGATTTTGAAACGGTGTATCAAGAAATTAGTTTACAATTAATTACACGGGCATCAAAAATAAATACGCCTATCCTTTATGCTGTTCCTGGACACCCGATGGTAGCAGAACAAAGTGTTCAGCTTTTGCTTCAATCAGGTGAAAAAAATGGGGTTTATGTTGATGTTCAAGGAGGAAATAGCTTCTTAGATCCAGCTTTTACACGTTTAGGAATTGATCCGATTGAAGGTTTTCAGCTACTCGATGGGAACGCTTTTTCTCCGGCTTATATCAATCCCGAAGGTCATGTGTTAATTGGACAAGTTTATAGTTCTTTTGTCGCTTCAGAGATCAAACTGAACCTGATGGAGATTTATCCTGAGGATTATGAAGTAAAAGTGGTAACCGCTCTGGGGATAGATGGATTGGAAAAAATGACAACGTTACCCTTGTATGAGCTTGATCGAGTAGGTCATTTTACAGATCTAACCTCTGTCTATATTCCACCTGTACAAGAGGCGGAAGACTTGTATCGGCACTTTAGTTACCTGGAGGAGTTAATTGCTTATTTGCGTAGTCCTGAAGGATGTCCATGGGATCAGAAGCAGACGCATGATTCTCTTAAGCCATACCTTATAGAGGAAGTATATGAGTTTTTAGAGGCTGTCCACCAAGAAGATGATGAAGCGATGTCAGATGAGTTAGGTGATGTCCTCTTGCAAGTGATGTTACACGCGCAAATTGCTAAAGAAGCAGGATATTTTGATGTACATGATGTCATCCAACGTCTCAATGAAAAAATGGTTCGTAGACACCCCCATGTATTTGCAAAACATACAGAAGAACCTTCAAGCTGGGACGAAATTAAAATACAGGAACGTGGTGGAGCAACACCTGATTCAATTTTAGATGGAATCCCTAAGGACTCCCCTATGTTATTACGGTCTTATGAACTATCTAAAAAAGCTGCCAAAGTAGGGTTTGATTGGCAATCTATTAATGGGGTATGGGCTAAAGTAGATGAGGAATTGAAGGAATTACAAGAGGCTGAATCACTTACGCATATAGAAGAGGAGTATGGAGACCTGTTGTTTGTCATGACAAGTCTTGCTCGCTTCTTGAAAATCAATCCAGAAATTGCACTCCTGCACGCGTGCAAGAAGTTTGAAGCACGCTTTGGCTATGTGGAAGATCAAGTTCGGGTGCGGGATCAGGATTGGGCTGATTTCACTCAAGATCAATTAGAACAGTGGTGGCTCGAAGCAAAAACGAAAGAGAAACGATGATCTTTATTCTAAAGCAGGAATTATGAGGATTCCCTGCGAACTACATCAGTAGTGTCGATCTACTCAATAAAAGAGAAAGCAGTGGTCTTATGCGCTTAGATAAATTTTTAAAGGTTTCAAGGTTGGTTAAACGAAGAACACTGGCCAAAGAAGTATGTGATAAAGGTCGTGTTACCATAAATGACAAAGAAGCAAAAGCGGGTACCAATGTAGCCGTCGGAGATGAACTTACCATTCGTTTTGGTAATAAGGCCGTAACCGTCCGAGTTGAGGGACTAAAAGAGACAGCTAAAAAAGACGAAGCTAGCGATTTGTATAAGCTCGTGAAAGAAGAGAAATTACAGTCTGAAGTTGAGCAAACGTTTTAGTTCCAGTGATCATGATATTCAAAATTTAGAAGTGTATTTTGAGCGGAAATGCCTGCCGACGGGTACTTAGCGAAGTCAAAACCTGGAGGAAGAAGTGGACAATCAGTTTGACCGATAGGGAGAGCTGCTTTGCAAGGCGAAAGTGCAGACCGTGAACTCACTTGTTCTAATTCTATACTTCTGGTCATAACTTGTACCATAGAGGAGGTACAGGCTATGATCGAAGAAGAAATGAAAACCACAACACACGAAATTGTGATGACCAATCGAAATGTAATGGAAGTAAGTGGTGTGATTAGCGTGGAAAGCTTTGATAGTGAAGAATTCTTGCTCCAAACCGACTACGGATATTTGGGCATTCGGGGGCAAGATTTGCATATACAAAATCTAGATTTGGAAGAAGGTCGTGTATCAATCGAGGGGCATATTCTAGATATCAGTTATCTCGACATTCAGACGCCGCGAGCGGAGAAGGCGAAAGGTTTATTGGGTAGGTTATTTAAATGACCTTATATACGCAGTTCATTACCATGGTATCAATGTTAGGCTCTGGTATGATACTCGGTCTCTTACTCGATATGTATCGCGTCGTCACTTTTCGCTTTAAAATTAGAGGTTGGGTGGTATCGCTCGTCGATCTTTTATACTGGATTCTTGCTAGCTTACTCGTATTTAGTGTTTTAATATGGAGCAATTGGGGAGAATTGCGTTTTTATATTTTTCTGGCGATATGTTTCGGTTTTTTTTCGTATCACAGATGGATGAGTGCTGAAGTGATTCGTATCTTGCGAAAAATACTAGTCGGATTAGAGCAGATCGTACGATTTTTGCTTCAAGTTATTTATGTCCTTATTATTGCACCTATTGTATGGATTTGGAACGCATGCGTAAAAATACTTCTTTTTTTACAAAAGGTATCGATCTGGATTTTAAAACAACTCCTCCGTCCTATAGATTGGCTATTTCGTCCGATCAGTAAACGGTTGAAACCAATGATAGTTCCATATACCAGTCGTTTGAAAGGTTGGTGGGAGAAGAAAAGAAAAGAAGGTGATTCTTGATGGCACTCGAACGGGGAAATGTATTTCAGATGCGTCATAATCATTCGAAAAAAAAGCCGACAGATGAAGAAAAAACAAAACAAGCCGTCCATCCAATTGTACGCAGACGTCGATTGCTGTGGTTGTCGATTATGCTCCTTTTTATTGGATGGACCTTAGTACAACTTCTGGTACAGAAAAATGAAATGTGGGATTTAGAAGATCATTTACAAGCAAAAGAAGCAGAGCTAAAAACGGTGCAGTCTAAAACTGATGTCTTAAAAAAAGAAATCAAGCAACTTCATAATGATGAGTACCTTCTTGAACAAGCACATAAAATGGGTTATAGAGAAGAGAATGAAGCATTGTACAAAGTAGAAGAAAACTAGAGATTGGCGGCTCGTCTATTTAGCCGCTCCGCTCTGCCCCTGCTGTTGATCGAATCAAAATTTTTATATTAAGTGTTGACATCGATCTGTATGGTTGGTATACTAGTTCTTGTTCGCAAGGGAAACGACATCTGAACAACTTATAACGCGGGGTGGAGCAGTTGGTAGCTCGTCGGGCTCATAACCCGAAGGTCACAGGTTCAAGTCCTGTCCCCGCAACCAATATTTTTTATATGGCGGTGTAGCTCAGCTGGCTAGAGCGTACGGTTCATACCCGTGAGGTCAGGGGTTCGAGCCCCTTCACCGCTACCAAAGTAGGATTAAGAAAGAAGGCGAGTAAAAACCCGCAACCAGGGTTGTAAATCGCCTTTTTTTTATGCAGGCACAGGGAGTGGTTGTGTGAATGTCGTCATCAAAAAAATTAAATTTACTACGATAAATAAAACCTACACAGAGCTTGTTAGAGACTGGCGTGGGCGGCATTGTTTTTCCACACAATATGCCAATCCGGATGGTAAGCGTATTTTTCTTACATACTATTTCGTGCGCAAAGGGTACACCATTTCCAAAGTCTTTAATCGTAATGGAGAGTTTTTATACTATTACTGCGATATCATGGAAATGCATCAGATTGGTAGATTGCGCTATATTATGGTTGATTTGTTGCTTGATCTGATCATTTATCCAGATGATCGGTATCACTTGATTGATATTGATGAGTTTGCAGATACAGTTGATAAAGGGCAGTTGAAGAAAAGACAGCAAGTACATGCACTGCGAACATTAGATCAAATGATTCGACTGCAATTGAACAAAAAGTTTATTCCTGCTTTTATTCAGGAAGCCAAGATGTTTCCGCTAAATGAATCACAGCGGGCACCTAAACGGAAAAGCTTGGATTAAATTCGACAAAGCGATGATAGCTCCACATAGGATCATAAGAAGGTTTGTCGTATTAAACTACAAAAGTGAATAACTCGACATAAATCTTCTTCAATTTGACAATCCCTCCAAAGATTTTGGAGGGATTTTTTAATGAAATTGTGAGATGGATGGTGTCTATCGTTTGATCTAGCAAAAATGAAAAATGTCGTAAAAATTATTTTGAAGATTCACATGTTTTGACAAACTTTTGCTTAACATCTCGCTATAATGGGTGGCAGATTATACAAAGAGGGTGTCTGTTATGAAAAAAGGAATCCATCTAAAAAAAATACTCGTTTTTCCACAGTGGAAACAAATAGGAGTAGGCTCAGGTCGACAGCAACGGCTTTTATATTTTTTCTCTAAGATGTGGAATCTACCGCTGATTCTGATGGGAGTATTGTTAGGTAGAGCGATGATTCTAGACCAAGTGGCGCCGTTTGCACTTGCTTATCTGGCGGTTGTATATCATATTTCACGTAAACAGTGGCCAGTGGTGATGGTTTCCCTTATTATTGGGGCTGTAACGATTCAACCTGATTTGACGGTAAAAATTATATGTAGTCTATTTTTATATGTGGTGATTCAAAAGATTGGAGAATGGATGGGTAAGGGACAGATGAATTATGCGCCTTTCATGGTCGCGCTCACTTCTTTACTCATTCATATACCCATTTTTTGGTTTAAAGCTTTTACTTCCTATCAGGTCTTAATAGCGGGAATTGACATACTGCTCTCATTTATTTTGACATTTATTTTTGTAAATGCATTACCGTTGTTTACGATGAAAAAGAAGCGTTTTCTGCTGCGACACGAAGAAATGGTCTGCTTGGTGATCTTAGTCGGATCGGTAATGACAGGGTTGATTGGTTTAACAATAGCGGATATTTCCTTGGTTCATCTTTTTTCACGCTACTTTATATTAGTGGTCGCACTTATTGGTGGTGGAATGCTCGGTTCTTCTATGGGAGTCGTGATGGGATTAGTGCTTAGTTTGTCCAATCCTGCGTCACTCTTACAATTAAGTCTGCTCGCATTTGCCGGTTTATTAGGTGGATTGTTTAAGGAAGGAGGTAAGATAGGTGTAGCGATTGGATTTATGATGGGATCTGCTATCTTAACATTGTATGATCAAGGCTCAACGATGATGTGGATGTCTTTACAGGAGTCCCTAATTGCTGTCGTTTTATTTTTGCTTACTCCACAAAAGATATATGCTTGGCTAGCCCGCTATATACCAGGTACATCTGAAAATCAGGATATGAATCAAGACTATGTAAAAAGATTGCGTGATGTTACGGCAACTAAAGTAGATCAGTTTAGAGAGTTATTTCATGAATTAGCAATCAGCTTTCGAGAGGATGAAGGTAAACAACGAAAAGAAGATGAAGATCATTTAAACCATTTTATTACAGAGGTAATGAATGAAGCATGTGTGGGTTGTAGGCGTGCAGAAACGTGTTGGAATCAGAATGTGATGACGACCTATCATGGCATGATGGATTTAATGGCTCGTTTAGAAAACGAACCGCCACATCAACGGTTACCAGTTCCACGTGCATGGAGTCAGATTTGTGTACGCGGGGAAAGTGTGATGGATGTAATTCGTGCGCAGTATGGCGAATATGAAAAAGATGATTTTTGGAAAAGTAAAATGCGGGAATCACAAAGACTCGTATCTGAGCAACTTGCGGGAATGTCTGAAATCATGTCTGAATTAGCTAGTGATATCAGGAGAGAAGTAGAAGTGCTCGGGGGACAAGAAGAACAAATACATGATGCTTTAGAGGAACTTGGCTTATCTATACAACGCGTCGATATTATTAACTTAGAAGAGGGTAAAGTAGAAGTAGAAGTGATGATTCCGCATCGCGACGGGTTAGATGAATGCAAAAAATTAGTAGCTCCATTGCTTACTGAAATTTTGGGTGAGCCGATTGCGGTTTATCGTAAGGTGATTAATGACCGTACAGAAGCGGCACTCATTACACTTGGATCTGCCCAGCGCTTTGAATTAAAAACAGGGGCAGCTACAGCCGCAAAAGGTGGTGCTTATGTTTCTGGTGATAGCTACTGTTACATGAATGTGGGGACGGGTAAATATGCAGTCGCTTTAAGTGATGGTATGGGAAACGGGCCACGTGCACAGCGCGAAAGTAGTAGCGCATTAAAATTGATGAAAAAACTATTGCAATCGGGCATGAGAGAAGAACGAGCAGTAGATACGATTAACTCCATCTTAAGTTTGCGCTCCAGTGATGAAGTGTTCGCAACGATAGATTTAGCTATGGTTGATTTAAATACAGCAGAAGGTCGTTTCATGAAGATCGGATCAACACCAGGCTTTATTAAGCGGGGTAAATCCGTTATTCCGTTGGCGGCATCTAATCCTCCTATTGGCATATTAAAGGATATTGACATCGACTCTGTGGAAATGAAATTAGAACCAGGTGATCTCATTATTATGATGACTGACGGCGTATACGATGCACCACGTCATATCTTAAATAAAGATGCTTTTATGGAAAAAATCATCAAGGAAATCGTTACTAAAGACCCACAAAGCTTTGCAGATTGCTTATTGGAACGTGTTATACGTCAACACCATGGTCAAATTAAAGACGATATGACCATCGTTGTATCTAAGGTAGAGCGTTATGTTCCTGAGTGGTCTACCATACGCTTGCCAGGCTTGCAACGTATTGATCGATCACCTGCTGTGGTCTAGTTGGTTTGCTTATTTGTATAAAATGACATAAGATACAGAGAGAAGTGATTGGTCATAAGCCTAGGGAGATACCCAGGCTTATATCTATTTTCAGTCGTGTTGATGAAACATCATACACGATGGCTAGAAAGAAAAATCATGCCAATCGACACACCCGATTTAATTTTGTAAGCTTTACTATGTTTGAGGGGATGAAGAAAGGTGCTTCATCGTAAACTAAAACAGATGATTATTAAAAACGAATGGTTTGGAGCAACTGATCACCTTCTAGTAGGGGTCTCAGGAGGTCCAGATTCAATGGCTTTACTTCATGCTTTGCTTCGTCTTCGTGCTGATTTTAAATGGAAATTAACCGTGGTTCATGTGAATCATCAGTTACGAGAATATGAGAGTGATGAAGACGCTACTTTTGTAAAGGAAATATGTAGAACCTGGGATGTGGATTGCCATGTAATTTACGTCAATGTGAAGCAGGAATTACAGGAGTTTGGTGGAAATAAACAACAAACAGCTCGAAATTTACGCTATGATGCATTTGCTCAAGTAGGTGAGCAGGTGGGTGCGCATAAAATGCTACTTGCACATCATGCTGATGATCAAGTTGAGACGATCATGATGCGCCTCTTGCGGGGGACGGGTATGCAAGGATTAGCGGGTATGAAACCACAAACCAGATGGAAAAAGCTTTCGCTTATTAGACCATTTCTGTTTGTATCAAGAGCAGAGATAGAGGAATATTGTAGGCATGAGCATATTTTGTTTCGAACGGATTCCAGCAATCAAACTCTTACATATACGCGTAACCGTCTCCGTTTGGAGTTGATACCTCAATTAGAAACGTATAACCCCCACTTTAAAAAAGCGCTTCAACATTTAAGTGAGGTGATTCATGAAGAGGAGCTTATATGGGATGAATTAACCCAAGAAGCGTTAACTAAAGTGATTCAATATAAGAGTGAACGTAAGTATTTGGTAAAAGTGTCAAGTTTTCTTCATCTCCCAATCGCTTTACAAAGAAGAGCAGTTAAATTAATATTAAAATATCTCGCACCTACAGGGGAGCAATTAGATTCCTTTGAACGGATTGAAGAAATTCGCAGGCTTGCTATGCATACAAGTCCATCAGTTTCTATTGATCTTCCTCATGGGCTTAAGATAAGTCGAGAATATCAACTTTTGTGCTTTAGTCATGGGAGTGAGGAACTGACAATTCCACAGCCGATCGAAATTCCTTTGGAAATTTCTCTTTTTGCATCAGAAATGGCTTCACTTCCTGGATTTATGGGTAAAATAGAAATAATGGAGTCTCACTACCCGATACATAATGTAAAACCTTGTCATGATTGGGTGGTATTTGACAAGAATGCTTTGTCTGAACCACTTATGGTCAGAAGTCGGATGGCTGGAGAAAAGATGGCCTGCTATGGTATGGATGGGAAGAAAAGTGTAAAATCTCTTTTTATGGAAGCGAAGATTCCTAAACATATGAGAGACACTTATCCCGTGATCTCATCTGGTAATCAGGCGGTATGGATTCCAGGAGTACGACGATCGTCAATCGCTTCTATCCATAGCGGAACACAGCACTACCTCTATCTTTTATGGTATAAAGATAGCTGATTTCATCATTATTTTAAGATTTGCAGGAGGTTACCTATGCACCAAGATATGAAAAAAACCCTAATTTCAGAGGCGCAGATTGCCGAAAAAGTAGCGGAGTTAGGAAAAGTGATTTCCGCTGACTACAAAGGACTTGATCCCCTTTGTATCGGAGTATTAAAAGGAGCCGTTCCTTTTATGGCTGACTTTATCCGTAAAATGGATGTTCCTTTAGAAATGGACTTCATGGCGGTTTCAAGTTATGGTGCCTCCACTAAGTCTTCTGGCGTCGTGCGGATATTAAAGGATCTTGATACATCAATTGAAGGGCGGCATGTCCTTATTGTGGAGGATATTATCGATACAGGGTTGACGCTCAGTTATTTAGTTGACTTATTAAAGGGGCGCAATGCCGCATCAGTTAAAATTGTCACATTACTGGATAAGCCAGCAGGTAGAACAGTTGAGCTTAAACCAGATTATTTTGGCTTTACGATTCCAGATGCATTTGTAGTGGGCTATGGTTTAGACTACGCTGAGAAATATCGTAACCTACCCTATATCGGTATACTGAAAGAAGAAATTTATCAAAAATCATAGAAGTTGCTATGATAAAATGCTAGGTATGAAATGAGAGGAGGCCAGGGATGAAAAACTTCTTCCTCAGGAATGGGATATTATATGTTATTCTCATCCTTGTCACAATTGGCGTTGTAAAAATGGTCGCCCAACAGGGCACGGATCCAGCTGAAATAAGTTATAACCAGTTCAAGCAGTCTTTGGCGCAACAGCAACTGACTGATCTTACCGTTCAATTTGATAATAATGTATATGTCATTGAAGGTAAATATAAAAATAATGCGGAAAAAACGTTTATTACCAAAGCACCCGCTTGGTATGGCACAACAGTCGTACAAGATATAGATAAGGCAAATGTGAAAGTTAATTATGAAAAGACAGAGGGTAATTCCATCTGGTTTACCTTTTTCACTTCTATTATTCCATTTGTACTTCTGATTTTGCTCTTTTTCTTCATTTTAAACCAATCTCAAGGCGGCGGTAGCCGTGTAATGAACTTCGGTAAGAGTAAAGCTAAGCTTTATAATGAGGAAAAGAAAAGAGTAACCTTCGGCGATGTAGCGGGAGCAGATGAAGAAAAGGCGGAGCTAGTTGAAATCGTCGATTTCTTAAAAGATAATCGCCGTTTTGCAGCTATAGGTGCGCGTATTCCAAAAGGGGTTTTACTTGTAGGTCCTCCGGGAACAGGTAAAACCTTACTAGCACGGGCTGTCGCTGGAGAAGCTAAAGTTCCTTTTTTCTCCATCAGTGGTTCCGACTTTGTAGAAATGTTTGTAGGGGTGGGTGCTTCTCGTGTACGTGATTTATTCGAACAAGCCAAGAAAAATGCCCCTTGTATCATCTTTATTGACGAAATTGATGCTGTAGGTCGTCAACGTGGAGCTGGTTTAGGTGGCGGTCATGATGAGCGTGAGCAGACTTTAAACCAGTTACTTGTTGAGATGGATGGTTTTGATGCGAATGCGGGTATCATTATGATCGCGGCTACTAACCGACCTGATATTCTAGATCCAGCGTTACTACGTCCAGGGCGTTTTGATCGCCAAATCTTGGTAAACCGTCCTGATGTGAAAGGACGAGAAGCGGTCTTAAAAGTGCATGCGCGTAACAAGCCATTAGCAGATGATGTAAAATTGTCCGTGATTGCGCAGCGTACAACAGGTTTCTCTGGAGCTGACTTAGAGAACTTGCTAAATGAGGCGGCACTCCTTACTGCTCGTAATAATAAGAAAAAAATTACGATGGAAGAGGTTGATGAGGCTGTTGACCGTGTGATTGCAGGACCACAAAAACGATCACGTGTCGTTAGTGAGAAAGAGCGCAAGATTGTGGCATATCACGAAGCGGGCCATGTATTATGTGGATTCTACGTTGAAAATGCGGACATCGTACATAAGGTTACGATTGTACCACGTGGGCAAGCTGGCGGTTATGCCATGATGCTACCAAAAGAAGATCGCTATCTAGCGACGCGTAATGAATTATTAGACCGTGTTACGGGTCTTCTAGGTGGTCGGGTAGCAGAAGAAATTATTTTTGGAGAAGTGAGTACTGGAGCAAGTAATGATTTTGAAAAAGCGACGGCTATCGTGCGCTCCATGATTACACAGTATGGCATGAGTGAAAAATTAGCTACGATGGTATTCGGCCGTTCAGAAGGACAAGGACAAGTCTTCCTCGGTCGTGATCTTGGACACGAACAAAACTACAGTGATAAAATCGCATATGACATTGATATCGAAATGCAAGAGCTGATCCGTCATTGTTATACTCGTGCGTCAGAGATTATTACCGAACACCGTGAAAAACTTGAGTTATTGGCACAAACACTACTTGTACGAGAAACACTTGACGAAGAACAAATTAAACAACTACTTACTGAAGGTAAAATCACAACTTCTGATGTCGTTGTTAACATCCAAGGAAATGATAAAAAAGAATCTGATGAAGACGAAAAGAAAACAGATGCTTCAACAGATGAAGAACAGTAAAAAGATCATAAAAAAGGACTTCCGTCGCGTATGGAAGTCCTTTTTAAACTGATTAAATCACACAAAATTCAGTTATTGATTCAGTTAAAAAAATGAACACCTTCAAACTGGCGTTACTTGTGCTTCAATAGATAAACATCTTTGGCGATGAGACCAGTAGCCACTTCATTATTCGTAAGACGCTCATTGGTTTGGCTTACATCATTTTTGATCTCTTGTAGATCTTCTTCGACCCGATCAAACCGTTTGTCTATTTGCTCAAACCGTTGGTCTACTTGCTCAAACCGTTTATCTATCTGTTCAAATCGCTTATCTATCTGTTCGAACCGCTTGTCCACTTGCTCAAATCGCTGATTCATATCATTTGCTAGTTCTTTTATGGCTTGTAAGATTTGGTTTGTTTCCTTGCTCAATCTCCTCTCCTCCTTTATTTTTATGTATGAGATCCTTTTTTGTAGAGTATAGCATACACGTGAACGCAATCACAAGTTTGTGTGGTGAGGGTGTGCTGCAATCAAAACTGGAATTGTTCTTTTCATGTGGTATTGGTAAGATGGTTGTGAAACAAATTATCAAAAGCAGGTGGCCAGATGTCCAACACGAAATATTTACTTGTTATAGATGTAGGAAATACCAATATTGTGATGGGGGTTTACGAAGATAAGCATCTCAGGCATAATTGGCGTTTACACTCTAACCGTAATGCAACGGAAGATGAATTTGCAATGACATTTAAACATATCCTTCAACATGTCGGAATTAACTTCAAACAAATCGAAGGAGTCATTATTTCCTCCGTGGTGCCTCCGCTTTCACTGGTATTAAAAAAACTAACTGAAAAATACCTAACGCAAACACCCTTGGTGCTTGGGGCGGGGATTAAAACAGGTTTGAATATAAAATACGAGAATCCACGTGATGTAGGTGCTGATCGTATCGCAAACGCTGTAGCAGGAATAGATAAATATGGTACGCCTCTAATTATAGTGGATTTTGGAACAGCAACCACATTTTGTTACATAGATGAAGCGGGTGATTATATTGGGGGCAATATCACACCGGGTGTCAGTATCTCAGCCGAAGCGCTTTATCAACGTGCAGCTAAACTGACACGAGTAGAAATCGTTAAGCCAGACCAAATTGTGGGTCGCAATACTGTGCAGGCCATGCAATCAGGTATTTATTATGGCTATGTTGGTTTAGTGGATGGAATGGTTTCTAAGATGATCGAAAAGATACCTGGTAAGAAGCCGACCGTGATCGCTACTGGAGGCCTAGCACAATTGATCTGTACCGAAACGAACACCATTGATGAAGTAGATCATCACCTCACTTTAGAGGGATTACGAATGATATACGAGCGTAATAAAAAGTAATTAGTAGTATGAGATATCCCAATTTAAAACAGAATAAACATAATTGTGAAGGAGGGCGTCGTTGTGTCAGATTATGCCATTCGAGCTATCTCAAAAGACAAACAAATCCGTGCTTTCGCAGCCACTACTAGGCATCTTGTACAGGAGCTACAAAGCCGTCATCAAACATTACCGGTTGCATCTGCTGCGTTAGGGCGTACTGCAACGATGGGTACCATGTTAGGTCTTACTTTAAAGGAGCAAAATCATAAGCTTACCATAACCGTCGATGGGGATGGTCCTTTGGGTAAAATCGTGGTGGATGCCAATGGACAAGGGGACGTACGAGGCTATGTAGATAACCCAGCTGTAATGGGGAATGCGCTCGAAAGTTACAAGTTAAATGTGGGCGAAGCAGTTGGAAAAGGCACGATATATGTTGTGAAAGATCTTGGCTTACGGGAACCTTATCGTGGAACATCTCCGATTGTTTCGGGAGAACTAGGAGATGATTTCACTTATTATCTCGTATCATCCGATCAAGTTCCTTCCTCGGTAGGACTAGGTGTAAATGTGAAAAAAGAAGAGATTTTATCTGCAGGTGGTTATATGGTGCAAGTGATGCCAGAGGCTGATGAAGACTCGGTTCAACAACTGGAAGAGCGGATTTCACAAATTGAGTCTATCTCAGAACTACTTAAAGCGGGTATTACACCGGAAGAATTGTTATACAAATTATTAGGAGAAGATGCTGAGATACTGGAAAAACATTATCTTCGTTTCGCTTGTAAGTGTTCGCGAGAACGTACACACCAAATGCTACGCTCGCTCGGGAAAGATGAAATTACTGGGATTTTAAAGGAGCTGGGTGAAGCGGAAGTGGTGTGTCATTTTTGCAACGAAAAATATCAGTTTGACGCACATGAATTGGAACAAATGCTTTTTGAAATCAAGCGAATGGAAGCCAATTGAGGAGAAGGTTACACCTTCTCCTTCGGGATAAATAGGAATGTTGACAATTGATTTTATTCGCTGGTAAAATGAAAGAAGTATAATCCCTACAATATTAATAGGATTAGGGGGTATTTAAGATGCGCGTAGCCAATCATATTCTTGAATTAATTGGACAAACACCGCTTGTAAAACTAAATCGGATTGTGGGAAAGTCGGACGCAGATATCTATCTTAAATTAGAGTTTTTTAACCCAGGGGGTAGTGTTAAGGATCGCATTGCGCTATCCATGATTGAAGAGGCAGAAAAAAGAGGCGATTTAAAAGCGGGAGATACGATCTTAGAGCCTACCAGTGGAAATACCGGTATCGGACTTGCGATGGTAGCAGCCGCTAAAGGGTATCGTACCCTTCTCGTCATGCCAGATACGATGAGTATGGAAAGACGCAACTTACTCCAAGCATACGGAGCTGAACTAGTACTTACACCAGGAGCTGAAGGAATGAAAGGTGCCATCGCCAAGGCCGAAGAAATTTCCAAGCAGCATCCAGATTATTTTGTGCCCCAACAATTTAATAATCAGGATAATGTAAAAATTCATCTCGAAACCACCGCTGTAGAGTTAGTAGAGCAACTTGGAGATAAGATGGATGCGTTTATAGCGGGTGTAGGTACCGGTGGAACCATAACAGGTGTTGGAACTGTGCTAAAAGAGAAGTATGGGGATGTACACATCGCTGCTGTAGAACCAGCTGATTCACCAGTACTATCTGGCGGGAAACCAGGGCCGCACAAGATTCAAGGAATTGGAGCAGGCTTTGTGCCGGGTATCCTCAATAAAGAAATTTACGATGAAGTGATCACTGTTGAAAACGAAGAAGCTTTTACATGGGCACGCCGTGCAGCGAAAGAAGAAGGGATTCTAGGCGGGATTTCTACGGGTGCAGCGATTGCAGCAGCGATCAAAGTGGCTCGTCGTCTAGGAGAAGGAAAAACAGTCGTAGCCGTTGTACCTAGTAATGGAGAACGTTATCTATCTACAGCTTTATATCAATTCGAAGAGTAAATCATGGCAATTTAAACCGCACTGATCTGATGAAGATAGGTGCGGTTTTTGTTTGTGGTGTGTTAAAATGATGAATAATATAGAAGAGCAATGGCGTTAGATTAGCTGAGTTGAGAGGAGAATAGCAGATGATTTTAATGATTGATAACTATGACTCATTTACGTATAACATTGTGCAATATTTAGGTGAGATGGGCCATACCATTCGAGTAGTACGGAATGATGAAATACAAGTAGAGGAAATCGAAAGGCTGAATCCGGAAGCAATCATGATTTCTCCGGGACCCTGTACACCAAATGAAGCGGGAATTAGTCTTGATACAGTAAAGGTATATGCAGGTAAGATTCCCATACTGGGTATATGTCTCGGACATCAAACGATCGCGCAAGCGTTTGGTGGTAAGGTGATACGAGCAGATCGGCTGATGCACGGGAAGACTTCTCCAATTTATCACGACCAAAAAACGATTTTCGCCGGAATCCCGTCACCTTATCGAGCAACGCGTTACCATTCACTTATAGTAGATCAAGCAAGCTTGCCCGCCGAATTTGAAATGACTGCGCATACGGATCAAGGGGAGCTGATGGCGATTCGACATAAACGCTTCCCCCTTGAAGGGGTACAATTCCATCCGGAATCCATTATTAGTGAACATGGGAAAACGTTATTTACAAACTTTTTAAAGGCGTATACCACACGCTCATCTCAGGTGTAGGGGGACAATATCTGTGTCTGTCATGTGGATGAATGGAGAGTTAATAGATGAACAGGCCGCTTCGATCTCTGTGCTTGATCACGGTGTGCTCTATGGAATCGGTGCGTTTGAAACCATACGTATCTATGAGGGGCATCCCTTTTTACTTGATGATCATCTGGATCGACTCCATTCGGGCTTAGAGCGGATGTGTATTCGTGCACCGTATACGCATGAACAATGGCGAGAGCAAATTCAAAAACTGATCGCGATCACAGCGCAAAAAGAAGGTACACTAAGATTAACGGTGACAGCTGGTAAGGAAGGGCTTGGTCTGGCGACTCGCGTTTATGAAAATCCACAAACCATGATCTTCATCAGGCCCTTACCTCATGGCCATCATACTTGGTTTACGCAAGGTAAGCAGCTACAGGTGTGTACGGTGCCGAGGCAAGCAGTTGGTGGAGCGGAGTCGTTTAAAACAGCCAACTACATGAATAGTGTGTTAGCGAGACAAGAGATTCATGATTTTCCCCGTACAGAAGGATTGATGCTCACGCCAGAAGGAAAGCTGGCCGAAGGAATCGTGAGTAACCTTTTTTTTGCGAAAGGAAATACCATCTTCACACCTGCGCGCTCGCTTGGCATATTAGATGGCATTACGAGGAGATTTTTGATACAGTTAGCAAAACAAGAAGAGTTGAAGCTAATAGAAGGTGCCTTTACAGAAATTGATCTGGATGAAGCGGATGAAATATGGGTAACCAATTCCGTACAAGAAATCGTACCGATTATCACATGGCGTGGTGTTACCAAAACAGAGCGTACGGTGATGAACCAACTGTATAAGCGCTATCAATTATACACACAACAACAACTTCTAACGATGGAGCAGCTCAGCTAGGAGGACTTAATCATGAAAAGTGGAGCAACTCGTACTTTGATCATGGGAATTTTGAATGCAACCCCCGACTCATTTTCAGATGGAGGTCAATTTAATCAAGTCGAGCAAGCTCTGGTACACGCCAAACAAATGATAGCAGATGGTGCAGATATGATTGATGTAGGTGGGGAATCTACTCGTCCTGGAGCTACACCCGTAGATGCCGATGAAGAAATACGACGTGTCATCCCGGTTATTGGCAAGCTGGCGCGTGAATTAAGTATTCCGATCTCCATTGATACGTATAAAGCAGAAGTGGCGAAACAGGCGATTGAAGCCGGGGCTACCATTATCAATGATGTCTGGGGAGCAAAAAGAGACCCTCATATGGCCAAACTGGCGGCAGAGACTGGCGTTCCTATTATTTTAATGCATAATCGAAATGAAACGCCCTATCGAAATCTCATGGAGGATATCATCGAAGATTTACGCGCCTCCATTCAAATTGTAGAAACAGCTGGGGTTAAAGCGGAAAACATCTGGCTTGATCCAGGGATCGGCTTCGCGAAGACTTACGAAGAAAATCTGGCGGTCATGCGTAATCTTCATCAAATTGTAGCCTTGGGTTATCCGGTCTTATTGGGCACGTCGCGCAAATCGATGATTGGTCAGGCCCTTGATCTCCCAGTGTCTGAACGACTAGAAGGAACAGCAGCTACAGTAGCATATGGCATTAGTCAAGGCTGTCAAATTGTGAGAATTCATGATGTGAAGGAAATGGCACGTGTCGCTAAGATGATGGATGCGATGTTACAGGGAACAAGCTTGTCAATCGATTGAAAAAACAGAGGAGTGGTTCCAATGGATAAAATCTTTTTTAATCAAATGCGATTCTACGCTTATCATGGTGTATACTCCGAAGAAAATCGCTTGGGACAACGTTTCATGGTCGATCTCGAACTTGGTTTAAACCTGCAACCTGCCGCACAAGCAGACGATTTGAAGAAAACAGTCAACTATGCAGATGTGTACAACAAAGTGAAACAAGAAGTAGAAGAAACACAAGTCAAGCTAGTGGAGACGTTAGCAGAACGTATCGCCACTTGCATTCTAGCCGAAGACCAGATTGAAGAAGTGCGGGTACGCGTTACCAAACCGGACCCTCCGATCGCAGGGCATTATGATGCCGTCGGTGTCGAAATCGTAAGGAGAAAATCATGAGCAGGAAAGTGACCGCTTACCTAGGCTTGGGAGCCAACCTAGGTGATCCGATCCAACAATTAAAGCAAGCCATCAAATGCTTACACCTCACCAACGGCATTTGTGTTTCACAAATCTCATCCGTCTATCAGACATCACCGGTAGGAGTTACAGATCAACCCGATTTTTACAATCTCGTCGTGGAAATACAAACCATCTTGACGCCACATACCTTACTCGATAAAGTGTTACAAGTAGAGAAAAGATTAAAACGTATACGTGATGTCAAATGGGGGCCGCGTACGATCGACATCGATATTTTACTGTATGAGAAACGCCAGATCACCCAGGATGATCTCAAAATTCCTCATCCTGAAATGAGTAAGCGCGCCTTTGTCCTTATTCCTTTACAGGAGATTGCGCCAGATGTCATGATTCCAGGATTGGATCAGTCTGTAAATCAATGTATGGCTACCCTTCCACCAGAACAAACCATTCAAAAATATGCAGAACAAATCGCGCTCACAGGTGTACGGACGCAAAACAGAAAGGAGGACTTTAGATGCTAAAAATTGGTGACATAACGATGAAAAACCAAGTTGTGCTAGCCCCGATGGCAGGGGTTTGTAACCCTGCTTTTCGCTTAATTGCCAAAGAATTTGGTGCTGGGTTAGTTTGTGCAGAAATGGTAAGTGATAAAGCCATCATTCATGGGAATAAGCGCACACGTGAAATGTTATTTGTGGATGAACGTGAAAAGCCGCTTAGCCTACAAATCTTTGGTGGGGATAAAGAAACGTTAGTGGCAGCAGCTAAAGTAGTAGATCAAGAAACAAATGCAGACATTATTGATATTAATATGGGGTGCCCCGTACCTAAAGTAACCCGATGCGATGCTGGAGCGAAGTGGTTACTTGATCCGGATAAAATTGAAGAGATGGTATCAGCTGTAGTCGCTGTTTCCAGTAAACCCGTTACCGTAAAGATGAGAATTGGCTGGGATGACGAACATATCTATGCAGTCAAAAACGCCAAAGCAGTGGAACGAGCAGGCGGAAAAGCGGTATCCGTACATGGCCGCACACGTGTACAGATGTATAAAGGAAAAGCGGACTGGGAGATCATCCGTCAAGTGAAAGAAGCAGTAGATATTCCGGTCATTGGAAATGGGGATGTCTTTACACCAGAAGATGCAAAGCGTATGCTTGATATCACAGGTTGTGATGGTGTGATGATTGGCCGTGCTGCCCTAGGCAATCCGTGGATGCTATATCGGACGATTCACTACCTTACACATGGCGAACTTGCGCCAGAGCCGAATGCACGTGAAAAAATGGAAATTGCGATTCTCCATATGGATCGATTAATTAGCCTTCGTGGCGAATACGTAGCGGTGCGTGAAATGCGTAAACATGCTGCTTGGTATCTAAAAGGCCTACGCGGGTCTTCCAAGATTAAAGATCTAGTTAATGAAGAAGAGACGCGTGATGGTATGGCTAATCTATTGCTTAACTTTGCACAAGAAGCCGAAGCTAAGCAAAAAGAAAGAGAAGCAGTTTAAAAGGAGATCGTGGAAGGAGTAGACAAGTTGACACAAGAAATTCAAGAAAATGACCTATTACAAATTCGTCGAGATAAGCTAGATACATTAAGGGATCGTGGAATTGATCCCTTTGGACAAAAATACGAACGGACGCATGCCGCAGTCGAGATTGAAAAACAATACGATGCGTTCTCCAAAGAAGAACTAGAAGAAAAAGCCGTAACGGTAAGGATTGCCGGACGATTGATGAATAAAAGAAAACAAGGGAAGGCTTCTTTTGCTCATTTACAAGACATGTCCGGTAAAATTCAAATCTATGTCCGATTAGATAAAGTGGGCGAGGAGCAATACGAAACATTCAGCTCAGCCGACATCGGTGATTTCTTAGGCATTGTAGGGATTGTTTTCAAGACCAATCGTGGGGAAATCAGTGTAAAAGCGAGTGAAGCCACCTTGCTTTCTAAGTCACTGCGTCCACTCCCAGAAAAATACCACGGTCTCAAAGATGTCGAGCAACGTTATCGTAAACGTTATCTCGACTTAATCATGAACCCAGATGTAAAAGATACCTTTATCATGCGCTCCAACATTATTAGTGCGATGCGTCGCTATTTGGATGGACAAAATTACCTAGAAGTAGAAACGCCAACGATGCACACCATTGCCGGCGGAGCGAGCGCGCGTCCTTTTGTGACACATCATAATGCTTTAGATATGACCCTTTATATGCGGATTGCCCTTGAATTGCATCTCAAACGGTTACTAGTCGGTGGTATCGAAAAAGTGTATGAAATTGGACGCGTCTATCGGAATGAAGGGATATCTACGCGCCATAATCCTGAATTTACCATGCTCGAACTATATGAAGCATACGGAGATTTCCACAGCATTATGGATTTAACTGAAAATCTCATTGCACATACAGCACAGGAAGTACTAGGAACCATGCAAATTGAATATCAGGGACAAGCGGTCGATTTATCTCCAGGCTGGGCTCGTAAATCGATGACTGAGCTGATCCACGAGCATGTAGGTGTTGACTTCACAAATCAAATGAGTGACGAAGAAGCATATGAACTTGCTAAAGCGCATGGTGTCCAAGTGCCAGAAAAGATGACTTTTGGTCATGTGGTAAATGAATTCTTCGAACAAAAAGTTGAAGAGAAACTGATTCAACCTACCTTTGTTTATGGTCAGCCCGTAGAAATTTCACCACTTGCTAAGAAAAATGCCGATGATCCCCGTTTTACAGATCGCTTTGAACTCTTTATCGTAGGGCGCGAGCACGCCAACGCCTTCACTGAGTTAAACGATCCAATCGATCAACGGGAACGCTTTGTAGCACAAGTGGAAGAAAAAGCAAAAGGAAACGATGAAGCTCATCCGATGGATGAAGATTATATCGAGGCACTTGAATACGGTATGCCACCTACAGGCGGATTAGGAATTGGTATCGATCGTGTTGTGATGCTATTAACCGATAGTCCTTCCATTCGTGATGTATTACTCTTCCCCCATATGCGTCATCAATAAAACGAAGGTTATCCACAAGTTATCCACAGATATCCACAGGTTGTGTATAACTAAAAGAGGTGATGGAAGCAAACATCACCTCTTTTGTTCATGTGAAAAGAGAATTTTATACGAAAGTAGAAATACAACTTGTCTTCATAACAGAAAGGGCATATAATGACCGTAAAAGGGCAACAAATATTCACTTTTGCATTTTATACGTATGCATGAGAAAATGAGATAGATGATGGATCAGCGACTGGGTAAAAGGAGTCGCTATAAGCGTAATTAATAAAATTAATAAAATTTACAGACGGTAATGATAGAATCAGGGAGGTTACGGTATGGGATCCCGAAATGAAAACAATCGATATGAGGCAAAGGATCAAAAGCCATTCTCTCCGCCCGATTCGCGCTTCGGATTTGGAAGAGACCGTGGATTAAGAAATGTATCACAGGATGCAAAACCAAAAGAATCTCGTACACAACAACAAATGATGTCGATGCTAAATAGCCTGCAACAAAATTTCTCATCATTGCTTAGTGTTGTAAATAATCGACTTAGCTATGATCAAACCAAAGAAGTAGCATTTGATCGCCTCTATAAAGAGATGGAAGAAATGAAGCAAGACCAAGAATTGTCACAGTTGCGTCCGTTATATATTGACTTAATTCTACTGATTGATCGCATGAACACGATCTATAATGACAAACTGGACTCCGGTGAACAAAATCCGGAATTGGTGAGTACATTGCAAACACTCAGCCATGAAGTGCTGGAGATTTTGTATCGTCGAGGTGTAGACCTCATTGTAGCGACATCGAATAAATTTAACCCAAGTATCCAACAGATTGTCGAAGTGGTTCCCACTAACAATCCAGCTGAAGATAATTTAGTTATTCATATGGTACGACACGGCTTTAAATATAACGATGTGGTTCTACGACCGGAAGAAGTTGTCGTCAAAAAATACCAGGCGTAATCTGTTCATCCAAGTGCCCAGGTATAATGGAGAATATCCATTAACGTGGGAGTTGTTTTGTTGACTCAATGATTAGAGATCATTCAGATGAAAGAATAAAGAGGGACTTTTTACCGCGATAAAGAAATAAGCGTAAGAGAGCCGCTAGAAAATCGGTTCTTCGGGATTTAAAGGAGTGAATGCCAAATGAGTAGAGTAGTAGGGATTGACCTTGGAACTACATACTCAGCCATCGCCATTGTAAACCGTTACGGAAAACCAGAAATACTTACCAACCGTGAGGGGGAGCGGATTACCCCTTCTGTGGTCTTATTTGATGGGGAGGATCCTGTGGTTGGAAGTATTGCGAAGAGGTCTGCGGTTGCGAACCCCTTTAATGTCATTCAATTTGTAAAAAGACAGATCGGCGACAAAGGTTGGAAGTTCCGCACGGAAAATGCAGAAGCCTACACACCAGAAGAGATTTCAGCTATGATCTTAAAACGTTTAAAAGAAGATGCTGAAACCTTATTAGGTGAAAAAGTAGAAGATGCTGTGATTACGGTTCCGGCATACTTTGATGATGCGCAACGTAAAGCGACACAAGATGCAGGGCGTATTGCAGGTCTTAATGTGCTCAGGATCATCAATGAACCGACTGCAGCAGCGCTTTCCTATGGTCTAGATAAAATGCATCTGGCACAAACCATTCTCGTATACGATCTCGGTGGTGGTACTTTTGATGTAACCATCATGAAGTTATCTGAGAAGGGTATACAAGTCTTATCTACAGGTGGGGCTAGGGACTTAGGTGGATTTGATTGGGATAATGCCATTATGGGTTATCTGAATGAGGAGTTTAAAAAACAGGGTGGTTTTGACTTACTTGATGACCCCATGTTAGAGCAAGATTTACGTGAAAAGGCAGAAATTGCTAAAAAAACACTTACCTCACGTGAACGTACCAATGTCTTCTTGTCGGCTCACGGCATGAATACGACGGTTACCCTAACACGAGAAAAATTTGAAGGGCTTACGGCATCCTTACTAGAGCAAACGAGAAAGATCATGCAGTTTGTACTAGAAGATGCAGAGCTACAATGGTCTGACTTAGATCGTGTTTTGCTAGTGGGTGGCTCTACACGCATGAAACAAGTATCCAACATGATTGAACAAGTGACCGGTCTAAAACCATCACTCGATATCAACCCTGACGAGGCGGTTGCCCACGGTGCAGCCATCCAGGGTGTTATCTTGCACATGCAAGATGGGAAAGCCGATGAAAGCTTAAAGCAAACTTTCCCGATGGTCGACGTGCAAGATGTAAACTCACATAGCATGGGTGTTGTGGCACTCGATGAGAATGGACAAGAGATCAATTCCATTGTACTGAAAAAAGATACACCGATTCCTTGCCGTGTGAGTGGTCATTATACCACCACGGTCGATCAACAACAACAACTTCACATTCAGGTGACTGAAGGAGAAGATACGGAAATTCAGTACGTTAAAATTGTGGGTGACGGCATTATTAACTTACCTGAATATCCAAAAGGCGCTCCACTCGAAGTGATTTTTGAATATGATAGTGATGGGATTATTCATGTATCCGTCATTGATTCATCAGCGGGTAATCTACTAGGTGAGCTTGACATTGAACGTGAATCAAATCTCACGGAAGAAGAAGTAGAACAAAAACGTTCGCGCGTAGGAAAACTCGCGATTACTTAAACGATTATCAGCCCTTATATTATTTATAATTGAAACGAAAAAGCGATCCCGATCAAGCAGGGATCGCTTTTTCGTTTCGTAAATGAAAAAATGATGTATAAATTGGTAAGAAAAAGATTGTGCAAACAGTGTAAAATCGGTATAATTTTACTGTTTAATGATTGATATAGAATTATTGTCGTATATATCCCTTTTATTTCATCGCAATAGAACATATGCATACAACTACATAAAATGACTTACAATTATTTAGATGGAATTTACAAAATCTGTTTACTTTTAATGAGATATATGATAATTAAAGAGAGAACAAAGTAGGATAGAACCGTAAAATCACTGCAAATAGGTTTAGCCCTTTATATTTTTATTTATTCAATATCTTTAGAAATTAAGCTTGTAGAATGCATTTGACTTTGATAGACTTCTATATGTAGAAGTCAACCTGAAAAAGACCTTATTCCTACTAATTGGGAAAGTATGCAAATTAGTGGAAATTGGAGCAGGAGGTTTTGAGTTTCCCATGATCTCAGACATCAAACTATTAATCGTATCCGAAGAACCTGCCATCGCTACAGACTTACAAGAACGCTTAAAGTCTTCCTTCGCACAGATTACAAGTATCTATGCATCCGAAGTAAGAAGAGAGATCTCCCGTATTCAACCGGATATCGTCCTCTTACACGAAGGAAAAGATGGACTAGGCATGCAACTCATTCCCTATATTCGTAAAGAAGTGGCCAAAGCCGAAATCATCTATCTAACCGAATTAAAAGACTCCATCCGAGTTCGCGATGCGAGCCGTGCCGGTGCCTTTGACGTATTATTCTTCCCTGATGAGATTAATGCTTTAAATGATGTGCTCCCACGTGCCATGAAATCGATTCAGACTAAAGAAGTTAAGAATAAAGAGGAGACAATCTTTAACTGGGGGCGTGGTCAAGTCATTGCTGTCTACAGCGGAAAAGGTGGTTCAGGTAAAAGTCTAGTAGCTTCGACCCTAGCGCAAACTTTACAACTTGAATCCAGCTCAAGTGTACTTCTAGTAGACCTCAATTTACAGTATGGAGGTGTAGAAACCTTTTTAAATATTGAAGGGAATCGCAATTTGTATCACTTGACACCAGTCCTACATGAGCTTAATGACAACCATATTCGTAGTGTCACAGTGGTTGAACCGAACTCATTGGTAGAGGTGCTAGCTAGCCCAGCTGATATTGAGATTGGAGAACAGGTTACAGAAGACCATGTAGAGCGCGTTTTGCGAGCAGCGAGGCTTTACTACGATTTTATTATTATTGATTTACCCACTGAAATGACAAATATCGTTTATACAGCACTAGAAGAAGCGGATAAGATCATGTACATCCTAACTCCAGACGCTGTAGCAATGCGTACCCTTAATCGGGTGTTAAGTCTATTCCAAACGGTTGGCGTAGATCCAACTGAGCGCCTTGAAATCATGTTGAATAAGGTAAACCGGGATTCAGAAATTAGAAGTAAAGAAGTGAAAGAACGATTCAACTTCCCCCTCATCGGAGAATTTCGTGAAGATAGTAAAAAGATTGAACAAATTATTAATCGAGGTAAAGCGATACGGACCAGTAAAAATGAACGTAATAACTCTTCTTTCGTCAAAGATATTCAGAAGCTGGCGCATATGATGCTGGGCAAAGACAAAAAAAATAAAAAGAGTAAGTCAGTGTCTTAAAGATAGATGTGGCACCATATTCTTTATCTCACGCTCATTGGCATACTACTAGCGGCTACGATAACAGATATAAAAGGACGAATTATCCTCAATCGTTTTTCCATAAGCGGAATGATAGTGGCTACTATCGTCCACTTGATCGATCCCGCTTTATCGTGGTGGAACTATATCCTGACGGGAAGTATCGTCTTTATCTTGTTATTCCTTGTTGCTGTTATCACAGGGGAACGTTCAATAGGGGGAGGAGATGTAAAATTATTTGGCATGCTTGGATTTGCAGTAGGATGGCCTGATTTTTTACTCTTATTTATCCTAAGCCACCTTCTGGGTGCAGCCTATATTCTGATCCGCAAGCTCATGCTGTGGAAGCAAATTAACCGTCATACCGAATTTGCCTTTGCTCCCTTTATCTTAGTAGCGACTGTTATCCTTTACCTATGGAAATGGCTTTAACTAAATAAACAAATAAGCAGGTGTTAGCATCTATGCAAGACGCAAAAAGAAGAGCGATGTTATTTCTCATATTAGCCCTTATTCTTTCTACTGTAGCAGCTTATCTATTTATGGAAAAAGTAAACTCAGCATCTACTGAATTGAGCGATACCATTACGCTCTACAAAGCGACGAAGAAGATTGATGCCAGACAACCATTAAAGCGTGAAGACTTTGAAGCGGTAGAAGTGCCTGTGAAATTCATAGAGGAAACCAACTTAATGGGGATTACAAGCTTGGATGCTATACAGCTAGAACAAAATAGTGAAGGAATCCCGCTGGAGGCATTAGTTTCTGTTACACCTTTAATCGAAGGCGACGTATTAACAAGCAACACTTTAAAGGTTAATAATATTGTCTCATCTGCCGACAAGCGTATGGTTGTACTGCCCCGCTCTAATCGAGTCGGGTTTGATGGATCTTTTGATTACAATGATCGCGTTGATATTGTTGTTACATCCAAAGAATCGAATACGAAAACGATGTTCCGTTCTATTCCTATCATTGGGATTTCCAAGTCAGAAGAAGGCGGCTTGAGTGGGCTCGGTCTAGAAATGACCTTATCCGATGCAGAAAAATTGATACAACACCAAAACTTTTCAGTCTCTATTCGTGTTCTTAAAGCACCTAACTCAGATAGTAAAAATAATAAGCAAACTGGAGCCGTTAATCAAAAAATAGATAAAAAGGATCTTCCTAAGCAAGAAGAAAAAGAAGACGAAGAAAAAGAAGTTACATCGTTAGATCCAAGCGAGACAGATGGTTCAGGTCACTAAGTGGTGAAGGAGTTAAAGTATGAGTTTCTTTTCACAAAATCAAAAACGAACGTTACCTAGAAGGACGACGTCAAAAGAGAAACAGCTAAATCAGATGGATGATACACGTGTGAACGAACTTGCGCAGCACTATAAGGCTCGCTTATTACGAGAAACGGACCTTGAAAAGCTGACCCAAATGCCATCGGCTGAGTTAAGACTTACACTTGATCGACTGGTGTCTCGATATTTAGGTGATGAGCAAGTGGTCATCACAGCACAAGAACGTGAACGAGTTATTTCCCGTATAATCAATGAATCCGTCGGTTTTGGGCCACTTGAAGCTTTGCTTGAAGATGACGACATTACAGAAATTATGGTAAATGGACCCCATGAAGTCTTTTACGAAAAAGCTGGGAAACTTCACAAAACGGATATTCAATTTCGTGATGAAGAAGCACTTCGACATGTCATAGATCGAATCGTAGCTCCGATTGGACGAAGAGTGGATGTAAGTTCACCAATGGTAGATGCTCGGTTACCTGATGGTAGCCGTGTGAATGCAGTGATCCCACCGATTAGCTTAAAAGGTTCACTGGTCTCTATTCGTAAATTTCGTAAAGATCCGATTGTATTAGATGATCTCATCGGGTATCAAAGTTTAACACCGGAAATGGGTCAATTTTTAACGAGTTTAGTGCAAGCCAAACTAAACCTCATTATCTCAGGGGGAACGGGAAGCGGTAAGACTACTCTACTCAATGCACTAGCATGCCATATTCCACGTTCTGAACGGATTGTCACCATTGAGGACATGGCAGAGCTTCGTATCCCACACGATCATGTAGCAGGGATGGAAGCGCGGCCTGCCAACGTAGAAGGTAAAGGAGAGGTCAGCATTCGGCAGTTGGTCCGAAACGCCTTACGGATGCGTCCTGATCGTATTATCGTCGGAGAGGTGCGGGGATCGGAAGCATTTGACATGCTCCAAGCGATGAATACAGGTCATGAAGGTTCACTTACCACAGTTCATGCCAACTCACCTAAAGATGCGATGAGTCGTCTCGAAGGTATGGTCATGATGTCGGGTCTTGATTTACCATCAGATATTATTCGTCAGTATATTGTAGGAGCCGTCGACTATATTATCCAGATCAGTCGTCTGCCTGATGGCCAACGAAAGATGATCGCCATTTCAGAAATGGAGCAAAAAGCAGACGGATCAGTAAAGATGAATGATATCTTCAGCTTCGTGCAAACGGATGTATCGTCAGATGGAGAGGTTCAAGGTACTTTCACTGCTACTGGTTACGTACCCAAGGTAATTGATCGTCTACAAGCTTACGGGGTCGGTGTGAACCCTTCTATTTTTAAGCCACAGGCAGGAGTGAAGCTTTATGAATGATGCACCATTCATTGCTTTGTTAGGTGGAATGGCAGTCTTTTGTATAATCGGTGCGCTCTACTTCGGTTTGCAGATGCGTTCAGCTAAAAAAGAAACAAATATTGTATTAGAGAAGTATATCGGTATTCAGAGTGAAGTGGGCTGGTCAGATCGGTTAGCAGACCGCTTAGATCAAATGGCTTGGGCGAAGCGATTGGAACCACAATTGCAACGAGGGAGCATCCGGTTACGTCCGTCAGAGTATGGAGCGTTACTATTAGTAGCCGGAGCGATTATTATTTTCCTTTTCTATCAAATTATAGAGATGCCATTTTTAATCAGCTTTTTGATCGGTACTTCACTCACGCCATTTCTATCAAAGATGTTTATTAACTCGCGTAAGTTTCTATACATTCAAAAAATCGAATCGCAGCTATCTGAAGTTTGTCGCCTACTAGGTAGTGCAGCACGTGCTGGTATGTCCATTCCGCAAGGCTTGGAATTAGTCGTCCAAGAAACAACGGGACCTGTGAATCAAGAGTTAGGTATTGTCGTGCGTGAGTTGCAGTTAGGTAGAAGTATAGAAGTTTCACTGCACGAATTACTCAAACGTGTTCCTAGTAGGGATTTACAAGTGTTTGTAAATGCCTTAATCATTCAAAGAAGAGCAGGTGGTGATCTAGCGAAAGTGCTAAGTGAGATGGGGAGTACAATGGAAGAGCGAAAGATCATCCACAAAACCATAGATGCAACCGTTGCACAAGCACGCTATTCGGCATATATGTTACCTCTCGTATCGCTTTTGATCGTTGTTATGATGAGCCAAATGATTGATAATTTTTATGATTTCTTTACCAATATTCTTGGTATCATCGTGCTTATAATCTTTGTAGGCCTGCAAGTAATCGGGTTCTTGCTAATTAAAAAGATCGCCGATATTAAGGTATAGGGACTGAATGATATGTTTTTATTCTATTTATTAGTTATTGCCATATGGGGCTGTCTGTTGTTTGCTGCTATCTCTTATTATGCTTATACGGCTGCAAATGAAGAAGTGAAAACCAATCTGAATGAGTTTATTCCACCGTGGAAGGTCATGAAGCAAAAAGCAAAGAAAACAGCAATTCTACAAAAATGGATGGATCAATTAGCACCTACTGGTCGTAAAATTCAAGTGCTAAGTGATTCCGAGGAATTTGAGATTGTGCTGACCAAAGCGGGTTATCCATATAATCTGAATGTAAATCGTATGCATGGAGCTAAGTTACTAGGAGCGATAGCAGGTGCCATTTATGGGTTTTTCTATTACGCGATTGGACTTCCTTTAGATATTGTATTCTTTATCTTCTCGCCCATGATCGGATATGTGAGCCCCATCTATTTCGTTCGTTTCCTTGCCAAGCGGAGGCAGGAACAAATTCGACTCGATATGCCAGATTTCCTCGATATGATGAGTATAACGCTTCAAGCTGGTATGTCGATGGATGACGCACTTGCTTACTATGTTGAATCTTCAAATGGGCCTCTCAGTGAAGAATTTGGGCGACTCAATCAAGAAATCAAATTTGGTGTACAACGTGAAACGGCTTATCGCTCACTCATGAAACGAACGGATTCACTTGAATTAGAAGCATTACTACAATCTCTCATTCAAGCGCATAACCTCGGAACCCCCGTTGCCGAAACCTTCGCCCAGCAGGCCGACGAAATGCGCAAAATGCGAATCGAAAAAGCAAAAGAACAAGCAGGGAAAGCAGCACCTAAAATATCTCTGGTAAGTGGTCTCATCATCGCACCTTCCATCATGTTATTAATTTTAAGTTCTATCATTTATGGCTACTTCATCGCCCAAGATATATTTGGTGGATTTTAAATTTCATGAAGGAGGTGAGAAAAAAGAATCGAATTGATGAAGAAAAGGGAACTAACACATAATTATTATGTTTTATTAAATAAGGAGGATTATGATGAATAAAAAAACATTATTTAAGATGCGTTTGCATAATGTTAAAGAATTTCTACCTACTTTCAAAAGTAAGAAAGGCTCCCCTACTCTAGAGTATGTATTAATTATTGCAGCTGGAGCAGCAATGGCAGGGTTATTATTGGCTGTGTTTAAGGATAATGGTACAGATATACAGGAAAAATTTAAAACTAAAATTATGGATACTATTACTGGAGCAACTGATTCGAGTGAACCTAAACAAAAAGATTAATAAAAATACAAATGATATGATATGTTAATTTTATTTGACCTGATCTGTTTACTATGATCAGGTCAAATAAAATTAAATAGAAAGGCGGGGGAATAAGATGGATATTAAGCGTTTTTATCCGATTGGACTATCTCTATTCTTAATTATAACAGCTTGTAGTCAAACTACATCAGTACTACCTAAGCAATCGATATCAAAAGAAAAGGATGAAAAGAGTCAAGAAAAGCCAGCTACAGATGTTGAAGGGATTTTCCAAGAGGGTCCAGGGGATTTTGCTGGAACAGCGTATGATGAAAAAAAGCTTAAAGCTGAATTAAATAACTTTCCCAAACACTTGAATAATGAAGAAGTGTATGAGAGGTTAATCCCCTTATTAGCTGAAGATTATCAATCGTTGGTAAAGAAAATCGAGGAATTTGATACGTCTCTTACACTAAAAAAAGCACCTACAGATGGAAATATAGATGAACCACAAATGAAAGAGGAGACAACACGGGTCTCTATTCTGCTGGATGCGAGTGGCAGTATGGCAGGCAAAGTAGGTAGTCAAACTAAAATGACGGTAGCAAAAAATGCAATAAGTCGCTTTGCTTCTACGCTTCCCGAAGAAGCTCAAGTCTCTGTCCGTACTTATGGTCAAGGTGGTAGCAATCAGGAAAAAGATAAACAAAAATCGTGCGAAAGCACGGAGCAAATTTATCCTTTTGCTAACTACGATCAAGCTAAATTAGAGCAATCACTTGAAAACGTAAAACCGACAGGTTGGACTCCGATAGCATCGGCCATTGAAGCAGTACAGTCTGATTTTGATGCGAGTGGGGATAGCAACGAAAATATCGTCTATATTGTTAGCGATGGAATTGAAACTTGTGGTGGTGACCCAGTTGCTGTAGCCAAGCAATTACACGAATCCAATATTAAAGCTATGGTTAATATTATTGGCTTTGATGTAGACGAAAATGGTGACAATGCCCTTAAAAAAGTAGCAGCAGCAGGTGGTGGGGAATTTGTAACAGCTGATTCTGCAGAAGATTTACGTAAGTATTTTGATAAGAAAAACCAAGAACTATGGTGGAATTGGGATCGATGGGGAACACAAGCATGGTTAGAATTAGATAAACAATATATGACAAAGGTATCCAAAGTAGAGGATATTGCTGGTTATGGGTCAGGTGATTTATACAAACTAGCAGAATTAGAAAATAAACGATTTAATTTCGCGATTAAATACCTAGAGAAAAAAGAAATGATTACATTCGAAGTTAGACGAGAATTACAAAACAAACTTAATTGGCGTCAATCAGAAGTAAGAAGTTATGTTGATGAGAAACGAGATGAATTAAGAAATGCATTGGATCAAAATAAAGAACAACTCGAAGAGGTAGCTAAGGAACGTGAAAATGAAATGAAAGATAAGTACAACAAAGATTAAAGTGAAATAGAAGATGTCATATAATCAAACCTTTAGGTGGCGGTAATGGTACATAAATACTAATGAGTTATAACTCTAGTGTGAACCTCCATAATACGAACAAGGTACTGTTACCTACTTCGCTTGTCTAACCAATTTACACGTAAGTTTTAGTAATTTATGCATTGGTTATTAATAAGCAATCGTATCGATTAACCATATGTAAGATCGCTAATATGGGAGAATAAAAAAATCTATGTACTTAATTAAATATCTTGTAAAGGAGTGATCTTCCGAAATGAAAAAATTGATGGTTATGAGGCGTTCTATTGCAATCTTCTTACTTTTAATTATAACAAGTATGACCCTCTCGCCCTTTGTTCAAGTAGCACATGCAGGCTTTTATGAAGAATATCTTAAAGGTTGGTTCGTTGTACCAGAAGTAGAAGAAAGTAACATTGAAATTAAAACGCCAAAAGTGGATACACCGAAAATTCCTGATCCAGGTCAGCCTCCTAGTGCTCCAGGTGCCAAGAATCCTGAAAATGACGGTGGACCAGATTGGTGGTCATACACAAAATTTTATACTAAAGATATTTTTTCTGATTTTATGAAAGAACTACCTCGACTCCCTGATAATCTAGATAATTTAGACAATAGCCACTTAGGAGTCGGGGGGAATATGTTAAAGTCACTTGTCAGAGGCGGAATAAACGTTTACGCTGAGGACGGGTCTGCTATTAAAATAGCTGTCGATACATGGGATGGTTATGATAAAGGTAACGAAATCTGGGCTGGATACACCAGCTATAAACAAGTACAGGGCTACAGAAATTTAGCAGATAATGCAAAATCACTTAAAGCATTTTATACTTTTGAAGAAGCAGCTTCAAAAGTAGCTCCTGTCACGAAGTTTGCAAAAGGAATTGCGGGCTTGAATATTGCGGTTTCTGCAGTTGATGGTTTTTTTAATGTGAAGGATGGATGGGAAGCAGGTCAAAAAGCGGATGCGGCTACTACGGATGCAGAACGTTCCAAGTATGAGGAGAAAGCTACAGATAGTTATGTGAAAGCAGCAGGTAGCGTAGGAGAAGGATTAATGGCAGCGAGCGCCTTTGCTGGTGGACCCACTACACCGGTAGGATTAGGGATGCTTGCAGTAGGTGGCGTATTATGGGCGGGAAGTGCCATATATACGAATCGGAAAGGGATAAAAAAGGGGTTAGACAAGGTTGGTTCTACTATTAGTGGATGGTTTGATTAAGAGAGGAGTAAGGAAAGTGAGAAAAAAATTAAAAATCGAATTGGTTAATCCATATCCAGAGGAATCGGAATTTATTAGGTCTATTGTTAGTAAATTTGTAAGAGATAATGAATCATTTTATGCTGATCCTGTTAGGGGCTATATAGATGGAGAGTACTATTTTTTAGCTTCATTTTTTGTAGGAAACATGGACGAACGAAATAACAATAGAGGCTTTTTAGCCGTTCGTGAAGATGGGTATATTCCTAATAAAAAGAAGGCAGAAGAAGTGCTTAAATTACTAGGTTTTCAAGACTCTTGCTTAAAAGGTCTTTGTCTGACAATAGGAAAAGATCGATATGAAAGTTCGATGGACATGTGGCATGATATTGAATCTATTCTTAAAAATATGAAATTGAATGTAGATCATACATTGGCAGAGGATTATCAAATGTATTTAAGCCTACCACGTGTCATGTTTGAGACACAAAATGAAATTTATAAGCTTGTTGAACGAGGTACTGAGATCCTCAAGGAACAGTCGACTCATTTTACGATCACCCCTGAAATGGGTAATGAATTAGAGTATCTATTTAATACTATGATGAGTCAGATTGGTAAACAGTTCGAGATATGGCATGATACGCAAGAAAGTCGAAAACGCTTTATCAAGCAGATGCGAAAAAGAATATCTATTTTTAATGTCCCTAAAAGATATGAATTACGTAAACTAGCCAAGTACAATAAAGCGATATTAGTAGAAGGTGAAACGAAGAAAATGCATGATGAAGTGATGGCGGATATAACACGTCAGAAAGCAAGTGCTGAGGGACAGAAAAAACAACTCGAAAGTTTACGTAATCCAGAGTAAAGAGCGCAAGGGAGATATATCATGAATGTACTCAAGCAATCACTTGCATTTTATCGCGAGCATTTTTTCAAGATACTATTAATTGGTTCCGTGTTTGTATTACCGGTTTTATTTCTAGGTTTTCTAGTAATTGGTGTCATTTATAAATACTACAATCTCTATAATCTAACTCTTCTAGCGGATGCTTTTTACAGCTTTGCCATTTTACTTACGATCATGTTTGTACAAATCCCCTTTGTGCAGATGGTGAAAGATGAAGTATTGGAGGATGGTTTATCGCTTCGATCCGCTTTTGTGAGCATTTTAAAGTATGGATTTATAATATATGTGATGGGAATCTTTTATGCAATCGCAGTTATAATAGGGAGTATACTTTTTATCATTCCAGGATTTATCATTATGGTACTTCTCTTCTCCTTTCCACAGGCAATCATATTGGAAGAGGAGAAGTGGAAAGAGGCTTTAAAAAGTGCCTTTCAATTTGGGAAACAAAATCTTTTCAAGTTACTCATCTTTATCTTGTTATTTACAATTGGAGAATGGGTAGTTGAATTTGTTGTGCAATTTGTCACCATTAATTTTATTACGCTACGTTACCTTTACATCATTTTGATCCTATTATTTACGAATATGTTATTCATTCCCCTATTCTCCTTTATCACCTCTTTTAAATTTTTAGACTGGTCAGGAGAAATTGATTTAGAAGAATATTAAGCTCGCACAAGTTATCAAGGAAACGGGAGGATATGCTGTGTGTGGAAGCGTTTGAAGAGCAAGAAAGGCAATGTGACCACGCTGTGGCTTGCTGGATTACCCATGTTTGCACTATTGATGCTAGCTCTGATATCAATGCTTACGGCGTGGCTTTCGCATTCATCCATGCAGGTAGCAGCGGATGCTGCCAGTCTTGCGGCTACGAAGAAGATGGACAAGTTGGTACAAGATGAAATTAATGATCGAATAGCACGGGTCATAGAATCGAATCAATATCGACCAGTTGATGAGCAAATTATAGACCCCTACTATTATGTAGTGGGAACGAAGCGGAAAAAGGAACGATTAATTCGCTATGTCATTAATCACCACCAATCAGAATTGATTGCAGAAGTGAAAAAGTATGTGAAAAAAAATGGTGCTAGTTCGGAAGGTGTCATCACTTTCTTTGTGAATGGCAGGATAGAGGTGGAAGCGCGAACACCTTATTCCCCTGCTCTCTTTGAAGAAGAGTTAAGTGAGCAGTTTAAGGATGCATATGTAAAAGGAAGAGGAACAGGTCCTACTCGTGACTATATGAAATGGATAACCAGTAAAAATAAAATAAAGGTGAGCTATGATTAGATTGGATGATGGAGATGAAGCCAGTCTTTAGATTATTAAAAAATGATAAAGGATCAGCAACGGTTGAATTTTTAACGGTTATGCCTCTCGTTGTTTTTATGTGTCTGTTTGTATGGCAATTTTATGTAGCGGGAATTGCCATTATGGAAACCAATAATTTGGTTCGAGAAGGAGTCCGCATTGCTGCTGAGAGCAAAAATGAAAAAAAAGAAGAAAAGCGGGGAATGAAAGTTTTCCCTGTAAGGGATAACTTCAAACTTGAAACTTATGATGTCGTATACAAAAAAGATAAGGTGAGAATTAAAGCAGAGACGAGTATTGAGTATGTGTTCTTACCTTTTCCCCCTTTCACATATAAGACATCTGCTCAAGCGCCTATTATTGAATAGCAACTTTTACAAGGAGGTTAGAATGAAATCATTGACGAGTACGACGCTGATAAAGGTTGGTCAATCGCGTAAGGGGGCTTCAACGGTTGAATTTTTAATCATTCTCCCCTTGTTTATCTTACTTGCCCTTGTATTATGGCAACTGGTACTAGCGGGGCTAGCGGTGATGAATACACAAGCGGCTCTCCGCGACGCAGCTCGTGTCGCTGCGACAACAGGTGATGAGAAAAAAGCGGAAGAGGTAGGGCGAGAGTCGTTTGGAAAATCTAGTCAGTTTAAATTAAAAGGGCTAAAGGTTGAGATTGAGAATGAAGAAGTGACCGTTTCTGCCAAAACAGAAATCAATATGATATTTATGAAAAATATGAAGCCGATGTCCTAT
The DNA here is from genome assembly GCF_014773435.2 of Polycladospora coralii. Taxonomy (GTDB): domain Bacteria; phylum Bacillota; class Bacilli; order Thermoactinomycetales; family Thermoactinomycetaceae; genus Polycladospora; species Polycladospora coralii. The sequence continues at coordinate 5,164 of NZ_JACXAG020000010.1, read as the reverse complement.
TCGGATCGAGCGGAAGCGCCTGTCCTAAAGGCATACAGTGGAGCGTATGGCATGATAGGCGAAGCTGGTGGCCCCTTACTTACAGAAGGCGGTATATTGGGTCCTCCGATTGGAGTGTGGAAAAAGACTTCAGGGTTTGGGTATAGGGTGCACCCAGTCACAGGTCGATTAAAAAAACATACAGGTCTTGATTTAGGAGCACCACATCTAACACCGATCTATGCAGCAGAAGCAGGTGTGGTTACCCGAGCTGGTGCTTCAAATGGGTATGGGAATCTCATTGTAATTGATCACGGTAACGGCTTAGTAACCCGTTATGCCCATATGAAAAGATCGTCCATATACGTACGTGTAGGGGATCGCGTGTCACGAGGACAACATATTGCGGGTGTTGGGAGTGAAGGTGTTGGCACAGGAGCTCACTTACATTTTGAGGTCATGTATAATGGAGTTTTTGTAAATCCAGAAAAATATGTGAACAGATCCATGGTAGCTAGAAATTAGATATTCTAAATGGAGTGTGGAATGAAGTGGTGATGCGTAGTAAGGGGATTAAAGTGATTGCAGTCCTATTTATCATATACGGAATGGTACTTACTTTTTATCACATAACAATGAGTAGCCCAATTAGTGAAAATGAAATGATTTGTTCGGCAATTATGGGCTGTAACTTACAAGAGTGGAGTTTTGCCAAGCAATTGATCTATCTCTTTTTTGATGGTCTTTTCCCCCTTTTTGCAGGTATCGGTCTATTCTTACAAGAGCGCTGGGGTTGGTGGATAGGGACCACCTTTCTTTGTTATGGCATCATAGATAAGCTTATGGTGATCAGTATGCTATTTCAACTAGGCGGATCGATCTGGGAATCTTATAATATACTGCCACTGGTGTATCTCGGAGCTTTCTTAGCATCTTTTATCTTTCTAATAAACGGAAATGTACAAGCTGTATTTGCGATAAAAAAGCAAAGTTTGAGTATACATTTAGCGATATTGATTGGGATATCAACTATGGGATTCATAACGAAAGAAATCCTTTTGCATACGCTATAAAACGCAGAATTGGAGAAACGAACATGAAAAAATTAAGCATTTCGATCATTCTATTTCTCGCTTTAGTCGGTTGTCGCTTTTTCGAAGAAGAGAGCGTGTCACCTGCTAGCCTAGCGGAAGCGAAAGCTGGATTGATAACGATTCTGCCTAAGGATATCGAATTCATTTCTTTGGAAGAAACACAGTTGATTGCAGAGAGGGATATGGCCCCTTCCCTGCCAACGAAGGATTTAAAAGTAGCTTTAATCGATTTTGATCAAGATGGTGTAAAAGAAGCGGCCTCTTTTTATCGGGATAAGAAAAGAAATGAAGTTGGTTTTATCGTCGCTACGAAGAAATCTTCAGGGTGGAAAGAAGTGGCGCAAGGTAAAGTGAAAGGGGAAAATCTAACCTATGGCGCATATGAAGACCTAACCGGTGATCAAGTGCCAGAGGTTATTTTAGGTGTTCGTGAACAGGAGACGTCGAAGACGATTGTATTTCCAGTCTCGGAAGCGGGTAAACCACTCTTAGAAGAGAAGGGGAGTCAGCCTTTCGTAACAGATTTAGATGGAGACAAGCAGAATGAGATTCTTATTCTAAACGAAAATAAACGTTCGGCCTCGCTTCTGAAGTATCAACAAGAAAAATTGGTAAGTGAGGATGAACTCTCATTAGATACAGAATTGGATCAGATTACGCTGTTTGTAGGTGGTAAATTAGGCGCGAATCATCATGGTGTGATCGTTCGGGGTGTGGATGGAAATGAGCAAGAGAAAATCGTGGCAATTATAAAAAGAAACAACCAATTGACTACCCTTAGCCCAGAAGGGTTTGGAGAATCCCAATTACCACTACCTAAAAATATCGTGATCTCAGATATGAATAAGGACGGAATTATAGAAATACCGATGCTTATTAAAGAAAAAAATGCCTATTTAGAACCGTTATTAACATGGTATCAGCTCGAACAAGATGGAAAATTGAAAATGATCGCGCAACAAGCCTATCAAGAGGATCTACATTTCAAGTTAAACTTTCCTCAAAAATGGCTAGGAAAAGTAGGGTACAAGCACTCAGAAGGAGAGTTTTATTTTTTCCCCAAAGAACAGCTAGCAGGCTATGAACCTACTACAGTGCTCTATATCGCGCGGTATCAAAATGAAGCGGAGTGGAAACAACTACAAGCCCTAAATGAGACAAATGGCCTATCTAGTGAAGATGTCGTGTTAGGAAAAGAAAAAGACGGTGTGATTTGGATTACTTCAACACTGAGTGATGAATTTAGTGATAATTCTCACCCTCTGGTATTAAATGCTGAAGAAGTGAAAAAGTTAGTAGAAATAAAAAATGTAGAGTAGTTAAGCAGTGTCGATTAAACAAAATAAACATGGAATAAACTGACGGATGATCCGCTCGGGACAATACTTGGGATGGGGTAAAAGAGGCATGGGATAATCCAGGTGATACAGTTGTAAACTTTATCTATGACCATGACCAATTTATGGAAGGTTGGAATGGTGTAGATGCGGATGGAAAGCCCGTACCTGCCTTAAATCGTGTCTGGAATATGGTAGAAGCGGCGCCTACACCTGGTAAAGCGATCAAAGTGGTATCGATATTAAAAGGTATTTTCATTCACAAAGGATGCGGTTGTCCAGACGGAAAAGATAAGGTTTCCGACAAGGATAAAGAAAATGGCGGATCTAGTCCCCAAGTTAGTGACCAAACTAAAAAGCATATTCATGAAGGTGAAAGAGTGGACGACCCCGATCTTCCTACCCATGGTAAATGGAATGGTTCTGGCCTTCACAACTGGAATCGCATGAAGGAGTTGGCACAGGAGCAGAACATGACTTTTAACTCCATTAGACTAGATCAAGATACGGGAGTGCGTAGAGTGGAAGTTGAGTATGATCACGTAGATAAAACACAAGATCAATCATGTGGACGAAGAGAGCGGTATGAGTCAGAGTGTCCCAAATCCTATTCCATTGAATATGTGCCATACCTGCTTCATTTGATCTCCGATGCTAGAGAACGTTACCAACATCTAAGTAAGTATGGTGATGACTACCTCTACGTTTCCTGGATGAAAGTGCCCGAGTGGATAGGCAAACGTTTTTTAGCACTAGGTGGAGGAAATATAAATGTGCCTTGCTTTATGAAAGCGAATTTCGACGACGAGGCGTATCATTTACAGGGGGAGAAATGGATTCAGTTTAATACGTTTATTGACAGTGGTGTGATGAAAGAGGTTGAGGATGGATATCGTTAGCAGAGCTAGAATCTGAAGGTGCTTTGTCCATATATATCTGGATCGAAATGCATATTTATATGAAACATACACCTTATTATTACCGCCTACAATCACTTCGCGGAGGAATAATAAGGTGTATTGTCATGTCATACATCTAAGCGATTGGATCAATCATATACTTGAACTTTTGCATATGTAGACGTATTATGATCTTTTTTTAGATAAAATTCCGCAGTATTATTGGTACCGTCCACAAATTTATTGATATCTTTAACGTTGTAAGTGACACCGTGTTCTAAATAGATTTTGGCAACGAAATCATCTGGATTATCTGGATCGTATTCCCACACTGTATAATATCCTTCTGGTCCACTGATTAACTCGAATCCAACATCTCCACCTGTTGACTTACGAACTGGACTTTGGAATTTAAACTCTACAGGATCGCCTACTTCATCCCATTGTCCATTACCACCAGGAACATCTGAGCCACTCCCCAAATAACTCAAAGGATTCAAACGATAAGACTTACTATTGTTCCATGATGGTGAGTGCAATTCAAAGTGAAGGTGCTGTCCAGAGGAGTCGCCTGTATTCCCCATATAGCCAATGCGTTGTCCTTGAAATACGCTATCACCTGGGGATACGGTTCTAGAACCGCTTCTCATATGTGCATAAACCGTTTCATAGTTTTTACCATTAATGGTGTGTTTGATAAACACAACCTCTCCGTAGCTACTACTAAAGTAAGATCGCGATACTGTACCTTTGGCTGCTGCTTTAATGGCTACGGTACCTCCTTGTGCGATATCAATGCCGTAATGACTACCACCAAACCCTTGTGTCACATTACTACTACTACAGCAGGGCCAAGCGAAATTCGTCGAAGCCTCTGCTGTAGTATTTGTCCCAACGAACATTGCTCCGAAAAATAACGTACACACCAACGATACGCGTAACATAATTTTAATCGATTGTACCAATTAAGCCACTCCTCATTTGTTGTATGATTTTTTCTTAATTCCAATCATAGCAACTGGAGGGAGCTTATTATTGTTAACTACTGTTAACTCTACTTTACTATCTTATTTGCATCTATCTGAAAAAAGCAATAATGCATGACTCTCCTCCGTCTAAATAATGGATGTAATTTGCAGGGAGGATGGTATTTATGCAATGGCGTCAACTCATTTGGGGCTTTGTGGTTACTACGTTGATCATATGTCTAAGTTATCTAAGTTTTAATGAGCTAGGAAATCAGTGGGAACTCGCACAATCTAAGGTTGATAGGGCGAGCTTAGCTTTTACGCAAAAAATGGAATCTTGGATTGAGGAGGAGACTCAGTTGCGGATAAAAGGGTTTGAGGCAAATAATCGGGGGAGAGTGGAGTATGGTGGCTGGTCAGTTCCTTTCTTATCCCGAATATGAAGTGATAGGAACAGCGGAAAAACGAGAGAAACTGATCGAATATATGATAAAGAAGAAAGAAAATGACGTGACCTACTGGACTGTCAACATAAAACTAGACAATTTTTTTAAGGTGTTTGGATTTGTACTCAACAGGAGTTAAATAGTCTAGAGTACTGTGAATACGGATGTTGTTAAACCAATGAACATAATCAAATAATTCTCGAGATAGATGCTGTAGACATTTAAAGCTTGTACCGTTGATAAATTCCGTTTTGATGAGCTTGAACGTTGCTTCAGCAACCGCATTATCATGTGGTGATCCTTTCAGGCTCAAGGACCGTTGGATTTGGAAAGTTGTCAAAGCTTCATCGATCAATCGATTATTGAATTCACTCCCACGGTCAGTATGGAAAAGCTGAATTTTCCTTAAATCGTGCTTAATCGTGGAAAGTGCATGGTATA
>NZ_JACXAG020000001.1 GCF_014773435.2 Polycladospora coralii | reverse complement strand
CTCATTGGCTTGTTTGCTGTAATTCACTGTCTGACTTCGTTTCTCATAGGCAAATTTTCTCTGTTCTAACATCGCGTTATAGAGCCAACGACACATGGAGAGTGTCCATTCAATCTTTTCAATCTGCTCCTTGTTCGGCTCCAGCTTAAACTGATAGGTACGCATCATATCGATCACCTCTCTAGTAGGATTATAGCACATCTCGGACTTGTGAGAGGGGACCCCATTCCCTGGTCCGAAGCTGATTCATCCCCCACCTACTTCGTTGAGGTAGGAGTATTCTCAGCTATATTGGATAAACAAATTTATTAGATTAATGAAAGCTTAATCTCGTTTAGATATGATTTCTGAAGTTAAGTAATCATATCTAAAAGGGAGAGATTCGGTGAAGAAGACGATCAAGTTGGGGGCACTTATTATCGCTTCATCTATGCCAACGTATGCGTTAAATGGACAAGATCATTTCAGATTCAGCCGACCTATAGCGAAGAATGTCATTTTATTTGTCGGGGACGGTATGGGGCCCGATCACCGTGATGCCATTCGTATGCACTCAGTGGGATTAAATGAGGATTTAGCAATGGATCTGGCATTTACAGGTTCTGCGGGCTCATTCCAGACTGATTCGGGTACAGCCGCTACTGCAATGGCTACAGGTGTGAAAACCACCAAACGAACCATTGGTATGAATCCAGATGGAAAAGGAAGCGATGAACAGTTTACAATTGATTGGACCACAGGGGGTCATACAGGGGGACATGTTTTACTTACTGCAGAAGGCCCAGGAGCACAATATCTGACAGGAGAATATGAAAACACTTATATCTTTAATGTCATTCGACATGCGATGCGATTGAGGAGATAGATTAGTTAAATGAGCTGCCGATAAACCTAAGCAGTAGATTGTACGAGTCAATCATTTTAATTTTGACAGTTTAAAATCGATTGCAGGACCTATAATTTCATTTATCGAACATATTTGATTGCCTAATTATCGGGGGATCGTGCATCTATCCCTGCATTCGCTTCCTAAGTTGTAGCGGTTGAATTAGAAAAAGTGGGTGAACCCACTTCAAAGATAAATCAACAACAGCCAGTTGCTTGTTCAGTTCTCTAAATGAAAAAATCACTGTACGAAAATAGATTCCTAATGGTTCCCTTCTCTCAAAAACAATCTATTAAGTAGAATAAAAGTAATCGATGGGCTCATCAATTAAATTGAAAATAAAGGTAAAAAATTAATCATTGTAGAACTTATTTATTGAACGATTTTTAAAAATAAAAGTGAGAGAAGGGATCTCAATGCGTTTTTTATTAATTTTTTCAATCGTTTTAACTTTCTCATTTTTTCCTTTAAAAGTTGAAGGAGCAGATCATTCAGATCTAGAGTCTAGACTTCAGCATGTACAAACGATTAAGAGTACACAGGATAATGGTAAACTTACTTACTCTTTTACGCAAGTAAATACAGAGATCTATAATGATCGAGGTACGGGTTCACATTCAGATGTTAGTATATGGTATATAAGAGATTTCCTTCCTGGTTGGAAATCCGCAGGGTACTTTGCACAAGGGAGTTACAATAACCCTACTGGTTTTGTTATGGGACTTAAGGCAGAAGATGTACCAGGAGCAGCTCCAATTTTAACGGATCCCATCGATTTTCAATTCATTTGGAATGACAGTGGATCAGGAGGACAGAATGACGGCTCTATATGGAGGCCCATTTGTAAGGCTGGATATGTATCACTAGGAAGTGTTGCAACCAATCATTATAGCAAACCTTCGTTATCTTCTATTACTTGTGTTCGTCAAGACTTCACGGTAGAGGTTAATGTGGGTGATCTGATCTGGAATGACAGTGGATCGGGAGCAAATTCGGATGTAGCCTTGTATCAGATTAAAAGTAATTTACCTTATGTATTAACTTCAGGAAGCTTTTACGCACAAAATAATTATTCGGCGCCTGTAGGTCCAGTTTATGGATTGAGGGTACAATAAGAAATTTTTAAAGTAGGGCTGACTGTCAAAAGTTAGCCCTATTTTTTTGTTAGACAGAAAAAAGGATGTAGATTGAGTCCTTGACTTTCCTTTGGTACCATCCGTGGTGGTGGTTTGCTACTATTTTAAGTAGCTTCTTAGTATATTGATTTTAAGAAATCAGCTTTCACTTTTGTTGCATCACAAAGGGATAAGAGACTTAAAGTGGATTCACCCATCGGATTAACGCGTCATTCATTTTTAAAGTATCCACGTTGTAGGTATCAATATAAACGATGTTTCCTTCACGAATGAAGCGGGTAATACCTTGATGTTGTATAAGTTTAGAAGCGTGACCATTTTGCTTATCGATATCCATCATACGCTACTCTATTTCGCGTTCAAGCGTTTTCAGCTCTACATTCCATGACTGATAAAACGCATAGCAAAAGATGATTAAGGGCTGTCTTTGTAAGGTGTTGAAAAGAAAACTTCCACATGTATAACAGCAAAAGGGAGGGAATAATATGTAAAGCCACTTACCTCCCTATCTTGATCTTGTGTACAGTTTGAGTTTGTAACGAATCTCAGGTTAGAAGTTTAACTTATAATTTAATTCACTCACCGCACTGTGTGACACTCATGGCTACACCATATCGGTGATCTGGAACCTGTGAAATTTCACTACGATCCAATCGAGGAAGTAAAAGAAAATAAAATCTTGGGGGCTCTATTATTTATGGTTAAGCATTTACAAGATACAATAACTTTGCATAATGGTGTGAAAATGCCTTGGTTTGGTATGGGCGTTTTTAAGGTCGAAGAAGGATCAGAAATTGTAAGCACTGTTAAAACAGGGATTAAACACGGATATCGAAGTGTGGATACGGCATCAATTTATGAAAATGAAGAAGGTGTTGGAAAAGGAATCAAAGAAGGCTTAGCAGAAGCAGGCATATCAAGAGAAGCGTTATTTGTCACTTCTAAGGTTTGGAACGCGGACTTAGGATATGAATCAACGATTGCTGCTTATGAAACGAGTTTAAAAAAGCTGGATCTTGAATACTTAGATCTATATTTAATTCACTGGCCAGTTGAAAGGAAATACAAAGATGCTTGGAGAGCGTTAGAAAAGTTATATCAAGACGGTAGGGTAAAAGCAATTGGGGTAAGTAATTTTCAGATTCATCATTTAGAACATTTGATGAAAGATGCTGAAATCAAGCCAATGGTCAATCAAGTAGAATACCATCCACGACTAACACAAAAAGAGTTGCAAGCCTATTGTCAAGCCAAGGGAATTCAATTAGAAGCGTGGTCTCCATTGATGCAAGGTCAGTTATTAGATAATGAAATATTACAGGAAATTGCCAACAAGCATAATAAAACAGTCGCCCAAATTATTTTACGTTGGGATCTGCAAAACGAAGTTGTTACCATTCCAAAATCAACAAAAGAGCATCGCATAATTGAAAATGCTAGCGTGTTCGATTTTGAATTGACGAAAGAAGAAATAGAACAGATTGATGGATTGAACCGAAATCATCGAGTGGGGCCAGATCCAGATCATTTTGATTTTTAATGTTAAACGAGTTGGACTCTAGGTTTATCGTGTGTAGAGAAGGTAAGTACTTCTTCTCTACACTTTTTGATGTTTGTAATTAAATGGATCTAAGCGCGAAGTTAAATGAAAAACTCATGCAATCATTTTAATATTCAGATATAATATACATAAAGAAGCTATTGGGAGTGGGGAGCTGAATCTCTTTTTAAGAGCGTTACACAAGGAGTATGTGACAATATTTGTTAATTAAATAATTTAAATAAAAACATTCACTCTAAACAATAAATGGATGTTATCATATTCTTAGAACGATAGTAAATCCAAGTGCTAGAATGATAGAAGGGGGATTGTATGAGAAAAATTGGAGTTATTGCTTTATCTGCTGTACTGATGACGGCAATTGTTTTGTCGGGTGTTCCTTTACGAGCTGTGGCGGCAATCGATCAAGATAAGTATTATTTTGTTCAATTAGATCACTTGCCAGTTGCTTCCTATGAAGGTGATGTGCAAGGATATCAGGCGACTAAAATCAGTGCAAATGAGAGACTAGATGTAAATGAAGATTCAGTCAAAAAATATCGATCTTATTTGGAGCGAAAACGGACTGAGCTAAAAGCGTATATACAAAAAAATGTAAAAGGATCAAAAATTGTAGCCGAATATTCACTCACATTTAATGGGATCGCTGTAAAAGCAAATGCGGAAGAAGCCAAAGCACTTCAAAATGCACCTGACGTGAAGCGTGTGATTGAAAGTAAGCAGTATCGCCCGCTCGTAAATAAAAGCCATGCTATTATAAATAATCTGCCAATGTGGGAAGCTGGCTATGATGGTGAAGATGTGAAAGTAGCCATTATCGATAGTGGAATTGATCAAGGTCATCCGTTTTTCAATGACGATTCCTTGACTATGCCAACGGGCTATCCCAAAGTACAAAAAAAAGAATGGCTAAAGTATACCACTAATAAAGTGATTGTAGCAAAAGTGTACAGTGACGAGGCTGATGTGAAGTATGATCAACCGATTGCATCGCAGATAGATGAAGTAGCATCAGAGATAAGTGCAACACCAGAAGCGATTCGATCACATGGCACACACGTAGCGGGAACTGTTGCAGGAGTCAAGGGGTTTCAAGATCCAACTGGTCTCGTTCAAACAAAATTGAGCGGAGTCGCACCTAAAGCATATCTTGGAAACTATAATGTATACCCATGTCATGATTGCAGCGCCGAAAGTATTTACATAGCAAAAGCAATCGAAGATGCTGTAGAGGACGGTATGGATGTTGCAAATTTAAGCCTAGGAGAAACAGCGGATGCAGGTTATGATGCCTTGATTGAAGTCGTCAACTCGGCTAGTGATGCAGGGATGACCATGGTGGTTTCTGCTGGTAATGACGGACCATCCTCGACAACGATTAGTTCACCGGGGCAAGCTGAGAAAGCGATAACCGTAGGCGCGGTTTCAAACTCACATTTTTTTGGGAAATTGATCACTGTAATGGTAGATGGCGAAGAGCGTGTTTTACCAGTAGGTAGATCTGAGCCAGGTGGGGGAATCGATCAAAAGATTTCTGCGCCCTTACAAGTGATTACTGAGAAAGATGGATTAGGTTGTGAACCCCTCAATCAGGATTTAACGGATAAAATTGCAGTGTTAAAGCGTGGAGATTGCACATTTATGACGAAGATGACGCATGCGCAAGAAAAAGGTGCTGTCGGAGTGATTCTCATTGCAAACACGCAAGGTGCACCGAGTAACATGTATGTAAATAAATCAGCCACAATTCCTATGGTCATGGTGACGAAGGAAGATGGAGAATGGATTTTAGCTGGACAGCAAATGACTGCTACGATTGACAAGAATGAGACACGCGAGATTGATACCGAACAGGATGGTTTGATTGCAGACTTTTCATCACGAGGTCCAACGGCTCAGTATACATTAAAACCCGATGTCGCAGCGGTTGGTGTAAATGTATACTCCAGTATAGTAGGGGGGGGCTTTGATTCTAAAAGTGGCACTTCTATGGCGTCACCTCATGTAGCGGGTGCCGCAGCCCTTTTGTTACAAGCACATCCAAATTGGCAACCAGCGGATATTAAGTCAGCACTCATGGCAACAGCTAAGAATCCCCAAAGTAAACCATTGCCCGTTGAGGTGGGAGCAGGTGTGATTGATGTTACGGCTGCATCTCATGCTCCCGCCTTGGCTTATCCATCTAGCCTCAGCTTTGGCAAAATGAAGGCAAAAGAAAAGAAAAAAATGACACTTACGATAAAAAATCCTACAGACCAGTTAATGATGTATCACATAAAATCTGACAACGACAAAATTGTAAGCACAAGTAAATCGGTTATTATTTTAGGCCAAGAAAAATCGCGCACTTTTGAAGTGGTAACTGAAGCGCATGAAGCAGGGGAGTATCAAGGGTATTTAACAGTTGAAGTAGCTGGTGGCGAGCAAGAAAGCCGGAAAGAAATTCGGATCCCTTATTACTTTCATACCGAGTAATCAAAAAGTCTCAGCCATGTGGCTGAGACTTTTTGATTTGGCCTCTACCAACCGGTCATGAACATAAAAAAAGCAAGATAGAGAAAAATTTCCGATTTAATTAAACATAAATTATGTTATTCGTATATAATTAATACAGTGAAAATTTATTTTATTATTTCATATTAAAAGGAACAGCTTATTTATATTGTGATTGAAGATTTATTTACTCGAGTAGAGGGGGGGAATCAGATTGAATTTAGTAGCTCAAAAAAAGAAAAAAGCTGTGTTGCTAAGTATTGTAATCGGCTTGGTTTTAATCGTGGGCGTGGTTGCTTTGTACGGTGTACAAGCAGGACCCCAAGAAACAGTAAACCGTTTTATGACGGCGCTTCAAAACGAGGATACGGAGTTGTTACATGAATTGATCGAAAGTGATGATGAACGTATGGTCATTCAGACGGGACAACTTAAACAACTATCTACATATGTAAAAAAAATCAATCTTATGCAAAGCAACTCTCGCAAGCTTTTGATCTACATATCTATCAATATCAGACTTCTCTAAGTCCGGATGAGCTTATAGGTATGGGTGAACCTACTTTCGAACAAGCCATTCAAGTAGGAGATTTTTACGTAAAAGAACATGATTATATCTTATGGAAGACTTACTCGATTGGTGTTCGTCGGTATTACTTGAATATCGTCACACATGATGAAGGTACAATCGTTCATGTGAATCAGAAAAAGATTTTTCAGAGTAAAAAGGAACAGATGGAATACAAGCACGGACCCATTATGCCAGGGTTGTACACAATCACGGCCGAAAAAACATTTCCATATACAAAGTTACATAAAAAAGAAGAGGCAATCGTTTTAGGAGAGCCAAGCCGCAATATTGACGTATCGCTTTCCTTTGAAAAATCAATGGTTCAAATTAAGACCAACTTTAATGATGTCCAAGTTTTTGTAAATGAAAAGCCACTTAAACAAACTTTTAAAGATGATGATCAATTTGGACCTGTAACACGGGATGGAAAACTAAAGATTTACGGTCGGAAAACATTTCCATGGGGAGAATCTCAGAGTGAGGTAACGGCCATCTCCAAAGATACCTCTAAAATAGATATTTCACCTACTCCCTATAGTGATGAAGTAGAGAAAAAGAAAATAACTGAGCTGCTTCATCGTTATCAAGCCGAAGTGATTGACGCACTCTATTCAAAAAAAGTGCATAACATGGTTACGGTTACCGATTCCTTTAAGATTATTTTTCAAAATGAAAGTCCATATGAAAATCCATATATTATATATCGTGGAAAGGCCATTGAGACTAAAGTGGATTTTGATCATGCCCGTTTTTATGAGGTAGAAGGTCAGTATAAGATGGAGTTAACTGTCTATTTTCGCAATACACTCACGCCCTTTCTCTATTATGAAAAAAAGTTTCAAACCAAAGAAAGAGAAACGATTCAAAAAATTACACTCGTTTACAGTGAGCAGAAAAAGAAATGGCTAGTTGAATATGTGTTAGATGATGCAGGCGGCGAGTATTTTTTAGGAAACAATGTGGTTAGTGTACCTTATGGAAAGTAAATGTAAAAAAGAGGATCATAATGAACAATAAAGCGCTTATATGGATCTGCATTTCTATCTTGATGCTAGGAGGGTGTAGCATAGTTGGCATAGACACTTCTGCACCTACAGCAAAAGAAGCTGAGCTTATGTTTAAGCAACTACTGCCCGAGGGCACTGAATTGTTATCCACCCCTGAAGGAACAGCGGTCGTGCAGTTAGTCAATGTGGATGATGATAACCAACTTGAAGCAGTTGCACTATATCGTATAACTGGACAAGCTCATATCGGTTTTGCAGTGGCAGAGAAAAAGTGGACAGGCTGGGAACGAATAGAAAATAGATCATTAAAGGATCAGAATCTAAACTATGGCATATTGGCAGATATTATAGGCGACCCGCGCCCTGAAATCATATTGAGTACTACGGAAAAATCAGCCGATCTAAGCCAAACACAAACCGTACTGGTTTACGCATTACAATCAGAAGAATGGAAACAAGTTTTTCATCAAGATGTGAACTATTTTAGTACGGAGGATTTAGATGGAGATTTGAAAGGAGATTTTGTGGTTATCCATCAAGATGATGGCGAATCAGCGTTAGCTTCGCTCTATCGTGAGCGATCAGGACAGCTACACCCCCAAAATGCAATCACCTTAGCTGAAGAACATATTTCATTTTCACAGATTAGGACAAGTCAAGTAGAGGAAACGAAGCGTGCGATCGTGGTTAACGAGAAAGTTTCCGACCAGAATTGGCATACATCGATTGTGGGGATGAAACAAGGTGAACTCAGTCACATCATTGATCCCCAAAATCCACGCCTGTATAGCGCGATAGAGGGTAAATTAAGAGATCAAAACCAAGATGGTTATATGGAATTCCCAACTGTGCTAGCAGAACCTGAGGATTCTATCATGATACCGTTAGTCGAATGGAATCAGGTAGAGGGTGATAAGCTGAAAACAACTGCTCAACATACTGGTGCTACCGGACTACCTTTTCAGCTAAATTTTCCTGAGAAATGGTTTAATCAAATACAATTGAAAGTAGACGATGGAGGAAACGCAAAATATATGCAAATCTTTAACCGTGATCTAAAGGAAGGGTTTGAAAATCATCCAGAAATGTTGTTATCCATTTCTTATTTTGAAGATGAAGCGGAATGGAACAGTGAAGATGAAATCAGTGCTTTGGATGGAGAAATTTATGAAAATTATCTTCTACATCGGTACCAAGATGGCAGCATTATTGTAGGTGGAGAGGGGGATAAAGGTGTTGCGGACAACTTGAAAGTAAGTAAAGAAGAAGTGAAAAAAATGATACAAACAGAGATTAATTAGTAGAGAAATAGATCATGTCTGAATCGGGATAGCACCGATTCAGACCATTGGTTTAGATAAAATTAAGACAAATGAGGGGTTGTGGCATTTCCATATTTTTGTTTCAGTGCGTTGATTTGATGAGTGGTATGTGCAATCTCTTTTGCATAAGTATGTGTTTGGTTTCGTTGATCGAACTGTTGTGCCAAGCGCTTTACTTCTTCATCTATCCATGCTGAAGTTATATGATCTGGGAGTTGCATCGTTGCGATTGTTTCAGGATCGAGATGTTTCAACAAGATGGAACACGCTAAGAAAAATTGAAACTTGGTGTCAAGGGTATGCGAGATTAAAGCTTCTGATAGAAACGCTTCCATGTAATGGATTGCCGCATTTGGATCTACGACAGTTAAGTATTTCATGTGATGTGCGATTGTAGATAGAAAACCTTGCTTTTGTCCAATTAAGCGCATCCCACTCTGATGAAATTCGTTAGCTAGCTCGGGCGAATCATTCTCTAATAACGGAATAAGGAAAGGGCCATAAGTTATATGAGGCACTTCAGCACACGATACTTCTTGTTTAAAGATGGGTTCAGCGATCGCTAAAGCTGCGTGAACTTGTCCGATGTGGAGTAAGTGCTCAGCTTGAGCTGTCAATTCACATGCATAGCAGTCGGAGAGATCATCACGTGGTTGCTCGAGCCATGCTTCAAAACAAGAGTGCGCTAAGTTATGATTTTCATGTAATTTTGCATACTTAATCTTCATTTGGTAGTAAGGTCGTAAGCTATATCCATACTGTTGACAGCGGTTTTTAAAATCATTAAAAGTATCTTCAATTTGGTCTTGTTGAATTTGGGGAAATTCAGATAGGTTATACAAAACCCATTTATACTGCCATAACAAATAAAATTCATGATAATACTCAGGTGCTTTATCTAGTTGAGCTAGACACCAAGAGAAAGAAGGAATCACCTTTTCAAAGCGGCCAGCAAAGTTGGCTGTATCCGTAAGCTCCATGCGAGCATAAAACCCTCTCTCTTCATCTTGAAGGGTGTCCGCAATTCGAATGGCTTCTTCTAATATTTCGATTTTCACATCACCATGCGGTAACTCGCTACTTTGTTCCATAAGTTCATTGAATCGATTTTCCATTATTTGTTCTCCTCCTGATTTAATCCCCTATCTACAAGCTGGGTTAATCCTTCATTGAGTAAGTTCATTTCTTCTTGTTTTAATGGATAGTGGCCCAGTAACAAAGCCTGTACATATAACATCTCGATGGTACTTTTTTGGAGTTGGTTATCTGTGGTGTTAATTAACTTTTGCACGATAGGATTATGATAATTAAAACAAAGCTGGGCCGTTTCAGTATGAACTTGATTTTCAGTAATCTTTTGCATGATTGATGAAAATAGTGGTGATACTTCTTCAGCGGTTTGTGTAGTCGTCCGTAAGTATAAAGCTTCCTCACTAGTTGTATATAAAACAGGCAAATGATGGGGTTCGAACTTTTTAATGACAGCCTTGCAAAAATAGGGTTGCAGAATTTCATTTGCTAATTTTATAAATGTGTAAGTGGTTTGGCGTTCAGATGGCACTAGATCGTTGAATTTTTGAGTAATCATAGTAGGACTGATCTTTTCGGTGATTAGTGTGGGATCGATCCATTGCATCTTTTCAATTAAATCCGAATCGTGCACATAGCCCCCATTTATGACACAGATTCCCTGAGCTCTAGCAATTTTATTGATTTGTCTAAATTCATCTACACTAGTAGTGTAATATACTTTTGTATGATTTTTGCGAACTTCACTCATCGTGATTCTGCCTAATGTCGTTTCAAATGGGAGCCAGTTAATAAAGAGCTGAAACAAGGCGTCGTCAGTTGTAGCTAGAGCTTTTATCGATTTATAGTGTATTTGTATAATTTCTTGTAAACGTTTGGGGTTTGCTTCCACTAACTGGATTAAATAATTTTTGATACAATTTCCTAAGTCTGTCCGTACTAATTCTAAACGTGCATCATCATGAAATGATTCTCGTGAAACGGTTAGGCTTAATCCATTTACATTTAGGATAGATGTAGCAAAAAAAGCCCACTCCGGTAAAAGCTTATCCATATGATCAGATAGAAGCATATTTTTAGCATAAACACGATGTTTTTGCCGCGCATTTACTTGTACAGGATAAGGTAAAAGGTATGCGATTCCTTTCACATCACCTAAAGCGGATTCTAGTGCGATCGCATCAAGATAGTCCTGTTGTAAAACACTTTTTCCATATGCTAAAGCTTCGGTTGTGTTCATTTCCCAAGGTGCTTGTCTGCTATTTAATTGTATTCTGTTTTGGTCATGAAAATATAACGGGTAGGGTAAGTACTCACCATAATGACGAACCCACTTGGCAACACTTTTTTGCTCAAAATAAGTATCGAAACCTGTTTTACTCTTTAAATAAACACGTGTACCAGGTTCCACTCGATCTTTTAGCTTATTAAGGGTATAAGTTCCGTCTGGCTTTCCACGCCATTCAATCCCATAATCAGATTGAATGGAACGTGTAACAAACACAATCTCGTCACTTACGATAAAGCAAGAAAGTAATCCTACACCAAACCGACCAATAAAATCCTCTCCCCCATCCGCATTACGTTTCGATGTTTGCCCAATTTGTGCTAGAAATTGGTGCACTTCATCTTCAGTTAAACCGATACCATTGTCTTGTATGAATAGAGTGGGATGATCTTCACCCGGATGGATTTCGATGTCTATTTGCCCTTTATACTTCGGGTCATTTAGATGCTTTTCTCTTGCTGTGATCGCATCAACACTATTTTGAATTAATTCGCGCACAAATACATGGGGGGTACTGTAAAGGTGATTAGATAATAGATCAATCATACCTTTTAGATTAACTTTAAAATGATAGTTTTCCATCGTTATACCTCGCTAATATGAAATAGGATGTTACCTCATAATGTAAATGATTATATCAGAAAAAACATATCTATTAAAAGAATGGCGTATTTCATTATGTTTGCAAATCATTTACCACATTAATAACGAATCATGATTACTCTAAATGACTAGGAGTTCTGATTTGCATCTGTCGTACATAAATATGAGGCAGAGGTGAAATTGATGGCTGTGATCAGGACTACACAAAACGACATCAAATTACTCGCTCGATTGATGCGAGCCGAGGCGGAGTCAGATGGCAAAATGGGGATGCTTTTGGTCGGTAATGTGGGTGTAAATCGAGTGTTGGGAGATTGTTTAGATTTTAAAGATATTAATACCATATCGGATATGGTTTATCAGTCCCCAGGTGGTTTTGAAGCGGTTCAAAAATCATACTTTTACCAAGCTGCGCGCAAATCAGATATTAATTTGGCACAAAAAGTTGTAAATGGACAACGATTTGATCCAGGCCGATATGCATTATGGTTTTTTAAGCCGCCTGGGAGTTGTCCGGCCACTTGGTTCGATCAAACCAATACTGGACGGTATAAGAGTCACTGTTTCTATAAACCGTCAACTCAAGATTGTCCACGAGTTTATTCTTTTTAGGGGGATGAAGATGTACGGATATTATCCATATCAACAAAATATGGCAGGTGGAGGCGTTTCACAACGGGTTGAGAGAAGGTTTTCGGAGGAGTTATTAGAGGCGAATGTAGGTCGGAAAATTGCCGCATACATGACCTATGATAGTAGTGATCAGTGGCGAGATAAAGTGTTTAGTGGAACGCTTCGGCAAGTGGGACGTGACTACTTCGTCATCAATGATGAAAGTACAGGTCAGGATGTATTACTATTAAATATTAACATATCTTATATTGTTTTTATTGGCCAACAGGCAAGATTAGCTCCACAGTAGTAACGGATACTTATCGTATAATATAGAAGGAACCCTTCAATCAGGGTTCCTTCTGATTATCATTCAAATACGTAAGCGAGCGCTTCTAACGCCTGCTCTGGTGTCTCCACAACACATTGAGCACGCTGTGCTAATTCTTTCAAGGGGTGTACTAAGCTTTCAGGGCGAATCAGAATTAAGGGTTTTCCAGTTGCAAGTGCAATTGAGGCATCCATCGCCGAATTCCATTGCCGATACTTTTCACCAAATTGTGCAATAACAACATCTGCTTTATTCATCCAAATTCGCGTGCGTAAATTGTTAAATTCAGAAGCCGTATGGTCACGGTAAATGCTACTGGGTTGTGTCCCTTTAATCGCTTCCCCGATCTCATCAGAGCGATCATGATCTTCTTGCGGACCTTTGAATACCAGCGGCAAACCCTTCTGCTCAGCTAACTGTTTTAATTGTTCGCGCCAATCATCATGAATTTGCCCTGCTAAGTAAACAACGAGTTCCATATGTAATCCCCTCCATGTCCGAATTATTTTTATTGTAACAGAAATCGGGTAATGGTTAAAAATAAAGTATTTATTCTCTGTAATCAGGATATGAAAGGAGTACAACAATGGTAGAACTTCCACTCGAATCACATGATCAGACGGTTGAAATGAGAGAGCGGCTATGTATTTTCACTCCAATTATCGAGTGGGAGCGTTTAACGAAGGAGAGAGAAAGAGATACCCATAGCAATCTCCTTTCTCATATAGACCTATGACGCTCATCATTGGCATTATTGCGACCGGTTTTGTAGTTGGATTACTGGTAGGTCTTACGGGTATGGGTGGGGCTTTACTCATGACTCCATTGCTTATCGTGTTATATGGATTTTCACCAACCATGGCGATCGGAACCGATTTGGTCTATGCTTGTGCGACGAAAGCTGCTGGTAGTATTCAGCATTATCGGCAGAAAACAGTGGATTGGGAAATCGTGAAGAAACTGGCACAGGGGAGTGTTCCAGGAGGGATATTAGGTGTTTTTTTAATTCGCCTTTTTGATCTTGCAACTTCCTTTTCAATTGAAATGGTTCTAGGGACGGTCTTAGGCTATACCTTTATCCTTGTCTCCTTAGTCATGGTCATACAACTCGTTCAGCATAATAAAGAACGTTCTATTCGTAATAATATGAAAATTTCGTTGCGTATTACCGGCTTTTTAGGTGGATTATTGGTTGGGCTCACGTCAGTTGGAAGTGGTTCTGTCTTTATTGCGATTTTAATACTCACGACCGCTTTATCGGCGGCTAAATTAGTAGGAACGGATGTCGTCCATGCATTTATTTTGACATTGAGTGCAGGTGCGGTTCATGCATCATTTGGTCATGTAGATTGGACATTTGTAATCTGGCTACTGATAGGCTCTATCCCAGGGATTTTGCTAGGTGGAAAGCTTACATTGCGTATCCCTGAGTTTATCTTACGCTTAGCAATTGTGCTTATCTTATTTTTGACTGGAATTAAATTGATTTAAAGGAGTGTCATGATGACCACTTTGATTCAACCACATGGCGGTCAACTGGTAAATCGTGTATTAGAAGGCGAGGAACGTCTGAATTGGCTAGAACGCGCTAAACATTATCCGACGATCACAGCTAACGCTGTGCTTCAAAGTGATCTTTTATGTATCGCTACAGGTGTGTACTCGCCTTTGAAAGGTTTTATCAATCAGCAAGATTATGCCTCTGTTTGTCAACACATGCGACTTCAAAACGGAATGATTTGGAGCATTCCCATCACTATGGCTGTGTCTGAAGCACAATTGGAAACCATTAAACGGCATGATTATATGACCATTAAAGATCAAGGCTCAACCATCTTAGCCGTCGTGCAAGTTGAGCATATTTATCGGGTAGATCGGTTAAAAGAAGCGGAAATGGTTTATGGAACGACGGAAGAGAGACATCCAGGAGTAAAACGATTATATCAAACATCCCCTTGGTGTCTAAGTGGAGATGTAAGGCTTTTAAATCGTCCACAATTTGGTGATTTTTCCGAATGTTATCATGACCCGATTATGACACGTGCACATTTTCAAGAGAGAGGATGGAAAAAAGTAGTTGGTTTTCAAACACGCAATCCGATTCATCGTGCACATGAATATATCCAAAAAGCAGCCCTAGAAACGGTTGATGCCCTTTTTTTAAATCCATTAATCGGAGAAACCAAAACAGATGATATCCCAGTAGAAGTTCGGATGAAGAGTTATCAAACCATACTTGAACGTTATTATCCACAGGAACGGGTTTATTTTAGTGCATTTCCAGCGGCTATGCGTTATGCAGGCCCACGTGAAGCGGTTATCCATGCTATCTCTCGTCAAAATTATGGGTGTACACACTTTATTGTAGGTCGTGACCATGCAGGTGTAGGGGATTACTATGGCACATATGAAGGGCAACATATTTTTGATCAGTTTTCATCACAGGAATTGGAAATTACCTTGATGTTTTTTGAGCACAGCTTTTACTGTAAGCGTTGTGAAGGAATGGCATCCTTCAAAACATGTCCACATGATACGGATGCACATGTCGTGTTGTCTGGTACGAAGGTTCGTGAGATGCTACGAGCAGGAAAAAAGCCACCTTCAACTTTCTCGCGTCCTGAAGTTGTTGACATTTTAATAGAGGGAATGAAATCCAGATAAATCATCCCGCTCTCTTAGCCCCCTAGATTGAACTGAATCCAGCAGTTGGGTTACAGTTCAATCTAGGGGGCTAAGTCGTATTAATAAGAGATATAACGTCTTGCAGTTGATTTGATTTCTTCAATTGGAATCGCAAACCCAAGGCATTGTGAAGGCTGTAAGATTAAGGTGCATACCCCGACTACTTCCCCTAGTATATTGACCAAGGGACCACCACTATTTCCAGGGTTTATCGCACAATCGGTTTGAATAATATTATCGTATAAACGGTCTCCTACATATAAAGGCCTATTTGTCCCGCTAATTACACCTACGGAGACGGAATTATCCAATCCAAACGGATTTCCAATCGCGATCACCCATTCGCCCACCATGGTACTTTGTGAGTTTCCAAGCATAAGTGGTTTTGGTGATTTGGGAAGGTTCACTTTGAGGACTGCAATGTCTCTCGCTTCATCTGCCCAAGTGACTTGAGCAGGGATGGCTTTTTTGTAACCATCGACTTTGCATAGAATTTCAGAAGACCCATGGATGACATGTTCATTGGTTATGAGATATCCATCTGGATGAATAAAAAATCCGGATCCATATTGTTTACTAGATTGACGGGCTTGCCTACGCCCTGGACCAAATAATTGATTAAATTGTAAGGAGTCAAATGGACTTGTTTGCGCATCTTGTTTACAAGCAAGAGATACAATGCTTTTTTTAGCTTGCCTGACAACAGAAACAAAAACATTGGCAGGGTGTGTTGAAGCAGTTGTTGCTTTCGAACGTTGGATACGTAATTTATTTGATTTCACTTTTTCACTCCCAATCCACTCACTACCAGTGACGAGATATCATATGCAAATTGTTATTAATCGGGTCGGGCGATCCTGTAGTCATATCAAATCGTTCTTGTCCGTATAATGATTAATAAAGGAAGTAAGTAAGGTTGGAGGGGCGAGTATGCAACAACATTTGCGAAGATGGTTTATTTTACTGTTATCTTATATAATGATCATCGTTATGGCAGTGGCTGGGTATTTGTATTATGAGAATATGCAGACGAAAAGATATATTAGAGCGGTGGAACAACAGGGTGGGCTTACCTATATCAATGAAATCTCAAATACATATAAGTCTACCATTGAAATGTATTCGAATTACAAATTAAACAAAGAACGAAAAGCTGAAATCGTGGTAAAGCTAAATGAGTTAAGGAAAAAGCTAGAACAAGTTGAACAACAAGTGGAAGATCATGAAATTGATCATCCCATTAATTATGCAGCAGTTTATCATGATATGAAACTCGTAAACGTCATATTGACTGATTTTTCAAATGATGAAATCATTCCGATCGTGGTATTACATGCGATAGAGGGGATCGGAGATTTGAAGAAAGAGATTACTTATATTGAATATCGATAGCCCGTGTTACAATAGAGATATAGAATCAGAACAGAGGATGAATGGTATGATCGAAGTAAAAAACTTGGTAGATGTACGAACTTTGCTCAAACAGTTTGGTCTTGTTGTTTATACGGGTGATGCTGAGGCGGATAAAGCGTTGATGGTTGATGAATTAAAGGAATTACAAGAAATGGGATTGATTGCAAAAGAAACGTTTATAGCAGCATATCGTATTCTGAAGTAGTCCGACTAAAAAAGAGCGAACATCTTTCATTCGCTCTTATTGTAATAGGTCGTTTCATCTCCCACATAAGTGGTCATAAAATGAGAAGCAACTTCTAAGATGCATTGTGCTGCTTCGATACCTTCAGGTGTTTTAAGTGCTTGCTCAAACGCTTCTGCGCTTTCATAGTATGTCTCGCATTGGAGAAAATACTGGGCTTCATTTTCACTAATTTTATTTTCAAAAGGTGAGGGAACGAGGCGAGTCATTTTAACTTTTACCACGCCAGGAACGCTCATTAAGTGAGGGAGAAAGGTTTCAGTATAAAATTGTATAAACTCTTCCTGATTGGAAATATCTTTATATAATGCAGTAGTCTTAATCATATTAGCTCCTTTCCGTTCTACCTCATACAATGACGATATGAAGAAATGAAATAATAGAAAGATAATAGAACACGTTAACATCATAACTCATTTTAGATGGATTGAGTATGTCTTTCTTTTTAATTGGGTTTAAAAAAGGTGAAAATATTTGTATTTTAATGCGTGCTATGCGTTAAAGCCGGAACGTGAGATTTCGTTTCCCATGCAGAATTGTAAGCATTTCATATTAATTACACTTCAAAGGGGATAAAAAATGACATTTAATTCCATTTTGAATCGTGCAAAAAAAACAGCAATTAAAGCAACTTCAGAAGCTGGAGCGTTAATCTTGCTTCATTTTGAAAGGGATAAGAAAATAGAGCAAAAAGGAACTGATGGTGATGTCGTAACAGAAGTAGATCGAATGGCCGAACGGCTGATTCGTAAAAGAATTAAATCTGTTTTCGTGGATCATCAAATCAGAGGGGAAGAATTTGGACAAGTCGATGCACAAGAGTCCGAATGGATATGGTTAATCGATCCTTTAGATGGAACGAACAACTATGCCATCGGGCTACCTGTGTATGCGGTTTGTGTTACGCTGATGTATCGAAACGAACCAGTGCTAGGTATCATTTATGAACCGCACTTACATCGTATGCATGTGGCACAAAAAGATAGGGGTGCACAGTGTAATGAGCAATTTTTTACGATGAAAAAAACGGGGGAAGCAAAGCCGACCCTTGCTTGGATACAAGGGCATCATGTGTTAAGAGATCCGAACGCCATGCGGTTACGCGCATCTATGCTTTAGCAAAGTAAACGCATATTAACTTTATGGGCGCCTTCAGTCGCATGGTGTTTGCTTGCGAAAGGTGAAATCGATGCGATTGTACTGTATGATTCAGAGGGAGAAGATTTATATGGGGGAGTACTATTAGCACGTGAGGCAGGTGCATCAGTGATTCAATTTAATGGGGACGATTTTTTCGGTCAGAGAGATCATCCTTATGTAATCGCATGCCATCCTTCAAAAAAAGAAATATTTCTAGATATGGTTAGAAATGGATTAAATTCAAAAAATTAAAGCTTTGATTTTTTTACGAAATAAAGTTGACCCTGATCAGGAAGCGTGCTATTATAAATGAGTCGCCACGAGATAGTGGCTCTGCCTAATAAACATGCTGGGGTGGCGGAATTGGCAGACGCACAGGACTTAAAATCCTGCGGTAGGTGACTACTGTGTCGGTTCGAGCCCGACCCTCAGCACCATAAATAAAAAGGAGTCTACATATGTAGACTCCTTTTTATTTATGGTGCTGTCCATTTGGAAGTGATAATTCATATAATAATTCTTCAGGATTGGGCTCTTCTGAAACAAACTCAAGAATATGTTTTAATACCAAATAAGCTGAATAACCCTCGTCTAAATAATTGCTAGTAAAAAATAGATGCGTCTTCGGACATAGCAGAAATGCCTCACTTGCTTCAATTTCATCTATCCGCCTAAACACGACTTGCAAAATATCAGCTCGATCACTTGTCAGCTGTCCATTTTCCCAGTAAAGTGTGACATGGTCATACAACCATCCCTTAATTGTAAACTTCATGGTAAACCTCCTAAATGCTGTTCATTTAAAAATACAACATAAAAGCATAAAGTCCTGCTTAATAAGATGGAAACTTTTAATTCCATCTATGCAAGATATGTTTCCAAATTTATCGAGTAAACCTCCAAACCCTGCTCATTTTGGCTTGGTATTAAAATTGCATAGAAAAAGAGTGAGGGAATAATATCTGCATGACTTGGAGGATGAGGATAAATGAAATCGAAACAGAAACAGAAGTCATATGGCTTGTCGACACGAGCGATTCATGTCGGGACATCTCCTGATCCACAAACAGGGGCTTTAGTGCCACCGATTTATCAAACTTCAACATTCGTATTTCCAACGGCTGAAGAAGGGGCCAATCGTTTTGCAGGTGAGGAAGGTTATATTTATTCAAGACTAGGTAATCCCACAGTTAAAGCGTTGGAACAAAAAGTTGCCAACTTAGAAAGTGCTGAGGCTGGATTGGCATTTGGTTCGGGGATGGCAGCAGTTTCAGCCGTTTTACTGGGACTCTTACGATCGGGTGATCATGTCATTTGTTCTCGTGGACTCTACGGCTGTACTTTTGGCTTACTGCGTGATCTGAAGGAGCGTTTTCATATCGATTTTACTTTGTGTGATATGACACAACAAGATGATTTGCAAAAGGCGATACAGGCAAATACGAAGGTGATTTATATCGAGACGCCAATTAATCCAACGCTAGAAGTTATTGATTTGGAAATGGTTGCTTCAGTAGCGAAAACGAATCAGATTACAACAGTAGTAGACAATACTTTTATGACCCCATTCTTACAGCGACCACTTGAATTTGGCTGTGATTTGGTGCTTCACAGTGCCACAAAATATATAGGTGGACATGGTGACGTGGTTGCAGGAATCATAGCGGGAAAACAAGAAATAATCGATCATATTCGTATGACTACTCAAAAAGATATTGGTGGGATATTATCTCCATGGGATGCATTTCTCTTGATTAGAGGACTAAAAACACTAGGGCTTCGTATGGAAAGGCATACACAAAACGCTTTTCAAGTTGCCCGTTTTTTAGAAAAACATCCGCAAATTGAATCGGTGTATTATCCGGGACTAAGTTCTTCTATGTATTATCCATTCGTTCAGAAGCAAATGGATGGAGCAGGTGGGATTATCAGCTTCGAAGTGAAAGGTGATACACAATCAGGCATTCATTTTATGAACCAGCTTAAACTGTGTAAAATTGCAGTTAGTTTGGGCGATGTCGATACTTTAATTCAGCATCCAAGTACGATGACTCATGCGATTGTACCAGAAGAAGAGCGATTAAAAATGGGCATAACACCTGGGTTGATCAGGCTTTCTGTCGGAATTGAAGATGTAGAAGATGTCATTGCAGACTTGGAACAAGCACTAAGCGCAATCGAATAAATCATATAGAAAAATCATGCAAATTGACGTACTTGATAAAATAATGGGAGGGGGGATCATTTGATTTTAAAAATTGAAACAATCGATCGAGTTGGAATTACTTATGATGTCATTAAAGCAATATTTTCAAAGCAGCTTGATATTATTCAGATGGAAGTGAAGCCACAATTTATCTACTTAAATATTGGGATAGAAATGAGAGATAAAGCACAACTCATAAGCGTGATCAAAAAGGTTCCAGGTGTTTTAGAGGTTCAAACAGAAGTCTTTTTACCTTCTGAGCGAAGTAAACAACAGATGGATACGATTTTGAAAACCATGTCAGAAGGCATTTTACTCGTAGATGATAAAAATTTGATTCAACTCGTGAATCGAGCAGCGGAAAAAATGCTCAAACAGACAGCCGTCCAATTATATGGGAAACATCTATCCAAGATCGGTGTTTATCATACAGATGAGGGTGCTGTTATTTCTAAAAATTTTCTGATTCAAACACACCCTCTGCAAGAGGGCGAAGTCATCATATTACGTGATTTCAAACATATTCGCTCCTTAATACGATCAGCTAAGCAATCAGGTGCGGTTTATTTTGAGGATATCTTACATCATAGTTCAGAAATGTCTTCTTGTATGGATATGGCTAAGCGGATTGCGAAAGGCGATGCCACTGTTTTTATATATGGCGAGAGTGGAACAGGTAAAGAAATGTTTGCAAAAGCGATTCACTATGAAAGTGAACGTACAGATGGTCCCTTCATTCCTATTAACTGTGCGGCTATTCCTGAATTACTATTAGAAAGTGAATTGTTTGGTTATGAAGAAGGTGCATTTACAGGGGCTAGTCGTGGTGGAAAGAAAGGATTAATTGAGCAAGCCCAACACGGAACACTTTTCTTAGATGAGATTGGAGAGCTTCCGCTCCATCTGCAAGCGAAACTACTACGAGTATTGGAAGAAAGAAAGGTGCGAAAGGTGGGAGGTCGACAAAGTAAGGAGATTGATATTCGTGTGATTGCGGCTACCAATCGTAATCCGATAACATTGGTAAAGCAAAAGAAATTTCGTGAAGATTTGTATTATCGTTTGCATGTGTTACCGATTCAAATTCCTTCTTTGAGAGCAAGAAAAGAAGATATACCATTACTAGTGGAGACATTTGTTAATCGGATTTGCGCACGTTTGGGACGAAGTGAATTAAAAATTTCACCCGCGGCGATGCATCAATTACTGAACCATCACTGGCCAGGTAATGTCCGTGAATTACAAAATGTATTGGAACGCTCTATTTATTTATGTGAAGATGATAGTGAAGAACTTAGAGAAGTTATGATACAACAAATGATTCATGAAAAGCCGCTGTCATGTAGTGACAAACGAAGCTTAAAAGAAGAGATGGCTAAGTTTG
Organism: Polycladospora coralii; assembly: GCF_014773435.2. Taxonomy (GTDB): domain Bacteria; phylum Bacillota; class Bacilli; order Thermoactinomycetales; family Thermoactinomycetaceae; genus Polycladospora; species Polycladospora coralii. The sequence continues at coordinate 783,409 of NZ_JACXAG020000001.1, read as the reverse complement.
AGAAACAGTTGCTTAGTGAAGCGCTTCTTCAATATAAAACTGCTCGAAAAGTCGCCCAAGCACTTCAAATTAGTCATACAGCAATACTTAAAAAATTACGTAAGTATGAATTAAACCTACCGAATCGTTAATGTTTTGAAGGAGAAACGATTTCCGAGACATGTACGAGCTCTATTTGTTCTTTTTTGAACTGAGTAAGCACGTCTGTGGTTGCCTCATAAGTATTGATTCCTTGATGCCCCACATGTCCAATTGCAATCCCCCACCCTTGATTGAGCGTCCGTTTAATCAAAAGTTGATACTGATTAGAAATCGCGCTCTTGCTGTTTTGATTGTCTAAAAAGAGCGTACGCCGTTTATAGGGTACTTGCATTTCTTTCGCTAATTTTTCGATTTTAGAATGGGTACTAGTTAAGCTATCGATAATAAACAAATCTCGCTCTTTTAATACCTCTAAAATGGCTTTGACCACACGTTCATCAGCGGTTGCTTTAGAACCCATATGGTTGTTAATTCCGACAACATGAGGAAGGCTATCTAAATCTTTTCGCAAGGTATTCTTAATTTCTTCCGAAGTCATATCTGTTGTAATCGCACCTGGGCCAAGCCAACTCTTTTTACCTCGTACAGGCTCCATCGGAAGATGTAAGATAACTTCAAAACCTGCTTCATGCGCTTTTTGTGCATCTTCGGTGGAAGTTTTTAAAAATGGCATAATCGCAACAGTTAAAGGAGCTTGTATCGAAAAAAATGCTTTACTTCCTTTTAAATTATTGCCAAAATCATCAATGATAATGGCTACTTTTTTGGGGGAGGATGATAGGGCATATGAAGTAGACATAGGCGTACATAAAAAAAAGACACATAGGACAAGCATTAAAATTTGTTTTCTGTAGTCGGTTCTCATAAATGACTCCTTCGCTGTGACTTAACTATAATGTGTGGTAACGACCTCTTTTTTATGTATGGGTGACTTCACAATCGTTTTAATTGCAAAGTAACAGGGAATGATACATAGCAGATCTTTCGATAAGGGTGTTTGACCCGAACTGAAGGGATAAATATTTTGATGAGTTGAGGTGGACACCCATGATTAAATTAAGTGTTTTGGATCAATCACCAGTCCCATTGGGTAAAAAACCGGTAGAAGCATTAGCGGATACTGTAAAGCTTGCTCAAGTCACTGAAAAACTAGGTTATCATCGTTTTTGGGTGGCAGAGCATCACTATACACGTAGCTTAGCTGGTTCAAGTCCCGAAATTCTTATTGCGCATTTAGCGGGTAAGACAAAGCAAATACGGCTTGGATCAGGTGGGGTCATGCTTCCCCATTACAGCGCATATAAAGTGGCAGAAAACTTTAAAATGCTGGAAGGACTCGCTCCTAATCGGATTGATCTAGGTATTGGAAGAGCCCCGGGAGGTATGCCATTGGCTACAAGAGCACTACAAGAGGGCCATACATACCGGCATGATCGGTATCCGGTACAAATCGAAGATTTAGTTGCCTATATGCATGACGATGTAGACGATCAACATCGGTTTCCACATTTGCTTGCAACACCATTGTTAGATACTGCTCCGGAAATGTGGTTATTAGGCTCGAGTGGTGGTAGCGCGATGTTAGCTGCGAAACATGGACTAGGCTATGCATTCGCTCAATTTATAAATGGCGCTGGTGGGGCAGAGGTGGTTAAAAAATATCAAGCATCCTTTCAACCCTCGGCTGTAAATGATCATCCGCACGTCTTGCTGGCTATTTTTGTTGTCTGTGCGGATACAGAAGAGGAAGCCGAAAAACAAGCTTCTGTTTTAGATTTGGCCTTGCTACTCATTGAGAAGGGAGGGGCAGGTGCCAGAGGGATACCAACAATAGAGATGGCACAAAAATACCCTTACACGGATTATGATCGCTATCGCATAGCTGATAATCGGAATCGCATGATTGTTGGAACCAAAATGCAGATAAAAGAAAAGATATTAGCCTTAAGAGATACTTATAAAGCGGATGAGTTTATGGTGGTGACCATTACACATGATTTTGAAGCAAAACTACGCTCATATGAATTAGTTGCTGAGGCTTTTCAAGCGTAAAATTGTGCTACAATCATCTTATCATTTACATGACAAGATAAAGGGTGTGGGTGTAATGGTAAAAAAGATGATCCAACGAACCATAAAAAAAGAAGGTACGAAACTACTGATTCGAGTCATTCGCTCATTTTTGAAAAAAAGAAGATAAGATCAAACTCCCTGAACATTTAAAGATCAGGGAGTTTGATTTTTGAGCAGGGTTCAGCCAAGCCCGAAACATTCCCTATTTAAATACAAAGCGTGTGAGTATAGGTGCCGCATATTTAAATAACTGAAATAACACCCCGAAAATTTTCCCTAATACAGCCATCCTCACTCCTCCTTTCTACTTACATCCATACACTATCCTATTGACGACATAGATGATTTGCGTAGGACAATTGACGATAAACTTAAAAAATGGGATGTTTCATTAAATAAGTTGTGTATGAACGCGTCTCCCACCACAGTTGTAATCTTGGTATAAAAAATACAGATTCGGAAAAGGTTATGGCTAAGAGGGGGGATGTAAATGATGCGTTTAAAGTCGATTGGATATTTGGGTTTCAATGCTTGTTTGCTCTGTTTACTCTTAGTCGGGTGTGCGAATCAGGAAGAACCGCAATCGCAAACCTATGAGACTGATCAAGATAAAGCGCATAATCTCATGATGGCGGTGTTGTGGCAACAAACTGCGGGAGAAACGAAAGCATTACAATACCAAGCTTACCAGTTGGCTGAAGAAAAAATGAAGGCAGCCTTACAACAGAAAAAAAATAAAAAATGGGCGGTTATATTAGATTTGGATGAAACGGTTTTAGATAATAGTCCCTACCAAGCTTATACTGTTCAATCAGGGGAATCTTATCCAGTAGGATGGGACGACTGGGTACAATCGGCAAGTGCCAAATTAATTCCTGGTGCCAAGAAATTTTTGGATGAAGCCAATCAGAGTGGAATTGAGATTTTTTACGTCAGTAATCGCGATAACAAACATTTATCAGCTACCATACGGAATATGAATGATTTAAAACTACCACAAGTTGATGAAAATCATATCTTATTAAAAACAGAAACCTCAAATAAAGCGTCACGCAGAGCGAAGATAAAACAAGATCATGAGATCATGATGTCGGTTGGCGATAATTTAGGTGACTTTGCTGAAGATTATTATAAGAAGCCTTTACAGGAGAGAAATCAAATTGTAGATGAACAAAAGGAACAATTTGGATCATTATATATCACCTTACCTAACCCCATGTATGGAGATTGGGAAGGCGCTATATATGGGTACAAATATGATTTAACAGAGGAAGAGAAAGCTGATCTACGTGAAAAAGCTTTAAAATCATTTCGATAACAAATGAAACAGCAAACATATATGAAGTTTGCTGTTTCATTTGTTATCGGAACGCTTTATGTTTTATAAGAAGTGCGTTCATTCACATGATTCATTTATCTAATTGTCTTCTACTATCCTTTGCTCAAAACCTAATGATCAGATATATTTCCGCCTCATCCATTTGTGAAGAGACAGGGAGGTATTTGCTCATTTACTGCTTTTATAAATATATATAATTCATAAAAAATATCATATTCGTCTTATACGAGTATGCCTAAAGTTATATCTTTACGGATTTGATAGAGAAAAGCATTAATAGATTGAAATAATGACTGATAAAACATCCTATCAGGCAAAGAAATTATTATAGTGCAAGGGTAGTATTAGACGAGCGGGTCAGTTTTGATGTGATATAAAAATAATTCTTTGATAAATGGAACCATCAAAAATAGACATCAAATTGCTTATTATTCAGAAAATAATAAATGGATGCTAATCTAATTGTAATGGAGATGAGTTTAAAATGTTAGAGCTTACATTAGAAGAAGTTAAAGTGATACATGCTAGTTTGAAAAAACAGATAAAAGAAATGGCGCAAAATTTAGATCGAGTTGAAAGTGAACAAGAACAAGAAACGTTGCAGAATGAAATTGCCTTTATAGCTACTGTGATTAAAAGAGTGGAAGTTTATCAAATTCATGCGATTGAACAAACAAAAGCGAATAAAGGATTGCAAAGGGATCCAATCGCATTACCAGATAGTATCTGGGATAGCTTATATTTTGGTATTATTGAGCGCTTGCGCTTTATTAAGACATCCATTGATGAACAAAAAGGTGAGTTAGGACCAGCTGAAAAGGAAGAGTTGCAAAAAGAGTATAACGATGTTAAAGTTGCTATTTTATATTATTTAGAATATGAAGACAAAAAAGCAGGGTTTGCATTGCTTAAGCAATTAATGGAGTTTGATTGCGAAATCGATTCATTCGTAAATGAACAAAGTATTTGTGCAGATGTAATAAGTAAAACGGTTAATCATGAAAAGTAACAGTCGTGTTGGTTAATCGAAATACACGACAGTAAAATGGGGAAATCGTGAAAAACAATCTCCCTGACAAAATTGACAACCATATCCATGAAGAAGATTTCTGTCATTATCATTCACACGACCTCCTACAGTTTATACGATTTTTTTGAGAAAAGGGTATAAACAGACACAAAAAACGGGGCTGCCTACGAAAAAGAAGGTATATAGCAATTATAGGATGCGAATATGGAGTAGGAGGCGTGATGGAAAGTGAACATTATTTTCGATATGGATGATATCGAATTAGTTTCAGAGAAAATACGAGACTTTTTCATTCATCTTGATTCGATAGGTCACAATGTTGCATTCACTTCTATGCAACATTGTCGTGATATGTATCCATTGCTAGACCATCGTTTTCGCAAACATCTATTCGTAGGGGCAAATGGAACAATAACACATCTAAACGGCCAACTTAAAGGTGTATATGCATTTCCACAAATACAAGCTGAGCGAGTAATCGCTATACTAGATCAATATCAAACTTCCTATATTGTAGAAGGCGTTTGGAATTACAGTAAAAAAGGTGTAAACATTCAACCCATCTTCTCACAAAAAATTGAAGGTCCAAATCGCGAAGTGAAATACGATGAACTTGGTACGATGATTCGCATCATGGTTTTCCCTTGTGAAAATTGGACCAAGCTGGAGGAGAAACTTTCTGGCTTAAATTTGCAAATTAGATACTATGATCATTTGCAGGTATATGAGATTACATTACCCGAAGTGAATAAATTATCCGCTTTTGAAAGTCAGGCATTTACACAAAATCCATATATATACATAAGTCAAAGTAATATGGATACAAATTATTATGAAAGCGCATTCTTGGAAACATCATCAGGAAAAAAAGCGGCTGCTAATCGGATTGCAAAACTGATGTTTAAAAATGAACAAGATATGAATGATAATATGATACAGCAAATTCATCCATTATTGTGATGGATGAATGCGAATAGGGGACTCGGGGATATTAAGAGTGAATCACGACATCTTAGTCATAGAGGAGAAGATATATGAAGCATTTAGTGATTTATGCTCACCCTAATCCTAAGAGTTTTTCTCATGCCATTCAAGAAACCATCGTGGAAGAACTGCGAGCCAATCACAACGACGTGAATACCCGTGATTTATATCAGATGGGTTTTAATCCCATATTAGCCGCATCCGATTTTGAGCAATTACATGCGGGTCAGGTTCCATCTGATATAAAAGCGGAGCAAGACCTCGTCAAATGGGCAGATATACTTACCTTTATCTACCCCATATGGTGGGGAGGCATGCCAGCCATTCTAAAAGGTTATATCGACCGGGTATTTGCTTACAATTTTGCTTATAAATATGAAAATGGTGTGCCTCTTGGATTGCTAAATGATAAGAAAGTGATGGTTTTCAACCCGACAGGATCATCAGACGAATTATATGAACAGATTGGCATGCATGAAGCAATAGAAAAAACATCCGACTTAGGGATCTTTAAATTTTGTAATATGGAAGTGCTAGAACATAAATTTTTCGGCGGAGTTCCTTCTGTAGACCAGACTGTACGGGAACGATATTTAAAAGAGACAAAAGCCATCATTTCTAAATATACAAATATTGGGGTGTAAACATGCAGAGTGTCTGCATGTTTTTTATATAACTTCCGGGAGCCCCTTTTATTTTAGACGATACATAAGACTTGAGAGCCTTTTCCAACCTTGGTTTTTCCTACTTTTGTTCCTCCCTTTTTAGCAGAAAAAACTCATGTCTAGATGAACGATGTCCAGTTCGAATTTAACCTCTTTATATAAATTTGGTAATAAAAGACGCCAAATTCGGTTCCAATTTTCCATTTTTTCATAATCACGATGTTTTCTCCAACAAGTAGAAGAAGAGCCGTATTTTTAGGGAAGGTCCTGCCATGGACAACCTGTTTTTAGTACATAGATGATTCCATCTAATGTTTTTCATCGATCTGCGATCGGTCTTCCTTTTCCGTTCTTTCGTCTAGGTAAATAGGATTCTATTTTCCGCCATTGTTAGTCTGTAAGTTCAAGTCTATTCATAATTTATAGCATACTCCATTTCTAACATTTATCACCAAAATGTATAGTTATGATTTTTGAAATGGGCTCTAATGAGTATGAGGTTAAGACTGATTTTCCAGTAGTGGAAAAACTGCTACGAGGAAAATAACATTACGAAAATAACGAAGTTATAAATTGACCATTTAATTAACAACAGCTAAACATAGAAGATCACAGAAACTTATTTGTTTTAAAATGCCCACTTTATAAACAGATTAAATTTAACCAATATTTAATTCGTTTATAAGCAAGTTGATGGCATTTCCATAAGGCTTGATCCACTATAAAGGAAGGGGTAAAAATAAACCTGAACAAGTCTAAGGGGATAGGATTCATTTTTGATAGATTCATAATTAAGGCGCTCACTTTTCATTGGAGGATTGAAGGATAGTAGCTGTACGCTTAGCTCTAGGGTGCTCTAGACAGTATTCACCAAATGTTTTTGAAGTTAGTAGGATTCATTAACAGCAGTGTAAAAATAGTTCTTCAGGGGGCCCGGCTTAAGTAAAGCCCCTTGAAGAACTAGCAAAAATAAAAGTCCAGTAGATCTAATCCGTTTCACTTTTGATGTGGCTCTATGCGAACAAAAGTACAAGCCATGATTAGAGAAGACCCCAATGATTGAAGATAAGAACGACTATTTCATTTTGATAGATGGAAAGGACTCAAGTTCGCAAGAGAAGACTGTCGTTATGGAATTACTTCGATTTTTTAATTATCGATAAGTTGGATAAACTTTGCCAGTCAAATGAAGCTCTTCTTCACCAAATACAAAATTATATAATACAGCTTTATATTTCTTGCCTTCTTCTAGATCAAAAGAAACCGTCTTTTCACCATTGACTAACCGTCTACACTCGTAGTTCACTTTATTTTCATCTGTTAGACATACACTTAATCCAAAATAATAATCAGGATCTTGGTCAAATTCGATTTTCATTGATTCTACATTGTCCCCATTCAGTGTTTTGTCTGGAGCTAAAACAGTTGTTGAAACTTTGAAAAAACAATCAAATGTGTAGGCTGTCGTTTGAGCGGATACATTTGATCCTAAAATTAACGCAAACACCAATGCTGAAAAACTTGTAAATAAAGATTTATTTATCAAAGTAAAAACCCCTCTCTGTATTATAGATGCACATGCATACTATATCATAATTTTTATTTTTTTTAAAAAACATGATACCGAAAATATAAGCTCTGAATTTACATGCACAACAAAAAATCGGCTCATTGGGGGGAGGGCATAGCCTGGACGATATTAGGCATATACATGTGATTATGCGTAAGGCGTAACAAAACTTTATCTTAATCGTTGGGGTAAACATCTCTGTGCGTGTTGGCTAGCTCGATGTTTGTGGCGAACTTCAACCAGAGTTCTGTGATCGTATCTAGATGATGTCATTTTCTGGGTTTTGCTACTCGTGTGATAGGTTTAATTTTATTCATATGATCATTTGCTTTTTCGTGTGAAAAAGTTAAGCCCAAAATGGATTTGTAATTTTTTACTAATGAATCAAAATAGTCATAAAATATAGTTGAACCTTCTTAAATTAGACATTATATATTAAATCCCGCCTATACGTATAATCAATTAGATGTACCATACAAACTTAATTTATCAAAAAGTATTAAAGGTAGAATTTATATAAGTGGAAACACTATTTTGCTTTTCTGTGCGGTGCAATATGGTCTTTTTTATGAGGTGAAACTTAACCATATCTAAATATTTATGCTTGATGAATGGAGGAACTGGGTGCCTATCGAAATGCGTAACTAGCAACTTCACCACCCACCATGGTTCCAAGTATGGAACTTTTTTTGTCTTGTTCCACGAATTGCTTTGTTCTTTCATTTTTAAAAAAAGAGTATAATGAATAGGTGTATAATTAAAAATAATGGGAGGTTTTTGTATGGATTTTAAACAATGTTTATTACAAGAATTAGAGCGTGAGTATACAGTAACTCGTAACATTTTAGAACGAATACCAGAGGATAAACTAGGATGGAAACCACATGAAAAATCCATGTCATTAGGTCGATTAGCTATGCATATTGCTAACTCAATCGGAGGGTTAAGTGATATATTGGCAAAAGAAGAAATAGACGCAAGAGCGATGAAGAACAGCATTCCAGAACTAAAGTTAAATGAAAAAGAAGATATTTTAACAGAACTAGAAGTGAGTTTAGAAAAAAGTAAACAATTTATAGAAGGATTGGATGAACAATTTGCATTGGCAGAATGGAAGTTAACAGCTGGGGAACAACAATTGATCGCTTCACCTCGTTTTGAGGTGATACGATCACTTATGTTTAACCATTGGTATCATCACCGTGGGCAGCTGACGGTCTATCTACGCTTACTCGATATACCAATCCCTTCTGTGTATGGACCGACAGCTGATGAAGGCCCATTTGTTCAGAGTAAATAGACTATTTTATTAAGTTCCATTTGATTCATTTGCGCCCGCACACTCGTGATTTCAATCGTGAGTGTGCGGGCGCATCGGACGTTAGTCCGACTTTTTTTTCTTTTTTTATCTATGTATATTCGTTAAATAACAGATATTCTACTAGTAATTATCTATAGAAATGGAGGGGGATTTTTGAAAGTAACTAAAGGACGTGGATATGTCTTTTCCATTTAGTACCATATGGGCTTATCGTGTATTCAAAAGAGGAATGATTTTTGCTGCAACATTTGCATATGAGTTTGTTCATCAAATAATACCTGGATGAAATAGGGCTGTAGAGAAAAAAGGTCGTATTTCATTCAAATGGTTTTATCGTTATTTCAATAAGACTGATGGTTATGTTTTTAAAGGAAATATTAAATTATAGAACGATAAAAGCAAATGCTATTTTTAATATATAGGAGTGATTTCTATGGAAAGCAAAGAGAAAATAATAAAGGGTTTCTATTATTTTGTATTGTTTTTTATATTTATGTTCACATCTGTACTAATTTCTAGGGCTTTTGGTATTTACAATACTTATTTAAGCGTTATCATAGCATTTTCTAGTGCTTTTTTTGCAAGGAAAATAGTAAAGCAGATAAATTTGAATCATAAGGGATGATATCATAATTTTTATCTGTGAATCTTATATTTATAAAAAGTATCAATGGATGCGTAATATGCATATTGAAAGCACACTTTTTCAAGCGCTTTGCATCTTTATAAGTGGAATTAAAAGGCAATTGTCTATCGTTATACGGTAAAAATTTTTCATATATAGGAAGTTCATAAGATTAGATCATGAATACGATGTCAATTAAGTCAATTGACTCTTGGATTAGAAAATAATATAATTTTTATAAAAATAGCATATTACAGTAGTTTTTCTTTCGCTGGTTCATGCTTACAAAATTCGAGGTGAAGATGATGGGGAAATGGTCTTTATTTCTATCTGCGCTCGTTATATTTGCATTGATAGGGAGTGGAGAAGCAAAAGCGGCTAATATAGAAACAAATCAAATCAAGTACGTACTCCAAGGTGAGGCACGGTTGTTTGAGGGGAGCTATGGTTACCGTATCACGAAAGATCATGACGTTCAGTTAAAGGGGTTTGGGACAGCGACAGAAGGTGGTCCCAGTTGGGGAGAATTTGAAATTGATATCATGGTAGAAGACGATGATGATTTGCTTGTGGAACTATTTGCTCCTCCTGTTCGAGATGATGATCCAAATCAAGTAGATTTGCTTACATTTCCGTTAAAGGAAGGAAGTGTTCCTTTAGAAAATCAATCTTTCCGAAATATTTCGATTCAGAAAGAATCGAACATCGTTTGGCATAAAGTGATTGCTGGATCTTTTATGAATAAAGAGAATGCGATCAACCGTGAAAAATATTTAGAAAGTAAAAGTATTGATGCGTTTGTTGTGCAAACACGGATCGGGAATCAAGTTTGGTATCGTGTGCAAGCAGGTGCATTTACGAATCGACAGAGTGCTGATACAAGGTTGGAAGAGATAAAAGCAATTGGAATTCAGGATGCCTATATCCTATTCTAGTTTTATAATGAGCACTTATCGTGATTTGGACTCCATGAATCAAGGAGTCCTTTTTATTTAAAATAAAGGCATTGTATACTGTAGTCGCCGATTGAATGATGGATGGAGGTATTTATCCAATGAAAATTTATCAAACAGAAGATGTGGCGCTTATTGCGAAGCTAAATGAGCATGTACATAGGCTTCATGAAATATGGTATCCAAGCCTATTTAAGTCATATAATTTTACTGAAATAAAGAGGGAATTCGAAAAAATAATCAAACGACCACAATTTTGTTTTTTCATGATAGAAGATAAGCAGGTTCCGCTTGGATATGCTTGGATCGAAAAGCGAGAGTATGTAACATCTGCATTTCGTCAATTTACAAAATCGTTATATATTCATCAACTTTGTGTGATTCCGGAAGCGCGTGGTCAAGGGTTCGGTAAGGCATTGATGTTTGAAATCGAGCGACTGGCAATGCGAGAAGGTTATACACAATTAGAACTTGACTACTGGGTGAAAAACCAGGCTGCAAGCGATTTTTATTCATCGATAGGATACCGCGTCCAGCGACAACAAGTCGTGAAAGAGATGCCTACTTTTGCTATTTAGAGTGGAATTGGTTATGATTAATGGCGATATGTAATGACGATAGGAGGTATCCCAATGAAAAAGATAGGTGTTTTTGTGCTCATGATGATAGGCTCACTCTCTTTAGTAGGGTGCGGAGCGGATGAGTATGTGGTGTTTAAATCATATGAAAAAAACGATGCGACCTATTACGATTATCTGGGGTGTGTCACGCGTTCTAAAGTAGATTATAAAATAGAGAAAAATGGCGAAGGAAATACGATTTATATTCATAAAGATGAAATTGACCATATTAAAGAGATTTGTGAAAAATAAGCGAATAAAGCAAGTTTAATCTGTCGGCGTAATGGTTATCGCTTCGGGATTAGATATGAGAGAAATTGTTGCAATGACTTGATTGGTTTTAACTGCAATAACGGATATTGAACCACCTCTTAAATTTATGACATATACAAATTGATTATTGGGCGTGGTTGTGAGAGAGATAGGGGAACCCATTAAGCCGATATTCGCAATGATAGAGTGGGTCTTCTCGTATCGACAACGACGATGCGATTTTCCACCATATCTGCTACATATACAAAGGGCATGATGTTACTCGTTCCGTTCGGATAACGCATACATTTTATGCCCTTCGTATAATCATTCGTATAAAAAGTTAAAAGGAGCGATGGTCATTGCATCTGCTCCTATATGACTTGTCGGACTGGATGTTGGTATTCCTTTTGGTTTTTAATAGAAATGTGATCGGTACGATTTAATAAGTTATGTTGATCCACATAATTACATTTCGGGCATTTGACCAGCTTCGTACGAGGTGCAGCCTCGCATACCTTACAATTACACTTTGGGCATATAATGGGTATTAATTGCTGCTCCTTCACTTCGATCACTCCTCAAATAGTAATAGAACGCTTGTTCTGATCTTACTCTATTTATACTTGATTCTTAATTTTTTGTCAATACGTTTTGAGTTTCTAATCTGGGCTGTGTAGAGGATTACCCATAGCGTATGCGCTACACAAGAGAACGACACACTTATAAAGGAAACAGGGTCATGAGTTGAGTTGCTTATATTCAGGTGCTAAAAGGGACATCAATAGGGTATCATACCACCTACCATTTCGAAATAAGGATTGTCTCAGTTTTCCTTCCTCCACGAATCCGATTCGTTTATACAAGTGGATGGCTCGTGAGTTAGATTCAAAAACCTTTAATGAGATACGGTGTAAACCTAGTTCATTAAAGCCATAGCGTAGCAGGATTGCTAGCGCTTCTTGTCCGTACCTTCGTCCCCAATATGCTTTCTCTCCTATATCAATGATGCATTCTGCCTGTCGATTGTAGAGGTCGATATGTATGAGTGATGTCACGCCAATAGGTTTCTGATCAGGGATATGTTCAATCATATAACATTTGGAATTAGATGCACAAATAACTTCATCATAAAATTTTTTTGTTTCCTCATAACGGTAAACATCTAAAGTTGGATGCGTTGATTGCGTGATTTCAGGATCATTTCGCCATGAATGGTAGATAGGGATATCGGCTTCTTTCCACTTGCGTAATTGAATGTTTTCGGTATGAAACATAGATATTCACTCCTCTTTGAAATGAGTATAACATAAAGTTTAATGTTAAATTTGTTTTTATATTCCAATATACATTATGGTTATAAATTGAACCTCCAATCATTGGCTGATCCGTTTCACTGTAAGCGCCTATTCGCTACAGCACGCATTTAGGCGCTTACGAGCCCTAACACCTGCCGTATATATGCAGGAGATATGTATTTCTTGAGCAATGACACTTTTAGGACTTGCGAACGCGAAACCTCCACATTTCAATGAGAATAGATGGAAGTGAGTCTCGCTGGAGGTACTCAGAGCAACAAGCTCTGCTGTAGATAAGTACCCTAGTGCGAACACACGAAAAACGAGTGATTCTTGATAACGCAATAGGATTTTGGGCATGGAATGTGCCTTCGTGGATACATGTAGGATGCTGCTCGCCATTTCATTGGTGATGTAGTTCACAAGATGGTGACCCTGTATTGAAAAAAAACTGGAAGCTCACCTTCACATTTTCGCCAAGCCCATCAAGTACTATGAGAATTGAATCAATCATATATTCACCTTAGCAGTTGGAGAGGGTGAATACACGTGCTGGCACAGCTACCGTTATTTGTAGACCCCTTACCGATTCCGTCTCAGATGAAACCATTGCAGAAGACGGCTAAGGGAACATTTTATCGTGTAGAAATGAAGGCATTTCTTGCGAAAGTACATCGTGATTTACCACCTACTCGTATGTGGGGCTATCAAGGGAAGTCTCCTGGCCCTACTTTTGAAGTAGAGCGCAATGAATCCGTTTTTGTAGTGTGGTTAAATCATCTACCGCGTCACCACTTTTTACCGGTTGATACAACCGTGCACGGTGCAGGAAAACAAGTGCCACAGGTTCGGGCTGTTGTTCATCTTCATGGAGGGGTTACACCAGCAACTAGTGATGGCTACCCAGAATCGTGGTTTTCGAGAAACTTTGAAGTGACAGGACCGACATTTGTAAATGTGGTAAATGACTATCCGAATATCCAGCCTGCCACTACGTTGTGGTATCATGATCATGCCCTTGGGATTACACGATTAAATGTTTATGCTGGATTAGCAGGTTTCTATCTGATTCGGGATCCGGATGAGCAAGCATTAAATCTTCCATGTGGCCCTTATGAAATCCCGTTACTTATTCAAGATCGCTCCTTTCGAACGGATGGCGCCTTGTATTATCCAAGTGAACCCACACCCCCTTCACCCCAGTATCCGCATCCATCCGTTGTCCGTATGTTTTTTGGTACCACCAATACTGTAAATGGGAAAGTATGGCCTTATCTAGAAGTGGAACCACGCAAATATCGATTTCGCATTTTAAACGCTGCCAATTCCCGCTTTTATAAGATTAGCTTAGATTCTAATCTAGCATTTACGGTAATCGGGACAGATCAAGGCTTACTACGTACCCCTATAGAACAGACTGAAGTCGAATTGGGACACGCTGAGCGAGTGGATATCATTATTGATTTTTCCAAGCATACAGGAGAGTGGATAACGCTACAAAATTCCTCTACCCGAAATGAGGCACCACTTGATCCCCAGACTACGGGTCAAATCATGCAATTTCGCGTCACCTTACCGCTGTCCGGTGTAGATGAAAGTCAAATTCCGCTGAAGCTGACTTCCTTTCACGACATCCCCATTCAACTTACAAATCGAACACGTTATCTTACCTTAAACGAAGTGAAAGATCGTTATGGTCGTCCACAAATGTTACTCACCAACCGGACATGGTCAGCACCTATTACTGAAAAACCTCACTTAGGTGATATTGAGATTTGGCAGTATATCAACACCACGATGAATGCTCATCCCATGCATATTCATCTCGTGCGTGTACAAGTGCTTTATCGTCGTCGCTTTAATGTGGAGAAATACAAACAAACGGGTAAGTTGCTATATGAGGGACCGATCATACCACCAGAACCGGCAGAGCGCGGCTATAAAGATACCGTTGTGGCTCCACCAAACATGGTTACGGGCGTGATCACCCGTTTTATTCCTTTCACGGGTAGATATATTTGGCATTGTCATATTCTTGAGCATGAAGACTATGAGATGATGAGACCGATTGAAGTGTTGCGTGAACTACATCGCCATTGAAATGGCGAGCTTCTCGTTTCATTGAATCGACCAACGTCGCACTCTCCGCGAAGGCACGTTCCATGCCTGAGATCGGTTTAGGCTACTGCTTTTTTGAGGATGTTTTTTGCGGCATTGATGTCCCTGTCTTCTGTATAGCCACAAGAACAGCTATGAACGCGATCTTTTAGTCCCTTCTTTACAATTAGACCGCATTCCGAGCAAGCTTGTGATGTGTTGTATGGATCAACTTGTATCACTTGCTTACCAGCATACGCTGCTTTGTATGTCGTGAATTGAACAAGCTGATTCCATCCAGCGTCAACAATACTTTTCGCTAGTTTATGGTTTTTGACCATCCCTTAGATGAACAGATCTTCAAAGGCGATCAGGTCGTATTGATCGACTAGGCATCTACTGATTTTATGATTCGTGGGCGATGTATTCATGCAATTTGGCTAGTAATAAAACTGCTTTTCTGCGACGATTTGATCCTTTTTTTCGTCTGAATACGATCCGTTGGAGTCGTTTGAGCTTACGCTCATACTTTCTAAGGTACTTAGGGGGCAAGCGTGTTGATTTCCATTATTTTTCCATTTTAGCGTCGTGTATTTTGCTCTCCATGCACTTTCGACTTGCAAAGCAGCTGAAAAGACCGCTCCGCCAAAACCTTACGGCGCTCCCAAAACTCCCTATCGGTCAAACAGGTTGTCCGCTTCTCCCTTCAGGTTTTGGCTTCGCTAGGTACGGCTGAAAGGCATTTCCGCTCAAAATACACTTCCTAAATTTGGATAATCAACACTACTGCTTAGGGTGTTCGAAGAACGCCCCATCCGATGTAATAGCCAAATGTTTGACACCCAGATCCACACCGATTTGTTTCCCTGTTGCATGCGCTACAGGTTCAACTTCACAAGAGAAACAAGCATAGTACTTACCATTCTTGCGCATGATGGTACATGTTTTGACCTTTCCTTCCATCAGTCTATGGCACTTGATGCGAATATTACCGATTTTAGATAGCTTCAGATATTTACCATTAAGCGTGAACCCACTTTGTGGGTATGTAAAGCTATCATAACGATTCTTGCCTTGAAATCGTGGATATCCGGGCTTTTCACCTGCTTTGATCCTACGGAAAAATGCTTTAAATGCCTTATCGAGACGATGGAGAACATCTTGAAGAACTTGTGAGTATACGCCTGTGAATGCAATAAAATGGCTCTTTAGTTGTGTTAATTCTTTCTTTTGCGTGTAGAAAGTTAACGTCATTCCACGCTTTTCATAAGCAAACTTCCGTTGTTCTAGTGCTGTATTATACAGCCAGCAACACAAATTCAAGGCGGTTTCAATTTGATAAGCTTGTGCCTGATTCGGTTCTAGTTTGAATTTGTATGACTTCATCATTTGATTTCACCCTTTCTTTTTCTGATTTTGGGTGTACTTACGGATCGTTTCCTCAGAAATGGAGCCAATGGTTTCAATATAGAAGCTACGATTCCAAAGATGACCGCCCCACAACTTATCTTTTAGTCGTGGAAACTTAAGAAACAACTTTCTAGCAGAGATTCCTTTCAGCATTTTCACGATGTAGGATAAGTAGAGGCGAAGACGTGGACTTCAGCCATTACGACTTGCGATCTCTTGAAAAAGGTCTTTCAAGTGTGATTCAATTTCTCGATCGCGTATATGCCTACGATACTTGACTGACCAGACCATGTGATCGTTGACATTGTACACGCAAGCTCTAGCGTGCAATACATTATTTTTACTCCTATATATCGTGTAACAAATACAGGTATTAATCAGCCATATATAAAGGATACTTACAACACATATAGTAAGAGATACAGGCGGAAAATTGTTGCTCTAAGCACCCCCAAAAAGCAGGGAATACCGAGCGACGCTTACTTTCATCTACCTCATTGAAATGGGGAGGATTCTCGTTCGCAAATCCTAAATAGTCAGCATGCATGTGCATAAGACGAAATAGCACACGATGATACAGTCATCCAATACCCTATGGCCAATGATTCAGCGCGACAGAAATGGTACAAAAGCATCCCTAAGTTCTAGTGAAACATAAGAAATACCTAGACGCTTTTAATCAGAGTTAGCGCTATTTAACAAAAAGGTACTTGAGCGAGGAACTATAAGTCTTGAACTGAAACTATGTAATGATAAAAGTATAAATCGTCAACTTTATAAGACTGAGCTTAAATTAACGCCTTTTAAATTTATAAAATGATCATGGTCGTTACTGTATCGATATACATGCTTAGTGGCTACCATCTATCCTAGACAATGGTAGTCACTAAGCATACTATTTTTTAAAATTCACTTAAATGGATACTCGACCTATCTCTTTTTAGCACGGACTAAACGGCTTTGGGTTTTGGTATTAGCATTTTGGTCACTGAAAGAAATTGCTGAAACAAGATCCACATTTGGAAATTCGGAGGATCCGACTACTCTTACCCATTCAAGTTCAGATATTGGAGAAATACTTGCCGTGATAGGTGCAAATACTCTAAACAAAAATCTTGATATATTTTCATAGGTTGGTGTAAAGGCAATGAAACGTGGTGGTAGTCGAAGTGTAGTTTGTGGAACTACACCTCTTCTAACAAGCGTACGGTTATTCCATGCACCTAACACTGCCTCATTGAAAATGGCTTGAATATTAACAGCATCATCGGCAAGTGATACAGGCAAATTACGAACAGCAAATGTTACGCTAATCACCTTTTGAACAATATTAAATTCCTCTAAATAAGAATCTGTATTTGGAACAACGATATCAACCGTAGTTATCGTAGATATCCCTCTACTAGCTGCCATATTATAAATCCACCATCCTTTTATATACGTGATCAATCTATGTATCTTATGAAATAAGATAGCGTTATGTGAGGGCGTTAGTAGAGAAGTTGGATAGGCTACACTTGATTGGACAATAAAATTAAGGTCAGGTAGACTTGATTCAATAAATGAAACGAGGAATAAATTACTGTAATTCCACGTTGCTCTTCTTTACAAGTGTACCCGTGGTGCTAGTTAAATAAAATAGAATAGCCCTTGCAAATAAAATCCTTCATAATGGAAGTGCTAACAGCCATAAGGAGGATTCTCATGCAAGAGCACTTTCATTTTAACAGACCACTGAACAACAGGATATTAAAGGAAGTCACTGATTCGTACAAGATCGTAGTCCCCATACAATTACGTCAAAGACGTAATTTACATCTTCAAAAACAGGAAGATGCTGTACTTATTGCAATTTCCATATTGGGGAAAATGCTAGGATTTAATTCGGAACGCATGTGGCATAAATTCATGTCCACAAATTTAATCATTGAACAATTTCCTGAGCGATCTCGCTATCATCGTAGATGCAAACAACTGCTACAAATTATCAAATTGATTCGCATGCGCATGTTACGTCATTTGGGGATTTGAATTAAACTTGGAAGGCATTTTATTTGCACATACATTCCTTGTGCATTGGTCAATTCTTAATGGCAGCAGTGGTCATCGTTGGAAAGAGCAAATTTTCAACTAGCACCACGCGTAGGAAAAGTATATTAAAATAAGCAATATGTGGTGAATCATTTAAAGTTTAGATACTTAAATAACGAATTCATGTCACCGTGTTGCGTTACATAATGAAGTACACGGTGCGGATTATATGTATGATGAGGAATCATTGTATCAAAGGATTAATTTAATCTTTTCTTTGGTTTATTTGCACATAAAATTACCATTTATTTTGAAGATTTATCTTTAGGGTG
Source organism: Polycladospora coralii (assembly GCF_014773435.2). Lineage (GTDB taxonomy): Bacteria > Bacillota > Bacilli > Thermoactinomycetales > Thermoactinomycetaceae > Polycladospora > Polycladospora coralii. The sequence continues at coordinate 764,767 of NZ_JACXAG020000001.1, read as the reverse complement.
GGTTCAGACCTCCACTTCTATAAGAGGGGCTTTAATCAGGTAGAGTAGAGTCTCTACCTGATTTTTCGATATTTCAGCCTTGGCTGAAATAAGTTCACTGGATGCTGTGTATATTTACGAACCAAGTATAGATCTTGCTCATTGACTTCTATTTGATCAACAAGAAGTCAATGAGTTTGTTCAAGTGGCCTCTAATCGCGAATTTAAGCCAGTAGATAGAATCATCCACCATTTATAAGATTCAACTGTACCCCTTATTTTTGTATGGGATCACGTGAATCACAAATCGTTTAACTCTGAGAATCTATCACTAAAGACTGACAAAATTCAGGGAAGTCAAATGGGATTACTTGCTCATAAGGAGGAGGAGGCAAGTTTGGATCCAATGAAAAAGGAAAGGGAGTATCTACTGGGTTTCCATCTGAATCTTTTTGTTTTTTAAGAACGTCTATCACGGCGTTACCCACTTCACGACCAAGTTTTACACCTTCAGAGTTGTCAATTGGAAAGTGGACACCCCCATATAAACGAGAGAGTGCTGCTTGTTCTTCTAATTGATCTAGGCGGGATGACTCACCTTGGAAAAAATATTTTAGAATTGTTGCTGCACAGCCGGCAACTGCCGCATGCCCTGATGGATATGATGGATGTCGAGGAGTACAAAGCACGGTTTTGAATTGATTATCCAGCTGATTGGGACGCGCAACATTAAGTTTATATTTTAGATACCAAGTTACAACAAAAGCATCATTTATCCCAGCTTGTACAGCCGCCAAAATACGGCTAGCACGAGGAGCAGAAACTAAAAGATCAATTAATTCAGCAGCATTGTAGGTATCAATCAAACGGTCTATAATTGGGGTCCATTGCTTGGTTGCTACACCTGTACCCCAATATTTTGCGATATCAATTTGCCCAGGTGTAATATTTTGTACGGTGTCTTGAACAACTTGAAGCTGTTGATCAAAATCAATTTCATTCGGATCCTTAATGAGTTTTAGTTTATTTCCTTTGCTATCCTCAAAGTGATCTTTTCGTCGCTTCAAAAAGTATAAGGGCCAGGAACCAGCTAGGGGTTCTTCTGGATTAGTGGGAGGACTATTTTCACCAGCATAAGGAAGGTTTGACCAAAGTGAATAATTCAGTTTACTATCCACTGTGTGTACCAACACCTTTCTATGAATCTTTTTCCTACCCTACTAATCTATGTATAGAATAGTAGTTTTGTTCACCCAATTTTGAGCAAGTGTGAGATTGTATCCGAAATATTGAGATAGCATGGATCTTATTTCAGATATGGGATCCTATAGGAATAGATAATTATCTTTAGATTTTAATGAAAGTGGTCTTACAATAGCGGTTGTCAGTATCCCGATTTTGGTCAATCAACTTGCTGAACCCAGCCTTTTGTCAATGATAGGCCTAGTATTTTGATACTTATATAAAAAATGTGCAACCTTTTCTCCTTTTACTTCCATATCCATAAAGAGATATACTAGCAGTATCAAGTATGGAAGGGGATTGGAATGAATCAATCAAATCAACATAATCGTTTAATACATGAAAAATCACCCTATTTATTGCAACACGCTTACAATCCTGTGGATTGGTATCCTTGGGGAGATGAAGCGTTTGCGAAGGCAAAGGCTGAAGATAAGCCGATCTTTTTATCGATTGGTTATTCGACATGTCATTGGTGCCATGTGATGGAAAAAGAGAGCTTCGAGGATCAAGAAGTGGCAGATCTATTAAATCGTGATTTTATAGCGGTAAAAGTAGATCGGGAGGAACGACCTGATGTAGATCATCTCTATATGACGGTTTGTCAGGCTATGACGCAACAAGGAGGATGGCCCCTCACAATCATCATGTCGCCTGAGCAAAAACCATTTTTCGCAGGCACCTATTTGCCGAAAGAAAACCGTTTTGGCCGCTCGGGGTTAGTAACGTTATTAGGAAAGGTAAAACATCTATGGGATCACGACCGTGCGAAGACGATCCAAACGGGTGAGCGCGTGATTGAGGCTGTTGGGGCCTATCTAAACCCAGTTGAAGAAGGAAAGATTGAAAGAAGTACGATTGACTATGCTTATGAACAATATGCACGTACATTTGATGAGACATATGGTGGTTTTGGGGAAGCACCCAAGTTTCCACGTCCCCATGACTTATTGTTTTTACTCCGGTATTGGCATCAATCGAAGGAACAAGAGGCCCTGTCCATGGTAACGCATACTCTAGATGCCATGCGTAGAGGTGGGATCTACGACCATCTGGGATATGGATTCGCCCGTTATTCGGTTGATCGAGAGTGGCTTGTCCCTCATTTTGAGAAGATGTTATATGACAATGCATTGCTCGCACTCGCTTATGTAGAAGCTTACCAAATCACAAAAGAAAAAAGATATGCACAAACAGCTGATGAGATCTTCACCTATGTACTGCGTGATATGACTGCCCCTACAGGTGGTTTTTATTCTGCTGAAGACGCTGATTCTGAAGGGAAAGAAGGAACATTTTACGTATGGACACCCACAGAGATTAAATCAATCTTAGGAGAAGAGGAGGGAAGAATTTTTTGTAAAGCATATCAAGTGACAGAAGAAGGCAATTTTGAAGAAAAAACGAGTATTTTACATCAAATTACGGGGTCATTAGCGGGACTCGCTGAGGAATATGGTTTGCGTGAGGATCAGTTGGAAGAAAAGTTACAGCAATCACGTAAACAGTTATTTGAAGCACGAAAAAAGCGTGTACACCCCCATAAAGATGATAAAATCTTGACTGCTTGGAATGGATTAATGATTGCAGCGTTAGCAAAAGGAGCTCGGGTGTTGCAAAATGATACATATGCCGATGCTGCGATACGAGCGGTTCAGTTTATTGATGAGAAACTGACGCGGGCAGATGGACGTCTACTGGCTAGATACCGTGATGGAGAAGCGAAGTACTTGGGATATTTGGATGATTACGCCTTTCTTACATGGGGACTGATGGAGTTATATGAAGCAACCTTTACCGAAACATACTTGAATCGCGCTCAAGCGCTTACGAATCAAATGCTAAACCTATTTGGGGATGAACAAGAAGGTGGGCTTTATTTTTATGGAGTAGACGGTGAGCGACTCTTTACAAGACCGAAGGAGATTTATGATGGAGCCATCCCATCAGGCAATTCTGTAGCCGCTTATAACTTGATTCGACTCGGCAAATTAACGAGTGATCCACAGATACTAGCAGAAGCAGATCGGCAGTTAAACGCTTTTGCCCAATCTGTAGCGGCTTCGCCTATCTCACATTCCTTCTTTATAATGGCCATGCAGTTTGCATTAGAACCGGGTAAAGAAATCGTTGTGACCGGCTCTTTAACGCATGATTTAACGAAAGACTTTATTCAATTATTGCGCACCACCTATCTTCCGAATGCAACACTCGCATACGGTGAGCAATTTTTAGTAGGGGAAATAAAGAGAAGTGCTGAAGATAGTGCCGTATACATCTGTGAAAACTACGCTTGCCAATCCCCTATTTATGATAGGGAAACATTAGCAAAAGCGATTATATAAGGTGAAAAAGAGGAGAGCGACTCTGCTTTGTCGGAGTCGTTTTTTATATGCTCCCATATAAAAATATTTCCAAGTGCTTCACAGTAGACAAAAATCACGCTATAGTAAGATGAAGATTTGAATCATTGGAATGAGGGATGTGAATGGTAAACAAAATATTGAAAGCGCTTGCAATTCTTGCAAGTGTGCTACTTTTGGGATTCGGCGGTTTTTTGGGATATGTAACCTTGACCGACTATAAGCCACAACCAATTGAAAAAGTAGCGGTACAGGGAACAGCATTAGAAAAGTTGGCTACAAGCACCCCATTCTCCGTAACCACTTTTAATATTGGCTATGCAGGCTTAGACAAAGATCAAGATTTTTTCCTAGATGGTGGAACACAGTCGCATTCCTTAAGTGAAGAAAAAACGCTGGAGAATGTGGCAGGTATTACGAAAGCAATCAAAGATGCGAACGCATCCTTTTATTTTTTACAAGAAGTAGATCGCAAAGCTTCACGAAGTTTTCATGTGAATGAATATGATTATATTCAGAAGCAGCTCCCCAATTATCAACACGTATTTGCACAAAATTATCGAGTACCCTGGGTACCCGTTCCGGTTTTTGATCCGATGGGGTCAGTAGATGGTGGATTGGTCACCTTTTCTAAATATGAGATGGGTGAAAGTACCCGTTATGCACTTCCAGGTCAAGAAGCATGGCCGAGACAGCAAATGGAGTTAGATCGTTGTTTACTTGAGACGAAGGTTCCACTTGAAAATGGAAAAACGTTATATCTGGTACATGTGCACTTGTCCGCATATGACGAGGGTGGATTTATACGAAAGCAACAACTTACCTTTCTTAAAGCCTATCTACAAGAACGTGAACAAGCAGGTGATTATGTTATTGTAGGGGGAGATTGGAATCATCTCTTACCCGGAACCGATCCGAAGCGATTTGCGGCACAAGAAGTATGGCCAGATTGGTTACAAACCTTCCCGACAAACTTTTTGCCTGAAGGATATACTTGGGCTGCGGACCCTAATGTACCTACTTCGCGAACGCTCTCAGTAGCGTATCGAGAAGGATATAATTTCTTATCTGTCATTGACGGCTTTTTAGTATCTAACAATGTAGAAATTCAAAAAGTGTCAGGACATGATCTCGGATTTACCTATAGCGACCATAACCCTGTAACAGCAGAATTTAAACTCAAGTAAGCGAAAGCATATAAGTCATTAAAAAGGAACAAAGCACTCGGGATCGACTTGAGATCAGTGGTTACAAACGCTTCATGGTTTGGATTCACATCTCCATTATGCAACAAGCACCAACCCGTCTACTAACACTTTGCAAGAAGATTTATGATGAATCGCCGTAGAGAATGGGGCTAAACTTAGTGAATATCTTGTCAGTAAAATCCTCCACCTCAAGCGCTAGCTAGGTGGAGGAAGTTTTCTAAGCGAGCTGTTCATACCGATTATGCTATTGTTTATATCCGTAGCGACCTGGTGCGATACAATCATTTGGATCAAACATTTGTTTCAATTGTTGATAAAAACCGTCATATGGAGTCTGTTTAGGATATACTTGATCCATCAGTTGAATGCCCGTACGGTAGGGAATATAGCCCTTTTCAATAAATGTAGCTTGCATTTCTTCTATACATTGATGCGCTAGTCTACTCTTTTGATCGTCCTGTTTATCAAACACGAGGTTGATCACGGCTTCAATTGACCGCTCATTTATCATATTAAATGTCATATATGGAATAAAACCGTATTTTTCTTTCATTATATCATGTGTTTGTTTCATGACATCCTTCACAGCATTGCCAGAGAGGGGTAAAGTTGGAAGTACAAACAAGGTTCCGACATCAAGTTTGTCTAGCTCAACCGAGAATGATGATTTTTCCATTTTCCCTTCCCATTCTACACTTTTTAAAGAATCATCTGAAGGTATACCTTGACTATGACCAAAGACACCATTCGTGGCTTTTAAAAACAGGCTCCGTTCTTTCATACCTGGCAAAAATGAGAAAATACGAGTACGACGAAGCGCTCTTTGCCTGGATTGTACTGTTTCAACTTGCACAGTTGCAAGATGTGCCAATTGCTTTTTTACTTGATGATAGGCTTGTTTCACTGCTGCACTCGAGCCTCTGACTGTTAGATTAGCGCTCCATAAGGGTGGAACATGCTGCTTCATATAGATGCGCGTTTTTTGTTTTGCTTTTTCAAGATCGTTATATTTCTGCAAAAATTGATCAAACAAGAGTGGAGAAAGTACCGACTGACTACGTGATGGATTGGATAAATGAATGGTAGCATGAAAGACACCCGCCCGCCTGAGTGCAATTAATTGATCCATGAAAGGGACTAAATTGGCGTAATCTTTTAATGTAAGACGAATGACACCACTTAATTCCGTTTGAAAAAGAAGTTGAACACTTGCTTTCAACACAATTCCAAAATTAGATTGAAAAAAAAGTCCAGTTATATCAGGACCGATACCATAGGGATAGAGAGATGTCGTTTTTGAATTATGAAATCTTCCCATTCCAGTATGGATAACTTGCCCATTTCCCGTTACCACTTCTAAGTTCGATATATCTTCTACACGTGGACCAAAATGGCCAATACCTCGATCTAATGCATTTCCAATAATGGAGGTAGACGCGGCGGAACCCGTTACGTTTAATATAAATGGAAGCTGACGCGCTTTTAAATACTGATAGAGTTGGTCTTGGGTTACGCCAGGCTCAATAACTGCATACCCATGCGTTTCGTTGACCTCAATAATACGATTCATACGTTTTAAATCCACAATATAGGCTCCGTTGCCTACGGGTAACCTTGAACCTAGACCCCAGTTTTTACCCGTTCCGATCGGATACAGGGACTTGTGATATTGATTGGCAAGTTGAATGATAATTTTTACATCTTGAGCGGAATCAGGAAAAAGTATGCCTTTGATTTCAACCACTAACTGACTCGCATTCTGTCGATAGGCATGTAAAACCTTGTCTTTATCTGAAAATTTATGTTTACCAATTTGATCTATGATCGCTTGTTCGAACATGTTTGCTTCCCTCTTCCAAAATAATATGAGCGGCATTTACACGACCATTCTGTCGTGCGTAAGCTTGTTGGATGGATTGAATATGATGATGATACGGGCTTTGGGGGTCTAGTAGTGAACGAATTGCCTGTTGTATAGAATCGGATGTAAAGTCTTTACGTTGGATGGTGATGCCGACATGGGCTTCTTCAACTAAGCGACCTTGTAAGGGTTGGTCACTGGACAATGGAACAACAATCATGGGAACGCCGTAGGACAATCCTTCCATGATTGAATTGGCACCCCCATGGGTTATGAATACGTCCGCCTTGTTCAAGACTTCTAGTTGTGGAACCATAGGTTCAATGACTACATTAGGAGATAGATCTATGGGATTAGCACTAAAGTATTCAGACACAATTAAAAAGTCCATATCCAGCATGGATGCTACTTCCAATAAAGGATTTATCAAGTCCGCTAAAGGTTCTTTAGACAATACGCTTCCAAAAGCCATATATATAAGGGGACGATGCTTGATCTGTGGAAGTGTAATTTTTCCTTCTCCTCCTCTGTTTTGTAACGGCATGGAGGGGCCTACTAAGAAGGTATGGTTTGGAATAGATTGATGCATGACAAAGTCCTTCGTTGTAAAGACAACGTTGGCATAAGGGGATACAGCCTCTAGTAAACGAAAATGAGCGTTCATTCTATATTTTTTAAAAATCATCGCGCGCAAAGGCAATAATGGCGTAAGATTCCCCATATAATCAGGATGTAAGTCTGGACCTCCAAGTAACTTAAGACCAGCACAAATACCGACATAAGGAACATGAAGTAAATGCGCGGCAATCTTTCCTGTATAGACGATCGTATCAAGTGCAATTACATCGGGTTGAATCGCTTTAATCTTTTTCATGGTTTCATCTAATTGTTCTTCAATCGGATCAAGTAAAAAAGATTGGTAAGCTTGCCAATTTTTTTCTGTATCCAGTGCAAGTTTAGCAAGCTCTGCGGGTTTTTTAACTCGCTCTGATGAGAGTGGTGGAGAATCGATTACTTCAATTCCATCTGATGTAAGCTGCTTCACTACATCGACTGGCATGTTATGTGGCAATGCTAACCAATGCACACGGTGCCCCCACGCTACCAGTTGCTGAGCAACACTAATAAGCGGGTTCATATGACCTCGTGAATTTCCATTTCCAACCTGCAAGCTTATCATTAAGATGTTTTTACACGTAATTGATTTTGCATCCATAACTGCTTGTCCTTTTCTATAATCTTTTTTAATAATATTTTGTCGTCGATATCCATATGAGGAAGACGAAACTGATACGTTTTACTATTAAGAATTCCACCGACAAAACTACCATCTTCTTCCGTTTCGATTCCCCCTGAAACGCATATGGGTTCCTCTCGCTCGAGTTGATTGATTAAATGAATGAGAGACTCTGTAATCCGTTCAACAGGTGGATGTCCATTCTTAAATTCCTTTTGAATTTTCCATTCAATATCTTTATGCATTTGATGATAGCATTGCTCAAGTGATTCTACTGTTGGATAGGTTTGCTTAAGAATAGCTACCAGCTGATCGTGCCCAGAAAGAAGAGGGAATGTTTGGATATAGTGTAGACCACTGATCTGAAAATCGGTTGACTGAAGTGATATCCCTTGTTGTTGACCCTGTTCTTCCAAAAATGCGCGTATACGATCCTTGTCAGCAGATAGACCTAACCCATATATGTGGGGATTTTTAGTTTCCAAACGCAGGTGCTTACATATCATTTCTACTGGGTTTGTAATAACAAAGACTGGACGATTTTTCAGATGCATGTAAGGAAGTAACTGATTTAATTGTTTCAAATTTGAATGTGCTACTAGACTTCTAGGTGGAGCCTGTTTATGTTCGCTTATAAAGCGATCAATATATTTTTTTTCGTTATCTGCAATACTGATAAATACAGGTCCCTCTCTATGTTCATGATTTACATAATGGACGACTTCGATGTTATCATGGGGAAGAAGTAATTTAACTTTATCGGGAAATCTTGTAATGGCGCGAAATTTTATATGTTTAAACTGAGGTGCTGCTTTTTGCAAAAAACGCATGGCTACTTGCCCTATTCCATAAAGATCGTATGTTGTCATATGCTACATTCCCTTAAGACGATTTTGATTATTTTCTTTCATTTCATGTCGCTCGTATCTGCATCCATTCATTTTAAGTGATCCACATCAGATAATTGCGTGTAATCCATTAACGTAATTTGATGCTTTTCAATGACCTGTCTGACCTGCTTGTGCTGTAAAATTTCCATTTCAGCTTGGTTGTGTGTCATTATCTTGGTCAAAACCGGATGACACATAATTTCTGTTATTCCGTTCGGTAGATGATTTAAAGTGTGTAACATATTTTTTAAAGTAGCACCTGATCCATAAAATCGATATTCGAAAAATTGAGGGCTAAAAACAGATGTGTCATGTATAGGAAAAGGTAAGTGGTTACAATTGAACAAGGAGAAATCCACTTGTGGATTTTCAGAGCTTAACCGCTTTAGAAATGCTTGGTAGTGATTTTTATCTATTAAATGATGGTGAGAACGCATCGGAAGTTGATAGCGATCTGCTAAAGCACGCATTTCTTCATAGATAAGGAATGAAAAGCTAGACAGATGCTGATGAAAGTCAAGGTGTGTAGGCCACTTACCTGTTAGCGCATAGAAGTGCTCCATCTGAGCTTTTAATTCACAACGAATTTCGTCACGCTTGAAGTTTAAGATACGGCTTAAGAGTTCGTTCCCGGTATAAAAATAGCCATTCGTATTAACCAAATGGTTCCCCTTTTTTGCTACAGCAAGTGGCTTACCATGAGATAGATTAAGATGAAGCCCCACTCCTAATCGAGGTGCCGTCTCTGCTGCTTGTTGCAAGGCCAGTGCGCTGTTCCTTCCATTAACGATTGCAGTCGTCGAAGTCACAATACCGCTATGATAAGATTCTAAAATCCCCTTGGTGGCCTGTGTTGAAAGACCAAAATCATCGGCATTCACAATTAGATATCTCATTTTCTCATCCTTACTTGTAAGCATTGCAAAATAGGTGTTATCAGTTGATAGCAGGATGTCTGTGATCCTACTCTCTTCTAGGTGGATTACTGCTTAGATTTGCTCATCTTTGGAAGTGAACATATATTTCAAATCCATTCATTTATTATACACTGATTCATACGACTTTTTTATCCTTATCTATTCCATTTTAAATATCACTCAAATTAGATGGGTTATTGAACCCAAATAAATAGCGATCATGAATTGGTCTAGTAGAGGAATGGGGAAATATCTACTACAAATATGCCTTATCTGTATGACTGGCTAACATAAGTGTGTACGTACAATACAAAAAATCAAACCTCATCCATATGTAGAAGGTGAGGGAAGCCTGGATATAACATATTTTCGATGTAAAGCACATAAATTCTTCTACAGGTGTTCTAGCAAAGTTAAGGAGAATGTATATGGGTTTTGTATATGTGTTAAGCATCGGGGATAGAGCGGTCTCTGTTATCGACACAAAGACACATGCTCTAATTGCAAAAATTCAAGTTTACAAAGTAGGAGATGTGAATGAAATTGTAGTTACACCAGATGGAAAATTTGTATATATCGTTAGTAATATTGAATTGAATCCAGGAAATGTAGGTGTGATTGATACGAAAACAAATACACTAGTTGCAAATATTCGTCTTCCTGTGGGGGATGGTTTGACTGACGTATTTCAATCTCCCCTTGCGATCACACCCGATGGGAAATTTATTTATGTTTTAGTTCCAAGTGTTTTTACAAGCCAAGCAAGTATAATTGATGCAAAAACCCATCGAATTACCAGTACAGTTATGCTTGAAGCAGGATCAGCATCCGTACCTGTTATTTCTCCTGATAATCAATTTTGTTATATTACTTTTCAAAGTAATGGGGGTCTATTAGCATCTATTGATATGAAAACAAATAAACTGACCTCCTCAATTACTGTTGGGGGAGCGGGTGCAATGGCTATTACGCCAGATGGTCGTTATCTATATGTAGCAATCGTGGTTGGCGAAGTGAAGGTAGTTGATACAAAAACCAATCGTATCATGACCACTTTGGAAATTAACGGTGCTCAGAGATTAGTCATTACACCGAACGGAAAGTATGTATATGTAACTAGTTTTACTAATGGTACCTTAACTGTAATTGAAGTAGCAACGAATACCATTATAAGTACATTAGCTATTGGAACTGATGAAAACTCACGATTGACGATCACACCTGATAGTAAGTTTGTCTATGTAAATGCAAGTATGAATGGACATGTAATCGTGATTGCAACCAAATCAAACCATGTAGTGGCTACGATACCCACACCTACAAATCCAATAGATCTTAAGGTAACGCCTGATGGTCAGTTTGTTTATGTGATTAGTGGTGATGTCGATTTTGGTTCTGTATATGCGATTGACACCAAAACAAATTATATTGTTGGAAGGACTTCAGTAGATAACACGCCTAGAGCAATGGCAATTACTCCCTAACATATAGTATGTCATTCCACTTTGGTATCGTTAGATCATGCTGGAAACACCCGAAGCGAAGAGAAATTCGCTTTTTAGGACGTAAAATGGTGGCACAACGTGTATCGGAGGAATGAAAATGTACTTTGTCTACGTTATAAATGAGGATAGTCCAATTAATTTTTACTCCCTTGGAATATAAAAATATCTTCCTTTACGCTTCCCACAATTAGATTGAATAGGGTGTTATGAGGTATCGTATTACTGGTAAATGAATGGATTGTACCCGCATTTGTAAAGAAAATCACGAGTGGCCCTCCAGTTACTTAAGGCACCACTATTTTGAACAGTAAATAAAAAACCTCCTGTACCTGCTTTCTGGACTTTAAAGCCGCTAAGTCCTCATCTATCCGGATCTTAACAGCTTTAAGTTTTAGAATCTTTAAAAGCAAATCAGAACAAAGGAGGAAATACTGCAATTGCAATTGCACCAGGACTATCTCCCGCATTGCCGCGTGCATCTATTAGATTGATCTGTTCGACTACCATATTATTTTTAATTACCACGATCGTTCCACTATTGGGGACAAGGTTATTAGGTGTACCATTATTTGTCACATAAACGGTTCCATTAGGATCAATAGCGACTCCCAGTGGAAAAAAGAGCTTGTTTGAAGAAATCGTATTAACTACAGTGTCATCACTCGTTCTAATAACTGAAATGGTATTGCTCATATTATTTGCTACATATACGAAAGCGCCATTGGGTGTGACTGCAATCCCAAGGGGTTCTTTTCCCACTGGTATCGGTTTTCCTATAACCTTATTATTACGCGTACTAATTACTGAAACATTATGATTCACTGTGTTCGTTACATAGGCTTTACTACCATCCGGTGTAAGTACGATGCTGTCAGGACTACTGCCTACTGGTATAGGCTTCCCAATTAGGGTATTATCACTAACTCTAAGCACGGAAACAAAGTCAAGATTACTATTTACTACATAAACTCGGTTTGAGCTAGCTGCGATGCCACACGGCCCGGAAAAGCCTTTTATACGTTGTGTTACAGTGTTAGTGCCGGTATTAATGATGGAAATATCATTGCTTTCGAAATTGGTTACATATGCAAATGCTCCGTTAGGTAAAATTGCAATACGCTTAGGTAGTGTTCCTATCCCTTTTTCAATCGTTGTACTTGCTTCAGTTGTTGTAGAGAACATTGAGACACTATTGCTCCCACTATTTAATACATATACATTGCTCCCATTGGGGGTAGTTGGCGTAACACCTATATCCCGCGGTGCCTTACCCACACCAAGGTTTACGATATCTCTAGGGTTTGAATCAATGAGTGTGACATTATTGCTCGAAAAGTTAGCTACAATGACCTGAATAAGAGAAAAGGATACTCTATTGGCTTTCATAACAGAGGATATTGAACGAATAGGAATGATATGTCTTCCTTTAGGAGACATAACGGTAATCATTCCTGGTCTTACTGAATTAAGAACACCACGTACTCGTGATCCCTCAGATAATCCTGATATTCTGACCAAGATTTGCTTGTTAATAAGATTACGAAGTTGCATCTTCAAATCATTTAAGCTAGTAGGGTTAGGCTTTTGTTTACCAGTTATCACTTTATCAATTTTAGTTATATGATGAGCTTTATTCTGGTTTTTTTTTTCTTGACGGTTACATTTTTGTTTTTTACCGCTAATGGTATCAAACCCTTTCCAGATCGTATTCGTACAACTACTAGAATATTATTATGCGATCTGTTTAAACTTGCTTGTGCCATTAACGATTCGCTTAAACAATCTGGTTTTATAGGTTATTGAAAACTGAATATTCAGTCTTATACATTTGGTGTTTTCTGTTTCTTTAGTCCAATTCCAAGTCAATATAGAGCTCGGTTTTGTCGATAATCTGAAGGCGATGCATTTAAGCATCGCCCCTTTTTTAAGCTTTTTCAGTTGATTTTCCTGTTTTTGCATGTACTTGATGCGGTTTAAAGGAGATTAAGCGACCTTTGGCATTGATAATACGGTGGGCTTTTTCTTTGTGATCATGCTCAGCTAACCATGCAAAACCAATCTCCTTTGCTTCATCATCGGATTTGGCATCGATGGCTTGGTCATAGAGTACGTCGCCGTTGAGATCATATACTGTCATGTGATACATGAAAAAACACCTCTGCTTCAGAAATAAATTCACTTTAATCTCATTATACCCTCTTTCTGGGAGGATGTGTATGTAGGATTATTTGGACGGTAGGTATATACGCCTCTTTTAAACAGGTGTTATAGTAAGAAAGGAAATAGGGTTGAGGAGAATGAATGATGACAGCTAAGTGGTCGCTAAAGCGATTTTATATGATCTTATTTATTGTATGTATATCGGGTGTGGTACAAGGTTTACTTTTGCCTTTGGTCACCACATTACAAGAAAAACAAGGGATTCCAGCTGGATTAAATGGACTAAGTGCAGCGATATTATATATGGGTATTTTGGTCATGACGCCTTTCTGTGCACCACTCGTTCAAAAGATAGGTTATAAGTGGCTGATGGTCTCAGGGCTAATCGTTACGATTATCGCAGTGGGACTATTTCCATTGTTGTCCGGGTTTTGGATTTGGAGTTGCTTACGCTTTTTTATTGGTGTGGGTGACAGTATGTTTCACTATGCCACACAACTTTGGATTACTGCAACTGCTCCTGCAAATGAGCGGGGAAAACGCATTTCTCAATATGGATTCTCGTTTGGACTTGGCTTTGGTCTCGGGCCCCTTGGATTAAACCTCCTACAATGGGGAACTTTTGTCCCTTATTATGTCTTGCTGGTGATCTTACTTTTCACCTTAATCGTTAGTTTAAAGTTACAATTTACCCAAGTCTCTCCTACGTCTTATACAGAAGAGAAGTCGAGCCCTGTTAAATTAAAGCATATTTATAGTTTAGCATTTGTGGCACTGCTACCTTCCTTTTTATATGGAGTGCTTGAAGCTAGTCTTGCCAGTAGCTTTCCGATATATGGCATCCGAATGGGGTTATCAACAGGTTGGATTTCTCTTTTGATCACGGTATTCGTATGGGGTGCACTTCTGTTTCAAATCCCACTGGGGACATTAGGGGATAAAATCGGACGCAAAAAATTACTCATCTGGTTGTGTACAATCGGTGCGATCGGAATGGCCATGATTCCATTTTTTATTACGAATCAAGTAATGCTCTTACTCTGCTTCTTAATTACAGGTGGTTTGTTAGGTTCATTGTTTTCACAAGGGCTCGCTTTCATTATCGATGTCGTCCCGTCGCACTATCTACCCAAGGCAAATGCTGTCTCTTCGATACATTTTAGTATGGGAAGCATTTTAGGACCTTATATTGGCGGCATGTTGATTCAGTGGCAGGGGGGGGCATCATTGTTTTATTTCTTTGCAGTGTTATTGATCGGATTTGTATTGACTTCTTTGTTTTATCGTACCGCATCTAATGCGATTGAACAAATGCAAGCATCGACAAAATAACGGGTTACGTGTACGATGAATAGTGATGGATTACACCGATTTCGATAAAGGAGAATCTAGGATGAAGCCGTTACTTACATTTGATGAGACATTGCTTGATAATCAGGATCAATTTAAAGATCCATTTTTTGATCGTTATCAATTGCGTCATGCCGAGAAGCCCTTACAGCTCAACGAACAGGTTAAAAAAAATTACCTGTTCCCCACTTTTTATAGCGATGTAACATGTGCGATTGGTATCTTCATGTGTAACTACAAAAAGGCAGAGGAGATGATGTTTCATCCAGCGATCAAGCCTGTCCGTATGACAAAAGATCGCGCACTTATTGCCTTCTCTTGTTATATTTATAAGAATGTGTTAGGCATTCCGCCATATTATGAGATTGCAATGAGTATTCCCGTACTTGTCGATCCCGGTTTTAACCCGCCCGTTGTGCCAATGGTAGCAGAAAAAATGTTTAAAAACTTTGGCTACTATGTATTTTCGATGCCGGTAACATCGCTTGAAAATCGTATTCGTGGAAATAAGATATGGGGATTACCCAAAGTTGTACAGGAGATTGATATTACTGAAAATAGTGGTTATTGTACAACGATTGCTAAAGAAGAGAATGGAGCACCTTACTTTGAATTATCGATACCGATGAATGGTCAGGAAGCGGAATTTGATGTTACTTCCAATTTGTACACCACATTAGAAGGAGAAATCCTACAAAGCGAAACCAACTTTAAATCTCGGTTTCATGTGAATAAAAATATGAAGGCGCTTGTTAAAGCAAACATGAAGGCTGATTATACTTACTTAAAAATAGGTGATTCTCCTAGTGGTCAAATATTAAAAAATCTAGAAATTGAAGAAATGCCATTTCAAACACGCTTCACGAAAGGAATGGTAAGTAGTTTTGACCTGCCTAATCCAAACTACAAACCGTCCATTTCGCTTACTTAATTAGTCAATGGTATAGGAATACCCATCATGAGCGAGCTGTGTTTGTGGGAAAATGTTCTGAGCTGAAGTGATTAGATCGGTCGCTGTCTCATCTGTAAAACGCGAACTAATATGATTCAGGATGAGTGATTTTGCACCCGCTCGAAGTGCTACCTCAGCTGCTTGTGTGCAAGTCGCGTGATGATGCTGAAAAGCTAGGCTTTCTTGACCTGCTCCATAGGTCGACTCATGAATAAGTAGGTTAGCCTGTTCTGCTAGTTGAATGCTCGCCTCTGTAAAGCGTGTGTCACCTAGTATGGAGATGATTTTGCCCAGCTTAGGCGTGCTTAAATAATCTTTTCCACAAAAGGTGCGTCCATCGGGTAAGGTAATCGTTTCACCTCTTTTTAACGATTGGTAGAGTGGGCCAGGTGGTAATCCGTCTGCCAGTAGCTTTTTAGCATTTAAGGTTCCGGGTTGTGGATGCTCCTCCAAACGATAACCATATGATGGAATACCATGCTCGAGCAATCGAATGGTCACATCAAATGGAGGTACTGTGATTTGCATGTGATCTTCAATTTCTACGATGTTTAGGGGATAACGCAAGTAGGTATAGCTGGTTTGTAATGTCGTTTCAATAAATGTTTGAATACCACGAGGGCCGTATACGGTTAAAGGGGTTTCAGCCCCTTGAAAGGAGCGGCTACCAAGTAATCCAGGTAAACCATAAATGTGGTCACCATGTAAATGTGTAATCCATATACGCGTTATTTTAGTAAGCCTAACAGGGCTAGATAAAATGTGGTGCTGAGTAGCTTCACCGCAATCAAATAGCCATGTCTCGCCTTGATATTCAGGTAGTAGCAGAGCAAGTGATGATACATTTCGAAGGGGAGAAGGGATACCGGCTCCAGTCCCTACAAAGATGATTTCCATGAAAAAAATTCCTCTCATTTTGAAGTAAAGTGTTCGATCGCATCGGAAACAGAGTTGACGATATATTGACCTACCTGCAATACCTCGGGACTGGCGCTTGCCATTACATAACTATGAGGCGTTAAGCGTAGCATCGAGATATCATTGTGGGAATCTCCAATACAGGCGACTTCATCAGCTTTTAAATCGAGATGCTGAAGCAAACGCTGTAAGGTATTTCCCTTAGATATGTGAGGGGGCATAAAGTCCATACAATGTGTATCCGACATAAACGAATCAGTTAGCCCTGGAAATTGTCCCTGGATCAGTTGTTCGAATGCCTTTAGCTGGTCGACAGGTCCAAAAAACGAGACTTTGCTTGGATAAACGGTACGTCCCAACTCTGTCAGTAGCGTAGGATGAACATCGACGATTAATTGCATCTCTTGAATGATGTCATTAAGAGTTTGGGTTCGCTCCGGGATGTACATGTGATCTTCAACACTGATGAAGCCATGAATGTCAAATGGATGTGCGAGATGGTACATTTTATGTACGATATCATCTTGGAAGGAAGCACGATATAAGCATTTCTGTTCTGCTGTATGCAAAAAAGCGCCATTTTGACTAATGCGGTGAAGTGGTACACCCAATTCATGCATGACGTCATTCATTTCTTTATTCATGCGGCCAGAGGCAAGGCATAGTGCAATATTATTTTGGCTGAGGGATTGTACCGCTTTCCGATCTTGTGGATTTATGGTCTTGTGTGTAAGCCATAAGGTATGGTCTAAATCACTTACAAAAAGTTTGATCATTTAAAACGCGTCCTTTTTATATCACGATGTTTTAGCTTCCAAGCTATTCTAACATATTTTTTTCGAATAACCTTGAGAGGATGTATGATTATGCTGTTTTTGTGGGTTGTAGGTGGCGTGTTTTTAGTTATTGGAGGCATTGTTTTATCTTATCGCTATGGGAAAGCGTCTCGTATCACGATGAAAAAACCAGCTCAGTATTTACAGCCTCAACTGTGGAGTGATGAAGAAGTAACGGTCGGGTGGATTGGTCATTCTACCATGTATATCAATTTATTTGGTACGAAGATCATTACTGATCCTGTTCTAGGAAAGCGAGTAGGGGAAGTTTTATTTCCAGGTTTACAAGTAGGATTTAAGCGTATTGTAGCGCCTGCTATCCATCTTTCAGAACTTGATAAAGTAGATTTGATTTTGATTTCACATGGTCATTTTGACCATCTAGATATTCCGAGTCTCAAAAAATTAGCGCACGCTGATACCCATGTGGTTACAGCCCCACGGATCTCTCATTTGTTGAATCGCTTATGGTTTAATAGCGTTGCTGAATTAGATAGTGAAGAGTCCATTCAATTAGAGAATGGCGTCAAGATTACAGCGGTTCCTGTGAAGCATTGGGGGAATCGATATCCGTGGAATCGCGACTACGGTTATACAGGGTTTCTGATTGAAAAAAATGGGGTTCGTCTGTTTTTTCCTGGTGATACAGCTTATACTCCTGATTTTCTGAAGTTACGTAGATACGGAGAAATTGATATCGCATTTATGCCGATTGGAGCCTATTACCCAGATTCTTTCCAAAGTGCACATTGTACGCCTGAACAAGCATGGAAAATGTTTCTCGATACAGGTGCAAAATGGTTCATTCCCATGCATTGGGACACGTTTCTTTTATCACAAGAGCCAATTGCGGAACCCTTGCAACGATTACTACATGCCGCGGGATCAGAAAGAGAACGCATTGCGCTTACGGAACAAGGAAAAACGTTTCAACTGGTTCAAGAAAAAGTACGTGTATATACATAGAAGCAGAAGGCCCAGGCATGAACCTTCTGCTCTCATTACAATTTCACTTTATCCTCTTTTGCCAGCAGTGTGTGCTTGGCTATGGCTGCTTTAATACTCATATATTCTACTTCTGGTGGGAGTGCGTCCTTAAGGGGACGCAATTTTTGTGCCCCGATCTTCTCAATTTGTTCCATGATAAGTGCTTCCCACTCAGGAGGGATAAAGTTGTCCCAATTGATGGGGTAACCTTCGATACCACAGCGGAAAAGATGATCTTCTATGGTTACCTTGGAAACACCGCGCTCAGTAGCAATTTGCTCAATCGTTTTACCGGCTTGATAAAGTTGGTAGCTTTGTACGTGACTCAAAATTTTAGTGGGTTTACTCGGTACAATATCCGTTGCAGTTGAGCATGTGAGCTGATGTTCATGCGCATACTGCAAAATCGCTTCTATGACGGATTGACCATACAACTTCAACTTATCGGCGGTTACCCCATTCAGTTGCAACAACGCCTCTCCATCTTCCGGTAGCCATTTCACCATTTCTCTTAAGGTGCTATCTTGAAAGATCATATAAGGTGGAAGTTGCGTGTCAAGGGAGATCTGACTACGTACTTCTTTTAAGCGATTAAATAATGCATCATGAGCAACTGTGCTGATAGAGGCAGGTGATGTTGTAGCCGTTATACGTTGATAAACCTTTTCTGATCCCGTTAGAACCTCTAGGGCGAGTGGTGTTAACTTGATGATGGGCATCGATGAAGCGCTGTGTACGATGCTCAGATACCCCATCGATACGAACCACTGGCATAGCTGTTGAATCTCTTTTTCCGTACGATCTGCTAATAATCCATAAGTGGAGAGTTGATTTAATTTCCACTCCAAGATGCGCTTACTTTTAGACCCTTTGAGGACTTTAGCAATGGTTGTTATACCAAAATTTTCCTTCATCCGCTTAATACACGAAAAAACTTTTTGAGCGTCTACAGTAATGTCCTGCTGTTCTACTTCATTGCTCGCTTTACAATTGGCACACTTCCCACACGGTGGTGCTTCTTCCTTGGTAAAGTAGAACATAATGATTTGTTGCAGGCAACGATCTGTAAATGCATACTTCTGCATTTCTACCAGCTTGTGTAATTCATGCTTTTTTCGATCCGCTATGAGTTCGGATTGTTCGATCAGGTATCTCTGGGTACGAATATCTTGCGGTGCATATAACAAAATACAGTCACTCTCATCTCCATCGCGACCAGCTCGTCCAGCTTCTTGATAGTAAGATTCGAGATTGGCTGGGATATTATGATGGATGACGAAACGAACATTTGATTTATCGATTCCCATGCCAAAGGCGTTGGTAGCGACGATGGTTTGAATTTGATCAAATGCAAATTTTTCTTGCGCAATATTGCGCTCATGGTCACTTAAACCTGCGTGATAAGCGGCACATCCGACGCCCTGGCGAGTCAGACTGTCCGTAAGCTGATCCACTTCTTTCCGGGTTGAGCAATAAATAATACCGGTTTGATCGCGATGCTCTTGTAAATAAGCATGAATAAATCGTTCTTTTTGGTTTTCATGACGAATCGCAAAAGATAGGTTATGACGTAATAAAGAAGAGGTGTATACATGTTGATCCGGAATGTCGAGTAACTCGGCGATCTCCTGGCGCACTTCTAGTGTGGCAGTTGCTGTCAAAGCCGCAATCACAGGGCGACGCGGTAAAGCCATAATAAACTTCGCCATCGAACGATAGCTTGGCCGAAAGTCATGTCCCCATTGTGAGATACAATGTGCTTCATCGATTGTCACCAAATAAACAGGTAATTGGTCTAGCAAAGTTTGAAAATTACCCGCTTCGAGTCGTTCAGGTGCGATATATAAAAGTTTAATTTCACCACGTTGGATAGCGGAGATGCGTGCTGCTACTTCTGCTGGTGTTAAAGAACTATTGATATAAGTTGCAGGGATTCCAAGCTGATTTAATCCGTCCACTTGGTCTTTCATCAGCGAGATCAGCGGGGAAATGACGATTGTGACACCGGGTAGCATCATCGCTGGAATTTGATAACAAATTGATTTACCACCACCAGTCGGCATGATACCGAGGGTATGGTTTCCGTTTAAAAGGCTCTCCACTATTTTTCGTTGCCCTAAGCGAAAGCGAGGATAACCAAAATGTGTGCGGAGCAGCTCTTCTGCCTGTTGGATGGACAAATTTCTCCCTCCTTTTCTCTCCCTATCTTACCTGAATAAAAGAGAAGAGAAAAGAGAATAATCATAGAGCCGTCTATAAATTTATAGACGGCTCTATGATTATGTTAAGGGTATTTACTTAGCCCATTCCTTCAAGTTTGTCTTATTAATTTCTTTTAGAACTTCATTTGCCTTCCGGTCCGCTAGTTGCTCCTGTTTGGCCTGATCTTCAATCTTTTTTACTTCACTGGGTGTAAGTACACTCACATTTAGCCTCCTAAAAAAGTTGGGATTGGTCAACATTTAATCAATACCCGGTATAAATATACTCTAAACATAAAAAACCGCATAAATCATTTCTGATTTATGCGGGCTGTTTCTACTTAATAAATTTAGATAGTTCATTGGCAACATTGGGTTGAATGGAGCCTTCTCCACCTAAAAGATAGAAAACATCATGGGGTTCATCAAACCATTCAGATGAGCCTTCAAGATATTCCTTTGTTGTATTAAGTACTTGGTTAGGTGGTGTTAAAATCATTGGTGCATCTACTGAGGTTGCCAATGGAGTACCAGACAACGCATCAGGGAAATCCGTTCCTTTTGCAAAGGTGTGGAAGTCTTTCCCTTGACCGAAGTAATTAGCGATGTTCTCAGAAACTTCATAACGGTTAGCACCGCCAATACGCTCAGTAGATCCACCACGATCTTCAGAAATTGATTCTAGCTTAGTTAAGATGTTATCAGATACTGTTGCTGGACCGCCAACAATAATAAAATTGGTGATTTGTGAATTGTTTTTAATAAAGTTATCGATTTGACTTGGAATGCTATCGGTAGACACTTGCAGGATTGGCATAAAATATGAAGCTGATGGGCTGGATGCCGATAATGCATCAGGGAATTTTAATCCGCTTGCAATAAATGCTGTGTCTGGTAAAGCGTCAGCTCCATGTAACGCTTCGATTTCTTTATTTACATATGTTGCGATGTTAGCTGAAACTTCAAAACGGTTAACACCGCCAATACGTTCGATGGTTTGTACACCAAGACCTTTTAGCTCCTGTTCTACTTGTGTACCAACTGAACCTGTACTACCTAAAATAATCGCTCGCTCTGGTTTTAAGCGTTTGACTTCTTCTTTGATTTGAGCAGGTAAGGTGTGATTACGTTGATCGGATAGTAAAATAGGTGCTTTCTCAAGTCCAGCTAAAATACCACCGGAAAGTGCATCAGGATATAGATCAGAACGGGTAATGATTACGGTTGAAGCTGATTCACTACCTTTAAACATCTCTTTACTAATATTAGCGGAAACATCATAGCGGTTTGCACCACCAAGACGTTTTGTCCCTGGTACGGTAAGTGCAGGATACTTAAGTGTAAGGTTTCCTGAATTTTCTACCGCCATAAATCTCATTTCATTTAGTCCGATATCAAGTGGTAGCTTCTGATCGAAGTTTTTCGAAAGTTGCGTTTGACCGGAATTGGAAAGGAGCATAGCTTGATCGGCGTCATGGCTACCTTTTAAAGAAATATCCTTTGTATCTTTGTCCAGACGTTTTTCTAGACGATCAAGTGATGAAATGTTTAACTTAGGTGCACTTGAATCTGGCGCATTTTTAAATGTGATGTTACTTACTTTAATCTCATAGGATTGTGGTGTAACAAGATCTTCATTTAGGACATACACTTCAAGGCTATATTTACCAGCAGGCAAATTGGTGTCAGCTTCATGGTATGTGTCAGTATCATGGTTATAGAAATCATAAGCGAGATTAGAACCATTGATATCCTCAACTTTTACTTCACCGCCGACTGCTAAATCAAATGGATACACATGAATCTCACGGTAAGCAATAGATCCAGTAAATGTAGCTTCTTTTACATTTTGGTCAGGTGTATTGGCAGGTGCGTTAGAAGATTTACTGCTTTTCTTCAAGTTTTTTAGTACACTTTCGCGTTGCTCATCCAAGCTTCTGATTTTTTGAATCGTTTCATGCTTTTTTGCGAGAAGAATTTCTTCTTCTATGTCTGCCATTTTTTTCTTATCAGCATGTGTGATAGAAGGGAAAAGCATAGATGACGAAACAACGGCTACTGCAAGTGCGCTAGTGAAAAGTTTCTTTCTGTTAATACTCAAATATAAACAGCTCCTTAAAGATATAATTGCCTTACAATATAATAATTCGAAAGGATAGTTTGATTTTGTGTTTCATATCACTAGAAAATATGACGAAATTGTGACTACGTATATTTGGAAGAAGAAAATATTTTCCCCATATAATATTCATCCACAAATTTACCATCTATATAAAGGTTTTCTTTACATATCCCTTCGATTTCAAAGCCCATTTTTTGATAGAGCGCAAGGGCGACTTGGTTGTGCGTCATAACCGTTAGTTCGAGGCGGTGTATTTGCTTCTGGATGGCCCAATTCTCAGCAGTTTGCAGGAGTCTTGTTCCTAATCCTAAGCCGTGATATTTTGCACGAATGCCAATGACAATATAAGCTGTATGACGGTTTCGTTTCAACTGACCTGATTTGATCATGATAAACCCGATCACTTGCTCTTGTGCAAGCGCGATGAAGATCTGCTTGGTTTCATTTAAGCGAATGATTTCATTCTCAACTTCTTGTACGGAGGTACTCCGTTCATTTGGTTCATAGAGCATGTATGGTGTTTCCAAATCTAGTTGTTTCATAAATGCAAGAAAAAGTGTTGCATCTTCAAGTTGGATTGGCCGAATGGAAATCATATTACAAAACTCCTTTCAAATCATCATAGCATAAAAATAGATTCAGAAAATAATAAAAACCCCTCTTGACGACTATCTGAATTTTCTATATGATAAAACCAAGCAAACGCTTGCTCAAGTAGAAGGGAAATACACATGTGAAACGAGGAAGACGTGAAGAAATTGCTTTAATAGCAGCGGAACTATTTCGAGAAAAAGGCTATCATGGGACGACGATTCGAGATATTTCAGAAGCTTGTGGTATTTTATCTGGTAGTTTATATGCCCATATCAAGACAAAAGAAGATCTACTTTATCAAATTGCAGAACGAGGTGCGGATGCTTTTCTGGCTTCACTTGCACCGGTAGTAGAGATGGATGTTTCCGCTACAGATAAACTTAGGATCGGTCTAACCAAGCATATACAGGTGATTGGAGAAAATTTAGATGCAGCCACCGTTTTTTTTCATGAATGGAAAGCGCTTTCAGAAGATAAATTACAAAATATTCAACAAAAAAGAGATCGCTATGAAGCTTATTGGTCGCAAATCTTAGCAGAAGGTGTACAAAGTGGGGAGTTCTTACATTTAGATCAGAAGTTTGCCAAGTTACTTATTTTATCAGTAGGAAACTGGTTGTATCAATGGTATAAGCCTGATGGTGAGAATGATGCTTCTACCATTGCAAATCGATTTGTTGACTTAATGATCCATGGTTTTTCTCATCAAGGAGGTGACCCGATTGACTGAAGAGAAACAATACGCATCTTTTATGGAACGGATTCGAGCTGGAGAGAAGATAGAAGCAACGGATTGGATGCCAATTGAATACCGAAAGCTTTTAATTAAATTGATTCATATGCATGCAGTAAGTGAAATTATGGGGGCTTATCCAGAGAAAGAGTGGGTGCCACGAGCACCAAGCTTGCGACGAAAATTAGCGATTATGGCCAAGGTACAAGATGAAATGGGACATGGTCAATTATTGCTTCGTGTCGTGGAAGATTTATCAGCTCCGCTCGGGCGTACACGTGAAGAATTAGTATCTGATATCTATCATGGTAAAGTGAAATTTCATAATGTTTTTCATATGGAAGCGAGAACGTGGGCAGATGCTGGTGTAATCGGTTGGCTCGTTGATGGTGCTGCAATTATTAATCAGGCATCTCTATTAGAGACATCTTATGGTCCTTATGCGCGCGTTTTAAAGCGAATTTGTGCTGAAGAGAGCTTTCATATGCAACATGGGGAAAATATTATTTTAGCATTAGCGATGGGAACAGATGCACAACGTCAGAGTTTACAAACCGCTTTAGATTACTGGTGGGAATCACTTCTTTTTTTCTTTGGTCCGCAAGAAGTAACGCCAGCTGCCAAGCAAATGATGCATTATCAGATCCGATTAAAGACGAATGAGGAGCTAAGGCAGAAGTTTTTGGATAAGTATGTGCCCCGTATTCAATCCCTGGGACTTACGATACCAGATCTATCACTTCGCTATGATGATAGCCAGAAAAAATGGCGATATCAAGCACCAGATTGGCATAAATTTAGTCAGATTGTAACGCAAAATAAAGGGCCTAAATCAGAGGAACGTATGTTATTAAGGAAAAAAGCACATGAAGATCAGCAATGGGTGAGAGAAGCGATGAGAAATCATAATATATCGATATCGAGTGCCTTGTGAGGGAGGGGTGTAAGATGCAAAACAATCAAAACGATGTTTATGAAGTGTTTGTACAAAAATCACACGCTGAGCAACATCAACATGTAGGGAGTTTAATTGCCCCTTCTCCTGATATGGCAGTTCAAATGGCCAGAGAAAATTTTCTGCGCCGTGACCATGCTGTTAATTTGTGGGTGGTTCCTCAAAGCCAGGTGACTTCTTCTACTTATGGGGGTCGTTTCTTTGCACGTGAGATGGATCGAGGCTATCGTGAGGTGAAAGGTTATACAGAAAACGGCCGTTTGTGGCGGATGTTTCGAGAAAAGGTGATGACTTTAGAAGAAATTGTAGCGTTTGTAGAAGAGAAAGAGCGTGGAGAAACGGAAGGGGGGGAGAGGTGAATAACATCAATGATTTACGTTACCGTGAAGTCTTGATCGAATGTCTCTATCAGATGGCGGATGATAAATTACTACTGGGACACCGTGATTCTGAATGGTTAGGATGTTGTCCAGATATTGAAGGTGATGTCGCTTTTAGTTCGATTGCGCAAGATGAAGTTGGTCATGCAACTTTTTATTATCAATTACTCCATCAACTAGGTGAAGATGATCCAGATCGGCTCGCATTTGGACGCGATGCGTCGAAGTGGAGAAACTGTATGCTAGTAGAACGAGAAAATGATGATTGGACGTATTCCATCACGAGGCACTTATTTTTTGATCAGTTTGATCAAATTCGTTTGCAGGCGATGTGCACCTCTAGTTATGAGCCTTTACAGCATGGGGTAAAGAAAATGATTCGTGAAGAATATTACCATCTTCTCCATATGAAAACATGGTTTAAACAACTCGGACGAGCAGGTGGAGTAGCCACACAAAAGTTACAACAGGCGATAGAAAAATTGTGGCCAGATGTGAATGGGATGTTTAGTTTTGCTGGTATTGAAGAAGATCTGCTCCGGTTTGAACTGATTCAGCTCACTCCTACAGAAATGCGGGTAAAGTGGGAAGCTGAAATGAAAGCACTTTTTCAACAAGCAAATATGTCATGGCCCGGGGAATTTCCCCAATTGAAACATGATGGCCGTAAAGGAGAGCATTCTGCTGCACTTAAAACACTGCTTCTGACAATGGGAGAAGTTTATCAATCAGAGCCATCTGCGAAATGGTAGTGAGGTGATGGCATATCGATACTTTACAAGATCGCATTTTCCAAGCGTTAGCAGATGTAAAAGACCCTGAGATACCTGATGTTAGTCTCATCGAAATGGGAATGGTACATCGTGTTTTGGTAAATGATCACGATGTAACGGTTCAACTAATGCCTACCTTTGTGGGATGTCCCGCTCTTGAATTGATCAAAAAACAAACTATGGATCGCTTGCAACAAATCGATAAAAAAAATCGAATTCATGTTGAATTTGTATTTGATCCACCATGGACTAGTGATCGGATCACGCCGGATGGACATCAAAAATTAAAACAGTTTGGCATTGCGCCACCTCAGAAAAGTCTGCAACAATTGCCCAGTTGCCCGTATTGTAATCAAGAAGATGGGGAAATTTTAAATCTATTTGGACCTACAGCTTGCCGGGCTATTTATTATTGTCGTGGCTGTAAGCAGCCGTTTGAAGGAATGAAAGTAGTTTAACTATAATCGGAGGCGATTACACAATGGTCAAGTTAGTAGCATTGTATAAACAACCTGAAGATTCTAAGGCGTTTGATGAACACTATTTCGGAACACACCTTGAACTGACAAAAAAAATGCCAGGATTAATTGAAGCGAATGTAATGAAGTTTACAGGAACACCGATGGGAGGGGAAGCGCCTTTTTACTTGCAAGCAGAAATGGTGTTTGAAAATAAAGATGCCTTAAACACCGCTATGTCTTCACCAGAAGGGAAAGCAGCTGCGAAAGATGTGATGTCCTTTGCAGGCAAATTGGTGACCATGATGATTGCCGAAGATACCAATGAAAACCATTAAGCATGTTGGCGTAATTGGAGCAGGTACTATGGGAAGAGGCATTGTCGAAGTAATGGCGAGACAAGAGATAGATGTCTACCTTTATGACCAAGACCGTTCAGCTGTGGAACGTGCTTTTGTTCATATCCAAAATCAGTTAGATAAACAAGTGTATCGTACAAAAATATCAGAGCAGCAGAAGATGAAAATGCTAGCAGCTATTCATCCAGTCGACCAACTTCACGCGTTTCATACTTGTGATCTCATCATTGAAGCGATTATGGAAGAAATGTCAGTAAAGCAACAACTTTTTAAAGCCTTAGAAAAGGTTGTCTCAACGTCCTGTATATTGGCAACTAATACATCATCACTGTCGGTAACGGAGATTGCGTCAGTTATGCAAAATCCTAAAAGAATGCTTGCGCTCCACTTTTTCAATCCAGCTCCTAAAATGCCCTTGGTGGAAGTGGTTGTCGGAGTGCATACGGATCAAAATGTAGCAGAAGAAATGAAGACATGGTTGAAACAAACGCTCTTAAAAGAACCTGTGATGGTTCGGGATGCTCCAGGCTTTATCGTCAACAGGGTTGCCCGCCCTTTTCATACAGAGGCCTATCGCATGGTAGCCTCTGGTGAAACGAGTAAAACCCAAGTGGATAAAATCTTACAAGACGCTGGTTTTAAGATGGGGCCTTTTCAGTTACAAGATTTAATCGGTATCGATATCAATTATGCGGCCTCAATGTCTGTGTACGAATCGTTTAATCATGAACCGCGCCTTCGTCCGCATCCGAATCAACAAAAAATGCTACAATCTGGTCTGCTTGGGCGTAAGACGAAGAAGGGGCATTACCACTATGAATAGAACAGCCTTAATATACGAAAAGGGAGAGGGCATCCTTTTTCATGAAGTAAGTAAATATTTTAAGCAGAAAAAAATTGAAGTGATTACACATACAGAATTTACGCTCTATCAACCTCAAGTAGATATTGTTATTGATCTTGATTCTGGTTTTACGACCAATAAGAGAAAATGGCTATCGTTAATCGAACAGGAAATGGGGGCAGATATACCCATATTTTCGTCTGCTCATTATTATTCTGCGACAGAAATGGCTTCGTGGCTGATACATCCGACGCGATTAGTCGGCTTCTCACCGATAGCCATACAAGATCGTAATATCCTAGAAGTAAGTCGGCCCTTACAAGCGAAAGGCATTAAAAATGAGGATGAAAAATATGCATTGTGGCAGACGTTAGGAAAAACAGTTGAGGAAGTGGCTGATGAACCAGGGCTTGTGTTCCCTCGAACCATAGCGATGTTGGTCAATGAAGCTGTGTTTGCATGGCGAGAGCAAGTGGCTAGTCAAACAGAAATTGATATCGCCATGAAAAAAGGTACAAACTTTCCTTTTGGCCCCTTTGAATGGGCAGACCAAATTGGAATCGCTAGTATTGTCGCCATATTAAGTGGTTTATATCGTGAATTCGGTGAAGAGCGCTATCGACCTGCACCCTACTTAAAGAAAATGTTTTACGCAAATGCTCATTTTGATGTGGATAAAGAGGAGCGATCATGTTAAACGAAGTGGTAATTGTAGATGCCGTGCGAACCCCTATTGGTAAATATCGAGGTGCGCTTGCCTCTGTGCGACCAGATGATCTAGCTGCTCACGTTTTAAAAGAACTTCTTATCCGTAATCCAGAGATTTCACCCGCTAAAATTGATGATGTAATGATGGGGTGCGTCAATCAAGCTGGAGAAGATAATCGCAATGTAGCCCGGATGGCAACTTTATTAGCCGGCTTTCCAGATCGTGTACCTGGTGTGACAGTGAATCGCCTTTGTGGGTCAGGTTTAGAGGCAGTTAATCAAGCAACAGCTACGATTGCAATGGGATGTGCGGATATTGTGTTAGCGGGTGGAGTAGAAAGCATGACACGGGCCCCACTCGTTATGTTAAAGCCAGAGCATGGTCTAGCAAAAGGCAATCAAACGCTAGTCGACACAACATTGGGTTGGCGGTTTGTGAATCCACAATTAGCTATGTCTTATGACCCGATCTCTATGGGAGAAACCGCAGAAAAAGTGGCTGAAAAGTACCAAATATCGCGCCATGAACAAGATGAATTTGCACATCTTAGCCAAAAGAAAGCAAAAGAAGCCGTTCAGCAAAACCGGTTTTTAGAAGAGATGGTTCCGCTAACTTTGACAAAACGGGATGGCACTGATTATGAAGTGCGTGCTGATGAACAGCCACGTCCTGATACGACATTGAAAAAACTGGCTTCGCTTTCTCCTGCCTTTGACAGCCAAAGAGGCACGGTGACAGCAGGTAATGCCTCAGGAATTAATGATGGTGCAAGTGCGCTATTACTGATGAAAAAAGAGACTGCACACGCCCTTGGAATCAAACCGCTCGTTCAAGTGATCCATTATGCCGTTACGGGTGTACATCCACATTATATGGGATTAGGTCCTGTATTTGCTGTGCGTAAGTTACTATCACGCACTCGCTATACCATTAAAGATTTAGACCTAATCGAGTTAAATGAAGCTTTTGCGGCACAAGCGCTTGCTTGTATGAGAGAGCTTCGCTTAGATCCCAAAAAGGTGAATATAAACGGTGGTTCAATCGCTTTAGGACATCCCTTAGGTGCAAGCGGTGCGCGTATTCTAACCACATTAATTCATGAAATGAAGCGATCTGGAAAAGAGATTGGCCTTGCTTCGATGTGTATCGGAGTAGGTCAAGGGATTGCAACGCTAGTAAAACAAATCGAATCTTAACCACTAAAGGAGCGAATCGATGATGTTAAAAGAACAAAATACGTTGTTGCAAGATCAATACCAGCTACTCATTAATGGGGAACATGTACCAGGCGAAACGAGTTATTACTTTGATGTCTTTAATCCTGCTAATTCAGAGAAAATTGCTCGTGTAGCCAAAGCGACCCAAGTAGATATTAATCGGGCTGTAGACGCAGCACGAACTGCGTTAGAAAGTGGTAAATGGAGTCGTTGGCCAGCATCTAGACGCGGACAAATATTAAATCGCATTGCATCTATTATGCGCAGTAAATTTTCTGAACTAGTAGAATTGGAAGTATTAAATTCAGGTAAGTCATTATCTGCCGCAAAAGGTCAAGTCATGCAAGCGATTGAAGACTTTGAGTTGTATGCTGGAGCGGTTACAACGATTGCAGGGAGTACGAAACCTGTGCCCAACGGTTTTTTTCATTACTCGACCAAAGAACCGGTTGGTGTTTGTGCACAAATTATACCTTGGAATTATCCACTGATGATGGCGGCTTGGAAAGTGGCACCCGCATTAGCGGCTGGTTGTACAATTGTATTAAAGCCAGCTAGCTTAACGCCTTTAACGGCTTATGCATTAGCTGACATTTGCCATGAAGCAGGTCTTCCTCCAGGGGTGCTTAATGTTGTAACGGGCAGTGGTCAGGAGATTGGATCTTATCTAGTAGAACATCCTGGTGTAGATAAAGTAGCCTTTACAGGAGAAACCGGAACGGGAAAAGATATTATGGCGAAAGCATCAGAAACACTTAAGCGCGTGACGTTAGAGTTAGGTGGGAAGTCACCCAATATCGTTTTTGCAGATGCTGATTTAGAAGCAGCTGTGAACGGCTCTATTTTTGGTATTTACTATAATACTGGGCAATCTTGTGAAGCGCGTTCGCGTCTCTATGTTCATGAGGATATTTATGATGACTTTATCAATCAATTTATCGAAAAAACAAAGAAACTGAAGATTGGTGATCCCCTTCAAGACGATACACATATTGGTGCGATTATCTCACAATCGCAGTGGGATACCGTTGATCAGTATGTGAAATTGGCACAAGAAGAAGGTGCACGTCTTTTATATGGAGGAAAACGACCCGAAGGCGCAGAATTTGAAACAGGTTACTGGTATGAACCAACCGTCATCGTTGATGTAACCAATGAAATGCGTGTGACGCAAGAAGAGATCTTCGGGCCTGTAGTCGTAATTCAAAAATTTAGTGAAGAAAAAGAAGCCATAAAGCTTGCGAATGATAGCATATACGGACTAGCAGCAGCCGTCTGGACAAGTGATTTTGCCAAGGCGCATCGTATTACTGCACAATTAAAAGCAGGGATTATTATGGTCAACAATCCATTCTCAGCTTTCCCAGGATTGCCATTTGGCGGTTATAAACAATCTGGTTTCGGAAGAGAGCTGGCGATTGAATCGCTGGATCTTTATCTAGAAACGAAAAGTGTGCTTTCGTATATAGGTGGAAAACCACTTAATCCATTTGGTGTTTAAGAATGAGTGGGGTTATATAGATGTGGAAGGCCATTTCGATGGCTTTCTTTTTTTGTTTGTTCCAATCCTAAAATAGTTGACAGAATACCCATCATATGATAGATTAATAGCTGTTCCCAAAAATATGCCGAAGTGGCGGAATTGGCAGACGCGCACGACTCAAAATC
This sequence comes from Polycladospora coralii, assembly GCF_014773435.2. Taxonomy (GTDB): domain Bacteria; phylum Bacillota; class Bacilli; order Thermoactinomycetales; family Thermoactinomycetaceae; genus Polycladospora; species Polycladospora coralii. The sequence goes on along the minus strand of NZ_JACXAG020000001.1, from coordinate 733,349 downwards.
GTGTTCCTTCGGGAGTGTCGGTTCGACCCCGACCTTCGGTACCAAATACGAGACTTGATGAAATACAAAAGAAGCGATCTCATACTTTCAGAGATCGCTTCTTTTGGTGTGTACTTATTTATCATCAGAAAAACCTTTTTTGTTGGTTGTTGGGTCATTCAGGATTCCGAGTAAAACTAAAATGGCTATAATACCTTTTAATGTTTGTTCATAAGTATACCACTCTGGATCTGTGAGTTGGATCTGAAATGAAGCGAGAATAGTAGGGATGTATGCAATGATGGAAACCCATAAACCAGCATTTTTCCACCGGTTCTTATTTTTAAACATATTGGCACCCCTTATATGAGTATATCATAAATTGAATAGTTTGAATATATTTCCTGCACGAATAAATGATATTTTCATGTTGAAGTTTAATGAGAATAAAACCATAACAAAATGAAACCATTTTAGATGAGGTTAAAACTTCGAAGAGGCTCTATCTGATTAAGGGTCCTTTCATTGAACTGGAGGTGGTCTAAACCTATCTCAAAGATAAATTCAAAAAAAGTATTGACAGTTTTTATATGCTGTGATAAATTATTACTTGTGCTTGAGACAACAACATATCGGGATGTGGCTCAGCTTGGTAGAGCACCTGGTTTGGGACCAGGGGGTCGCAGGTTCGAATCCTGTCATCCCGACCATTTTATTACATAAATTGAAAAAGAAGTTGTTGACAAAGTATAGCGTTTTTGATAAGATATAAAGGTCGCTAATTAAATATCGGGATGTGGCTCAGCTTGGTAGAGCACCTGGTTTGGGACCAGGGGGTCGCAGGTTCGAATCCTGTCATCCCGACCAAATAACAAGATCGTCAATTTGACGGTCTTTTTTCATTTTGATAATAAATGGTGAAGTTGAGCAAGAATGGGTTTAAAGTTAAAGGATTTAATTAATAAAAGGGGAAAAGAGAACAATGGATAGCAGTAATGCTGATCACGCTGTGGTTAATAAGGAGTGGAAGTTTTGATGAAAGAGATAATTGTGTATACAGATGGAGCTTGTTCTCACAATCCTGGCCCAGGAGGATGGGCGGCGGTTCTGATGTATGGTGAAAAGAAGAAGGAATTGTCTGGTGGAGAATCTGAAACGACCAACAACAGGATGGAATTACAAGCAGTTATTGAATCGTTACGTGCATTGAAAACACCATGCAAAGTGAAACTACATTCGGATAGTGCTTATATCGTCAATTGTATCAATCAACGCTGGTACGCAAAATGGCAAAAGAATGGTTGGCAAACTTCACAAAAAAAACCTGTGGAGAATAAAGACTTATGGCAACAATTGCTACGATTGACTAGCAAACATGATGTTACCTTTATTAAGGTGAAGGGTCACAGTGATGTAGAACTGAATAACCGTTGTGATGAGCTGGCACGTGCAGCTGTGCCGCGAGGATGAGGATTTTTATTCTGATTTAGAATAGTTTTTTATGTTATAATGAAATGTACTATGTAAAGGAGGGATAAGGATGAGGGCAGAGCATATTAAGAAAAGACTGCAAGAAAAGGCAACCGAAATTGGCATCGATAAGATAGGCTTCACCAGCGCAGACCCTTTTCTTGCTTTGCGAGAACGTCTAATCGAGAGCCAAGAAAAAGGCTATGCATCTGGCTTTGAAGAACCGGATATCGAAAAAAGAGTAAATCCGGAGCTTACATTTCCGCAGGCAAAAAGTATCATCGCGATTGCTCTCGCTTATCCCTCGCGCCTGATAGATGCACCGGTATCTGAACAAGGTGGATATCGAGGCATATTTGCACGAGCATCCTGGGGAGAAGATTATCATATTATACTGAAGCAAAAACTTCAGGAATTAGAGAATTATCTAAAAGAACTGGTCCCTCATGTTCGTGTGCAATCAATGGTCGATACGGGGGTTCTTTCCGATCGTGCTGTAGCAGAAAGAGCTGGTATTGGTTGGAGTGGTAAAAATACAGCGGTCATTACAGAGGAATTTGGTTCGTGGGTGTATCTGGGGGAAATGATAACCGATATTTATTTGCCGTCAGACGAACCCATATTGGATCAGTGTGGAGATTGTAATCGCTGTATCGATGTATGTCCTACTGGTGCTCTTGTGCAACCAGGACAGCTTGATGCGCAATCTTGTATTGCATTTTTGACCCAAACCAAAGGTTTTTTACCTGAGCAATATCGCAAAAAATTAGGGAACCGTTTATACGGTTGTGACACTTGTCAGACAGTATGTCCTAAAAATCGTCGTCTGCATTTTGATCATCATGAACAAATGAAACCGGAGCCAGAATGGGTGAAACCTTTACTTAAACCCCTATTAAATATGAGTAATCGTCAATTTAAAGAACGCTTTGGTAAGATGTCAGGTTCATGGCGTGGTAAGAAACCGATTCAACGAAATGCCATTATTGCCTTGGCGCACTTTAAGGATGAATCTGCTATACCGCTTCTTACTGAGTTGCTACAACGTGATCCGCGCCCTGTGATTCGTGGCACTTCCGCATGGGCACTTGTACAAATCGGTGGAGATCATGTAGAGCAGATTTTAAGAGATGCGCGATCAAATGAAGATGATGCAGAAGTAGTATCTGAGATAGATGCGGGATTAAATATACTGCTTGATTAATCAAAAAGGGAAAGTGTTTTTTGAGTGGCATAGCGTAGCCGAAACCTGAAAAAATGGAGAATAAACTACACGAAGAATGATAGGCATAAATCATTTTTTTCCATTTATGACTCGGTTATTGGAAAATGGGTACGATTATGAAAAGATAGAAGAAGAAATACGAAGCTGGTTGACAGGAGAGGAGAAACGGATGACTTTACTGAAGCAAACGATTGTTTGGAGTAAAATGGAGAGTCCAGTGGGACTTCTTACACTGGCTGCCAGCACAAACGGATTATGTTACCTAACTTTTAATAAAAAAAATAATTCTGAAGTCGGACTAGACATATGGTTAAATCATTGGTTACGGAATGTTAAACTCGAATACAATGAAGTAGAAACGCTGCCTTATATCGAACAAATGATACAATACTTTGCTGGTGAACGGAAAATATTTGATATGCCTGTTGCGTTATACGGTACGCCATTTCAAAAAATGGTCTGGAATCAACTCACCACCATTCCCTACGGGGAAGTACGTTCTTATAAAGAAGTTGCTCAAGGAATCGGCTCGCCTAAGGCTGTACGTGCAGTTGGTGGTGCCAATAATAAAAACCCCATATCAATTGTAGTGCCTTGCCATCGTGTGATTGGTTCCAATGGATCACTAGTCGGTTATGGCGGTGGAATGGAAAATAAAAAGTTTTTACTTTCATTAGAAGGCTTCCAGTCAAAGGTGAAACATAATCATAATTAGGTAAGCTAAAAAGGAGACAGCACGCTGTCTCCTTTTTGGGGCGTGCTGGTCACCAGACGTATCGTTTCCACATATGCTAAAAAAAAGGCAAAGGTGGAGATGAAGATGTCTATTCAACAAGCTACATATGATCGGACAAAGGCAGTGCAATACGCAAATAAATATTGGAATAGTGCAAATCCTGCTTTTCGCCAGTTTGACGATGATTGTACAAATTATGTATCACAATGCATTCATGCAGGAGATCTGCCTATGGTGTATTCCAGTAGTAAGAGTAAGGGGTGGTGGTATCGTCGAAGAGGGGGACTAGCAGATACTTGGAGTTTTAGCTGGGCGGTTGCCCATAGTCTTTTTAATTATTTGAAAGCAGGTGGCCCTACTGGAAATACAATAGAAGTGAGTAGTCCGCAACAACTGAGAGCGGGAGATGTGATCTGCTATGATTGGGAAGGTGACGGTCGATGGAATCATAACGCGATCGTAACGGGGTTTGATTATTATGGCAATCCGCTTGTAAATGCCCACACCTATAATAGTCAGTATCGGGATTGGAGATATTTAAATTCACCTGCATGGACAGAGAAAACAAAGTATGCCTTTTTTCATATTCGATAGCTAGTTGTCGTAATAGGTCTTTTTTGGGTACAATAAGTGCATGTGATGGTAGGAAGGATGACATAGATTGATTCATGTAGTTTTGGTTGAACCAGAGATCCCACAAAACACTGGAAATATTGCACGTACCTGTGCTGTTATTGGTGCTAAATTACATCTTATACGTCCACTTGGTTTTACGATTGATGATACTAAATTAAAGCGCGCTGGCTTAGATTACTGGCATGAGTTAGATATTGTATATCATGATTCATTTGCTGAGTTGGAAGAAAAATACCCTCATGCTCGCTTTTTTTGTGCGACTACGAAAGCAACTGCTACCTATACAGATTTCCATTATGAAGATGGGGATTTTTTTGTGTTTGGTAAAGAGACGAAGGGGCTGCCCCCTTCCACTTTGGAGAAGTACAAAGATACTTGCATTCGGGTTCCGATGCGACCGGAAACGCGATCACTTAACTTGTCCAATTCAGTGGCGATTGTCGTTTATGAGGCATACCGCCAGTTTGGGTTTCCCAATATGAAATAAATGAGTCGTGTCGATTAACCCATATAAGGAAGGGTATCTTGACCGGAAATGCCTCCTCGCCGCTACTTGGCTTCACCAAACCCTTTTTGATCGATAGGGAGTTTGGATAGCACCGTAAGGTTTTGGTGAAGCGGTCTTTTCATCTGCTTGGCAAGGCGAAAGTGCACGGAGAGCAAACTACACAATGATAAAGTGGAATCACCATGCAAATTGACATGCCTGGAAATAACGATATAACTAAAGGAGATTGTAATGATGTCACACATACCACAAACTGATTTTGCCATTATAGGTGGTTCAAGTACGTTTTCGATTCGCTTTCCAGAAGATATTGAACGTGATGATGTCACCGTTTTAGAAAAAGGCCTTGTTTTTGATACGCCTTATGGGGAAAGTCCTACCTTCAAACTTCTACAAATCGGTGATAAAGAAGTGCTTACTTGTCGTATGCATGGGTGGCGGCCGGGTGTTGTCTCGCGTGGACAAGCTTCTAAACAAGTCTTCTGGGTATTAGAACAAGCTGGAGTTAAAAAAATATTTGCTGAAGGTGGCGTTGGTGCGATCAATCATCTGCTGGAATTACGTGACATTGTGATACCTGATGATTACATTGATCATTCGATGAGACAAGATATTGGTTTTAATAGTCCTTACTTACTTGTGATGCGTGATCCCATCTGTCCTACCCAAAAAGATGCATTATATCATGTAGCAAAAGAACGCGTGATGGAGGAAGGCCGTTATGTGTATAAGCGGGGAACGTATGTGAATACCGATGGGCGCCACTTCGAAAGTCGGGCAGAGGTGCAAATGTTTAAGGGGTGGCATGGGGATATTGTCGGACAGAGTATTACACCAGAAGTTTACCTAGCTCGTGAAATTGGCGCATGTTATGCCGGCATTTATATGGTCGTAAATTATGCCGAAGGAATCATCAAAGATTGGGCGCACAAAGACTTAAAAGATATCTTCTTCCAAGAGAGTAAAACGATAGCGCATATCTTGATTGATAGTATAAAGGGGATCGATGCCAATCAAGAATCGTGTGAATGTTTATCTTTACGTAAAAAGACATTACTAGAAAACTATTTTTCTGAATAAGTGGGGGAGTATGTATGAAAAAAGCATTGCTATTTGATCTAGATGGTACGCTACTACCAATGGATACCGCAACATTTGTACAAGCTTATATTCAATCATTAGTTCCACATTTTGAAGGAATGATTCCTGCTGATGCATTAGTCCCCATGCTATGGCACGCAACGCAAACAATGGTAAAAAATACAGATGTCACATATACCAATGCACAAGTATTTGAGCAGGAATTTCTAAACCAATCTCAGATGAAAAAAGAAGAGGTATGGCCCGTTTTTGAGCTGTACTATGAATCGTCCTTTCCAAAACTAGAAGAGCACGTGCAATATGAACAAAATGCTGAGCAAGTTATATTGGCAGCTAAAGCGGCCGGGTACCGGGTTGTACTGGCTACAAATCCCGTTTTTCCTCAAATTGCCGTTTATGAACGGCTGAAGTGGGCAGGAATTGACGCCAATCTCTTTGAATATATTACAATTAACGAAGAAACCCACTTTTGCAAACCGAATCCGATGTATTATCAAGCTATCATGGAAAAATTGAAGTTAGCGCCTGCTGACTGTATTATGATTGGAAATGACATGCAGGAAGATATGATCGCTTCTGAACTGGGAATGAAAACATTTTACCTAAGTACAGATCATCGCATTGATCGTGGTACACCTACTTATACTTTTGATCAAGAAGGTACAATGCTAGAGTTGCTCGTAGCGATTCAAACGGGTAGCGGGATTTTTCAACGGGAACAAAAACATGTTCACGAAATGGATTAAATGTTCAGTCTCAGAAAACAACCGGTCATCATTTACGAAAGCACAAGCACAATGGTTTGCACTACGCGGTATACATGGCTTTGTGGGACAAGTTGGCGGATGGGAGAGGCGGCATCCAACTGAAGCGATTATCTTATCCTTTTGGAAGGATGCGATGCATTATCAGCAATTCATGGACTTAATACATGACGAGATTGTTTTAACGAACCAACAAGTGGGAACGTATGATCATATTGTTGTGAAAACATTTACTTGCTCCTCAGAAGTAGTAGATGAAGATTTGACAGAGCTAATCAGACAGTCTACTCGTATCGAAGCGAAGCTAAATACCATAAACCTGCTCCATCGTCACGGTATCACACAACTTGTGGTTGATTTTCAACGAATGGATATAGAGATGGATTCATTTATCTTTGATGTGGAAACAAGCTGGACTGTAGTATAGTATAAGTGTCAATAAGCTCCCTACTTAACTATGGAGCTTATTGTGCATAATCCATAAAGAAAAGTAGGTAAAGTGACTAGTTACCCTATTATTTTTCTATAAATTCTGATAAAATAGAAGTAACACCCTTAAGAACCACGCATATAATTAATATTAATCTTATTGTATCCTTCTTAAGGATTTGCATATTCCATTTTAGGATGGAATGAATGATGAAGATAACGCGATATGAACTGGTAATTATTCGCAATTTATATAATGTGAGGTTAGTCATTTTAATAGAGGATGCCCCAGTTCAAGGTTCTAAATCATAGCGATTCCCTCACATGCAAGGCAATGTCCTTGATGAAATCTTGATGAATGGGAGGAGCTTTCTATGGATATCTTACGACGTATTTCTGAGTATCACGATCATGAGCGAGAGCTAAGATGGGAAGGAACATTTGCTGACTATTTAGATATCGTAAAAAAGAATCCACAAGTGGCTCAAACTGCTCATTCTCGCGTCTACAATATGATTGCGCAAGCTGGGATAGAAACCGATGCAGAAGGAAATAAAAAATATCTGTTTTTCAACGAAGAATTATTTGGACTAGATCGTGCGATCGAACGTCTGGTAGAGGAATACTTTCATTCGGCAGCTCGTCGGCTTGATGTAAGAAAGCGTGTATTGTTACTAATGGGGCCGGTTAGTGGTGGTAAATCCACAATTGTTACGATGTTGAAAAAGGGATTAGAGCGTTTTTCACGGACAGATGAGGGTGCATTGTATGGAATAAAAGGGTGCCCGATGCATGAAGAGCCACTTAATCTCGTTCCACACTCGCTACGCAAGGAATTTGAACAATCCTATCAAGTAAGAGTAGAAGGTAATTTATGTCCATCATGTCGTTTTCGTCTCAAGGAAAAATACAATGGACGTATTGAAGAAATGGAAGTAGAACGGGTACTCTTATCAGAAGATGAGCGTACGGGTATTGGTACATTTAGCCCGTCTGATCCTAAATCCCAAGATATTGCCGATCTGACAGGAAGTATTGATTTTGCTACGATTACTGAGTTTGGATCAGAGTCTGATCCTCGTGCTTATCGGTTTGACGGAGAATTAAATAAAGCAAACAGAGGATTAATGGAATTTCAAGAAATGTTAAAGTGTGATGAGAAATTCTTATGGAATTTATTATCCTTGACACAGGAAGGAAACTTTAAAGCAGGAAGATTTGCACTTATTTCTGCGGATGAATTAATTGTAGCGCATACGAATGAAACAGAATACAAATCATTTATTGCCAATAAGAAAAATGAAGCACTACAATCTCGTATGATTGTGATGCCCGTCCCTTATAATCTCAAGGTTAGTGATGAAGAAAAAATTTATCAAAAATTGATTAAACAAAGTGATTTGGGACATATTCATATTGCTCCGCATTCATTACGTGCAGCTGCCATTTTCTCGACGCTGACTAGACTAAAAGAATCAAAAAAACAGGGGATGGATCTACTCAAAAAGATGTATTTATATGACGGTGACACCGTAGAAGGTACGAAAGAAATCGACTTACAGGAGTTACAGACGGAATATCTGGATGAAGGCATGTCTGGTATCGATCCTCGTTACGTCATTAATCGCATATCAAGTGCGTTGATTCGCACTGAGACTAAATTTATTAATGCAATCGATATTTTAAGAGCACTGAAAGATGGTTTAGACCAACACCCGTCGATCACAGAAGAACAGCGTGAGCGTTATTTACACTTCATCTCAGTTGCCCGAAAAGAATATGATCAAATTGCTAAAAAAGAAGTTCAAAAAGCATTTGTTTACTCTTATGAAGAGTCAGCCAAAAATCTGATGGATAACTACTTGGATAATGTAGAAGCGTATTGTAATTGGCAAAAAATGAGAGATCCCATTACTGGAGAAGAGATTGAACCAGATGAAAAATTAATGCGCTCAATCGAAGAGCAGATCGGTATCTCGGAAAATGCTAAAAAGGGCTTTCGGGAGGAAATCTTAATTCGGATCTCAGCCTACGCACGCAAAGGAAAAAGATTTGATTTTAACAGCCACGATCGGCTGCGTGAGGCGATTCAGAAAAAATTATTTGCCGACTTAAAAGACGTCGTTAAAATTACGACTTCTACCAAAACACCAGATGAAAGTCAGTTAAAAAAGATTAATGAAGTCATTAATCGCCTAGTAGAGGATTACGGCTATACACCAGCAAGCGCTAATGAACTCTTACGTTATGTGGGAAGTTTGTTAAATCGATAAAGATTGTGTATCGCAACTGGATATGGGAGGTGAAAAAGATGAAACACCCCCTTTTTATCGTTTCGGAAGAGGACTGGTCTCTTCATCGGAAAGGGTATCAGGACCAGATGCGACACCAAGAAAAAGTACAGGAGGCTATTAAAAAGAACTTACCAGACTTGATTAGTGAAGAAAACATCATCATGTCTGATGGTAAACAAATTGTAAAAGTACCGATTCGATCTATGGAAGAATTTCGTTTTCGCTATAATCACAATAAGAATAAACATGTGGGGCAAGGTAGTGGAGATAGTAAAGTGGGGGACTTGCTTGGTCGTGAACAACCCCAAAAAGGACAAAAGAAAGGGCCTGGCAAAGGAAAAGGAGCGGGTGATCAGGCTGGTTCTGATTACTATGAAGCGGAAGTCTCGATTGAAGAGCTGGAAGGGATTTTGTTTTCTGAAATGGAGCTTCCTAATCTGAAGCAAAAAGAGCAAACGGATATGATCGTCGATGATATACGCTTTAATGATGTACGCAAAAAGGGATTGATGGGTAATATTGATAAAAAACGCACTTTACTTGCTGCCATCAAGCGAAATGCATTAGTCGACAAGCATCAAAAAGCGAAAATATCTATTGATGACTTACGCTTTAAGACATGGGAAGATGTCGTGATTCCACATTCTAGTGCGGTAGTCATCGCGATGATGGATACAAGTGGATCAATGGGAATATTTGAAAAATATATTGCACGTAGTTTCTTTTTCTGGATGGTTCGGTTCCTTCGCACCAAGTATGAAAAAGTAGAAATCGTATTTATTGCCCACCATACCGAAGCCAAAGAGGTAACCGAAGATGCATTTTTTACTAAGGGAGAGAGTGGCGGTACAATTTGTTCTTCTGCTTATCGCAAAGCATTGGAAATAATCGATACGCGCTTTCCACCCAGTCGCTATAATATATATCCATTTCACTTCTCCGATGGCGATAATCTCACTTCTGATAATGAAAGATGTGTGAAGCTCGTGCGAGAGTTGATGAAACGATCCAATCTTTTTGGTTATGGTGAAGTCAATCAATATAATCGCCACAGTACGCTGATGAGTGCTTATCGCCCTCTCAGAGATGAGAAATTTATGTACTATGTGATTAAAGAAAAAGGGCAAGTGTACGATGCATTAAAATTTTTCTTTGATAAAAAAGAGCCGGTATCATGAAACAACCCCCTGCTGGAGTGTTTTTACTCCAGCAGGGGGTTGTGCTATCGTATCCTTCACATTAGGGTAATCACCTTCATAATATGCATCATGGAGGTGATTATCATGGTACAACGAAGAAAGTATCGCATTCTCACTTTAGATGGTGGAGGAATCCGGTCCGCCTATACGGCTACCATTTTAATACGTTTAGCAGCTAAATTTCCTACCTTATTAAAATCTGTTGATCTGATTGCTGGTACATCTGCGGGTGCTGCTCTAGGCTTGGGATTGGCATCGGGCAAAACCCCACAAGAAAGCCTTCAATTTCTCATTCAAAATGCAGGCTTTGTTTTTTCTAATCCTCGTCCACCTTTAAATCAACCGGAATATTCCAATCGCAATTTAATTATTGCGATGACACAATTTCTAACAGGTACACTTCGACTTAATCAATTAAAAAAACGGGTTGTGGTACCTGCTTTTCAGGTCAGGACTCCGAGCGGTCCTTGGCGCCCAGCCGTTTTTAATAACTTTCCTGGTTCGCCCAATGCAAGTGTCAGAGTTGTAGATGCCGCCGTTGCTTCTCAATCTTTACCCATTGCATTTCCATCTTATATGAACTTCGTTGATGGCGGTGTTTTTGCAAATAATCCAAGTATGCTTGGCATTTCCTATGGGGTCGATCGGAGGTTTGGAAGGCAGAGGCTAGAAGATATTGTGTTATTATCTATTGGTACTGGTTTTAATCCCTACCGCTTAAACGGAACAGAAAATTGGGGTGCGATTCAGTGGTCTCTAAATCCGAATCGGAATGAAAAGTTCCAGCCTACTTTCCCGTTAAATACAGTGAATTCTGATGGCGTAAATGAAATCGATACACAATATAGTCAAAGTTTATTGAATGATCGCTTTAACCGTATTAACGTTAATCTTGGGGCAGAAGCGGTGGCAGCAGATGATGTGTCTGCTATTCCCAGAATGATCGCATTAGGAAAACAATCTAATCTCACAGGGGCCGAAAGCTTTATCCGTACCAGATGGTTTTAAAAAGGGATGCTAAACATATTCCAGCTCCCATTCATTGATCTTTAGGGTGGATTGTGGGGCTTTAGTCAGATAGAGTAGAGTCTCCACCTGATTCCCCGATGTTTCAGCCTTGGCTGAAACATCGGATTCACAGTTTCCTTGTCCGATTCCAAGCACTTTCATTTTAACTATGGATCAGAAGGAATCAGTTTAATCGAAATGGACAAGCTTATTGTTCTATAAAAACGATAAATAATATGTGATTTGTTCCGAAACCTTACATCGTCTCTACTTAAAAAGAAACTTCAAAATATAAGACAAAAGAATACTTGGTTGGTCTTCTTGAACCAAGTGACCTGCTCTTGGTATAGAAATGAAACTTGATTTCTTAATCTTTTTATGTAATTTTCGACCTTTTTCAATGGGTACCCATGTGTCCTCTTCTCCCCATATAATTAATACTTGCTTGTTTATAGTGTTGTAAATCGGTTCAATCTCATCAGTATACCTTTGATTTGCTTGTGCGATTTGACGATAAAAAGCTTGTTGCCCTATAGTGCCTAACCAGGGAGCCTTTATGCCTTTTAAGGTTTCCTTGTCCATCTCTTTATACATGGCTCCCTGAACATAAGTCGAAACCATTGCATCATGTATATATGCAGGTATACCTTGAAACGCAGATTCGTATTTATTTACGTGTGAGAAGAAAGGTGATCCCCATGGAGCTATTGCGACCGGGTCAATGAGTATTATTTTTTCAAAATGATGTTCTTCTAAAAGGTGAGTTCTTAAGACGGTTGTCCCACCAAAGTCATGTCCAATAATCATCGGGTTCTTTAATCCCCAAAAATCAAGAAGTTCAGAAAGCACTTTATTTTGAATCCCTAATGAGACATCTATATCAGTCTTCTCAGAATAACCATAGCCAAGAAGGTCGTAGTAGTACACAGTAAACCACTGACTAAGTGCAGGGATAATATGTCTCCAATTAAAAGAAGACCAAGGGGTTCCATGTACGAGCACAACGGAGGGGCCTTCACCTTTTATATCATAACTTATTTTTCCGTATGTTGAAGAAAAGCTCTTGGTAAGTTTATGTTGTTCCAAACATCTTACCTCCTTATATTCAGCGTTCGTATACATTATAAGTATAGCATTATCACACCATATTACCTGGTTAGTTGCAGAAGACTTACTTGACTAGCTGGTCTGTTTGGCATGATCGCTTCACGATAAAAACCCCTTTAGATAAAGCATTATCCAAACGAGTGCGATAAACTTAATATTTTTATAAATGCTTGCATTTTTTTACAAAAATGGGACTTTATTTTAGAGTCACATCGAACTTTCTTATCATGCTAAACCGATACGCTTAGAGTAAGAGCTAGAGGTGTTTCTATGGAAAAACATAATAGAAAAACCTCTAGCTCCGCTCATAGCCTATTGGTGTCGATGCCGCAGATGACTACAAGTGGAGCTGTCATAAAAATCATAATATACATATCTTATAATATTCACAATAATTCTAATATTAATAATATAGCGGCTATCACAAGTAAAACATGAATGAATCCGCCAAAACTTCTCTTTGTTAACACACCTATTAGCCATAATATTAAGGCAATTACTAATAACGTTTTAATCATGTCAGAGCACTCCTTTGTTAGTCATTAGACGGCTTATTCCTCTTGATCATTTAACTTCCCAGATTTGAAAGTCATGAAACTTCATTTTTATAATTCATTTGCAGTATGACTATAAAATGGATCTTAATAAATTCTTAATGAAAATAAATACATATAATTGAAAATAATAAATAAACTAAAAGATGTGAAAATAAATCCGTTTAGGAGAGATGTGTGATGAGACGACTGTACCTAAGCTCGTGTATGGCGATTCTGCTTGTTTTTTCAAGTCTAGCTATGTTTCAACCGGCCAACTCCTTAGCTACAAACCAATTACAATGGATAAAGCAGGATGGAAGTAAAGTATTTAGTAATCTGATGCCATACATGCATGCAAAGGAAAATGATAAAAAGGTTCCTGTTATTATTACTTTGTCGGATCGCAAGGAAGCTTTAACGCTACAAAAAAATATGCCGAAATTAACGATTAAAAAATCTTATCGTACCTTGCCTATGGTGGCAGCCTATGTGAATATAAGCGAAATTGAAGCATTAGTGAATATGAAGCAAGTGAAGCAAATTGAATATGATAGTACTGTAAAGGCGCATATGTACAAATCAACAATCTGGTTTGGCTCGCATGAAGTGAATAAGGAAAACAAGTTAAATATAGATGGAGATATGGATGGAGATTCAACATCTTATTCGAAAGAGGATGCCACAATCGCCATTGTTGATACTGGCATTGATCCTAATCATGTCAATTTAGATGGCGGTAAGGTAGTAGGTTGGTATGATGGGATTAATGGTCGATCCCAACCATACGATGACCAAGGTCATGGCACACATGTAGCAGGAATTGCTGCTGGTGAGGGGAGTAGAGAACAGTACAAGGGTGCCGCACCTGGTGCTTCCTTAGTGGGAGTGAAAGTGCTTAATTCCATTGGTAGTGGTACTTTTAGTGGTGTATTGGCAGGAATAGACTGGGTTATTGCGAATAAAGAAGTGTATGGTATCGATGTGTTAAATATGAGCTTAGGTGCGGGTGGAAGTTCAGATGGAAATGATGCGCTTTCACAAGCCGTTAATCAGGTAGCAGCAGCAGGCATTGTACCCGTTGTATCGGCTGGAAATGGAGGTCCAAACGAACGAACGATTAGTACACCTGCAGCAGCTCAAGATGCGATTACAGTTGGAGCGCTGGCAGACCCCTCTAGGGGTGGATTTGCCTTAGCGAGCTTTTCTAGTCGGGGGCCAACAGCAGATGGAAGGGTAAAGCCGGATATCTCAGGGCCGGGTGTTAATATCATAGCTCCGCGAGCCAACAGTGGTGATCAGTATATTGCATACAGCGGCACAAGTATGGCCTCGCCCTACGTGGCAGGTAGTGTGGCGCTTATGATAGCAGCAAATCCAAACCTGACATACTCCGAAATAAAATCAATTTTAGTCGAAACGGCCCATGATATGGGGCCACGTGGTGTTGATTATTATTATGGAATTGGAAAAATTAACACATATGGTGCCGTTCAAATTGCAAAAAATGGCCAAATCACAGAGGGGCTATTTACTCCTAACCTGAAGTATGGAGAAGAAGATTTGCCGAGTTCAAACATCAGTGATACGTGGCAGATTGACACGCAAAAACTAGAAAATGGCGTTCCTATCTCTGTATCGTTAACTATTCCAAATTGGAGCTTTGCTAAAGATTTTGATTTGTATCTGTATGATGCGGATAACAAACTAGTAAGTTCTAGTACAGGTAATAGCCCCTTCAAACATATTTATTATCAACCTACCACTAAAGGCATATATACCATTCAAATAAAAGCAACTTCAGGAACAGGAGATTATTTCATCGATGTAAGTGCTTATACAGCACCGTTTAGCTTGATAGCGGATGATCAATAAAAGGATCAAATGGGAGGCGCCTTTTCAGCAAAGGCGCCTCTGTTTGATCTTTGCATTTTTTGTATATCGAATTGTAAATAGAGGAAGTAGCATCTCATTGAATTAATAAAAAATAGGAACTTAGGCAGAATTCATTATTTTCATTTAAAAAACATATATTAAAGGGTATGACTTTGGTATGATCGATATAGGATGTCATATTTATTATTCGTAATAATAGGAATCGAAAGGAGATAAAAATGAAAATTGCAGTTAAAGGCATACAGGCTTTAGTTGGTCTAGCGTTTATCTTTTTTGGAAGTATGCCACTATTGAATGCTGAGGCATTAGCAGGTCAAATGGATCAGTTTGGATTGCCCGTTTGGTTTATGTATGTAACCGGTGTTTTAGAAATAATAGGTGGGATTGGTTTGTTGGCAGGGCTTTGGAAGCATAAGTATGGACTTTGGGGTGCAGGGTTGTTAGCTGTGATCATGGTGGGAGCAATTGGCGTCCATATTCTTGCTGGGGATGGCTTAACGAAAACCTTTCCTGCAATACTTTTTCTGTTGTTAACCCTATTTATTGGTTATGGTCAACGCTTTACGAAGTAAGATAAGAAAGACTTTGGCTTCATCGTATAAGTTTCATGATTGATATAACTATATTTCTTAACCCAATTTTTAATAACCCTATCAATATATCTGGAAACAGAATGTTTCCTATGATATATTGATAGGGTTTTAATTTAATAATAGGAGATGTTTTAATGTTAAGATCGTTACTGACTTTCATCATTATTAGTTCTTTGCTAACAGGTTGTGCTTCAGCCGTAAATGGTGTGAAACAACAGGAAGTAGTTAAAAAAGAAGAGAAAATGACAGTAGAAACAATAACAGAAAAAATGATGGACTCTATGAAGAAGGCAAGAGGATATGCATTGGAAACTGATTTAGATATGGCAATATCACCGATAGATGACTATGAGCCATTGATGGAGGCTAAGGTAAATATGCAACAAGATGTAGCCGATGGTAATTATTACTTGAATTATGAGATGGAAGGGGCCACAATTGACGGAAATATATCTCAAAGGATGGAAATGTACAAAAATGAGAACGCG
This sequence comes from Polycladospora coralii, assembly GCF_014773435.2. Taxonomy (GTDB): domain Bacteria; phylum Bacillota; class Bacilli; order Thermoactinomycetales; family Thermoactinomycetaceae; genus Polycladospora; species Polycladospora coralii. The sequence goes on along the minus strand of NZ_JACXAG020000001.1, from coordinate 717,383 downwards.
ATGTTTATGTACTTACCTATGGAAGAAAGATGGGGGAAACTTCCCTATAATCAAGATTTTATGAATCAATTAACACATGGCGCGACTGTGAAAGGAATCTTACAAAAAATCGTTAGGATTACTAAATTAAAAGAGGATGTTTCATTCACAGAAGACGATTCATATTTTATAATTGAATTTCGTACTCAAGATGAAAAGGTTTTAAGTGAACTAGCACAAAAAGACATTCAAGCGTTACCAAATAACCAACTAAAAAATGAAGGTATTCAATTTGATGATATGTCCATGTATTTATGGATTGATAAGAATAGCTATCGGCTCACGAGACAGAAGGTACTTCTGAAAGCGACTCTTATTGAAGCTGATAATTCGCTCCAAACGAATAAAAAGTTGAATTTTGACTTTAACTCAATAACTGAGTTTAAGAATGAGATCCATGATGTTGCGATTCCTAAAGAAGTATTAGAGGCTGAAACGATCGAAATGCCATTAGTTAGTGATAGCCTATGACCCATAACTACAAAAAAATGCTCTCATATTTCAGAGAGCATTTTTTATCTATAAATTTTCATCAATGTTGGTTAATATCTCAGCCCGTAACTCAACTAGTTCAGGATACTGATAAAAAAAGGCGATTTTTTGGTTCGATATTTTGTTCAATTCCTTTGGTGGAGGATTAAATATAAAGTATGAGAAGGATTCCATCATATCTGAAACGGCATCCTGAGTTGCAAATTCATTTAAAAACTCGGACTGATGATTTTTATAAAATTGTAAGCGATGCTCTGTATTATTAATAGTATCCAAGAAACTCCAAGGCTTCTCTATATCTTTCCAATAAGCTTGATAGAATTGGTTAATATATGAGTCCTCATAGCTACAACCAGACCAATACCTATAATAATAATTTTTACAGTTATCCGTTGCAACATATTCAATGGAATCTTCATAACTTGAAATAATTTCACCAAGCTGGTATATAAAAGAATTAATATAAGCTTTTTTATTAAATGAAGGGGAGATATTCATTCCCAAACCCCAACCATATTGATCGTAATTCAACTCGGTTAAATAATCTTCATAGGCAAAAAAATAGAGATTATCTAATTTATGTGCATGTTTTTCAGGGATGATGGAATTCCAGAAGTTCCAAAGCTGTTCTATTTTTTGGGGGGGATCTTTCACTTGTTGCCAATCGTCATTTTGGTCTATATCTAGGGGTTCGGGAACGAGTGCTAAGTTTTCAATTTCATACATCCCCAGTTGCTTATACTCTTTATTACTAGAATAGCTGGTATAAACATCTAAGATGTTCCCATGTTTCTTTTTGATTTTAGTAAGCATTTTATTGCCGATTTCTTCACATGCATTCGGATCGCAAAAGGGCTGCTCTTTTTGTTTTAATGGATAATCAGCTAATTGTATCACTTCTTTTTTAGTAGTTATCTTTTTTTCGGGCTCTGTCTTTACATGAGACCAGAGTGAAGTATGAGGAAGTATAATCTCTTTATATAAAGATTTTCCATTTCCTTCAAAGTTGTATTGATACTCCTGTCCTCGATAATATACGATTAGATCTAATCTATCTGAGAAAAGAGTTGTATATTTACCATCCTGATCTTTAAACTCATCCCCAGGATATGGAGCTGTTTCATTTCTCCAACTATCCTTATCTCCCCATTTCAGATTAAAGTTGGCACCTGTCCGCTTTCCGTCTAGGGTTTTAAATACAAGAGTGATTTCAGTAACTAGGGATTCATCTTCTTTTTTTGTATCAGAAATCTTTGGTTTGTCCATAGATAGGTACCAATAGATTCCACCGCTAATGAGTACCAATAAAGCTATAATTCCTATAATACGTTTCATAAATACCCTCCAAATTCAAATAAAACTAGTATACCATCTTCACATGTTTTGTAAAGATTTGTTAGTTCGACTTAATATTACAAAAATAGATGGATGGAATAAGAAAAGAGCTTGTATCTGCTAATTATTACTAGATGGGTAAAAATACCATTATTAATTTATTCAAATAGTGCTTTCACAAGTTATAATAAATGTATAATTCAATTCTTAATCTTTTTAAAGTAAAGGCGGGATAGGGTTGTCACAGTTAAAAGGACAAAATAGGATGTTTATCATTAAGCTTTTCCTACTCAATGTTGTGGTTTATGGTTTAACCTTAGCTTTTTTCTATCTTACTGCCTATTTTAATTTCGCTGTTATGCCAGTTTTTATCGGGGGTATAAGTGTTGTTGCTTATATTTGGTTGTGGATGAAAATGGGCCGGCAATTTAGTGGGCGTAAAAAAGAGAGACTATTGGTAGCACTAGGAGGAAATAGCTTTTTCTTAATCATCGGGCTCTTTTCGTTGTATGCGCTTATGAATACATCTCCGCATTCTATGGAAGTGTTGGGATCTCTTGTTGCATTACTCTCATTCATCGTAAGTGTATGCGCTTTTTTGATTAGTATGATGGTTGTATATCTATCAAGTGGTAAGAAAAGATAGTTTGAAAAATATCAGCATCATTTGAAGAAGCCGCTCTTCTATTGGAAAATAGAGAGCGTTTTTGTTGTGTTAAGAAATGCAAGACTTTTGCAATACATTTTGCATCACTATGATAGATCCATTTTGTATCATAAATGCAACCTATTTATTTAACGATTTATGTGGGAGGGCGTGTATCGATTTTGATGAAGAAATGGTTAAAAAGAGGCGTATATGTCATAGGTGCTTTTATTCTTTTATTTATAGGCGTAAAATCAATAAATAGTTTGTTATACAAGTCAACAGGTAGTGTTGAACTTCAAGTAGATGTAGATAGTGAGATGAAGGAAGTAGCTACTTTCGCAGGGGGGTGTTTCTGGTGCATGGAACCTCCTTTTGAAAAGCTAGCAGGTGTTAAAAGCGTAGTTTCGGGATATACAGGTGGCACAACACCAAATCCGACATACAAACAAGTAACTTTAGGCGATACGGGTCATGTAGAAGCTGTACAAGTAATTTATGATCCTAGCCAGGTTTCCTATGAAGAGTTACTTGATGTATATTGGCGACAAATTGATCCCACAGATCCGTCTGGTCAGTTTGTGGATCGTGGATCATCCTATACCACAGCCATTTTTTATCATCATGCATCACAAAAAATGGCAGCAGAAAAATCAAAAAAAGAACTGGCTTTATCAGATAGGTTCTCTATGTCGTTAGTCACGGAAATTCGTGCGGCGGATACTTTTTATAGAGCTGAAGAATATCATCAAGATTATTATAAAAAGAATACATTTCAATACCAAATATATCGAAAGAACTCGGGGAGAGATCAGTATTTGGACGAGGTTTGGCAGGATGAAAGATAATATGGTTTGGAATGAAAGGATGGAGACTCATGCGTGAATTTCCCATGAAAGGTGTGATTGTACTTACTGTTATCGGTTTGCTACTCTCAGGTTGTAGACTTGATACAGAAATGATTCAGGAGCAAGTAGCAGATCCCTATCATGCAGAGAAGGAGCAGCTTACAGCATTACAGTATAAAGTGACTCAGAAAAATGGAACAGAACCAGCTTTTCAAAATGTATATTGGAATCACAAGGAAGAAGGACTATATGTAGATATTGTATCGGGTGAACCTTTATTTACCTCATTAGATAAGTATGAATCAGGCACTGGATGGCCCAGTTTTACAAAACCGATAACGGAGGATGCTGTGGTTGAAGTGGAAGACTTTGGTTTTGGAATGATACGGACGGAGGTGCGAAGTGTAAAAGCGGACTCCCATCTTGGTCATGTTTTTGATGATGGTCCTGCACCAACAGGAAGACGTTATTGTATCAATTCAGCCGCACTGCGGTTTGTACCCTTAGCAGAGTTAGAAGATGAAGGATACGGAGAATTTACATCTTTGTTTAAACAAGGGGGATTATGAAGATGAAAAAATATGACCTGATTGTATTAGGTGGTGGTGCAGGGGGCCTCGTCGCGGCTGCGGGTGCAGCGAGCTTTGGGGCTAAAGTGGCCTTAATCGATCCTGGTCCTTTGGGTGGAGATTGCTTGTGGACTGGATGTGTGCCAACGAAATCTTTCATTCATTCGTCAAAACTTATCTATACGGCGAAATCGGCTGGTGAATTTGGGCTTAAGACGGAAGGAAAACCTGAGTTTAAAGAAGCTAAAGCTCGACTTGAGCGAGCGATCCAAACCATTCAAAAACATGATGATCCACAGCGTTTCATCGATATGGGGATCGATTATTATGATGGACGTGGCAGCTTCGCTGGTAAACATGAAATGATAATTGATGGTTCTGAAAAAATATATGGTAAACGTATTGTGATCGCAACGGGAGCGCGTCCTTTTATTCCGCCAATTCAAGGTTTACGGGAAGCAGGATATGAGACCAACGAAACCATTCTAAAACGGTCACAAACACCGAAGTCCTTGCTTGTCATCGGGGGAGGGCCCATTGGATTAGAATACGCTCAAGCCTTTGCTCGTTTTGGAAGTCAAGTCACAGTTGTGGAAATGGCCCCATCAATCTTGATCCATGATGATGAGGATTGCATTCCTCCTGTCATGAAAACATTAAAAGAGGAAGGAATTCAGATTTTTACGGGTGCTGAAATAAAAGAAGTTAGCGTGACGAAAGAAGCGAAACAAGTGGTGATGATTCACCAAGGCAAAGAAAAGAAGATTGCGGTTACAGATATACTCGTTGCTACAGGACGAACCCCCAATATTGAAGCATTAAATTTAGATTCGGTGGGGATTCAGACCGAACGAGGCGTAATTGTGGTGAATGACCGCTTGCAAACCACCTTGAAGCATGTTTATGCGGTTGGGGATGTGATTGGCAAGTTTGCTTTCACACATGCAGCCGGGGAAGAGGGGAAACTGGTTGTTTCAAATGCAGTGCTGGGCTTGCGACGTAAAATAAACTATCAACATCTCCCGTGGGTTACTTATACGGATCCGCAAGTTTTTCATCTAGGAATGACAGAAAGAGAAGCCAGACAGAAAGATACCAAAATTCAGGTTTACAAAACGACACTAGCTGAAGCGGATCGTTTTATAACAGAACAAGCGGAGGCGGGACTTGTCAAAATAATTACCGACAAGCGTGGTGTGATATTAGGAGCACACGCGGTCGGCTCTGATGCGGGAGATTGGATGCAAGAGATTGTGTTTGCGAAGCGATATGGTCATAAAATTGGGGATTTATCACAAGTGATTCATCCCTATCCAGCGCGGACAGGTGCCTTGCAAAAAACGGCTGATTTATTCTGGAGAGATAAACTGTTTTCGAGTAAAATAACGAAATGGATTGCACGATATGTGCGGTGGTTTAGATGAGGGATGAAAATGAAAAGGAATAACTTAAAATTGGTTATATGGTTGTTCATTATTGGAGTAGGCGTATTTGTGTTGCAGTATTTTGATTTGACCCAATTTACACCTGATAAAATTCAGGCCTTCATTCTCTCATTTGGGGTGTGGGCTCCTATACTATATATCTTCTTATATGCGGTTCGTCCACTGTTTTTCTTTCCAGCGCTGATCTTAACGCTAACAGGAGGACTCACATTTGGACCGTTTTGGGGTACATTATACGATTTAATTGGCGCTTCATTAGGCGCTTATCTTGCATTTGGCATCTCAAGATGGTTAGGTAGAGATACAGTACGTAAGTTAATAGGAAAGAGATTGCAATCCTTCGAGGCTCAAGCAGATAAATACGGTTTTCGAACGATATTATTTTTAAGATTAGTACCTCTTGTTCCCTTTGATGTCATCAATTATGGTGCAGGTCTTACCAAAATTCGCTTTCGAGATTATGCAATTGCTACTACAATAGGCATTATACCGGGAGCATTTGCTTTTAACTACCTGGGTTCATCCCTACATCACATTTTTTCACCTACTTTTTTTGTAGCGGTTGGCTTTGTGGTGTTGCTATCCATTACCCCATTGATATATAAGAAGTGGAGAACGAAGAAAGATGAAGATGAATGAAAGGAGGAGAAAACCGGATGACCAAAGCGCGTATTTTAATGATAGAAGATGAATCGAGTATTCGTGAGGTTTGTAAGCGTTACTTGGAGCGAGAAGGCTATGAGGTTTATGCAGCCATAAATGGTGTAGAAGGATTGCATGCTTTTTTGCATCATAAACCGGACTTAGTGATCTTAGATTTAATGATGCCAGAAAAAGATGGTTGGCAATTATGTGAAGAGATTCGCCTGCACTCTGATGTTCCGATCATGATGTTGACAGCACGTGGCGAAGAACGGGATCGTATCTTGGGACTGACGATCGGAGCAGACGATTATTTAACTAAGCCCTTCTCACCACGGGAGCTTGTATTACGCGTCCAAGTTATACTACGACGAATGAAAACGATGAGCAATCCTTCTACTTCATCGCAAATTCTTCAATATCCAGATCTGAAAATCGATATGGCTACGCGGCGTGTTGAAGTATATGGCAATGAATTGGAGCTGACTGTGAAAGAGTTTGATCTGCTTTTACTATTAGCACAGCATCCTAGACAAGTTTTCTCTAGAATGCAATTATTGGATCGTATTTGGGGAAGTACCTATGAAGGAGATCGCAATGTGGTAACTGTGATTGTTAGTCGTCTACGTGAGAAATTAGAGCAAAATCCTTCTAAACCGAGGTGGGTGCACACGGTGTGGGGGATTGGATATCGGTTTGAACCAACTGAAGGAGAGGAGCTATGAGACTACGTCATCAGCTGATCATCATTAATTTACTGTGTCATGGCATTATGATTGCTGCGCTTATTGTCTGCTATGTCCAGATGGTGTTAACTTTTGAGCAAGTACGTTTTTTTATCAGTATTGCTTTCATCGCCGTTTTGGTCTCAATCATCGCCTACTGGCTTATGACATTACCGATTCAAAAGTCGATTGAACAATTGATGCGTGTGACGAATCAGATCAGCCGACGTGATTTTTCAGAAATACGTGTAAGTGAGCGTGGACCTCAAGAGTTTCGTGATTTGGAAGTTGCTTTTACACAAATGGGACGTAAATTAAACCAAAGCTTTCAGCAACTAGAGGATGGAGAGCGTGCTAGAAGGGAATTGATTGCGAATGTCTCTCATGACTTAAGAACACCTATCGCAGTTGTACAATCGATGCTTGAAGCGCTACAAGATGATTTGATAAAAGATCAGGAAACTAGAGAACGCTACTTTACGACAAGTCTCAAAGAAATAGAGCGGTTAAGTAGTTTGATCCATGATTTATTTGAACTATCTAAGCTAGAAGCGGGTCAGGAGCGTTTTGAGCCCATACGAGCTGACCTAGAAAGTATCTTGTTAGAAGTATTAGATGCTCATACTGTTGTGATACAAGAGAAAAAGATTGACTTGCAAGTCAAGGTGCCTGAACAGCTTCCTTTTTTGTATATGATGCCGAATAAAATCATACGCGTGATCGGTAATCTTCTGCAAAATGCAATCCGTCACTCACCACCTAATGGAATCATTCAAATCTTGATTCAAATGTATGAAAGTGAACAAAAAATCGAAGTGGTTGTTCGTGACGAAGGTGAAGGCGTAGCGATAACAGATCAGGATCGGATCTTCGAACGTTTTTATCGAACGGACTTGTCTAGAAACAAAGAATCGGGAGGATCAGGACTAGGTTTAGCGATCGCCAAATCTGTTGTCGAGCTACACGGAGGAGAAATCGGCGTGCGCAAACCCGAAAATCAGCGACAAGGGAGTGAGTTTTGGTTTACCATTCCATTAGCGTGATAGAGTGGATAGGAAAAAGAAGAATGATGGGGAATATCGAAAGTGTATTTTGAGTGGACATTACTACACGGATGAGACTGAACCATCGATACTAGCAGCATTGCTTAAGATTAGAGGATACGACGATCTGTCCCAAAAAGACAGATCGTTTTTTATGATATGCAAATGGCGTGCGCTATATAATTCAAAAAGAGGCTATTCCCTCGTTGTCTCCTAGCGTACTCAAAGACCTTCAGCCTTGGCTGAAACGTGTTTACTTGTAGCTGTCTCTTCACATTTGTTGAAGAGACAGCTACAAGTGTTTTTTTGTAATGAGTACAATCATATTATGAAAATATGAATATATTAATTAATGAGACAAACAAAGTTTTTTGTTTTCGCATCGAGGAGGGAGATTGTTAAATATGCAATCCGTTTCTGCTGATGTCTTTCGCAAAAATACCAAAAGTTTTTCTCCTAACGAAGTATTAACTTTCACAAATGTAGGTAATCAACAGGGAGTATTTGTAAACCGAAATCGTTTAGGTGAAATAGATGCTTTAATTACAACGCGTTCAGGGACATATCAAATTGACTGGATTGTGCAAGCGATATCATCTGCTCCTGTCGTTATAGAATTAAATATTAATCGGGGAGCGATTACGCGAAGATATGCTGAAAGTAAAGATGAGATTGACCAATTAATTGGCTATAACAATATTACAGTACCCGCTTTCAGTATCATTCGTTTGGTGAATCGGGGAAAAAGAACCGTAACGGTTACGGCACCAGCGTCAGTTTCAGGTACGATCCTATCGTTATTGAAGATACATCGGTTATAAATCTTAATGGCATGCGAAGAGGGGGATTGTTGAATTTTTCCTCGCTTTGAAGTGGTTATCAATTGCTCATCTAATTGTGTTCAGTGGGATAAGTACATTCGGGGTTAGTCTGTTTCTCATCATTTCATTAAAAGCTATTCTTACTGTGGAGCTGCTAGGCAAATATGCTTAGCAGCTTTTACTGATCTCTGCTTACCCAAGGATAAGCGGTTCGGTTGGATACCGAATCGATTCTTTTGTTTTATTATGCGCCAGTGCAAATAAGAGCGACAAGGGACCGATTCTCCCCATAAACATGGTAACAATAATGAATAGTTTTCCGGGTAGAGAGAGCTCTGGTGTTAAACCGAGTGATAATCCAGCAGTTCCAGCTGCAGAAACCGCTTCAAATAAGATCACATTAAAGTTTTGTGTTTCGGTTATGCTTAGTAGGATCGTAAGTAAGGGGATAAGAGCAAAGTACATCATCGTAATACCGAGTGCACGATACATGAAGTCATTCGAAATACGACGCTTAAAAACTTCAATGTCTTCTTTTCTGCGAATCATAGCCCATACGGTGAGGTATATGAGTGCAATCGTGGTGGTCTTAATTCCTCCACCAGTTGAATTTGGTGATGCGCCAATTAACATAACAAGCATAAACAACATCTGTGTAGGCAGATAGCTATCTGCTGCATTGAGTGTACTAAAACCGGCTGTTCGAGGAACAGAGCCTTGGAAAAGGCCGACTGTCAGCTTTTCTTGCAAGCTTAGTGCGCCTAGTGTGTGGGGGTTATTCCACTCTAATATTAAAAAGAGGACTGTACTGATCGCTATGATCAACCCTGTTACAGTGAGGGTGAGTTTAACATGTAAGCTCAGACGGCGTGTTTTCGGATAGTTAATCAGGCCGATCACAACAAGAAATCCAATTCCTCCTGTTAGGGTGAGGGCAGTAATTGTAAAATTGACGAGTGGATCAGTCGCATAGTAAATTAGGCTACTGAACTCTTCATGGACATGACCAAAAAGGTCAAAACCAGAGTTGTTAAAAGCAGAAATAGAGTGAAAAAGAGCATAATATGTCCCTTGTGATATACCCATATCAGGAACGAAACGGATCGCAAGTAATATCATTCCTATGAATTCTGCAATGAAAGAAATGGTAAAAACAGATACCACTAACTTTACCAAACCTTGTAAATCAGAGTTGTGAAAAGCCTGCTGAATAACCATGCGCTCTTTTAAGCCAATTTTTTTCCCCAGTAGAATAGAAAGCAGTACGCTAAATGTCATAAAGCTAAGTCCACCAATTTGAATGGAAAGCATAATCACAGTTTCACCAAAACGACTAAATGTAGCCGCTGTATCTTGTACAACAAGGCCTGTAACACAGGTAGCAGACGTAGCTGTAAAGATCGCATCGATAAAGCTTACTTTGACACCCGGTTCTGCTGAAATAGGTAAATAGAGCAGAATGGAACCAATCAAAATGTTTAACAAAAAGCCAGAGATAAAAATTTGTAAAGGAGATAGTCGTTGTAATATTTTTTGTATCATTAAAAATAAAACCTTCCTATGATCAAATGAAAGAAGCACCCTCAATTAGAGGGTGCATGAAAAGTTTATCCAAAAGGAGGTGATAAAGCAACAACACTCCTATTAATAGCTGGAAGAAATACTTGCCTTGCCCTGATCGGGAGCGAGAGGGGTCTCCCCAAATTCGATTTGTATCTTTTTCATCCCTAAGGTTTTTAGGACTTTATCAAATGTGTCAGCCGTAATGCCAGGTGTTCCACCTTCTAGGCGTGATATTGTAGCTTGTGTCATGGGGTGGCCGGTTACAGCTTTAATTTGGCGGGCGAGCTCGGCTTGAGTCCAGCCTAATTCCAGACGACGTTCGAGGATAATGTCTCTCATCTGTACCGGAAAGTTTTCCATAAACTCCTTCACTTGAGGTATATTATCAATAAAATGTAGTAACTCTTCCTGATTATTGGGCTTTTTCATTCTAAAGCACTCCCTATACGTATTTGGACGGATCTCGCATGAAATGGTGATAGCTTTTGCGTGCCTCTGATACCATTTTCTCAAATACTGTATCTGTAGGCTCTTTTTGAATGATGGCGTCCGTACAGAACAGGTATTGGGTGTAGTCTTTGTTGTATGAAAATAGAATCATTCGAAATGAATATCCATGTTCACGTTGATCTGTTGGAAAATGGTTATGATTAACACTGAATTCATATAGAGGTTTATTTAGTCCAATTTTCTTGATGAGATTAGCTGTTAAGGAATAACCTTTTTCATTTGCAACAATGAGTTGATGTTCTCTAAACTGATCCCATTCGATAATTCCTCTCAATTCAATATCACGAATGCCTAGACGAATTAACTGTAATAATTGAACGGATAATTGATCACCATTAGAAGCTTTTCGAGCAATAGAGAAAATAGTGTCGAGTGCAAGCTGATTGCCATTTTCATCTGGCAAATAAATAACTTTGGCTCTGTTCATATTATACGATATAGGATATGAAATGTCTAAACATTTATATCCTATATAATATCCCCCTCTCGCCATACAATTCGTGATTAGGTTTAAAAATATGTTTAATGTTTCGATCTTTTATATTCATTCTCATTATAACGAATATTGAAGTAAAAGTATAATCGGAATAAACGAGGCGGTTAGCATATAGAGGTATAGGTAAGAGTAGATGTATTCATTTTAACTATTTTAACAATTTATCATTGTCTATTTTGCTTTTTCAGACGAGTTGTTCGCTTCTTCCTGCGGGTTTTGGGGAGGCATTTTCGCTCAAAATACACTCCCTTATTTTGATAACGGTTATCGAAGAATTAAGATTGTGAAGTTTTCTTTTTCATTGCTGTGCCAAAAATGGCGGTTAGTAATTTTCGAGGTAATAGACGTGGCAATAAAGTTAAAAGTGTATTAGAGAGGCCATCAACAGTATGTGATTTACCACGATCTAACGCACGAAAGGTACTATCAACAACTTGTTCAGGTGTACGGAATTCTCGTTGCTTGATATCTAAAGGTGCTTGGGCAAAGAAATTGGTATCTGTGGTTCCTGGGCATATTGCGATCACACGAATTCCTTGACTCATATATTCCCTTGATATTCCCTCACTAAACGATAATACAAATGCTTTGCTTGCGGCGTATACCGACATGTAGGGAGAGGAGAAGAAAGACATCAGAGAAGCGACATTAATGACATCGCCATATCCTTTCTTTACCATTGCAGGTAAGAGTAAATGCGTTAATTCCATAAGCGTAGTTATATTCAACATGACCATACGATGGTTTTCTTCAAACGTATGATCTATGAATGGACCAGAGGCACCCACACCGGCATTATTGACGAGGATATCTACATGTAATGATCGTTCGTTTAGTTCATGATAAAGCTTTTTGGCAGCATATGCTTCACTTAAATCGATTGGTATAACGTAAGATGTGATTTGAAATTGGTTGTTTAAATCATTAGCTAATGCCTCTAATTTGTCAGTTGAGCGTGCAACAAGGATTAAGTTATGTCCCATGGAAGCGAGTCGATATGCATATGCTTTACCAAGACCAGATGATGCGCCAGTTATTAGTGCGGTTTTTTTCAAAGTCATTCACTCCAATTCGCGTAAGTTTAGTATCTAAGCGTTTAAACATATAAACATTTAAAGCGTATGCTAGTAGAAGCGAAGCTTCCCTAGTTGTCTTTTTCACAAGCTTTCTCTACTGTGTATACAAGTTGTTTAAGTAAAGAAGTAGCGTCATCTAAGGTAAGATAGTAATAGTGAGAAGTACCTTGTTTGTGAATTGCAACGATACCAAGATCTCGCAGTACCTTCAAATGATGAGAAATTGCCGGTCGTGATAAGGTAGCATGATTTGCAATTTCATTGACACTTAAATGCTCATGTTGAGCTAACATGAGAATAATATCTTGTCGTGCTGGATCGCTTAGTGCATGAAACAGGGGGATGCATGAGCGAAATACTTCAACTGCCTCTTCTTTCAAGATAATGCGCCAACCTTTCTTTGGTTTAAACATTTAAACGCATTATAAACTGATGCAAATAAGAAGTCAATGGCATATCAGCCTGCATTTAATCATTTGTCATTAAATAAAGAGTTGATAAAAAAATATAAAAATAAATTAAATTATGTTATTTTGGATTTACGATCTGCGCATAAAGCGATAAACTATTATTGCATAAGTGTAATAAGTAGCCGTTTATTTGATTTATTGTTAAGGAGAGGTTCGCTATGGAAAAAGTAGTGTTTGATATTACTTCACCAGAATATCGTAAAGACCCTTATCCAGTTTATGCGCACTTTCGGGAACATGATCCCGTTCATTATTTCACTTTTAAGGGGTTTCAAGAAGAAGTGCCTTCATGGTTGATCACACGCTATGACGATTGTGTCGCTTTATTGCGAGATAATCGATTAACAAAAGATGTAAACAATATCTTTTCTAAAGAAGATTTACAGAAACGAAGTGAAGATCGAGATCTAGCCTTTTTATCTGAACATATGTTAATGAAAGATCCACCTGATCATACGCGTTTACGCTCATTAGTTCATCAAGTATTTACCCCACGTATGATCGAAAATCTCCGTACAAGAATTGAAGAAATTGCTGATCAGCTTTTAGATGAAATGGAAAAAAAATCAACAGGGGAGTTATTGTCTGACTTTGCATTTCCACTTCCGATTATCGTTATTTCTGAAATGATGGGTATTCCACCGGAAAAGCGGGAACAGTTTCGGATATGGTCAAATGCTTTAATTGATGAATCGAATGATGAATCTAAAATAAAAGATACACAATTAAAGATGAAAGCGTTTAAAAATTACATTGGTGAACTGATTAAAGCAAGGCGTGAACATCCAACCGATGACGTAATTAGTGGACTGGTACAAGCTGAGGAAAACGGAGAGAAATTGTCGGAGGAAGAGTTATTTTCGATGCTCTTTTTATTGATTATCGCAGGACATGAAACAACTGTAAATCTAATTGCAAATGGGACGTTAGCACTATTGAAACACCCAGATCAATTTAAGCGTCTAAAAGAACAACCCGAGTTGATTGGTACGGCGGTTGAAGAGTTACTTCGCTTTACAAATCCAGTACAAATCACCACACAACGTTGGGCAAATGAAGATTTTGTATTTCATGGACAGCCTATCAAAAAAGGAGATGGTGTGTGGATAGCAATTGGGAGTGCGAATCGTGATCCTGCTCAATTTAAGAAACCGGAAGAACTTGATATCGGACGTACACCTAATCGCCATATTGCATTCGGATTCGGTATTCACTTTTGTTTAGGGGCACCGCTCGCACGCCTGGAAGGGCAAATTGCATTAAATGCTTTATTTAAACGCTTCCCCCATATGGAATTGGCCATAGAAGAAGACCAAATCAAATGGCGTAACGCTTCGATATTTAGAGGTTTAGTCGAATTACCTGTTCGATTCAGTTAAAAGCATAGCACTTCATATAAAGAAAACTCGCTGATCAGCGAGTTTTCTTTATATTTGCTCATAAAACATAGGAACTTCTACATATAGATGGGATAAGAGAAGTTGAAAGGGGGAGAAATATGACGTCCATACATAAACATGTACAAGCGACTATGGATGAATTGGTCAACTGGTTGGTCAAAAATCAAACTGCAAATGGATCATGGGACCTTTGCTTCGAAACAGGAGTGAAAACAGATGCACTTACGTTGATCTTGCTACGTTCATTTAACATCAAAAGACCAAATGTGGAGCAAGAAATAGGAGATCGTTTATTACATAGACGTACAAAAGAGGGGACTTGGAAACTGTTTTCTGATGAGAGGGAAGGCAATTTATCCGAAACGATTGAGGCGACATTAGCGCTATTATATATTGGGAAAATGAATATGGATGATCGGCTATTACAAAAAACACGAGAGTTTATCATTTCACAAGGTGGTCCACGGGAAGCAGGTGGATTGACACGTGTGTTACTCACTCTTTTAGGACATGGTAGTTGGAGTGATTTTCCTAAAATACCGGTTGAATTTTTTTTATTACCGTTACAGTCCCCTGTTCATTTTTTCGATTTTGTTGGATATACGCGTGTTCATACAGCACCAATCATGATTGCTGCTGACCAAAAGTATTGTGTCGAATTGGATGGGATGTGGGAGATTAACGATTGGTTACCTTATACAAAAGCGTTATTTAAACCAGATCCACATATCCGCTTTTGGACAAAAAAGGAGATTGAACGCGCTCTAGGGTCTGATTTTAAACGGTTTTCTATTCATGGACGCTCACTCAAGTGGGGAGAGCGATTCATGCTTAATCGAATTGAATCAGATGGTACACTATATAATTACTTGACTAGTACTTTTTTAATGATTTATGGATTGCGCGCATTAAAGTATGATGCGACACATCCTGTCATTGAAAAGGCAATTCAAGGTATTCTAAATATGGCTTATCCTATGCAAACAGGCATGCATATACAAGAAACGACAGCTAACGTATGGAATACGTCATTGATTTTATATGCCATACAAACAGCTGGGCTTCCCGCACATCACATATGCGTTCAGAAAGGCTTACGCTATTTAAATGAGAAGCAACATACTAAAAAAGGGGATTGGTCTATAAATAACCCTTATGCACCACCAGGCGGTTGGGGTTTTTCAGATTGTAATACGATTAATCCTGATGTGGATGACACTTCAGCCTGTTTACGTGCATTCGCACCTTCTGTAAGTCAAGGAGAATACCAGGAAACATGGAATCGTGGGTTATCTTGGTTGCAATCGATGCAAAATCAAGATGGGGGCTGGCCAGCTTTTGAGAAAAATATGAATAAGTCTTGGCATCAACTTTTGCCATTTAAAGAAGGTAAATATGTTTATGGCGATCCTTCTACGGCTGATTTAACTGGGCGTACACTTGAATTTATGGGCACTACACTCGGGTGGGGAAGAGAGCGTCCAGAAGTAGAAAAAGGTTACCAATGGCTAAAACAAAATCAATTAACGAGTGGTGCATGGTCCGGCCGTTGGGGAATTGCTTATATATACGGCACCTGGGCTGCATTAACAGGATTAGCTGCTATAAGGGTTTCGAAACAGGAGGAGATGGTACAAAAAGCTGTGAAATGGCTTTATCAGATTCAATTGTCAGATGGCGGATGGGGAGAATCTTGTTATAGTGATTTAAAAGAGGCGTATGTACCCTTAAAAAATTCGACTACTGTGCAGACAGCTTGGGCATTAGATGCGCTCATTGCATACCATTCAACGCCAAATGATGTGATTCGGCGTGGTATAGAACGTTTATTATTCCTCGTGCATGAAAAAAAAGAAGCCGAAACCTATCCGGTAGGAGCAGGATTAGCTGGACAGATGTATATCTACTATCATAGTTATCCCTATATCTTTCCATTGCTTACATTTGCGCGATATCAAAGAAAATATAGCAGCAGTGGTGGTGGTTGAAAAATAAACCGAACAATTATTGTTCGGTTTACAACGTATTATGTATTTGCTTCTTGTCGGATAAGATCGGGTAGCCAATCCATTAGCTGAGAGAATGCATAGCCATGCTTACTTGCTAGTGTATTATCCATGTACCAAGACGTGGGTGGTGCATAAGGAGAGGCTGGCACGCTTTCAGCTGGGTCTATGACATGCACAGGTTTTTTTAAGGTTTGTGCAATGAGCTTAAAAAAATCACCGATTGGAATGTGGCCACTTGCACAAGCATTAATCGGCCCTGTGAAGGAGGCTTCGCCACACCATAATAAGAAATCGGCTGCCTCTTGTGCATGAATGAAACACATCTTGCTGTCTAAGTTGGGAGCGCTGAAAGGTGTACCAGCTGCGATATGTTCAATATGAAAAGATAGCCGCTCTGTGTAATCATCGGGTCCAAGCACCACTGGGAGTCGAACAGAAACGACTGGGATGTCCGTTTGTTGTGCAAACACGGCTTCCGCCAAACGTTTCCCCTCAGCATAGGATAAATCGGTTTGTTTCATTAAAATGGGATAGCCGCTGGGGTCAAAGTCAGTTTCAGGTAGCGCATACGATTGTGGTTGATACACAGATTTGCTTGAAGTGAAAATAAGCCGATTTGTTCTCCCTTTGAAAGCATGAATCGATTGTGCTGCCATCTCAGGTGTATAACAGATCTGATCAAAAATGATATCGAAAAACTGATCTTTTAAAGCTTGCTCTAATGCGTGAAGATCATTTCGATCCAATACCAAGCGTCTGACGTTATCTCCAAACTCATCAGCTGTTTGACCACGAGTCAGAATGGTTACATCATAATTTTGCTTTACGAGCAGTTGGACCAATCGTTTACCAAAAAAACGTGTTCCACCTAAAACTAGTACTTTTTTCATAGGGCCCTCCTACTGATCTTCTTTACGGAATGTGCTGATCGCAATTCCGAGAATACCGGGTCCAGCATGAACTAATAATGTTGGACTAATGGAACTAATATAAAGGTCACAGACGTTTTCAAGATCCTTAAATTTTTCTTTTAACGCTTCAGCTTCAGCTTCAGCTTTACTATGGAAAATGGCGATACTTGAGCGAGCAGACTCCAGCTGTTCCATGATTGGAACCAACATTTTTTTCACACCCTGTTTTTTACCCCTTCCCATACCATATGAAACAAAGCGCCCATCTGGAGCAACTGTAATAACAGGTTTTAAATTTAACATTGTTCCGAGGGAAGCCGTTACTCTACCAATGCGTCCTCCTTCTCTTAAATATTCTAATGTATCGATGACGAAAAAACCTTTTACTTTTTCTTTAATTTCATCCATCGCATTCAGTATGTCTTGAAAATCAAATTTGTCTTGAATCATTCGTGCCGCTTCCAGTACGATTAAGCCAAGCACCCAAGATAAACCTTTGGTGTCGACTACTTCTACTTTCATTCCTTCAAAATCTTCTGCTATAATGCGAAATGTGTTATATGTACCACTCATATTGGATGAAATCGTAAGTGCAATACAATGGGTATAGCCCGCATCACGTAATTGGATAAACGTTTGCTCAATATCTTCAGGTGAAGGCATAGATGTTTTAGGGACTTCCGTTTTTAGTTGATCGGCTACTTCATCAGAAGAAATGTCAATTCCATCCCGGTATTCTCCATGAGAAAAGTTAATCCGTAAGGGGACTACTGTAATGTTAAATTTTTCTACTAATTCGTTAGGTAAATCACATGAACTATCAGTTACGATTGCAATTTTACTCAAAATGATTTCCTCCTTTGATAGATGTAGTATTAGCTAGCTACCTCTATATATTAAAATAAATAAGCACTATCAGTATAACGATTGTTTTATGAATTGACTAGTCATGATGAGGATATGTGTTACCTTATGCTAAAATAATAGGTGTGTACAATCACACGCTGGATCTTCTGAGGGAAGTCTAGGCGTATGATTAGGTTGATGGCCTCCTGATCCTTATTTTACCAATGAGGATGCGGGGGCAAATTGGATTCATTGAAACAAAGTGAGATTGCACTAGAACTGAGTAAATCGCAAAGAGAAAGAGTGGTAACGATATTGAATCGAATTTTACCGATCTCTTTTATCGTACTGGTGATCTTAATGGTACTTACCTTAAAGGCAATCAAAATTACACTTTCCGTATTGGGCTGGATATTGCTATTCATCTTAATTTGGTTGGTCTGGTTTGTCATAAGTAGACGCTTAGTCCATAAAAGAGATTAATCAAAAAATGAGGCGTGTATTTCGGTCATGGATGATCACAGTGACTCCATACATCTGCAATCAAAGGAGCTATTATATGAGTAGAAAAGAGCAGCATCTTGAACAAGGCATACATACTGATTTTAAGAATGAAATGACATATGGCGAATATTTACAACTAGATCAACTGCTATCCTGTCAAAAAGGATTAGCGAACCATCATGATGAAATGTTATTTATTATTATTCATCAGGCCACTGAATTATGGATGAAGCTGATATTACATGAACTAGACGAAGCTATTCATCACATCAAACAGGGGGAATTGTCGGCAGCATTTAAAATGTTAGCACGTGTATCTAAGATTCAGTCTCAAATTATTCAATCTTGGGATGTGCTCTCCACTCTAACACCGTCAGAATATATTCAGTTTCGAGACCAGTTAGGACAGTCATCCGGATTTCAATCTTTTCAATATCGCTTAATTGAATTCGCATTGGGCCATAAAAGTCCTCACATTATGAAAATATACGAGAAAGATGAAGGGTTAAAAAAACGTTTAGAAAAAGCCTATCAAAGTCCAAGCATATATGATGTTGCCATTATGGCACTAGCGCGAGCTGGCTTTAAAATCAATCCGGAAGTATTAGAGCGGGATTGGAGCTTGCCTTATGAAGGGGATGAAAGTGTCGTACAAGCTTGGCTACAAGTGTATCAAGATGTGGAAAATTACTGGGACTTGTATCAATTAGCAGAAAAACTAGTAGATATTGAAGACTGGCTTCAGCAATGGCGTTTCCGTCATATGAAAACCGTAGAACGTATTATTGGTTTTAAGCGTGGTACAGGTGGTTCTTCTGGTGTGCAATATCTAAAACAAGTATTGGACCATCGTTTTTTTCCGGAATTATGGGATTTACGTACCAAATTATAGAGGAGAGATAGCATGCGTACGATGAAAGAGTTGGCGCTACAAATGGATCAAACGGATCCACTTGCTTGTTATCGGGATGAATTCTACATAAAAGAAAAGTTACTCTACTTGAATGGTAACTCTTTAGGTTTGATGTCAAAAAGAGCGGAATCCACTGTTTTAGAGGTGCTTGACTCATGGAAGCAATACGGTATAGATGGTTGGACACAGGGAAAAAGAGAATGGTATACATTAAGTGAAAAACTAGGTCGAAAAATGGCTGAGCTAGTAGGAGCTAAACCAAATGAAGTGATTGTAACGGGTTCTACGACTGTGAATATCCATCAACTCATCGCCAGTTTTTATCAACCGCAAGCGCGGCGATACAAAATTATAACAGATACGCTTAATTTTCCATCTGATATTTATGCGCTTCAGAGTCAAGTTAAATTACATGGTTATGACCCTGAAGATGCGCTTATTCAAATCGAAAGCCATGATGGCTTATTAATTGAAGAAGCAGATATCATAGCTGCAATGGAGGATGATGTCGCACTCATTTTTTTACCATCTGTATATTATCGAAGTGGTCAATTAATTGATGTAGCAGGCATTACAAGAGAAGCACATAAACGGGGAATCAAAGTTGGAATTGATGCATGTCACTCTGCTGGGGTGATCCCACATGCATTTCATGACTGGCATGTGGATTTTGCGGTATGGTGCACGTATAAATATTTAAATAGCGGACCAGGTGGAGTTGCGGCTTTGTTTGTTCATGAGCAACACCATGGCTTAGAACCAGGTTTAGCAGGGTGGTTTGGTTCTGATAAAGAGAAACAATTTGATATGCTACACCAATTTGAACCCGCTTCTGATGTAGGTGCATTTCAGATTGGAACACCTCATATTCTGAGTTTAGCCCCATTAATGGGTTCACTTGAACACTTTAGCGAAGTGGGAATTACAAACCTGAGGAAAAAATCTCTTTCTTTAACAGAATATATGATGGATTTGATTGAAGAAAGACTAGTCGGTCATGGATTTAAAATCGTAAACCCGCGTGATAAGGCAAGAAGAGGTGGCCATGTTTGCTTAGAGCATCCAGATGCTGCTCGTATTTGTAAAGCATTAAAAGCAAACGAAGTTGTACCTGACTATCGTTCTCCCAATATGATCCGATTGGCTCCGATACCCCTATATACATCTTATTTTGATGTATACGATGCCATATCACGCTTAAAACAAATTATGGATGATCAAGTATACTTACAATATCCAAATCAGCGGGATGTGGTAGCATGAAGATTATCGATATTAGTCAACCACTACTTGAACAAATCCCTGTGTGGCCAGGAGATACACCTTTAACATATGATTTAGCGGTAACAAAGGAACAGAGCGGTTCTGTGAATGTAGGTCGTATCCAGATGAGTGTTCATACAGGTACGCATGTGGATGCGCCCTATCATTTTGATGTAAACGGAGATCAAGTTAATCAGTTAGATTTGAAAATATTTATGGGACAGGTACGGGTGATTCATTTGCCAAATCGGATGTCCATCGGGGCCTCAGATTTTGAAGGAATTTCTTTAGAGGGTGTAAAAAGATTAATCATTCGAACGGATTCTTGGCAGGATCCCACTCGCTTTCCAGAGACCTGTACGTATCTAAGACCTGATCTCGTTCCCCTATTAGCAAAAAAGGGGATTCAGCTGATTGGCTTAGATGTTCCTTCCGTTGATCCACTTGACAGCAAAGAGCTCCCTACTCATCATGCACTAGCTGATGCTGGAATCTATATCTTAGAAGGTGCTGTCCTGTCCCATGTGGAAGAAGGTAACTATGAGTTAATTGCACTCCCTTTACCCATTGTTGGAGGGGATGGTAGTCCTGTTCGTGCGGTATTAAGAACTTTATCTGAGGCTTCATACTGAGTAGACATGAATGGATGCATACTTTAAGGTTAATTTGTCAATAGTGGGGAGTAATGGATACCTCATGTTCATACGTCTCCTCATATTAACCTTATGCCAATATGTCTGATCATATAGGTATTATTCGAAGCGGAAGATGATACAATAGAACGAAATACGTTGAATGGAACGGATGGATTAAGTGATGGAAATTGGAGTGATTAAAAGGTTTGCAGTTATCGATATCGGATCAAATACCATTCGACTGGTCGTATATGAGTGGGGGAGTGAACAAAATCTTTATGAACTCTATAATTATAAAGTTCCGATACGATTACGCCAATATTTAGATGAAAACCAAAAGATGCGAGAGGCTGGAATTCAGTTAACCATTTCCACTTTACATAAATTTAAGCAAGCCATAAGCGGATTAGCAATCACCCATTTGGATGTGATCGCTACAGCGGCTTTTCGACTGGCACGAAACAATAAAGAGATGGTTGCTCAAATTAAACAAGAGACGGGATATCAAGTTCGCATTCTGAGTGAAAAAGAAGAAGCCTATTATGGTTATCGGTGTATCATGTATACCACTTATGTAAAAGATGGTGTGATCGTCGATATTGGAGGAGGAAGTACAGAAGTTACCCTTGTGAAGGATAGGAAGATGGTGAATAGTCATAGCTTTTCATTTGGCTCGGTAACATTAAAGCAACTTGTAGAGCAAGAGCGTACAAATGAGTCTAAGTTTGAGGTCATCCACCGCTTTTTAGAGGAGAATTGGAAAGCGATCCCATGGGTTACAAATCTGAGACTTCCGCTTATTGGTCTAGGGGGGACTGTACGTAGCTTAGCAAAGGTACATGCCCAATTTCATAGACGACCTTTATATGATATCCATCAATACCAAATGATTCGCAGTGAAGTGAAACAAACGATTCATCACATTATGAATGAACATGACTACCGCAAATCTTTCTTAGATGTGAAATCAGAAACTAGAGATGATGCCTTGTTTCCTGCTGTATGGGTAATTCAATCCCTGATGAACGATATTCGAAGCCCCTATTTATTAATTAGTCGTAAAGGATTACGTGAAGGGTTGATTTTAACTTCTTTAAAAATGCGGCTACCGCGCTCCGGGCGAGAATTGAGCCAGTCTAGTTTGCGTAAATTTTTAGCTAAACATGATATAACTGAGGAGTCGCACCACATTGCAGCTTGTTCAAATCGTATACTACAAGCATTAGAGCGACATTTGTTATTCGCGTTATATACAAAAGATTATTTAGCATTAAAGAGAGCCACTTTATTTTCTTTGGTACAACATGCTTATCCAGGACTCAGTGCAAAAGGCCTCTTTCATCTTTTAAGTAGACAATCGCTAGATGGGATCTCACAGAAAAGTCAGATGAGAAGTATTTATATTGCTTGCTTTTCTTCAAAGCTCCAACTGATTCGACTATATAAGCCTTATATGAACTGGTTTAGCGAAAAAGAATGGAAAAAGATAGAGCTGATGGGTGCTGTACTTTTAATTTCAAAAAAATTGATGATAACGAAACGAAAGCTTGTTGAAAAAGTAGAAGTTAATCGAGTAGAAAGTGGATTGCAAATTTGTTTCTATTGTTTGCATGACTATACCATTGAAAAACAAGAAGTAAATCGTGTAAAAAGGCACTTAGAACATGTTTTAAATTGTAACATTTCGATCTTGTTCCAGAGGTTGGAGAAAGCCTCTATTGAAAATTGAGAAGCACCTCAATTGGAAAACGACGATCAATTGAGGTGCTTTTTTGTGATAAACAAAAGCAATCTTTGAATGCCAAGCGTGTTTTTCGATTAGGCATATGTGTAGACGTTTAACGAATAAAGTGCACTATGATTAGGTGGTGTTTACATGTTTAATGAGGTGAAAGAAATTCTGCATGAAAAAGCAATGAAAGTAATTGGGTTCAGAGTCGCTAAGCTTATATTTTTTATGGTCTTTATAATCGTTTATACTTGGAATTATCACTTTAGAGTAGCTTCATCAAGTATCTTTGGCATCGTTTTCGCTTTCATCCTACTTATCGTTTTAATAAGCGGAATGACTCGTGAAGAGGCGAATATAAAACGAATTAAGAACACTAGATTTGGTAAGATCACAAGCCGTATCGAAATGATATTAGCAATAACGGCTATTGTGCTCGTTTCATCTACATTTGTTCAGTAGTGTCGATTAACGAATATACACGACAACTTAAATCGTAAACTGCCATGGAATATCCCTAAAAGAGCCCTTGATCAAGAATTATTCAGCAATCTTTTTTTTCCATTCTGCTAAAGTTAAGACTTGACTAAATTGAGTCTGTTGTGTGATTAATGCAGCTTCGTGCAAATCTTTGGCAGAGATGAAGCCTGCTTTATTTTTATGGTCAAAAGTTCCTGTTGCATCAGCGAGAAACTCTACTTTGTAATTCAAATGATAAGCTTGACGTGAAGTCGTGTCACAGCACATATTGGTCATATAACCGGTAATCGCAATGGTTTCTATCTCTAATTCTTTTAACAGGTCCTCTAAACTTGTACCAGTAAAAGCGCCTGGATATCGTTTTTCGATATAATGGTCATACGGGAAAGATTTGATTCTTTCATGTAACGCCCATTTTTCGGTTCCTTTTTTAAAATCAGACCCGAAGCGTGCAGTATGTTGAATCACGATAATAGGTATTTCATTTTCTCTCGCCACATCCATTGTGGCTCGTATATTTTCAAAGCTATTTTCGGGATATGTGACACGTAGAGAACCGGAAAAAAATTCATTTTGTACATCAATAACGAGTAACGCTCTTTTCATATCATAACTCCTCCTTTACATACAGCATAATGGAGAAGACAAACGATGGGAATTTCATAATCATTATAGGGGTATAACGGATGGTTATAAGAGAGGGATTGAGGAGATGGCTATGGAACTAGTTTGGTTACAATCATTATTAATAATCGCTGAAGAAAAAAGCTTATCAAGAGCGAGTCAAAAACTAAACATTTCACAACCTGCATTAAGTAAACAAATAAAGAAGTTAGAACATATGCTAAATAGTGAACTACTTAACCGTTCACCTCAGGGGGTAGAACTAACAAAATCAGGTGAAAGAACATTAGATTATGCTAAAAAAGTTCTTTCAGAGTGGAAAAAGCTCCAATCAGACCTAGCGTTGCTGCAAGCTGAGCATATTGTACAAATTGGTAGCTTACCTAGCTTGGCGTCACAATACTTACCTTTAAAACTTCTGCACTTTCCGCTTCAACAACATATACAGGTAGAAGATAATTCACAAAAATTAATGGCAAAATTATTAGAAGGTGATATTGACATTGCATTTGTGGAGTTACAACAAGATTACCCAAACACTTATCAAAAACCACTATTCTCTGAACCGTTATTTCTAATCGTATCGGCAAATCATATTTTTGCAAATCGAGATCAAGTTACATTTGCGGATGTGATAGACCAGCCCTTTTTACTCTATCCTATGGGGTGTGACAGTCGTTACTTTGTCAATCGTATGTTTGCTAAACTAAACAAAAAGCCGCGAATTGCGCACGAAACACCATATGGTCAAAGTATATTGGGATACGTGAGGGCAGGTAGGGGGATTACGGTATTACCCTATTCTGCGATTAAAGATTTAAAACAAGAGGAAATAAAGGCGATTCCAATTAATGAAAATGAGGCGATTCGGACCATATTCATCGTAAGTACACAAAAAGAACTACTAGAGCAATTCACGAATCATATAAAAGAAGTTCGTCCTACTTGATACTAAATTGAAAATTCTGTATAATTATAGTGAGTACGATATTAATGAAAAATGAACTGGATATCGTACTTAATATGCTGTTAAATGAGTGGGACTTATAAATAGACATTTCAAAAATAATAGGCTTTCCTGCATGCTGAAAAGCCTGCTTGATAATGATAGGAATTCACAAGAATTCTTCGGGAAAGAAGGGATGTTTCGATGTCAGGGGAAAGAGAAAAACTGGAGTATGCAATTGAAGAAATAACTGAAATTGCGAAGGGCTTTGGTTTAGATTTTTATCCAATGCGATATGAAATTTGTCCGGCCGACATTATCTATACATTTGGTGCCTATGGGATGCCTACACGTTATTCACATTGGAGTTTTGGTAAAACTTTTCACAAAATGAAGCTACAGTACGATTTTAATTTGAGTAAAATCTATGAATTGGTAATCAACTCTAATCCATGCTATGCATTTTTATTAAAAGGAAATACTTTGGTACAAAATAAGTTAATTGTTGCAC
Source organism: Polycladospora coralii (assembly GCF_014773435.2). Taxonomy (GTDB): domain Bacteria; phylum Bacillota; class Bacilli; order Thermoactinomycetales; family Thermoactinomycetaceae; genus Polycladospora; species Polycladospora coralii. The sequence goes on along the minus strand of NZ_JACXAG020000001.1, from coordinate 691,892 downwards.
ATGTATTAGCACACTGTGATTTTTTTAAGCGAAACTACCGTTTTGCTATGACTTCGCGTGATATGGTTGAAAATATGTCAAATAGTGCAGAACGTATTCATCAATATGAATTAGTCCATGGAAAAGATCAAGTAGAGTTATTCCTGGATCATGTATTATCTATTCAGGAGAATATTGAACCCAATTCGTTAGCTCACAAAAAGTTGAGAACTTCAAGCTCTGTAGATCAGGACAAACAGAAGAGAAAAGAAGGCCCTTATGAAGATTTATGGAAATTAGATCGTGATCATGCATCGCAACAGAAAGAAGATCATACGTCTAAATCATTTCCAAAATCTCCAGAAAAAGATCTCCTTCTATTCTTAATGAATCATAGTCGTATCTTAGAGGATTGGCAACAAGATATATTATCTATTATCCGAAATGAAATGCTCTACTTTTGGCCACAGCTAGAAACAAAAATTATGAATGAAGGATGGGCTTCCTATTGGCATATCCGAATCATGCGAGAATTGGATTTAACTGAAGATGAAACAATCGAATTTGCTCGTTTAAACTCCTCTGTCCTTCAGCCGTCATCTACATCTATTAACCCTTACTACTTAGGGTTAAAGATGTTGGAAAATATTGAAAAAAGATGGGATCATCCAAATGAAGAAGAAATGGTGAGATATGGTAGAAAAAAAGGCCAGGGTAAGGCGAAAATATTTGAAGTAAGGGAAGTGGATACGGATATATCTTTTATTCGGAATTATCTCACTAAAGAACTTGTGGAAGATCTAGATTTGTACGTATTTGCACGCGAAGGAAATGATTGGAATATTACAGATAAAGCTTGGGAGAATGTACGTGACGAGTTAGTGAAAAGTAGAATTAACGGTGGACATCCCTATATTGTCGTTAAAGATGGCGATCATTTAAAAAATGGAGAGCTTTATCTGATTCATATGTACGAAGGAATGGAACTGGATCTAAATTACATGGAAAAAACATTACCACATGTACACGCAATATGGGGAAGGACGGTTCATTTAGAGACACAAATTGAAGGTAGACCCGTTGTATTTACGTATAATGGAAAAAAATGTGGTCGTCGTTTTCTATAAAGGAAGGTAAGCCATATTTAAGTTAGTTTTATCACTTAAATATGGCTTTTTATGTGGCAATCACCTGATGTTACTCTTTGTTTGATGGAGATTGAGTGTAAGGTGTGGACTGTATCAAAGCGAGTGGAGTATGATTTTTTTGATTTTGAGACGCTTTTTTATTTTTGGAAGCATTTGAGGTGACAATCCAATTTAAAATACCACTTGTAGGTGTTGTTGATTCATCTAACCGCTGAATACGAATCGTAAAATGGGTATCACCTTTATAATGGAGGCTGGGGGAACAGAAGGGATGATCGGTCATAGCGACTACTGTATAATGGTTTCCCAATGTTGTATCTAATGGAATATCAAGAAAGATGTGTGTCGTCTCTTCTTCTATCGAGAATGTGTTTGAGTCTGCTAAGGTTTTTGGTAAATCAAGATGAAGACTAAGTTTTTCTAAACCGATTGAATGATCTTGAATGTGTGCACCTGTGATGGTATGCTCACTAATTTTTTCGCCAGTGACTGCCTCATTTTGAATATGAGCTGAATAAATGGCATTGTGTGTGATATGAATAGGCTTAACAGTATCGGGTGAAATATGATTGGATTCGATGCATCCGTGAGTTAAATGTTCTGGATAAATAACTGCTTCATCCAATTTAGTTGAATCAATGCTGTGATCCACTATTTTTTCAGAGGTAATCGCACGATCTGCAATATGATGAGAGGCTACAGCTTGATATGATATGTGAGAGCCTTGAACACTAGCAGGTGCTAAGTGGTTCCCGTGTACACTAGCTGCTGCTAACTTGGTATCAGTGACGCTGCCTTCTTTTATCTGATCTGCCGTAATACAACCTTTACGTAAATGATCTGTCTGGATTTGAAGAGGGGCAATATGCTTCCCATGTATCGTTTCATAATCAATGTGGTGGTGAGAAATGGCTTGCTTACCAATCTTGGAAGTTATAATGCTGCCATCTTTAATATGTTTTGTGGAGATGATCTTTTCTTTCAAATGCTGCTGGTTAATTTGGTTAGCTTGTAAATGCTCTCCTAAAATAGCTTCTTTTTGTAATTGATTGGATCCTACAATCTGGTCATTCAGGTGATTATGCTGAATCTGTTTATCATCAATATGGTTGCTTTGAATGGCTTGGTGTTGGATGTGATCCTTGCTGACACTATCGAGTGCGATTTTCTCCATGGTAATCGCACCTTCTTCGATATGATGTGTCTCTATGGTGTCGTGTTTGATATGAACAGCTTGAACGATGGCAGGTGCTAAATGATCAGCGTGAATGCTATCTGGTGCTAGCTTGGCATTCGTGACACTACCATCAGCGATATGTTTTGTGGAGATGACTTTTTCTTTCAAATGGTGATGATCAATTTGATTTGCTTGTAAATGTGTACCTAAAATAGCGTCCTTCTGTAGTTGATGGGATCCGATACTTTGATCACTTAAATGACAGTGTTGAATCTGTTTATCATCGATGTGATGGCCTTGAATGGCCTGGCTTTGAATGTGATTTTTTCCGAAACTTGCAAGTGACAATTTCTCTATCGTGATTGCACCATTTTCAATATGCTCAGTCTGGATGGTGTCGTGTTTAATATGTTCAGCTTGAATGGTTTCAGGAGCTAAATGCTCAGCATGAATGCTATCTGGTGCTAACTGGGTATGGGTGATACTACCATCAGCGATATGATTCGACGTAATGCTATTCTCTTTCAGATGTTTGGAATCAATCTGATCGTCTTGTATATGTTCGCCTAGTATAGCTTCTTTTTGAATGTGGTTAGCCCCTACACTTTGATCATTCAGATGGTGATGTTGAATCTGTTGATCATCGATGTGCTGGCTATGAACGGCTTGATTTTGGATGTGATCCTTGCTAACACTATCGCGTGCGATTTTGTCCATGGTGATGGCATCATCATCAATGTGCTGGCTATGAACGGCTTGATTTTGGATGTGATCCTTGCTGACACTATCGCGTGCGATTTTGTCCATGGTGATCGCATTATCATCAATGTGCCTGCTTTGAATGGTGTCGTGTTTAATATGTTCAGCTTGAATGGTTTCAGGAGCTAAATGCGCAGCATGAATGCTATCTGGAGCTAACTGGGTATGGGTGATACTACCATCAGCGATATGATTCGACGTAATGCTATTCTCTTTTAGATGTTTGGAATCAATCTGATCGTCTTGTATATGTTCGCCTAGTATGGCTTCTTTTTGAATGTGGTTAGCCCCTACACTTTGATGATTGAGATGGCGATATTGAATCTGTTGATCATCGATGTGCTGGCTATGAACGGCTTGATTTTGGATATGATCCTTGCTGACACTATCAGATGCGATTTTGTCCATGGTGATGGCATCATCACTAATGTGCCCGCTTTGAATGGTGTGGTGTTTAATATGCTCAGCTTGGATGGTGTCAGGAGCTAATTGATCAGCGTGAATGCTATTTGGTGCTAACTGGGTGTGGGTGATACTACCATCAGCGATATGACTCGACATAATGCTATTCTCTTTCAGATGTTTGGAATCAATCTGATCGTCTTGTATATGTTCGCCTAGTATAGCTTCTTTTTGAATGTGGTTAGCCCCTACACTTTGAACACTTAGATGGCGATATTGAATCTGTTGATCATCGATGTGCTGGCTATGAACGGCTTGATTTTGGATATGATCCTTGCTAACACTATCAAGTGCGATTTTGTCCATGGTGATGGCATCATCACTAATGTGCCCGCTTTGAATGGTGTGGTGTTTAATATGTTCAGCTTGAATGGTTTGAGGAACTAAATGCGCAGCATGAATGCTATCTGGTGCTAACTGGGTATGGGTGATACTACCATCAGCGATATGATTCGACGTAATGCTATTCTCTTTTAGATGTTTGGAATCAATCTGATCGTCTTGTATATGTTCGCCTAGTATGGCTTCTTTTTGAATGTGGTTAGCCCCTACACTTTGAACACTTAGATGGCGATGTTGAATCTGTTGATCATCGATGTGCTGGCCTTGAATGGCTTGATTTTGGATATGATCCTTGCTGACACTTCCGCGTGCGATTTTGTCCATGGTGATGGCATCATCACTAATGTGCCCGCTTTGAATGGTGTGGTGTTTAATATGTTCAGCTTGAATGGTTTCAGGAGCTAGATGCGCAGCGTGAATGCTATCTGGAGCTAACTGGGTATGGGTGATACTACCATCAGCGATTTGATTCGACGTAATGCTATTCTCTTTCAGATGTTTGGAATCGATTTGATCGTCTTGTATATGTTCGCCTAGTATGGCTTCTTTTTGAATGTGTTTAGCCCCTACACTTTGATCACTTAGATGGCGATGTTGAATCTGTTTATCATCGATGTGCTGGCTTTGAATGGCTTGATTTTGGATGTGATCCTTGCTGACACTATCAAGTGCGATTTTGTCCTCGGTAATGGCTTTGGTAGCGATAAGATCAGACTCAATTGTAGCGTTTTCAATGTGCTTACTATTAATAGAACGATCAGTGATATGAACGGATTGAACAATGGACGGAGCCATATGTTTAGAATGTATGGTATGGGGTGCCAATTTCGTATTTGTGATGCTGCCATCTCTAATTTTGTCTGTGGTAATACAATCTTCACTTAAGTGAGATGCATCAATTTGAAGAGGAGCGATATGTTGTTTGTGTATGGCTTCAAGGTCAATGTGGTTGTGATGAACGACTTGATTTTCCAGTTTAGAAGCAGTCACACTGCCATCGGTCAAATGCTCGGTTGCAATAATAGCATCCTTCAGATGTTCGGAATTAATTTGATTTTCTTGTATATGTTCTCCCAAAACCGCTTCCTTCTGTAGTTGATTAGCTCCTACACTTCGGTCACTTAAATGGAAATGGTGAATTTGTTTATCATCAATATGAGTGCTTTGAATGGCGTGATTTTGAATATGATTATGATCTATGCTATAGGGGGCAATTTTTTCACTGGTAACCGCTTGATTGGCTATTTTATCGTTTAAGATCGATTGATTTTCAATATGCTGATGTGTTATTTGAGCGATATCAATATGTCTTTGTTTGATACTTAGATCTGCTAGGTGAGTGGCAAGGATAGAAGCAGGATTGAGATGATCGGATTGAATACTTTTATGGTTTAAATGGATACTTTCTACTGCTTTATCGTTAATGTGTTTGCTTTCTACAGACTGATCAGCCAGTTTAATTGCGGAAATACTTTGATCTTGAATATGATCTGCTAAAATACTAGCCGGTTTGATATGTTCAGATTCGATTTGTTCATCTTCAATTTGATGAGACATAACACTTTTTGCAGCGATATGTTTGGTTTGAATCGCATGCTCACCCATTTTTTCGGAAGTAATGCTCTCATCTGCTATCTGATCTACTTTTATACATGCATCTTGGATGTGAACCGTGTTGATCGCATTTTCTTGAATATGATTAGCAAGGATACTTTGGTTGGCGATTTGGTCAGATTGAATCGCATTTTCTTGAATTTTTTTAGTGCTGATACTTGCATCAGCTAACTGATCTGAAGTGATACAGTGGTCTTTAAGGTGATGTGTACCAATTTGCTTAGGCGAAATATGTTCCTCTTCGATGATATTCTGATTTAAATGTTGAGGAGAAATGGTATTGTTTGCAATGTGATCGGTTTGAATCGCTTCTTTAGCAATATGTCGATGACGGATTTGTGCATCACTAATTTTGTCTGAAGTAATACTATTGTTAACGATATGATCAGACTGAATCGTTTGATCTTGGATGTGATCGGATTTGATAGAAGCATGGGTAAGTTTGGAACTTGTAATGCTCTTATCTTGAATGTGTGCTGTTTGAATTTGATCCTCTTGTATATGTGATGATTTAATATGCTGATCAGCTATGTGATGTGATCTTATGGCCTGCTCTTTAAGATTATAGTGATCAATCGCACTATTTGCAATTTTATCTGAAGATATGCTTTTATTGCACAAGTGTATATTTTGAATTTGTTGTAATTGCAGGTGACGTGATTCAATTGCTTGTGAGCCAATATGATTTGAATGAATAGTCTCATCTTTCAGATGGCTCTGATCAATTATTTTCTTAGCAAGGTGACTACTTATAATCTGTTCTGGTGCGATGTGCTGACTGTGCATACTTTGATTGGCGATATGTGCACTTTGAATGGCGTTTTCTTGTACGTGTTCACTTGAAACGGCTTGTTTTGCTATATGCTCATTCTGAATGAGCTCTTTTATGAGATGACGTTCCTCAATGGTTTCATCAGAAATGTGATCAGAGATCACACTGTTCGGTGCTATTTTTTTCCAAGAAACAGAACGGTCGCCTAGCTTTTCGTTGGTGATTGCTTCATTGATGACCTTGTCAGTTGATACAGACTCACTTGATAATTTTGAAGTGGTAACGGCTTGATCAATGATTTTATCGGTTGAAACGGATTCGGTTGCTAGCTTTGCTGTTGTGATGGTGTGATCTTTTAACTTATTTCCAGAAATCAAATCGTCTTTGAGATGTTTCTCTGAGATGATACCTTCTTTTAAATGTCTTTCTTCAATAGAGTAATCGCGTATATGATCTGTTGATATTGCATTAGAAGAGATATGTTCCAAGGATATTGCATCTTTTTGAATCATACGACCATAAATACTATCTGTGGCTATCTTATCGGGCGTGATGAGATTGTTAGAAAGATGAATGCTTTGAATTTGACCTTCGCCAATATGATTGGATCGAATCGCATTGGATTGGATGTGCTCCTCCATAATTGCACTTTTTTCAATTTTGGAGGAAATGACAGCTTGATCCTCTAACTGTTCTTTTCCCACTGCTTGCGGAGATAATTTAGCTTGACGAATACTCTTGTTTTGAATGTGATGAGCAGTAACGGCATTGTTTTGTATTTTTTCACCTGTTACCGATTGATCAGCAAGATGTTCGGTAGAAACATGATCGAAAGCAATATGGTTCCCTAATACAGATTGATTTTTAAACTTGCTACTATCAATACTACGGTCTTGTAAACACTCTCCGGATATAGAACCTTGTTTGATGTGTCTAGAATGTATCGCTTCACGTTGAATCTTATCCTCACCGATCACTTCACGGTCTAGGTGATTTTCTTGTACGGATTGAGGTGCTAATTTAGAAGGGATAATAGCACTCGGAGCAATGAGTGAAGAATCAATACTTTCGCGTGAAATATGATGAGTTGTAATCGTACCTTTTTTTATTTTTTTGTGATCCACTGCCTGTGACGCTATTTTGGCATTCGTTATCGCAGCATTCGCGATATCGTCACTAAATACATTTGCATTTGAATCGTCCGGCTCTACAGTTGTAGACGAAGAAGGAGATATGCTTTCTTCCTCAAATGTATGAGGCTCAATCTCTACATTCTCAGTATTTTGGAGAGGTTCATTGTAATCTGGGGTTCTGTCAGAAGTGTGATTGTGATGATCTACATACACATTAGCAGTATCCTCATTGGGTACATATTTGACAGGTTTCTTCTTTTTTCGTTGTTTATCCTGCATGCGTCTTTGTAATTCATCCTGTTCAGAGCGTATGAGATCTTCGAGAATAAGTTCATCCGGCATGGGGTGTAACCTTTGGTTTCTACGAGTAGAACCATTTTTCTTGTTCTTCATATCCGCTCTTCCTTTCTACATGGGCTACTCCCTACAAATATATGCAGTAAGTAGAGAACACGTCACAAATATGATGGAGAAGCTTGCTAATTCTTAGCTTAAAGTAAAAAATTAATGGCGATGTTTTTTGGAATATATGGTAATATAATGAAAAATAAAAAGATGGCATGCCAGTATCATAACAAACTGGAACCCTGATGACTGAAGTAGTCAGGCGTGATTGGATGGAACTAAAAATAAGCTTCTTAAAATATTAAATAAATAAGTTGGTATTTATTGCATAATAAATAGGCGTATATCTGTGTTAGCATGTAGTTGTTCGCAAGGACGTTTTATAAATCACAGACCATATGAGGGGGATTTGATGATAAAGCATAAAAAATTAAAGACAGTCACGCTAACATTGGCGGCTACTCTATTGGTATCGGTTGCAATTCCTACGAATGTATCGTTTGCAGCTACAAGCGAAGGAAGGACGCAAGATGAGATCATCAACTCTGTCTTTTCAAAGTTTGGCTGGACATGGAACAATGGAACAGCGGATGTAAAGAGTGAGACGAAAACAAAAGAGAAAAAAGATTCCAAATCAAATAAAGAAAAAGAAAAATCAAATAAAGAAAAAGAAAAACGCAATGACAATACAGAGGGCTCGACTACTACAGCTGAAAAAGATACAAAAGACACAAACGATGGACAAGCTACCACTGCAGTTGCTGACACCATCATTACGACTGGTGAGAAGTATCTAGGTACACCTTATCAATTTGGAGCAAGATCAGGGCAAACATCAACATTTGATTGTTCTTCATTTGTTCAACATGTGTACAGTAAAAATGGAATAAGTTTACCACGTTCTTCACGTGAACAAGCTACCGTAGGTACAACAGTCTCTATGAACAACTTGCAAAAAGGTGACTTGATCTTCACGACAACAAGTTCTTCTGGAAGTACAATTGGACATGTTGGGATCTATGCTGGAAATGGAAAAGTACTGCACACCTATGGTCCGGGTGGAGTTAGATATGATAACTTTGACGGCTGGTTAAAAGCAGGTTTTGTAACTGCTAAACGTGTAATTAAGTGATAAAAGCGCTACTGCAGTGATGCAGTAGCGTTTTTTGTTGTACTTGATGAAGCATTTTTGAGTAGATCTTGGCGATTCCAATTCCCACCTGCAAGCCATAAGGTAGGCTTACCCGTTGGGCCCTTCGTCATATCGATTGCGACCATCTGACAAGAGAAGCATAGCTTTAAACTAGCTGTATTATCACATGCTACACGTGTATACACTTTACCTAAATGATCAATACCATGTAGCAAAAGTTTTTCTCCAACCCCCTGCTTACGATAATAGGGGTGTACGGCAATGAGAGATTCTGAAGTGCCATAGTCACCAAAAATGATCATCCCAATCATTTTTTTATCGTCAAATGCTACAGCCATCCATGTTGAGGCTATAAATTGTTCAGGTGTTAGTTTATTGAACCATCGTAACGCTTTATGTGTGATCCGACCATCACCATGATTTTTCATAAACCGTATCGCGACAGGTTTTAACTTTTCAGCGACAGTTGGTGTCACTTTTTTAATTTTCATGATGTAACTTCCTCAATGGATTGTTCATAACCGCTTAAATAGAGCGAGTATTGGATAATTCGCTGGAGTGATTTCTGGCGAATTGCGGGTTCATCAAATTTCATAGGTTTTGAATTGGCTTCAAAAAACCAAATATCACCATTCTTTTCTACTCCAAAATCAATTGAAATTTCTCCTAATATTGTATTTTGATTGCTTTCAATGGTTTGAGCAAAAAGAATACCCGTCTCTTCCAGGTTTTTCAATATTTGTTCTTTGTCTTCGGGAAAAGCATGTTGGAAAACAGTTTGCACATCTTCAATCCTGCCTCCCATGGGTACATGTGTTGAGATTGCGGTTTCTCCTGCGATACGTATACCGGTTCCGCTACGTTCCCACTTCCCGTTACCATTTTTTTGCAGTAACATACGAATGTCGAAAGGTTGATTGTGATAGGTAGCCAGTTGAACGCCTTCTTGTGCAATATAGGGACGATCATGGGTCAATTTTTGAATAGCGGACCAGACTTCTGCTAAATTTTTTTTGCGATAGTGTTTTTTTTGTTTACTGGACTGATGGGCTAAGTGATATCCGTTATTTAGACGGATAAGACGCATCATTCCAATTCCTGCTTTACCTTCTACGGGCTTTAAATAGAGAATTGAGTAGTCTTTTAATAAATCTTCGAGATTTTGTTGTCCAGTTAACAGGGTCGTTTTGGGTAGGAAAGACTTTAGTTCTTCTGACTGACTCAGTTCGCGATAAAGGGCCCATTTGTTAAAAAAACTGTAATTATAAATAGGGATTTGTTTGACTTGCTGTAGCGTTTTGATCGCTTTTTGAGCGACAGCCGTTTGCTCTGCTCGCCGATTTGGAATGCGGTTATAGACAACGTCTGGAAGAGGAAGAATGGCTGGTTTCCATTTAATCAGTTTGGTCTGATGATCAAGTAAGTACCCTTTTATATTTTCTTTAGCGGATAGGATGGAGTGGGGGGTAATAACAAATACAGTGACCCCCATCTTTCTTCCAGTGCGAATTATATCTGCAAAGTTGATATGATTTCCTCGAAAAGGACTTCCGCCATCAGATGTTAGAATGGCAACGAAAGGTCCTAGACTAATTTTATTTTTTGCATTTACTTTGATACGTGTCGGAATAAAATGAGGAGAAGGAGCTTTATTCTTCACGCGACTAACTGTTACGCAAGCAGGTGTATGATGTCCTAGCGTAACTGGAATGATCATTCCGGGGAACGTGTTTTTTTGATGTTGAAAACGCTTAAGAGGTACGAATTCAAAAGCTGCTCCTTTACGATTAGGATTCAGAGATAGCCAACCGGCTCTTGGGAGTTTCATGGATGAGTGATCCCCCTTTCTATATGAAATTGGAAAGCTTTAAGCTATAATCTGTAATACACTTTGCCGATTGTCGGCCCGCGTCTCGTAAGCTGGGATGAAGGAAAATATGACGACCTGGTTTTGAATTGATTTCAAATAACCAGACATAACCAAGTTGATCCACTCCGATATCCATCCCAAGCTCCCCTAGGGGACCTTCAACTCGTTCTTCCAGTGCTTCAGCAATGTGAATGGCTGTTTCTGTAATTGATTTTTTAATGGTTTCAGCGTTATGTTTAAAAACTTCGTCTAGTAGCTGATCAGTTGGAATGATTGAACCTCCCGTTCGTACATGCGTTGTAACACTTCCGATTCCTGCTGCTTTAGAACCGATGGCAATCACTTGCCAGCTACCTAATTTGTTTTTGTGCATATGGACACGGAAATCTACTGGCCGGTTTTCATGTTTAATGAGGCGAATGCCCTGTTGAACCAGATAACGTTGTAAACGAGTTGATTTTTCTTTGCCAAAATAGTAGTTGACCAAGTTTTTAAGTGAGTGGAAGCGATGTAATACGTTCTGATTATCTTGGTGAAAGCGACAATAGTAACCTCCTTTGGGGTGTTTTGTGATTCTAAAAATTCCGAGACCCAAACTACCACCACTTGGCTTGAGATAAACCATTCGGTAATCTTCTAGCATCCGCTGTAACGTATCTACATCTGGTGAAATGTGCGTTTCAGGCATATAGTCTCCTACAACCTCATGATCATTTAACCATTCGTGTATAGACCATTTATTAAAAAAACCTTGATTAAACACTTTACAATGTGTGTAATTCCGTAACTTCTGTAAGCAATTTTGAACATGATTTAACGATTCTGCTTTGCGATTGGGGACACGCTCATATACAACATCTGGTAAAGGAGAAGTAAATCGGATCCATCGCATTTGCTGGTTCTTATCAGGCAAATAATACCAACCATGAATGGATTTATTGTTCCAGTCCACCATTTCAGGTGTAAACACATAAATATAGGGTCGTTCATCCTTACTCGCATTTATAAAACTGCGAAATAGCGCAGATCGAGCACCAAAGGGTGTCGCATTATTACCCGTGTAGCCTGTCGTTAAAATACCAATTACCGGGCCAAGGCGGATACTTTTATGATTAAAAGTTGCACGTATGAAACCGGGATAAGGCAAACATAATTGTTTAGCCATGGTAGGGGATACAAAAATTTGGTGATCTTGGGAACGTGCACGGACAATACGTGTAATAATGGCTTTATTCCCAATCTCAATGGTAATGGACTGACCATTGCTACAGCCCCATTTGTCCATGAGTGGGCGGCTTACTACGATAGCCTTAGCTGGCAAGTCTTGATATATACTTGTTTTACATATAATGGATGTCATAATTCCCCTCCTTTAATTCATTAAATAGTGTTTGGGCGTATAGAATAGGGAGTTGAATTGCACGCTCTCGCAAATGCTGCTCACCCGTTTTGATAAAGACAGTGCGGCCAGGTTTTGAATTCACCTCTAGTATCCAAATGTGTCCGCGCCGATCAATGCCGACATCAATTCCAAGCTCAAACAGAGAACCATGATTTTCTTCAATAAACTGAGGGGTTTTTATACTTACCAAGCGAATGGTTCTCACGATGTTTTCAATTAGGTAGGTGGGATAGTTTCGTTGCAAAAAAGTATGAAATTTTTCAGCTTCTCCTCCACCATGTAAATTGGATGTGATGGTGGTGGGTTTTCCTGTGCGTACTGCAATACCTGTTGTTTCCCACATTTTTCGTTCATTTTTTTGTACCAGTATACGCACATCAAATGGACGTTCATCTTGCGTATATAAACTAAGAAACGGTTGAACAATATATTTGGTTGTCTGGATAAATTGCTGTAACCAAGCACGCAACTCTTGTTCTGAATTTAATGTCGTTTTAAAATCAACATTATCAATTGATCGTCCTTTTAGGATATACTGGTTCTGCTCTTTAATAAGAGCGACTACACCACGACCGTGGCTACCGCCATTAGGCTTAATTAAAGCAGCTGCATGTGTGTGAACAAACTGGATGGCATCATTTGGTTGTGTATAGCGAATGGTTTGCGGAAGAAAAGGAATGAGGTTTTTGTTTTGCTTGAGAATGTTATAGGTTTGTAGCTTTCCGCCTAAAGGTCTCCCTAACAAAATAATTTTTTCATCTTGTAAAATTCTTTGAATTGCGGGCTTATATTTTCGAAAGTGTAGCGTATTGTAGTAGTAGCAGCGATCATACAAGATAGCAGGTAATGGAAAGACCGCATTAATCCATTCTCCTTGCGTTTTAAAATACCAGCAAGAAACGGTACGTTTTGTCCAGTTAATCTCTCTTGGATTAAAGACGAGGACATGTATACCCATTCTTTTTCCGAATAGAGAAAGTTGTTGAAAAAAAGGATATTCGGCAAATGGGAGTCCTTTGCGATTCGGTTTGCCATAACAAACCGTTACGCCCAAGAGAAGAGGAGAATCACTATTAGGTACTTGCATCAAAGCGACTTCCTCCTTTTAGTGGGAATTTTTTTGTTAGTTGTACTACGAATAGGAGTTGACATTCCTGCTAGATATAGAACATAGTCCATTAAGCGCATCACTGAAGGGCGTGCAACGACAGATTGATCAATCACTGTATCATTTGTTTTTGAGGGCTTAGAGTTGATTTCAATGAGCCAAATATAACCATTTACATCAATGGCTAAATCGATCCCTAGTTCAGCAAAATGTCCATTTACGAGTTCGTCAAATGCGTTTGCAATTTCAAGCGCTCTACTTTTAAGTTGTGTTATGGAGGGGCGTCGTGCTAATTTTAGTTCTGCTAATACATCAGATGCTTTACGAATCGTACCACCACGGGCTAAATTTGAAACAATATGCTGATCGTTTGCAATGCGACCTACCGCTGAAGTGATTTGCCACTTTCCTACACTATTTTTTTGAGCAAGGACTCGGAAATCGACTTGGCGGTTTCCATCATATTTGACCAAGTAAAGGCCTTGCTGTACGAGATATGCTTGTTTTCCAATTCGCTTGGATAGCATTTTGGACATCGTGACCAAACTAGACGCGGTTTTCGTTAAGGTGCCATTGGGCGTTGCTGACTCATACACCCATTTTCCCCCTGCATGTGTAATACGAATGATGCCGCTACCTAGACTGCCGTTGTCTGGTTTGAGATAAAGAACGGGATATTGATGGGACATTTCTTTGAAGTTTGTAGCGTGAAAAACTCTTGTTTCAGGCAGAATCTTTCGTATTTGATTACTTGCAACTAGTATTTGATAAACTTCAAATTTGTTTAAAAACATTTCATTGAAGATGGGAATTTGCTTCTGTTGTTTTAAAAAATTTAACTTATCTTGGGTATCTTGCTGTTGTTCGATTTTACGTGAGGTAATGCGATTATAAATCGTATCAGGCAAGGGGAGAGTGGTTTTTTTCCACATGCCATTATCTAAGATCCATCCACTTAGGGTCGTTGCACCTACCTCTATTTCACGAGGTGTAAAAATCATGACAACCAATCCACGGCTTTTTCCAACTTGTGCACATTCGCTTAGGAAATTGGACATCAGTCCAAAAACTTCTATTTTTTCTTTTTCAATTTCTTGATGCGGATTCATGAGAATACCAAGGATTGGGCCTAGTTTTAGACGGACAGATTTTGGGTTAAAATGGGCATTAATTGAGACTTGATCCGTCATATTTAGTTGAGAAGCCAATGTGAAGCTAATCAGGACGAGATTACTACTTTTGCGACTGAGTGCTGTCATACCAGACTGCGTAGCAGAGCCGAACTTGATCCAAAAAGGGTTTGTTTTAATTTCTAACTTTTTAGCAAGTAGTCGACTCATCACCATATGAATACCTGGCGGGAAATGGCGATCAGGTATGATTTGCAATTGTACTTTTACCAGAGCCATGACAATCCCCTTCCGCCTTGAATAGCTAATTTATGGTATGTAGGCATGTATGCTGTGGTGAAAAAAAAAGGCTTGCTTTTTATTATTGTGAGTTTAGTCATAACGCTTTATGATTAAAGGAGAAACTAAAAGGAGTGATATAACCATGTCCAATCCGTATGACTATGCACATCACTTAGCAAAAAGTATTCGCAGTGACAAAGCGTATATAGAGCTTATGCAGCTGGAGGAAGAAATGAAGCAAAACGCAATTTGGAAAAAAATGATGAATGATTTTCGTGAACAACAACAAAATTTACAGATGATATACATGCAAGGGGAGCAACCAAGTCCTGAGCAAGAAGAGAAGGTGCAGCAACTATTTACGGCTATTCAAGCCATACCGACATTGATGCATTACCTACAAGCTGAAGAACGACTCGGTATTTTAGTGCAAGACATACAAAAAATTGTCATGGAACCGATTAACGAAATTTTTCAAGAAGATACATAGGTAAAGTTTACTTTAAGGTGTAAGTGAAGTTGACTTCTTTAATGGAGGTAAATTAAATGTTAACTTTGACCTATCATGGACATTCCTGTTTTGAGATCTGTAATCAAAAGCATCGGATTATAATTGATCCATTCTTAACAGGTAATCCAGTAGCGACTAAAAAAGAAGATGAAATCAAAGTAGATTTTATTTTGATTACACATGGACACGGAGATCATGTCGGGGATGCAATTTCTATCGCGAAACGAAATGATGCCACAATTATTGCACCACATGAAATTGCCGTTTACATGGAATGGCAAGGATTAAAAGCACATGGAATGGGGACAGGTGGAGGTTATACATTTGACTTCGGACATGTTGAAATGACCCCAGCACTTCACGGAAGTGGATTAGAACAGCCTGATCAAAAAGAAATTACTTATATGGGGGTTGCAGCGGGGTTTTTGCTTACCATTGACAAGCAAATCATATACCATGCTGGGGATACCGCACTATTCTCTGATATGAAGTTGCTAGCGAGAAAACCGATTGATGTTGCCCTTCTACCCATTGGAGATAATTATACGATGGGACCAGAAGATGCCTTGCTCGCAGCTGAATGGCTACAAGCTAAGCAAGTTATTCCCATGCATTACAACACCTTCCCTGTAATTGAACAAGACCCCTATCCGTTTGTGTCACGCTTAAAAGGAAAGGGTAAGGTTTTAGAAGTGGGAGGAACGATTGAGCTGTATACATGATAGGAATGGTTGAGGAGCCTGGTAAAATCACACGGGGCTCCTTATTTATTTGTGGAAGCCCGTTACATAGTATAAAAAGGAAATGGTATCAGTTTTGTAGGCGGGGGGACTTCATTAACACTTTTAATTCAAAAAATTACAATTAGATTAAATGGAAAAGATAGATGTTAAGTGGAGCCAACGGGTGGAGAGAAGCAATACCTACTTCAGCATTAGATCGGGCAAGCTGTAGAACGCTATATTTTGGGAAAACGGTAATGGTTTTTGCTCATCGCCCAGCGTCAATTGGCGATGTAGATCATATTCTAGTGATCATGGAAGGAGAAGTACATCATGTATGACTGAATCAGCATGGACAATATGCCATTCTGATGCTGAACAAATGCATCGGATACAGTAAAAATCCGATCCATTTCAAAATTTAATCTTTCCAGTTTGACAGAGGTATAAAACACAACTGTAATCATTATACATGTGAAAACGGAGGTGATGAATTGAGTGTAGAACTGAAACAAATCTTACAATGGATCAAAGAAGTTAGTCTGAAAGTGGATGAAACGAACAATAAGCTAGATGAAACAAATAAAAAGCTGGATGAAACAAACACAAAACAAGATGAAACAAATACCAAGATGAATGAAAGAAATGAAAAATTGGTAGAAACAAATCAAATAATTGAAAAAACAACTGATAAACTTTCTAAAGTGGTAGAAGATATCGAACAAAATAAAGGAGAAGTAATCAAAAATATAAATGAAACCATTGAAAAAACGTTTGAAAAACTGTCTAAAGTGGTAGAAGATATTGAACAAAATAAAGAAGAAGCAATCAAAGATATGAACCAGAAAATGGAAGAAAAGATTGAAAAATTGTCTAAAGTAATAGCAGATACTGAACAAAATAAAGAAGAAGCAATCAAAGACATGAACCAGAAAATCGAAGAAAAGATTGAAAAGCTGTCTAAAGTAATAGCGGATATTGAACAAAATAAAGAAGAAGCAATCAAAGACATGAACCAGAAAATCGAAGAAAAGATTGAAAAGCTGTCTAAAGTAGTAGCCGATACTGAACAAAATAAAGAAGAAGCAATCAAAGACATGAACCAGAAAATCGAAGAAAAGATTGAAAAGCTGTCTAAAGTAATAGCCGATACTGAACAAAATAAAGAAGAAGCAATCAAAGACATGAACCAGAAAATCGAAGAAAAGATTGAAAAGCTGTCTAAAGTAGTAGCCGATACTGAACAAAATAAAGAAGAAGCAATCAAAGATATGAACCAGAAGATGGAAGAAAAGATTGAAAAATTGTCTAAAGTAGTAGCGGATACTGAACAAAATAAAGAAGAAGCAATTAGAGATATGAATCAAAAAATGGAAGGAAAGATTGAAAAACTGTCTAAAGTAGTAGTGGGTACAGAACAAAATAAAGAAGAAGTGCTAAAAGGCATCAACCAGAAAATGGAAGAAAAAATTGAAAGACTGTCTAATGTCATAAAAATACTGAACAAAACAAAGAAGAAACGATAAGAGACATCAACCAGAAAATGAAAGAAAGCTTGACAGTCTGACTAAAGTAATAGAAGATACTAAACAAAATAAAGAAGAAATAGAAACCATGGATTAAGCTCAAATGAGCTCCTACTGAGTGAAAAGCGGATACATGAGTCATTTTTGGATTCAATCTGGTAAGGAGTTTACTTAGATGTCAGCTAAAGCAATGGTTATCTTAATGCATGAAATATATGGCGTAAATGATCATATGCATCATATGCAAAAACAATTGATAGCCGATGGATATGATACGTTATGTCTCGATTTATATGATGGAAAACAGTTTGAATTGCATGAGGGTCATCGTGCCTATTCATATTTTAAGCAAGAGGTCGGTTTTACAAAGGCATCTGATCACCTCATCCATAAAATGAAAGAACTACGCGGACAATATCCATTTTTATTTGTCATTGGTTTTAGTGTTGGGGCTACGAGTGCGTGGTTAAGTTTTACAGCATCAGAACTTTGTGATGGTGTGGTCTGCTACTATGGCTCTCGAATACGAGACTACACGGATCAAACACCAAAGTGTCCGACGCTTCTCATTTTCGCAGAACACGAAGTACACTTTGACGTAGGGGCATTAATGGGTGTACTGTCCCATCATCCACAGACTGTGTTGAAAAGGTTTTATGGAGCTCATGGATTTAGTAACCCTTACGCGAAGGCGTATAACGAAGAAGCGGCTAAGCAAGCATATACCCAATCTCTATGGTTCTTGGAGCAAGTGAAAAACAAAAAGGAAAATAAATTGTTACGTGAATGTAATTAAGATGTAATCTTTTTCACGTATATTAAAGACAGGATAAAACCCCCTTTGGCAGAGATGGTGCGCAACAGACCATCTCTTTTTTTTGTGCATTTTTTTAAAGACAAAACATAAATTAGGTATAAATCAAAAGCTGAGCAATTAGAAAGGGTGAAGGTGTTGCTACGTAAACAACCGGCTTTGATAAGTGTAATGGGGTTGTTACTCCTCATTTTGGGACTTACTCAATTCCCTTTGGCTGAACTTCTGTTGATCGAACTGATTTTTGTAGTGCTATGGTCTTTTGTTGTTCTGCTTGTGATCATAAGTAATTGGCAGCGAGCAAAACAAAAAATTCAGATGAAAAGAAACCGAGCGGAAAGCAAACGGCGGAAACAGTGGTTAATGGCTGAAAAAGAATTAAACCAGCTCAGACATAGACGGCAACGCATCTATACAAATTAATCGATATCAGGAAAGAGTTCGAAGAATGATAAATCGGACTCTCTTATTTTTTTTCATGTGTATCTTTGTGTATAATGGTGGGAAGAACGCGCGAAAGTAGGGGAAAAGGTTGCCAACTAAACATGAACAAATTCTGCAATATATCGAAAGCTTGGAAGTTGGTCATAAAATCTCGGTACGTCAAATCGCCAAAGCGCTTCATGTTAGCGATGGTACAGCCTATCGTGCGATTAAAGATGCCGAGGTACAAGGACTCGTTAATACAATCGAAAGAGTAGGCACAGTACGGATTGAAAAAAAGCAACGCTCTGATATTGAGAAGCTGACATTTGCAGAAGTAGTCAATGTAGTGGACGGAGCTGTACTAGGAGGGAAAGATGGCTTATACAAAACATTAAATCGGTTTGTGATTGGTGCTATGAAACTAGAAGCCATGATGCGATACGTGGAGCCAGGGAATTTACTCATTGTAGGAAATCGAGATAACGTACATCAAATATCGCTTGAGCGCGGGGCCGCTGTATTAATTACAGGTGGGTTTGATACAACAGAAGAAGTGAAGAAGAGATCAGATGAATTAGAATTACCTGTCATATCGACGAGCTATGATACTTTTACGGTAGCCTCTATGATTAATCGTGCCATATATGACCGATTAATTAAAAAAGAGATCTTGCTGATCGGAGACATTTTATCGACACGGGAAACCCCTACTGCTTTAGTTACATATGACTGCATATCACGATTCCATGAGCTCGTAAGAGAGACGAACCATAGCCGCTATCCAGTCACAGACGAAGCAGGAAAAGTGGTGGGTATGGTAACAACAAAAGATGTCATCGAGTTTGCACCAGAGGAAAAAGTAGAAAAAGCGATGACTAAAAATCCCATCACCGTTACGCCTAAAACATCAGTGGCGTCAGCTGCACATGATATGGTGTGGGAAGGTATTGAAATGATACCCGTGGTAGACGATTATCGTAAGCTGATGGGCGTGATTAGTAGACAAGACGTGATAAAATCATTGCAATATATGCAAACGCAACCCCAAATTGGAGAGACGATTCAAGAACTTAGCTTTCAAGGGTTCGATGAGCAGATGGATGAAAATGGAAAAACTTATTACCGTGGTCGGGTTACACCACAGATGACAGATGCACTAGGTACTTTAAGTATGGGCGTATGTACGTCCATTATGACAGAAACTTCGATGCGTATTTTAAGGAGATTACGTCGAGGGGATTTAACCGTGGATAATATCACATTATATACATTAAAGCCGATCCAATTAGAAAGCACAATTGAAATTCATCCACAGGTGATGGATCTAAGCCGAAAACAAGCCAAAATGGATATCGAAATCAGGTTTGAAAATCAGGTGGCTGTAAAGGCTCTTCTCACAGCACATACGATTGATCGGTAGTGTGAAATTGATTGTCAAACAGCAAGAGTTATGCTTATTCCTCTTGCTGTTTTATGTTTTGTTGTAAATCTTTTTCTGCTAGCTCTTGTTCTTCTTTACTAAGTTTACTAAAATAACGCCAATTTTTTATACCATAGTAAAGGTTAATAAGACCAATAATAAGAATGAACGAGGTGGTTAAGTATTGGAAAACAGATCGGTTAATTTCTAAAAACAAAATGAAAGAAATGGATATGAACATCGTACCCATATAGATATTCATCAAACCTTGATTAACCCGTTTAACGACATGCGTATTGCGACGTGCTAAAAAGCTATGAAACAGGGTACCAAATACAGAAATCGCAATAGCTGAGATTAGGATAATACTAAGTGCTTTCATGAGCCTTCCTCCATACGTAACGAGCGCCTTCATCCTATTGGATGAGGCGCGGTAATATTGCTATGTGAGTTGTTCATCACTATTAGAATTTAACTCGGGGATAAACCAGCATCCGATAGAAGTTCGGTCAACATGGACATCCATATTGAGTTCAACAAGCTCTTTTTCAATGAGTTCAGCAACTTCCTGTGATTCGGCAAATGCAGAATAGCCATTTTTAAGATTATCAACTTTAGATTTAGCTAACGTTTTACGGTTAATAATCATGAATGGTTCCCCCTTTCTACATTTTAATCATACCCTAAAATGAGTAAAAATGTAATCAAGATCCTTAATCTGACACACCATCGTCAGAAATCGATTTTGCATTCACCCAAATCTTTAATGTTGAACGAAAAAAAGATAAGTACTTGAGATGGATTCTAAATTTTGTTGAGGGATCATTGTCAATCGTGATTTGTTGGTTTTGTAGGACGAGCTCTATCAAATCAGGATTATTGCTAATCCAAGTCACGTTTTTATCATAGAAGGGTGTCAACATGTCTTCGATTTTCTGTTTGATGGCCGTTTCCATTTTTTGATCACTATTTACTTCCACCACGATCTTGCGTATCTTCTCTTCCTTGACCCGATATTCTCCACCTTGTGAATACTTGGCTAACTCTTGTTGGAGACCTAGAATTTCTTCATATTTCTGGTTGTTTGCATGATATAATTCTTCCCTTTCGGCCAACAAACTATCCAAGCGTTGGATATAAAATAGGACGACAATTCCAGCTCCAATGAGTAGACCGATGAAAAATAGGATGATGGCGCGGAGATTACTCTTCATACTTTTTCGCAATTCACGAGCCATCTTAAATCTCTCCCTGGATTAACCAACGGATTAGTAAGGTTCCAAAATGAGCCCCTAAAAAGGCACTGATGATAAATATAAATTGTTGTAAAGCGAGATTAAGTTGCCCACCTAATATATTTACCTCAAACGATTTTATCGTGTCAAAAGTTCCTCCGATGGCCGCAACCATCGCCCAAATTTTTAGTTGCTCTGCTAAACGAAGCATCTTTGTCATGGGATAATCATCTAAGATAAAATAACAGATACCACCAAGCATGACCCCACCTAAAACAACACCCAGTGCGATCATGAAATCCAGGATGGTTGTGGTCCAAAATTGTTCTTCCCCCAACGTGATCCCACCTTTTGTAGTAATTGGGCTAACAGATCTATCGCGTTCAATCATGATAGATGTAGTGCGTACTTATTCAAATTAAAAGAAACCTTGCCTCGGTACTTTGAAAAAGGTTTGCGAGTCCATCCATTTTCTTTATACTATTATCAAAGTATGTGGACAGGACGTGAAATATGTGAATTGAGATAGAGAGGAGTTGATGAGATGTCCGGACTAGGAGATTTTGTTCATTTACACGTACATAGCGAGTATAGTTTGCTAGATGGAGCTACGCCCATTAAGCAAATGGTAGAACGTGCTAAGCAAGAGGGAATGAAAGCACTAGCGATAACAGATCATGGCGCGATGTATGGGGTCATTCCATTTTATTTAGAATGTAAACAAGCAGGGATAAAGCCGATTATTGGCTGTGAAGTTTATTTAACAGCAGGAAATCACCGTGATAAGCCAAATCGAAGAGAGCAAAAAATCTATCATTTACTATTACTTGCTCGGAATCATACAGGTTATCAAAACCTCATGCAATTAGTTACAGATGCGCATATGCATGGCTTTCATTATAAACCGCGTATTGATAAAAAATTATTACAACAGTACGGTGAAGGACTAATTGCAACGAGTTCGTGTTTAGCTGGAGAAATTCCTCAGGCTATCTTAAATGACGATCTAGAAAAAGCACGTGCGCTCATTCAAGAATACAAAGCTCTCTTTGGGCCAGATCACTTTTATTTGGAACTTCAGGATCATCAAGTAATTGAACAACAAAAAGTAAATCGCTATTTGCTTCATTTTGCAGAAGAATTAAATGTTCCCGTTGTAGCAACCAATGATGTTCATTATATACGGGCTGAAGATGACTTAATGCATGATTGTTTGCTGTGTATAGGCATGGGCAAAAAGATCAAAGATGAAGATCGACTTCGTTTCCCATCTGATCAATTTTATTTAAAATCTACGCAAGAGATGAAGCGCTTATTTGCCCATGTACCCGAAGCAATTGAAAATACGATTAAAATTGCGGAAAAATGCCATGTTGAAATTCCACTTGGGAATCAGTTATTACCGCGTTTTCCATTACCACCGGGAGAATCAAGTAAAGCCTATCTGTATGCTAGATGTATGGACGGATTAAAAGCGCGTTATCAAAATCCATCCGATGAGGTTATACAGCGGCTTCAGTATGAACTGAAAGTGATCGATCAAATGGGGTTTAACGATTATTTTTTAGTCGTATGGGATTTTGTGGGTTTTGCACATCAACAAAAAATTGCAGTAGGACCTGGTAGAGGTTCGGCGGCTGGAAGTCTAGTAGCTTATGTCTTACGTATTACCAATGTGGATCCCATTCGGTATCAGCTACTGTTTGAACGTTTCTTAAATCCAGAGCGAGTCACACTTCCAGATATCGATATTGACTTTAATGATGAAAGACGTGACGAAGTGATCCAATACGTCGTGAATAAGTATGGTAAGGAACGAGTTGCCCAGGTTATCACCTTTGGGACGATGGCACCACGTGCAGCCATACGAGATGTAGGGCGTGTTCTGGGAGTAGACTATGGTGCAGTAGACCGATTAGCCAAGATGGTCCCAGCCAGTCCCGGTATGACCATGGTTAAAGCATTTAAACTTGTGCCACAACTACAAGCACAATTGAAATCTCCGCAATTTGCCCGATTGGGAGAGATCGTAGAAAAAATAGAAGGAATGCCGCGGCATGGCTCTACACATGCAGC
This sequence comes from Polycladospora coralii, assembly GCF_014773435.2. Taxonomy (GTDB): domain Bacteria; phylum Bacillota; class Bacilli; order Thermoactinomycetales; family Thermoactinomycetaceae; genus Polycladospora; species Polycladospora coralii. The sequence continues at coordinate 668,486 of NZ_JACXAG020000001.1, read as the reverse complement.
AGGAGTTGTCATTTCAGATCATCCTCTGACGCAATATGTCCCTCTGCAAACGGGATCAGATGGTATTCCATTGACACAATATGCGATGGAAAGCTTAGAGCAAATCGGACTCCTTAAAGTAGATTTTTTGGGGCTTCGTAATTTGTCCATAATTGAAAAAGCCATTCAATTGGTTAAAGAGAAGCATCAAATCGATATCTCATTCTCCGAAGATCATTTTGATGAACCGGCTACCTACCAATTACTGTCTGCTGGAGATACATCTGGTGTATTCCAGATGGAGTCTACTGGCATGAGGCGTGTGTTACGAGAATTAAAACCGACAGAATTCGAAGATATTATTGCGATTCTAGCTTTATATCGTCCCGGACCGATGGAGCAAATCCCTCGTTTTATTCGTGCGAAACACGGACAAGAGCAAGTTCATTATCCGCACCCTGACTTAATCAACATTTTAAAGCCCACATATGGCATCATTGTATATCAAGAACAAATTATGCAGATTGCGGCCCAGATGGCTGGTTTTAGTTTGGGGGAAGCAGATTTACTCAGAAGAGCGGTAAGTAAAAAGCAAAAAAAAGTATTACTCGAACAACGGACAGCTTTTGTTGCCGGTTGTACTCATCATGGCTACGACGAATCCGTCGGAAATGAAGTGTATGATCTGATTGTTCGGTTTGCCAATTATGGATTTAATCGTAGCCATGCCGCTGCTTACGGTGTACTTGCTTATCAAACGGCTTTTCTAAAGGCGAATCATCCCCTTGCTTATTTCACGGCAATCTTATCTAACATGATTGGCAATCAGACGAAATTAGCCGAGTACTTGGCTGAGGCACGAGAGAAGGGGGTTGCGATTTTTCCGCCTGATATAAATGCGAGTTGCGAGGATTTTACCATTGAAAAAAATGGCATTCGATTTGGTTTATTGGCGATAAAAAATGTGGGTCATTTAGCGATTCAAATCATCATAGAAGAACGAAAGAAGCAACCCTATGTTGATCTCGCCGATTTTTGCAAACGAATCGATCTTCGCATTTGTAATCGACGTGTAATCGAATCCTTGATCCAATGTGGTGCATGCGATGGTCTACCTGGCCATCGTGCGGAGCATTTAGCTGTCCTTGATGATTATTTCGAACAGCATGGGGCTCGATATCAACCATCTAAAAATCAATTAAACTTGTTTGAAGAGTTGCCTACCCCAAAAATGAAAAAACCGGATATTACACCTTATACACAAAGTGAAATGTTGAAGTATGAGAAAGAATACATTGGTGTTTATGTTTCTGGTCATCCTTTAGATCGTTATCAAGCATGGAAAAAGGAGCATCAGGTCATGAATTGCCAAGATTTAGATGCAATCTCAACGGGTAAGCAGGTGAAAGGGATAGGGATGATCACCAAAATCAGGCGTATTCAGACGAAAAAAGGCGATCAGATGGCATTTGCGCAAGTGGAGGATCAGACCGGCCATATTGAATTGGTGATTTTCCCAAATGTTTACCGCGATTTGCAAACCAAGATCGAGGCAGATGAAATGGTCTACTTTACAGGGAAGTTGGATCGACAAGAAGACCGTGCCAAAGTGATGGTACAGGAAATGAAATTATTGGAAGAAATGAATAGAGATGAAAAAGTATTCGTGCGTATTTCAGGAGAACAACAAGAGCGACATTTAACGGCTTTACATGGTATCATCGGTAAACACCGAGGCTCTCAACCTATCTATTTATACTACGAGCAATCCAAACAACTGCTTTCCTTGCCCGTGGCTAAATATGGTATAAAACTGACTGCGACCGCTATCGAAGAAATGGAAGCTTTGCTAGGAGCAGGCAGTGTGAAAGTAAAAAAAGACTAGCTAAAGCACCTCACAGGGGATGAGGTGCTTTAGCTGCTGTCTTTTGCATGGGACATATCTATGTGGGGTACTTCTCGTGTAAGTAATTGGAATACATCTGAGCGTACTGCTTCTAATTCTTTCAAACCATCAACCGGATGAGATAAAAAGACAGATTGAAGGCGCCCATGGAGATGTGGCGGTCTTTTTTTCATCTGGACTATCGTTTGTTGTTGCCATTTAAAGGCGGGATGTTGGACATAAATACGGTTTAAACCACACAGAGTCCCCATGATATGTTGCTGTGCACTAACCATTACTTGGTACAATAGGAGCCAGTCTTTACGAGCGAGCAATGCATGACGGCTTTGCCAGCGCGTTCCCAAATGGATATATTGCGTAATCATGGCTTGTGCCAATGCATCAGGATAGTGTTGAACACGGCATTGTAAATCCATAAGCAATGGGACCCCTTGTAGGGGAATCCCGTATGCAAGCGAAGCAATAAGACACTGTTTGTCTAAATCAGTATCAGAAGCTACTACTACATCGTTAATGAGATTTTCGATTGTGTTTGTCAAAAAATTACTAATCTCAAACTTTATGCCATTGGCTACATAGGATTCAGACCATTCTTCGTCTTCATAGGGATGGAACGACAAGATAGCCCCATTTACTTTTTCAATGGGGCGTCTACGTTGCGCATCCGTAGGCGCTTGTTTCCAAAAAATATGAAGTTCAATATCTGAAAAATCATCTTCCCATCCACGTGAGACAGAACCAGCTAACAAAATCGCTTCTACATTGGGATCTTGTTGGTAAATCAGTGTCATTTGATTTGCAGTATTTCGTAAATGCATCATCTACTCCTTGAATATGTATTATTGTGTACATATGATAGAAATGCTTGTTTCAATAGTAGCAATAATATTAATTAAAGACAATATGTATATTTTAAAGAATATGCTTAATCGCCAATCTTCCGTTCAGATGCCGAAAAATCAAGCTAGGCATGTATTATTGCTATCTGTAGGATTGAATGAATGTACAATCACGCTAATTCACATTATTATGCTGATCATATTGGCTCAGTATTTGTTTGGTTGAAGGAAATGCCAGCTTGTTCCATGGGATTTTTTCAAAAGAGATGGGAGTAATGAAACGGTATGGGAGGGACCTGACACGCATTGGGCAAGTATGTACCAGATCCCGATTTATCCAGATTATACTAGGATATTATTTGAAGAAGAAGTATTTAAGTCCTCTTTTTGTATTGTCACGGATACTTAAAATAAAACTCTGTACTCATGTGTCTATCTCATCCGTAGCTGATTTTTGAAAAATGGATTAAAGAAGATCTCCTTTCTTCCGGTATGTCTGAATTCGCTCAACTTCGCTTTTAACTAGATTGCGGTGTTTTTTAGACAAAAACCAAGAAAAAGGATGCCATTCACCTGTGTCAGCATAATAATTTGTGATTATAATCCCATAGGGCTGAAGAACTTTCTTGAAAGTAAGGTATGTCCTTAATTGATGGAAGGGTGATGTTACGATAATAATGTGTGATAAATTGGATTTCTTGAGTAAGTGAAGGACAAACGCAGCATTTTCACGAGTGTGTAGGGATTCATCTTCAATTAGGATTGACTCTGACGGAACATTCAACGCTAAAGCTTGATCACGCAAATAAACCGCTCCAAGATTTCGATCCCACTTTTTTGCGGCATTAGCAATATCTTTTTTTTGAATACGCCCCTGTTGAAAAGCCTCGTGAAGTTCGTGTAGAGGAATCAGATCGGGTGCTTTGTCATCTACTTTCACACTAAATTTACCGCTACAAATAATATAGGGCGCCCATCCTTGATGATATAGATTTACCGCAGTACGAATCTTACCATCGAGAAATTCCAAACTACCCCGTGTACCAGCAAGTACAACAATGGCATCTGCTTTTTGTAAATGATTCCGCAGTGCAAATCTTCTTCCTTTCAGATACCAAAAAAGCCAAGTTAGGCATGTACCTATAGAGATAAAGCCGATTATCAGTATCATCGTTGTCATTTTACTCACTTCTTTTTCAGTAGGATTGAATGGATGTACAATCACGCTAATTCGCATTATTATGCTGATCATATTGGCTCAATATTTGTTTAGTTGAGGAGAACGCGAGCCTGTCCCATGGTATTTCTTCAAAGTAAAAGAAGCACCCCTTTTTACTTTCTATATTGATTATCACCTCTTCATTTTCTGCGATTGCTTCATAGGTTAATTGTATGATTCCATCTGTAGCGTAAGAAGCAGTATGAATGATTTTGTTGATCTCTATGAATAGACCGGTCTCTTCCTTAACTTCACTTGTAAGTGTTTCAAAAAGATCTTGTCCACGCTCAACATGTCCACCTGGAAATGCCCAGAGCCCTTCTCCGGGTTCTTCGTTTCTTTGGAGGAGCAATACCTTATTTCGCTGTTTGTTTAACACAACCGCAACAACGACTAACTTGGGGTCGAGGTAAAATACAAACTGACAATGATGACAAAGTAATTGCGGCTGATTCGGAATGTGTAAATCTTCAAGTGAGAAATGCGCCCCACATCGCGGACAAAACTTTAAATCTTCTTTTTTGTAGCGCCACTGATACTCAAAATAGAGTTCTGTACTCATGCGTTTAGCTCCTCTGTAACTGATTTGTTGTGCCATAAGGAAAAAAACTTTCGCTTGACTTGCGCATAAATCGCATTATTGTCACTGGTTTTTTGTACAGTAAATCTCGGTCTGTTTTTTTCAGGTATATAATCTGTAATTTCAAAAACGATTTTTCCGTCGGTATCATTTTCAAATCCAGTTATAATATACGGAAATACAGTGTGGTAGGTCTTTAGATGTAGTCGTTCTCTTAGTTCTATTGGCAATGATTTTCTAAATTGAATGATCTTGCGTATTGAATTACGAATTTCATAGTGAAATATTTTTTTGTCTTCTTCATTTTCAATAAAAGAGAGAAGGATATAATGATATTTGATCCAATCTGGATTAAGGATAAGTAAATGTACCTTCCCATATAGTAGCTTATCTTTTAATATTTCACTTGAATCTTCAGATAAATGTATCATTGATGTACCAGAAATAAAACAGTCACCTTTAGCATCCAATAGACAGTTTTTATAATCTGAAATACGATCAATTGCACAATCAGTTAATTTGATTATACCGTATTGATTAACCTCAAATGGACTGATTGAATATGGATTAAACGGGTTGAAATCAGAAAGACCGACTTTCCACAGAGGAATCTCCAATATTTTACACAGAAGGCGTAGCGTTTTTAAATCCGTTATATTTTTAATTCCTCTCTCGACATCAGATACATAATTTAGACTTACCCCCGTACCACCTCCAGATTGTGGCCACTTTTCAGCTAATTGAGCTTGTGTCAAACCTAACAGCTCTCTACCTTCGCGAATTGTTAAACCATAGTGATAGATCAAATTATCCTCTCCTATTCCAACAAAATAGTGTGAAAATGGAATTAATATCAAACAAACTAGTTTATTCATAAATATATGAAAATAAGCAATAATAATAGTTAGTTATGAAGTATAGTACAGCTTAATATACAAAGTGTCAATTATGCAGTATGTATGTAATATCGGATATTGAGGAGGCATCAACATGATTCAATTACAGGTGAAAGGATTAGTCGATCAAGTCTATACCTTCATTACTGACTTATGTAACCGTCCTCATGTTGAATTCATTAAAAGTAAGGTGAATGTACGAAAGGATACGGAGGCGAATGTCGTTTTAGTGATTGATCATCAACCCGCTAAAAGAACGAAATGCATTGTCTTCCATATGGATCACGGTGATGTTGTCATTCCACTCCTTGATGTCGTTCATGCTGAACTGGAAAGCCAGCAGATTATAACAGGTAAATCGACGCTCGATCCCATGTTCACTTCTGAACGGAATGCCTAAAAAGGAGTGTCTATTCATGGAAATTAAGTTTTGGTATGACGAATATGAACACAAATTAATGGTTTGTCATCTGGAAACGGGAGCGTGCAAGGAAATAGAAAAGCCAGCTAAAATTGATGTCTTTCTGCGTGCACATGCCCTGACATTAGAGGATTGCCAGTATCCTGTGGAATCAATTGATTGTATGGGATTATTCAGAAAGAACCGGACATTTGAGCTATTGAAAAAACTTATGACAAACGGAAAGCGGAGGGGCTAGACGTGCTAGACATCTCAGCTATATGTTGTCGAAAAAAGGAGCATCCGAGAATGTGCCAATAAGCTCTACTGCCAGCCTCAGGCGATTCGAAAGCACTTGGTACACAATCAAATCCCGATTGAAAAGAAAAAAGGTGGCAGAGTGAGACTTGAAGAGAAACTCAAAATGAAACTGCACATGGATGATACAGCGTTTAAAGAACATCTCTTACACCTACGTTTCTTTCAAATGCTCACCTTTAAGCAACTGGGAGATATATTTAATTGCTCAGCTAGCTCAGCCCAAGTGATTTACAAACGATATGGGATTGAGACGAAGCAAAGATATAACCTGTTATCCGAAATGCGTCTGTATGACCTCTATGTCAAGCAGAACAAAACCATCCTAGAATGTGGTGCAGAACTGGGCTGTTCGCATACCTTAGTTCGCTACTATCTCGTGAAGTACAAAATCCCATTACGGTCAGCAGGTGCCAAGCGTATTGAAGATCTTCTCAAGGCTAAATGGAACATGACCGATTATCAGTTGAAAAAGTATTTGATTGAACTAACAACAACACATACCGTAAAGGAACTATCTGAGCAAATGGGTCACAGCAAAAGCAGTATACGAAGGATGTACAAAAGATTAGATATTGCAACGAGTTGGAGGTAGACATACAGATATTATGAAAGTAATTATAGAGATAAGTCCCTATTTTAAGGAGGTAAGTAAAGTGGAAAACTTAGATTGGGCTTTTCAAAACACCAACCGAGATGATTTTGTCCTACAGGAAAATGGCAAGAGAATCACACAATCAACGGCTAATTCTGGAATTCGAAATGGACTAAGTATGCTAGATGCCCGCGAAGGGAATCGTGTACTTGAAATCGGTACGGGTTCAGGATTTAGTGGGGCGCTTTTGTCTTATTTGGTAGGCTCAAGCGGTTCTGTTATCTCACTAGATATCGAGCCGACGCTTACTAAAAGAGCAAACCGTTTGTATAAAGAAAAGGACATCCACTCAGTTCAATGTATAACCAGAGATGGCAGACTAGGTGATTCCGACCATGCCCCTTTTGATCGGATTATTGCGTGGACGACTCCACAAGAGATCCCCAACCATTGGATTGAACAATTAAAAAAAGACGGAATCATCGTTTTCCCGTTTCAAGTCGTGCCTATAGCAAGAGGAATTGTAACGGTTTCATTCAAAAAAGTGAATAATGGACTCATTGGACAATCCGTCAGTGACGAAGGATATATCCCGATGAGCTCTGAGCCTGTCACAGATTTCAAAGCATTAGGGATCATCTCATATGCAGACTTGATTGGCGGCGATGACACTCCTGTTTGGGCAAGTGGGGACTGGATGAAACATAGTGATAATCAAAACTGGCTGAGATTATACTATGGAACAAAACCAGAATCTTCATCATTCAAAAAAACGGGTAGTGATATACTTCCTTATCTGCTTGCCAAAAACTCCCAAGGATTAACTTTTGGATTGAAAGAAGATGAAAGTGGATGGATTGGGTATAGCAGTCCAGATGGATTCGCCTTACTTTCCTATCATTATCCAGAAAAGTGGATGATTTCAGATCAAAATCACGCTCAAATCTTAAATGGTTGGATTAATCAATGGGTATTAGTGAACGAGCCCAGTTATAAAGATTTAATTCCTATCATAACCAAAGATAATATAAAAGTAGAGCTGAAAGGAGGTGATTGATTTGAAGTATGAGGCACCAATGTTGATTGAAATTGGATCATTTGAAGAGCTCACTTTAGGGTTCAAACATAAGGACACAGCGGATGAGAACTCGTATCAAAACTAGATCAGCAGAAACTTTTTGATTTTTGGAATCAGCAATAAAAGATTCGTATAGCAAGATGCCTCTGTTATACAAATCAATGTACATACAGTCAGAGAAATAAATCGTTTCTCTGACTGTACGAAATGAGGAGAGTTTAAATATGTTTTTAGGTAATTTTGATTCTGGTAAAAATACTCTATTATTTGAAAGTGATATACATAGTTCTGTCCAATTCAAAGATAAGAATGTGCAATGTTCCTTCTTTGGTGAGATGATGTCAAGTAAAAAGGATGCTACTCTAGCTTATAGAAAATTCTTGAAAAACAATAATTCAAAGGATATCTTATTCCTAAAAGGCAACTATCAAACGGTAATACATATAGAAGATACTCTTTTCTTGTTTTCAGACATAGCAAATTGTAGACCCATTTACTATACAGAACTTGGGAATAAACTTATCTTTTCTTCAAATCTACATTTTATTCAAGATAAATTACCATCTCAATTAAACCATCACCATTTATCAAAACAATTATTAACTGGAGGACTTCATATTGACGGTGAAACTCCTTATCAAAAAATAAAAAAAATAGCTGGAGGGTATGGTTTAGTTGTAAAGAATGGTTCAACTAGGTTGTTTAGGGCATGGATAATTGACGATGATCCCCCTTTATCCTTAGAAGAAGGTCAGTATCTACTTAAAAAACAACTTATAGAAGCCGTTTTATATCGTTCTAAAAATAGACAAGTAACGAGTGACTTAAGCGGTGGATTAGATTCATCTACATTGGCATGGATAGCTTCAAACGACAAAGAAATCAGAACAATTACTTTTGTTGGAAAAGAGGAAAATGAAGATGCGTTTATTGCTAGAAAAATTATTGAACTGAGAGGTAATATCATACCAGACTTCATAGGATATGATAATATTCCTCCTAACTACTCTAATATTGAAAGTTTTCACACCGATAGTCCGATACCTTTTTTGTGGTCAGCGTCTAAATTTAGAAGTAAGTTGAGATGGGCGAAAGAGAATGAGTCTGATATTCACTTTTGTGGAGAAGGAGCCGATACTGTAATTGAGCCAAGCCTAACCTATCTTATAGACCTTCTAAAGCAAAAGAAACTTTTTATGTTTTGGGATCACACCAGAGAATGGGCAAGGAAGTTTAATGAATCTCCTTGGAATTGGATGAACATATCAATGCGATTAGCGTTGAATATTAACACTCCAAAAAATATGAAAAAAAGACATTCTTTATTGCTTGATCCTGTACACATTGATTGGTTGAAGAAGCAGGAAGGTATTATTCAAAACAAACATTCGAAATATAGAGGAGTATCAGACACTCTTCGAGGCATTTACTATCTTGGATATGTTTCCCATGGATTGAGAGAGCTATCTGTACAAGAGGGTGTAAATTTGGCAATGCCTTACCTTGACCACAACATCATTAGAACCTGTATGCGAATAAAGTCCGAAGATAAAATGAACCCACAGATGTTAAAGCCATTATTGAAAAAATCTTTCCAGGATGACTTACCCAATTGCTTATTAAATCGAAACACCAAAGGGAACTACACAGCAGATCTTTATCATGGGGTTCGAATACATCAAAACTGGTTTGAAAATAATTTCAAAAGTATGATTTTATCAGATATAGGACTAGTAAATCTTAGCAAATTTCAAGAATGTATACAAAAATTGTTATTAGGTCTTCCTGTAAGATTACCAGAATTCAATCAAACTCTTGCGGTTGAAATGTGGTTAAGACAAGAAAATATGAGAGGGAGATTATGATGATACAAATTTCAAATTCACTTGAATTGACCAATATTGATGGGAAATATGTGATTTTAGATTGTAGAAAAAACACTTTTTACGGAATCAACCAAGTAGGGGTCGATTTCTTAGCGGAAATTAGAGCACATGGTGATTTTTCGCATGCAATTTCAAATTTAAGCGACAAATATCAAGCCTCATATGAAGCGATTGAGTTAGACCTAAAAACGTTCTTACAAATATTGATAGATAAAGGGATGGTAGTGGGGAAATGATTCGAACTTGGTTCTATTTGATTCTTGCATCTTTGATCGCTAAATTTTTGAAAGTAGAACATATCAGGAGATACCTAGACAAGAAAAAGAAAAAATGTAAAGAATCTTGGACGATAGAAGAAGCTCAAGGATATCAACTTAAATTAAGTCAAGCAAAAAAAATTATGATGTCTAGATCAGCTTGTTTGGAGGAATCGATTGCTCTTTTTCTTTTAGCAACATCGTATAGGAAGCGTGTAGATTGGTGTGTAGGCGTGAGACTCGCTCCATTTTCTTCACATGCATGGATAGAAGTGCAAGGAAATGAGATTGGAGAGAGCATAGAAGGATACAAAAAAATATTTTGTGTTTAATTTAACAATCTGTGTGGTCGGATTGGAGAAGATATTCCTGTTTGGGCAAGTGGGGACTGGATGAAAAATAGTGATAATCAGACTTGGTTGAAGTTATTTCATGATACAATGCCAGAATCATCATCATTCATGAAAACGAGCAACGACATACGACCTTATCTACTTGCCAAAAACCCCCAAGGATTAACTTTTGGATTGAAAGAAGATGAAAGTGGATGGATTGGGTATAGCAGTCTAGATGGATTCGCCTTACTTTCCTATCATCATCCAGAAAAGTGGATGATTTCAGATCAAAATCACGCTCAAATCTTAAATGAATTCCTATCGCAATTGGAGATAAGGTACGCGTTGCACTGAAGGGAGATGAATCATAAATAGGTGTGCTGACTGAAAGCCCACGGTTTCAATCATGGGATGAAAGACGGCGTTGCTTGGTACCTCCTATTTTTTAGGAGGTGCTTAGAGCAAGTTTGAATGTTGCTGTATAACAATTAAACGGATACAATGCCATTATGGAACAAGCATATCGACGAATTCAAACGACTGTATCTCTTATCCATTATCATTTTGTTTTCTGCCTACGCTATCGAAGAAAAGTACTGGTGAACAAAGTAGAAGAACGATTCAAGCAATTAGTGACAGAGATTTGTGAGGAGAATCAGTGGGTTATTGTGGCGATGGAAGTAATGCCCGATCATTGTCACTACCCACTGATTCTCCATCAGATATCATAGCAAGAGTGAAAGGGGTGACTTCAAGACATTTGTTTCATCTACAAAGCCTTTGGATACGCTCTTTCTTTGTTCGTACAGCAGGAAATGTATCTCGAGACACGATTAAACGTTATGTTGAAGCACAGAAAAAAAGGGGGTGAGCCTATGCCTACGATCACACTGCGTTTAGAACTACTTAAGCCAACTCAAACGAAACAGCAGATGTATCAACGAATGACAGAGATCAATACGCAGTTTGCGAACTGGCTTCTTTTGCATCCAGAGGTCAATCAGGCAACAAGCAAGATCTTTAAGGCATTTTCGGATCAATCGTTTCCATCTGCTGTTGTCAATCAAACCATTCGTGAAGTAAAGTCTCAAAAGAAGAAGCAGCGCGCGAAAACTTTTCGCAAAATATGGTGTTGCTTCAACAATCAAAACTTAAAGATTGAAAAGCATAGCGAACACTATACCGTCTCTTTTCCCACTCTTGGAAAGCGTATAGGCGTTCCAGTGATAACAAGACCGTTCCAAGTCGCGTGGCTGGATAAAATCATAGATGGAAACGTAAAACAAGGAGCAGGGAAATTATATCAAAAGAAAAAGAAGTGGTATCTTGCGATCCCGATCACTTGGCATGTGGAGTCATCTCAAGATGAGAAAATGATGGGGATTGACCTGGGGCTTCGTTATCTGGCAGTTGCTAGTGTTGGAACAAAATCGCTTTTTTTCAAAGGTACTCAAGTGGCTTATTCTCGCAGACGATATGCATCTAGAAGACGGAAGCTAGGAAAAGCAAAAAAACTGCAGGCGATTAAGAAATCAAAAAATAAAGAATCGCGCTGGATGAAAGATCAAAATCATAAAATGAGTCGTCAAATCGTCAATCATGCGCGCACCAACGGTGTTGGCGTGATTCGCATGGAAGATTTAACGGATATTCGCAATACTGCAAAGTCAAGGAAGAAGGATCAAGGAAGAAGCCTGCATGCATGGTCGTTCTATCAGCTGAAGCAGTTCATTAAGTACAAGGCAGAGATGGTAGGGATTCGTTTTGAAGAAGTGAAAGCGGAATATACCAGTCAAACCTGCAAATGTGGGCATCGTGAGAAATCAAATCGAAAGGGGCTTCGTTTTAAGTGTAAGCAGTGTGGCTATATCTGTCATGCAGACTTAAATGGAGCCATCAATATAGGTAAAGCGATATCTGGATTCGCTGCCTAGAACACTAGTCATAGGTGTTCCGCCTGTATGGGTACATGCTAACTGTACAGGATGGGGTGATGACACACCCCAGAGCTTGAGCGTTGTCCAAAGCGGAAACGAATTGCGGATGCTAACGACTTAAGAATCCCACAGGCTTCAGCCGTGGGAGTGTCAAATGCTGGTAAGTGTATTGTGGGCTACTCAACTGAAAAATATCGACAAAATCACATCAGAGCAAGACGAAAAGAAAATCGATGGCTAAGTTTTTTAGCTGATTTGACCTTTAGTCCCGTACATAGCTATTCGAATAGTCGCTTTATTTTCATGTCTGAGTGAGCCACATAGCATAGATTGACCGATAGGGCGATTATGGAACGCCGCAAGGTTTTGTCAAAAGGGCAAGTTGAGCAAAATACACGACAGTCAAGTGGAAAAAATATGAAAATCGATACTCCTGAAAATAAATAAAGGTCTACTTTATTTAAAAAATTCATATCTCTGATATAATATTATAGTGAACATAATAAAGGATTTGAAGGGAGGTTATGGGGGGTTATTCTCCTAAATACTTCATGAATATGCGAATAAAACGAATCGGGGTATATGTACTAGGTCTTTTAGTCTTAGGATTAGGCATCTCATTAGTGATTCGAGCGGGACTGGGTTCAGGTGCTTGGGATGCATTATATGTGGGATTAAATGAACAGTTTGGACTTAGTGTAGGTACATGGTTAATTATAGTGGGGATTTTACTTATATTTATAAATGCCTATTTATTACGCGAACGACCTGATTGGTCTGTTTTGATTACGCTATTTGTATTAGGACAAGCGGTTGATCTTTGGCTTTATATCATCAATTGGAAGCCTGTGCTATTCGGAGGACAAATGGGTCTGCTTATAGTCGGATTATTAGTCCTGTCCCTAGGGGTTGCGATTTACTTGCAAGCAAAACTAGCGCCAACCGCGATTGATAAGCTTATGTATGGCATTGCACATCGAACAGGGCTAAGCTTAAGACTCTCAAAGACGAGTGGTGAAGTTGTGGCACTCATTTTAGCGTGGATAGCTGGTGGGCCGATCGGGATAGGTACAGTCTTAATCACTTTTTTGGTAGGGCCATGTGTACAATTTTTTATGCGGTGGATCGAATCTCCCTTCATGTCCTTTTTGAGTCCTTCAGAAGTGTGTCATAACGAAGGTTAGTGGATTAGGAGTGTTGATTGGTAGCCATACAATATTTTCCTACTCAACTTTCATAATCTGTCTGTTCTTTTTCATAAATTCAAGTATAATGAAAAAGGAATTTGAGGTGAAAGGTAGGGAAGTATGAGATCGGCTTGATCTCGTATGAATAAGATATGAAAAATAACTGGAAGTTACGTACGATTGCCTATGTAATCGGTCTTATTATTTTAGGTTTAGGAATTTCACTGGTAATCGAAGCAAGCCAAGGTGCAGGTGCCTGGGATGCACTATATGTGGGTCTTAACAAACAATTTGGCCTAACGGTAGGTACGTGGCTGATCATAGTCGGGCTTGTCCTGGTCCTTATAAATGCGATCTTACTCAAAGAAAGATTAGATTGGTTTGCGATGTTAACCCTATTGCTTCTGGGATGGGTAGTTGATTTTTGGCTGTATATCATCATCAACACATGGCAACCAGCCCTTTATTGGGAGCAAATTGGATTACTTCTTGTCGGTATGATTGTGATGGCTGTTGGCGTTTCCATATATCTACAAGCCAAATTTGCTCCTACATCCGTTGATAAATTGATGTATGCCATTGCGCACCGTACTGGGTTTAGCTTACGGGTTTCGAAAACGATCGGTGAAGTGATTGCTTTAGCCTTTGCTTGGATTGCTGGTGGACCCATTGGTTTGGGAACCGTCCTAATCACTTTTTTAGTCGGGCCATTAGTACAATTTTTCATCAAACGAGTGGAGCCACTGTTTGCTCCGCGTGTGAAAGCATAGTAGGCGTTTAACCTACTATGCTTTTTCTTATGTGTGATGAAAGGAATTGACTAAACTCACTGCGAACATACAATTAAGACATTAAACAAAGTGGTGTTCATTATTCAGAATACAGGACGGTCAAATGGAAGAACACATGATAAAGAAAGGAAGTTAAAGATGAAATCTTGGACAGAAGAGATTGATATTGATGCGCCAATAGAGGAAGTCTGGACGTTGTTTGATGGCTCCCTTGCCAATATGCAAAAAATCATGCCGCAAGTTGTAGACAATCAACCGATACATGAGACACCAGACGTCGTTGGAAGTATTTATCGACAGAAGTTTAAAGAAGGAAAGCGCATAATGGAGTACGACGTAAAAACATTGCAATATGAAAATCAGGATACTTCAAAAACCTTCAAAGTAGGCTTCACATTGGCAGATATGTTTGATATTACGGCCATGTATGAGTTGGAAAAGCTTGATGAGGAACATACGCGTTTTCGCTATACAGCGACCAATCAACCACTAAAATGGTATGTAAAACTGATTCTGATGTTTGCCAGAGATAAAGTGGTTGTTGACTTTGTTAAGCGGGTAAAGCGTGTAGCTGAATCAGAAACGAAAGAGGAGTGAAATAATAAACTGATCGCTTTATATAAAGCGATCCAGTAGTGTTGATTATCCAAATTTAGGAAGTGTATTTTGAGCGGAAATGCCTTTGAGCCGTACCTAGCGAAGCCAAAACCTGAAGGAAGAAGCGGACAACCTGTTTGACGGATAGGGAGTTTTGGGAGCGCCGTAAGGTTTTGGCGGAGCGGTCTTTTCAGCTGCTTTGCAAGGCGAAAGTGCATGGAGAGCAAAATACACGACGCTAAAATGGAAAATCAACACGCTTGAAAGCGATCAGTTTATTATTTTGGTTTCGTCAAATATGAGTTGCGATGCATAAGATATATACAGAGATTGAAATCCTACATTTGGGGAATAGAAATTGTTATAATGGTTTTCACTAGAAAAAGTAGCCAAAAGGGAGTATGTGACATTGACCAATCTACGAGAAGCTGCATTAAAAATGCATCGTGAACAGAAAGGGAAGTTAACTGTTCAATCTAAAGTCCCTGTTAATAATGCGCGTGATTTAAGTTTAGCCTATTCTCCTGGGGTAGCTGAACCTTGCATAGAAATACATCAAAGTCAAGAAAAAATATATGACTATACGATGAAGTCGAATCTGGTAGCGGTGATCAGTGATGGTACAGCTGTACTCGGATTGGGTGATATTGGTCCGCATGCTGCTTTACCTGTCATGGAAGGTAAAGCTGTACTATTTAAATCGTTTGCCGGTGTTGATGCATTTCCCATTTGCTTAGATACGACAGATGTGAACAAAATTGTTGAAACAGTTAAGTTGTTATCCCCCACGTTTGGTGGAATTAATCTCGAGGATATTTCAGCACCCAATTGTTTCTTAATCGAAGAAAGACTAAAGAAAGAGGTGGATATTCCTGTTTTCCATGATGACCAGCATGGAACTGCTATTGTAACCTTGGCCGGATTGATTAATGCCTTAAAAGTAGTGGGGAAATCGATGCAAGATATTCGGGTGGTAGTCAATGGAGCAGGTGCAGCTGGAATTGCCATCGTACATTTATTACTTAAAATGGGTGTAAATGATGTTGTCATGTGTGACCGCAATGGAGCGATCTATCAAGGACGCTCTGAAGGTATGAATGAGATGAAAGAAGAGATTGCCCAAGTCACCAATCAGAACCGAATTAAGGGTGAACTTCGCCATGTCATGCAAGGGATGGACGTATTTATTGGGGTATCTGCAGCCGGCATGGTCACAGAAGAAATGATTCATTTGATGGCTGATCAGGCGATTATCTTTGCGATGGCCAATCCAACACCGGAAATTATGCCAGACCAAGCAAAGAATGCTGGAGCTAAAGTGATCGGTACAGGCAGATCTGATTTTCCGAATCAAGTAAACAATGTGCTTGCTTTCCCTGGTATATTTCGAGGAGCACTTGATGTGAGAGCACGGGCTATTAATGAGGAAATGAAAATTGCAGCTGCTTATGCGATTGCAAGCCTTGTAGATGCGGATGAACTTAGCTCGGAGTATGTGATTCCAGCCCCATTTGATCCCCGTGTAGCTCCCACAGTAGCGAGAGAAGTAGCACGATCGGCTATTCACACGGGAGAGGCCCGCTTACAATTGGAGCCAGATGATATCTACAAAGATACTGTAAAACGTACAAAGCCATCGATATAGTGGATCGCAGTGGTGTTGATGATCCAAACCCACCATCTAGTGAAGCCAAAAACGGAAGGAATGAGCGAACGAGGGCGTTTGGGTGGAGCGACGAAAGCGCATGGAGAACGATAACCACAACCGACCTCGTGAGCTCATTTCAGCCAAGGCTGGAATATGGGAGGAATTAGGTTGAGAGGCTACTCGAGTCTGAACGTCTCTCAAAGATCAACCATGTTTAAGTCGATAGTTACAAGCTCCTTATGTTTGGAAAAGGGGCTTTTTCTTGTATAAGGGGACTAGATTGCGTATAATGACAACATGCGGTTCAATTAGCGTCCCTATCAGTCGTGTTTTATAACCTATATACACAACAAACAAATAAAAAATCATGCAAATTGACACGTTTGGTACTATCCGATACTTTTAGTTCATTCATTCAGTCAGTCATTCAGGTAATAGCATAAATAATTGTGAGATATTGAGGTTAATCAAATGAGGTGTTCATATGATCCAAAACCTGTTTCGAAAGCAAAAAAAGTATGCGACGATACCTTCTCCACAAGTAAAAAAGGATATTCCTGAAGGATTGATGCGAAAATGCCCAGATTGTGGGTCAATTATTGTAACGAAAGAATTAGAAAAAAATCTTAAAGTATGTAAAAAATGTCAATATCATTTCCCGATGACCGCACCAGAGCGCATCGCCTCTTTAATTGATGAAGAGCGCTTCTTTGAATTAGATGCAGATCTATCCTCTAAAGATCCATTATCCTTTCCGAACTATTCTGCTAAATTAGCGTCAGATCGTGAAAAAACCAATATGAATGAAGCGATCGTGACCGGAGAAGGTACCGTTGGCGGTCATCCCTGTATTATTGGTGTTATGGACTCACGGTTTAGAATGGGGAGTATGGGATCTGTAGTTGGAGAGAAAATCGCAAGGGCGGCCAATCGCGCCAGCATGAAAAGATACCCTTTTATCCTATTCTCGGCATCAGGTGGTGCACGCATGCAAGAAGGTGTGCTTTCTTTGATGCAAATGGCGAAAACAAGCGCCGCATTGGAAAGAATGCATCGAAATCGGGTCTTATTTGTTTCTGTATTAACGAATCCAACAACGGGTGGGGTATCAGCTAGTTTTTCATCTCTTGGGGATATTAATTTGGCTGAACCGAAAGCGTTAATTGGATTTGCTGGAAGACGAGTTATTGAACAAACAGTGAGACAAAAACTACCGGATGACTTTCAAACTGCTGAATTCTTACTGAAAAATGGACAACTTGATAAAGTTGTACCACGTTGTGAAATGCGTCAAACTTTAATTCGCGTTTTAGATCTTCACACAGTAGGAGGTAGTTTGGATTGAAAAATGGATATTTACCGTTTGAAAAACCATTATCAGAGCTACGCGATAAAATAGATGAATTAAAACAATTTACTTCTGAAAAGAAAATTGATTTAAATACAGAAATTAAAACACTGGAACAGAAAGCCTTACGGTTAGAAGCAGAGATATATGGGAATTTAACTACCTGGCAAAAAGTTCAAATCGCTCGGCATGTCTCAAGGCCTACTACCAAAACATATATTGATCAAATTTTTACTCACTTTATGGAACTACATGGGGATCGTACATATGGAGATGACCCTGCTATTATTGGTGGAATTGCCAAGTTAAAAGGACGGCCTGTAACGGTGATCGGTCATGAACGTGGAAGCGATACCAAAGACAAGATCAAACGAAACTTTGGCCTCCCACACCCAGAAGGATATCGAAAAGCTTTGCGATTGATGCAGCAAGCGAATAAATTTGGTCGACCCATAATTTGTTTTATCGATACACAAGGTGCTCATCCAGGGATTGAAGCGGAAGAAAGAGGTCAAAGTGAAGCGATTGCCCGCAATTTGAGGGAAATGGCAGGCTTTGAAGTTCCGATCGTTTGTGTTGTGACTGGAGAAGGAGGAAGCGGTGGTGCCCTCGGAATTGGAGTGGGGAATCGTCTGTTAATGCTAGAGCACGCCTACTATTCCGTTATCTCCCCAGAAGGAGCTGCTGCCATCTTATGGCGTGATTCTAGCAAAGCACAGGAAGCCGCTGAGGCATTAAAAATTACTTCCCAAGATCTACTGGAACTTGGTGTGATTGATCAAGTTATTCATGAACCTAAAGGTGGAGCACATCGAGACCCTGAGTTACAAGCAAACCTGATCCAACGTGCGTTAGTAGAACAATTACAACCTTTATTAAAGCTATCGTCTGAAGAATTGATCGAAGATCGTTACCAAAAATTTGCTCAAATAGGTGAATACCATCATGTTCTAAAAGTTTAGGTGTTAGAAACCGGTGAAACGGTTTCTCTTTTTGTTTACTATGGACGTTTTTAGTCCCTATGGGATGGGGAATAGTATTAAGACGAGGTGAAAAGGAAATGAAAAAAATTGCTGTCTTGACGAGTGGTGGAGATGCCCCAGGGATGAATGCCGCTATACGTGCGGTTGTTCGGAGTGGGATATACTATGGTTTAGATGTATATGGTATTTTCCGAGGGTATAGCGGTTTGATACAAGGAGAAATGAAAAAGCTTACGCTCGGTTCTGTTGGAGATATTATCCATCGAGGAGGAACCATTCTTTATACAGCACGATGTGAAGAGTTTCGCACCGAAGCGGGGCGCTTAAAAGCAGTCGAAAAACTAAAACAAGCAGGGATAGAAGGTTTAATCGTAATCGGTGGAGATGGTTCGTTTCGAGGAGCACAGAAACTGACGCAACTGGGTATTCCTACAATTGGTGTGCCAGGTACGATTGATAACGATATTCCCAGCACAGATTTTACGATTGGTTTTGATACAGCAGTAAATACTGTGATTAGGTGTATTGACCAGATTCGAGATACAGCCTCGTCTCATGAGCGAACATATGTAGTAGAAGTAATGGGACGAGATGCTGGTGATATTGCCTTGTGGTCAGGCTTAGGAGATGGAGCGGAGTCGATTTTGATTCCTGAGGCACATTATCATATTGATGAAATCATTCACCGATTACGTCGAGGATATGAGCGGGATAAGAAGCATAGCATTATCGTAGTAGCTGAAGGGGTAGGTAGTGGTGTGAAGATCGGTGAACAAATAAAAGAATCCACAGGTTGGGAAACAAGGGTTACGGTGCTTGGGCATATTCAGCGTGGGGGTTCACCAACAGCATTTGATCGTATATTAGCAAGTCGGATGGGCGCTAAAGCTGTTGATCTACTGCGTTCAGGTCAAAAAGATCAGATGATCGCGATTCGTAATCAGGATGTGATGGGGATTGATTTTGATGTCGCACTTGCACAAAAGCATATTCCCAATATGGACTTATATGAACTAGCTAAAATATTATCGATATAATTGAGTGTTCAGCAGTGTTGATTATCCAAATTTAGGAAGCGTATTTTGAGCGGAAATGCCTTTGAGCCGTACCTAGCGAAGCCAAAACCTGAAGGAAGAAGCGGACAACCTGTTTGACCGATAGGGAGTTTTGGCGGAGCGGTCTTTTCAGCTGCTTTGCAAGGCGAAAGTGCATGGAGAGCAAAATACACGACGCTAAAATGGAAAAATAATGCAAATCAACACGCTTGTTGAGTGTTTAAAGAAAGAAAAGGAGTTGGGAGCATAAATGTTACGCAAAACAAAGATCGTCTGTACAATTGGTCCAGCAAGTGAGGAGATTGAAGTATTAAAACAACTGATTCAAAATGGAATGAATGTAGCCCGTCTTAATTTTTCACATGGTTCTCATGAAGAACATGCCAAACGAATCAAAAATATTCGCCAAGCTGCTACAGAATTGAATACAAATGTAGCTATTTTGCTAGACACCAAAGGTCCTGAAATTCGTACCGGTGAACTAAAAGACGCAGAAGTTGAATTACATACGGGTGATCACATCACATTGACAACTGAGGCATATGTCGGGGATGCAGATAAAATCTCCATTTCTTACGAGGGCCTACCTCAAGATGTAGCACAAGGATCTACAATATTAATCGATGATGGTTTAATTGGATTAACGGTTGAAGAAGTGAAAGAAACAGAAGTGTATTGCGAAATTGTAAATGGAGGCACCTTAAAAAGCCGTAAGGGTGTAAATTTACCGGGTCTTAAAATAAACTTACCAGGTATTACGGAAAAAGATGCCGCTGATATCCTGTTTGGTATTGAAAAGCAGGTTGATTTCATTGCCGCTTCTTTTGTAAGAAAACCGGAAGATGTATATGATATTCGTAAAATATTGGAGGAATTCCAAGCCTCTATTCAAATCATCTCTAAAATTGAAAATCAAGAAGGAATAAAAAATCTAGATGCGATTTTAGAAGTTACAGATGGTCTTATGGTGGCTCGTGGTGATCTCGGTGTGGAAATACCGGCAGAAGAAGTACCGCTCGTGCAAAAAGAAGCCATAAGGAAGTGTAATCGCCTAGGTAAGCCTGTAATCACAGCGACTCAAATGTTAGATTCCATGCAGCGCAACCCAAGACCAACACGAGCTGAAGCGAGCGACGTTGCCAATGCGATATTTGATGGAACAGATGCCATTATGTTATCAGGAGAAACAGCAGCGGGGAAATATCCAGTAGAAGCAGTGGCAACGATGTCTCGTATTGCTATTCGAGCTGAATCAGCTCTTCCTTATCGTGAACTTTTGAAACAACAAGCCAGAGAGATCGATAAGGGCGTTACAGAATCGATTAGTCAGGCTGTCGTTTATACCTCACACAGCTTAAATACGAAGGCGATTTTAACGGCTACAGAATCTGGCTATACCGCACGGATGATTTCGAAATATCGACCGCAATCGACTGTCATTGCCATTACGCCAAATCAAACGGTATGTCGGAAACTCGCCCTAATTTGGGGCGTATATCCGGTACTAGGACCGACATGTACAAATACAGATGAAATGTTTCATGCTGCGATCACTGCGGCTATGACAAACGAATTTGTGCAACAAGGTGATTTAGTCATTATCACTGCAGGAGTACCTGTAGGAAAATCAGGAACGACTAACTTGATGAAAGTTCATGTAATCGGTGGGATTCTGGCAAAGGGTCAGGGATTAGGTAAAAAAGTGGTAAGTAGTGGTGTTGTAACAGGTGTCTCTGCTGAAGAAATCAATCGCAAAATGGTGGATGGTGCTGTGATTGTGACAAAAGGAACCGATAAAGATATGATCGAGAGCTTCAAACGTGCTTCTGCCGTCATCACAGAAGAAGGTGGACTTACCTCTCATGCCGCTGTCGTAGGTGTAAGTCTTGGCGTACCTGTTATTGTCGGTGTAGTAGATGCAATTAAGCTGTTACAAAATGAATTGATGGTTACAGTAGATCCAGAAAGAGGTCATGTTTACTCGGGGAGAGCGAACATATTTTAAGTAAATAAAGCGCTGGTGTGATATCCAGCGCTCTTTGTTCGTGCTATGGTATAGTTATATGAGATTTAAGCGAGGATAAATCCACCATCTTAACCGCTTACGTTTTTCTTTTCTTTTTCGTATCTTCATCCCTGTATTTGCTCCTTTCAAAACAAGGCGATTATAGTGAGCAACCTCTATCAATCCACAAGTTTTCTTTACTAACATTATGTGTGACTACATCTCAAAATATGTGTACAACTCATGACTTGAGCAATTTTAACAATCGTGTTGATGTGCATGATGCTATAATGGAGGCATATAAATGACGACTGAAGCAAACTCTCACCATTCTGTATCCGACATTCGCGTTCGTTATCAAGAAACGGATCAAATGGGTATCGTATATCACGCAAACTACCTCGTTTGGTTTGAAGTAGGAAGATCAGATTTTACACGTGGTCTAGGAATCCATTATCAAGATATTGAAGATAAAGGCTTGTTGTTGCCGATTATTCAAGTTCAATGCCGCTATATCTCACCAGCCAAATACGACGACGAGATTCAAGTATATACTGAGTTGGAAAAATTAGAGGGAAGTAAAATGTCGTTCCGGTACGAAGTGAAGCGAAAGTTGGACGGACAACGACTGGTAACGGGACAAACTGATCACTTATGGGTAAATAGTGAGATGAAAAGAGTACGAATTGAAGATTACTTTCCTGACATGTATCAAAAGTTGACGAAACCTACAAATGTATAGCAATCGATTTGTCCCATCAAAATAATTAAAAAGGAGAATGACCATGTTTTGGTTACTTGTCGGAATATTTATCATGGTACCCGCACTTGAACTATGGGGTTTAATTACAGTGGGGAGTTTTATTGGACCAGGATGGACGATCTTACTAGTGATTGCGACAGGTGTATTAGGAAGTTATTTAGCCCGTAAAGAGGGTTTAAATACTTATCAACTGGCCATGATTCAGCTTAGAAACAATGAAGTGCCTACAGACGCCATTATTGATGGGGTTATGATTCTACTTGGTGGTATTATGCTGATCACTCCTGGTTTTTTAACTGATATAATGGGCTTTCTCCTCGTAATTCCCTATACAAGAAGCATACTACGTTTACTTGCCATACGCATCTTACAGCGAAAAATGAAAGAGGGTAAGATTGTTTTATATCGACGACGATCTTAAGGGCATAAAAAAAGGAGCAGACTTTAAAAGTCGGCTCCTTTTTATGTGTAGACAGATTGTTGTAAAAACATGTCTTTGAATTATTTTACTAAATTGACCTGTAATAATAAGTGTTTGTGGGAAGGGGGTGCCACTGTCAATCATGGGAAGTGTAGGATGTTGTTAGACCCAAAAAGTTAGAAGCGTCAATTTGCTACACAGGAATCATTTTACGGTCAGACTGTTTCTTCCAACCAACCCCATAGGATTCAGTTAGCAAAGATCACTCGCTTTTGGAGTTTTCGCACTATCGGATTTATTAAAGCAGAGCTTGTTGCTCTAAGCATCTACCCCATTGAAATGGGAAGGATTCGCGTTCACAAGTCCTAAAAAAAGTTGAATGATAAAGGATATGTAAAGAAAATCACGATTGAGAATAGAAGATAAGCAATTGCTCCCAGTAAGATTGGGTTAATATTTAATGAAAATATTTTGTTTTCCATTTTCACGCCATGCGTATACTGCACGCCGCTATCTAGATTGTGACTTATGAATCCTCCTTCACTTGAGAAGAAGATGACTCCGATAAGTATGAATAAGCTTAGCATAAAAGTAGTATCGTGGAAATTATAATCAAATTTCCATACGATTAGAAATGTAAGGCCTAACTCTAACAAGAATGTAATTGTAAAAACCATTAATTTCTTTAAATTCATATTATTACCTCCAATTGATATAATAAAAGCATATATAGGGATGGTAATCAAGTAATTTCAATATTTCTGTTAAAGTGACGAAAAAGTTTACACGACAAAAAAATAAGTGAGACTCCCTTAGGTCATAGCGGGGGTCTCACTTAATCCCTAGTTTTAGATCGTTTTTACATGAAGTTATGAGCGTGGGTTGTCAGGTTTATCGTTTCCGATGATGTATTGCCAAATATCACGAAAGACATGGGCACGATGTAGTGCGAGCAAGATGACCACAAAAACGGGTCCAATGATTAAACCAAAAAACCCGAATAACTGTAACCCGATAAACAGTGCGATTAAGGTAAGCAAGGGATCTAATCCCACATTACTGGCTACTAATTTAGGCTCTAAAGCTTGCCGTACGACAATGATGATCCCATATACAATCGCAAGTCCAATGCCGAGCCTGATATCGCCAACAAGCAGTGCGTAGGTAATCCAAGGCACGAGCACAGCACCTACACCTAAGTAAGGGAGTAAATCGACCACTCCGATGATGAGCGCGATCGTGATGGCATAGGGAACTCGTAAAATGAATAAGCCGGTTAACATGATTAGAGCTGTTATGGTGATCAACGTAATTTGGGCACGTAAAAAACCCATCAATGCTTTCTTCATATCTTGAAATACAAGACCACCGGTAGATTGCACACGATTAGGCATTAAATTGCCGATTCCTCTGTTTAACCGTTTCCAATCTAAACTGATAAAAAAAGCAGCAAGTGTGATAAAGACGAGGACGGTCAAGAAGAATGGAAGTTCACTGAGAAAAATACCAATAGCCGACAAAATTTTGGTGATCATATTGGTACCGTTGTTGGCAATCACACCAATATTATGTTCTAAACTGGTTGTAATTTGTTCTCGATGTGAAGGGTTTTGTTCTAAATACGATTGAACGGTATCGATAATTCGTCGCATTGAGGTATTTTCTTGGGTGAAGGTATCTGTAAATTTTTTACCGAAAGTTTCTAGTGCTGTGGGTAAAAAGTCAGATAGCTGTGTTAAACCCACTACGATTTCAGCTACAAGAAAGATGACGAGACTTAAAATAATACTCAACACGAGTAGTAAAATAACAGTTACCGCAGCCCATCTAGGAAAGCGAAAACGTCGTTCAAGCAAGTTCACCGCTGGGTTAATTAGGAGTGCAATTGCAAAGCTAATCAAAAACGGATAGATCAGAGGAAGTGTAAAGTCCAATATAAAATAACTGATGAATATAATGGTTACTACAAGTGTTGCACGAGTAATGGGGGGGATCCAAGTGCGGTTAAACAAATCGCATCTACCTCCAAGTGAAGTAATATGTATATTGAAGTTTGGCCGTTTCATCACACGGATATAAATTTTTCCATAAAAAAAGCATGATTTGCTTCTGAATTATGGGGAAATAGTAAGGATACGCGGGTCTTGTGCCCGATCATCCATTATTGTGATTATACACTTTTTTAGAGATTTGTGGAGGGTACCTCTTTTAAAAATAGTTAAATGTTTGCGCCCCAATCAAACACGTGGTAGGCGAACGTAATTCTTTTGTGTTAAAATAAGTATCGTTAAGAGGAAGGGCACCCCTATCTATACGAAATAATGAACGATTACTTGGTCTTTTATTTAGATTGTACATGTTGGGCTATCTAGAGAGTTGACTGGCTGAGCTCTTTTGTTATGTTTGTGAATACTTGAAGTAGGACTCCCAAGCTCACAAAATGGGTTTTGCCCGCTTGTCGCCTTAAATGGCTTGCCGAATGGCAAGTTTTCTTTTAGGACTTTAGCAACAAGGTCTTTCTAAATAAAAGAGTCTTTTTATGAGACTAAGAGAATGATTGTTCATTCATTTTTTATATGAAGATCATGAATGTGAAATAATGAGGGTGCCTTCGAATTGAAAGGAGCGATTATATGTCGGCTGCAAAAGGTTTAGAAGGTGTAGTAGCAGTAACTTCAGAGATTAGTTCGATTATTGATGGTGTACTTACTTACAGAGGATATAATATTGATGATTTAGCAGAAAAATCTACTTTTGAAGAAACCGCATTTTTATTATGGAATGGCCGTCTACCAAAGCAAACTGAGTTGGATCAATTGAAAAAAGATTTAGATGCACATGCAGCGATTTCTGAAATCGTTATTGAGCAACTTAAAGCTTACCCTAAAGATGTTCATCCAATGAGTATGTTACGTACCGCAGTTTCATCATTAGCATTATTTGACCCAGAAGCAGAAGTAAAAACAGAAGCATCCAATCATAATAAGGCGATTCAGCTAACAGCTAAGATTCCAACGATTATTACGGCATTTGCACGTATTCGTGAAGGAAAGGAGCCAGTAGCTCCTAAGTCGGGTCTTGGCTTTGCGGCAAACTTTCTCTACATGTTAAATGGAGAAGAACCTACTGAAGTGGCAGCTAAAGCCTTAGACAAAGCGCTTATCTTACATGCTGATCATGAATTAAATGCATCCACATTTGCAGCTCGTGTCACAACAGGCACACTCTCAGATGTGTATTCTGCAGTAACTTCAGCAATTGGAGCGCTCAAAGGACCTCTTCACGGTGGAGCGAATGAGCAAGTGATGGCTACTCTAGAAGAGATTGGTTCAGTCGACCGTATCGTCCCTGTAATTGAAGAAAAACTTGCCAATAAAGAAAAGATTATGGGCTTTGGACATCGGGTATATAAAGATGGTGACCCTCGTGCAAAACATTTACGGGAAATGTCTCGTCAATTAGGGGAGCAAAAAGCAGATACCAAATGGTATGACATGTCTGTAAAGATTGATGAGTTGGTTGTTGACAAAAAAGGATTGAAACCAAATGTGGACTTCTACTCTGCATCTGTCTATACCTATTTGGATATTCCTAGAGATCTCTTCACACCTATCTTTGCTACAAGTCGTGTAACAGGATGGACTGCACATATTTTAGAACAATACGCTAACAACCGTTTGATTCGTCCACGTGCTGAATACACAGGACTTGCTAACCAAAAATATGTTTCAATCAATGAGCGGTAACTTGGTGTATAATAGGTAAGTGAAAGGGGCGAAGATCATTCGCCCCTCATTTCACATCATATGATTTAGCGATTATCACTATTTCGTGAGGGGTGTTTATATGGCGCGTTTTGAAAAATTACAAACTCCTACTACTGGAGAAAAGATAACAGTAACAAATGGGGAATTACAGGTTCCGAATCACCCCATTATTCCTTTTATCGAAGGAGATGGAATTGGCCCTGATATCTGGGCAGCTTCACAACGTGTTTTAGATGCAGCAGTTGAAAAGGCTTACAGTGGTAATAAAAAGATATCATGGTTTGAAGTATATGCAGGTGAAAAAGCAAATGAATTGTATAATGAATGGCTTCCAAAAGATACGTTAGACGCGATTGAGGAGTATCTCGTAGCCATTAAAGGACCATTAACGACTCCAGTTGGAGGAGGTATGCGCTCGCTGAATGTGGCTTTACGTCAGGAGTTAGACCTATACGTTTGCTTACGACCTGTCCGTTATTTTGAGGGGGTCCCGTCACCTGTAAAGCGCCCACAAGATGTAGATATGGTTATCTTCCGTGAGAATTCCGAAGATATTTATGCAGGTATCGAGTATCAAGCTGAAACGGGTGATGCTCAGAAGTTGATTCAGTTTTTACAACAGGAACTTGGTGTGAAAAAAATTCGTTTCCCTGAAACTTCTGGTATTGGTATTAAGCCAGTGTCACAAGAAGGAACAGAACGATTAGTTAAAGCTGCAATTGATTATGCCATTGAGCACAAACGTAAAAGTGTTACACTCGTACATAAAGGTAACATCATGAAATTTACCGAAGGTGCTTTCAAAAATTGGGGATATGAAATTGCTGAGCGCGATTATAAAGATCAAGTTTTCACATGGGCCCAGTATGACCGGATTAAAGCAGAAAAAGGTACAGCTGCTGCCAATGATGCGCAATCAAAAGCAGAAGCTGAAGGGAAAATTATTGTCAAAGATAGTATCGCAGATGCCTTTTTACAACAGATCTTAACGAGACCTGCTGAGTATGATGTCATTGCAACACTTAACCTAAATGGTGATTACGTTTCAGATGCACTTGCAGCTCAAGTAGGAGGAATTGGGATCGCTCCCGGTGCGAACATCAACTATCAATCCGGACATGCTATTTTTGAAGCTACCCACGGAACAGCGCCAAAATATGCTGGACTAGACAAAGTGAATCCTGGATCAGTAATTTTATCCGGTGTCTTAATGCTTGAACATCTAGGCTGGAAAGAAGCCGCTGATCTCATTTATGGGTCTATGGCCAAAACGATTAGTCAGAAAACAGTAACTTACGATTTCGCACGTCTGATGGACGATGCAATCGAAGTGAAATGCTCAGAGTTCGCAAATCATTTAATCGATAATCTATAAAACGGGGAGAGTTTGTATATGCCTATCGTTCGTAAAAAGATTTCTGTGATTGGTGCTGGATTTACTGGAGCCACCACTGCCTTTATGTTAGCACAGAAGGAATTAGGGGATGTCGTACTCGTAGATATTCCACAAGCAGAAAATCCGACTAAAGGAAAAGCTTTAGACATGTTAGAAGCAAGTCCTGTACAAGGTTTTGACAGCAATATTATTGGCACAAGCAATTATGAAGAAACGGCTAACTCTGATCTTGTCATCATCACAGCTGGAATTGCGCGCAAACCAGGAATGAGCCGTGATGATCTTGTCAATACCAAC
The DNA here is from genome assembly GCF_014773435.2 of Polycladospora coralii. Lineage (GTDB taxonomy): Bacteria > Bacillota > Bacilli > Thermoactinomycetales > Thermoactinomycetaceae > Polycladospora > Polycladospora coralii. The sequence goes on along the minus strand of NZ_JACXAG020000001.1, from coordinate 640,003 downwards.
GCTAAAGTGATGCGTGCGGTTACAGAGCAAATTGTTAAACATTCTCCTGATACGACGATTATGGTATTAACGAACCCAGTTGATGCGATGACATACGAAGTATATCGTACTTCTGGATTCCCGAAACACCGTGTAATTGGACAATCTGGTGTTTTAGATACTGCGCGTTTCCGTACATTTGTTGCGCAGGAACTGAACGTCTCAGTAGAAGATGTGACTGGCTTTGTATTAGGTGGACATGGAGATGACATGGTTCCACTCATTCGCTACTCTTACGCAGGTGGAATTCCGTTACAAAACTTAATACCACAAGATCGTCTTGATGCGATTGTTGCGCGTACTCGTAAAGGTGGAGCTGAAATTGTAAACCTTCTCGGGAATGGGAGTGCTTATTATGCCCCAGCTGCTTCCTTAGTGCAAATGGCTGAAGCATTCCTGAAAGACAAAAAACGGATCTTACCCGCAATTGCATATCTAGAAGGTGAATACGGATATAATGACCTATATCTCGGCGTACCAACCATTATTGGCGGTAGCGGGATTGAGAAAGTCATTGAACTTGAGCTTACAAATGACGAAAAAGAAGCATTGGATCGTTCTGTTGATTCTGTTCGTAAAGTCATGCAAGTATTACAAGGTTAAAATTTTTCTTACATCATCCCATGGCCATTAGGCCATGGGATTTCTTAACGTTTTCTTAACTTATTTATGCTATGATTTTGATAAAGATTTTGAATCAGTCATGTCGATTAGCTAAAATTAGGGTGTGCCTACCGCAATTTAGCGGAGCCGGATCGTTAATCTGACCGACTGGGAGTTTTGAGAGCACCGTATGGCAAAGTGCATGGAAAGCACAATGCACGAAGGTAAAATGGAATAATCATGTAAATCGCTACGCTTGATTTTGAATGGAGGTTAAGCATGGGGAAAAGAATCTTAGTTGTCGATGATGAGCAATCAATTGTAAAATTATTGAAATTTAACCTTGAAAAGGAAGGTTATGATGTAGAGGTTGCCTATGATGGGCAAGTTGCGATAGATAAGCTACAGTATTTGTCTGTTGATTTACTCATACTAGACCTGATGTTGCCCAAAATGGACGGATTAGAAGTGTGCCGTCGCATTCGGCAAGGAAAAAAACATTTGCCGATTTTAATGCTTACGGCTAAAGCTGAAGAATTTGATAAAGTATTAGGTTTGGAATTAGGTGCAGATGATTATATGACAAAACCTTTTAGCCCACGTGAGTTGACTGCAAGGGTGAAAGCGATCCTACGAAGAGTCGAAGCCGCTCAAGTTAAAGAAGAAATAAGTGATGGGACAAAAAACATGCATATTGGGAACATGAACATAGATATAGAAGGATATGTCATTTATCGAGACGATGAAGAGATTGATTTAACGCCTAAAGAATTTGAACTGATGGTGTATATGGCAAATCATCGTGGAAAAGTGTTGTCTAGAGATCAATTATTAAATGCGGTTTGGAACTATGACTATGTAGGGGATTCTAGGATTGTAGACGTCCATGTCAGTCACCTGCGCGATAAAATTGAAGAGGACACACGTAACCCTGTCTTTATTAAGACGGTGAGGGGGATCGGATATAAGTTTGAAGGTCCAAAAGAATGATGAAACCACTTCGCTATCGTATTACATGGTCCTTCTTGGTGTTAATCGGTTTGTCGATTATCGGTACAGGTGCTTTTGTGGCATTATTGCTCAAAACATCTTATTTAGAGTCAATGGGAGATCGCTACATTAAAGAGGGGAAATTAATAATAGAAACATTAGATTTTGATGCTGATATTCAAACACAACTGGAAAATCAGAGTCGTATTTTAGAGAGTGACTTAATCTTGTTTGATCAGCAAGGGAACTGGATGGCGGGTACAACTGCAAAAGAAGAGATAGCCCCTATAAACCTAGCAATACTTGAAGAAGGCGTCGAAAATCATAGTCAACAATTGGTAACAACGATTCCGATTAAACGTGGAGATCAACGAATGGGCGCACTCCAATTAATTCAGGATAAAGGCCGTTTGAATGGGTCGCTTCAACCGGTCTGGTTTTCGTTAGCCTTAGGGATGGCTGTCGCTTATGCCTTAGTTGCACTTGCAAGTGCCCGCATTGCACGAAGTGTGACCAAACCGATTGAAGAAATGACTCAGGTAGCAGTTGATATAGCAAAAAACAGAATACAAAAAAGGGTGCAACAAGAAGGAGATGATGAAGTTGCGCGCTTGGGACAAGCGATTAATCGGATGGCACATAGTCTGAGAAAACAGATGGATACAATCCGAAAAAGTGAGCGCCGCTTGAGTAGTGTGATTGAATCTATGGAGAGTGGCTTACTAATGATTGATCCTATGGGTAAAGTAAGTGTAGCAAATGCTTCCTTTGAGCGTTTATTAGGCGTGCCAATCAGTGACATAATCGGTAAGCCGCATACAGAACTTACATATCCTTATAATTTAAGTAAATTGATCACTGAATCTGCTGAATCGGGTGAGCGCTTAAAGAAAGAAGTTCATCTTTATTATCCGAAAGAACGTATGTTAGAACTTAACTTCGCTCCGATGTGGGTGGAGAAAAATGGAGTAGGTGTAGTGGTCGTCATCCATGATTTAACAGCTATTCGACGCTTAGAACAATTACGAAAAGACTTTGTTGCGAATGTTTCTCATGAATTAAAAACACCGATTACTTCAATTAGAGGCTTCGCTGAAACTTTATTAGATGGCGCCATGCAAGACGATGAAACTTGCAAGGAGTTTCTAACGATTATCTATGACGAAAGCTTACGTTTACAAAGATTAATTGCGGATATTTTAGATCTTTCTCGAATTGAGTCGAGGCAATTAGCGTTGCAAACTGAAGCGATCTTAATCAAGAATGTGATCGAAAAAATAGTTATAAAAGTTGAAAAGCAGAGACGAATGAATGGTCAGCAACTTGAGATTGATGTACCCCATAATATGACAGTGTCTGTAGATTTAGACCGCTTTCACCAAATTATCCTGAATTTACTAACCAATGCGATGGCCTATACACCAAACGGCGGCACAATTGGGTTAAAAGTAATGGAACAAAAGCATAACTGGACCTTACAAGTAACGGATAATGGGATTGGAATACCTGAAGATGATTTACCACGTATTTTTGAGCGGTTTTATCGCGTCGAAAAAGATCGATCACGTGCATCAGGTGGTACTGGACTAGGTCTCGCTATCGTAAAACATTTAGTAGAAGCTCATCACGGTACGATACATGTTCACAGTCGAGTCGGAAAAGGGACAACCTTTATCTTAGATTTCCCCAAGTGAAGTTCAACTTTACAAAAACTTAATATTGTATTTAATAAAGAACAATACTATCCGTGTATAGTTCTAATTGTCGAAGAAACGCTTGAGAAAATGATATTGAAATCGTAGGGGGATACGTTGTCTATGTCTATGTTCAAAAAAGGACTTATGCTCGGAAGTGTTGTTGCAGTATTATTTGGGGGAGCAGTAGGCTGTGCACAAAGTGAATCTGGAAAAGAAAACCCAGAAGGGAATAGTGGTGGTCTCTCAGGTTCAGTAACGATCGACGGTTCTAGTACAGTATACCCGATTTCGCAAGCAGTAGCAGAAGATTTTATGAAAGAAAATAAAGATGTTCGCGTAACTGTAGGTGAGTCAGGTACAGGTGGCGGATTTAAAAAGTGGTCAAATGGGGAAACTGACATAAATGATGCTTCTCGCCCCATTAAAGATGAAGAAAAAACAAAAGCAACTGAGAGTGGAATCGAACCAATTGAGATTCCTGTCGCATATGATGGGATTTCGATTGTTGTAAATAAAGAGAACGATTTTGTAGACTCACTAACCGTAGATGAGTTAAAAAAGATTTGGGAACCTGAAAGTAAAGTAAAAACCTGGCAAGATATTCGTCAAGAATGGCCCGCAGAGGAAATTAAACTATACGGTCCTGGAACGGCTTCAGGTACCTTTGACTACTTCACAGATGAAATTGTAGGAGAAGAGGGAAAAAGCCGTACAGATTACACAAACTCTGAAGATGATAATGTGCTCGTTAAAGGCGTTCAGGGCGATAAACATAGCTTAGGTTATTTCGGATATGCTTACTACCTTGAAAATAAAGATAATCTCAAAGTTGTAAAAGTAGATGGTGGAAAAGGACCAATTGAGCCAACGGATACCACGATTAACGATGGGACCTACGCTCCACTTTCACGCCCCATCTTTATATATGTAAGTAATAAGGCATTAGAGAAACCTGAAGTAAAAGCATTCGTGCAATACTATCTCGAAACTGCTAAAGATTTAGTTGGAGATGTAGGATATGTTCCATTGAAAGATGAAGAATATCAAGCATCTCTAGACAAAATTAAGTAAATAATGGATAGGATTGAAAACGGTAAAGGAGTGGACATATAGGTCCACCCTTTTTCCCTTGTTTCAAGGAGGAGATAGGATGTCCCAGTCGAACCGGTTTAAGCGAAAGAAAACATTCCGTAACACATTGGAAGGGATGATTCCCAAAATATTACTCGCATGTGCTTTTTTATCGATTATCACGACATTTGCTATTATTTTTACCTTATTATCTGAGACGGTTTCCTTTTTTCAAGAAGTTCCTTTCCTTTCTTTTATTACAGGAACAGAATGGACAGCCCTCTTTAGTGAAGCGCAACAACAGTTTGGTATTTTACCGTTAGTTGCGGGGACGTTACTCATCACAGTGGGTGCTGCTATCGTGGCTATCCCAGTGGGGCTTGCTAGTGCGATTTATTTAAGTGAGTTTGCACCCGAGCGTGTACGAAAAGTGCTTAAACCTGTTTTAGAGGTGTTAGCTGGTATTCCCACAATTGTATACGGATATTTTGCAATTACAGTCATTACACCTATGCTAAGATTTTTCATGCCTGAACTTAACTTTTTTAATGCACTAAGTGCCAGTATAGCGGTAGGAATCATGATTATCCCGATGATTGCTTCCCTATCGGAAGACGCCATGCGTGCTGTTCCCGATCATATTCGTGAAGCAGCGTATGGTCTAGGGTCTACGCGATTGGAAGTGGCTTTAAAGATTGTATTACCAGCTGCCTTATCTGGCGTCATTGCTTCATTTGTATTAGCCTTATCTCGGGCAATTGGTGAAACGATGATCGTTACGATAGCAGCAGGTGCAACCCCCAATTTGACGGCCAATCCAACTGAAACCGTTCAAACGATGACAGCGTTTATGGTTCAAGCAGCATCAGGCGATATCTCTTTTCAAAGCATTGTATATAAATCGATCTATGCAGTGGGGATGACCTTATTTGTATTTACACTCGTGATGAACTTGATGGCACAATGGATTGCACGACGCTTTAGGGAGGAATATTAATGGCTACACAAGATACATTTGAAGGTAAAAATACCTCATCGCTGTCTGATGAGTCCGCCTTCCAAAAAGGATCGGCACGAGTTACCTATCGACGATTTAAAAACAAAAGTGCACATGCGCTATTCTTAGGTGCTACTTTAATTGGTGTTGTGATATTAGCAATCTTGCTATACGATATCTTTCAACGTGGGCTTCCTTACTTAAATAGTGATTTTATCCAGAATTTTGCTTCACGCCGTCCATCTCAAGCGGGTATACAAGCCGCTTTGTGGGGTTCGATTTGGGTGATTGCCGTAACTGCACCCCTCACCTTTGTGATTGGCGTAGCTTCAGCCATTTATTTAGAAGAATATAGCCAAAAAGGCTTTTTATATCGTTTTATTCAGCTTAGTATTGGGAATTTAGCCGGTGTACCTTCCATTGTATTTGGTATGTTAGGTTTAACCATATTTGTACGTCAGTTGGCTTTAGGAAGAAGTGTGTTAGCTGGAGCGCTTACCATGACATTACTGATCTTACCGATTGTCATTGTTTCAGCTCGTGAAGCAATTGCAAGCGTTCCCAATGCATTGCGGCATGCGTCACTTGCGATGGGAGCAACGCGTTGGCAGACCATCCGTCAAGTGGTACTGCCCTATTCTCTACCAGGGATTTTGACGGGAACGATTTTAGCGCTCTCACGTGCGATTGGAGAAACTGCACCGCTTATCATGGTTGGAGCCGTTACTTATGTGGCCTTTAATCCTACTTCACTTATGGATGAGTTTACAGTGTTACCGATTCAAATTTATAACTGGATGGGGCAACCCAAAGAGGAATTTCAATATTTAGCAGCAGCGGGCATAATTGTTTTACTAGCTATTTTACTTTCCATGAATGCGATCGCCATCTATTTACGGAATAAATTTCAACGGTAATCAGACATAACAAGGAGCGAATCAAGATGAAACATCATGCCATTTCTGTGCAAGATTTAAATTTATATTATGGTGACAAACATGCGCTGAAAGATATTAAAATTGACATAGAAGAAAAATCTGTAACCGCCCTGATCGGGCCATCTGGCTGTGGCAAATCTACTTTCTTACGTACACTTAATCGAATGAATGACCTGATCTCAGGTGTTAAAATATCAGGGGTGATCAATGTTCATGATCAAAATATTTATGACAATGAAGTGGAAGTAGAAATGCTACGCAAACAAATCGGAATGGTGTTTCAAGCCCCTAATCCATTTCCTAAAAGCATATATGATAATGTTGCTTATGGACCGCGGATTCATGGCATGCGAAACAAAAATGAATTGGATCAAATTGTAGAAAAAAGTTTACGAGGGGCAGCCCTTTGGGATGAAGTGAAGGATCGCTTAAAAGATCGAGCAACGGGCTTATCTGGTGGGCAACAGCAACGTCTTTGTATTGCCCGCGCACTCGCCGTGGAGCCTGAAATCTTATTGATGGACGAACCTACATCTGCTTTAGATCCGATCTCTACGGCTAAAATAGAAGAACTGGTACAGGAATTAAAGCAAAACTATACAATCGTGATTGTAACGCATAATATGCAACAAGCTGCCCGTATTTCCGATAAGACAGCCTTCTTCCTAAATGGGGATCTGATCGAATATAATGATACTGATACCTTGTTTTCTAACCCTGAAGATCAGAAAACAGAAGATTATATTACAGGTCGTTTTGGCTAGAGGGGAGGTTGTTTTGTGGAACGTCAATTTGATCATCTATTAAAAGAGGTTAAAAATTTATTGCTTGATATGGGGTCAAAGCTGGAGGTTGCTATTGATAAAGCCATGCGATCACTTACTACGCAAAATGTTCCTTTAGCCGAGCTTGTCATCAGTGAAGATTCGCGCATTGATCAGCTTGAGAATCAGATTGATGATGTAGTTGCTAAATTGATTGCAACGCAACAACCCGTTGCGAAAGACCTCAGAATGCTGATTGCTGTGATGAAAATCTCTGCTGATATGGAACGGATGGCTGATCTAGCTTCTAATATTGCGAAAGTAACGACTGAATTAGCGGGTAAAAATCAAGACTTCATTCAAAAACTGACAGCTTTACCAGAAATGGCGAAAACGACTCAAATGATGGTACATGATAGTATTAATAGCTATATTGCAGGTAATACAGAATTAGCTAAAAAGGTTGCACGTACAGACGATTTGGTTGATCGTCAATATGTAACCATCGTACAAGAATTAACCGAATTCTTGCCACAAAGCAATGAAAATGCGGAAAGTGCATTAAAGCTATGTTTTGTAGCACGCTATCTCGAGCGCATTGCGGATCATGCGACCAATATTGTAGAGTGTGTATTTTATATTGAAACAGGTAAAAAAGCAGATTTAAATTAAGTCGACAAAGGGTCGGCTTTTTCTTTTCTCAAGAAACCGATCATACATTCTCATATATAGTGGTAAGTCGATCTTTCAAGTGTTACAATAAGTTTGTTTTAGTGTAGTAGTGTCGACTAACACAACACACGACGACTCATATGGAAAAATTTTGCAAATCAACAAGCTTGATGTTTACTGTGCGTATAACGGCCTACATATATTTAGGATGGGTGATTAAGATGGGAAAATTAGTATTGATTGATGGGAACAGTATTTTGTTTCGCGCTTTTTATGCCTTACCCTTGTTAAGTAATTCAAGTGGAAACTTCACAAATGCTGTATACGGCTTCAGTATGATGCTTATGAAAGTACTAGAAGAGGAAAAACCAACCCATGTTTTGGTCGCATTTGATGCGGGTAAAACGACTTTTCGTCACGAAACGTATCAGGAATATAAAGGTGGAAGACAAAAAACACCAAGTGAATTATCCGAGCAATTTCCACTTGTAAAAGAGGTTTTAGATGCTTTTGGTATCCGTTATTTTGAAAAAGAACAGTATGAAGCAGATGACATCATCGGCACAATTGCTAATCATCCCGATACGAAACCATTAGATACACGCATTGTAAGCGGGGATAAGGATTTACTACAACTCGTAAATGAAACCGTACATGTATTATTTCCTCGCAAAGGCGTTACAGAAGTAGATCGATACGATATTTCAGCCATAGATGAAAAATATGGCCTTCAACCTCATCAAATTATCGATCTAAAAGGATTGATGGGAGACAGCTCCGATAATATCCCCGGGATTCCAGGAGTAGGAGAGAAGACGGCACTAAAATTATTAAATCAATTTCCGAGCGTAGAAGAAATTGTTGCCCACCCAGAAGAGCTTCCAGGTAAAAAGTTAAGAGAAAAAGTAAAAGAGTTTCAAGAACAAGCATTAATGAGTAAAGAATTAGCTACCATTTTCACAGAGGTTCCACTCAGCTTTAAAATTGGAGAACTTGCGATCGGGGAGCTATATACCGACACGGTATTCGATATTTTTAAGAAGTTGGAATTCAACACCCTACTAGATCGCATACAGAAAAAGAAAAGTAAGTCAACAGAAGAAAAAAACGAACAAGAAATCACACCCGTTAATCTTTTTCAACCTGGTGAGCCAGAACTAAAACGATGGCTGAATCAAACGAATCTCGCTTTTACCGTCGAGGCGAGTCAAGAGAACCCGCATCATGCTCAAATGATCGGCTTAGCCATATCAGACGGTGAAAAACAAGTCTACCTATCGACGGAAAATGCAAAGCGCTCACCTGCTTTTGTGACTTGGCTAGCAGATGAAAAAGCCACAAAAATAACATATGATGCCAAAAAAGCGAAACTACTGCTTCACTATAGTGGGTTCCAAGTTGAAGGTATCGAGTTTGATACGCTATTAGCTGCATACTTATTAAATCCATCTGAAGCAGGTCAGGAAATCAGTGATTTAATGCGTCGCTATGATGTTGGGGTCATTCCTCCCGATGAAGAAGTTTATGGAAAAGGCGCAAAACGTGTTGCCCTTGAGGGAGAAGAGTTGGCAAGCCATCTCGCGCGCAAATGTCATGCACTATATCAACTATTCCCTGTCATAAAAGATCATCTAACGCAAGACCAAATGGATGAACTTTTGTATGAATTGGAGCTGCCCTTAACGGATGTACTTGCGAAAATGGAACAAATAGGGGTTAAAGTCGATCAAGAGCGATTAAATGAAATGGGGACCGAATTAAAAGAAAAAATGGATGGTTTACAAGCTGAAATCTATGAGCTTGCTGGCTCCACTTTTAATATTAATTCACCAAAGCAATTAGGCGTTATTTTATTTGATAAGTTAGGACTTCCAGTCCTTAAAAAAACGAAGACAGGATATTCAACGAGTGCGGATGTATTGGAGAAGTTGGCACCACAACATGAGATTGTTGATAAAATCTTACACTATCGCCAAGTTGGTAAACTACATTCTACTTATGTAGAAGGATTGAAAAAGGAAATTCTTACTGACGGAAAAGTGCATACCCAGTTTAATCAAACGATTACGGCGACAGGTCGATTAAGTAGTACGGAGCCGAACTTACAAAATATCCCGATTCGCTTAGAAGAAGGGCGGAAAATACGCCAAATCTTCATTCCCTCATCTGCTAAATGGCATATACTGGCGGCTGATTACTCGCAGGTGGAGCTACGCGTACTTGCACATCTGTCTGCTGATGATAATCTGCAAGCAGCATTTCAGCAAGATATGGATATTCATACCAAAACAGCTATGGATGTATTTGGTGTTCAAGTAGAAGACGTGACATCATTGATGAGAAGACAAGCAAAAGCGGTTAACTTTGGTATTGTTTATGGCATCAGTGATTTTGGATTGTCTCAAAATCTTAATATTACAAGGAAAGAAGCAAAAGCATTTATTGATCGTTACTTTGAAACTTTTCCTGGTGTGAAAGGCTATATGGAAAAAGTGGTTGCACAGGCGAAAGAGGATGGATATGTAAAAACATTATTAGGGAGGAAGCGGTACTTACCTGATTTGCACTCCCGTAATTTTAATGTGCGAAGTTTTGCAGAGCGAACTGCTATGAATACCCCAATTCAAGGTACTGCCGCCGATATTATTAAGCGTGCAATGATTCAAATAGCCACACAATTAGTAGATCAACAATTAGAGAGCAAGATGTTACTACAGGTACATGATGAACTGATTTTTGAAGTGCCTGAGGGAGAATTAGAAGAGATGAAAACATTGGTAAGGTCAACCATGGAAAATACATTACCATTATCTGTGCCGCTAAAAGTAGATGTAAGTGTGGGGAAAAGCTGGTATGAAGCGAAATAGAAAGGAAGAAAGAAAATGCCTGAGTTACCTGAGGTTGAAACGGTACGGAAAACATTAAAAGAATTAACGCTCGGAAAAACGATACAGGATGTCACGATTCACCTTCCGCGCATCATACAATTGCCAAGTGATACAGCCGAGTTTAGACAAAAATTACTGGGTCTTACAATTATAGACATAAAAAGACGGGGCAAATTTTTAAAGTTGGTAATTGGAGATTATGTACTCGTTTCCCATTTGCGTATGGAGGGCAAATATAAACTGGCTCGGAACGAGGAGCCGATTGAAAAGCATACACATGTCATCTTTCATTTCACAGATGGAACAGAATTAAGATATAAAGATGTGCGGCAATTTGGTACCATGCATCTTTTCATCGCGGGTGAAGAAGATATACAAGATCCACTGCGCAAGTTAGGTCCTGAACCTTTATCGGGTGCTTTCACATTGAAATGGTTTCAAGATACACTACCTAGACGAAAAGCAAATATCAAGTCCGTGCTATTAAACCAATCCTATTTAGCAGGATTAGGTAACATCTACGTAGATGAATCACTTTTTCAAGCAGGTATCCATCCCGAGAGGAAGGCATCTACCTTACAATCTGATGAAGTTGAGCGTCTTTATGACTGTATTCAAGTTGTGATTAAGAATGCGATAGAAGCGGGTGGATCATCGATTCGGTCGTATTTAAATGGACAAGGTGAGATGGGCATGTTTCAACTCCAGATTCAAGTATATGGAAGAAAAAATGAACCATGTAATCGCTGTGGGGACCCCATATCAAAACTAGTCGTTGCAGGGCGAGGAACACACATCTGTCAAACTTGCCAAAAGTGATTTTCACCGATTGCCCATCTCTTCATAAGATGATTGAGTATCCGAACTTATGAAGGGATGATGAGCAATGTTCCATGATTTAACCTTATTGTGGCTTGCATTTGCGGTAAGCCTAGACAGCTTTGGAGCTGGAACAACATACGGTTTGCGCAAAATGCGTATTCCGCCTACTTCAATTGTAATCATTGGAATTTGTTCAGGTATTGTGATATATCTAGCGATGAAGATTGGTGATCGCCTTTCTATATGGTTTTCACCCTTTGTAGCTTCTACATTGGGGGCAATGATTTTAATTTCATTAGGGTTGTGGGCTGTATTACAAAGTTTACGTTCTCGTACAAATGACAAGCCCAAACATCAGCAAGAAAAAGTAAAAACTTGGACTTTTCACATTGAAAAAATTGGATTAGTCATTCAGGTTTTAAAGTCACCGCTACATGCTGATGTCGATGAATCGGGGAGTATTACTGCGGGGGAAGCGATTCTTTTAGGTATTGCCTTGTCATTAGATGCTTTTGCGGCAGGCATAGGCGCTTCAATGATGGGCATTCCTGCTTTATCAACAGCTATTTTAATCGCGATCATGTCTTCTCTATTTTTATCATTGGGAATGATAATAGGCATTAAAGTGCCTAAACATCGCTTTAGTCGGGTGATATCCATCTTGCCAGGGATGTTTTTAATTGTCATGGGTTTGTCACGGATGCTGTAAAGCGTGTGATTAGCTCTGTGTATGATGTTTATAACCGGTTTCGCTTCGAAACCTATAGATGGACTCAGTGGTGTTATTTATCCGAAATACACAAATCCACACACTTGAAATTAACTTTTAAATCATATATGTAAAAGGAGCGAAACAAAGACATATGAATATCGGATTAACTGGAGGAATTGCTACGGGTAAGAGTACAGTGGCAGAGATGCTTAAACTAAGGGGGGCGATTATTTCAGATGCGGACGTGATAGCACGCGAAGTAGTGGCTGCTGGTTCACCAGGATTGGCTCAAGTTGTAGCACATTTCGGCAAATTGTATCTCCGACCAGATGGCACTTTAGATCGTATTCGGCTTGGGGAACGCATTTTTCAAGATAAGCAGGCGCGATCTGAACTAAATCATATCTTACATCCACTTATTATGGCTAAAATGCAAAAGGAGGTACGGCGAATAGAAAAAGAAAATCCCGATACCATTATCGTTTGGGATATTCCTTTATTGTATGAAGAAGATTTGACAGAATTTGTGGAAAAAGTTATCGTGGTATATGTAGCAGAAGATCAACAAATTAAACGACTCATGCTTCGAAACAACTACACAGAAGAAGAAGCGACCATGCGTGTTCAATCACAGATGAGTATTGAGCGTAAGAAAGAACGAGCTGATTTTGTAATTGATAATCAAGGGACTTTAAGTGAGACGGAAAGACAGGTCGATCAACTATGGAATTATCTAATATTAAAAAATGGGTCAAACCGGCCATAGTTGCGTTGCCTTCCAAGCGAATTTTACTCATTTTACTTTTGGGGATTATTGCATTTATCTGGTTGGCAACGCCACTTTTTAACCGTTTTGTATATCCTTTAGAATATGAGGAACATATTCGCAATAGTGCGAAGTATACAGGAGCGGATCCCTTCTTGGTGATGGCTGTAATTCGGGTTGAAACCAAGTTTGAGCCAGATAAACGCTCTCATGTAGGCGCACAAGGTTTAATGCAATTAATGCCGGGAACTGTAGAAGATGCCATTGAACGAGGTTATTTTTCTCCATCAGTAAGAGACTATATAGAAGATCCTGCAACGAATATACAGATGGGAAGTTGGTATATTGCAGCCTTAACGCGTGAATTTGAAGGGAATAAAGTTGTTGTTGCTGCTGCTTATAACGCTGGACCAGGTAATGTGAAAAAATGGTTGAAAAATGGAACGTGGGACGGAACAAGACAAAACGTAGATCAAATTCCATTTGGTGAAACAAAGCAATATGTACAACGTGTCACCTATTACTATGAAAAATATAAACAGGTATACGGAGAAAAGTTTTGAGGAAAAACTGGGTAAATAATAGGATGTGCAATCTAGAAAAAGACGCTATTTCTTTTGAAATAGCGTCTTTTTTTTATTTTATGGTTGCAAAATATGTCATACTGATTATAATAATAAGTGTTAATGGTATGTAACATTAGAGCGGGAAGGGGAACTTATAGCATGAAACTTCGCATTGCGATAAATGGGTTTGGCAGAATTGGACGGATGGTTTTCCGCAAGGCTATTGCTGATCCAAGTATTGAAATTGTAGCTATTAATGCAAGTTATCCAGCAGAAACATTAGCACATTTAATTAAATATGATACCGTACACGGTATGTCTCAAATAAATATTGTGCCCCAGGAAAACGGTTTTGATATTGATGGTCGGTTAGTTCGACTTGTTTCAGACCGTAATCCTGAGAATCTACCATGGGAAGAATTAAAGATTGATGTGGTAGTTGAAGCAACAGGAAAGTTTAAAGAACACAGGGAAGCTTCCAAACATATTCATGCTGGTGCTAAAAAAGTCGTAATTACTGCACCTGGTAAAAATGAAGATGTAACCGTTGTCATGGGTGTGAATGAAGAAATTTATGATGAAAAGAACCACCATATCATTTCCAACGCTTCTTGTACAACAAACTGCCTAGCACCCGTTGTAAAAGTTTTACAAGACTCATTTGGGATTGAATCGGGTCTAATGACAACGGTTCATGCATACACAAATGATCAGAAAAACTTGGACAATCCACATAAAGATTTGCGTAGAGCAAGAGCGTGCGGACAATCAATCATTCCAACAAAAACAGGTGCAGCCAAAGCTTTGGGAGTCGTAATTCCGGAATTAGCAGGTAAATTAAATGGCTTTGCCTTGCGTGTTCCTACTCCAAATGTTTCTGTTGTTGATCTTGTTGTAGACTTACAAAAGGATGTTACAGTTGAGGAAATCAATCAAGCTTTTAATCGTGCTGCAAATAATGAAATGAAAGGTTATATACAATATTGTGAAGATCCGCTCGTTTCTTCTGATTTTAATGGGAATGAACACTCTGCTATTATCGATGCCTTATCGACTATGGTTATAAATGATCGCCAAGTAAAAGTAATCGCTTGGTATGATAATGAATGGGGTTACTCTTGTCGAGTTGTCGATCTAGTCAAACATGTGGGAAACGGTTTGTCTAAGATTCATGACCCAGAACTTTCAATTTCGTCCATTTAAGATGTTTAACACTCACCTTTGTCCAGAGTGAACGGAAAATCTCTGGTGTAATGTTCACCCTATCATGTTTATGACACATGATAGGGTGTTTTTTCTCTTTTACAAAAATGATAGGATTAATGCATACCTATTTTTATCGCTATGATTATAGAAGGAGTGCATCCATATGAAATGCCCACTGTGCGGTTATAATGGGAGTCGTGTACTTGATTCACGACCTGCACATGACGGAAACGCGATTCGTAGAAGAAGAGAATGTGAGTCATGTGAGAAGCGTTTTACAACATTTGAAATGGTAGAAGTTCAGCCGTTAATTGTCATTAAAAAAGATGGAAGTCGAGAAGAATTTAGTCGTGAAAAACTGTTAAGAGGCCTTATTCGTGCCTGTGAAAAACGTCCTGTTCCCCTAGAGGTTTTAGAAAATCTAGTTGCTAAAATAGAAGGTAATTTACGTCAATCCGGCTTAGCTGAAGTCCCTTCCCAAGAAATAGGTGAAATGGTAATGGCTTGTTTAGTGGATATAGATGAAGTTGCTTATGTTCGTTTTGCCTCTGTATATCGTCAATTTAAGGATATTAACGTATTTGTACATGAGTTAGAAGATTTATTGAGTAGATCTCGAAATGATTTAATACATGATCGAAAAACAGAAGAAAAATAGCAAGGTTTTCCAATCGGCAAGTCTTCTTTACACGATTTATAAAAATGCGTCTCTGTGTTACAATGTGAAAGCTGTAGAAGCTGATTGTAAGGAGGTGGGTTTTACTATGACGATGTTTTGGAAAGACTCAGGGTGGTGTTGTTCTACTAAAAAGCCTTTACACCAATTAGATCACATGGTCTTAACACATCTATATCAGCCTATTATAGGAGCCACAGCAGTTTCTCTCTACTTAACGATGTCATATCAATCTTCCTTGAATCGTACAGAATATTCAGATGTAACGTCGCATTCCTATCTGCTAAAGCTGTGTGCGCTAACGTATGATCAATTGTTGGAGGCGAGGTATTTACTAGAAGGTGTAGGACTTCTAAGTAGTTACGAGAAAAAGCTGGAAGATACGCGTTTTTTTTATGAATATGCCTTACATCCCCCCTTGTCACCGCAACGTTTTTTTGAAAGTGATGTCCTTAGCCTAACTTTATTTAATATCATGGGAAAAGATTCTTTCATAGAAATCCGAAAAAAAATATTAGGATTATATACGGTAAAAGAGACAGCGCAGGATCATACTAAAAAAAATATTACAAAGTCTTTTCAGGAAGTATTTGGAAGTTTTTCCCCTTCTCAATTGAAAAGTGCGATTACAATGGATCATGAGATTGAGCCTATTTCGCTTCTTACTGACGCTGAAGAAGGTAAAGCACCTACTTTCAATGATGAAAGTCAGTTGGAAACCGTGAAGTTGAGATTGAGCTCACTTGTAGATGACACGACTTGGACCGAGAAGTTAGTAGCTGAGTTAAACGAAATTCGTTTTCTTTATCAACTCGATGAATGGGATCTCATAAAAGCATTACAAAATCCGTATGTAACCAAACAAGGCATAATTGATGTAGAGCGTTTACGTTCTTATGTCAAAAATGAATACCGCTTACGTTTTGGGAGAGCTCCAGTCATTTCACCCCTGTCATCCATACGCGCTACAGCTCCAGCTGCTGTTCTACCAGAAAAAGAAGGAGCGAAAAAACGCTCTGAGGAAGAAAAACACTTTGAGCAACTGGAACAGATGTCGCCATTGGAGCTGTTGTCACATTACCAGCAAGGGGCGATGATTCCTAGTACTGATGTCGAATTGGTTGAGACATTAGTGCAACATTATGGGCTTCCTACTGGTGTCATTAATGTATTACTAGAATATGTGCTTTTGAAATACAATTATAAATTACCCCGTAATCTGATTGAGAAAATAGCAGGTCATTGGAAAAGATTAGGGATTAAAACCGTGAAAAAAGCGTTAGAACAAGCTCGAAACGAAGACTGGAGCTTACAGAAAAAACAGAGTGAAAACAAATCAGATAAGAGACAGAATCTGAAAAAATTCACGAGTCGAGACAAACTACCACGTTCAATGGAAAAACAATGGACTCCCTCCGACGTAGAGGAAAGTGCGGAAACGATTGCTGAAAATCGAGCGCGCATACAAGAAAAGCTAAGAATGATGAATGAACGCGTTCAATTGAATAAAGGTGGAAAGGAGCAAACGCCGTGAATCGTGTAGAAGATTTGGTGAAAATCAAGAGAAACAAGCGTCTTGATCCAAAACAACGAGAGAAGCAGTTACAAATATTGCTCCGCCATCCTGAAATTGCGAAGTTTAGGCATGAGCATCCACAAATATCGGATCAGCTTTATCGAACATCGATGAGCCGTCTGAACCAAGTGGTGCAGGAACGAGAAAATTGCAATCGCTGTGAGGGTCTAGTATCTTGTTCCAATATCATGACAGGACACGTTCCCCATTTAGTAGCGTATAACGATATGATTGATTTGCAATTAAAACCTTGCCACTATTATCGGAGCATAGAAGAGCATAATCGTAGAAGCAAGCTTATACGGAGTCATCATATCCCCAAAGATATCTTACAAGCTTCTTTTGATACGATTGAACCTAATGGGGAACGAATATCAGTGATAGAGGATGCTATCCAGTTTTGTACACAACTAGCGAATGGGCAAAATCCGAAAGGGCTTTATTTATATGGTCCATTAGGAGTGGGGAAAAGTCATATTGCAGGTGCTATTATGAACCAACTGGTTCAATATGACATTGACTCTTATATGTTTTATGTGCCCGAGCTGATGAGAGAAATTAATGACTCCATACAAGATAATACGCTCCAATCTAAGTTGGATGTCTTAAAAAAAGCATCGGTGTTGATTTTTGATGACATTGGAGCTGAATTCTTATCGCCATGGAAGCGTGATGAAGTACTTGGCGCAATTTTGCAGTATCGAGCTGCTGAAGGTTTACCTACTATATATACCTCTAACTTAGATTTAGAAGAGCTAGAAGAGCATCTAGCACAAACGCAAAAAGGCGGAAATGATAAAGCTAAAGCAAAGCGGATTTTAGAACGAATTACCCATTATGTAACCCCTTATTACATTGAAGGTCAAAACTGGCGAAAAAAACTTTCAAAAAAAACTTGATTATCATGTATAAAAATGATAAGATATTTCTTGTCAGCAAATAAGACAAAACATTGCCTAGTGGTTCGGTAGCTCAGTCGGTAGAGCAGAGGACTGAAAATCCTCGTGTCGGCGGTTCGATTCCGTCCCGAACCACCATTGCGGAAGTGGCTCAGGGGTAGAGCATCGCCTTGCCAAGGCGAGGGTCGCGGGTTCGAATCCCGTCTTCCGCTCCAAATACTCCTGCCGGGGTGGCGGAATAGGCAGACGCACAGGACTTAAAATCCTGCGGTAGGTAACTACCGTGTCGGTTCAAGTCCGACCCTCGGCACCAGCGCAAACCTCATTCTTAGGAATGGGGTTTTTGACTTTGAAAACGGATTAATTCACTGAAAAATCTAACCAAGAGACAATGAAATGGGTTTATGATACGATGAAATAGAACTTACTAATGTTCGGCGATGGAATGGAGGAGTTGCTTGATGCCTAATCATATCGATTTAATAATAGAAAAAGCGCTTGCCGGTGAGCGATTAAGTATGGAAGACGGGATTGCATTGTGGGAAAGTGATGAAGTTGAAAAAATCGGAGAAGCAGCCGATCAAATCATGAAAAAAATTCATCCTGAACCCGTTACCACATTCGTGATTGGTAGAAATGTGAACTATACCAATATATGTGACACATACTGCCGCTTCTGTGCTTTTTACCGTCAACCTGGATCAGAGGAAGGTTATGTTTTATCAAACGAAGAGATCTTTGATAAAATTCAAGCTACGCTGGACGCGGGTGGTACTGAAATCTTGATGCAGGGTGGAACCAATCCCGATTTGCCATTTGAATACTACACAGATCTCATTAAAGCGATTAAGCATAAATTCCCTGAAATCTATTTACATTCATTTTCTCCTGCTGAAGTGATGAAAATGAAAGAGGTGTCGGGCTTATCTTTAGAAGAAGTGATACAAGGTCTTAAAGATGCTGGGCTTGACTCTATCCCGGGTGGAGGCGCTGAAATACTGGACGATCGCATTCGCGGCAAGATTAGCCGTTTAAAAGGATCGTGGCGTGATTGGATGAATGTGATGCAAACCTGTCATCGATTGGGAATGCATACAACCGCTACGATGGTGATTGGCTTTGGTGAAACCATCGAAGAACGTGTACAACATTTACTCCGTATTCGAGAAGCACAAGACGAGACAAAAGGGTTTCTCGCTTTTATCGTGTGGACCTTTCAGCCAGATAATACGAATATGAAACGCGAAAAATTATCTTCGCGCGATTATTTAAAAGCAGTAGCGATTAGCCGTTTGATGCTGGACAACATTAAAAACTTTCAATCTTCATGGGTTACGATGGGACCAGAAATCGGTAAGCTATCCTTGCAATATGGTTGCAATGATTTTGGTAGTACCATGATGGAAGAAAATGTGGTCTCTGCTGCGGGTACAACACATAAAGTAAACAATAATTTGGCATTGCGTTTAATTCGTGAAGCGGGGAAAACCCCTGCACAGCGGAATACTAAATATAAGATCTTACATGTATTTCAAGATGGAGAAACAACGGAACGAGATTTCGTGATGGAAAACTAATGCGCGTAAAATCGTTCCTGTCGATTAACTTAAATACAGGACAAATCCAAAGTAAACGCTTTTCAGTCTTGGTTGAAACTTCAGGGGATCAGGTGGAGTAGAATCTCCAGCAATTTAACCTAATTAAAAAATAAAATAAACACGCTCATCAATTTGGGAGCGTGTTTATTTTATTTTCCCAATATGGACTACCATGTTATGATGAAATTAGTTGATTAATCCAAATAAGGAAGTGCTATAAATGTTGAAATGTAGATGGGGGGTGATCAAGCATGGAAGGGAGAACGCATTTTGCAGTGGGTATCGTAGCTGGAGTTGGTGTAGCTAGTATGAGTGGTCAAACAGATGATTTGATGGGCGTTACAATGACCATTGTTTGTGGAGGTTTATTTTCGATATTGCCGGACATAGATGAAGACGGAAGTATGATCAACAACTTTATCTTTCCTTCATTAAAGAGAAGCTTGCGCTCACTTGCATTGGCTGTAATTGGCGTCATCATGATAACGCTCTACTTTTTAAAAGGATTATCAGATTGGACCTTATTGACAGGTATTTTTGCGACGGCTGTGGCTTATGCTCCGCACCGCAGTGTAACCCATTCACTATTTGCTTTAGGGTATGTCTCGATGACCATGTACCTAGCAAATCCATCCTATACGTTAGTGGCCTCTTTAGCTTATGGCTCTCATTTATTTACTGACGCCCTAACAAGAGCAGGAATTCCATTGTTTTGGCCTATAAAAAAACGGATAGGGATTAAAAGTTTAGGGATCAAAATGAAAAGTGGTGGAAAATTGGACGATGCAGTAGCGATGCTTTCGTTTGTGTTAGCAGTAATCGGATTTACATATTTATTTGGACAAATTATTTATAATGAAGCGCTGGCGTCAGGATGGCTACCTGACAATTAAAGCTTTTGTATAAGTATATGCCTTATCTTGGGACCATATAATAAAACCAACATCTTAACAAATGGAAGGAGAGCGGGTGTTGGTTTATCAAATTGTAATGCCTAGTATACGTACTGACCACCTCATTCGTTTTCGGGTACAACTGTATGATGTATTTTCGGATCTGGATCGCAGAGGGATTGTATTATCCATTTGGGAAAAACGACTGAAAGAAAGTTGTTTATATTATTGCGAAAGTGTGAAAAACAAATATGACGTTACGGTTAGAAATTATCTGGGAGAAGCAATAGCCGATTTTATATGTGATTGCCATGAGCCGGAAATTATACTGGATATCTTACGGGCTGAGCATAAACAATTTAGCCGATTAGAATATCAACAAATTCTAAATAACACCATTCGACTATTAGAAAGTAGTGTATGGGAATATGCCAAAACAATTTATCGTGACAGAAGAGAAAAAGTAGCGAAACAAGTTGCCCAATATTTAAGTCAGCATGATACTTTCGATATGAATGGATTTATCCGTTTTCGCATGAAGACCTATCGGCAAACCATATCCATGTGTGTAAAAGAAGCTATTAATGAGTACCGTGTATCTCAGGAATATCAGCTTTTTATTACTCGGCTCAGAGCGTTTATCCTGGAACAGGAGCCTAAGACGAGTTTAATTCATCTCTTTCATCCGTTTGGTCAATATTTGCAAATTTATTCACAAGATGGTGTTCCCATTATGGAAGAGGATATATATGATGAAAGTACAAAACCATTGTCACATGAAGATCGTATCGTCAGCACATTGCTACATGTTGTGCCGAGTAAAATCATACTACATACACGTTTTCAAACCGAAAATTTTATTCGTACATTAATTCAAGTGTTTGCAGAACGGATTGAAGTTTGTAGTGGCTGTCAAGTGTGTGAGCCGCATACACATTCTATAGGAGACAGGAGTTAGTAAATTCTTGAATAAACCAGTTGTCTTTTTTGATGGGGTATGTAATTTATGTAATCATTCTGTACAGTTTATTATTTCGCGTGATCCAAATGGGCAGTTTTATTTTGCCTCTCTCCAGTCGGATTTTGCCAAGAAGCATTTACCTGAAAAGATGACTGAGGAACTAAACTCTATGATCTTTTGGGAACAGGGTAAGTACTATGATAGATCAACTGCTATTTTAAAAGTGGCACAAAAACTAGGCTATCCATGGAAACTCTTATATGTGTTTTATTTCATACCCAGACCGATTCGAGACGCTGTATATGCTTGGATTGCAAAAAATCGTTATCGTTGGTTTGGGAGAAAAGATCAATGTATGCTGCCTACCCCGGACTTAAAAAAGCGGTTTATAGATGAGTAGCCGCAACGATTTTTTTTGAGTGGACAAAGTAGTGTATCGGTCAAATAAGGTAGCTACTTCTTCTACAGCAAGAACGATATCAAATTTGACAATGCAGTCAGATTTGTGTAGAATGTACTTTGTTCTTGTAAATGTACTTTCTTGACATGATAGGTATAGCGTGATAACATAAATTCAGTGAAAAAGAAGAAGCGCCCGCTTCTCACCTGATCGACGCATAGGCTGTTGGCAGGTATGTGAGATTACTGTGCAGTAGCTCGGTGTCGAAAACAGGGAGAAGTGTGGGCGTATTCGTCCACACTTTTTTATATTCTTTTGGAGGTGGCAGGCTATAAGCAAGGAACAACAACACCAAGTCAATGAAGCGATTCGTGCACGGGAAGTTCGTTTGGTAGGAGCTGATGGCTCACAACTAGGAATCAAGCCTTTGCGAGAAGCATTACAACTTGCACAAGATGAAAACTTAGACTTAGTTAATGTAGCACCGCAAGCGAAACCGCCAGTATGTAGAATCATGGACTATGGGAAGTACCGTTATGAACAGAGTAAACGGGAAAAAGAAGCTCGTAAGAAACAAAAAGTAATTCAAATCAAAGAAGTTCGTCTCAGTCCTTCTATTGAAGAGAATGACATTAAAACGAAGCTAAATAATGTCCGAAAGTTTCTGGGTCAAGGTGACAAAGTAAAACTAACGATCCGTTTTCGTGGACGTGAAATTACACACCAAAGTATTGGACGTAAAATTCTAGAACGTATGGCTGCTGAGGTAAAAGAGGTTTCAGAGATCGAGCGCCATGCTAAGCTAGAAGGCCGGCAAATGATTATGATCTTATCACCGAAGCAGCAATAAGTCGTAGGGAGGGCAATAACGATGCCAAAAATGAAAACAAAAAGCGGAGTGGCTAAACGCTTTAAGAAAACAGGTACAGGTAAAATTAAGCGTAACCACGCATTTACAAACCATATGTTTAAAGCTAAATCACCTAAACAAAAACGTAACTTACGTAAATCTGCTATCATGCACAGCGGAGATGTAAAAAGAATCAAGCAACTAATCGCTTACAAATAAAATAACTAACGAAGCACTGTTTTTTAGTTCAGGAGGGATTTACCGTGGCAAGAGTTAAAGGTGGTACCGTGACACGCGCACGTCGTAAAAAGGTACTTAAACTGTCCAGAGGATATTTTGGATCAAAACACACATTATTTAAAACTGCAAAACAACAAGTGATGAAATCATTAATGTATGCATATCGTGATCGTCGTCAGCGTAAGCGTGACTTCCGCAGATTGTGGATTACACGTATTAATGCTGCTGCTCGTATCAATGGTTTGTCTTACAGTAAATTGATGCATGGACTAAAGGTAGCAGGTGTAGATATTAACCGTAAAATGCTAGCTGAACTTGCTGTATCTGATGAAACAGCGTTTAAATCACTTGTTGATATGGCTAAAAGTGCAAAGTAATTAAAAAAGAATGGAACTGCCCCTTAAGTAGACCTACTACTTAAGGGGCAGTTCTCTTTTAATCGGTAAATTTGATTTTCAGTGAACGCGTTTCAGTCAAGGCTGAAACATCGGGTAATCTAGGTGGAGACTCAACTCCACCTAGATTAACCCCCCACTTATAGAAGTGGGGGAATCCACGCTAAAGATCAAGCGCTGAACGCTCTATTGGATGTCAGTTATAACTACTAGGGTCGTGCATGTGGATGCAGATTAGACTCCAAATCTAAGATGGAGATCTAACGCTTTGTACAGATTAGAGTAAAAGTAATTAAGTTAATGGAAGAGAAAAGATTTGGATGAAGAAAACGCTGGTCGTATATAAGGGATCCCAAAAACAACAATGGGATTGCGATAGCTACCCAGGTCCCCACCTTTATGGTGTGGTTCAGTAGTGTTAAGTAACCAATTCAGGGAATGCCTTAAGTCATCACATAACGTAGCCAAAACCTGAAGGGTTTGACCGATAAGGGAGGAGCATCTTTAGATTTTGGCGGTTCAAAAGTGCAAGTCGAATGCGAAACAACGCGCTTGATGGTGGATGAGCGAGGAGTTGTCACAAGCTTTTTTGAATAAGAGAAAGCAAGGTCATAATTTCTTCTGTCGTAAGGTGACCAAAGTTCTGATGGAAATATTGTGTTTTTTTATTTGATAATTCCTTAGAAAGGATAAGTCCTTTTTCTGTAATGTGAAGCTCTACAACACGTTTGTCGGTTAGACAGCGCTTTCGTACGGCTAATCCTTTAAGTTCTAATTGATCGGCTACATGGGTGATGTGACTTGCGGAAACTTCAAAATCTTGAGAGAGTGCGGATACGATTTGCGGGTTGTTTTGTTGTAATTTTATTAATATACCAAACTCTGCACCTGTTAAGTCTTCTCCACAAATTTTGTTTAAGTCTTTGCGGATTTGGCGAGTGAATTGAATCATCGCTTGCTCAAGTTCAAGTAGGGCATCAAGTCGATTTGACATACTCATCCCCTTCAGTTATCATCATCCATTCATAAAATCGTAATAAAATTATAGCTTGAGACAATGATTTTGACAACGGGTACACAACAATAAATAATCTAAAGATTATTAAAAAAAAATTGAGATAATTAATTAAATTTATAAATATAAAAACTCAAATATAAATATAATTTATAAAAGCACATTTAATTGATATGCAAATTGAGTGGATTAATATGGTATTCAGAAACAAGATCTTCCATCGGAGTGTAATTTCTGTTTATCTCAAATGCGATAATTTTATAAAAAAAGAAATCGTTTTATGGGGGCTTAAAGTTGATATCGGCAACTGTAATGGCAAGACTCTTGCTTTCGCGTAGATGCAATTGGGAAAGAGGGGCCATCACAAAGTATAGTTCAAAAGAATTTATTACAGATTGGGCTTGATAAAATCGCTTGGAAGGCTAAAAACAGGAGACGATAAGTCGTTACAACAAGGGAAGAATCTAGTGGATTCTTATTAGAGGATAATGCTAAATCGGATGGGGTACACGGTTCATACTTTGAAGATGTAAACAATGCGACGATTCAAGCAGCTAAGGAGTTGTATGGGCATGGGGAGCGGTAGGTGTTTCTCCTGAACGAGTCAGATCCCAATACAAATGAATGATTCAAGTTATTGCGTATTGGCGTTTCGAAGCATAATTTCATAAATTCCTATAGGATATAACGAATTATTTTTATGAGATAAAATAGCGGTAAATTTTGAATTTTATAATCTTTCAATTCAAACTATATAAATTTGATTTATTTAATAGATATTATTGACAATTATTTTATTTGCATTAATACTGTATAGAAAGAAACATTGTCTTGTACGAAATGGGAGATTGTTTCTGCATAATTATAAACCGGATAAGAGAAGGTGATAGTTAGATGAAGATGGTCAAACTAACGTCTGTAGCAGTAATGGCTACACTCCTAATATCTGCTGTTGCACCAAGTGCAAATGCAGTTGAAAGTACAGATCTTGCAAAGAAAGCAGCACAAATGAAATCATTAGAAAAGATTTCTAATGATTCTAAAGGTAAAGAGGAAGTAAGCTGGAACGAAGAAAAAAGCGTACCCAAATTCGTTGTTGGTGAAATTTCCAATAAGAAGTTAAAGCAAGCTAAAGATTCCCTTCAAGTAATGGAAGAAAACAAGGCGTTATTTGACATGAAATCAGCATCTTCTGAATTAAAATTAATTTCAGAATCAAAAGATGATTTAGGTTTTACATCATTCAAGTACCAGCAAGTATATCAAGGTATTCCTGTATATGGTAATGAACTTATTTTACATGCTGATAAAGATGGGAATACCACTTCAGTAAATGGTTATTATGATCCTGAAGTAAAAGAGAAAAAGATTCGGACGAAAGCCAAATACTTGGCTGATAAAGCGATTGCGAAAGCAAAAAAAGAGACAAAATTAAGTGATGTTAAAAGCTTTGATATTGAAAATTCAAAATTGGTCATCTATGAAGACAATAAGAAGAAACACAGATTAGTGTATCAAGTTACGCTATCTACTGTTGAATCCAATGAACCAGCTTACTTCGATGTTTTTGTAGATGCGCAAAATTTGAAAGTTGTGCATAGTGTGAATAAGGCGACGCATGCAACGGGTACTGGTAAAGGAGTACTTGGTGACAATAAATCATTTAATACTTTGTCTTCATCTGGAACCTATTATTTACAGGACAGCACTAGAAACCTTAAAACTTATACGGCTAGAAATAGTGCAAATGAAAATCTTCTTCCAGGTACACTGCTGTCAGATAGTGACAACTACTGGACAGATGGAGCAGCTGTAGATGCGCATACTTATGCGGCTGAAGTGTATGATTATTATAAAACTAAATTTAACCGTAATTCGTTTGACGGAAATGGTGCGGCGATCAAATCGACGGTACACTTCGGTCGCAATTTCAATAACGCTTACTGGAATGGTGCGCAAATGATATATGGTGATGGGGATGGTAGCACATTCGTTCCTTTATCCGGCGCACTAGATGTTGTAGGTCATGAAATTACGCATGCCGTAATCGAACGTTCAGCTAATTTGGTTTATGAAAACCAATCAGGTGCTTTAAATGAATCCTTTGCAGATGTATTAGGGAATCTGATTGAAGATCGCGATAATGGCTGGTTGTTAGGTGAAGATATTTATACGCCTAGTGTGTCAGGCGATGCATTACGCTCCATGTCTAATCCAGAATCTCAAGGAGATCCTGCTCACATGGATGACTATAAAAACTTACCAAACACGAGAGAAGGGGACTGGGGTGGTGTACACACCAACTCGGGTATCCCAAATAAAGCGTTTGTAAACTTTGTAGAAACAAGTGGTATTACACGCGATAATGCAGGTAAGGTTTGGTATCGTGCGCTCACATCATACATGACATCCCGTTCTGATTTTGATGATGCACGTAATGCAACCATCCAAGCGGCTACAGATTTATTCGGATCTAGCTCTACTGAAGTTACAGCAGTAACAAATGCATGGGCAGCTGTAGGAGTAGGTTCACCAGCAGATGGTGGAAGTGGGCCTACAACTGATGCTTATGAGTCTAACGATTCTATAAGTACTGCTTATGGTCCGATTACATCTGGAAAAGATTACAGTGCTTATATCGGTAGTTCATCGGATGTAGATTGGTTTAAGTTTTCAACAGGGTCAACCGGTTCGATTAACTTAAGTCTTAGCAATCTTCCAGCTGATTATGACTTATACTTGTATAATGCAAGCGGTACAGTGTTAAGTAATTCAGAAAATGGCAATACCTCTTCAGAATCCATTTCATATAGTTCTGCATCAGCTGGAACTTATTATGTGAAAATAGCTGGTTATAATGGTGCAAAGAGCACTTCACAGGCATATAAACTAAATGCCACCTTTGCGGGTTCATCCAGTGGTTCTGAACAAGAAAGCAAATGGAATTATGAAACGAAATCATTTGAAACGCCGCACCCATATAGCAACAACTACAACAATGGGAACAGTCACACTTACACAAAAGCTGGTGCACAAAAAGTAGCACTTCACTTTAGTTCTTTGGAAACGGAGTCAGGGTATGACTTTGTATATATCAAAGATAAAAATGGAAGTGTAAAGGAAACCTATAGTGGTTCAAAAAGTGCATTCTGGGTAATTGTAGATGGAGATACGATTACATCGAATCTTGTGACAGACTCATCTGTAAACGCCAATGGGTACGTCATTGATCAAGTTGCTTACTTTAAATAAACACCATAAAAATAGGACAAGCGTAAAATATCGCTTGTCCTATTTTTATGTGGCGATCAAGTAAAAATAATAGCCAGAACGCAAAAAAATTGCTATGATCATAGATAGAATCATGAGTAGAGGAGAGGTTTTTGTTGCCGAGTAAAAATCAAAGAAATAAAGCAAATAAAAGTAAAGATTTACTACAAATCATCATACTTGTTACTGTGTTGGTTGGGTTTATTGGCGTAATTGCATTTGCATATTTATCCAAAGATAGTGAGCCTGTGAAACAAGCCGAGACTCAAATATCTTACGAGGGGCAACCGATGATCGGTGATGCAAACGCACCAGTCAAAGTCATGGAGTTTGGTGATTACAAATGTCCTTCATGTAAAGATTTTCACGATTCCATTTATCCGCAATTGAAAAAGGACTATATTGATACCGGTAAAGTTCAATTTTATTTTACGAACTATCAATTCTTAGGTGAAGATTCGATTACGGCGGGAATTGGAGGAGAGTCTGTTTTTAAACAAAACCCGAGTGCTTTTTGGAAATATTATGATGTTGTTTATGCAAATCAACAAGATAAACATACAGAGTGGGCAACTCCAGAATTTTTAACGGACTTAATCAAAAAAAATATTCCTGAAGTAGATGCTGAACAAGTGAAGAAAGATATGGAGAATAAAACCTATCTTAAAGATGTAGAAGCTGATAACGAGATGGCCGTCACCAATAATATCCAAAGAGTGCCTTCTATCGTGATTAACGGAAAAGTGCTTGAAAATGGTTTAGACTACGAAAATATTAAAAAAGTGATTGAAGAAGAGTTAAATCAAAAATGAGTTATACGGCAGACAAGGCTCAAATGAGTAGTTGGTTGTTATATGCCGCTTGGTTGATTGCACTCATTGCAATGGGTGGGAGTTTATATTTCAGTGAGGTCAACGGATTTACTCCATGTGAATTATGTTGGTATCAACGCATTTTGATGTATCCACTTGTACTTATTTTAGGTGTTGCGGCGTACCGAAGAGATTTACAGATTACAGGTTACGTACTGGCGCTTTCCTTAATCGGTACCGGCTTATCATTCTATCATTATCTCGTACAAAAAGTACCTGCAATCGCTCAAACTTCATCTTGTACGGTAGGGGTGCCCTGTAGTGGTGTATATATTAATTGGCTCGGCTTTATCACCATTCCCTTTTTGGCACTTACTGCATTTGTTTTGATTAGTATATTGATGTGGATGATAAGGGTTCAGATCAAAAATATTTCGGGCTGATAAGTATGGTGATTTGTCCAACCCATTTCTGATCTTCTCACATATTTTGTTGTTGAGGGAGAAAGAAAGGAGGAGAGTCACATGAGTGGTTATCTGCCTTATGGTGGGATTTGGATTTGTATTGCGATCATTATCATATTGATCATCGCTTTCTTCTGTTTCTGGGGTTTCTTCGGATATGGAGGATATGGAGGATTTGGTGGTTGGTGTTAATTACACGCCAGAAACTTGCGCTGGTAATGAACGTTCATAGTAGATGAGGCTCGCTGAAAAGCGGGCTTTTTTCATGTCATGGCTTATTTATGGTATGATGGAGTCAGTTTTTTTAACGAGGTGAATGAATTGGATAAGAAGAAGCACTCATTTAAACAACTATTGCAAGCGTTAACCGATATCCATGGTGTACCTGGTAATGAAGGTCCGGTACGTGAAGTGATGAAGAAATGGCTTACACCTTATGCGGATGAGATAAGAACAGATCGATTGGGTGGATTAATCGCGCGTAAAGGGGAAAAAGGCCCTAAAGTCATGTTGGCGGGTCATTTGGACGAAGTTGGATTTTTAATCACACGTATTACTGAGGATGGGTATTTACAATTTCAGACACTAGGTGGATGGTGGAGTCAGGTGTTACCAGCTCAACGTGTAGATGTAATAACGAGAGCTGGAAATATTCTGGGAGTTGTTGGATCAAAAGCACCTCATGTAATGAGCTTAGAGGAAAGAAAGAAAGGTACGCCACTAGAAAAGTTATATATTGACATTGGTGTAGAAAGCAAAGAAGAAGCCGAGCAGTTAGGCGTCCGTCCTGGTGATACGGTAGTACCGATCTCTCCTTTTACAGAAATGGGTAACTCAAACAGATGGTTGGCAAAAGCGATGGATAATCGTTTTGGTTGCGCAGCTGTGGTAGAAGTAATGGCGCAATTAGCTGAAAAAGAACTTCCAAATCAGTTATTCTCGGTGGGAACCGTGATGGAAGAGGTAGGAAGACGTGGCGCACACACAGCCACTGCGGTTGTTAAACCTGATGTTGCCATTGCAGTAGATGTAGGGATTGCCTCTGATACGCCTGGTATGGGTAACTTGGGAAGTGAATGTGTACTAGGAAAAGGTCCAACCCTTGTTCTTTATGATGGGGGTCATGTACCTCATCAAGGATTGGTTGACCTCGTCCGAAAAGTGGCAGAAACAGAAAACATTCCCTTTCAATATGAGTGGATACAGCGTGGTGCTACAGATGCGAGTCATATCCATATCCATGACATTGGTGTTCCTACGGTTACATTAGGCATACCTGCACGATATATACATAGTCATGCTTCCATTATTGATAAACTGGATGCTGAGATGTTAAATCGCTGGCTCGTTGCGATTGTCCAACGGCTAGATCAAGAGACTGTAAATGCCCTCTACTAAAAAACGTACACCTGCAAGGGTGTACGTTCTTTCCTACTGAATTTGGGAAAGCTTATCATGTAAAGTATCGATCATCACATTTCGATTTTCTAATGAGCTGTTTTTCCAAATCACTTCAAAGAGGACACCTAAACCGGGGAGTATTTTTTCTTCTCCACCGATAGAATCCTCAATGAGACCTTGCAGTTCTTGGTTGTCCATGTTATGAATGTTGTTAATGACTGCACCGCGTACGTTAAAGTTCATTTGATACACCCCTTTCCTCTATTAGAATGTACGCAAAGATTAACTTTATCCGAATGAAATTTAGTTGCAGAATGAATCGCCATCATTGGAGCTGGGGAGGTTATATAAAGTGAGTAAAACTTTTGCAATTATTGGTATCGGTCGATTTGGAGGGAGTGTGGCTAAGACACTTCACTCCATGGGCTATGAAGTTTTGGCGATTGATAGTGATACACAGCGTGTACAAGATATTTCGCAAATCGTCACCCATGCGGTAGAAGCAGATTCGACCGATGAATCAGCATTAAAAGCACTAGGAATCCAAAATATCGATGTTGTAGTCGTGTCGATAGGGAAAGATATTCAATCCAGTATTATGACGACACTACTTGTAAAAGAGATGGGGATTCATAAGGTTGTTGTAAAGGCACAGAATGAATTACATGGTAAAGTTCTTGAAAAAATCGGTGCAGATAGAGTGGTATATCCGGAGCGTGACATGGGTGTAAGAGTCGTACATAATCTCATCTCCCCTAATATTCTCGACTATGTGGAGCTTTCTAAAGACTACAGCATTGTCGAGATTATCGCTCGTAAATATTTAGGTGGGAAAAGCTTGCAAGAACTAGATATTAGAGCTCGATTTGGCTGTAATGTCATGGCCATTAAAAGTGATGAAAAATTTAACATTGCACCGCTGGCAACAGATGCCATAAAAGAAGGGGATATGCTTGTCGTAATTGGTCATAATGATGATCTACGAAAGTTTCGAGAGAAGGCAGATCAAGATGACTAATATTCATTCTATCACTTCACCACAAAACCAACACATCAAAAATTGGAAAAAATTACAAACGAAAAAAGGGAGATTTCAAAGGCAAGAACTTTTCATAGAAGGGGAACACTTAATTTTAGAAGCGATTAAGGCCAAACAGCCCTTTTTAGCACTTATTATCGCAGAAGACGCTAAGGTGGAAATTCAAGATCTAAAAAACCATACGTATTTAAGTGAAATAGATGTTTATTATGTATCTCCTTCAATCTTTCAAACTTTAACAGAAACAAATCATCCGCAAGGCTTGGCAGCGGTGATTAAGTTGCCCACCTTTAAACTGGATGAAATCTGGTCCAGCGAAGCAGAGGGGCTTTATTTGCTACTTGATGCCATTCAAGATCCGGGGAATTTGGGTACCATCATCCGTACTGCGGAAGCAGCTGGCGTACGAGCGGTTTTTCTGGGAGAAGGGACAGTAGATCCCTTCAATGCCAAAGTGGTTCGCTCAGCAATGGGTTCACTTTTTCGTGTTCCACTGCTTGATGTCGATTTGACCCAGATCATCCCACTGCTGGAGCAGAAACGCATTACTGTGATGGGTACAAGCCCACACGCTGGTACCTTTCATTACAATTATTCTTATGCAAGGCAATGTGCCATTTTATTGGGAAATGAGGCACGAGGTGTACAGCCAGCGCTACTAGAACAGATCGATCAAACCGTTCAAATTCCGATGCTGGGGCAGACTGAGTCTTTAAATGTTTCGGTTACAGCATCTGTTTTACTTTATGAGTATGTGCGACAAGTACATATGGCCTCAAGAATGTAAGACATTTATCAGTTAACTGTTGCGTGATGTGATATGTAAGGGCTATAATAGGAATGGATTTTGTTTCATATTGGGTAAATGCGATGAAGGAGATAAGTAACTTGTTGAGCCATCTCAGAGAGGTATTGTCTAGACTGGAAACAATACTATGGTGTCCTCAAGTGAAATTCACTCTGAAGCTATCACTCTGAACTGGCGAGAGTCACTGTAGGAGGAGTCGGTTCATGGGCCGTTATCTCATACAAAGTGGAAGAATAGCGATGGCTATTTTTCAAAAAGGGTGGTACCGCGAATCTCTCGTCCCTTAGGACGTGGGGTTTTTTTGTTTTTAAAAAGGTAAATCAGAAAGGAGTATACGTGGATGTTAGAAAAACTACATACTTTGCAGGCAGAAGCCGAAACGGCTATATTAGAAACCAATGACATTACCGCGTTACGTGATTTGAAAGTTAAATACTTAGGAAAAAAAGGAGAATTAACCAGTATTTTACGTGGTATGGGAGGATTGCCCGCGGAAGAGAGACCACAAATGGGTAAAGTGGCTAATGAAGTACGTGGCGTCATTGAGTCTTTATTGATTGACAGAGAGACGGCACTAGAGGAAGCAGAATTAGAAGAACGATTACAATTGGAAAAGTTAGATGTTACTTTGCCAGGTATTTCACAAGAGATCGGAACTGCACATCCACTCAACTCGATGATTGAAAAAATTGAGGACATATTTATCGGGATGGGATTTGGAGTGGCGGAAGGGCCAGAAGTGGAGACGGATCAATATAATTTTGAAGCATTAAATCTTCCAAAAGAACATCCAGCACGGGATATGCAAGATTCTTTTTATATTAATCCTGAGATGTTATTGAGAACGCATACCTCATCTGTGCAGATTCGAACATTGGAAGCGAAAAAAGGTGAAGCACCAGTAAGAATTATTTGTCCTGGAAAAGTTTATCGTCGTGATGATGATGATGCGACTCATTCCCACCAGTTTACCCAAATCGAAGGCCTTGTCGTAGATCAAAATGTATCGATGAGCGAACTAAATGGTGTTTTATTTGCCTTTGCACAAAAAATGTTTGGTGCCGGAATTGAAATGCGCCTACGCCCTAGTTTTTTCCCATTTACTGAGCCTAGTGTTGAAGTAGATATCTATCATCCAGAAAAAGGTTGGATTGAAATTCTCGGAGCAGGTATGGTACATCCAGATGTACTTGCGCGAGTTGGATACGATCCTGAAGTATATACAGGATTTGCTTTTGGTGTGGGTGTGGAGCGTATTGCCATCCTAAAATATGATATTGACGATATCCGCCAGCTTTATACGAATGATTTACGTTTCCTAGATCAATTTAAATCGGTGTGAAAGGAGTAAGGTTCATGTTAGTATCTTATGAATGGCTAAAAGAATATGTAGACTTAAACGGTATTTCTCCAGAAGATATTGCGGAAGAAATGAATCGGACTGGTATTGAAGTAGAAGTCATCTATACAAGAGATGCAGGTGTTACAGGTGTTACAGTAGGCTATGTGCAAGAAGTGACACCACACCCTGAAGCAGATCGTCTACAAGTTTGTACAGTAGATGTAGGGAAAGATCAGCCACTGCAAATTGTATGTGGTGCCACCAATATAGCAGCAGGACAACGCGTACCTGTAGCAGAAGTGGGGGCCAAATTGCCAGGAGATTTTAAAATCAAAAAAGCGAAACTTCGTGGTGTTGACTCTTTTGGTATGATTTGCTCAGCTAAAGAGTTAGGATTACCTGATAAAGTGCTCATGAAGGAACAGATGGATGGCATTTTGGTTCTCAGTGAAGATGCACCAATTGGTACGGATATTCACTCGTATATGGGCATGGATGATCAAGTGATCGAGTTACAGCTTACTCCAAACCGTTCTGATTGTTTAAGTATGATGGGGGTGGCGGTTGAGGTGGCTGCTATTTTTGACCGCGAGCTACGTTTACCACAGCTGGATACCCCCATTGATGCAGAGCTAGCAGAAACTTTTCGTATTGAAGTAGAATCGGAAGCGGATTGCCCGATTTATGCAGCGCAAACCATTACCGATTTGAGAGTAGGAGCTTCTCCACAATGGATGCAAAACCGTTTGATTTCAGCGGGCATTCGTCCGATTAACAATATCGTAGATGTAACCAATTATGTCATGATTGAGACCGGACAACCGCTCCATGCCTTTGATTTGGGAAATCTCTCTGGTGAAGCGATATGTATACGACGTGCCGAAGAAAATGAAGTCGTTACAACATTAGATGGTGAAATACGCACCTGTACGCGTGATACGCTCATGATTACAGATGGTGAGAAACCGATTGCTCTGGCAGGTATCATGGGCGGGAAAAATGCTGAAGTAACGACAAATACACAGTCGATACTACTAGAGTCTGCTTATTTTGATCCGACTTTAACACGTGTGGCTTCTCGTCAGA
Source organism: Polycladospora coralii (assembly GCF_014773435.2). Classification (GTDB taxonomy): domain Bacteria; phylum Bacillota; class Bacilli; order Thermoactinomycetales; family Thermoactinomycetaceae; genus Polycladospora; species Polycladospora coralii. The sequence goes on along the minus strand of NZ_JACXAG020000001.1, from coordinate 605,547 downwards.
CTGGATTACGCACGGATGCAAGTAGCCGTTTTGAAAAAGGTGTTGATCCGGATAAGATTATCGCAGCTATTCATCGTGCTCGTCAGTTATTGGAACAAATTGCTGGTGGAAGTGCTTCTAGTCAAGTTGTTGTCAAGGGTAGTTTAGAAAGAAATGAATTCACGGTTGATCTACGTCATTCACAGTTAATAAAAGTGTTAGGTATGGATGTTAAAGAAGAGCAAGTGATGGACATTTTTAGACGTTTACGTTTAGAAACAGAGCAAATGACGGATCATTACGCTGTTAAAATTCCTTCACGTCGCCCAGATATCAAGATCGAAGTTGATTTGATTGAGGAAGTAGCACGTTTGTATGGATATGATCAAATTCCAACTAGTTTATTGTGGGGCAAACAAACACCAGGTGGTTTAACGAGAAACCAACATACACGCAGAATTATTCGCCGCTCTTTACGAGCCTTAGGATTAAATGAAGTGATTACGTACAGTTTAACTTCTGAGGGAGCCAGTAGTGCAATCGCATCTTTACATGAAAATGAAAAATCAATTGCGATAGCGATGCCAATGAGTAATGAACACGCTTATTTACGTACCAGCCTACTTCCACATTTAATCAAGACGGCCAGTTATAATGTTAAACATGGCAATCATCGCGTTCGTATTTTTGAATTAGGGAAAACGTATATTACAACAGAAGAGCAGTTGACGAAGTTACCAGATGAGCGTTTTGAAGTAGCAGGCTTAGTAACTGGACCGATTACTCCTTCTATTTGGCAAAAGCAACAGCCGCAAAATGACTTCTTTGAGATGAAAGGGATCATAGAGGCTATGCTATCTCGTCTCGGATTAGCTGAGCCAACTTTCCGTGAAGAATCGCCTATCGGTTTTCATCCAGGACGAACGGCTGGAATCTATATTGAAAATCAAAAAATAGGCTTAATCGGTCAACTCCATCCTAAGCTCGCTCAAAATATGGATCTAGAAGAAACTGTTGTGTTTCAATTAGATTTAGAAACCTTTTTAAATGATGAAATGGATGATCTTATTTACGCGCCTATTGGAAAGTTCCCAGCTGTGACGCGGGATTTAGCGCTAGTAGTAGATGAAGCGATACCTGTAGGCTCGGTTAAAGAAAAAATAAAAGAAGCAGGGGGAGCATTATTAGAAGAGATTACCCTGTTTGATGTTTATGTTGGTGAACAGGTAGGAGAAGGAAAGAAAAGCGTGGCTTTCTCATTTGTATATCGGTCAAAAGAACGTACGCTAACGGATGAAGAAGTACAAGCGGCGCATGATGCGATCGTGCAATCATTAGAAGTAACCTTTGATGCGAAATTGCGATAGTCTATCCTTGGTGAGACGAACCTGCACTGCGTGAAGGAGGCTTCAAGATGCGAAATAAATTAGTAGTGGAAATTTATGGACAACAATTTCATTTGACAGGAAAAGCAAGTCCTAGTCATATGCGACAAGTGGCTAACCATGTAGATGAAAAAATGCAGGAAATCGCAGATAAAAACCCCAAATTAGATACAACACGTTTAGCCGTCCTTGCAGCTGTCAATATTGCAGATGCATACTTAAAACTCAAACAAGAGCATGATGAAATTTTACACTTGGTTGAGGATGAAGAACCGTAAAGGAAGGATGGTATGAACGGACTAGATTTTTTCTTGCTGCTCGTTTTAGCATTTTCTTTGTTTCGAGGATATCAGCGCGGTCTTATTCTTCAGATGGGTGCATTGGTTGGGGTATTCATCGGAATATGGGCTGCCTATCGATATGCTGATAAATTGACACCTTGGATGAAAGCTAATATGCCATTACCCATCGACCTAAATCAAGGATTATGGGGCTATTTGCCAATCGGACAGTGGATTTATTATGGGATTTCATTTCTCGCACTATTTATGGGGAGTCGCCTCCTATTTTCCATAGTCATCTCATTCGTTAATCAAATAGCTCGGTTACCTTTGATTACGACGGCAAACCGTCTAGGGGGCGTTATGATTGGTATACTTCAATTCACCTTAGTGTTGTTTATCAGTCTAAATATCTTGCAAGCGCTACCTGGACAAATAGGGCAGACCGTAGTTAAAAACTCCATGTTTGCTCAAGCAACTTTAGGAACGATGCCAGATTTAACAACAAATATGCAAAGGAAGCTAGGTACGTGGGAATAACCACACGCCTAGCTTCTTTAAATTGCGTAGGAATACAATAAACATAGACCTAACATAAGCTGGATTTTTAGTAATCGTTAACTGATTTTCTCATTTCTTATGTGTCTGCTTCCTACAAAAAAGCTACTCCCCCATATCTACTCAAGAGGGGAGTAGTTCTATTCCTTTTATCATCTTTCATAACTTAACGATTATCTACGGCCTACTTCCCATGAACCACTGACGAAATTAACATTATCTAACTTAGCCATCTTGATGTTATAAACGGAATCTTGCGGGATTTCAAAATAAGCAGTCGATGTATCTCCATCTAAAACGATGGTGTCAATAAGATTAGCAGTTTCATCGGCATCACTTGCATGGTACGTAGAAATTTCAAGACCATCCAATTGTTCAAAATCATTAAAGGTAAATTCAATAGAAGAATAAGTCTTTCCGTCAAGTTTCAAATGGAAATAGCTATCAGTAGAAATGTTCGTGGTAAACTTGATCGCAGCATAAGCGTTTGTAACATTAAAGAAACTAACTGCCAAAATTAACATGAATGAAAGAGCAAACTTTGCATAGACAGATCTTAACATGAAAAAAACAACTCCCTTATATTTTTTTTAATGAAGCGGATGTAAATTATACTACGATAATTAAATAATGTAAATGATTTTTTTTTGTAAATCTATTATATTTCAAACCAATTCAGAATTAACTCCGTGTACAATATTAGTTTAAACGAATGTATTAACAGCTTTCTGAACCTCTAAATGCATTAATCCTTATCAGTTAATAATGACTTTTTGTAAACGATTGGAACTAGTTTTGGTAGCTTATAGCATTTATTCACTAATATTTAGAGTGTTGTTTTAACAGTTGCTGTACAAATGTTAGACCGATTAAATACACTCCTGAGGTTATATTGCTATCCAACAGAAGAGGAACCAATGAATTATCAGCTACAATAAGAATGTTAATACCGTAAACTAACCCTCCGCCATCGAAAACATCTCTCTGACCTAGTGAGGCCATTCAAAGTGCTCCTTGCCAGAGAAATGGTTGAATAAAAGTTTACGTTTATGAATTTTAAAGAATTCTGTTCTCCTTCTTATCAGCTATTATATTAAAGGAAACAATCCGGTGTGCTTAACAGCCATCTATCATTAAAGATAATGTCATACATATTGATCAAATTATACCTAGTGATTTTTGATATTCAAAAGCTATTAGGTGAAGTTAAAAGGTGTATACAATGGGAATATCAAACAAAAAAGTTACAAGACTAACTGTAAGTAGATAAATAACTACTTTTTTCATTTTGAATCATCGCAGCAAATCTCATAAACTGGTAAAATATAAAGTATATATAATACAGGATGTTAGGTGAGGTGCGAGATTTTGAATGAAAAACCGAGGAGATTGTTTGAATACTTACGAGCAGTGAATAATCTACGCTTTCAGGTGATTCGCGATGTAAAAGAGTATGAAAACACGTTTTCAAAAGAAGTGCTCGAGTGCTTAGGCGAAGGGGTGTACCTGATGGGAGAAGGTGATGATGCGGAAGCGATACTTGAAATTCATCGACCTCATATTCTCCAAAACGTACAATCCCCACCAGAACCTGATGATGCCATTAAAGAATGGATTTCGTATCCCTATCAAAAGGAAACGGATGAATTAAAGCAACCATCACCTATAGTTTTCGTTCAGGGTACAGATGAAGTGAAGGTATCTTTTGATGAAGATAGACAAAGGTTAGAAAAGTTTCATAACTGGAAGTTAGAGTGGGAGCAATGGGCAAGCGAACTTCGTATGCAGAACCAAGTGAAGAAGTTATATGACACCTTTTCGAAGCTACATCATCGTATTTATGTAGCAGGAGAAGGCGTCGAATTATTCTTAGGAAGAACGACGTTAATGTGGCAACGCGAGGCAGATTCTATTTATCATCCGCTTTTCATAGCTAAATTAGATATTGAACTAGACATGGAGCGCGGTGTGATTAAAGTTAAGCCGATCAACCGAGGTTATCAATTACAACTTAGCATATTAAGCGGAATCCAACTTCCGCAAATTGAAGAGATTGAAAAGATAGATCGATTGGCCCGTTATCGAGATGTGCTACACGAGGATATTACGGATCTAGCAAGCCATTTTTTACATGTTATGGGTGCAGATGTAATATCAAAAGATGGACCTGCTATTTCAGAAAAAGGGCCCGTAGGCGATTTAGATGATTATGTTCTTTTAGTCAGAAAAAAAGATCACCATATTTATCAGCAAGATTTAGAGCAGATTATTTCCTATTTAGAAGAGCAAAATCCGGTTCCCGCACCAATTGATGCGATCGTAGGAAATGAAGTAAAAGTAGACGATAGCCATGCATTAAAATGGGATAAAATTGCCTCGGATCTCTACTTTCCATTACCAGCAAATGAAGAACAAAAAGAAATCGTACGACGTTTGGCGGTTAATCATGGTGTAAGTGTACAAGGGCCACCAGGAACAGGGAAGACACATACCATTGCCAATATCGTTTCACATTTATTAGCCCATGGTAAAAAAGTGTTAATCACTAGCCAAAAAGAGAATGCACTACGAGTGCTAAAAGAGAAAATTCCAGCTGAAATTCGAGACTTGTGTGTTTCCGTATTAGGAGGAGGCAAAGATGCACTCCGAGATATTGAAAAATCGGTGAAGACCATTTCCGAAAAATTAGGAAATGTTTCACCGGAATTTTATGAGGCGGAATTAAAAAGAGCACAGTCTCAGTTGCTGATGAGTAGAAAACGAGAAGCCAATTATCAAAACCAGCTGATGTTTTACTGCAAGCGTGAGCAGTCGGTGATCGATTTTAAAGGACAAACCATTACGAAAGCGGATGTGGCCGAGACCTTGCGCACACAAATGCTTGACTTCAAGTGGATCAAAGATCACGTCCCTCTTCATTCCAATTTTCCGATCAGTGAGCTTGAATTTAAAGAACTATGGCAATTAAGAGGTATACTCTCTATAGAGGATTTGAAATTGAGAGATTTGGTGCTTCCGCACAAGAAACAGTTTAAACATCCGACTGAAATGAAGAGATGGTTAGCAAAAGGTAAAGTTTTAAAAAGAGGGTATGAGCGTGCGATTCATGAAGTAGAAAAAGTCAAGTTTCCGCATGACCAGCATTTTACCCAACAAGTTCATGATGATTTAGAGCGAATCATAAAGTATCGGGATCATTTCAAAAAAGATAGCCCGCATTTTCATATCTTAGATGATTACTTAGCTCACGGACCAAGAAGAACCCGCTGGACATCTTTTTTTGCTGATATTAAGAAAAAATGTGCCGATTTGCTCGTATTACATAAAAATACGATTCATGACCAGATTACACTGCCTAATAAGGAAGTTTTCGAGTTGGAGGCTGACGTAAACCGTTACTATGATCATTTACGTAAGCATAAAAAGGTGAGCATGTGGTTTGGCATGATGCAAGGAAAAGAATCGAAATATTTGTGGACGACTCCGGTATTAAATGGTAAGCCTATATTTACATTGGAAGAAATTGAGAAAATCACGTCATTTCTTGAGTTTAGGCAAAAAAGAAAGGAGCTTGTGCAAACATGGAATGCACACATGCAAGAGATTAAGGGTGCATGTGTCCAATTAGAAGATAAAGGGTTAGTTCGAAACATCAATCAAGAGCTGGAAACCTATGACAGAACCCTTCGCTTAGGGATCTTTATTGAAAAACTAAAGCAAAGATGTGAGCCGCTTTGTATAGGTGATGATGAATGGTTGGAGTACGAAACATACATCGATTTGCAAACCACAGTGGAGCAAATGTTTACCGTGCTGTCCTATGAGCAGTGGGAGAAGGAGTACGGTAGTTATGTTTGTGAATTGAAGTCATTACGCGACGAAGAACGCATGCACCCGATTGTAAATACATTCTTACAAGCTATACTGGGGTCTGATTCAGTCAAATGGGAGGAAGTCACGCATCAACTACAACACATCACTTCTAAGAAACAAGCTGTCGTTCGCTTTGATAAGCTGTATGCGCCGCTACAAAAAGTGGCACCTTTAACAGGCGCGTATATCATAGATTTGTTTGGAAAGGAACACGATATTCCGCAAGAACCACGAAAGAGTTGGTATCTGAAGTCTTTATACGATTGGATGACAGAAGATATCGATTTTGATGCTTTACGACTCGAACGGAATATTAAACAGGAACAAGTAAATCAGAGAAGATCTATTACAGAGATTGTCGCTTATGCAACATGGTTAAATCAAATGAAAAATATCACAGAAGAAGAAAAGCGAGCTCTGGTCGCGTGGAAAAACTTCATTAAGCGCTTTGGTAGAGGAACTGGGAATAACAGACGGTATTTAAAAGATATTCGGCAAGAGATGGAGAAAGCACAGTCTGCTATTCCAGTCTGGATTATGCCTGTAAAACAAGTGATTGAAAACTTCCCGATCCACAGCAAAAAATTTGATGTCATTATTTTTGATGAAAGTAGTCAGTGTGATCTGATGTCCATTCCTCTCCTGTTACGAGGAGAAAAGCTGATTGTGGTCGGAGATGATGAACAAATAAGTCCTTATGGTATCGGAACGAAAGATGCGGATGTAGAAGCACTGATTGAACATTATCTCGAAGGAGTACCCAATAAGCGCCTTTTTGATCACAAAGCATCGCTTTACGAGATTGCAGACCAAATCTTCCCTAAAGATGGGAGATTAACCCTTAAAGAGCATTTCCGATGTGTACCGGAAATTATTCATTTCTCCAATCAGCTTAGTTATGATGGTCAAATGATCCCGCTACGGGTACCTTTTGCTAGTGAAAAAATAGATCCTCCTGTCCTTACTGTAAAAGTGGAACATGGGTATGTGACGGAAGGGACTCACTTTGTCAATGAACCAGAAATCGAGCAAATTGTGCAAGATATGAAGCAGCTGATCGCTGATCCACGCTATAAAAACCAAACCATAGGTGTGATCACATTACAAGGGACCAAACAAGCTACCTTGATTGAGCAAAAAATTCGTGAGCAACTCTCAGAAAGTGAAATCATACATCGCCGGATTGTATGTGGAAATGCCTATCATCTTCAAGGCGATGAACGGGACATTATCTTTTTATCGATGGTGGTCGCGAATAATAGAAGATTTAACGCATTGACACAAAAAGCGTATCAACAAACCTTTAACGTAGCCGCCAGTCGGGCTAAAAATCAGATGCGCCTATATCATTCAGTCGATCTTGATGATTTAAAACAAGAAGATTATCGTTATCAATTACTGAGCTACTGTATGAAACCACACCAAACTACGCGCATCATCGACCAATTAGAAGATCAGTGCGAATCTCCCTTTGAGATCGAAGTGTTCCGCATGATACAAGCAAACGGGTATCAAGTATATCCACAAGTAAGAGTGGGACGACATCAAATTGACTTGGTGATCGAAGGATCACGAGAGCGCCTAGCCGTAGAGTGTGATACCGAAAAATGGCAAAACCAAAAAAAATGGAAGCAAGACATGCAGCGACAATACGACCTCGAAAGAGTGGGCTGGCATTTCTGGCGGATACGAGGCCGAGAATTTTACTTAAATCGAGAAGAAGCGATGAGCAGTTTGTGGCTGAAGTTAGAAGAGTTGGGGATTGAAAGGAAATGAAACGGACTATAAGCGCCTAATATTATTCTTTACCGCATTTTTAACGGCTCCCGCTATGAGGAGCCGTTTTCATTGTTCAATTTACATGTAATGTCTTCGATCGCCTTCACTTACTAATTCATACAGGTTGTTCCTATTATCACCTTAGTCATTCTAACCTAACTTTCGTGCTTGTGTTGCGATATATACAGAAATATACGAGTCTAACTGACTATCGTATCCACTTTGATCTTCATAAAAGCCAGATAAGACAAATCCGGCATCAAGCTGTCCTTTGATTTGATCTTCCAGCGTGTGACCAAAGGCAAGCGGTTCTTTTTTTTGCTGTAATTCAGCTAGTTTTTCCGATGGTAAATGTTTTAAATCCGAATAGGGAATTGGATACTTAACTTCAAGTGGGCCTTTTTCGACGGCTTCCTCAGCAAATAAAAAGAGAATCGGATTGGTAAAGCCAGCGAGGAGCGATCCGCCTGTTTTTAATACGCGATAAGCTTCTTGCCAAACCGGTAATACATTGTCAATAAATACATTGGATACAGGATGTATGATTATATCAAAGGTTTCATCCGCAAGCATGGAGAGGTTTGTCATGCTTCCCTTAATGGTTTCAATGTCTAATTGTTCTCGTTTAGCAACAAAGCGATCTTGATCTAACTGTTTATCTGAATTATCCAATACGGTTACTTTTGCGCCTGCTGCGGCCAGTATCGGTCCTTGTTGTCCGCCACCGGATGCCAGACAGAGGACTTTTTTGTCTTTTAAGTTCGGTGGAAACCAATTTCTAGGAACAGGACGCGTGGGGGTAAGCACGATATGCCATTTATCTGCACGTGCTTGGGCAATGGTTGCTGAATCGACAGGTTGGGTCCACTGATCGCCGCTATCCACCTGATTATTCCATGACATTCGATTGTATTCCGTAATATCCATAAAAATCATTCCTATCTGAAAGTTTCATACAAATTTAGTTGCTTTTATTTTATTATATAATAGTGCAAAAAAATACCCACCTTTTAGTACCAGCTGAGTGGTGAGCAGGAGGTTTAACTGATGAATGAGTCTAAAGAAGTATTAAATTGCCCGGAGTGTGGGGGGACTGAAATAGGGAAAGGCAAGCACTCAGGATATGCAGTCATGACACCAGGAGATAAATTGATGACCTTGGGTTCAGAGATTGTGTATACGCTCTGTACGGATTGTGGTTTTATCATCAAAAGCTATGTGAAAAACCCCAAAAAGTTTAAGTGAATAGTTGGAGAATAGGAATTATAGAAAACAAAGTGAATAGCAATTTGAACATGATGAATTAAAAGTAAAAACAGATCAAATGCCACAGTGAAATCCCTCCATTTCGCATTTGATCATGCGAAATGGAGGGGGCATTACTCGTCCAATAAGGCATGCACATGTTGCAAAGCAGTTTGCAAGCGTTGTTCATAATTACCTGAAATGCTGATATAGGGAATATGTTGTTGATCGAGCATACGCTTCAGTAATTGATGATTTTGCTCACGCTGCTGTTGTTCACCAAAAGTACGTGTTCCGTCATTTACCCATTTGACATCGGGTTCTAAGAACAACCATAAATCATATCGTTGCATCTTGATGAATTCGTCTAATATAGCTTGCTGCTGATTTAAATAAAGCTTGAGAAAGTACTGTGTAACGGTAGCTTCCGTGTCGATAAATAAAACTTTGTTCGCCTGCTGAAGGGCCATCTTCTCTTGATACTTATGTTCGAAGGCGATTTCGGGATAATCCTCTGGTAAGGTTAATCCTTCACAGCCACCCAACTTTTCATAAAACGTGCGTCCAAATTCTTCTACATAGACGGTATTAAAAAGGAGTGCTAAATTTTTGACTAACGTTGATTTACCGCAACTTTCGGTACCGACCACAACGACCTGTTTAGCAAAATAAGGTTGAATTGTTTTAGGAATCATATGCCAGTGCTTGATCGCACCATCTGTACGAATTTGGGTGCCTGAAATGGGATAGGTTTCACGTTTTTCATCAATAATGACATGTTTTGCAGTAGGATATAGCTCTGCAAAAATGGTAGAGTATGCGGTTTCAGAGCTAAATACGACATCAATGGGCTTGCCAATTACTTTTTTAATGGCTTCAGAGCCTTTCACCCAATCGGAAAATAAGCCGGTCTGTTCTTCGTAGATTTCATGAACATGAACATGGGGGAGATCCCGTGTCAATTGGATCCACCAACGTATACGATTCACATAAGAGATCGGATCGAGCGGACTATGTAGGAATAGCTTTTTTTCGTAAGAAGTATCATGCGACACGATGATGTGTAACTCATCTACCTTCGTAGAGGCTTGGATCATGGTATAAACATGTCCTAAGTGTGGGCAGGGTAAAAATTTTCCACCATACATACCAACTTTACCATAGGTCATACTAAACCTCCTTCTGCTGACGGTATAGTTTTGTCCAATTGATGTAACCGTATATACTATTCACTAAAAATGCAGTCCACATGACGAGCATTGAAATCTCATTTCCACCTGTTGTCCATAAGGAAGTTAACCAGAGGATGATAGAAAAAATGTTGACCATAATCCAGAAAATCCATTGCTCTGCAAAGCGCCGAATCATCAATATCTGTGCCACTATGGATAAGACATTGGTAGTCGAGTCGATATAGACTGATTTCCCACCAATGTTAGTGAGGAATAAAGCGTAAAGAAAAATAGACACGAGTACGAGTAATGTAAGCCTAATCCATCCTTTACGGGTCATGCGCTTAATGCGTATATCCTCTCCTTTGATACTGGAGGAGGTTTGGTTTTTGCGCCATAAATAAATCCCGATAAACTGTATTGGAAAATAGAAGAAAGCATTCAACATGGCTTCCCCGTATAAGGCATACGTATATGCAATATAAGCATAGGTACTGGTTTGGACAATGCCGAAGTAATAATTTGAAATTTTTCCTTTAGCAACGAGTACCACACATAACATACCGGATAATGCGGAAATAAAACCGAGGATTGAGTCATCCCATGCAAAAAAGAGATACAGATTGATTAATGTAAAAGTAATCAGCCAATACTTCTCGAAAGTGGTCCAATCTTTAAAAATCGTCATAGATGTTCTCCCTCTATCTGTTGTATCAGGACAGTTTATATCGTGACATGCCTGCCCTTGTATGTATAAAATTCTTTCTCTTTTATTATGAACGGAAAACAAAAAAACGACCAGTAAATGGTCGCTTTTTTTGAAGCATTTAATAGTAGGGAGAAATCATCAAGTACACAAGCACACCTGTAAGACTGACATAAAGCCACAGTGGCATGGTCCAGCGTGCGATCTTGCGATGTTTTTCAACTTGCATATTAAGACCACGAGCGGTTGTAAAGAGAGCAAGTGGTACGATCACGATAGAGAGTAAGATATGTGAGATTAAGATAAAGAAGTAGATATACCTCATGATGCCGTCTCCGCCATATGATGTGGACTCTGCTAGTGAATGGTAGGTGACGTACGTGACAAGAAAAAATGTAGTGGTGGTAAATGCGGCCAAGATAAAGCGACGGTGCAGTTTAATATTTTTTTGTTTAATCATGATTAAAGCGGTTAATAAGAAGATAAACGTAAAACTATTAAAAATGGCATTCATCATGGGGAGAAAGGTCAGGTCTAAATGTTGAAACTGATCAGATTTGGGCATAACAAATAAAATGGCGACCAAAACATTGATCAGAATGGATAAGAACACAATCAAGGGTGTATAATTACGTTGCTTTGGTTTGTCGTGTGTCAAAGTAAAGCCTCTCCTTTTATTCAAATTACATACTACTAGTCTACCACTTGACTCCCAATGAATTACATGTGAAATTAACAAAAAGGTGTCAAAAGAGGAGCGATAAAATGAAAAATAAAGCGATTGCCGCAGTGTTATCGACACTCGCCGATTATATGGAACTAAATGGCGAAAATCCCTTTAAAGTAAATGCCTATCGGAAAGCGGCTCGGACTGTGGAGTCCAGCCGAGTTGCTCTTGCTGATCATCGTGATCAATTAGAGCAATTGTCCGGCATTGGCAAAGGAACAGCAGGAGTCATTGAAGAGATTATGGCTACCGGCTCTACCACATTATTGACAGAGTTGAAAGAAAAACTACCTTCTGGTCTACCCGATATGTTGGTGATTCCCGGTCTAGGCCCAAAATCTATCTATACGCTATATCAAAAACTAGAGGTCACTTCAATTGCTGAATTAAAGCAGGCTGCTGAGGAAAAGCGGATTCAGGCGCTATCTGGGTTCGGACCGAAAAAAGAACAAAAGATATTAGAAGGTATTGCTCAATTTAAGAATCGCCCCAATCGTAGACTATTAAATGAAGCGATGACTGTGGCAGAAGCGATGCGAGCCGAGTTAGAATCGAATCGACAGATTACAGCAGTACAGTTGGCTGGTAGCTTACGCCGAAGCAAGGAAACGATTAAAGATATAGACTTTGTGACCGCCACTACTTCACCACAAGCGGTTGCTGACTGGATTACTACACTTCCCTTGGTTGTTGAGGTTGTCAATCATGGGGATACCAAAGTAAGTGTGGTAGTCAGTGTGGATGGTATTGAAATGGGAGTAGACATTCGCTTAGTGCGTCCCGAGCAATTCGCATCAGCTCTCCATCACTTCACTGGTTCTAAAGAGCATAATGTACGGATTCGTCAGCGAGCAAAATCAATGGGGTATAAAGTGAGTGAGTATGGAATTGATGCAGAAGACCAAGCAGAAATGAAGACCTTCGGTAGCGAAGAAGCGTTTTTTAAGATGCTCGATTTACCCTACATACCGCCTGAATTGCGAGAAGATCGAGGCGAGATAGAAGCGGCTGAAAAAAAGAAACTGCCTCATCTCATTGAACAAGCCGATATACGTGGCGATATTCATATGCATACCGTATATAGTGATGGTAGCGATAGTGTGATGGATATGGCTCGTGCAGCACTTGCCAAAGGATATGAATATATTGCCATTACAGATCATTCACGCTCTCTTCGTGTAGCAAGTGGATTAAGTATTGATGAGCTAAAAGAGCAGTGGGAAGAAATTGATCGGGTGAATGAAGCGTTAGAAGGGATTACAGTGCTAAAGGGTACAGAGATGGATATTTTACCTGATGGTAGCCTTGATTTTCCTGATGAAATACTAAAAGAGCTAGATGTCGTAATTGCGTCCATCCATAGTGGATTTAAACAAGATGAGGAGACGATGACGAAGCGAATCATTGAAGCGATTCAAAATCCCTATGTACATATCTTCGCCCATCCAACCGGACGTTTAGTTTTAAAGCGGGATCCTTACCATGTCAATGTAGAAAAGTTGTTTGAAGCGGCACAATCCACCGGCACAATCCTAGAGTTAAACGCTAATCCACGCCGGCTTGATCTGAACGACGAAGCCTTAAAGCGGGCCAAGGAGGAATATGGACTAAAATTTACGATCAATACAGATGCCCATATTACCGATGGACTTGCTTATATGCGATACGGCATTGCCACAGCACGACGAGGGTGGTTACAAAAAGAAGATGTCATTAATACCTATACCCTTACGCAGCTGCGCGAAGTATTGAAACAGAAGCAAAAATGAAGTCATTTAGACAACCTGGGTGCTGGATGTTGCAGGACTCAGGTTGTTTTGTTTTATCCTGCATGTTCAAATCAGTCCTCGTAAAGTAGGTCTGTTAGACATCATGATCTATCATTTTTTGAATGATTTTAAAATATATATAGATGTAGAGTAGCTAATAAATTTAATCAGTAATGAAGGATATTTTAAAAAAATAGAGAATCACACATTACGATTGATTACAATGTTAATCACTTAAGTTATTCAGAGTGACGAGGAGGTTGAGATGGATATTCACAATTTTATATTGAAAAAAAACAGAGATAATCAGTTGCGTTATTATAGACGGAGCTTAATCGATGATAATATTCTAGATTTTAAATGGAGCATTAAGCAAGGTCTACATCCTTTATTTGAAGAAGTTTCTAAGGGTCAATTAAATGCGGGAAATATTCAAAGTTTCAACGAGAAAAAAAGGGACTTTAAAGGTTCTGTGGATCTGTTTGTATGTCCTTGGGTCTATCAATACCAAGGAAAATATGTTACACCTATTTTTATTCCTGCTAAAATTGACCAACTAGGAAAGTTAAAACCAATTGATGATTATCCGCCATATATTCTCAGAAAATATCTTAGACCTACATTAAATGGAGAAATTGAAATAGGAGATGTGAAAGCATTCGATAAATATATTGAAAAAAGGCCCTACACACCAAATAATAAATGGTCTTATGCATGGAGGTATGCCGAATCCATGTACAAAGAAATAGCAGGTAGAAGCATGAATAAATTTGCTTTTGATGGTTTTAGTAAAACAAACTCCTCCTGGATCGTCATACGTGATGAAGATAAATTGAAGGGATCACCACAACAAGACTATGCGCACATATATGAAGATTTAATCAAATCTCCTAAGCATCCAAAACTACTATCCAACTTTCTTAGTACCAAACCGACTAAAAAGAAGAGGTTGCGTATTGAAACAGAAAATGTACATTCTCATGTAGGGCAAATGAATAAGGAGCACGCTTTATCTGACGACCAGCGGGAATCTCTGTACCACCTTTTCACACTTAATGAAGGGGATACGCTAGCTATTAATGGCCCACCAGGTACTGGTAAAACGACTTTAATTCAAAATATAGTCGCATCATATTGGACAAATGCAGCACTTCAAAAAGGAGATCCACCCATCTATTTCTGCACATCCCATACCAATAAAGCGATAATGAACATCATTGATTCCTTTGCTAAGTCAAATACAGCGCCTCAGGTGAGTAAGATAAATAAATTCATAGATCAAACCGTCTTTGAAAAACTACAAGGTAGATGGATAAAGGATATTAACAGCTTTGCATTATGCTTTCCAGCTGCCAAACAAATTGAGAGTTATCACGTAAATGGTTATCAAATGATTAGCGCCAAACATCATTTTATGGAAGATATGGAAAGAAAATTAGTTACTCATGAACGTATGTTTCTAAATAAATGCCAAGAGTATTTCAATGAACCGATATCGAATGTAGAAAACGCTATCAGGAGGATTCACAAAGAACTAAAGCGATTTAATCGAATTTTAAAAAGAGGAAGCCACTATATTCTGAGATCTCATCAAATTAAAACGATGCAATCCTATAAACAGAACAATCCCGAACCAAAAGATTGTCCTACATCTCTTTATATCATGTCAAAGTGCCTTTCTGAAGATTTACTCGTCAAAATGGACAAGCAACTGGAGCTGAAATTACAAAATTATTTAGACACACAATTCGAAGATGTAGTGATTACTAAGGAGATACCCATTTGGAAATTCGCACTTGAACAATTTGATAAAAGCATAAGATATATTATGTTTTCATTGGCAACACACTATTGGGAAGCGCGCTGGTTAATGGAAGTAAAATCAAATAAACCTCAAAAAAACGCAAAACGCAAGTATACAGAAACAAAAGAAGAATTGATGCAACAATATAAGCGATATGCCATGATAACACCGTGCTTGGTCGGGACATTCTATAAGCTAGAAGGTAAAATGAAAGTGAGGAAAAAACGGAAGCAAACGAATACGAAAACTAAAAAGGTTTTTGAGTCAGATTATTTATTTGATTTTTTTGACTTACTCATCATGGATGAAGCAAGTCAAGTTAGCCCACAAATGGCGGTGCCAGCGTTGGCCTTTGCTAAAAAGGCCATTGTTATTGGTGATGAAAATCAGTTAGAACCGATTGTTAAGGGTTTATCTTACTCCATTGACATCGGGAACTTAAAGAGTAATTTAAAACAATATCGTAACCCAAAGAAAATGGAGAAATTAGAGAAGAATGGCTTCTTAGCATCTACTGGTAGTGCGATCGAGAAAGCACAATACGTCAGTAAATATCAAAAATTTCCACCTTATGGTGGTATGTATTTGTTTCATCATCGGAGAAGCGTAATAGATATCATGGACTACATTAATCAACTGGCTTACAGAGGTATCCTAGTGAATAAACGTGAAACGACTAGTCGTTATTCCGAACTTTTTCAGTATGCTATGGGATATATCCACATAGATAGCAAAGTTACACGGAATGATGCAGGAATTTTTAATGTAGCAGAAGCTGAGCAAATGGTTTATTGGCTACAAGATAATCGGGACAAAATTTTACAGCGTTCAGGAAAAAACAACTTAAGAGATGTCTTAGCAGTCATAACCCCCTTTAAGTATCAGTCTGTACTCATTAAAGAATTGCTCAATAGTGTAAACTTTCCAGACGACATCATTGTGAACACAGTTCATGCCTTACAAGGAGATGAAAAAGATATCATTCTCTTCTCTCCTACAGATACAAGGTCAAATATCACACCATTCTTCGATCGTAGTCATCAACTTATGAATGTAGCTGTTTCCAGAGCGCGAGATCACTTTATCTTATTCACTAATTGGGATAAGTTTGGCGTAAACCAAGGGGAACCATCGCGAATGCTTCGTGAAAGAATGAACCATCATCAAATAGATGATTTAAGTGTAAAAAAATATAACGAAGGTGAATTGCTTAGAAGTTTCATAAATAACCAAGAGACTCCTAAAAATGTCATTATTCAAAATATCCGTAACATCTATTTCAATAATATAGGTTCCGCCACTTACGTTGAGGGAGATCACATTGAAAATCGAAATGAAGCAGAATGAAGTGATTTGGAGGAGGAATACCAATGAACAGAAATATAAACTTTAATAATTCTGGTGACAGTACTTACGTTGAAGGAGATAATACGATCAATTACAACCAAAACACCAAAGATTCCATTGATCTAAATGAGCTGAATTCCCAGCTAAACAAATTTATTTCACAATTAATCCACTCATCAGACCTATCAGATGAGACAAAAATAAAACTCATGCAGACAGCCAAAGAGTCCCAAGAGCACATCACAAAAGGAAATCGTTTCAAAAATGCATTTAACAAACTAAATCAAGAGTTAGAAAAAATAAGTGGAATACTTCAGGGAACATCGACATTAGGTCAAACGGTTTCTACGATTCTGAGTTTGTTAAAGTGAAAAGGATGCATAGTAGGAGTAGAGATTAACCTATGTCGATCTACTCCTGAACTAGGTATTGGGTGCAACTGTCACTTGATTTCGTCTTCCCCCTTAACGATTTTATCCCAACCTCATTTTCGACCAAATCGGCTGTAACCCTTGCTATGACTGATCTTTTCTTCCTTCTATCAACTGTATCAAAATAGAGCTCAGTAGGTTGGGATAAACCCCCTCAAACCCTTGTGATTCCTAACATTATGGGATATGATAGAAATCAAGAACCTAGTGTTGATCGGGGTTGAACAGTAACATAGGATGTATTTAAACTGACTGAATTAGACCCTAGCTTATTACAGGAAGAAGGTTGAACAGTAACATAGGATGTATTTAAACTAAGAATCCTCTAAAAATAGTCAACTGGCGTAATTTGTTGAACAGTAACATAGGATGTATTTAAACAGAAGTGGAATTATCATACCGTAGAAGCGTTCATTTTTATGAAAATTTCTACACGCAACTAAAGTGTGACTTTATCGAGGGCACACTTAATGGGAAATATGTGAAACGATCTCAGAACGAGAATATTGGTATTAAATATCATAGACATATGGAAGGAAAGGTCAAAATATCAACCATCATTCGCAAGAATGGTAAGTACGATGCTGTTTTCACTTGTGAAGCTGAACCTGTAATGCAAGCAACAGGGAAAGGAATGGGTGTAGATCTGCATGTCAAACATTTACCCAAATAGAAGCGACTCAATTCTAAATAATCTGATATTGCACACTTAGAGTAAGCTACTTCATTCGTTCAAGTAAGATTCAAGCGTATTGAATCAACACGCTTGAAAGCAAGAGGATTATTCTTTGAGTTAACTTTTCCTTTTGTTCCATTCGCTTAAATATGGAAAATCATCTGTGATGATAGGTGTATCGTCTAATAAAGTCAGCAACTCTAAACTGTTTCCATCTGGATCAAGGAAGTAGACGCATGCAGCAGGCATCCATGTATGTACGATCGGTTCAATCGGTTCCTTACCAAAGTCTGCTTGTGGTTCAATCCCTATACTTTTTAGCCATGGAATCGCCTTTTCAATATCTTGATGTGATACGCCAAAAGCAAAATGACTTTTCTGTACGGTTTGACCTTCTGGCACTTCCCATATACCTAACATTTGCTTATTCGGACCTACAAAGAAAAATGCAACGCGTCGTTCTTTAATTTTGTGGGCGAGCTGAAGTCCCAGTTTTTCAAAAAAGTGTATCGATTGGTCTAGTTGACTCACTTGTAAATGCGTTTCATAAATACTAGTGATCACGGCTAATGCTCCCTCCAGAGGTGAAAAGTAGTAAATAAACTTATTACTAAAAATAGATAAATATGTCGTTATTGTATGCCTTAAAAATAAACATGTCAAATGAGCATAATCATTTAACATGTTTATCTAATTAGCAAGTTTTAAATTGGGTATGTTTTACAAATATATAAGAGGCAATATGCCAGATGCTCAATTAAGCTGGTATAAGAATAGACCCTAATGATGAATAGAAAATGTTAAAAAAAGCAATATATCAATTCAAACATAATGAAGATCTACTTTTTTGACATGTTTAATTTTGAAGTGGAGAACATGTTACGTTTTTAATTAAATATTGTAAATAAAGAAGTAGTATTTTGTTAAATTTCCCATTTTAGCTTAATGGAATGCATATATTTCTTTGAATGATATAGAGATTCATGTCTTAAATGTGGATATGTTCAGGTGTTAATAGGGTGGAGGACATAACCAATACTTCGCTGTGCCAATAAAAACTGAGGTTTGTGTGGTTGTGTTTCAATCTTTTTTCGAATGCGATTAATGTAAACATATAGAATACCGTTACTTACATGAAGCGTGCCCCAAGCATATTGAATCAAATCTTCGGCGGTCACAGCTTGTCCGAGTTGCTGGGCTAAACGAAAGAGAATACGAAATTCAAGGCGTGAGAAGGAGATACTAAAACGATCATGAATGAGCAGTTCACGTACAGTGTCTAAGTAGGTTTGATCACCGATCTTGATGTTTTCATACTGTAAATGATTCATTAGCTCCAACTCCCATTTTGTTTATAAATAGAAAATACTAATCTTAATGAACTTTAAGATAATTATTATAGACACTATTTTATAAATGTTATAACATTAATTCAAGTTATTTTATTAATTTTAATAAAGTAACGACATTTATTATACTGGAGGTTAAAAATATGAGCATGAAAGCTACTCCGATCCAGACAGCAGACTTGAAAAAAAGCTTAGAGGAAACACGCGCAGCAGACGCCAAAGCCACAGCAGCTAAAGCATCAGCAGCTAAAGCATCAGCAGCTAAAGCATCAGCAGCTAAAGCAACAGCAGCTAAAGCATCAGCAGCTAAAGCCGCAGACGCTAAAGCCACAGCAGCTAAAGCCGCAGACGCTAAAGCCACAGCAGCTAAAGCCGCAGACGCCAAAGCCACAGCAGCTAAAGCCGCAGACGCCAAAGCCACAGCAGCTAAAGCCGCAGACGCCAAAGCCACAGCAGCTAAAGCCGCAGACGCTAAAGCCACAGCAGCTAAAGCCGCAGACGCTAAGGCCACAGCAGCTAAAGCCACAGCAGCTAAAGCAGCAGCAGCTAAAGCAGCAGCAGCTAAAGCAACAGCAGCTAAAGCAACAGCAGCTAAAGCAACAGCAGCTAAAGCCGCAGACGCTAAGGCATAAGATTTATCCAAATATAGAGGGGCTCTAGGGCATTAGTGCCCCTCATTCATTACTGCCGGGTGTATGGTTTAGATGGAGGTCAATTTCATGGTTTATATCGATAAAGTATACGCACATGTTCCGAAAAACAGAATGTCTATTCAGTCACTCCAATCTAACTTAGGCTTGAAGAATTATCAAGTTAAGCTGTTTGAGAAGGTACATGGTTTAAATCAAATTTGTATGGATTCCGAACACGAACTAAAAGAAATGCTCCAGATTGCCATTCATCAATTAATGGATCAGAATCAGGTCGAGTTGAAGCAAATTAAATATATTATCTTTTGTCACACTTCACCTCTTGTAGCACCGTATCCTCATAATGTATTAGAAGAGGTACTCAGCTCGTTTGAGTTGGACCACGCACTTTATTTTTCATTAACCCAACAACACTGTTCTTCAGGATTAATCGCGATGGAGGTAGCTGATTCGTTGTTGGCTAGCGATCCAAACAATGATGATCAAGCGCTCATTCTCATCGGTGAGAAAGCATTTCATCCTACATGTCAGCTTATTCCGAATACAACGATTATGGGAGAGGCATCTGCCGCTGTTGTAGTTGGCAAAAATGGAGAGCAAGATGAAGTGTTAACGGTTCATCGCAAAATCATGGGTAAATATGCAGCAGGTATTCAAATTTCGCCTGCCGATGCCAAAGATTTCGAAGAGAAGTACACATCGACCTTAATTGAAACTGTTGAGGAAGCTCTGCACCAGGTAGATAAAGCAAAAAAGGACGTGGCTTGGATCATCCCACATAATGTAAATCAATCCTCTTGGAAGCAGTTTGCCAAACAATTTGATTTTCCGCTATCACGAATCTACCTCGAAAATGTATCGCGGTTAGGGCATTGCTTTGGTGCAGACCCCTTTATTAATTATCAAGATATGGTGAGGCAAAATCTTTTGCAAAAAGGAGATTTATATTTAATGGTATCAGTAGGTCTTGGAGCAACATTTGCTGTTTCTGTTATGAAACATTAGGAGGTGGAGTATGGGCTTTGAAGCGGAACTAAAGGATGCACTTGTTCAGGATCAGCGTGTTAAATTTATTTACTTGAATAATTTTGAAGTAGAGGAATCTTGGTCGGATGATCACTTGATCAAATTGCCTCAGCTCACACTGGGATCCGGTAAGACCATTGTGAATCGGATGGAAGAGATGGGGATCTTCTTAGCATCATCTTCTGACTATATTGTGCTGAAAGATGCAATTGATCCGGATTACTTACAGGCACTGCGGGATCATCATTTTTCCATTCCTCATCGCATTGTATTAACGCAGAATAATCCTGAGCAGACGATTACTGAAAATCTACTAGAAGATGAAGAGACGCTTAGCAAACTACGAGAGTTAGGAACAAAAGAACGGGTCTTCTTTCTACCTTTTGGTGTATCAGAAGCGGAAGAAAAGTTAGCCGAAGTAACAGGGATTCCATTAGCAACACCTAGTAGTAGCGTGTTTAAAAAAGTGAATAGTAAGATTTACTCACGTCAATTAAATGAGCAGTTAGGTTTAGCGCAAATTAGGGGGATTAATTGTGAGTCAATCGATTCATTAAAACAAGCTTTTAATGAGTTGAAGCCACTGCTTGCAGATAATCGTAAGCTTGTTTTAAAAGATGCATTAGGGGTTTCGGGAAAAGGGATTGTGATCATAGAGAGTGAACGACGTTTTATGCAGACCCTTAAATTGTTAGAAAATCGTAGTAAGAAAGCAAATGGGAATCAAAAAGTAGCCTTTGTTTTAGAAGAATGGATTGATAAGGTGTGTGATCTAAACTATCAATTCCTGATCTCACGAGATGGACAAGTTCACTTCCACTTTGTTAAAGAAGCACTTACACATAATGGTGTACATCAAGGGCATCTCATTCCATCTCGCTTGACCGCGGAGCAAGTGACAGCTCTTGCAGTGATTTCCAAGCAAATCGGTGAGGCGTTATATAAGGATGGCTACTTTGGTATTGTCGGTGTCGATGCCATTTTAGATCAGCAAAATAAGATATGGCCTAATTTAGAGATTAATGCGCGATTTAATATGTCTACCTATCAAACTAGAATTCAGGAAGAACGGATGACAGCAGAGCAAGTTGCGCTAGTGAAGCAGTATCCGCTCAAATTGAAGTATGCATTATCTTATCAAAAAATAGCAGCTTATCTTAGCACATATTTATATCAAGTCACTTCGGGTAAAGGATTTCTTATCTGTAATTTTGCAACGGTGAATGCAGCCTATATTGAAGAAGGTAAGCCTTTCTCAGGTCGCCTTTATGGCATGATCATAGCTGAGAACGTGGAGGAATTAAAACGTCTCGATGAAGAGATTAGCTATCAATTAAAACAGTTGCTAGAGGAGGATCAATATGCGCAAGGAGTATAAGGTGCAAGGCATACCAATCAGTCATATAGCCGCAGAGTTTGGAACTCCTCTGTATGTATATGATGGGGACATATTAACAGAAGATTATACGCAATTGAGAAGAAAATTACCCCCTTACCTTGAATTTTTTTATTCTTTAAAGGCGAATCCCAATATCTCCATTTACCATTATTTAAAACGTTTAGGAGCACGCGCTGAGGTGTCCTCCTTAGTGGAACTCCAAACGGTTTTACAAGCAGGAACGGATCCACAAAATATTATTTTCCTCGGACCAGGTAAAAACGAGACCGAGCTACGTGCTTGTATTGAAAATAAAATCTATGCGATTGTGTGTGAATCTATTCAAGAATTACAGCAGATTCAAAGCTTGGCGCTTGAACTAGGCGTGACGGTTGATGTAGCTATCCGGATTAATCCTTCGTTTTCCGTTAAAGGCTCGCGCTTAACGATGGGAGGGAAGCCACGGCAGTTTGGAATCGATGAAGAGACTGTATTTGCGCAGTTAAATGAGATTAAAGCACTGTCTCATGTTCGGGTGATGGGCATGCATGTTTATATGGGAACGCGAATTTTAGATGAAGAAGTGATCGTACAAAATACCAGTCACATCTTCCAACTAGCGGAACGTTTTCAAGATCAGCTAGGAGTACCCCTTGAGATGGTGGATATCGGTGGAGGTCTAGGTGTTCCTTACTTTGAGGGAGAGCAAAAGTTGAATGTAGATCGATTAGCGGACTTATTAAATCCTGTTATTCATCTGTTTCGTGAAGCCAATCCCCATATTCGACTTATCATGGAATTAGGGCGTTATCTGGCTGGACGATCTGGTATTTTGGTCACTCAGGTGAAATATATCAAAGAATCGTTTGGTGAACCGTTTTTAGTAGCAGATGGTGGAACCAATTGTCATATGGCAGCAGTCGGGATTGGCTCTTTTGTAAAACGAAATTTTCCGATTCGGCAATTGAGCGATATAGAAGGTGAAGATCAAGTTGCTTACCATATTACAGGGCCACTCTGTACACCTAACGATCAATTAGGGAAGAAAGTGAAGCTACCACCAGTTGAAGTAGGAGATTTACTCGGTATCTTTCACTCTGGGGCATATGGACCTACAGCATCTCCTGTATTGTTCTTAAGTCATGGCTATCCAGCGGAGGTGTTGGTGCATCAACAAGAGACTTATCTGATACGAGAGAGAGATCAGGTGGAAGATTTACTTGAAAAACAACATCTACATGCTTTTTCAGAGAAGATCGCATCCAGACAGTAGTATGAGTTTACTAAAACGAGGAAGTGCCTCCCCGCCTTTTCTTAGCGTAGCCTAAACCTGAAGGGTTTGACCAATAGGGAACTTGGAGAGCGCCGTAAGGCTTCGGTGGAGCGGCTAGGTGAAAATGCATGGAGAGCAAAATACACGATGACACAAGGAGAGATTTAAAAATGACCGCTATTATCGAAAGTATTAAAAAAGCTTTGGTTGAGGTACTTAATGTAGAAAACGCCGACAATATTAAACCTTCAACTACCTTATTTGATGAGTTATCCCTTGATTCCACATCGGTGTTGGAATTACTGATGGTGCTAGAGGATGAGATTGACGGGTTATCAGTTGATCCTGAGACACTAGAACCACAGCATTTTGAAACCGTAGAATCTTTAGCGATATATATTGACGCACAACTTGAAGATGTGAGAGATCATGTCGGTTAGTTTAAGCATTCTAGATCATCGCTTACACACTTACGGGCGAGAACGCAGTTATGAACATGATGCACGTATCGTAGACTTTCATCAAACATTGCTTGGTTTATATGACAAAGAATTTGATGAACAATATCTAAAACAAGGCGCACAAAATACCTTTAGTCATATGGGAGAAGTATTATTATCACGATTACAAACGGACCATGATCTACAAGACGTAGACCTACTTGTGTTGGGGCACTGTACACCTGATATTAATATCTGGGAAGCAGTTGTTAATCGGTTAATTTATCAATTTGATCTCAAACAGGCGACTGGATTTGCTATTTCAGATCGTGGTGGGGGTACACCGTATACAGCGCTTAAAGTGATTCGTCAATATATGCATCACCATGGAAAGCGTAAAGCGGTTCTCCTGTTGTTGGATCAATTTACGCTTCCCAATTATGAACCTGTCATTCATCAGACTGATGTGCAAGACACTGGTTTTGTGATGTTGTTGGATCAAGAAACTGATCATAAACCCAAAGTGATTCAAGTTGATACGGTTTCCTTCAAAGAATACGGCGGTCTTTCATTAGAGGACTGGATTGATGCCCAGCGAAAAAAACTTCATATTGCTAAACAAGATCTATTGGTCATCAACCATTCAAGTGATCGGCTTGCAGATCCCCAAGTAGAGCAGGTGTTACTACCTGATCAAGATCTTGTGGTACCGCCTTTAAAAGCATGGTGTGACCATGCACACAAACCCTACACGTTACTATGTCATTATGATCAAAAAAGACAATTTCTGTTGGGGGTTTGGATTCAAGCGGAAGAGGGCGAGGTGTGTGGATGAATATCGGAATTACAGGCATAGGTGTCTATATCCCAGAGCGTATGCAACAAGCTGAAGAACTCGTAAATCTAGTATCTACGGCTGACAAAAAGCGTTCTGAAGTGAAAATGTTAAAGCGTATGCATCATCTCCACCAAACCCCAATTGTAGATGAGGATCAACCGTTAGAAGAAACGATTCGCTTAGCTGTAGCGGATTTAAAGCAACATGTAACACTAGATCAAGTAGACCTAATTTTATATTCCCATGCTTTACTTACACAAGTACCCTACCAGCATGATTTGCTTTATAAAGTTCTCCAGCCATTCGGATTAGAAAACATACGACGATACGGAGTTGCACAGCTAAACTGCGCTTCTCCATTTGCTTCTATGCAACTGATTCAAGATTATATGGATCAAACAGAGGCTAGGCAAGTGTTACTACTATGTGGTGATCAGACTAATCTATATCCCAAGGCGCGCTATGTGATGCGTTCATTACTGATTGGGGATGCGGCTACCGCAGTATTATTTTCCAAATCGGCTGAGACAAATCGTTTATTGGCTTGCTCTACCCATTTCGATGACCGCTTTTCTGAGGGGATATACGAAGATGACCAACAGGTTCGTTTTTTTAATGAACAGTATCAAACCAATATTTTTTCTGGTATTCAAAAAACGCTGGCTAAAGCGAACCGGAAACTAGACGATGTGGATTATATCTTACCGCATAATGTAAATCGTACGACATGGAGAACATTTTGTCAGCAGTATGATTTTCCGCTTGAACGGGTGGTCATGGATTTGATTCCACAGTTGGGGCATACCTACACGACAGATTCTCAGCTGGTTTTGCATGATTGTATGGAGAAGCAACGATTAAACAAAGGCGATACCTATTTGATGATTGCGGTAGGTCTTGGTTGCTTTGTAGGTAGTGCCTTATTTGAATATTGATTGGAGGGTTCATATGGATTCGGTAATCCGGTTGATGCAACTTGCCAAAACTGAAGATTTGGGCGTTGCACTAAGTCATTTGATGAAATGGAATCAGAAGGATCCCATTATGCTCGCAAATCGCCACTTTATTTTAGTGCCTCATGCAGTAGCAGATGATCCCTACTTGCTTGTCAAAGTAGCAGGGGATATGTATCTTTTTCATGATTTACAAACAGAAAGCGTAAGTGACCCTATTTTAGCGCGTTTAGGTGTCTCTGTTTTTCGAATGACTGAGCATGTCGCAGATGATGAAGATTGGGCTAATTATCAAGAAGGTCTGCTTTTCCTGCAACTGGGTATTGCACTTAAAATATTAAAATTAAGCCATGATCATCTCGCAAGTCGAAGCTCTTATGGAGAAAGCACATTGTCCCATCAGATGGTTAAATCATCATTTGCTGAGTTTTTAGTCCGTTTTCAAACCGTAATGAGTAGCTATGCCTATCACCAAAAATCTTTAACTCCAGCATTCCTGTCGTTTCTTCATGATGAGACACATCGTACCCGAAAAGAATTGATGTCGGTTATGGGCGGGCATGGATATATCGAAGAAGGTACAGCAGAATGGGGCTATGCTTCTGATTTGTTACAAAACTTGTTTGATATGCGGAGACATACTTCTCCTACTGCTACGCAATTTGAAATCGCTACGAAGGGGTGATGATCTTGTATTCAGACCGTGCTTTACGAGAACTAGAGGAGACGGCGAAGTCGTTTGCTCAAACATTTCGTAAGCTGGGTTTAGAGATTGACCAAAATCCGGCTGCAATTAATCAATATTTACACTTAGATGAAATACGTATTTTTTCCAAACAGATCATACCAGAAGCTTATAATAATGAACCGATTGTGACGTCAACTAAGGAGAAATTTTATGGTATTACCTGTTTAGAGCGGGTTATCGCTTTTGAGCAGTTAGCTTATGGAGATATGGGCGTCGTACTGGCATGTCCAGGTGCGTCATTGTCGGGGATTGTGATGTATGATCTCGGTAGTAAAGCGCAACAAGAGAAATATTATACACGATTATTAGAAAAACCTACTTGGACCTTTTTTGCCTTATCAGAGCGAAACAAAGGCTCAGATGCTACAGCGATTGAGACGCACATGACTCACAATACTTTAAATGGTGAAAAATATTTGATCGGCAATGGAACCAGAGCTGACTTTGGTCTCGTATTTACACGTAAAACCTCGGGACCACTTGGTATCGAAATTGTATGGATCGAAAAAGATGCAGTAGGATTTCAGGCGAATCCGCTCAATGCCTTGGGATTAAAAGGGGCGATGTTAAGCCACTTAAAATTTGACCAATGTGCTGTGCATGACGATGCCATTATCGGTCATCATCTGAAGCCTACGCGCAGGGGATTGTGGGGAGCGATTCAAACGTTTAATCGGATGCGTCCAGGTGTAGCAGCAGCCGCACTTGGAATTGCACAAGCTACCTATGATTATGTGATGGCCCATCGGAAGCAATTTAGTGAAAGTGAAAAAACAAGATTATCTTATTTCGAACAGGAATTACAGGCTGTACGTGCAGTGATTCGTCAAGGGGCTGAAGCCCTTGATCATGATCCCAATCAAGGTCATTTGGCCTCAATTGGTAAAGTGAAAGCGGTTCGGTTAGCGGAATCGATCACAGCAGAAGCTTTGGGTTGGATGGGAGCAGGCGCATTTTTTGAGCATCCTTATCTAAATAAATGGTATCGTGATGCCCGGGCGTGTGAATATATGGAGGGTACCACCAATATTCAAAAATTGAACATTTTCCAAAATTATATGAATAGGAAGATGGCACATGTCTAGTCGCAATTTTATGTGTAGTGTAAACACGATAGCAACTGTGACGGTTGCGCAAACAGCCTATGTGCAATCAGATACGCCCAATGAGAACTATGATCTCGATTATCACTTACTGCTAGAGAAGCACTATAAGCAAAAGGAGTGGAGCAAAAGAGAAGTTGTAAGCATTTTTCAAGGAGATCAACAGCTTTTTCATTATGATCTGTCAGCTAAAGTGATACATGCGCTCCAAAAGCGACGAGATCAGGATCAGAAGTATCAATGTCTGATCCTTGCTCAAACCATTCCTGATTACAAAGCACTCAACCCGACATTGGCAAACACAATGGTAAAGGGGGGCGTTTATCCAGAGAAGTATTTTGGTCTTACCCATCTAGGCGAAGTGGCAGGCCTTACTGGACTAGATTTGATGCAGATATCGCTAGATCACAATCGGCTTGGGATCATGGTAATGACGGAATATCAATTTATAGCTCCCTTAAACGATACCCCTCAGTTTGTCAGATACGCCGATGCTTCGGTGGCATTAGAGGTAAGTAAAGGAGATGGAGCCATACGCATTCATTCTGTTACGTGTCTTACCATCCCGAGTGGAGATCTAGCTCAATATGTGACTTCCGTTTGTGAGCAAATCGCGCAAGAAAACCCGGCACTTGATTATATTATCGTGCAAAATGCGATTCCTGGCTTTTCTCATCCGCTTTGTTATACAAGATCGGAACATGCTACGGTCGATTTTCGAAGTGGTGATGTATGGGTCACATTAGCTGAGCTATGTAAACAAAATCCGGATCTCATAGATAAACAAATCGCCATGATTTCGTTTGACCGACTCCATTCATTATCTTATGTCATCTTAACGGTACAAGATATGCCAGTTATTCAAGCTGAACAAATTGAAGGGAAGCAGGTCTATGTCAACACTTAATTACCTAGAAGGAAAAGTAACCCCTCTTTTATTTAAAACGTTTTTACCCATGTTCTTAGCGTCATCAGTCAATATTTTTATGCAACTTGCCCAATTGTATTTTATGGATCAGGCAGCAGCCGATGCTTTATATTTATTTTCACTTTATATTCCGATTTCACTCTTATTTGTCGCTTTAATTGAAGCGTTGCAAATATCGATGCAAGTGACCGTAGCTACTGAAAAAGGAAAAGGCAATGTAAAAAATCTGCCTACTTATTTACGAAATTATTGGGCATACAGTTTCATTGCGACAGTGCTTATAGGTGGCATGGTCTTACTTTTTATACCGTTTATGTACGACTTTTTACAGGTGCCACAATCTTTGCGCACTTCACTGTGGCTATTGATAGCCGGTATGGTTGTTACCCATTTTTTTCTACTATTTACTTGTATGATTAGTGCCTATTTGCGAGGAATAGGTAAGGTGAAAATATCGGCCTATTTGACGATGGCCATGGCCATTACCCATGTGATTGTCCTCTTTATTAGTGTCTCCTTTCTTAAGCTAGGTGTGTATAGTTTGATCTACGCAATGTTCATTAGTACAGTAGGTGTGCTCATCGTGGGTTTGGTCTATGTACAACGGTATGAAAATGTGAAACTGCAAAAGCTTTCATTTTTACCGAGCACCTTTCTCCAGCAGGGGATACAAAAGCTTAGATTTGTTGGTATTCCGATTTTTATATCTTATTGTGTGATTTTTGTGAGTACCTTTTTTTACACCAAGATTGTAAGCCCGTTTGGAAGTGATGCAGTTGCAGGGTTTGGTGCTGCTTATCGTTTGCATACCCTTTGTATTTTACCTAGTATATTACTCGGCTCAGCAACGAGTATCTTAATGAATCAAAATGCGGGTGCCAAGCAACACATACGTGTTTATAACGCGTATCGGGTAGGGCTATTTTATTCATTTGCGCTTTATCTAGGATTTTCTGTTTTGCTTTTCTTTGGACGAGTTCCATTTATTACAGCTTTAATTCAAAACCAATCATCGCAAGCGGTTGCGATCGATTTTTTTACAATCGTGTCTCCGACCTATTTTATCGTGGGCCCGATTTTAACGACGCTGATGATACTGGAGCAAATCGGTAAGGGATACCAAGCTCTTGTTATGAATATTCTCTATTTCGCATCAATTATCATAATAGGCTTTATCTTCACCCAGCGGACAAATGATCTGAACCTTTTTTATTGGAGTTTTGCTGGGGTGAATGTATTCGGTCTAAGTGGCGTGTCTTATGGATATTACGTGATTCGAAAACGATATTTTAGACCATCTGAATCAAGTGTTCCAAGTAAAGAAGTAGTATCTGGATAGGAGGAGAGAGAAGGATGGGATATCAAGCGTTGTATGAAGCGTGTCGTGCAGAAGTATATGAGACCATTCCACCACAAAAAGAGTCAGGCATTTATTTGGGATATTTTTATGCACTGATGAATATTACGCAAGAGCTATTACCTATTAATCCAGATAAATCAATTGAAGACATATGGCTGGATCATCTTGCTTTTTTAAAAGTAGTTGATCGTCTACGTGAACAACCTGAGCTTTATACGGGTTGGGATGAGATTGAAGGCCATGAGTATGTGGATGAAATATTGACCGATGGTGGCGTCTTTTTAACCTGGCACTATGGCTTTGTTCGTCATATCATGGAAGTGATCGTAGAGGCCTTACACACAAAAAAAAATCGAAGTCCATTTTATCAAGTAGTAGATGGGACGGCCTTTAAGCAAGAAAAGTCTTTTTCTTATTGGGATCAAATTCGGCAGCGAGCAGGCGTTCAACTAATCAATTCCGAACAACAAATGATTGGGCTACAATTATATAAGATTTTGAAAAACAAAGGTGCCTTTTCTCTATATTTAGATGGATTTAGCGGTTACAATACGGACAATAATCCCATTTCATTACCGTTTTTATCGTCAGAGATGCAGACGAGAAGTGGGATCTTTCGTATATTACAACAAACTGGCGCAAAAGCTTGCCCGGTTGTCATGTCTCTTACCCCTGAAGGGAACGCGCGCATAAAATTTCATAAGCCGATTCAAATGACGGATAATCTATCATCATCTTGTGAACGTGTATATGCGGTTTTTCGGGAAGCGGTTCGCAAACAACCGGAACAGTGGCGTTTGTGGGATCGTCATCACATGCGTATTGTGAAATGGCACGCATCCCTCTCAGAAACACCTTCACAAACCCATATTGATTGGTTTAGTAAATATGTACCAGGGGAGATGCAACTGGGAATAAATTTAAAGACCGGAACCTTGTATGAATTGGAAGCAGGTGTGGGGCAGATATGATAGGGGTTGATCTGCAAACGATCGAAACGAGTAAGTTTGAGAGTAACTATTTTGCCGTAACTGCTTTTTGTGATGTAACGCAATATGATGAAACCCTATTTAAGTTACTTTGTGCCGTCTTGAAAAAAGGAAGTAAGCAATATCCCTCCCCCCTTGCGGTGCAACGAAAACTAGTTCATCACTATTGTACCCCGCTCCAAACGTATTATGACCAGATAGGAGAAAATATCCGCTCATATACAGGTTGGGTTTCATTTCCACATTCGTATACAACCCCAGTGGATCAGCATGAGATCGGAAATGTATTGCTCGATCTATTTTTTGCGCCTGTGTTACATGAGCATGAGATCGAGGAGGAAAAGCAAATCCTTCGATATACAAGTGATGCGCCTACCCACAATCTGACACAATATGCTAAAAATCGATGTATGGCTTATATGACAGGTTTCGTAAACCAGAAGAAAGCGGATCAGTTGACATCGTTAGAAGGCGTTACTTCGCAATCTTTATATCAATTACAGCAAAAGCTTGTTCACGCTACACCTGTCTTGTTTCAAAGGATTGGGCAGGTACAGAGCGAAGTGCTTGAAACGTCCCGAAACATGCGCCGTGTAAAAGCGATTGCGCTACATAAACCAGTCAAAAAACAAACAACACCGCAAGTCATTTATGAACAGATGCCGATCAAACAGACACGGCTTATCTTAGGATTAAATTTGACGCGTCCATTATGCGATCAAAACTATCCCTTGTTGTTTTTGGTTACATCGATGTTGAATCAACGATTAAATCGAGTTTTACGTCGTGAAGAAGGGCTTGTTTATTATATCTTTGTAGAATTAGATTTGTTGCATCAAATCGTGCTCATCAAGACGAGTGTACCGGATGAAAAGCGACAAAACGTCACAGATTTAATCCTTAAACATGTGGAGTCCATACAAGCAGGGGAATTTTCAGAACAAGAATGGCATTTTGCAAAAGGGAAAACAATGCATTACTTAGCAATGGGATATGATTTGCCAGATAAGTGGTTGGCTATTGCGCGTAACCATTATATAACGGGTATCGATTCACTAGATACTTCATATGAAGAAATTTTGCTTCATTGTAACCAGGAAGACATGTTAGAAATTTTTAAAAATTTGAATCTTCACACCATATATCATTTGAGTGGAAAGGAAGGGGGCGGATCATGATGGCGACCAAAACATTTCGCTTAGATAATGGATTACGTGTGTCTTTTATCCCTAAGAAAGGGTATAAGCATACCGTTCTCACGATGGTTGTCCCTTTTGGTTCTGTCCATCGGACTTTTCGATCCACCGCCACTACAGATGACATAAAAACCCCTGCGGGACTCGCACATTTCTTAGAACATCTTGTCTTTGAAGCTTCGGGGATGAACACCCATGTGCTTTCAAGTGGTGCAGAAGCATCGGCACTTACAACGCATGATATGACGATTTATGAATTGGCTTGTACGGACTCCGTTCAACAGCATCTCTCTTTTTTAGTTAAGGGCTTAACGAATCTCGCCTTTAGCGATGCACTGGTTGAAAAAGAACGTCAAGTGATTCAATCGGAAATCGACTTATTTCAAGAAGATTTCGCTACGATATCGATGCAGCAGTGGACGGAAGGGATGTATGGGAGCATGCACCCACTATCTGTTGATATTGCGGGTACGACAGAAAGTGTGAAACAGATACAGCGCCATCAACTCGAGCATGCCTACCACACTTTTTATCAGCCGGAACATATGCAATTACTGATCGTGGGAGATATCGAAGCGTCTATCATGATGCAGACATTAGAATCCCTTGGTGTATCAAAGACAGAGCATCAAACCTCATACTCGATTTGTATGGAATCCGCCTCTACATCAAAAAAGGTGTCTCCGACCGTGTTACATTTACCTGTACCCGTACCGTTTATACGGTGGGGATATCGTGAGCAAAACGTAACTTTTGAACAGATGTGTGTAGCCCAAGTTACATTAGCGACACTATTTGGCAAGCATACATCCTTTGTGCAGCGAGGAATTGCTGATGAATGGTTTGCACAAAATTTTCATTACGATTATCGACAGCATCTGGCATATGGATACGGAACCATAGCTGGATACGTATTTGATCTTGAGACGTTTTATGATCACTTCGAAAAATATATAGAGCGGGTGAGGCATAGGGGTGTGACACAAGCAGAATTAGTGGATGGAAAAAAAGAAGTGATTAGTTATTTTTTTCAGGAGCGAGATGTTTTACGTCGCTTTAGTTTGCACACCGCTGCCTATCAGGTAAAAGGATATGATTTTGAGTCCCTTATTCCTACGGTAGAGAAAATAGAGCTCACGCAAGTACAATCCTATGTGGAATCTCACATGAATGCAAAGCATACACATGCTGTTCATATTTTTCCACTTGAACATGCATAGATCAATTGGATCTTCACATAATAACATCATAATTCCAACCTGGAAAGGGTTGAATCATGATGCATATGCGCTATTGGTATATTACCTTGACTCTCATCACAATCGTGGGATTTATTGTAGTTGGTGAAGGAAAGGTAATCTCAGCAATGAATCCTGAGTACGCTTATACGAAAATCCATCTCGAAAAAGGATCGACAGGTGGAGATGTATGGGATTTACAAGGGAGGTTGAAATACTTAGGGTTTTACACGGGAGATGTAGATGGGAAATTTAGAGATAGAACTTATAAAGCCGTACGTCTATTCCAATATGAATTTGGATTACCGATTGACGGTATTGTAGGAAATGAGACTTGGAAAAAGTTAAGAAAAGCGACGAACGATTACCATCCATCTAAGATTGAGAAAAGGTTCCCCTCGCCCAAGATAAAAAGAGGAGATTCAGGTGGGAATGTGTATGATATTCAAGGGCGACTGAAATACTTAGGTTTTTTCACAGGTAAGATTGATGGCCAGTTTGGTGATCGGACACAGAAGGCTGTACGATTGTTCCAGTACGAGTTTGGATTGAAAATTGATGGTATCGTGGGTGCAAAAACATTGTCGAAACTGAAAGCGGCAACGACGAAATATGCACCTCCAAAAGCGACCCCATCCTCGCCCAAGACGAATAAGCCTCCTGTACCGAAGTCATCAGCTGGCATGAGTCAAGCTGATATCCAGCTACTGGCACAGGCCGTGTATGCGGAAGGACGAGGAGAACCATATGTTGGACAAGTTGCGATTGCAGCTGTAATCTTAAATCGGTTAGAAAGTCAGCAATTTCCTAATACGATTTCGGGGATCATTTATCAGCCACTAGCGTTTGAAGCAGTAGCAGACGGGCAAATAAACTTGCCTCCTAATGATACCGCTCGTAAAGCAGTGATGGATGCATTAAATGGATGGGATCCAGCCGAAGGAGCGGTCTACTACTTTAACCCAGATCGTGCTACTTCTAAATGGATCTGGAGCCGTCCCCAAATTAAAACGATTGGGAAACATATTTTCATGAAATAAGGTAAAGGCTCTTCTTCTGACTCAATTCAGTGGAAGAGCCTTTTCTCTAAGGTTTTGCATAGCGAGCTCCAGTAGGTGCAAATAAGTCAAACAAGCCAATCCAAATGGCGAGAAATGCGATAGCGAATAAAGGAATATCAAGCGTAGCACTAAAAAATGCATAGAGCCAAAAGGTGAAAGCAGAGCTAAATGTGCCAATGATCGCACGTGCAAAAGGAGAGAGAGAGCCCCCACTAATCAACTCGATCGAAGCACCTAGTAGCATAATAAACAACGCAGCTAAAATAGTCGTGAGAGGTGTGCTTTTCATGTTGGGAATGATCGGTTTTAAAACCTCGATCGATAAGACTACGCCGCAAAAGCGAAAGAGTAGCTTAAATATAAACACGGTGATCGCATCCTTCGTTACCATATAGTTGATATTATTCTAACCCAAAAGAAATTTTTTACGTGAAAGATGTCGTGTTATACTGAGAGATAGATGAAGTGAACTCGTTTCAGTCAAGGCTGAAACATCGGGGAATCGGGTGGAGGTCTGAAACCACCTCAAAGATCAAGATAGAGGAGAATCGATGTGGAGCATTGGATGTTAAATCCGCTTGAGTTTAATCAAGTAAAAGATTTATTAAAAGAACAAGCTTCTACTTTGCTTGGAAAAGAAAAAGTGGAAGAAATCACGCCTTCGTCTACATATATAGAAGTAAAAGAACGCCTACAAGCTACACAAGAAGGAATCGACTTCTTGCGTTTAAAAGGGGAGATGTCATTAGGTGGCATTCGTAATGTTCTCCCACAGGTTAAGCGGTCGACGATTGGTGGGATATTATCTGAGACCGAGCTATTGGAGGTTTCCAGTACAATTTCTGCTGGTCGCAGGGTGAAATCGACCGTCAGGCAAGTTGAAATTGAGGTGGCTGAACTTCCTTTGCTTCGTTCCTTAACTGAAGGAATCGAAAGCCTCGATCATCTAGAGGAGAGTCTAACAGTCAGTATTGATGAGCAAGGATTTGTCGTAGATCAAGCTAGTCCAGCACTCGCCAAAGTAAGGCGAGCGATCGCCCAATATCGACAACAAGTGAACCAAACCCTACAGCAAATCTTACGCAATTCCAATTACCAGAAAATGATGCAAGAGGCTATTATCACACAGCGTTATGATCGTTATGTTATTCCTGTTAAGCAAGAGTATCGTTCTGCTTTCGGTGGACTCGTTCATGACCAATCAGCGTCCGGCGCCACTTTATTCATAGAACCAGAAGCAGTTGTTCAACTTAATAACCGCCTACGCGAAAAAGAATTGGAAGAGGAAAGAGAAGTAGAACGTATCTTATCCATTTTGACGGGACAAGTTGCAGAGGTAGCAGATGGGCTGATGCAAAATTTAAGTATTTTGGCTCATGTTGATTTTATATTTGCTAAAGCACGCTATGCATATGTAGCGAAAGCGGTTTGTCCTGTACTGACATCCAATCGTACCTTACGCTTAAAGCAAGCAAGACATCCTTTAATTCCTGCTGATGAAGTCGTGCCCACTAGCATTGAATTAAACGATGAACAACATGCACTTATCATTACGGGGCCTAATACAGGTGGAAAAACAGTTACGCTTAAAACGATTGGATTACTGGCACTCATGACACAGTGTGGATTTCCGATTCCAGCAGAAGAAGAGAGTTTGATGCCTGTTTTTGCTGGGATATATGCTGATATTGGGGACGAACAAAGTATTGAGCAAAGTTTAAGTACATTTTCAGGTCACTTAACTAATATTATACGTATTCTAAAAGCGGTAGAAGGGCATAGCCTCGTACTCTTAGATGAACTAGGAGCCGGAACAGATCCCACAGAGGGAGCGGCACTTGCCATCGCCATTTTAGAAGAAATAATGGGACAAGGTAGCACAGTTATTGCCACTACACACTATAGTGAACTAAAATTATTTGCTCACTCTCATCCACAAG
This sequence comes from Polycladospora coralii, assembly GCF_014773435.2. Taxonomy (GTDB): domain Bacteria; phylum Bacillota; class Bacilli; order Thermoactinomycetales; family Thermoactinomycetaceae; genus Polycladospora; species Polycladospora coralii. The sequence goes on along the minus strand of NZ_JACXAG020000001.1, from coordinate 569,345 downwards.
CCCTTAATGCAAGCGTCGAATTTGATGTGGAAACTTTAAGCCCTACTTATCGGCTATTGGTCGGGGTACCAGGAAAAAGTAAGGCTTTTGCCATTTCCAATCGCCTGGGATTACCAGAATGGATCATTCAAGCGGCTAAACAACAATTATCTTCCGATGAAAACCGCTTAGAAGATATGATTACGCTACTCGCTACTGATCGAAAGCAGGCAGAAGTAGATCGACAGGAAGCCACGCGCTTACGTGAAGAAACTGAAAAACATTATCAAGAATGGATGGCCAAAGTAGAAGCATGGGATGAAGAAAAAGCGAAGTTAAAAGAAAAAGCGAGACAAGAGGCCCGTCAAATCGTAAATGAAGCGACACGTGAATCTGAAGATTTATTGAAACAACTCCGTCAGTGGGCTAAAGAACGTCCGGATCAGTTAAAAGAGCATCAGTTGACTGAAGCGAAGAAACGATTAGAAGCAGCTGTGCCTGAACTGGAGCTACCGCAGAAGCAAAGAAGAGGAAAGACCCATGATCAAATCGACGTGGGAGATGAAGTGTTGGTCTTGTCGCTTGGTCAGACGGGAACAATCGTTTCAAAGCAAAGCGATCACGTCTTTCAAGTTCAGATTGGCTTTTTAAAGACAAAAGTAAATCGGCATGATTTGGAGAAAAAAGCATCTAAGCCGCAAACAAAGAAAAAAGCGAAAGGGCTAACCTCCATTACTCGTTCCAAGGAGCATGTAAGACCAGAGCTCGACTTACGTGGAAAGCTTGTCGAAGAAGCGATCGGTGATATTGATAAATATGTAGATGATGCCATATTGGCAGGATATAAACAAGTAAGCCTGATTCACGGTAAAGGCACAGGTGCATTACGTGCTGGTATACAGGATTTTCTTCGTAGCCATCGTAATATTAAAAGCATGCGTCTCGGAAGCCAAGGCGAAGGTGGATCTGGTGTAACGGTGATTGAACTATCATAAAAGTAGGTGACCAATATGAAGTATCTCCCGCCCATATTAGGAAGCATCTCGTTGCTTTTCTTTATCGTGGGATTAATTTGGTTTTTCTTCAATGCGTGAAAAAAGCATAAGGACGTGTGTACCCTCACGCTTTTTTCACTATTTGTGTAAGATGTTAACTAAATCTAGTAGGGGTAAACGTAATACATGTTGCTAATCGCAGGTTGATCACACCACGATTTCGAACAGGTCTGCCATTGGTTACGAGGGTGATTAGTGGCGGGAGCGTGGGATTAACGCGACATACGACAATATAAAAATCACCAGGATTAACCGGAATTGTGCGTATATTTCGTGGGTTTGCCCCTCCGCAACATACTTGTCTTTGACCGTTCGATACATTAACTACACGGATATTGTTACCAATGCCACATGCTTTTAAATTTTGCAATGTGAACATCCTTTCTTATCATAATATGAATATATGATACTATATGAAACAATCAGAAAATGGTTTGAGCGCTTGTCTCGATGAATATCCCTTTATAAATCAATTTCAACTGAAGTTGAGGATCATGATTTTTCAACTACTCATAGAAAAATCATGCAAACCGACACACTTGAATGATAGTAGGAGGACAATCTTATTGAAAAAGATATTAATAGCAGGAGCAACGGGTTATTTGGGGCGTTATTTGGTACAAACCTTTAAAACGAAAGGATATGAAGTGCATGTCCTAGTGCGAAATGAGAAGCGGTTAAAAGAGAAGGGACCATTTGCGTCTCCTGCCATCGCCCACTTAGCAGATGAAGTCCACATTGGAGACGTTTGTGATCCAGCCACGCTTACTGGTGTATGTGAAGGTATCGACTTTGTTTGTTCAGCCGTTGGCATTACCCGCCAAATCGGGAAACAAACCTTTTGGGATGTAGATTATCAAGGAAATTTAAACTTATTACGAGAAGCAGAGCAAGCTCAAGTGAAACAAATGATGTACATACATGCCTTTCAGGCAGAACAGTTGAATAACAACTTAACCAAAGCCAAAGAAGCTTTTGCCACCGCTTTAAAAAACGCCTCTCTCGACTTTATCATCATAAAACCAACTGGCTATTTTTCTGATTTGACCGCTTACTTAGATATGGCTGAAAAAGGAAGAGTCTACTTGATCGGCTCGGGTGCTTATCGACTAAATCCTATACATGGTCAAGATTTGGCGAACTACTGTGCCGAAGTGCTAGATGTACAGCATCATGCGATATTAGATATTGGTGGACCTGTTATTTATCAGCATCAGCAATTGGCGCAACTCGCAGTAGAAGCAACTGGAAAACAAGCAAAAGTAACACACATTCCACAAAATATTTTGAAAGTAGCGGTTGTGGCTTCCCGTCTTCTAGGTTCGAGAATCCATACCTTAGCCCAGTTTTTTTATGCGGGCGTGACACGTGACATGGTGGCGCCGCAATTTGGTACCCATCACTTAGACACCTATTTTAAGGAAAAAGTGAATCAACAGCCACCCGTAAGCTAAGGTGCATGCATGTACGAGATCAAGCAATTGAATTACCATGAGGTTGCAGAAACAAAAGGAATTGAAGTCGTCATGGATGATATCCATATCTTTTCCACAACTTCTATCATTTCAAAGTGTACAGGTAAAAGTGGTGTTTAAAAAGGCTATAACCTCAACCGGTCTCTGGCACGGAATGTGACATAGATCGGAGAGGTTTTAGTAGAGGGGTACATGTATTAAGTGGCATGATGAGCGAAATCATGTCCCGTATGCAGTGTGTATTCAAGAATTTCTCACGTGCTTTAATAAGGATTGAATCCGCTTATCGTAAGTGTTTTCTTGTAATGTTTTGCGATAACCATCGATTGCAACCTGGTTCCGTTCTTCGTGATGTTTCAAGTAATATTCCGCTTTTTTTATAAATAAGTCTGCTGAATTAAAAGTTTCAATTTCTTGTTGTGGTGTATAAAATTGCTCTAAATCAGGACGCATATCGGTTAATTGAAAGGTTTTGCAACTTAAAATTTCGAAAGTTCTGTTATTTATAGAAAAAGCTGGAATATTATGTTTGTTTTTATTAATTTTCTTATCTGCATCAAGACGATGCAAATTCAAAACGATTTTAGCACCATTGTAGTAACGTGCGGTATCTTTGGGTTTGAGCCACTTCCCTAGGATGATTTTTTCTTTTAATCGTGAATAATGGTTTAGTTGGTTCCATTTGGGACCGATTAGTTTTACGTTTTTCGTAGATAAATAATCTGCTATAGAATCGATAAATTGGAGTCGATTATCAAAAGCCACACCGATGAAACAAATGTCGGATTGATAGGCGGGGTTTACTTCCAGCGGTCGATATGCTTTTGGATCAGTAGCTAGGGGAAGAAAAAAAACTTTTTTAGCACCACACTCCTTATAAAAGGAAACGCTACCTCGATCTTGTGTAAATACATAATCATATTGTAAGCACAAGGCTTTCGTCGTACTACTATAGTAAGGGTCATCTGTAAGCCAGATAGCCGTTTTAAAACCAAGCTTACGAATAGATGAGATATCTTTACTGAGTGCATCAAACTTATGGCGGTATATGCCGTGAAAAATGAGGACGAGATCAGGATTTGTACTTAGTACGGTATCGACCAAATATCCTTGTCGATACATAATGGCTTTAACCTGCTCTTTAAGTGCACGAAAGATCGCAATCTCAAGTGCAGGGTACGGTCCACGTTCGGTTCCAGAAGAGACAAACAACACTTTTTTAATCTGCTTTTTTTTGATATAAATCCCTCCATTCTCAATCTAACAGCATCTTAATCGGTCATAAAAATAAATTTTTAGAACTTGCGAACCAGTATTTTGCCCATTTCCGAATGGGCAATATGTGTTTGTGTGCAATGGGATCGGTTTTAATCATGAGTGCAAAAACAGATTCGATTATTGCTCCCACTACCCTAGGTATCGTGGTAACAAATCCTGGCTTATGGGTCGTAACCCAAGCACGGTTTAACAGGTTCGACTCTACCAGAATGACGATTAAAAAAGCATTATCAGAGATGGAGATCACGACAGTGGTTTGATCTTGTGTAATGGTAATTCCATCCGGTTTGCCATGTCGATTTAGTGAAGTCTCAGGTGAAAATACACTTACACGGTTATTTCCGGGACGATTGATGTAAATCGCTGATCTGTCCTCTAGGATTGCACGAGTCGCTTGGTCCGAGCTTACATCGATTAGCGTCAGGGTGTTACTCGAATTGGTGGTCACATATGCCTCTTGATCGCTGGCAGGGTGTGAGGAAGGAATTGGGATTTACTCGCATACGAGTATCCACCTGCACATGACTCGATGGAGGACTACTCCTTTTGATCCACTTGTTTCATTGTATGAAGGAGGAATGGGATGTGATTCTAGCATCAGTGGATAGCGTAGCTGAGCAGTGTGTCGATTTGTACGACTAATTTGTAAAATAAAATAAAGATTGACTAATATCGCATTCATAGTATGTAAACAATAGATTGAATGTACTGTATATGAATAAAGGTTTGGTATAATGTTTTTAAGTAAAGCATGACAATATTTTATAAGCGATTTCAATTTTTATTGTATTGCCAAATCTTAGAATGGTGAGTGTACTTGAGGTGATTTTGCAGATGTGTAACTTACATATATGGTATAATTTCAGTGGTGTCGATGAACCAAATTTAGGAAATGGTCAAAAGTACACGATGAGGTACAGATGGAAAATTGAATGAAATCGAGACCATTGGAGTAGCGTCTGATGTTTCAATCTTGGCTGAAACAAGTTCAATATACGAGGAGAGAGTAGCATGTTCACCTATTCAAGCCAGCCCTTGCCGACAAAAACGGGGTATCGTCAAGTTTTAGAACGTAGCTATCAGCGTGCACGGCATAAAATGGAGCGGATGATCGAAGAGCCTCATCGCTTTACACAAGAGGAAATCGAAGCATTACAAGCTTATTTAGCCCAACTCGAGAAAGAGATGTATCTGTATCATTGATTTTAAAAAAATTAGAATATTAATTTATTTAAGCGAGTCATGGCGACTTAAACGGTGTGGATCGTTTACAAAAGGAAAGTATTCAAGTTAGGTTCCCCATTCATGATGGGGATCTAACTTGTTTAGCATGCACTTGCCTGGTGTGACTTAGGACGAAGAGTGCGAGGGCGATCCATATACAACTGAAGGTAATCAGTTGAGTAGAGGAAAAAGGTTCCTGATAAAGAAATACACCGATCATAAAGGAAATTGTAGGGGCGATATACTGTAAAAAACCGATCATATACAATGGAATCATCTGTGCCCCCTTGGCGAACAACAACAAGGGTACAGCAGTCACGATTCCTGCGCCAGATAAGAGAAGGATGGTAACCCAATCCCCATGAATGAATTGACTATCTCCATTTATAATGAGATAGAAAAGATATAATAAAGAAGCAGGCAGAATGACCAATGTTTCGAGGGTTAATCCGTGTAACGGTCCGACTGCGAGTAGTTTTTTTGCTAAACCATATAAGCCAAACGAGATAGCTAAAATGAGTGCGATCCAAGGGAATTCTCCGTGTTGAACAGTTGAAAATAAGACACCGATCCCTGCAATGATCGTAGCAAGGGTTTGTAATGCATTCATACGCTCTTTTAAAAAGAGATAGCCTAACAGAACGCTCACAAGGGGATTAATATAATAGCCAAGACTTGCTTCTAAGATGGCATCATGATTCACAGCCCAGATATAAGTGAACCAGTTGATGGTGATCAAGATGGCTGCGATTAAGAGAAGCCACAGAGACTTATGATCCTTGAAGAGTTTACATATGGTTTTCCAAAGTGATGATAAACCACTTGTCAGGGTAAGAATAAGAAAGACAAAGACAAAAGACCAGATCAAGCGATGTGCAAGAATTTCGAGAGAAGAAACATGTTCGATCATTTTCCAGTAGAGGGGAAGTAATCCCCACATGAGATAGGAAAATGTCGTGTAAATCACGCCTTTACGATGCTCAGTCAGGGTTAACACTCCTTTCTGTTGCAGTTAAATTACCATAACCGACCTGATTCGACAATCATTTTTTATTGTATACTGAAAGAGCCACTCTTTTTTGCAAGATCGAGGTGAACTTGTACGATGTTTAAAATTGGCTATCGGACATTGAAGACAGCAGTAGGATGTGGACTTGCCGTTGCGATTGCACAAGGGTTATCGTTACAGTTTTACGCAGCGGCCGGTGTGATTGCGATTTTAAGTATAAAAACAACGAAGAAAAGGTCATACCAAAGTGCGATTGATCGCTTTGTGGCTTGTATCCTTGCAATTGGAATCGCAGCCATCATTTTTCCAATCACGGGTTATGTACCATGGGCCATTTCCATCATCCTATTATTGCTCTTTCCACTGGGCGTAACTCTAAAAGTGACAGAAGGTTTAGTGACGAGCGTAGTCGTACTGCTCCATTTTTACACATTGGGAGAGATGAGTAGCAAATGGGTGATAAATGAGCTGATCTTAATTACCATTGGCATTGGTATTGCGTTACTTGTGAATCTGTATATGCCAAGTGTGGAAAAAGATTTGAAAAGTTATCGTGTGAAGATTGAAAGCAATTTTCAATTGATTTTTCAAGAATTTGCTTACTATCTACGACATGGAGAAAGTGATTGGGACGGAAAAGAGATTGTGGAAACGGATGCGTTATTACAAAAAGCAAAAGAGATTGCTTTACTAGATATCGAGAATCATGCATATGATCGTGAATATAATTACTATCGTTACTTCAATATGAGGAGTAAACAATTTGAAATTATCGAACGGATACTTCCGTCCGTTTCTTCTTTTAATGCTTGTGTTGAACAAGGGGAAGAAGTGGCTGCTTTCCTGGATCACATCGCAGACGCAGTATGTCCCCACAATTCGGCACATCTTTTTTTAGACGAACTGGAAGAGATGCGAAAGAAATTTAAGCACTCCCCTCTGCCCACTACTCGAAAAGAATTTGAAATGCGGGCCTCCTTAATGCATATTGTAGAAGAAATGAAGCGTTATTTAATCCTCAAGCAAAGTTTGAAAATAAAAGCTCGGGAAGCTGGAAAGCTGGGTTCCCATAAACATTTATGGGAAGGGGAAGGATTACGGTTACAAACAGTTACAATTAAAGTGCGAAATTGGTTGAAGCGGTAAAATCACATAAAGAAGGAAGCTTTTGCATCTGCGGCTTCTCTGTGGTATATTTAGTGCCGAAAAGTTTGAATTAGACGAGGTGAATCTGTGTTTAAATCAATGATACCAAATCTGTATGTAGAGTCTATATACGCGATTAACTTACACGAATTAAAAGATAGAGGCATAAAAACCGTTATCGTTGATTTGGACAACACGCTTGTCGAATCAACGCGTCCCGAAGCGACACCAAAGCTGATCAAGTGGTTAGCACAATTAAAAGGGTTGGGGTTTCAAGTGATGATCGTTTCCAATAATAATCGGAATCGGGTCTCTACATTTGCCAGCCCGCTCCAAATTCCATTTATTTATACAGCAAAAAAACCCCTAACACTTGCATTTAAAAGAGCATTAAAAAAGATGGGCTCACAGAAAGAAGAGACGGTTGTGATAGGGGATCAGTTACTCACGGATGTATTTGGGGGGAACCGTATGGGCATCTATACCATTTTGGTTACACCAGTATGTGAAACTGATGGATATTTGACACGTGTGAACAGAAGAATTGAGCGGCTCTTATTTCGCTGGATGGAAAAGAAAGGGCTTCTTAGCTGGGAGGAAAAGCATTGAGTTCGGAAGAAAAACAGTTTCATTGTGAGGGTTGTGGTGTAAAGCTACAAAGTGAATCACCTGATCACTTGGGCTATGCCCCCCCTTCTGCATTTGAACGTGAATATATCTTATGTAAACGTTGTTATCGGATTAGGCATTATGGTGAAATCGCTTCGATTTCTCAAAATCCAGATGAATATTTGAAAAAATTAGGGGAAATCGCCAATACGGATAGTTTAGTGGTGCAAGTGATCGATTTATTTGATTTTTCAGGTAGTTGGATCCCAGGTATCCACCGCCATATCGGTAAAAATCCGTTGTTGATCTTAGCTAATAAAACCGATCTATTTCCGAAATTGACCAAATGGGGACGTGTACGGGAGTGGATCTATGCGCTAGCAAAAGAATTAGGCATGAAACCGCTTGATGTGGTTCTTACAAGTGCCGTAAAAGGAACCAAAATGGAAGAGGCAATAGCCGCAATTGAACATCATCGCCGAGGAAAAGATGTGTATATCGTAGGAACGACTAATGCCGGTAAATCCACTTTTATTAATCGTCTGATTCGAGATTTAGAAGGATCCTTTGAAGATGTGATCACTACATCACCTTATCCGGGCACTACGCTAGACATGATTCGAATTCCCCTAGATGATGGTAAAAGCTTAATTGATACACCGGGTATTGTTCGGTCTGATCGCTTGAGTGAATGGATGACACCAGAAGAATTAAAAGTGGTCGTACCTGCTGATACCGTAAAACCACGAGGTTATCAACTTCAGGATCAACAAACGATTTTTTTAGGTGGGATGATTCGGATTGATTATGTAAAAGGCGAGCGGCAATCATTTGTATGCTACACGTCTAATCCTTTATATATTCATCGTACTAAATCAGAGAATGCGGATCGCATTGCCGGTGAGCAACGTGGTAAGTTGCTGGTGCCGCCTGCTGACCCATCCCGCTTACCAGCTTGGGTCAAACATGATATTCACTTAAATGGGCAAGAGAAACAAGATATTGTCATCTCTGGCTTGGGTTGGATTTCAACTGGATCGGAAAAAGCGACAATCCGTGTGTGGGCACCTAAAGGTGTACAAGTTACCACGCGTAAAGCAATCATTTAAGTCATTCGAGGAGGTAAAAAAGTGAACGTTCTGGCTCTAATCGGTTGTCCAGTCGCCCATTCCAAGTCTCCACGGATGTTTAATACGGCTTTTCAAGATACCCAGCTTCCCTATGTTTATTTGGCGCACCATGTAGAACCCCATCAGCTAGAAAGGGCTGTAAATGGTCTTAAAACATTAGGTTATGAAGGGTTTAACGTTACGATTCCGTATAAAGAGGCTATGATGAACTTGGTAGATGAATTAGATGAATCAGCCCAAGTAATCGGTGCGATCAATACAGTGGTGCATCGAGAAGGGAAATGGATCGGGTATAATACAGATGGAGCAGGCTACCTTCGTTCTTTACGGGAGTCCATCGCTATCGATTTAAATCACTGTAAGGTGGTGATGATCGGTGCGGGTGGTGCGGCTCGTGCAGTCGGATATGCCCTCTGCACGCATGGTATTCAACACTTAACCATTGTAAATCGGACAGTCAAAAAAGCAAACGAGCTGGCCAATCAACTCGCATCACGAGGACAGACGAACTTTCTAGCCCTTGCAGATGCAGAAGAAGTGATTGCCCAAGCTGACCTGATCATTAATACTACATCAGTAGGGATGCACCCTCACACCAAGCAATCACCGATCCCCATCGATTGGATTGGGGCGCATCATATTGTTAGTGATTTGGTGTACAATCCACTTCATACAGCATTATTACAAGGTGCTGAAAAAAAAGGAGCTAAAATCCATACAGGTGATGGCATGTTACTGTATCAAGCGGCGATTGCTTGGGAATTATGGACGAGTCGACCTGCACCCATACCCGTAATGAAAAAGGCACTGGAACAGGCGAATTCATATACTTAAAAACAGGCGTGTCGATCAACTCAAATGATGAAAAATCATACAAATCGACACGCCGGACTTAAAAATGAGGACAGGGTTATGCGAATAGGAATTTTTGGTGGTACCTTTGATCCGATACATATTGGCCACCTGCTTCTTGCCGAACAAGCGATGACATATGGACAGTTAGATGAAGTTTGGTTCATACCGGCAGGAGAGCCACCACATAAACGTGATAAGCAAATTACGAATGCCCACCATCGTTTCAACATGCTGGAATTAGCACTTGCAGATCATCCTCGCTTTAAATGTTTACGTATTGAATTAGAGCGAATTGGACCTTCCTACACAGTGGATACGGTTGTCCAATTAGGTGCACAGCACCCAAATGTACAATTTTTTCTACTAATTGGGGCAGATATGGTGAAAGATTTGCCGAATTGGTATAAAATAAAGAAAACCCTACAATTTGTTCAAGTGATTGCACTCGGAAGACCGGGCTATGCCATTGAAGCTCTACCCTCATTTATTCAAGACAAAGTTCATTTCATTCCAGATGCGATCGAGATGAATGTCTCCTCTTCTTGGATCAGAAAAAAAATCAATCAGCACCAGACGACACGCTATCTGATACCGGAGCGATCTTATCAGTATCTGAAGGAGAATCATCTCTATGAACCTAGACATACTCAAGCAAGCGACGAAAAATGAATTGCCTACTTCCAGATGGGAACATACGCTTCGTGTTCTAGATACCGCCATCGATTTGATACAAGATAGGCAAATTGATCTCCTCTCCATTCAGGTCGCCGCTGTTTTACATGATTTTTGTAAATTTTGGCCAGATGAGGAACTGAAAAAGTGGATTTTAAAGTATGAATTACCACGTGATTTACTACATTACCATAAAGAAATTTGGCATGCACCGGTAGGCGCAGAAGTTGCTCGTATAAAATGGGGCATTACGGATGAAGCTATTCTTAATGCTATTCGTTATCACACAACAGGTCGCCCAGAGATGACAGAGATCGAGAAAATTATTTTTGTAGCAGACTATATTGAACCTGGTAGAAAATTTCCAGATGTTGAAGAAGTGCGGAAGACCGCTGAAACGCATTTAGATGGTGCTGTTGCCCAGTCATTACGAAATACGATCTCATTTTTGGAAAGTCGAAATCAGATGGTTTATCCATTAACCCTACAAGCTTATGGTTATTATAAGCATTGTTTGGGGTAAAGGATTAAAAAACGAATTTAAGGGAGGAATCTCGTTGAATTTAGTGGAAATCGCTCAATTAGCAGCTACAGCTGCCGAGGAAAAGAAAGCACACGGGGTAACCATATTAGATATTCGTGAGCTTTCGGCATTTGCGGATTACTTTGTCATTTGTCATGGTAATTCTCAGACGCAAGTTCAAGCAATCGTATCCGAAATCAAAGAAAAAGCGCAACAATCCAATATCCTAGTGAAAGGGATTGAAGGATATCGGGATGCGCGCTGGGTACTGATCGATCTCGGTGATGTAGTTGTACATGTTTTCCACAAAGATGAGCGAGACGTCTATGACCTCGAGCGTCTGTGGGGAGACGCTGAGTACGTTCAAGTTCAATAAAGCGGAAAAACAAAAAAATATTGACATAGATTGAAGAAATTGCATATAATGTGAACTAAATATTTCATGCAAAGCTTTGGAGTAGTAATTTGTTTGTCCAGTGCAGAGAGTTGACGGTTTGGTGCGAGTCAACCTGGTACGACAAGTGAACTCGCCTTAGCGTATTCGAGTCATGACGGTTTATCCTCGTTATTGGATATTGAAGTGAGTGTTTATCTGGAGTAGACACTAATCAGGGTGGTACCGCGGGAAATGTTAACTAACCTCTCGTCCCTAGCAATGAAGCTGGGGGTGGGAGGTTTTATATTTTTTTAAGAAGTGGGAGGTTTTGATATGAACGCTTATCAGCCAAGAGATATCGAAACAAAATGGCAACAACGGTGGGCAGAAACCCAGTTGTACAAAACAGATGAAGACCCATCCAAACCGAAATATTATGCCCTGGAACAATTTCCGTATCCCTCAGGCGAGGGATTACACATGGGGCATACCCGTGTCTATTCTATTGGTGATGTCGTTGCACGCTTTTATCGCATGAATGGCTATCGTGTACTTCATCCGATGGGCGCAGATGCGTTTGGATTACCTGCGGAAAACGCGGCCATTCAGCGTGGGGTTGCACCACGGGACTGGACGCTCAAAAATATGGAACGTATTCGGGAAGAACAGAAAAAAGTAGGCGCTTCTTATGACTGGGATCGGTACTTCGGTAGCTGTACACCAGACTATTACAAATTTACACAGTGGCTCTTTCTCCTCTTTTATGAGCGTGGCCTTGCTTATCGGAAGCAGGCAATGGTTAATTGGTGCCCGACTTGTTCTACTGTACTTGCAAATGAACAAGTCGAGGATGGAAAGTGCTGGCGATGTGACGCTGAAGTAATCAAAAAAGAACTTGAGCAGTGGTTCTTACGTATCACCGACTATGCGGAACGCCTCCTAAATGATTTAGATCAGTTAACAGAATGGCCAGAACGTGTCGTAGCCATGCAGCGCAACTGGATTGGAAAAAGTGAAGGGGCTCACGTCACCTTTGTGATTCCTGAGCTGGAAGATATTACGGTGTTTACGACAAGACCGGATACCCTCTATGGTGTCTCCTATATGGTTGTAGCACCAGAGCATCCCTTGCTCCCGCAATTGATTGCTGGAAAAGAAAATGAAGAAGTGATTCAGCAGTTTGTCACGGAAATGAATAAGCAATCGGAAATGGAGCGGACGGCTTCTGACGCAGATAAGATCGGTTACTTCACTGGCTCATATGCCGTACATCCACTAACCGGTGAACAAGTGCCGATCTGGGTAGCCAACTACGTCTTAATGGATTATGGTACGGGAGCAGTGATGGGCGTACCGGCACATGATGAACGCGACTTCCAGTTTGCACAAAAATATAGTCTGCCCATTCGCCATGTGATCAAACCAGTTGACGGGGTCATAGAAAATCCGGATACTACCGTATATACAGATGAAGGCGTACTCTTTGAGTCAGGTCCTTTTAATGGTATGTTGAAGCAAGAAGCTATTACTGCGATTTCCTTACATCTCGAAGAAAAGGGTCTTGGCGGAAAAACGACCAATTATCGCCTCAGAGACTGGTTGATCTCACGTCAGCGTTACTGGGGAGCACCTATTCCGATGGTATACTGCGATGATTGTGGTGTTGTCCCGGTGCCCAAAGAAGAGCTTCCTGTACAATTACCGGAAGATGTGGTATTTACGGGTAAGGAAAATCCGATCACCACTTCGCGTGCTTTCCTGGAAACTTCTTGTCCCCAGTGCGGTGGGAAAGCGAGACGAGAAACGGATACAATGGATACCTTCATGGACTCCTCGTGGTACTTTTTCCGTTTCACCGATGCAGCAAATGACGAACTGCCGTTTGCGCCTGAAAAAGTGAATCAGTGGATGCAAGTGGATGAATATATCGGAGGAATTGAACACGCGATTCTACATCTCTTGTACTCCCGCTTTTTCACCAAAGTATTATACGATGCAGGTATGGTAAACGTTTCTGAACCGTTTAAGAGCCTTTTAACACAAGGAATGGTCTTAAAAGATGGATTTAAAATGTCGAAGTCGAAAGGGAACGTGGTTAGTCCGCTTGAGATTATAGACCAGTATGGTGCGGATACGGCACGACTCTTCATCTTATTCGCGGCACCCCCTGATCGTGACTTAGACTGGAATGATTCAGGTGTAGAGGGGAGTTATCGCTTCTTAGGTCGCGTCTGGCGCTTGTTTGAACAACATCACCAGCTATTGCAAAGTGAGATTCAACCTGCTGGTTCTCTTGACAAAGACGCCAAAGATTTAAATCGTTTGCTTCATCAAACCATCAAAAAAGTAACCGAAGATATTAAGGATCGGAGTCAATTTAACACAGCCATAAGTAGCATGATGGAACTGGTCAACGGAATGTACACATATCCTGAGCATGCGGATCAAGGCATCATGAAAGATGCGCTCCAAAAATTGGTTATCATGCTGGCACCGTTTGTCCCCCATATCACGGAAGAAATTTGGGAACAAATGGGGCATACCGACAGCATCCATCTCCAACCATGGCCGAACTTTAATCCAGATGCACTCGTACAAGATGAAGTAGAGATTGTGATTCAATTAAATGGTAAAGTGAAAGAGCGCTGTACAGTCCCAGCAAAAGCATCCAAAGAAGAGATCCAAACCACTGTCATGGATCAGCCGAAAGTGCAAGGGCTACTTGAGGGTAAGACCATTCGTAAAGTGATTGTGATCCCAGGACGACTTGTAAATATTGTAGCGAACTAATTGTAGCATGCAGGGGCATATAGAGGCTCCTGCATGCTTACTAATATAGATGTAAACAGGACTCCAATTATAATCTACAAAAAGGTGTGGGACGCCTGGTCTAAGCTTAGTCTACTACCTGTCAGTAGATAGCACTTTTCAAGAATTCCCGTATTCATGTCTAGTCCACTAGAAATGATCAAAAAAAAGACAGGTTTCCGTATTGGAAAGCGCTATCTTCATCATTTGCTATTTTTAATTCCCTTTCGTTTTTTAACTAGATGCAATTTGACCTATAGTCACACCAATGGGGCCATTTCCAACTGCAAAGGTGTTTGTTACGGTTAGCATCTGAACATCAATGATAGAGATGCTATTATCCCGATAGTTGGTGACATAGGCCTTTGTTCCGTCAGGGGTAAAGGCGACTCCAAACGGATTTAATCCTACGGTGATTGTTTTGATCACTTGATCGGTTTGAGGATCGATCACGGATACGGTATTGGTGTTTCCGTTGGTTACAATCACCCTTTCTCCATTAGGAGAAACAGCAACACCAAAAGGACCCACACCAACTGAAATAAAGGATAACTGATTATTGCTCAGATGAATAACAGAAACGTTTGCATTGCTCTCGTTAGTGACATATGCTTTTGTTCCATCTGGTAATATTGCAATGCATAGTGGCCCTGGGCCAATTGGAAAATTGTCAACTTGCGTCTCAGTCATTGTATCAACAATGGATAGGGTGCTGTCATCTTCATTTACCACATAAGCTTTACCATTATCTGGAGAAAGTGCAATACCAAAAGGAGCCATTCCCACTGGAATTGTGTTTGTGACGTTTTGATTGATTAAGTCGATGACAGCTACAGAATTATTACCTGCAGTCGTCACATACGCTTTTTTTCCATCTGAAAATACTGCAATTTTTCTTGGTGTATTTAACATTTCAATTGTGCCCGTTAACGTTTGGTCCATTGTTCTGATGATAGATAAATTAGCTTGATCAGCATTCGTAGCATAAACACTTGTACGATCTGGTGATAAAGCAATTCCTTCAGGTCCACTGATTCGGTTGCCATGATTTAACGTACTAATTGTTTTAATAAGTGTATCGGTCTTACAATCGATTACTGCAACGCTATTACCTAAAAAATTACAAATATATGCCAGAATATCTCCTCTTCTTTGACTCTCCCTACATGCGCGCAAACTTTCTCTGCATGCTTTTCGGTCAGATCTTACTTCATGTAATTTCTCTCTACATGCTTTTCGGTCAGATCTTACTTCATGTAAATTCCCTCTACATTCTCGCAGGTTTTCTCTGCATGCTTTTCTCCCATTTTGACAACGATCCAACTTTTTCTCTATACCTATGGTATATTCTCCTTTCTTTCAATCTTATTCAATAATATGTGAGAAGATGGGAGGAGGATTGGACATGAACGATCATACTGCAAATAAGAGAACTGTGATCGTGATTGGAATGCGTCTATTGATATCAAAAGTGAAGGGATTCGCAAATTTGCATACAGGGAACAAGAACTGGTACTTACCGAGAGATCGCCTAATCCATTAGAAATCATTAGATTACTCATCTCAAGTGTCGGCGTAGAATGTAAATGTGGCACTAAATTCGATCGATCCTCCTTCTACCTCTAATAAAATGCTCATTAAACATTTTCATTCATCCCTGGAAATAAAAGAATCAAGCACAGCTTGATCATTAACATGTATATTAGGTGACGTTTCAAACAGATAAGTGTTTATCTCAATCTCATTAGTTGTTTCTAAAATGCAATAGATCATCCAGGCATACCCATGACACAGGGTTTATCTGTCACTTGAAATATCAAAACCTAAGGATGGAATACTGTAACGCATGTAATCGTAATTGGTATGATGTTATAGCAGATTAAGCTTTCTATTCCTCCTCCAATATATCGTAAATGATAATTTTATTTGCAAAAAAACACAAAAAAGGGTAATAATTTGCAAAAAACAAATTATAGAGGTAAAATGATTGCAATACATATATAAATGAGGGGGAGTCAAGTGGATACTTCGAATGGGTCGAGTGGTATTCTAAATGCTGAGGTAGCTAAAGAAGTCATTGAACGTGAATTTGAGGCGAAGATCAGGAGAAAGCTTACTGAGGCAATCAATCAAGGGTATAAACTGGCTGATGAGCATGTTAAAAAGGAGCCCTTTCTAAGTAGTGGAGTTTTTCAAATACAAACCCGAGGTAATTTGCGTCCTTACGCTATTTGGTACGAAATAAAAAATTATTGTAATGAAGGTTTATTGCCTTTTCAGTGTCGAGTGGTACCAACTAGAAATAAGTCATTTTATTATCTTCAAATATTTACTGATACAATGGAACTTACTATAAGTGCTGTTCAGAGCCCTAAAAATATTGCTCGACCAGCTTTATTTAGGGATTCTAATCATGGATTAAATCAATTAGTGCTTGATTTGTATGGAACTGGTGATACTATAGTTAAGTCTCTACCTTATAAATTTTTGCTTACCCATGGTCATGATGGTGGAAATGAGTATCGCCCGTATTTTATCAATTTAGGACTCCCAAATGAAAAGAGATGGATTGAGAAAATAAACATTTTAGACGAACCGTATGTAATAGAAAAACAAGATTTGGTTCCTGAAGAAAAGATTGAGGATAGTCAAAATGAAGGTCCTAAACTAGTAAAGTTTATCGAGGCCAATCATATCGCCGATAAAGAACTGAAGTGAGGTGTGCGTGTATGGCGATCGATTCCCATAACTCATTTATATTTGAACCAAAGAGGCTTCGTGAAGCTAGAGAAGCCTGCGGAAAAACGATTACTGACTTAGCTGAATTAATCGGAACAACTCACCAATGTATATCTAGATATGAAAACGGGAAAACAGTACCTAAACCAGATAAGGTTAGGGAATTATCGCGTATTTTAGGGTTTCCATACACTTTTTTCTTTAAACCAAAGAAAATAGATGGTGAAGAAACGATTTATTTTCGGAGCTTTGCAACTGCAACGAAGAAGTCAAAAAAGATCCATGAAATTAGAAATAGATGGATACAGGAGATTCATGTTTATTTAGAACATATACTGGAGTTTCCGAGTGTAGATATTCCCAAATTCGGAAGGGGTCCTTCTTATACACCAACAAGATTTAGAGAAATTGACCAAGTAGCAGCATTGGTAAGGAGGCACTGGGGTCTTGGCGAGGGTCCTATTTCAAATATGCTTTTGTTATTAGAGAAAAAAGGAGCTATCGTTTCTCGATCAGACTTTGATGATGATGTTAAAATAGACGCGTGCTCTTATTGGGGGAATAATGACCGCCCTTACATTCTGCTAGGTAGTGATAATAGGGGAGTGAGTAGATCTAAAAACCACAAGTCTTCCGCAGTAAGATCTAGATTTGATTTGGCACATGAATTAGGGCACTTAGTTTTACACGCTGATTTAAAGCCAAGCGAGTTAGGGGACAAAAAAAACCACAAGGTTATAGAGAAAGAAGCAAACAGATTCGCGTCAGCGTTCTTACTCCCCTCTAGTACATTTGGTATGGAAGTGTTCAACAACATCGATCATTTAATTGAGCTGAAAAAACGTTGGAAAGTCTCAATTAGTGCGATGGCTTATAGAGCAAAGAATCTGGAATTATTTACAGACGATCAGTACATATATCTAATGAAAAAAATGAATAAGGAAAAAATATTGTATGAAGAGCCATTGGATGATGAGTTACCTTTTGAGCAACCACAAGTCTTATCCCAATCCATCGAAATGATCTTGGAACATAACGTAAAATCGGCAAAACAGCTGATAGAGGAGATTGGGTTTCCAATTCATATCCTTGAAAAGCTAGTGAATGCAGAACCTGGAACCTTTATAGAAGCGGAAGAGAGTACCCTACCCACTAATCTAGTTCATTTGAAAAATTTCAGAAGCCAAAAAACTGTATAAATACATGCTGTTGAAACTTTCTCAACAGCATGATAGCCTTTACAGCGGTTCAAAGTATGTCTAGATAGGAAAATAGCAAAAATCCACATCCCAGGTATTTTCCGCTATAAAGTTGTTAGGAACCTAACGTTCTATTTGAAGAGGATTTTGTGGAGTTATTTTGCTATGCTGAAAGTCAGCCGGTATTTTTTGATTATATTTTCTTTATTTTACATTAAAAACACCGGAATCTATCAGGGGAACATAAGAATGATTGACTGTTAAATTACAATTATTTGATTTTATATGAGAGTATATATATACTCACCAATCAATGACAACGTTAGCCATTTAACATAGGGTGTATTTAAATTAGGTGTTTCGGATCGACAGCATAGTTGAACATTAACATAAGATGTGTCTAGCCCCCATAATCTCAAGGGGCTATTTGTTTGATCTGACTTCACAATAAAACGTTCTATCGAGCGTGTTATAAATCTCTATTCAATACTATTCATGTCTCAATTGGCCACTTCACTACCTGGATAAAGATAATAATTTGACGATTTTATATATTTTCACTTTACTTTGACGGTTTCATACAACTGAGAAGGTGTTTTCTGGTTCATGACCCGATTTTCACCCGCCAATGTAACCATTGGGACAGAAATTTATCTGATTCCTCACCAATCAAGTGTTTTGATGCGAAAAAAACGTCCCATTATGGACGCATTAAGATTGTCTTTTTTTGTTTATTTGACTAACGATAATCATAATACTACCAAATGCTAAAAATACCATACCTGAAAAAATCAAGATGAGTCGCAATCCAATTTCGATATTAGGATATAAAGATAACATGATTGTAGGAGAGCCAATGATAAGTAATCCTATTCCTTCGTTAGGGTTCCCCTGCTTGTACCGCTTATTTGTGATCAGTGAAAATAAAATGGCGATAAAACTGATTAGAAGCATCGATATCGATAATTGAATCATGAATATACCCCTTCCAATTTAAGTCGATTAAAGATCTGAATAATTTATATTTTCCCCTTTTGAATAAAGTTTAATCTAATATAGAATATTTATTTTACATTTTGAGCAATCAAGTAATCGACTTACTAGAACCTAACGACTTGGTTCAATTGCGTTTTGTATGTGCTCCAGAAGAAAGTGGTTTTCAGATGAAAAAATATGGGTTAGAGTCACTTATAGGGATGGAGAAATATTTATAGGAGTTTCACACAACGAACCCTAGCGACTTAAGGGATTAGAACTGGGACAAAAAATATCATTTTGTACGGACAATATTTGTGAAACAGCGTATGATGATCCTGCATCATCCGCTTGGGATTATGATTTTGATACAAAATTGACCGTTAGTAATGATGTACTTGAAAAACAAGAATTCAACTATATGTTAAAAGATCATCCCCATAATGAATAAGACTCTGAATGGATTATTTTCGGTGGAGACGAAACAATTGAATTCCTAAATGATTCTACGAACTTTCAAATCCTTTCCTTGGGTGTAGTTTTGAATATAGATGACGCTATTCAATCATTTTTCGATGATAATCCTCTCTGTGCATATGAAAGGAATAACGAAGGTTTACTTTATAAAATTAAAAATTATGATTGGAAAAGCTACTTATGATAAAGACTATGTACATTTTAATGTCCTTTAACTTAACCAAAGGGGAAGGAATTGGCATAAAAACAGCTTAATACTTATGTATTAAGGTATTAAGGGGTTTTTTTCGTTTATCTTAATGAGATTACAAAACAAAAAATGTAACCATATAGTTTTTTAGTAACGTTTCCCATGTAAAATATACAAAATAATTGCTATTAAAAATGAGACGATCGTAACATAGGGAGGCCAGTTTTCATCTTTAAAAATAAAGTTTGTAAGCCCAGAAATAGTAAGAAGAAAAATCAGAGCGCTATAATGCCATCTTTCTAAAAAATCAAACATGAATTATCCTTTTTTTTTGCTTAATTTGTTATGACAGCGTATTAGCCAGTTTTTTTTATGTAGAAATCACAGAGAGTAATTTAGATGTAATTTCTTTATCAAAACACCTCTCGCAAAAATTAGGTATTGAATGGGACAAAAGGTCGTCTGATAAATCAGACTCAAATTTAATGCCTTCACCTCAATTCTAATATAATACGTTATAGGTAGTACACTAAAAAAAGTAAGTATATAAATTCTCTAAACTTAAGAGATTGGGAAGAATGGTTGTAGCTCATTTATAAAGCATCATAAAGCGACAAATCTTAAAACCTATTGAGTCTGATGTTCCTGATTCTGTAAGAAAAACAATAAATGATAGCAACCAAGGTAAACTAGGAAAAATAACGAAGCAGTTGAGTGCAGATGATATACTTGCAAAGGAAGATAGGCAA
This sequence comes from Polycladospora coralii, assembly GCF_014773435.2. Taxonomy (GTDB): domain Bacteria; phylum Bacillota; class Bacilli; order Thermoactinomycetales; family Thermoactinomycetaceae; genus Polycladospora; species Polycladospora coralii. The sequence goes on along the minus strand of NZ_JACXAG020000001.1, from coordinate 548,877 downwards.
CCACATATATTCTCAGATCAGCACAAGAAAGATGGCATTATGGAATTTGGAGATAGCGAAAGAGACATCGTAAATAAACTCCTTAGAATCATTCATGATGTAGATGGAGCTGGCTTTTCTAAAGAAGGTTTTAATGTTGTTCAAACAACGATCAGTGGAAAAGATGCACAAATCAATTTTTTTATAAAAAATGGCGAACTGTTGAGCATCGATGGTATTCCTGGTCATTCGACTCGAAGTGCCAAGAATGCAATTGGTCACCCAGGCTTACCTTAGGAGGTAAAGGCTTTGGATTCAAATATAGAGGTAGCCCTATCGAAAGTACAAAATGATGTAGAAGAGATGGAACGGATTTTAGAGAATTATTTAACCGTAAATCCAAATTGGATTGAAGGGTGGTTAAGGCTTGGTGTCCTTGTGTTTGAGCCCCCTCTGGTAGATTATGAAAAGAGTTTTGCATGTCTAGAAAAAGCAATACAGATTGAACCCACGCACATAAATGCCAATGTTATACTGGCTTTTATGCAAAGTGTCACGATGGAAATCCAAGAAGATTTGTTTAAGAATATCAAACAAATTCATACTAATAACCATGAATGGAAGTCGATGTTACAACTTGTTCAAGCATGGTATTATGCACAAGAAAAAAACTGGGTTCTTTTCGAAAAGATGTTACTTCATTCTATTGATAGTTACTCTAACCATGTACAGAACTATGTTAGTTTAGGTATTTACTACATTGATATTGGAAGGATAGATGAGGGAAAGGCGTTACTTGACAAGTCAATCAAAAATGTAAAAAAAATTTACAGTGATAATGACTCTATTTTGGATAGATGTGACCCTGAAGAGTTCATTAATGAACGCATTAAGGGGATCCATAAAACAGATATACTTGTAAATGCGATAAAAAATAGAATAAATAAAGAGTAAAGGGGCATTTCCCTAACACGCATATTAAATTTAAGAAAAAGTAGTTTTATCATCAATATCGGATAGATTGAAAAAGCCATCCCTATGAATTTTGTATAAGGGTGGCTTTTATTCGTTTAAACAGATGAAGTAAGTAACCCTCCAGTAGAAGAATATATTGAAATCATTCAATCTGATGATGTGCATAACTGGCTCGATGCTGGTAGATTTACTCCTCTTGGTCCGATAGCAGACGGAGCGAACGCAGTAATCTATCTGACAGAAGGAGATCTTGGAAATTATGCTTTATCTGCATTTGCTATGATTCCCATAGTGGGAGATGGTGCTAAGACAGGTTCTAAAGTAGTTAAGTATGGTGTTAAGAAGGTTGATAAGGATGATATTCCTGATTTAGTAATAAATGTTGTCGATGGTACGGTTCGAAAAGAATTTGCTGAGATTATTCAGAATAAAATAAGTCATATCATGGCTGAAAAACATGATTGGCATAAAGTTGTATCAAATCCAGAAAGCTGGGATGATATCTCTATTGTTATGTCAAAGGTATTAAATGAAGGTGTTGAAGTACTCTATAAAGGTGTTTGGAGTAAGAGATTAGAAATAAACGGGGAAAGCGTTTTAGTTACCTATGCAAAAACAGATCGTGGGGTTAAAGTATCAAACGGTTGGGTTGAGAAAAACTGAGGAGGATTATACTTTGGATTTTGCAGAGAATGTGCAAAACGGAAATTTCATTAACGCTTTCGAACAATTAAAGAGCTTATCTGAGGAAGAATTTGAAAAAAGAGTAGTAAGTGTTGCTTTTGAATTAGAGAATATATCAGCGTATTTTTTTATGCTAAGTGTTATTGAAAAGAGTGAAAATGCATTCCATCATTATATAGCATCTGTAGTTTTAAGTACGGCATTATCACATTTGACAGGTGCCTATCATGCAGGACTATATCACGCTAGAAAAGCAATCGAGTTAGCTCCTGATGAAATCAGTTATAAAGAATATCTATTATTATTTCATGATATACCTGAAAGATTAGTATCATCTCAAGAAGCATTCAAATTATCATTAGAAATCCTAAAAGTAAATCCAACTCAGCAAAGGGCATTAGAGTTGAAGATGAAATTGCAGTCTAGTTTACTTGATAGTAATTAAATTTTGAAAGAAGCCATTCTTATAGCAGTAAAGGTGGCTTCTTTTATGTAAATAAACCGACTTCCATCTATCCAATTGAAACCTTTAATAACATAACAGTTTGCATACTGCACACAATGCACACTAGTAATACTTAAGGAGGGTTTTGATGAAAGTAAAATGTATTAAAAATAAGAGATATATGTTCCCCAGAGAGTCAGTCATGCAAGGTAATACACTAACTACTACTTTTAAAGGGCTATGTATAGACGATGTTTATAATGTCTACGGAATGTGTTTAAGTGGTGGAGAAATCAAATATTTATTGCATGATGAGTATGGTTATGCGAAGTGGTATTATGCAGATCTTTTTGAATTAATTGACCATAGACTACCATCAGATTGGTATCATACTTTTCTAGGGTATAGAGAGAATAGTGTGTCCAATGTGTGGGGGTATAAGGAATTAATTATGCACACCAATCATTTTGACGACCTTGTTGATTTAAAAGAAGAAGCCCTGGAGATATTTCATTTGAGAAAAAAACAAATGGATCATATGTATGATCGATAAGATTAAAATCAGCTAGAAGATTTTCTATTTAAAAGCGGATTCAAGCAAGGATTTGATAGTCGTTGGAAATATTTAAAGGGAAAGTAGTATATCCAAGATGTGATGGAAATGGATTAATATACAAGGCAAAAATCATTAAGCTGAATCAAATAGTTTATATTTGTGATGAATGTGAAGCGACATGGGAAGAAAACCCATCTATTTCTATCATTAACTTCCATAATTGAATTGTTTCCCTCGAGGATAAGGGTCTTTCTTATAAAGATGCTAGAATTGAAGATCTAGGCTATGAATGGGTAAACGTATAATTGTTAAAAGTCATTCTTACAACTGTAGGAGTGGCTTCTCCCATGTCTATAAAGTCATTTCCGTCTATCTAATCATAACTTTGAAGACTGGCCCTATTTTCGTACTGCTGAAAGATGCATATTCGTACATATTTTGCCATGGCATTCACTATCTAGGAAACATTTGTTTTTAAGACTGTATTGGGTAAACCCCAGCTATCAGGTCTACAATTATTCTTTCAAGCTGTGGGAGAATCTAAATAAAATGTGCTTAGAAAAACATCTTCTTCTGATAAAACGCCAGTTGTAGAGATACATGGAGAAGGGAAATATAAGGCGCAAAAAGTACACTTTGTACCAAAAAGGTGATGAAATGAAACATTTAATAAACTCTTTCATGGATAAAGAAAACTTGGATCAATTAATAGAGCTAGAAAATGAAGTTTGTAATATATTAATTGATGACCAAGAAGAGCTACAATCTAAGAATGGAATCAGTTATACTATGGGGCTTGAACTTCTAATAAATAGCAGAAAAAATAGCTATTGTTAAGTGGACGAGCCGGAGTTGATGACAGATGGTGAAGAAGCACCTAAACTGAAGCTTAAAACGAATTTGGCAGATAAACTGGAGGAACAAAATTGGCAGTATATCATTAAAGATAAGACATTAAAATCTATTTCCAGGATTACAGATCATTTAATGTGGAGCAATGATTCCGGATCTTGGGATCTTAAAGTAGATATCGGTGTAAAATTTACTTTTGAAGAAGCAAACCTTATATTCTTGTCTAAAAATTCAAGTGTTGGATTATTTGAGATATGGTATTCTCAAAACGCCTATGCTTACAATCACATCATTCAAATGTCTTCCACCGAAATCATTAAACATTGGAATTTTGGAGATGAAAGCAATATTTCCCAGGTTAAGCGTTTTGAAAAAATATTGTTTTAGTAAAGCGTTCTTAGTGGGAATAATTGTATCTGATTATATTTAGAAGCGGATTGAAGTGTCTCCCAAGAGATCTTTAGAATCGATTGAAGTAACCCACTTAGATGAAGTTATTCAATTAACCACTTCTATCAAGAAGACACATGTAAATGGAGATATCATTATTAACTGTTATCAGGTTCTAGATGAAGATGTAATATATTGTGTTTTCAATGAAAATGGATATAAGAGAAATTTACAAGAGTTATTTCTCTCACCCGCCATTGCAATGTCTATTCCATGTTTAAAATTAGAAAAAGGTATTCAGCATGAACCTGATTTTGAGCAATGTTATGTATTTGAGCTCTAATATGTATTAGCAAGAATGATATAATGGTGGAGCTCATGTACGATTTGATGGGACTGCGAGAGAGGCGAAGAAGATAGCAGAAAATTTCAGAGATCTAGTTATGGATTGGAAGACAGGAAAAACAGAGTTTACTAATCCGTGGAGTTCATGGTTTTATAATGTAGCATGGGATAACTCATAGATCGTTATAAGATATCGAAAAGAACAAATTATGGGTTATTTGTATAGGAGATACGGATTGATCAATATAATCAGATGACAGCTCTTCTTACTCCTTCACGATATATAATCGTAAGGCAGGGAATTTCAAGTGAATTCCCTGCCTTATTTTCGTGCATAGATATTAATTTTAATTTGATGTTGTGGCTTTTCTACCACGGTTTTTGCTGGTACGGGCTCCGGTCTGTTTTCTTCTGCTTCTTCTTCCATTAAATGCGCCAAGTAAATCCAGTCGGGATGCATAAATCCCATTGCCATAGGGGAGTAGAGAATGGGTTGTTTTGGCCTATTTTCAAGTACACTTTTTTTGTTCATGCAATTCCTTCCACATCTCTAGGGTATTACTTTTAGCCTATGTACTGTCAGCTTGTCACATGACGATCCCAGCGCAACCATTTGGGATAATGGTTTTTAAGAAGTCCGCCTGATACTTTGGCCCATCCGAGTGGAAAGTGATCCACTGTGACTAATGTCCAACCTTTTGAAAGTGTGGTAGGCAGTGCTTCGCCTTGTAAGTAAAGAAGTAGGTTCGGATCATCTGCGGTAAAATTTTGCGTCTGCTTGACTGCCTCAGTGGTGAGCGAGAGTGCTAAAGCGTGAGAAGGAATAAAATGACTACGCTTTACTTGTCCTAAATGGCGGCCGGGTCTTTCTACACGAAGCCCCTTAAGAGTCGGTAAGTCAGGGGAGATCTGGTAGAGATGCTCGCCATATAGAGTGAGATGCTCATCGGTATGAAACGAATTTAAAACATCTTGTTTAAATTGGTGCCAGTGCTTGAGCGCGTCTTTCGGGATCGATGTTTTCTTATGTTTTACTTTTCGTGTCTGCTTCTCACCCTCTTTTTTTTGGAGTACAGCTACAAAGTGCCCTTCTCCTCGTAAATGATGGGGCCAGAGACGAGCGGTCTGTGTGAGATCTTCGGTAGTAGGAGTGCGTATCCACTCCGGACGTCCGGCTTGATAATGAACCAGTTGTGGGACGGGTACAAGCTCAAATTCGGGAAATTGTGCCATGAAACGGGCCACGGTTTCTTCGTTTTCATACGGATTAAAGGTGCAAGTGGAATAAACCAATCTCCCACCGGGTCGAAGCATAGGAGCGACAGATGTAAGGATTTCCATTTGTAAATCGACACACTTGTCTACCGTGCGGGTACTCCATCTTGCACAAGCATCTGCATCTTTCCGAAACATGCCCTCGCCTGAACAAGGTGCATCTACGAGAATACGGTCAAAGTAATGGTGGAAGCGAGTCGTTAAATGTTCGGGACGCTCATTTAACACTGTAGCATGGGTTACACCACATCGCTCCAAGTTTTCGACTAATGCTTTAATGCGCTGACTGTCAATTTCATTCGCGATTAGCACACCTTGCCCTTGCATATGTGCAGCAATTTGGGTTGTTTTCCCCCCTGGAGCAGCACATAAATCTAATATGCGTTCACCTGGTTGTGCCTCGAGGGCCTCAGCGGGGGCCATCGCACTGGCGTCTTGAATATAGTAAAGTCCAGCTGCATGATAAACATGCTTCCCCGGGCGATCCACATGATGTTGATAATAAAAAGCCTCCTCACACCATGGAATCGGATCGAGCTTAAAGGGGACGGACGCTGTTAAAGTCTCCGGGGTTGTTTTTAAAGTGTTCACACGTAAAGCGCGTGTCGGCTCTACTTCATAGGTTCCCATAAAGGTGTGATACTCTTCTTGCAGCATGGATTGCATTTGTTCTAAAAAAGCGGGGGGTAAATTCCGTTTAAGCATAAGTCCTCCGATCACGCTCTGCCGCACTTTTACCAGCTACGTAGCCTGTGCATGAAGCTGCTGTAATATTATAACCACCTGTATAGCCATGGATATCTAAAATTTCACCGCAGAAATATAATCCTTTCATTAATTTAGACTGCATGGTTTTAGGTTCAATTTCTTTGATATGTACACCGCCACCAGTAACAAATGCTTTTTCCAAAGAGAGTGTGCCATCTATGGGCACGACAAACTGTTTTGCAAGTTGGATGATATGATGAAACTGCTCATTGGAAAGTTGTGCATATTGCGTTTCAGGATCTATGCTTTGTCTATGTAGGATGACAGGTATGATGCGTTCAGGTAGAACTTCTTTTAAAACATTTCGTAGCACGCGTTTGCTGTGATCTTTAAACTTTTGACGCCATACTTCTTCTAGTTGTCCGACAGTAAGATCGGGAAATAGATCAATATGAACCGGGACAGTAGATACTTTAAATTTTTGTAAGGCTTTTATGACAAATTGGCTACAGCGAAGAGCAATGGGACCCGATAAGCCAAAATGCGTGAAAATCATATCCCCTCGATGGGTGATTAATTTTTTTCCTTTCGGATTATAGATGGACAAGCTTACATCCCGTAGCGATAATCCCTGTAAGCTTTTTTGCCGAATAAATCCGGCGGGAGATGTTAGCGGTACTTCTGTGGGGAATAACTCTGTAATGCGATGGCCAGCTTCTTCTGCCCATGCATATCCATCGCCCGTACTTCCAGTTTGCGGAACAGACTTTCCACCCACGGCCACTATGACAGAACGAGCGGTGAGGATCTCTCCATTTTCGAGCTCTACACCCCTTACTTCACCATCCTGATATTGAATACACTTTACAGATGTATTTACTCGAATGGTGGTACCTACTTCTTTCACTTTTTGTACCAATGCATTAACAACTGATTTGGCGCTATCAGAGACTGGGAACATCCGTCCATGGTCTTCTTCTTTTAATTTTACACCCATATCTTCAAAGAAACGGGCTAAGTCCTTATTGTTAAATACAGAAAAGACACTATACAAAAACCGCCCATTCCCCGGTATGTATTGAATCAATTCATCCACTTCTTTTATATTGGTTACGTTACAGCGACCACCACCAGAAATCGCCAGCTTACGCCCTAGTTTATTTCCTTTATCTAAAAGGAGAACACGGCTACCGTGTAGTCCTGCCGCCGCCGCTGCCATCAGACCTGCTGGCCCTCCACCAATTACGATTACATCAAAGCTCATGCTGTCGTTCCTTTCATCATATGTTGTTCTTATTGTAGGCTACTTGAAACGGATTTAAAAGAGGGAGATCGGACATACTATGCGAAATGACACATAATAGGTGGATACGATGAGTCAAACTAAACTACCTGAATGGACAAAACAAAAACTAAATAAAAGTTTATCGGAAAACATCAAATTGCTAGATGACATTCTGGGCGTTGATGAAAGTTTCGATATGCTTTTTCGTAAATTAAAGTACGGTAATCAAGACTTTGCGATGTATTTTGTGGATGGATTTGTCAAAGATGACATTTTAAATCGCATCATGGAGCATCTATCTGGCATAAATCCCATTGATCTGACTGGTGATAAGATAAAAAAACTCCTGCAGACCGAAATTCCTTATATTGAAATCGAGACCACAGATGAAATCAGGAAAGTGGTTGATAATGTCTTATCAGGACCACTCGTTTTACTCATTGATGGGGAAACAACGGCTATTGTCATTGATGCCCGTACCTATCCCGCACGGGGACCTGAGGAGCCTGATATTGAACGCGTAGTGCGAGGGTCACGTGATGGTTTCGTAGAAACCATCATATTTAATACCGCTTTAACCCGGAGGCGCATCCGTGATCCCAATTTGAGATTTGAATTTATGCAAGTCGGAACACGAACCAAGACGGATATATGCGTGGCATATATCAAAGATGTGGTAGATGAAGGCTATGTCAAAACGTTAAAACAGAAAATCGAAGCAGTTGATATTGATGGTTTACCGATGGCAGAGAAAAGTCTAGAAGAATATATTTTTCGCAAGCAATGGAATCCTTATCCCTTTGTTCGGTATACTGAACGCCCTGATGTTGCAGCTGTACACTTATTGGAAGGACATTGTTTGGTGTATGTGGATACTTCTCCTAGTGTGATGATTACACCTTCAACTTTTTTTCATCATGTTCAGCACGCAGAAGAATATCGACAAGAACCGGCAACGGGTGCATTTTTAAGGTGGACAAGACTGCTAGCTATCTTGATGTCCCTTTTTTTATTACCGGTTTGGTATTTTTTAGCGACGCATGTTGAGATCTTACCGAGCTGGCTCGCTTTTATAGGGGTACAGGAAGCGGTAGCCATTCCCATCTATTTGCAGATTATCCTAGCTGAAATCGGGATAGAGATACTCCGCATGGCTTCGATACATACACCGTCCCCACTCGCTACCGCCATGGGCTTAATCGCAGCGATCTTACTTGGAGAAATCGCCATCGAAGTAGGTTGGTTTTCCCCAGAAGTTATTTTATATGTAGCCATTGCTGTTATCGGGACTTTTGCTACACCTAGTTATGAATTAGGCTTGGCCAATAAACTGACCAGAATGATACTCTTGACAGTTACCGCTTTATTCGGAGGATGGGGACTCGTATTGGGCTCTGGTGCATGGTTTATCTGGTTATCCCGTCAAAATGCATTAAATACACCGTACCTATGGCCCCTTATTCCTTTTAATGGAAAAGCATTAAAAGATGTCTTAATTCGAACCCCGATGCCAAATAAACATAAACGACCTAGCATCGTATCACCACAAGATCCTGATACGCAATAAAGATAGTCAAACACCTTGTATCTACAATGATTATGATCAATACGAGGTGTCTTTTTTTGCTGTAATTTCGTAGCCTATCTATCATTTTGGAACGAATTTCTATTAAGAAATCAACAAAACTGTGAAATAAATGGTTTAAAAAAAATGTGAAATTAGTTAAAATGATTTTGTGAATGATAAGTTACATTTCGGTCGATAAAACAAATATATTTGAATGACTGTTCAGTCAAGAAACGGGGGCTCTTTTATGACTGCGGTAGAAAGACCATGGTATAACAAGTATCCATCCTATATACCGAAACAGATTGATTATCCAGATGTACCATTAACACAGTTTCTAGTTGATTCTGCAAATGATTTTCCTCAAAACGAGGCGATTTACTTCTTAGGTAAATCGATCACATTTAAACAACTACTAGATGACGTTTACCGCTTTGCCAATAGCTTGAAAGAGCTAGGTGTTAAAAAAGGGGACCGTGTTGGAATTATGTTACCCAACTCACCACAAGCCGTGATCGCCTACTATGCGACTTTGTTCGTCGGTGGTGTAGTTGTCCAGATCAATCCTTTATACGTGGAACGAGAACTTGAACATCAATTGCAAGATTCGGGTACAGAAACGCTTGTATGTTTAGACCTACTTTATCCGCGTGTTGAGAAGGTGCGTCCAGGAACACAACTCAAAAATCTGATTGTAACGAGTGTAAAAGATTATTTGCCTTTTCCAAAAAATTGGTTATATCCACTCACATTAAGAAAAGATGGTATTAAAGTTAATGTTCCTAAAGCGGACAACATCTTTTCTTTTAAAAGCTTGATTCAGAAAACGCTTCCAACACCTGTCACAGTTCCTTATGAGTCTGGAAATGATTTAGCTTTACTCCAATATACAGGTGGAACTACTGGGCTTGCGAAGGGGGCTATGCTTTCCCATCGCAACTTGATTGTAAATGCGATACAGGCGGCGAATTGGTTGAATGCGACGGACCGTGATGGGCAGTCTTCAGTTGTGGGGGCACTTCCTTTCTTTCATGTGTATGGTATGACGGTCGTAATGAACTTTGCGATGCTCATCGGGGCCACCATGCTGTTAGTGCCAAAATTTGATGTTAAAGAAATTTTAGATATGATTGAGAAGAAGCGTCCTACATTTTTCCCAGGGGCACCGACCATGTATGTTGGACTGATTAATTATCCTAAAATTAAAGATTATGACCTTTCTTCTGTAAAAGCTTGTATTAGTGGATCAGCACCACTTCCGCTAGATGTTCAACAAAAATTTGAGGAGATTACAGGTGGTTTTCTTGTTGAAGGATTTGGTATGACTGAAACATCGCCTGTTACACACTGTAACTTAATATGGAATCGTGAGCGTAGTGGAACGATCGGTCTACCATGGCCAGATACAGATGCACGTATTGTAGATCCAGAAACGAAAGAAGAACTCCCAATCGGGGAGACCGGCGAATTAATGGTTAAAGGTCCACAAGTGATGCAAGGCTACTGGAACCGGCCTGAGGATACCAAGAAAACCATTAATGAAGAGGGTTGGCTAAGTACAGGGGATATGGCCCGTACGGATGAAGATGGCTATTTCTTCATTATGGATCGCAAGAAAGATATGATCATCGCAGGTGGCTTTAATATATATCCACGTGAAGTAGAAGAAGTGCTATTTGAACACCCAGCGATTCAAGAAGCGGCGGTTGTCGGTGTGCCACATCCATATCGTGGAGAAACCGTTAAAGCGACGATTGTCCTCAAAGAAGCTGAGCATATTACTGAAGAAGAACTTGATCAATTTTGTCGGGAGAAGTTGGCCAAATATAAAGTGCCGCGGATTTACGAATTCCGGAAAGAGTTACCTAAGACAGCGGTAGGTAAAGTCTTACGGAGAGTGATTCAAGAAGAAGCTGTGGAGCAAATGAAAAACGAAGAAAAAGAAAAAGAAGCTGTTGCAAACTAATGTAGAAATTTATGTATCTATACGTTGACAAGTACGTCGTTGCATAATAAACTATTCATTGAATGAACAGTCATTCATTAATGACAGAAGGGAACATGGCCATGGCGAAGCGGACAGGAGCGAAATATGATGCAATCATTGAAGCAGCCGTAAAGGTGATTGCGGAATATGGCTACCACAATACACAAGTATCAAAGATTGCCCGTGAAGCTAAAGTGGCAGATGGTACGATCTATCTTTACTTTGAAAATAAAGATGATGTTCTGATCTCACTTTTTAGTGATAAGATGGGCCGTTTTATTAGTCAGGTGGAAGAGGCACTCCAGCAAGTGGAGTCACCGATTGATAAACTTTACCATCTCATTCGCTTGCATTTTGAAAACTTAGAACGTGATCATATGTTGGCCATTGTGACGCAGATTGAGTTACGCCAGTCCAATCCTGAGGTACGTAAGGGGATAGGAAAAATATTAAAGCGATATTTGAATGTGATTGATCAAATTTTAATAGATGGTGTAAAACAAAATCTATTTCGCTCGGATATGGATATCCGGATCACCAGAAGAATGATTTTTGGGACATTAGACGAAACCGTTACATCATGGATCACGAAAAATCATAAGTATAAACTACTTGAGCAAGTGGATGATATTCACAATCTGTTCATCCATGGTTTTGGAAAACCATAATCAGTTAGGAGGAAAACTGATGAATATTCTGGTTTGCTTAAAACAGACATTTGACACTGAAGAAAAAATCGTATTAGAAGATGGTCGTATTAACGAAGAGGGCGTTGAGTTTGTGATCAACCCTTACGACGAATACGCTGTTGAGGAAGCGATTAAATTAAAAGAAGAACATGGTGGGGAAGTGACCGTTCTAACCATTGGACCTGAGCGTGCAGAGCAAGCATTACGTACTGCAATGGCAATGGGTGCTGATAAAGGTGTAATTGTTGATATTGAAGATTTTGATGAAGAGATCGACGAACATACCATTCCCCATGTGGTTAAAGGTGCTATAGAAGAAGAAGATATTGAATTTGATATTATTCTTTGTGGATACATGGCAGTTGACGATGGTTCTGCACAAGTAGGTCCACGTTTAGCTGAATTGCTAAATATTCCACATGTTTCGACTGCAACAAAGCTTACCATTGATGGAGAGGCTGTAACAGTTGAAAAAGACGTAGAGGGAGATTTGGAAGTGATTGATTCCAAATTACCTATTTTGGTTACAGCACAACAAGGATTAAACGAACCACGTTATCCTTCTTTACCAGGAATTATGAAAGCTAAGAAAAAACCACTTTCTCGCTTAGATATAGATGATCTAGATCTAGATGAAGATGAAATCGCTGCCAAAACAGAACTCTTGGAAACCTTCTTGCCTCCTAAGAAAGAAGCAGGAAAGATTCTTTCTGGCGATATCGATGCTCAAGCAAAAGAGCTTGTGCAATTACTACGTTCTGAAGCGAAAGTAATTTAGTGCTGAGGAGGAGAAAACCATGAGTAAAAAAGTACTTATATTAGCAGATATTCGTGAAGGAAAACTTCGTAATGTCAGCTTAGAATCACTTGCAGCAGCGAAAATGGTTGCAGATGGTGGCGAAATTACCGCTGCAATCTTTGGCAGCAATGGTAAGGAATTAGCCGACACACTTGCCCACCATGGAGCGGACAAAATTATTACGGTATCCAATCAAGAATTGGATCAATATACAACTGACGCCTATTTTCAAGCCTTTAAACAAGTGATTGATCATGTAGGGCCAGAAGTGATTTTCACAGGACATACTGCTGTAGGTCGTGACGTAAGCCCTCGTATTGCAGCACGTATCGGTGCAGGATTGCTGTCTGATGTGACCGGCATTGAAGTTGATGGCGGGAAAGTGGTCTTTACTCGTCCAATCTATGCGGGTAAAGCATTTGTTAAAAAAGCAGTTAAAGAAGGTATTATTTTTGCTACGCTTCGTCCGAATAATATCCCTGCACAAGAAGCGGATACAACACGTACTGCTGATGTTGAAGATTTATCGGTCACGCTTGCAGCTGACACGATTCGCACGATTGTAAAAGACGTTGTGAAAAAATCAAGCGATGGTGTTGATTTAAGTGAAGCTAGTGTAATCGTAGCGGGTGGTCGTGGTGTGAAGAGTGAAGATGGCTTTAAACCACTAGAAGAACTTGCTCAATTATTAGGTGGAGCAGTAGGAGCTTCTCGTGGTGCATGTGACTCAGAGTACTGTGACTATGCACTGCAAATTGGACAAACAGGTAAAGTGGTTACACCTGATCTGTATATTGCAGCAGGAATTTCAGGTGCCATCCAACATTTAGCCGGTATGTCAAACTCTAAAGTGATCGTGGCGATCAACAAAGATCCAGAAGCGCCTATTTTCCAAGTAGCGGACTATGGGATTGTAGGGGATCTATTTGAAGTGATTCCACTACTCACTGAGGAATTCAAGAAAGTATTAGCTGAGGGTTAGGTTTAATACAACGCCAAAGCGGGAACAAAAAGAGCACAAGGGCCCTTGTGCTCTTTTTCGATAACTATTTCGGGTGGCGAAATAGTTGGCGGATCTTATAACCAATGGTATACTATCATAGATGCGCTGTTTGTGGAAAAAATAAGCGATGCAGATATGGATATGAACAGCGATGAAGGAGGACTTTGAAATGGCTATTGTTGAAGTAACAGATAAAACGTTTGCTACGGATGTGGAAAGCACAGGTACGGGCACCGTATTGGTTGATTTTTGGGCACCATGGTGTGGACCTTGTAAGATGCTTGCTCCGATTCTAGATGAAGTGAGTGCTGAATTAGGCGATAAGCTTACGATTGCTAAAGTAAACGTAGATAATAACCCTGAAAGTGCGGGCAAGTTCGGCATTATGGGGATTCCATCTTTAGTTGTTTTTAAAGATGGTGAGATGGTCTCAAAAATGACTGGATTACAACAAAAAGATCAATTAATCCAGTGGTTAAAAGAGTACGTTTAAAGAATAAAAGCGGGCCGTATCGGCTCGCTTTTTTAATGGGATGGTGACTCATCATCATCTTTTTTGTTTGGGGCTTGATGGGGTTCAAATGTAAAAGATGGCGTCTCATCAGTTGTTTGAAGGTGTGGTTCTTCTTCTGTTATGAAAAAATGAGGTCTAATCTGCTTTCTATAATAATTAACAGTCAACAGGATAGTGAATGAATTGACAATAGGGTATATGACAGAAATAAAAACAAGGATGAATAAGAAAACCGTAACGAAAAACAATGGAGTAAGTTCCCCGTCTATTCCCGAATCTACAGCCCCAACAGCTAGAGCTATCAAAAAGGAAAAAAGCATATAAAAACCAAACATGACAGAAGGAATACCTATAAAAATCAGTACGCCAATAAATGCTTTACCAAATTTTTTTGTAAAAATTTTAAAGGAGGTCTGAATGGATTTCCAAACACCTAATTTTTCATGGATAATTAAAATAGGTGAATATAGCACGAAAACAAGACTCATAAATCCGATCATAAAGTCGACTAGGAGTGCCGATATTGGATAATCTGCATAACTGAGAATTCCTGAAAAAATTCTAAAAGGAAGCAACAAAACGGCAGAAATGAGTATAACAGCTAAAATAGATAAGTAATCTTTAAAAACTAGTGAGATTACATCACTGATAGATACACGTCGATTAAATACAGATTGGATACTAGCTCGATATAGCCCATTTGTAATATAAGTATTTACCAAAAAGATTGTAAATGACAAATAAATCACAAAAAACACCATGAAAATAATAACCCCTACTCCTAAGTCGTCATATAAAGCGGAAGGGTCCATATTATTTTCGAATAAAAAAGTGACTTTAGCTGCAAAAATAGATATAAAAATAATGACAGGGATTGCATTTAACGCTATTAACAGAATGCCTACTATGAAAATTTGCAAGATAGCACCTAAAGATATTTTGAAGCCATGTTTCATTAGATGATTCATAGATATTCTCCAATCTTAAATTTTCCATAAGCATATAATTAGTCATGAAAATTGTCAACATAAGACAAAATTTGTCGAAAATGATAATAAAATAAACGAACCTTGAAAGTATGTGTTATTTTTTTGGTACATCTATAGTAGAATTTTACTTGATCGCAGAACATTTCATTAGTATATAGATAGAGAAGGGAAGGAAGTTAAACGATGAGCACGATTCAAGATAAATTGGCTCTCCTTCCGGATCAACCCGGTTGCTATATAATGAAGAATAAGGATCGGGAGATCATTTATGTCGGAAAAGCAAAAAGCTTAAGGAGCCGTGTTCGATCTTATTTTACGGGGAGTCATGATGCTAAAACCTTACGTCTAGTGATGGATATTGTAGACTTTGAGTATATCGTGACGCGTACCCCTACGGAAGCGCTTATTTTAGAATGTAATTTGATTAAAAAGCATCGTCCACAATACAATATCTTATTAAAAGACGATAAAACATATCCCTACATTCGCTTAACAAAAGAAAAACATCCACGCTTAGAAATCGTACGGAAATTGCGCAAAGATGGATCAAAGTATTTCGGTCCGTATCCCAATGCGGGTGCGGCACAACACGCAAAAAAATTATTAGATCGGCTTTTTCCCCTACGAAAATGTCGGACGCTTCCCAATCGGGTTTGCTTATATTATCACATGGGACAATGTCTAGCCCCTTGTGTCGAAAAAATAGATGGAACAGAGTATGAGGAAATTACCAAAAAGATTACGCGTTTTCTCAATGGGAACTACCCTGAGCTGAAACAAGAATTACGTAAAAAAATGGAGATCGCCTCTGAAAACTTAGCTTTTGAAGAAGCAAAGGAGTTACGTGATTTAATTGCGGGTATTGACCAAACGATGGAAAAGCAAAGTATGGCACTTTCCGATCAGAGTGATCGTGATGTGTTCGGCTATGCGGCTGAAAAAGGTTGGTTATGTATTCAAGTTTTTTATGTGCGTCAAGGGAAACTCATCGAACGGGATGTATCGATCTTTCCGCATTATAGGGAGCCAGAGGAGGATTTTTTGTCCTTCGTGTCTCAGTTTTATTATGATGCACCGGCTCAACCCAAAGAGATTCATCTGCCATCTGATGTTGATCATGCCATAATCAGTGAAATCTTTCCCCATATTGATATCCATACGCCACAGCGTGGTAACAAAAAAGAGTTGTTGAAATTAGCTCACAAAAACGCAGAGATTGCACTGCAAGAAAGATTTCAATTGATGGAAAGAGATGAGGAGAAAACGTTAGCGGCGATCTATCAGCTTGGTGAAGTGATGCAAATCGGTGTACCGCGTCGAATCGAAGCTTTTGATAATTCCAATATACAGGGAACGGATCCGGTTTCAGCCATGGTCTCATTTATAGATGGGAAACCTGCTAAGAAAGAATATCGTAAATATAAAATTCGTTCGGTTAAACAACCGGATGATTATGAAACGATGCGTGAAGTGGTTCGGAGAAGATATACACGCTTACTTAGGGAAGATCTTCCTTTACCCGATCTAATATTGGTAGACGGTGGAAAAGGACAAATGTCGGCAGCTGCCGATATTTTAGAGAATGAACTAGGTCTATATATCCCCATTGCCGGAATGGTAAAAGATGATAAGCATCAGACAGCGGGGTTATTATTTGGAGAGCCAGTTGAACGTGTCACTTTGAAACGAGGAACGAGTGAGTTTTATCTCATTCAACGGATACAAGAAGAAGTACATCGTTTCGCGATCACATTTCATCGACAGGTGCGAGCGAAACACATGATTGCATCTGAATTAGATCATATTCCGGGAGTAGGTCCAAAGCGAAAGCAAAAACTATATCAACACTTCGGCACACTTGAAAAAATGAAGATGGCTCCTCTTGAAGAATATCAAAAAGTGGGGTTAAGCACGAAGCTGGCAGAAACGATTATTCAGGCATTAAATCACAAGGATAAATAGCTAACATACGAGGCGACTTATTATGGCGATTTAATGCAAATGGACATGCCTGATCGTTTATCATCCGTCGTGTAAACCGTCTCTGCACGACGGATGATAAAGACCTCATACAAAAGGAGAAAACAGTAATGAATCAAGGCATTGTGATTGGTGGTGGCATAGCGGGTCTGGTATCAGCGATACGTTTAGCGCTAGATGGAAATGCTGTGACATTATTGGAAAAACAAGATCAATTAGGAGGGCAAATTCGGCGGATTGAAGAAGGGAAGCATGTGTTTGAGATTGGTGCTACTCCGATTTCGATGCCATGGGTAATTGAACAAGTATTTCATGACGCAGGGCAACGACTTACTGAAACTTTAGATTTTGTACCCTTATCTGTAAATAGTCGTCACTTTTTTCATAATAGCCAAGTGATTGACCTCACCGCAAATCCAGATCATATGGCATATCAACTTAAGTATTTTTCACTTGAAGATCGCTTAGGTTTTATCGATTATTTAAATCGCTTGCAATCCATTTATAAAGGTGTGGAGGCGTATTGGCTAAACAATCCACTCTTTTCTTGGCAAGATCTGCTCTCATTAAAGGGGATGAAAGCGTGGTTATCCTTTCATCCATTTCAATCAATGGATCGTTTACATCGCTATTTTTTTGACGACCCACGTCTTATTGGTATGATGAATCGTTACGCGGATTATATGAATGCATCCCCCTTCAAAATGCCCGCATTGGGTGCAATGATCGGTTACCTAGAGTTAACACAAGGAACCTATCAAGTGAGAGGAGGAATGTGGCAGTTAATTGTTGCATTAGAGAAATTAGCACAACAAGTCGGGGTCACGATACATAAAGCGTGTCAAGTAGATGAGATATTAGTGAAAGACGAGCGTGTTGTAGGTGTTCGTTCAAGCGAACAAAAATGGGAAGCTGATTTTGTAGTCTCCAATGTAGACACGCTGACGGCGCAAGCCACATTATTAAAACGAAAGCACCTTCTTACCGATGAGGAAAAACTAAGTTCATCTAAATTTATCTGTCTGTTAGGAATAAAAAAAGAGTATGACCATCTGATCCATCACAATGTGTTTTATCCAGAGCAGATTGGGAGAGAGTTTGTCGACATATTTGAACGTGGTGAATGGCCGTTAACGCCAGCAATCGATGTACAAACTTTAAATGGAAATAGCTTGTGTATCACTGTTCCTGTACCGGCTCGAGGATTTCAAGATCAAAGGATCCCTGATTACAAACAATACAAAGCGCAATTGGTATATCAATTAGAAACCGAGTGGCAGCTAGAGGGACTGGCCAATCAGATTGAAACGGAGTTAATGTTCGGTCCAAAGGAATTGGAAAGTTGGACAGGATCATATCGAGGGGCGTTAAGTGGAATGGCCTATCATGGAATAAAAGCTTTTTTTAGTCCATCTCTTCGTGATCAAAAATTAGAGGGTCTCTATTATACAGGAGGCACAACGCGACCTGGCAGTACGACGACCCTTTCAGTTATAAGTGGCATACATGTGAGTGATATGATCGGATTTGATCTTTCTCAAAAAGTAGTACAAGCCTAACAGTGGGTCGTTAGGCTTGTGTAATGTTTCATTATACTTTTGTCGCAGGTTCTTTTTCTTTTTCTTTCTCATCATCTTTACCCGTTACGGCTTCCCTAAAGTTTTTTAGGGTCTGCCCTGTCGCACGTCCGAGAGCGGGTAATTTCTTAGGCCCAAATAGTAACAAGGCGATGAGCAGTATGAGGATAAGTCCTGGGATTCCAATCATACTTGGCATTCTATCACGCTCCATTAGGAGATATTTTTCACCTATTTACACTACATTATAACGCTGAAAAGCACGTCTGCCAAGTTCACCTTATTGCTAAATGGTGACATCAAGGATGTCGACTCATATGATTGATCCATTTGAAACCTCGTCATGCCCTTTCACCAAACCCTTTAGTAAAGGGTGGCGCTCAAGATACACTTCCCGAATCTTTCTGTAGATTTTTTCTGACAGACCTGCTGAATTGTAGTACGATAGATTTGTTTATACGAATTTAAACCATTGGAGGAGAAAAAGATGTCGGTACAAACAGTTATTTCGGATCTAGTAACAAAAGTAAATGCAAACCCTGAGGGAATAAAAAATATGAACTCAACTTTTCAATTAGATTTAACGAGTGGAACTTACCAAGTTCGCTTTGTTGATGGGAAGGCCGAGTACATAGAAGGAAATGAATGGGATGCTAGTTGTACGATGATAATGAGTGATGAGAACTTTGTAAAGCTGGTAGAGGGGAACTTAAATCCTACAACTGCTTTTATGATGGGTAAAATTAAATTGCAAGGGGAACTGGGTCAAGCATTGAAGTTGCAATCTGTCTTAAAGAACTATGCCTAACATAACTTTCAAGCAAAAGGGAATGCATGTACGCTTTCCCTTTTGCTTTTTTAGTGAAAATGCTTATCAGTTAGCAAGTTTTCTTTACTGATTCATGTCGATTTCTTGACTATGAATTGAAATTGGGAGTACAATAAACACTGTGGTTTGACGATAGCTTTATGAGCAGAATTGTTCTGCAATTTAGTCTGAGATTGGAGGCATAAGATGGGCACCAAGCGCAGTTTTTTTAACCGTCGGTTACATTCACTGTTGGGTGTGATACCGGTCGGCTTTTTTTTAGTCGAACATTTATTTGTAAATTACAAGGCAACTGAAGGAGCACAAGCTTTTACGGAACAAGTGGAATGGCTGTGGGGAATGCCGTTTTTAACGGCTTTAGAAATTTTTGGTATCTTTTTACCTTTAATGTACCATGGGATTTATGGATTGTATATTGCTTTCCAAGCAAAGAATAATGTAAACAACTTCGGTACATTTCGAAACTATATGTTTATGTTACAACGCGTGACAGGTGTGATTACACTTGTTTTTGTAATGTGGCATTTGTGGGAGACACGCATTTATAAAGAAATCCATAATCTGAGTGCAGCTGATCTGACTGAACATATGGCAGGCATTTTAAGTAATCCAATTGTGGTTGTCATCTATATTATTGCAATTATTGCGGCTGTTTTTCATTTCAGCAACGGCATGTGGTCTTTCCTCGTCAGTTGGGGAATTACGATTGGTCCACGTGCACAGCGTGTTTCTACCTATGTATGGGCAGTCGTTTTTGTCATGGTTTCCTATCTAGGTGTAAGCGCAGTAATCGCTTTTGCCGATCCAAGTTTTGCAACTCAGTTGGCACAGTAGAAGGGAGCACTTGCCAATGAATGAAAAAATAATTATTGTTGGTGGCGGTTTAGCTGGTTTAGCAGCAGCATTAAAATCAGCTGAAACTGGTGCAAATGTAGAGCTATTTTCAATTGTCCCCGTTAAGCGCTCTCACTCTGTATGCGCACAAGGTGGGATTAACGGTGCAGTAAATACCAAAGGTGAAGGTGATTCACCATGGGAACACTTTGATGACACGATTTATGGGGGAGACTTTCTCGCCAATCAACCTCCTGTGAAAGCAATGTGTGAAGCAGCACCAGGTATTATTAACTTGATGGATCGAATGGGCGTACCCTTTAACCGTACACCAGAAGGTTTAATTGATTTCCGCCGCTTTGGGGGAACGAAACACCACCGGACGGCGTTTGCAGGTGCAACGACCGGACAACAATTGTTATATGCATTAGATGAGCAAGTACGTCGTTATGAAGTAGAAGGAAAAGTAACGAAGTATGAGCACTGGGAGTTTGTTAGCATAGCCAAAGATGATGAAGGTCGTTGTCGCGGTATTGTCGCACAAGACTTACGCAGTGGTGAAATCAAAGGTTTTACAGCTGATGCAGTGATCTTGGCAACTGGTGGTCCTGGTATCATGTTTGGGAAATCTACCAACTCGATGATTAATACCGGAACAGCAGCTTCGGCGGTATATCAACAAGGTGCTTACTATGCAAACGGTGAATTTATCCAAGTTCATCCGACTGCTATCCCAGGAGATGACAAGTTACGTTTAATGTCCGAATCAGCTCGCGGTGAAGGTGGACGTGTTTGGACTTATAAAGATGGTAAACCTTGGTATTTCTTGGAAGAAATGTATCCTGCATATGGCAATCTAGTGCCTCGTGACATCGCGACACGTGCGATATTCAAAGTTTGTGTTGATATGAAGCTTGGGATTAATGGTGAAAATATGGTCTACTTAGATCTATCTCACAAAGACCCCAAAGAACTCGACATTAAACTAGGTGGTATTATTGAGATTTACGAGAAATTCATGGGTGAAGATCCTCGTAAAGTTCCAATGAAAATCTTCCCAGCTGTACATTACTCTATGGGCGGATTATGGGTGGACTTTAATCAGATGACGAATATACCAGGTTTGTTTGCGGCTGGAGAATGTGAGTACCAATACCACGGAGCTAACCGTCTAGGAGCTAATTCATTGCTCTCCTGCATTTATGGTGGACTGATTACGGGGCCAAAAGCCATTGAATATATAAGAGGTTTAGATAAGAGTACGGATGATCTACCAACCGAATTTATGAATCAACAAGTAAACTTGGAACAAGAAAAATACGATAACCTCATGCAAATGGACGGTACTGAAAACGCATATGTGATTCATAAAGAATTAGGTGAATGGATGACTGACAATGTGACAGTTGTTCGCTACAACGATCGTCTTGAAAAAACAGACCAAAAGATTCAAGAGCTGATGGAGCGTTACCAAAATATTAGTATGATCGACACCAGTAAATGGAGTAACCAAGCGGGTCCATTCACGCGTCATCTCTGGAATATGCTTCAACTAGCTCGTGTGGTTACCATAGGCGCATTAAAGCGTGATGAAAGTCGTGGTGCGCATTATAAACCAGACTTCCCTGATCGTGATGATGAGAACTTCCTTAAAACCACTAAAGCAAAATATACACCTGAAGGCCCAGCGTTTGAATACGAAGATGTAGATGTATCCCTCATTAAACCACGTCTACGTAACTATGCGGTTTCCAAAGAGGGGAGTGACAAAAAATGAGTGAACAAACCACTGTACATCTCATTGTGACCCGACAAGATGGTCCTGATACTGCCCCGTATAAAGAAGAGTTTCATATCCCATATCGTAAAAATATGAACATCATCTCTGCTTTCATGGAGATTCAGCGGAACCCAGTAAACAGTAATGGAGATAAAGTGGCTCCGATTCAATGGGAGTCAAACTGTTTGGAGGAAGTGTGCGGAGCTTGTTCTATGGTGATCAACGGTAAGCCGCGACAAGCATGTACAGCCTTAATTGATAAGTTGACGCAACCGATTCGAGTAGAACCGATGCAAACCTTCCCAGTGATGCGTGACCTAGTGATTGATCGCGGTCGCATGTTTGATGCGTTAAAACGAGTGAAAGCTTGGATTCCAATTGATGGGTCATACGATTTAGGGCCTGCACCTCGCCAAGCGGAGATTGATCGGCAATGGCGCTATGAGTTATCCAAATGTATGACATGTGGCGTATGCTTGCAAGCATGCCCTAATGTGAATAGTGATTCCAACTTCATTGGTCCGTTTGCTGTAGGACAAGTGCAACTCTTTAATTCCCATCCAACCGGTAAAATGAATAAAGATGAGCGTATGGATGCCTTGCTAGATGATGGTGGCTTACAAGAATGTGGAAACTCGCAAAACTGTGTACAAGCGTGTCCGAAAGGAATCCCGCTTACGACAGCGATTGCAGCAACCAATCGTGAAGCAACCAAACATATGTTTAAGAAGTGGCTAACCTTTTAGTGAAATCACCCAAAATAGAGCTGTTGCGTGTCCACGCAACAGCTCTATTTTCATCATTTAACTCGTGCAAACCGATTTTGCATCCGCTTTCCATTTTTAACCAGGTGAAGTAGAGTCTCCTCCACATTCTGAAAAGTGTTCACTAAAAAAAATTTTGCGTTTTTTCTGTAAATCAACTATTAATCAATAGACTAAAATAGTGTACAATAAGTAATATACTGTCCTCTTTCATGCAAACTATGTAAGATATCTAAAGTCAGAATGATCATGCCTTTCATAATCGCGAGTCTAATTAATAGAATATTAAAGTGAGCAGATCATTCAATATAGGGGGGAAGTGTATGCAGGAGATGCCTTATTTGGGGGATTTTTACGATAAATCAAAAATTCCAGTCGGTCACGCTGATAAAGTAAAGCTAATGCGACTCAACCAAAGTGATGGCATTGTGTATAACCATGTAAGCCATTGGTTAATTGCACTGATCTGGTTAGAAGCTGGGTGGAAGGTAGTGGTTTATCCAGTGTGTAGGAGTAAGCCGTTCTGGTGTCGTTCTGCTTATTTCGAGTCAGAGGAGACTTACAAACTAGATATTGCCCTCAAAGTGTCTCGCGTACTCGAAACGCATTCCCTTAACGATTGTCTAACTTCTAGACGGCTTTATCATGAATTACGTCAGGTGACAGGTGAAGAAGCTCATCTTGCTTAATGCTTCATATGGACTATATCAATGAAGAGAAATACACGATGTTTCATATGAAAAAAACATGCAAATCAACACAACTAATTGAATTTCTTATAATTTAAAATATTAACTTTATACATTTATTGGAGGGGCAGTTATGCTACATCTTGTCGTATGTATTAAGCAGGTGCCGGATAGTCGCGAAATTCGTATTGATCCCAACACCAATACCTTAATTCGTAAAGGGATACCAAGTATTGTTAACTTTTATGACTTACACGGACTGGAAGCTGCATTACAAATAAAAGATGAACTAGGTGCGCGTATTACCGTAGTTACGATGGGGCCTCCTCCAGCAGAAAAATCACTCAAAGAATGTATTTCCCTCGGGGCAGATGAAGCGGTCTTGGTTACGGATCGTAAGTTTGCAGGCGCAGACACTTTGGCAACATCCTATGTATTAGCAAAAACAATACAAAAAGTGGAAGAAAAGTGGGGGCCTGCAGATATGGTTTTTTGTGGTAAACAAACACTTGACGGAGATACAGGACAAGTAGGACCAGGCGTGGCATGTCGGCTCGATTTAGAACAGTTAACCTATGTAGGCGATGTGGTTAAAGTAAATCCAGAACGAAAAACGGTACGTGTACATCGCCATTTAGAAGATGGAATTGAAGTGGTTGAAACTTCGTTTCCAGTACTACTTACAGCACTCAAAGAGTTAAATAAAGTAAGGCGCGCTTCTCTCCCGGGCATGATTCGCGCAGCCAGGTACAAACCGATTGTATGGACAACTGCTGATTTTCCTGATCTGGAGATCAGTAAGATTGGACTGAAAGGTTCACCCACAATTGTAGCTAAAACATGGGTGCCAGAAATTCGCAAGATAGAGGGTGAGAAGATAGAAGGTGAAACACCAGCCGAAGTGGCCAATCAATTGGTTGCAAAACTATATGAAATTAGCTAAAAGCAGAACAGGGGCTGAAATAGATGTCAAACCAACTGCCGGATTGGTCAAATTATCGTGGTGTAATGGTATTTGTCGAGCAACGGGAAAGTGTGGCTAAACCTGTATCATGGCAATTACTAGGAGCAGGAAAAAAGTTAGCAGATAAGCTTGAAGTGCCGCTCATGGCATTAGTAATCGGAGAGCATGTGGAAAATTTGGCTGATGAAGCGATAGGGTATGGTGCGGATCAAGTGTATTTATGTGAAGGTCCTGAATTAAAAGATTATCGTACCCGTCCTTATAGCAGAATCACCTTAAAGCTGATTGAAAATGTGAAACCGGAAATCTGTCTATTTGGAGCCTCTGCTACAGGACGAGATCTAGCAGGTGCGATTGCCACACATTTACCGACAGGACTGACAGCAGATACCACTGAACTTGATGTTGAGTCACATCCTTCTCGGTTATTGCTGGCGAGTAGACCAGCTTTCTCTGAAAAAATGATGGCTACGATTTTGTGTAAACAATATCGCCCTCAGATGGCTACGGCGCGAGCAGGCGTATTTCAAGCGCTCCCTCGAGATGCATCCCGAACAGGCAAGATTATTCGGATCGAAAATCCGATGAAGGGTGAAAAAATTGCCACTCAAGTGATGGGTTTTATTGAAAAGCAAAGCGGTATCAACCTAGAAGAAGCTGACATTATTGTTGCCGGTGGTCGGGGACTTGGAGGCCCTGAACCGTTTCAAATGCTACAAGAACTTGCTGATGTTTTAGGCGGGGAAGTCGGTGCTAGTCGTGCTTGCGTGGATTCGGGTTGGATTAAGCATGCACATCAAGTGGGTCAGACTGGCTTTACTGTTAGACCTAAGTTGTACTTTGCAATCGGGATTTCTGGAGCGGTTCAGCATACAGTCGGTATGTCGAATTCAGATTATATCGTTGCGATTAATAAAGACCCCGAAGCACCCATCTTTCAGATTGCACATTATCAGATCGTGGGGGATCTCTTTCAAATTGTACCCGCGCTTATTGATGCCTTTAAACAACGAAAAGATCAACAATCAGATCCAACTGTCACATTACGTTCCTTGTAATCGCTTGTGACGTAGTGTTGATTAACCAAGATGAGGACGGTCAAATTGAATAATTATGCATATTGACACGCCTAAATTAGGATAAACTCGTGAGGAGCGATAGAAATGAACGAAAAATTTGATGCCGTTGTTGTCGGAGCAGGACCAGGGGGAACAGCAGCAGCACTTACTATGGCACGCGCGGGATTAAAGGTGGTTTTATTGGAAAGAGGGGAGTTTCCCGGTGCCAAAAACATCTTCGGTGGCGTATTATATCGAAAGCAAATTGAAGAATTGGTGCCAGAATTTTGGAAAGAGCGTCAGTTTCCAATGGAACGAAATATTGTAGAGCAACGTATATGGGTAATGGGCAAAGAATCTGCTGTCACCTTTGGCCATCGAAATGAAGCATATAAAGAACCTTACAATTGTTTTACAGGCTTACGGGTAAAATTTGACCAATGGTTTGCGAATAAAGCAGTCGAAGCAGGGGCGATTCCAGTTTATGAAACCGTAGCTGTGGACTTACTGCGTGAAGGGGATAAAGTAGTTGGTGTCAAAACAGATCGAGATGATGGAGATCTATATGCGAATGTCGTTGTCATTGCGGATGGTGTAAACTCTCTGCTAGGGAAATCGTTAGGCATTCATAAAGAATGGAATCCAGATGAAGTGTCACTGGCGGTTAAAGAAGTGATCGCTTTACCCAAAGAAAAAATTGAGGACCGCTTTAATGTAGAAGGAAACGAAGGCGTTACGATTGAGTTTATGGGGGAAACCTCACTGGGTATGGCGGGGATGGGTTTTTTATACACCAATAAAGAAACCTTATCACTTGGTGTAGGGGTTATGGTGGATCAACTCCGAGAAAAACGTCTAAAACCACATGAGGTACTCGATTCAGTAAAAAAACACCCTTTTATTCGCAAATTGATTCAAGGTGGAGAATCGATAGAATACTCAGGTCATTTGATTCCAGAAGGAGGTTACTATTCCATTCCACCGTTATCAGGAGATGGCTGGTGTGTTGTTGGGGATGCAGCTCAATTAGTCAATTTTGTACATCGTGAAGGTACCAATTTAGCGATGGCTTCTGGCAAGATGGCAGGTGAAACCATTATAGAAGCGTTTGCTCAGCAAGATCATTCGGCATTAGCTTTGAACAAATATGATGAAAAAGTAAAGCAATCGTTTATTATGAAAGATTTGAAAAAGTACAAAGGGATGCATAAATTATTAAAAGATGAAGATCCAGAGCTGTTATTTAGTAAGTTACCCTCAGCACTAAACGATGCCGCTTACAATATGTTCTTAGTAAACGGGATACCGAAGGCTGAAAAGCAAAAGCAAGCCTTCCATAAAATTAAAACAGCGGCTGGCGGCACAATGAATTTGCTTAAATTGGGATATAAAGGATGGAGGTCGATGAACGGATGAGTCAAGATATTACCGATAAATTGTTTACCATTCGTTTCAAGTGTGATGAGAATTCGCACTTAATCATTAAAGAACACAATGAATGTTTAAGTTGTACCCACAAGGATTGTAACTATTTTTGTCCGGCTGAAGTGTATGATTGGGATTTGAAACAAAAGATGACGACTGTTGCCTATGAAAACTGTATTGAGTGTGGTACCTGTCGCATTGCATGCCCAGCAGATAATATTAAGTGGGTATATCCCAAAGGTGGATATGGCATGACCTATAAAATGGGTTGATAAAAAATCTGGGGCTGTCCCTTAAGTAGATTTACTACTTTGGGGACAGCCCCACACAACTTAAAATCTACGCGAATCGTTACAGGAACCGGCTGTGCCATTTATAAATTGGGATTAAGATACGAAGGTTATGCAAGAGGTCTATGGTAAAGTTCACGGGGAGTAAGTATAGGATTGGTTTTGATTGTGGACAGTTTCTACAGATATGAGTTGAGCTCCGATAGAAGGGGAGGAGAAAAGGTAATAAAAATCCCTATATAATGCTTGTGCAGTATAGATTAAGTTCGGTGAGTAGTTCACTCTATAAATAGGAAAAATATTTAATGCAGGTGGGATTGAGACGCCCTGTTGAACCAAAAATTTGCCTTGCCATGCATTTAAGTAGGAGACAGCCGTTTGATTTAATACAGCTACTGGCGTTTCAGGCATCAGACTTTCATTCACTGAAACTTTAAACTTAACCGAAGCTAGTGGAACAAGCGTTTTTAACTCGGTTATATATCTAAAAGTATAGTTGAGAAATGTCGTAAATACATAATATCCCACTAAATCCCTCCTTTTTAACGGATCGCTTTCAAGTGTAAGCGATAACGAAATCGACAAACCCCAATACGATGTGGCAACGCTACGGAAGTGCTTCAGTTTATTAAAAAAATGCGATGAGATGACGTTCTTTATAAATGCACCAGGATGTTGACTGGTACATCTATAACCAATACTATTCACCCAGAAAGGTTCTGGTGCGAAATGGAGAAGAAATCAAAAATAGCTATGATCACCTTATAATCATTCTACCGTAAGCGGAGTAAGAACTGGAAAAGAATATCAGTAAAGTAGAGAGCTGGTCCTATGACGAACAGAAGGATGAGTTGATTTGTGCTGACAATAAACGGTTAACATTTCAATGTGAAACAACAGAAAAAACAGAGACGGGCTATGGAATCTAGTGATTGTGAAGGCTGTCCCATAAGTGACAGCCCCGGATTTTTTATTTAATATAGCTGAGAATACTCCTACCTCTTAGCGTTAGCGTAGGTGGTGAGTAGTTCACTTAAATTGCTTCCACCACATGCCAGCCCATTCGGGAACTTGCACCCATTCTTCAGAGGAGATACGTTTTACAATCTCATCTTCAAAGAAAAAATTTGTAAGTGTCAGTGCTTCTTCATGATCAGAGAAAGTGTAGTCAGTCCGTATGAGTGAATGATTAAAGTGATAGCTTTGATCCAACGCCTCAAAGTAGGAAGTTAAATAAGCCGGTGGGCGAGGCTGAAGTGAACCTGTACCCATATTTTCAAAAATAAGCAGATAACCATTTGGACGTAATACACGTTTAATTTCAGCGATCATCTGAGATAAGTTTTCTTTCCATTCAGATTGATTGGAACTGGCTAGATAGCAAAGACTCCATCCGGCTACAACCAGATCGACTTGGTTGTCCTCTACTGGAATCGTGCGATGGTCAGCCACTTGTGTCTCCCAGTTAGAGAGACCGAGTTGGTCTAATCGGGTGGCTATAAGCGATAACATCTCTGGTGATTGGTCAAGGGCTAACACGGACTTAGCTGTTTGTGCGAGTGGAATCGTTAAGCGACCCGTACCTGCACCGATGTCGATAATATCTAGCCCCTCGACAGCTACAATCTTTTCAATATGTGGAAGAAGATTGGGTTGTTTCGAAATCATACGGTCGTATTGCAAGACTTCATTTTTGTAAACATGTTTGTGATTTGGCACACGGAATTCCCCTTTTCTCGATATACTGTTACATATTGAGGATAAGGGTTAACGTAACGAGAAGGTCAAGCGTGAAGGAGGAGAAAATGGAGAAAGAAATTAAACGAAAAATTCGGTACTTAGAAAGAGAGTTAGAAGCACTCAAAAATCCCCGTCCATTTATCCGAGATCAACTGGCACGTCATGCCAGTAAACATATCGAAAAAGAGATCAGCCACTTGCGCCGTGTATTGCGGGATTGAAAAATAAGTATTTCATGAAGCAAAAGTGGTTAAACGCACAAATTTACCACATCATGTCACGCTAGCAAATAAATATTTGTATCATGTAATATTATTGTTAACAAAAAGACTACATGATACAATGATAAAAAATAAAGCATTAAACCCCTCATATAATATCAAGGATTGGCTTGAAAGTTTCTACCGAGTGACCGTAATCATTCGACTATGAGAGGAAATTCCGTTGTTTATTTCGTAGCTATTCATCACATTATAATCCCTTCATCTATAAAAAAACATCGTATGACAGTCTTGCGCTGTTATTTTGGTATGTCTATTTCGTTGCTTTTTGATGATGGATTTTAATGTGAAATCACGAATTTATAAAAAGCGAGATTTTCTCTTTTAGAGGAAGTCTCGCTTTTTATTGTTTACTCAACATATAGCTCTGAGAATATCTATTCAATAAGGTGTGGGTTTGTATGAACAATTTTGCTGATTTACTGATCAAAGAAGTTTTAAAGAAAGAGAGTTCAGTGGTAGTTGGATTAGATCCAAATCCAGATTACTTTCCATTATGCTTGTTAGATAAAGGGCAGAGCGATATTAAAACCATAACAGATTCTATCCTAGCGTTTAATAAAATGATTATTGATGTTATACATCCACATGTGCTAGCAGTAAAGCCGCAGCTTGCTTACTATGAAGTTTATGGTAGTTATGGGATTTATGCACTTGAGCAAACAATTTGCTATGCGAAGTCAAAAGGATTGCTAGTGATTAATGATGCTAAGAGAGGCGATATTGGACCAACGGCAATTGCCTATGCAAAAGCATTTTTAGGGGACTCCCCCTTAAGTGGTGATGCTGTTACGGTAAATCCTTATCTGGGTAGGGATGGAATTACCCCCTTTTTGCAGGAGAGAATAGATCGAACTAAGGGTATTTTTGTTCTATTAAAAACTTCAAATCCATCCGCATCTGATTTACAAGATCTACAGCTGAAATCGGGAGAAAAAATGTATCAGAGGCTAGCTGAGACATTAGATCATTTGGCAAAAGACACGATGGGTCATTATGGCTATTCAAACCTTGGCGTTGTTGTTGGAGCAACCTATCCTCAAGATGCGTCCTATATCCGTAGCTTTTTAAAACATTCTTTATTCTTGGTTCCTGGATACGGTGCTCAAGGAGGAAAAGCAGAGGATTTGTCTTGTTATTTTGATGAAAATGGAATGGGTGCACTTATTTCCTCTACACGAGCAATTATTTATTCTTATATGCAACATCATGAAGACTGGATAAATATCGATAAAAATAAGATTCAAGATAGTATAGAAATCGCAACATTACAAGCAAAGGAAGAAATTAATGCGATTCGATAGGTGTTATTAGCCGTTTTAGTAGGTGTAGATAAGTATAACAAAAAACGAGTAATGTTTGATTACTTGTGTGTGAATTCCATTTAATTAGCTCACTTGCTTTATCGGTAAGCGTAAAATAACCCACTCCAAATCAATAGGTGTGGGTTATTTTACGCTTATGTTCGAATCGTAATAGGACACGACATACTTGAATAAATTAACAATCATAGATTCTTTGCTAGGGGGGGACAGATGTCGCTTGTATATGTAATCAATGCTGATTTTGCCAATCCAAACGGTACAGTATCCGTGATTGATAACAAGACCAACAATATAATAGCAAATATTCAGATGATAGGAAATCCTTTATTTATCGCAATGGCTCCTCAATGTCAATATGCTTAACAGCAAATGGAAATATAGCTGTTATCGATACTAAGACGCATCCCATTATTTCAACCATACAAGTTGGCTTAGTAGACGATACTGGAATTACTTCAGCAACCAACATTATTGTTTCAAATGATGGTCAGTTTGTTTATGTATTAAATTCAGATAATAATGACATGTCTGTTATAGATGCAAAAACAAATGCAATCATAGCGACGGTGCAAGTTGGATTTGTTCCAATTTCTCTTGCGATTTCACGCAATGATCGATATGTCTACGTTTCTAATGGAGGAGCCAATACCGTCTCTGTCTACGATGCGAAAACCAATCAGGTGACGGCTACCCTTTCTGTTGGAAATGCTCCAAGTGCCCCAAGTGCTCTTGCGGTTACGCTTGATGGTCAGTATGTCTATGTGGTTCTATTTACAGAAGCTGTGGTAGCCGTCATTTGTGTGAAAACTTATCAGGTAGTAGCGACTGTTCCAGTTGGAATGGGGCCCTCTAATCTTGCATTTTCATCATACGGCCAATATGTCTATGTTTCCAATACAATAGAGAGTACTATAACAGTCATTGATACGAAAATGCATCGGGCAGTGTCTACCGTACAGGTGGGAGATTTTCCGTTTTCTTTTGTTATTACACCGGATGGTCAATCTATTTACATAGCTAACGTGAACGGTAATTCCGTATCAACGATTGATACAAGGAGGAACCAGTTGATTGCAACGATACCGGTTGGAACGGCTCCAGCTGCGGTCTCGGTCACGGCGAATGGTCGGTATGTTTACGTGGCTAATGCGAATAGTGATACGGTATCGGTTATAGACACGAAGAAAAATCAAGTAGTATCCACGATCGAAACTGGAACCTTTCCTTTCGGTTTAGCTATTCTTCCATGATTGGATATCCTATACATATATGGATACATGACGACACTGCAGGATCCATCTATAGTGTTTTCTTCTGTTTAGCAAACATTCATAGGACAATGTTTCAACTACATAAATTTGTAAAAATGCTTTTGAGGAAAGGGAGAAGAATGATGTCCTTTGTATATGTTGCAAATTTTGGAGGTTCTAATATATCGGTCATTGATACAAAAGTGAATCGGCTTATTGCAAACATCCAAGTTGTCGGGTTCCCCATCGCTACGATACGATCACCCAATGGACAATATTGTTATGTATTATGCACGGGGTCTCCAGGAAATGTGACCGTTATTGACACAAAGGATCACAAGGTCATGGCTACGATCCAAGTTGGTGTAGTACTTTCTCCAGGTCAAGCCACTACTCCCCTTGGCATTACCCAAGATGGACAAAGGATTTATGTAGTTGATAGTAGTACCAGTGGCAATGTAACGGTAATTGACACCAAAGATTATCGCGTGATTGCAACGGTTCAACCGGGTATACTCCCGAATGCTATCGCCATCACACCAGACGATCAATTTGCCTATGTGGTGAATACAACTACTACTAATCCTTCTGTAACCGTGATTGCAACGAAGACGAATCAATTGATTTCGACGATAGGAATTGGAGATTCCGCATTCTTCCTTAAAATCACACCGGATGGACGATATGTCTATATCTGTAATTTTGGTAGTGCTAACGTCTCGGTGATTGAGACCAAGGCGAATCAAGTGATTGCCACGGTTGCGGTGGGAGCAGCACCAGTGGCCCTTGACATCACAGCAGACGGCCAATTTGTTTATGTGGCAAGTAGAAATGATGCTACGATATCCGTGATTGACACGCGTACCTATCAAGTCATTTCAACAGTAGGAGTGGATGATGGCCCAGCCTTTCTTCAAGTTACGGCGGACGGTCGCTATCTTTATGTGGTCAATAATGGAGGAGACACGGTATCTGTAATGGAGACGCGCACCCATCAAGTGATTTCAACCGTAAGAGTGGGTTCTTTTCCAATCACACTTGGAATTACAAAAGATGACCGTTATGTTTATGTTGCAAATCAAAATGATGCTACGGTATCTGTGATTGAGACCAAGGCGAATCAGGTGATTTCCACAGTAAGCGTGGATACGTTTCCAGGAGCACTAGCCATTGTACCTTAGATCAGTTGACCGGTTTATGCAAGGATTCCTAGTGATTGCAATGATACCGGCTGGATTTACTCACTTTGCGCTCGTTAGGAAGTATACGGTGCCAATGCGGACGGTAAAAAAGTTATATTCCTCATAAACAGTGAATAAGAAAACGTATTTTTCTTGGTTTCAATCACGGATACATCACGACCCTGCAGGTTTTTCTTCTGTGTAGCAATTATACATAGGGCAACCTTTCATCTACATAAATGGGTAAAAACGCCTATATTGAAAGGAAGATAATGGATGTCGTTTGTATATGTTGGGAATCTTGTAGGGGAAACCGTATCGGTCATTGATACCAAGGTGAATCAGCTTATTGCAAATATAGGAGTTCAAGGAGCGCCAATAGCTCTGATCGTATCACCCAATGGAGAGTATTGCTATGTATTAATTCAAGGCGTGCCAGGGAATGTAACGGTTATCGACACCAAAGATCACAGGGTGATCGCTACTGTCCAGGTTGGGATAGTCATTTTTACGAGTTTTCCATTTACACAAATGATGATTACCCATGATGGACAATGGATTTATGTACTCAATAATTTGAGTAGTAATGTAACCGTAATCGATACGAAAGATTATCGTGTCATTGCAAATCTGCAAACGAACTTTTTCTCCAGTTCGATCGCCATCACACCAGATGATCAATTTGCTTATGTGGCCAATATAATTTCTGATCACTCTGTAAATGTGCTTGCAATGAAGGCGAATCAAATCATTTCGACGATAGGGATTGGAGAGGGAGCAGTCGCCATTAAGATTACACCCGATGGACGGTATGCCTATATTTGTAATAGAAGTAGCAATCATATTTCCGTGGTGGATATTAAGGCGAATCAAGTGATTGCCACGGTTGTGGTGGGAGATGGCCCCTTGTCCCTTGAGATCACAGCAGACGGGCAGTATGTTTATTTGACAAATATAGAGGGTGCTACGGTATCGGTGATTGAAACGAATACCCATCAAGTCATTTCCACTGTAGAAGTAGGTTTAAATCCATTCAACCTCGCGATCACAGCAGACGACTGTTATGTTTATGTTGTAAATGGGGATGGAAATACGGTGTCCGTGATTGAAACGCGTACAAACCGAGTCATCTCAACAATAGGAGTAGGCTTAACGCCATTCACTCTAGCAATCACAGCAGATGACCGCTATGTTTATGTTGTCAATATAAACCAAAGCACGGTATCTGTGATTGAGACGAAGACAAACCAAGTCATCTCCACAGTAAGCGTGGATATGTTTCCAGGAGCACTAGCCATTACACCTTAGATTGATTGACCGGTTGAAACTTTCGTTCACTTTGCTGAACTGGTAAGTAGGAGACTTGGTGACTGAAACGATACCGATTGAGTTTGTTTCCTTTGCGCTCGTTAGGCTGTATACGTAGCCAATGCCGGACGGTAAAAAAGTCATATTCGCATCGCATACGTCTTGATTTCAATCACGGATACATGATGACACAGCAGTTTTCATCTGAAGAGTTTTCTTCTGTGTAGCAATCCATACATAGGACAATCTTTCATCTACATAAACTTATAAAAACGCTTTTTGTGAAAGGGAGTGAATCCATGTCATTTGTATATGTTGCAAATTTTAATAGTGCTAACGTATCGGTCATTGATACCAAGGTGAATCGACTTATTGCAAACATTCAGGTTCAAGGATCACCAATTGCTACTATCCTATCACCCAACGGACAATATTGTTATGTATTAAGCCAAGGATCTCCTGGAAATGTGACGGTTATTGACACAAAGGATCACAAGGTGATGGCTACGATACAGGTTGGAGTAGTAACCTCTTCATCTTTACCAAATAATCCCATGGCAATCACGCATGATGGTCAATGGATTTATGTGGCTAATAGTGCCAGTTCTAATGTAACCGTAATTGACACCAAAGATTATCGTGTGATTGCAAACGTACAATTGATTACGATCCCAAACTCTATCGCCATCACAGCAGACGATCAATTTGCTTATGTGGTAAATGCTGATTCAGGTTCTGTAACCGTGATTGAAACGAAGACGAATCAAGTGATTTCGTCGACAGGAATTGATTTGGGAGCATTCGACATTCTCATCACACCAGATGGACGTTATATCTATGCATGTAGTAATGTTGACGCTAATGTCTTCGTCCTTGATAGGAAAGGAAATCAAGTGATTGCGATTATTTCAGTGGGGATGGTAGCAGGGGATTTGTCTCTTGATATCACAGCAGATGGACAATATGTTTATGTGACAAATACAATTGATGCTACGGTATCTGTGATTGAGGTGCGCACCAACCAGGTCATTTCAACAGTAGGAGTGGGCCTATTTCCACTCATCCCTAAGGTCATGGCAGATGGTCGTTATGTTTATGTTGTAAATCAAGGTGAAAACACGGTATCCGTGATTGATACGAAGACCAATCGGGTCGTTTCAACAGTAGGAGTGGGTTTAATGCCATTCACTCTAAGGATTACAGCAGATGACCGTTATGTCTATGTTGTAAATGGGGGTGAGAACACGGTATCCGTGATTGAGGCGAAGACCAATCGGGTCATCTCAACAGTAAGAGTGGGTTCACTGCCACAAGCACTAGCCATTACACCTTAGGTCGATTGGTCTAACTTGCAAGCGTGTACTTGCTGATTGCAACGATATCGATTGGGTTTGTTTCCTTTGCGCTCACGGTGACAGCGAATCGTTAGAATATATACGTAACGTTATATTCGCATCGCATTCGTCTTGGTTTCGATTATGGATACATGACGACACTGCAGTGTGCACATACATAGCATAAACTTGTAAAAACGCTTTTACCGAAAGGAAGTGAATCGATGTCATTTGTATATGTTGCAAATTTTGGAGGCATGAGCGTATCGGTCATTGATACCAAGGTGAATCGGCTCGTTGCAAACATTCAGGTTCAAGGGTTACCCGTAGCTACTATTGTATCACCTAACGGCCAATATTGTTATGTATTAAGCCAAGGGGTTCCTGGAAATGTGACGGTTATTGATACAAAGGATCACAAGGTGATAGCTACGATCCAAGTTAGGTCAGTAAGTTCACCAGGGCAACCTACTAGCCTTATGGCGATTACCCATGATGGACAATGGCTTTATGTACTTGATAATAGTATCAGTGGTAATGTAACCGTCATTGACACCAAAGATTATCGGGTGATGGCAACCGTTCAATTGAATGCTTTCCCAAGCGCTATCGTCATCACACCAGACGATCAATTTGCTTATGTGCCAAATGCATCTGGTACTGATCGCATTGTAACCGTGATTGAGACGAAGACGAATCAAGTCATTTCGCAGATAAGGAATGGGGGGCCAGCATCCTTCCTTAAAATCACACCCGATGGACGGTATGCTTATGTCAGTAATGAGACTAACAATAATGTCTCCGTGATTGATATCAAGGTGAACCAGGTGATTGCCACGGTTGCGGTGGGAGTTAATGCATTGCCGCTTGAGATCACAGCAGACGGACAATTTGTATATGTTGTAAATAGAGATGATGCTACCATATCCGTGATTGATACCAGTACTCATCAAGTCATTTCAACAGTAGAATTGGGAGATTCTCCATTTTCCCTTAAGGCTACAGCAGATGGTCGCTATCTTTATGTGGTCAATAGGGGAGGAACAGTATCCGTGATCGAGACGCGTACCCATCAAGTGATTGCCACAGTAAGAGCGGGGAGTTTTTCCTTCACCTTAGGGATCACAGCAGATGACCGCTATGTTTATGTTGTAAATAGAGATAGTGCTATGGTATCTGTGATTGAGACGAAGACAAATCAAGTGATTTCAACAGTAGGAGTCGGTTTAGTGCCAACAGCACTGGCCATTACCCCTTAGATCGACTGACCGGTTGAGGCAAACCCAAAACGCACAAGGCGATCTTTGTACCATACAACAATCTGGTCCATTTCATCTTGAGCTAAATGTTCAAGCATTCATGTCGTAGTATTTCCATATCTGTTTCTCGAACCAGCACACCCTCTTTCAAAATGAGGGCATTATTTTATGGAATTTTTGAGTACTGATTGAAAGGTTTTTTTGTTCATAGATAGGCAAAGAAAGAGCTAATTCACAATGAAGACTGCTCGATTCCATCACATCACATCACATCTTCATACAAAGTATAATTTTGTATGGATACATACGAATCGCAATGATAAAGCCATCCTATTCATTTGGATGGCTTTATTACGATTACAGATTGCGTTTTTTACTAATCCAAAATGCTGAGTAAAATACCATGGGAATAACCGGCGATGAGTAAAATCAAACCAGATAGGGCGAATACCTGCATCACCTCCCCTGTAAGGATTGCAGAGCAAAGTCGACAGCTTGTCGTTGTGAAAATAAATAGGATGGGGCTTGACCGACTTGAGTTTGTTTAACCGAATATTTTTGGACATACTGTTTACCTAATTCAGCAAATGTTTCTTCAGCGGTTTCAATATCTTGATACGTTTTCCACACCCGTTTTCCGTGCGCTATAATGGGGGCACTCTCTTCTATGACAGGTGGCTTTGCTTGACGGTACTCGGCTAAGTGAAAGGATGTATTACTGTCAAAGTCAACACCTAGTAGGAGTACATATGCGTCTAAGTCATATAAACGTGCGAGTGGAGAGTTTTCTCCCATTGAAAAAGCAAGCGAATGATTAGCTGTGATGAGATGTGCATGTTTCCCCCATGCTGCAAATGAGTTTTTTGGATGTGAACTACGGATGGTGTCGGTATGAGAGCGAAAGCAGTCTACAATTTTTCCCATGAGAAAAGTGGGTGTTAAATGGGGATCATATGCAGGCATTTGCTCACGAATCGTTTGCCACCAGGCTTCTGGTACGGGGGGATTTCCCCAATCTTTCGGATCAGATAAAATGGCAGAGTGGGTGGGCATCACTAATGTTCCAGCTGGAGTTAAGACTTTCATCAAAGCTTCTACAACTGTTTGAGCCCCTCCACAAACCCAACCGATTGAGGAGAGAGAAGAGTGGACGATTATGGTCATTCCTTGTTGGATGCCGATATTTTTCAAATCATGTACAAGTGTATCAATGGTTTGAGGGAATTGTGCGGCTTGTATGTTTTCGGTTTCAGACATGATTTCACCTGCTATCTTATTTATTAAACGTTCATGAGTAGATTATAATAGAGTTTATCTAATTTATCACCTACATCGATTTACGAAACATCACTTCTTTATTTTCAAAACCAAATTGTGCATAAAGCTCGTGTGCATCACGTGTGCCGAGTAACATACGTATACCCGTTAACTGGGGATAAGATGTGATGATAGAGACGAACCACTTCCCTAAGCCTTGCCCGCGATGCCTATGATCAATGATCACATCACAAATCCAGGAAAAGGTTGCGTAATCCGATATGACCCGCGCAAAGCCGACTTGACCCGTTTCATGATAAATCCCAAAACATAATGAATTTTGGATGCTTTTCTCAATTTTAGCCCGTGAATAATCGGCGGCCCAATAACTGGTATGAAGTAACGCTTGTATGGTGTCTAACGCTAATAGTGCTTTCTGATCACTGATGTAATAAGGGAGTTGAGGATGTTGAGCCATCATGATTTATACCTCCATTTCTATTTTTCTAGTATAATAAAAGCAAAGAGAGGCCGTCTAGTTTATTTGGATCATCTGTATGGGTATAGATGGAGAGGAGGTAGGTAGAACATGAACCGTTATGATGTGATTACGAAGTATTATAAAAATTTAATTCGGACAAAAAAATTGAAGGCAGGCGATAAACTTCCTTCCATTCGGAATGTCTCTCTTTCATTTGCTTGTAGTAAAAATACAGCGATTCGAGCATTTATTGCTTTAGAGCGAGAACATCTCATTTATGCGGTGCCTAAAAGTGGATATTATGTTGTCGATCGACCTGACGTTTCTACCGCTGCATCTCAGGAGATAATTGATTTTGCATCCGTTACACCGCATCCCAGCGTTTTGCCTTATCAAGATTTTCAACATTGTTTAGATCGGGCGATTACGTTGTATCAGCAAGAGCTTTTTACCTATACGGAACCACAAGGTTTTTATTCATTGCGTTGTGAAATGGAGAAACAACTTGCAACTAAGCAAATTTTTACAAAACCTGATTATATTAATGTGGTAGCAGGCTCACAACAAGCGATTTATATCCTTGCCGCTATGCCATTTCCCAATGGAAAAATGAATATCTTGGTGGAACAGCCTACATATAGTGGTGTATTAAGAGCGATTCAGTTACTTGGTGCCACTGCAATCGGCATTCGCCGAACTGCGGCTGGTATTGATTTTGAGGAGCTAGAGCGTTACTTCCGAGGGAATCAGATTAAATTTTTTTATACAGTACCACGTTTTCATAATCCGTTAGGTACAAGTTATGCACAAGAAGAGAAAAAGAAGATTGCATTACTTGCTAAAAAATATGATGTTTATATTGTAGAAGATGATTATTTAGCCGATTTAGAACGGGATCCTAAAGCGGATTCTATTTTTAGTGCCGACCATGGGGAATACACGATCTACCTTAAAAGTTTCTCTAAAGTGATGCTACCAGGGTTGCGACTTGGCATAGCTGTTTTACCATCACGGTTACAATCTATCTTTAATCACTATAAAAAAGGAATTGATATTCAAACGACTGCCGTATCACAAGCCGCCTTGGAAGTTTATTTACAAAGTGATATGTATGAACAACATATCAAACAATTGCGTAAGCACTACCATGAAAAAATGAAAGTACTGCAAGCAACATGTGATCAGTATCTTCCCCCTAGTGTAGATCGATTTATTCCAGATACGGGGATTTTTGCCCACTTTACTTTGCCTGACGGAATAAATCTATCTTCTCTGCAAGCTCGTATGCGTCAAGACGGCATTCATTTTCCAACCTCAAATTCGTTCTATTTACCTCATTTTCCAAAAGAAAATTATATTCGACTTTGTGTCATGCAAGTGCAAGAATCAGAGATTAAACAGAGCATAGCGCATTTAGGGACTGTCATGTCAGATAACCGAATGATTCATTGGGTGAAAGGAGAACGATAAGATGCAGACAGCGTATCGACTTGCCAAAGAAAAAGACGAGCGTACCTTTCCATGCCAGTGGTATGCAGTGAAATGGTCGAAGAGTTTAAAAAAGAGGCCATTAAAAATAAGCGTTGTTGGACTCGATATTGTACTTTTTCGTGATCAAAAAGGGGTAGCCAAGGCCGTACACGCCTATTGTCCCCATCGTGGTGCGGACCTTGTATTGGGAACATGTTCAGATGGACATATTCGTTGTCCGTACCATGCATGGGAGTTTGATGGTGAGGGCACTTGCAAGCAGATTCCTGCTCACCCAAAACGTCCCATTCCTGATTTCGCACATACAAATGCTTATCCAGTGCAAGAAAAAGCTGGATTAATATGGGTTTATCCAGCGGTGGTGACTGACCCACCATCACTTGAATTGTTTCCTGAACTGGATGATCCTGACTTGGTCTTATCTCCCTATGATGCAGTTTGGTCCGCACACTTAACAAGGGCGGTAGAAAGTGTATTAGATGTAGCCCATTTACCTATCGTACATCAGAAAACGATCGGAAGACGTTTGGCCAAGGAAATTGAGATTAACTTTGAGTCCGAAGGGGATCAGATCGAGATTCATAACGGAGATGGCATTTTAGAATTTCGTTTTCCTCACTTGTGGATATTAAGGCCAAAAAAACAACGTAAAGCGAAATTTATAAATTTTGTCACTTTTACCCCGGTTGAAAAAGAGAAAACACTTATTTTTGGACATGCGGGCCGGAATTTCGCTAAATTCCCAGGTGTAAACTTCATTTTTTCATACTATAGCTCTAAAATCTTAAAAGAAGATCAAGCTGTGGTGGAGTCACAGCACCCACGTCCTATTCCAGAAGCACTAAGGCTAGAAGCACATGTACCAGCTGACGGTCCCCAAGTTCGCTTTAGACAGAGATGGTATGCATTTTTAACCAATAAGGAGCCACGCATCGTGATTTCAGAC
Source organism: Polycladospora coralii (assembly GCF_014773435.2). Taxonomy (GTDB): domain Bacteria; phylum Bacillota; class Bacilli; order Thermoactinomycetales; family Thermoactinomycetaceae; genus Polycladospora; species Polycladospora coralii. Next base: position 507,792 of record NZ_JACXAG020000001.1, on the reverse strand, counting down.
ACAAAAAAGGCTTAAGCAACCAGCTTAAGCCTTTTTTGTTAATTAGATTCAGAGCGTGATGAGGATGAGGTGAAGAAGTCACCGATTGCAGAGAAGAGTTCTCCGAACCATTCGAGTATAGAGTCAATAATGCCCTGTGCTTCTGGACTCTTCAGTGCTTCACTTAAGTCCCCACGTAGTGATTCAAATTGGGAACTGAGTTGGTCCCAATCAATATTTAGATCATTGAAGTTTTGTGAGAAAGTAACTAGTTGATTAATCGTATCAGAATCTAGGTTGATATTAAATTCGTTCGAAACGTTGATGATAATATCGCGATATTCTTCAACTGATTTAGGTTCTTCTTTTGCCACTTCTTCTTTTACCCGGTTCATAAACTGGGCTGCTTTTAATGGATCGCCAATTTCTTCTGCCACTTCAGAAGTTCGCACAATTTCCTCGTTGGCTACTTGTTTTTGGCTCTCATCGATTTTTTTACCTGTAGCGGTTTCAAATGCTTTAATAATTCCAGTAAGTCCAGCTGTTCCAGATACTTTAAATGGTGCAGTGATATATAGATCGGCATCTTTTATACCTGCTGTAATCGCTGCATTTGCGTACATCTCTTCTGTAATAGTGGAGATATTTTTTGTTTTTACGGCGATTCCTTTTCCGTTATCTTGAATGGTGATTTTAGCCGAAGATATGGCTTTGGTTCCAATCGTTGCTTTGCTCATGTATTGACCGAGATATTGATGTTCTTCCTCATTGGTGACCTCAATAACTTTACTTTGGTCTGAGACGCTCATTTCTTGTAATATTTGGTTACGCTGGGCTTCTGTTAGATTGGCACCTAGTGTGACATAAGATTCACCTACAATTGCATCTGCTGAGACAGAAGAAGGGAATACCATACTAAAAGCTGTAATAGCGGTAATTGCGAACAAACCCAATTTTTTTAAATTACGCAATGAAAAATCCTCCTTTTTGATTCTATTCATATGTTTAAAGTGTCGGTTCAGTATACAATTAGAAGTATACTGAACCCTTACAGTTATTTAAATACCACTTCTTTATGAGCAGCTAATTTTTCAAGTGAGGATTTCTCTACATCATCATGAAGACTATTTCCATGTGCATCCATTGTGACGATTGCAGCAAAATCTTTCACTCGTAAATGCCACATGGCTTCTGGTACACCAAACTCTTCGAAATCTACACCTTCTACAGCCGTAATACAATCGGCATAATATTGTGCGGCTCCACCGATTGCATTTAGATATACAGCGCCGTGTTCTTGTAAGCCGGCTAATGTTTTCGCACCCATACCACCTTTACCAATCACGGCCCGGATGCCAAATTTCTTCAAAATGTCAGATTGATAAGGCTCTTCACGAATACTGGTAGTAGGACCAGCCGCTTTTACATCCCAATTCCCGTCAGCATCTTTCAGCATGACAGGACCACAGTGATAGAGTACCCCACCTTCTAAATCAACAGGAGCATCATGATCCATCAGGTGTTTATGGATTTGATCGCGTCCAGTATGAATCAATCCACTAATTAAGACGACATCACCCACTTTGAGATCACGAATTTGCTCCTCTGTGATCGGAGCCTTTAATACCACTTGGCGCTTATCTTCATCTGATTGTATCTCATCGACGGGCTCAGCTTGTTCTTTTTGGGGTTCAATCTGATAGAGCCAATCCGATATTTCACCAGAGTCTACATGGATCCGCACACCTTGACGGCGGTATGCCCAACAATTATAAGCAACAGATACATAAAAACTAGCAGGAATTCGGTGCATGGAACCAATTTTACATCCGAGTAGCGTGGTGTTACCTCCAAATCCCATTGTGCCGATGCTTAACGTGTTGGCATTTTCTAAGATATAATCTTCCAGTTTCGCTAAATCTTCATTGGGATTGGTATCGGTCACTTCACGGAACAATTGCTTTTTAGCGAGTTCATAACCTGATGTACGATCTCCGCCAATTCCGACACCGATAAAGCCAGCACTACAACCCTGGCCTTGTGCTTGAAACACACTGTGCATAATACATTTACGAATACCGTCAAGGTCTCTGCTTGCTCTACCGAGGCCTTCTAGTTCACATGGGAGACTGTATTGAATATTTTTGTTTTCACAGCCACCTCCTTTTAAAATGAGTCTTACTTCAATATCGTTACGCTCCCACTGTTCGTACTGAATAACAGGAACGCCTTCACCGAGGTTATCCCCACTGTTTTCACCTGTTAGGGAGTCTACTGAGTTGGGACGAAGTTTTCCTTGTTTGGTAGCTTCGACAACCGCTTTTTTGATCGCCTTTGTCATTTCAATTTGGTTCACACCTACAGGAACCTTTATTTTAAAAGTCAACATTCCAGTATCTTGGCAAATGGGAGAAACGTTTTCTTCCGCCATTTGTATGTTTTGTGAAATGGTAGTAAGTGCTAGTGCAGCGCGTGTTCCAGCATCTTCTTTTTCTTTTGCTTGTCGGATCGAATACTGAACATCAGCTGGTAAGTGCGTAGAGGTTTCTGTGATTAAATTGAAAATTGAAGCTTGAAAAGCCTGCATGATTAGTCTCCTTTTGTCATCCGGTTTGTATCCAAGTACTACTCTATTATATATGCTAATAACAAATTCTTCACCTATTAGAATATAGTCACAATTAAAAATGAAAAAGTGTCATCCAGTTTATAATGGACAACACTTTTTTAATTGACTAACTACGCTGAGCTTGACGAATGAATTGCTCTTCAGATTCGATCACTCCACATATCCCACATTGTACACGATAAGGATCACCTTTATACTTGAATTGGAGTGGATCAGACAGTGAAACTTCTGACACGACATCGCCTGTCTGTGCATCTTTTTTTACGGGTTGTACGACTTGCTGAATAAGATTAAAGCGGCTACGGTTTGTACCACAAGCAGGGCATAAGTAAGGATCTGACATAAAATCCCACCTCCGCCCTTAGTATGTCTCTGTTGATCTCTTTTATACAGCATCGGTTTTTGTAATCAAATGTGTCAAATTTAATTAGGTTATGGTCTTGTCTTTTGCCTCGCCAAAACGCCTTGGCGGTTAAGCAAGTTGTCCGCTTCTTCCTTCAGGTTTGGACTCCGCGATGTAACGGTGGAGAATATAGGCTAGTCGACACTACTGTTCTTTAAATATGGTTTTCGCCTGTTGCTTAAGTTCTTGAAATTTTTCACGAATTTGCGGTTTTGTTACGTTTTTCTCTGATAATAATAACAGCTGGTCAATTAATAGGGGAGACCAAGAAATAGGCAATAGGTGTTGGGTAAAAGTATGAGCAGCTATCTCTCTTGTTTTTGCAATGGTTTGGTACCTTTTAAAGGGACCTGTTTGTTTCACCAGTATACGGGGTAAGGTCTCATCAGTTCGTTCAATAACGGTTTCTTCGAGATGGTGAAACCATTCGTGATATACATGGAGCAGAATGAGGTCTTCGATGGATAGATGGTAACCCATTTTATTGAAAAATTGTTCGATTTGTATCAGTGATGAACGAAAAATTTCAATGGTAGCGGGCTTGCGAATATAGCGGGCACGTACCTCATTCTTTTCATGTGTTAAATCAATAAACTTAATTTGTACACCTTGTTGGAGGAGCAGATTAAGCAGTGTTTTTAATTGCGTTTTACTTGTGTGTTGTTTTGCGATCGCTTCTCCGTATTGGATGGATTCGAGCACGTATCGTTTAATTTGCGCGTGTGAAAGAAGTGCGTAGTGTGGGTCCTGCTTGATTTCGATCCAAGCTAATGTTTCGCGATCTAAAATGGGCCAGAACTGCTCAATCTTTATCTGAGAAAAGGTTTGAGTCTGTCTTTTTTTATGCTGATCCTTTACGTTATTCATCTATAACGCCCCAATGATGTAATGGTTTTAAAACATCATATGTTTTGTAGGGCTTGACTCATGCTCATCTGATTAATCATCGTTGGTCTTGTAAAGAGAAAGCCACCAGGCTTTGAAATCAATCAATCTGAGTTTTGGAGGCGGTGGCAGATGGCCGGTAACAATCATCGGTACATAGGAATCCATATAATGTAGGGAGCCGTGTGATCCACCTACATGAGTAGGGGAAGCTTCTCCGACTAGTTCATACCCGGCAGCTGCAGTCATAACAATCATGGGCGTGTAGTTATCCATAACTCCTGCTAAACGAGATAAAACATCAGGGTATTCTCCATATGTAAGCTGATTCTGGTTTACAACATGGATGTCTAGTAAAGTGAGATCGCCTTCAATTTCCCAAGTCTGGTCATATTCATCACAATACTTGCCTTTCGCTTGATATTGAACTTGTGTATTCAGATGATTGGTCACATGTATCCGCTCTTCTTGACGCCATGCGATGATATCAATCCGCTCTTCTTTTTGTAGATGGGAGACGATCTCAGCCAGCGATACCTGTTGATCTAGGATATAAATATAGGCCATTCGTTCATTTACACATAAAATTAGTTGATCAGAGGGTTGTGGAGATTGTTGGGCGATCGGCATAATCTTATATGTTTGTAAAAGGGTACGCAAATCAATATAAGCACTTTTATGATTAGGGATCATATGGGTTTGACCGCTATCCCCCATAATGATGAAGTTGGCCTTTTGTAAGGCGTCATCCCAACTTCCAAAAGCCTCTAAAATGGCTTGTAGCTCCTTATCTACTTTTTTTATGCCTTTAATTTCCTGCGGTCCTTTAGCATGAACGGCATCATCGTTCTGTGGTAAGTAAACAATAGAGAAGGCGGGTAACTGCTTCTGTTTTATTAATGAAATGAGCTCCATTCTCGCGAAACGATCATTTAATCCATAGCGCGACCAAAGATGTTTGGGTTTACTTGCTTTGGCTAAGCGCGCAAATACACCAAATGAAAATAAGGCCGGTACGCGTGCAGGGATTTTTTTGGGCATAAGTCCCAAGAACTGGGCTAGCCAAGGTGCGTATAGATCAAGGCTTTGATTTCCACGATACAAAAGGGCGTTAATGGAAGCTGTATCTTCTGGATAATCTTCATGTATAGTGGATACACGTGAACTTAAGTAGTGCTGATTGTAGTGTTGTAAACTATCTTGTAGCACAGTTCGAACACCAAATTTAAGTGACTCACGTGCCCCTGTACCAAAATTGACTACGCGTTTTTCTGATGGATGATAATAACTTAAACCGTAAATATGGTGCTGGTTAGGTGGTGTCCCTGTTAAAAGTGTGCTATCGATACTGACAGACATAGTTGGAAAAGAGGATACAACTTTAGGATAGTATTCCCCTTTTTTCTGCAAAAAATGAAGTGCCGGTGCTTGCCCTAACGAGACAGTTTCTTGCAGAGGTAAATCCATGAGAGAATCAATGACTAAAACAATAAGTGGTTTATGAGCGGATGGATGCATATAGGGTGTACGAAGTGACTGCTGGCTTTGCCTATGGTTTCGATATAAAATGAATACAAGTAAGATAATGAGTATAATCGTGATCAGTTTAATCATCATTTTTCAACCTCTTCTAAACCGCCTTTGCCCTATGTTTTCACATCATCTACTTTTTTATCCGGATTGATCTAAATTTGAGAAAAGGATGGATGAAATATGCATAATCTCGCTCGATTACCAGAAAAAGAAGTCGAAGAAAGAATCGCTATTTTTCAAAACACATTACAAAAAAATGCACTTGATGGTGCTTTGCTGACACAAAATATTGATATTTATTACTTAACGGGTACCTTGCAAAATGGTGTTTTATTTATACCTTGCACTGGAGCTCCGTGTTTTTTTGTCAGAAAAAGTGTAAAGAGAGCTGCCTTTGAAACCAGTCTCGAAGTTCAACCGCTCCAAAAATCAAAGAGGATGGCAGAGGTATTAAAAGAAAAATACGGGGTCATTCATCAATTAGGTTTAGAAAAAGATGTGCTACCCATGGGATTAGCTGAGCGTTATATGAAATGGTTTCCCCAGGCGAAAGTAGTGGATGTCGCTTTTATGCTTCGTCTGCAACGTGCTGTTAAATCACCTTATGAAATTAGACAATTGCAACAAGCGGCAAAACGTGTAAATGAGGTGGTCATTTCTATCCCTCATATCATTCAAGAGAATATGACTGAGTTAGAATTATCTGCCAAGATCGAATATGCACTACGCGTACAGGGGAATACAGGATTATTTCGAATGAGGGGTTATAACCAAGAGTTGGTACTAGGGATGGTAAGTTCTGGATATGCAGCAGCAACGCCTACTTATTTTGATGGGCCGGCTGGTGGGCTTGGGGTATCCATTGTAAATCCACAAAGTGCTAGTATGAAACCCATAAAACGTGGTGAGCCGATTTTGATCGATATAAGCACGGTAGTAGAAGGATACATTATTGATCAAACGCGAATGGCAGTCTTAGGAGAACTAGACTCCGAATTAGTGGTCGCATACGAAGAAGCTAAAAAGATTATACGTGAGATGGAGAAATGCGGTAAACCAGGTGTTTCATGGCAAACTTTATATCAGAAAGCGCTTGCAATGGCAGAAAAAGCAGGCTTAAAAGAACATTTCATGGGATTTGGTGATGATCAAGCGAAGTTTGTGGGGCATGGTGTAGGCTTGGAATTAGATGAATTGCCCATCCTAGCAAATGGGTTTGACCAGCCATTAGAAGTGGGAATGGTGATCGCAATTGAGCCTAAGTTTACCTTTCCAGATCAAGGTGTAGTCGGAATCGAAAATACCTACCTTGTGACAGAAAATGGATTAGAATCGCTCACCTTTGCGAATGAAGATATCATACATATCCCCGTGGTTTAAGTTGTCACCGCCCTTCCTTGGCATGCATAGGATAACTCAGTAATGCGGAGAAGAAATGATTCAGATTTCATATACTCTGCCTATTTTAATCCTACAGCCTCACCAAGGTGTATAACTGCTCATAGTATAATTTGACTGGTCCCTGATCCTCGTGTTTCTCAGTGCTCGAGCAAGGAAGGGTGGCATAATTTGACTAACCAAAAAGGCAAACCCTTGTTAACCAATCGGGAGAGGGAAGTATTTGAACTTTTGGTCCAAGACAAAACGACAAGAGAAATCGCTGAAGAGCTATTTATTAGTGAGAAAACAGTCCGTAATCATATTTCAAACGTCATGCAGAAACTAGCCGTCAAAGGAAGATCACAAGCCGTTGTGGAGCTGGTTCGTCTAGGTGAGTTGGTCATATAGTAGCTGCATATTACCCTGCCCGGTAAAGGAAAAGGCAGGGTTTTATTGTTTTGTGAATTTAGATACGAATAGCCCATTTATCCTTTAAGTTGATATGATCAATGGTATGGAAACAGCGAATCGCTTGCGTGTTGATTGATTTGTAATGCGTTTACGTCAGCAATCATCGTTGCATGTATAAAACCCTGCCCGGGAAAGGAGAAGGCAGGGTTTTATTGTTATGCATTTTCTTGATCTTGTGGAAGGGGATGAATCACAATTCCGAGTAAGCCGGGTCCGGCATGAACCATGAGGGCGGGGCTTACGGTGCGAATATACAAATTTTGCAAGGTGTCATACTGCATCATTTTCTCTTTAAGTGCGAGTGCCTCCTCTTCAGCTTTCGTATGTAAAATCGCAATATGAGCACGAGTAGATTCTAGTTGTTTTAGAATCGGTGAAATCATTTTACGTATGGCTTGCTTTTTACCTCTGGCAATTCCATGTGGGTATAATTTGCCTTCGCTATCTAAGGAGATGATCGGTTTAATATTTAGCATCGAACCAATCGAGCTAGCCACTTTTCCGATTCTTCCCCCTGCACGCAGATAATCTAACGTGTCTACAATAAAATACCCTTTAAGCTGTTTTTTGGTCTTATCGATTTTATCTAGTATTTCCGTCATATTTGTCGTAATGCTACATAATCGGGCAGCTTCTAGCACGAGAAAACCGAGCAAAAAAGAGACACCAGCAGAGTCAACCATTGATATTTCCAGCTCAAATTCATTGGCGACTAAGCGAAATGTATTGTAGGTGCCACTTATAGCTGCCGCAACAGTAATCACAATAATATGTGTAACCCCACTGTTTTTTAATTTTTCGAATGTGGAATAGATATCTTCAGGTGTAGGCATAGATGTTTTGGGGATTTCTTGTTTCAATTGATCAGCGACTTCGTCAGCGGTTATTTCAATACCATCGCGATATTCTTGATCTATGTAATGAATACGTAATGGGACAACCTCAATCTGCCATTTCTCAATCACATCTTGTGGTAAATCACAAGAACTATCGGTAACAACCGCTATTTTTCCCATGAAAACGCTTCCTTTCCTATTTTCAGATGATTTTAGCCCATTGCTATGTCATGGTTTTGTGTATTTTGACATATTTTTGGAAATGGATATGATGCGTATATTGTTCATTTACATCATATCAAATTATACCGGGAAAAACATAATCCTATTTTTTCAAATGGAACCGTTTATATTAATAGGAGAAGGATGATGAATATAAAGAAATGGAATCCAAATGTTCAACCACCGCAAGTAAATGAGGAAGTGTTGCGGTGTATCGCAAAAGAAAGTGCACAATTTCATCTTGATCAGTAGGAGGATGGACTTTATACGATAAATTCACCGTATATCATGAAAGCGATGTACCCCAGTCCATTGTAATAGAACCGATTTATTAGGGTGCATGGGCGGAAAGGAACGCTTGTTATCCTCATGCAACAATTGTAGAAAGCAGAGGAACCTCATATTACATGCTAGAAAAATGATATATAATAAAAGAACTTTATGCATATCAATAAGATCATTATTTTAAAAATCAACCAATATGATGTGTTTATACAATTTAATGGAATGGTGTTTTATATAATTAACAAGATAAAGCGTAAAAATATATAGATTAAATCATTGTATACAAACTAAAAAACTTTAAATATGCTGTTTGACGCATTTTAACCATCATAAATATACAAATTAATTTATATAAATTTAAATAATTAATATAAATTTCACATTATTTTTTTATGGGTTATGATACGATTTAAATGTAGCAAAAATAACAAATTAGGAGTGGTCATGATGAAAAAAATAATCGTTGCATTCGCGTTAAGCTTTATGTTACTTTCGCAAATTGTGGCTCCTGCAGCTACATATGCAGAAAAAACGGATACAACTTCAAAATGTACAAGTTACGAAGCCGTGATTTCATTTTGGGGATCAGATATTTATAAAGGCACTTCTTTAAATGCTGAAAAAGAAGGAAAGCTTGAGGCTTTCTCTGAAATGTCCTTTATTGGAAAAACAAAAGGTGACTATGTAGTTGGACCTAGTGGTTACTCAAACGATTGGTATTATTTTAATACTTTCATGGGATTCCGCTATGTGCCTGCTGCTGACGTAGCTGAGGCGACTTGTACAAAATATGCGAAGTAATGAGTGCCCCCTGTGTCCATGATGTGCACAGGGGTTTGTTTATTTTTTTGGGTTAAATCACTATAAATTCCTAAGCACTCTTAAGGCAACTATACATATACTGAACTATCACTGCATGATCAAGATATTTTGCCTTATGGAGGTGTAAGGATGAGTTTTATACAAGAATTATCAGGGGATATCGTGCAAACTTTTACTAGTGCAGTGGTCACCTATATTCGATCGACTACACCAGTTGACTTAATCGTAAATGTGAAAAATGATTTTGATTGGGTAAATCCCTTGACTCCCGCGACTTCATCAAACGCTGGAAACTGTGATATTCTAGCTGAAATAGTCGATGGAACGGGTACTACAGTGGTGAACTCGGCTCAAATTGAACCTGGTCAGGAAAAAACATTAATTGCAAGTAGTGTTCAATTTCTGCAAATTACAGGTGTTTCGTGTCCATCAGGACCGTCTTCAGCAAACTCATTTTTTCTGCAAACAAATGGTAGCTATAGTGGTTTCATCACTACGCTTTAGGGTGATAGAGAGGATATGGAGATATGATTCATGTCTCCATATCCTTTTTTTGTTTTTGGACCGCGAATTAAAATGAGAAGTTACCAAAAAAGCAGTAAATTATACATGATACAACTTGAACAAGCATATTTTGACAAAAAAAGTATTAGGACCTTACTCCGCTCATATAATGAAATATCTCGGATAAAATGAGGTAGTTAAGAGTGGAATGGGGGTTGGGGAATGGATACGTTTATTAATGAGATACAAGGAGATATTGTTAATTCTAGCTCCTTAATATCTTTAGAAGATTATGTATTATCTATATTTAGCACGAATTCAGTTGTAGTAAATGTAAAGAATGACTACGATTGGGCTAGTATTGCAACGCCAATGACATCTTCCCAAGCTGGGAACTGCACTTTTCTTGCTTCTTTATTAAGTTTTGGTGTGACCGTAGCCTCGGCGACGATTGAACCAGGGCAGAAAAAATCACTTATTGCACAAAATGTAACCACACTACGTATATCAAATTTCACCTGTCCAACTACGGTAAATGGAACAATAAATGTAGCGATGAACTTAGTGCGTGGTAGTTATGTTGGGATGGTAACCAATGCGATTCAAGGATTGACTGGGGCCACCGGAGCGACCGGATTGACTGGGGCGACCGGATTGACCGGACTAACTGGAGCGACCGGAGCCACCGGATTGACTGGGGCGACTGGAGTGACCGGATTGACCGGAGCGACCGGATTGACTGGGGCGACTGGAGCGACCGGATTGACTGGGGCGACTGGAGTGACCGGATTGACCGGAGCGACCGGATTGACTGGGGCGACTGGAGCGACTGGAGTAACCGGAGCAACCGGAGCGACCGGATTGACTGGGGCGATCGGAGCGACTGGAGTAACCGGAGCGACCGGATTGACTGGGGCGACCGGAGCGACCGGATTGACTGGGGCCACCGGAGCGACTGGAGTAACCGGAGCCGGAGCAACCGGAGCGACTGGGGCGACCGGATTGACTGGGGCGACTGGAGCGACTGGAGTAACCGGAGCCGGAGCAACCGGAGCGACTGGAGCAACCGGATTGACTGGGGCGACTGGAGCGACCGGGGTAACCGGAGCCGGAGTGACCGGAGCAACCGGATTGACTGGAGCAACCGGACAGACTGGAGCGACCGGGGTAACCGGAGCCGGAGTGACCGGAGCAACCGGATTGACTGGAGCAACCGGACAGACTGGAGCGACCGGGGTAACCGGAGCTGGAGTGACCGGAGCGACCGGATTGACTGGAGCAACCGGACAGACTGGAGCGACCGGGGTAACCGGAGCTGGAGTGACCGGAGCGACCGGATTGACTGGAGCAACCGGACAGACTGGAGCAACCGGAGTGACCGGAGTAACCGGATTCGGAGTAACTGGCCCGACTGGCCCGAAAGGTCCAACAGGATCAAGTGGAGGACCGGTAGGTCCTGCTGGAGCGACCGGAGGTACCGGTGGAACAGGCCCGAGAGGTCCAAGAGGTCCGAGGGGTCCAAGAGGTCCAAGAGGTCCGAGGGGTCCAAGAGGTCCAAGAGGTGTAAATGAAATCGTAAGTGATTTAAACGAAGGACTTTAATCAAAAGTGAGGTGTTCTCTGAGAGAACACCTCACTTTTCATCAAAAAAAAAGCACCATCATCATTTTATTCTTTAGAATAACAACTTGTGTTCATGCTTTCTTTCCTATATGCTAAATAAACGAGTCGATTTAAAGTGAAATTTCAAAAAATATATCTGATACACAATATAACATGTCGTATAGAAGCTTGTCAATATGTCTAAATCAACAAAGGAGATGCATGATGACCCTTTCTCACTTTGATAAATTAAAAGAGCAGCAACGAATAAAGGATGTCATGATAGAAATTACAAAACGATTACAGCGAATCACTCAAAAAACATCTGTTCTTCAACAAGATATTGTTGAGATTCGTAAAACTTTTTGGGATCAAGTCACGATTAATCTGGATGATACTGATGAAGCAATTGAAACACTAGCTAGTTTGAATCAACAAGCGGGTGTATTATCTGAACGAGAGCGAACCCATCGTCATACCGCTAAAGAAATGAAAGTATTAAAACAACTAAAAAGGTCGCCCTATTTTGGTAGGGTTGATTTTTGTGAAGAGAATCAGAAAAAAGCAGAGGAAGTATATGTGGGACTTGCTTCACTATTAGATCATCAAGAGACTCATTTTTTGATTTATGATTGGCGTTCTCCAATTGCGAGTTTATTCTATGATTCTGAGATCGGTGAAACTGAATACCAGGCATTGGATAGGAAATTCAGGGGAGAGGTCCAAGGGAAAAGACAATATTTGATTAAAAATGGTGTGCTTAAGCACGTGTTTGAAACGCGTCTAACCATTCGAGATGAACGATTACAAACTGTATTGGGAAAACAAGCGGACACAAATATGCGAAGTATTGTAGCCACTATTCAAAAAGAGCAAAATGCAATCATTCGCGATGAGAGAAGTCGGATGTTAATGGTACAAGGTGTAGCTGGAAGTGGGAAAACATCTGTTGTGATGCAACGTATTGCATATCTGCTCTATCGGTACCGTAAGGGCTTAAATGCCGATCAAATTGTTCTTTTTTCACCTAACCTACTGTTTAGTCAATATATACGTGAAGTTTTGCCGGAATTAGGTGAGGAAAATATGCAACAAACGACGTATCAAGTTTATTTAAATCGCACACTCCCCGCTGACATACGGGTTGAATCTGGATATGATCAATTGGAATTTGCACTTACTGGCGTAAGAGATCCACACTATAAAACGAGAATGGCAGGTATTCAGTATAAAGGAACCCCAAATTTTATGCGTTTCATTGATTGTTATGTAGAAGAACTAGGAAATCGAGGTATGATTTTTAGTGATATTCTATTTCAAGGGAGGGCTTTGTTCACTGCACAAGATATCCAGAAGTTATTTGACCAAACCGACTTACAGCTTCGGCTAAAAAATCGGATGCAATTGCTATCTCAGCTGCTACTTCAGGAATTGTATCGTTTACAAGAAGAGATGAAAAAAGAAGCATGGGTGGAATCAGCAGTAGAACTGTTGGATAAAGCAGTATACCAGCAAGTTTATCAAGAACTGGAAAAAAAGGAGTATCGTCAAGGGGATCAAGATGATTTTGAAGCAGAATATAATCAATTGGCCTCCTACGTCGTGAAAAGGGAACTAAAGCCGATCAAGCATGTCATTCAAAAACTTTCCTTTGTAGATGTATGGGAGACCTACAATCAGTTATTTCAATATAATCGTACCCCTGAGGAATTGGATTGTTCCGTTTGGCGAGAAATATGTGTAGATACGAGGCAACGATTGCAGGCATTTTTGCCGTATGAAGATGCCACTTCTTTTCTATATCTTTTCGCATCTATTCATGGATATCAAACAAATACATCGATTCGTCATGTATTCATCGATGAAGTACAAGATTATACGCCTTTTCAATTGTACATGATAAAAAAGATGTTTCCGTTTAGTAAAATGACAGTAGTAGGGGATTTTAATCAAGCGTTACATGGACTAACACAATCTGCTGTCGATCTTGCTTCTTTTACTTCTTTGTATGGGGAAAATCAGACAAGCATCTTTTCATTGAAGAAAAGTTATCGTTCTACCGGTCCGATCATGTTGTTTGCACGTGAAATCGTTGAAGATGACACAATTGAACCCTTTCATCGTGATGGAAAGGTACCCACGATAACGAAAGCCCAAGATTCACGATCTTATCTTGAGAAAATGATAGGATGTATAAAAAAATTACAACAACAGCATCAAACCATTGCGATTATTTGTAAGACGGCTAATGAGAGTAAGGCTATCTTTTCGCTTCTGCAAGCACATATCCAGATGACACGAATTGAAGAGAAAAATGAGTCATTTGATCAAGGCGTATTAGCGATCCCTATCTATTTGGCAAAAGGTATCGAGTTTGATGCGGTCATTGTGCATGATGTCAGTTCTATACAGTTTAGCCGGCCTGAAGAAAGGAAATGGCTTTATGTTGCTTGTACACGTGCAATGCATGAATTACATCTCTTATATGAAGGTGAGCTAACACCGTTTATCACTCAAATCCCATCAGACAAATATCTACATATTCAATAAACAGGAAAAACGTTGATATATGTCGAAAGAAAACAAGATAGGTAAAAGAAGTGAGGGGATCTCATGACAATCAATCAAGTCGCAGTGATTGGTGCGGGTACAATGGGAAATGGCATAGCACAAGCCATTGCTATGGCAGACAAATCTGTTACATTATATGACATCTCTCAATTCGCGCTCCAACGTGGCATGACAACCATAGAAAAAAGCTTAACCCGTTTTGTAAAAGCAGGTCATATGTCGAAAACCGATGTTGAAAAAACATTTGGCAGAATTACACATTCTTCACATTTAGAGGAGACCGTTAGCCAAGCAGATTTAGTGATTGAAGCGATTCCAGAACAATTAAAATTGAAGCAAGAAATTTTCGAGCAATTGGATCAGCTGGCAAAATCAAGTGCGATTCTTGCGACGAACACCTCTGAACTTAGCGTAACAGCGATCGCATCAGCAACATCGCAGCCCCATCGGGTTATCGGGATGCATTGGTTTAATCCTGCCCCTGTAATGAAGTTGATTGAAGTTGTGAAAGGGCTCGATACCTCAAAAGAGACGATCGATGCGATTCAATCCTTTTCGCGAGATATTGGAAAAGAATCTGTACTCGTGAAAGATTATCAAGGTTTTGTGACGACTCGTGCGCTGTCGGTACAACTAATTGAGAGTATGCGTATGTTGGAAGAGGGTGTTGCAAGTCCTGAGGACATTGATAAATCGGTACGGTTAGGACTTAATTATCCGATGGGACCACTTGAATTATCCGATTATATTGGACTGGATACCTTATTATATGCGAGTGATGGAATGGTAGAAGCCTATGGAGATCGTTTTCGTCCTCCTCAAATATTAAGAAAATTAGTAGAAGCGGGACACTTGGGTAGGAAAACTGGAAAAGGATTTTATAACTACACAGAGTAGAGAAAGTAGGAAGCCAGATTGAGAGAAGTTGTGATTGTGAGTGCGGTTCGGACAGCAGTTGGGAGGCGTAAAGGTGTTTTTCGTCATATCCATCCAGTTGAATTAGGTGCTAGTGTACTGAGGGAAGTGGTTAGTCGCGCTGGTGTTCCTGATGAAATGGTAGAAGATGTAGTCATGGGATGCGTATCGCCACTAAATGAACAAGGACTAAATATTGGACGTCTATCTGTATTAAGAGCGAAGTTCCCGGTCGAAGTGCCAGCTGTCCAGATTAATCGCATGTGCGGATCTGGACAGCAAGCCATCCATTTTGCTTGCCAAGAAATTCGCTCAGGTGATATGGATGTCACCATAGGTGCAGGCGTCGAACATATGACGATGGTTCCCATCGGGAGTGATCAAAATGAAAACTCCATTCCAGATCGACTTGCTGACCAATATGAATTTATTCATCAAGGGGTCTCAGCTGAACGGATCGCCCAAAAATATGGGATTACGCGTGCTCAAGTCGATATATACGCACTGGAAAGTCATAAAAGAGCCTTACGTGCGATTGCGGAAAAGCGATTTGATCGAGAATTGATGCCGCTTCAAGGCCATGATGCCAATGATCAATTGATTCAGGTGAGAGAAGATGAAGGGCCACGCCCAGACACTTCCACTGAAACACTCGCTGCTTTAAAACCGGTGTTTGTAGATCATGGGCTTATTACAGCGGGTAATGCAAGCCAGATGAGTGATGGCGCTGCTGCCGTATTATTAATGGATGCAAAGAAAGCAAACGAATTGGGAATCAAAGGGCGAGCGCGTATTGTAGCACAGGTAGTTGTCGGTTCCGATCCGACCATGATGTTAGATGGTGTCATTCCAGCTACACGAAAAGTGTTACAGAAAGCCAACTTAACCCTTGCGGATATCGACCGCATTGAAATTAATGAAGCATTTGCCCCCGTGGTATTAGCTTGGCAAAAAGAACTTGATGTTGACTTAAATAAAGTAAATGTAAATGGAGGAGCCATTGCATTGGGGCATCCACTCGGAGCAACTGGCGCCAAGTTATTAACCACGTTACTACATGAACTGGAACGGATTCAGGGGAGATATGGTCTCCTTACGGTGTGTATCGGCCATGGCATGGCTACTGCTATGATTATCGAACGAATCAAATAAGAAGAAATCCTGAAGAAGCTTCGCTCATCCATTATCGAAGCTTCTTTTCTTTACGCGTATATTTATTTGGTTTATGATAAAATCATTGCTTGAATAAGAGTGAGCCAAATAAATCGTTAGAGATAGGTGTCGATCATGAGTATTTTAACTGTAAAAAATGTAAGCCATGGATTTGGAGGACGCGCAATCTTAAATGATGTTTCATTTCGTCTTTTACAAGGAGAACATGTGGGGTTGATTGGTGCAAATGGTGAAGGAAAATCAACCTTTATGAATATTATTACTCGTCAATTAGAGCCAGATGAGGGCAAGATTGAATGGGCTAAAAAAGTACGTATCGGTTATCTCGATCAACATACTGTTTTACAAAAAGGACAAACCATCCGCGATGTCTTAAAGAGCGCCTTTCAGTACTTGATCGATATGGAAACTGAAATGAATCAGATGTACGAACAGATGGGAGAAGCTTCGCCCGAGGAGCTGGAAAAGATGCTAGCTGAAGTGGGTACGATTCAAGACTCCCTTACGAATAATGATTACTACATTATCGATGCGAAAGTGCAAGAAATCGCGCGTGGGCTTGGTTTAGACGAGATAGGATTGGAACGCGATGTGCATGATTTAAGTGGAGGTCAACGCACAAAAATATTGTTGGCCAAACTTTTACTCGAAAAACCGGAAATATTACTCCTCGATGAGCCGACGAACTATTTAGATGAAGAGCATATCGTGTGGTTGGAACGCTATCTGACAGCATATGAAAATGCCTTTATACTCATTTCACATGACATTCCCTTTCTGAATCGCGTGATCAATTTGGTCTACCACATGGAAAATCAAGAGCTAACCCGTTATGTAGGAGACTATGATGATTTTAAACGCGTTTATGAAGTGAAGAAACAACAATTAGAATCGGCCTATAAGAAGCAACAACAAGAAATTGCTGATTTAAAGGATTTTGTAGCGCGTAACAAAGCACGTGTATCGACACGTAATATGGCCATGTCCAGACAGAAAAAATTGGACAAAATGGATGTGATTGAACTTAAAAAAGAAAAACCGAAGCCTCAATTTAACTTTCAAGAAGCTCGCACACCAAGCAAATGGATTTTTGAAGCGAAACAACTTGTGATCGGATACGATGAACCATTATCAGAACCCCTTAACCTGCAAATGGAGCGCGGTCAAAAAATTGCTTTAGTAGGCGCAAATGGGATCGGAAAAACGACTTTATTACGTAGTTTATTAGGAGAACTCAAACCGATCTCAGGTTCGGTTGTGCGTGGTGATTATCTAGAAATTGGTTATTTTGAACAAGAATCGAAAGAAAAAAACTTAAATTCCTGTATTGAAGAAGTTTGGGAAGCATTCCCTTCCTATACCCAATTTGAAATTAGATCTGCACTTGCCAGATGTGGCCTCACAACGGAACATATCGAAAGTAAAGTGGAAGTCCTGAGTGGAGGCGAAAAGGCAAAAGTTCGTCTTTGTAAGTTAATCAATCGCCAAACCAATGTATTAGTTTTAGATGAACCTACTAACCACCTCGATGTGGAAGCGAAAGAAGAGTTAAAACGTGCTTTGAAAGCATATAAGGGTAGCGTGTTATTAATTAGCCATGAACCAGAGTTTTATCAAGATGTAGTAGACCAAATTTGGAATGGTGAAACATGGACAACTAAGATTTTTTAGGTGAAAAGTGAAGTTTGCTTCTCTGTTAGAAGCAAACTTCACTTTTGCTTATGCATGGGTGAGGGATTCCGAGTGTGAGGATTTTATGGAAGTGATGTGCTGATGTGAGAACTTGGTAGGTGAATCAATACCTGCGGCTGCGGCTAAGTTGTAAAGGCCTTCGCGCAATGAAAGTACATAGTTTGTAACCCGATACGATTTCTCTTCAATATCGAGCGCGTGCTGTAAAGACTGGTCGGTTGTCGCAACGCCGACTGGACAAGTATTATTATGACATACCTGAGCTTGAATACAGCCGACAGAAAACATAAATCCACGTGCAATGTTTACACAATCTGCTCCTAGTGCAAGTGTAGTCGCAATCAAGTCCGGTGTGATTAATTTTCCAGAGGCAAAAATTTTGATTTGATCACGCAGGCCATACTGTTTGAGCACACGATCCACGATCGGTAACGCTTGCAATATAGGCAGACCTACACTGTCAGCTAACTCTTGATAAGTTGCACCTGTTCCACCTTCGCCACCATCAATGGTAATAAAATCAGGGTAAATATTGCTTTCTTTCATCTGTGATGCAAGTTCCTCGATCTGTTCAGCGTGCCCAACTACAATTTTAATGCCGACTGGTAGCCCAGTATGACTTCGGATTTGGTCAATAAAGGATACTAAGTCTTTGCTGTTCTTAATAAAAGGAAACCGATTGGGGCTATTTACTGTTTTCCATGGTTCAATTTTGCGCATGCGTGCAATATCAGGTGTTACCTTCTCCCCTTCAAGATGACCGCCACGTGTCTTCGCACCCTGTGCAAGTTTTAGTTCGATTGCTTTTACCTGTGGGATTTGCGCCTTTTTTTCTAGTTCTTCCCAGTCCAGCTTTCCTTCGGGTGTGCGCACACCAAACATTGCAGGGCCGATTTGCATGATGATATCTGTTTGTCCTGCTAAGTGATAATCAGATAGTCCGCCTTCACCCGTATTCATCCAAGTTCCACCAGCTCTTCCTAATCCGATGGAGAGTGCCGTAATAGCTCGCTCCCCGAGCGATCCATAACTCATGCCGGATTGACCGATGAGTCCTTTTAAAGTAAAGGGATGACGAGCAGTATTTTGCCCAATCGTGATCACATTCTCTGGGCTTAAGTAAAAGGGATCTGCGTGGACGGGTTTTGTATGTTCTTTACGGGTAAACAATCCATCATCTTCAATCTCATAGATGCGGGTTTGCACTTTAGGGGCTTGTTCAACACACAACTCCTCATAAAGACGAGGAAATAAATCGTTTTTTAGATAGATGCGATCAGGGGTAAAGTCTCGTTTGCTGCCAAATCCAATTTTACGATGCTTATATTTAGCTGAGAAAATCACATTTAAATAATCGAGGCGTGAAAAAGGGGTCCCATTCTGATCATCATTGAACCAGTATTGGCGCATCTCGGGTCCGATTTTCTCAAATATATAGCGGATTTTACCCAAAATCGGGAAATTACGCAGGATAGAGTGTTCCTTTTGGTTGCGATCTTTTATGTACAAATACATAATAAGAGTAAGTGGGAAAATGACGAGTATGGTGAACCAGATAAAAGTTCCTGTTCGCCAAAATTCAATTTCAGTCATCTACATCTCCTCCTTCACTATATCTATATTCCTGTTTCGCGCTTCAATGAAACTGGAAGTTAAAAGGAGATGTAGATGACCATTAATGATGTGGAGGGTTTTTGTGAAAAAGCAACTGATTTTATTAGGAGTCGCAGTTTCAGTCATTACATTGGGCTGCGAAAAAGAAGTGCCTGTACAATCGACAGCTACTGATCCGTTAGTTGCCGAAAAACCATCTGAAATACCTAAAAAAGCAGCCATAATGGAAGAGCCAAAAGAGGAATCTAAAGAAAAACCTGTTGAGAACCCTAAGGAAAAAATCATTTTACAAATGGATAGTACCATCAATCGCTATGCCAAATCCCATCTGATACAGCCAATTGAAGGCGGGGAAATATACTGCGCTAATCAGGTGATGGGTGAAGAAACAAAAGGAAATGGAACAGAGGTATACGCTTGGGTAACCTGTGAAGAAGTCATCAGAAAAGGGGATACAGGTTCAGGGGTTTCTGTCCCGGTCGTCTTTCAAGTAAACAAGCAAACGCAAATTGTTTCTCATCAAGTACCGCTGGATGGGAGTAGCTATCAAACGAGTATAAATCAAATGTTCCCAGCAGATGTACGTAGTAAACTATCCACCGCTAAACGAGCGACACAAGTGGCACTTGAGAAACAGTTGGATTAACGAAGCAAACATCGTAGTAGAAAATGGAGAGCGCTTATGTATGAACAAATGATGTTACTTTTTATTTGTGGTTTAGGTGACGCCTTTTTAGGCACTTTGGTGGGTGGGAGTGGACTGATTACCATTCCAGTTATGATGTTTTTTTGGGATCCCAGTGCAAGCTGGAGTAGCAGCCAACAAGTTTTCAAGTGGATTGGCTGCTTTTTCCAATGTATTTACCTTGCTACGGAATAAAACATTAACAATAAGAGAGATTGCGATATTTTTTGTGCTAGCGTGCTGTGGGGGTGGTATTGGCGCGCTGATTACTTCACGCCTAAGTGAACAAATGATGAATGTAGTGGCGATTGTTCTCCTTACTTTGGCTTTTGTACTGTCCATCAGTAAGATCGAAATGAAGCAAGTAAATCAGAAGCAATCATCCTCAACATTCACTTACATCATCTTAGTGGCGGTAGGCGCCTACGATGGTGGGTTCCTTCGGTATTTTACATTTCTTGAAGCGAGGAATTTCGTACATGAAGGCGGTACAATACACGCGTGTCTTAATTTTTGGAAGTTGTCTCGGGGCATTTATTATCTTCATCCAAACGGAATTTTTTCACTGGGAGTTAGCCATACCACTCGCTATCGGTTCATTGATCGGGGCACAGGTTGCCATGAAACTGCTGCCACACATTTCAGTTGTGATGGCAGTGGTGATCTTTCTACTCCTCATACAATTTTCGACCAAAATATTTTAATATACATATTGTGACCCATGAAACATACGAGAAAAAAGTGGCGGAAGCCCATGAAAATGCTCCTACACGATCATGTGTGTAGGAGCATTTGTGCTATCGTCTCGAACGTACTTCTTTGGCCCAGTCAAAATGACCTGGATAATGGGTGAAAGCTTCATTTTCTAACCAATAAATTTTTTCAAAGCACTGGTTTAGAAAATAGCGATCATGTGAGATGGCGATGATTGTTCCGGAGAAGTCCATAATGGCTTCTTCTAATGCTTCACGGGAGTCGATATCTAAATGGTTAGTCGGTTCATCTAGTAATAAGAGATTAATATCCTGATGCATAAGTTGAGCCAGACGCAGGCGCATTTGTTCGCCGCCGCTTAGGTGTTTCACCTTTTTAAACACAGCATAACCGTAGAAGAGGAAACGTGCCAATATATGACGGGCCTCTGCAACGGAGACAGCTACTTCATCCCGAAAAGCTTCGATCACCGTTTGCTCGGCGTTACCCTCATAGCCGTTTTGTGATAAATATCCGATGCGCACATTGGCACCGATACGGAGACTTCCTTCATCTAATGTTTGTTCATTTTGGATGATGCGAAATAAGGTTGACTTTCCTGATCCATTTGCACCTACGATGCCACACCGCTCTTGGTAACGGATGTGCAAATCAGAATGGCTAAATAAGATGCGATCGTCTACCATTTTACCAATGCCTTTTGCTTGAATCACATCATTGCCACTACGTTCTTGCACTTGTAAATTGAGATTGATTTTTTTGCGGTTTAATTGTGGTCGCTTTAAGCGATCAATCCGGGCAAGTGCTTTTTCCATACTTTTGGCACGACGATGTAAGCCGGCATTAGGCGGATTGGCCTGATTGGCCCATTCTTTTAATTTCTTAATCGTTTCTTTCATTTTCTTAATCTTCTTCTCTTGCTCTTGATAAGCCGCATACTCATTTAAGAGCCGCTCTTCTTTTTGTTTCGTGTAGATGGTATAAGGGACAGGATACGAGATGATCTCACCGTCTTCTAAATCCCATGTTTCTGTGGTCACTTCGTCGAGAAAATAGCGATCATGTGAAACGATTAAAACGGCCCCACGGTAATTTTTCAGAAAAGATTCTAACCACTCCACTGCGGGTAGATCCAAATGGTTGGTCGGCTCATCCAGTAATAATAAATCAGGTTGACTGAGCAAAACCGTGGCAAGACCTACTTTCGTTTTTTCACCACCGCTTAATTGTTGAAAAGCATGCATCCACATGGTCTGTGGGATTCCAAGTCCAGCTGCGACTTGGTTAATGCGTGATTCAATCTGATAACCGTCAGCCGCTTCAAACTGCTGGCGCAAGCGATCCCATTTTTGTAGAAGACGCTCCAGTTCATTCTCGTCTAACCCGGTCTGTGACATCTGCATACTGATCTCATTCATCTGCTTCTCCATCTCAAGTAGATGGCTAAAAGGTTGTTCCAATACTTCCTTCACTGTTAAATGAAAAAAGTGACGGGGAATTTGGGCGAGATAACCCACTTTAACCTGCTTGCGCACAAAGATATCGCCGCTATCAGGTTGTTCTAATCCGGCTAAGCATTTGAGAAAAGTCGTTTTACCAGAACCGTTGGCACCTACAAGTCCAATACGTGCCTCTTTATTAATATCAACTTGAATACCATTTAAAACCCAATCGGTACTCACCATTTTTTTTAGAGATTGGCAGGAACAAATGATCATGAACAAGTCCACTCCTTTTTAATAGAAAAAGCCATCGGCAAGAAAACCCTGCCGATGGCTTCACGTAATATGTGAAATCGTGAGGAAATCTTACGTAACATAACATATGGATTTAGCACGGCTAAAAAAGGACACACGTATCCCGTTGACCTTTTTTGCATGCGTAATGGCACGGGTTTCTACGATATTCCACACCATGCCCTGATCCATACTGTTACGCAATTTCCTCACCTCCTTGTTCATGTCATCAGATAAAGTCATTATAGATGAAAATGATGGTAAATGTAAATAGGTAGCTTCCAATTGTAAATGACTGATCAAGTAATCGTTGTTATAAAAGCTACGATTGATGAACAAGCTGATCATAAGATTATGCGAAACGGAGGTATAGTGATGACGCTGGACGGATTGCCGAAGCACGCTAAATCGTATTGGCGAGATTCTAGTCGTATTCCCTCTTTTCCTCAGTTACAGGAAGACTTGGATGTGGATGTGGTCATTGTAGGAGGCGGGATTACTGGAATTACAGCGGCCTACTTACTCGTTCATGAAGGGTTAAAGGTAGCGCTATTGGAAGCGGGAAAATTATTAAACGGTACGACAGGGTACACGACTGCCAAAATCACTGCCCAACACGGGGTAATATACGATGAATTGATACAAAACTTTGGAAGAAGCAAGGCTAGGTTGTATTATGAAGCGAATCGGGATGCGCTACACTGGATCAAAACGATCGTAGACCAAAATCAAATTGATTGTGACTTTAAGATACAAGATGCATACCTATATGCTACTACAGATCCATCTGCACAAAGGCTAGAAAAGGAAGCAGACGCTTATCAAAAATTAGGGATTGAGGGGGAGTTGGTTCATCGCATTCCACTAGCTATAAACATACAAAATGCCTTGGTCATGAAAAATCAAGCACAGTTTCATCCCCTTCAATACTTAACACATCTCATTCAAGTGATCACGGAAAAGGGTGGACATATTTTTGAGGAGACCACAGCAGTTGATGTTGAGGATGGCAAGAAACCAGTGGTGATCACGCGTGATGGACATCGTATCACTGCCAATGAGGTACTTGCTTGCTCGCACTTTCCTTTTTACGAAGGGCTAGGGTTATTTTCTACGCGCTTACATGCAGATCGCTCCTATATCATTGCAGCTAAAACAAACAAGCCTTTTCCAGGTGGCATGTATATCAGTGCGGATAAGCCAACACGCTCGCTACGTGCCATAAAGATGAATGGGGAAGAAATGGTATTGATTGCAGGGGATGAACACAAAACGGGGCAGGGGAAAGATACTTTAGAACATTTCACAGCACTAGCCCAATTTGGCCAAAAAACTCTAGGCCTGAAAGAGATTCGCTATCGCTGGTCAGCTCAAGATTTGGTTACGCTAGATCAAGTGCCCTACGTCGGGAAAATAAACGACAGTCAGCCTCATATCTTAATCGCCACTGGATATAGGAAATGGGGAATGTCCAATGGCACCGCTGCCGCGTTACTTCTACGCGATACTGTAATGGGCAAAAAAAGTGTGTATCAAGATTTGTTTGCACCTTCACGATTTTATGCACACCCCAGCTTGAAAAGCTTCTTATTGGAAAATGCAAATGTGGTCGGTCACCTCATCAAAGGGAAACTTGAGCTACCTAAGAAAAAAAGTGAAGATTTAGCGCGGGATGAGGGGGCTTTCATATTCATCGATGGGCATCGGAAAGGCGCATACCGAGATGAAAAAGGTAAATTACATCTGATAGATACAACCTGTACGCACATCGGATGTGAAGTGGAGTGGAATCGTGCGGAGCGTACTTGGGATTGTCCATGCCATGGCTCCAGATTCTCATATACTGGAGAAGTTCTGGAAGGCCCAGCAGAAAAACCCTTACAGCAGTATGACTACACCATGCTGGATATTTTGCTATCTGAAGACTCGGGGTACTAGGCGGATAAAGGGTTTTAACTCCCTTTATCCGTTAAGCTATTTCAAAAATTATGAATTGAGTCAAATTCCCTCTAACAATGCTACAGCCTAAACAGATAGGAGGTTGTTTATTGCGATTCTCCTTTGAAAATATAATCAATTGTACGATTTTATCCTTTTAATTATTGTGATTAAATAGTATAATTATAAATAAAAATGATAAGGGGTAAATTTCATGTCAGAGAAGAATCAATTGAAAAATGGTATCCATTCTCAAATAGAAGGTAATGTAGGAGGTAGTATACTTATAGGAGATTTTTCAAATAATAAGGGAGCTATAAATAGTAATAATCAGATACATCAAACCCGGCAAGAGGACCAATTTTCAGTAGAAGATTTTAAAGAATTAGCAAAAGAATTCTATGAATTAGTAGAGAGAAACAATAATATTTCTCGAGAAGAAAAGGAAGATTCAATAGAGTTAATGCAACTAAACGTCCAACAAATTGAATCGGGTGATCCTAAGCGATCTATTATGAAATCATTGATGCAACACTTGCAACAGCTAAAATACAAATTGAATGATAACTGTCCACTCTTGATCAATATTGGCGCTCTTACACAAGTTTTATCCTTTTTTTTGCCGAAGTAAATCTGGAGGGGTGCTACGATGTCTGATCGCTATATACACACTAGAGAAATCGAAGAGTATTTGTATTGTCATAAGCGATGGAAGCAAAATCCGAAATATGATCATTATGTTGAAGAAGACTTTGAAATTGCCATTCATGCTCGCAACCATATAAAAGAATTTTGTAATCCTATTTATCCAAAAAAGCCTACTGAAAATGATGTTACATATCCAAAGATACCTGAAAATAATCACGCGTTCCTATCTAGAGTGATCGTCGTCATCATATTTTTTTACATGCTCATTAAATTGGATATTATTAATTTAATATTTATAATATTAGGGATTATTTGTGTGGGACTGGCTCCTCATATGGTCTCAAAAGCCAAAATGAACTTATACCATTCTCAAGTGAGAAAAGTAAACCAACAATTAAACCAAATGCAAGCCAACTATCAAAATGAAGTTGATTGGATTTTACAAAAATCCAATCAAGGCAAAAATGATTTCATAGTAGAAACTCGGAAAGAAAAAAAGATTCTATTATCAGAAATCCATACAAATATAAACAAACAAATTAATTCAAACGAACAGATAGTTCGTATATTTGATGATGAAATGAAATTAAGCTTAAAAGAAGATTATAAGACATTGTGGGTAATATTAGATCGATCAAACGAAGATAAACCGCCCTATGTTCCAATTGGCCATCAGTACCACACCATTCGTTTAGCAGCGCAAATGGCAATCGCTGAAGATTATTTTGGTGAAGAATATAAAATACGAGGCTATGTGAAATACAAAAATGTTAAACCACATGTCTATTGGTTAGATGCAAAGTCCAGAAATAGAATTAATCGCGTCATTCAACAAATAGATAGAAGAGAGAAATGGAATCAAGATAATACATATCGCTGTGTATATTGTCCACTACTACATCATTGTATACATGCGAAAAAGGAGGCGCTTGATTATATTGCAACAAAAAAAGGATAATAAAATGTTGGATGATATTAGTAATACTTTACATTATGTGGCGCATCTAAAAGAAAATTCCGCATATATTACTCCAGAAGGAATGTATAAGTACCTTAAGAAAATAGTTTTATTTGTAATAAATGAGCCGTTGATTGTTCATTTGTTAGAACAAAAACCTTACTTGTGCGATGCCCAGTCAGCAGTAGAAAGCTGCGTGTTTTATAATATGAAATGCGATATCAATGCACTGGAAGATGAACAAAAAATAATATTTGTAACGCTATTACTTAAATACATATGTTCATTTTATGATCGATTTGATATTTTTAATGCAATTTATGCTTATCGCGACCTAGATCAATTTATTGACCCACGTGTTCTTAAAAATTCCAGAGCAAAGACTCAGGCTATCCAAAAAAGTTCTACACAAAATTTTATTAATGAAATGATTGTACCTTATTTATGTATTTTGGAGTTGTACTTACTGCAATACAAGGGTGATCTTGAAAATAATCAATCGAGTTTCCATATTCATATTGAAGGATCTGTTGGCGGACACATTCTACTAGGTGACTTCAGTAACAATCAGGGAAATATTAATAGTGATTTTCTCAAAAGTCCAGAACTAATGGAGCAGGAAAAAGAGAATGATCAAGAGGAAGTAGAACAATTAAATGACGGGTATGCGTTTGATGTGGATTAGATATGACACAATGAAATAAATGATGATTCCCAAAAAAGTCAAATGAAACAAAATAACAACCCGACAAGAGCTACAGTCACTAATATTGGGTTGATCGAAGGGAACCTGTGTAGCGAATTGACGTTTCTGTTCATATGGATAGGAACGTCAATGCGACTAGAAATGAAGTAGAGTTTCTATCTCATTTCCAGATCTTTCAGGATTTGACCTGGTCAAGCAAATTTGCAATCTATAATTGAAAGTTACTCTGATCGAACTTACATAGGTGTTTTACCACCAAGCGTACTATGCGGACGAATAAGATGATCATAGCGATAAACATAGTCTTCAATGATTGAAGGGAGATGGGATTTATTATTGATGGAGAAGTGATTGAGAGGTTTGTTTTTTTAGTTTGTCAAGAAAGACTCCTTATCAAGCGATCGGCTTATCTAAGCTAAATAAAGTGTTCAATCTTATCTATCGGAAACTGTTCACTTTAGTTTAGCAGTCACAATAACGTGAACTACTCACTATTAAAAGTGGTTGAGCTTCTCGCTTCATCTGGCGTAGCATCCTACATCCATCCATGAAGGCACACTCCATGCCCAAAAGTTAGAAGCGTCAATTCGCTACACAGGAATCATTTTACGGTCGGACTGTTTCTTCCAACTAACCCAATAGGATTCAGTTATCAAAGATCGCTAGTTTTCGGTTTTTTCTAACTATAGGACTTAGTATAGCAGAGTTTGTTGCTCTAAGCACCCCCAAAAAGCAAGAGATACCGAGCAACGCTCACTTTCATCTACCCCATTAAAATGGGAAGGATTCTCGCTCTCAAATCCTAAATATCATACCAAAAGTAGAAATCCCACCCGGTTATGCTGAATTTGTACAAAAAGAAAAAGCCATGCAAGAAATATGTATTGCAAATGATGGGGTGGATGCTACTCGTAAAGCGATATAGACATAGAGCCTACTCTTATGGGTGGGCTTATTATGCAAGTAGTTTGAATAATATCATGATTTCAATTGATATATTTTTCCGTTTGATAGATAATTTGATTATGGATTTTAATCCAATTGAATTGGAGGGAGGAGGGGATAATTTAGTGGAGATAATTTTTGCCGCATTAATTACAGCATTTGGAGGCATTATTTCAGCTGTAATTAATGCCAAGTCAAAGAAGCATGATCATCACGGGCATGATGATCATGCTAATAAGAAATAACAACTACAATGAGCGGTCCTTTTGGGTCGCTTATTCCATTAACATACATTTATTATATCTTATGCTTATGCGTATTAAAAGTGAATTACTTACATTAATATTATATAATATTATAACCGCAAGATGAAAATAAGTACATAATAAACTGAATATTAAATTTATATACTTTCTAACATTCCTCGGTTTTATTTGAGTCATCTATTCAATGAAATCGGTATAGTAAAGGATTGAATCACTTGACTCATATTAGAGACGCCTTCTTTACCTTTATATTCACTACTCATAGCAATATTTACAATGAATTCCTCTGTATCACCATTTCGCATTCTGAACTGATATCCATTAAGCATCAGAAAAATTTCCATGCAAGCTAAACCTGTTCGTTTATTTCCATTATGAAAGATGTGCTCCTGAATGATAGATTGTAGTAAACAAGCCGCTTTATCCCAAATTGTAGGGTAAAGTTCCTTCTCAAAAAAAACTGCTTTAGGTCTTTCAGAAGCAGATTCTAACCGATCAGGAAACATTACCCCAGCTTGTTCACCTTCACCATAATCACGCATGATCATCATATGAATCTCGACGATTTCAGAGACAGTAAGATAGCGTATGTCTCTTCCCATGGAACCATCTCCTCATTAGCGATCCTTAAGATTGTGAAATACCTCGTCACGCTCTGCTTTTACAGTTTCATATAAATCACGAATGGATGGATTTTGAATGGGTACGATACTCACCTTTTGAATGATGAACTGCCCATCTTGCTCTACAAAGGTAACTTGATCTCCTTCTCCGATGTTCAATCTTTCTCTAACATGTTTAGGGATTGTGACTTGCCCTTTTGTTGTTACACGATACGTATCCATAATTTCACCCCATAGTAATAAAGTAATACTATATTACCACTATATCATTTAAAAATATCCGAAGCAAAAAAGTCCCTTATGATGATTAGGAGTCTATACTGTCATATTAAAGCAAAACTTTCTTTTTCGTTTAGGTAAATAGGATTCTATCTTCTTCCGTAACTTATATGTAAATTCAAACCTATTGATCATTTATAGCATACGCTATTTTAGATCTTTTTAAAAAATATATATATATAAATTTGATATAGGACTGTATGTTGTTGTTATTTAATGGCACCAAAAATCGAATGATTTTCAATGTCTATCAGTATACTTTTGTCCAGTCTGACTTTAAGCTTTTCTAATCCGATGCTTTTGTTTTTTCTATGAAGATTGAATACATAGTTTCATTGCAATAACGGATTAAAGTTTGTATAATAAAAAATAATATGATAATATCTATTCATCCACTAGATTTGTAAGAGTAAATTTACTTACACAAATGCGTTTTTTTATTTTATTGAGTGCTTTTTGAATATCCTCTGTACTTTCCCTTAGCGTTGCCAAAACATGAAAGTTTCGACCGGTAAGCCTTATGGGCGAAAGAGTATGAAGAGCAAAATACACGAGAAATGATAGGGTTCACTGTTTTGGTTTGGTATTCACTATATGAAAATGGAGTTGAAGAATTTTGAAAAAAAACATAACTGTTATTTTATTCGCTTTTGTATTCTGTTTCATGCCGTCGATACAAGAAAATAGCATAACGGCTATATCGCCACAAACAAATGACACGGTGATTACGGATAAGGCTGAGATTGATAAAATTAAGAAAGGAAGTAAAGAAATAGGAACACGCAACTCTAGGGTTCATGATAAAGAAGAACAAAAAATTATTCAAAATAATCCCCATGGATTTACTACTGCAACTGGTGAAATTTATACTAATGATGAAGTAGAAAAGTTAAAGAATAGCAGTAGTAGTGTACAAGCAAAAGATTTTGATTTTAAAAAAGAAAATAATAAGAAGGAAATTTCGCAATTCATTCAACCTAAAATGGTAATTGGTGCCGACTCAAGAAAGCAAATCACCAAACCGACTGTATTCCCATATAAAAGAGTTGTTTTCTTGGAGTTTATTGGCACTGATGGAAAAGGTTATCGTTGTTCAGGAGCTGTCATTGATGATAATACTGTGTTAACGGCAGCACACTGTCTCTATGATACGGATGCTAATAAGTATCATTCAAGTATGAAAGTATATCCAGGAAAAAGTGGAGATAAGAATTATTATGGTACTATAAATGCTACAAACTTAATTGTAACGAATGCATATGCAAATAGAAGTGGTAGTTACTCAGAGTACCACGCAGCAGTCGATTATGGTGTTGTAAAGGTTCCAAAAGGCAGTGGTTTTACATCTGCACATGGTTATTTTAAATTAAGTTCAAGTGCGTCTGTTGGCACTCAAATAAATGTTACAGGATATCCAGGTGACAAACCCTATGCGACAATGTGGTATGCACATGGTAATATAAAATCTTTCACTAAATATGGTAATGATGTTGTCTATAAACACAATGCAGATACTTATTCTGGAAGTAGTGGTGGACCAAACTTCAATTCATTTGGTGGGTCAAATATGTATATTTTAGGGATTGTTAGTGGTAATGACGGTATAAATACTAATTATTCCACAGATATTACACCAACCGCGATCGAAAATATTGAAATCTGGAAGCAATACTAACCGTGTGTGATTCAAATTAGCAGTGTAGAAGAAATTGTTATTCAAGCGACCAAACGAGATCCTCCCATTATGAATAAAGAGATAACTTTTTCAGATGCAAAGCAATAACGAACGATTGGATGATTTGAATCTAAGTATGACGAACTCGTAACGGTAAACCCAATCGCTATCCGGTGGAACATATGTTACGCAAACTGGAGAATCAGCGGCATTTAAGAGTACAAAAGAAAAAGAACAGAGTTCTTCCAGTGGAGTACACAGAATTAGAGCAGAGTTGCGACCCCATGAATGACGTCATTCATGGGGTCTTTATATTGCATGCGCTTACCCGCAGCCAACAGGACTATGTAGGTTACATAGTCCTGTTGGCTGAATAGTCACATGTACAATTCATATCATGGCACGCTAATATTCACTTAATCATCAGGTGGATCACCAGCGGCTTGTCGTTCTGTCATCAAGGATTGGATTGCATCAGGAGCTACCACGGATGTTTCACCTCCTTTATCGAGTAATTGTACACTTAGACGGTAGTATTGTGCACAGTATTTTCTATATTTGGTTAAAACTTTCTTTTCGTAATGCTGGGCTAGCTTGAGAGCAAGTTGCTTTTCTTGCGATAAAAAGGCATGCTGATTGGGGATGGAGAGGGCTTGTTCATATCGCTTCACCGCATCTAGTGCTTTAAATAGAGCGATATTTTTTTGGCTTTGGTTGCTTTCTTAAGGGTTCTTCCCATTCGAAAAAAATTTGAAAATCTTTTTCTCCACTAGGATACTTTGAGGTTCATTCTAGTAAAACAAACCACATATTGAGGGGAAAATAGGTGGAAAACTCAATTAGGAACAAAATAGACAGTGTATTTTAATAACTTCAGATGAGAAAATTGACTAATATTAATTTCCAATAAATTCACGAAGGACTGGGATGCAATCCATTTAAACGTATAAGCGTAAATTAGGACATCTTCAGCATGCATATGATGTTTTAACCAAGTGTATCGGGGGTGGAAGAAGATGTCTTATGTTTATGTAATAAATAGTGGAATGGGAGAAGGGCCACCGGGTACTGTATCTGTGATTGATACGAAAACACATGCTGTTTTTTCAACGATCAGGATGAATACATCACCTCAGTCAATTGCGATTACTCCCAATGGACAATTTGCCTATGTAGGAGACCAGAATCCCATGTCGGATCAAAGGACAATTGCTGTAATTGATGTTAAATCGAATGCCAAAGTGGCTACAGTTGAAATCGAAAATATATCGAGGTATTTAGTTATTACACCCAAAAGTCAGTTTGTTTATGTATTAATGTTAGAAAACATTAGCGTAATCGATAGCAAAAAAAATGAGGTAGTGGCTACGATAGCCGTTAAGACGACGAATGCAGAAGCATTTGCCATTACTCCAGATGGGAAATTTATCTATGTACCAAGTGAAGTCGGTGCTGGAAATACGGTATCGGTAATCGATGCCAAGTCAAATTGTATCATTGGTACGATAGAGACGGCAAATTTTCCAGAAAAATTAGCCATCACTCCCGATGGGAAATTTGTATATGTCGCATCTAGTGACGAAGGAATTTCAGTGATTGATACAAAAGAGCAATCCGTAATTGCTACTGTGGTTCTTGAAAGTGGGATCGAAAATGTGGTCTTTACTCCAGACAGCCAATTTGCATATGTGACAGATTCTATTACAGGGACCGCTTTCATTATTGACGTGAAGACGCATGCGCTCATTGCGAAAGTGCCCGCTGGAATGGGAACTGGCAAACTCGCCATTACTCCGAATGGGCAGTTTGGGTATATACTGGATTTTAATAGCACAATTGTTACCGTCGTTGATGTCAAAACACATTCTGTTATTGCTATTGTTCAAACCGGTATTGTTCCCTTCGATTTAGTCATTACGCCCGACAGCCAATTTGTATATGTTATTAGTAATTTAAATCAGAAAGGTATTGTATCGGTCATCGATGTCAAAACACACTCGGTTATCGCAACCGTTGAAGTAGGGATCAATCCATTCGCTATCGCAATCACACCTTGCTTAGATGGAGGCTACATACAGGGCTGACACTAGCAAAATCAAAAGCCCTATAACCGCACGCAGCTGATTTGAATGCGATTATAATCGTAAGTACGTTCTATAGAGAAAACAATGATTTATTTAGGTTGAAAAATTTTTAAAAAGTTTTGTAAATATTAAGCTCATAACATGAATCCTAGAAGTCAATTCAAAAATGCCGCAGGCACATCATTATGCAAGCAAGCTAACCGAGCACAATGTTCATATCGAATAACCAGACGCCGAAAATTGTCCATCCAAGCAAAACAACGCTCAACCTTGTCTCGTTGCTTATAAATGAGTTTAAAGTTAGCAGGTTTCTTGCCGCGCTTCTTTTTTGAAAGGAATGCGAAAAAGAATACCCTTTTTGCTCAGGTACTTCTGAAAGGATTTACTTTGGTAATCTTTATCTGCTACAAGTATATTAGGTCTTTTGATGGATACTCCCCACTTTTGTGGGATACGAATATCATTCACCATCTTCTCTGCAAAGTTGATCTCGTGAGGGTTCGGCAGCCCCTTTTTATTTTCGACGATACATAAGACTTGAGAGCCTTTTCAACCTTTGTTCCTCCTTTTTTAGCAGAAACAAAACTCGCATCTAGATGAACGATATCCAGTTCGATTTTACCCTCCTCATATAAATCTCGTAACAAAAGACGTCAGATTCGGTTCCAAATTCCCCTCTTTTCATAATCACGATGTCTTCACCAACAAGTAGAAGAAGAGCCATATTTTTTGGAAGATCCTGCCATGCAAAACCTGTTTTTAGTATATAGATGATTCCATCTCATTTTTTCGTCGATCTGCGAGCGGTCCTCCTTTTCCGTCTTTTCGTTTAGGTAAATCGGGTTCTATTTTCTCCCATTGTTTATCTGTCAGTTCATGTCTATTCAAATTTTATTACATCCAGATAAAAGTCGTTTTGATCAAATTCTTCGCAAAGGTTACTACTATGAAGACCGGTTTCTAAATGAAATATTAACAAACTCTAGGATGGAAGATTTGGGTTGGATGAAAGAAGAGGTATTTCGAGATGCTGTAGAACGATTCAAATATGGTGTAAATCATGAGTTTGGTTTAATTTCCAGAACTTGTGCGCTGGAAGTTTGGTTAAGACATCATGGCTATTAAACAATCTGACAGGAGTGGATACATGATGCATGTAGAGCCTACATGGAAAAGAGTGGGGCTTTCAGAACCTCTTGCCGAGAATTCAGGAGAGGGGATTCATATTATTATTTTGGATGATATTGCTCCTCATGTTTCTTTACAACATCTAAAAGATAGAGTGAAAATCGTTGAAGTTGCAAAAGATTATGCTGTACATTGCATGGATGTTTTTGAGAAGCCATTAGTAAAAACGCTGAGTGAGTATGATCGTCATGGTGTGATGGTGCTCAACCTGCTCGCACATAAACGATTTGAATATCAGGGAAATCCATATACAGGCTTAGCACGGTCAGCAAATTTCATCTTTTTACCTACTACGAAGCCAGATCGTATCAAAGTAGGTCTAAAATGGATACTTGATCAAAATTGGAAGCCGCAGCTTGTATTAAATCTAATCGTTCCACAAGGGAAAGGTTTAATGACCCCTACAAATCAAGACTCCTATACGCAGGCATTAGAACCTGCGATTGAAGCGGGTTTGTTGGTGGTATCAGCTGGAGGAAATTCGAAGGCACTTTGTAATCTACATCCCAATTCGTTCTTTACGATTGGTGGATTGAACGATAAAGGATCCCATGATTCAAGTCAATACGAACCACATCCATCTGTACCTTATGGGCTAAATGGGGATGGGTATTTTCGTCCGGATCTACTTGCGCCTTATACCTATATACCATTTCCTCACTTTAAAGAGCGTGAAGAATTAGATTATTTCGGAGGGACTTGCGGGTCATCTACCCTAATAGCGGGTTTGTGTGCCTATCTGATGTCAACTTTTCCTGGACTAACCGCGAATATGATTCGCAATGTTCTGATCGAAACAGGAGATATATTTGAAGGCTTGCCTGCACCTGTCGTAAATGGTGCAAAAGCGATCGAGGCGATTGAATCGGGTTATCGCAATGATACACCCCCATCTGTAAAACCACGAGTCAAGGTAACGGATGCAGACAAGTCTATTTTGTCTCGCGATCCATTGGAAAGAGCCCTTGCCCTCACTTCATTTATACAGAATAAACAGCTATCGCGTGCAGAAATATGGGCATATGTAGACGATGAATCACCTCTAGTAAAAAAAGTAGCCCTTCGGGGACTGGGTGATCCGATCGATTTTGATGAACGGGTATATCAAGAATCGAGTGAATGGGGAGTTAGGGAGTACTGGGGATATACCTTATTACATACTGCTTCACCTGATGAGATTCACAAATGGATCGCCTACAAGCATATTCAACGATCGATATATGGATATGCATTAACCTCTTCCTACAAAAATTTTACCCTGATGCCCCTAAGATGGAGATTACACCAGATCCAACCCCTCATATCATGGATGAAGCGATAGCACCGGTTCTGGATTGGTACGAACGAAGTAGGGCTGACTGATGTATACGGATTCCTAGTTTCATCCAAATCAAAAAGTCCAAGCTACTTGTCTTGTAAGGAGTACTGGACTTATTTGTGATTTCCACTACCTTTTAACCATCGATACTTAACACGAATATAAGTCGTCAGGTATCAGCCCTATTATATGGCTTTCAAACAAATGGAAAGAAGTATTTGCTCGAACACATAGATCAAATATTCGCTGCTACTAGATAGGACTCATTAGACCCCATGAATGATGTCATTGTTCATTCATGGGGTTTTTATATTACATGCGCTTACCCACAGCAAACAGGACTATGCATGTATACATAGTCCCTTAACCGAATAGTCACACTTACAATCTAAATAATGGCGCTAATATTGATTTAAGAGTCCGGTGGATCACCAGCGGCTTGTCGTTCTGTCAGTGTAGATTGGATTACATCAGGAGCTACCACGGATGTTTCACCTCCTTTATCGAGTAATTGGACACTAAGCCGATAGTATTGCGCACAATATTTGCTGTGTTTGGTTAAATCATTCTTTTCGTAATGCTGAGCTAACTTGAGGGTAAGTTGTTTTTCTTGAGATAAGAAGGCATGCTGATGGGCGATGGAGAGGGCTTGTTCATATCGCTTGACAGCATCAAGTGCTTTCTGTTGCTGCAAAAGGCAATCTCCCAGTGCATCGAATGCTTTGAAATGGAGCAATGCTTCTTTTGCCTTGGCCGCTTTTTTGACAGCTTCTTCTAAAAGGGTTTGTGCAACTCGCTCGTTACCCTCTTTTAAATGGAGTAGTCCTAACTCGATTAAGTTTTGAATTGAGAGAAATTTACGCTGAATCTTATGCTCAAATTGGGATGCACTTTCGAAGCAGATTTTAGCTTCTGTGAGTTCATCCAAGTGGATATAAGCACTACCTAGTGTCGTCCAAAGCTCAAAGCTACGGTCATAATTTCGATTGCGCCGTGCAATATCGATGCCTGTCTGCGCATACTGCACAGCGTTTTCATACCGGCTGCGCTTGATATAAAGTGTCGCTTGTAGTTGGTACATATTGAGCAAAACTTCCGTGTCAATCTTATCCGTATCTTGCCACATTTCAGATAAAGTGTCAAATGCATCTTCATTTCGCTCTAGTATTTCGGCATAGATTACTTTACTGATCATGAGTTGATCATAGAGATAGCTTCGTTCACCATCTTTATGAAATGCTTGTATGCCTTGTTCGACCAGCTTTAAAGCACTCACCATATCGCTTTCGCGAAAAGCAATGCGGGCCAACTCATACAGGCATCCTTCGTAAACGTTTGATTTGCTCCAATCAGGATGCGTTTCTAGTAATTGCATACTTTTATAGTAATGATCCTTTGCTTTTGTCCAGTTTTCTTTTTTATAGTAAGCTTTGCCTGCGATATATTCAATGGTTGGTAGAAGTTCCTCGTATTTCTTTGCTTGCACCAGCCGCTTTACTTCTTTTAATTGCTTCAATCCTTGTGTGGGGCATACAAACTGAATATGATTTTCGATGGCGAGTAAATGGAGATGAATCAACCGCCGGTCTTGATCGATTTTCTTTTTTTCCTCTCTTACGAGGGAAGGGATTTGCTTATAAGTAATCCCTACTTTTTCAAATAAGCGGATTATCTTGTTCCGCTTTACTTTTTTCTTGCCGGTTTCAAAATTACTGATCGTCGAAATCGATAAGCCGTCCTCCGCTAAATCTTCAATTTTATACGCAAGCTGTTCTCTGCGGGTACGGAATAGACTGCCTAAGCGATTGAGATCATGCTCGTCCACATTTTCTCCTCCATTCTAAAAAAATTTTGATAATATTTTTCTCCGCCAGTATACTTTGCGGCTCATTCTAGTAAAACGAATCGAATCATGAGGAAAAAATAGATCTACGCAAGGATATTGGGATGAATTGAATAGTGTATTTTAATGG
The DNA here is from genome assembly GCF_014773435.2 of Polycladospora coralii. Taxonomy (GTDB): domain Bacteria; phylum Bacillota; class Bacilli; order Thermoactinomycetales; family Thermoactinomycetaceae; genus Polycladospora; species Polycladospora coralii. The sequence continues at coordinate 470,540 of NZ_JACXAG020000001.1, read as the reverse complement.
ATAGTCACATTATATCGATTTATTTTACAAATTTGCAAATATTAGATGTATTCTTTAGAATCATAGACAACAGATGGGGATAGATGCATGATTAAAGGAGGGCTTCATTATGCTAATGCAGGAGAAATGGGCACTGGAGCGAATAAAACAATTATTTGTTGATGATGAGCAGTTCGTATTCATAGAGAAGGCTTATCATGGGGACTTAAGCATGATCACGCTAATCAATGGCGAGGGCGAGGTGCTTTCCTTCCCGTTAAAGGCAATCACGATCATAAAACGGGAGAACGGTACAACCTACATCTACGGGAAATCATTTGACCTATTTGCCACACCATCACAGTCCGCAGGAGCACAGGGATCATGAGAAGCTTAATCATCGATCAACAGTTGCTAAAGCCCGTCCATTTGGAGATTAAACCATGTGTACTCATTTTCAATCAAGCGGGACAGGTATTGGTGTGTCAGGATGAGCGGGGGGATTGGGACTTACCGAGTGGGGTCTGCACTGGGAATGAAACCTTGACCAAAACGTTATTGATCAAGGTGTATGAGCAGACAGGTCTGGTAATTGAAGGCACGCGTTTTATCCAGACCACATTTCGCAAACAAGCAGGACTGGAGTCGTATATTATCTCAGCGGTATATGTAGCTAGTCATGTTAAAGGTACGCTCTATCCAGATCCCAATCTGAACTATATGGAGGTCGAGCAACTACCGACACATATTCGGGAAGTTATCAAAACCTATTTGAAAGAAACCTTTTTACCGCTGAGGAGGTCGTGATCCGTGGGGATTAAATTCTTTTATGACTTTATGGAGCAAAAGCTAATCATCTTGGATGAGCGGGGGCGGCGTAAAGTACTGACACAGCCCAGAGAAATTGACCGCTTCTTAAACACTTACCAAATCTCGAGGGAAGCGTGTAAAGGGATTGTTGAAGCAGAAGATCGACTGAATCTATTTGGAAAGCAGCGGTTAAGGGAGAAGATGAAAACCTATTTTGCGACTAAAAGAAGAAAGGAGTCGAAGTGAGATGGATGTTATTGGACAAGTTGTTCCCTTTTTGTACTTATCCGAAGTGGAATGTCGCCCTTGTGGAAAGCGGATCAAATATCACTTGGCAGAGGAAAAACCACAACTAACCGACCGATTCTCGTGCCCCCACTGTAACCAAACGCGACAGCTATATCATTTTCAAAGATTAAACATATGGATCGAGCACGCGGAACAACAACGGTATCTACGAAACACCAAGTATAAAGGAGCGCAGGTGCAAGTACTGATTACAGGGAAGGTTCGGGTGTTGTAGATCGGTACAGTAAGTTTGATGAAATGCAGATGATTCATATGATTAGAAGATTTAAATGCAATTCGTAACTGAATGAAAAGAAACAGGAGCTGTTCCCTTATGAAATATGTAATGAGTCTCAAACAGATCAGTGTGGAACAGTTAACAGGAGGATTTTTTGTCGGTTGGCCAAGTCCACCTTCACCTGAGACACATCTTATCGCATTGTGCTCGCAATAGATGAAGAGAAAAATCAAGTTGTTGGTTTTATTGACGCGGTGAGTGATGCCGTTCTAGCATCTGATATACCCTTGTTAGAAGGTGTTGTCCGCTTATCAAGGAAAGGGAATCAGAAAAGAATGAGTCGTTCGCATGTTAAATGAGCTAGATCACTTGAATATGATTGATCTTCTATGCGATGAAAACCTGCAATCTTTTCACGAACAGATTGGATTAAAAACCGCACACGGGATGTTTATTCGAAACTACCACCACCATTCTGGCGTCACGGTGTGAGTTGAAGTCTCACATCCCGACTCTAACCAAACAGGCTTTGTATATTAAAGCGCGCAGATTTAACTAGCATTATGCATAAGGAAATTACAAGCTTTTCATCCAATCACGAATGATCGGGTGAATCTTTGAAGTAGCTTTAGTGGGTAATTGATGAGGGGCATTCATGATGAGTGCATCAATGTGCTTAGGAATATTATTTTGTAGTAATCTAAAATAATGATGAAAATGACGATCATTTTCTCCATAGAGAAGTAAGGTCGGTTGTGTGATTTGATGTAAGCGATTTGTACATTGATAGAGCTGGCTGTATTGATAATATTGTTTGATATTGGGAATGTGACCAGTTCTTGAGGCTTGATAAAGACGCTGGTAAGTAGAAATTGAATCAGCATTTCCTAGACAGATTGCCGTAGCTAGTGTCTTAAAAGTATAGGGATTAGATAACGTATAGGCCGTGTGTATCCTCGACTTTAGATAAAAACGGGTTGCTTCTGACATCGTACTGATCAATATTCCCCCTACAAAAAGATTTGGATATCGTAACATGGCTTCCAGTGCTATACTCCCTCCTGTTGAATAGCCACATAAAATCACTTCATTGATTTGAAGTTGGTCAAGTAGTTGAACGATATCCTCAACAATAAGGGGATACGATAGGGGGAGAGATGAAGCATCGCTTTTCCCGTGACCGCGTAAGTCTAAAGTGATGATTCTAAATTCATTTGCTAACTGTTCTCTTTGATAGTAAAAATTCTCACCTGTGAGAAGTGGGGGATGGATACATAAGATGGTTTTACCCGTACCTACTGATTGATAATGAAGTTGCACGCCGTTTATCTGCATATGTGGCAAATCGATCTTGCTCCTTTTATCATTTTTTCTTAGTATGGATAAAGCTCAAAAAAATTATATAAGTAATGGGTATATGTTTATTTGTCTCCTGTTTTCTAGAGCCCATTTCAAAAATCATAAATATACATTTTGTTGAAAAACATCAGAAATAGAGTATGCTATAAATTATGAATAGACATGAACTTACAGACGAACAATGGCAGAAAATAGAACCCTATTTACCTAAACGAAAAGACGGAAAAGGAGGACCGCTCGCAGATCGACGAAAAAGTGAGATGGAATCATTTATGTACTAAAAATAGGTTGTGCATGGCAAGACCTTCCTAAAAGATATGGCTCTTCTTCTACTTGTTGGAGAAGTACATCGTGATTATGAAAAAAGGGAGATCTGGAACCGAATTTGGCGTCTTTTGTTACGAGATTTATATGGGGAGGGTAAAACCGAACTGGACATCGTTCATCTAGAAGCGAGTTTTGTTTCTGCTAAAAAGGAGGAACAAAAGTAGGAAAAACAAAGGTTGGAAAAGGCTCTCAAGTCTTATATATCGTCGAAAATAAAAAGGGGCTCCCGGTTGCTTTACGTGTCGAAGACGCGAACCCTCAAAAGATCAACTTTGCTAAGTAGATCGTGAATGATATTCGTATCCCACAAAAGCAAGGAGCACCCATCAAAAGACCTAATATACTTGTGCAGATAAAGGATATCAAAGTAAATCCTTTCAGAAGTACATGAGAAAAAAGGGTGTTCTTTTTCACATTCCTATGCGAAAAAATCAAAAAAGAAGCGAGGCAAGAAGCCTGCTAACTTTAAACTCATTTATAAGCAACGATACAAGGTTGAGCGTTGTTTTGCTTGGATGGACAATTTTCCGCGTCTGGTTATTGTATATGAACAATGTGCTCGGTTATATCGCGGCTTTTGTGTGCTTGCTTGCATAATGATGTGCCTGCGTCATTTTTGAATTGGCTTCTAACCATTTTTTACGAGCCAAGTTTTAAAAAATCCTCTACAGTGAGCTTGATTTCGTCAGTTAATGCGTGCAGAAGTGCTTTTCCTTTTTCAGCACTCGCTCGGGTGGGGAATCCGATTGCCCCGGTTTTTGAATACGGTTTTATGCCTAATACCTGAAATAAGTCTCTACGAGGCGAATCTACATCCTGGTAGTGATCTGTTTTTATAGTTCCTTCTTGTAAGAGGGATAACAAAATAGAAGCCTCACCTTCTCCGGCATGCATATCCCGAGAGATGGTTGTAGATAGATTTGCTTTTTCATAAGCGCGATCCCAATGCTTCCGACTTGGTGTGATCAGTAGTTTGGGAGAATTAACATTCATTTCTTGCGCGATATTCCCGAATAGCATATTCCCACCATGTCCGTTCACGATGACGCATTTCGTGATGCCCATCCGTTCCAATGAATGGATGACATCTTTTACAACATGGATGATGGTTTCGGAACATAGCGAAATGGAACCGGGGAAATGAGCGTGTTCAAAAGATGCTGAAAAAGGAAGATTTGGTATTACAAATGAACGATGGGTTAAAGTCTTTGCTAACTGATTTGCAATGGCTTCAGCAATGAGACTGTCTGTGTTAATTGGTAGATGATAACCATGTTGTTCTAAGGAGCCGATCGGAAATAATGCAAGATCGATATGTTTTAAATCAGTCCAAGTGGAATAGGGGTTCATTATTAAAAAACGTCCTTTCTACAAGCAGGATATGACATGCACATGCATATAAACATCTCAATTGAAAATATCTATCGGCATTACTTCTAAGAATGTTTGGTCGAGTTTCTCATTTTCCGGTATTGCATACGCGCTCTCATCGATTTGATCAAAAAGAATGAGGCGATAGGGATCAATATCACCCAAGAGAGATTGCGAAGAAGGACAAACGGTGTTTCGAATAGAAAAGACCACCAGAAGGAAATACCTGCTTTCTCCCATAGGCCGGGGGTGAGATACCAAGACATCGGATGAAGTAGAGTTGAGAATTTTACAGGGCTTAGTATGAGTGCAAAGGTGAGTGGTAATGCCAGTGTTAGATACATTTCAGAAAGTCTTTTATATCGTCCTGCTTTAGAAGAAATATCTGAGAATATATCTTTACTCGCATTTTCATCTATTCGCTCAAAGTATTGAACCCCTGAGTTTTTTGAACCAGCAATATGCTTCCAGCCACTATCTTCAAAAAGGGTGCGGTAATCTTGATAATCGACCTGGTTTTTAAATGAGCGGTAGTCGATTTTTATCGTTGACGTCTCAGTTTGGGCTGGACGAAAGTGATATCGGACTAACTTTCCAATGAATATATAACCTTGTTTCGCCATCGTATTTAGCCATTTTTCTTCTTTGTCGATATCGAGAAAAAATCTAAACTTTTTCACGTGCACATCACCTTCACCTTTCTGTAAATGCTTTTTCAGTTAGCTGAACCATATGTTGTATTCTTTCAAAATCCTGTTGTAAAACGACTCTACCTGTTTGTGTAATCAAATATATTTTACGTCTTTTATCTGGGCTATGTACGGGTTCGATCAATTTTAACTTTAATAAGTTTTCAATGGCTCCATACAAAGTACCAGCAGCCATTTTTATTTCCCCCTTACTCAGATCTTCCACCTTCTTCATGATGAGATAACCGTGTGCAGGTTCGAGTAAAGATAAGAGGATATAATAAACGGTTTCTGTTAAGGGTAAGTGTTTATCTCTTGACATATGACCTCTCCCATAATTAATCAGTTTCACTGTATACAGTATGACGATATAATTATCGTATAACACTGTACCGTATATTGCAAATTTTGTTATTGTATCACCAATTTCTAAGTCTATGTTCACAACACACCAGTTCGCTTCATCTTTTCAGCAAGAATGGGATGTACTATAATAAAAATATCAAGCGTGTTGAGTTGCATTATTTTTCCATTTTAGTGTCGTGTATTTTGCTCTCCATCCACTTTCGCCTTGCAAAGTAGCTGAAAAGACCGCTCCGCCAAAACCTTACGGCGCTCCCAAAACTCCCTATCAGTCAAACAGGTTGTCCGCTTTTTCCCTTCAGGTTTTGGCTTCGCTAGGTACAGCTCAAAGGGGTTTCCGCTCAAAATACACTTCCTAAATTTGGATAATCAACACTACTGTAAAAATATGATTTTTTCAAATAACTAAGTTAACTAGGGAACTGATGAAGGGAGTGATTCGTGCAGGATGAGTAGAACATATACGGAGTATCGAGAAGTTTTTTCGGGATTGCCGATGCCATTTGCTTATATGGATCTCGACTTACTTGACGAAAATATCAAACAAATCTTAAAGAGAAGTCAAGATAAACCGATCCGAGTAGCGAGTAAATCGATTCGCAGTGTAGAGATATTGAAGTATATCTTACAATCTGACCAACGTTTTCAAGGGGTGTTGTGCTTTACGATTGAAGAAGCTTTATTTTTAAGTGAGCATGGATTAGATGATCTATTGGTCGCCTATCCAGCGTGGAATGAACAAGCGGTTAAAGCGGTCTTGCTCAAGGTACGCCAGGGAAAAAGGATCACTTTGATGATTGACAGTGCGGAGCATGTACGCCATTTGGAACAGATTGCAAGTCGGATGGAGACGCCAATACCGGTTTGTATGGATGTAGACATGTCGATACAGTACCCGGCGATTTACTTTGGTGTGTATCGGTCTAGTAGTCGTACGCTAACTGATGTTAAGAAAGTGATTGAAACCATCAAGCAATCTGCATGTATTCAGTTAGCAGGTTTGATGGGCTATGAGGCTCAAATCGCAGGCGTGGCTGACCGATCTACTGGTAAACGATTACAAAATCAGATTATAAAAACATTGAAAGCGTTTTCGATTCCAAAAATCCAAAAACGCAGAACGGAAATGGTCGATTATATCAAGCAAGAGGGGTTTTCATTACGTTTTGTAAATGGTGGGGGGACAGGAAGTATAGCGAGTACCGTCATGGATCCCAGTGTGACGGAAGTTACGGTGGGATCCGCTTTTTATGCGCCGATATTATTTGATTATTATCGAGATTTTCAGTATGCCCCAGCAGCCGGATTTGCGATTGAAATTACCAGACAGCCACAGCAAGACATATATACATGTTTAGGAGGGGGGTATCCGGCCTCGGGAAGTGCGGGGGTGGATAAACTTCCCCAACCTCATCTGCCTGCAGGAGCATCCCTCATAGCCATGGAAGGAGCGGGTGAAGTACAAACACCGATTCGCTATCACGGGGAGCATAAACTTCAGCTTGGTGACCCCATTTTTATGCGGCATAGTAAAGCGGGAGAGTTATGCGAGCGATTTCAAAGTTTATATCTGATCAGAAATCATAAAGTAGTAGATGAAGTTAAAACCTATCGGGGAGAGGGGCAGTGTTTTTTATGAGTCAAGCAGAGATTAAAAAATGGGAAAATTGGTCCGGTTCTGTAAAATGTCAACCACAGGCTGTTTTGTACCCTCAAACGATAGCGGAAGTCGTAGCGCTTGTGAAAAAGGCAAAGCAAGAACAACGTTTGATTCGTGTGGTTGGGTCTGGACATTCGTTTACTCGTCTTGTAGAGACAGATGATCAATTGGTTTCACTCGATCGATTGCAAGGGATTGTGGAGATGGATGAGGAGCGGAAAACAGCTTTAGTATGGGGCGGGACCAAACTAAAAGCGTTAGGAGAGTTACTTGCCGAACGTGGTTATTCACAAGAAAATTTAGGCGATATTAATGCGCAATCGATTGCGGGTGCCATCAGCACAGGTACACATGGGACCGGCATTCAATTTGGAAGTATTTCTACGCAAGCCGTTGAGATCACGATGGTAAATGGAGAAGGCGAAATGGTATGCTGTAGTGCGGAGCAAAATCCCGATTTATTTAAAGCGGCTCAGGTTTCCTTAGGCACACTCGGTATCATTGTACAAGTACGCTTGCGAGTTTTACCGAAGTACCGGCTTCATTTAAATAGTTTTCGTTTGCCCCTCTCCGAGTGCATACAGCAATTGGAACATTATAAACAAGAAAATCGCCATTTTGAGTTTTACTGGTTTCCATATACGGACTTGGTTCAGATGAAGTTAACCAATATCACAGAAGCAGAACCGACTAGAAATGAAACGGTAAAGTTTTTTAAGGAAGTGGTTGTGGAAAATGGTGCTTTTTGGTGTTTATCGGAAGCTACACGCTTCGTTCCCAAATTAGCGCCTGCTGTTTCACGCATTTCAGCCAATGGGATACCGGCAACAAATGAAATTGAAGAGAGTCATCGCATGTTTGCCACCTCCCGTCTTGTCCGTTTTCAAGAGATGGAATACAGTATCCCTGCTGACTGCTTACCTGCGGCGATGGCAGAGATTAAAGCAAGTATTGATCAACACCAATTTGCTGTACATTTTCCGATTGAATGCCGTTTTGTTGCCGCAGACGATATTTGGCTAAGCTCTGCCTATGGCCGGGACTCCGCATATATTGCCGTGCATATGTACAGAGGTATGGAATATGAAGCGTACTTTAAACAACTTGAGTCGATCTTACAGAAGTATGAAGGGAGACCACATTGGGGAAAAATGCATCATATGGAGCATGATAGCATAAAGCATAGCTATCCGAAGTTGGAGCAGTTTAACCAATTCCGAGAGCAGATGGATCCACAAGGCCTATTTTTAAATGATTATGTAAGGAAAATGCTCGTATCTTCATGAAAATAGGTGTCCCTCTGCAAAATAGTTGAGATTTTTTTATGCATACATGTTAAGATAAGGTGTTAAGAATAATAAATAGATCATTACTCAGTTTTTATATAGATCTCACGCCATAAAGACGGGTTGATGGATAAATTTTTGAGAGGGGTACCAACGTTTTGACAACTTTTCGTGATTTTGATCTTAGTTTAGAATTAATTAAAGCAGTAGAGGAGATGGGGTTTGAAGAGGCGACACCGATTCAAGCGCAATCGATCCCCGTCGCTTTGACAGGACAAGATGTCTTAGGGCAAGCACAGACCGGAACAGGAAAAACGGCCGCCTTTGGCATACCTTTAATCGACCGGACGGATATGGAAAGCAATGACATACAAGCACTCGTGATTACGCCGACTCGTGAATTAGCGATACAAGTAGCAGAGGAATTAAACCGAATTGGACAAGTAAAGAGAGTAAAGGCATTACCGATCTATGGTGGACAAGATATTAACCGTCAAATCCGCTCATTAAAAAAGAAACCTCAAATTATTGTAGGGACACCAGGACGTTTACAAGACCATATGCGACGTCGTACGATTCGTCTGCAATCGATTCATATGGTGGTGTTAGATGAAGCAGATGAGATGTTACAAATGGGATTTGTGGAAGAGATCGAAGCAATTCTTTCCGAAATTCCAGAAGAGCATCAAACCTTGTTGTTCTCAGCAACCATGCCTAGGGATATTCGTGCCTTGGCAGATAAGTTTATGAAAAATCCCGTTGAGATTAAAACGAAGACCAAAGAGATGACCATTCCAACGATTGAACAGCATTATATCGAATTAGCTGGTGGTCAAAAATTTGATACCATGTGTCATCTGCTTGATATTGACTCACCTGAGTTGGCAATTGTATTTGGCCGTACCAAAAAACGGGTAGATGAGTTGGCTGAAGGACTAAATAAACGGGGTTACTCTGCCGAAGGCATTCATGGCGATCTCTCCCAGGCACGTCGAGATACTGTCATTCGTCGTTTTAAAGAGGGAACGATTGATATCATGGTGGCGACTGATGTGGCAGCACGCGGGCTAGATATTTCTGGTGTGACCCATGTGTACAATTTCGATATCCCGCAAGACCCTGAAAGCTATGTGCATCGGATTGGTCGTACTGGTCGTGCGGGCAAAACGGGTATCGCGATGACGCTGGTTACATCTCGAGAAATTGGATTGCTACGCAATATTGAACGCGTTACCAAGAAAAAAATGGTGCGTAAATCCATTCCTACATTTAATGAAGTGATGGTGGGTCAACAAAAGCAAGCAGTAGAGAGTTTGCTCACGGTTGTAGCGGAAAATAAAACCCGCAACTATGTGGAAACGGCGGAAAGACTGCTTGAAGATATTGATTCTGTTACCTTGCTTGCAGCAGCGCTAAAAATGATCACCAAGGAGCCGGATACGACAACGGTCAAGATTACGGAAGATCATGGTGGTGGCTTCCCGCGTAAGCAACGTTCTTCGGGTGATCGTGGACGAGGCGGTAGAAATCGTAGAGGAAAAACCGAATTTAAGCGTTCTAAAAATGGAAAAAGCTTTCGCGACAAAGGTAAGCGCAAAAGCAAAGTGTAAGATGTGATAAATAAAAAACCTGCACCGCCCTTTAGGGTGATGCAGGTTTTTTGTGTTAGAACGTGTGTATTTTTGATCCTGCTAGTGGGTTTTTAACCTTGCCATACTCGGAAGCATGTGGGCGATCATCGTCATCTTCGTAGCCATAATCGAGCATACGATTTCGATTGAGACATAACTTCGTAAATTCAGGTCTTAATAGATCGAAGCAGGCAAATCGCTCAGATAGCGCTGGGAATTGTGCTTGATAAGCTAAGATTACGCGCTGCGCTTTTTCCCAGAAGACTGCTTCACTGATATCATGATGGTCATCCATGATATGAGAGAGATAACGCATATGGCAGACGAATAGCCCTGTAAAGATGAACTGGCATAATCCTTCTGGTGGCTCACTCCGTAATACTTCTTTTAGTGTAGCAGGGATATTGGCTAGTTCAGGAAGCGGTTGATCACTTACGTTTACATCATCCACAAAGTCTTTCATCGCTAGGCGATGTGGGACCCCCTCTTTTAGCACTAGTATCGTATTTTGACCATGCGGTGAAAAGACGACACCGTATTGATAGAGATAGTGTAGTAGAGGAGGTAAAACCACTTCAAATAAGCGATCCATCCATTGATCCGCAGATAAGCCGGATTGCTCAATTAACCGGGAAACAAAAGGTGTGCCTGATCCATCTACATAGAGTAGCGACGCGAGTGTGATTGGATGCTCGCCTTCATCTAAATAAGTATAAATACTTTCGCGCCAAATACAGCCTAGCATTTCTAAATATTGATAAGGTGCGCCTTCCATATGGGTATAGTAGGGATGATCGTAATTTAAACTGGCGATTTCTCCCGGTAAAATCAAGCGACATGTTTGGTTTAAGAAGGAATCTTTCTCCCATATTCCTTTAATATACTCGGTGATTTGGGGAGCTAGTACGGTACGTTCACCCGGTAATCCCCGATATACTAAGGTGTTCAAGATACTCATCGGCAGTTTAACATGGTGTTTCTCTTTATTTGTGATGTTGACGAAAGTACGTACAGACTGCTGGGGTAGATAATGATCGTGACCATCACCCAGTGGTACAATAAATTGCTGTGCTAGTTCTTCAGCGAAGAAGGGAATAATATAGTTGTTCCATTGCCATTCATGTACGGGTAAGAAAAAATAGTCGTGCGGGTTTAGATTTGCACTTTGTAATTGGTTAAGAAAAGCTTCATACTGCTGCTCTCCTAATTCAGAACGAATCAGGTCATCATGGTTTAGCTCAGAAACCGCATGAAAATCAGTGCGCGTACGATGAACGGCAAGCCAAGCGATTTGCACGGACTTTTGCTGCTCAGGTGCGTAGGCTAAGTAATCCTCATAGCTAAATCCAATGCGCCCTTTGTTATAGGTAATCCAAGGATGACCTTCCATTTCGCCTTCTAACTCTGCATAATCCAACTGAGTCAGATCGACTCCTGCTTTTTCTTTTTTCTTCTCATAAATCGTAGCATCTGCGATTAGCGTTTGATTATATTCACGAATCAGATGGCCAGCTGTGGTGGAGTTCATGCCGACCGTGGTTTGAATATCAAGGAGGAACTGAATCGGGTTGGTCGCCTCTTCTTTCTTTTCTCCCATATGTCGTTGGATAGTCTCTTCGTAAACTGTAAAGCTGTTAAATAATCTTCTTTTAGCTTGATAAGTATAGGTGATATCATTTTTAAGTTTAAGTTGATAAGTTACCCGATCTTCACGTTCGTCCATTACCTCGGGATGAAGCATATCTTCATACATCAATTCAGCAATCATTTTGGTTAATAGATTGCGCGATACGATTTTCCATGTCGTAGGGTTTAACGTTTGAATGATATTTTGAACAGCTTGCATAAGTGGTTCACTCCTTTATCCTTTTACGAATTCTGTTTCGGCCTGCTTAACTTGAGCCGGGGATACGCCAAATTGCTGGAAGACATTTTTCTTTTGTACTGGATAAAATTCTGTACCCGTTAACTGATTAATAATGACCGCATTACGGTGAGCCCCAAGCCCCAGGTCTGGCGCTCCGATACCATGTGTATGTAACTCGCCATTTTGCACAAAGATACGATTTGATGTTTGTTTTGTCGATTGTACTTGATAGACTGCATCTACTTGATAACGTCCTTGTGCATCCCAATCGATAAAAGGATCTAAACTGGCAATAAACGACGGTAGCTTGTGCTGATAACCGGTAGCCATCACGATTCTGTCACTGTCGTGCGTGAATGCTGTTTTTTGTTCCTTATGATAGCAACTCAATTCGTAAGTGATTCTGCCTGCTTCCTGCGTCTGCACGATGTTTTGCACCTCGGTATGTGCGAGCAATCTTACCGGGGGAGATGCTTCTCCTACAGTACGTTCATATAGGAGCTCATAGATGGTGGCAATGGTACTGGCACTAATCCCTTTATACAGCAATCCCTGTCTTTTAAATAATGCATCACGCTCAGCTTGTGGGAGCTGGAAGAAGTAGTCGATGTAATCGGGTGAAAAATGCTCTAGTCCCAGCTTCGAGTATTCCATCGGGAAAAAGCCGCTTGAACGTGTAAACCAATCGATGCGATAACCATGTTCGGGTTGTGCTTGTAAGAGGGTAAGGAAGACCTCAGCCGCACTTTGACCAGACCCAATCACCGTAATGGACTCTGCTGTCGTAAGCTCATCAAATCGTTGTAAAAAGTTTGCGGAATGAAAGACATGATCGTTTGACAGGTTTTCATGTGGGATTGGAATGGTTGGTACACTTCCAACTCCGATGACCACATCTTTGGCCCAATAAGTCGTGATCGCTTGCGTTTGCGTATCTTTTACCGTGACTTCAAAAAGAGCCGGACTTTTGGATTCGTGATGGACAACTGAAACGACTTCACTACTAAAACGAAGAGCGTCTAATTGCTTCGATACCCATTGGCAGTAGTGATTATATTCACGTCTAGGGATCAAGAAGCGTTCCAGGAAATAAAAGTGATAAAGACGATTATGTTCCTTTAAGTAGTTTAAAAAAGTATAAGGGCTAGTTGGATCGGCCATGGTCACTAAGTCTGCGAAAAAGGGAACTTGGAGGGTCGTTCCTTCGATTAATAGACCTGGATGCCAATCAAATTCTGGTTTTTGCTCGAAAAAAAGAGCGTTTATGGTCGGGACTTTAGTTAACATGGCTGCTAGTCCGAGATTAAAGGGACCCAGTCCGATCCCGATCAAATCTAATACTTCTTGTTTACTTTCCTGCATCATCTTGTTTCCAACTCCTCATAAACGGTTCTCGTTCACAAAACATTAAAGCGGCTTCTTTATCGGGTAGTTGAATCGATCTTTGAAATTCAAAGCCACATTTTTGGAAGACGTGAATCATTTTTTCATTACGGATATCGGGCTCTGCTACGACTTTTTGGGTGCTTTCATGTTGAAACAGGTGATAAGTGATATGGCGTAATAAAGGCGCAGCATAACCTTTTCCTAGATAGGAAGGAGGGCCAATCAGGAGATGAACGCCTTGATCCTCCGGATGAAAGTCATAATGCTGTCCTAATAGGTCATCTTGTACCCAGTATGTCTCCCAGTAACTCATAGGCCTACCATCGAGCTGACCGATATGGAGAGACTGATGGTGATCAGCAAGAAACTTTTGTAGATGAATCTCATAATCGGCAAATGGAATATTGAGTTTCCAGAAGGGAATGACATGAGGTTCCTGCATCCAGCTATGAAGGCGTTTGACATCTAAATCTAGCTCTACTGGGCGAAATGAAATCTCTTTTTTGATCTGCTCCTCATACCGCTTCCAAATTTTCTGTGTGCTAAGGGGTTGCATGTAGGACCACTTCTTTCTTCAAAAACGGATTTGGAATTTGAATATAAACAGACTGGCTTTCCATTGGTCCTGTCAACTCATCCATATCATGAAAACGTGTAAGTAAGTTGCCTTTGCAAGGTAATTGTTCATCGTGAAGTAAACTTTCAATCAGCCTAGATGGTTTCCGGTTATGTGGGTGTAGCTTCTCAAGTCGCTGTTTTAACTCTGCTAATAACGTAGATTCATCGCACAGTTGTGCAACGCCAAAGCCATTGATGAGGCCCATCAGGTGATTAATAAATAAATAATAGCGAATGCGCTCATCGGCTACTTCATCTTTACACATCGTCTCGCTTTTATCGCTAATTCCAGGTAGGATACGCCCTAATTCTGGGAATGTGGATTCACAGTAATAGTAACCTTGGTTATCGCGATAGTAAAAAGATTTGGGATAGCCTGCATCATCCAATTGGACGACACTATTTTGTTGATGTGCTTCTAACGCAATGCCATAATTCAGATATAGCCACATCATCGGTTCAAAAGAGAGATCGAGATACTGTCGGAACCAATCGAGACTTACAGTTTCTGTGGTTCGTTGCTCGGTATGGGCAATTTTTGTGATAATAGTGGCCAATCGTGAAGTCTGACCTGGAATGGGATCTTGACAAAGTCCAGCGAGCAGGGTAGCTTGTTGGCTGTCTTCATGACGAAATGGATTGTCACGTAATACCAATTCAAATCCGGACTCAGCTTTGTCTGGATGCATCACCGTAATAAAAGCAGGGTCCTTTACAATATCAAACTGGGGATAACGCGCTTGTAATGCTTGCCCAATCTCACTTTCCATAATGCGTGTCACTTCGACCCCGCGTTCAAGTTCTTTATATTTGTTTAAGCGAACCGAATTGGTAATTTTGATATTGACTGAACACTTAAACATGAAGCGAGAAGCTGGATGATACAAGGTACGGAATGATGAGGTTGGATAATAAGCTTTTCCCTGAATACCGAGATCTTCGATTAATCCTTCCTTCAGATAGGATTGAATGACTGGATCACGCAATACATGAGGGACTTGTACAGGATGCATCGGGATGATTGCAAAATCATCTTTTTGAGCAATCTCTTGTTTCAATTGTAAATCAAATGCTTCATCAAGTTGGATTTCTTCTTTGATGAGCGCTACTGCGGTCTGTGGGAGATTGGAATCTTCTTTTACTAGTGAAGAGTGGACCCGGAAGTAATGAAGTGAAAATTTTCCTTTCATTTCAGGTGCGTACATGTTTTGTTCATGATCAGCTAATCCTTGACGACTCTTTGGTGTCGGATGATAGAGATGGCCAAATACAAGGGATTGCTCGGCATCTAAAAAGCTAAACTTAGACGCATATAATTCGGTTACATCTACTTTGCGTGTATCTACATAAGCATCAATATGTTGGCAACTTTGGATGATTCGAAATACAAAATCGTCTGGATAAGATGTTAATTTCTGTGAAATCGTTAGCTCTTTTGATATCAGTGTGATTAAGGTGACATAGTCGAGCTCGATCCAATGATTCATTATCACGTTACGATAGTAGATGGGGAAATGAAAGAGATGGCGGTCTGTAAGCGACCAGTATGAGACTGGCGCTACAACCTCCATATTTTGATAGGTTAGTTCGATAAAGACATAATGCTCAGCGGCGGAGAGTTGAATCAGGTTTTCTCCTGATAGTTGTTTAGATAATTCAGTCCGTGATTTTAATTCATAGTTCCCTGTTTCTCGGAGATAACAATTTAAAAAGCTTTGAATGGTTGCATTTTGCGCGATGTGATTAAGCATAGCTAGTTAAACTCCTTTCTATTGGTCGAATTGATTTCCGATTTGTTCGATTAGATGTATCATGTGATCGATATCGGTTTCTGTAATGCGTGGGTTTAGTAAGGTGAACTTTAAATAAACCTCATCTTTCACTTTTGTTTTGGCCAGTACGATCTCACCACTTGCTAATAAATGCTGTCGGATCGCTAAATTAATACCATTGATATCGCCATGCTTAGGCAGATAGCGAAATACAATCGCATTCATGTGGGGGGTGCGATTCTTGATTTCAAAGTGAGCATGATGAGCAAGTGTTGATGCTGTGTATTGTGTGATATGTAAAGTGGATTCGATTAAATGGGCGAATCCTTTGCGTCCCAGCACTTGTAGTGATACATACAATTTTAAAGCATCAAAGCGACGCGTAGTCTGAATCGATTTTCCAACCAGGTTAGGAATCCCGTCAAGCTCATCTTCTTCTGGATTTAAGTAGTCAGCATGTAATTTTAAGAGCTGAAAGTGCTTCTTCTCTTTTAAGAGAAAGGCTCCGCAACTAATGGGTTGATAAAAAAGTTTATGGAAATCAACTGTAATCGAATCGGCATATTCAATTCCGCTCAAACGATTACGATAGGAGGTGCTTAATTGTAAAGCGCCACCATAGGCTGCATCGACATGTAACCACATGTGATGCTTTTTTGTGTGTGTGTAGATCGCTTCTAACGGATCGATACTCCCAAAGTCTGTTGTACCAGCGGTTGCTACAAGCGCAAAGGGGATATGCTTGGCTGCGAGCATGGTTTCTAATTTTCGTTCTAAATCGTGGGGACACATTTGTTGCTTTGAATCCGTTTGAATGGTTATAACGGCATCTTCGCCAAGCCCGAGTAGAGAAGCGGATTGTTTTACGGTGAAGTGTGCCGCCTCTGAACATATGATGCGTAGTTGAGATGCAAACGGTGGCAAACCACGTTTTTTTACGTCCCAGTCATGATGTGCTTTCAAGTAGTGATCGCGGGCAAGTAATAATCCCATGAAATTAGATTGTGTACCCCCACTGGTGAAAACACCATTACAATCTGAAGTGTCGTAAAAGAGCTTAGCAAGCCATTGAATGACTCTTTCTTCAAGTAGTGTAGCCGATGGACTTTGATCCCAAGAATCCATCGACTGGTTCGTAGCACTTACCAAAGCTTCAGCAGCTAAAGCAGGGATCAGAGGTGGGCAATGTAAATGTGCTACACAATTCGGATCATGGACAACCATGGTGTGTTGAATGATCGAACTCCCCACCTGTTCCAGCACCTCTTCAATCGGTGTACCTTCTTCCGGGCAGATGTCCCAGCGATTTATGAGGTTGTTTAATTCGGCTACGCTAATACCGCTAAAAGGCTTTGTTTGAAGTGCAAAAGGCGCTTTAAGTGCTTTTTCGCTCTGTTTCATGGCATGTTGATAATAGTTCCAAGCTTGGTCTGAGTTTCCTAAGAAGAGTTGATCAGGATGTAATGTTGTGGATTTCATCTTTCTATATTCACCTTTCATCTATGCACGATTAAAAATTGATTCGGCTTCTTTGACTGCTTCTCCAAAGATACTTACTACTTCATCTACTTGCTCAGATGTAATGATGAGTGGCGGAAGGAAACGGACTACACTACCATGACGGCCGCCTAGTTCTAAAATTAAGCCTCGTTTAAAACAAGCTTGCTGGATCAGGCGAGCCAGCTCCGGATTTGCTGGATAACTTCCGATTTGGTCAGGAACTGCTTTGGTATTGACGATTTCAACCCCGACCATTAAACCGCGTCCCCGAACATCACCAATGGATTCAGTAGCAGTTTGTACCACTTTCAGGTTAGACATGAGGCGTTCACCCATCACTTTAGCATGTTGATCCAATTGATTGTCACGGATGAAGCGAATTGAAGCGATACCAGCCGCCATCGCCATTTGATTCCCTCGGAAAGTGCCTGTGTGCGCACCAGGTGCCCATTTGTCTAATTCGCGATCATATACGACGACAGCGAGTGGTAAGGAACCACCGATGGCTTTAGATAGTACGAGTACATCAGGTGTAATACCAGCATGCTCAAAGGCAAATAACTTACCTGTTCGACCAAAGCCAGTTTGGACTTCATCTACGATGAGCGGAATCCCTTTTCGCTTGGTCAGTGCTCGCATATTTTGCACCCATTGATCAGGAGCTGGAATCGCGCCACCTTCACCTTGCACCATCTCCATGATCATTCCGGCAGGTGGAATGATACCGCTTTCTGGATCATCTAACAATTGCTTAATATAGTGGCTTCCGACTTGTGCACCTGCTTCTGTACCCAATCCAAATGGACAGCGATAGGAGTAGGGATAAGGGAGGAAGTGAACATCGGGCATAAGTCCGGCCACTTTTTCTTTGGGGCCGAGGCTTCCTGTTAAGCTAAGCGCGCCATGTGTCATCCCGTGATAACCGCCTTGGAAGGATAACATACTACGACGTCCGGTAGCGGTTTTGACGATTTTCAGGGCAGCTTCAATCGCATCTGCACCAGATGGGCCACAAAATTGAATTTTAGCGCGTGATGCAAATTCGGCAGGAAGCATAGCAAAAAGTTCCTCGACAAATTCATCTTTAACGGGTGTGGTTAAGTCGAGTGTATGTAAAGGCAAACCGGAGGAAAGGACATCTTGAATCGCTTCAATGATAACAGGATGATTATGACCAAGTGCTAAGGTGCCAGCTCCAGCTAGGCAATCTAAGTATTTTTTTCCTTCTACATCTGTAACTGTAATCCCTTTCGCTTCTTTGATCGCAATCGGAATTCGGCGTGGATAAGAGCGGGCATTCGATTCTCGGCGTTCTTGATTGGCGAGAAAATACTGGTTTTCTAAAATTTGAGTAGGGTTCATGTCTACATTCCTCCATAAATAAGGTTTTGAGTGAAGCAAACGGCTAGTTCGTCTATTGTAATAGAGAGAGTTCGGCTCTATTCAAATTTAGTAATAAAGTCATTCATAATTATAATAGATAATGATAATCATTATCATTTATGGTTCGTCATTAAATATACCACTCATCCCAGTACTTGTAAATAACCTTTTGCAAAAAGATCAAAATAGAGTACGATTTTGCTTATTTTTCAATGACTGTTAGGATTTCGTCAAGTGGTTTTCGTTGTTTTACGGATGGGATTTTGTCAAAGTGACCGATCAGTAATAGGCCCACAATTTTTTCGTTTTCTCCGATATCGAAGTGAGCTTTAAGCGGGTGTGTTTCTTCGGTGTTAAAAGATTTCCACACCATGCCGATTTGCTGTTCCCAAGCTAGTAATTGAATGTTTTGTATCAAAGTAGCTGTGGCACATAAATCATCTTCCCATTGTCGTTTTGATTCACTTTCTTCCATTATAACGAGTGTGAAGGCTGAAATCGTACGTAAATAAGACGTATACGCTTTTATCGTCGCTTCAGGAGCTTCCATTAAGGTAAGGGATTGGATCACAGTTTGAATGAGTCGTTCTTTTCCCTCTCCATGGATTAAAATAAGGCGCCAAGGTTCTTCTTTTTTATGAAAAGGAGCAAAAGTTGCAAGTTCGAATATATGTTTGAGTGTGGAAATGGAGACGTTCTCCGCATTGAAGTGACGGATGGTACGTCGAGAGCGAATAATTTCAGCTAGAAGTGATTGTGAAGTCATCATATCTTCCTCCTGGAGTTGATGTTATCTAGATTCTATGTGTTGCAACCGAAGACTAAATTGCCATACGCTTAAACCGAGCGTGCAGACCAAAATGAAATAATAAGGTGCAGCGGGTTCGATCTGGTATAAAAATGTTGCAACGATCGGCGCGATCATAGAGCTTACACCATTGGCCGCACCATTTAATCCTGCTACTTGCGTTTGAAAAGCATCATCTACCGCTAAGGACAGTCCACCTAAATAGCCAGGTAAAATCAGGCCAGATCCTGCTCCAATAAAGACAAAAGACAAGAAAGTTCCCCCTATAGAAGGGCTAGCTAAAAAAAGAATGATGCCTGTCAAGCTGAGTAAGAATCCCAGTTGCAATAAGTAAGTGGGGTTTAACTTCATTTTTCTGACGACGAACATCTGACAGATAAAGTTCGTGAAACCGAAAATGACGAGTGATAAACTGACTGCTTGTGTCGTTTCTAGTAGTGTAAGATTCATTTGATCTTGAAAGTAGAACCCTAAAGTAACTTGCATTAGGACAATCATCAGATTTAAAAAAAAGCCGACTAGTAAGAATGGAAAGATGCGCTGATCATAAAAATGGATGGTTAAGTTAGGCGGCGGTTCTTTTATGTCATGTTGAGGCAGCTTTAAATCTAATCGAATGGATAACAGAACAGCCATTATAAATGGAAGAATCGCTGCAATGTAAATCGGAAATGTCAAATGAATCAGAACAAAAACCCCTCCGATAGCCGGACCAATAATTAATCCCAAACCGCTGGCCGCGCCTAAAAGAGCCATTCCTGATGTGCGTTCATGCTTAGGTGTGTAGCGCGCTATAATCGCTTGGGAAGCCGTTAAAAGTGCGGCAAAGACCACACCACCGCACATGCGAATGAGGATTAAGAATAGAAAGATGATCGGTAGAGCAATAGAAGAAGAAAGCCCAAGTGAAAGGATAATCGCAAATGCCAGATAGCAAAGCGCAAAACCATACATACCGAAGACCAGAATCGATTTTAAGGCATATTTTTTGCTGTTTTTTCCCCACAATGGACTGGCAATAAAGAGAGAAATGGCCGCAACAGCAAATACGATTCCAATCTGTGTTTCATTAAAATTAAGCTCTCGTAATAGCGGGCCTAAAATAGGATTTACCATGGCTAATCCTAAATAGCTACTAAACATCCCCATAAAGATTAATTTTTTCAAATGTCATCCCACCAAAAGTTAATAAAATAATAGTTGATAATAGTTATCATTATCATATTACGCTTTGCAAAAAGGGTCAATGCTCTAAAATGAATTTGTATGAAAATAGACGTATTTAAATGATGATGATTCTTAATATGAAGCACGCTTGTCTTATGAGAATCATATAATTAATGAGGAGGGGATCATATGAATGTGGGGCAAAACCAAGCCATGTTTGCGGGTAGATATCCCTCATACCATAAGGATTTTCCACTTATCTTATACTGGACGCATAAATGCGGATGCACAGTGCTTAATAAGTGGTTTTTCTATCAGATTGGTCTGCTCGATCAAGCTCTACGATATCATCCTTGGATTCATCGATTCAGAGAAAGGTATTGTTCAGAACCGGATTATCTAGCAAATCTTATGAAAGATTATCAGCACAAAGAAAGTGTGAAATTGGTTCGTAATCCCTATACACGTGCAGTATCCTCTTTTTTGCATGCAGTGAAGACAGGATGCTGTCATTGGCCTGAAATGATCGATTTTTATCAAAAGAATGGCATATCCTTTAAGCAGTTTCTTCATTACGTCAGACATCGGCAACAAAATAGAAGTGAATTGGAGTGGCATATTCATCAACAATGTAAGCCAGAGGAAAAAGCATTTATTTCTCGGTATATCTATTTGGAAAATTTGCAAACTGAATTGAGACAGTTAGAGAAACAATATGCGCTTAAACATGCACCCACTCACCAGCTTTTTCAATCAAATCATCATAATGTTAAAGGGAATAAAGTGATAGACTTAGCAGCCCGAGCGCTCAATGCCAAACATTATCAAGAAAGGATTAGACCACAAAACCCTTCTTATCGGAGTTTTTATGATGAAGAAAATATGCAACTCGTACAAGAAATCTTCCAAATAGACTTTGATATTTGTAATTATAGTAAAGAGTTGGTTATTTAGATCAAAGGGTGCGGATTAACGGGTTACAAATAGTTGTGGATAATGCGATCTGGCTTATAGTATACATGTTGGACATGTATTCACGTCTATTCTATCTATTTTTATAATTATAGATATATTTATTTAGCATTATATGCTACAATTATCGTGTATAGGAGGGATATATGATGGAACAACATAGACCAGTTCGTTTTTTAGAGGGCAAGCGTATTTATCTGCGACCTGTGGAACTTGCAGACGCGCGCCCTCATTTTCAAATTTTGTTTGATACTGAAAATCGGCGCTTAACAGGTACACAGCGAAGCTTCACCCCCATGCAAATCGAGCAATATATCGAGCAGAAAACGAGTGATGAATCGAGTGTATGGCTACTCATTGCCTTGCGCGATACCGATGAAGTGATTGGTGATATCGCACTCCAAGATATAGACAATACGAATCGCAATGCCAATATACGAATTGCCATCAATCACGCAGAGCATAAAGGAAAAGGGTTCGGCAGTGAAGCGATGAAGTTGATGCTCAATTATGGCTTTGGTATTTTAAATCTACATCGCATTGAACTGAATGTATTTGCCTATAATGAACATGCACGTCGTACCTATGAGAAACTAGGCTTTGAGGTGGAAGGGATTGCTCGTGAAGCGCTTTACTATGATCATGCCTATCATGATTCAATTAATATGAGTATTTTGAAACGAGAATTCCAAGAGCGTTATCTGGCGGATATGACGAGGTAAAAGAGATGGAAACCATATACTTGATTCGTCATTGCCAAGCTGAAGGACAAGCAGCAGATGCCCCATTGACACCAACAGGTGAAGTGCAAGCCGAAGCTTTAGGGGATTTCTTGGCGCAATTTCCCATCGATACGATCGTATCGAGTCCCTATCGTCGAGCGGTGCAATCCGTTGAACCGCTGGCGAAACGGTTAAGTCAACCCATACATATAGAGCCTTTATTCCAAGAGCGCGTTCTAAGTGATACATCTCTACCCGATTGGAAATTACAACTAGAACAATCCTTTATCGATCTTGATCTACGCCTAGTCGGAGGAGAATCGAGCCGCGATGCGATGGAGCGGGGTATAAAGGCGCTCGAAGGTATGAAAAAACGGGGTGGACAACATGTAGTGGTGGTGACCCATGGAAATCTACTCACACTCCTTTTAAAGTCGTTTGACGAACGCTTTGGCTTTAATGAATGGGAGCAGATGGCTAATCCCGATGTATTTCAAGTAGATGTAGGACGCGGTGAAGTAATGCAGCTTTCAATGACATGAGATCATATCTTGAATTTGACTATTCTTGAAATGGGCAAATGAATTGCTATTTATAGGTGTTTTGCGATGTAGACTCCTAAAACGCTTTGTTTTCTCTATTTTGTATATGAAACAAATGACCTAGAATAGCTGCGTATAGGTTTTCATAGACAAGTATGCTAAGATGGAGAGACTTTGTGTTAAAGGATGAGGAGAATGGATCGTGAGTCGGTGGCAAGCTAGTTTACTGGTATTACTAGGTGCGTCTTCGTATGGGACGCTGACGGCTTTGGTGAAGTTGGGCTATGCGGCTGGTTTTAGTGCAGCTGAGATTACGGGTAGTCAAATTTTGTTTGCTTGTGTGGGGATGTGGTTGTTTGTCATTCCCTATCGCGCATATCTGAAAAAGTTGTCAAAACGCGCACTGGGCGTATGGCTTTTGAGTGGGATATGCTCGGGATTAACTGGTGTTTTTTATTATCAATCGTTGCAGTATTTATCCGGTTCCCTTGGGATTTTACTGCTTTTTCAATTTACGTGGATGGGTGTATTACTAGAAGCGATTATAAACAAGCGGGCACCCTCTCCCATGAAGTGGATCGCCATGCTTGTAATCTTGATAGGAACGTTCTTGGCAAGTCAGGTAGGCGTGAGTCAGGGGCAGAGTGGAAATGGATTAGGTATTTTATATGGGCTTGCCTCGGCGGCGACATATACGCTCTTTATTCATTTTAGTGGCGTGGAAAGCGGGCAAGTCCCAGCAACTGTGCGGACTGCTTTTATCGTGACTGGAGCGACGGTGATCACGCTCATCGTTTTTCCACCCGTATTTCTTTTAAATGGCGCGCTTGCAACGGGGTTGTGGAAATGGGCGGCGCTGATCGGGTTGTTAGGGGGCATCTTGCCTGCCTTACTATTTGCGAAGGCGATTCCCTATGTGGGAACAGGACTGGCTTCGCTACTCGGAGCAATTGAGTTGCCTGTGGCGATTTTATTTGCATTCTGGTTACTGCATGAGCAGATTGCTTCTTTGCAATGGATCGGGATTGTGTTGGTCTTAGTTGGTATTTTGCTCTCGGAATTAAAATGGCATCTAAATCGAAGAGAAGCCAAGCGAATCTAAGGATTTGCTTGGCTTCTCTGTTATCTACTTCGTTTTTTGTAAGTGTTCCATGGAACCGAAGAATTCGTAATGGATATTCTCTTCTGCGACACCTAGCTGACTGAGTAGCTGATAAATATGACTCATAAAAGGGGTGGGCCCGCATAAGTAACAGTCGATATCGGTGGTGGAAAGTATTTTATCGAGATGGTGGATTTGAATAAATCCTTCTCCATCCATCTTTTTTTGTTTTCGATCTTGATCGGTTGGAAACGTATAGAAGGTATAGGTATTTAGTTGCGAATGTTGTTCACTTAATGCTTTAAGACGTTCTTGCATCGCATGTGTATGACCATTAATGGTGGCTTGCACAAATAGGACACGGCGATCTGGGGTTGCTTCCAGTGTATGTTCCAACATACTCATGAGCGGTGTGAGACCGACCCCTCCGGAGATTAATACTAGTGGTGCTGGATTGTCGGTGTTTAAGGTGAAGACACCAGCTGGTGCACTTACAGGTAATACATCTCCAACTTGCACGTCATCATGAAGGTAGCTCGAAACAATACCAGCAGGTGAGTCTTCCCTCGCGTCCTCACGCTTGACAGAGATGCGATAATAATCTTTATGAGGTGCATCAGATAAGCTATATTGACGCTTATGGTTATGAGGTTGTCCTGGAATGGAGAGATCTAAACTTACATATTGTCCGGGCTTAAATGAAGCGATGGGCTTTTGATCAACGGGCTTGAGATAGAAGGAAGTAATGACATCGCTTTCCTTCACTTTTCGATCGATGACAAAGTTACGGAAACCAGCCCATCCACCGGGTTGTTCGATGGCTTCACGATAAAGTTTTCCTTCGACCTCAATAAATGCATTTGCAATGATCTCATAAACTTCGATCCATGCTGCTTTCAATTCAGGTGTAAAAGCATCTCCTAAAACTTCTTCCATGGCGATGGTTAAATTTTCACCTACGACTGGGTAATGTTCAGGGAGTACGCCAAGACTGCGGTGCTTGTGGGCAATGAGTTCAACCACCGGTAGAATTTGTTCGAGAGATTGTATATGTTTGACGGCCATGTAAACGGAATGGGCAAGTGCTCTTGGTTGGGTTCCTTTTACTTGATGTGTTTTATTAAAAACGTTTAAGAGCTCAGGATGTTTTTGAAATAAAATTTGGTAAAACCGGGTTGTGATTGTAGCGCCCTGCTCTGCAAGAACAGGTACGTAAGATTCTATCGTTTGGAGTGTTTTTGGATTTAACATGTTCATCCACCTCTTTTGTTTTATGCATCTGCTACAATTTCAGTATAGAGGTGAAAGGAACGAAGAACTGTGATTTTAATCACAATAAATTAGGCGATGATGTGAACAGGAGAGGGATAAGTGTGCATTTAAGCAGAGGAGAGGTTCTTTTTTTACAAGGAGAAACAGGGAAGATCTATTATTTAAAAAGTGGATTATTGAAGGTATCGCGTATTCGCGCAGATGGTAGCTCTTTTCTTTTTAATATTTTAGTGCCTGGAGAGCGTTTCCCGCATCATTCATTGGTTGTACCGCAGGAAACATTTGGCACAGTATCTGCTATGTCTGTGTCAGAGGTTCAATGTCTGCCGGCGGCTGAGTGGTATCAATTGTTGGCGGAAAAGCCTGAGCAGTATCGAGAGGTAGCATTCGTATTACAGACGACGCTACGAAAGATGCAGAAACGCATGGAGCTGACAACAGCACCTACGAAAGACCGAATTCCGATGCTACGGGAATGGTTTGCGCAGTTTTTACCAAATCTTCAATTAGAGGATGTATTGACCCAGGAAGAGATTGGTCAGTTTTTAGGGATGACACGAGAAACTGTTAATCGCCAACTGCGTAACCAAGCAAAATAAGCTAGGAAACGGAGTTTTTCCGTTTCCTAGCTTAGAATAGAAAGCGCTTACATTAATCCGGCAAATGATTTAAATATTGACCTAAATCGTTGTACCAATCACGCATATCGCGAATACCTAACCCGATTACGTCGAGGTGGTCAAAGTGATGTAACACGCCCATATCATTCCAAACGCCCTTCTGGGGGGTACCCTTATAGGGGACAGAAGTTTCCGTCATAGGTCCATCCATAGCGACTACGGATACGAGTCCATCGTTTTCCCACCAGCTTTTATCAATCTTTACTTTTCCATTATTATCGTTTTGTGTATAACGTCCAATCTGGAAACCAGATGCATACATGATCGGATTCATCAGGGGTCCTGGTAAGTGGTAACCTGTGAAGATGTTTTTATAGGTCTGTTCAGCACTAATCGAGAAATAGTAAACATCATCACGTGAGGTTACCCATTCATTTAAGTCGCGCGCACCTTCAGGTGCAAGATCCCATTGCGAAGTATCAAGCGATCTTTTCCAAATGGCGCTATTTTTCACGCGATTGAAGTAGCTTTTATAAGATTCGCCTTGCTCTCGTTTTAACCCCCATTGATCCAGTTTGAAGTCATAGAAAAATTCGTCTTTTTTACCAGTAGCAGCTGCTGCAAAGCCGATTAACTGTTGGATGTGTGGGAAAAAGTTGTCAACTGTATAAGCAAAGGGAGATCCATCATGCGGAGTCGTAACGGTGGTAACACTGTGGATCCATGCGCGATTTTCTTGGTTGAAAAGGGGAGAGCGGTCATCACTTGGAGTTGCTTCTCTCTCTTCTTTGTAACCGCTTTCAATTAATTCATCTAACAAACGAATCGTTTGTCCTCCTAAGCTATGTCCGACGAGATGAATCTTGTTCACCTTTCCGGTACTCGGGTTTATTTCTCCCCATTCCGGGTAAAATCCTTCATAAGTTCTTCCATAACGGTCATGCCCATGTTTTTCAGCATGTGCTTTACCATAATCAACGCGTCCACCTTTTACTTGGGCATATAGCTCAACGGCACGGTCCCAGTTGCTCGATACCGGTCCAACGGCGGCGGTGTATACGGTTAAACCTTTCTTTTTCATGTCTTTTTCAATATCAGTAAGTCCGCCCCAATAGCGGTAGCCATGCATTTCATCTCGGCCCCATCCGCCAAGACCATGAACAAGCACAATCGGGTAGTTATTGGCGTTATCTGAAATCTTTCCTTTTATTTTAACATTCGGCTTAATTGTAGTTT
Source organism: Polycladospora coralii (assembly GCF_014773435.2). Classification (GTDB taxonomy): domain Bacteria; phylum Bacillota; class Bacilli; order Thermoactinomycetales; family Thermoactinomycetaceae; genus Polycladospora; species Polycladospora coralii. The sequence continues at coordinate 443,572 of NZ_JACXAG020000001.1, read as the reverse complement.
CTTTCTGTGTTTTCTGAATATATGAGCGATAAGCATCATTTTGGCCGACGGCTGAAACGGTTGGCAGTGCAAGGGTGAAGCTGAGTAAAAAAGCGAAACAAATCGAAAATACATTTTTCATAAAAATCACTCCATTTCAAATGATTGAATGTTCATTCATTTTAAGGCAAAAATAGACGTCTTTCAAAAAGTGCATGACTACCCTTTTTGAAAGCGTTTACATCATTTATTAAAAAAAATTACTTCACAAACATGCGTGTAAGTGGATAATCAAAATGTTCCTCATTTATGGCGCGTATGATGCCGATGATCGGATATATTAGAGCCATAATTGCAAAAGCGATGAGAAAAGGAATACCGATTAGCACAAACGATAGCAAGCTTGAAATGAAGATCAATATGGACATGATAATATGGAAGATCAATGCTTGCATCGAAATACGTCGTACTTCTTTATCTGTAATGACGACATATACGATCAAAGGTACAACGATCGGTGCGAACCAAGTACTAGCATGTACGAGGACTTTAAGTCCTTTACTATCCAAATAAAAACCTCCCAACCTCATAAATTACTTATTGTATAAAAAACATTATATCACAAAATAATTATGAAAAAAAGATTTAAATGAAAAAATTCCTATAAATATAAGCCAAAATCATTTGCATGAATTTTCGATGTGGCTGTCAAACGCTCCGCCTAAACCTCACGGAGCTTCCAAAAACTCCCTTACGCGTGCAATCTAAAATGAGAGAGAATGCCTCTCCCTCATTTCAGTTGACTTGTCTTAAAGTAAGGAATAAATAAGGACAGCTGGTCCTACGATGAAGCAGTAGATAGCAAAATAGCCTAATTTCCCTTTGGCCATAATGTTCATAAACCACTTGAGGGAGAAGTAGGTCATAATGAATGCCCCTAATAATGAGATCAAATAGATGATGATCATCATAAGGGATAGATCCTCTTCCAGAAAATCCCCAATTCCTAGTATAAATCCACCTAAACTAACGGGAATATAAAGTAAGAAAGAGAAGCGAAACGCTGTTTCGCGGTGCATCCCAAGGAGCATAGCCACCACAATTGTAGCACCTGAGCGGCTGATTCCTGGCGTGAGGGCTACCGCTTGTCCTAAGCCGACTAACCAAGCGTCTTTCATGGTTAAATCCCCATCAGCACGCCAGCCTCTACTTTTTCGAATAAACCATAACGCACAGCCTGTGATGATTAAGGTGATGCCAACTGTTTCGATTCGATTTAAGTGAAGATCGATAAAGTCTTTCCCAAGTAAACCGATGACCATCGCTGGTAAAGTACCGATGATGAGGTAAAGTACATAACGAAAGTCGGAGCGTGTGGCTGCACATGGTTTTTCGATGTGGCGTACACTATTGAGCAAAAGGCGTGTAATATCATCCCAATAAATAACGAGCACGGCAAGTAGTGAGGCAAAGTTTAATAGTGCAAGTAAACTAATATTCTCGGTTTCAATCCCTAAGAATTCCTGTGCGATCACTAAGTGCCCACTTGATGAGACGGGTATCGGTTCCGTAAATCCTTGAAATAAACCGAGTAGTAAGTATTTAAGTAGATCAATAAGTTGTTCCATGCAGGTTAAACTCCCCCATTCCACATATCTGACAAAAAATATCATAACATGTTCCACATCAATCAGCATTAAAAATAAAATGGAGGTTAGCGTAGCCAAAACCTGTATGAACGTGAGGGTGTTTCGGCGAAAGTGAATGAAAAACAAAATACACGACTGGCTCAAAAGTATACTTTTCTTGTTATATTAGTATAAAGTTCACCATTCTAGCTCTTCTGAGTCGTTTCAGATCATAGATCAGGCTCTATACTTGCTCACAGAATGAAATGTGAGAGGGAGAGTCATATGAAACAAAAAGGGTTATATCAACAGGTATGGAGATGGCATTTTTTTGCAGGAATTCTATTTTCTCCTATTTTAATTATATTAGCAGTCACTGGTTCGATTTATTTGTTTAAACCGCAAATTGAAAATGTGATGTATCAAGAATATCGAAATGTTGAACATACAGGGGAACCTATTTCAGCATCATTGCAACTAGAAAAAGTGAGAGCTGCTTACCCCGAAGGAGAAGTGGTGCGCTATATACCTGCTTCGACAGCAGAAGAGGCAGCACAAGCACAGATGATGCTGGGTGAAGAATTTTTTACGGTATTTATCAATCCGTATGATGGTACAATTTTGGGGAAAATAGCGAGTTCCGATAACTGGCTCGATACAGTAGCAGTCATACATGGTGAATTAATGGCAGGTACAATTGGAGATGCAATTGTAGAACTATCAGCTAGCTGGGCTGTCATTTTATTGGCGACAGGCTTATTTTTGTGGTGGCCACGCAATAAAAAAGAGATTGGCGGTACATTCTTCCCACGATTGCGTCAAAAAAATCGGATCTTTTGGAAGGACATACATGCCGTGTCGGCATTTTGGTTTTCCTCTTTGATCATGCTTTTAATTCTGACCGGACTTCCATGGTCGGGTGTGTGGGGCGATCTGATTCAAAAAGTAGCGGTTGCCACTAACTCTGGCTATCCAGATGAATTATGGGGAGAAAAACCCGAATCAACGACTCCCAGTAAAGAGGTAGCCGATGTACCTTGGGCAGCAGAAACTTTACCTGTACCCGCTTCAAAAGAGACCAACGGTGGGGCGTTAACCATAGATCAGATCATCCAATTTGCAGAGGAACAATCTTACACGCGTGACTATCGCATTGACTTACCAGAAGGAGAGACGGGTGTTTACACGCTTTCCGTACGCCCTGATCGTCCGGAAGGCGAAGCTACGCTTCATATCGATCAATATTCAGGTCAAGTATTAACCAAACTAACGTTTGACGATTACGGTAAGACCGCACAATTGATTTCAATCGGGATCGCTTTGCATGAAGGACGTTATTTCGGGATCTGGAATCAAATTTTTGGCTTATTCATTTGTCTGGCTCTGATTGGTATTGTCATCAGTGGTTGGATCATGTGGTGGAAGCGTAAGCCAAAGGGTAAATTAGGATCACCACAACGGATTGAGCAGTATGGAAATTCAAAGTCATTCTTGATTTTTATGGTAATTTTAGGTATTCTACTTCCCTTAGCTGGTTTATCCATCATCGTGGTATACTTGCTAGACTGGTTGATTCTCAAAAGAATTCCGGCCTTAAAGAATTGGTTAGATCATTAATAAAACAAAAAGCAACCTAAATCGGGTTGCTTTTTGTTTTATTTGCCCATAAACCCTTGTTCATAAGCATAGCGGACTAACTGAGCACGGTTGTTGAGATATAGTTTTTGCATAATGTTTTTGAGGTGATTTTTGACCGTATGTTCTGTAATAAATAAGGTGTTAGCGATTTCTTTATTACTCAATCCTTTTGCAACTTGAATCAATACTTCGTGTTCACGCTGGGTGAGACCGGAGTTAGGGGATATGATGGGTTTCTCATTAAACTCATGTAAGATACGACTAGCAATCGCAGCTGACATGGGTGCCTCTTCATTAATGATGGAGTGAATATATTCGATCCAAATTTGCGGGTTTAAGTTTTTGAGTAGATAACCTTGCGCTCCTTTTTTGATGGCTTCAAACAGGTCAGAGATTTGATCAGATACGGTAACCATGATGATTTTTATGTGTGGCAATTGATCTTTAATGAGCCTTGTCGCCTCTAACCCATTCATATTTGGCATGTTAATATCCATTAAGATCAAATCGGGTAAAAGCGATTCTGCCATTTGGACCACTTCGAGCCCATCTTTAGCTTCTCCCACAATTTTTAAGTTTGGATCGGTTTGTAAAATCATGCGTATTGCTTTACGAGATGCTTCCGAATCGTCACCAATAAGAACAGAGATGGACGGTTCCAATTTAATTTCCTCCTTTTGTAATCAATAAATGCGTACGGTCATCTTTGCGATAAAAATGAAGTGTAGCGCCAACTTCCTGGGCACGATCTTCCATGATGCGTAAGCCAAAATGATGGCTATCTGCAATGGCCTGAGGATCAAAACCAACACCATCATCTTGTACTGCGAGTTGCCAGCCTTTAAAATGTGCTTTCAGTGTAATTGAAAGATGCTCGGCTTGTGCATGTTTGCGAATATTGGTTAAGGCCTCCTGTAGACAAGAAAGAATGGTCGCTTTTTCTTTAGAAGTAAGGTCGAGATTCGGTTCGATGTCAACATGAATGTCTACGCCCGTATCTAACTTAAATTCTTGAATGAGATTGCGTACTTTTTTCTCCCATCCGACTACGCCTTCTTGAGGAGGGGCTTTTAAGTGCGAGATGGAGTTACGAACATAATCATGCACCTGACGTAAACTATGCTCTAGCTCGTGCCATCGCGGATCGGATTCCTCTTTCATCGCATTCATTTGCACGGAGCAGAGGAAAAGAGCTTGGGCTGTACCATCGTGTAATTCGCGTGCAATTCGCTCACGTTCTTGTAGAATGGCTTTTTCTTCCCGCTCTTTCTCTAGTTGGTATTTCATATGATCATAGCGTGTAAATAACTTACGCACGACCGTAATCGTAACGAGAAAGACCCACAGTGGGGAGAGCCAATTGCCTAAATCCATCGATATATAGTGTAATACATGGGATTGATGGCGAAAAAGCTCCCAGAAAAAAATAACCAGTGTGGGTGTAAATAAGATGATCCACTTGATGTGTTTATCATTCATGATAATCCTCCTAAACCCATTCATCCACTCTTTAATCTATCAAATTATAAGCTGTTTAGCATGACTGTAAAGGGGGATAAGGATAAAGTCTCTATATGATAATATCTTAGTGTGAATGAACTAAAATATACAACGAATCGTAAGCACAAATCATGCAAAGATCCTATCAGGATGGGAAGGAGAGAAAGATATGAGAAAATGGATATGGGGTCTACTACTTGCGGTTCTAATTGTCCTGTTTCTAAATGATAATATAAACCTTAAGCCTTATTTTGAAAGTCATCCCGTAATCGAATTTCGTGTACCTGTAAAATGGTCTGCTACCTATATTCAACTGGGGGAAAAGTACGAAATTCCATGGTGGTATTTAGTCGCCATCGATGAAGTAGTACATGATTACCAAGGAATTTCTACGACCACCATTGAGAAAAATGCGCGCTGGTTGCAAACAGAAATGGGAAATAAACAAGTAAATACAACTACACTAACATCCGTTTTAGAACAAAAATACACGAAAGAAAATGTGAAGAAGATGATGCAAATCGCATCCTCCTATCGTTGGGAAGCGGCTTCCTTATCGGAAGATTATGAGTTCCCCTTTCGGACAGAGGACATCTCAAAAATCTCCTATAACAATAGCTGGGGCAATCCGCGTTCATATGGTGGTAAGCGACAACATGAAGGGACGGATATGATGGCTCCAGCGAAAACGCCGATTCAATCCGTTTCCGATGGTAAAGTCGTTCGTAAAGGCTGGGATCGATTAGGCGGTTGGCGCTTGTTGATCCAAGATGAAAAACACGAGCAAATCTACTATTACTATGCCCATCTTTCAAGCTATGCCGAAACGCTTAAAGAAGGCGATCGGGTAAAAAGTGGACAGATTATCGGCTATGTGGGTGATAGCGGCTATGGTCCAGAAGGTACTACCGGTCAATTCCCGCCACATCTTCACTTTGGCATGTATGTAAGTGAAAGTAAATTTTCATATGGGCGCGCGGCAGTCAATCCATATGTATTATTAAAGACGTGGGAGAATTAAAATAGTCATAGAAATGGGCGTATATCAAAAGAACCCCCCTTGAAATGATCTAGGGGGGTTCTTTTGCTCGTTTAAATCTTTTTCAAGTTTTTAAGCGGTAATGGCGGTGAAATTTTGGCTGTCATTTTAGAAACGATGTAGATGGTAAGTAAGCTACATACCATCGCAAGTGTTCGGAATGGGAACAATACCACACCGTCTTCCACCATCGGATAAGGGATGATTTGTGGAATGTTTAAAACGGGCTCTCCGCCACCAAAACGTAAGATAAATCCTACAGCAAGCCCGGCCATAGAACCGTATTTATTGGCACCTTTGAAAAATAAAGCCATGGTAAGCTGCGGGAAGAGCAAGACATAAACAAAATCACTACACAAATACCATAAGGCATACACACTATTTACGCTAAGCGCAATCAAGGTTGCTGCGACACCGACCAAGATAATCGATGTTTTAATCACTTTCTTCAGTTGCTCAGGTGTTGCCTTAGGTTTAATCAAAGGTCGGTATACATTCCATGATGCCATAGAAGATGCAGATAACACCGATGAATCAACGGAAGACATTACCGCGGCGGCAAGTGCACCGAGTCCGATAGCGGCAATTACTTCAGGTGTAAGGAACCGAAGCACATAAGGTAAGATCATGGCTGCACTTTCAGGCGCTTCCATTCCTAAAGCGGCCCAGTCTACATTGAATCCAATGATTCCGATTAAGGCAGCAGGGATAGCGGCAATGATGGCGATCGCACCAGCAAATATGGAAAGCCACATCGCCGTATTTGGTGTTTTAGCCGATAAAACGCGTTGAAAGTACACTTGCCACGGGATACCACCGAAGATGAGAAGTAAGGCATAATCCCACCAATTCCAATAATAATTACCCCAGCTCGGATCTTTCCAACCGTCGAGGGGTGGGAAAAGACTCGCATAGTTCGTTCCGATTTCCGCCATGCCACCTTGATACCCAGATAGGGCAGCGGAAAATCCACCGACTTGCGAAAAGGCAAAGGGTAGCACTAGAAATAAACCGATTAAAATGATTGCCATTTGCAAGACATCTGTATAAGCGACTGACCAAAGTCCACCCACCACGGTATAACCGATTGCAATGATAGCAGATAAGATGATAGAAGTGGTTGAATCGAGGCCCAAAATCGTGCCAAATGTTGTGCCTAGGGCGGTTAAGATGGCTGCACTCCAAAAAATTTCACCAGCAAGTGCAGGGATGTATAAAATACCGGTCATTTTTTTCCCAAATCGGGCTTCCAAAGGGTCTAACATGGTCGTAAATTCATATCTACGCATTTTACGTGCGTAAAAAATACCACCGATGAACAAGCTTATTGCATATCCCCAAGGTGCTTGAGCCCATACCAGACCATTTGCATAAGTTTGTTCAGCGGTACCATTAATATAGCCACCACCTACCCATGTCGCTGCCATGGTAAACATAGCGATCCATAAGGGAATGCCTCGTCCAGCCAGCATCATACCTTTTAGATCGTCTGTTTTCTTGGAAGCCGTTATCGCGCCTACATAGTAGATGGCGATGTAAAAGATTAGCATGGAAATGAGGCCACCCCAGAAAATATCTTGACCAGAGTATGCAGCATATCCGACGATGGTAAGGATGCCTACCACCATCACGAGAAGACCTACTCTACCTGTTGTCCAAAAGCTTTTTTGTTTATCACTGTCTACCTGACTCACCCAATCTCTCCTTCTGTTTATAAATCGTCCTCATTCACGGGGACATAGTTGAAAATATCCCCGCTTTTAAATTTCTCTACGAGTTCTCCTAACCAAGCATAATATTGCTTGGCATTATATAATTTTTCTAAATCACGCTTGATCTGTATTTGCTCTTCTTCAGAACAGTTTTGTTGTTTCAAATTCTCTTGTAATCGTATTTCGGTCTCAAGCAAAGGTTTTTGATTAATTTGGATTTCTTTTTCCCAGAGATGAGCAAAGAAGTCTAAAAAGGAGCGAAACTGATCATGTTCCGCAACATATAAATCTTTGCGAACTCCTTTTTGCCATTTTTTATGGACGAGTTTCAGTTGAGATAGCGTACGGATGCCTGTGCTCATACTGGTTTTACTCATACCCGTAAGACTTCTCATATCATCTAGTGTCATCGGCTCATCATGAAAAAACATAATGCCAAACAGTCGTCCCATAGAAGGACTTAATCCGTACATTTCCATCGTTTCCGATAAAGATGAAATGTATGCATTACGAGCCTGTTCAAGTTCATCTGAATGTGGCGCCACATAAGACACTCCTTAACTTAAGAAATACCATTCATATATCCGCGGTTATACAAAATAAAACAGTTTATACAGGATTTACTGTATAAACATTTATTATGTTAACACACTCCTCTATCATGTCAAATTTTTGTCACACGTATAACAAACTGAGTTGCAAAGATAATAAAGAAATGATAGCCTAGTTGTAAATTCAGTTTGTACAGTTTTTTCTGTATGAACTAAACATTGGAGGGAATGATCTTTGCTTACCAGTCGCATGTATATCAATGGGCAATGGGTTGATGCACGATCGGGTAAAACCCGTGCGATCATAAACCCATATAATCAAGAGGTGATTGCAAAGGTACCAGAAGGGGATCGGTCTGATACGCAAACTGCAATCCAAGCGGCACGGATTGCCTTTGATGAAGGGCCATGGCCACATACACCAGCAAGTGAAAGAGGAAAAATGGTGTATCGTGTTGCGGAATTGATCGAACAAAATAAAGAGGAGCTAGCTCGACTTGAAACGTTGGATACAGGTAAAACCATTATTGAAAGTGAAGCAGATATGGATGATATTGCTTCTGTCTTTCGGTATTATGCAGGTTTAGCGGATAAAGATGGTGGAGAAACCATTGATCCGCCTAGTTCAGACGCTGAAAGTCGTGTCGTACGGGAGCCAGTCGGTGTCTGTGGGATGATCACACCATGGAATTATCCGTTACTGCAAGCTTCATGGAAAATCGCACCAGCGCTTGCAGCAGGATGTACCTTCGTGCTAAAACCAAGTGAAATTACACCACTTACGACTTTAAAAATAGCAGAGATCATGGAACAGGTCGGATTTCCTGCTGGTGTCGTCAATGTTGTTACGGGCCCTGGGGCAGAAGTAGGTGCTGAACTTGCTGAATCCGATCAAGTTGATCTGATTTCCTTCACCGGTGGTATTGAAACCGGGCGGAAGATTATGACAGCTGCCTCTGGCAATATGAAGAAAATCGCATTAGAGCTAGGGGGCAAAAATCCGAATATCGTTTTTGCTGATGGCGATTTTGAAACCACATTGGATTATGCCTTAAATGCGGTTTATTTCCATGCTGGTCAAGTTTGCTCAGCGGGAGCTCGTCTCATCATTGAGGAAAGTATTCATGATCGATTTGTTTCTGAGCTCGTAAAACGAGTGGAGAAAATTAAATTAGGGAATGGATTTGATGAAGGCACTCAAATGGGACCGCTTACTTCAGCAGAGCATCGTGCTAAGGTAGAAAACTATATTGAAGTGGGGCAAGCAGAAGGTGCCAAGCTTTTAATTGGCGGGAAAAGACCAGCAGGAGAACAATTTGCAAACGGTTTCTTCGTGGAGCCAACGGTCTTTGATGGCTGCTCTTCAAAAATGCGGATTGTACAAGAAGAAACTTTTGGTCCTATTCTGACCATTGAAACCTTTACCACGGAAGAGGAAGCGATCGGTTTGGCTAACGACTCTGTGTATGGTTTAGCAGGTGCAGTTTGGACACAAGATATGAATCGTGCCGCTCGTGTAAGCCGGGCACTCCGCATGGGAACCGTTTGGATTAACGATTATCATCCCTATTTCCCACAAGCGCCTTGGGGTGGTTATAAACAGTCAGGGATAGGCCGTGAGTTAGGAAAGACAGGTTTAGAAGAATATACCGAACAAAAGCATATCTATAAAAACCTAAATCCGAAACCGATGGGTTGGTTTGTCTAAAATTTTGATCAAGGGGGATTTATTTATGATTCGTACAGAACAAATGTTAACGCAGAAAGAATTTGAGATGCCAACTAAAGTGGTATCTGGAGTAGGTGTCATTCAATCAGCAGGCAATGAGATAAAAAAACTAGGTGTTACCAAAGCGATGATTGTGACCGATATCGGCTTATTTTCAGCAGGAGTAACGAAACCAATCGAAGAGAGTTTACGCAATGCTGGTTTAGATGTCCATGTTTTTCATGAGATAAAAGGCGAACCAGATACAGATCTCATTGCTTTAGGTGCAAAAACGTATCTAGAGAACAACTGTAACGGATTAGTGGCAGTAGGTGGCGGTAGCTCCATGGATACGGCGAAAGCGATAGGAGTAGAAGCGGTTCACGGGGAGCCTGTGCTTAACTATGAGGCTTCCGATAATGGTAAACCGCTAACCAAAAGAATTCCACCACTTACCACGATCCCGACGACTGCTGGAACCGGTAGTGAAGTAACCCAGTGGGCGGTAATTAAAGATCCGGTTCGTGAAATTAAGTTTAATGTGGGTGGACCTCTGATCCCCGCACACTTAGCGATTATCGATCCAGAGATGCATCTTTCTATGCCGAAGCATATTACCGCTGCAACTGGTGTTGATGCGCTATCTCATGCGATCGAATGCTTTACGATGAATCAAGCGCAACCGATTACAGACGCTGTAGCACTACTAGCTATCGAATACGTAGGGAAATACTTACGTCGTGCCTATGCAAATGGACATGATGTAGAAGCTCGTTATCATATGGCTCAAGCGGCTATGCTGGCTGGTCTTTCTTATGGAAGTGATTCTGCTGGTGCAGCACATGCTATGGCACAAACATTAGGCGGAATGGTACCCGTCATGCATGGACAATGTGTTTCGGCGATGTTGCCACCTGTAATGGAATACAACTGGATGGGTGCTCCTCATAAATTTGCGCGTATTGCCGAAGCATTAGGAGTGAACACAAAAGAGATGACCGTAGAAGAGGCAGCTATTGCGGCTGTAATCGAGGTAGAGCGTTTGGTTGCTGATGTAAACATCCCAAGCCTACTCGATCAAGGTGTCGATCCTGAGCAAATCGATCGGTATGCCCAAGCAGCACTAGATGATCCACAAACATTTGGTAATCCACGCGATCTCGACTTAAATGCGTACAAATGGATTTATGGACGTTGTCTCGGCTTAGAAGAATCAACTTTATATTAATCTATAGTCAGGAGAGACCAGCATATGTATATGATGCTGGTCTCTTTTGTGTGTTATAATTTAATATTAAATAAACATAGAGAATTTAAACGTATATCATATTTTATCAAAATCTTACCTTTCGGCTGAACGGCTAATCGTTTGCAATTTAACAAGCACTACGCGTAAAAGAATAATACCAATGGAGGTAAAATAGATGGAGAAAAAACCATGGGCGGCTGAGTATGTCGTAACGCCTATACAAGCACAGCGATGGATTGAAGCGCAGTTTCCACAATTAGCACCGGTTCGAGTACATGTGGTAGGTAAAGGATTCGATAATACGGTCTTCAAAGTAAATGAGCGATATATTTTTCGTTTCCCCCGTCGCACTATCGCAGTGGCGTTAATGGAAGTGGAAAATGCCATTTTACCTTCATTAAGTGATCAATTACCGTTACCCATCCCTGTACCGCAATTTCTAGGTCGAGCAGTTGCTGATGAATTTCCATGGTTTTTTACGGGATATGCTATGATTCAAGGATATCCGCCTCAAGTTTCGACAGAAACAGATTGGGCACCTAATGCCTCACAACTTGCTCGCTTTTTAAAGGCATTACATGCTTTTCCCGTTGCTAAGGCACGTCAACTTGGTGTTCCATACGATGAAATCCAGCGATTAGATATTATAAAGCAAAAACATACCATCCTGCCCTATCTAAAGCGGATTAAAGAGAGCGGTTTATATGCTTCCTTTCAAGATTTAAATGATTATATCGATAACGTACCCGTGCTGGAGGAGCAATTCAATCCAACATTGATACATGGGGACCTACATATTCGTAATTTCCTCGTTGATCAATCCAATCATATTGCTGGCGTTATTGATTGGGGAGATGCCCACATCGGACATCCAGCTATCGACCTTAGTTTGATTTATAGCTTTTTACCAGCAGAAGGACGTTCTTTATTTTTTGCAGAGTATGGGCAAGTAGACGAATATACCCAAACAGTGGCCCGATTTAAAGCATGCTATAGTTCTATTATCTTACTGGTATATGGGTTTGATCATAGGGATATGCCTTTGGTTAAAGCTGCACAACAAAGCTTAAATCATATTTTGTATCCATCGTGTTGATGAACCGATTTAAATTTTTTATAGAAAGTGAAATAAATGCGGAGTCACGTACGTCTAACTAATGAGAGGCGAAACGGGAGGTGGGTCCGTGTTAGGTGGATAATTGGATAAAGAAAGCACAAACAGGGGATCAAGACGCATTTCGAAAAATTGTGGAGGCGTACGAAAAGAAAATATATAACTTAGTTCTTCAATTATTGAAAAAGCCAGAAGAGGCCAAAGATGTTACACAAGAGGTATTTATTAAAATATATACAAACTTAAGTCGTTACCGTGCAGAAGCGCAGTTTTCTACATGGGCTTACCAGATTACTTATCGCACTTGTATGGATCGCTTGCGGAAGAAACAAAAAGAGCAAACATTATTTCCACCTCAGGAATTAGATGAAAACCAAACCAAAATAGATCATGTTAGTGTAGAAGCGAGGTACGAACAAAGAGAGTTGCGGGAGCAACTGCAAGAAACACTTGACCAGTTACCAGACAAATATCGCATGGTATTGATTTTATCGCATCAACAAGAATTATCTTATCAAGAGATCGCTGACATCCTAGAAATGCCAGTCAATACCGTAGGTACACATCTTTATCGAGCAAAGTTACAACTAAGAAAGTTACTGGGACCACTACGTGAAAGGGGGATGATGTGATGAAACGACTTACTTGTAAGGAAGTAGAGATGGTAATCGAGCGCTTTGTAGATGAAGAGTTAGATGTGTTAGAAGAGATGTATGTGGAAGATCACTGTCGCACATGCTCCGCTTGTCAGTTCATTTTGGAAGCAAAGCTGGATCGAGCGTTAAGTGGTTTTTTGGATACCAATATGTCATTACAAACTCCTCCTCTCCATTTAGTGGATGACATTATGGTGGCCGTTTCCAAACAACCACAAACGCAAGATATGCCTTTCTTTAAAACCATGCTCCGCTTTTGGCAAGTGGGAATGGCACTTCTTACATCGTTCTTCTTGCTCTTGCTTTACTGGGATGGTATTCATTTGAATGATTCGCAAATATGGCTACAACTTCAGCTAAGGCAGATGGAAGTTGGCTATGTTTCACATGTTGAAGTGTTAAAAGCGGTATGGTTAGAAATATTTGAGCTCCCCTCTCAAGTCGGAAATAGCTTCATACAGATGAAAAGTTTTCTGACTAGCTATCAAGGTACACTTTTTTACAGTAGTATGATTGGCCTATTGTGCGTGTTAGGACTGTATTTGATGAATCTAGGACTACATGAGTTGAGGAGGAGAAAGCTTGCGTAAAGTTTTTACATTTATGTTTAAATGGTTCTTTATACTGGTGTTAGTAGGTGCTATATTAATCGGTTTTAGCTTTATAGAGCGAGGGGAGATTGCGAAACATATTGCACAGGAGTTTCATCTTCCCTACGAACAAACACAGAGAATGGTCGAGAGGCCGATCCAAGAGGGGTGGTCAGAAGAAACAGATGGTAGTGTACGTGTTGACCGTGAAGTGACGAGAGATTTTCAAGTCTCCACCATCACCATCGGGGACGATGCGGTTTTAGCAGGAGATGTTACGGCATCTGAATCCGTAATCATTGAAGATGGACTTGTACGCGGCAATATCAATGCGAAACAAATTATTGTGGGGTTAGAAGAAAGAAGACATTACGATGAGGATACTGACAGAGATAAAGGCGTATGGGGCAATGTAATTGGGGAGCAAATCCAAATTAGAGATGCTAGCGTTGTGATGGGAGATGTAGGGAAAGAAACGAGCACAGTTCATATTGGTGGACATGTGTCAGGTGATGTACAGGGGAAAAAAGTAATCTTAGAACAAACAGCAGTAATCGATGGGAATATTTCTCTAGCTGGAGAGGTACTCATTATGGAACCAGGAGCTGAGGTGCGTGGTGCGATTATAACACCAGAAAATAAGCCACTAAGCATTGTCAAGCAAGTACCTGATTCGTCTCCTGGTGATCATGGAAAGGGTCATGATGAAGGTGATGTCGATGAAAATAATATCTACTATGAAAGAGACTCGGATAATGCGTTTGGATTATGGCTTCTCTTTGTAGTGGGGATTGTTTCTCTCACTACACTGGTATATGTGTTTGCACGTTCCGAGTTAGATGAGACCGGGCATAGCATCATCACTTCACCATGGAAAATGTTGTGGAAGGGATTCCTAACTGCTTTACTGTCGTTACCGCTTTTGTTTGTCTTAGCGGTCTCTGTCTTAGGTATTCCACTGGCAATCATCTACGCAATCGGCTTGCTACTAGCTACTGCAATGGGTCTAATTGCGATTGCTCAAATTATTGGCACAAAGGTTGGGGATACGCTACAATTTAAAACGGAAAAGCAACTCTTGCTCCTTTTACTTGGGATTTTATTAATCGTACACTTGATCTGGATACCAATATTGGGATGGCTCTTATTAATGGGTGGACTTTTACTTGGACTCGGTAGCGTGACGGAACGTTGGTTTCCGAAGATAAAGGCATCATGGCGTAGTTTTCGCCAGAAAAAGTCAGATCATAAATAAATAATCATCTTTGTGGGTTGTGTAAAGTTTACTTTTGCACGACCCACATCTGTATTTGGCGTTGTATGGACTGCTGTGAAGGGGTAAATGCTTGCTTTCTTTGCTCAGGGATGAAAAAGGAGCTGTTTTCAAAAGCAATTTCTATTTTATCTTGGAATACATATATATGAGAAGGATTCCTGATCTCCTTAAACTTCACATCAGTAAATAGACAAGCGTGATTCTATCTGTTAATATGAGCATGTGTTCATATTAACAGATAGGAGTACATTTATGCGCTATGATGTGATTGTAATCGGTGGCGGACAAGCCGGCTTAGCAGTGGGGTATTACTTGCGTAAAACCAACTTTTCGTATCTTATTTTAGATCGGGATAAGCAGATGGGACAGCAATGGAGGGATCGTTATGATTCACTTGTTTTATTTACACCGCGTTTATATAGTGCTCTCCCGGGTCTTACGATGGCAGGAGACCCACAAGGATATCCATCCAAAGATGAAATGGCTGACTATCTTGAATTATATGGAAAATCATTTCATTTATCCATTATGCATAACCAAGAAGTAATCAAGATCGATCACACAAAGGATGGCTTTATCATCTTCACATCGAATACCCAATTTGAATCTAAACGAATCGTTTTAGCGACAGGGGCATTTCAAACACCATTTGTCCCTCCATTTGCGGGGCAATTAAGTGCAGACGTCGTACAAATGCATTCATCTGAATACCGTAATCCCAAGCAATTACAGAGGGGAACTACTTTGATCGTAGGAGGTGGAAATTCAGGGGCTCAAATTGCAACTGAATGTAGTGAACACCAAGAAACCTATTTAGCTGTTAGCCAACCCTTACGTTTCTTGCCGCTAACGATAATGAAAAAAAGTATCTTTTGGTGGTTTGAGCAGCTCGGTTTACTAGCGATCGATATTCAATCTAGGCTAGGAAAACGAATGCGTACATGGGACGACCCTATTTTTGGCTATACGCTAAAACAAGCTTTAAAGCAAAAAAAAGTGATGCAAAAAGGGCGTGTTATCCAAGCTGAAGGGTCTCTTGTCAGCTTTAACGATCGCACACAGATTGAAGTGAAAAATGTGATCTGGGCTACTGGATTTAAGCAGATGCATCCTTTTTTTCAACATCCGTCTTTGTATGATCAAAATGGAAAGATTAAACATCAACATGGGGTTACCGAGATCAAAGGTTGCTATGTGATTGGCTTGCCCTGGCTACATCGCAGAGGATCATCACTAATCCTAGGGGTGGGTGAAGATGCCCAGTTTCTGGTTAAACATATGCAGTCACTTCTGTAAACGTAAGGCATTTAACACCACAATCAGGGAGCTGCTCGCCATCGTTAGTGCGCCGATCCAAGGATTTAATAAGCCGAGAACAGCTAAAGGAATGTTGATTGCGTTATAACCAAGTGCCCATAATAAGTTTTGTTTAATATTCATCATCGTACGTTTACTTATTTTAAAAGCTTGCACAACACGAAATAAGTGATTGTGTAAAAGTTGGATATCACAGGCTCGATTGGTTAAATTAGCACCTGTTCCCATGGCTATTCCGATATTAGCGGTTTTTAGTGCAGGTGCATCATTTATGCCATCACCTATCATGGCTACGCGTTTACCAGATGACTGTATTTTTTGGATTATCTTAACTTTATCTTGTGGCAACACTTCTGCATGGTAATGATCAATTTGTAACATACGGGCTGTCGCTTGGACCAGCTTTTTATGATCACCGGATACGATCCCCACCGTTTTACCTAGCTTCTTTAATAAATGCACACTGGAAATGGCATCTGGTTTGATTTCATCTGTTACGGCAATCAGTCCTGCAATCTGATCTTGAATGGCTACTAATAATACCGTGTGACCAGAAGCTTCTAGTTCTCGTAATTTTAAGAGGATGGGTTCAAATGTGATCCCCTCTTTGCGGAGAAGCCTGGGGCTACCGATCAATATGCGCCGTGAGCCGACATATGCTTCAACACCATAACCAGGTAAAGCTTGAAATCGCGAGACTGAAGGTAGAGCAATCTTCCTGCGACTAATTTCTTGTAAAATGGCAAATGCCATCGGATGCTCGGAAGATTGCTCAGTCGCTCCTACACATCGTAGAAAATCACGTTCCTGAAAACGATTTACTACATAGATATCACTTACTTGTGGTTTTCCGGATGTTAAAGTTCCCGTTTTATCAAATAGAATGACATCTACTTGATGGAGGGCTTCTAAAAAACGTCCTTCTTTAAATAAAATCCCAAGTTGAGCGGCCTTGCCGGATCCGACCAATATGGAGGTAGGTGTGGCGAGCCCTAAGGCACATGGACAAGCAATGATGAGAACCGTGATCGCTTTTTCAATCGCACCATATAAATATTCCGGTTGTAAGAGTAGATACCAAGCAAAAAAAGTTACAATGGCGATGACGATGATAATGGGAACAAATACAGCAGTGATTTGATCTGCAATCCTTTGAATCGGCGCATGATCGGTTTGTGCTCGCTCGACTAACTGTACCATTTGTGCCAATGTTGAATTTTGGGAAAGATGGGTCGCTTTGATCCGTAGTTGTCCATATTGATTGGTGGAACCGCCATAAACCAAATCGCCTCCTGCTTTCGTGACAGGGGTACTTTCACCTGTTAAAAATGACTCATCAACAAAACTTTTGCCAAACACGACAATGCCATCTATAGGGATTTTTGCACCGGGTTGGATTAAGAGAATATCACCGATAGCGATTTGATCTACTTTTATTTTATGAAGTTGATTTGCTCGAATAACAATGGCCTCTTGCCCGAATAGATCCGTTAATTGTTTTGTATTTCTTTGCGCTTGGAACATTGCTTTTGCCTCTAACCATTTTCCAAACAAAATAAAGGTAATAATCATGGCGCTACTTTCGTAAAAAAGCGGTGTATGGGTAGCACTTGGGAAGAGTGTAAGAAAAAAGCTATAACCGAAAGCAGTCAGGGTGCTTAATGCCACTAGTGTATCCATGGTGGTATGTTTGTTTTTTAGTGCTTGCCATGCGCGTTGATAAAAAGGCCATCCGATTCCCCATTGAATGATTGCGGTTAAGATACATTGAAACCATGGGTTTAACCAGTAACTAGGAATGGGATTTTCTAACCCGTGGAGATGAGTCAACATGACACTGATCAGCGGGATCGAAAGTAGAGCCGACAAAAGAAAACGCAACAAATCTTTGTGGTGATGAGCCCGATGTTTAGATTGTATGGTAGAAACTTTAAAGCCTAAGTTCTCAATTCGCGATTGAATATAAGACAGGTTCAACTGTTTGGGAAAATAGCGAATTGTCGCATTTCCAGTAGCTAAATTAACACGGATTTGATTCACACCTTCTATTTTACCAATTCTTTTTTCGATACGTTGTACACAGGCCGCACAATGCATCCCCATAATTTGCAATTGAACTTGTTTCATGGTTTCGCTCCTGTTCCATTACAAACTTTCTTTTAAAGTGATACATATATATGAAGGAAGTGGTACATGCATGTCAACTGAATCATGATGCTACGTCATTTATCATATGGTTTTTAAAAGGAACAGATTGGGAAGGAGATAGATCGATTGATTACGATATTAGTAGGAATGTTTACGACGCTCTTATGTACGAGCTTTATCATCATACTCACACATCGCTTTAAGCATCACTTATCATGTGCGACAGCTATGATGGTAGCTATGGGTGCAGGGATGATGTCTAGTTTGTTATGGGGAACGATCTGGGCGGTTATGCTCGGCAGGATGTTGGAACCTACTGTGTTGGGCGTTATCGTAGGAATGGTAGTCGGGTATTGTACAGGGAAGCCGATTCATCTCATGGCAGCAGTCGACGGGTGTTTAGCAGGTGTAATGGGCGGGATGATGGGTGCTATGCTAGGTGTTATGATCATCGGTGAAGTCCCGCACAGAATGATTGCTTTTCTCACACTTGTATTGGTGATAAGTATGTTATTGATCATGCAGATCATGGTACAAGAAGTACAGCAATCTGTTTTACCCCGAATGTGGAAGTGGGCTTTCTCTGTTAGTGTGATGATTTTGATAGCTGTGGGTGTATGGATAGACGAGCAGTATCTTGTCAAACCAAATGAGCGGACACAGCAGCAAAATTTGAATCATCAACATGAATGAGATTTCAATCAGCCAGCATGCATACAAATTATTCCTATTTTTTCTCTATGAACCCAATCCTTTTTCATACTAGATTCATAGTATATAGAAGCTAGTAAAAAAGGAGGTGATCATATGGCAAACGCCAATATTGTCTCTTATACGGATCAACCAGGTCTTGGTTCTGGGACACCCATCACGTTTGATACAGCTACTCAGCTTAATGGAATCAACTTTGATTCGTTTGGATCACCGACAACAGTTCATATCGTAACGAGCGGGATCTACAATATCGAGTTTATTGCAAGCTGTCGAAATAATACAGGATCAACATTTGTTCATCGTGTGGGGCTGTATGTAAATGGTATAAACGTTCTTTCAAGTAATTATGGCAATGAATCAAATAGTGGTGGCGAAATTAGATTAGTACCCGGTTCAACTCAAAGAGGATTGAACTCAGGTGATGTACTCACTTTAGTCTTAGAATCGGGAGGAGATCTGGCTGTTGTTGGAGGCTTCGCACCACCAGATGTGGTGGCATCGCTAAAGATAACGCAAATCAGTTAAAGGATTAAGTATTGTAACTGCTCAAAAGTAGAGAGATAACTACTTTTGAGCAGTTTTTGAGGTGAAGAAGATTATTATAAAAATTGAATCGCGGGCTGGACATGAATTTTCTGATCCTTCAATTCCTGTCGTACTTGCTGTATGATTTCTAATGCAGACGCGTGGTCACCGTGCAGACAGAGTGTATCCGCTTGAATGGGAATA
Organism: Polycladospora coralii; assembly: GCF_014773435.2. GTDB lineage: Bacteria > Bacillota > Bacilli > Thermoactinomycetales > Thermoactinomycetaceae > Polycladospora > Polycladospora coralii. The sequence continues at coordinate 424,024 of NZ_JACXAG020000001.1, read as the reverse complement.
GGGGCTGGTGTATCATAGGGCAATACTTGACGGTTCATGGCGATATGCAGGGCTTGCTCCGCGGCTGTGATCGGATCATCTATACAAGCGTCTGCCTGTGAACGTGGACAGAGTGTACCATCAGATCGATAGCGTCGATCAATAAATGCTTCGCTTGCCACTTTTAACCCTTTATTTTTCCCAGCCTCAACCAGTTTGCTATGTGCGAGTCCATAAAGGATAAGCTGAGGACGAAAATCGAAAACGGCAGTAGCAATCGCCTCTGCGATGATCGGGTTGCTAGCTGCTTGATGATATAAGGCGCCGTGTGGCTTTACATGATGTAACGTGCCCCTAGCTGCTTGCACAAAGCTATCTAATGCACCGATCTGATAAAGAACGATTTCATATACTTCACGTGGAGATAAAGATACATTTCGCCGTCCAAATCCCTGTAAGTCTGGAAAGCCGGGATGGGCACCAATTGCTACTTGCTTTTGCAGTGCAATTTGGACGGTTTTGGCCATCGTAGCGGGATCTCCTGCATGAAATCCACAGGCGATGTTACAGGAAGTGATCAAGTCAAATAGCGGTTCATCTTGCCCAAAGGTATAAATGCCAAAACTTTCGCCCAAATCGCAGTTGATATCTATACTTCGCTTCACACAATCTGCCTCCATTTCATACGTAATGCTTGTTTCATGATGTCATACTGTAAGGCTTGACGCCTAAGTAAGCTTTGGGCTTCTTGTACATCGACCAGTTGAAATTGAAGCCAATTACCAGGTTTAGCTTGTGCCAATAAAGAGCGATCAACAGAAGCTACTTGAGCTATTTTGGGATATCCACCGACTGTTTGTGCATCTGCTGCCAGTAGGATCGGTTGTCCAGAGGGTGGTACTTGTATGGTACCAAACAGAACGGGTTCTGATAACATCTCTAGCGGAGTGGATAGAGATAAAGACGCGCCATCTAGCCGATATCCCATACGATTCGCTTGTTCGTTTACGCGGTAAGGAGTACGCCGTAAATGTTGTTTGCTCATTTCAGTGAAGTGCTGGTATTGCGGTCCTGCGATAATGCGAATCAAAATGGGACGAGAACCATTCTTGGGTAAAGGGGTAGTAATAAAATAGGAGCGGAAATAGGTAGATTTTGAATCAGCTAGGCGGGTATAGACTTGGATCATGTTGCGCTGTTTTTCGGACCATTGGCCGATTTTTATTTGATCGCCGTCACGACAAGCCCTGCCCGCAACCCCGCCAAATTGTGCGGGAAAATGGGTGCTTTTACTTCCTAAGACAGAGGAGACTTGAAAGCCACCCGCTATAGCTAAATAAGCACGGCATCCAACTTGCGTTTTACCAAAGGAAAGTGTAGACCCTTTGCGGATGAAGAGAAGTTTTCCAGTTGGAAGGGGTAGGGTGTTCAGAGTAGGAGATAAATGAGCACCACAAATCGCAATGAACGTATCCATATGAAATTGAATCGTCGGTCCGATCAGTGTCATCTCCAAAACACTTTCATTTTCTGAGTTGCCTACTAATAAATTGGCCAAACGTGCAGCAAGGGGATCCATTGCACCACCAGTTGTTACACCGATGTGCTGATACCCTATCCTACCTTGATCTTGTATCGAGGTGAGTAAGCCCGCTTTCTGGATGGTGATAAACATCAACATTTCCTCATTTCCATGATTGAAATTGGGACGCTGAAATGGGGATAAAGCGTATATGATCTCCAGCATGAAGGAAGCTGGGTTCGGGACGAAAAGGGTCGAACAATGGAATCGGGGTTCTTCCTATAATTTGCCAGCCACCAGGTGAAGTAAAGGGATAAATTCCGGTTTGTTTGCCGGCAATGCCCACTGATCCAGCTGAAACGGTAAATCGAGGCGTTTGATGTCTGGGCGTAGCAATTTTAGGATGCACGTCGCTCAGATAGGGAAAGCCAGGGGCAAAACCAATAAATTGCACCCGATAAACGGGCATACTATGCATGGTAATGACTTCTTCGGTGGTAAGCTGGTGATGAACGGCAAGACGCTCTAAATCGGGTCCAAAGACAGGATCATAACAAACTGGAATCTCAATGATACTTGTAGGTGGAGGAGTGGATATGGAAGTGTATGTTAATTGTTCGGCAATTTGTTTTCGGATGACCCCATAATCCCAGATGAGTGGGTCATAAACGATAGCGATTGCGGCGTAGGTGGGGACGATATCGCTCACACCTGGAAGGGATAAATTGCATAACTGATCGACATATAACTGCAAATCAACTGTCTCGTCCGGAAATGTAAGCTGTAAGGCGTGATCGCCAAGTGGCGTAATATGGATGGAATGCATAGCGATACCTCCATAAAAAAAGTTGCGAACATCTTCGCAACTTAATCAAGATTTTAAAGAAGCTTTCGGATATCCGATTCCATTTTGGTAGGAGATGTTGTAGGAGCAAAACGATCTACCACATGACCTTCTGAATCAATCAAAAACTTTGTGAAGTTCCATTTGATATCCTTCAACAGAAGTCCAGGTGCTTCTTGTGTCAAATATTTAAATAAGGGGTGTGCATCGGGTCCTTTTACATTCACTTTTTTTAAGATCGGGAAGGTTACACCGAAATTAACTTGACAGAAAGACTGAATCTCTTCATCACTTCCAGGTTCTTGATTTCCGAACTGGTTACAAGGGAACCCTAAGATTTCAAAGTCTTCGCCTTCAAGCTTTTCATACAGTGCTTGTAACTCTTTATACTGGGGAGTAAAGCCACATTCACTAGCTGTATTCACGACTAGGATCACTTTTCCTTTATAGTCGCTAAAAGCGATTTCTTCATTTTGAGCGTTTAGTACTGTAAAATCATAAAAATTCATTTCTACACCTCATGACGGATTCATTTAAGTAAGTACACGCATTTTATTGGAGTCGGCAGGTAACTCCTCATCTTCAAGAAGAGAGACACCCTCTACATACATATTAACTTCTAGGACGTTTAAACCTGTCATGTTATGTATTGCATTTTCTACATGTTCGACCACTTGTGCGTAGACTTCTGGAACTCTTTGTCCAAATTCAACAATAACGCGGAGATCGATGGCTACTTCTTTTTCGGAAACACGTACCATGACACCTTTAGACAAGCTTTTACGACCCAATCGTTCAGCAAATCCATCGACAACGCCACCGCTCATCGAAAAGATGCCTTCAATTTCATTAGCTGCGATTCCTGCGATTGTAGCAATCACATCATTAGAAAAAGATAATCCTTTCTTTGCTTCTTTTGCACTCATTTGTAACACTCCCTTTTCTTTCGTATAGTTCAACAATACCCTAACTCCCCGGAAACAATCTACACTTTTTTTGCATTTTATGTGAAAATCTGTACATAATAGTTGAGTTGAACTAATGTTAGGTTGGAGGGAGAATGCATATGTCAGAGCAAAATGAAATGCAAGGATTGTCTATCACGAAACAGCAGAGTATGGGGTATACTTTAATGTTATTAAATTGGTTGGGGTATACGCAAGAGCAAATGATTGAAATTATCGAGTTTATGGCAGGAGATCTTTTAGATGATAAGACACCACAGGAAGCGGATGATTTTTTTCGAAGTGTAGTTTATGGAGAAGCGTTAAAAAAGAGAAAGTATAAAATGGAGGTTCAAAAAATTGAGCTTCCAAATGGAGAGTTTATGGAAGATATCGTACCCGTAGAAGTAGAAGCAGAGGAGGATTAAAGTTGGACGGGATTCAAATGCTTAATTTTTTGGTAGTAGCGATCATACTTACGCTTACACCTGGACCAGATATCGTTTTTGTCATGTTACAAAGTATGACGCATAGCAAAAAAAATGCAATTGCAACTGCATTAGGGCTTTGTACGGGCTTGATTGCCCATACGATGGCAGCAGTACTGGGTATTTCAGCACTTATCTATCAGTCAGCATTTGCCTTTCAATTGGTGAAATGGGCAGGGGCGGTCTATCTTCTCTATCTGGCGTGGCAAGCACTTAAAGAGAGTAAAACAGAAATGGGGAGCGAAAATGTTCAATCGGGGAGTTTTGGAGAGCTTTATCGAAAAGGCATCTTTATGAATATTTTAAACCCGAAGGTTTCGCTCTTTTTTCTCGCTCTATTTCCACAGTTTATAGATCCCAATAGGGGAAGTGTCTCGATTCAAATGGCTATGCTCGGGTTCATATTTATTGTTCAAGCTTTTTTAGTCTTTCTATTGGTCTCCATCTTTGCCAATAAGATCGGACGACATCTATTACAAAGTGTAAGAGCGACGCGTGTCATTAATCAAGTTAAGGCTGGTGTATTTGCGCTATTAGGGATTCGACTTGCCTTTTTAGAATAGTGGACGTGGTGTGATGCTAGTTCAATTTGAAGCGATACACTTCCTAAATGAGGATCAACTAGCATCACAAATGTTCCTGCTATAGTTTGTATACTCAACTTTACATTTAGTAAAGTTGAGTATACAATGAAGGTGAAGAATGAAAAGGATGATTCATATGAAATTATTAAACCGGGTAAAAGCGTTACGTGCCCGCGATCGACTCACTCAAGAAGAACTAGCGAAACGCGTACAAGTAACACGGCAGACAATTGTGGCACTGGAAAAAGGGAATTATGTTCCTTCATTATTGTTGGCATTGGCAATTAGTGATGTGTTTTCGTTACCAGTTGAACAAATTTTTTGGCGGGAGGAGTAAAAATGAAAGAGAAATTGACGCGATTTTATTGGTTTAACGTCCTATTTGTGATTTTAGTGGGCTGGGCCTTTTGTGAACTGATGAAAATGGCACAAACGCTTGCATATGTCCTACAGACTCCACAAGTAAACCATTTTTCAGTAGAAATCGGGGTTATTCCGTTTGTACTTATCCTTATTTTTGCAATCGTAGCACAGTTTCGATTTAAATCAGATAGAAAATGGTTTCATTTGTTGGCACTACCTATCGAGTTGATAGAAGATGACGAACGTGAAAAATCATTGACAGCAGAGGCGTGTCGACAAGCGTATATTGTCTTTGTATATTTTTTACCTATACATTTGGCTTCATTAGTGGCGGGCGTATTTTTGAAGGATTGGATGCCTTATTATCCGGTGTTACTTCTTGTGCTGAACTATATCATCTATCACACCATTTACTATCGAACGCTGATTAAATCGATCTAACTATAGCCTATCCGTATGTGCTACCAAGAGAAAAAATTTTCTACACAACTGTGATTAAAATCACACCACTATAAGAATCAATTTGCTAATCTTAATCATGTAAATAGAAAGATTTAATAAAAAATAAAAATTTGGAGGTTCAACATGTTTAAGAAAAGTTTACTCGTGTTTGCATTAATGGCTTCTTTTGCTTCTACATCCTTTATCTCTACGAATACGGTTAGTGCTTCTACATTTGCACCGGCATATATTGAATCGATTGGATATGTAACCTATTCCAAAACGCAATATGCACGTGAAAGCGCAACACCATTCACGATTTATCGTGAACAAAATCAATACTCTCGTTTGTACTCCGGTTATTTAAGAAGACAAGCATGTTATGATCGTGGGACGTACCTATCATGTCAATATAAAGGGAAAATTTATCGTTGATAAACCGAGTGATTGTAACCATCAAAATTAGCCGAAATAACCAGACTAAATAGCATAATGGCAATACAGAAAACCATGTATGTGATAGCCAATAAATAGAGTGGATTTGATCAGATCGAGCGATTGTGAAAAAGTGACTTGTGGGCCGTTGTGCTACGCAAGTCACTTTTTTCATTATGATCCACGAACGAGAGTTCTTCGCTTCTCAATGAAGACAAGCATATTTGGGAATTTCCCTATAAAAATATGCACCGTTAGAAGCGTTTGTACATATGATATTACTAGATTGATAGTTTTAATAAGAAGGGAGGCGTTGACGATGGCGCTAGACGCATACGCCTATATCTATTCAAATTCGAACCAAACCCTTAGTGTTGGTGAAGCGATTACCTTTAATATGATAGGTAAATTAAATAATATTGCTTTTACACCATCTAGTTCTGTAATTACCATAAATGATGGAGGAGATTATCTCATTAAATATATCGTATCGACCAATGCTCAACTAAACGCCAATCAAACATTCGATTCCCGCTTCACCATAAGAATAAGTGGATCGGATCAAACTCCTGAATCCGTTTATTTTAATGAAACGACAAATTTTTCAAGCAACACGAATTCAATTATTGAACAGGTATCTGGACAGATGATCTCAAATATAAGTGACGGCTCTACCATACAGCTTATATCCTCATCTGGAGGAAATATAACGGCTTCTCCTGCTTTTGGTTCTGGTGTTTCAGCCAGTATCATTATTATGAAGTTGTCTTAAAAACTACAAAAGCATCCCCTCCCTCTTTTTTGTGAGGGAGGATTTTTCTGTTAAACCGACTTGTTAAAACGTATTCAGATCATACCCATACATCTGAAAATCTTTGCGGAAAATTTGACGAACTAAGGTTTTTGTCCCCCCATGATAAAAAGAGTGATAAGCAGGGATAACGGAAGGAGATTGAAAAAGTTGATGATAAGTTTGTTTGGTAAAAGGTTGTTCCGCCAAATCCATCAATTTTGTTTTTTTGTGTGTATGGTTGGACTGTTTATTTAATCGAGAAAGAGAAGAATTTTTTAAATGATACTGCTGCTCGAGGCGGCGAATCTCCTTTTCATATTGCTCTAAATATAAATACTTGGTTACATAAGTTTCTTCATGATGTCGGTATTGGGGACAGATATGATTATCCACCCGCCCCTTTCGGCTCGCAACGTATTCTAAAAAACGTTTAAAAGACAAGCCTTTCTGGTTTCCCATAGCCTGTACCATCTTAGGCCACCCACAACAATTAAATAAACAGGCATGTAGAAAAGAACTTACTGCGCGATGATAAGGATTACGCACGAGTTTATAATGAACCTTATGCTTGAAATAACGCTTAAGCTGTTGATTATACTGGGGTTGACTGATATAAACATTATTTTTGAAATGATGGGTCCCTTGACTATGGTTAAGCACTTGCGGCAGTAAGTTAATTTGATAGAAAAACCAAGTGGTTAAAGAGGTACAGCCACTCTTATTGCTCCAATGTAGGATGATCGGGAGTTTAGGGTGGAACAATGGGATTCGATAGGAGCAGATTCGCAAAAGATCCCCTCCTTTCTATTGATCTCTTTTTATTTTATGAAAGAAGCGAATTAAAAGAATGTATGTATGTCTTTTAAAGGTAAAAATAGGTCATCCAATTTTGGATGAAAAGAAGAAATTAGATCAAAAGCGGATCACTGCGATGATGTGCGCTTCATATTATAAAAACATATGATCATGAAAGGAGAGATTTGATGGCAGAAACAGCTAATGTGTGGTCAACGGTTGCCAATTCGTCTGCGGCGCCTTTTAATATCTTTTTTAACAATATCGATACCACTTCAAATGGAGGTATTTTTCTATCCGGAGGGAATGTAGTAGTCCCCAATATAGGGACCTATCTAGCTGACTTTAAAATACAAACATTGCCTAATTTTGGAGTTTCCCCTGCGATAGGTGATGTGTTTAATACAAGGTTTGCGCTTTATTCCAGCGGATATCGCATTCCCACTTCAGTAACATCGGATGAAAGTAAGCGAACTGCTTTCCCTGGTGGGGATGAAGAGCTAGGCATTGTTTCAGCTTCTTGTTTATTTGAGGTTATTCAAGCCGCAACCACATTAGTACTCACTTGTGAGTCAGGTGGGGTCATAACCAACCAACAACCACCATTTGGGGATCCGTTACCCTCTGCGACGCTTACCATCACACCGATGTAGTGCATGATTTCATGAGCCGCGAGGCTCTTTTTTTATTTTGAAAGGAGTAAACACTTGTCGATATGCTATAATGTCGATAATTTATTGATGTTCAGAATAAAATTTAAGGAAGATCACGTCGTTTACAACCCAAGGAGGGAAACAGATGGACGAATCCATATACTTAGTAAAACCTACCGTTTCAATGAAAGAAGCGTATGTCTCTTTTTACGAAGAGTGGAAACAAAGTGGGGAAGAGATGATCCCATCCGTGATTCAAAAAGATCCATCTGCTTTTGAAAAGATGGTACAAGCTTTGCATGATGCAGAAGCAGGAAGAAACTTAGCAGCAGGGAGGGTTCCAGCCTCTACTTATTGGCTGGTAACAGCCTCTGCAAAAGTGGTCGGGGCGGTCAATATTCGGCATCGGCTTACCCCATATCTATATCATCGGGGTGGGCATATAGGTTATGGGATTCGGCCTACAGAACGCGGTAAGGGATATGCCAAGCGATTACTAGCTCTTTCGCTAGAGCAAGCAAAGCTCTGGGGGATAAAGCGTGTATTGGTCACATGTGATGAGCAGAATATCCCTTCACGGCGAACCATTCTAGCAAATGGTGGTATACCTGATCGGAATTTTATAGAAGAAAATGGTAATGTGGTACAGCGTTTTTGGGTTGACTTGAACGATTACTCATCTCTTATTTAAGATAGGTGCCTACACAAACGCCTCCTCAGATTCATAGAATATAAGAATGATAGAAAGAGGGAGGTGTTTGATAATGGCATCTGCTCGATTTTGTGCACATTTAACCGGCGGTGCGCAAGTACCCGCTGTTTCAACTAAGGCTACTGGATTTTTTGAAATGAGACAAGTGAATAAAAATAAGATGGTCTTCTTTTTACGCGCCAGAAATTTAAGGAGATTCACGCAAGCACATATTCATCTAGGGGGCCCCAATACAAATGGGCCAGTGGTTGTGTGGCTTTTTCCTGCTGTGAAAGCAGTCGATCCTGTGTCACGTCCAGGTGTTACTGAAGATCGCATTACGTTTTCTGGTACGGTCATTAGTAGTCATTTGCGTAATAATTTAGCGGGAGATTCGATTCAAAACCTTGTCAATCGCATACGTAGCGGAAAGGCATATGTAAACGCACACACTGTACAATACCCCGGTGGAGAAATAAGAGGTCAGTTAAGACCTTGCTAAATCATAAGCGTGAACTCAGTGCCTGCTGGTACTGAGTTTTTACATATTATATGGTAGAATCAGTTGTTAGTTGAAACTATAGATGAAGGAGTTCATAATCAATGCAAATACAAGTACAAATAAAAAAAATAGATGAAGAGGCAGTTATTCCGCAATATGCTACGAGGGGAAGTGCAGGGTTTGATCTAGTAGCGCATGCTGATCGCATTATACTTCCAGGCGAAACGAAGTTGATATCAACTGGACTCGCTTTTGCGATTCCTGCTGGCTATGAAATGCAAATACGCCCCCGTTCGGGGATATCCCTTAAAACCAAATTACGCTTACCCAATAGCCCAGGAACCATTGATTCAGATTACCGGGGAGAGCTGTATGTGATGATGGAAAATGGAAATGTACCTACAGGTAATAGTGGTTCCCCACTTGATGTATCGCATCAGCCGATTGAGGGTACTGAACGATATCCCGAAGGAACCTACATCATACGCAGAGGGGATCGAATTGCCCAAGGTGTCATTGCACAAGTAGAACAAGCTCAGTTTGTAGCAGTTAAACAGCTAGATGAAACGATCCGTGGTACAGGTGGTTTTGGACATACGGGAACAGCCGTAATAGATTAGAGAGGAAAAGATGCAGGATGCAATTATCAATAACCGCAAGAGGCAAAAATGCAAACGTGCTTTCACATTTGCTTGCCAAAAATCCACAGAATAAATATGATCGCACCCACAAAGGAGCACGGGTGCGACTCGTTTATACCACATTTACAGAAGAAGAAGTATCCCTATGCCTTTTTGCGGAGCCAGATTCGATTGATATGGTTCAAAACCAGAAGAATCTGAGCGACATTACCCAGTATATGAATGATCGCCAGTTTGTCGTTAGTAGCTTATTTTGTTCCTATATCCGCTCAGCGCTTTCAACGGCATTAAATGGAAAGCCTAAGCCGGAATGGGCTTCATATGTAGCGCAACCCTTTCAAATGGAAGCAACTTTTGGTCCTGTGGCTACTGACCTACCGGATACAGCTCTGAAACAGCTATTTGAGCCACTTGGCTACCAAGTGATCATTCAACGCGAAGCAGTCTCTTACACTTTTACTGCGAAACAAAAAAGTTCTGTGCGCTTTGTAACCATTAGCGGTCAGGTCCCCCTACAATTGCTGCTTCGCCATATTTTCACACTGATTCCCGTGCTAGATCACAATAAACATTATTTTATTGATCAAAAAGAGATCGAAAAGTTAAGGCGTTATGGAGAAGGGTGGCTTGATGATCATCCCCTCCGGGATCTAATCATCAAGCGAACGCTACATTTCTCTAAATTGATTCGGGAGATGGGGCTAACAAAGTCGTCTAAAGAATCAGAGGAGAAGGAAGAAGGCCAAGTTCCACTCAATCAGCTCCGCTATGAAACGATTGTCCATACGGTAAAATCTTTACCATTTCATCGAACCATCGTTGATTACGGAGCTGGTGAAGGGAAATTGAGTGAGCGTCTTGCTTATATAGAAGGTGCGAAGGAAATCTTAGCTGTAGAACCTTCTGTTCATGCCCAAACCCTTGCTCAGAACAGATTTGAACGATTACGTGACCGCAAAAATATACACGCGCAACCAGAAATGGTGTGGGGTTCCCTCTTTTATTATGATGAACGTTTAAAAGGAAAAGATATCATGATTTTGTGTGAAGTGATTGAGCATCTTGACGAAATGCGACTTGAGCGCGTATTTGCTACGATAATGGGCGAATATCAACCGCAAGCGCTGATTGTCACAACTCCAAATGCCGAATATAATGCCCGTTATCAATTGTTTGATTCCTATCGTCATCCTGATCACCGTTTTGAATGGACACGGGCCGAATTTTTGAACTGGTGTCATCAGTTAACGTCTTGTTATCACTATGAAGTTGTGACAACTGGTATGGGTGAAAACGATGAAAAGTATGGTGAACCAACGCAAATGGCTGTATTTACAAGGAGGAAAGGAGGAGAAAAACATGGATAAAAAGATTGTATTACCCGCTATGGGAATCGTACTGCTCGTAGGGCCATCCAACAGTGGGAAAACAACGTTGCTTGCTCGTCTTATAGAGGAAGGTATGATTCAAACAACAGAAGTAGTTGGATCGGATCAATTTCGGATGCTTCTATCGGATCAACCTTATATGGACTGGACGGGCTATCCCAAAGATCAGGCAGATGTATTATATCAGGAATATCAAGAGGTATCTGAACAGGCCTTTGAAATGATGGAAAAAGTGGTTGAAAAACGATGCCGATTGGGAAAGTTGACCTTTGTTGATGCAACACATCTCCATCCAGATGATCGTGCGAAATACCTCCAATTAGGCCTTAAAAATCATGTTCCCGTAGTCGCGGTTGGATTAGATGTGCACGAAAAAGCGTTACTGTATCGGGATCAAAAACGGGATTATCCACGGGGAAAGAATCGAATTAAACAGCAAAATTATCGGTTTCGGGAAGTAAAAAGAAACATCAAAAAGGAAGGCTTCCATTCCGTATATATGTTACAAAATGAAGCGATTAATACGGTTCGCTTCGAACGCTTACCTAATCCATTGTGGGTTGATTGTGGAGCCGGTGTGGACTTCATTGGAGATATACACGGATGCTATGATGAGCTGATCCAATTATTAAAACAATTGGGTTACCGTTTAAATGATGCCGGTTTATACATTCACCCAACAGGTCGTAAGTTTGTCTCTTTAGGCGATATCATGAGTCGAGGCCCTAAATCATTGGAAACGATTTCCTTTATCTACCAGCATGTCAAAGCCGGGTTGGCGTATATGATTGATAGCAACCACGGCTGGAAAATTGCGCGGTGGCTTAATGGTAACCAAGTGAAGCTTGCCCATGGTGATGAGCGTGTTGCTGAAGAATTTAATCAATTTGAGCAGGAGTACGGACCAGAAAAGACGGAGAGATGGAAAGAAGAAATTAAAGCATTTCTAATCGAAGCACCTGCTCATCTGGTGTTTCAACAAGATGGAATCAAGCAAGTTGTTGCGGTTCATGCTGGAATTCGGGATCGATATATTGGAAAACAATCGAAACGGATTGCCGATTTTTGTCGCTATGGTGATGTAAGCGCTGTAGATGAACACGGGAAGCCGACCCGCGATGATTGGTTTGTTCAACATCAGTCCGCTGAGTTAATTGTGTGGGGGCATGATCCACAACCTTACCCCATGATGGTAAATCGGACGATCAATATTGACCAAGGTGTTGTTTTCGGAGGGGCTCTAACTGCGTTTCGCTTTCCAGAAAAGAATTTTGTTTCAGTAAAATCGATGCAACCCTTTACTATGGAGGAAAACAATCCCTTATGGAAATGGAAGAAAAAGCGGTTCTCACCACCGAATATGCAGAAGCTGATCACGGGTTATGGTGTGCAATGTGAAGGTTATGGGGAAGTCAAAGTAAGAGGAGAGTCGGTTAAGCCGGCTGTTGATCTTTTTTCTCATTTTACAATCCCCCTCGAAGCCATTCCTTATTTACCACCTACCATGAGTCCACCTGAAGTCGCTCGGCTAGATGGTTACTTAGAACATCCAGCAGAGGCGATTGCCTATTATCGTAAACATGGCATTATGCGTATGATCGCTCAGAAAAAACATATGGGTAGTCGAGCCGTACTACTCATTTTCCGCGATGCTCAAGTTGCCAAAGATTATATCGGCTATCAAACAAACGGTGTGATTTATACACGAACCGGCCGCTCATTTTTTCATAAAGATGATGAACGGCAGATGATATCCCGACTACAGCGCGATTTCGTGGTGGGCGGGTATTTCGCTCAACATCAAACCGATTATGTACTGATTGATGCAGAAATCATGCCGTGGAACTTAAAGGCGAAGGAACTGATTCAAGCGCAGTATGCACATGTAGGTGAAGCGGCTATTCAAGATCGGCAACATCTTTTAGATCGACTCAAACAGATCGAACATGCACCTGCCGATATGACGCCATGGTTAGACGAACTGGCGCATAAATTGCATAATGCCGAGCAATTTCAAGCTGTGTTCGAAAAATATTGTTGGGATACTTCTGACATAGAAGCTATTCAAATTGCACCTTTTCATATTTTGGCTCACAGCCAAAAAACTTTTTTTCAGCAGTCACATGAATGGCACATGGAACAAGCTCGTAAACTATCACAAATGTCTTCCCTGATGATAGAGACAGCATTTAGGGTGATAGAAAGTGAAGAGAGTGCAAGTGATGTCGTTAAGTGGTGGGAAAAGATAACAGAAGAGGGTCACGAAGGCATCGTGATCAAACCAGATCGCTTGATCCGTTATGATGGCAAAGGAAGCATGATTCAACCAGCACTTAAAGTGCGTGGTCGTAAGTATCTGAGTATCATATATGGGATGGATTATCTAGAACCCGAAAATCTAGCCCGTCTCAAGAAACGAAATCCTCGAAAAAAACAGCATCGTGCTCTAAAGGAGTTCGCTTTAGGGGTAGAGAGTATCAATCGATTTGTTAGACAAGAACCCGTGGAACGCATTCATGAAGCGGTACTCGCTGTACTAGCACTTGAATCTGATCCGATTGACCCTAGGTTGTGATCAAGAAAAAAAGGCTCCCGATAAACGGAGCCTTTTTTTCTTGGATTTACTTCTTCTCGATGATTAAATCATCGAGACCAGCTTCTACTAAACTTCCACTTCCTTCATCCGCAGCTTCAATCAAGATTTGGATATTTTGACCAGCATAATCACTTAAATCTAGTGATTTACTTTTCCATGAAGCATTTTTATTGGTGCTCGATCCATTTTCTGTGTAGAGGGTGTTTTTATTGCCTCCACTTATAAGGCTTACTTTGAAGTAATCTGCACTACTTGCATTAGAATAGTGGCTAAAATAGTAGTAGAAAGAGAGGTTGAGGTTACTATTTGCTGGAAGTGCGATACTTTTGGAAAGCACACTTGTTTTTCCATTATCGATATCATACGAACCAGCAGACCAACCAGCAGCAGCTCCGGTTACAAGGTCGTTGTTTCCGCTGCGCGTATTACCAAGCTGTTTATCTCCGGAGTAGCTTGTACCACTTGGATTAGCGCGTTCCCAATTTCCAGCTGTAGCGGTATCGGTACCATAAGGGTTTACAGTCCATCCGTTTGAAGATTCAAAATCATCTTCGAAGATGATGTCGCCACCAGGTGGTGGTGTAGTGCCACCACCTACTGCTGCTGCAGCATTGATGCGACCATGTGCCCAATAGGTACCTGTTCCTGAGATAGGATCAGCTGTACTTTCAAGTGCATAACGAATTTCAGAATTGGAAAGACCTTGCGAAGCGAGAAGTACAGCTACACCAGCAACATGTGGTGAAGCCATTGATGTACCACTGTATTTGGCATAGCCATTGTTTAACACAGTGGAGATTATATTTACACCAGGTGCGGCAACATCAACCCAGTCCCCATAAGTGGACGTAGAAGCTTTGTTATCATTGGCATCTGTCGAAGCAACAGCAATGGCATCTTCATAATAGGCTGGGTATTGCGGAGAGGAACTCGGTGTGTTACCAGCAGCACAAATTACGGTTACACCTTTATCCCATGCATATTCAACAGCTGCTTTTACAGCGGATGATGAAGAAGAACCGCCTAAACTTAGATTGATAATGTCTGCACCATTATCAGCAGCATACGTGATGCCATCGGCTACATCAGCATTCGAACCGGTACCAAAATTGTTTAATACACGTATCGGCATAATACTTACTTCTGGAGCGACACCTGCTACCCCTCTATCGTTATTCGTCAGGGCACCTACAGTCCCTGCTACGTGCGTCCCATGTCCATTTCCATCATTGGGATCATTGTCGTTGTCCACAAAATCATATCCAGCCACTAAATTACTGCTCAGATCGGGGTGGCTATTTGAAACACCTGTATCGATAACCGCTACCACTACATCGTTGCTACCACGTGTTACATCCCACGCAGCTGGCACATTCATTTTTTGCGGACCATACTGATCACTTGCATATAAGGGATCATTAGGTGTCCAGAATGCTTTGTATTCAACAACAGGCTCAGCATACTCGACATCATTATTCTTCTCGTACTCGGCAATCGCTTCTTGTGTGGATTGTCCTTCAATTTGCACCACATCGTAGTTTAGCGAACTGTTATGTGAGATCACTTTGGCGCTTTCTTTTTGATGGGATAGAAGCATAGATTGTTTCGATGCTTTCTCCTTGAATTTCACAATAATTTGACTTTTTGTAGCAGAAGCAATACTACTTTCTGCTCCTACAGGCGCAACATTGGTGAATGAAAACGATAAAGCTAGTCCAACCGCCATGCTCACTGCAAACAAGCGTTTTACCAGTTTCATGTTTTTCTCCCCTTTACAATGGTTAATGTCGTGCTCGAGCGAGTGTGAACCTTGGCGGTTTCATTACATTTCAATAGATAGACAAACCAGGCGGATAAGGTGGGTTAAACAAATCTTAGTGGCAATTTTACTTTATATTATGAATATATCAAAAGTTTAAAACAAATAAAAGGTTTAATTTGAAAAAAATTTGTTCAGGGTGCAACTTTTTCGCTTGCATTTGTATGGAATAGTAGTCTGTAGCCTTTAATCTTGATCGGAATTAGAGATAAATATTTATATTAAAGAGGGAAGAGAATGTATTTTAAAGCAAAATATATTCTTATAAAACATAAAAACTATTAACTTATGTATGTATTCATGCATATATATATAATAGAAAGAAGGTGAAAGGAGGGATACAGATGGACCCATGTAAATCACTTTTGGGTGCATTAATTCGGTTTGCGAGAACGCATTGTATCATGTTGCAATCTTTTACGACGCCGCTTGATAGTCAAGTTGAAAATACTTTGACAAATGCTTATGACTATTTATTGCAGCGCAATCTGTTTTCTTGTCTCAGAAGATCACAACAAAATCAGATTAATGCACAGCTCCAAGTCGTACTAAATGCAATCAATACGCGTGATGTAAGTATGATAATACAAGCGTTAAATGACTTAAAAACGCTCGCCATGCAAATACGTAATTCGCTATAGAGAAAAGGGGTGTCTAGGAGGATGAGACGAAGCATATAAATAAAAAAATAAATTTGTCATGCGACTGGGAGTATGAAAATGAGTCAGATAAAAATGAGGTTATTTACCTATTTCACAGGATTAAACTTGAAATCATTTGGCATTTCGCTGATCATTCGTTCGCAGCTCGGTACAGATCCTTGGGACGCTCTATTTGTAGGACTAGCTCACAATGTCGGATTTACGGTGGGAACTTGGCTCGTATTTATCAGTGTGCTCATCCTCTTTTTAAATGCCTATTTGACACAGAAAAAGCTAAATCTTGTCTCTTTTTTTTCGGTGTTTCTATTGGGATTATTAACCGATTTGTGGCTGAGTGTACTTCGCTTCGATCTTCATCAGATCGAATACCAAATGATCTTTTACTGGATCGGACTGTTTTTTTTGGCTGTGGGTGTGGCGACTTACATACAAGGGGAGTTTGCCATGACACCGTTGGACGAACTCATGTATGGATTGGCGGATCGGTTTAATCTGAGCCTCATGCTGTCCAAGACACTTACCGAAATTGTGGCATTGGTACTCGCTTTTCTGGTACAAGGTCCAATTGGTATCGGTACCGTGATTTTTGCTTTTTGTTTTGGACCACTCATCCAATTCTTAATCCCTAAAATAAACGCCATAACACGAGATGTTGTCGATTAAGCTAAGCGCATTTCTATCTAGACTGAAAAATCATAAAATTAGACAAATATACTGTGCTCTATGATTAAAGACCTACCAATAAAATAGGGATTTGCCAACTCGAAGATCCATGTCGGGCTTTTTTTTGAAGTCACCCAAATAAAGCAGGAATATTTCATTTATTGTAGAAATCTTAATATTGAATTTACAATGAGGGGGAGTTCAGCATATGATCTTAAGTCGTAAAAGAACATGGGTCGCACTTCTTGCAAGTACAACACTTTTATTTACAACTGCATTTGCACCAGTAGATATTGATTTTTCTAAAGATAAGAAACCATTCAAAAAGATTAAAGCAGAACGAATTTATAAAGATATTGCGCATTTGGCAAATAAAGATGATGCACGCGTAGCAGGTACAGAAGGTGAAAAAGAAGCAGCAGAATTTGTAGCGAAGCGATTGCGTCGATTAGGGTATGAAGTTGAGATGCAGCAGTTCCCCTTTACTTCGTTTGCCGATCATGGTAGCTCCATTGCATTGACTTCTCCTGAATCGAAAAATCTGGAATCAAAAGCTTTCACCTATTCACCTGCTACTCCTGAGGGCGGATTATCTGGTTCAATCGTATATGCGGAATTAGGTTCAGCTGAAGATTTTAGTCGTATCGATGTAGAGGGAAAGATTGCATTAATTAAGAGAGGAAGCTACTCTTTTTATGATAAAGTACAAAATGCTGCCAACGCGGGTGCGATTGGTGCGATCATCTTTAATCATTCCGAAGGGTTGATTAGTGGTACTTTGGGAAGTCAAACCGATATCCCAGCACTTGCCTTATCTGATGTAGATGGCAATGATTTACTTGGCTTACTAGAGTCAGGTGAGGTGCAACTTACATTAAACGCAAATACGGAGACCATTGAAACCTATTCACAAAACGTCATCGCCAATAAAAAAGCACGTAAAAAAGCAAAAGATCCGCAAACCTTGATAGTGGGAGCGCACTATGATGGTGTTGATACACCAGCGGCAAATGATAATGCTTCGGGTACAGCTACCCTGTTAGAAGTGGCTCGCGTACTTGCTAAGAAAAAGTTAGATCACAATCTTCGCTTCGTTGCATTTGGAGCAGAAGAGGCTGGTCTTATAGGTGCATATGAATATGTAGACGCTTTAGATGACGCTGAGAAAGAAAATATTAGTGGGATGTTAAATATGGATATGGTAGGTGTAGGGGATACACTTAATCTCATGACAGGTGAAGAAGATGCCGTCTCTTGGATTGCTGATGATGCAGCCGAATTAGCTGAAAAAGATGGTATTACCTTCGAGCGAGGTTCATCTACTCGTAGTGATCACTACGCGTTTGAACAAGCTGGTATTCCAGTCGTATTCTTCCACTACTCAGAAGATCCTTACTATCATACAGATGAAGATACGATCGACAAAATTCAAAAAGAGGACTTAAAAACGGCAGGCACTTTAGCTGCAAAATTAATTTACAAATCAGCTAAAGAAGGAAAGAAAGATAAGAAAAAAGGTAAAAAGGTACATTCAAAACTTTACAAAGGATTGGAACAAAGAGAGAAGCATACAGTAACGAAGTAAGTTTTTTTGAAGCCGATGGGGGTTTATCCCCATCGGTATTTGTATGTTTACAGGCAATTTTACCAGTCATATTGGATGAGGCTCTGTTGCATACTACTCACAATGACGATTAAGGAGTGAATGCGTATGCAATTGAATGAACGAGAGCAAAAACGACGCAAAAATGAAGTGAAAGTTGGTTATGAGTTAGATGCCTCATATGCAGACGAACCGGTTACGGAGTCCATCAGGGAGGCGTATCAGCAAATTGGAACATCATACAATGAGTCTGACGAAGAAGCATAAGGGTTTGCGGCAGTCTGCATGATGTTCGTGGTGAATCAGGTGGAGTTGATTCTCCACCTGGAACCTTGGCTGAAACGAGTGTACTATGCTAAAATAAGGGGTACTGTGTGGCTTAAGAAGGGGTACATGAATGAATAAAGATCAGACGATCAGTGACATCGAACAACTTCTTCATGAGATGAGTGTGATGTTAGATCAAAAAGGTAGAGAAATATTAGCTCAGTCTGCTGTTACATTTCCGCAGTTTTCGGCATTATTATGGCTCAAAAATGATGGGGATATGACAATTGGAGAACTGAGTCAGAAATTGTTTTTAGCATGTAGTACAACGACTGATTTGATCGATCGTATGGAACGTAGTGAGATCGTTGAACGCGTGCGCGATGATCGTGACCGGCGCATCATACGTATTCATATCCTACCTAAAGGACATAAAGTCATCGATGAAGTGATAGCAGCTAGACGAATTCATCTCACTGAAGTATTCTTATCTATTTCGGATGACCAAATGTTAGAAATGAAAAAATACCTTGCTCTCTTATGTGGAGAGTTGAAGAAAACTTAGCCATCCCCCCTTTCTTGGACAGAAAGGGTTTTACTTGGTGATTGGATTGGAGATGCCATTAGATTATGCAGATACAACCACAAAAAAATGAATACGCAATTGGTATCATTGATTCTGGTGTTGGTGGATTAACGGTAGCCAAAGAAGTGATGAGACAACTACCACTTGAAACCATCTATTATTTTGGAGACTCTCTTCGTTGTCCATATGGTCCGCGCTCTGAAACGGAAGTATTTCAATTTACAAAAGAATTGGTTGCATTTCTGATGCAATTTCCGCTCAAAGCCCTACTAATTGCTTGTAATACGGCTACTGCCGTGTCTTTAGTGTACCTCAAGAAAAAGTTATCTATACCCGTATTAGGTGTCATTGACCCAGGTGCGAGAGCGGCCATTAAAGCGTCAAAGAATAAGAAGATAGGTGTAATTGGAACGGTAGGGACGATCAAAAGTGGTGCTTATGAAAAATCATTAAAGCGGATTCAACCCACGATGGAAGTACATAGCCTAGCATGTCCTAACTTAGTGCCATTGGTAGAAAGTGGAAACTGGAATAGTGTGGATAGCTATGATGTGGTTGCCGAATCTTTAGCACCACTGCCAAAAGAAGAGATGGATACTTTAATTCTAGGATGTACGCACTACCCTCTTCTTACCCAACCTATTACTCAGGTTATGGGAGAAAATATAGCAGTGATTAGTTCTGCTGAAGAAACGGCAAGTGAGCTGAGTACGATTTTGTATCATCAAAATTTGCTTGCACAGAAACAGACGAATCAACATCGTTTTTTTACAACGGGATCTAGTGATAATTTTGCTCGGATTGCTTCTGACTGGCTGGGTAAATCCGTATATGCAGAATCTGTCTCGCTTTCCACAATGAAAGATTGCTTGGCCTAAGTGGTGTGAGAAAATCATGCAAATCATCACGCTCACATAAATAAAAAATTTTTGTGCTAATTCTCCTCTATGCTCGTATATATGTACTACATCATCTTGTCCATGGAGGGGAAATAGAATGATTAACTATAAAGTTGTTGGTGTGGGTTTGGTTTCAATTTTCATTACACTCGGATTAACAGGATGCCTATATGGTCCAGAACAAAACTCATCTTCACCGATTGATCCACCACCAGAAAGTGCATTAAACAATCATGCTGAAGCCGTCAATTTGCAAGAAAAGCAATCGGAAAAAGAGAAGGAAGCGAGTGCTAAAGAGGAGAAAGCGACAGGCGTGGAGTTGTTCTTTCTTACAGATACTGGTTATGTTGTCCCTTATACACTTAACATTCCTACGACAAAATCAATTGCCAAAGATGCAATGACTTATATGGTAAAAGATGGACCTGTCACCAGTTTGTTACCTAAAGGCTTTACACCGATTCTTCCAGCAGGCACAAAAGTGAAGGGGTTAGATATTAAAGAAGGTGTAGCGACGATTGATTTTTCTAAAGAGTTTTTAAGTTATGACGAGAAGATTGAAAACGAATTATTAGAAGCAGTCGTGTGGAGTTTGACGGGTTTTGATAAAGTAAAGCATGTCAATATCTGGGTAGAGGGGAAACCGCTAGCAGATATGCCCAAGCAAAAAAATAAATCGCAACAGCTGACACGTAATGGCGGAATTAACTTAGAGATCGCGGAAGGCGTAAATTTAACGAAAAGTATGCCAGTTACGCTTTACTTTTTGGGACAAACTACAGATAACAATGTGTATTATGTGCCTGTAACGCGGATGGTGAATCGAACGGATAAAGTTGGAGAAACTGTTTTGAGTGAATTAATCAAAGGGCCGTTGCATACTTCCAAAGATTTAGTCGGTGTTTTAGATACCTCTTTGCAAGTGAATAAGGTGAAGCAAGAAAAAGATGTGGTTGTAGCTGATTTTGGTGAGCAACTGTTACAATACGATAATCAAAATGCTGCAGCTAAAGATGCTATGCAAATGATCGTTCTATCACTGACTGAAAATTTGCAGGCTAGCAAAGTCAAGGTAACTGTAAATGGAGATCAATCGATACGTGTAAATGGCGCAAAAAATGCAAAAAGTGATCAACCTGTCACGCGACCACAAATGATTAACCCAAATGGGTTATAATGGGGTGAAGAATTGGGATGATCTCAGGTCATTCCTTTTCTTTTTCATACGGTGTGCTATACTTAAGACATTTAGCAAAGGGGGCCATCTGATTGCGAGTTGACGGACGTTCTAATAGTGAATTAAGGGAAGTGACCATTGAGCGCAATTATATTCAAACCGCTGAAGGATCAGCATACATAGTAGTAGGAAATACAAAGGTGATTTGTACGGCAACGGTAGAGGAACGGGTACCACCTTTCTTACGTAATAGTGGGAAGGGATGGGTAACGGCTGAATATTCCATGCTGCCACGTGCTACTCAAACACGCACCATTCGAGAGGCAAGTAAAGGTAAACTAGGTGGACGAACGATGGAGATTCAACGCCTAATCGGCAGGGCGCTTCGATCTGTCATTGATTTACGGGCACTTGGAGAGCGTACCTTATGGTTAGATTGTGATGTGATTCAAGCTGATGGCGGTACACGTACTGCGGCCATAACTGGAGCGTTTGTAGCCATGATAGACGCGTTGGTGCCTTTGGTGAAAAATGGGACCATTGCCAAAATGCCTGTCTCTGACTTTTTGGCCGCTACGAGTGTAGGGATTGTAAAAGGTGAACCTTGCTTAGATCTGTGTTATCAAGAAGATTCTAATGCAGATGTAGATATGAATTTGGTGATGACTGGATCAGGGGCTTTTATTGAAATTCAAGGCACAGGTGAAGAGGCACCCTTCACCGCAGATCAATTGTCACAGTTATTAGCATTAGCCCAGAAGGGAACAGCTGAACTGATCCAAATGCAAAAAGAGGCGCTTGGTGAAAATGCGAAATTGATTTAGGAGGTCCTGTAAAGGTCCTCTCTTTCATTTTTGGTGTAGAGGGGTTAAAAGGTAATGATAGAATGGCCATATCCATATATTTTAGTGGCAAGTGGAAATCAAAATAAGATTAAACAATTTCAGGATTTGTTTGCACATGAATTTGGTTTGACAGTGAAGGGACTAAAAGCATTCCCCCACTTACCTGAAATAGTAGAAGATCGAGACACATTTGAAGGGAATGCGATCAAAAAAGCAGAAAGCATTGCAAAAATCGTAGCCAAACCCGTCATTTCTGATGATTCCGGGATTATGGTGTCGGGACTTGATGGAGCACCTGGGGTATATTCGGCTCGTTATGCAGGTGAAAATGCCACAGATGCTCAAAATAATCATAAATTAATGGAAGCAATTAAGCACTTTTCAGAAGAGCAACGTAAGGCGAAATTTGTGTGTGTGATGGCACTTGCAGTCCCAGGGCAGGAAACACAGATTGTACGTGGAGAATGTGAAGGGGTGGTTATTCCAACTCCGCGTGGAAACAATGGATTTGGTTACGATCCGCTCTTCTATATTCCCGCAGAACGAAAGACAATGGCAGAATTGTCTGCAGAACGAAAATACCAAATCAGTCATCGGGCCAAAGCAACGGGAAAACTGATCCAAGTGTTGCAGGATACCTATGACTTCGAGCAAGTTCAATTAAAAAGGTGATCCTATGCGCATTTTAGTTCTTTCTGATTCCCATGGTCAAAGGGATCAAGTGTTAAAAATAATGGAAAACGTAGGAGCAGACCACGTGATTCACTGCGGAGATGTTTGTACAGATGGAGAAGAATTTGAAGACACGCCAATCACAGTGGTGAAAGGAAACTGTGATTGGAGCCCTTTCCCAGAAGAAACGATTTGGGAAGCGGAGCCACTTCGTATACTGGTCACACATGGGCATGATTACCAAGTGAAACGAACACCGATTCCTTTAAGTTATCGTTGTGAGGAAGTCGGGGCACAGATCGCTTGCTTTGGTCATTCTCACTTTCCATTTTGCGAAAAAATTGGGGACGTGCTGTTGATAAATCCAGGGAGTATCTCGAAACCCAGAGGGTTTTCGCACTCGACCTATGTGGTTTTGAACGTAAATGGGAATCAGGCTCAGGTCGATTACTTTGGTTTAGATCATCGTCCCTTTCCTGATTTAAATCGTTCCGTTTCACTCCTATTGGATCGGAATTTGAAGCTATAGCATCAGTTGAGCAAAAAAACAGTTGACAATTTGCTGAGGTTATCCTATTATAGATATTGTTCGTTACAGCAATGATTTACAATATGTCCCAGTAGCTCAGCTGGATAGAGCAACGGCCTTCTAAGCCGTCGGTCGGGCGTTCGAATCGCTCCTGGGATGCCATAAAAAAAGATGTGCCCACAGTATATACTGTGGGCACATCTTTTTTTATGGCCATGACAAAGTAAATGAAAATTGAGATGAGGAGTAAGCGTACGAGGGATTCTTATCATAATCATATGCGATACGAATCGATAAGGCTGTACAAACAGCTTAGACATTGACGATATCCGTGTTCTCCACATAGTCATTCGTTCACACATATAGCACTCCCTGCAATTTTTAAAATCACATGGATGTTTTTAATGATGCTAACTATTTGTTTGTATGGTGTACATTAGTCGTGTTTTGTTTTTGTAAAAGATCCATTAATAACATTCTTTTTTGCTTTTCTTCTTCTAATAATGCATCTAATGTGTACTCCAATTTTTTAGTGAAATTGGATTTTCCTTGATTTTTGTGAGAATTACAAAGATCAATATTTTGATCAGAGTCAGAATTTGTAAGTAGCTTCATCATTAAAAGCATTGAAACGCCAAAGGAATTATCTGTAACATTGACAATCGTATTGTTTCCTACAGAAAAGGAATTGGTATTCCCATGCGATATGGTATTTGCTGAATTATTGGCTGCACTAGCAGTTCCACTCGCCTTACTATCTAAAGCTGTATCATGATCAAAGGCATTGGATGCATCACTATCGTTATGTGATTTATTTTTGGATTCACTGGTAGTACTAAGTGCATTATCCGATTTGCTCGGGTTGTTATTTTTTGAATCGTTTTTTGACTTTGAATCGCTACATGTGCTTAAGTCACCGTTACGTGAATCACTATCATTGGCTAAATCGGTGTCATTTGTAGCTCCACTGGTTGTATCTGAAGTGTTTGTAGCTCCACTATCACTCGTCGAAGTGTTTGCATCGGTCTTCGGACATACCTCGGAATTATTACTCAGTTGCGGGTTGCTATTCGCGCCACTGTTAGAATCAGGATTGCTGGTAGATAAGCTATTCGGATTCACATTTGCTCCGCTAGATGTGTCGGAGTGGGTTTGTGCGGTAGATTCAGTATCTGAATCCGCTTTATTTCGAGCTTGACTGGATGTATCAGGATTACTATTCGACAAACTGTTGGGGTTTACATTCGCCCCACTAGATGTGTCGGGATTACTAGTGGACAAACTGTTGGGATTTACGTTTGCTCCGCTAGATGTGTCGGAGTGGGTCTGTGCGGTAGATTCAGTATCTGAATCCGCTTTATTTCGAGCTTGACTGGATGTTTCAGGATTACTATTCGACAAACTGTTGGGGTTTACATTCGCCCCACTAGATGTATCGGGATTACTAGTGGACAAACTGTTGGGATTTACGTTTGCTCCGCTAGATGTATCAGAATGGGTTTGTGCGGTAGATTCAGTATCTGAATCCGCTTTATTCCGTGCTTGACTGGATGTATCGGGATTACTAGTGGACAAGCTGTTGGGATTTGCACTTGCCCCACTGGCATTTTCGGATTGGTTTTGAACCTTAGAATCACTGTCGGAATCGTTGTCATTTTGGGCATCGCTCGAAGCATCTGTAGTAGAAGTACTATCGGGATTGACACTAGCGCCACTGGAGGTATCCGTTCGATTGAGGACGTTTGATCCACTTTCAGAATCTGAATCATTTTTGGCTCCACTGGCATTTTCGGATTGATTTTGAGCCTTAGAATCACTGTCGGAGTCGTTGTCACTTTGGGCATGACTCGAAGCGTCTGTAGTAGAAGTACTATCGGGATTGACACTAGCGCCACTAGAGGTATCTGATCGGTTGAGGACGTTTGATCCACTTTCAGAATCTGAATCATTTTTTGCCCCACTGGCATTTTCGGATTGGTTTTGAGCCTTAGAATCACTGTCGGAGTCGTTGTCACTTTGGGCATGACTCGAAGCATCTGTGGTAGAAGTACTATCGGGATTGACACTAGCGCCACTAGAGGTATCTGATCGGTTGAGGGCGTTTGATCCACTTTCAGAATCTGAATCATTTTTTGCCCCACTGGCATTTTCGGATTGGTTTTGAACCATGGAATCACTGTCGGAATCGTTGTCATTTTGGGCATCACTCGAAGCGTTTGTGGTAGAAGTACTATCGGGATTGACACTAGCGCCACTAGAGGTGTCTGAACGGTTGAGGGCATTTGATTCACTTTCAGAATCACTGCTTGCTTCACTCGCATTTTCGGATTGATTTTGAGCCTTGGAGTCACTGTCGGAATCGTTGTCATTTTGGGCATCACTCGAAGCGTCTGTGGTGGAAAAGCTATCCGGTTCAACGTTTGCTCCGCTACTGTTCTCGGATTGACTGTGAACAATGGAGTCACTGTCGGAGTTCGCTTGATTTTGGGCATCGCTGGAAGTGTCAGCCTCCGTTTTAGCTTGTGCGTCTGATTGGTTGTCCGCTTCACTGGATGTATCAGCACTATTTTTTGCTGTCGAGTCACTATCTGTTGTTACCTTGTTTGTGGCATCAGTGTTTGTTTCGGGTTGATTGTTAATTTCGTTTTCCACATCAATATTACCAATTTCATTTTTTTTATGGGAGGGGTATCGCTTTTTGTGGGTATAAAGTGGTGTGCGCTTATGCTTACCATAGGAATAGTAAGAAAGAGGACTTTTTTTGCGTTTTTTTCTCAATGGTTTTTTGCCCATAGATCCTCCTCCTTTCTGAAAGATATTTGTCACAGTATATTTAGTCATCTTTCCAATTGAAACGGATATATGACTACACCCAAATGGTATTTGCTATCCCATAGATGGACGTTTATCAATATTTATCTTTCATAAAATGGTTATTAACCGTGTCGTCTATTTGTTTGTGCTCATAGTGTATGAGCAGAATGTCAGTAGTGATATACATTGATAAAGGCTAAGCACGTAGTAATAAGGAGGAATTGAGGTGTCTACGATTATTAATAGCGGTGTATTCGATGATGGTTTTTTCTCGAAAAAAAGCTCGCACTCCCATAGCAGCAGCCACAGTTGTGATTGTGGTGGTTGTAACACATGTGACTCAAAAAAAACAAAGGGTTGTACACCAACTTCAACAACTGCACCTTGTTTCTGCAATTTTTTAAAGTGTATCGAATCGATTGGAGCAACAGGTACGGTTCTTACAAATGCACAAGCAATTTATACGGGCACAATTTCGGAAGTAAACTGTGATTATTTCACCATTGTAACGAATAACGGGACGTTTAGAGTACCCTTTACAGGAGTATCTTCAGTTCAATGATCAAACTGCCATCCTCTATCTATAGGGGGTGGCAGTTTGTTTTTCTGATAAGGACGATCACCAAAAAGCAAGAGGAACTCTTTTTTCCTAAAGACATATGATGAACATCATACCGTGAATGGTATTCACAAGTGAAAAATGAGTAGGGTATCTCATTTGGAACGATGGTAAAAAAACTTAAACTACATACAGGATTTATAGAAAATGATTCATGCAAATTTGTCTGGAATGTACGAATATCTTCTACTTCCCTCGTGTTGCAAAGTGTTTGGCCTGTGTTATAATGTAGTGGTTGCTATTTAAATGGCAAGTTGCGGACTAATTCATCCATAAATTGAATAGATTGTTATCAGGAGGTTTGTACGATGAAGGCAAGTTGGGAAAAAACAGAGAAAAATACAGGAATACTTACAGTAGAAACAGATGAGCAAGCAGTAGTCGATGCATTAAATCAAGCATTTAAAAAAGTCGTGAAAAAGGTGAACGTACCTGGTTTTCGTAAAGGTAAAGTACCTCGTTCGCTTTTCGAACAACGCTTTGGTGTAGAATCTCTATATCAAGATGCTTTAGATATCTTATTGCCAGTAGCTTATGAAGAAGCAGTTAAAGAAACGGAAATATTCCCTGTTGATCGTCCAGAGATTGACATTGAGCAATTAGAAAAAGGGAAAACCCTTATTTTTAAAGCCACTGTAACCGTAAAGCCTGAAGTGACATTAGGAGAGTACAAAGGACTAGAAGTTCCTGAAAAAGACTTCACAGTTACAGCTGAAGCGGTTGAAGAAGAACTAACCAATATGCAGAAGCAGCAAGGCCAACTTGAAGTAGTTGAGTCTGGCGCAGTCGAAAATGGTGATCGTGTCATTATCGATTTTGCAGGCTCTGTTGAAGGTGTCGCATTTGAAGGCGGTACTGCTGAACAATACACACTAGAAATTGGCTCAGGCTCTTTTATTCCAGGATTTGAAGATCAAATGATCGGTATGAACCTAGGGGATGAAAAAGATATTGAAGTTACTTTCCCTGAAGAATACCATGTAGAAGACTTAGCTGGTAAGCCTGCTGTTTTCAAAGTGAAACTACATGAAATTAAACGTTTAAATCTGCCGGAACTAGATGATGAATTTGCACAAGATGTGAGCGAATTTGATACTTTGGAAGAGTTAAAAGCAGATACAGAGAAAAAATTACAGGAAAAAGCTGAGAAAGAAAAAGAAAGCTATATCCGTAATGAATTAGTGGAAAAGGCTGCTCAAAATGCTGAGGTTGAAATCCCAGAAGTCATGATTGAAAGTGAAACCGAACAAATGTTAAATCAGTTTGCTCAACAACTTTCATATCAAGGTTTAAACTTAGAAATGTATGCCCAATTTACGGGTCAAGACCAAGAACAATTAAAAGAGCAATTTAAAGGTGATGCAGAGAAGAAAGTACGTGCAAATCTCGTACTCGAAGCGATCGGAAAAGCAGAAAACCTAGAACCAAGTACTGAAGATATCGATCAAGAAATGGAAGACATGGCACAACAAATGAGTCGTGATGTTGAGGAGATTCGTAAGCTGGTTGATGCACAAGGAGCTTTGGAATCGATTAAAGATCAACTTCGTATGAAGAAAACGATCGATCTACTTGTATCAGTAAGTCAAAATAAGGCATAATGGTTATAAGGAACTTAGAAAACGAGGCACAGAACGAATACGTGCCTTGTTTTCAAAATATCCATTTTGGAAGCGAGGTGGCGTTCATGCCATTAGTTCCGATGGTGGTTGAGCAGACCAATCGTGGAGAGAGATCGTATGATATTTACTCTCGTCTTTTAAAGGACCGTATTATTTTAATCGGCAGTCCGATTGATGATCACATAGCAAACTTAGTAGTGGCACAACTTCTTTTTCTGTCAGCTGAAGATGCAGAAAAAGACATTAGTATGTACATAAACTCACCAGGTGGTTCTGTAACTGCTGGAATGGCTATCTTTGATACCATGCAATATATTAAGCCGGATGTCTCTACGATTTGTGTAGGGCTTGCAGCTAGTATGGGCGCATTTCTACTCGCAGCAGGGACAAAAGGGAAGCGATTTGCATTACCAAACAGTGAAATTATGATTCACCAGCCTTTAGGTGGTGCAAGAGGTCAAGCGTCAGATATTAAAATTCATGCGGAATGGATTTTGAGAACGAAAAGTCAGCTGAACCGTATTTTGGCAGAACGAACAGGTCAGTCACTTGAACGTATCGCACAAGATACTGATCGGGACTACTTTATGGAAGCTGAAGCGGCAAAAGCATACGGGGTTATTGACGATGTCATTACTCGTAAATGATTGCTGAAAGGGGTGACGACAGTTGTTCAAATTTAATGAAGAAAAAGGGCAACTAAAATGTTCTTTTTGTGGGAAGTCACAAGATCAAGTTCGTAAATTGGTAGCTGGTCCAGGGGTATATATTTGTGATGAGTGTATCGAGCTATGTAATGAAATAGTAGAAGAAGAGCTTGGGACGGAAGAAGAAATGGACTTGCAAAGTCTCCCTAAACCTCAAGAAATTCGATCGATACTTGCACAGTATGTGATTGGCCAAGAAACAGCTAAAAAATCACTTTCGGTAGCTGTCTATAATCACTACAAACGGATCAATGCAGGCCAAAAATCAGAAGATGTCGAGTTGCAAAAAAGTAATATTATGATGATTGGTCCAACAGGTAGCGGTAAGACGTTGCTTGCACAAACGTTAGCTAAGATCCTGAATGTACCGTTTGCGATTGCAGATGCGACCTCGCTTACCGAAGCGGGTTATGTAGGAGAAGATGTTGAAAACATCTTGCTTAAGTTGATTCAATCTGCGGATTATGATGTGGAAAAAGCAGAACGTGGAATCATCTATATTGATGAAATCGATAAAGTCGCACGCAAATCTGAAAACCCTTCGATTACGAGAGATGTGTCTGGTGAGGGTGTGCAACAAGCACTACTTAAAATCTTAGAGGGAACAGTTGCCAGTGTGCCACCGCAAGGCGGACGCAAGCATCCACATCAAGAATTTATTCAAATTGATACAAGCAACATCTTATTTATTTGTGGTGGAGCCTTTGATGGATTGGAAACCATTATTAAGAGACGAATAGGGAAGAAAGTAATCGGCTTTGGAATGGATTCCCAAAAATCGGACCTTAAACCAGGTGAATACCTCAAAATGGCGCTACCTGAAGATTTACTTAAGTTTGGTTTAATCCCTGAATTTGTAGGACGTTTACCAGTCATTTCTACATTGGAGCCATTAGATGAAGATGCTTTAATTCAGATTCTTACTGAGCCAAAGAATGCACTGGTAAAACAATACACCAAACTATTAGATATGGATAATGTCGATTTGGACTTTGAAGAAGGTGCACTCCAAGCGATTGCGGAAGAAGCGATTAAACGTAAAACCGGAGCGCGGGGCCTACGTGCCATTATCGAATCCGTGATGTTGGATGTGATGTTTGACCTGCCATCACGCGATGATGTCAAGAAATGTACGATTACGAAAGAAACGATTTTGGATAAAGTTCCTCCGAGCTTGACCACGCGAGAAGGAAGGATTGTCAATAAAAAAGAAGAAAGTGCTTAATTGTAAGTGACAAACAGACCCGCGACACTTTTATGTGTAGAGCGGGTCTATTTGTATTTACTTACAGGAAGAAAAAGCGATACTTTAACGATGAGAAATGAAGAGCAATTCATTTTATTATGCTACAATGGTATGCATACGGCTCATTTTTCTGATGATAGCAAGGGGCGAAATACATGTTTAAGGTAGATTTAGTCAGTCGTCATGATTATTTGAATTTTATCGCAAAACACCCATATCGTAATTTTTATCAATATCCATCTTGGGCTGATCTCAAAACAGAATGGAAATGGACTTACGATTATATCGGTTGGTTTTCAAGTTCGGATGTGCTTGTGGGCTGTGCTTTAATTTTATACCGAAAAGTACCCGGAATTAATAAACACTTAGCGTACATACCAAGAGGTCCACTAATCGATTGGTTTGGTCAGATACCCATCCATCAGTGGTTTGATCCATTATTTCAGTATTTAAAAACAAAGCAAGTTTTTAGCCTGAAGATGGATCCACCTCTAACACGACAAAAATGGAGTAGTAAAAATATCGCGTCTGGAAGGCAAGAGTTTCAATCTTATGGACTAAGTAATAAACGAATTACAGATATTTCATCCGATGTGATCTATAATGGTGTTGAATATATCGGTCAAGAATTAGATAAAATGGGATGGCGCAAATGGATGACACAAGAGAGCTTTGATACGGTTCAACCCACTTTTGTCTATCGTTTAAATATGAAAGGTAAATCACTCAACCAACTTTTTGTTGATTTTGATCCGTTGGTACAAGATCAGATTCGAAAAGCTGATGATGAGGGTATTCAGATTAGTGAAGGTGATGAAAGCGAGTTAGTTCATTTTCATGATCTCTTGCGTAGTACCGCAAAGCGTGAACAGTCAGAAGTTCGCACACTTCAATATTTTAATACGATGTTCCAATCTTTGAAAATGGAAGATGTGAGTCGCATTCGTTTATATTTTGCGAAAAAACAAGATCAATACTTGAGTGCAGCACTAACCGTTAGGGTGGATGGGCATTTTTGGGAACTTTATAGTGCCTGTACAAGCTATGAAGCGCATGAGCCTGGTTCCTATCTGATGCGTTGGAAAATGATTCAAGATGCTTACGCATTGGGAGATCGTACTTATGATTTTCAGGGTGTTCATAATCAGATTGATGAAGAACATGCAGCTGACCCAATCTTACAATATAAACTTGGGTTTGGAGGAGAAGTGCATGAGTTGATGGGAGAATGGGATTTTCCTGTTATGCCTATGTTGCATTGGGCTTTTGATATGTATATGAAAAAAGGAAAAAAATGATGGACATCTGAGCGAAAAACAAATCATATCCCTTTTAAATCGAGGTCATACTACCATTAGAAAGGTGACACCGATGAAAGGGATGGATGAATATGAGTTGGACGGCTGTACTCATGTTTTTACAAGTGTTTTTTTCAGTTGTGATCGGGATGTATTTTTGGAATTTGATACGAAGTCAACATACAAGTCGAAGTGCAGCAGATAAAGAAGCGCGTAAAGAAATGGATAAGTTAACTCGTTTGCGACAAGTTTCGCTCACAGAGCCTTTAGCAGAAAAAACGCGGCCACACCGTATAGCAGATATTGTCGGCCAAAAAGAGGGAATACGGGCTCTAAGAGCAGCAGTATGTGGTTCTAACCCCCAACATGTGATCATATATGGTCCACCAGGAGTGGGGAAAACAGCAGCGGCACGCTGTATTTTAGAAGAAGCTAAGAAAAATAGTGACTCACCTTTTAATGTTTCGTCCAAGTTTGTTGAAGTAGACGCAACAACTGCCCGTTTTGATGAAAGAGGGATTGCAGACCCGCTGATTGGATCAGTGCATGACCCCATTTATCAAGGTGCTGGAGCGATGGGAGTGGCGGGCATTCCCCAACCCAAACAGGGAGCGGTTACCAAGGCACACGGTGGTGTTCTTTTCATTGATGAGATTGGAGAATTACATCCCGTTCAGATGAACAAGCTACTTAAAGTATTAGAAGATCGCAAAGTTTATCTCGAGAGTGCTTATTATAGCTCCGAAGATCACCAGACACCTAGTCATATCCATGATATTTTTCAAAATGGTCTACCAGCAGATTTTAGACTGATTGGAGCAACGACAAGAACTCCTGATGAGATTCCACCTGCGATTCGTTCGCGTTGTATGGAAATCTATTTTCGCCCATTATTAGCCACTGAAATCGAAACAGTAGCTATACAAGCATTAGAGCGTGTTGGTTTCCATTATGAAGAAGAGGCCATTCGCGTCATACAAAAATATGCCACAAATGGAAGAGATGCTGTTAATATCGTCCAAACATCAATTGGATTAGCGATGGCCGAGAAAAGACGACAAATCGAAACAGTAGACGTGGAATGGGTGGTGCATAGTAGTCAATTAAGTCCACGACCGGAGAAGGCCATGCCCGAAAAACCGGCAGTAGGTGTAGTATCGGGGCTCGCGGTTTATGGGCCTAATTTAGGTACCGTGCTCGAATTAGAAGTTTCTGCAACGCGTGTAGAGCAGGGGAGTGGTAGTGTTCAAATTACAGGTCTTGTTGATGAGGAAGAGATGGGTGGTAAACAACGGACACTACGCAGAAAAAGTATGGCACGCGGTTCTGTTGAAAATGTGCTGACTGTTCTACGTAATTTAGGAGAAAGACCCGATCTGTATCACTTGCATATCAATTTTCCGGGAGGAATTCCATTAGATGGTCCTTCTGCTGGAATCACAATGGCAACCGCCATCTATTCAGCCATGAAGAATCAGCCAGTTGATCATTTGTTAGCGATGACCGGTGAAATTGGTATTCATGGTCATGTGAAAGGGGTCGGCGGTGTGATCGCAAAGGTTGATGCAGCTAGACAAGCGGGAGCAAAACGTGTAATCATTCCAGCAAGCAATATGCAAGCCATTTTTCATACGTACGAAGAAATAAAGGTTATTCCAGTGGATCGGATTGATGAAGTTTTTAAATGGGCGTTTGATATAAACGAAATTGAGGAACAGGTGTTGACAGAGGTGCTTCAGCCTTCGTCTTTTGTCACCTTAAAAGGGGATACATAGACAAAAGATAAGGAATAAGATAAAATCAGACAAAGCTGAGTAAAGTTCCCTGTTGACAGCAATGGAGGTGCAGGTATGGCTGTAAAAATAGAGGAACAAATATTACCTCTGTTACCATTAAGAGGTGTATTGGTTTTTCCTACAATGGTCCTACATTTAGACGTAGGCAGAGATCGCTCTGTACAAGCTTTAGAGCATGCAATGGTTGATGACGAGAGTCTAATCCTGCTCGCTACCCAACGAGAGGTTCAAATTGAAGAGCCAGATGAGAATGACATTTATAGCGTTGGAACGATTGCCAAAGTGCGTCAAATGTTAAAGTTACCTAATGGCACGATTCGCGTTTTAGTAGAGGGACTACGTCGTGCTACAATTCGAGAATTTGCGGATTCTGAAGCATTTTATCAGGTGCGATATCAAGAAATTGAAGAGATCCAACATGAAGGTAAGGATATAGAAGCTTTAATGCGAACTGTCTTGGATCACTTTGAACAATATTTAAGATTATCTAAAAAATTATCAACAGAAACCTATTCAGCTGTAGTTGATATAGAAGAGCCAGGACGTCTTGCAGATGTGGTCACTTCACATTTGCCACTCAAGATACCAGATAAACAGGAAATTCTGGAGATTTTGGATGTGAAAGAGCGGCTTGAAAAGTTATTGAGTCACATCCATGATGAAAAAGAAGTGTTAGAGCTAGAAAAACAAATTAGTTCACGTGTGAAAAAACAAATGGAAAAAACACAGAAAGAATATTATTTACGTGAACAAATGAAAGCGATACAGCGTGAGTTAGGAGATAAAGAAGGTCGTTTATCTGAAGCCGAAGAGTTGCGAGAGCAATTACAAAATATAGAAGCTGCAGATACGGTTAAAGAAAAGATTTCGAAAGAAATTGATCGTTTAGAGAAAATTCCTACTAGTTCAGCTGAAGGGGGAGTCGTACGAACTTATATCGAGTGGTTACTAGAGTTGCCGTGGGAGAAAGAAACCATGGATGATTTAGATATTCATTTAGCAGAAAAAATATTAGATGAAGATCATTATGGTTTAGAAAAAGCGAAAGAGCGTGTACTTGAGTACTTAGCTGTACAAAAAATGGTAAAGGTGATGAAAGGTCCAATACTATGTTTAGCCGGCCCTCCAGGGGTAGGTAAAACTTCCTTGGCGCGCTCTATTGCTAGGTCGCTTGGACGTAATTTCGTAAGAATATCGCTAGGTGGTGTTCGTGATGAAGCTGAGATTAGAGGACACCGTCGTACATATGTAGGGGCAATGCCAGGTAGAATCATTCAAGGTATGAAATCGGCTGGCAGTAAAAATCCTGTCTTTTTATTAGATGAGATTGACAAAATGGCCATGGACTTCCGAGGCGACCCATCTTCAGCTTTACTAGAGGTACTTGACCCCAATCAAAACACAACCTTTAGTGATCATTATATTGAACTTCCGTATGATTTATCGAATGTCATGTTTATTACGACTGCAAATGCTGTGAGTCAAATTCCACGTCCATTATTAGATAGAATGGAAGTCTTAACAATTTCAGGATATACAGAATTAGAGAAAGAACAAATTGCCAAGACCTATTTGTATCCTAAGCAATTAAAAGAGCATGGACTTAGCAAAGAGCAGATGCAAATTAAGCGAGAAGCTATGCTTAAGATCATTCGAAATTATACAAGGGAAGCTGGTGTACGTAATCTAGAGCGTACCATTGCCACGCTTTGTCGAAAAGCTGCCAAACAATTATTGGCAGGCAATCGAAAACGAATTATTATTACTGAAAAAAATTTACCGCAGTATCTTGGAGCTGAAAAGGTCCGCTATGGAAAAGCAGAAGATGAGGACCATATTGGCGTGGTTACAGGACTTGCTTGGACTGAAGTGGGTGGGGATACACTATCTATAGAAGTTTCTGTTTTACCGGGAAAAGGAAAGCTTATGCTGACTGGAAAGTTAGGCGATGTGATGCAAGAATCTGCACAAGCTGCTTTTAGTTATATCCGCTCCCGAGCAGATTTTTTTAACATTGCGCCAGATTTTCACGAAAAATATGATATTCATATCCATATTCCAGAAGGAGCAACGCCAAAAGATGGCCCTTCGGCCGGGATTACGATGGTAACTGCGATGGTATCGGCTCTAACGGATATTCCAGTATCTAGAGATGTTGCCATGACGGGTGAGATTACGCTAAGAGGGCGTGTTCTACCTATTGGTGGACTAAAAGAAAAGTCATTAAGTGCGCATCGAGCTGGAATTAAACATGTCTTGTTCCCTAAAGAGAATGAAAAAGATTTGGAAGATATTCCAGAAAGTATATTAAACGACTTAACTTTCACCCCTGTGAGTCACATGGATGAAGTGTTAAAGCTTGCTTTAGTGAGGGATTTTAATGAAAGTAACAAAAGCTGAAATTGTCATTAGTGCTGTAAAGCCTACCCAATATCCCGATGACGCCCTGCCAGAGATCGCTCTGGCTGGGCGTTCTAATGTGGGAAAATCATCACTTATTAATACGCTGATCCAACGTAAAAAATTAGCGAGAACAAGTTCTACACCGGGGAAAACGCAAACGATAAACTTTTATCGAATAAATGATTCCTTCCACTTTGCCGATGTCCC
The DNA here is from genome assembly GCF_014773435.2 of Polycladospora coralii. Lineage (GTDB taxonomy): Bacteria > Bacillota > Bacilli > Thermoactinomycetales > Thermoactinomycetaceae > Polycladospora > Polycladospora coralii. The sequence continues at coordinate 387,931 of NZ_JACXAG020000001.1, read as the reverse complement.
TGGCTATGGTTTTGCACGTGTACCTAAAAGTGTGAAAGCACAGTGGGGAAAGATGATGGAAACATACTTCACCTCAAGAGAGCCTTTAAAGGCAGTCATACAGTTGATTGATATTCGTCATAAACCAAGTGAAGATGACTATAACATGTATCATTTCTTAAAGTATCATGAGCTCCCCGTTATCATCGTGGCGACTAAATGCGATAAAGTTACAAAAGGACACTGGCAAAAACACATTAAAATCATTAAAGAGGCCTTACTGGTAGATCGTAATGATCCTGTAATTCTTTTTTCTTCCCAAACTTCATATGGTAAAGAGAAATTGTGGAATGAAATCTATTCACATCTTAATCATTACGATAAAAGAGACATATGAGAGGATGAACTGTTTTGACCAAAAAACTTCGAGTCGCCGTTTTGTTTGGTGGGAAATCAGGTGAGCATGATGTCTCATTATCGTCAGCGGCATCTGTTATCCAAGCGATGGATCCAGAAAAATATGATGTGATTCCAATTGGTATTTCCAAGCGAGGGGAATGGGTGAAAGGTGCTTCATCTATACAGATGATTGCTGCACATTTAAACACAGAAATACTGGAAAGACTACAAGGAAGTTTACCCATCGCTAGTAGTGAAAAAAAAGAAATAGAAAACGGTCCTACTTTCTCAAAAGAAGAGGTTGATGTCGTATTCCCGGTGCTACATGGTACATTTGGAGAAGATGGTACGATGCAAGGTTTACTTGAAATTGCTGATGTTCCATATGTAGGAGCGGGCGTGCTAGCTTCAGCAGTAGCGATGGATAAAGTGATAGCCAAAAAGTTATTTGCACAAACCGGAATTCCGCAGGGTGCATATATGTACTTCTTAAAATCTGAAATCATTAAAAATGTAGAGGTTGTGTACGCACAAATTGAGTCCACTATAGGTTATCCGTGTTTTATTAAACCAGCAAACTTAGGCTCAAGTGTGGGGATATCGAAAGCGGAAAATCGGGTCGAATTACAAGCTGCTTTAGCATTAGCAGGTAAGTATGATCGTAAAATAATCGTAGAGGAATTTATTCCTGCACGTGAAATTGAAGTGGCAGTTTTGGGAAATGATGATCCGAAAGCATCCGTTGTGGGTGAAATCATTTCATCAGGTGATTTCTACGATTACCAAGCGAAGTATGTTGATGGAGAGTCGACCATGCAGATTCCTGCTGATTTACCATCACAAACACAAGCCCAAATTCAAGAACTTGCTATTCGAGCTTATCAAGCACTTGATTGCTCAGGGCTATCGCGGGTAGATTTTTTTGTTCGTAAAGATAATGGAGAAATCTTGATTAACGAGATTAATACCATGCCTGGATTTACCCCATACAGTATGTATGCACATTTGTGGGCGGAATCTGGCTTGTCTTACAAAGCGGTCATCGCAGAACTAATTCAATTGGCTATTACACGCTATCGTGAAAAATCGGAACTGATTACAACTTTAGATATGAATTAAAATATTTTAGTGATGTCGCTTCACTAAAATAAAAGACGAATCATCTCATAAAATAGATTTGAAATAGTGGAGGCATTTCGATGTCTCCACTATCTTGAATAAGTAGGTAATGCTTCCTCATACCAACCGAAAGAAATTTGTGACCTAGAAGAAGAAGTATGATTTCTGAGGTAGATTGTAATGATTTCTCCTGGCATTAAAGTGAGCGGTGTTTCGGTTATCGAAGCACTGATGGTGTACGGAAATACGGTCTCTTCTAAGTGGCTTTGTCCGATCGTTAGGTTTCCTGTCGGGTTATATAAAACGCTGGCATAGGGGCGAATCGGATTGATGCTTCGCAGAGTTGCAATATGAGGAGAAAGTAATTTATGGCCAGAAGGGTAGGCATTAAACGAAATAGAGGCATGAAGCGAAGCGTATGTGGAAAAGTTTGTGATGGCGATTAATAATGTCCGAATACATACACGTGAGTTTGCCGGGTTTAATAGAGCACCCCATGATCCTTTATTCGGATTTGTAAATAAATATCCCGTTTGCCCAATGTGATATCTACGCCTAATCGAATGAAAAAATGAGTAGGGTAGGCTGGCAATTGCATTTGAATAGCTGTGAAGCGTAGTGGGGATAGAAAATGAGTGAAAGTATATAGCGGTCACCTACCTTTCCCTTTTCTATCGTATCCTATGCGAAAATGTATAATTTTGAAACGGTTTTGAGGGAGGTCATGATATAACATGTTCTTTGTTTTGTGTACAATTAACCTGACATTATATCTAACCGCAGCTGTTCTATTTTGGGAGAAAGCGTATCTAGAAGCTGGAATTGTACTGGCTGTATCGATCTGTATGAGTATGATGGGAACTTGGTATTATCGCCGGCAACAACAGAAAAACAACAGATCCGATTCATGCTGTGGCGATATTGCTTTTTCTTCAAGTGGAATTTGTGATTGCATCGATTGTGGAAATATAGGCGATTAAGGAGATAAACATATGGAGACATTAGCCCATATACTCAAATGGGTGCCGTGTCATCGGAAAGTAGAACGGAGTATACAGCTAAGAGGCCAAACCTTCCCATTATGTGCGCGATGTATGAGCATTTTGCTGGGTTATGTGAGTATACCTGTATTTGTTTTTATACCGAACTCATTTTCTTGGTTATGGGGGGTTATTCTCCAGCTTCCCCTACTCGTAGATGGATTTACGCAGCTATGGGGTTGGAGGGAGAGTAATAATAGACTTAGAGTGATTACAGGCTTATTAAGTGGGATAGGCCTTTCCTTTATTGTAGTGAAAAGTGCCTACGGGCTTGTAGAGAAATGGATAGGAGCATAAGGAAGTGTCGTGACACTTCCTTATGCTCCTATTGTTTGGTCAAAATGAGCGGTTTGTGTTCTGTAATTGCGATGGTGTGTTCATACTGTGCTGACCAGCTTCCATCGATTGTTTTGGCTGTCCACCCGTCTTCTAATATATGCACATGATGAGAGCCGAGTGTTAGAATAGGTTCAATTGTAATGACCATCCCAGCTTTTAAAAGAGGACCCGTTCCAGCCTTACCGTAATGTGGCACTTCAGGTGGTTCATGAAGCTTCCTGCCTATTCCATGACCAAGGAAAGGGCGTACTACCGACAAATGGTGTGCTTCGGCATGGGATTGAACGGCGTGTGAGATATCCCCAATTTGATTACCGGGTATCGCTTGCTCGATTCCTTTATATAAAGCTGCTTCAGTGATCTTTAATAGATGCGTATTTGCTTTGGAAATGGACCCGACAGCATAACTCCATGCTGAGTCGGCCAACCATCCCTTATAATTAACCACCATGTCAATCGTTACAATATCTCCATCTTTTAATGGTGTTTTTTGTGGGAAACCATGACATACTGTATCATTAACTGAAGCGCATGTGGCATAAGGATAACCCATGAAATCTTTTTGCGCAGGGATCGCATCGTTTTGCGCTAAATAGTCCTCAACCCATTGGTCAATCTCCCATGTCGTTACACCAGGCTTTATTCGTTTCGCTAATTCACGATGGCAAGCAGCTAATATCTCACCTGAACGGGCAATCTTCTGGATTTCTTCATTTGTGTTAATGGTAATCATTTTGAGCCTCCTTTTTGATGAAAAACGTACGATTAAGTTTAATCACGAATGGTCTTATTTTTTTACTAAGAAAATCAAGCCGATCATGATAAGAAGAGCAGGCCAGAATTGGTTGATGACTTCGGCTATTGGAGCGATGTATGGGATACCTACTATGCCAGGCCATGCAAAAAAGGCCACAAGTAACAATAAGAAACCAATTGTCGCGGTGATTTTATTACGATTTACGACAAATTGTATGAAGAATGCAATACTTAATAATCCGATCAGAAAAGACCAGTGGGTAGGCCAAGCTGTCACATGACGGTGACCCCAGACTGAAATACCTAAAGTGGCCAGAATCCCGCCCCATAAAGTGAGAATACTATTATTTTTCGCGTATCCGATAAAGATCAAAAGTAAACCGCCGAAAAAGAATAAAAAGGGCCAATCCATAAAAGATTGAAGAGGAGCTAATCCTGATTTAATAAGGGAAATGAAAATACCGATCAGTAAGAGTAGGAATCCGATAGATTTTGATTTCATAACTTCAAAGCTCCTTCGCTTTGGATCAAGTGTGGTGGTTTTCACCCATCATGCCCGTTCCGCTAAGTGATGGCGTATAGACTTACTTATTCTGCTAATAAATGATATGTGGGCATCAGATATTGTATCATTTTCAAATACTTCTGCTACACATAGATCAGTGAGGTTTATAATATTCTATCACTAACCAATTATTTTCGTAAATCCTTAGATATGTTTGAAACGATGTTCGATGAAGGCAATCGCTTGATACATAAGCGTCGCTAAAATCGCAATAATGGCAAGACTCATCATAACTAAATGTAAATTAAATACTTGAAATCCATATATAATCAGATAACCGAGTCCAGCCTTGGATACAAGAAATTCACCGACAATGACACCTACCCACGCTAAGCCTACATTCACTTTCAGCGCCGCAATCATGTTTGGTATACAAGCTGGAAAGATGATTAGACGATAGAGTTGAAAGCGATTTGCACCAAAGGAGCGTACGAGTCTTAAGTAATTTGGGTCTACAGTTTGAAAACTGTTGTAGATAACTAAAGTTGTAATAATAATGGTGATGGCGATTGCCATGGCGATGATAGAGACGAAACCTGCACCCAACGTAACGATAAAAATAGGACCTAGTGCAACTTTCGGTAAACTGTTTAACACCACAAGATAAGGATCTAATACTTTCGAAAGGAAAGGAGAAGCCCAAATGATGGTTGCTAATATAATACCTAGTAATGTACCACCTAAAAAACCGACTGTGGTTTCTAAGAAGGTTTGTAAGATATGAGTGAAAAACACACCTTCTTGTATCAGGTGTTGCGCTTCTTTAAGGATGAGTGTGGGGCTACTAAACAGAAAAGGATCGATATAACCCTTTTGACTTGCCCATTCCCATCCTCCGATCAATAAAAAAAGTAGTGTCAGTCGTGCTATCCAAACACTTAAATTTTGAAGTCGATATTTACGCAAAAAGCGAGCATGATGAGTACTTTGTGCTCCTTTTTCCAGTGTAATCATTTGTTTCATAAGTCAACCTCTCTCCATAGTTCTTCAAAAAGAGATCTAAAAAGCGTATGACCTCTGACTTCAAGTGGGGGAATATTCTTAATGCTATCGGGAATTTTCATGATTTTGCGGACCGTACCGGGGTGGCCTGACAAAACCAATACATCATCTCCCAGCGCAATCGCTTCTTCTAAGTCATGGGTAACTAAGATCGTGGTCTTTTTCTGCTGCTTGTGAATCGACTTTAAAAGGGTTTCTAAATGGATTTTATTTTTAATGTCTAGAGCGGAAAAGGGCTCATCGAGTAATAAAAGATCGGGTTTTACAGCTAAGGTGCGCGCTAAAGCAACACGTTGTCTCATTCCGCCAGAAAGTTGATGAGGATAATGATCCCCGACATGACCTAACCCCACTTGATCGAGTAAGTCAAATGCGTACTGCTTATTTTTCAATGTGGCAATGCCTTGTATTTCAAGGCCGAGTTGTACATTTTGTTTAATCGTTCGCCAAGCCAACAAAGCATCTTTTTGGAGAACATAGCCGATTCGCTTTTGGCATGAGGCGAGCGAGTTGCCGTCAATGGTAATGAACCCTTCATGAATGGGATATAGGCCCGCAAGAATCGATAATAACGTACTTTTTCCACAGCCACTTGACCCCACTACTACTAGAAACGAACCTTCTTTTAAGGAGAAGCTAATCTCTTTTAGTGCGATCGTTTCGCTTTTCACGTCCCAATATCGATGGGTAAGATCACGCACTTCCACATATGTGCTCATTCTTGTTTCAACTCCTGTTTCACTTCCTCGGCATAGGTGGTATTAATATAAAGATCGTAAGGGATGACCTTGGGCAACTCATTCGCTTCCTTCATAATGGTAAGCATGCGCTGATACTCTTCCTCGTCGATAATCGTGTCTTCTGCATAAGACGCCTGCTTTTTATAGCGATCAACCACTTGAATAAGGTTTTCTTTGCTGATATCTGGAAAGTCTTCTTGAATGACGCTCGCAATTTCAGTGGCCGAATGGGTTTTCACCCAGCTTTGTCCTTTTTGAATGGCTCGTGTAAACCGTTTCAGTAATTCCGGTTCCTGTTTGCTTTTTTTGGTCACATAGCAGGTGTAAGGAAGATGGCCACTTTCTGTACCAAATGAGGCTACAATTTTTCCATAACCTTGCGCTTCTATTTTGGAAGCCATTGGCTCGAATAATTGGACAAAATCGCCTGTACCTGCTACGAAAGCACTACTCAAGTTTTTATAATCAATATTTTGAATGAGGGCTACATCTTGGTGAGGGATGATTTGATTTTGTTTTTGTACATATTCGCTTACCATCTGTGGCATGCCACCTCGACGTTGTCCAAGCAACGTTTTTCCTTTTAGTTGCTCCCATGTGAACGGTGTGATGGGATGACGCGCAACTAAGAAGCTTCCATCTGTTTGTGTTAATTGTGCAAAAGCGATGATATCCGTAGATTGAGAACGAGCAGTGACATAAAGGCCTGCCTCGGCACCAACCAAAATGATATCTGCTTGGTCTGCTAATAGGGCGGTCATCGTCTTGTCGCCACCATTCCCATTAACCCATTCAATTTCAATATTTTCTTCAGTAAAAAAACCGAGGTTTTTAGATACATACTGTGGGGCATAAAAGATAGAGTGAGTCACTTCTACCAAAGTGATGGTTTCTACCTTTTTGTCTTGAACATCTGTACTTTGACAAGCGACAAGTAAGGTGAGTAAGATGATCATGAGCCCAATCACTAACTTTTTAACGCGATACATGTCGATCACCTCAATAGAATTAGATTTTGATAGATGAACCAAGTGATGCTCGAGCATACGGCTAAGGAACGGTATGAAAAAATGCGCCTTCAAAATGTGTTCACAGGGTCACCTTGGGAAATGAGATTGCTATGTTATAATAACTTGTACTGATATTATGGAGTTGGATCGAAGTTGCGATTAGCTACTTCAAAGATTCGAGGTGAATTTGAATGCATACAATCGTGATTGGTTTTAATCATAAAACAGCACCTGTTGAAATTAGAGAAAGACTTGTTTTTTCTGAGCAACGTCTAGATTTGGCAATTCGTACTTTACGAGATATGAAGAGTGTGTTGGAATGTGTGATCGTAAGCACTTGTAATCGAATGGAGCTTTACTTGGTATGCGATCAGTTGCACACTGGCGAGTATTATGCAAAAACCTTTTTAGAGAGCTGGTTTCGAATTCCACGCGAGGAATTTGTGTCTCACCTTTATATCTTGCATAATCAAGACGCAGTCTCTCATCTTTTGCATGTGGTTTGTGGGCTCGATTCACTCGTTATAGGAGAAACACAGATCCTAGGTCAAGTGAAACAAGCTTTCTTTGCTGCACAAGCGCAGCAGGCCACGGGTACAGTGTTTAACACATTATTTAAGCAGGCTATCACGCTTGGAAAAAAGGTGCATACCGAAACTGAAATCGGACAAAATGCTGTATCTGTCAGTTATGCTGCAGTTGAACTAGGGAAAAAACTATTTGATTCATTTCGCAATCGAACGATATTGCTCATCGGCGCAGGGAAAATGAGTGAATTAACAGCTAAACATTTTCATGCAGCGGGTGCAACAAGAGTGCTTGTCATTAATCGTACTTTTGCGAAAGCACAAGAAATGGCGGCTAAATTTCAAGGAGAAGCGCGCAGCTGGGATCAATTGATGCCTTCTTTAAAAGAAGCAGATATCGTAGTGAGTTCTACTGGAGCAGGCGAACCGATATTAACAAAAGAAAGTGTAGAGCCGGTTATTAAAACGAGAAGGTCACTTTTATTCCTTATTGATATTGCAGTACCAAGAGATATTGATCCTGCTATCCATCAGATCGAACAAGCTTTTCTATATGATATTGATGATCTAAAAGGTATAGTAGATACGAATATGAGTTTGCGCCAGCAGGAAGCAGAGCGGGTAAAAAGATGGATAGAAGCTGAAGTGCTAGCGTTTCAGCAGTGGTTGCATACACTTGGTGTAGTCCCCCTTATTTCCGCCTTGCGTGAGAAATATTTGGAAGCACAGGCGGAAGCGATGATTAAGATTGAAAGGAAGCTACCGCATTTGACTGAACAAGAGATGCGCGTATTAAATAAGCAAACTAAAAGCATTGTCAATCAATTATTGCATGATCCAATCGAACGGATTAAAGAATCCGCAATTGGCTCTGATCGAGATATAGCCAAAGAAATGTTTGTTCATCTGTTTGCACTTGAACAGCAACTGCAAAACCAACAGCAGGAGATGCACAAAGAAGAAGCTGCAACTACGGATGCTCGGTCTTCACTGTATGCTTGTAAGTGATAAGGAGGGGCGTTAAGTGTTTGCTGAACGTTGGATATTTGATTTTATCGTGTATGTATTTGCACTCAGTTTAGTGTTTGCACTGTCGGATTTGCTACATGCTAATCAGCGGAGCAAACGGCTTAGTTATGGATTACTGCTATTGGTATGGGCTTTGCAATCCTTTGTCTTTATCTTACAAGCTGCGTCAATCTTACCAGGGATGTTTCCGATTGACTCACTCTTTATATATTCATGGGTGCTTGTCAGCTTTACGCTTATCATGCACGTTATTTATCCCATGCCGCTTTTATTTTTCTTAACTAATTTTGTCAGTTTTTTGGTTCTTATGATTCATGTGTTTGTCATACAAAATGTTTCAGACGGTTTACAGGAATTATATGTTTCTAATCTAGTCCTCGTTCATTTGAGTATGGCTATTGCAGCTTATGCTGCGTTTTCGCTCTCAAGTATCGGAACCTTACTTTATTTAGTGCATACCAACTTGTTAAAGAAAAAAAAGTGGACGCGTTTTACGATGCAGATGCCCAGCTTAGATCGGCTGTTCTCCTTTTCGAATTGGTTGGTTATAGCAGGAGTTCTTCTCATGACCATTGCAATCGTACTGGGGAGCTTATACGCTTATCAGTTTGTAGGCGCTGGTTTTTGGCGAGATCTTAAAATATGGACTTCCTTATTCGTCCTCTTGGCGTATGGGAGCGTTTTGGTACAATGGACAGCAAGTAGCTGGCAAAGACGAAGAATTGCATGGTGGAATACACTATCGTTTCTGACTATCTTATTAAACTACTTTTTATCCCAATCAAGCTTATCCTTTCATAATTGGATGTAACCCCATCCTTTGATTTATAATGACGTAGATGGTGTGATATTCACCCATCAGTAAGGAGAATATGATGAATGCTATTGTTGTAGGTACAAGAAGAAGTCAATTAGCGCTTACACAAACCCAGTGGGTGATTGATCGCTTACAAGAAATGGACCCAAATTTACACGTTAGTTTAGAAAAAATCGTCACCAAGGGCGATCGTATCTTAGATGTCACGTTATCCAAAGTAGGGGGAAAAGGACTTTTTGTAAAGGAAATTGAACAAGCTTTGCTCGAAAAAAGGATTGACTTTGCTGTACACAGTATGAAAGATATGCCCGGAGAGATGCCAGATGGTTTAACCATTGGTGCTATACCGATTAGAGAAAACCCGCATGATTGTTTTATTTCTCAAGATGGTCGTGCTTTAAAAGAAATGCCGGCCGGTGCAGTTGTAGGAACGAGTAGTTTAAGACGTCAATCTCAAATCTTATCGCTACGTCCAGATTTGGTAGTTAAACCGATTCGAGGGAATTTAGGGACCCGATTAGATAAATTAAAGAATGGTACTTTTGACGCGATTGTGTTAGCTGTTGCAGGGTTAGCGCGTATGAATATGTCTTATGATCAATTCGATGAACTAAGCGTAAAAGAGATGTTACCTGCGGTAGGACAAGGAGCGCTAGCCATACAATGTCGTGCGGATGATGCGGCTTTAATTGAGCGTTTAGCCCAAATCAACCATGAAGAAACAGCTCGTGCTGTACAAGCTGAACGTTCATTCTTACAATCTTTTCAAGGCGGATGTCATCTTCCGGTAGCTGGTTATGCGGAATGGATGAACGGTGAAATCCAATTGAGCGGATTAATTGGTGATCCAGAAGGAAAACAGATGATATATGGAGCTGCTCTCGGTACTGATCCCGTGCAAGTGGGTAAAAAATTGGCACAAGAGTTACAAGAACAAGGAGCAGAAGACTTGCTTGATCGTGTGCGCAATGGACTAGTGGGATGAAATATTGATCATTCAATCAAGAAATGAAGAAAAGAAGCCCTTAAATGGACAACGTATACTGATTACGAGGGATCAAAAGCAGAGTAACGCGTTGTCACAAAAAATAGAGTCGCTAGGTGGAAAACCACTTATACTGCCATTGATTCGAATTGTGAAGGCTTCAGATTTGTCAAAGCTTGATCGTGCTTTAGAACACATAGAAGCTTATAAGTGGATCATTTTCACAAGCGTGAATGCTGTAATCTATTTTTTTCAATACGTGATTGAAGGCGGACTTAATCACAGTCGTTTTCAAAACGTAAAATGGGTAGCAGTAGGTGCCAAAACGAAAGCGACTATGGAAAGATACGGGGTTGAAATTGATATTTGTCCTGCTGAATTTCAAGCTGAAGCTGTCATTCAGGAGCTCCAATTTCATGTAAATAATGGTGATGGGGTTTTATTTCCTTGTTCTTCACTGGCGCGTCGTACCATTCCTAATCAATTAACAAAGATGGGATGTCAGGTAACTGAAGTCATTATGTATCAAACGTTAACAGAGACAGAGAATGCGGAGCAAATCATTGGATTATTGTCGGAAGATCAGATTGATATGATCACGCTGACCAGTCCATCTACTGCGCGTAGCTTAGTTCAACTTGTTCAAGCAAAGGCATCTCATTTATGGGAGAAGCTGCAACAAATACCGATCGCTTGCATCGGACCTGTGACAGCAGAAGCACTTAATAAACTAGGATTAGTGGGAGAATTTCATACCTCAAAATATACGATAGAGGGATTAGTAGATACGTTGATTCAAATCAGTAGTCTTAAATAACCAAAATGAGGAAGTGTGTTTCAAGCCGAAAGTGCATGGAGAGCAAAATACACGACCATTTCTATGTTGACACACGTGGGCTCAAATTAACCATCGGGAGGAATCTTAATGCTATTTAAACGTCATCGTCGACTACGACAAAATGAAGCCATTCGTAAAATGATTCGTGAGCACCATATACATACTGAAGATTTGATCTATCCCATCTTTGTTGTTGCAGGTGAAGGAATTAAAGCAGAAGTACCATCCATGCCTGGAGTGTTTCATTTTTCGATAGACCAATTACAAGAAGAAATACAAGAAGTCATGGACTTAGGCATTACTTCGATCATCGTGTTTGGTGTTCCAGCTGAAAAAGATGAATGTGGAAGTGGAGCGGATCATGAACAAGGGATTGTACAAAGTGCGATTCGTCATATTAAAGCTTCGTTCCCTCAGCTATATGTGATTGCGGATACCTGTCTCTGTCAATTTACTTCGCATGGACATTGTGGTGTAATTGAAAATCGAGAAGTGGCAAATGATGCTTCACTTGAGCGATTAGTCTCTACGGCCATTTCACAAGCGCAAGCAGGTGCGGATATGATTGCTCCTTCCAATATGATGGATGGGTTTGTAGCGGCCATTCGCCAAGGATTAGATGAAGCGGGCTTTACTGATACCCCGATTCTTTCCTATGCAGTAAAATATGCATCAAGCTTTTATGGGCCGTTTAGAGATGCTGCTCATTCTACGCCACAATTTGGAGATCGGAGAACGTACCAAATGGACCCTGCCAATGCGAGAGAAGCATTACGCGAAGCTTACTCTGACGTGGAAGAAGGGGCTGATTTGTTGATGGTGAAACCTGGATTAGCTTATTTAGATATCATTCATCGCATAAGAGAAACATTCCATTTACCTATTGTAGCTTATCAAGTCTCTGGTGAGTATGCCATGATTAAAGCAGCCGCACAAAACGGTTGGATTGATGAAAAACAAGTTGTCCTTGAATCGATGACATCATTTAAACGTGCAGGGGCAGACATGATTTTAACCTATTATGCAAAAGATATTGCACGGTGGCAGTTGAATTGAACTTTGAGCATTAGCGTGGCCTCCGTAGCCAAAATCTGAAGGGAGAAATAAACATTAGGTTTGACCGACAGGTCGTGGCGGAGCAGGCGCATGCAAAAGAGTCTATATCATAAACAAACGAATAGAAGAGGTGATCTCATGCATAAAGGATATGATCGGTCTATCGCTGATTATCAAGAAGCCATTAAATGGATACCGGGTGGAGTAAATAGTCCGGTTAGAGCTTTTAAGTCTGTTGAAATGAATCCCATTTTCATTGATCAGGGTATAGGTGCACATGTGATCGATGTTGATGGAAATACATATATTGACTACATCGGCTCTTGGGGCCCCTTAATTTTAGGGCATGCACATCCTAATGTGGTTGATGGTATAAAAAAAATAGTGGAAAAAGGAACGAGTTTTGGTGCGCCTACTGAAATAGAAACGGAAATGGCGCGGCTGGTTACCGAACGAATGCCTTCGGTTGATATTGTACGGATGGTCAATTCTGGAACAGAAGCAACAATGAGTGCATTAAGGTTGGCTAGAGCATATACGGGTCGAGATAAGATTTTAAAATTTGAAGGTAGCTATCATGGGCATTCTGATAGTTTATTGATTAAAGCAGGCTCTGGAGTAGCTACACTAGGTTTACCAGATAGTCCTGGCGTACCTGATAATACAGCTCAACATACCCTAACAGTGCCCTATAACGACTTAGAGAGTGTACAACTTGCTTTTTCCAAATTCGGCACGGAAATTGCTGCTGTTATATTAGAGCCTGTGGCTGGTAATATGGGTGTTGTGCCACCTGAGCCAGGATTTTTAGAAGGATTAAGAGAGATAACCACGCAATTTAAGAGCTTACTTATATTTGATGAGGTGATGACTGGTTTTCGTGTGGATTACTATTCTGCTCAAGGTAGATATGGCATTATCCCTGACTTAACTACCATGGGTAAGGTAATCGGGGGTGGTCTACCAGTGGGCGCTTATGGTGGCAAGCGTGAAATTATGGAGCAGATGGCACCAGATGGCCCAGTTTACCAAGCTGGAACGTTATCCGGTAATCCACTCGCCATGACGGCAGGCTATTTGACACTAACTGAGATGACACGTGAAGCTTATGATGATTTAGAAGAAAAAGGTGCTTATTTAGAAGCGGGTTTACGTAAAAATGCGCTGGAATTAGGTATTCCGCACCATATCAACCGGGTTGGATCGATGGTTTGTCTGTTTTTCACTGAGGAGAAAGTGACTAGCTATCAACAGGCTAGTCAAGCAGATAAAGGACGTTTTGCCAAATATTTTCGGAATCTACTTGCTCAAGGTATATTCATTCCTCCATCTCAATTTGAAGGCATGTTTATTTCAACTGCACATCAAAAAAAAGATCTGGATCGTACACTTGAAGCTAATCGTCTGGCACTCAAAAATTTGTAGTGAACTCGTCTCAGTCAAAGCTGAAACATCGTGGAATCAGGTGGAGATTGAAATCCCACTTATAGAAGTGGAGGTCTTCACCCCTCTCAAAAGATAAAGTAAAGCACCTACGCGCAATGACGTGTAGGTGCTTTTAAATTTCCGGTATAGTTATAACTTCAAGTCCATTGCATATAAATCAGTAATGTCATAAACCGATGATTCACATTCGGAAATAACTAAAAAGGAGGGGTCTAGTCATGACTAACCAATTTAACCAACTCCGTTTTGACATTTCTGAAAAAGTAAGGCTTCATCCACAGCAGATCGGTATTGGTAGCTTGTTAGAACTAGATCTATATCCAGATGTTGAGATAAAAGATGAAGGACAGCATCTGAAAATTGAAGGATATCTACGGTTAAACGGAAGTTACTTGGGTAATGAACAGGAAAGATTGGAGCTACATACAGAGCGCCAATCCGAAACGCAATATGACATTGCTTATGTGATACCAGTAGAAATTACTTTACCGGCTGATAAAGCGATCTTAAAGCATGTTTCGGCTGAAGTAGAAACATTCGATTACACTGTTATTTCTCCATTTGAACTTCAAATTGAAGCCATTCTTATGATTGATGGTTTAATTCCGGAATCGTCTGATCATTCTGATCGCGAAGAAGAGATGTTACTTACCTCTAATCAAGACCCGCTGTTTAAAGGGGCACCAGCTGAACCTTCAGATGACATGCAGACAGAGGAACAAGAAGAAACCGTGCCATTCACTGTAGAAAAAATGGAGAACCATGAAAATGCAGAGAAAGAGGATGAACGGGTAGGCCATTCGGAAAGTGAAGTTGAAGTCGAAGAAGATCAAGAAATCTTTCAAAACAGAAACGAAGATCAACCGATCCAGGTGGAAATAGATGATAGCCAAGAAGGTGAACCCGCACCACCAAAGTCATTCATTCCACAAGAACCACATGCATTCTGGGAAGATCGTCAAAATTTTAGGCACGAAAGACAAATGCCTCATCGTGAAGATCAAACGCAGCATGTGGGGGCGGAGTTAGAAGCAGAAATAGAGGTAGAGTCGGATCTAGAAAATGAAACGATGAGTGAGCAAGAATCGAAACATGACTGGATTCAGTGGTTACTTCGTGAAGATGGAGAAGATTTTGCTCGTATGAAAATGGTGATCGCCCAAAAAGATGAGACTGTACAAGAGGTTGCTGAGCGGTATGGGTTATTGTCTCAAGAAATTATCAAATTAAATCAACTTCAATCTGAAGAACTGGAAAATGGACAAATTATAAAAATACCCAAAAATACGAGAGAAAACATTTCTTCGTGATTTGAAAGGAGGAGTTTCGATATGGAACAAGATGCCACACTTACAGAGGTCATTCACTTATATGGATGGCAACCGGAGCAAGTTTCCTTTCAAGGAAATGTTTGTAAAATTATTAATGAAGATGGCGTATATGCTTTAAAAAAGTCAAGGTCTTCACGTGAGAAATTACTAGTCTTGCATCGTCTGTTCCAAAAATTACAAGAAAATGGGTATGAACACTTACTACCTTGGATTCCCACACATAATGGTGAACCTGTAGCATCTGTAGAGTCCGTGAATTGGTATGCAACACCTTGGAAAGAGCCTGATGCTGATTTTCCCAATACGGACATTGTGCGTGGATTAGCCGAATTTCATCATGAGGCTGAACCGCTTATATCAGAATTTAGGGAATTGCGAACAAAAATTGGGAAAGAAGATCTAGAAGAGTGGAAATTAAAAAAAGATCAACTTGACTTATACCAAGAAAGTGCCAAAATGCGAGATTATCCTTCACCGTTTGACAAGGTGTATTTACGGGGATATGAGCAGCTACAAGAGCCTTATCAATTCTTTTTACGAGGAATGGAAAAGTTCGTTGATGTGACATCAGGAAAACCACCGCGGTATACAATATGCCATACTCGTATTCATCCTTCTAACATCTTGTCGTACGAGAATGGTTTTTCGTTTATTGACTTTGACAATGTACGTATTGATACGCCCGTACGTGACTTAGCAACGTATATGCGTAGATATATACGTGACCAAGGGGATCAAGAACACCCCAGTGAGATTTTAGAAGCTTATGAAGAAAAAAACAAATTACAAGGAACTGAAAAGCGTTTACTTGCATTGTATCTGGCTTATCCGGAGCGGTTAATGAAATATGCAAATCGTTATTATGAAACACCTAGTTATTTTTCTTCAGAAGCAGATGCGACGCATAAACTAGAAGCAGAATTATGGCATTTTGAACAATTGTGGGATTTTGCCAGACGATTATGGCAATCGACTAAGAAAAAAAGTACGCCCCCTAAGTCAGAGAGCAAAGCGAGAATCAAAAAAATTCTAAAAAGATAATGGAATGTGCAAAGCCTACTCAATCCGTCTGTTTTTACAGTCTAAGAGTAGGCTGATTTGTTTTCGTAAACAATAATGAATACCTTGAGTGGGTAGCCCAAGTAATAGTACCCACATAATCACTTGATTCATATGACATCCCTTCTTCCACTTTATAAAATATGGTACGAGTAAAACCTTTTTCCTTTAGTCAAATATTATGCACAACTACATAAAAAAGTTTGGGATTTGTGTTTGGGCGAAAGTACATGAAGAGTCAATATAAGACGATTCATATCAATCAAATTCATGTGCTCGCAAAGATATAAGACTCGCTATCCGATTTATTTTTTGCTATTATGTTATCTAGATGTAAATGACTTACTGATCCATGATGATGGCATAATATTCTTAAATGGTACTAGACAGATGTGTACCAAAAGTGGAAAATAAGAATATGATAAAAGAGATATGCTTGAGGAGTTACAGTAAGGAAGGAGTTCGTACAATTGAACGTGGTAAAATCAGTCGTTCGGAAAACCTATCGCAGTGTTATGTTTCTGAGCTTTTTAAGTGTACTGCTATTAAGTACAGTCCTACTCTTAGCTTTTTTAGCGAATCCACAAGAAATGTATAATACCATTCAGTCGATTTTTGGTATCCAATAAGTTTGACTTTTACTAGGCAATCATTGTAATATAATAAAAATAATTATTTACGTAGAAAATGGCAAGGAATGGGAAAAGTATGTGATGTACGCCATACAGAGAGAGGGATCAAGTGCTGGAAGATCCCTCATGGAGAATCACAGAAAAGTCACCCAGGAGCTGTTCGACTGAAGGCGCCAAGAGCTAGTAAGCGAGCCGGAACCAAACCGTTATTTGGGAAGAGTGCACAAATGGAAGCCTTAATTTGTGAACAAAGGTGGTACCGCGAACAAACCTTTCGTCCTTTGCTGACGGAAGGTTTTTTATAATGGAAAGGAAGAGAGAAATGGAAAATCAACAAATGTCGTCATCATACGATCCTAAGCAAGTAGAAGAAAGCTTGTACCAATTTTGGCTAGAAGGAGGTTACTTTGAATCAGGAAAACAACCAGATCGAGAAACCTATACCATTGTCATTCCTCCCCCTAATGTTACAGGTAATTTACATATTGGTCATGCATTTGACACCACACTACAAGACATTTTAATACGTTTTAAACGTATGCAGGGATATGATACGTTATACCTCCCAGGAATGGATCATGCCGGAATTGCAACCCAAACCAAAGTAGAATTGAAACTGCGTGAGGAAGGTATTTATCGTCGTGACATGGGGCGTGAAAATTTCGTTTCTGAGGTCTGGAAATGGAAAGATCAGTATGCCGCTAATATTAAACGTCAATGGAGCAAGGTTGGACTATCGCTCGATTACAGTAAAGAAAGATTTACCTTAGATGAAGGGTTGTCTAATGCGGTAAAGGAAGTGTTTATCCGCCTGTACGAAAAAGGGCTGATTTACCGGGGGAAATATATTATTAACTGGGACCCAGAAGCACGGACGGCATTATCCGATATCGAGGTCATCTATAAAGAGAAAAAAGGTGCACTTTATCACATGAATTATCCATTAGAAGATGGATCTGGTTATATACGTGTGGCGACGACGCGTCCAGAAACAATGCTAGGTGATACAGCTGTGGCTGTACATCCTGACGATGAACGTTATCAAGCACTTATTGGTAAAGCCGTTATCCTGCCCATTACAGGTAGAAAAATTCCGATCATAGCGGATTCTTATGTTGAAGCGGACTTTGGTAGTGGCGCAGTTAAAATTACACCGGCTCACGATCCGAATGACTTTGAAATGGGCAAACGTCATGATTTACCTCAAATTCTAATTATGGATGAAACAGGCACCATGAATGAAAATGCGATGTCTTATCAAGGATTAGACCGCTTTGCGTGTCGCAAACAAATCGTATCTGACCTACAAGCAACGGGTGTATTGGTTGAAATTGAGGAACATATGCACACCGTAGGGCATAGTGAACGGACAGATGCAGTGATTGAGCCCTATTTATCAACGCAGTGGTTTGTTGATATGAAGCCTTTGGCAGAGCAGGCTATTCAACAACAGAAAAGCAAAGATGCTGTACGTTTTGTTCCAGATCGTTTTGAAAAAACCTATCTGCATTGGATAGAAAATATTCGTGACTGGTGTATTTCACGTCAATTATGGTGGGGACATCAAATTCCAGCATGGCATTGCCTGGATTGCCAAGAAATAAACGTGGCCCGTATTGAACCAACCGCTTGTACGAAGTGCGGTTGTAAACAGTTAAAGCAAGACGAAGATGTTTTAGACACTTGGTTTAGTTCAGCTTTGTGGCCTTTTGCTACACTGGGATGGCCAGAGCATACAGAGGACTTTGAGCGTTTTTTCCGAACGAATGTGTTGGTAACCGGATTTGATATTATTAATTTCTGGGTAGCACGCATGATTTTCACCTCGCTTGAGTTTACAAATGATATTCCATTTGATGATGTATTCATTCATGGGCTTGTGCGCGATGAAAATGGACTCAAAATGTCAAAGTCGCTCAATAATGGGATCGACCCGATGGATGTAATTGAAAAATATGGTGCTGATGCCATGCGCTTTATGCTTGCTACAGGTTCATCCCCAGGAAATGATCTTCGTTTCCGTTGGGAACGGGTAGAATCAGCTCGTCACTTTGCCAACAAAATTTGGAATGCGGCCCGCTTTGCCTTAATGCATTTGGAGGACGTAAACCAAGCGGACTTGATCATGACAAACCATTTATCAACAGCGGATCGCTGGATTTTACATCGTCTAAATGAGACCATTGCAGATGTGACACGGTTATTTGATCGCTATGAATTTGGTGAAGCCGGGCGTATCTTATACAACTTTATGTGGGAATCATTCTGTGATTGGTATATTGAGTTTGCAAAGTTACCGTTATATGGAGATGACGTTGAACAAAAGCGAACGACTCAAGCTGTTCTTTCACATGTCCTTGATCAGTGTTTGCGATTGCTCCACCCGATGATGCCTTTTATTACAGAAGAAATTTGGCGTCATTTGCCAATTGAAGGAGAAAGTATTACAATAGCTACTTGGCCTGAAGTTAACGAAGCATTTACCTCACTTGATGCGCAGCAAGAAATGGGTGTTTTGATTGAGTTGATTCGAGCAGTTCGTAATATACGCGCTGAAATGGAAGTGCCTCCCAAGCAAGGGATCACGTTGCAGATACGATCAGATGAAACCACGCACACCATCTTATTGAAAAATAAAGATGCGATTTGCCGTCTATGTGGTGTCGATCAATTTTTAGTTGATCAACACTTGATTCGTCCTGAGAAATCGATGACAACCGTGATAACAGGGGCAGAATTGTTCTTGCCGTTAGCCGGTTTGGTTGATTTAGAACAAACAGTTACCAAATTGCAACGTGAACTAAAAAAATTAGATGCTGAAGTAATACGGGTAGAAAAGAAATTATCTAACCCTGGATTTATGGCGAAAGCGCCAGAAACAGTGGTTGAAGAAGAACGACAAAAAGGCGAAGCATATAAAGAAAAGCGCGAAAAAGTAAAAGCTCGACTCAAAGAAATACAATCATAATGGGAGGGGGGCGACTAAACGCCCCTTTACCACGATCTCGTCTGTTTATAAAAAGGTGATGATGATGCAAACTGTAGCAGATGTTTTTCAATGGATGGATATAACATGCTCTAATCAGATTAAACCGGGCTTAGAACGTATGGACTGGATGCTTGCACAATTAGGAAATCCCCAACATCGTAGTAAATTTATTCATATTGCTGGGACGAATGGGAAAGGGTCAACCGCCAAGATGATTGCTTCTGTGTTGGAGGAAGCAAAGTATGCTGTCGGTTTGTTCGTCTCTCCTGCTATTGTTAACTGGAATGAGCGGATTCAAGTGAATCAAACCCCGATTTCAGAATCCTCTTTTGTCTACTGGGCTAATCACTTACGTCCCTATATAGAAGAAATGAAAAACTTGGCATTGGGCACAGTGTCACAATTCGAATTTTGGACATTAATCGCACTCGTCTATTTTGCTTATGAGGCCTGTCCGGGGTTTGTGGTTTGGGAGACTGGGCTAGGTGGTAGGCTAGACGCTACAAATGTCGTTCACCCCTTAATATCGGTCATCACACATATTGGCTGGGATCATCAGCTCTACTTAGGTGAATCAATCTCAGAAATCGCATCTGAAAAAGCAGGCATAATTAAAGCCGGGGTACCTGTCGTCTGCGGTAGCCATCATACAGAAGCCTTAGCTGTTGTGCAAAAAAAATCGAAACAAAAGAAAAGTAACCTATATGTAATCGATCAAGCGTATAATATAAATGTGACGAAAGAGTCTGGTGATGGACAAATGTTTGATTTTCATTCCGTGTACCGCTCACTCCCAGACTTGTTTATACCTCTTGTCGGAAAACATCAACTTGATAATGCGGGTACTGCACTGATGACCCTTGAGATTCTGCGTTTACAATATGCTACGATAATTGATGATGTAGATATTAAGAACGGATTAACCAAATCGGTTTGGCCTGCACGTTTAGAGAAAATAGCTACTCGTCCGATTGTTCTACTTGACGGTGCACATAATCTAACTGGATTTCAGGCGCTTAGCCAAACGATAGCAGAATTGTATCATTATAATCGTTTATATTTGGTAATCGCTATGATGGCCGATAAAGACATTGAACATATCCTCACGCCAATGAAACCACTCATTGATTTTGTCATTGCTACTGAAGTGACCGGAATGGAGCGCTCTCTGTCCAGTACAGGCTTAGCGGATCGTATGTCGTCCCTCATACATAAAGATCAGATTTCAATCGTGAATCAACCTGTTAAAGCCTTACAAGAAGCCATGAATCGAGCAGACGAAAACGACTTAATTTTATGTACGGGTTCATTATATTTCGTATCTGAAATACGACAACATTTAAAACGGTATTCTACAGCATAAAGGGACTTGGATCAGTTGTGTCGATTCGCCCAAATGAGGAAGTGTGTTTTATGCGGAAATGCCTCGTAGTCAAAACTTGGAACACCTTGTCTGACCGAAAGGGCGTTTTGGTGAAAGTGCATAAAGAGTAAAATACATGATGATTACAAACGTTTGATTAAAAAGAAAGGCTGTGACCTAGGTGGACAAAAAACATGTGCACTTTATTGGAATTGGTGGGTATGGAATGAGTGCAATTGCACGCGTTCTGTTAGACTTAGGAATGAAAGTATCAGGTTCAGATGTGGCGGAGAATGTACTTGTACAAAAATTAATGGAACGTGGAGCACAAGTTACAATCGGTCATCATCAATCAAATATTGAGGGTGCCGATATTGTGGTTTACTCTTCAAGCATTGATCCTGAAAATGTGGAAATTGTTGCCGCTCGGTCAAATGATATAGAAGTATTACATCGCTCTCAGATGTTGGCACGCTTATTAAATAATCAAATTGGAATTGCAGTAGCAGGAGCACATGGAAAGACGACAACATCGTCTATGATTGCTCAAACAATGGAAATTTGTGGCGCTGATCCGACGTATATTATCGGAGGAGAAGTAATTGGTCTGAAGGGAAATGCCAAAGCTGGAAAAAGTAAATACGTGGTTGCGGAAGCAGATGAAAGCGATGGTACTTTCTTGGAGTACTTCCCCCATTATGCGATTGTAACCAATATTGAACCTGATCATTTAGAGAATTATGGCGGTGACTTTGAGAATTTAAAGAAAGCCTACCGTGAGTTTTTAAGCCAAGTTAGAACAGAAGGAACAGCGATTTTATGTTGGGATGACGCTTATGTTCGTGATATGGCTGAAGAAGTGCGAGGCAACTATATTACATATGGAATTGATCACCCAGCAGATTATAGGGCTACTGAAATTCAAGAAAAATACCGTGAAGTTTCCTTTACGGTAATGAAAGATGAGCAGAAACTGGGAGAAGTTCGTCTACAAACAAATGGGCGACATAATATCTCAAACGCACTTGCCGTTGTGGTCGTATGTCTTGAAATCGGTCTGCCATTTGCGGATATTGCGAGTAGCTTATATGAATTTCAGGGCTCGAAACGTCGCTTTCAGGTGATTGGTGAAGTGAATCAAGTTTTAGTGATTGATGATTATGCGCACCATCCTACGGAAATCAGAGCGACACTTAGTGGTGCTAAAGCACTAAATCGGCCCGTAAAAGTTGTATTTCAGCCGCAGCGTTATTCACGGACGCATCTTTTGATGGAAGAATTTAGTTGTGCTTTTCACGATGCGGATGAAGTTATGATTAATACGATTTATGCACCACCAGGTGAAAAGCCGATCCCAGGGGTTTCTTCAGAACGATTAACAGAGTTGATCCGTAAAAATAGTAATCATAACGCTAGATTTATCGGAACCAAAGAGGAATTAATCGAATATCTACGATCAGACCTACAACCAGGAGATGTTGTGATTACGATGGGGGCTGGCGATATCTGGCGTGTAGCCTATCAATTGGTAGAAGCGTTAAAAAAGCAAGGTGAATAAGCGATAACCCGTTCTAACTGAACGGGTTTTTTTTATCCATAAAGGATGATATACAGAACTAAGAATGCATGATGAGGAGGAGCAATATGCTATTTCACTATCATTTTTGGACGCCTTTGTTAGAAGAAACAGAACGATATTATGCTAGTCAAGGCTTTAAAACGCATTTAAGGATTGGGAAGTATAAGGGAGATTTTGTGACATTTAACCCACCCCTTACTTGGGATGATATCAGAGACAAAGAAATCCTATTTCGTATTATTGAGATGAGAAAAGGAATTGTAAATATTACATTTGGCTTCGGTAAAGAGATTATTTTTGATCACATCGGCTTTCTGGTTGAGCAAAGTGAGCATGATCAAATTTGTGAAAAAGCAATAAAAATGGAATGGAAAGTAAATATTGATGAGAGGCGAACATTTATTACCACACCCTATCAATTTAGAATAGAGCTTCAAACGCATCTTGATGTTATCGATTACAATCAGGATGAGATTTTAATTCAACAAATGGTTCTCAACACAAGACAAACTGGACTTGAGGAAGACTTAGCATTTCTATTTGGAAAGGATCAAAAATTGGAAATCCAAGTGCTGACAGAAAATCAACCTGTAACCATTAGAGAAGTAGTGATAACAGACCCGTGCATTCAAAACAGTCAAGATCCTAATGGCGTAAAAGTCATGCGTACGCTTAGAGGAAAACTTGCAACCTAACTCAATCATTACCTCCGAGGCTATTAAATTTCATTGCAAATTTGTGAAGTGAATCTCCTTTCCTTCCTGTTTGTGGTAGGCTAGATAAGGTCAAGATAAGAATAAGGAGGGATTGGACATGATGAGTAGAGTGGGGATGCTGTTGGTCACCGTGATGGTGGTGCTTACCGCTTGTCAAACACCAACCGAAAGTACACAACAAAATAATCCTAAGGTGAACAATGATGTTTCTGAGTTGAACTGGCAAGTACCAGCCTTTTCGTATACCAATCAAAATAATGAGCAAGTTACATTAGACGATTTAAAGGGGAAAGTTTGGCTTGCGGATTTCATTTTTACACATTGTCCCAATATATGCCCACCTATGACAGCCAACATGGCTAAAGTGCAAGAGACTGCGAACGAAAAAGGGTTAGATATCCAGATTGTTTCCTTTTCCGTTGACCCCAAAAATGATACACCAGAAGTTTTAGCCGCATACGGCAAGGAAAAACAGATCGATTTTAAAAACTGGGATTTTCTCACAGGGTATTCAGTAGAAGAGATTCAAAAATTTGGTAAAGAGGCATTTAAAGCGGGTATATCGCAACAACCAGGGCCATCAGAAGACATTCCGGTCCTAGTGAATCATCCACCTCAATTTTATCTGATTGATCAAACTGGGGCAGTGGTTACATTTTATAATGGGCTTGAACCTGACTACGATAAAATAGTCCAAGATATAAAAGCGCTACAATAGAGAAGGCAGGGGTGAGAGTGAACCCCTGCTTTTTGTATTTACTCACTGATGCAATTTACGAAATAAAATAAGTAACACGGTGATCAGTATGCCCCAAGCAATCGTGAGAAAACTGGCGAGAAACGAGTGTAAAATCCAACCGGAAATGATACCTAATAGCATTGTTTGTCCCCATAATAGGATGGCGTAAAACCAGCGAATATATTTTTTTCGGTCACGGGAATCAATCGGATACAACCTGTACCATACCGGATAAAAGCGCTGATCTGTAACCTGAGGAAGTTGCTCATAAGTCATCCATAACCCAATAAAGATGAGAACCAGATGTGCCCAAATTGAATCAATACCGATCATTAAAATAGATGTCCAAATGAGAAGACGGCCGATGATACTTATCATCTCACTTTTACGGACGAAATTTCGTATAAAGAGAAAGGTTAACGCATGTTGCGATGGGAAGAAGAAGTCAAGCATACGTACCCCTATTTTTCTTTCTTTTATTTCTACAGGTAATTGAGGCATATCTACGAACCAATTAGCAATACGATAATATTTAGCTAAAATAGACTGTTCTTGCTTGGCAAAGAAGCTCCAGGGAAGAGGGTAACTAGGTGCTTGCTTTTTTAGGAATAAAAGGAGTGCAAACATTCCCATAAAACCTATACCAAACCAAATCCAATAGAGTTTAAATATCGTGAGACTGCAGAAGACATTTATCATCCATCGTATCATCACGACGGTGCGTAGCCATTTTGTAGATCGAATGGGCTTAAGTAGAGCTTCCCACCAGGCCATGTAGCCATTTAGCGTTTGTAATAAGCATAATAACATGATCATAAGAAGAAAGGTTTGAAAGTTACTAATATGTAATTGGACGAAAGGATAGACCAAAAAAAGAAAAAGGAGTAAATGTAGATTGTGAACGATGATACTATAGCGAATACTAGCGCGAAAATATCCTTTCATTTCAGATTCTAATGGTAATAAGTACGTTAAATCAGCAGTTTTAATCCAAGTGCGTAGCCGATTTGATGTTAGAAAAAATGAACTGATCCATGCAATGATGATCCATGTCGGGAAGGACGTAGGTAGCCATTCTAATAGAGAGGAGTACCCCATATACAGAAGGATGAAAAAAGCGCCGATGACGAGTGGCGTGCCACCCCCTTGAGCAACCATTGTGACGATACGCATCGCCTTTAAATAAGATTTATCTTTACGTTCTTCAAATAATGGGGCTGTATGCATTATGTATCACTTCCTGCTGTCTCAATAAATAAATCTTCTAATGTCGCATGTGGACGATTTGCTTGTTTCCTCATCTCTGTTAAGCTGCCATGTAATTGAATATGTCCTTCATGCAACAGTAAGAAACGATCACAATATTTTTCTGCCATTTCGAGAATATGTGTGGACATTAGAATCGCCATACCTTGATTTTTACCCGATTGAAGTAAGTCGAGTAGAGCTTGAATAGCTAGCGGATCAAGACCTACAAATGGTTCGTCAATAATTAAAACGGAAGGTTGAACTAAGAAAGCGGACATGATCATAATTTTTTGCTGCATCCCTTTGGAAAAAGTTCCAGGAAACCATTTTCTAGCTTTTTTCATCCTGAAAGCTTCTAATAAATCTTCTGTACGTTGCTTCGCTACCTGTGGATCAAGGCGGTAAGCTTTAGTGGTTAGCTGTAAATGTTCATCTAATGTGAGTTCCTCATAGAATTGAGGGATTTCAGGAATATAAGAAATTTTAGAGCGGAAATCTGTAGGATCTTGTTCCAGTGTTTTTCCATTAATCTGGACGGTTCCTTGGTGGGGGTGAAGGAGACCGAGTATATTTTTAATCGTCGTACTTTTACCCGCACCGTTTAATCCGATTAAGCCAACCATCTCGGATGGCTGTACTTCGAAAGAAATATTATGAATGACCGGATGGCTCCGTGCATAACCACCACTTAAGTTTTCAACTTGTAACATGATTATACTCCTCTATTTACAAATGATATAATTTAAAATTATGCTATCTTATTTATATGTATTTGTCTAGTTTGCAGGGTGTATGCTTCTTCTTGCATATAAATCAAAACATCCAAGAAAACAAGTAGATTTTATGTAATTTTTAGAATATGATGAGGGTATTCAATGGGTTTTATTCATCCAAATACACGACACTTCATATGAAAAATGATGTAAATCGACACCTCAGAGATAGCGTGATGAAAAGTGATGTGGATAAAATTATGGATAGCTTAATGGTCTATATTAGTGTTACCATAATGGGGATAGGTGCATACTATACACCTCCTATAGCTACATGGATATGCGATAAACGTTATGATGAAAATAGGAAAGAAGTAGGTGAAAAATGGCTTGGGCGATGGATATCACTTCTGATTGGGAGTAGCATGGCTTTCTTGCTCGTGCGTGAGGAAAAGTGGGGTTTATTTCTTCTGCTGAACTTTATACTGATCTGGCTTACGCTCATTCTGATATGGACTGATTTACGATCTAGGAGAATACCAAACCTGATCACTTATCCGGGAATCGTACTTTTTGCTGGCTATCGCATGCTATATGATTTTCATCATTTCATCGATTACTTCTTAGTATTTTCCATTACGTTTGGACTTCTTTATGTCATCTGTCGGGTAACGAATGGTCTTGGGGTTGGTGATGCGAAGTTGCTCGCAATGGCATCTTGGATATTGGGCTTAAAAGGCATATGGTTGGCTTTTTGGATGGGTTCGTGTTTGGCGCTTATCTATTGGTGTGTACGTTATCTATTAAAGAATCCGATTCCCAAAATGGAGCGGATTGCATTTGCACCTTTTTTAAGTATAGGCATTTGGTTAACATTATTGGAAAAAGATTTACTTTGGGATAGGTACATTTCATGGTTTCATTTCTGAAGTGTGAGGGAGGAGCGGTTATTATGCCGTTCTGGCGGAAACGATTAGGACTTGAATTAAATGATACACTCTTAAAATTAGTTCAAGTAAAACAAAGACACAAAAGCTTGGAAGTACAAAAAGTGGTTGCACATCCTTTTCCATCCATATGGAGTGAGGATGGCATATTTATCGAAGAAGCAGGCTTAATCGAGACGATCCGTGAGGCACTTGCAGGTCATAAGTTTGCTTCGAAGAAAGTACATGTAGCCATTCATAGTCGCCATGTCTATATTCAAAAACATCAAATTCCGATTATGAAAAAAAGAAAGCGAAAAGAGTGGATACAAGAAAATTTGATTCCCACGCTCGGGTTACCTGTACGGAATGTTACGTTTGATTGGTATGTGATCAAGCGATTAGATTTAGAAGAATTGGATGAGATTATGTTAGTCATCGCTGCGAAAGAGTATGTGAACAAATTAGTGCGTATTATAGAGAAATGCGGCTTAGAACCCATTTCGCTTGAGGTTTCAGCACTCGGTTTGCACCGCTGGCTTATGCATCAAACCAAGGATCTCTCCAATCATTATCTCTCGATTCATGTGGCTTTAAATGGCGTAGAGCTTTCTTGTTTCAAGGATGGAGAACTACAAGATGTTTCATTTGTAGCATTAGAAGCTCCCTCATTTCGCCATCATTTCGATCAGCCTCCCCGTGATCCATTAGAACCCATCATGAAAGATGAAAGTGAAATAGAAGCATATGGGAAACAATTGCTTGAAGAAATGGGCCCAATTCTTTCGATTTGGCAAAAAATTTTGCAATGGGAACCTACACAATGGGTGCTCACGGGAGATGCAATTGATTTAAAACAGATGCAATCCTATCTAGAAACACAAGTAGGTGGGAAAGAAATGGTGATAGGACCTGCAAATCGATCTGTATTATCACAAACAGTGAAAGAGCAAGCTTCTCAATGGCTAGGAAATGCTTTTTCTGTACCTATTGGTCTGTTGCTAAAGGAGCGATCAGATAAATGAAAATTAATCTGATGCCTCCAATATCACCTGTTCGCCGCTACTATTCATGGTGGATCGGGCTGATCATTCTGCTTTTTAGTCTGCTTTTGTTAGCATGCGGCTACTTATATTATCAACAACTCAAAGAAATGAAAAGCATCAATCAGCAACTTAATGCATTAAAATCAGAAAGAGATCAGGCAAAACCTCTAGAAAATGAATATATGGCATCTAAAAAAACAAACCAAGCGGTTTTAGATTATCAAGCGACAGCTGAACGCATGCGTTCACAAAATGCGGAATGGGATATTGCACTATCCACGATTGAGTCCGCATCAACACCCGAAAGCCGATTGTTTGAAATTGATGTACAAGGTGATCAATTTTATGGTGTCGCTGCCTTTCATTCAATAGCAGGGATTCAATCTTTTGAAAATAATATGAAGAACAATAAACGAATCAAAGGGTTTACGATCGACAATATCGTGGAAGCATCTCAGCTACAAGAATTAAAAATTACGCCTGATACAGCTAAAGTTGTACAGTTTCATTTCGTGTTTAAGGAGGCGGGGAGTTGAAGCTTAAATCTCCACTCTGGTATAAAACAAACAAATTCCTCATGATTATCCTTTTACTGGGATTGATCGCTATCGGATGTGGTCCTGGCTACTTACTTTATCAAAACAATGAAAAGTTGGCCCTATTACGAAAAGAAAAAAGGGGAACTGATCAATTGCTCCAAGATTATCATGGAGGCAAATTTAGTGAAAAAGTAAGACCTACAGAGGACGAATTGGAGCAACTACAATTGAAGTTGCCGGATCAATTAAATATGGCAAATGCTTTAAAGCAGATAGAAGAACGAGCAACTTCAGCAGGAATTAGTTGGAAATCTGCGTATTTTGCAAATAAATTGGACGAGCTGGATCAGATGTCGCAACAGTTAGACCCACAAAAAGAAAACGAAAACAAGGAAGAAATAGGCGCAACAAAAGTCTTGAGTCGAATACAAGAGAAACCGACTTCTGCAAAGTATACGCAGCCGCAATTATCTTCTCCCTATTTAAAGCTGGTATGGGCAGATCTTTACTTTGTAGCTGATACTGCGGAATTAAAATCTTTTTTTGATCAAATTCGAGAATCTGCATCTACTTTTGTGATCGTTGAATGGGAGCATCAAGTGACAGATATCCAAGGTGGAGACGGAAATACACGTGTTCGTATTGGGTTTT
Organism: Polycladospora coralii; assembly: GCF_014773435.2. Taxonomy (GTDB): domain Bacteria; phylum Bacillota; class Bacilli; order Thermoactinomycetales; family Thermoactinomycetaceae; genus Polycladospora; species Polycladospora coralii. The sequence goes on along the minus strand of NZ_JACXAG020000001.1, from coordinate 358,753 downwards.
ATTCTTACTTAAATCCCAAATTGAAGATATCTTCTCCAGGTGATATACCATCCATTCCTACATCAGATGAATCCATTCAAATCATACCGCCAAGTAAAGAAAAAGAAGATCAGAAAGAGGCAGTGGATGATTTGAAGGATGATTTGAATCAAGAGAACACGAAAGAAAAAGAAGAAGAAAAGTCACAATCTGAATCAGATACGCCTGAAGCCAATGATGACCCTGATGATGAAGAGAATGTCGGTACTCCGACAACACCAGCGTCATAATGAACACTTAAAAAGTAATCTCCAAGCTAGTAAATCTAGCTTGGAGATTACTTTTTTACGAAAAGATTCTAGTAATTCCGTGTTCTATCTAATCTGCATCGACATATCCATATATTATAAGAATGCTAAAGGACGTGGTTGTAATGGCAGATATTAAAATTGTAATGAAAACAAAGAATCAGTTAAAAGAGAGTCATAATGGGAATAGCCAAGAAAAGAAGCCGAAACTTGCTGCAAGTAAGAAAGCCATTTCCAAAGAAAAACGTCCGTCGCATGATTCTCCTAATCGGATTGAATGGGGAGCTGAGAGTAATCCTTTTCATCAGAAGAAAAATCAAGCTAGTCGTAAGACCGCTTTTAAACAACTTATGCTATCGATTATAGGAGCCTTACTAATCGGTACCATCATGGGCTTCTCCGTTCTGAAACTTTTTTTTTCTGATCGAACGGGATCATCTGTTACGATAGATACGCACTTACCTCAAACCACGACAAAACAAATTGCTTCAAAAAATATTGTATGGCCTTCTCTAAATGCTGTGCTTTTACAAGCAGGGAGCTTTTCTGAAAAAGAGGGTGCAGAAAAAATGCTACAAATTTATAAGCAAAAAGGGGTACAAGCGGTTATGTCCAAGCAGGCCCCTTATCGCATTTACTTAGGTATTGCGCCTGATCGGGAGCAAGCACTTCTATTATCCAACTCGTATCAAGCAAAAGGTATCCAAGTATATATGAAAACATTAAACACGCCTTCAAAACAGATGGAGGTGCCCCATATAGACACGGAATTAAATACCGAGGGAATCAAAAATGGGCTAGAGCTGTTTCATCAGTTGAGTACAGCTTCTACATCTTTTTTTAAGCCAGGAACAAATCAACGTGAAACGTTTACCCATGACGGAGAATGGAATAAGATGCATCAATCCTTTTTGACAACCATGAATCAAATGAAGCCCAATATTTCTAGCAATATGAAGCCGTTATTGGAAGAAATGATTCGTGCATTTGATCAAGTCATGCTAGATGTGAAGGAAGCACAAAAAAAACCTTCGGCGGAAATGACAGCCAAGTTACAGGAAAGTTTAATCTACTATGCACTTTCTTATGAAAGCTTGATCAACCAAATACACAATTAAAATCAGATGTTGGAGAGGACTTTATTCACTTGTTCTCTCTTTTTTTGTATCATTCGATTGCGAGTCGATGTGAAAAAACCATACAATGTTATTTGTAGTATCAGTTGAATGATTTAGGATTGTATCGCTTCTTCAAAAAATGAAAGGCGTACATATGTACGGATACTATTTTTTGCGATAAAATAGAAGAAAGAGGGAATAAATGTGAATCTAGAAATGGTTTTAGCATCAGGTTCGCCACGTAGAAAAGAATTATTAAACAATATCGGACTTATGTTTCGTGTCCAAACCAGTGAAATTGATGAGCATATTGATGCTCATGCCTCCCCCCAAGACAACGTAATGAAGCTGGCTTTGCAAAAAGCCACTGCAGTAGCAAACTCATGTGATGACGCAATCGTTATCGGTGCAGATACGGTGGTGGTATTAGAAGGTCAGATTTTAGGAAAGCCGTCTGATACAAAAGAAGCTGTTGAGATGCTACAAAGCTTGCAAGGAAGAGTACATGAAGTTTTTACAGGTATCGCGCTAGTAGAAGTGCGAGCAGGAAACATATATCGGACACAGGAGCGTGCTCGCTGTACCCGCGTTTGGATGAAACCGCTTGATCGTGATCGTATGGAGTGGTATGTAGGAACTGGTGATCCTATGGATAAAGCTGGTGCATATGGCATTCAAGGGATCGGTAGTATCCTGGTCGATCAAATCGAAGGTTGCTTTTTTAATGTCATGGGCTTATCCGTGTCTCTGATCGATGAGATGTTTAAGAATTGGGGCATACAAGTGGGAACAAAAATTCGTTCACAAGGTGTTTGAGAAGCAGTTACACCCATTGAGCATAAACAGCAGAGACCGAGTGGATGAGCTGAGGAGGCTGTCCAATGTCTAAGTACCTATTATTAAAAGATATCCCCTCAGAAGAAAGACCGAGGGAACGCTTTATCAAATATGGTCCTGATCAAGTAACCAATGCAGAATTAATTGCCTTATTATTACGAACGGGTCGTTCAGGTGAATCGGTGTTAGCACTTGCTCAACGTGTATTAAGTGAAGTTGGTGGATTACAACAACTCGTTCATACGACATGGGAAGAGTTAATTCAAATTAATGGCATTGGACCAGCTAAGGCGATTCAGCTTACATCAGGTGTGGAGCTTGGTCGACGGATTTCCAGAGCCCTTCCGCTCGAACGAGATACGATTCGATCTCCGGAAGATGCGGCCTTACTCGTTATGGAAGAATTACGATTTGAACAACAGGAGCATTTTATCTGTCTATTCCTCAATACGAAATATAAGGTCATCAAAAATAAATGTATATTTAAAGGCACACTTAATGCTTCTGTCGTTCATCCTCGTGAAATATTTCATGAAGCGATACGCACCAGTAGTGCTGCGCTCATCTGTGTCCATAATCATCCTAGCGGTGATCCAACTCCCAGTAGAGAAGATTTAAAAGTGACAGAGCGTCTGGTTTTAGCTGGCCAAGTAATGGGCATTGAAGTGATCGATCATATTATCATTGGTGACCAAGTGTTTTATAGTATGAAAGAAAAAGGTATTATCTTTGACTCTAAATGAAAGTTTGGGAGAAGGAAATTACAGGATAGAAGCGAAATACTTAAGATAAGTCGGGGTGACGGGAGTATGGAAAAATTGCTGAAAGCGGGCGTAACCATTAAAGGAACGAAGGAAGGTCTTCTTTTTTTTCTTGATGATACACGCCCATTTGATGAAGTTATGGTGGAATTGTCGGACAAGCTGACGAATCAAAGTCATGCCCATATGTGGGATGGGCCACTTATGAACGTAATCATCAAGTTAGGAAAGAGACGAATTACCGCAGTTGAAGAGAATGAAATTCGCACCATTTTCACATCTCATGAAAACTTGGTCATACATGCTTTTGAATCTGAGGATATGCCATATTTACTTGAGCTGACTCCTTCTTTACAAGTGAGATCTGGCACCGTGCGTTCTGGTCAAGTTTTGACCCATCAAGGGGATTTGCTTTTTATGGGAGATATAAACCCAGGTGGTGCCATTCATTCTACCGGTAGTATCTATGTGATGGGGGCTTTACGTGGTTTAGCACATGCAGGCTCAAATGGCGATGTTTCATCTATAATCGCGGCATCCTTACTACGTCCTACACAACTCCGGATTGCGGATACCATTTCACGTCCACCAGATCAATGGAATGATAAAGATATTGGCATGCGGTTTGCATTCTTAGAGAAAAAGCAAATTATGGTAGAGCGAATGAGTTATTTAAGTAGGATTAGACCAGAGAAAGATTGGAAGGAAAATGGACATCTCCACAGATAAGAGAAAGGAGAGACTAACTTGGGCGAAAGTATTGTCATCACATCTGGAAAAGGAGGTGTAGGCAAAACGACCACCTCTGCAAACCTTGCCACGGCACTTGCGTTAACCGGAAAAAAAGTTTGTGTAATCGATACGGATATTGGTCTGCGTAATCTAGATGTTTTAATGGGACTAGAAAATCGTATCATATATGATATTATAGACGTCTTAGAAGAACGCTGTCAGGTAAAGCAAGCTTTGATTCGAGATAAAAGATGTAAGGAATTGTATCTATTGCCAGCTGCGCAAACGAAAGACAAATCAGCACTTCGACCTGAGCATATTCGAGATCTGACTACAGATTTAAAAGAAACATTTGACTATGTTGTGATTGATTGTCCAGCGGGAATTGAACTTGGATTTCAATATGCTGTGGCGGGTGCTGATCAAGCTATTGTTGTAACTACACCTGAGAATACAGCTATTCGAGATGCTGATCGGGTCATTGGGCTATTGGAAAAAGAAAATATCGGATCTCCTAAACTAGTCATTAATCGCTATCGAAAACATATGACTAAAGATGGTAGCATGATGGATATAGATGAAATTGTGTCTGTGTTGTCGATTGATTTATTAGGTATTGTACCAGATGATGAGCAAGTGATTCGAGCTGGCAACTTAGGAGAGCCGATTGTTTTTGAAAGTAGAAATCTATGTGGAAAAGCATATCGCAACATTGCCAAACGTATACAAGGTGAGATGGTCCCCTTATTAGCACTTGATAAAGAGATTAAAACGATTACGAAAGTAAAAAGATGGTTTGGTTTTTCATAAGTTACAGCATATTAGTGGTGTACACGACGGTAAATCATACATACTAGCAGCAAAATTAACCGCTACCTTGTAGTGGTTTTTTTGCATAATCAAAAATGGACATGCATAGTATGCAATAAAAGTATGGATGAACTGGGTGAAGATGATGTCATTAGAGAGATGGAACCAAAATGTCAAAAAAAGACGTGAACAAAAAGTACAATTTCTCAAACAGGGTAAAGAACGTGAGAAAATGGCACTTCCGCCTCCTATTAAACCGCATGAATTAGACTTCTATCACATGTCACCTGATGTTGAACCGTGGAATCAACCCTACGTTGGAGCGAAGCATCCGATCAAAAGAAAGTCTAACTGGTTTAAGACGCAACTGTTGATTTCGGCGCTTTTATTTGTGGTTACGTTGCTGATATTTCAAGCGCATACCCCTATTTTAAAGCCAGCTGAGCGATTTATGACACAAGCATTTACACGAGAATTTAACTTTGCTGGTATGTCAGCACAATACGAAAAATATATAGGAGAAGCACCTGCAATTCTGCCTGCATTTCAAAAAGACAAGGAAGATAAGGAACAAGTGATCACGTGGAGTGCTCCCGTAAAAGGAACAGTTGGTCTACCGTTCGATGAAAAACGGAAAGGCTTGGTGCTCTACACAACCGATGGTGCACCTGTGCATGCAGCTGCCGAAGGATTAGTCGTTTTTGTTGGAAACAAAGAGGGTCTGGGGAACCTTGTAAAAGTTCAACATATGAGTGGTGTGGTCACATGGTATGGATTACTGGATGACATTCAGGTTAAACAGAAAGATTGGGTTAAGCGTGGAGATGTAATCGGAAGTGCTGTCCGTTCAGATCAGAAATCTATGGTGTATTTGGCTGTAGAACACCAAGATCGGTTTATTAATCCAGTGGATGTGATGTCTTTTGAGTAAATATCCATGGCAAGGTTTTTCAGTAAAGATACATCCTTTGTTCTGGTTAGTGGTCTGTTCTGCAGTTTGGACAGGCCATTTTATTGAGTTGATGACCTTATTTGTGCTCGTTGTGATTCACGAATTGGGACATATTACAGCAGCCTGGTCCTACGGTTGGCGTATTCGGAAGATGGAAATCCTACCCTATGGTGGGGTTGCCGAAGTAGATGAGTGGGGAAATGTTTCAGCACGCGAAGAGATTGTGGTCGCGTTAGCAGGGCCTTTTCAACATGTGTGGTTAATTATCATGAGCTTACTTTTTATGTATAGCGGTCTTTGGGATCAGCAATGGACTGCCTATTTTATACAGGCCAACTTGGTCTTAATCAGCTTTAATTTACTACCCATCTACCCACTTGACGGCGGGAAAGTATTACAGGCTGTATTTAGCTATTTTCTCCCCTATCAAAAGTGTATTTTATATACCCTCTGGTTTAGTATAATCAGTGCATGTTTCATTTGGATCAGCCTATTATGGATCCTGTCTACTCCATATGCTTTTAACGGGATTGTATTAATGTCATTTTTGATATTTTCTAATATCGTGGCGTTAAAACAGAGGCGCTATCAATTTATCCGGTTTTTACTCAGTCGTTTAAATCAGAAATCCGTGTTGAAGCAGAAAAGAAAGGCGCTTACGGTATATGAAGATGATGGTTTATGGCATACGATGACGGGTTGGTATAAAGGGAAATATCATGTCATACGTATTCTCGATCCTACAGGAAATGTAGTGGGGCAGATCACCGAGGAGATGATTCTTAAGCACTACTTTGAATATGGTCATTATCATAGCGATGTCAATGAGTTGCTGTCATGATCAGCCTTAGACAAGGATTATTCTAAGGCTGATCACGATATTTACGTAAAGTAATCAATCTCTGCGTTGGGAAAATGGTGATGAATGCGTTCTTCCATATGGGATTTTAATGCATTTCTTTCTTCATCTTGATAAATATACTTCACTCTGCCATATTTGCCCCATTTTTTCTTTCGTTTTTCCTCATCCATCTCCAATTTGGTTTTGGGGTATCGTTCTTCAATGACCCGTTTTGCTGTTTTGGTGAATCGATGACTAATAAGTTCAAAATGTGGAGGAGGTAAATCAACCGGTAATGATTGCCGCAATCGAAACAATAAATCATCGTACTCCGCTTCCCATCCATCAAAAATCATGAGTGGTGCAATAATAAACCCAATGGGGTATTTACTATAAGCTACTTTTGTAGCCGCTTCGATTCGCTCATCAAGACGAGCGGTGGCCGGTTCATATTGGCGAATGACGGTATCTGCATTAATACTGAAACGAATTCGTGTATGGCCATTATGTTGGGCATCTAGTAAGCCGTCTACTGTGTGGAACTTGGTCACAAACCGTAAACGACCAAGAGGTTCTTGACCAAAAAATTCAATCGCCTGTTTGAGAGAACCCGTAATATGTTCCAATCCGACAGGATCAGAGGTACAAGCAGCTTCAAAGTGTGTAATTTCAGGCTCTCGTTCCGCAATATAATGCTTGGCAGCTGCAAATATTTCATCTAAGTTCACATAAACACGAATATAGGGACGGTTTCCCATCGTCGTTTGTAAATAGCAATAATGGCAATGTCCCATGCACCCTGTTGCCAGAGGGATGGCATATTCTGCAGAGGGCTTTGACGTTTCAAATTTTAATGTCTTACGTATACCCACAACCAAGGTTCGTTTGGCGACACGGTACTTCTCCAAATCATTTTCTCCAGGGATACCCGTCACTCGGTTATGTGAGGTGGTCATACGTACCTCAACGCGTTGTTCTTTAAACTGTTGATATAGTTTTTTCCCTAATGGATAATTTAAGGAATCTGGTTCAAAAAAGACCAAATCAGGTTGAAAAGGTTTCATCTCATCACCTCAACCATAGCTTTTCCATTATTAGTATTTTCACTCCGTTAAATTTCTCTTAGATACTCGTTTCCGTAGTGAAGGGCAGGGATGTTGATTGGATATCATGCATTACTTGACATAGCGTTCGGATGCCTTCTTCTAATTGTTGTAGCGGAAGAGAAGCAAAGGATAGACGAATATGTTTGTGATCAGAAATACTAGGATGGCAAACTGCCCCATCTAAAAGGGTGATACCTAATTGTGCTGATTGGGCAATGAGTTCTTGCGTTTGTATATTGGGCGGTAATGTGATCCAGAAACAATATCCACCAGAAGGTAAACGCCATGTTACTTCAGATGGAGCATGTTTTAATAAAAGTTGGTGCACATGGTCCCGGCGTGAGCGTAATGTTTTACGAAGTGAGGCAAAATAAGTTGTGCAAGCTTTTTCTTGTAAAAGATGATAGTAGATGCGCTGGTTGAGTAAGGGGGTACATAAATCAGACACAGCTTTAACATTTAGTAGTTTGTAAAGAATAGGTCCTTTCGCTGCCAACATACCTACGCGAAGGCCTGGTGATAAAGTTTTGCTAAAACCTTTTAAGTAAATGACATGTCCCGTTTGATCTAACAAATAGAGGGGTGGAGGTGGTGGTGATTCATAATAGATTTCATACCATGGATCATCCTCAACGATCAAACAGTGATAGATTTCGGCTATTTCGAGTAATTGTCTTCGCTTTTTTAAAGGAGAGGATACTCCTGTCGGATTTTGAGCCGTAGGTATTGTATAGATCAACTTGGGTGTGTAACGATCAAACAGCTGTATGAGCCGATCTAATTGCATGCCCTCTTCATTTAAGGAGACGGTTAAAATGGTGGCTCCCCTCGAACGAAAGGCATCAATTGCACCTGGATAGGTAGGAGATTCCATAATCACCACATCTCCAGGACCGATAAAGGTACGTGCAATTAAATCGATACCTTGTTGACTACCACTTGTAATTAAAAAATCAGAAGGAGAGCAGTGATCACCCCATTGCCTTAAATATTGTGAAATAACGACGCGCAGATCCGGGTCGCCTATTTGACTCGCATAAGATCCGATTGAGGTAGTCTCGGAAAGGGCTTGTTGGCTCGCTTGTATGATCAAATCTAGAGGAAGCTGGTCAGTATTTAATGTCGTTAGATGGAGGGGGTATGCGCCGCTCTTTTTTTGTGTCACTTGTCCGAAGGTGGAGCGCCCAATATAATCTTGAATGTCATGTTGCCAATTAAAGGGATCGTTTTCTTGCTTATTCACCTCACTTGTAATAGGGATACGAATGAAAGTTCCTTTACCGTGATGACGTTTGATAAAGCCCTTTTTCTCTAATTGTTCATATGCTTTTACGACTGTCAACAAACTTACACCGAGATTTTGCGATAAATTTCGGACAGATGGTAGTTTTTCACCATCATAATGCAAACCTGATTGGATTCGCTCAATCAGGGCTAATGTAATTTGATCAACCAAAGAAATTGAGGCGTTGCGATCTAATGTGACAAACATATTTCTACTCCTTTCAACTGTTATAGAGATTGTTTTACTGTTATAGCATCTATGTCATATAACGAATATAACACACAGTTTCGAAAGGAGTGGAAATAAAATGATGATGCGATATCTACTCATGTGTCTGATTTTTGGAACAACCTTTATGAGTATTAAGATTGGTTTAAATGGAGGGTTCCCACCTTTTTTATTTGCGGGGTTACGCTTTTTTGTCGGCGGAATTTTAGTCCTCCTATTCCTAGGGGGGTGGAAATACTTGCGGCAAGTAAAAGGGAAAATGTGGCTAGAAATGGTAGGAGGAGGAATTGGACTGACTGGACTTTGTTTTGCGGCACTTTTCTGGTCAGAACAGTATGTAAGCTCTGGTATGGCAGCGATGATTGTGGCTACAAAACCTTTATTTACCATGCTAGCAGGCATTTTACTACACAAGCAATCTTTACGAACAACAACTATTTTCGCTTTAGGTTTTGGTTTTGTCAGCGTTCTATCCATTCTATTAAGTGGTGTAACGATACTGGATACCAATGGGATCATAGGGTTACTTGCGTTGTTGTTTACAGAACTTGTTTATGCACTCACATTGATCCGATTTTCAAGCGTAACCCAATCACTCTCACCGATTACAAGTAATGGCTTACAACTCATTTTTGGAGGCGTATTTCTCCTTCTGCTGGCATCTTTGTTTGAACTTCCATTTACCCATGTCCTCACACAAGGTGCTATTTGGTCATTAATCTACTTGACGGTGTTTGGAACTTGTATTGCTTATTCGCTCTTTTTCTATTTGGTCAAGGCAACCAATCCGGTTTTTCCGACGACTTGGACCTACATTTCACCGTTAATCGCCTTAGTATTGGGTTGGCTATTTTTAGCAGAAAAAATAATGCCCTTGCAAATCGCTGGCGCAGTCGGTGTTTTAATCAGTGTTTTGATCTTACATGTTGAGCGGGTACACCTAAGTAAAACTGCTTTGACAAATGAAAGTGATTTATGCTAAGATGTTCGTTGTGGTTATTATAACCGCACATGATAGGGTGAAAGACCAACTTTAGTCGGTCTCCCTCATCATGGCGAGTCTCTATATCGAGGAGGATTGACATGTACGCATTGATCGAAACAGGCGGTAAACAGTACCGTGTAGAAAAAGATAGTGTCTTATTTATTGAAAAATTGGATGCCCAAGAAGGCGAAGCAGTTACATTCGACAAAGTATTGCTCGTAAGCCAAGATGGTGAAACTAAAGTAGGTGCACCTGTTTTAGATGGCGCTAAAGTTACGGGTAAAGTAGTTAAACATGGCAAAGCGAAAAAAATTACTGTGTTTAAATATAAACCAAAAAAGAACTACAAACGTAAAAAAGGTCATCGCCAGCCGTTTACTAAAGTCGTGATCGATAGCATCGAGGCGTAAATGATTCGGATACGTGTGAAGCGAGACCATGAGAATCGAATGGAACGGATACGCATTACTGGGCATGCCGAATATGATCAATCAGGTAAAGACATTGTCTGTGCAGCTGTCTCTGGTATTTCCATCGGGATGGTGAATGCCATTGAGCAGATGTTTGATGTGCAGGTACATGCGAGTGATGATGGCAACGGTAAGATTGATTGTCAACTTCCAGACCGATTATCCTCTGAAAAACAAGCTTCTATTCGATTATTATTAGAAGCCATGTTTTTATCGCTTCAAAATGTAGCGGATGAGTTCCCGTCTTATGTTAAAATAAGCGAGTGGTAATTTAAATTAGTGAATCGAAAGAGGTGGATATCATGCTTAAACTTAATCTTCAATGTTTCGCATCTAAAAAAGGGGTAGGTTCTACTAAAAACGGTCGTGACAGCGTATCGAAGCGTTTAGGCGTTAAGCGCGGAGATGGACAGTTTGTCTTAGCTGGCAACATTTTAGTGCGTCAACGTGGAACAAAGATTTACCCTGGCTTAAATGTGGGTAAAGGTGGAGACGACACCCTTTTTGCAACTGAAGATGGTGTCGTGCGTTTTGAGCGTCTTGGACGTAATAAAAAACGTGTTAGCATCTACCCAGTAGCACAAGCTGAGGTTGCAGCAGCTCAAGCTTAACTTGAAGCATCTGATAATGGGAAAGCCCTTTTTCTGACTGTGTGCAGGAAAAGGGCTTTTTGTATACGAATCGTAAGAATGATGATAAATGAAAGTATACCATTCTACCATTCGGAGGCTACTCATGAGCAAACCACTAACCCAAAGTACAGCAGCGGTGATTCAAGATATCTTGGCGAATCAGCGCCATGATCTCATGAATCACGTTCAAGTTTTATTGGGGTATCAAAGTATGGACAAGCCGGAGCGGATAAAGGCGTATTTACATAAACTGTGTGCGCAAGCAGAAACAGAACGAAAGCTGGCACAGTTTTCATATGCACCGCTGGCGGTCACCTTACTTTTATTAAAACAACATTATCGTCGCTGGCTGATTCATCTCTCGGTTCATGTCGCGTTGCCTTTTACGGACATTCCACTACAGAAACGTATGCTTGATGTCATTCAAACCCTACTTCCATGGTTAGAAAGGCAAGATGACGGTAACATGGGGTGGGAACAGTTAATGATAGATTTAGAATCTATTGGAGATGACATGTATATGGATGTCATCGTTCAAACAACAGGTCAGCAAGCAGTGATTTTTGATTTTTCTCCTATGGAATGGGAGAGACTAGAAACTTGTATAAGAAAACATACGGGATCCGTCAGCTTAGCTGATGAAAAAACGGTTTTAAGAATCGCTTTATGAATCGACTTAGGTAGGTGAAATAGGTGTTTATCGATAAAGTAAAAATATTTGTTAAAGGTGGCGATGGTGGCAACGGCATGGTTGCTTATCGCCGTGAGAAGTATGTTCCAAATGGGGGACCTGCAGGTGGTGACGGTGGAAAAGGAAGTGATGTGATTTTTGAAGTTGATGAAGGATTACGGACACTTATGGACTTTCGCTATCAACGCCATTTTAAAGGAGAGAGAGGCGAACATGGACGCTCAAAATCACAACATGGAAAAGCTGCGGCATCTAAAATCGTAAAAGTTCCTCCAGGTACAGTTGTACGCGATTTGGATAGTGGTGAATTAATCGCTGATTTAACGGATCAAGGACAGCGGGCAATTATTGCGAAAGGAGGTCGTGGTGGGAGAGGGAATACCCGTTTTGCAACGCCAGCGAACCCGGCACCAGATATTGCTGAAAATGGAGAGCCAGGGGTTGAGCGAGAAGTTGAATTAGAGCTAAAAGTATTAGCTGACATCGGTTTAGTCGGGTACCCGAGTGTAGGGAAATCGACACTATTATCGGTCGTATCGGCTGCCCGTCCTAAAATTGGTGCGTATCACTTTACAACGCTGGTTCCCAACTTAGGTGTGGTTCAGGTTGATGATGGACGGAGCTTTGTCATGGCTGACTTACCAGGATTGATCGAAGGTGCACATGAAGGTGTGGGTCTAGGACATCAATTTTTGCGTCATATTGAGCGTACGAAAGTATTGGTGCATGTGATTGATATGGCTGGTTCAGAAGGACGCGACCCTGTACAAGATTGGGAGCAGATTAATGAAGAGATTAAACGATATCGTCATGATCTCGAGCACCGTCCACAAATTGTAGCAGCTAACAAAATGGATTTACCAGATGCAGAAGATCATTTGGCGCTTTTTAAAGCACATGTAGGTCCAGATATTCCTGTCTTTCCTATATCCGCTGCGACTCATCAAGGTGTTAAGGAATTACTTTATGCAGTAGCAGATCGGCTAGATCAAGCCGAGAAAGAAGGAATCGTGACGATTGTTTCAGAACAAGCTGTGTTACCGGAACATAAAACGTATAAGAGTGAGGAAGAGAAGCCGTTTACAATACGTAAGGAGAATGAAGAATACATTGTAGAAGGGCGACGCATTGAAAAGTTAATTTTAATGACAAACTTTAACTACCATGATAGTATTCTTCGTTTCGCCAATACCATCAAGCAGATGGGGGTTGAAGATGCACTGAGACAACGTGGTGCTAAAGAAGGGGATACGATTCGAATTGGTGATCTAGAGTTTGAGCTGACCGATTCAATTGATTTTTCTTAAAGTGGAGAGTGGGAGCTGTAAAATGGCTCCCACTTTTGTCTTACAAATGATTTGTGTTGCGTTAGATGTGCTGATTTGTAAGAATTTTTTATTCGACCGTCGTGTATTTTGATTAATCGATAGGGTTGTTTTTGCGAATATGCGCGAGTAGGCCAGTGCAGCCTTGTGTGACAAGCGAATAGGTCTCTTCAAAATCACCGGTATACCAAGGGTCTGGTACCTCACGATAAGAGGTGTCGGGAATAAAATCGACTAGATGATGAATGGAAGAGGTTGCTCCAGAAGCGAGTTGGGTAACGTTTTCAAAATTAGAATGGTCCATGACGACGATATAAGTAAAATTTTTAAGATCATCTGGATGGATTTGTCGTGCATAAATGCCATCTACTGAAATCCCCTCAGCGCGTAATTTTTTTTGTGTCCCTTCATGTGGCGGTTGACCCACATGCCAGTCTCCAGTACCAGCTGAATCCGTTTTAATATGAGAGGTTAAATGTGCCAGCTGTAATTGGTTGCGAAAAACAGCTTCGGCCATAGGGGAACGACAGATATTACCTAGACAGACAAAGAGAACTGAAATCATGATTGAAACTCCTTCCAAAATAATAGATGTCGATGATCGACACTATTCATCATAACCTAATTGAGTAGAAGGGAGAAATTGAGATGTCTAATGATCCACTTGTACTTGTGAAAAAAAGTTGTTTACCGGACGTGATGCAAAAAACGCTGGAAGTGAAACGACTGCTAGCAATGGGGCTCATTTCTACTGTGCAGGAAGGTGTTGACCAAGTAGAAATGAGCCGTAGTTCATTCTACAAATATAAAGATCATATTTTTCCTTTTGATGAATTGGTGAAAGAAAAAATGATTAATTTATCCTTAACACTGGAAAATCAACCAGGCGTTTTATCTCAGATTTTAGGATATCTAGCAGAAAATGGTGTCAATGTACTTACGATTCATCAAACGATTCCCTTACAAGGTGAAGCAAATGTTTCAATATCCATTGAGATTGGGCAGATGAAGATGAGTTTAAATCAAGTGATAGGTGGTTTAAGGGCCTTACCCGGACTGATACGCGTAACCATTATAGGAACAGGATCGTGATCACTGCATAAGGTATCATCATATTAATTGTAAAGAAAAACCACCTAAAGTATCATCATTTTAATTGCATAGAAAAGAAATGTAAGGTATTATCATTCTAATTAAGTATAGAACATGCATAAATGATTCATTTTTATTATTGCATAGAGAAGAGAGGAAATGAAGTTGAGCAGAGCTGACGTGATTGCATATTTAGGACCGGAGGGAACCTTTACACATCAAGTTGCAAATATTTTATTCCCTCACCATCACAGTATGCCATTTTCAAATATCCCGGATACCATTCAAGCAATCACTTCGAATGAAGAAATAAGTTATGCCGTTGTGCCGATTGAAAATGGTATTGAAGGAACTGTACATGTCACGATGGATTGGCTCATTCACCACGTTCATGTACCCATACAGGGAGAATTCATCTTTCCAATTCATCATGCATTGCTTGTACATCCAAGCTACTCCAATCTTCCGCTTACATCATTTACGAAAGTACTTTCACATCCACAAGCACTTGCGCAGTGTAGACATTTCATTAGAGATCATTTATCTCATGCTGAAATGGTATATACCGAAAGCACAGCACATGCAGCGATGCAAATTGGACAACAGCCAGAGGAAGCATGGCTGGCGATTGGAACGGCAGATGCTGCTAGACTCAACCAACTGAGCGTCTACAAACAAGGTATTGAGGACTATGAAAATAATCATACCCGGTTTATGGTCATTGGGGATCGTCCAGTCAATTGGCATGCAACAAACCAAAATGAGAAATTAAGCATGCTTCTGACATTGCCTGCAGACTATCCTGGAGCGTTAGCACTAATCTTAGCTCTTTTTTCACGGAAAAACCTCAACCTTTGCTATATACAATCGAGACCAACTAAAACGGGTCTTGGAAATTATTTTTTTTGGATTGACTGCGAGTTACCTGCAGATGCTACTGATTGGATACAAGTAATCACAGAAATTAAGGATTTACAATGCGATGTTCGCATCTTGGGCGCATATCCCAGTCGGATTTACGACCAACTAATGAAAAGTGGAGACGGGCATTTGATCATGAAGCCAATTAGCTAACTGGCTAAATTGCTGTTTGGCGTCGTGATAGCCCATTTCATACAGGGAAGTTAGCTTTTGTCGTTGATTATGAATACTACTAAGGGAAATATGTACACTCGGTCGAATGATAAAGGCTTTTTGTTGTTGCTCTAATTGTTGAATGCGCTTTATGTTTTTTAAAAATTTCTCATGATGGTCAATGAGGGCTTGTACAAGCTCTGGATACTGTGCATAAAAAAAAGATAGAAACCAGCGATTGATAAGAGGTCGTTTGAGATATTCAAATTGGCTAGTTAGTACAATCACATGAAACTCATTTCCATCGATCAGCGATTTTTCGATGGGAATGGGTTCTGCAATGCCACCATCCAATAACTTCCTTCCTTCATACTCGACGATGGGTGTAATAATCGGTAAACTACAAGATGCTTTTACGACTTGAAAAATTTGCTTACATTGTCTATGGTTGAAAAATAATGACTTACCCGTTTCACAGTCGGTTGTACCTACCCATAACTGTTCTTTTGCATTAAAAAGTGTGTCAAAATCAAGCGGATCAATTTTGGTTGGAATTTCTTCGAAAATGAAGTCCATGTGAAATACACTTTTCTTGGTGAACCATCGCATTAAACTGACTGACTTACTACTTTGCAGATGATCGAGGTACATTCTTCTTCCAAACCCAGGTTGCCTAGATAAATAAGCCGCAGCATTACAAGCACCAGCGGATACCGCGACCACATATGGAAAAAAGAGTTGATTCTCCATAAAGAAATCAAGCACTCCGGACGTATATACGCCTCTCATTCCACCGCCTTGCAAGATTAATCCCACATTTTGCATAGACCCCACCCTATCCAGTTCTTAATAGGATTAGCATGAGGTTTTCGGCTGAAAATATGCAAGCGAATCCTAGGATTCAATTGCATATTTTTTTAGGAGAACGATCGCTTTAAGATATTTTTGATATAAGTTCGTTCATATCGTTTTTGCAGTTTGGTCAACCAAACGATAGAACAAATCGGATAAGATTATACTGAAAATGGATAGGAATGAGGATGAACCTTCTAAACAAGACTTACTGGCTCATGCATACTTTTAATTCACTTGACATATATTTTTCTATTCAAGTTTCTTATTCGGTAAAGGAGAATAGAAATGGGCTATGTTTATGTGTTAAGTGCTACCAATAGGCAAGTTTCAGTGATCGACACAAAAACACACGCGCTTATTGCCGTAAACCAAGTAACAAATGCGGGGGATGGAAACGGTATTGTAGTTACGCCAAACGGACAATTCGTATATATAGTGAGTTTTTTGCTTTTTACTCCTTTTAGCAATGTAGCTGTATTTGACACGAAAACCCATTCACGGATTGCTAACATCCGCATTCCTGTAGGAAATGGAATTAATGTTAACAACAAAAATCTGATTGCAGTAACTCCGGATGGAAGATATGTGTATATTGTAGTACGGAGTATAAACACCCTAGTGGCTGTGATATGTACCAAGACTCATGATTTGATCGGCACGCTCTTGTTTGGTGGTGATGCTCAAGAAATTAGAATTTCTCCAAATAGTCAATTTGCATACATTGCTACCTCAAGTCCCAATCAAGTGATAACGATCGATATCAAGACGAATAAAGTAATTAATATTTTATCAAAAAGCAATATTGCTGCTAATCGACTAGCTCTTACCCCAGATGGGCAATCTCTATACATAAGCCTCTTCACCAATGAAGTATTGGTGATTGATTCCAAAACATATGCGCTTATATCGAAATTAAACGTGACAGAACCATTTCTCTTCGCTTTCACGTCAGATAGCCGATATGCATATATCACTTCACGAAACGGAGAAGTGACTGTAGTTGACGTTAAATCAAATACGATTATGGGTAAGTTCAATTTAGGAAGTGGATCTTTGCGATTAGCTGTTAGCCCACAAAATAAATGGGTTTATATACTGGAGAGTATGCATGGCCGGGTATACGCTATTGAGACAAAATCAAATCGTGTCGTTGCGACGATTTCAGTACCCAGTCCAATCGATCTTAGGATAACACCGGATAGCCAGTATGTTTATACAATTAGTAATGATGCTGGTTCTGGAGCTGTGTATACAATTGATACGAAAACAAATCGGATTGTTGCTAAAACCTTAATTAATAGTAACCCTAGAGTTATTGCGATTACACCATGAAAACAATATGAATACCTGACGAAACTGCGGAGATGATTTGCAAGGTTTTCTGCTGCTTAGCAATTAAACATAAGACGTTGTTTGATCTATAACAATTCATAAAGCAATATGATTAAAAGGAGGTAGATCGATGTCATCTGTGTATGTTGCGAATTTTGGCGGGAGCAGAGTATCCGTCATTGACACAAAGGTAAATCAACTTATTTCAAATATTGCGGTTGGAGGACCTCCATTGGCGTTAGTTCTTTCACCCAATGGGCAATACGGTTATATATTATGTGAAGGCACTCCTGGCCATGTGACGGTTATAGACACAAAGGACCACAGCGTAACAGCACTGATAGAGGTGGGTTCGCTATCGTTTGAAGAGATTCCAACTAAGCCCATCATGATCACGCATGATGGAAAATGGATCTATGTAGCTAATAATCAAAGTAATTCGGTCACCGTGATCGATGCAAAAGATAATCGCGTAGTAGCAACCGTTCAAGTGGAGGCTGAACCGCTCTTTATAGCGATCACACCAGACGATCAATATGTATATGTTGCAAATTCAAGCATTAACTCTGCTGTAGCTTCTGTAACCGTGATTGAAACGAGAACGCATCAAGTTATGTCAACGATAAGGGTAGGCGGGTTTGCAGCCAATATCAGAATCACATCAGATGGACGGTATGCCTATATCTGTAATTCGAGAGATGATCAAGTCTCCGTCATTGATATGAAGACGAAAAAAGTCATCGCCACTATTATGGTGGGGGAAAGTCCATCTGATCTGGAGATCACACCTAATGGCAAGTATGTTTTTGTGACCAATTCAGATGAAAACACAGTATCTGTGATTGAAACGAAGGTCAATCGAGTCATATCAACAATAGGCGTTGATTCCAGACCATCTGCTCTTGTGATCACGGCTGATGACCGATTTGTGTATGCTATCAATTTAGGTGGAAATACGCTTTCTATAATTGAGACCAAGACGAATCAGATTATTGCAACTGTAAGAGTAGGTTCAGCTCCATTCTCTCTTGGGATCACGTCGGATAGGCGTTATGTATATGTCGCGAACAGTCAGTTGGGTACCATCCCAGGTGAAGGAACGGTCACTGTGATCGAAACTAAAACAAATCAGGTAATTTCAACTGTAAAATTAGGGGGGAATCCAATCGCGTTAGCGATTACGCCATAGAATGGAGATATAAAAACCTCCAATTGTTAGATGACTAACAATTGGAGGTTTTTTTATGCGAGTACATCTCTACGTTGGAAGGTGATAAAGGCAATCAAAATCGCCAAAATCGACCAAACGGATAAGACTAGAATCGAAAACGATAAGCTCATTCCTTCTATGAGAATGGGTTTGCCCGATAAGTAATCAGTCAGTCGCAGATGCGTAAAGGCGAAATATTTTAACATGCTCCACGTAGGTGCTAACTGCGCCAGTAAGCTACCGGAAATGACTGCCGCGAGCATAACGCCCATACTGGCAGCTGTACCTCTAACGAGGACGGATACCATGAAGGAAAGGGTCCCTACTGCCACACAGGTAAACCAAGCAAGACCATATGCCATTAAAATATATTTCCATTGGGGTACCAGGTGGACAAAGCTGGTGATGAGTTGTCCATTCTGTTCTTGGAAACCTGTTAAGACTGGCATATTCCAGCCTTGATAGCCGAAGATGACACCTGAGATTAGGTAACTGAGTATGGCGGTAATCATCATCAGCACAGAAATGGATAGCAGGAGGGCCAAGTATTTACTCAATAAGACTTTCCATCGTTGAACAGGCCTAGTTAACAATGATTTGATCGTGCCAGCTGTATGTTCTGACGATACGATATCTGCTGCCAATACGACAACAAGTAGCGGTAAAAACAGCGAGACGGATTCTTCTATAAATTTCCGTACGAAGGTAGGTGCACCCGGTGCTGTCGGGTTAATATCATGATCGAGGTAGTATTGTTGTTGCTGAATACTTAATTTGATCCAATCCCGCCACTCTTCTGGCAAACGACTGGACGAAAGTCGATTTTGTTGGTCGATGATTTGTTGTTGCAAGAGTGCACGCCAGTCAGATGTACCCATCTCCGCCACAGTTTGTTGAATGGTGCGGAATTGAGCATAAGTGAAAATCGGTATCAGGACGAGTAGGATGAGAGTGATCACCCAAATCCGTTTTTTTCGTACCATTTTGAGCCATTCATTATAGATTAGCGGAATCATCTGTTTGGCCTCCAGTCATCGCTAAAAAGATATCTTCTAAGGTTTGTTGGTAGGGGCGAATTCCGACTACATGTAGTTGTTCTTGTAGGAGCTTTGCATTTGTCTCTGCTATTTTTTCGAGCGGCATTTGTACACGGAGTATATTGTGTGCGCGCTTCTGAATCGTTGTAATATACGGAAGTGATTTAAAGTATGTTTGGGCTTGTTCCCATTCGTCTACCGTCCACTCGACTTGTGGATGTTGGTCAATTAAGTCAGAGACCGGTCCTGTTTTGACAATACGGCCATGATGAATAATAGCTACACGGTCACATAGTAATTGGACTTCATTCAAAATGTGACTGGAAACAAAAACGCTGATTCCTTTCTCGGTGGCCAGCATCCGGATAAACGTACGTAATTCACGAATCCCGGCAGGATCTAAGCCATTGGTGGGCTCATCTAAAATGAGCAACTTCGGATCTCCAAGTAAGGCTTGTGCGATTCCAAGTCGCTGCTTCATGCCTAAAGAATAGGTTTTGACTAAATCATGAACGCGTTGATCTAGTTCGACTAAGCGAATCACTTCATCAATCTTGGTTTGTGAGACATTTTTCATCATGCGGGCAAATAAACGCATATTTTCCATACCCGTTAAGTAAGGATACAATTCAGGATTTTCTACAATACACCCGATTTGGCGGATAGCAGGTATAAACTGACGCTGTAAATCATAGCCATTAATTTGGATGGTTCCCGCAGTGGGGCGAATAAGTCCCACCAGCATACGAATCGTAGTGGTTTTCCCTGCGCCATTAGGGCCTAAAAAACCGTATACTTCTCCCGGCTGGACATTAAAATTAAGATTATGGACAATTTCCCGCTTGCCAATTTTTTTGGTGAGATTGGAAACAGATAAAAGTGTTGTTGGATTTGTCACTTGGATGTATCCTCCCCAGGGTGATCCTGCAATAATGGTATGAGACGATTGGCCATACGTGTATAGCCGGCTTGATTCGGATGGAAATGGTCACTATACAAATAAGCATTGGGTTGTAATTGGAAGAGATCAAAAGTAGGAACCATCACAACACGATCATAGTCGGCTGCTCTTTGCTGGATGGCAAGATTCCATTCAGCAACTAAAGCACTTGAAGTTTTTTCATCCGCTAGATCCGAAAACGGATTATAGAGACCGAAGACATACACAACCGCATCGTGATTTAAAGAGGTGATGGTGTCTAAAATCATATGTAAGTTTTTTTCATATTGGATCTTACTTTGATTGGCAGACTTCAGGTCGATCGACTCTAAACGACCACTCCCACGAAATAAGTCATTTCCACCAATTGTAATGGTGATCCAATCTGCTTTTTTAATCAAAGATTGCACTTTTTCTTGTTTCATTTGCTTGACGAGTTCAGAAGAGGTTTGACCACTTATAGCCAGATTGACACTACTTAAAGTGCCTTTCTTTTCTGCTTGAAGCGTTTTTTTCACCTGATCAAAATAGCCATCTCCTGTTTTATCACCAATTCCGCGTGTTAATGAATCTCCAAGTCCGAGCATGAAAAGATCAGAATCCTGAAGTTTTGAGCCTTGATCTTGCACATTTCCACTACTTTTTGGCTGGTCTGTGGTCTTAAACAATTCTTGTGTTGACAGAAAAAAGCCGAAGCTTAAGACAATAAAACAGAGCGCAGACAGGGGAAATAATAGGCTGGTCCAATTGAGGCGTCTTTTTTTCATGGTAAATTCTCCTTAATCATATTCTGACCCAAGCATGTTGATTTGACTAATGTGTATTTAACGGTCAAACGGGTTGTCTGTTTCTTCCTTCACGCATATGTATACGGTTTACTCATATTGTTGGTAATGTGAAGAAATTATTACTAGGCCTCTGCATAGGATAGATTGAACCGACAGAATGAAAAGAGGGTTGTCAATTGAAAATTCATATCGCTCGCTCCGGGGATACCATTTCAGAAGTGGCATTAAAATACAAAATGCCCGTTGAGCGTCTTTTAGAAGCAAATCCCCATATCGAAGACCATGATCAGTTGGAAGCAGGTACGAAAATTCGTGTTCCTACAGGAAAAGTTTCGATTGCGCCATCGGAGCCGACACACACTTATTTAGAGCCGGATGTCGAAGAAGAGTCTAAAGTGCCAGAGACTTTCGAAGCACGAGAAAGTAATGATGATCAACAGAGGCAAGAAGAGGCTTTTCCACCAATAGATCCTCATGCATTCTTTCATTATGGTATCATGCCGCCACCGCCTCCGCCACTACCTTTTGTATCGGATCAAGCTGGTGTTATGAATCAGGTTCCTTTTCAAATGCCTTATTATCCAGCACCCATGCCTTTTCAGCCACAACCGGTATCTTATCCCTATTATGATGCTAATCCGGTGGCCCATCCTCAGACGCATATGGAGCAGGCCTTGATCTATCGCAAAGAAAGTTCCTCAACTGAAGGATAATGAAGGGAGTAAAGGATGGAAGCACCTGACTATGTTGAAATGGAAAAGTTAATCAAGTCAGAAGTTCATCATATCAAACCCTATCGTAGAAATTGGTGTATCGATACAGCATCCGGAAAATGGATTGCCAAAAAAATAGCGAATAAAAGGTATGCGAGCTGGTGGCTAAACATAGATCAGGAGCTCCGATTGCGCGGATTTCAGGCTATGTTAACCATTCAATCAGACGATCAAACATGGTTTCTAACGCCTTTTATTGAGAGTCGTACCGGGAATTATTCCAATAAAAATGATATTAAGAAGATGATACGTACACTTGCCCGTTTTCATCATTTAGGACGCGGATTGAAGACGCCGCCTGTAGAGGGGGCGTCCTTCTTGCTTTATCATCGTTTGTATTATCGTCTGCTTCAGTTTTATCAGGTGATGTGCAATATGAACCACTTTCCGGAAGATTTGAGCAGGATATTAAGAAGAGTAGGGGAAAAACATTACAAGGCTGGTGTGCATACTTGGAAGAGACTCTCCCATTATCCGATCATTCCCCTTACCAACAGTTATCGAATGGGAAATTGCTTAGCACATCGTGATCTTGCGAGTCATAACTGGATAGTCGATCACCGGGAAAAGGTCTGGTTGATTGATTTTGAGACCGCTGACTATGATTTGCAATTAGGAGATTACTTTCAAATATCGACTCGTATGCTAGCAGAAAATGATTGGGATATGGAATGTTTAAATGAAATCATGCAATCCTATGAATCTTTTTTGCCGTTAACCACATTGGAAAAAAAGATTTATCATATCTTGCTTTCTTTTCCCAATGAGTTTTATCGAGAAAGTATCGGGCTTGCTAAGCGTAAAGCGGGGTATAACTGGGATAGTTCCCTCCATTACTTACATAAAATTTCCAATCACTTCGATCGTTGGAATCAAGCAATAGCCCGTTTGAATATTTGATGACGAAGATTCGTGTTTTGCCTATCTATTGGTACGCCTAAGGGTTTATGGTATGATGAAAAATGGAATTATAGCCTTTAGGGTTGACCTGAGGAGGGCACAAGAAATGAGAGTAGCAATTGCACAAATAAGACCACGCTTGGGTCGTGTAGATGAAAACTTAGCGTTACACGAAAAGATGATCCGCAGTGCGCAAGAACAAGAGGTGGATCTCATCGTTTTTCCTGAACTCAGTTTAACAGGTTACAATTTATTGGATCTCACATATGAAGTAGCGCGAGATCCATTTAGCCCCGATATTCAGTCTTTGGTAAACACAGCGGGAGAAATGGATGTCGTGTTTGGTTTTGTTGAGAGTACTCCTGAGCACAATTTATACAACTCAGCAGTCTATGTCAGTAACCAACAACTCAATACGCTTCATCGTAAAATCTATTTACCTACATATGGCATGTTTGATGAAGCACGTTATTTTGGTCGTGGCGATCGGATTCATAGCTTTCCAACACGTTTTGGGGCAATGGGACTACTGATATGTGAAGATATGTGGCATGCTTCTACTTCCTACATATTGGCACAGGATGGCGCACAAATGATCATTGTCCTTTCGAATTCACCTGGACGAGGACTAAATGAAGAAGGATTAGACGCGCAAGATACTTGGTATTCGATTATGAAAAACCAAGCCTTGCTTCACGGTTCCTATATCCTTTTTGCCAATCGAGTAGGCACTGAAGACGGGGTTACCTTCTTTGGGGGTTCGGCCGTGATGAATCCACATGGCGTTATTGAAAAAACGGGGGCCCTTTTTAAAGAAGAATTGTTGATTGTAGATATTGATTTTGAAAAAGTAAAACGTGCTCGCTATCAGATGCCCATGCTTCGTGATGAAAATCGCGATCTGACCATTCGTGAATTACAGCGCATTCAGCGTAAGTACACCGGGGAGGGAATATGGCGGTGACTGTAGTAGAGGAAATTTTAGAACAAGCACCTTTTTTACGTATCAATGAAGTATTAGCAACGGAAATGTTAACGACGGCTTTACGAGAAGAAGTTGAAAAAAGCGGTTTTAGCAAAGTGATTTTAGGATTATCTGGGGGAATAGATTCGGCTTTATCTTTATACTTGGCCGTTAAGGCTTTTGGTTCGGAAAATGTGATTGCAGTCTGTATGCCGTATCAGACAAGCAGTCCAGATAGCCTCGCACATGCGCAACTGGCCATTGAAGATACCCAAGTCGAATCTTTTACGGTAGATATTACACCTCAGATCGATGGCTATTTTGAATCCTTTCCAGATGCAAGCCCGCTCCGGCAGGGAAATAAAATGGCACGCGAACGCATGACGATCTTATATGATCTATCTGCATTGCATGAAGCTTTGGTGATCGGCACAAGTAATCGAACAGAGTTATTACTCGGGTATGGAACCCAATTTGGGGATAGTGCTTCGGCTGTAAATCCCTTAGGGGACTTATATAAGACGCAAGTACGTCAATTAGCGTCTTATCTGGGTGTATCCGAAGAGATCATTGCGAAACCACCCAGTGCTGACTTATGGGAGGATCAAACAGATGAACAAGAACTTGGATTTAGTTATTTAGAAGTTGACCAATTGCTTTATTATATGGTGGATCATAACTATTCACTATCTAAGCTACATGAACTCGGATTTGAGCAGTCGTTTATCGATCAAGTGAGTAAACGCATTATACGCAATCAGTACAAACGTACCATGCCTGTCATCTTAAAAGTAAGTAACCGCACGGTGGGAATTGACTTTCGTTATCTACGTGACTGGGGATTATAAAGAGAAACGAGGTGGGAGAGCATGGCAGGACATTCTAAATGGAAGAATATACAACATCGCAAAGGGAGACAAGATGCGATTCGTGGCAAGATTTTTGCAAAGCTGGCCCGTGAGATTTATGTAGCAGCGCGTGAAGGGGATAAAGATCCTGCGACCAATCAAAAATTACGACTTGCGATTACGAAAGCCAAGGCCCAAAATATGCCCAATGATAACATAGAGCGAGCCATCCAAAAAGCAGCCGGTGGCGGAGATGGAGATGAGTTCGAATCCATCTTATATGAAGGTTACGGACCAGCGGGTATTGCTGTAATGGTCGAAGCATTAACAGATAATCGAAATCGTACCGCAGCGGATGTACGCCATATCTTTTCTAAACGTGGGGGGAATTTGGGCGAGAGCGGATGTGTGTCGTGGATGTTCGAGCGCAAAGGGGTGCTGACTATAGCGCGCCAATCACTTGTACTGGATGAAGATGAGCTCGTCCTTCTCGCATTAGAACAGGGTGCAGATGATTTAGAAATCACCGACAAGTACTATGAACTTACCGTTTCTCCTACGGCCTTCGAACAGGTGAAGAATGGATTGGAAGAAAGCGACATAACTTTTACTGATGCCGAAATTACCTTTGTCCCCCAAAATAAGATTCACATTTCTGGGGAAACACTGACCAGCATCCTTACCCTGCTGGAAGCGCTCGAAGATCACGACGATGTACAAAGTGTGTATACCAATTTTGATATGGAAGAAAGTGATGGATAAAGGGATGGCAGTGATGTTTACGCAACATGCTTGGGGAAATTAGATAATAAGTATTGAAGAAGTGGCGATTTACACCTATAATAGAGTAAAAGAGCATAGTAAAGCATACTGGAGGAGCCTGTCATCGACGGGCTCTTTCTGTCATTTTATATGTGGAAAATAAAGTAAGGGATGGGATTATATTGTTTTTTTTCTTTCAACTCCTCCTCATTTTAGTAGCTGTTAAATTTGCTGGAGATTTAAGTGCTCGTTTAGGGCAACCAGCGGTACTGGGGAAATTGCTGGTTGGGGTTCTGGTGGGACCAGCAATGCTCGGATTCATCGAAAGTAGTGACATTATCACTGAATTGAGCCAGATCGGTGTGCTTCTCTTAATGTTTATTGCTGGATTAGAAACCGATGTAGATCAATTGAATAAAACAAAACGTTCGTCATTTGCTGTCGCTGTTGGTGGCATTCTGCTTCCCCTATTAGGTGGTTATATCGGGGGGATTGCTTTCGGGATGTCGCAATTTGAAGCGATTTTCATTGGATTGTTATTGTCGGCTACATCCGTTAGTATTTCTGTGCAAACCTTACGTGATCTCGGTCAACTAAAAAGTAAAGAGAGTGCTACTATACTGGGTGCAGCGATCGTCGATGATATTCTGGTTGTGATCTTACTCGCCTTCACCATGAGCTTTGTGGGCAGTGGAGATGCACTCTCCCTTGTGATCGGGAAGAAATTTTTATTTTTTGTCCTTGTCATCGGTATCTGTTGGAAAGTAGTCCCGTGGCTCATGCGCTTATTTGCCCGCTTACGCATCACCGAAGCCGTGATGAGCGGCGCTATGGTCATCTTGCTCGGACTTGCTTTTATGGCTGAAAAGCTTGGGGTTGCTGGTATTATCGGTGCATTTGCCGCGGGGATTGCGATTTCACAAACTTCGTTTAAGCATGTGGTAGAAGAAAAGATCGAACCGATTGCCTATGTCATATTCGTTCCGATCTTCTTTATCAGTATTGGTTTAAATGTGAGTTTTGTTGGATTATCGGATCAAATCTTATTTATTACTATCTTTACCATTATCGGGATTTTGAGCAAGCTGATCGGTAGTGGATTAGGTGCACGCCTTACCGGTTATCAATGGAAATCAGCACTTGGAATCGGTTCAGGAATGATCTCACGCGGAGAAGTAGCGCTTATTATTGCAACTATCGGGAAGCAAGCGGACTTACTGTCTGATAAGTATTATACTTCTATCGTGATTGTCATATTAATTACAACTTTAGTTACACCGCCACTGCTTAAAATCATTTTCGGTGAAAAGAAAGTAGAACCACCAGAAAAAATGCAAAGTGCATAGGACAAAACTTTAAAAAAGCTTGTCATTTGGCAAGCTTTTTTATAAATTAACGAGAAAATATAAGACTTTTATAGTAAAATGAATGTAGGAGGGGAGTAGATGGAACTTAGATTTATAGATTTAAACCACATGAAGCGCTATCAAGCTTTAAAAGCGAGTCCCTACTCGAGAAATGATATTGAATACAACTCAGCTTACTACTTACTTACCTTATTAAGCCGACCGGTTGAGAAATACGTATCTCGATATGGAACTGAATTTGAGGCCTTGATCAAGGATTCCATGTACTGGGATGCACAAGAGCGGGCTATCGTAAATCTAGCCAATTCATTATTTAGCGGTGTGATGGATCATAAAACAGACATACATGATATTTTCAAATACTTACGTGATCCTTACCATCGTGCAGCGATTAATGTCATTAAATATCGTTATCATATTCAGGACTAATCTTATTTTATACGAGAGCAGGATGGGGCTGTCCCAAAAGGGGCTTGCCTCTTTTTATTTTTCTACGAAAATATAAAAAGAAATCGTTCACTTGTAGTAAAATGAATGTACCAACAACCATCTACTAAAGGCGCGATTTCTTATGAGTAATATTACTATTATCGATTATAACATGGAGCTGTTGTGTCTTCCAAATCCATGCGAAACATATGGTTCGTATCATCAATGATGCGATTAATCGAATAAATGATCGTGTTTTTCTGAAATACTATTCAGGTGGTGGTCGAAGCAGTTACCATCCTAAAATGATGACTAAAATCATTGTTTTCTCCTTTAATATAGTTCAAAAACTGTGGTTTTCATAAAAATACACCTCCAACTGCTAGTTATGCCTAACAACTAGGGTGAAATTCAATCTGAGCATAACTCTCTTTTTTTACAAATTCACTATATCGTGTCAATCTTATCAAAGATACCTAATGTAATCTCTCCTTCGTGATAAAATTCAATTAGATAATCTAAGTCAGGATCTGATAACCATGTATCAAAGCTAACTGCAGTAATATCATCAACCGAGTTTTATATATAGATTTTATCAACGTTGCAAATCGACTATTCCATCTCCGATCTTCTTCACCCCAACCGGAATTCTCCGATCCTCCACCTGTGATACACTCACCCGTATTAGGTTTTCCTTCTTATACTGTGGGAGATACATATTAGTTGCATCTTGAACCAATACATTCTTCTCTTTTAGATGTTCTACAAGATCTTTAGCTTTCATACCACCAGGAAGTTCAATTGTCGAGTAGAAGCCGGAGTCACCACCTGTGAATGTGGACCCAGCAGGCAGATATTCGAGATAAGCCTGTTTGAGTATGGTACCTTTTTTCTTGTATTGTCTTCTAAGCTTTTGAATATGTGCTTTATACATTCCGCTACTTAAATAAATTTCAAGTGCCCCTTGGGTAAGGACTGGTGTATGGATATCGGCTGCAAATTTGACTCTTATGAAATCTTTTAATAGCACTTCTGGCAAGACAGTCATTCCTAATCTTAAGCCGGGCAATAAGACTTTCGAGAAACTTTTGGTATAAATCACTCTGCCAGATGGATCATATGCAAACATGGGATCAGTCTTTTTTTTTGTGTCGAGATCTCCCATGTAGTCGTCCTCGACGATATACACATCATATTTTTTGGCCAGTTCTACAACTTCCTTTTTTTGCTGATTGGTGTAGCTGAAGCCTGTAGGATTCTGAAATCTTGAGACTGTATAAAAAAATTTGATGCTTTCTTCCTTAAATACTTTTTTTAAATAATCAAGATCAATACCATTCTGGCTTATTTCGATTCCTACAGTTTTCAAGCCACGGGAAGTAATAGAATCGATAAAACTGAAATGGGTCGGCTGTTCTACACAGATCGTTTCTTTTTGATTTGGAAATGGGAGCGAGACTAACAGGTCAAGTGCTTGTTGGGATCCCGATACAACACAGATTCTTTCAGGAGGCGCAAAAACTTGAAGATCCTGAATTTGCTTTGATAACTGATGGCGAAGGATGGGTAAACCTTGAGGCTCGGAGTACTGAAACATTTCCTCTTTATAAAGCTCAATCGCCTGATTCATACAATGTTGATAGTCCCGATAAGGCATTTTACTTTTGTCAGGGCCAGCTGAGGAGAAGTCAATGATTATTGGTTCGGATATCGCCGATTTGTCACTCCCCACAAGAATATAGCCACTTCTGGGAACAGAGTAGATTTGATGTGCTTTTTCCAATTCACTGTAGGCCTTCACAATGGTGTTGATACTACAGTTTAATTCGTTTGCAAAGTTACGGATGGAAGGGAGTTTCTTCCCGGATTGTAACCGTCCATCTTTGATTCTGGATTGAATTTCAGCAATGACTTCCTTATATTTATTTCCCATGATTGTGCTCCTCTCCAAGTATCTGTATGGGTACAGATGACAAGAACAGTTCTTTGCTAAGTCTATTTGGTTGATTATAGTATAAGGGAACAACAACCAATTGACATTCTGACATAAAGGAGTGGGAAAGTGAAGTGGATGAGGAGTATTGGCTGTGCTGATTGCTGGAATGGGAACTTCTGTTATAGCAGAGTAGCAGAATACAGAGGTGTCAGACGTTGAAGAGGGAACGATAAGATATATATCTATAACAAGGAGAGAAGCAAAGAGAGATTCATCCCTGAATCGACTTTTAAAATCGCAAATGCTTTGATCGGTCTAGAAACTTCAGCAATAAGGGATGAATATGAAGTAAAGCGCTGGGATGGTGTGGAACGAGAATTTGAGAGCTGGGACCGTGACCATTCACTAGCTTCTGCCATGAGGGAGTGCGCTATAGGGTTCTACTTGGATATAGCGAGAATAATAGGGAAAAAAGAGATGCAACAGAGCGTTTCAAGACTAAATTGCCAAAACCATTATATATCAGGAGGAGTCGATACATTTTGTCTAGATAGTAGTCGGAAAATTTCAGCCTTGGAGCAAGTAGCGTTTATAGAAATGCTGGTCGAGGAACAGTTCCCTATTGCTGAGAAGCATCAAAAAACTGTTAAGTGAAAGATGATTCAGGATGAACAAGATAAATACACGCTCCATGAAAAATTGGGATAAGACTGTCAGGCATGGGATTGGGATGGTATGTAGGTTTTGTTGAAAATGAGCAAGGTATATGGGTTTTTGCTGTTAATATTGATGGATCTGGAACCTTGGCGAAAAAATATCGCATTAGAAGAATGGAAGGAAAAAGAGATTATTACTCCAGATGAACAAAAATGTCTGAAGTAATTTACCAATAACAATAATAGAAACATGATTCTAATTTTGTAGTAGAAGTAGCACCAGCAACTGCACGTCGAAGTGCAAGCTGTCCAAATACCGGAATGTGAATGTCCAATAATGACTAAAACAAAGCATGAATACAATGTCCGTCCGCCAATAGCTTTAGTAGCCGCTTAAACGCTAGATACAGCAAAAACTTTCACGAAATTGCACTTCTTAGGGTATTTGCTGAGTCTACGTCTGATAGAAGCATCAATACGAGAAGAACCTAGAGTGATCCATTTATCCAAAAAGAAATATCTAGTTATTAGAAAATACAGAGGTAAAGGGATGGGATGAGAATGTCCTATATTGTTGACTTTAAAAATGTCTCTACAATTGGTTTAGAGTCTTCACCAGTAGCAAAAACCCTTGCTGGTTTACGTGCTCACGAAGCCCGTTACTTTATGAACAAATATAAGCATGAATTTGCGGTTACACCAGCTAGCAAAAGCAAGGAGATCGTTGATTATGTGAAACGAATTTTGAGTGAAGAACGTGATATTGCGTTTGCTGCCGAACCTTTAGAAACATCGTGTTTTCAAGTGGAAAACATCAAATTTTCCTATGTCTTTTATGCGAATGGTCTTGTCGTCAATGTCATGTATACGATTGATAATCCTAAAAAGCGAGCCATTGGTTTTAAACTTTCTGAGAAGATGGAAATACCAAAAGAGTTAGAAAGTAATTTTAAATTTGCTAGACAGAAGTCTAAGCTAGCGGGAATAATTCGAGGTTCATTTTTTGTAATTAAAGGAGAATATTAGAGGCCATTTCAAAAATGACGAAGGGAACGCCAAATCTTCGATCTAGCCGATTAGAATATTCATATCAAAAAAAGGAATTACGTATACAGAGAAGAGTAAGAGACCCCTTTGAAATTCGTTCCGAAGGGGAAAAATTCATGATCTCTATTAGTTAAGATGGCAAGTTGAAATCCTGTTTAAAGCTTGGAAGTCTTTGTTTCTGATTCAATGAATTCAGCTCCACCAACCTTTTTACAAAGATTTTAAATGGGTGGAGTTTAAGCGTTTATTTCTATTAATTTATGTTATGAAAGGGGATTTTTTTTGCAACGGGTTGGCGTGATTATATAATCGGAGATGGAGGAGAAGCGACCCACAAAAAAACATTTAATCGACAAATGTTGATCAGGGCAGATGTTGTAAAATGTAAAGTGTATCTATGAGGAGGGAAGCTATGAAGAGAAAGCAATCGTGGTTTCTGATTACATTATGCATAGTCGGTAGTTTTTTCATATTTAGTGGCTGTGGTGCCGATGTGAGTCAAAGCAGTAAAGAGACGAAAATGGCGCACAATGCCATGTCAGGTGATATACAGGAGGAGACCACAAGCGAACAACTTCCTTCTTTCTTATCTGGAGAGAATGAAACGGTTAAAGAGGCGTATCGTACGGCGCTGATGCATCATGATTTGATTACGTCGATTCCATGTTACTGTGGTTGCGGCATGAGTGCTGGGCATGAGAACAATAAAGACTGTTTTATCAAAGAGATCAAAGAGAATGGGAATGTCGTATGGGATTCACATGGTATGAAGTGCTATGCCTGTCAGCAAATTGCGATGGAATCAGCGAAGTTAAAGGCGGAAGGTAAGACACCCCTACAAATTCGAACCATTATCGACGATTTATATCAGAATGGATATGGTGAACCCACGCCAACGCCTATGCCAGCAGGTTAATAGATAAAAAGTTCATTACACTCGAGGTAATGAACTTTTTTAGTTGAATCGAGATGGACAAAACTTTCCTGAATCACATGTCGAGATTTGTTTGAATATGATAAAATATAAAGTATGAAACATGCTTTTTTCTCAGATCGTCATATATGACATATTTTTAAGGGGGTTAGATAAATGCGTACGATTCGCTTAATCATGCTTTTATGTTTCACTCCACTTATTTTAACAGGTTGTATATATAGCACAGAAGTAGATGCTTCAGCACGTATAAGTAAGCCTAAGCAAATCAATAAAGAAGCGAGATTTAGCGAATTAAAAGAAATCAGAGTTTCCTATCAAGATAAAAAAGAATATCTACAATATCAAAAAAAAGCGCTTATTTTTCACGGACCGACAGTTGACAAAAAAGTAGCACTTACCTTTGATGATGGTCCAGATCGCCATTATACATATGAAATCTTAGCGATTTTGAAGAAAGAACAAGTGTCGGCTACTTTTTTTGTGGTGGGAAAAATGGCAGAAATATATCCAGATGTTTTGAAAAAAATGGATCAAGAAGGACATATTATTGGGAACCACTCCTATAGTCACCCTTTACTGACTAAACGTACAAATAAGCAGATTTTAGCAGAAGTAAGTCGGACAGATCAAGCGGTTGCAAAGGCAGTTGGAAAAAAACCGATCCTGATGCGACCTCCATATGGCGCGACCAATGAAATGGTTCTAAATACGCTCATCAACCAACAATATAAAATTATAAACTGGAGTGTGGATACGCAGGATTGGAAAGGTCCTTCGGCTCATCATATTGTGGCTACGGTAAAAAGACAAACCGGTCCAGGTGGAATTATCTTACAACACAATGCGGGCGGAGAGCAGTTACAAGCGACTGTAGATGCATTACCTAAGATGATTAAGCATTTGAAAGCAAATGGATATCAGTTTGTAACGGTCGATGAACTTTTACATATAGATGCTTACCGGAGCTCACAATAATGACAGATCGTTGATCATAAATGACTTTGAGGTGGATGAATGGAACTATTAGAGCTTAGCTTATTACTACTGGTGATTGCAGGGACTGTGACTGCGATTGCAAAAAAGTTAAATATTGCCTACCCGATTGCGTTAGTAATCGTAGGAGCACTGGTAGGAGTCACACCGATATCGGGTTTAGAGGAATTAAAAGCTTTTGCTGTTAAAGAGGGTGTCTTCCAATTTGCGATTATTTTTTTATTTTTGCCGGCATTATTAGGAGAAGCTAGCTTTAAAATGCCTTTTGAAAAGCTATTCATAAATAAAAAACCGATCTTGTTGCTAGCTGTCCTTTCGACTGCCATTTCTTATCTCATTGTTGGCTTTGCTTCCATGCATTGGCTCGGTTTAAGTGTACAAGCTGCCTTTACCTTTGCAGCATTGATGGCTGCCACTGATCCCGTAAGTGTGATTTCAATCTTTAAAAGCATCGGTGTAAATGAACGATTGGCAGTGATTATGGAAGGTGAGAGTCTCATTAATGATGGTCTCGCCTATGTGTTGTTTATCATTTCGAGCACCATGCTCTTAGTATATTTGGACATGGGTGCCTTAGGGATCGGATATGGTGTATTAGAATTTCTAAAAGTAGTTTGCGGGGGACTTGCAATCGGTGGCATATTTGGATATGTTTTTTCAAAATTGACCCGCATGTTTGATGACTACCCGCTTGAAATTTTATTTTCTATCATTCTATTCTATGGTTCCTTTATCGTGGCAGAAGCGTTTCATGTATCGGAAGTGATTGCGGTGGTAACCGCTGCACTTATTTTAGGAAATTATGGATCTAAGATCGGGATGTCTGCAACAACAAAGCTTAACTTGAATAGCTTTTGGGATACGCTCGCACTCATTGCCAATTCCATCGTATTCCTGATGGTAGGCTTGGAGATCAACCGTATTGATTGGATTAGCCATACGAGTAGCATTGTCTTGGCAATCATCATTGTAGTGGTGGCGCGTACCCTAGCTGTTTACGGTAGTGTTGGATTTGTAAAAGAAATTTCTTGGAAATGGAAACATGTGTTTAATTGGGGCGGTTTAAGAGGATCATTATCTATCGCACTTGCTTTAAGCTTACCCCTCGATTTTCCTTATCGCGAAAAAATGATTGTACTTGCCTTTAGTGTGGTCTTCTTCTCTTTGATCGTACAAGGGCTAACCATTAAAAAACTCGTACAATGGCTCAAAATTAATAGTGATCATCCTAAACTACAAGCATATGAAGAATATGTCGCGCGTTTTCAACGTTATCAAGTGGGGATCAATAAGCTGAACCGTTTAAAAGAGCAGGCGATTCTTTCGCCCGTACTTCATGAAGAGATGGTACAAGCATATCAAGAAAAGATGGAAAAAACGCGTCACGACATTGATCAGCTCTATCAAGAAAATCCTATGCTCCAAGCAGAGGAACAGTTAATTGCTCAAAATCAAATGTTATATGATGAACATGAAGCGATAGAAGACCTGGAGAAGCGTGAAATTATTTCTAAGCAGGTAGCTGAGCGACATCGTCTTGAATTAATTGAAAAAATTGAGCAGAATCAATCTGCAATACATGAATTAGAAGAAAAAATGTAAGCCCCATTGCGAACCCACGGTTGTTTCATGCTGTGGGTTTTTTCTTTATGAAAAAAATCCTTTTAAATAGCTCTTTTTTCCTATATAATTGTGAATGCGAAAAAGAATTGGTGGGGGGAAACATTATGAGTTTTAGTAAAGAAAATAAAGCGGAATCCTACCGCGTGTCGAGACGTGGATTGATTAAAGCAGGTTTTGGTAGTTTGATGGGTGCTACTGCAGCTACATTACTTCCAAAATGGTTTGGGCAAACCTCACAGGCAAATGCGATCGATCATTCAAAAATGAAACATAGTGCGCATATGATGACGAAACAAGCATCCGCACATGCTTATCAGGTTGCTGAGGATGTTTTATATAACTTTGATTATGGTAAAGTGAGCAAATTGCCAGATGGTAGAACATTACGTGAGTATGAAATGTTCGCACAAGAAAAAGAAGTGGAGATTGCTGGTGGTGTATACTATCCGGCATGGACGTATAACGGACGTGTGCCTGGACCAACTATTCGTGCCACAGAAGGTGACTTACTTCGTATTCATTTTACAAATGGCGCGACGCATCCGCATACGATTCACTTTCATGGAAAGCACCCTGGGAATATGGATGGCGTGTACGAGATTATAAATCCAGGTGAAAGCTTTACTTATGAATTTACGGCAGAGCCATTTGGGCTTCACTTGTATCATTGTCATGTGATGCCTCTCAAAAAACATATCGAAAAAGGCATGTACGGGGCTTTCATTATCGATCCGAAAGAGCCACGTGAGAAAATGACAGAAATGGTTATGGTGATGAATGCGTTTGACACCGATTTTGATGGTGAAAATGAGTTTTACACGGTAAACGGATTAGCGAATGCTTACATGGATCGACCGATTCAACTCAAAGTAGGAGAAAAAGTACGGGTCTATTGTGTCAATGTGACCGAATTTGATTTGATTAACTCCTTTCACTTGCATGGAGATGTTTTTAAACTCTACCGTACTGGTACATCGCTCACCCAATACGAAATTACAGATACTGTAACCATGTGTCAAGGGGAGCGCGCAATTTTAGAATTCAAATTTGATTTCCCCGGTAAGTATATGTTCCATGCTCATCAAAGCGAATTTGCTGAACTAGGCTGGATGGGTGTTTTTGAAGTTAAGGAATAGGAGGAGAAGAATATCTAATGCATACACAAACAAAAAAGTGGTTTTATGGAATTTTACCCATCCTTTTACTAGCTGTAGCTATTTTTGGCATGTTTCAGGGGATTGATAAGGTATTGACCCGCTCAGATATCCCGTTGGAAGAACTCACATTTGATCGGGTATGGGCAGAAGAAGGAAAAATACATGCTACGGTAACGAATACAGGGGCTGATCCCTTGACGATTGCCCAACTCACACTAAATGATGCCATTTGGGAATTTGAAACAACCAAAGAACAGCTTAATCGATTTGACAGTGCTGAAATTACAGTTCCGATCCATTGGGTAGAGGGTGAGCCTTACGATGTTACCATCATTACAGGAACAGGAACCGTATTTTCTGGTGAAATTGCTGCAGCGCAACTCGCGCCCAAAGCAGATGTATCCACTTATGGTATGTTTGCCTTAATTGGTATTTTTGTAGGGGTTATCCCCGTATTGCTTGGTATGCTATGGAAGCCGTTTATTGCGAAATTAGGTGGAAAAGGCTATACATTTGTATTGGCCCTTACCATTGGTTTATTAGTATTCCTAGGATTTGATTCTTTATGGGAAGCCATTGAACTCGCAGTGGAAATTCCAGGTGCTTATCAAGGAATCGGACTCATTGTTTTAGCTGGGCTAGGTACATTTTTATTGTTAAATGGTGTAAGTACTTACACAGAGTCACGACAAGCAACTGGTTCAGATTTCAATCATAAACTTACAATAGCTTACTTAATTGCACTAGGTATTGGGATACACAACTTAGGTGAAGGTTTAGCGATTGGTGCCTCTTTTGCGCTAGGTGAAGTAGCGATGGGTGCATTTTTAATCATGGGCTTCACTTTGCACAATATCACCGAAGGCCTAGCAATTGTGGCACCCGTAGCACGTGAATCGATAAAGCGCTCCAAACTGCTGCTGCATCTCATTGCGTTAGGTTTACTAGGCGGAGTACCTGCTATCTTTGGTACTTGGATTGGTGGATTTGTCTATTCTCCAGTCTGGTCACTCATTTTCTTGGCAATTGGTTCTGGAGCCATCTTTCAAGTGGTGGTCCAAGTTTTCCATTTGGAGAAACAAGAATCTAATGCTGGTGGACTGATGACGCCAGCGGGTATCACAGGTCTGATGGTTGGCATAGCTGTGATGTACATTACGGCACTGTTTGTTACGGCGTAATAGGTTCGCTTTGAAATTGCTTAAGAGCTAGCTCAATACTTCAGGTATTTGGCTAGCTCTTATTCCATTCATAGAGAACCCATAATATAATGATACTAACCTGATGAAGGAGTGGATTTTATCGAGATGGTAGAAACAGCTTTGCAACAACATAAACGCTTACCTTTAGCAACCATTATCAAAAGACTTATTTTTATTTTAATTGGAGCAGGACTTGTATCTGTAGGATTAGAACTATTTATGGTACCGAACCAAGTCGTAGATGGTGGGATTGTTGGAATATCCATCATGACCTCTTATTTAACTAAGATTCCCCTTGGTATTTTTCTCTTTGTATTTAATATTCCCTTTTTTGTGTTTGGCTATAAACAAATTGGAAAAACATTTGCTCTCTCTACACTTGTTGGTGTAGTTGCGATGTCCATAGGCACAACCTGGCTACATCATACACCACAAGTTACAGATGATCCGCTTCTAGCAGCTGTTTTTGGTGGTATTGTACTAGGAATCGGTGTAGGGATGGTGATTCGTAATGGGGGATCCCTCGATGGCACGGAGGTCATGGCGATTTGGTTGGCCAAAAAGACGCCATTTTCAGTCGGGCAAATTGTGATGTTTTTTAACCTGTTTATACTGGGTAGCGCCGGTTTCGTGTTTGGATCTTGGGATCGTGCGATGTACTCACTGATGGCTTATTTTATCGCTTTTAAGATGATTGATATTACAATTGAAGGTTTTGATGAGACAAAATCGGTATGGATTATTAGTGATCGTCATCAAGTGCTCGGTGAAGCCATTTTGAACCGGTTAGGGCGCGGCGTAACCTATCTAAATGGAGAAGGTGCTTATACCGGGGATGATAAAAAAGTGATTTTTTGTGTGGTCACGCGTTTAGAAGAAGCCAAATTAAAGTCGATTGTGGAAGAGTTGGATGCCGAAGCATTTCTAGCGATTGGACATATACATGATGTTCATGGTGGTCGTTTCAAGAAAAAAGACATTCACTAATACAAGGGATAAAATCAGTAGTGTTGATTATCCAAATTTAGGAAGTGTATGTTGAGCGGAAATGCCTTTGAGCCGTACCTAGCTCCGCCAAAACCTGAAGGAAGAAGCGGATAACCTGTTTGACCGATAGGGAGTTTTGGCGGAGCGGTCTTTTCAGCTGCTTTGCAAGGCGAAAGTGCATGGAAAGCAAAATACACGACGCTAAAATGAAAAAATAATGAAAATCAACATGCTTGGGATAAAATATTAAATCAATATCGACTTTGCTACTTTTTTCTGATATGATGAACAAATGATGAAAAATGGGCGTATTGGCGATTCGTTTTCATTTTTAGAGCGATTAAATTGATTGTATAGGTGATGAAGTTGTCCTTTAAGCATATCAAAAGTCAACCACATGTGATTGAACAATTTCAAAAGGCGTTGGCTTGGAAAAAAATCGCACATGCTTATTGCTTTTATGGCCCCAAAGGATCGGAAAAAAAGAGGATGGCGATTGAATTAGCCAAGGCGATCAATTGTGAGGTGCAAGAAGGTGATGCATGTGACCATTGCACTTCATGTAGGCAAATTGAGCATGGAAACCATCCTGACATTGTCACGATTAAGCCTGAGGGTACTTACATTAAAATTGATCAATTGCGAGAATTGCAGAGGCAATTTCGGTTTGCAGCGTCTGTGGGTGTTACACGCGTTGTCGTGATTGAAATGGCAGATCAGATGAGACCTGAAGCTGCTAATAGCTTGTTAAAATTTTTAGAAGAACCGACTTCACCGATGTTGGCGATTCTGATTACCTCACACATACAAGCGATGCTCCCGACAATTTTATCTCGCTGTCAAAAGGTTCGATTTATGGATATACCTCCTGAATTAAAAAAAGAGCAACTGATCACACATGGCATTTCAGATACAGTGGCATCGATATGGGCGCATTTATCCATACCTGTAGATGAATTAACACAATTTAATATAGACGACTTTAAAGAAACCAGTCTTCATGTGAAGCAGTGGGGGAAGTTAGTTATAAGCAATCAACCCGAAGCATTACTATCCATCGAGAGCGATTGGATGCAAGTGGATAAAGATAAAGTGCATGTTTCCTATGTATTGGAATTACTGCTCATTTGGATGCGAGATTTGGTTCAGATTAAATTAAACCGTGAGCAAGAATTGGCTTATATCGTATATCGCGATGAATTAAAAGAGGATGCGTTTCGTTGTGATATGAAAAGCTTACTTTTAATGATTGAGAATGTAATGATTGCACGCCGCTTATTAACCAAACCACAATTTCAGCCTCGTGCAGTATTAGAGCAAATGATATTAGCGAATCAACTCCATAAAATTAGCATCGAAAATAATTGGCAGTTAATCGCTACATGACAAAGCTTCTTTCCAAACTTGAGGGAAGAAGCTTTGTTTTTCCATTTGAACGGCCTGTATTTTCTTGACCTGCTTTGCTGTTGTGGTATGATTTTAGAATGAATGTTCGTTCTTGTGAGAAAGGAGAAATCGATATTGCGGATAATGGGGATTGATCCGGGGATCGCAATTGTAGGATTCGGAATTATAGATCGTTTAGGAAATCGATTATCAGCTGTCGATTATGGTTCAGTCCAAACGAAGGCAGGTTTAAATACGGCAACACGTTTAAAGCAAATTTATGATGATTTCACCAAATTATTTGCTTCCTATCAACCAGATGTGGTAGCTATTGAGAAGCTCTTTTTTAATCGAAACGTGACAACAGCTTTTACTGTAGGTCAAGCTCGCGGTGTCATGATGTTGGCAGCTGAAGAGGCTGGTGTTCCCATTACAGAATATACACCCCTACAAGTGAAGATGGGCGTAGTGGGGTATGGACAAGCAGAAAAGCGACAGGTTCAGGAAATGGTGAAAGTTTTACTTCGCTTACCTGCTATTCCTAAGCCTGACGATGTGGCAGATGCACTAGCCATTGCAATTTGTGAAGGTCATCAAATGGGTACCAAGTGGGGTATAAAAACATGATTGAGTTTATAAATGGGAAAGTGCATTATTTAGGAAGTGACTATGTGGCAGTTGCCGTAAATGGAGTAGGTTACCAAGTATATGTTGCGAATCTGTTTCGATTTGAAGAAGGATCGGATGTTTTTTTGTTTACCCATCAAGTTGTACGTGAAGATGCACAGTTATTGTACGGATTTATAACCGTTGAGGAACGGGACTTATTTCGTCTCTTACTCGAAGTGTCTGGCATTGGTCCCAAGGCTGCGATTGCTATGTTAGCAAATGGTAAACCGGAAGAAGTCGTACGAGCGATTCAACTGGAGGATCTCAAATATTTAACCAAAATGCCTGGGATTGGCAAAAAAACAGCCCAGCGTATTGTATTAGATATTCAAGATAAATTAAAGAAAAGAGGATGGGAGAATCGATTTGCGCATGATTTAATTACCAAATCTGACCTTAGTAGGGCAAATGAGCGAGATGTCGTAGATGCATTAATTGCGCTTGGTTATACTGAAGAAGAAGCAAGTGAAGCAACTGCTCGAGTTGTTGAATTCATAGTAGTAGATTCAATTTCTACAGAAGAATGGATTAAATTAGCATTGCAAAAATCAATGGTGAAGTAGGGAGGTGAGGCTATATGGAAGATCGCATCATCTCTGCAAAAATGGCCAGCGAAGATGAGCAAGTGGAGTTTAGTCTGCGTCCACGCTATTTGAGTGAATATATTGGACAGGCACATGCCAAAGAAAACTTAAAGGTATACATAGAAGCAGCAAAGATGAGAAATGAAGCGTTAGATCATGTGCTACTATATGGACCACCGGGATTGGGGAAAACAACCCTTTCTCATATTATCGCAAATGAGCTGGGTGCAAACATCCAAACGACTTCGGGTCCTGCGATTGAACGTCCAGGAGATTTGGCAGCATTACTTACCAATTTACAGCCCTATGATCTTTTATTTATCGATGAAATTCATCGGCTAAATCGCTCGGTAGAAGAAGTTTTATATCCAGCGATGGAAGATTATGCACTTGATATTTTGATTGGAAAAGGACCAAGTGCACGCTCGGTACGTTTAGATCTGCCTCCTTTTACGTTGGTTGG
Organism: Polycladospora coralii; assembly: GCF_014773435.2. Taxonomy (GTDB): domain Bacteria; phylum Bacillota; class Bacilli; order Thermoactinomycetales; family Thermoactinomycetaceae; genus Polycladospora; species Polycladospora coralii. The sequence continues at coordinate 317,682 of NZ_JACXAG020000001.1, read as the reverse complement.
GGCAACGACGAGGGCTGGTTCACTCTCATCACCATTGCGTGATCGATTTGGCGTGGTAAGCCGTTTAGAGTATTATACAGTGGAGGATTTAACGCTCATTGTGCTACGTGCAGCTGATCTACTACAAGTGGGGATTCAAGAACAAGGGGCGCTAGAAATTGCCTTAAGATCAAGAGGCACTCCGCGTGTCGCCAATCGTTTATTGAAACGAGTCCGTGATTTTGTACAAGTACAAGGTGATGGTATCATTACAGGAGAAGCAGCACGCTCTGCCTTAGATCGCATTCAAGTTGATCGGTTAGGGTTGGATCAGGTTGACCATCGTTTATTGCTTTCTATTATTGAAAACTTTCGCGGTGGGCCGGTCGGTCTCGATACGATTGCAGCTACCATCGGGGAAGAAGCCCATACAGTAGAAGATGTTTATGAACCTTATTTGATGCAAATTGGGTTTTTACAACGTACACCGCGTGGTCGGATGGTTACGATGCAGTGTTGTGAGCATTTTGGAAAGGCGTGGCCGAAATGAATGCGATTACAAAAACACTCATTACAGTGGGGATTGTGTTGATCTTACTCGGTTTGTTTTGGCAAATCGGTAGTAAATGGTTTCCACTTGGGCGTTTACCTGGGGACATCAGGATTGAAAAAGGGAATGTACAGTTCTACTTTCCAATTGTGACTTGCATTGTGGTAAGTTTGCTGTTTGCATTTATTAGCTATGTGATACGCCTGTTTCGTTAAGCGTAACAGGCTTTTTGCTGGTTAAAGTTCCACTTATAGCAGTGGGGGTCTTCGACATGTTTGATTGGAGTGAAATAAATGAAGCTTTCGCAGTATGATTTTCAATTACCTTCAGAATTAATTGCGCAAAAACCCACGGTAGATCGTACAAAATCGAGGTTAATGGTTTTAGATCGTCACACGGGAGCGATAAAGCATCAATCTTTTCCTGATATTGTGACCTGCTTACAAGCGGGTGATGTTTTGGTACTCAATAACTCCCGTGTACGTCCTGCTAGGCTTATCGGTGTAAAAGAAGAAACGGGAGCTAAGATCGAACTATTGTTATTAAAGCCGTTTGGTGAGGATCGCTGGGAGGCACTCGTTAAACCGGCTAAGCGGGTAAAAGAAGGGACTGTCATCTCATTTGGAAATGGAGAATTAAAAGCAGTTGCAGAGAGGGAAACTGATGTGGCGGGTGGGCGTATTTTTCGTCTGCAATATGAAGTGGAAGATGTAGAAGTTTTATTTCAACAGTTAGGTGAAATGCCTCTTCCCCCTTATATACATGAACAATTAGAGGATCCAGAACGCTATCAGACTGTCTTTTCAAAAGTGATTGGATCAGCTGCTGCACCTACTGCGGGTCTTCATTTTACCGATTCATTATTAACACAATTGGCTATGAAAGGTGTCCATATTGTTTATCTTACACTTCATGTCGGTTTAGGAACATTTCGTCCCGTCATGGTGGAAAATATTGAAGAACATCAAATGCACGCAGAGTATTATGAACTGAGTGAGGAGACTGCACAAATCCTACAAGCAGCTAAAGACGCAGGTAGGAGAATTATCGGGGTTGGAACCACGACTGTACGTACTTTAGAAACGATCATGCGTGATCATGATACATTTCGATCCGTAAGCGGTTGGACAGATATCTTTATTTATCCCGGCTTTACCTTCCATGCGATTGATGGGATGCTTACGAATTTTCATCTTCCGCAATCATCACTTGTTATGCTAGTAAGTGCATTCTCTAAGCGAAAGCATGTTTTGCATGCATATGAAGAAGCGATTGCGCAACGGTATCGGTTTTTTAGTTTTGGAGATGCCATGTTTATCGTTTAACGATTGTATATATGATCAGTAGGAGGAAAAGAAGTTGGCAGTGAGATATGAATTCATTAAGGAGTGTAAGCAATCAGGTGCACGTCTAGGTCGTTTGCATACCCCTCATGGTGTGATTGAAACCCCTATTTTTATGCCAGTCGGCACGCAGGCTACTGTCAAAACGATCAGTCCTGAGGAATTAAAGGAAATGGAAGCACAAATCATTTTAAGTAATACGTATCATCTATTTTTGCGACCCGGACATGAATTGGTAAAAGAAGCAGGCGGCTTACACAAATTTATGAACTGGGATCGTCCGATTTTAACCGATAGTGGTGGATTTCAAGTCTTCAGTTTAAGTAACCTCAGGAAAATTACAGAGGAAGGGGTAAATTTCCGCTCCCATCTCAATGGCGAGAAATTATTTATTGGGCCTGAAACGGCTATGGAGATTCAAAATGCGTTAGGAGCAGACATTATCATGGCTTTTGATGAATGTCCGCCCTACCCAGCGGATAAATCTTATGTGAAAGCATCAACGGATCGTACCTATCGTTGGTTAAAAAGGTGTATGGAAGCCCATACGCGATCTGATGAACAAGCTTTGTTCGGAATTGTGCAAGGGGGGATGCACGAGGATCTGCGTCAAGAAGCAGCGAAGCAGTTGGTTGATCTTGATTTACCTGGGTATGCAATTGGTGGGCTTAGTGTAGGAGAATCAAAAGAGATGATGTATGAAGTGCTGTCGTATACGACTCCGCACCTCCCGCAAAATAAAGCGCGTTATTTAATGGGCGTAGGCTCTCCAGACGCGTTAATTCAAGGAGCTATTCAGGGGATTGATCTATTTGATTGTGTGTTACCTACTCGAATTGCGAGAAACGGAACAACCATGACAAGTCAAGGGCGGTTGGTCGTTAGAAATGCAAAGTATGCACGTGATTTTACACCACTTGATCCCAATTGTGATTGCTATACATGTCGCAATTATAGTCGTGCATACATCCGTCATCTTATAAAAGCAGATGAAACATTTGGACTGCGACTGACAAGTTACCATAATCTCTATTTTTTACTTGATTTGATGGATAAAGTGAGGGACGCGATTCGAAATGATCGTCTGCTCGATTTTCGAGATGAGTTTATGATTCAATACTATGGTTCTCTTCATCCGGATACTTCTTTTTAAAATTGTAAGCCAAGATCATCCAAGCCATCTTTATCGTACGCGTAGATGATGTTATGATAGGGACAGCACAGTCATCACGATGTCAATGTAAGATACATAAGTATTTAAGGAGGCAGGACTATTATGCAAGGAAATTTCACTTCATTACTATTACCTATTCTCTTTTTTGTGGCGATTTACTTTTTCTTGTTTCGCCCACAACAAAAGAAACAAAAAGAACGCGTTAAAATGCTACATGCTCTGAAAAAAGGGGATAAAGTTGTCACCATTGGTGGATTACATGGATTGATTGTCGATCTTACGGAAGAGCGCGTTACATTAAAAGTAAACGATAGCTCCAGACTGGTGTTTGAACGTTCAGCGATTAATGCACTTGCAACTGTAGACGAAACAGAAAAAACAGTAGACACCAAGCAAGAAGCAACCGTAAAAGAATAGCCTGAAATAGACGAAATTCATCATATGAATCATATGGTGAATTTTTTTTATTTAGATGGAACTTTTTGTGCCGGTCGAGGATCTTATAGAGAGAGAGCGAAGGAGGAAATGATTTGGAAACGTTAATCTCACAGTTGAAACAGGGCGATAAACAGGCGTTCTCTGCCCTGATTCAATTGATATTAGTTGATCTATATCGTGTTTCACGTTCTATTCTACATAGAGAATGCGATTGTTCTGATGCTATCCAAGAAACGATCATACAGGCGTATTTACATATCCATCAACTTCAGAATGTGGATCGTTTTAAATCTTGGATATTCCGTATTTTGGTAAATCAATGTTATAAAATCATAAACCAACAAAAAAAGACGGTTTCATTAGATACATATAGCAAAGAAATAGAATATGAGAAAAATGATTATGAGCACATTGAAATTAGAGAAATGTTAGATCATATCGAAGAAGATCAGCGAATTGTGTTGGCTTTATTTTACTTTGAACGTTGTTCGATTGCTGAAATATCTGATATTTTATGTATTCCAGAAGGAACCGTTAAGTCGCGAATGTATAGAGGAAAAAGAGCATTGGAATGGATGCTCAATTCTGATAGAAAGCGAGTGATGGAAAATGAATAATCGAGATCTTGAAAGGCTGTTTCAAAGCTCGGAAGAAAAAGTCCCGTATGCTATACAGCAGATGGTAGATGATACACTGGCCCGTTTACCTGAACATCCACAAAAAAAGGAAAAAACGAAATTAAAATGGAATCGTAAATGGATAAAGCTCGGAATGGTTTGCACAATTGCGGTTACGATGGGTGTTTTGTTAGGTGGTTTTAAGGAGTCCCCAACTTTTGCTAATTGGATGGATCGTATGTTTGTTTCCCCTATGGAAGAACAGACAGAACAAACGAAACATGCAGACAGACCCCAAAAAGACGAGATGGTGAAAGAAGAAGAAAAATCAGTCAATCTGAATACAGACAATATGAAAAAGTCACTTCCAAACGGTACCTCTCTTTTTATCGATCGCTTCTCTCTCTCTCCTAGTGTGACGGAGATTTGGATTGGTAATAAAACAAACGAAAAAATTAGTGGGATTTGGGTAAACGAGTTTTCAGTTCAAAATGAGCAAGGGGTAGTGGTTGGAGATTACCATAAATATAAAGGAGTGAATTTTTTTGAGTATCGAAATAGTGATAGGGATCAAACTGATGTTAATGATGCCGATGTTTCAGCCGATTCTATGATAGAAACGTTTATTTTCGGTCCTTTTCCTGATTCGGATGTCTATACCTTTCATTTGAAGCGCGTATCACTAAGATATGAAAATAAGAAGAAACTGTATATTGCAGATCCTAAAAAGGCGACTACCTTTCATATTGGAGAAGACGAGTTAATAGTTCGTGACATTCGACCAGATTATGATGGTGATCCAAGTACAGTGTTTACAGTAGAATATCGCTCTAAAGATAAAGTAACCTCTGCTACGGTAGCCAAGGTAGGTGAAAAAAATGTTAGAAATACAAATGGTTTTGAAAACTATCGCTTTCAAAAACTGGCAGATGGTCGCCATGTAGTTATCCTAGATATAAAAATTCAAGGAACGATATATGATTTGAATAAGCCGATAAATCTAGAGTTTGTAGACGTTGATAAAGAGTTTGCTACGGATTGGCAAGAGACATTAAAAGCAAAGTGACAAAAAACATCTCTGTCGCTATGCACGATAGCAGTCGTGTCGATGAACCAAACTTAGGAAGTGTATTCCCTGTCGTCACTTAGCGTAGCCTAAACCGGTGCCACCAATAAAGCGTTTTGAGAGCGCCGTAAGGTTTTGGCGGAGTGGTCTTTTCAGCTTCTTTGCAACGCAAAAGTGCATGGAGAGCAAAATACACGACACTAATATAAAAAATTTTGCAAATCAACATGCCAGGTGTAATAGAAGTGATGTATATACTGGATACATTTTAAAAAAAGAAAAAAATGAATGGGATAAAACTTTTTAGATTAAGTAGGGGTATAACCAATAACTAAAAAAGTGAAACGAGGGATAAACATGTGTGGTTTTGTTAGTATATATGATCGTTTGGGACAACCTGTCAATTTGGATATCATTCAGAAGATGACACAAACCATGATTCATCGGGGGCCTAATGAAGAGGGAATTATACTAGATGGGCATTTGGGACTAGGATTTCGCCGCCTAAGCATCAACGGATTAAAGGAGGGGAGTCAACCTTTTTTAAACCATAATCAATCGATTGCAGTGGTGTTTAATGGAGAAATTTATAATTATAAGGAATTAAAGAAATGGTTAGAAGAGTTGGGCTATCAATTTATGACAGACACGGAAGCCGAAACATTGATCCATCTCTATGAAGAAGTGGGGTTTGATCTCCCTAAGTATTTGCGCGGCATGTTTGCTTTTCAAATATGGGATCGAGAACAAGATATCTTATTTGGTGCACGTGATCAAATGGGAATTAAACCGATGTATTGGTGTGAAACCGATCACTACTATGTTTTTTCTTCAGAGATTAAAGGATTGTTAGCATGTCCTGAAGTGAAAAGACAAGTCAATCAAGAAGCTTTGTCACACTATCTGACGTTTCAATATGTACCCGATCCTTTAACCATGTTTGCAGGTATTTATAAAATCCCGCCTGCACATACTTGGATGGTTAAGAATAAAGAAATAAAAATTCAAAAATATTGGGAGGCGCAATTTCAACCTGATGAAAATCGGTCTTTTTCTGATTGTGTAGACGAAACGAGAGCGGTTATAAAAGAGTCTGTGCACGCTCATTTGATGAGTGAGGTACCTCGTGGTGCTTTTCTTTCCAGTGGGATTGATTCCTCTGCAATCGTTGCACTTCATCGACAACATGAAAATGTACAAACCTTTACAGTTGGCTTTGATATTCCGGGATATAGCGAATTAGAATTTGCGAAACAAACAGCGGATACGTTAAAGACGAACCACCATGAAGTGAAAATTGATGCGACTCGTTATCAAGAAATATTGCCACGGCTCATTTGGCATCAAGATGAGCCGGTAGCTGACCCGTCCGCAATCGCGCTGTACTTTGTTTCACAATTAGCAAGTCAACATGTTACGGTAGCTTTGTCCGGTGAAGGAGCAGATGAATTATTTGGCGGGTATCTCATTTATCGCGAGCCAAGTGCATTACAGATGTTTTCCTATCTTGATTCTCAAACACGTAAATGGTTGGGGAGTTGGGCCTCTCATCTGCCAAATATAAAGGGGAAGAACTATCTATTGCGTGGTTCCAAAACAGTAGAAGAACGTTATTTTGGTAATGCTTTCATTTTTGATGAAAAGATGAAGAAAAACTTGATGACGGAGGAACTTCAGCAGGCATATATATCCCCATGGACGGTTACAGGCCCCATATATAATCGGGTTCCAAATGCCGATGATGTTACCAAAATGCAGTACTTGGATATTCATTCGTGGTTATGTGGAAATATTTTAATGAAGGCAGATAAGATGTCTATGGCCAATTCATTAGAGGTGCGTACGCCTTTTACCGATATCCGTGTATTTGAAGTAGCAAGTCGAATCCCAACTAAATATAAAATAGCAAATGGGACGACGAAACACGTATTAAGAGAAGCGATGAAAGAATTCTTACCCACCCATGTGGCGCAGAAGAAAAAACTTGGCTTTCCGGTTCCCATTCGGTATTGGTTGAAAAATGAGTTTTATCAATGGGCAAAAGATATCATCGAAGAGAGTGCCACGAGTGATTTCATTCGAAAATCATATGCTTTGCAGCTGCTAGAAGAACATAAGCATGGACATGCTGATCACAGTAGAAAAATTTGGACGGTTTTATGTTTTATGCTTTGGCATCAGGTCTATATAGAAGAAAAATATCAATTTTCCACGATCGAAAAAGGAGAAGTAAGGCGGCATCATGTTATCTTGAATCTGGATGGACATCAATTATTAAAAAAGCAGGGATATAGTATGAGGATAGCGAATAGTATGAGATCATTCTAAATACCTATGATATCAAGCGTGTTGATTTGCCAAATTTTCCATTTTAGCGTCGTGTATTTTGCTCTCCATGCACTTTCGCCTTGCAAAGCAGCTGAAAAGACCGCTCTGCCAAAACTCCCTATCGGTCAAACAGGTTGTCCGCTTCTTCCTTCAGGTTTTGGCTTCGCTAGGTAGGGCTCAAAGGCATTTAAGCTCAAAATACACTTCCTAAATTTGGATAATCAACACTATTGCTATGATATCACCTTACTAAGGGAGGATTTAACTTGAAAGCTACGATGATGGATTATCCGTTAACATTAGACCATATTTTAGAGAGAGCGGGAAAACAATTTGCGCCGATCGAGATTGTGAGTCGGATGCCTGATCAATCTTTACATCGATATACGTATGGCGATTTTTATCGTCGTGCTAGACAGTTAGCAGAAGCACTGCAAAAAATTGGGCTACAGAAGGGTGAACGAGTTGGAACCTTAATGTGGAATCACTTTGCCCATTTGGAAGCTTATCTGGGGATTCCTGTATCGGGTGGTGTGTTGCATACTTTAAATTTACGCTTACACCCCTCCGAAATTGCCTATATTATTAATCATGCGCAAGATCGTTTCCTGATCATCGATGATATTTTACTTCCTTTATACGAAAAAATAAAAGATCATGTAAAGATAGAACGTGTATTTGTGGTATCCCTGACAGGGCAACCGATACCGCCTGGATATGAGTCATATGAAGATTTATTAAAATTAGCTACAGGAGAATTTGTATATCCACAGATCACAGAAAACGATCCAGCTGGAATGTGTTATACCTCCGGGACAACAGGAAATCCTAAGGGGGTTGTTTATTCTCATCGTTCAATCGTCTTACATTGCTTTTCATCAGCACTTCTTGATGGCATGGCTTTGGCGCAAAAAGATGTCGTAACCCCAGTCGTACCCATGTTTCATGTCAATGCTTGGGGTTTACCTTTTACTTGTGCTATGGTGGGGAGTAAACAAGTTTTTCCAGGTCCGCATCTTGATCCCATTAGTTTGCTCGATCTCTTTGAGACAGAAAAAGTGACCATCACTGCGGGAGTGCCTACGATATGGATGGGGATTTTACATGCTTTAAATAAAGAGAAGGACAGATGGAAGTTACAAAATGACATGCTCCTTGTCGTAGGGGGATCAGCAGCCGCTGAAGCTTTAATTCGAGGATTTGATCAGCATGGCCTACGTTTAAGACAAGCATGGGGGATGACAGAAACAAGTCCGCTTGGAACCGCAGCAGGAATAAAGTCAAATTTATTAGATGAAAATGAAGATAAAATATATGAATTAAGTGCCACACAAGGATATGCAGTTCCTTTTGTGGATACACGGGTGTGCCGAGATGGGAAAGCGTTGCCGTGGGATGAAAACTCGATTGGAGAATTAGAAGTACGTGGTCCATGGATCGCAGCGAGTTATTATAAAGAGCAAGATCGTGATCATAATTGGACGGCAGATGGGTGGTTTAAGACTGGAGATATGGTGACGATCAATGAAGACGGATATGTAACGATCGTCGACCGAACGAAAGACTTAATTAAATCAGGGGGAGAATGGATTAGCTCCGTCGCATTAGAGAATACCTTAATGGGTCATCCTGCCGTAGCCGAAGCTGCTGCCGTTGGCATCCCGCATCCGAAGTGGCAAGAACGTCCCCTTATGGTGGTTGTACTACATCAAGATCATACTACTACACCAGCAGAATTAAATGCATTTTTGAATAGCAAGTTTGAAAAATGGATGTTGCCAGATAGTTATGTATTTGTTAAAGAAATCCCTAGATCATCAGCTGGGAAGTTTTTAAAACGAGCACTCAGAGAACAATATCAAGATTGGAATTGGGAAGAACATACAGTAAAATAAATGAATTCATTAAGATTAGGAGTGAAGAATATGATGGCAAAAACCGCTTTAGAAGCTAGAGGTGATAATATATAGACTAGGAGTATAAAATATGACACTATACAAGTCGCTATTCCACGGAGATAAGGTAAGACTAGCTCCCTTTCAAGCAGATGATGCAGAACAAATGAGTAAGTGGTTTTCCGATGCGCAATTTTTGCGGGAGATTGATACGGATATGGCTGTACCTGTTACCATTCATGAATTGGAAAATAAAGATCGAACTGGAATGAAAGATCATAATGGTATTCAGTTTAGGATTCGTACCTTAAATGATGATCGATTAGTTGGGTTTATTGCACTTCACTCATTTGAATGGAACAATCAAGTTGCTTTAATTGCGATTGGAATTGGAGAGGGAAGTGAACGAGATCAGGGGTATGGCACTGATGCCATGCGTCTTATCCTCAAATACGCTTTTCATGAATTGAATTTAAATCGAGTAGGGCTTGATGTGATTTCTTATAACGCACGGGCTCTAAAGGTCTACAAAAAAGTAGGATTTAAGGAAGAAGGTCGTATGCGTTCGGCTGTATTAAGAAATGGAAACGCTTACGATCGCATTATCATGGGAATACTAAAGGAAGAATGGACACATAAACAAAAATCCCTCTCTTAGCATTAAGACGGGATTTTGAAGGGCTTGCCAATTTGGCAGGCTTTTTTTATTGCATTCACTTGGTAGTATTAACGCCGACGATTCCTCCGATGGCACTTAACCCAAAAGCACAAATCGTGAAAAGAAGAGGGTTAATGATTAAAGAAGTATCAAATGCGAGAAATCCGATGATGACGAGTAGAAGTGCATAAATGATGCCTTGTATCCCACCATACAACCATCCTTTTGCACGAGCGAAACGTCCTGAAATAAAACCACCTAATAATAAGGATACGAAATTAGTGGCATAAGCTAACATGGGAACTTGGACAGATTCAAACGAAGTGTAGCGCAGTAAGAAAGCAATAAAAAATGAAGTGAGTGTGATGATGCCCCAAATGATGAGTTGTCCTAATAACAATGGAGAACGCAGTTTAGACTTGTACTCCGCCATATGACCACTTCCTTTTTTTGTACATGTTATGTGTGAAAATCACGATTTATTCATCGTGCATACACTCATAAAATTTAAGAATAAGGAAAAAATAGGGAGGCTCACGGTAGTGTATGGGGAATCAAGGGGAGAAGTCCCACTTATAGAAGTGGGGGGCTGAGCCCATTCGAAAGATCAAATTGGTCGCCAATTAGCGTAACGGAATGATAGAAGATAATCATGCAACTCGCCACGCCTAGAGGGGGATATCCATGTTGTGGACGATTTTTTTACGGACAGTTTTCATTTATTTTTTCATTATTGTTGTCATGCGTGTGATGGGAAAACGTGAAATAGGGAAACTGTCTATCTTTGACTTAATTGTCTATTTTCTCATCGCGGATATGTCTGCAATGGTGATTGAAAAAGCAGATGAAGGATTGATGCATGCCATTGTTCCAATTGCTACCTTAGCTGGGTTACAATTGGTCATCGCCTATCTATCTCTAAAAAGCGAACGTATCCGCCAAATTGTGGATGGAGAGCCAGTTTATTTAATTAAACATGGCGAACTACAAGAAAAAGAAATGTCAAAGGCGCGCTATAATTTAGAGGATCTGATGACGCAATTAAGGGAGAAAAGTATTCCTGATGTGCGTGATGTCGAGTTTGCGATCTTGGAAACTTCAGGTAAGCTCAGTGTTTTTAAAAAAGAAGAAAAAAACTTCATAGAAAAAGAAGATGTGCCGCTCAATCATCCCTTGGTACCTTTTAATATGCCTACAATCCTCATTCTGGACGGAAAAGTAAGAGAGGATGGCCTACGTCTTATTGGGAAAACAATTTTTTGGCTAAAAAATCAAATTCAAACACAGGGATATAAAGATTTTAAAGAAATTTTATATGCGAGTATTGATCATAAAGGTGAGTTGTTTGTTGATGCTAAAGGCAAGAATGAAGAAGATTAATGGATCTTATCTAGGAAGAAAGTAGCATAACGGCTTGCCGATGTACGGAATTCGCTTCACATCATCTTGTTTGATTACAGCAAATAACATAATGCAAAGTAAATAGACGAACAGACTAAAAAACGTGGTGATTAAAACTTTGATCATTAAAGAGTCATGATGGGTATTGACACAGAAATAGGTGACGATACCTGAAATCATGATGGATAAGAACAGTCGTGCTAATTCGTTTATATGGAGAGAAAAGGGGATCGATTTTAAAATACTGATAAAATGCAAAATGGTAACAATTATAATACCCGCATTGACTGCGAGCGCAACACCATCAATGCCCAGCTCAGGTCTTGAAGCAAGTACAAAAATGAGGGCGGTTTTTATAAGTGCACCGATAATGGTGTTTTTCATCGCTGCTGGGGCACGATCAAGGCCTTGTAAAACAGAAGAGAGTGGGCCTTGTAAGTAATAAAGGATGGCGAAGGGAGCCATGATTTGCATGAGATGTGCGACCTCACTTTGTTTAAATAGTAGGATAGATAATGGTTCAGCTAAAAAGTAGATTAAGAGTGAACAAGGTGCTCCAACTACGAGAGAGAGACGAAGGGCTTGCTGTAGCCGATATTCGACTAGGTGATGCTGATTTTGGGCAGCAGCTTCACTTACCGCGGGTACTAATGAAACCGATAAGGCATAAGTGATAAATGCTGGAAAAAAAACAATGGGTACTGCCATTCCTTCAAGCTGTCCGTATAAAGCGGTCGTAGCACTTGCTGTAATGCCAGCAAGAGCTAAACTCTGGGCGACAACGATCGGTTCAATGGCATAGGCAAACGAACCCACTAAGCGACTAGCGGTTACAGGTAAAGCTAAGCGTAATAAATCGGATAACGTCTTTTTTAACGTTTTGATGTGCGCCATTGCGCTTAGTCTACTTCGAGCATTTCTTTTCCCTAAATTTAGTACTGGACGAGTGGGATCTTTTTTGAAAGAATAGAGTAAATAAAACATTCCTGTGAATTCTCCGATAACCATTCCAATCATTGCTCCAGCTGCCGCATACTCGATCCCAAATGGTAAGAGATAATGTGCAAGGAGAAGGACAGTGAAAATGCGCACCATTTGTTCTATAATAGTAGAAATGGCATAGGGGCTCATGTTTTGCCTTCCCTGGAAATATCCGCGGAAAATGGAAGAGATAGCAATGATGGGTATGATAGGTGCGATCCCTAGTAGCGAATAAATGGCCCGTGCATCCGTAAGTAGGGTAGAAGCAATCAAGGGTGCGGTGATCAATACGAGAGCCGTAACGGTAATACTTGTGATGAACACAATGACGATCGATACAATGAGAATAGATCTGATGCGGTGACTTTCTCCCTTGGCTTCTGCTTCTGAAACCAGTTTTGAGATGGCGACGGGTAAGCCGGCAGTTGTGACGACGATTGTAAAAATCAGAATGGGGAATGCCATCTGAAACAACCCCATACCTTCGTCACCGATAATACGTGAAAGTGCAATGCGATAGATGAATCCAAGTATTTTAGTTAAAAAACCTGCACCAACTAAAATCAAGGTTCCGTGCAGAAAGCTTTGTTTGTTCAAGGGGATGTTCACCTCCTCAGCAGATAGACGATCTTAATACAAGCTATGACTTGTCTGACGGAAGCATACCAATAATTTTTTAGCAAAGTGAGTGGTGAAAGGAGAGGGTAGAGATAATGCGAGAATCTTTTTTGAAATCTGTCGATGCTGAACACCAACAGCAAGGTGAGCTATTAGAACAAGATGAAGTGATGCGTTGTATCGAAGATTTATGTAATAGTAAAGCAGCGGAATTTAATATGTATGGATATGAAAATATTACAGGAGAACAAGTATGGGCTTGTGTTTCTGAAGATTATAGACGAGGCTGGCCACGGTTGAATAAGTTAGTAAATGATATCATGTCGCTGAAAGCAAATCGCTTTATGAATTGGTTGATGTTGTCCGTATATAAGGATCCAGAAGAAGAAAGTCATACACAAAAGAGCTGAGGGTTATAAATAACCTTCAGCTCTTTTGTGTATATGTACGATGCATTTTAAAAAGTACAACATATAAATAGGATATCTAAAAGTATGAAGGGTGATGAAATGTCTAAAAATAGTAAAAATTCAGTTAGAGTTATGACCTGGAATATTTATATTGGCTTAGCGATTCAGTTATTAAATGAAACCTCGCCACAAGACTTTAAGAAGAACTTAAAGGTGCTAATGGAGCAATTGGTGACTGGAAATATATATTTGCGTTTACAAAGAATTGTAGAAGAGATTGCACACTATCATCCTGATTTTATTGGTTTGCAGGAAGTTAGCATCTGGCCTGAGATGCCTCCCTATACGAAAAAAGCAAATTTGATTACCCGATTGATCCAATTACTTGAAAAGAAAGGGTTATGCTATCGCGTCGTTGTTCAAAATCAAAATACATTGATTGATCATGACGTTATATTGGGGCGTATCTCTTCACGAATTCGATACCAGAATGTACAAGGTGGACATTTTGATCATTTAGCAACGGCCAATTTGGGTGGTTTTCCTGTAAAATCATATCGAAGCTGGCAATCTGCTGATATTTTGTATGATGGCAAGCCCTTTCGACTGGTTAATACACATTTAGAGTTTATATCGGAACAAGTACGTAAGCAACAAGCAGTTGAATTATTGCGGAAAGCAAATCAAACTTCTCTACCGACGATCATTTTAGGAGATTTTAACTTTCAGGAAAGTCAGAGCAAGCAAGCACCTTATCAGTTATATATACAAAGTGGGTATAAAGATGTGTGGAAGGCGAAAAGAGGAAAAGGTGGGAACACGTGTTGTCAAGACGCAGACTTAAAAAATAGGAGATCGAAGTTAGATCGAAGAATTGATTTCATTTTTATTCGAGGGAAATTCCACATTCAACATGTCGGTTTAGTAGGAAATACATGTAAAAAAGATATACTATTACGCTGTTGGCCGTCAGATCATGCTGGCGTTGTAGCAGATTTACAGTTTTAAAGCATGCTTTGCCGTTTCAAAAATGAGTACGTCGAAGCATGCTAAGGGATTAAGACGCTTTTTTTATAGGAGCTTTTGTCAACTGTTTGCGTTGGGCTACAATTAAAAAACTGACTATAATCAGTAACGACCACGAACTGATCTTAGCCATATCGACAATCTCCCAGGAAATGGATTGATTTGGGTATTTCCATGCCCCAAAGAAAGTAGCAATATTCTCAGCAATCCAAATGAAAAATCCAATCAAAACAAAAGATAATAATATCGGCATTTTAAACCACTTGTTATGTACAAAGAAGTGGACAACTGATTTGCGGAAACACCATGTTAGCACGATAATCAAAAGCCACCTCAGATCATAAATATAGTGATGCGTAAAAAAGTTAATATAGATGACTAGTCCCGTAAGCCCAGTGATCAAACGATTTGGCCAAGCTACAAGCTTCACATCAAGTCTTTTCCATGCTAGACACAAGTAACTGGCAACACTTGCATACATAAATCCACTATATAGCGGGACACCATAAAATTTTGACCACGCTGGCTCTGGATAAGACCATGATCCCATTTGTACCTTAAAAAGCTCCAACATCAGTCCGATGATGTGAAAAAATAAGATAACTTTTAATTCTGCTTTCGTTTCAAGACCAGTGATAATCATGAGGAATTGGACGACTATACAGAGGATGAGTATGAAATCGTACCGATAGAGTCCTGGAATTGAGATGAGATTAGAGAGCGCTAAAATGAGGAAAATGGATGCTGGGAAAATACAAGCGAAAGCTTGTTGATAAGTAAAGTGATATAAATACTTAAACATCTATAAATACCTCCTCTTAGACGATCCGTACAATAGGAGTTATTATATCATTGCAAGCCAGAAAAACCATAAATTTGTCTAAAAGGGTGTCAATGAGCATACCACTGGCACTTTCTAGGGGCGTTAGACGATGGAAGCCTTACAAGTCTGATCATCTTTTAATATGCTTTTGTCTTTCTATTATATTGGCATATTTCATCTGATATTTATCGTAAAATTAGAAATAGGCAATCATTTTAACAATCATCTAAAGTGATCGATTGCAAAGGCTAGAGAACTGGGAACAACGATTTCAAGTAGAGAGATTATGCTCGAACATGGATATTTGCTTCTACCATGCGATCCCCAATTTGGAACAGTCAAGTTCACCAAGCAACTCAAGGGATATACATCAAACGCGTTAAGTTAGGGTATCCCTTCACGATGGACAAATTAGGTGGTACCGTTACTTTGGAACTAGTCAAACGGTACAATCAAAGTGGCTCGTATCCACGAGAAGAATGTAAACGCTCGTCATGACTTCTTACAGAATTTGGCTGACTAAATTCAATCGTGGGATAAAAGACAGCGTTGCTTTTATTTTTGGTTTGAATGTTGCTGTATAACAATTAAGTTGATACAATGCCATTATGGAACAAGCATATCGAAGAACTCAAACGACTGTATCTCTTATCCATTATCATTTTGTTTTCTGCCCACGCTATCGAAGAAAAGTACTGGTGAACAAAGTAGAAGAACGATTCAAGCAATTAGTGACAGAGATTTGTGAGGAGAATCAGTGGGTTATTGTGGCGATGGAAGTCATGCCCGATCATTGTCACTTGTTTTTGAACGCTCTACCCACCGATTCTCCATCAGATATCATGGCAAGAGTGAAAGGCGTGACTTCAAGACGCTTAAGACAAGAACTTAAACATTTGTCTCATCTACAAAGCCTTTGGACACGTTCTTTCTTTGTTAGTACAGCAGAAAATGTATCCCGTGACACGATTAAACGTTATGTTGAAGCACAGAAAAAAAGAGGGTGAACCGATGACTACGATCACACTGCGTTTACTCAAACGAAGAAGCAGCATACGAAAACTTTTCGCAAAATAGGGTGTTGCTTCAACAATCAAAACTTAAAGATTGATACCGTCTCTTTTCCTACGCTTGGAAAGCGTATCGGCGTTCGTTCCCAGTCGCGTGGCTGGACAAAATCATAGATGGAAACGATATCAAAAGAAAAAGAAGGGGTATCTTGCGATCCCGATTACTTGGCGTGTGGCTTAAGTGTAAGCAGTGTGGTTATATCTGTCATGCGGACTTAAATGGAGCCATCAATATAGGTAAAGCGCTATCTGCATTCCCTGTCTAGAGCACTAGTCATAGGTGTTCCGCCTAACTGTACAGGTTGGGGTGATGACACACTCCAGAGCTTGAGCGTTGTCGAATTGCGGATGCCAGCGGCTTCAGCTGTGGGCGTGTCAAAAATCGCAAATTGACATAGATCGCTAGACTTGGGATAATTACTTTCATGGTGTAGGATTGTCGAAGGAGGAGCTAAATATATGAAAGTGAAAAAAGGGAGAATCGTTGTCTTTGTTCTCCTTATTGTAGCGATATTTGCAACAGTTGCCACAACTACGACGCAAGTATGGAATAACATCACAAAGGGACTCGATTTACAAGGTGGATTTGAGGTGCTGTATCAAGCGGCACCAGATGAGAAAAATGTGAATGCAAGTATTATGAGTGACGCGGCTGCTGCGATTCGGAAACGGGTGGATGTTCTTGGTGTAAATGAACCGGTTATAACCGTTGAAGGAGAGAATCGGGTGCGTGTACAACTAGCTGGCGTAAATGATCAAGCGAAAGCTAGAGATTTGCTCGGTAAACAAGCACAGCTTACTTTTCGTGATCCAGACGGTAAGAAAATCTTATTAAAAGGAACGGATTTAAAAGAAGGATCAGCTAAGGTAGACTTTGATCCTGATACGAATCGTCCACTGGTATCGATGGCAGTCAAGGATCCTAGTAAATTTGCAGAAATTACGAAAACCTATTTAGGACAACCCATACCGATTTATTTAGATGAAGAAATGTTAAGTAATCCCGTCGTACAGCAAATTATCCCGAATGGGCAAGCGACGATCTCAGGACAGGAATCCATCGAAGAATCACAAGAGTTAGCAGACCTTTTAAATTCAGGCTCTATCCCTGTGAAACTAGAAGAAGTGCAAAGCTATGCGGTTGATGCTAGCTTGGGTGCTGATTCCTTAAAAGATAGTTTAGAAGCTGGATTATATGCGCTTATTGCCATCTTTATTTTTGTTATCGGTTATTATCGATTACCTGGAGTGATTGCGGTTGTCACTTTAATTACTTATTCCTATTTAGTTTTGCTGGTATTTATGTTGCTTGATGTTACCTTAACGCTTCCTGGAATTGCTGCCTTAATTTTAGGTGTAGGGATGGCAGTAGATGCCAATATTATTATGAATGAGCGAATTAAGGAAGAAATGCGGATTGGCAAAAGTATTCCTGCAGCTGTTAAATCAGGTTCAAAACGCTCATTTTTAACGATTTTTGACGCTAATATTACGACGATCATAGCAGCATCTGTTTTGTTTTTATATGGCACTGCGGCTGTGAAAGGTTTTTCAGTGTCTCTCATTACAGGGATCATAGTTAGCTTTATCGCAGCTGTCGGATTATCACGTTTATTGATGACCTTACTCGTCCGTTCTAACATACTAAAGAGTCCAGGACTGTTTGGTGTAAAGGAGGATGAGATCAGTGACTTATAAAATCGATTTTGTTAAACACCGCAAAACTTTTTTATGGATTGCGCTCGCCATTATGGTGATTTCAATTGGTTCTCTACTGATACAAGGTTTAAACTTGGGAATTGATTTTGTGAGTGGAAGTCGCTTGGAGATTAAATTAAACCAATCGGTAGATTTAGCGAAAGCGAAAGATGCACTATCTGAATTGGGATACAAAAAACCAAATGTTCGAGTAGGAGGAACGGAAGATGACATCCTTATTTTCCGTCTGAATGAAACCATAGATCATCAGGAGAAGGCTAAAATTGAAGCCAAAATGAATGACACTTACCAAACAAAGGTAAGTATACAAGAGCAAGTGGTAGATCCGATCATCGGGCGTGAAATTGCGCGTAACGCGATTGTATCTGTATTGATCGCTTCTGTAGGGATTATTTTGTATGTAGCACTTCGATTTGAATACCGCTTTGCTGTGGCGGCGATTTTGGCTTTGTTTTATGATGCTATGTTTACGATTGGGCTGTTTTCCATCTTACAATTAGAGGTTGATATTGTATTTATTGCTGCAGTTCTTACCATTGTAGGTTACTCAGTCAATGATACGATTGTTATCTTTGACCGTATTCGTGAAAATGTGAAACTAGTCAATCCGAAAAAGTGGGAAGAGCTTGCAAAAGTTGTAAATGAAAGTATCCATCAAACGATGATACGTTCCATTAATACCATGTTGACAGTGGTATTCGCAGCTTTAGCTTTATATGTGCTCGGTGGTGAAAGCATTGGCAATTTCTCGCTCGCCCTCTTGTTCGGTTTACTTTCAGGGGCATACTCTTCTATATTCCTAGCAAGTCAGATTTGGGTTTCTTGGAAGTGGAAATCAATGCAACGCGAAAAAGAAGAAAAACCCGTTGTTACCGAATAGAAAACAAGAGGGTGCATACACTCTTGATAAGCAAGCCGCGGTGTAGCTCCGCGGCTTTACTTATGAGGGGATCAAAAAATGAATGATAAACGCTTACAAGAGGCTAAAAAGGGAGCATGGCTCAGCTTACTAGTGAACAGTGGATTGGCCATTTTAAAAGGGCTAATCGGTTGGATTTCGGGAAGCCGCGCGCTTATCGCTGATGCGGTTAATTCAGCAACGGATGTGATTAGCTCGCTGGCTGTTTTATATGGCATAAAAATGGCACATGTTCCGCCCGATCAAGATCATCCTTATGGGCATGGAAAAGCGGAAACGATCACAGCGCTTATCGTTGCCATCTTAATTGCTGGTGTGGCATTTGAAGTGGGATTGAGTTCGTTTCAATCTTTTTTTGAACCCATTACAGCGCCAAGCTGGATTGCCGTAATCGCAGCATTGCTTTCAATAATTGTAAAAGAGGGGATGTATCGCTATACGAGTCAATTAGCTGAGCGCTTAAATAGCCATGCGATGAAAGCAAATGCACTGGACCATCGCTCAGATGTATGGGCTACAGGAACAGTGTTAGTAGGTATACTATTTTCCATCTTGGGCCAGGCCTTCCATATTCCTTATCTGGTATACTTAGATCCCATCGCGGGTATAGGCGTTTCCATTTTTATTCTGATCATGGCGGCTAAATTGGCAAAAGAATCGATACACCATGCACTCGATCGGGTGCTAGGTGAAGACGAAACGAGAGAGTTACGTGCTTGTGCACAGAAAGTTCATGGGGTTAAGATCGTAAATGAGTTACTAGCGAGACAACATGGACATTATGTGGTTGTTGATATAAAAATAGCAGTTTCTCCCTTTATCACAGTAGAAGAGGGACACCGGATTGGAAAAGAAGTAAAGCGCAATTTGATGCTTCAATTTGCTTACGTATCTAATGTGATGGTGCATGTAAATCCATACAATGATTCAGAATGAGAAAGAGTCGTTCACTTTGTGAAAGTGTGCTATAATGAAAGGCGTCAAAGCGAGGTGAACGGCATCGAATGTTGCATGGGAAATCACGTTGGACAGAGCCAGCGATTGAAGAGGCATGTTTGAATCAGCTCGTTTCAGAGTTGGAAATACATCCAACAGTAGCGAAGATGTTGATACGTAGAGGGATCCGCACGACAGAAAAAGCGGATCGTTTTTTGCGTCCACAATTAGAAGATTTACATGACCCTTTTTTGCTTGATGGAATGGAAATTGCTGTGGAACGTGTACAGCAAGCATTAATAGAAGATGAAAATATTTTAATATATGGGGACTATGACGTCGATGGTGTAAGCAGCACAAGTTTGATGATTAAGCTTTTTCAACTGCTGGGAAAAGATGTTGATTTCTATATTCCCAATCGCTTTACAGAAGGGTATGGACTTCATAAAGAGGCATTAAAACAAGCAAAAGAAAAAGGCTACCATTTGATCATCACTGTGGATACTGGAATCAGTGCTGTTGAAGAAGCGCGTTATGCTAAAGAAATCGGATTGGATTTAATCATTACAGATCACCACGAACCACCCGCGATTTTACCGGATGCTTACACCATCATTAATCCCAAAAAACAAAGTTGTAAGTATCCGTACGATATGCTGGCGGGGGTAGGTGTAGCCTTTAAATTTGCGACTGCTTTGTTAGAATATCCGCCGATTGAGTTTTTGGATTTAGTTGCTTTAGGTACAATTTCAGATTTAGTCCCATTGCTAGATGAAAATCGTATCTTTGCCACATGGGGCTTAAAGCAGATGAATATGAAAGCTAATCTGGGCTTAAATGCGCTGGTTGAAGTAGCCGGTATTGAACAGGATATCAACGCAACTCATGTGGGATTTTCTATAGGCCCACGTATTAATGCGAGTGGTCGGTTAGATCAAGCTACGGAAGCTGTAACGTTATTAACAACTGAAAATATAGAGGAAGCGCGCTCTATTGCCAATCATTTGGATCAATTAAATCGCCATCGTCAGGATTTAGTTAACCAGACGACAGAAGCAGCGATTGAACAGATTGAATCTGATCCCGAGAAGCATGAAAAGGTGATTGTGGTCGCAGATGAAAGTTGGCATGTTGGCGTTATTGGTATCGTAGCTTCACGTCTGGTAGAAAAATATTATCGGCCTGTGCTCGTGTTAGGGATCGATGAGAAAACAGGGATAGCGAAGGGATCAGCTCGCAGTATTGCTGGGTTCAATCTATACCAGGCCTTAACAGCTTGTAGTGAACGGTTTGTATCTTATGGTGGTCATGAGATGGCCGCGGGTATGTCGATCCCCCGAAACGAGTTAGAACCATTACAAATCGAGCTTTCCACACTCGCTTCGAAATGGCTTTTACCAGAAGATTGGATTTCAAAAATTGTAGCAGACGATTCGTTAAATATAGATCAAATTGATTTAGCGCTCATTGACTTGTTTCAATCGCTATCGCCTTTTGGTATGGGAAATCCCACTCCAGTTTTTCAGTTGCACTTATCTAAGGTAGCGCGTATTCAACTGTTGGGCAAAGATAAATCTCATATTAAGCTTTACTTAGAAAAAGAGGGCAATCATCTAGAAGCTATTGGGTTTAGAATGTCTGAATTGGCAAATGAAATGGCACCACAAGTACATGTAAATGTCATGGGTGAATTGCAAGTAAATGAGTGGAATGGTCGAAGAAATCCACAAATGATCATTCGAGATTTGAAAGTACCCCATTTGCAAATCTTTGATTGGCGTGGAAATGCAAATCGTCACATTGATTTTGAACACCAAGTAGCATATATTTATTCTGAACCGAGCACGATACCAGATGAGATACGAACAAAAAAACAGATCATGCTTATTGATTGGTATAGTGAGCAGATTGAGACCGTTATGCCAAGACATGTGGTTCTACTTGATTCCCCACCGACTATGAATCATTTTGAGCGATTGATGGCGGCTTGTGAACATGTAGAGCGTCTATTTTTCGCTTATGGAGATGCTTCGTTTGATGATGTGCTGGTGCGGATACCTAAGCGAGAAGAGTTCGGGCGTCTCTTTCAAATCTTAAAAAGCGGAACAGGGCCGATTATTTTTCCGAAGCATTTACCCGCGTTGGTACGTGCGACCGGTCTCAAACCAAAAGTGATTACGTTTATGCTTCAAGTATTTGAAGAGCTCGGCTTTATTATCATCAAGCAAGGGCGTTTAGAATGGTTAACGGCCTCCACGAAAAAAGACTTGTCAGAATCACAAATATTTAAGCAGCAATTGGATCGTCAAGAAGTGAGAGAACGACTAGTTTACTCATCATACAGAGAATTATGCAATTATTTATATACAAACTATACGTTTAAATGGCATTTAGGAGGAAATGAAACAGATGAACTTCAAGGATAAAATTAGAGTGATTCCAGATTATCCACAACCAGGAATTAAATTTAAAGATATTACAACCTTACTCAAGGATGGGAAGATGTTTAAAGTCGCCATCGATCAGCTGGTAGAGCGATTCAAAGACCATGAAATCGATGTTATTGTGGGACCTGAAGCGAGAGGGTTTGTGGTAGGGACTCCGATGTCATACGCCATGGAAATCGGATTTGTTCCAGTCCGAAAACCTGGCAAACTGCCAAGTGAAACTGTGGAAGCCAAATATAGTCTAGAATACGGAAAAGATAGCTTAGCCATTCACAAAGATGCGATTGAACCAGGGCAAAGGGTTTTGATTGCGGATGACTTACTAGCGACAGGTGGAACCATCGCTGCGACGTTAGATTTAATCAAACAACTAGGCGGAATTCCTGTTGGAGCGGCATTCATGATTGAGCTTTCTTATCTCAACGGTCGTGATCAGTTGGAGGGAATAGACGTTTTCTCATTAGTTCAATATTAATACAAATAAAAAGCGGGCTCCTTACATGATAGGGTGTTCGCTTTTTATTTTATCTTCATTGCGAGCATTATCCTGGACCGATTCCCCTTAACAAAGGTGATGATAAGATTGCCAATACTTTTCGGTAGAAGTTGCATTCCGTGTTCAAAAAACGATGGGGAACGTATCTCCTTCATGTATGAGAAAGGCATTTCTTCGGTATTACTCTGTACGAATAGAGTGGACGCCCTCCTCACTTCCTTTATAATGAATGCGCTGTGATCATTGTTTATTTAGACTTTATCACGGTGATAAGGTCAATTGATTTGTAAATGGGGTAAATTGTTATATAACAATCTGTTGCATAACAGATTGTGTTATCATATAATAGAAAAAAAGGATTGAGAAGGAGCTGATTTTATGAACGCGATGTATGAAGAATCTCATGAAAAGTATTGTGAACATTGCGGAACGGAATTAAGAGAAACGGATAACACGCAAACTGAAACCGATATGGTACATGAATTTTTACTCAAGTGTTATGAATAAAATTCAAACTTTCTTTTATATAACAGCTGACGACATGCCTATCTGCATGGAATAGGCTTATTTTTTTTGTATTGAACACTCCCCCACCTTGTAGCGTCAGGTAGGAGGAGAAGTATTCAATAAAAAAATGAATCATTACTTCGTGAGTTTATGATACAACTTTGACGTCTGCTCTGCGATATGATCCCAACCATAATTTTTTGTAACATGTGTATAAGCTTGCATCCCGATCTTTTTAGAAGTCTCGGGATGATCTAATATGAAGTTGATGTTCTCTATTAATGATTCAACACTACCATTCTTCATGATAAAACCTGTTTTTCGATGTTGAATGGTTTCGATAAAGCCACCCGTTTTAGATGCGAGCGTGGGTTTCTGATAGGCCATTGCTTCTAGCGCAACGATACCAAATGCTTCAGTTAAACTGGGGAAGATACACAGATCGGCCATCCGATATAACATGTCTTTTTCTTCCTCTGTGATAAAGCCAAGAAACACAGCTTTTTTTTCAATATTTAAATTACGTGCTTGTTGTCGCAATTTCTCCAAGTCAGCACCTGTTCCTGCAAATAAAAATTTGGCCTGAGGGTGTGTGCGAAGTATAGATGAAGCAGCTTCTAAAACAAGATATACCCCTTTTTCTTGTACCATTCTTCCAACGAATAAAATGATTTGTTCATCTGCCTGTGCATAATTTTCTCGATGTTGTTGCAACTGTACCTGCTTCTCTTCTGATAATGAAGGAGGTGGAACAACACCATTTTTAATCACGGATAGTCTATGACTAGAGATTGAAAATAGTTTTTTTATCTTTTTTTTCATATAATCACTACAAACAATGACATGATCTGCCAAGTGAATGACTTTTTCATCGACTTGATGGACAACTTTATTGATTTCGTTATCAGTTGCTCTATTTTTGATACACTCGAGTACATGCATAGTGGTTACAGTAGGGAATTGATATTTGAACTTTAATTCTTCACCAGCGAAAGCGACGAGCCAATCATGGAGATGTAAGATGTCGAACGAGAAGCCATCCGCAATGAGTTGATTTGACTTATCTAGTAAGGCAATATTTAATGAAAAAACCCAGTCAAAAAATAAGGTGTTGTCTTTATCTAGATATGTGCTAACACGATGGACGTGAACACCTTCTACGCATTCGTAAGCACTACTGTTTGCAGGGCGGTAAGTGACTACGTGTACTTCGCATCCGCAAGTAACGAGATGGCGAGTAAGATGGTATACGGCTTGTGATAATCCGCCAACGAAGTGGGGAGGATACTCCCAGCTTAACATGAGAATAGTGGGTTTATGATTTGTCGTTTGGATGACAGGAGATGAGCACGTTTCTGACGTTTGATAATAGTCCAGATTAAGATGAGGAAAAATAGGATAATCTTGTTCAAATTGTTTTATTTTGCTATCATGTAATTGATTCGACTCGATCATTTGACAGAGTTCTTGAAAGCGAACGAGATGATCATGTGTCCGTTTAATGGCGTATTCTACTTGTGTTTGGTCATCCATGATATAAGCCCAGTCACTACTTTGAGCTAGCAATAACTCTCGGGCTGCTTGTTTAAGAGCTCTTTTATGATTGGGAGATTGGTGGTCTAGGTCGTTGACTAGATGCCTGAGTCGTATCTCCGCTTGATGAAGATGTTGATAAATCCAAATATTTGCCTTGTTTAACCAGACTTCTCCATATCCACCCACTCCCCAAGTACTAAATCCCAGCTGAACATGTTCATTTTGCTTTTGCTCTTGCTCTAGGTACTCAGAGAATGTCACCATTTGCATCATTGAATCGGACTCAGATAATTTTTTGCATATTTCTTTTAAAAACAAGGGACCTTCGTACCACCAGTGTCCAAATAATTCTGTATCAAAAGGGAGAACAAAAATTGGGGGCGTATCATGCTGGGCGTGAAGGGTCTCTGTTCTTTTACGAAGATGATCGACAAAGTCATCAGCATGGCACGTCACTTGTTGGAACGCTTCATCCGGTTGATAATGTTGCTTTTGATTTCCTTTATCTGTAATTTTATAGTATTTAAAACCAGTACATACACGTATCCCGTATGGATGAATATAGGGTCCTATATATTCCTTATTAAGATCATGTCCAATGTCACGATAAAAATCGCGATAATCTGGGTGGCTTGGATATCCAGATTCAGGAGACCAGATTTTTTTGGAGGTTTCAGAATCACGGGCAAAAGCATGGACTTTGTGCGGCGTCTGAATAGGTGCGTATGGATTTTTGACGGCATGAGGCGTGCAATGCTCAAAAGCGTGGGAGTCGACTATGAAATAGTTGATGCCAAATTCAGCGAGTATTTCATCAATTTCAGGCTTAAAACCACATTCAGGTAACCATATACCCTGAGGTCGTATATCAAAAATGTTTTCAAATGTATCAACAGCAATTCCAATTTGTGCACGTTGGGATTCTTTTGTTTCCATGAAGGGTAAAAAACCATGTGTAGCGGAGCTAGTGATGAGCTCAAGATGACCTGAAGAAAAAAATGATTGAAAGGCTGGAATAAGATTGTAATGGTATTTCTGTAAAAAGATTAGTGTTTGTTCATAGCGCATTAGATACTCTGCTGCAAGCCGATATTCGTCTTGATGATCATGCGTTCGTTTTATTTCGGATTGTGCCAGCTCAATGCAAAGATTTAGATGTTCTTCACACCTTTTTTGAATTAAGGGGTCTGTTAGCATGGATAAGACGGTCGGGGATAATGAGAGTGTAATGCGAAATTTAATTTGCTCTTGTGTTAAATGTTCAAACGACTTTAACAATGGAACATAGGATTCAATCATTGCTTCGTAGATCCACCGCTCTTCTAAGGGATGATCCTGTTTTTCTCTTACATAGGGAATATGGGAATTAAGTAGAAGAGAGACATAGCTCTGATTCATAATAAATTCCTCCAGTAAATTAGAGATGATGGATGGCGGTGTAAGGTTGATTGCTTTTCTTTTCGCTTATGACGAAAAGGTCAGGAGTCTTGACGGATTCAGAGCGAAGAATTGGAGAAAAGCGTCCATCATAATAGATGCCTACATCAAGTTGATATGCATTTCCTGGTACTAAGTGTTCAAAATAACAAGTTTGTGCCCAGCTAGGGATGACGCGATCACGAAGCCCCTCTTGATCGATTTGATTAGCATAATATAATCTTACGCCATAAACAGGCTTCGTTTCGTTGATCTTACAATACGTTTTAATGAGTCGATGACGAGCTTCATCCATTTCCCAGTAAGCGTAGAGCTTAGTAGGGGCATGTGCAATTACTTTTATCCTGTTTTGGTTATAGTGGTTTGGTAATTGCCATCCTTTTTGAGAGATAACATTTTTCTTTGGCAATGACGTTTTCAAACTTTGAGCCCACTGCTTTATAGATGTTTTCATTTATAACACCCACCTTTGATTACATGCAATCCATAACCGTATTGACATGATTTCAGCTCATTGTATGTAAAAAACTACAAATTGTGAAAGATAGAGTAACCATACATTTTGTCATAAAAATGTGTGGTTACTTCAGGACAAAACAAGTTGTTTTGGCATATGTAATAAATAGTGAAGCTTATATACACGAGAAAAAATGAGTGCAAATGAGATGAAATTGGTGCAGCAATCCTTTGTTCGCAATGAAGTCATTTGCCGATATCAAAGGAGGAGAGGGATGAAAAAAGCTGTAATTATGGCTGGCGGGCAGGGGAAAAGGTTACGTCCACTTACGCTGAAAATTCCTAAACCCATGGTACCAATTGTCAATAAGCCTTGCCTTGTATATATTGTTAATCACTTGAAACAAAGTGGATTTACAGAGATTATTATGACTATCAATAAAAGAAATAACATGATAAAGGATTATTTTCAAGATGGCAAAGCGTTTGGAGTGAAGATTCATTATGTAGAAGAAGTAGAACCTTTAGGTACAGCTGGAAGTATAAAAAATTGTGCCCCCCTTCTCAATGAGCCATTTCTTGTAATAAGTGGAGACGCAGTGACGAATATTTCCATACAAGAAGCCATTGATTTTCATCAACGAGCTGGAGGCATTGCTACTATATTGTTAGCCACTGTCAACAATCCGACACAATTTGGTATGGTTCTGACGAATCGTGATGGACGCATTACACGCTTCTTAGAAAAGCCAAAACCATCAGAAATTTTTGGGCGTACAGTGAATACAGGCATTTATTTATTTGAACCTGAGATATTATCCCATATTGATAAAGAGGTAGCGGTGGATTTTGGTAAAAATGTATTTCCAAATTTACTAAATACTGATGAAGGTCTCTATGGATATTGTGTGAAAAATTATTGGAATGATATTGGCACAATTTCTGAATATTTTAATACGCAATTTAATCTATTAAACGGAGAAATTAATATTGATATTCCGCAACATATGGTTGGATCCAAGTATTATTTAGATGTGCATGCACAAATACATCCTACAGCTGAGATTACGCCTCCTGTCTATATCGGGGCCCACGCTCAAATAGGTCCGCATGTTCGGATCATGCCTCATACGATCATTGGTGATCATGTTACGATCTCTGATAATAGCGAGCTATCAAACACAATTATCTGGGATCATGTATATGTAGGTAGTCATACCAAGCTGAATCAAACGATTGTATGTAACCATACTTTCATTGAAGGTGAAGTAGCCATAAATAATAAAATTATTGTAAGTGATCATAAAAATTATATATTAAAGCAAGTATAATCACAGACCATGCAAAGAAACGATAATAGGATTGACAATTAGTCAATTATCAGTCTATGCTTTTAACATGTGAAAGGGAAGTGGAGGGAGCAGGATGGCTAACGTTTTATATATAACAGCCAATCCGAAGCCAGAGGAAGAGTCCGTCAGCTTACAAATGGGCAAGGCTTTTATAGAGGCCTATGAATTAGCAAATCCGATGGATCACATCATCCATCTTGATTTATACAAGGAGTATATTCCTTTCTTAGATGAAGATGTGTTTAATGGCTGGAATCATGCATTTTTGGGATTACCAACAACAGATGATGAACGAAAAAAGCTAAAGCGGATTAACGAGCTTGTCGATCAATTTGTGGATGCAGATAAGTATGTATTCGTCACCCCAATGTGGAATTTTGGTTCCCCTCCTGTTGTGAAGGCCTATTTTGATTGTGTATGTATGGCCGGAAAAACCTATCAAGTGCTTGGCAATGAAACGGTAGGTTTATTACTGCATAAACAGGCTGTCCATATTCAAGCACGTGGTGGGTTTTATGGTCAGAATGGTGAGCAAGCAAAAGAATTTGGAGATCGTTATATTCGTTTGATTTTAGGTTTTATGGGAGTATCTGATGTGCATTCGATTATAGCAGAGGGGACATCAGACCCGTACCGTTCAAAAAAAATGATGATTGAAGCGGTGCAACAAGCAAAAGCGTATGCACCTGTATTTGCTAGTTCAATGATGTATGAACAACAATGTGAATGAAAAAGACCCACAGATCAATTGATTTTGTGGGTCTTTTTGTGAGTAGATGAAAAACTTAATCAAAAAGTTTGATGCCTAAAACATGGTCGATCGGTATGGTTCCGATGACGCGACTATCTTGACTGTAATTCCGGTTGTCTCCCATGACGAAAATTTGGTTGTCAGGAACTTGGATCGTTTGATTA
This sequence comes from Polycladospora coralii, assembly GCF_014773435.2. Lineage (GTDB taxonomy): Bacteria > Bacillota > Bacilli > Thermoactinomycetales > Thermoactinomycetaceae > Polycladospora > Polycladospora coralii. The sequence goes on along the minus strand of NZ_JACXAG020000001.1, from coordinate 288,585 downwards.
GGTGTATTCGTCATTTTTTCTTTAATATAGGGTTCATTCACTTTTTGTTCATTACGGAATACTTGATTGTCTCGTATTTCAATGGTATCACCAGGTTTACCAATTACACGTTTCACCCAAACCGTATTTTCTTCATGGCCAAATACAAGCCGGTAGAATGGATTATCAACTAAGTCATCTTTAAAAGATCGATCTCTATGTACACGACTATCAATGATCACGATGTCGCCATACTTAGGGTTGTATGAAAAGGTGCGCGGAATCTTAGAAATATAGATCCGATTCTGGTGATGGAGAGTGGGTTCCATTGAGTGGCCTGAAACTTTGGTAGGTTGAAAGAGAAAAATACTTACAAAAAGTGCAACCACGATTCCAATAACAATAGCACTACTCCATGTATAAAGTTCTCTTGCCCATTGTGACAACATCATTCATCCTTTCACATGATTAAGTTGAATAGTTCTACTATACTACAAGTGCAACCAACTGTCTTACTTTAGATTAAATATAGAGATGCGATTTTCCTTCTGAGATTGAAAAATCGCAGGTGTTTAACTGTCTCAATATATAGATATGAATGTATCCCTACTTTATATGAGAAATATTTATTAGCGAAGTGGTGTGGTGTTGATCTTTAGAGGGGGGAGACCTCCATCTGATTCCCCAAGCTCACTACTCCAAATACACGACGATAAAATAGGTGAATTATGCCATTCAGTAAGCTTGTTATTGATTATACATCGTTTGCTCTACCCAAGAATGATTGTTAAAATTAGAGTGTAAATTTCAAATCAAATGTCTACTTTGGAGAGTGGAGGGTTAACAGGTGCCTTTTTATCAGCGCAGGGGTCAGATTCCACGGAAACGTCACACCCAATTTAAAAAACAAGACGGGTCTCTTTATGCAGAGGAAGTTATGGGAACAAAAGGATTTTCCGGTATGCAATCAATTCTTTATCATGTTTATCCACCTACACAAATTAAGCCAGCTGTGTACTTAGGGGATTGGTATCCTGAATGTGAAGAAACAGGAGTAAATCAACATCGACACTTCCTCACCTTTACGCAGGAGATAAAGGGAGATCCCATATCAGGGCGTTTTCATCAATTGATCAATGATGATGTAGCGATCGCGACAGTACGTCCATCGGAAGAGATGGATTATTTTTTTCGTAATAGTGATGGCGATGAAATATGGTTCGTGCATAGTGGGGAAGGTATACTCGAAACGATTTTTGGTGATATTCCCTATCAAGCGGGTCATTATCTGGTGATTCCGGTAGGGACGACGTATAAAATTAAGATGACAAGTGAATCGAGTCGATTTTTAATCATTGAATCTGCCGGCGAAGTATCCATTCCTAAGCGATATCGAAATGAACATGGCCAATTTATGGAACACAGCCCTTTTTGCGAACGCGATATTCATCCTCCACAGCAGCTAAAACCGCAAACACAAAAAGGGGAATATAAGTTACGGGTAAAAGCGCGCAATCAATTACATGAATATCGCTATGTGCACCACCCTTTTGACGTAGTAGGGTGGGATGGTTTTTTATTTCCATGGGCTTTTCATATCGATGATTTTGAACCGATAACGGGTTCCATACATCAGCCGCCACCTGTACATCAAACCTTTTCTGCACCGGGATTTGTCGTATGTTCTTTCGTACCGCGTATGTATGATTATCATCCAGAAGCCATTCCTGCACCTTATTTTCATAGTAATGTGAACAGTGATGAAGTGTTATATTATGTAAAAGGAAATTTCATGAGTCGTAAAGGCATTCAGGAAGGATCGATTACCCTGCATCCGAGTGGGATCCCGCATGGACCTCATCCGGGAAAAATTGAAGCAAGTATCGGTAAGACTAGAACAGAGGAATTAGCAGTAATGGTAGACACTTTTAAGCCGCTACGGGTTACTAAACAGGCCCTACAGATGGAAGCAGAAGGATATATGAAAAGTTGGCTCCCGCCAGAAGAGGAGGAATGAAATGCAGATTGATCCGACAAACCAGACGCAAAAAGAGAATTACAAATTGCTGATAGGATCGGTCTTACCTAGACCGATTGCTTTTGTTACTTCTCTTCGTCCAGGAGGCATAGTAAATGCTGCACCATTTAGCTTTTTCTCAGTCGTAGCGACTGAGCCACCGATGCTGAGTATCACATGCGCACGAAAGCCGGAGGGAGTAAAAAAAGATACGTTATACAATATTGAGAAACAGCAAGACTTTGTTGTACATGTGGTAACAGAGGCTCAAGTCGAAAAAATTAACGCGACTGCGATTGACTTTCCACCTGATATTAGTGAGGCGGAATCAGTAGGGTATGACTTACTTCCAAGTGAGCGAATTGGTACACCTAGAATAAAACAGTCGCCTATTCAAATGGAGTGTAAACTTCACCAAATCCTACCACTAGGTGGAGATGAAGCATCGCCGAACTGTGACTTAATTATTGGAGAAGTGGTGATGTTCCATATCGACCCAGCACTTTATCGGGATGGAAAAATCAATACGGAGGCGTTACAACCTGTTGGGCGATTGGCCGGGCTTAACTATACGACGATTGGTAAAACATTTACCATGCCCCGTCCCTCATATGCAGAATGGAAAGCACGAAATCAAAATTGAAGCAAAAAAACGACAGCGCTTGCGAAATGAGCTGTCGTTTTTTTGCTGTCTTGGCGGTGGATTCATGATAAAAAGAGGAGGCCTCGTTGTCCTTTAGCGTAGTCAAGCGAACAATCTGTTGGCCGATTCGTAAGGTTTTGGTGGAGCATTAAACAGGAACTTGGAAAAATAGGCCCATTTTTGAAAAAAGACTTGCAAAACTGTTATATACTATATAAAATAAATGTAAAGGTATTATATAACAGATAAAACGAACACACATGATATAGAGACAGATAACAGGGGGCGACTTACTTGCAAACTTCCGTAAACCAAAAGATCAAACGCGTGAGCCATTATAAAAGTCCTATTTTTATCAATTATCCGTATTTTCAATTGCAATATCATGAAGTGCTACCGCAGAAAAAAATAGCGATCCTAGCTTTAAATGATCTTTGTCTTACATTACTTCATCCTGGTGCACTGGAAAGCTTACGTAAAGAGTTAACCAGCGTGATCGACGATCCCGCTGTGAAAACTTTAATTATTACCGGTGAAGAACGTAAGGTGCTTAACGATGCTAAGACTTGGGAGAAGGAAGTAGCGCAAGTTGACTTAAACGGAATCTATCAATTAATGGACACGATTGATAAATCAGATATGCCGACCCTTATTGCCGTACAAAAAGGAGCACTAGGTGTAGCGAGTGATTGGCTGGGTGTGGGCCACCTCGTCATTGCTGATTCGGAAGCTATTTTTAATACATGGATGGGAAACACACCCCTATGGGCTGGTGCGACGCAGCGTTTACCACGTCGTTGTCAAGCTGTAAAAGAAAAAGCAGGAGTACATGGTGCGATTAAATGGTTAATGTCAGGTGACGTGATGGATAGTGCACAAGCTTGTCAAATCGGTTTGGTTGATCAGATTGTGAAAGATAAGGATGTGCTCGTAACAGCCATTCAAACGGCACGCGAATATATCGTAGCTCAAGATGGTAACCTTTATCGCGCGTATGTTCGCATGGAAGCATTAAAAACAGATTGGAATCTAAAAAAGCGTTTTCAACATGATTTCTCACAGTATAAGCAGACACCTTATCATGCCATGACACAAAAATGCATCGAAACAGGATATCTAGAAGGAGTTAAGCGAGGATTACAGCTGGAACAAGAATGGATGTTATCGCGCACAACGATAAAACAAGAAATGGGGAGATTGAAAGTGGAATTACCCAAATACTTGGATCATGTGACAGCGGTGCAAGAGCAAGAATGGCAACAAACAGGTCAACTTCTTCGCCCAGGCAGTAGCTTTTATCCACGTTTCACAACTTTGCCAGCCTGGCAATATGCACATCAAGTAAAAGTAGATGAGATTGAGAATGAAATTGAAGTGGATAAAAAATTAGTGGCTGTACGTCAGCCGAAATCGCTTGAAGTTGTTGTATATATGCTAGCGAGTGAGTACCATGCACGCGAGTTGAATCGACAAACGGAACGACCAACTGATTTTGGGGTTAGTGGCAAAATTGGATTAGGTCTGGTAGTTGCGGTCGGTTCTGAGGTGAAGCGATCTGGACAGATGAAAATAGGTGAATTCGTTACCGTCAATTTACATCGGCATGCGTCGAACCCCTATGCCACATCTGAACAACATGAGATTGATTTACAAGGTACACATCAACAGTTTAGCACGGTTCATGTCTCACAATGTACACTTGGTAATCACCTCTGGGGAGGATACTGGAACCAACGCGAGTTATCGATCAAAATCATCCCATTCGCAGAAATAGAACAACAGCTCACTTCTGATATCTTTAAAGAAGAGCAGCATGATGTGGTCGTGATTCAGCATGCGATGCCCCGTCTTGACTTTGCAAATGAACAAGAGTTGTTGCAAGCGTGGGGGGAATAGGGAAGTGGTGTTAACCCCAATAGCTACTTATTGGGGTTTTAACTTGTGCGTAAAATTCACCTCTACATATTTTCCAGAAGCTTTCCATTTCTGAGAAGGATCTGGATAGAGGTAACAATCATACATGAAGATTTGGTTAAATTTAGGGTGAGCGTATGGAGATTCTGAGTTTGATGAATAGCGATGTTTGATTTGTTTGATACGTGCGAACCAAATAGATGTAGCTTCACCTTGCTTCAAGTAATCTAAGCGTAAAGGGCTACCTAGGGTAAGCTTCTGATGAATGAAATGAATTTCTACACCATTAATATACGAATGGGAAGCTAGACCGCTTAAGCGTAAAGCACATGCATATTTCGATAAAAGAGATTTCCAACCACAATTTACGAGTTTCATATTTTCAACGAAGCAGTTCTCGCCGTTAACGTATAATCCTTGCCAAAATCCTTCTATGTAGCTATCGCGGATGCTATAACCGTGTCTTAACTGAAGACCGATACCGTCTAATTTATCAGCTTTTTCTAGTTTCTGATTAATAAAACGAATGTGCGAGAAGTGCAGATGGGAAGATCCTTCAGCTATTTGATTACGTGAATACTGATAAAAGTTCAAATGAACAAATTGATAGTTGATCCGCTTCAAGGCGCTTTTACTATAAAATCCTTTGCATTGATGATAGGTAATATGGGAGAAGGTCATATCTGATCCACCCTCATACATCATGAAAACACCTGATTTCGAGATTACATTTTCCACTCTATGTCCCATTCCGCTGATGCTCATGCCTTTATCTAGTACACAATTACGATAGACAAAACACATCGAAGCACCGTGGCAATCTAGAGCGTGTGTATCCTGACCACTGGGATTGGGCGTGGTTTCTGATATATATACGCCATCTGCTGTGACATACATCGGTACGCCATAACCGCTATTACCACCACATACGCCGTGCCGATTACGACGTGAATAGATCTTTTTTAATGTGATGTATTTATTGGCGTCTGCGATTAATACACCATACAATAGGCCGTCGGTTTCACTATAACCGATGGATTCAAATTGATTGACCTTTATATTCATACAGCGATCTATTTTAAGACCCGCGTAATTCGTATGGATGCTTTTGATGTTGTGTACATGTGCACCGTCACAAAACTGTATGCGAATGGAGATGTTATGCGTCACTTCTCGGCCGGACTTTTTTTCTCCGTTCCGTTTGATTGTCATATGGGAAATCACGACATGACGATAGGGAGTAAAGCCATCTACACCTGCTACAGAAGTGTAAGGAAGATCAAGTGAAGCCCTCTCTTCAAATTGGAGTAATCCAGTTTCCGCGTGTTTGATCTTAAATAGCTCTCCGCTTTTGTAGTAACCGCGTATTGCTGCTCCACCATCCCATTCTTCCGTAAAGCGCTTATGATTACGATAAACGATAAAATCTCCTGAAAGTAATTGATTTTCGATCGGGTTAGACTGATCACCAACTTGGATATCTTCCGTTTGTATTAAACCCGTAATTGGGGGCTGGGGTAAGTCAAAAGCAATGACACGATTATGATGTTTTAAATCGATAATGGTGTGGTCTACACCAGCACCTACAACCGAACAATTTGAACCCAGTTCTAAGGAAGCCGAAACGAAGTAGGTTCCAGCAGGGATATAGACCACACCGCCACCAGCTGCCAGTACATCCTTTATGGCACGTTGCAAGGGATGCGTATCATCTGTCTCACCATCTCCTCGTGCGTGATAAGGAGGTTCTTTTACATTTACCTTAAGCATGCCTCATCCGCCCCATTCCTATAGATGATTCAATATATTCTAAGCAAGGGTGATTTCATGCCTGATATGTAGTTTATAGTAAGGAGAGACATCATTTATGACAAAAAAGCTATTCAAGATTAAAAATAGTATGCTAATGTTAATTTTGAGATGAGGAGGTAGAAAATGGAGTTTGAATATCATCTTACTGTTCAAGACATTGAAGAAACAGATAGACAAGCTTTTGTAGATTTTTGTAAATCTCTTTCAGTAAAGCCATTACTGATTGTATTAGATAAAGGAAATTATATCAGCCAACCGATGTGTACGGGTGTGATTCGTGATGTCGATTTTCCTAGAGCAAATCAAGAAATCGATAAAATGATTACTTTATTCGAAGAAAAAGGGTACAAAATGATGCGAAAGAAGATTGAAACTTCTCCACATGAAGAGCACTACTTCAATCAACCGCCACAACAACTTTTCAAACCGTATTTTGAATGGCACGGGAAAATTGAAGTCGAAGATGTGGAAAGGGTAAAAAAATTATGTGAAGGATTAGGAGGGCATCTTTCCAGAAATTCATTAAATGCCAATGGTAAAGTGAGATTTATAACGGTTAGAGAATATACAAGTAAACCGAAATTTTATGCCCGTGTGCAAGACATACATGCTATATTGCAGGTTAATCATATCGATATTATAAAACAACAACATGAACTGTGTATCTATGATAGTCGTGTAGAATTAGATCGTGGCTGGGTGACTTAATATAGTAGAATAGGGAGCGATCATCATGTTAAATGAAGCGACCATTAACAAAATGACCTATGAAGAGAAGGAACTAGTTGGATTAGAAGCACTGTTGCGCAGAATTGCCATTGTAAAGATGCCATTTATGTTAAAGGGAAGTTTATTAACACGGCAATATTTAGCAGATCCGAGTACGCGTTTCGTTGAAGATATTGATTTTTTATATGTGGGTAGAATCAAAGATGAAGAGCAAGCACATGAAATCTTTACGAACTGGATGAGCCAAGTGACCGAGCTTGATCTAGGTGATGGAATTGGGTTTGAAAATTTTCGTAAAAATGCGTTTTGGAGAAGAATAGACTACGCTATGGCGGAGGATTTTCCAACAATTAATACTGATCTAGGGTATTTCTTCAAAGCTGAGGAACATGAGAAAGGTGAGGAAGATGAATATGAAGACTTGCATGTGGATATTTCCTTTAATATCGATTTAGGATTTCAACCGTCTTCACTCACGTATCAGCCTGTTTTTGGTGAAAAATTCATTGTGCCATATGCTGTACCGCTTTCTATTCAAGTGGCTTGGAAACTTCATCAAACCATTGTAAGACCGAGATTAAAAGATCTATATGATCTTAAATATTTACTATCTCACTCTTCATATGATGATGATGCGAGAGTAGAGACACTACAAATGTTAGTAGATGAATGTAGTATAGATGAATCGATTACACCAGCAGATATTAAGAAAGTTCTAGTAGGTGATTTACAGGGCTTGTATGATGCGGTAACTGGAGATTATTTCTTTAACAAATATGCGGGCGAGCAAAATCATAAAGATTATTTCACGCAACTAGTTACTGAGTTACGTCAGCTGATGGATCGTAAGGGGATTAATCAGTATGCCTTTGATCACCTTCCAGAGCCTGGACTAAAAACGGTCAAGTCATAAGTCATACGATAACTTGACCGTTTCCTCCCTACATTTTGATATACATATAAATGAGCATCCCCCATGCCATCAAAAATGGAAATATACCACCTAGTCCACCGACTGAAGGTGTTTTTAATGCAGATCGATGTAAGAAGTTGCAATTCATTTGATACCAGTTGGGATTGAGGGGATTGATTTTCACGTCTACATGGGAGGGGAGTAAGGATGAAGGGTCAGTCCAGATGCTACCGCTGTAAAAGGTATAGGTGCGATTGTTATGTGGATGGGTCCATTTAGCGTGTATGCGATATGGAGATTGACCTGTGCTGGTGTTCCACTCACCAGCACCTTTTAATTTGATCCGATAATCGATGGATACGCCTGTCACTTGTGCTTGGATGGTTTTGTTATGTAAGAGTATGGTGCTCCTTTTGATGACTCGAATCAGTTTAAGAAATGGTGATAGAAAAACAAAAAGGGTTCCTAAAAGGATAAAGAAAGCACCCATCAATAGAAATAATGTGCGTATCGACTCATATTTTAATCCTTTATCGATGAACAATAGACCCATAAGTATAAAAGTAATTCCCAAATAAATAAACATGTCAACGCCCCTATCATGAGTTGTACCTATACGATTATAACATAATTCAATGATTTCTTAATTGAATATCTGTAAGGGAGGCGGTCGTATTTGACTTCTTTTCATATATCAGGTAATGTTTTTCGTTGAGCAGATATTCACCTTACGCGCGGGGTAGAAATAGAGGGAGTAAAATGGGAAACAAAGAAAAGGGAATTATCCTTTTATTGGTCTCAGCCGTCGGTTTTTCTCTGATGGCTGTTTTTGTGAAACTATCAGGTGATTTACCTACCATTCAAAAGACGCTTTTTCGTAATTTGATTACGGCGTTGATAGCGTTTGGCTTTATCCTTTATTATAAAAAGCGTTTTTTTGGTAGGCGTGAGAATCAGAAGTTTTTATTTTGGCGATCTGTGTTAGGGACATTGGGAATCATCTTTTATTTTTATGCGATCGATCATTTAGTATTATCGGATGCCGAGATGCTGAACAAATTAAGTCCGTTTCTCTTAATTATTTTCTCTGCGGTATTTTTAAAAGAAAGGGCTCGTACCTTTCAAGTGGTGGCCATTTTAGTGGCGTTTATAGGTACATTATTTATCATTAAGCCTGCCTTTTCTGTCGATCTGATTCCATATGGAGCAGGTGTGCTGTCAGCAATCTTTGCGGCTGGTGCTTATACGTTTTTACGTTTCTTAGGCGATAAAGAGAATTTTTATACAATTGTTTTTTATTTTTCCTTTTTTTCCACGGTTATTCTGCTTCCGTTTGTCTTCTGGTTCTATGAACCTATGAGCTTAAAACAGACTGTGTATTTACTGTTAGCGGGGACATTTGCTACTGTCGGACAACTGGGCATCACAGCTGCGTATAAGTTTGCACCAGCTAAAGAAATTTCCATTTTTATGTATGCAACAGTTATTTATTCATCTATTTTTAGTTTTATCTTTTTTGATCAATTACCTGATCGATATAGTATAACTGGTTATTTGATCATCTTTGCGGCATCTTTGTATATGTTTTTGCGAAATAAAAAAGGAGCCAACTCTCATTGAGATGGCTCTAGCTAAGATGAAATGAATGATTGTTGGATTGTTTTTGTGCGCTGTTTCAAAAAAATAAATATCACACCAATCTAAAAATCTATTGATATCCAGAATACCCAATGTTCGATGATTTATTATTTATGGTTTTGTTATTTTTGTTCTGTTTTATAAAATGCTTGAAGTCGTTTGTTTTGTAAGTCTGCGATATAGATCGTACCCCTATGATCTACCTCAATATCATGTGGGATTTTCATTTGACCCACTTGTGTTCCCCATGCTCCAAAGCGAGATAAAAACTTACCATTCCGGTCTAAAATCACAATTTGACTCTGTTCTTGATTACCCTCTGAATAAAGGGCATCACCACCATCTGCTACATAAATATGTTCATCCAACCCTACATCTACAGCAAAAGGGCGACCTAACTCTGATTGATTCCAACTCTCTCGAAAAGATCCATCTGGTGTAAACACTTGAATGCGGGCATTATTTCGATCGGCTACATAAAGATTTCCATCTTTATCTTGGGTAATACTGTGAGGAAGGTGAAACTGTCCGGCATTTGCACCAAATTGATTAACTTCCCATACTCGTTTTCCGCTTGCGTCAAATTTTACAATCCGGTGATTGCGATATCCATCACTAACAATAATTGATTCGTCTTTACCGACCGTAAGATCCGTAGGTCTTGCAAACGTGTCCGCATTGATCCCTGTTGGAAAGTGTGGAATCAAATTGCGTATACGAAGGGTCCATTCTAAATAGAACGGATATTCCTCCCCGAAAGTCTGCAGTAACGCTCCTTCCGGTGAAAATTTAAAAACTTGGTTTAATATAGTATCTGTTACATAGATCTGTCCATATGGATCAATTTCTAACCCATGTGGAGAAACAAAAAGATTTTCTCCCCATCTCTTTTTCACTTCTTTTGTTTGTGGATCAATTTCGATGATTGTTGGCTCTGTAATCCGTTTGTCACCACCATACGAAGAAGACCCGCGATGCAAATAGTATAGGTTTCCTGAAGCAGCAATTGCTACACCACTTGCCTCCCCAGCAATTTCTTTATCTTTCATTGTCAAAGGCCAAATGACTTCCGCTTTATAATGGGGAGATTGGGCAATAACTTGTGGTGGATCTTTATAAATAATCTCTTTGGTTCCGATGTCAACAAGGATTAAAATTGCGAATAACATCAATCCAATCATGACAATCCACAGTTGCTTTTTCCTAAACACGTTCGATTTTTACCTCCTTTTTTCACCCATTCCGGTGGTTCGCGTTGAAGTTTTTTCTTAAGTAGTAGCAGTGCGAACCAATGGGACTAAGATGACAGGATGAAATTAAAAAAGATAGAGAAACGGGATAAATGAAAATGTACGCGATCCCTATAGATAGATTTAAGTATAGTATAATAAAACAGAACAATAAATTAAATCATACTAATTAACTATTATAAAAATAAAAAGACCTCTCTGGGGAGAGGTAGAAAGCAATCAGATAGAGTATCCACTCTATCTGATTGCTTTACGGAAATGTGATTACTTTTGATAGTTTTTATGTTTATTGTGCCGATCACGCACATTTTTGGCTAAATATTTTTTGCGCAAGCGGAATGTTTCTGGTGTTACTTCAAGCAGTTCATCATCTTTTAGATATTCGATTGCTTCATCAATACTCATCTGTTTCGGTGTGTCGAGACGTAAAGCGTCATCTGCTGTTGCACTACGGATGTTTGTTTTTTGTTTCTTTTTACATACGTTTACTTCAAGATCTGTGTCACGAATGTGTTGACCTACGACCATTCCTTCGTATACATCGATACCAGGTGAAATAAATAATTGGCCACGTTCTTGAGCCGAGTGAAGAGCGTAAGCTGTAGCCATCCCATCTTCCCAAGCAATAAGTGAACCATAACCACGTGTTTCAATTTCACCAGCAAAAGGCTCATAGCCAGCGATTAAGCTGTTCATGGTGGCTTCTCCACGTGTTTCAGTTAGAAGTTGCTGGCGAAATCCAAGCAAACCGCGAGAAGGTACCTGATAGGAGAAATGGATATTGCCATTTTCTAGAACGGCCATATTTTTCATTTGGCCTTTTCGCTGTCCCAATAGTTCAACGACTGCTCCTTGATGGTCACTTCCTACTTCAATTTCCACGGTCTCGATTGGCTCATGTTTAACACCATTAATCTCTTTTAAAATTACTTCAGGTTTACTCACTTGGAATTCGTAGCCTTCACGACGCATATTCTCAATTAAGATTCCAAGGTGAAGTTCACCACGACCGGAAACCATGAAGTTATCTGCTGAATCTGTATCCGCTACTTTTAGGGCTACATCTCTTTCTGATTCACGCATGAGACGTTCTCTAATTTTACGTGAGGTTAAGTAGTCACCATCACGTCCTGCAAATGGACTTGTATTTACACCAATCGTCATTCTTAAGGTAGGTTCTTCTACTTGAATCGGAGGCAGTGGATCAATATGTTCAGGATCACAGATGGAATCTCCAATGCCCACTTCACCAATTCCTGTTAAGGCAATAATATCGCCAGCATGGGCAGATTCTACTTCGAGGCGTCCTAAACCTTTGTGTGTAAACACTTGGCCTACACGCACATTCTTCTTATTGCTGTTGGCGTCGATTAAGGCAACAGATTGATTCCGATAAATGGTACCACGATTAAGACGACCGATGGCAATTTGCCCTTTGTATTCATCAAACCCAAGTAAAGTGGCTTGCATTTGTAAGGGTCCATCTAAATCGACCTCGGGTGAAGGTAGCTGGGTTAGAATCTCTTCAAATAATGGTTCCATCGTGTCGGTTAAATTTTGGGGATCTTTTCCTGATGTACCAGAAAGCGCACTAGCAAATACGACTGGAAATTCACACTGTTCATCGCTCGCACCTAAATCAACAAATAGATCAAAGGTTTGATCGATGACATAATCAGGTCGAGCGTTAGGGCGATCGATTTTATTCACAACGACAATTGCTTTTAACCCACGCTCTAAAGCTTTACGTAACACAAATTTGGTTTGGGGCATAGGGCCTTCTACCGCATCGACAAGTAGCAAAACACCATCCACCATGTTCATTACACGTTCTACTTCACCACCAAAGTCAGCATGTCCTGGTGTATCGACAATGTTAATTTTGGTGTCTTTATAATCAATTGAAGTATTTTTAGATAAGATGGTAATGCCACGTTCACGTTCTAGATCATTGGAATCCATCACGCGTACATCTACTTGTTGATTCTCACGAAAAATCTTACTCTGCTTTAGCATGGCATCAACAAGTGTGGTTTTACCATGATCGACGTGTGCGATAATCGCGATATTTCGAATGTTATTAGGTTTATTCATGTTGATTAGGGAATTAAAAATTCCCTACCTCCTCCGTTTATGAAAAATGAATCCATTCGAAATCGTACCACATAACGAGACGAATATACAGTTCTTTTACATAGGAAACGAAAAGTTCCACATACTGATAAGGAAAGGAGGGAGAAAAATGAGCAAAAAGGGAGATAGCCCTGAACAGAAATTGCAAGAAGCTGAACGCTATGAACAACAAGTTCAGGAGCGTGAACGTAACCAAAATGCGGCCTATGGAAATCAAAAAATAGATGCTACCAATCGTCCTTCCACATAGCCAAATCGAGACAATTTGTCTCGATTTTTTATGGCATCATACTGGAACGTCTGTTCTTGAAAATTTAACTGGAAATATGATATGTTATTTGTGATAAAATGCGCTATATACTACATATTTTGAACATCAAGGAGAGTGGATGAGGGACTTCGAAATAAGAATGTTCCTTTAGAGGGGTGGTGAGTGGAAGCGTGACCCTATCTTAATGTATAAGTGAAGTTCACAGAAGAGGTGAAGAAAAATTGAGTGTTCTCAAGGACTTGATGTGGTTTTTTAAATCAGAAAAAAAGAGTTATTTTGTAGGTATCTTCATTCTTTTGTTGATTGGTTGCTTGCAAGTAATCTTACCGTATGCGGTACGTATCATCGCAGACGGGATCAAAGCAGGCACATTAACACGAGAAGTGTTAATGATGTGGTCAGTGATCGCTTTAGGCATTGGAATAACAACTTACTTTTTGGGCTATATATGGCGCGTGATGCTGTTTGGAGCGGCCAATCGCTTAGGGCGACTGTTGCGCAATCGTCTCTATCAGCAATTTTCTAGCATGTCACCACAATTTTTTCATAAAAAGCGTACAGGAGACTTGATGGCTCATGCGACTAACGATATTCGTGCCATTGAGATGACCGCAGGAGAAGGCGTGCTTACACTTGCTGACTCCATTATTAAAGGTAGTGTTGTAATTATTGCCATGGTAATTTTAGTGGATTGGAAACTAACGTTAGTAGCTTTAATCCCGATGCCCTTTATGGCTTATGCAACCAGTAAACTCGGTACCGTTTTACATAAACGATTTCACAAGGCGCAAGCTGCTTTTTCTGATACCAACGATAAAGTACAAGAAAATATTTCTGGTGTTCGTGTGATTAAAGCGTTTGGACAGGAAGATGCTGAGAAAAAAGATTTTGATCATTTACTAGATGATGTAGTCGATAAAAATATAGCGGTAGCACGGGTAGATTCTATGTTTGACCCTGTGATTACAATGGTCGTAGGGCTTTCTTACTTTTTTACGCTCGCATATGGTTCATACGGGATTATAAATGGTACTTTAACCATTGGTGAATTAATTCAATTTACGATGTATCTCGGGTTCCTCATTTGGCCGCTACTTGCATTTGGATGGCTTTTTAACATTGTAGAGCGCGGGCGTGCTTCTTATGATCGTGTCAATTCATTACTTCAAACTAAGCCGGATATTGCGGATCAGTCTGGAGCGCGAGATGAAGTACCGAGTGGAGACCTTGTTTATCAGATCGAAAAATATGTTTATCCGAAGGGAAATGTACCTGTACTCTCTCACGTTGATTTCAAACTAAAACGCGGTGAAACATTAGGTATTGTCGGTAAAACAGGGAGCGGGAAATCAACACTGCTACGCTTATTGTTACGTGAATTTGATGTAGCAGAGAAAGAAATTTTAATCGGTGGGAAATCAATTCAATCTTTTCGATTAGAAAGCTTACGCAAAGCGATTGGGTATGTTCCACAAGATCATTTCTTATTTTCGACTACTGTAGCAGAAAATATTGCTTTTGGAAAGCCAGATGCGACGCAAGCTGAGATTGACCGGGTCGCGAAACTGGCCTGTATTCATGAAGATATTTTGTCGTTTGAAAGTGGTTATGAAACGATTGTTGGAGAACGTGGTGTAACGCTGTCAGGTGGTCAAAAGCAACGGATATCGATTGCACGGGCTTTACTATTAAATCCAGAGATTTTAATTTTGGATGATTCTTTATCCGCCGTAGATGCCAAAACTGAGCATAGTATATTAGATGCGCTACGGAAGGAACGTGCCGGGAAGACAACAATGATTTCAGCTCATCGATTAAGTGCAGTTGAACAAGCGACAAACATCATCGTATTAAATGATGGAAAAGTCATCGAACAAGGATCACATCGTGAATTGATGGAACAAAAAGGTTGGTATAGAATGACTTATGATCAACAACAATTAGAGTCGGTTGTTATGGAAGGAGGCGGAGCGATTGGTAACTAAACGTCTCATCTCTTACTTAAAACCGTATCAGAAGAAGTTTTGGTTTGCCTTCTTTCTTCTAGTCTTATCTACAGCAGCAGAAATTGCTGTTCCGGTAATTGCGAGCCACTATATTGATCATTACTTGACGCCGCGTTTATTGGACTGGAGTAGCATTATTCTATTTTCGGCGCTATTTGTTGGATTACCCTTATTGGGAGCGATATGTTTTTATTACCAATATTTAGCGTTCCAAACGATTGCGCAGTGGGTGATTAAAAATATTCGAGTTGATGTATTTAGCAGAGTGCAACACCTCGGACTTTCTTTCTTTGATCGGCATGCAGATGGATCATTAGTGTCGCGCATTACCAATGATACTGAAGCGATTAAAGAGCTATATATTAATGTTTTATCATCCTTTATGCAAAACATTGTCATCATCATTGGTGTCTATATTGGGATGTTTATTCTGGAACCAACCTTAGCTGTAGTTAGCTTAATCTTATTACCGGCTGTCGTGCTTCTCATGCATGGATATCGTAAGCGAAGTTCTAAAGTTTACCATGTGATACGATCTAAACTAAGTCAGATGAATGCTAAACTAAATGAGTCGATTCAAGGGATGAATGTGATTCAAGCCATGAGACAAGAAAAAAGGTTACATGATGCGTTTAGCAAAATTAATCAAGACCATTATATTGCATACATGAAAAATATTAAATTGTTTGGGTTGTTGCTTCGTCCCGCGACCCAGCTACTATCCGTTTTTATGACCATTTTAGTATTAAATTACTTTGGAATTATGTCGTTCTCTACTGCTATTCCGCTAGGGATATTATACGGGTTTATCGATTTGCTAGGACGCTTATTTGAGCCAATTAATCAAATGATGATGCGTCTATCCCAGTTTCAGCAAGCGGTTGTCTCAGCAGAACGTGTTTTTACACTGTTAGACCAAACGGAATATGCACCAGCACAACAAGGAAATGAAAATCCGCAAATTACGCAAGGGCGAATTGAGTTTAAAGATGTTACCTTCTCATACGATCGTAAAACAGATGTCCTCAAAAATATTTCATTTGTAGCTGAACCTGGGCAGATGGTGGCGCTTGTGGGTCATACGGGTAGTGGAAAAAGCTCAATTGTGAATCTATTGATGCATTTCTATCCCTTTCAGCAGGGAAGCATTTCAATTGATGGCATACCTCTTCAATCTTTTCGTAATGAGGTACTACGAACTAAGATCGGATTGGTATTACAAGATCCGTTCCTATTTGTGGGAGATATTACTAGTAATATTCGTTTGCATGATGCTGAGATCACAGATGAAAAAGTAAAGGAGGCTGCACAGTTCGTTCAGGCCCACTCTTTCATTGAAAAATTAGATCAGAAATATCATGAGCCAGTCGGTGAGCGAGGTGCTACTTTCTCAAGCGGACAACGACAGTTGATCTCATTTGCGAGAACGATGGTTCATGATCCTAAGATATTGGTACTGGATGAAGCGACGGCTAGTGTCGATACGGAAACAGAAGAGGCAATTCAAGTCGCACTTGAAAAAATGAGAGCGGGTAGAACAACCATAGCGATTGCGCATCGACTTTCAACCATAAAAGAAGCAGATTTGATTTTGGTGCTTCATAAAGGAGAAATTGTAGAAAAAGGTACGCATCAAACGTTACTCGAAAAAGAAGGATTATATCATAAAATGTACTTGTTACAGCAAGGAATGGTAGAGATCGCAAATTAATTCATTACAAAATAATCAAGCTCCCTTTTAAAAAGCGTACTTTACTTTTTTAAGGGGAGTTTATTACATTTCTTGATGTAAATCTGTTTGACAACTGTATGATGCTCATTTGTAGTGGCAGTTTGACTTCTATATAATGAATTCGATAGAAAGCATAGATATGTGGGTGAATAGATGATAAAGTATAAAATTCTAATTATTGAAGATGAAAAGCGAATTCGTGAAGAATTGAATGAGTACTTGGAAAACGTGGGGTATGAAACGGCGACTGTAATTGATTTTAGTCGTATTTTAACTATTGTAAAAGAAGTATCACCTGATTTAATTCTTCTAGATCTTAATTTACCTTACATAGATGGATATACGATACATCGAGAAATTAAAAAACTGTCAGATATCCCGATCATCATGGTGACCAGTAGAGATACTGAAATGGATGAGTTGATGAGTATGAGTCTTGGAGCTGATGACTTTATTACTAAACCGTATAACTTACAAATACTCATGGCGCGAATAGAGGCGGTGCTAAAGCGGGTATATTCTAGTGAACGAGACAACTTTCTTTCCTATCATGGCATGAAATTAAATGTGGCAAGTGGAACGATCGAATATCAAAGTAAAGAGCAAATACTAACAAAAAATGAACTTAAAATCCTCTATTTTTTGATTAAACATAAGGGGAGCATTGTTTCAAGAGAACAAATGATGGAATACTTATGGTCAGCCGATTTATTTGTTGATGATAATACATTGTCAGTCAACATCACCCGGCTACGAAAGAAGCTAGAACAACTTGGTATAAGTAATCTGATAGAGACGAGAAGAGGAATGGGGTATATTTTGCCGTGAATTTCTACACTTTTTTTCGGGAAAAATTCACCTATTTATTTTTTAATCTGGTTTTGGCTTTACTATTCGCAGTTATTTTTTGGAAGATGACCGTGCATATTGGAATCATGATTTTATTCTATCTGTTTTGGTTTGGTCCTCTATTGTTATACTATATTTTGTCGTACATAAAGAAAAAGAACTACTATCAAAATATAGTGCGATTTCAAGCTCAATTAGATCAAAAATATCTTCTTCCTGAGCTGTTGGTGCGCCCTTCATTTTTGGAGGGACAGATTATTTATGATACCATCGCTGATACATACAAACAAATGCATGAACATGTCAATGTATATAAAAGAGAGCAAATTGCTTATCGAGAATACATTGAGGCTTGGGTACACGAAATCAAAACACCGCTAGCAGCTACCAGAATTACATTACAAAATCAAGGGATGGATGCGGGTGTTTTTGATGAATTGGATAAAATAGAGCAATATATAGAACAAGTACTTTATTTTGCGAGAAGTAGTGATGTGAGTCAAGATTATATAATTCGTGCCTTTCCAATTCAGGAAGTAGTAAATAAGGTTGCCAAGCGCAACGCTCGTTCATTTATCTATCAGAAAATCCGTCTAGAAATGAACGAACTTCATGAAATCGTATATAGTGATGTCAAATGGGTTGAGTTTATATTGAATCAAATTGTTGGGAATGCATTGAAATATAGTAAAAGCAATCAAGGTGTGATTAAAATATACACTATAAAACGAGATAATCAGATACAACTTCATATCGAGGACAATGGAATTGGAATACCTGAGAAAGATCTTTTCCGTGTATTTAATAAAGGATTTACAGGAGAAAATGGGAGAAAGTACAGCCAATCTACGGGGATGGGACTATACCTATGCAATCGTCTAGCAGAGAAGTTGAATCTAGGCATATCCATCAATTCTAAAAAAAATGTGGGTACAAATGTACAGCTGATCTTCCCCCAAAGTAAAGTGTTGCTGATCGAATCATGAGCAATCAATTTTTCGTGTCTTACAAAAATGTAAGATGAGTGACATGTACCGAAATAGGAGATGCTACTCCAGTTTAGTAAGATGGGATAGAAATCAATTAAAGGAGAGTTGATCATGTCATCAATACTGCAAGTGAGAAACATAGAAAAATATTTCGGTAATAAAGGGAATGTCACAAAAGCAATAGATGATTTATCATTCGAAGTGGAGCCAGGTGAATTCATCGGAATTATGGGGCCGTCAGGTAGTGGAAAAACAACCTTACTCAATTGTCTTTCAACCATTGATAGAGTTACAACTGGGGATGTTATAATCAACGGAAAGAAAATTACATCACTGAATAGAAGGGGAATGGAAAAATTTCGCCGTCAAGAATTAGGATTTATCTTCCAAGATTTCTATCTTCTAGACACGTTAACTGTTTATGAAAACATCGCTTTAGCGTTAACCATACAAGGCGTTAATACCTCTGAGATTCAACTAATCGTCAATGATATTACAGAAAAATTAGAAATCAAATCGGTTTTAAGTAAATTTCCATACGAAATTTCTGGAGGTCAGAAACAACGGGTGGCCTGTGCACGAGCAATGGTGACACAACCAACGCTCGTGTTCGCAGATGAGCCAACAGGGGCATTAGACTCAAAATCTTCACGGATTTTATTGGAATCACTTGAAAAACTCAATCAGGATTTGAACACTACAATTCTAATGGTTACGCATGATGCGTACACAGCAAGTTATACAAATCGTATCCTTTTCATTAAAGATGGTAAAATCTTTAATGAAATAGTGAAAGGTACGGATACCCAGTACGAATTTTTTAAATGTATTATGGAAGTGAATACGTTGTTGGGAGGGGATATTAATCATGTATTCTAAACTTTCACTTCGAAATGTTAAGCGTAGCTTTAAAGATTATGCCATTTATTTTCTTACGATTACACTAGCCGTATGCTTATTTTATAGCTTTAATGCACTTCCCGCGCAGAAAGTTATGTTAGATCTCTCTTCTCACCAGGAAGAATTAATTGATAGCTTTATGACTATAATTGGAATAATCTCTATTTTTATTACGATTTTGTTGGCTTTTTTGATTCTATTTGCAAATCGCTTTTTAATTCAAAAACGCAAGAAAGAGCTAGGCCTCTATATGACTCTGGGGATGACTAGATTCGAGATTTCAAGGGTTTTATTGATAGAAACTTTTTTGATTGGTCTAATTTCTTTAGGAGTGGGTCTAGGATTAGGTATAATTTTATCCCAAGGATTATCTATTCTCACGGTTACTTTATTTAAAGTAGATATGCAGGTATACCAATTTGTATTTTCTGTTACGGCTATGTTAAAAACGATATTGTACTTTAGTCTTATCTATATGATCGTAATGATGTGTAATGTGATCATCATTAATCGGCAAACATTACTTAGTCTAATGACAGCAGGTAGAAAAAATCAACGAGTAAAGATGCGTAAGACAAGTACGGGGATTGGGCTATTTGTTCTTGCTGTTTTGATGATCGGTACAGCTTATATAATCGTATTGAGAAACGACTTTATATTAAAGGATTTAAATATACTTTACTTGAGTGTGATTTTATGTTTAATTGGGTCCATACTCTTCTTTTTTTCGATTTCTCAATTCTTATTGCATATCATCCAGAAAAATAAACAACTTTATTATAAGCATTTAAATATGTTTGTACTTCGGCAAATAAGTAGTAAAGTAAACGATACTTTTATATCAATGACACTTATCTGTATGCTACTATTTTTTACCATTACGATCTTATCGACAGCGTTTAGCTTGAAAGATGGTTTAGAAGGAGATTTGGAAATCACGACTCCATATGATGCTTCCTTTTTTTTCTTTAATAGAGAAGCATCCCCTGAAGAAATGGGAGAGAAGCTGAGGGAACTAAGATTAGATGAATATGGAAATACAGTGTTATTTAATGAGTATGTATTCGATCAACCAATAGTAGAATCTGTTAATGACATTGAAGATGTGTCCATCAAAAAATGGCTCAGTCAAACGTATCCAACCATTATCACACAGACAACTTATGCACAGTTGTCACGATTACAAGTTAAAGAACCCGTTACCCTAAAAGAAAATGAGATTCTGTTTCTTACTAATATAGGAGCCTACGAGGACGAAATGAGGCAATTTACAAAACAGATTTACCATATGAAAATTGGTGATAAATCCTATTCCATTTCATCACAGGGATACCAGCTATTTTCGACAAGAACAGATATGATGGCAACGGAAGAGATGGTAGTCGTAGTACCCGATGATGCCACAAAAGGATTACGGATTGAATCTGTTGTTCTAAATCTTCAATACACCGGTTCAAAGGAGAAAGCAGATGCAGAGATATATCAAAGAGTTCAAAGTTACCAAAAGTACAAGCAAGATAATTTCCATTTAGTCAGTACATTTAAAAATAGGATATACGAATGGGGCGTAATCACTTCGAATCAGATTGTCTATATTGGGTTGTATATAGGAATTATATTTTTGATATCTAGTGCGTGTTTCCTGGCTCTACAGCAATTGTCAGAGATGAGCGATAACATGGAGCGATTTAATATACTCAAGCGACTTGGGGTCACAC
The DNA here is from genome assembly GCF_014773435.2 of Polycladospora coralii. Classification (GTDB taxonomy): domain Bacteria; phylum Bacillota; class Bacilli; order Thermoactinomycetales; family Thermoactinomycetaceae; genus Polycladospora; species Polycladospora coralii. The sequence continues at coordinate 267,092 of NZ_JACXAG020000001.1, read as the reverse complement.
AAACAGAAATTAATCATATTATCTTTATTCAGATTTTGATATATTTTATGGTCCCCCTAACATTAGCCGTCTTACATTCTATTATTGGAATCAGGGTGTTGAGTCGCACACTTACAAATTTGATTGGCTCCCATCTATTTCTATCTTCTATTATGACAGCTGGCGTGTTACTTCTTATTTATGGTAGTTATTTTCTTGTAACTTATTTAAGCTATAAGTCGATTGCGAAACAAATGACTAGATAGGTTAAATGCTCCAGATAGAAAAGAAAAATCAAAGCTAAAAAATGCAGAACAAAATCGAAAAAGTGATCTAAATAGTGAACGTACCAACCAAAACCAAGCTTTGAAGTTATGGGTTTGAACAAATGGGTGCATTGTAAAGATTTTCTAAAATAAGAACAAGAAAACAGTCTTTGTCTACCAATCTATTTCTGAATCAAATGCCAGTACACGCACAAATTTTAAGCTGTACAAATCTGAACTTTTATTTTGTTTACCGGATAAGAAGGATAAATCGACACAACATAAAGTAAAACAGACTACGATTGTGGTAATCAAACGCGCATAAAAGCATTGTATACGTTTCAGAAGAGCCTTATTGTGGTATATGAAAAGCATCATTTAGCTAGAAATAAGTCTTTTAGCTTGGGATCAAGTTTAACATCTGTTGCACGAAAAACGCTAAGTTGTACGATTAATTCAGGTGCAATGATACAATCATGACGGGTAAAAAAACGATTACTCTTTTTTGTCACAAAACAAGTTCCTCGTTGTACTTTTGTTCCAGTCTTGTTGACCATATGCATATGAATGTTTTCTACAAAGTGGGTATGGGTATAGTTATAAAATCAAAAGAACGCGAGGAGGAAAAGAATTGATTTTGAAACGTAATCATAGTGAGCTGTATCAAGACACGGATATGGAGAGATATGGTCAAGGGAATGTAGAAAGTAAAGTCGAGGCTCGAGATCCATTTGAAAAAGATTATGGAAGAATTGTGCATAGCGGTGCTTTTCGTCGACTACAAGCAAAAACACAAGTGATTGGTGCATTCGCAGGAGATGTACATCGCACTAGATTAACGCACTCCATGGAAGTAGCTCAAATTGCTCGTGGAATTGTGATTCATCTGAATGAAACGAATGTAGCTTTCCAGGAAAATCCCTTAGATGCTTCTCTGGTAGAGGGGGCTGCGTTGGCACATGATTTTGGTCATCCACCGTTTGGACATCGAGGTGAGGAGGTTTTGCATGCATGTATGTTAGATTTTGGTGGATTTGAAGGAAATGCGCATACATTTCGATTATTGACAAAGTTAGAAGGTGGTCATGGCAAAGGACTCAATTTAACTAGAGGACTATTACTTTCACTTCTAAAATACCCAGTCATATTGGACCATGCCGTTATTCCTGAAATATATGAAGAGATGAATCGAATTCATCCACCAAAAGCAAGTATTTTTCAATGTGATGAAGAGATGTTTCAGTGGTTGCTGTCTCCTTTTACGGATGCAGAAAAGGACTATTTTTGTGAACTGGAGTCACCCCCTCACATGCATAAGCGTACGGCCCATAAAACACTTGAGTGCGCCATTATTGAATTGGCAGATGATATTGCATATAGTACACACGATATTGAAGATGCGATTCAACTTGGTTTTATTCATATGAAACAAGTAAAGCAGCTCCTTATCCCGTATTTATCTAAGCAAACCTATCCGGAGTTGGTTCAGGCCTTTCAAATAATTGATCAGTTAGACCCTGATTATCATCAGCTTAAATATGGTTTAAAACCTATATTTTCAGCATTAATCGCGATGTTCGTTACGCGTATTCGTGTCAATAAATCAAACCCTCAATTTACATCTCCACGCCTTCAATATACTGTGACGTTGCCGCCAGAGTTGGTGGGCTTATTAGAGCAGTTAAAACAATTAGTGATGAGCAATATGATTGAGTCGCAACGCGTGGAAACGATTTCTTATAAAGGGACCTATATGATTAAAAACTTATTTGAAGCCTTCATGAATGAAGAGAAGTTATTGCCCGAGAATGATCGAATCAAGTTTAGTAGTAGAGATTCAGATCTGATTCGGGCTCGCGTAACATGTGACTATATCGCAGGTATGACCGATTCATTTGCCTTACGGATGCATGCCCGTTTATTTGGACAGAGTCAAAGTTTTTTAGATTTTTGAAGCCCTTTGCAAATCTGCTCCGTTAGCTTTATTCATATGAATTGACAATATTTGACATAATGTGACTGATTATGTGTAAATTAAGGTTATTGGATAAAATACAAGACAGTTATTGCGACATAATACTTAAAAATGATATAGTAAAGGGGATATCGTTGTGTAGAATGATCTTTGATTTATAATTTATTGTCAAATGATTATCTGTTTTTATTGCATATAAAGACTCATAAATTAGGATCCTCGCTTTGACTTCAAGTGGTGTAAGCATAGGATAGCTTATTAGATCATAATGTGAATAGCGTGAGTGTAATATTTCTCCTGAGGTGGTGTACTGATGAAGTTGGAATTGGACACCCGTTCCAATGAACTAGGTGATGTGCTGAAAGTGGTTGATCAAAGTATTCGGTTTTTAAACACCTTTTCAGAGGCGAGAGATTTAGATTGTGTAGAAGCGGTAAGTGAGCAGGTTGAGTGGTCATTAGATAAGGTGTTAACACGTGAATGGGTAAAAGATCATCCTGAACTACATGAAGTGGTATGTTTTTTGGATTTGGCTTGCTTCAGTTTGTTGCGTTTAAATGGGGAGTCCTTCAGAGTTTATTTAGAGGAGATTAATTACCGGTATCGCAATTTCCTTACGGTCCAATATATACAATAACATGACTCAAAGAACCCATGTAAGTAACAGGGTTTCTTTTTTTTTGCCAGACGAGTCGTGTCGATTAATCAAATGACAGGGATATCCCTATCGTAAATTCATAATAATCAATACATTTAAGTTAGTATAAATGTCATAGCACCAGATCTGATCGATACACGTAGATTAAAGTATCATATGTATGCCGATATCCCAAACGGAGGAGTATACTTCAATTATTCACGGATAGGGTCGTATCAATTCATAATCTGAAATGATAAAATATTTAGAGAGAGTGGGATGATGTTTGCTATCTATTCGTCTAGGAGAGTTGGCTCGTGTCATAAATGGTAGACTAATAAGAGGAAGTCCAAACCAGCTGATTCAGAAAGCTACTTATCTAACATCTGATTATTTATCTCACAAAATTTTCTTTTTCCCAACACGCTACTTGAGTAGCAAATTTCGTCTAGGAGAACTTGGTTATAAAAAAAGTTTAGGTGTTGTAACCACACCAGCGTATTTTCGGCACATTCCGACTCATCATCCGCTTATTTTAGTTGATCATGCTGAAGAAGCTTTATTTCGGTTGGCAAGGTATGAGCGAGCAAAATTAAGAACGTTATTTATCGGAATTACAGGTAGCTCAGGTAAAACAACAACAAAGGATATGCTAGCGTCCATTTTGAGACAACGTTACTATACCTATAGATCCATTGCTAGTTATAATGTAGCCAGTGTCATTCCGACGCATATCTTTAAGCTAACTCCTCGTCATCAAGTTGCGGTGATTGAGATGGGGCTGGGGAAACTTGGCGGCATTGCTATGCAATGTTCGTTGGCTAAACCTAAGATTGGTGTGGTTACCCATATCGGAGAAGCTCATTGTGGACAAATTGGTAATTCGATTGAAAACGTCATTAAGGGAAAACAAGAGATCATCGATGGACTTATGCCAGGTGGTTTTTTAGTCTTAAATGCAGATGATCGTAGAAGTAGGCGTTTATCAACGCAGCAGTATAGAGGTAAAGTAGTCACTTTTGGGATAAAAGAAGCAGCAACTTATACAGCCAAACATGTCCAGTATACGAAGAAAGGCATGCGCTTTTATGTTCATGGTTATCCCTTCTCACTTTCAGTGTTTGGATTGCACAATGTTTATAATGCTTTAGCAGCCATTGCAGTAGCCAAGTCACTACAAGTTTCGAATGCGCAAATTCAACAAGGCTTATATCAATATCAAGCTCCACCTATGCGTCTACAAAAGATGGTGGGTAGAGGGGGGAGTTTGATTTTAAATGATGCGTATAATGCAAATCCTACTTCAATGATTGAAGGATTAAAAGTTTTAAAACACCTGTCTACAAAACGGAATAGTATTGCGGTACTAGGAAGTATGAAGGGATTGGGGAGTTTTACTAGACAGGCATATGCTCGAGTAGGTCAAAGCATAGCGCGTCATCTTCATCCAGATCAACTCATTACGATTGGAAAGCCAGGTCTCGTAGGATATATTGCTGAAATAGCGATTCAAAATGGGTATCCCAAAAAACAAGTACACACTTTTAGAAATCAAAATAAAGCAATCAGGTATCTTCGTCACACGATTGACAACAAAAGTGTTCTCTATTTCAAAGCCTCTCGTGCAGACGCATTTGAATATATGGTACGCACATTGAAGCGATGATATTTCTATGGTACATTGAAAGTCAGTCGTGTTGATGAACCTAAATACATGACGCTAAAATAGAAAATAGGCTTGAAAGTGAATAATTTAAAGATAAAGAGGATGAGGGATGACCACTCAACAAAAACGCTTTTTATATTCAGGAAATATATTGAAACACATCATCGTAGCCGTTTGTCTTGCCATATTTCTGATTCTACTTTCCGTTACGGTTGTCACTTACAGTAAATGGTTTTATGCGATCCAAATTGATCACTTGGATATTAAAACAGTTACAAACATGAATAAAGAAGAAATCGAGCATCACTATAACACTGTGATCGATTATTTATATCCTCTTCATGAAAAGGAACTTGTCTTACCTACCCTTCCCATGTCAACTGAAGGAAAGATTCACTTTGAGGATGTAAGAAATATTTTTATGAAAATACTGCTCGCACTCCTTATTTTTGGTATCCTATCGCTGTTCGGTTCGATATGGCTCGTAAGGAAAAAGCAGCCCCTTTTTTTATTATATACAGCAATATGGGTCATTTTTATCCCGATTTTGCTGGGTGCATTTATTATCCTATACGGATTTGAAAATAGCTTTAATTTATTTCATGAGCTTTCTTTTTCAAATGATTACTGGGTGTTTGACCCGCAAACGGACCCGATTATCTACTTATTACCCATTCAGTTTTTCATGTATGCTTTTATGGCTATACTGGGTTTAATCTCTATTGGGAGTATAGTGTGTTTTCAACTTTATTTCTATATGATCAAAAAAGGTTAAAGGTAGGAGGTTGAGATTTACGCATGCTCAACCTCCTGTATGTTATTCATCCCAATGATGGCATGTGATCACACGATTGCTTGTTCTAGGCGAATCAGATCATCTAGCGATTCTCGCTGTACAACGAGCCTCGCGGTACCATCGTTTACAAACACGATGGCGGGTCTTCGTAAGCGATTATAATTGTTGGCTAAAGCGTAATGATAAGCTCCCGTGCAGCTCACAGCTAATGTATCACCTGTTCGGACAGGAGGGAGAGACACGTCCCAGATTAACATATCGCCACTTTCACAACATTTTCCGGCGATTGAAACGACTTCTGATACCGGTTCAAATGCGCGGTTTGCGAGCATTGCTTCATATTGAGCTTGATAGAGTGCAGGCCTTAAATTATCTGTCATTCCCCCATCCACAGCTACATATTTGCGAATGTTCGGTATTTCTTTTACGGTACCGATCGTATAAAGCGTGGTTCCAGCTTCTCCTACAATACGTCGACCTGGTTCCAGCCAAATTTCAGGCACCCAATCGAAGTTTTGAAACCCTGCCTGCACTTCTTTTACCATCTGTTTTACATATTGTGAAATGGGCAAAGGGGAGTCACTCTCTTGATAGCGAACACCAAAACCGCCACCGAGATTTAAAATATTGGTTTGAAGCCCGTACATCTGGTGGCAATGGTGTGCAAACGCAGTCATACGTTTAATGGCATGAACAAATCCTTCGACATCAAATATTTGTGAACCAATATGGCAATGGAAGCCATCCAGTTCGATGTGACTGCTCTGGAGGGCCTGTTGTACGCCTGCATATGCCTGAGATGGAGTTAGGTCCAGCCCGAATTTGGAATCTTCTTGTCCGGTTTGAATGTACTGATGTGTATGTGCAGTTATCCCTGGTTTAATGCGCAAGAGAATACGGACCGAAACGTCTTTGCTTGCGGCAATTTGCTGTAACATCGTTAACTCATTTAAATTATCTACAACAAACCACCCGATTCGGTGTTTGATTCCCATTTCCATCTCTGAGATCGATTTATTATTGCCGTGCATATAGATGCGTTCTGCAGGAAAGCCGGCTTTGAGAGCGGTATATAGTTCACCTTCTGATACAACATCAAGTAGAAAACCTTCCTCCTCTACAATTTTACACATGGCCATCGTAGAAAAGGCTTTACTAGCATAGGCCATCTGAAAAGGATGTGACGTTTCTTCAAAGGCATGAACAAACTCACGCATACGTGAACGAATCAACTTTTCGTCCATTACATAAAGTGGTGTTCCATATTGCTCTACTAACTCAACACTACTACATCCACCAATTTCAAGGTGGCCGTGCTTGTTCGTTCGACTTGTACCATGTAAATACAAATTAGTTCTCCCCTTTTAATATGGGGCTCGCAAAAGAAAACAGCAATAGACGGAGTACGCCTATTGCTGTTGGTTACGTAATCTCCCTGATGCGAGCGCTCCACAAATTTATCATGTGGCAGTTCGATTCTTATTCAAAACCGACCCAGCATAGTTCCGTTGGCATTGTTCTACGCTTCGGCGGAAGATCCTTTTATTTTCCTTCACAGACTGCCAGTCTCCAGAAAAGGACTCATATCATTCCGCACCTCTACACACTCAGAGTAGCTATTCAATTGCTTATGATCATATCAAAAGTAATTGAATAACACAATGTTTATTTTGAAAATCATGTCCAGTGTGCTGTGGTATTCATCTTTCTTCCTAGCTATTCGTTCTCATTAGGGGGGATTGAGGAGCTCGAGAGGAATAACCTAAATCTAATTATAGGAAAATAAAGGTAAGTCGATACCGCTGAGATTTATTAACAGTTTCGTTCATGTTCACGTTATAATAAATAGACGAATGATTGAAGGAGGAAGATCATATTGAAGATTTTAAAGATGAAAGAACCAGTAAATACTTGGACCCATTTTATTACCTGTCTAGCAGCGGTTGTGGGACTCGTATTTCTGATTATATTAAGTAGAGAGAATATGTCTAGTCTGATAACCATGTCGATATACGGGGTTTCGGTGATTTTGTTGTACGGGGCCAGTTCGGCCTATCATTGGATAAGGACGACACCTAAGAAAGAATTATGGCTCAAAAAAATAGATCATTGTGCGATTTACTTATTAATTGCAGGTTCGTATACACCCGTTTTTTATCATGGATTATCTGGAGCATGGAAGTGGTCCATGTTGATCGCGGTTTGGGTGTTGGCAGTTATGGGTATGGTGCTTAAGGTCGCTTTTATCCATGTACCTCGATATGTTTCTACCGCTTTTTATGCTTCATTAGGATGGATTGCCTTGGTTCCGTTTTTGCAATTGTTTAAAACGTTGCCTACAGGTGCAATATTACTGATGTTTATTGGTGGCGTCTTTTATACGGTTGGCGCTGTCATCTATGCAACCAAGATATTTGATTTTATTCCAAACCGTTTTGGATTTCATGAAGTATTTCACCTATTCATCATGGCCGGGTCAGCAGTTCATTTTGCGATGATGGTAGCTTATATTATTCCCTTAGCTTAAATTGAATGGAGGAGTCAACTTGATACGCGAAGTGGGAGAACAAGAGTTTGAAAGTTGTATTCGTTTGTCTGAGTACGCTTTTCAATATCAATTGTCTGATCAAGAGAAGGAAAAAACGATTAACCGAATGCGTAAACAGTTGATCCTAGCTGATTTTGAAGATGCGATTATGCAAGCTAAACTTCATATTTATGATTTTACGATTGTGATGAATCAACAAATCTGGAGGATGGGGGGGGTAGCAAGTGTGGCGACATGGCCGGAATATCGGCGAGGAGGGAAGGTGAAAAACCTGCTTCTACATGCGTTAGAGCGAATGCGTGCACAAAAACAAGTCATATCCTTCCTCCATCCTTTTCAAATCGATTTTTACCGTAGATATGGATGGGAGCTGTTTGCGAGCCGTAAAGAAATCACAGTGCCACAGCATGAACTCATTCCCATTCAAACTGCCGTAAACGTAGAGGGGAATATACGCAGATTAAATATGCCTAATGCGCTGAAGCCGATACAGGAAGTGTATGAAAAATTTAGTAAGCAACATAACGGTATGCTAAATCGTACACGTGAGTGGTGGGAATACGGTGTATTAGATAAAGATACATTAGCAGTTGGATATTACAATGCTGTCGGTGAGTTGAACGGCTATTTATTATACAAGATGAGTGGACGAAAGATGATCGTAGAGGAAATGGTTACGATTGAGACAGCGGCAAAAATTGGACTGTGGCAATTTATATGTCAACACGATTCAATGCTATCTGAAGTAACACTTACGCTTACTGAATGTGATGAACTTCCCTTCATGTTGGTAAACCCGCGTGTCAACACGAAGATTGAGCCTTATTTTATGGCGAGAATTGTAGATATGGAAACATTTGTAGCACAATATCAATTTGAATGGGATGATCAGCCCTTATTTATTCACGTGGATGATCCCTTTGCAAAATGGAACAAAGGTTCGATTTTTATCAAACAGGGGGAAGCTACTTTTTATCCCGCCAAAATGGAAAAAGCGTGTGTAAATCGACCCCAAAAAGGATTACATATGGATATCGGAGCCATAACGACACTGTTAATGGGCCATCAGACAGCAGCTACTCTGTATCGGATGGGGAGGATCGAAGGAGAGATCGAAGAGGTGAAACGGTTAGATCACATGGTGAGTCGATATCCTACATGCTTTTATGATTTCTTTTAGAAAACAGACCAGACATCTATAGGGGTGTCTGGTCTGTTTATGGACTGTATGTTTACTAGACATCTAGGAAGTTTATTTGTTGCATTTTCGATCTATATGATTAGCATCTTTACAAATATATTAATTCCAATTTCTATTTATAAAATAAGTTAATCCTATGTAAAAATAAAGAATGGATGTAAAAAATGCAATTGACCAGAAAAAAATGGGATGAAAATCTGGGGATAACACGCTACCTTGTGGGTACATTGCAAAATAAGATAAGGAAAATGGAAACCATGCAGCAATATACGAAGGGAATCCAGTAGCTACCACAACATTGGGTAATACTAAAAATATATTGATAAGCAGAGATCTACCAAAATTTTTTATTTTCTGAGATATCCATAGCTGTAATGCTACTAAGGGCCACATGGCTAACCAGCCCAGTATTCCATAAATAATATAATTGATTACATCTAGCTTACCTGGAGGTTGAATGATCCATCCAGTGATGAAATAGCCGATAAAAAAAGTGAGCTGAGTAATGGCTAATAATGTAGTAATAAACATAAATTTCGCTACATATAAGTTTGTTTTGGATATAGGAAGGCACATCAATTGCTTCCAAGCATTATTTTTATGTTCATAAAAACAAACCAGAGAAGTAATTATCCCAACGTATAATGGATAAAAAAATAACGCGTGAAAACTAAGTGATTGAATATATAACTCGCTCCAACTCGGTGGGAAATACCAACTATTACTTTTCATAAACATGGCACCTAAACTTGCGTTGATAATCGTGTCTAACAATATTAAAAAGATCAGAATAGACCACTGTATTTTCTTAAATTCTAATTTGTAGAGGTTAAACAACATCATTACTCCTTTAGTTCCAATTTTTATTGTAAAATAACCAATTTGTAAAAAGTAGTAGTATAGTGCTTATACCTAGACTTATTTGTAACCAATGAATGTGATTAGGTAAAAAAGGTGTTACTAAACCGGGATAAGACCAAGGTAAGTAATGAAGCCAATTCACTTGTGAGCGTGCTAGAAATAAGCTTGCTATGGCACCCAGTACTCCAATTGTTATCGGAATAGCTTGGTTTTCAAATGCAATCGATAAATAAAATTGAATAATTAAAACAGGTAGTGTTGCGATGATGCAATAAAAAACTTGTTTCAGCAAGAATAAAAAAGGGAGGGGATCTGTGGTGTATACATGCCATATCAATGCCCATCCTATAATAAATACGAAGCCTTGAACCAGAATTAATGCAACAACCCATGCTAGTTTTACCATGTACAAATGCGATTTTGATAGAGGAGCAGCAAGAAATTGTTTCCAGCCTTTGGATTCATGCTCGGTTCCAACCACCATCGTGATTAATAGATTTCCCGTTAATAAAAAAGAAATAGAAACAAAGAGATAGAGTGCATTAAAACTAGCGTATACGCCCCCCTCACCTTCACGAAAAAACAAGTACCATTCACCTATCGTAACAATGAGTAGTAATAATCCAGAAAGAATAGGTGTGATCCATGTGATCCGCTTCAACTTCATTCCTTCGATTTTAAATAAATTCCAAATCATACTTCTTTCTTCACTCCAGTCCAATCCAAGAAGATATCCTCTAATGATCTGTGTTTTTCCTTTACATTTATAATATTAAAATTTTTAAGACATTCAAATATTTTCGTTTTTTGTCCAGGTGTATCTAAACGAATCGATATGGCAGTATGGTTTACAGTAATATCCCATCCAGTCTTTTGCATCGATTGGTAGGCTTTTGATGGATCTTCCAAATCAATAATTAAATAGGATGTTTGTTGCTTACGGAGGACATCAAACGCATCTTGAAATAACATTTTCCCCCCATGGATAATACCTACATGTGTAGCGATTTGCTCCACTTCACTTAATAAATGACTAGATATAAGTACAGTAGTGTTATAAAGAGTTGGTAAACGCTTTATAAGATCTCTAATCTGTTGTATACCTGCAGGATCTAATCCATTTGTTGGCTCATCTAAAATTAATAATTTGGGTTTGTGAATTAATGCGATCGCTATACCAAGACGTTGTTTCATTCCAAAAGAATAATGCTTTACAGGGCGATTCGCATGTGGTGTTAGTTCCACAATATTCAAAACATCTTCAATTGCAGAATTAGGAAGCCCATAAATAGAAGCGAAAATCTTAAGATTCTTATATCCAGATAAATGTCCATAAAAAGACGGTGATTCAATTAACGATCCGATTTCTCGAAGAATTGATATCCGATTGGTAGGCATTTTTTCCCCAAATATCTTTATGGATCCAGAAGAAGGGTTAAGTAGTCCGAGTAGCATTTTTAAAGTGGTTGTTTTACCAGCACCATTTGGACCTAGAAAGCCATAGATTGCTCCTTCGGGAATCTGAATATTAATCTTGTCTACTGACTTTATACGATTGAATTGACAACAGAGATCATGCGTTTCAATAATATTATTCATCATTTTATTTTCCTTTCATTTATAACTAAAAGTGATGATAGCAAATAAAAGTAACAAAAAAGTAACTGATTCTAACAAGAAAGTAACATTTCACATTTTTCTAGATTAGTTAGGAAGTGTAATGCTAATTTTGGTTCCCTTCCCTTTCGTGCTCTCAATATTGAATGAACCGCCAAGAACAATCATTAATTGCTTAGCAATAAGCAAGCCTATTCCACTTCTTCTATTTGTAGGAATTGGATAAGATAATGGATATTTACTGGCGTTTAATTCATTCATAATATATTCATCAATCCCTCTTCCATCATCTTCAATAAGTATATGTATCTGTTGATTAAGTTTCTCAACGCTTACTTTAATAGAAGTTTGATAGGTGTTGTGCACGATTGCATTCTTAATTAGATTTTGTAACACACGTTTAAGGTAATGAGCATCTACTTTAATTTGTATTCGAGGATAATTAGACGTAAAAGAAATTTGATTAGAAATAGTAGAAGGACGATTCGACAGGCTCTGAATTACATCTTGAATCATCTCGATAACATTAACTGATTCTAATCGTAGAGGCATCGTCACCTCCTCGTTATTCAAGTAGAAACGAATATCAGTTATTAAATTTTCAATTTCGTTTGCTTTCTGTTCAATCAGCTTATTAAATTCTGCAATTTCTTCTTTACTCCATTGATAGGTATCTACAGACATCATAGTAGCGTATCCTTTAATATAGGCCAGAGGCGTTTTCAGATCATGAGAAATACCTGCGACCCATCCTTGTCGATACTTTTCTAATTGCTCTCGTTCCTGCTCTGCGATTTGCAGCCGAGTTGTCAGCTTTTCCATATAATCATATAGCCCCTTATATAAATGAAATGGAAGTGGGATTTTAACTTTACACAGGTGAAAGTCATAAAAAAGATTTTGATTCGTAGAGGGAGGGGCGTAGTTCCCTTTTGCGAGTTGTAAAATCCAAAGTGTGAAATAACGGATCGGGTATCCAATCAACCAAACTACATTTAAAAAGAATATAAACTGGAATGCTATGAAATATGCAAATGGGTAAGATATAAAATCCATGTATGAAGTGTTTGATTTTATAACTATTATAATAATCATAACTACGAAAAATCCCAAAGTGCTGCTGGTTATTAATGCGCCTAAGAGTAGTAAAAAGTGTATGGCTATCTTGTATATGGATTTCATCATCTGTTATCACCTCTGTGGTGGTACAAACTTATAACCTAGTCCATAAATATTAACGATTAGTGAGGGCTTTTTCGGATTTGGCTCGATCTTTTTTCGTAATCGAGAAATGCACATAACGACTGTTTTATCTACATTAATTGCTTCTTGCTTCCATACCTTTTCATATAACTGTTCAATGCTAAAAATGATATTTGGATGATCACAAAAAAATAATAGTAATTGAAATTCGTGTGCAGAACAAGGACATATATTTCCATTTACATATAATTCAGCAGATAAACGAACGATTTGAATATGACCGAAGTGAAGAGGTTTCGTTTTTATAGTTTCTAATTGATTACGATAAAGTTGTTGCCGTCTAAGTAATGCCTTAATTCGAGCAATCAGTTCTAAGGAATGAAAGGGTTTAGCTACATAGTCATCAGCTCCGTAACCAAATCCAATTAATTTATCCGTATCAGTTGAATATGAAGTAAGAAATAGAATGGGGACCTCAGAAATCTGCCTAATTTCTTGACAAATGTCAAATCCACTAGCATCAGGCAATTTAACATCTAAAACGATTAGGTCATAATCATATCTATGAATGAATTCCATGGTTTTTTTACCTGTTGTTGCTGTGTCAACATTACGCATTCCTTCTCTTTTAAGTAATTTGTATATCATATCTAGCAACCCTACTTCATCGTCTACTAATAAAATTCGTGATAACACTATATTTCTCTCCTTCTGTATGTTTGAAAAGTTCCTAGATATTTTAGCATTCACTCATATGAAATACAAACTGATATAGCATTCATTTTTAAAATATTAGATATTTAATCTGTTATTTTAAAATAAGAAAATGAGTTTGATTGTAGACTTAAGTAGAAATGGACTTTGCATAAATAGCGTCTTAGTGACTGTAAGGTACAAAAGGTTGAAATAAAAATCAGAAAGGGATATCAGGTCTTGTCTACTATGGAAAATCAAAAAGATCCCCACTTGCTTTATGTGTCAAAGCTGCGAATTCTCACGAGACAACTTTTCAGAGAAGATCGTCAAGGATGTTCGCATGCCACAAAAGCGGGGAACCTCGATTAAATGACCTAATATACGGATAGCAAATCAAAAAAGAAACGAGGAAAAAGTCGAGTCAGCAATAGTTCGAAATACAGACTCGTCTTGCTTAATGGAACAATTTATGCCAAGTTGTTGTTTGATTGTGATTATTTTAACTGCATTGATTACGGATTTTGTTTGCTTACTTGTATCACGATGTGACCTCGGCATTTTTGAAATATTTTCACCTCCTAGAATGGATATGTCTACTGAGAAACCATGCTAGGAGGTGATTGGTCTTTTCACAATGCATTAACATGATGTTGTGGAACGATCAGGTACAACTTCCACCGTCTGTTCCACAATCGCTTTGACCGCCATAGCCTGTGGCATTGCTTGCAGAGGAAGCCGTGCCTGTAGTGGCTATTCTTTTGTCATAATGTTGAAAATGGGTTTGTCTATTCGGATTGCGTCGTTTGGAGATGATAAAATAAGTCATCAGGAGTATGGGTACTGCAACAGCAATACTACCTATCATCATGGTTTGATCCATATGGAACCTCCTCCAAGTTTCAAAGTATCTTTTTGTGGTGTGAAGGCTGTTCATGTTTCACGATTTTTCGGTATAAAATCAAGTTAAACTGATTAACAACCTGTTCGTTATGCCGAAGTTGCTCACTTATATGAGCTGATAGCTTATCCCAAACGCGTGAATATGAACGATTATCCACACCATTCCCCCTCAAATGATACAAATTCATATATTCACATTTTATCATAATGAGACATAATTTTATAGGTGTTTAGAAGGTGGAATAAGCCTGCATTCAGGATTGTCACTTCAATACGAGGATGGTATTGCCATATAATTTCGGTCTCTCTCTGCTTCTTTTCTTCTTGTTGTGAGTTGTCTGGATAGTAAATATCTAACAAAGAACGCTCAAAATTTAAACGTTCGAGTGCTTCTTCTGCCCAGGTTCGATCTTCATTTTGTAATTGTTCTTGTAAGGCATATTCGATTTCCCCTATCGCTTCCATTAAGGTGAGTTGCGGTGTTTGCGTAAATCGATGAGCAGGGAGTTTGGAGGTCCATGGTATCGATTGGATGGTTGGATAGAAATGATCTTTGATCTCTCCTGAATGCATGTGAATGCCTATTGATACGAGCCGGTCTTTCTTCACATCACATAGATAAGACACTTTGAAGTTCAGACAGAGCCACTGATCATAGGCTTGAGAGATATTTGATCTAAATCCGTTAGGTTCCTCTTGATAGAGACGAACAAAACGACCTTGCTTTTGTGCAGACTTTAGAAGCATACGGAAACGTGGAGCACCAAAAAAAAGGTACTCCCCATTGCGATGAGTAGGTGGTTGGTCTGGATCAAATACGAGACAAAGTGTAGCAGGTTGTGGTTGAATTTGCATGCGTTCTACATACATCCAATAGTAGGGACGATTTAAAAGGTCTTTATCTACTTCAATAGAAAGCTGGGTAGTCAAGAAGGAGGGGAATTCCTCAATAATCGAACAACCCTGGTGGGTAAGATAGCGCTTTGTAAAAGATTTAACTTTTAATTGATCCATTTAATAACACATCCTGTTGCTTCATTTCAGCGGTTACTAGCGCTTTTGCATCTTGAAAGTCATCGCTCCACTGTTTCATGCGTTGCCGTATTTCAGTATCATTTTCAGATTGCAGCATCATTTCCATGACACTTTGTTCAAAAGAGTGTTTCTTTTCTACCTTGACCAAGATGGTTTCAAGCTCTCCAATCACGGTTTCAAACAGTTGTATTTTTTCATGAAGTAACCAAATAATATGTTCTTCAATGGTGTCCATCGTTGCAAAGTTATAAATGCGAACATCTTCTTTTTGACCAAAACGATGGATACGTCCGATCCGTTGTTCTACTTTCATGGGGTTCCAAGGCATATCGAAGTTAATCATATGGTGGCAAAACTGAAGGTTAATGCCTTCGCCACCTGCTTCTGTAGCTACCAACACTTGAGCTCGCATCTTAAATAATTCCATCATCCAATCTTTTTTATTTCGCTTAAAACCGCCACGGAAAGGGACAGCATAAATGCCAACTTGTGCTAATTCCCGGACAATCATTTCTTGGGTAGCGCGATACTCTGTAAATAAGACAACTTTTTCAGGTGATAATTCTTGGATCAGTTGGATCGCTGTTTTTACTTTTGAAGAGGATGTAACCTGTTTTAATAAATGGGTTAAATGAGCCACTTCTGGAGATAAGTACTGGCTGTTTTTTTCATGTTGCTGAAACAATTTAAATAAAGTATGGAATACCGCATCGCGACTACTACAAACTTCTTTTTGTAATACAAGAAGTGAGAGCATATTTTTCAAGTCTTTTTCTTGATGATAACGCGTACGAATAAATTGAGAAATACCATTATAAAGGGCTCGTTCGGGTGCAGATAAGGTGATGGGGATGGTTTTTACCATTCGCTTCGTCAAATGTATATCTCCATCTCTACGTTTATTTCGAATGAGTACGCGGTGAACCTCTTTCCGCAATTGCTCTTCATTTTTAGCCAATCTTTTTCCGGCTACATATTCTTGTTTAAAATCGTTTTGTTTGCCCAATTGACCAGGCTTAAGTAGTGTGACGAGATTAAATAACTCAGACATCTCATTTTGTACGGGTGTAGCGGTTAAGAGTAGCAAATATTTTTTTTTCACTTGATTAATGAATTGCCAGTTTTGTGTTTTGCGATTTTTAAGCTTGTGTGCTTCATCTACGATAATCATGTCATAATGCTTATTTAAGATATGGGCACGGTGTGGTTCTCGTTTAGCTGTGTCAATGGAGGCGACCAGGAAATCATACTTGTCCCACATCCATTCTTTTTTTTGGGCCATAGCGGGAATTTGAAACTTTTGTGATAACTCTCTTGTCCATTGTAAAACAAGAGAGGAAGGAACAAGAATTAAAGCATTTTTAACCAGACCACGCAATAGGTATTCTTTTAAAACGAGTCCCGCTTCAATCGTTTTGCCAAGACCAACCTCATCTGCTAGTATGGCGCGACCGCGCATTTGATGAATCACTTTTTTAGCAACTTCAATTTGGTGGGGAAGGGGCTCAAAGCCATAGAGTTGTTTGAGACAAACGAGTGAGTCAAAAGAAGGAATACTTTCAGCTTCAGCAGCCTCAATGGCTAACTGAAAAGCCTCCCAACTGGACCAAAGGGTATCCTGTTCTACGCGATTTTGTAGTTCTGATATCCAGGTTCGGTCCATCCGAATGGGAATGGATTTCATGATGGCTGCCCCCTATCTTTACGCAATTTCATATCCGTTGTATTATGTGGAGAAATATCTCAATTCATACATCGCTCTTTATGCAAACATATAAGTTGACACGAGGTGCTCGTTCAATTTGAAACCATTCGAAAAAAGACGTACTTTTTCAAAAAAAAGACTCGTAATATACCGGGTTTTATGGCACAATATGGGTAAGTTAATGTAATATTGTTCGGCGGTTGAAGGCGAGAGGAGAGACCACGATCAAGTGGCGCCGAAGGAGCAAGTCTGGTTCTAGGATGTAGACCAGATGAATCTCTCAGGCAAAAGGAGGCTCGCTGGACGCTTCTCTGGAGAGTGCTTATCTACATATAAGCCACCCAAGGGGCAACTTTGCATGTATAAAGCAAAGAAAACTCTCAGGTTGTAAGGACAGAGCAGATCCATCCAAGGTAATTGGAAGGGGTCTGCTCTGTCCTTTTATGTACGCGGAGGTGTAATGATGTCAAATTTAAAGCGAACTCCCCTATATGAAACGTATAAAGATTCTTGTAAGTTAGTTCCTTTTGGCGGTTGGGAAATGCCTGTTCAATTCATAGGCATTAAACAGGAGCATGAAGCGGTTCGAACTCGAGCAGGTTTATTTGATGTTTCACATATGGGAGAGGTTGAGATTAGTGGTCCAGATGCTCTTGCCCTGATACAAAAACTAACCACGAATGATGCAGAAAAATTACAAGTTGGTAAAGCGCAATATACTTTGATGTGTTATCCAGATGGTGGTACTGTAGATGATCTATTACTGTACCGTACCAGCGAAGAAACGTATTTATTGGTCATTAATGCTTCTAACATTGAGAAAGATGTGGCTTGGATAAAAGAATGGCAAACTGGAGATGTTACGGTGCAAAACCGCTCAGATTCAATCGCCCAACTTGCCATTCAAGGGCCGCTTGCGGAGAAAATTTTGCAAAAGATGACAGCTCAAGATTTAGCAGAGATCAAGTTTTTCTCTTTTAAAGAAAATGTAGATATTGCAGGTATTCCTGTACTGGTCTCTCGCTCCGGTTATACAGGTGAAGATGGGTTTGAACTCTATTTTGATGCTGAAGATGCCCCCTTCTTATGGAAGAAAATCATAGAAGTTGGAGGAGTGGAAGGATTACTTCCCTGCGGGTTAGGTGCGCGTGACACTTTGCGATTTGAAGCACGATTGCCATTGTATGGTCAAGAATTGTCCGCTTCGATATCTCCCTTAGAAGCGAAGTTGGGCTTCGCTGTAAAGCTTGATAAAGGGGAGTTCATAGGGCAAGCAGCTTTGTTGAAACAAAAAGAAACGGGTTTAACACGCCAATTAATTGGACTCGAGATGTTAGATCGCGGAATTCCACGAAATGGTTACACGGTATGGAGTGGAAACAAGCAAATTGGGACGATCACCACAGGCACACAATCCCCTACGCTGAAACAAAATATTGGGCTTGCGTTGGTAAATATAGCGTACACTCAAATAGACCAAGAAGTAGAGGTTGAAATTAGAGGGAAGAGATTGAAAGCGATTGTCATTCCGACTCCATTTTATAAGCGAACCAAGTAGTTGAGGGAGGAAACAAAAGATGAAGCATCGTTACATGCCAATGACTGAACAAAACCGACAAGACATGCTTAAAACGATCGGTGTAAAAGATATCGAAGAATTATTTTCCGAAATCCCAGCTAGCGTTCGCTATCAAGGACGACTTCCGCTAGCAGAACCGCTAGCAGAACCTGAGCTAGTGAAACATATGAAAAGGCTCGCCAATAAAAATGCATCTTTTGATACACATGTTTCTTTTCTGGGTGCGGGCGTGTATGAACACTATATTCCAAGTGTCGTAGGTCATGTCATTTCTCGTTCTGAATTCTATACAGCTTATACCCCTTACCAACCCGAGATCAGTCAAGGTGAATTGCAAGCTATGTTTGAATTTCAAACGATGATTTGTCAACTTACAGGAATGGATGTAGCAAACTCTTCCATGTATGACGGTTCTACTGCATTAGCTGAAGCGGCAAGCATGGCTTCAGCCATTACCAAATTGAAAAAAATTGTCATTTCCCGTGCTGTACATCCGGAGGCGCGTGAAATTCTCCATACAAATGCAAAAGGATTAGGACTTGAAATCATAGAGATCGATACCCATAACGGTGTAACCGACATAGAAGCACTAAGTAAGGCATCGGATGAGCAAACAGCGGCTGTTGTAGTGCAATCACCCAATTTTTTCGGGGCGATTGAAGATTTAGCTGAGATTGAAAAAATAGCTCATGCGCATAAAGGATTATTTGTGGTGAGTACCAATCCACTTTCTCTCGGATTATTGAAACCGCCAGGGGAATACGCTGCTGATATCGTAGTTGGAGATGCGCAACCACTCGGGATTGGTGCTTCTTTTGGCGGTCCCCATTGTGGCTTTTTCACGACTACGAAAAAATATATGCGCCGTATCCCAGGGCGTATTGTAGGACAGACGGTAGATGAAGATGGCGTTCGAGGCTTTGTCCTCACTTTACAAGCGAGGGAACAACATATTCGGCGTGATAAGGCAACCTCTAATATTTGTTCCAACCAAGCCCTTAATGCGATTGCAGCTGCTGTTTATATGAGTGCATTAGGGAAGCAAGGTATAAAAGAAGTAGCAGAACGCAATTTCCACAAAGCGCATTATGCTAGTAAACGACTGTCTCAAGTTCGTGGTGTAGAAATCGTAAGTACCTCCCCATTTTTTAATGAATTTGTTATGAAGTTGAGTCGACCTGTTTCCGAAATGAATGAGGAGTTACTTGCTCATGGTATATTGGGTGGCTATGATTTGTCACGTGATTATCCTGAACTCAAACAGCACATGTTAGTTGCAATCACAGAAATGCGTACAAAAGAGGAAATGGACCATTTTGCTGACGTATTGGAGGGGCTCTTATGATACAAGAAAATCAAGAACAATCTTTAATATTTGAACGAAGTGAGCCTGGACGTATTTCTTACAGTTTACCTGAATTAGATGTGCCAGAAACCATAGATATATTGCCACAATCGATGTTACGTGAGCAACAGGCGGAATTACCTGAGGTAGCGGAGCTTGATTTGATGCGCCATTATACCGCTTTATCTAGACGTAATCATGGTGTAGATAATGGTTTTTATCCACTCGGATCGTGTACGATGAAATATAATCCTAAAGTACATGAAGATGTAGCGCGGTATGCGGGGTTTGCCCAAATTCATCCTTATCAACCAGAATCATCTGTTCAAGGTGCGTTACAATTATTATATGAATTACAACAAGATTTAGCCGTTATAACTGGTATGGATGAGGTTACTTTACAATCTGCTGCTGGGGCGCAAGGAGAATGGGCTGGATTACTCATGATTCGCGCTTATCATGAACAATGTGGAGAAGGGCAGCGTAATAAAGTGCTCGTACCTGACTCCGCACACGGAACAAACCCAGCTAGTGCAGCCGTGGCCGGTTATGAAACGATCACGATCCCATCGAATGAAAAAGGATTAGTTGATGTAGAAGCATTAAAAGCAAGGCTTGGTGACGATACAGCTGCATTAATGCTCACAAATCCGAATACATTAGGGTTGTTTGAAGAGGAGATTAAGGAAATCGCTGAACTGGTTCATGAAGCAGGAGGCCTCCTTTATTATGATGGAGCAAACGCCAATGCGATCCTTGGGATTACGAGACCAGGAGATATGGGATTTGACGTGGTTCATCTCAACTTACACAAAACGTTTACAACTCCCCACGGTGGAGGAGGACCAGGAGCTGGTCCAGTAGGTGTAAAGAAAGAATTAGCCTCTTTCTTACCACGCCCAATGGTTCGAAAAAAAGGGGAAACTTATTCTCTCGATTTTCAGATGCCGCAATCAATCGGACGTATTAAAGGTTTTTATGGCAACTTTGGCATCTTGGTTCGTGCTTATACCTATATTCGCACAATGGGACCAGATGGACTACGCGCTGTATCTGAAAATGCTGTTTTAAATGCGAATTACATGATGCGTAAATTAGCCCCCTACTACCAATTGCCATTTGAACAACATTGTAAGCATGAATTTGTACTGTCAGGCTCAAAGCAAAAGAAGTTAGGCGTACGCACATTAGACATTGCCAAGCGTTTACTTGATTTTGGATTTCATCCACCGACTATCTATTTTCCATTAATTGTAGATGAGTGCCTAATGATAGAACCAACCGAAACGGAAAGTAAGGAAACGATGGATTATTTCATTGATGTGATGATTCAAATTGCCAATGAAGTAGAAGTTACTCCTGAGTTGGTGCAAGAAGCTCCCCATCATACCATTGTGAAGCGAATGGATGAAGTTCAGGCAGCAAGAAAACCAGTTGTCCGATATCAAACATAGGATCGAAAGTCAGCAGTGCTGATTTTCCAAAATGAGCAAGTGCATAGAGCGTAAAATGCACGGTTGTCAAAAGGCAAAATCGTGCAAATGGATACGCCTAATGTAAATAAAAAACACGAGTAATTGGACTCGTGTTTTTATTTACATTAAGGGTGCAAATAATCGCAAGAAACTGCGAAGCAATCGGTTTAGAATAGGTACTTTCCTGGTGTTTTCTAACGTCACGGCCATAGAGTTTTGTAAAATGTCATGAAAATCCTTCTTAATGGTTTGTATAACAGAGGATTGATATAGAATAACACCACATTCAAAATGAAGATATAGGCTACGGTAATCGAGATTAACGGTACCTACTATACTCAGGTCATCATCAGATAGGATCATCTTGGCATGAATGAAACCAGGCGTGTACTCATAAATCTTCACACCGGCTTTGATCAGCGTTTCATAGTAGGATTGGGTTGTTAAATGCACATACCACTTATCCGGAATATGTGGTGTAATGATACGTACATCTACACCACTATGCGCGGCTCGGATCAGTGCAGTTTGCATATTATGATCAATAATGAGGTAGGGCGTCGTAATATATACATATCGTGTTGCTTTACTAATGATATTTAAATAGGTATTCTCAGAAATTTTTAAAGGATATCGCGGGCTATCCCCAAAAGGTTGTACATAGCCATCAGATTTGGCTTGATGACGTGTGGTTAGATAGGGCTCCAGCATTAATTTTTCTGTGGAAGCAAAATTCCACAGGGACAAAAACATGGTACTTAAATTCCATACGGCCTCCCCACGAAGTAGAACAGCAGTATCTTTCCAATGACCAAAACGCTCGATGACATTTATATATTCATCTGCGATATTAATCCCCCCACAAAAACCGACCTTTCCATCGATTACTGTGATTTTCCGATGATCACGATGATTCACCATTAGATTAAGCTGCGGCCGATAAGGGTTAAAGATCGCGACTTTGATCCCATCTGCACGTAACATAGCGTCAAAACCAGTAGGCAGGGTTTGAATACAACCTAAATCATCATACATAAAAAAAACTTCCACGCCTGCATCGGCTTTCTGCTTGAGAATGGCATAAATAGAATCCCACATTTCTCCTTGGTCTACGATGAAGTATTCCATGAAAATAAATTGTTTTGCAAGTTGTAATTCTTCGAGTAATCTTTGGTGCATCCTTTCACCAGTTGAGAGGTATTCAACGGTCGTGTGACTCCAGATCGGATAATTTCCAGCAGCAGAAATGAATTTAGAAATACTAGCATCTTTGGGATGCTCATTAGAAAATGCTGTTTCCACTTCCGACGATTGGCTTAAAATATCTTCGTGTTCACTTAGAAAATTTTCTAAGCTACGTCGTTGCTTTTTAGGAATATAGTTGTTTCCACGCAAAAGATAAAACAAGCCTCCTACAATGGGTAAAATTAAAATGACAATGGTCCAAGCTAATTTATAGGAGGGATTATCATTACTAATTACCACAACTATGACAAGCATAATACTTAAGACTTCTAAAATCGTGTAAAGCACAGATATGTATTTAGATACACCAAAAATAAGAACGAGTAGGAACATAAGCTGGATGATGATGAGGAGGCTTACAATCACGACTCGACTCAATAAAAACTGGATCACTTTATTCATGGTTTCCTCCTTATCATATATAGTATTCCCTACAAAGTATACTTTATATTATATCACGAGAAATGCATCATTCGTGATGCGGGTGCTCCTTAATTAGGGATATACTTGTAACGGCGTTAATAAATGGGTAAGATGGCTAGGGAGGTGGCTTGATGGAACGTTTACAAAAAGTGATGGCACATGCTGGTGTAGCATCACGCAGACAAGCAGAAGCATGGATCTTAGCAGGTAGAGTACGAGTAAATGGACAGATTATAAAAGAATTAGGTTTAAAAGTGGATCCAAGCATGGATCAAATAGAGGTAGATGGAAGACTAATTGAGCAAGAACAAAAGCGTACTTTTCTATTTTATAAACCTATGCATGTCGTAACGACGATGCAAGATCCTCAAGGTCGCGAAACAGTGGCTGATTTTTTTAAGCGGATCGAAGAACGTGTTTATCCAATTGGTAGACTTGACTATGATACAGAAGGTTTGCTCCTGATGACCAATGATGGCGAATTAGCCAATCATTTAACACATCCGCGTTATGAAGTAGAAAAAACGTACATTGCAACAGTTAGAGGAGAGCCACAAGAAGAGCAATTAAACCAGTTACGTCAGGGGATTCAACTAGATGATGGAATGACTGCACCTGCACATATCTCTACACTGTCACCTAAGCGTGTAGGTGAATCACGCATTCAATTGATTATACACGAAGGACGTAATCGACAAGTAAGAAGAATGTGTGAAGCGATCGGATTCCCAGTTAAACATTTAATTCGAACGCATATCGGTTTTTTAAATATGAAGGGTTTGACGAGAGGGACTTTTCGAGAGCTAAACAAACAAGATCTCACGCGTTTGCAGAATGAGAAGTAAGGATTTATTTGCAATTCTACATATAGAGATAAGGTGCATGCATACCAGTAGTGTTGGTTACAGCCTTTACCTTTAATTGTAAACCTAATGCCAATCAACACACCTGCATTCATATAATCTTCAAATTGAACCGCAATTTATCGCGATCACAAAGGATATAATGGAGACGGGGTATCGTCAGTTTTGGGAGGGCTATGTATTGATTGAGAACACAAAATGTGCATGTGGACATAATAATCCCGTTGGAACCATCCTTTGTGAATACTGCGGGAAGCCGCTTGATGAGGCGATAAAAAATAGTGAGCAAACCATAGAAAATGAAATGCGTTATGAGGGAAAAGCAAGGCGTTCACAAACCTATACGACGTCTTTATTTGATAAAACATGGGCTTTCTTCTCGTCAGTAAAAGTGGCGATTGTTTTAATTGTGATTACACTGATTGCTTCAGGAATCGGTACCATTTTTCCCCAAGAGACTTTTGTACCTTCATCTAACCCAGAAGGTTATTATGAAGATGAATATGGACTACTAGGGAAATGGTTTTATCTCATCGGATTTTCTGACATGTATAATTCATGGTGGTATATTTTGCTACTAAGTATGATTGGTGTATCACTGGTTGTATGTAGTTTGGATCGTGTGATTCCCTTATATAAGGCGTTAAATAATCAAAAAGTGATTAAAAACACTGAATTTATAAAGCGTCAACGCATTTCACATGTAGAAAAGATTGTAGAGACTGAAAAAGAGCATAAACGAACGGCGCTCATCGAGTCCTTACAACAGAAGCGATATAACGTTAGTGTGGAAGATGATGCCATCCTGGCAGAAAAGGGGCGTATCAGCCGTTGGGGTCCCTATATTAATCATATCGGATTAATCTTATTTTTATTTGGGGTTTTTTTAAGGTTTGTTCCGGGCTGGTATTTGAGTGAAACCATGTGGTTACAGGAAGAAGAAGTGAAAAAAATACCTGAACTACCTTATTATGTTAAAAATGAGCGCTCTCTTGTAGAGATGTATGAGCCACACGAACTACCGCCAGGCTCTGAAAATCAGACTAATTTTGTAAAGGAATATCAAACCGATGTTACCCTGTACCAAAAAGATGATACTACCGGAAAATTAACTGAGCTGAAAAAGGGGCAAATATTGATTAATCACCCCTTTGAGTATGAAGATTTACTCCTCTATCAATCTGATTTGAAAGCAGGGCAACTTTCTGGCTTAGAGTTAGCTGTGATCGATAAAGAGAATGAACAAGAAGTAGGATCGTTTTCCGTAGATCTATATGATATAAAAGCGAATCAAGTTTATCATGCCAATGGTTTAAATGTTAAGGTGAAGAGTTATTTCCCTGATTTTGAGTTACAAGGAAACCAACCGATTACCAAATCGCAAAAACCGAATCGACCTGCTTTTGTTATTGAGGTGACTGATCCGAAAACCAAGCGTCAGGAAGTGTCATGGGTGATTTCAGGTATGGACTTTGAAAATCCGCAGGATAATCAATATAACATTCAATTAAAAGACTTTAAATTGGTGAATACGGCAGGCTTAATTGTACGTGTCGACCGTAGCCTATCCGTTATGTTGGTTGGCGGTATTGTGTCGATGATTGGGCTCGTGATGGGCTTTTATTGGCAACACCGTCGTGTCTGGGTTCGTGTCACAAACAATCAGATTGTCATCGGTGGACATACGAATAAGAATTGGTACAGCTTGCGTCGAGATATCCAATCTGTAGCAGAAACAGCAGGCCTTAAAATCAAGCTTGTGAAAGAATAGGTGGGATGGAAATGGTACAATTGATGGAATACATGTTGCTGGCTACTTTTTTTCTCTATTTAATAGCAGCGGTGGCATTTGTGATGGGAACGAGAGGAAGTAAAGAAGATGATAAAACGGAGCGTATGCAGAAATGGCAAAAAATCGGAGTTGGAATCACGATTGCTGGTGCTCTGTTACATCTCGGCTTTATCATTTTGCGTGTTTTGATCGGTGGTCATTTTCCAACCAGTAATATGTTTGAATTTACGGCTTTCCTATGTTTTGCATCTGTGATCGCGTTTATTGTGATTTATTTTTTATATCGGTCCGCAGTGTTAGGAGCATTTGTGATGCCGATTGTCGTCGTGCTACTTGGATATGCAGCGGCTTTTCCACGTGATATTCAGCCCCTCATTCCAGCGCTGAAAAGTCACTGGCTCTACATTCACGTGACTACTGCGGCATTAGGTCAAGGTGCTTTTATGGTTGCATTTGTAGCAGGCTTTATCTATTTGATTCAGCGTTTTGGTCAAAATGCCAAAGGAAAACAGGCTTTTTGGTTGGAAACCATTATGGTTTTGATCGTTATGTTCATTGGTTTTAGTGGCGTAAGTCTACTTTTTGAAGCAACTGGCTATCAAAGTGTTTATAAACATGAAGTAGATGGTCAATTGACAGAGCAAGAATACGAACTTCCTCCAATTGTGGCGCCTAACGGTGGCATACCGGAAGAAATCACTCCTTTCTGGGGGCTAAAAGAAGCTTTATTTGAAGCGCCAGCTTGGATGATTGGGCAAAAAGCAGCTCTAACACTTAATTCGGTCATCTGGGCGATTATTACCGGGGCGATTTTATATGTCATGTTACGATTATTGATTCGTAAACGGATGACCCAGCTCGTTCATCCCATGACCAAAAAGATCGATTTAGAGTTACTTGATGAAATTACCTATCGTGCGATTGCAATTGGTTTCCCACTCTTTACATTAGGTGCGTTGATCTTTGCAATGATTTGGGCGCATGAAGCGTGGGGACGTTTCTGGGGTTGGGACCCAAAAGAAACATGGGCCCTGATTACATGGCTATTTTATAGTGCCTATCTTCATCTGCGCTTATCGCGAGGGTGGATTGGAACCAAATCCGCGTGGCTTGCAGTAGGTGGGTTTGTCATTATATTGATTAACCTGATTGTGGTGAATCTCATTATTGCTGGACTACACTCATACGCATAGATCGCGCTAAGAGAAGGATGAATATGTATCAGCCTTCTCTTAGCCATGAATAATAGAAAGGATGAGCAAATTGGAACAAGCACACCGAATTTTAATCGTGGATGATGAGGATCGTATTCGCCGCCTTTTACGCATGTATTTAGAACGTGAGGGCTATATCATTGAAGAGGCTGAAGATGGGGAACAAGCCTTGGAAAAAGCTTTTTCTGAAGATTATCATCTCATTCTGCTCGACTTGATGTTACCTGGAATGGATGGCTTAGAAGTATGTACAGAGATTCGCAAGAAGAAAGCAACACCCATCATTATGTTAACCGCACGAGCGGAAGAAGCCAATCGGGTCGAAGGTTTTGAAGCAGGTACGGATGATTATGTGATGAAACCATTTAGCCCACGCGAGTTGGTTCATCGTGTTAAAGCGGTTTTACGACGTACTTCCGCTACCGCCTTTTTGACAACGGATACCGAAACGCATAATGTGATTGTTTTCCCTGATCTAACGATTGATCATGACGCACATGAAGTAAAAGCTGGTGGAAAGCTCATTTCTTTAACACCCAAAGAATATGAACTCTTATATTATCTAGCCAAGTCACCGGATAAAGTATTTACGAGAGAACAATTATTGCGAGATGTTTGGAACTACGAGTTTTTTGGTGATCTCAGAACCGTTGATACCCATGTCAAACGTTTACGTGAAAAGTTAAACAAAGCCTCTGCTGAAGCAGCTAAAATGATTACCACCGTTTGGGGGGTCGGTTATAAACTTGAGGTGGCAAAGTAGTGATTTTACGGAGCGTAGTAGGAAAGTTATGGCTGACCATTATCGTTTTAGTTTCGCTGGTGCTACTCTTATTAAGTTTATTTTTAAGTGAACAAGTTGGATCAGCTTATATGAAAGATCAAGAGCAGAGTTTAATCCAGTTGGCTGATGATATCGAAAAAAGCTTATCTACTTCTCAAAGTGATCAAACCGAGTCACTCAACCAAACATTAGAAGCCGCTAAGCTATTTCGTACATATATGGTGATCTTAAATTCAGATGGTAGCACAAAACCGCTGGTCACTTCTCCACATGCATCAGATATTAAATGGACGGATATCTTCTCGGCGAATCAACTGACAAAAGTGATGAACGGAGAGCGGCTGGTCTGGCATGATTCAATCCAGTTAGCGGATGAAGAAAAGAGTAAGGGGATTATTTTGGTCGCCGACCCTTATTATCAACAAGGTGCGTCCCCAGGAGTGTTGGTAATCTATCAGATTAAAGACGATCTGGGTGGAGCTAAAATTAAAGAATGGATTTTTTATTCAGCGCTGATCGCTTTAATACTTACGACGATATTCGCTTTTTTTCTATCTACACGAATTACGCAACCTTTAATTCAGATGAAGCGGGCAGCAGAACGAATGGCGAAAGGCGAATTTAAAATTCGTATACCTGTACGCATTCATGAGTGGGATGAAATTACCAGCTTAGGGATTACGTTTAACCGAATGGCTGCCCAGCTTGAAGACTCGATACATCAGCTCTCTCAAGAAAAAGAGCAACTCGCAAGTATTCTACGCAGTATGTCGGATGGTGTCATTACGATTGATAAGTATAAAAAAGTAATATTAAGCAACCCACAAGCTGACCGCTTTTTAGCTTTGTGGACTTCCGACAATGATTTACCGCCGCCTTTGACGGATTTTTTAAAGCGTGTGATGGAATCAGAAGAAGAAGTGGTTGAAGATGTATCCAAGCAAGACACGACATGGGCAATCGTAATGGCGCCTTTGTACGCAGGTGAACAAGTTCGTGGTGCAGTGGCCGTTCTAAGGGATGTTACGGGTAAGCGGAGGTTGGAAAAACTACGCAAAGATTTTGTTGCGAATGTCTCGCATGAATTACGAACACCGCTGGCTATGTTGCAAGGGTATAGTGAAGCCCTGCTTGATGATATCGCGTCTACTCCGGCTGATCGCAAAGAAATTGCACAAGTGATCAATGACGAATCACAGCGGATGAGTCGATTAGTACGTGAATTACTTGATTTAGCAAGAATGGAAGCAGGTCATGTCCAAGTTTTTATCGACGAAGTAGAGGTTACCACTTTAGTACGGCGTATAGAAAGGAAATTTTCTACCTTAGCGAAGGAAGAAAATGTTCAACTACGCGTTGAAATGAGTGATGCTCTTCCGCTTGTGTATTGGGATGAAGATAAAATAGAGCAAGTCTTAACGAACTTAGTAGATAATGCAATTCGACATACGCCTGCTTCTGGGTCAGTATGTTTAAGCGTGACGGTCCAATCCGATCGTATTTTATTAGCAGTGGCTGATACTGGAAACGGGATTCCGGAAGAAGACCTACCATTCGTATTTGAACGTTTTTATAAAGCGGACAAAGCGCGTACGCGTGGCCAGTCGGGTGGTACTGGTTTGGGATTATCGATCGTGAAACACTTGGTTCGTGCACATCAAGGCGAAGTAACTGTGAAGAGTCAGGTGGGAAGAGGAACCACCTTTACCGTGTCATTACCGATACAGGCGAAGCGTGATGAGGCTCAAGATGAGATGTAAGGTATGAGAATTGTCGTGAGAAGGTTACCATCTCACGACAATTCCAACCTCTTAAAATAAATTACCTCATGTGACATGCTCATATTCGCATATGATGAAGTATCGACCTCTTCATTATAAAAACGATAGATGCTATTCAAATTATTATTTGCAATGTCTTTTTATTTTTTTATTGGCAGAATCAAAGAAGATTGTTCGTTGAATCACTTTCTTAGATTTCGTTATTTGAATAAATGCTCTTGTTTGGTCTGGATTTTTTTTGTTTGGAAACCTAAATGTACGTATCAACAGCTTTCCTTTAGCTGGATTGCTAATTAACGTAAACTGAGCTCTATTACTTGGTCGCATAATCAGCTGGGTTTTCCTTCTTTTTCTCATCACTTTGACATTTGCATTTTGAACGGTCACCACATCATTAGGGCTATAACATACATCTAAATTTCCATTACAAATACAGGGTGGGTCAGGGCAATCAAAGCACATTTTCCCACCACATGGATCCCCATTCTCTGCTCGTTGTTTGATTTGAATTACTTTAAAGCGAATATCTATTGGATTTTGCATCAAATAAGCACCTCCATCATTATTAAATGACAGAGGTGCTTATTTGGTATATGCATAAACATACTAAATAAAAGGTGGTGTAGGGAAGTGGATTTATTTGTTGAACAACACCTTGGGTATGATGATATCAACCTAGTTGATGCCAATTTAGATGCCTATGTATAAATTGGAGAATATTAATTCAGTTCACGACTTACAAGGCAGAATGGGCTGGTAAGCAAGTAAACACATTCAGTATCTGGACAGATTGTAAAAAAAGCGTACCCATCGCACATTGTGATGTGAACGTGGCTCGGAACACCTTACGGTATGAGCTTTCGTGGAGGAGACGGCAGTAGCCGCCCCATGAAACGAGATGTTAGCGTAGGTAGTGAGTAGTTCAGAAATACGAAATGATAACGATTTGTTAGTCAATGGATTCGGTCTGCACGATCTGTTAGGACGTTTTCTACTTTTTATGCGTTAGGGTATCTAATCTCTACCCCAATCTTACAGAAAAGGGTATATTTTTTAATACTCATTTTTTAAATAGTGATCTAGTAGGGGATGGACTATCTTGTCAAAGGAACTTTTTGTATTCGTGAAATTAAGAAGGGTTACGCAATTTTTATTGAATTTATTGAAGGTTTCTGAAATGGTAATCTGGAAGTTATCATCTACATTAGGCAGATTTGAGGCGTAACAAGAAAACGAATATGCAAAATACCATGGAGGTGTAGCATTGAAAGTCAAGCGAATTGTCGCAAATATTGAAACGCAGCATACTTCTAAAGCAAGGCACTTTTACGAGAAAATACTAGGACTTGATCACTTAATGGACCATGGATTTATTGCAACATATGGATCTGATGAGAAAATGGCCGTTCAAATCAGTTTTTTATCTGAGGGAGGATCGGGCACACCAGTACCTGATTTGTCAATTGAAGTTGATAACCTCGACGAAGTTCTTACTCGAATAAAAGATAATGGAGTTCCAATTGTGTATGGACCGACTACAGAACCATGGGGGGTTCGGCGTTTTTATGTGAGAGATCCTTTTGGGAAACTAGTCAATATTTTAACTCATTTATAAGCTTAGTATGTACGGGCGTGTGGCAGGAAGTTGTCGAATTTGATTCCAATCATAATAAGAAAAAGCATGTGACCCCTTACCAGAGATCACATGCTTTTTCTTATTATGGGACGAGTGGGCGCATGACGACTTGATTCATGATGACACCCGGATCAGCTGCAACGATCTGATAGATCGATTCGGCTACTTGTTCCGGTTCAAGTGCGTAATCTTTATAGCGGCCAAAATCCGTTTTGATAGAGCCGGGACAAAAAGTGGATACTTTTACATGATGTGACTTTAATTCCATCCGTAAAGCATCAGATAAAGCCATTACGCCAAATTTGGAGGCGCAGTA
Organism: Polycladospora coralii; assembly: GCF_014773435.2. GTDB lineage: Bacteria > Bacillota > Bacilli > Thermoactinomycetales > Thermoactinomycetaceae > Polycladospora > Polycladospora coralii. Next base: position 235,554 of record NZ_JACXAG020000001.1, on the reverse strand, counting down.
ACCACCTCCGCTCGCAAATGATTCAATTCCAGCGATGCTTGAAATATTGAGGATATGTCCTTTGCTCTTTTTTAAATGTGGGATACTGTACTTACAAGTGAAGAAGGTGCCTTTTAAGTTGACATCTAACATGAGCGAGAAGTCTTCCGTGCTTAACTCGTCTACGGGTGCAAATCGACCGATACCTGCATTATTAATCAGGATATCGATTTGTTTGTGCATGGTCATGGTCGAATGGATCAAATTTTCAACCTGCTTCGGATCTGTAACATCACAAGCTATCGGTGTAATCTGATCAGGGTAAGAAGTGGTAAGCTGTTTTAGATCATCAAATGATCGTGCAGCAGCGATCACAGTTACTTTCGCTTCAGCTAACCGCTTACATATTGCTTTTCCGAGCCCTCGACTCGCTCCTGTTACAATGGCCACTTTTTCCGTTAAATCTTGCAATTAACTCACATCCTCCCATGTGTGCTGATTTTCATGTTTTTTTCCATTGGATCGTCGTGTATTTTGCACGCTATGCACTTTTGCCTTGCAAAGCAGCTGAAAAGTCTGCACTGCCAAAAATCCCGATTGGTTAAACGGATTGCTCGTTTTTTAGGCTTCGCTAAGTGAAGACGGGGAGGCATTTCCTCATTCTGAATCATTAACATCACTGCCTTCCCCCCTCCTCTATTATAACGTAATCTCAATCACTTCTTCGAAGTTGGGTATTTGTGTGAATTCATTTAAAATAGGAGCAGTCAGTGGGCGGTCCATGCGCAGTACCATTATCGCCTGTCCACCAAGGGTAAGTCTACCTACTTGCATTGTGGCAATATTGACACCTTGTTGTCCTAAAAACATACCTACCTTCCCAATCGCACCTGGAATATCTTGGTGCCTGATATAAAGGAGATTGCCACGAGGTGTGACATCGACAGAATAATCATCTATTTTCGTAATGCGTGCACCAAAACCATTGATCAGTGTTCCTGCAATACGGTGACTCCCTCGACTCGTTTCCATCTCGACATGAATGATTTGTGTAAATCCATGTGTATGAGAAGTTTTTTGTTCAATTAATTGTATGCCACGTTGTTGTGCTAAATGGGGGGCATTGACATCGTTGACGCTTGCCAAGGAATGGGACAGTAAGCCTTTTAAGATGGTACGGGTAAGAGGCGCAATATCCAATGCGGTAATCTCTCCAGCATAGGTGAATGTAATCTTAGTTGGTGCTCCAGGTGTGATTTGAGCCAAGAAGGAGCCTAGCTTTTCAGCTAATTCTTGGTAAGGTTGTAATTTTTGTTGCAATTCAGCAGGAACCGAAGGTAAATTTACTGCATTTTTAAATGGTTGATTGCGTAAGATGCGAATCACTTCTTCGGACACATCAATGGCTACATTCTCTTGTGCTTCTATAGTAGAAGCACCTAAATGGGGTGTAGCAATCACTTGGGGGAGCTCAAGTAATGGATTTTGTATAGGTGGCTCATCTTCAAAAACGTCAAGTGCTGCTCCGGCTACCTTACCAGCTTTAATGGCTTCGTAAAGTGCGGTTTCATCAATAATTCCGCCGCGTGCACAGTTTAAAATGCGCACATTTTGCTTCATGTTTTGAAAGGTATCAGCGTTAATGAAATGTTTGGTTTCTTTGGTGAGTGGAGTGTGAACCGTAATATAATCCGCATAACGAATTGCTTCATCAAAGGATGCTTTTTTTACACCCAGCTCTTCTGCACGTTCCTTCGTCAGATACGGATCGTACGCCATCACTTCCATCCGAAATGCCTTAGCTCTTTTGGCAAGCTCGGCTCCGATTCGACCTAGTCCGATAATACTTAATGTTTTTGATTTGAGCTCAATGCCGACAAACGCTTTTCGATTCCATTTTCCTTGCAGGATGGAGTGATAAGCTTGTGGAATATTACGAGATAGTGACAGTAACATGGCAAAGGTGTGTTCAGCCGTGGATATCGTATTCCCATCAGGTGCGTTGACGACGATGACGCCTTTTTGGGTGGCGGCAGGGATATCAATATTATCTACTCCGACTCCAGCACGAGCGATAACCTTTAATCGTGGCGCCTGTGCAATCACTTGTTCTGTCACTTGTGTTTGGCTTCGAACCAATAAAGCATCGGCATCTGCTATTTCTTCTAATAATTGGTTAGGGGTGAGGTCGTATCTGCGTATCACTTCAATATCGTCAGCTTGTAGTAGTTTCTCAATACCTTGATCGCTAAGTGGATCAGTAATATAAACCTTATGCATGGATCCATACCTCCTGTGCGGTTCGGACGCTACTTCCTAATTCGATTGTTATGCCCATTTTTGTAAGCGCCATTTCAATGGCTGCTAAAGTGGTTAAAATATCAAAACCATCACAATATCCCATATGTCCAATCCTGAATATTTTTCCTTTCATATGCTGTTGACCACCAGCAACATGGACATGCATTTCCTTTAATAAGCTTCTTAGTTGTTCTGTATGGATCGCTTGTTTATGGCCAGATACAGATGTAACAGTGGGGGATGCATCTCTTTCAGACGTCATCAACTCAAAACCAATGGCTTCTAAGCCTGCACGGGTCATCCGCTTTAACGTTTGGTGTCGCGTAAAAACTTGCGGTAATCCCTCAGTTTCAATTTGTGTTAAAGCGGCCTCTAATCCGAATAATAGATTCAGGGCGGGGGTATATGGTGTCGTTTGGTTTTCAAGTTGTTTGCGATATGCGTGTAAGTCTAGATAGAAGCGTGGGGTTGGGTTCTGTTCAATGATCGGCCAAGCGCGTTGACTAACGGTAACGAAGGCGAGACCAGGCGGAAGCATCAATGCTTTTTGTGAGCCAGATACCATGATGTCGATTCCCCATTGATCGACTAAGCTTGGGACAGCGCCTAAGCAACTCACCGCATCAACAATAATAAGTGCATCAGATTGTTGACGAATGGTTCGTGCAAGCAATGAAATGGGATTTAATACCCCTGTAGAGGTTTCACAGTAGGTCATAAATACGGCACTTGTTTGAGGATGTGCTTCTAGAAATGTTTGTATTTGATGGGGATCGCAAGCATGTCCCCAAGGAATTTCAAGACGGTGCACTTTAATTTGATAACGTTTTAAGATCTTAGCAAACCGATCGCCAAATGCACCCGTCACGATCACAATCGCTTCGTCGCCAGGCATAAGTGCATTAATGGCTGCAGCTTCAAGTGCCGCAGTCCCACTGCTTGTTAGAATGAGAGGCGACTCTTGCGTTCCAAAAATATGTTTAAGGCCCTCACTACACGTTTCAATTAAGGTGGATGCCGTTGTACTGCGATGACCGATCATCGGCTGGGTTAAGGCCATTTGAACTTGGGGTGGTATGGGTGTAGGGCCAGGAATACGAAGTTGGAATTTGTCTTGAAATAACATGGTATACCTCCTAGGATTAAAATGAATAATAAAAAAACCTCCATCTGCACACCTGCCCAATTGCAGGTGAGGGACGAAAGGTTCGTGGTGCCACCCTCATTCACTATTTAAGCATTCCTTAAATAGTCTTCATTATGAGTATTTTGATAACGGATATCATCCGGAATCGCCTACTAAATGTTCAGCGCTTCACTCAGGAATGCTCCATATTCATTGAACTACCGAATCGCAGCAAACATCGGCTCTCTGCAAGTTCATAACAGAATATTTGGTTCCTTCGTCGTATTTAGAATCTAAAATTTGATTCTTACTCTAACACGAATATTAATACCTGTCAACTCGAAAATATTTCGGGAAATACACATTTTGATTCCATATGAGATATGGTAACATGGAAACATTAGCAAAAAAACGAATGTATGAAGATTGTGGAGTTGAAAGAAGGTTATAAAAATGGATGCATCATCCATGATTTTGGCAGATCTAAATCAAGAACAAGCTCAGGCTGTTGTGGCAGATGGAGGACCCGTTGTGGTTTTTGCTGGACCTGGTAGTGGTAAAACGACGGTTTTAACACGACGTGTCCTATATTTACTAGCACAAGGTGTGCCTGCTGATCAATTGATGATCGTCACTTTTACGCGTGATGCTGCGAATGAAATGAAAGCGCGTTTGTTGCAAATCTCTCCCAAACAGATTCATCAAATTTGGATCGGGACCTTCCATGCCCTTTTTCTTAAAATGCTACGTACTGCGGGTATCATGGTTCCCACATTAGCGAGTGGCTTTAAGCAAAATGAGTGGATACGCCAGTTGTTGGCCCAGAATGAACTACCCAATGATGATGAACAGGTGGCCATGTTTATGAATCAAATTGGGCTATGTAAGGGGAATGGCATTCTACCAGAGCAACTACAAGTTAAAAAAGAGAAGAACAGAATTTTTAAAAAGATATATTTTGGCTATGAACAATTGAAACAGCAACATCGATACTGGGACTTTGATGACATTTTGATGGCTACCTATCACTTATTGGACGATAAGAAAGTAAGGATATACTGGCAAGAGCGATTTCAGCATATATTGGTAGATGAGTTTCAAGATATTAATCAAATTCAATATGATATCTTATTGCGATTAAGTCAGCATGATCAACAGCTTTTTGTAGTAGGAGATGATGATCAATCCATTTATGGTTTTAGAGGCAGTCATCCTCGTTTTATGTTGCAACTTGAGCAAGACTTTAATTCGGTGAGTAAAGTTGTACTGGAAACCAACTATCGTTCTACGGATGAAATTATTGCAGTGAGTGACCGCTTAATCAGGCAAAATAAGCATCGTGCTCAAAAACGACGCGCGGGTACAGGGATCCAAGGGGCTCCGATTAAATGGCTTTCGCCTCAGGATGAAGAGGAAGAAGCCATTCAAATGATTGAACAGCTCAGAGATGGGATGCATACAGGTATCTTATATCGCACTTCTACACAAGCACGGGCGCTAGTAGATGCGTGTATTCGCAAAGAGATTCCCTTTTCAATTGCTGAAGGAGATCGTATTTTTTATACTCGCTTTCAAGTTCAAGATATTTTAGCTTATTTACGGTTGAGCATGAATGGCAATGATTTAGACGCCTTGGCCCAAATTGTGAATAAGCCGAAGCGATATCTGTATCAATCGGATTGGCTAGACGCTTGTTGGAGTATGGCACGTAAACAACAAGTAAGTTTAATTGAAGTGTTACCTCAATTACCTGGATTAGAATCTTACCAAAAGAAACATATGAAAACGTTGCAGGAGCAACTGTTACGTATTCCATTAATGTGTGCAGAAGAAGCAGTAGCTTATATTTGTGAGGAAATCGGGTACTTTCGTTATTTAGAATCTTTTGCTCAGCATACAGGAAATGATGTAGCAACTTTAAAAGAACCGATCGAGGAGTTGTTGCTTGCTGCTCGTCATCATCAAGATGGACAAGCCTTGTTGGCGCACATTGAGCATGTGAAAAAAGTGATTCAGAATCAACCACATGATCCAGTTGTTCATCTCATGACTTTTCATAAAGCAAAAGGATTAGAGTTTGATCGCGTCTTTTTAATGGGGTTACATGCCATGGTATTGCCACATCGTCGTAGTTTAAACGTAGCGGAGCATCGAAAAAATGAAGCATGGGAAGAAGAAAGAAGGCTTTTATATGTCGGGATGACACGTGCCAAAACGGAGCTGTATCTATCCGTTAGTCAAATGAGGCAAGGAAAAAAAATAGGACCTTCGCCGTTTTTGAAAGAGATTGGCTATCAGGAAGCGTCACCAAGTGTTATGAAACAGCAGGTTATGAAGCCTACAAGAACTACTCCGAACAGAACCCAATCACAACCTCACTTGAAGTTTATTGATGAAGTGGTTGATCCGGAGATGAAACTACATCACTTTAAATTTGGAGAAGGATTGGTTTTAAAAGTCATGCCCATGGAAGGTGTAGCACCAGGACGAAAAGTGATGATCCGTTTTACTCATGGTGTAACAGAGTTGCATTATGAGTTGTCAAGACAGCTGGGACTTTTAACTCTAGTCAAAGAAGCAACCTCCTCGGTATCCCATGGATAGGAGGAGGTTGCCAAATGGATCAGTTGGTTTCTTGATAGCGTTTGACACATTCATCATAGAGATTGGCTGCAAAGTCAGCGTCTTTCCATCCGATGATGTTTGTCTCTTTGTTTTCTAAATCTTTATATACGCGGAAGAAATGTTCAATCTCTTTAGGGATATGTGAGGAAATATCTTCTAAAGAATGGACATGATTAAAACGAGGGTCGTCAACGGGTACCGCCAGTAATTTTTCGTCTGGGCCTTTGTCGTCAGACATGACCAGAACCCCAATAACACGACTTTTAATCACACAACCAGGGAAAGTAGGGAAATTCGTTAATACTAAAATATCTAGGGGATCTCCATCCTCTGCTAAGGTATTGTCAAGGTAGCCGTATTCAGTTGGATAATGCATAGGGGAATACAATACGCGGTCAAGACGGAATACACCTTGTTCCTTATCATATTCGTATTTGTTCTGACTCCCGGTAGGAATTTCAATAAATGCATCAAGTACTAGTTCTTTGCTCATGCTTGGTTCCTCCTTCAACATACTATGTATGAAAATCTTATCTCTCACATTGTAGTCATTTTTAGCCATATACGCAAATGAAAAATGTTGAGATGATGATCGTAATGAACAGTACCAGTGTATTGGAAAATAAATAGAAGAATGAAGGGATCTAATGAAGCATATTTCAGCAGCGTTATTTGCGCAGAAGTATATAGAGAATGATTGGGGTCATACAGATAGCTATATTTTAGACGTAAGAGAAGAGAAGGAATGGGAAATACTGCATTTACCAGGTAGTCTTCTCATCCCACTACAAACGCTCCCTGAGCGCTTGCATGAATTGAAGCAGGATTCGACCCTATATGTTTTGTGTGCACATGGCGTTCGTAGTGTACATGCTGCTCATTTTTTACAAAGTCAAGGGTACAGTGAAATCATTCATGTAGATGAGGGGATATTCGCAGTATCTGCATATATAGAGCGTCTTAAGTAAATGGATAAACAAAAACTGCTGAGGATTACCCCAGCAGTTTTGTTATATGGTTAGTCTTCAACTTTAATTGAATCGGTTGGACAACCTTCTTGAGCATCACGAACATCATCAAATAAATCTTCAGGAACATCTGCAGTTCCTGTGTTATCATCAAGAATGACATATGCGATACCATCTTCATCGTAATCATATACATCCGGAGCTGTTGCGCCACAAGCTCCGCACGCAATACATGTGTCTTTGTCTACCCAAGTACGCATGAGATTAAATCTCCTCCTAAAAATGAAGTCCCTCAAGGATATTGTCTACTCCCAACCCTCATTGTAGAACGAATGATTAAGAAATGCAAGATCGAAAACATAGAGTAGAAAAGGAGTAAGTAGGCATGACAGCTAGAAAACTCACTGAAAAACAAGTTCTCCTTAGTTTTTATATTACCCAACTTATCATGATGGTAATCGGCTTTCCTTTGTTGTGGTGGCAAGGTCATTTTAATGAGGGATACTTCGGGTTTAGTAACATAGATATGTGGATATGGGGGGCATCGCTTGGACTTTTAATCGTTTGTATAGAATTGATTTTAATCCAAATGGTTCCCCAAGATTGGATGGATGATGGTGGAATCAACCATCTACTACTAAAAAATCGTTCTTTTTTGCATATTTGCTGGATCGCATGTATTGCAGGTGTTGTGGAAGAAATTTTATTTCGGGGAGTGATTCAAGAATGGCTTGGCATATGGGGGAGTACAATGCTATTTGCGCTGCTTCACACCCGTTATTTACATAAATGGCTCCTATTTAGTTTTGTGGTGGGAATTAGTATTTTATTCGGCTTTATTGTGGAATGGACGGGGCAATTAGCGCCAGTCATTATCGCACATACGGTTATTGATCTTTTAATGGGATTATATATGCGATTTTTCACTTTGAAGGAGGGATAAGATGAAAGACTTTATTTTTTTGCCCATTTCGATCCTATTTATTTTTTTGTTCGAGATATTTTTTAAAGGTTCCCTTGCAGGCGATCTATTTTGGTCTTGGTTAGATTTTGAAAATGCGCTTGCCTATCTATTTATTGCAACCAGTATAGCGATATTAGTGACAAGAATTCGCTTGAACGCTTCTTTGAGTATAGAAAACCCCATAAAGCGCAAAAAATTACAACGTCTGCTGTGGGTATGTATTTATTTCATGGTGATTTTATATACCCTGTATGCTTATGTATTACACGCGATTCTATTTATTGTAATTTTTAGTGTGATTCAAGGAATAACTTGGATAAAAAAGCATAAAAAAAGTCGATCTTTCACAGTGATGAATGATAAACAATCACACTAAGTAACTTCAATAGGATAGGTGCTCCTCACACTTTTATTCATCGTTCAGTTCAGGTGTTGATCAATACTGAAAGTAACTTTGTAACAGATTTGTCATTTCATAGTTAAAAGAGTTGACGTCATGGGATACTTCCGGTATCTTTGGGGTATAAGTATTCAAATCTATGCTCATTTTGTAGAAGTAAGACAGAGAGAAATAGAGCATGTATTTTAGTAACATGAGAGGCCTCATTTCAATAAGATAGAATGAGGAGATTCTCCAAAGAGGGAGGGGAAGCCATGCGTGTGGAACGTCTAGGAGGGGATAAAGTCCGCTTCTTTTTGTCCTTGGGCGATCTAACAGATCGAGGAATTGTGAAAGAAGATATGTGGAGTGATATTCCCAAAGTACATGAGTTATTTAATGATATGATGGATCATGCCTATCAAGAATTAGGATTTGAAGTTGCAGGTCCAGTTGCAGTCGAAGTATTTGCTTTGCCCGCTCAAGGAATGGTAGTTATCGTGACACGCGGCCGATCTACTAAATCTCCTGAAGATGTCTTAGATCCAACAGATGTTTATGAATTAGAAGTGACGATGGAAGAAACGGATCATATTACTTTCTGTTTTCCTGACTTTGAAAATCTCGTTCAAGCTTCACATCGAATCAAATCGTTTACGGAGTCGGGTGGACAGGTTTATGCTTATCAAAAGGCTTATTACTTATTGTTGTCCGAAGAGTCTGTGGGGGAGCGTATTGATGCTGTAGTTTCGTTACTTTCAGAATACGGAGTTGCGTCTACGATCACAGATACTTTACTTCAGGAATATGGAAAAGTCGTGTTTGAACAAGATGCTATTAACCAAATTACAAAATATTTTGGTGTATATAAATAAAACGCACTCTTTTGGGTGCGTTTTCCTATCTCTTCAGCGGAGGAATAATGATAAAATCTGAATTGATTCTGGGGTTACAATGTAGTATGGTTTTAGAGGAAGCAGAAGCATTATAGGTGTCGATTAACCAAGTCATGTCTCATCTATCAAGTTTCGGAGTTTGTGGACTTGGGTATAGTAAAAGTGATCATTAGAAGCGGACGGCGATTTTCTGAGCGGTGAGCATATGGGGCAGATCGACACGACTACTTTTTGTTTGAGTAATCTTGGTTGGGGTGGTAAGAATGGGACAGTCAACGATGAATCAGAAAAGTGAAGAACATGAAAATCTGGACGTTCTTCTTTCTACACAAACAGTCATACAAAAGGCACTAACAAAATTAGGATATCCCGAAGCTGTATTTGAATTATTAAAAGAACCGCTTCGTATGCTTACAGTTCGAATTCCAATTCGTATGGATGACGGTTCCGTAAAAGTATTTACGGGATTTCGTGCCCAACATAATGACTCTGTAGGGCCTACTAAAGGTGGTGTAAGGTTTCATCCACAAGTAACGGAAACTGAAGTGAAAGCGCTTTCAATTTGGATGAGTCTTAAAGCGGGTATTGTAGATTTGCCATATGGAGGCGGAAAAGGAGGTATTATTTGTGATCCGCGTAATATGTCGTTTCGAGAATTAGAACGTTTATCTCGCGGATACGTACGTGCAATTAGTCAGATCGTGGGCCCTACAAAAGATATCCCTGCTCCTGATGTGTTTACTAATTCGCAGATCATGGCGTGGATGATGGATGAGTATAGTCGTATTCGTGAATTTGACTCTCCTGGATTTATCACAGGGAAACCGCTGGTACTTGGAGGATCAAGGGGACGAGAAACGGCAACGGCTAAAGGTGTTACCATCGTGATTCGTGAAGCGGCAAAAAAACGTGGAATTGAGTTAACAGGAGCACGCGTTGTTGTACAAGGGTTTGGAAATGCAGGCAGTTTTCTGGCCAAATTCATGCATGACGCGGGAGCGAAAGTGATTGGCATTTCAGATGCTTATGGTGCATTACATGATCCAGAAGGATTAGATGTCGATTACTTACTCGATCGCAGAGACTCTTTTGGTACGGTTACGAAGTTATTTAAAGATACGATATCTAATGATGAATTGCTTGAACTTGACTGTGATATTCTAGTGCCAGCAGCTGTAGAAAATCAGATCACAGAAAACAATGCACATCAAATTAAAGCGGATATTGTCGTGGAAGCTGCAAATGGACCTACAACACTAGAAGCAACACGTATTTTATATGAGCGAGGCGTGCTACTCGTTCCAGATGTGCTAGCAAGTTCAGGTGGGGTTACGGTATCTTACTTTGAATGGGTTCAAAACAATCAAGGGTACTATTGGTCAGATGAAGAAGTAGAACAAAAGTTGGAAAACATCATGGTGCGTGCATTTGAAAATGTGTATCAAGCGGCACAGGCACGGCGTATTGACATGCGATTAGCGGCGTATATGGTTGGCGTTCGAAAAATGGCAGAAGCGTCTCGCTTTAGAGGTTGGGTATAATAATAAAATAAGTCGATTTGAAAAACACCCATAAATGGCGATGGGTGTTTTTCTACACGCATAAGAGAGAACAGTGTTGTTGATGATCCAAAATGAGGAAGTCCGCGCCTTCACTTAGCGAAGTGTTTGACTGTCAGGGCGTCTTGTTCCGTTGATTTTCAAGGCGAAAGTGCATAGAGAGCAAAATACACGACGATGTTATGGAAAATCAACACGCTTGAAGGGAGAGATAAAAACTTGCAAGAAGTGATCGTTATTGGGGCAGGTCCATGTGGTATTGCGGCTGCTGTTGCATTAAAAAAACGCGGATTAACCCCTCTTATAATGGACAAGGGTTGTATTGTGAATTCAATCTATCATTATCCAATGTCGATGCGATTTTTTAGTACGGCAGATAACTTAGAAATAGGGGATATTCCTTTCATATCTAGTCATGCAAAGCCAACTCGAGATGAAGCGTTAAACTATTATCGTATGGTTACAAAGCACTATGACTTAAATATACATACTTTTGAAAAGGTGGAGCGAATGACGCCGAATGAGGATGGTTTTGAAATCGTATCCCAGCATCAAACTGGAAAGAAGCGTTATCAAGCAAGCAATGTGGTTTGGGCTACGGGTTTTTATGACCAACCTAATTTATTACGAATTCCTGGTGAATCATTTCCTCACGTGCATCACTATTTTCAGCATGCGCATCCGTATTCTCATCAAAAAGTGGTGGTAATTGGCGGAAGAAACTCAGCGGTTGATGCTGCTTTAGAATTAGAGTTTGTGGGGGCAGATGTAACATTGATTTACCGAGGGGAACACATTCATGATAGTGTGAAACCGTGGGTACGACCACTCATTGAATCTCTGATTGAAAAAGAAAAAGTAAAAGTACTATGGAAATCAGAAGTAAAAAAAATAGAACCAAATTATATTTGGATTGAAAAGGAGGGATGTGTACAGCGTCTTGAAGCGGATACCGTCTTTGCCATGACTGGTTATGTACCTAACTTGAGCCTGTTCACACAATTGGGTGGAGAAATTGATTTGGAAACAGGCTGTCCGATACTATCGGAAGAAATGGAAACGAGCATCCCAGGGCTGTATATGGCAGGTGTAGTTGTAACGGGTCATGATTCAACCAAAGTATTTATTGAAAATGGGAGATATCATGGAGAGATCATAGCAACGGCAATTAAAGCGAAAAAAAGAACCGTATGAGTATGACATACGGTTCTTTTTTTTTATACTACTAACCATGCAAGATCAATTGCAATAAAAATAACAGAGCGATGACGTAAAACGTAGCAGATGCATCTTTTCGTTTTCCGACAGCGATTTTTAAGATGGCATAGCTGATGAAACCAAACGCAATGCCGTCTGGAATGCTATATGTTAACGGGATTAATAATAGCGTAATAAAAGCAGGAAAACCTTCACTAAAATCATGAAAAGGGATATGTTTAACCTCTTGCATCATGAGTCCGCCGACTACAATTAAAACAGCAGCGATTGCACTATCTGGAATCCACTTAATGAAGGGGATAAAGAAAAGAGAAAGAAGAAAGAGTAGACCCGCAGTAACTGCCGTTAACCCTGTTTTCCCTCCGGATGCAATCCCCGTGGCACTTTCAAGTGACGCAACAGTGGGGCTTGTCCCTAAAAATCCAGAAGCAGCGGATGAAATCGCATTTGCTTGAAAGGAACGTTTAAATTTACTTTGATCCGTGAGCATCCCCTGGATTAACCCCATGTTTTCAAAAACTAATACCATCGTGAGGACAAACGATGCGCTCCAAAAGGCGAAAGTCCCGATACTAGAGAAGGAGAAGGATCCTATAACTTCTAAATAGGTCGATATAGAGAAAGTATGTTCATTGCTTTCGATTGGATAATGAATCCCACTTACTGCACCAGCTACAGTTGTGATCAAAATGGCAATAAGGAAATGCCCTCTAACATTGCGAGCAAATAAGACGAAGGTGGTGACCAATGCAAATAACGTTAGCCATACATTGGGCTCACCTAAATCCCCAATTGCCACTGAAGTGTTAGAATCTGCAATCACCAGCCCGCCCTTTTGTAAGCCAATAAAGGCGATAAGTAGTCCAACACCAACGGTAATGGCTTGTTTAAGTGAACTAGGGATAGCACGTGAAATGGTGCCACTTAACGAGGTGAATGCTACGATCATGTACAGCAAACCGGAAATAAAGACCACCGTTAAAGCTTCTTGCCAATTTAAACCCATTCCGTGAACAATCGTATACGTAAAAAACGCATTTACGCCCATACCGGGTACAAGTACAAGGGGGGCATTCGCCCAGAGTCCAATTAATAGACACCCAAAAAAGGAAGTAAGAGCAGTCGCCATAATAGCTGCACTTAAAGGAATACCTGCATCTGCGATAATGCGACCATTTACGATAATAATGTACACGACAGTAAAAAATGAAGTAAGTCCTGCCAGCACTTCTTGTTTACCTGTTGTTTGGTGTGTTTTTAATGAGAATAAACGGTTCATCAAATTCACATTCGACTTCCTTTAATCATATATACCCTCACCCACCCGTGCAATTTGCACAAATTCTATTATAAGTAGATAGAGCCATTTTGTACACGTTTATATTGAAAAGAATTGCTGTAATTGACTCGGCTCTTTTGTGATGTTTAATGTGAGTGCTAATTTTACTCGTGCCTTCTGGCCATTTAAACCATTAGAAAAAATAACACCCCTATCCATTAGTTGTTTCCCACCACCTTCATAATCATACGTATCTTGAACAAAACCATTGTAACAACGGGAGACAAGAATGATCGGAATTTTCTTTTTTAGGGCAGCTTCAATGCCAGGTAGCATAGTAGGGGGGAGATTTCCTTGACCTAATGCTTCAATGACAATCCCCTCATAGTTTGAATTTATGACAAAGTTGAGTAATTGACTATCCATCCCAGCTGCTGCCTTTAAAAGTGCAATTTGATCAGAACAAGGTTTTAAAGGTAGTGGTTTTGGTCGTGTGACTTGTCTTGAAAAGGTGACTTCTTTCTTGGTAATGAAGCCGATTGGTCCGAGCGTTGGTGATTGGAATGTAGCAATATTACTTGTATGAGTTTTAGTAACCGTACGCGCGGCATGGATTTCATCATTAAAAACGACTAAGGTACCATAATTTGAAGTTGACGCATGAGCTGCCACGCGAACTGCATTTACAAGATTATATGGACCATCTGCTCCAAGTTCATTTTGACTCCGCATCGCACCTGTCACGATGACCGGCTTTTCACTTTGAATGACTAAGTCCAAAAAAAATGCGGTTTCTTCTAGGACATCCGTACCATGGGAGATGACGACGCCACCAATATCCGATTGATCTAGATAAGCTTGTACTTTTAGGGCAACTTGGTACATATGAGCAAAAGTAATATGTGGACTGGGTAAATTAAAAATGTGCTCCATTTCAACGGAAGCATATTTAGAAAGTAGTGGAATGACATTGTTTAATACATTAGGGTTTTCTGGCTTTACGCCTTGTGTGTGTTCGTTTTCTTGCATCGCGATCGTACCGCCAGTGGTTAAAACGATTATTTTTTTCATAGGATCTTGTACGCAGAAGTACGTACATTCACCACCTCTCATGATTCTTTTACGGACATTCGTCTTAGCTTTTCTAATCCTCATCTATCGTATGTAAGCGGCTTTCAACTGTCAATGAGATGAATCCTTAATATCGGGTATATTTCCGATTTAACAAGCAGAAACTATGTCCAACATGAGAATGGAAATAAATGAGGTGATGGCTTGATGTATAAACGAATAGCTGCTGTATTGTTTCCTGTTACACTCATTGCACTGGTTGCAACTGCTACATGGGGATATCAAGAAAATCAAGATAAGAATTCTATTTTGATTAAGGCAGAAAGTCAGTACCAACGTGCTTTTCATGAGTTAAATGCAAACGTGGATCAATTACAGGATGAATTGGGAAAGTCATTAGCTTTAAACTCCCGTAACCAAATGTCTAGTTCTCTTTCTAATGTATGGAGAATTTCATATTCGGCTCAAAGTAATATTGGACAGCTCCCGCTAACACTTATGCCGTTTGATTCGGCTGAAAAATTTGTAGCTAAAACAGGTAAATTTGCTTATGAAATTGGTCTAAGAGATTTGGATAAGCAGCCACTTACGGATGATGAATGGAAAACTTTAGAAGGGTTGTATCAAAACGCTGACGATATACGCAAGGATCTGCAGTCTGTACAGAAGAAAGTGATGGATAAAGATTTACGGTGGATGGATGTAGAGATGGCATTAGCATCTGAAGATCAAAAAATGGATAATGTGATTATTGATGGTTTTAAAGAGGTCAATCACAAGGTCGAACAGTATCCAGAGATTGATTGGGGTCCAACTATAAGTAATATGGAAGTGCGGAAAAAAGAAAAGAATAATCGTTTGACTGGACCTACGATTACAGCCGATGATGCAAAAAAAGTAGTAGCTAAAATGGTTGATCGTAAAACAACGGACGGGATGAATACGAAAAAAAGTGTGAAAGGCGATTTTCCGACATGGAATATCAACTACAAAGAATCTAAAATAGGTGATGTTTATGCAAATGTCACAGTTAAAGGCGGTCATCCTGTCTGGTTTTTATACGATCGTCCCGTAACAGTGTCTAAAATATCCTATGAAGAAGCACTGCGTAAAGCAAAGCGCTTTTTAATCAAATCTGGTTTTAAACATATGGAAGCGATCTCATATGATGAAACAGAAAATGTAATCGCTTATAATTTTGTTCAAAAGACAAATGGTGTGATGGTTTATCCGAAAACGGTTGTAGCGAAGGTAGCTTTAGATAATGGAGATATCATGGGATTACAAACAGACGAGTATGTATTCAATCCTTTAGATGTGTCCAAAATGAAAGCGAAGCTAAGTGAGAAAGACGCGAAGAAACAGGTGAATCAACACTTGAAAATTCAAAAAGTAAACCGAGCAGTTATCTATGACCGACAAGGAGAAGCCAGATTATGCTATGAATTTCAAGGTATATTGAAGAATAGCTTATATCGTGTATTTATTGATGCAAATACGGGTGATGAAGTAGAGGTGAAAAAGGTCAAGCAAGCTGATGCTGACCTTGCATAATTGGGTAGGGGCAGGTTGTGTGTTATGCGACCTGTCCATTGTTTTCGTTGCAAGTCAATACAATTTATGTTAGTCTGGTTACAGGTATACGCACTCATTTTATTCTTTCTGAATGGATGAATATCCTTTAATTTATATTTATTGTGTACATACTTTTTGTCAAACATGGAAGTCGAAGGTCGGCGTTGTCGATAGGGTTTAGATGTTGAGTAAAATTGCAGAAACTCACCCAAAGTCGAGTAGGCCTTTCACCTGCTCGGCTTTTTACCCTGTCAAGAGAGGAATTGTAAGATTTATGAAAAAGTTTCAAGTTGCGATTGATGGCCCTGCTGGTGCTGGAAAAAGCACAGTAGCACGTCGCCTAGCAGATAAGCTAGGCGCTGTATATGTAGATACTGGAGCTATGTATCGAGCAATTGCTTGGCGTGTGTTGCAAGATGGGATCGAGCTGATGAATGAAAAGAAAATTTCTTCTTTAGCAGAAGCATTGACGATTACACTTGACACAGACGGAGTTTATGTAGATGGACTCAAACTGACGGATGAGATTCGCTCCAATCAAGTTTCACTTCTCGCCTCAGATATTGCTAAAATTGCTGGGGTTCGTAAAGCATTAGTCAAAAAACAGCAGTTGATCAGTCAAAGTCAGGCTGTAGTAATGGATGGAAGAGACATTGGAACACATGTCTTACCTCATGCAGATGTGAAAATATTTTTGACTGCCTCTATCGAGGCACGAGCCCAGAGGCGCTATCAAGAACTCCGGGCTAAGGGTGAGTCCACTCAATTAGAAGTCATTCACAAAGAAATAGCGGATCGTGATGAGAATGATCGAAAGCGCACTTTTGCGCCGCTTAGACAAGCAGAAGACGCCCTATTCGTTGAAACAACTTCTCTTACCATTGAAGAAGTAACGGAAATGATTTTTCAACTTTGTCGGAACAAATTGGGCGGTGAAGAGTAAGATATGTTATATCTTTTCTTACACAAATTGGTACGTCTTACTTGTCGTATCATTTATCGCGTACATGTAATCGGGCTAGAAAATGTACCTAAGAACGGACCTGTCCTCATTTGTCCGAATCACATTAGCAATTTTGATCCACCTGTCTTAGCGTCTACACTGGATCGCCAAATCCATTTCATGGCAAAAGCTGAACTATTTAAAGTTCCATTGTTCGGGAAACTGATTACGCAATTAGGGAGTTATCCGGTGGAGCGTGGGAATGGAGATAACAATGCGATCCAACAATCGATTCGCATCTTAGCACAAAATAAAGTGGTCACGATTTTTCCTGAAGGAACACGTTCCAAAACAGGTGTTCTAAAAGAAGGGAAAACAGGTGCTGCTCAAATTGCACTCGCTAGCGGTACACCCATAATACCAACAGCTATTATTAGTAACTATCGGTTGTTCGGACCCGTGTGGATCATATTTTGCAAGCCGATTCAAGTTGAAAATTATGGAACAGCTAGAGAATTGAATGAAGAAGTTGCAAGACTGGTTACGAATGATGTGATGGAGGCGATTCGATTATCCATTCAAAATGCTAAGGTAACATGATTTAATGGATTGCTTAATGTATGTTAGGTGATTATTCCATTTAATCTTTATATTATAAAGTAATGAAAAGAAGGATTTGTAAATAGGAGGTAATGATTATGTCAGAAGAGATGAAATCAGAATTTACCGAAGTAGAGAACTATCAAGTAGGGGATGTCGTTACAGGTAAAGTTGTAACAGTGGAAGATAGCCAAGCGTTAGTAGATATTGGATATAAAAGTGAGGCGATCTTACCGATTTCAGAACTTGCCAGTTTACACATTGAAAAAGCTAGCGACGTCGTTAAAGAAGGCGATGAATTACAATTAAAAGTGATTCGTAGTAACGAGGAAGAAGATCGATTGATTGTATCTAAAAAAGCTGTCGATGCGGAGAAAGCTTGGCAAGAACTACAACGCAAATTTGAAGCAAATGAAACGTTATCTGCTACAGTTTCCGAAATCGTTAAAGGTGGTTTAGTTGTAGATGTAGGCGTTCGTGGATTTATTCCTGCATCTCACGTAGAGCTGCATTTTGTAGAAGATTTTTCGGATTATAAGGGTGTCTCATTATCATTAAAGGTGATTGAAATTGATCCAGAGAAAAACAAATTGATCTTGTCACGTAAAGAGATTTTAGAAGAAGAAGAAACCAGCAAGAGAAAGAAAAGATTAGAATTGTTAACAGTGGGTGAAGAGCTTTCTGGAACCGTGCAACGTTTAACTGATTTTGGCGCTTTTGTCGATATTGGAGGAGTAGATGGACTTGTGCATGTTTCGGAGTTAGCTTGGGAACGTGTTGCACATCCATCTGATGTATTGAACGTAGGCGATGAAGTAAAAGTAAAAATCTTAAAATTAGATCGTGAAAGTGAGCGTATTAGCTTAAGCATAAAAGAAACACAGGAAGGTCCTTGGGAAAAAGCGATGAAAGAAATCGAAGTGGATGAAATTTACACGGGTAAAGTAAAGCGCTTAGTCAAGTTTGGTGCATTCGTTGAGCTGTTCCCGGGTGTTGAAGGGCTAGTACATGTTTCGCAAATTGCGAATCGCCACATCGCTTCTCCTAATGAAGCGCTCGAAGAAGGGCAAGAAGTACAAGTGAAAGTCTTAGATATTGTGAAAGAGCAGAAAAGAATTAGCCTCAGTATAAAAGAAGTAGAGCAAGCTAAAGTAAAAAAAGAGATTGCTGAATTTGAAGAGCATGCGAATCATGGAAGCTTAAATGTAACATTAGGTGATGTTTATCCAGAACTACGTAACTTAAATAAGTAAGCCTATTTTTAAACAAGAAAACCAACCGCACAATGGCGGTTGGTTTTCTTGTTTAAAAATGGATGGAGTAGAGATACTAAAGGCAACTGATGGTAGAAGAAGGTGTCTACGTTTGTTTCTAGAGAATTTGGCATGGGTATGTTTACTCTCAATTGGCATTTTGGTTTACACAGGATGGTTCTCTCAATTAGAGCGAAAACTTGAAGTGGATTCAAAGCGCATATGTCTGTCGATCATGAGCATGGTTGTAGTCTTTCATACTGACCCGATCCCCATCATGCCCATGATACATATCCATCTTTTTTTTGTCGCGATTCTTATTGTTCATATGTATTTTAGTTTTCGGTTAGAAGGAAATGCATTATTTTTTGTACGTATGGTCCCCATTTTTTTGGGCGGGCTTTGTTTCTACTTCGATCATTTTTTGTATTTGGACCTCAGTTGGAAAATATTTCTTTTTTTCATGTTGCCAGCGTTTATATTCATGCCTTTGCAAACGGGAATCAGCTTATGCACGGGTTTGATTGTGATGTATCATTTGCTCACAATCGCTTTTCATTTTGGAGCGGCTAACCCGATGATTATCGGTGATTTATGGATGCGAGAAACCATGATAAAGCTGCTTGTTGCTTTATTTATAAGTATCTATATCAGCGATGAAGCTAAGCGTTGGATATCTAAACGTGTGGTTAAAATGACAGGGTAAGGATGTGTAAGGAATGGAGTTTGAAAATTTCACATGGGCAGTCATCATCGGGATTTTAATTGGATTTTTGACACGCCTTCGCATGTTGCGAGCGGATTATCGTCAGTACCCGACGTACCCACACGGACAAATCATTCATCTTGCACTCGGATTGATTGCATCCGCTCTTGGAGCTATAGCCATACCTGCCTTACTACAGAAGGATTACACAGCGATCACTTTTTTGACTGTAGCTGCACAACAGTTTCGTGATGTTCGTAATATGGAACGTGAAACATTGTCCAAATTAGATCAAATGGAATTGGTTCAACGTGGTGCTACTTATATTGAAGGTATCGCCATGGTGTTTGAAGGGAGAAATTATTTAGTCATTTTTACAGCTGCCCTTACAACTTTTGCAGCGGTGATAAGTGATCGCTGGTGGGTAGGCGTAGCAACTGGTATATTCTTGTTGGCGATAAGTGGCATTGTAAAATCGGGAAAAGTATTAAAAGATATCGCTCGAGTTAAAGGGGGTCAGTTACGTGTAGAAGGGCCTAGTCTATATGTAGATGATATTTATTTGATGAATATTGGATTAGCTGCAAATCGTGAAATCATCTTACAACAAGGTGTGGGTTTAATCGTGGAACCAGTGGATATTAGTGCGAAAGTCACGATTAGTAATATTGGACAGCGCCAAGCCATTCTACATGACGCTTCCATCTCTATGGGCGTGTATCGTGATACGGGTGAACCAGCACTGATCCCGATATCTAAAAGGGATTTGAAGAGTGGTCGATTAGGTGTCTTGTTACTCCCTAACGATCAAGATTTACAAAAAGCGATTCGAGTCGTGAGTGAGGTGCCGGTGCTGGAATCTGCGGTAAGAAAACCAGCGCAATATCCATAGGCATCATTTCACTAAAAAAGGGTGGATTTCAATGGGTGGAAGTACGAGTCTACAGAAGGTCGTGTTAGCGGTGATTACAACTAATGCAGAGGCCGTAACGGGTGGGTCTGTTGTGTTTATCGTACCAGATGAGAAAGAGTTGCAGCGCAAAACGTATTTATTAGAAAAAATTTTAGATGGTATGGCACATGAACTTGATCCAGACACGATGATTATAATCAAACATGGCTAATGGTTGCCTAAATACATAAATATAGATAAGATTAATGTTGTCTATCTGACACATTTACCGTGGAACCGATGGTTTAGAAGAAAGGATTAATGAGAATGAGTTTACCGATTGTTGCAATAGTAGGAAGACCTAATGTAGGCAAATCAACGATTTTCAACAGATTAGCGGGTGAAAGAATTGCCATTGTTGAAGACCAACCAGGGATTACCCGTGATCGCATTTACAGTAAAAGTGAATGGAATGGGCGGGAATTTCACCTAATCGATACAGGTGGGCTTGAGATGGGTGTACAAGATGAGATTCTTGATCATATTAAAAATCAGGCTGAGCTAGCGATTGAAGAAGCAGATGTGATTTTATTTGTAACAGATGGACGTGCTGGAATGACAGCGACTGATGAAGAAGTGGCGCATTTATTACATCGTTCTAGAAAACCTGTTGTTGTAGCAGTAAATAAAATTGATGACTTAAAACATGAAGACTCCTTATACGAGTTTTATCAACTTGGATTTGAATATGTAATTGGGATGTCATCTGTACATGGTTCAGGAACAGGTGATGTACTCGATGTCTTAGTATCGCAGTTTCCAGACAAAGTGGAAGAGGATTATGATGATGAGACGATCCGTGTCTCCTTGATCGGCAGACCTAACGTGGGTAAATCTTCGCTTGTTAATGCCATCTTAGGGGAAGAGCGTGTAATCGTTAGTCCAGAAGCTGGAACAACTCGTGATGCGATTGACACACCATTCTCCCATGAGGATCAATCGTATGTGCTTATTGATACAGCAGGGATTCGTAAACGAGGAAAGGTATATGAATCGATAGAGAAATATAGTGTCATTCGTGCGATGCGAGCGATTGAGCGTTCTGATGTCTGCTTAATCATCATTGACGGGGAGCGTGGGATAGCAGAACAAGATAAAAAGATTGCCGGGTATGCACATGAAGCAGGCAGAGCAGCCATTTTTGTTGTGAACAAATGGGATGCAGTAGAGAAAGATGAAAAAACGATGGATCAGTTTAAACGTAATTTACGTGATCAATTTCAATTTATGAGCTATGCGCCTATTCTGTTTGTATCAGCTATGACTAAACAACGTCTGAAGCAAATTTTACCTACAGTCTTATTAGCAGCTGAGCAACATGCATTACGTATTTCTACATCTGTTTTAAATCAAGTGGTACATGATGCGTTGATGACAAATCCGCCCCCTTCAACGAAAGGGAAGCGCTTTCGTGTGCAATACGCGACACAAGTTTCCGTTCAACCACCTACCATTGTATTATTTGTGAACGATCGTGAATTGGCTCATTTTAGTTACCTCCGTTATCTAGAAAATCAGATTAGAATAGCTTTCCCTTTCACTGGGACACCTCTAAATATTTTCTTACGGAATAAGCGAGATTAAAATATAAAAAGGGAGAGGCATTCGTATGCTACTTAATTGGATCATTCCGATAATATTAGCGTATCTGTGCGGTTCTATCAGTTTTAGTTATTTTATGGGTCGTTATCGACAAGGAATCGATATTCGTAAACATGGCAGTGGCAATGCTGGTGCTACGAACACACTACGTGTAATGGGTAAAGGAGCTGCACTTATTGTCTTTATTTTAGATGTAATTAAGGGGATGGCTGGTGTAGGGATCGGATATTTATTCCGTACAGACCCAACCAGTCTTACCTTGATGTTGGTGTGCGGCATTGCTGCGATTATTGGACATAATTGGCCTGTTTTTCTTCGTTTTCGTGGAGGCAAAGGGATTGCTACAACAGTGGGTGTGGCTGCTATCTTATTTTTCTACGCGGCGCTTATATCAGGTGTTTTAGGACTAATCGCGATTTTCATCAGTCGATTTGTGTCACTGGGATCACTTGTATTTACGGTTTCACTCCCTTTTGTCATGCTCGTCATGGGTTATGAAATGACATTGATTCTATTGATGAGTGTAATCGCTCTATTGGCTGTCTTTCAACATAGACAAAACTTGAAAAACTTGATCAATGGGGAAGAGCGTAAGATTTAGAGGGATGTGGAGGTGAAGATGTGTGAAAGAGAAAGTGGCAGTAGTAGGAGCTGGTAGCTGGGGGACAGCGCTTGCTCAGGTGCTAGCTGAAAATGGTCACGATGTTACCTTATGGGCCCGATCTGTTCCTGTGGCTGATGAGTTAAATCAGCGCCATACCAATAAAAAATACTTACCACAAGCGAAGTTACATCCAGCTATTTATGCTACGACATCATTAGAAGAGGCTTGTTATAACAAATCCTTTATATTGTTTGCAGTGCCATCCCATGCGATGCGCCATACTGCACGTGAAGTGAAAAAGGTGATGAACAAAGAGACACATATCGTACATGCGGCAAAGGGATTTGAACAAGATTCTTGGAAACGGATGTCAGAGGTTTTGTCAGAGGAATTAGAGCGCGATCAAGCATCTATCGCGATTTTGTCAGGCCCTAGTCATGCTGAAGAGGTCATTCAAAAGAGCCCAACCACAGTGGTGGTCGCTTGCGGTGATCAAGAAGTAGCCAAACAAGTTCAGTATGTACTCATGAATACATCATTTCGGGTGTATACACATTCGGATGCCATTGGTGTTGAGGTAGGAGGTGCTTTAAAAAATATTATTGCACTTGCAGCTGGGCTTGTTCAGGGACTTGGATTCGGGGATAATGCAAAAGCAGCTCTTATGACGAGAGGATTAGCTGAAATCGCGCGTTTAGGTAAAGCGATGGGAGCAAAGCCGATCACATTTGTTGGTTTAGCGGGTGTAGGAGATTTGATTGTGACTTGTACGAGTACCCATAGCCGGAATTGGCGAGCTGGTTATATGTTAAGTCAAGGTAAAAGCTTATCTGTTGTCCTAGATGAAATGGGAATGGTCGTTGAAGGGGTTAAAACGACGCGTGCAGCTCATGCTTTAGCCAAGCACTATCAGGTGGAGATGCCCTTAACTGAACAGCTATACCAAGTTTTATTTATGGATAAGGAACCAGAACAAGCCGCCAAAGATTTGATGCTTCGAGGTAAAACCAATGAAATGGAAGAAATCATGGAAACATGGTAGTTTTTGGGCGGTTTTCGTGTTGCAAGCTTGATTCATCAGACATATTTTGTAATAGCTTTACACATTATCAATTTCACTTGAGCGAGAAAGCACTGGGACAGGGATGCAGCATCAAGTCTCAACTGAAGATGATGTGGAAATAAAAAAGGTGAAGCGATTTCGCTTCACCTTTTTTTTGAACGATTTAAACTTTGTGTTCGTGCTCCGTTTGCTTTTAATAAGTTGGATATCATTTTTTGTGCAAAAGGTGATTGCATGATTTTCATGATTTGCGCGATGTCTACATTTTTTAAGACACCGCTGAGTGGGCCTAGCATACTTAGAAAATTAGAGTTGAGTGGACCTTTATGATTTCCTTCAGGTAAATTAATAATAGGAATATCGTCACCTTGTTCATGTTTAGGTCGTGGAGGTGGTAAGAATGGTGAACGCTTGCCACGCTTTTTGGTATCGCCAAAAAACTGAGATGAGAGTTCGAACATATCATAGGCAGAGTCCATCATTTTTTCTAATTTTTGAATGGAAGTACTTACATCTTTAACTGTGGAACGAAAAGTCATAAAGTTGGTTAATACTTTCGCGATGTTAATGGACGACAGATCTCGTGCTAGCTTGGGAACGATAGAGGTTTGATAAGGTTCATTCTCGAAAATCTCATCCATGTCAGGTTCTGCAATCGGTGGTGCAGGTGGTTTACGTGCCATTGGTTTTTTATATTTAGTTGGCGTAACAGGTCGTTTTGATGGCCTTTTTTTCGCAGTGGTCTTCGTCGGTTTTTTAGCCAATAGATTTCCCCTCCATTAAAGGCAAGTGTCCATCTATCATATGCATACTTAGGTGTATTTGGATTGGGTAAGGTGTCTAGTTCTTGGTTAGGCAGTAGTGGATTTGTGAAAGTCACGTGTTTGACAATGATGAGATAGGAATCTTACAAAATAAATTTTATAATAGGGGTATTGAAAGGGGTATGTTCTGTGGAGTTAATGATTATATTATTTTTGCTGGTATTGATTAATTTATTGATTGCTATCGGGAGGCAACAAAATAGAACATGGTTGCGATGGGTTTTAAATTCGATCTCGTTTGTATTGTTATTCTTTACGTTACTTGTTATTTTAAGGTTATTGTTTGGTTAGGAGGGTTTTTTACATGAACCGTTTGACTCGGTTTTTATTTTTGTTATTATGCTTAGGACTATTAACTGCATGTTATCCCGATCAAAAAAGACAACAGTTGGACCAACTTCCACAGCATGTGATGCGTGTTCAATCTGCTTTGGAAACATATGAGAAACAAAGAAATATACTCCCATTTCAATATCGAGAAAATGAAACCATGTTGACTACACATTATTTAGTCGACTTTAAGGAGATCGGGCCAATCTTGGGAGAAATTCCACCATCTGCTTTTGAGAATGGCGGATATTTCTACTATGTGATTGTAAATACGGGGGAGAAGCCCACCGTTCGTCTACTTGACTTAAGGATTCAAGATCGGGTGAAAAAAATTGAGCCTTATGTAAAAACCCAATTAGAAAAAAAGGGTAAGCTACCCAGTATAGATCAAATTACAAACCACATCTTTTCGATTGATTATGAAAAGCTAGGAACAAAAGAAGTATGGGTTGAAAGTCCATATACCCCAGGCGAGAAATTGCCATTAGTAATGGATCAGTCAGGAAATGTATATGTCGACTATCGAAATGAAGTAATGAGAAAGATGCAGGAGTCAAAGAAACCACCACAAGCTGATCAAGATCTAAGAGAGTGGTTAGCGTTAGAAGATCTATTTGCACCCTCGTATTCACCACCGATGAAAATTGTCAATCAGGAACCTGTATTTGTCGAACTGGAAGAATAAGAAAATATGCAAAGAACCTCCTTATGTAAACCACATAAGGAGGTTCTTTGCATATTTTTAAAGATAGGGACATAAAATGTGAAATAAATTTGTAGAAATGATGGAGAAGGTGAAGTGGAATGCGAGATTTTTGGATTCACTTACTTATTATTCCTGGCGTTTTTATATTAGGAAGGCTATCGGCTACGGTTAAAGTAGCTGGGTTTAGAACGAAAAGTCCTACTTCTAAACAGTCTTTTTAATTAACGAAAAATCAGTAGTATCGATTAGCCAAAATGAGGAAGTAGGTTTGGAGCGGAACTTCGTATAGCGGCATGACGGTTAGTAACACACTGTAAGTTCATCGACATCGGTCGTTATTGGCAGGTTTTCTTTTTTTAGAATCAGATTCATATTAACGTATTTTTTTCATATATTAGTATTGTCCAAGGGAGGACCGGAGAGAGGGGTAGCGCCTTCGCACCGGCGACAATTCCAGAAAGAAGGAGCCTTGAAGGAGGTCATTTCGTGGAAAAAGTAGATATTTTGAAAGATATAGCAGAACGAACAGGAGGAGACATCTACCTGGGTGTGGTCGGTGCGGTGCGCACCGGGAAGTCTACATTTATTAAACGTTTTATGGAGCAGGTAGTTATTCCTAATATTTCTGACGAGTCAGATCGTATACGGGCAACGGATGAACTACCACATAGTGGTGCTGGAAAAACCATCACAACCATTGAACCTAAGTTTGTACCTAACAATGCGGTAAGTGTACATGTTGGTGAAGGACTAGATGTTAATATTCGTTTGGTTGATTGTGTCGGGTATGCGATCGAAGGTGCCAAAGGCTACGAGGATGAAAATGGCCCTCGCATGATTAACACCCCATGGTTTGAAGAGCCCATTCCTTTTCAAGAAGCAGCAGAGGTAGGAACACGCAAAGTCATACAGGAACATTCTACCTTAGGAATTGTTATGACGACTGACGGCAGCATAGCCGATATCTCTCGCGCTTCTTATGAAGAAGTAGAAGAAAGAATTGTAGATGAGTTAAAAGAAGTAGGTAAACCATTTATTATGCTCTTAAATAGCTCACGCCCTTATAGTGAACAAGCACAAAACTTACGTGCAGAACTGGCTGAAAAATATGATATACCAGTCGTTGCCATAAGTGTAGCTACGATGGGTGAAGAGGATATTTTGGGCGTTCTACGTGAAGTTTTATATGAGTTTCCGGTGCATGAAGTAAATGTGAACTTACCAAGCTGGGTGATGGTACTAGACGAAGAACATTGGTTGCGTCGCGAGTACGAAAACTCAGTTCGAGAGACTGTAAAAGATATAAAACGCTTACGGGATGTAGATCGGGTGGTAGGGCATTTTTACGATTACTCTTTTATTGATAAGGCTGCACTTTCGGGTATGGATATGGGGCAAGGTGTAGCTGAAATCGATTTGTTTGCACCTAATGAACTGTATGATCAAGTCTTGACGGAAGTAGTTGGAGTAGAAATTCGGGGGAAAGATCACTTGTTAGAGTTAATGCAAGAGTTAAGCATGGCCAAACGAGAATATGATAAAGTAGCAGAAGGTTTAAAAATGGTGAGGACAACAGGTTATGGCGTGTCAGCACCTACATTAGAAGAAATGGCACTAGATGAACCAGAATTAATTCGTCAAGGAAGTCGTTTCGGTGTTCGCTTGAAAGCTACTGCACCGTCCATTCACATGATTAAAGTAAATGTGCATTCTGAATTTGCGCCGATTATTGGTACAGAACGGCAGAGTGAAGAATTGGTTAATTATCTGATGCGTGATTTTGAACGAGATCCTTTAAAAATCTGGGAATCTGATATTTTTGGCAGATCGTTAAGTCAAATTGTTCGTGAAGGTATTCAGGCAAAGCTCTCCATGATGCCAGAAAATGCAAGATACAAGCTTCAGGAAACATTAGAACGAATCATCAACGAAGGATCTGGAGGATTAATTGCCATCATATTATAAACATTTTAAAAAGCGCAACGTTAGCGCTTTTTTTTATTTCAGACAAAAAATACCGTTTAATTACTTGAACTTCGCCAATGTCTATATTAGTATAGGATTGTCACATGTAAGATCACGCTTAAATAGCGGGTCAGTCATGGATTCGTACAGGAGGTGTTGTAATGAATAAAACGGAATTAATTAATCAAGTTGCTGAAGCTACTGAAATGACAAAAAAAGATGCTTCGAGATCAGTTGAAGCTGTCCTTGATGCGATCACGGATGCTTTGAAACAAGGGGATAAAGTACAACTGATTGGTTTTGGAAATTTTGAAGTAAAAGAGCGCCAAGCACGTAAAGGGCGCAACCCACAAACAGGTGAAGAAATTGATATTCCAGCTAGTAAAGTTCCAAGCTTTAAAGCCGGAAAGCAATTAAAAGAAGAAGTGAACAAATAAACAGGTGTTTTTATATATCCATGTTAATGGATAGCCATACATAACAACCTGTAGAAAAAAGACCTTATTTGAGGTCTTTTTTCTATGATGCGTGATATAATAATGTTTGTACGAAGTGTACATACCATTTCTGATTTGTTTAGATCATTAACGGAGGATACTAGGATGCAAGTAGATAAACGAAAGATAGAAGAAGCAGTTCGAATGATTTTAGAAGCGGTTGGGGAAAATCCAGATCGTGAAGGGTTACTAGATACACCTGCTCGTGTGGGAAGGATGTATGAAGAGATTTTTTCGGGATTGCATGAAGATCCTAAAAAGCACTTTGCTACAATTTTTAGCGAAGATCACGAAGAGTTGGTCTTGGTAAAAGATATTCCTTTCTTTTCAACATGTGAACATCATTTGGTACCTTTTTTTGGTAAGGTTCATGTGGGGTATATTCCGCAAGGCGGACGCGTAACAGGTCTTAGTAAATTAGCACGTGCAGTAGAAGCTGTTGTCAAACGCCCTCAATTACAGGAACGTATTACTTCAACCGTTGCGGATAGCATCGTTGAAACATTAGAGCCTCATGGCGTTATCGTCGTCGTGGAAGCAGAGCACATGTGCATGACGATGAGAGGTGTGAAAAAACCAGGTTCTAAAACGATTACATCAGCCGTACGCGGTATCTTCACAAATGATGATGCGGCAAGAGCAGAAGCATTAAGCTTAATCCAAATGAAATGAAACAATCGTATGGATTAATATAGAAATACCATGTAAATAAAACTAAATTTACCTCTTGACTCTATATCGTGCGCGTTATATAATTTTTATGTTAGTAATTCAACTTACATATCATTATAGCGGGCTATGGCGCAGCTTGGTAGCGCGCTTGCATGGGGCGCAAGAGGTCGTCAGTTCAAATCTGGCTAGCCCGATTCGATTAAAAAAGAACTGTCCCTAGAGTAGATTGACTACTCTAGGGACAGTTCTTTTTTAATCTTTGTTTTTGCAACGGTCTCGAGCTTCCTCAATTGAAATGACAGCGTAAGTTAGTGAGGGTGTTACTCTGGTACTTGAACGATCAGCGTAATGAATACGCGATCTATTTGTTCCTAGTTAAATACAATTGTAGCTTTACCTATACCGCTGATTCCAGTGCCTACATTTGGATTTGAGGTAAACATAAGTGAATAGACGAGAAGAAACTCCTCACGAGCATCTACAGAATTTGATAGATGTGCAGTGGCTGTAAAGTGAGTGCCTACTGGTTTTAAACCAGTGAATTTTGGCAAATCAACAAAAATATTCGTTGGTATAAAGTTGTTTGTATTTTCTTGCCTCGTCCATATCCCACAGCGGATAAAGGCTTCTGTTAGTTCGCTTACGTTTACAGGCTGGGTGAGCGTTATTGCGCTTGTTAATGAGGAGACCGTACCTGTTGGAGGGTTAAAAATAAGTGAACCTAACTGTGGATTATTGTCTAAACTAAAGACGCCGTCTTGCAAAAAGACTGGAGATATAGAAGAACTGAATCCTAACACAGCTACAGAAAAATTCCAAGAAAAAATGAGCGGTTGATCAGACATAAAGGAGCGTGTAGTCTTCGTAATCCTATTCGTTTTTGATGCTTTCCTATTGTTTAATAATCCATTGGATCCAGATCCACCTATTATTTGACTTATTCTTTTTGCTCCTCTAGCGTTTCTTCTCTTCTTTTTATGAGCCATGAATCTACTCCTTTTAATATGGATGTAAACATAGATGCATTAATACTTACACCATACTTTTGTTGCACGTCACTTCTATATAATATGAGAGAAAGGTATTTATGAAACAGCCACAGTCTACTACGAATGAGCTGAATCCCTTCTGGTTTTAATCCCACCGTATCGGCCACCCAACTGTTAAACATAAAAAAACACCGGTATTGGATGTGTGTTTTTCATAGCTTTGATCACATTGAATATCAACAAATCTAATACTCAAGATTCACTATTATGATGGAATTGGATGAGCCAAATATAACAAATATTTCGTTCATGCAGATAGGAAGCCAATTGGAGCTGAATGATCCAGATCGCCTTTTTTCTTGGATCTTAGAATCCATTCCATGGTAGACTAGAGTAGAAGTGTGTTGTGAGATATAAAGGAGAGGAATTGATAGCATGTCAAGTGGAGAATATTTTATTATTAAAGCAGAAGAAAACGGTGTGAATGTAATTGGATTAACAAGAGGTAAAGATACACGATTTCATCACTCTGAGAAATTAGATCAAGGTGAAGTGATGATTGCTCAATTTACAGAGCATACATCTGCTGTCAAAATTCGTGGTAAAGCTAAGATTATTACGCCGTTAGGTGAAATACGAACTGAAGAATAAAATAGACATGTTTAAACGACCTCCTCGATAAAATAAAGCAAGGCGAATATGAGGAGGATTACTTATGATACAAATAGGGAAGCGGATCGCTGCTACGATGTTTGTGTCTGTCTTGTTGGTTTTGTTACTGTCTCTGGTTCCTGTATTACAGTCCTCGTCACAATTAGAAGGCGATCTACCTGTATTTAAAAAAAGCGAGGACAAAGTGATCACAATGCAAAACTTAGTTGATTTTTTAATGTCACTTTCCCTTACAGGTGATCTTAAAACAGCTGACTGGACTGAACGCGCATTATACCTAGAACTTACTTATCCAGAACAAACGATAAAAGAAAAACAATGGACAGATCTACGACACCTGGTTCAATCCGCTTTTGTAGAGAAGGAGAATATTGAAACCATATTTGTTACGATCTATCAGAGAAATGAAGTACAAATGAGCTTTGAGGCTGACAAGTCAGCAATCGATAAACAAGTATTGATGAAAAACATGGAAACCGATAACATAGAGCCATTTTTGCGAAAATATTTCCAGTTGAAAGATTTTACCAACCCTTAAGAATTCGGGCCTTGCAACTGCTAATTCATTCATAATGTGTTATACTGATCACTGGAAGTCCCATTATTGGGGCGGTGGAATGTAAATCTGAAAAATTGACGAGCCGTGCAAGGCATTTTGGAGGGGCGCTTTTGATGACGTCCATAGAAGTAAATGGTATTTATCAAGTTTATTCTGATATTGAAAAATATGGTTTATCTCCGTTTGTGGAGAGATGGATTGGCAAGCCAGAAATACCTTCATTTTTCACACATATGTGTATGATGATGCTCCAATCTTTTCAACTCGATAGAGACCGAATACATACGTATACGGTTGCCACTACATTATTACAAATGAGTTTGTTGACACATGAAAATGTAACGAACCAAGAGCAGCAGTCAGATACCGATTTGAAGAAAAGGCAACTTTATGTTTTAGCAGGAGATTACTATAGTGCACTTTTTTATCGGTTATTAGCTCTAAAAAATGAAAATGCAGGAATTAAATGTTTATCCCAAGCCGTTTGTGAAGTAAATGAACTAAAAGTTGAGCGTCAATTGGTTGATGAGGAAGTTAACCAACATATCATAGATAGTAAGTTATTAACGGCGTTGGCCGATTTTTTTCATGTTCAGGAAGATTTAGGTGCTTTTTGGAAAAGTTTACTACCCCTTCTTTTTAAACGGTGTCATCATATCAAAAAGGGCGATCATGATGCCATCGAGAATATGAAAAAAGAAGTAACCGACATCCTCCATTCTTTTCGTGTGCATGAAGAAATGAGTTGGAAAACAGAACTGGTTCGATTTTTACAAATAGACGCCATTTAATCTGTGGGATAAGCGTGTGAAAGAGGGTGAATAGCTATGAATCAACATCATAACGAAGAGAAGCCAAAATTTGTACATGGTGTTTTTGAAAGTATCGCACGTGATTATGATCGCATGAACTCACTCATTAGCTTTAATATGCATAAACGTTGGCGACAGTTTGCGATGAAAAAAATGGAGGTAAAGGCAGGCGATTACGCGTTAGATATTTGTTGTGGCACGGCGGATTGGACACTATCACTCGCGCATGCGTCGCAAACTGGTAAAATAGTGGGTTTAGACTTCAGTCAAAATATGCTGGCAGTCGGGCAGGAGAAAGTAGATCAATCACCCGATTGCGCTATCATCGAGTTGGTACAAGGGGATGCCATGGCCCTTCCATTTGAAGATGATACCTTTGACCATGTCACAATCGGTTTTGCATTGCGAAATGTAAAAGATTTGGCACATGTGTTAAAGGAAATGAAAAGAGTGGTTAAACCAGGAGGACAAGTCGTTTCTTTGGATTTATCAAAGCCTACTTGGAAACCATTTCGTGCTGTTTACTACCTGTATTTCAGGCATTTACTTCCGTTCGTTGGCAAGATCTTTGCTAACCGCTATGAACAGTATAAATGGTTACCCGAGTCATTACTCACATTTCCAGACTATAAGCAATTAGGTGATATCATGAAAACCGATATTGGTCTAGAAAATGTTGGAGTATATCCTTTAACAGGTGGAATTATGGCCCTCCATATCGGCCACAAGCCATTTGAGGAAAAAGGAAAGATGTTAAAGTGAATGTGATAAAAAAGCTGAAAATAATTTTAGAAATGATTAAGTTTGAACATACGATTTTTGCTTTACCTTTTGCTTATCTTGGTGCGGTGTTAGGTAGCTTAGAAGTAAATGGGGTACTTCCAACCTGGGGACAAATCGGCTGGATTACACTGGCTATGATCGGTGCTCGCAGTGCTGCGATGGCGTTAAATCGTCTCATCGATCGGCATATCGACGCCAAAAACCCACGTACCAAAGAACGGGCGATTCCAGCGGGATTGGTTTCCGTTTCCTATGTTTGGGGATTTGTTGTGGTGTCATTTGCCGTTTTATTTTTTTCCGCATGGCAACTTAATTTCTTAGCCGTTTGGTTATTACCGATTGCGGTGTTTTTTTTAGTCATCTATTCTTATACGAAAAGATTTACTTGGACATGCCATCTCGTACTCGGGATTGCGACAGGTTTAGGACCACTCGGCGGCTGGGTGGCAACAACAGGACAAATTGATGCCAAATCTTTGATCTTGTTTTTTACTGTAGCGTTGTGGATAGGTGGGTTTGATATCATTTATGCATGTCAAGATGTCGACTTTGATCGGAAAGCTAAGCTTCATTCTATTCCCGTACGATTTGGTTTAAAGCGCGCTCTTCTCATATCTAGTTTCATGCATGTCGGGACAGCGATTGGACTCATTGCGCTGATCTTTTATACTGGACTACATATGTGGTTTGCTATGGGGGTATTAATTGCGATTCTTATTTTATTTTATGAGCATGCGATTGTATCAGCAGATGACTTATCGCGACTTGATACTGCCTTTTTTACCATGAATGGTGTGTTAAGTGTTATCCTATTTTTCTTTACGATGGTGGATGTATGGCTATGAATAAAAAAAGGGTTGTCATCGGAATGTCGGGGGCAAGTGGTGCTCCTTATGCCTTACAAGTTGTCCAAACCTTACTGGGCAGAGGAGATACGGTTCATATCATCCTAACAGAAGCTGCGTGGCGCGTATTAAAAGAAGAACATGGATGGGTGTTAAGCAATCGTGAAGCTTTCTTGCAATCACAATTTAAAGGATTACCAGGCGAATTAATCTATCATCCGCTAAAGGATATTGGTGCTTCCATTGCTTCCGGATCGTTTCAATGTGATGCCATGGTGGTGATTCCTTGTTCCATGGGTACGCTTGCTAAGTTAGCACACGGCTTATCGACAAATCTCTTAGAACGCACGGTCGACGTGATGTTAAAGGAGAAGCGTAAATTAGTAATTGTACCGCGAGAGATGCCACTGTCTGCGATTCATTTGGAAAATATGCTGAAATTAGCACAAAATGGCGCGCATATCCTACCTGCTATGCCTGCCTTTTATCATGAACCCCGATCAGTTGAAGATATGGTTCGGTTTGTAGCGGGCAAGGTTTTGGATAGTATAGAAGTTGAACATCAGTTATACAAACGCTGGGAGGGTGGAAAATGAAACCGATTCGTATCGGTAAAATATCATTTACGAATATTTTACCCATTTACCATTATTTCGAAGGACGCAATCAGACCGTCCAATTTATTCCTGAAGTTCCGACTGGACTAAATCGAAAGATGATAAATGGAGAAATCGATATGGGCCCCATATCCTCCTTCTCATATGCGGAACATTTTCACCGTTATTTGCTCATGCCAGATCTTTCGGTAAGTGCTACTGGAAAGGTTAGATCCATTTTTTTGTTTACAAAAGGGAAAAATTTATCAGAACTAAATGGTGCAACTGTGGCTTTACCACAAACTTCAGCATCATCGGTGGCACTGCTCAAAATTTTGTTAGAAAAATTTGAAGGTGTGAAGCCCAATTATATCACGATGCAACCGAATCTAGGTGAGATGATGAAAGTTGCTGATGCGGCACTAATCATTGGGGATGATGCGATTTTAGCACAGTGGAGGTATCCACAAATCTCGTTTTATGATCTTGGAGAAGAATGGTATAACAGAACAGGATATAGTATGACATTTGCAGTGTGGGCAATTCGTGAAGATTGTGCGCTTGCCTATAGCGATCGGATATCGCATATCTATCAAAGTTTTATGGAAGCCAAGCAAAAGGGTGAAATCCATTTAGAAGAGATCATCCAGATCGCTCAAGCACGCTTGGGTGGTGATTCTCAATTTTGGATGCAATATTATGCCGGTTTAAATTATCATTTTGGATCCATGGAAGTAGCGGGCTTAAGAGAATATTATCGCTGTGCAGCTGATATTGGACTGCTTTCAAATGAGGTGCAGATTCGAATGTATGATTTGCCAGCTGAGGTCAGTTCGAGATCGTTAGGGTGGGCATGATGGAACTTCAAGACATTTATTTACATTTACGAAGAGATATAGAAAAAATTGAACAAGAATTAACGCATTCGATTCACACTGAACAAACGACTTTACAACATGCTGCACACCACTTATTAAAAGCAGGTGGGAAAAGAATGCGTCCCGTGTTTGTTTTGCTTTCTGGACGGTTTGGTACGTATCATCTGGAGAACATTAGTCACGTTGCTGTAGCACTTGAACTGATTCATATGGCTTCGCTTGTTCATGATGATGTCATCGATAATGCGCGTACTAGACGAGGAAAAGAAACAGTAAAAGCAAAGTGGAGTAATCAAACAGCTATGTATACGGGTGATTTTATTTTCGCACGTGCTTTGCAAAAGATTGCTCAAATCAAAGATTCAGATGTGCAAGCCATCTTGTCAAATGCCATGATGAAGATGTGTGAAGGCGAAATCGAACAGATTGAGGATATATTTGCTCCAGATCAATCTTTAAAACGTTATTTACGTCGTATAAAGAGAAAAACGGCTTTATTGATGTCTGTTAGTTGCCAGTTGGGTGCGATTGTATCTGGAGCAAGAGATCGAGATGTAAAAGCTTTAGCGAAATATGGGTATTACGTGGGGATGGCCTTTCAGTTAACAGATGATGTGCTTGATTTAACGGGCGACGAAAAAGTATTAGGTAAACCGGCAGGCAGTGATTTACGACAAGGAAATATTACGCTCCCTGTTACTTATGCCCTTCATCATGCTACTGAGCAAGATCAAACCAAAATCTTAACCTATATTCAGAGTAAAGGTACACAAGGAGCCTTAAACGAAGTATTAGATATTGTAAGAACGGCTGGCGGGATCGAAGAAACACTTCAACTCTCAACACGCTATCTAAAAAAGGCATTACATGCATTAGCGCTACTGCCAGACTCCTTGGAACGTCAATCTTTACAATTGATTGGCGAGTTTATTGTACGCCGTTCGTATTAAAGTATCTCAGTCAACTTGCGTAACGCTAGGAATCTTGGTAGAATTTTGAGGGACTCAATTTACATAATAGATGGAGGAATACGAAATGGAAAGAACGTTTTTAATGATTAAGCCAGATGGCGTACAGCGTGGACTCACTGGGGAAGCAATTGCCCGTTTTGAAAAGAAGGGGTTCAAATTAGTAGGGGCCAAACTGATGGATGTATCTCGTGAGCTTGCAGAAACGCATTATGCTGAGCATAAAGAGAGACCTTTTTTTGGTGAGCTTGTCGACTTTATTACTTCTAGCCCTGTTTTTGCAATGGTTTGGGAAGGAAACAACGTAATTGCAACAGCACGTCAAATGATGGGGGCAACAAACCCAGCTGATGCACTCCCTGGAACTTTACGTGGAGATTTTGGTGTAAATGTGAGCATGAACATTATTCACGGTTCTGATTCTGCAGAAAGCGCAACACGTGAACTCGCTTTGTGGTTTGATGAAAACGAAATCGTTTCTTATGATAAAACGATTTCCAAATGGATCTAAATGTGATTTTCTTAAAGGTGTTTCCAGCTATCTATGGAGACACCTTTTTTATTTTGGATGAGCAATAGTTAGAGAAAGAATAGGGAATAACCTGTTCATATTGAGGTGGAGGGAGCTTGGCTGATCGACGTTGTCGTAGAGGCTGGTCGATGGGTTTGCCTGTTCCATCAATTTGGGTGGCTAAAAATTGTGTGATCTGTTTACCAATCTGACGACCTAACTTTAACCCTTGTTGATTGTCGACTGGGAAATGTACACCAGCATATAAACGAGATTGGGCGGCTTCTTGTGCGAGTTGCTTTAAACGTTCTTTTTCAGCAGGGAAAAAATAACTGAGCATCGCTTCTGCACAACCTGCGATGGCAGCGTGTCCAGAAGGATAAGCGGGGAAAACAGGTGTACATAAGATCGGAACCGTTTGGGGATCGATTTGATTGGGGCGAGCCACATCCCATTGATATTTTAATTGCCATGTAACCACAAAGGTGTCATTCATCGCAGCGTGTGTTGTAGCTAAAATTCGTCCAGCATAAGTAGGGGTTATAATGGGGTTATGAATCCGGTAAGAACTGTACGTATCGATTAAAATATCTAAAATCGGCACCCATTGTTTCGTAGCGGGCCCTGCTCCCCAATATTTAGCAATTGCAATTTGGTGCGGAGTCAGTTTGTGAAGGACCTTTCTAACCACTTTTAATTGTTTTGTCCAGTTGATCAGGTTCGGGCTTAAAATTTGTGGAATACGCTTTCCGTGGGGTCCATCAAAATGGCCGATGCGATTGTGGGTCAGATAATAAAGCGGCCAAGTTCTCGCATCTGGGGTTACTGGATATGCTGGCGGCTTTGTTTCACCAGCATAAGGAAGTTTTGACCATCTTTTATAGCTATATTTCTTTTGTCGATGCTGGAGAATGGGTTGTATACCCATATTAATGCCTCCTTTCGCTATTGTTCCAGTATATTCTATGAACAGACATAAGTGTTAGGTCTTCATCTATCCATACCTTTTGTGATATGATAGTAAGCAAATTTAAATTCAATATGAGAGCTGAGAAGCAGAGAAGCTGAGAGGAAGTAGAGAGATGAGGTATTTAACTGCTGGAGAATCACATGGACCACAACTTACTTTAATTATAGAAGGTGTCCCTAGTCACCTTGAGTTTGACCAGAAGCTAATTAATTTACAACTTGCCAGGCGCCAGAAAGGATATGGTCGAGGTCGGAGGATGCAAATCGAACAAGATCAGATTCAGGTGATGTCAGGTGTCCGTTTTGGAAAAACAACGGGTGCGCCCATCGCACTCATCATTGAGAATAAAGATTGGACACATTGGAAAAAAATTATGACTGCTGAACCTGATCCGGAGCAAGTAGATGCAAGACGGATTTCTCGTCCACGTCCCGGTCATGCTGATTTAAATGGTGCCTTAAAATATGACTTACGCGATATGCGAGATGTATTAGAGCGCTCCAGTGCACGTGAAACGGCTGCGCGTGTTGCAGTTGGAGGTGTAGCGCGTTTAATCTTATTAGCTTGTGGAATTGACATCATGGGACATGTTTTGCAAATTGGTGGAGTGAAGGCAAGTCGATCCCTTGATCTAGGGCTAAAAGAGATGCAAGATCGTTCAGAAGCATCGCCCGTTCGCTGTCTAGATGAACAGGCAACTACCCAAATGATGGCAGAAATTGACCGAGCGAAAAAAGAAGGCGATTCTCTGGGTGGTATCGTAGAAGTGATTGTAGATGGGGTTCCTGTTGGTTTAGGTAGTCATGTGCAGTGGGATCGAAAATTAGATGCTAAAATTGCACAAGCGATGGTTAGCATTAATGCTTTTAAAGGTGTTGAGTTTGGGATTGGATTTGAGGCCGCATCACGCCCAGGATCTGAAGTACATGATGAAATTTTATGGTCGCAAGAGAAGGGCTTTTTTCGAGCGACAAATCGCCTAGGTGGGTTTGAGGGCGGGATGTCTACAGGAGAACCCATTGTTGTGCGTGGCGTGATGAAGCCCATCCCAACGTTATATAAACCTCTAAACAGTGTTGATATAGATAGTAAGGAACCCTTTGCAGCGAGTATTGAGAGATCAGATAGTTGTGCAGTTCCAGCTGCTAGCGTAGTAGCTGAGAATGTGGTAGCATGGGAGGTCGCTCAAGCATTACTTGAAAAGTTCCCCGCTGATACAATCGAAGAACTAGTCGATCAAGTTCATCGTTATCGTGAAAGGGTGCGAATGTTTTAATGATAGTTCATGATTTATCGGTAAAGACCAAAAATCACAGCTATGATATTCAAATAGGATCTGGTTTACACAAACAGCTTGTACAATCACTTCGTGAACTCGGGATTACACAACAGCAAAAATTGATGTTAATATCGGACAGTCATGTAGGGCCTTTGTACGCAGGGCGAATTCAAGATCAATTATGCACCGCTGGGTATGAAGTAGGTACATGTTTTGTACCAGCTGGTGAGGCGAGTAAAAGCATTTTACAGTATGAACGTGTGGTTGGAGCATGTTTGAAGTTTGGTTTAGATCGAAAAAGTGTGATCCTAGCGCTTGGTGGAGGCGTTGTAGGTGATCTGGCTGGTTTTGTAGCAGCTTCATTCATGCGTGGAATTCCTTTTATCCAACTTCCCACGACACTGCTGGCACATGATAGTGCTGTAGGGGGTAAAGTAGGCATCAACCATGCGATGGGTAAAAATCTTATTGGTGCATTTCATCAACCCTTACGCGTTATTTTTGATGTAGATACGCTTTCTACACT
This sequence comes from Polycladospora coralii, assembly GCF_014773435.2. Taxonomy (GTDB): domain Bacteria; phylum Bacillota; class Bacilli; order Thermoactinomycetales; family Thermoactinomycetaceae; genus Polycladospora; species Polycladospora coralii. Next base: position 196,509 of record NZ_JACXAG020000001.1, on the reverse strand, counting down.
CCCATTACGTCAGCTGAGATCCGGTTTTGCTGAACTTATTAAAGAAGCGCTCATCTGGGATGTGTCATTTGTAGGGTGGTTAGAGAATCATCAAAATGCCTTGTTAGGGAGAGACCCATCCTTATTGTGTGAAGCCATTTATCGCGGGTGTAGGATTAAGGCTACGATTGTGGAGCAGGATGAAAAGGAGAATGGTATCCGTGCTATCTTAAATTATGGGCACACGATTGGACATGCGATCGAAGCTTGTGCGGGTTACAAACACTACACACATGGAGAATGTGTAGCAATTGGCATGGTAAGTGCCGTTTATCTGGGGCAATGGGTACTTAAAACACCACCAGCCGTCATCGATAAAACGATTCGATTAATTGAATCGTTTGGATTGCCGACGCAGTTTTCCTTGCCTTGCTCAGATGATGAGCTCATCAACCTCATCAAACACGATAAAAAAAGTACTTCTGGTAGATTATCCTTCATATTACCCAAACAGCTTGGCCATGTGGAAATGGTAGAACATGTTCAAGAAGCGTTGATTGTACAAGCGCTTCAAGTTATTCGAGGAGGCTAAGTATGTCTGTACGAGGAATACGAGGTGCGATTACAGTTGAAGAAAATGAGACAAATGTCATTTTAGCTGAAACAAAAACGTTGTTATTAGAAATTGTAGCGCAAAACAAGATTATGCCTGAAGATATATGTAGTGTTTTTGTGACGGTTACGGCAGATATTAATGCTACTTTTCCTGCACGTGCGATCCGTACGATGCCCCAATGGGAAGCTGTGCCCTTACTATGTGCGAGTGAAATTGCTGTGCCTGGTAGTTTACCACGTTGTATTCGGTTATTGGTACTCGTTAATACAGAAAAACCAGCAAGCGAGATTCAGCATGTTTATTTGAAAGAGGCGGAGCAACTTCGACCAGATCTTAGCAATCCGCAAATATCTATTGACATGATATAAATTCTACGGTAAAGTCTAATGCAAGATCAGGTAAGAACCCAGAGATGAGAGTAGCAGAGTGGAGATTGGATATAGTTTAGGTGAGCTGAGTGGAGTTTTATATATAAAACCTCAGCCAAAGTTTATGTTACTTTGGTTTATTTCATATCCCACGAATCCCCTATATTCTTTCTCCTCCATTTTTAGGCAATAGGCTTAGAAAAGAGGAGGGAACGCGGTATGTCCATATACCCATCACTTACAGATGTAAAACATCTGGCACAGCATTATTCCTTTATTCCCGTTTGTAAAACGATCGTTGTTGACACAGAGACACCTGTCAGCCTATATCATCGCATGCTTCAGGAGTCCTATTCCTTTTTATTGGAAAGTGTAGAAGGTGGCGAGAAATGGTCACGATACTCCTATATTGGGGCAGATCCATTTCTAATTGTAAAGGGTCAAAATGGCAAATTTCAATTAAAAAGCAGAGATCGTCGTGATATTCAAATGACATTTGATCCCATCAATCTCGTACAGCAATTATTAGATGAGCATCATGCACCTCAGTACGAAGGATACCCACCATTTTTAGGTGGGGCTGTAGGAACAATTGGCTATGAAAGTATTCGTTATTTTGAACCCAACCGGCCGCTTATCCAAGAAGATCAATTATTCCATCATCATGATTTTCACTTGATGTTTGTCGATCGGATGATCGTTTTTGATCATTTAAAACAACAGGTATTGTTTGTTGGATTTTTGAAAGTAGTAGAAGAAATGGATACAGAAGCACTTGCGATTGGATATGAGCAATTGACCGAAGAGTTGAAAGAATGGGCAGTAGCATTTATACGCCAATCCAAACAGATTCTGCCGATCGAAACCGTTGATTTAACGGAACAACCGATTAGAAATGCAAGTGTGAATATGAGCAAAAACACATATATAGAGAAGGTTAAGCAAGCTAAAGCTTATATTGATTCAGGTGATGTTTTTCAAGTTGTGCTGTCGCAGAAATGGACGATGGATGATCCTCCAGATCCTATGCTTACCTATCGTATTTTACGGATTTTAAATCCTTCACCATACATGTATTATTTACGCTTAGACGATGAGGTGATTGTAGGAAGTTCACCCGAATTGCTTGTCCGCGTTCACGATCGCAAAGTTGGAATTAGACCGATAGCAGGCTCTCGCCCTCGAGGTAAAGGGCGTGATGAAGATAACCGCCTCAAAGAAAGTTTGCTTGCCGATGAAAAAGAGTGCGCTGAACATATGATGTTAGTTGATCTGGGAAGAAATGATTTAGGCAGGATTGCTCGTTTTGGCAGTGTTCAAGTGTCTGATTTAAAATCAATTGAAAAATACTCCCATGTGATGCATATGGTATCCCATGTATCCGCTACATTGGATGAACCGTATCGTGAATTGGATGCATTTGCAGCTGCTTTTCCAGCAGGTACTTTATCAGGAGCGCCCAAAATAAGAGCAATGGAGATTATTGCAGAGCTGGAACCAGAACCGAGAGGGATATATGGTGGAGCAATCGGTTACTTCAGTTTTACAGGAAATATAGATGCCTGTATTGCGATTCGAACGATCCATTTTAAAGATCAACGCGCAACTGTACAAGCAGGTGCTGGAGTTGTCACCGATTCTGATCCTGAAGCAGAGTATCAAGAAACGGTAAATAAAGCTAAAGGAGCTTTACTTTCACTAGAAATTGCGAAGTCGTATAGAGCAGTGGAGGGAGCGGTATGATCCAGACAACCTTACAAAAAATAATTGCCGGTACTGACTTATCGCGTTCCGAAGCCAGAGATTTGATGGATCAGATGATGACAGGAACCTTTACGACTGCGCAAATCGCAGCACTCTTAACCGCATTACGGATGAAAGGTGAAGCGGTTTCTGAATTAGTCGGGTTTGCACAAAGTATGCGGACACACGCGTTGCGTGTTCACCATGATTATCCTATGGCTGTAGATACATGTGGGACCGGTGGAGATGGTGGTAAAACCTTTAATATTTCTACGGCATCTGCGTTTGTGGCAGCCGCCGCTGGCGTCCCGGTTGCAAAGCATGGCAATCGTGCGATTTCCAGTAAGAGCGGAAGTGCGGATGTTCTTGAAGCGCTTGGGATGAATATCCAATTGAACGCAGATGAAGCGCAAGCATTACTTCGTCATACAGGATTATGCTTTTTATTTGCTCCTTTATTTCATCAATCGATGCGTCATGTAATGCCTACCCGTAAGGAGATGGGGATACGAACTTGCTTTAATCTATTGGGACCAATGGTCAATCCAGCGGGCGTAAATACGCAACTCCTAGGCGTATACGATATCGCATTAACTGAGCAAGTAGCACTCGTTTTACGTGAATTAGGTGTAGATAGAGCAATTGTTGTTGCAGGTTATGATGGATTAGATGAAATTTCAATCTCGGCACCGACACGAATTAGTGAAGTGAAAGAGGGCAAGGTATTCAGTTATGATATTACTCCGGAACAATTTGGCATTGACCGTACACCTGTAGCAGCGATTGAGGGGGGAAGTGCGGAAGTGAATGCCCGTATCATTCGTAAAATTGTCAATAATGAAAAAGGTGCTATGCAAGATGTCGTGGTACTTAATGCTGCAGCAACCATATATGTAGCAGGACATGCAAATGATTTGGCACAAGGGGTAAAAATGGCACGTGAGGCGATTCACAGCGGTAAAGCAAAGCAAAAGTTAACAGATGTGATCAACGGTTCACAGGGGGTGCGAGATGTTTCTTAAACAAATCGTTGCGTATAAACAAAATGAGATTAAGCATCTGGAGCAAACCATTACACCAGAGATAAAGGAAAAAACGCTATTGCTGCCAGCAGGAAGACCGTTTGCGGAAGCGTTACAAAAAGATCATCTCACTTTAATTGCAGAAGTAAAACCGGCATCACCCTCTCGTGGTGTGATTAAAGATCAAGTTGATCCTGTGCAGACAGCACGTATGTATGAAGAGGGAGGAGCGCAATGTATTTCTGTTTTAACCGAACAAAATTGGTTTAAGGGTAAACCTGAATATTTAACGGCTGTGAAACAACAGACATCGATTCCCATCTTGCGCAAAGATTTTATCGTAGATCCGCTACAGGTGATTGAAAGTAAGCGATTAGGGGCAGATGCGATTTTATTGATTGTCTCCTTACTCACACCACAAACCTTACACGATTTGATTACGTTAGCCCATCAGTTGAGGATGGAAGTATTAGTAGAAGTGCATTCGCTTGAAGAAGTCGAGGTGGCTAATGAAAGTAAGGCTGATGTGCTTGGTATTAATAATCGGGATCTTCAACTTTTGACAACGGACTTGGGGCATACTGAACGTATATTTCCCTTTCTAAACTCGGATCGTCCCATCCTAGCAGAAAGTGGCATCCATTCTATAAAAGATGCCATTCGGATGCGTCGAGCTGGTGTTGACGGTGTGTTAGTGGGAGAATTTTTGATGCGACAATCATCTCCTACAGCGACTGTAGCTGAAATTGTGCAGGTGAAGTGATTTGAAAAAAACAACCGTTAAAATGTGTGGATTTCAAACGAGTGAGGATGTAAAAAAAGCAATACCCCTTTCACCTGATTACATGGGTTTTATTTTGGTACCAGGACGAACACGCACCGTCTCACACACGACATTACAAAATCTATTGCAGCATGTACCCGATAAGAGTAAGCGAATTGCGGTCATGCAGAACCCTTCCTTTCAAGACGTCGCAGCGCTTATGCATGCTGTTCAAATAGATGGTATTCAATTACATGGGAACGAGTCGGTTTTGTTTTGTAGAGAGATTAAAAATCATTTCGATTTGCAGTTGATCAAAGTATTTCATATTGAGGAAGGAAAGCCAGTGCCTCTTGTAAAGGAATATTTACCGTGGATTGATGTGATATTACTTGACTATGCCAATAAAAATAAACGTGGTGGGCAAGGTGTTTCGTTTGATTGGAGGCAAATCGTTGAAGTAAAGAATCAATTACCAAGTGCTACCCTTCCGGTGTGGGTAGCCGGTGGACTTCATAGGGGAAATGTAGGTGCATTAATCGATCAATATGCACCAGATGGCATTGACCTTTCGAGTGGAATAGAGACAAACGGTAAAAAAGATAGTATGAAGATGAGACAATTGATAGACGAGGTGAGCAGAGTTGATGAAAAATGATCATTTTACACGTACGCGATTTGGTGATTTTGGTGGGCAGTTTGTAGCTGAGACAGCGATGTATGCTTTAGAAGAGTTGGAGGCTGGTTACCTGGAGGCTATAGCTAATCCAGCTTTTGTCGAAGAGCTTGGGCATTATCTTCATACGTATTCAGGACGGCCGACTCCTTTAACCTATGCCAAACGTTTAAGTGAGCAAATTGGCGGAGCACAAATTTATTTGAAGCGTGAGGACTTGAATCATACCGGTGCACACAAAATTAACAATGCACTTGGTCAAGCATTATTGGCAAAAAGAATGGGGAAAAAAAAGCTGATTGCGGAGACGGGTGCTGGGCAGCATGGTGTAGCTACAGCAACAGCAGCTTCCTTACTCGGACTGGAATGTACGGTTTATATGGGCGAGGAAGATATGGCAAGACAGCAACTCAATGTGTTTCGGATGGAACTTCTCGGAGCCAAAGTAGAGGCCGTTTCTTCGGGTACAAAAACATTAAAAGATGCGACCAATGAAGCACTCAGACAGTGGGTCGCGAAGGTAGAAGATACGTTTTACCTGATTGGTTCAGCCGTCGGTCCGCATCCTTATCCCACAATGGTTAAATATTTTCAACGCGTGATTAGTGATGAGGCGAGGGAACAAATCTTAACCCAAACGGGAAGGCTCCCGCAAGATGTTATCGCTTGCGTAGGCGGAGGAAGTAATGCGATTGGTATGTTTGCAGCTTTTTTGACCGACGAAGAGGTGCGTTTACACGGTGTAGAAGCTGCTGGTTCGGGTTTAAGTACTGAGAAACATGCAGCCTCACTCTCTAAGGGAACTCCAGGTATTTTACATGGCATGAAAAGTTACATTTTACAAGATCAAAATGGTCTCGTCTCACCCGCACATTCGATCTCTGCTGGCTTAGATTATCCAGGAGTAGGACCAGAACATGCTTTTTTAAAAGAGACTGGACGTGTTGGCTATCATGCGATCACAGATGATGAAGCGATGTCAGCGTTGGTTGAGTTATGTCAGACAGAGGGCATACTCCCTGCATTAGAATCCGCTCATGCCATTGCATATGCGATTCAAGTAGCTCAGAAGCGTTCACCTGAAGAAGTCCTAGTGGTCTGTTTGTCTGGTCGAGGTGATAAAGATGTGGAGACAATTCGACGTGTGATGGGAGGAGGAAGCATATGAACCGCATTGAATTGAGATTACGCTCAGGAAAACAACTTATTCCTTTTCTAATGGCAGGAGATCCAAACTTAGAAGTGACATTAGACTTGATTCAAATGTTACAAGAGGAAGAGGTTGCGGCTATTGAGATTGGTGTGCCTTTCTCTGATCCAACTGCAGATGGTCCAGCCATTCAGCTCGCAGCAGAGCGCTCGCTCAGGAAAAAAACTTATTTAAAAGATGTATTATTGCTAGGAAAGCAAGCACAGGCAAGAGGCTTAGATGTCCCCTTGATTCTGTTCTCTTATAGCAATCCTCTCTATCAGTATGGTTTTCAAGAGCTAATACACGATGCGCATCAAAGTGGATTTGAGGGTATCATTGTTCCGGATCTCCCCTACGAAGAAAGTTTAGCGCTTCGTGCGTTAGCTGAGTCATATGGCATAGCCGTCATTCCACTAGTAGCCCCTACATCTGGCGCTAGAATGGAGAAAATTGTAGAAGGTGCTAGTGGCTTTATCTATTGTGTTTCATCGGTGGGAACGACTGGAGTACGTACCACCTTTAATCCGGAAGTTGAGTTATTTTTAAATGAAGTACGACGTGTAAGTCCAGTTCCGATTGCAGTGGGGTTTGGCATCTCTCAAGTGGAGCATGTTCGTTATTTTCATCAACACGCCGATAGCGTAATTGTGGGGAGTGCATTTGTCCAACAAATAGAAGCTGTATCACACCTACTCACTCAATTAGAAACACGATCGGAAGGGATAAGTATGCTTCGACAGTTTGTCAGAACATTAAAATCAAAGTAAGATAAGGAGGAATAAAGGAGAGGAGTGTTATGGTATGGTGTCACCAAATGAATGGATAAAGGATACTGCGATCTATCAGCCTGGAAAGCCACTGGAAGAAGTGAAGCGTGAACTAGGTTTAACTGAAGTGATTAAAATGGCTTCAAATGAAAATCCATGGGGATGTTCAAAAGAGGTCTGGTCAAAAGGGGTGAGTCATCCAGAAGATACACCGTTCTATCCGGAAGGGGCAGCACCCGATCTCACTGAAAAAATTGCAGAGCATATTGAGACGGACCCAAGTCGTATTCTACTTGGGAACGGAACCGATGAAATTGTTAAGATGTTAGCCCAAGTATATTTAAAGCCTGGAAAAAACGCGATCATGGCTGATTTCACATTTCCTCGCTATGAAATGGTTACAAAAATGACGGGTGCCGATATCGTGAAAGTCCCATTGTCCGATGGGTGTCACGATCTAAAAGAAATGGAAAATCGAATTAATGCGGACACGCAAATTGTATGGATCTGTAATCCGAATAACCCTACAGGTACGATCGTCGATCGTGTTACGATCGAATCGTTTTTAGAACGTATACCGCCACATGTTTTGGTTGTCATGGATGAAGCCTATCAGGAATACGTTACACATCCTGATTATCCGGATACGATTGCACTCATCGATTATAATCCACAGGTTATCGCGCTTCGTACATTCTCTAAAATATATGGGCTTGCTTCTTTTCGTATCGGATATGCAGTCGCCCACCCTAGTGTGATACAGATGCTCAACCGTGTACGCGACCCTTTTAATACCAATCGCTATGCACAGTCAGCAGCTTTACATGCCTTAACAGACCAAACATTTGTTTTGTACTGTCGTAATCAAAACCGTTTAGGAATGAAGCAAATTACATCTCAATTAGAGAAATGGGATCTCTCCTATTATCCATCACAAGCCAATTTTATCCTGATTCATACGGGTTTTGCTGGAGATGACGTTTTTAATCATTTACTGAGAGCTGGCATAATTGTTCGATCTGGACAAGTATTAGGTTATCCCACATCTATTCGGGTAACGATAGGAACAAAAGAGCAAAATGAACTTTTCTTACAAGCCTTTGCAGCTTTTTTAAAGGAGAAAGGGAAGATATAAGATTATGTCAGACCGTGTTGCCATTTTGGGAGTGGGCTTGATTGGTGGCTCACTCGCACTGGGATTGAAGGAAAGAACCAATTGTGAAGTGATCGGTTTTGATCGATCATTGGAAGATTTACATTTTGCTAAGCTCATTGGTGCTTTAGATAGGGGAACGACAAGTTTAGCAGAAGCTGTTGTGGATTGTGACTATATCATCATTGCACTTCCAGTGCGTATGATTAAAGTCATGATGGAGGAGTTAGCCGCCTTATCGTTGAAACCAGGTTGTGTGATTACGGATGTTGGAAGCACAAAAATGGAAGTGATGGATTACCGTCATCTATTTGACCATCAGCAAGTTGTTTTTATTGGAGGGCATCCTATGGCCGGTTCGCATCGTTCGGGGATTCAAGCGGCACACTCCCTCTTATTTGAGAATGCTTATTACGTTCTAACCCCCGGGGATGAAGCTTTACAACCTGAAGTGGATCGATTACAAGCTTTACTTAAACCAGCAACACATGCGTTGTTTATTCAAATGGAGCCTAGGCACCATGATCGTGTGGTGGGAGCGATTAGTCATCTTCCCCATATTATCGCATCAGGTCTGGTTAATTTGGTAGGAGACTATAACCAAGAAAGTGGTTTTTTTCACCGTCTGGCTGCGGGAGGATTCCGCGATTTAACTCGAATTGGTGCTAGTGATCCCACGATGTGGCAAGATATTTTACTTACCAATCGACATGAGATTTTACGGATTATGGAAGATTGGTTACGACAGATGGCATCATTTCAAGAGGCGATTGCCACTGAAGATGATCAAAAAATTATTTCATTATTCACCCGATCAAAGCAACTGAGAGAACGGTTGCCAGAGCGAGACCGAGGTATTTTAGCTCCTCGTTATGAGTGTTTTGTCGATATCCCAGATCACCCAGGTATGATTGGGAAAGTAGCCGTACATTTAGGTGATGCACAAGTTAGCATACGAAACATAGAAGTGATGGAAAATCGTGTTGACCATCCGGGTGTACTCAGACTAACATTTAAAACGAATAAGGATCTATTAAATGCGATTATGATCTTACGCAGTGTTGGATATATCGTATTTACAGGAGATGAGCTTTAGGAGGATGAGCATGTTAGAAACAATGCGAATAAAACCCTTTCAGAAAAGATATACCGTGCCAGGTGATAAATCGATCTCTCACCGTGCTGTTTTGTTTGGAGCAATTGCCAAAGGGAAAACATACATAGACGGCTTTTTACATGGAGAGGATTGTCTAAGTACTGTTTCTTGCTTACGACAGTTGGGCGTAGACATTCAAATGGAAAATGAGAGCAGTCTTGTGATTTATGGTCAAGGAATAGAGGGCTTACAATCACCGTTGAAACCACTCGATGTAGGGAATTCTGGTACAACGATTCGATTAATGCTAGGCATACTAGCTGGAACGAAAGTGAGTGCTGTATTGGTTGGGGATGAATCCATCGCTAGACGTCCCATGTCACGAGTAGTAGAGCCTCTACGACTGATGGGGGCCCAGATTGAAGGTCGTGAACATGGAAGATTTACGCCTCTTACCGTTCAAGGGAGCCGCTTGTCGGGCACGCACTATAACAGTCCAATTGCATCTGCTCAAGTTAAATCAGCTTTACTACTGGCAGGACTTCAGGCTGAGGGCAAAACAGTGATTCGGGAGACGATTCATTCACGTAATCATACTGAAATGATGTTACCTGGGTTTGGAGTAGAAGTGATTACAAATGGGTTAGAGGTGATGGTGCCAGGAAAGCAATCTTTAATTGGAACCCATGTTAAAGTGCCTGGTGACCTTTCTTCTGCTGCTTTCTTATGGGCAGCGGCATTAATGGTACCAGGTAGTCGAATGACGGTAGAGGATGTGGGCATTAATCCGACTCGCACAGGAATTTTAGACGTGTTTGTCCAAATGGGTGCAACAGTGGAAATAGAACAGACTGGAGTGTGGTGTAATGAGCCCATTGGTAACGTAACCGTATATGGAGACGATCTGAAGGGTGTAGAAATTGGCGGGACACTTATACCACGACTCATTGATGAAATCCCGATATTGGCAGTGATCGCTGCGCAAGCGAATGGAAGAACAATTATCAGAGATGCTTCTGAGCTAAAAGTTAAAGAAACAAATCGAATCACCACTACAGTGATGGAACTACAAAAGATCGGTGTTAACATTTCGGAAACAGAAGATGGTATGGTGATTGAAGGCGGAAATGAAATTCAGGGCGGAATGTGTAGTAGTCATGGTGATCATCGTATTGGGATGGCGCTTGCGATAGCAGGGTTGGCTGCCAGAGATGGTGTGCGGGTGAATGGAGCAGAAGCGATCAAAGTATCGTTTCCCAGTTTTGAATCAATTATCACACAATTATCAGTTTAGATCGCTTAAAAAAGCGGTCTTTTTTATGGGTACATGCATACCCCTTATAGTGAGGTGGTTGGTTGATGTGGAGAAAAATAGTACGCTTATGGGTGGAAATGACTGTCATTTTGACGATTGTAGCCGGTTTGAAACTATGGATTTTTCCTTTTTTTATCCAGTTATGGTTGCCTGATATACACCTTCAATCGATTTTAATGGAATGGACCGCAGTGATCATTGGCGTAATGGTTGCTTTTATATATATCGGGTTTGGCTCATCTGCAAAATTTGTTTATCAATTACCTTTGTCCATTGGCATAATCATATTTGTCTTATTTCACCTTATATTTATCATTCCTTTTCATCCGTTACTCACTTTCGTTGGAGAGGTGTGGAATCATTTTATGCGTGATGTAACTGCACCACTTCTTCGAAACTCTGTGATCAACGACAGTATGGTATTCATAAGTTATCTCGTGCTTTATTGCATTGGATTTCAAGTACATGTTAAAACGGAAAGCGCAGATACAGAGAAAGTGCCCCAAAAAATGAGAAGCAGAACGCGCGGTTTTGATTCATGACAACAACCTTTTTTTACAATTAAATTAACCATTCCTGTCAGTTTTAAATATGATATTTTAAGTCTATCTTTCGCTTATTTAGACCAGAATAGTAATAGGAAAAAAGCGGAAGGAAGATTGTTATGCGGATGGCTGATTGGTTATCTTATACGGATATTGAGCAATTAAAATCAATGAATCGATACTATGGTTTTGACCAAGAAACCAAACATTCCAAGTATGAGTTAATCCGTGTATTACTGCAAACCATCGGGAACGAGTGCTTTGTGCATAAAAATTATGATGAACTGGAACAGGATGCGAAGCGATTTACACAATTAATTATTTTAGACACCAGCCTCTCCTTCACGATGGAAGAATTACGTGCTAAAGCATCAATAGCTGGTTCTGCCAAACCACAAGCTTTAATTCGAGATACCATAAAGCGGGGATGGTTATTCCCAGGTTATACGCACCAAACACAATATTTATTTCATGTACCACACGATGTGCGTAAGCATCTTCTTAGTCGATTGGCTACTTCTTATCGCCAATCTCCTCACATATGCAAATATACACCAGCTATATATCGAGATGAATCTCATTTATTACATGTTGACTTTATCCAGTTTCTACATTTCATAAAGACAGAAGTCGTCAAGACGACACATAGTGGGGCAATCTATAAAAATCAACAAAAACAGCTTTTTGCTCAATTTCAAATCGAAGAAGAGGTCATAACAAAGAGAGGTCCCCGTTTTGGTTTTGGTAGAAGATATCATGAATATCCAGATCGTTTCTCTTTCATTTATGATTATGCATACTATGGTGGTTATATCAGGGAAAATCTTGACGGAAGTTTAGGTTTAACAGAAGCAGGGAACGGGAAATTACATGAAAATGAAGAAGAAAATTTAAAGGCTATGTACCGCTTTTGGATTCGTTTATACCGTAAGCCGATTCAGCAACTCCCGATGGTCATTCGTTGGATTGGCTTACTAGGTTATCCAGATTGGATTGAACAAGAATCTGTTTGGCTAGCGGTTAAAAATTGGCTTACCCCTTATTTTTATCTCAATCATGAAGCACTCTTTCAAAAAGTGATTAAAATGTTACTTCATCTTGGCGTGATTAAGGTGGGGATAGAAGATGAGATCACTTATCTCACGCTTACCCAATCTGGCCAAAAATGGATGCAAGGAGTGTCTGCATTTCGTGAAAGAGAGATCGAAGATCATTTTATTCAACAAAATTTAAAGCAGGAAAAATAACCATAGAGGTCGAATTGATTATTACGTAAACACAAGCAGGGGGGTGTTTTTTAAATGCTCCCTATGAACCACAAAGAAAATTGATACGCACCTTTAAATAGACATAATATTCAATTTAATTTGTTTATGAGGAGGAAGGGCATGCGTAACATGATTTCGGTTGCAGAAAAAAAGGAATTCATCAATTGGTTTCTGGAACATTATGAGTTACAAAAAAAAGAAGCAGCGTGGTTACTCAGCTATCTATCCTCTAATGAAAAACTGTTAACAAAAGTCCATTTTGTTGAACATACACGTCATTTAGCGCGCTCTCTTATCATTTCCACAAAGTGTAGTAATATGGCGGCTTTTAAATTTATAAAAAACAAACGAGTTGGATCAGATGTGGAATCCGCTTTTTACGATATACGATCTTATCCACACGACGACTTATATATCGGTTTGTATTTTAAAGATCGGACGGTCTGTTCAAAATATGCTGCTGTATTGGAGGTACATCCCATGCGTAAACATGAGATCGCACAGGATCATTTGCTGGAGCTCTTCGCAGAAATGATTCTTGATCAATCCATAAAAACATATAGACAACATACTTTATATGAACAAATCGATCAAGCTCTAGTAGCTGGAGATCGCGATGCTTTTATGCAACTTTCCAAACAATATAATGCATCACTAGAATGATTCATTCAATTTAGGTATAATGCTCAGCAGAGACTGAGCATTTTTTATTGGAAACGAGGGATAATAATGTTATTAGCTACAATGAAGCAAGAAGAATGGAAACAACATGCATCTTTTGTAGATACTTTATGTTTACCGGTCTATGATGTGCGTATAGAAGGAAAACAAATTATGATGGATGCTGCTAAAATGGTGGAAGAGATTGCTGTAGGGATTGAGAAACGCTTAACCGGTCGTATGCTCCTGTTACCTGCTATTCCTTATACAGGCGGTGATATGGATCTCTTTAAGCATTACATCGAGCATGTGCTACAAACTTTCCAAGCTGCTGGTTTTTATCATTTTATATGTATTACCGATCAAAAAATTCAACTTGAAATGCCTACCGATTCGATGATTCAATTTTTGCCCTACATAGTAAAGACAGAGAACGTGAATGACGAAGAAGCGCGCACTGCTGAAATCGATCTCCTCTATGCGCAGATTTTAGAAAACTGGCAGAAGCAAGTTTAAAAAGATTGACAACGAATTGTCGTTTGATGGTCACAGTCATTTTCTTGACTTTTACTAGGGCTATTGGCTATCATGGTAAATGTCCTAGTAAAAAATGTATTCGTCTTAGCAAATGGTTCCGCTCCGAATGGACGGTTAAGCCGTATAGAAGGAGGTCAGACGAGTCGTGAGTAAGAAAGTATCCCGCCGTCAGTTTCTGACTTACACGTTGGGTGGAACAGCTGGTTTCTTCGCTTCAACGATGCTATTCCCTATGGTACGCTTCGCCATCGACCCTGTTTTAAAAGAGGGCGGCGGCGTAGGCTTTGTCGAAGCTGGATTATCTGAAAAAGATGTTACAGATACACCACAACTGATACACTACGATGTAGAAGCCGTAGATGGATGGTACGAGTTCATAGAAAAGCGTACTGCTTATGTCTTTAAAAATGACAAAGGCAAAATTGTAGCCCTGTCACCAACATGTAAGCACTTAGGTTGCACAGTGAACTATAACGGTAACCCCAAATTTAAGAATGAATTTTTCTGTCCGTGTCACTTTGGACGCTACTTCAAAGATGGCACAAACGTACCCGGTACGCCACCACTTAAACCGTTGGATGAGTATGAAACCAAGATTGAAAACGGTAGATTGTTGATCGGACCGGTAGTAAAAGCATAATGAGCATGGATCGGAGGTGTGCGTAAATGTTGCGCGCCATATATGACTGGGTAGATGAGCGTTTGGATATTACGCCAATCTGGCGTGATGTTGCCGATCATGAAGTGCCGGAACATGTCAATCCAGCTCACCATTTTTCAGCATTTATTTATTGTTTTGGTGGACTGACATTTTTTGTTGTTCTGATTCAGATTTTGTCCGGTATGTTTTTGGCGATGTACTATGTTCCAGATATCATCAATGCCAATGAAAGTGTTAAATACTTACAAGATGAAGTTGCAATGGGCGCAATTGTGCGCGGAATGCACCATTGGGGAGCAAGTGTAGCGATTGTGATGTTATTCTTGCATACCATGCGTGTATTCTTTACAGGTTCCTATAAAAACCCACGTGAATTGAACTGGGTAGTAGGGGTATTAATTTTCTTTGTGATGTTGGGGCTTGGTTTAACAGGTTATCTCTTACCGTGGGATAATAAGGCTTACTTTGCTACAAAAGTTACCATTGAGATCGTGAACTCGGTTCCGTTTATCGGTGAGTATATTGGCCTTCTTCTACAAGGTGGAGATATTGTAGGAGCACAAACGATTGCACGTTTCTTCGCGATTCATGTGTTCTTCCTTCCAGCAGCATTATTAGGTTTATTGGGCGCTCACTTTATTATTATTCGTAGACAAGGTATTTCGGGCCCACTATAAGGTCTACGCGTGAGGAGGGATCCACTTGTCGCATAAGCATGATGGTAAAATGGAGCAAGTTCATTATGTGGGAGACTCACGTGTACGTGCGAAGAAGGACAAATTTCGCACACCAGATTACGCTGAATTCCCAGGGAATAATGAAGCATTTTTACCAGACTTTTTGTTAAAAGAATGGATGGTTGGGGCTGTATTTTTGGTTGCGTTTATGACTTTGGTTATGGCGCATGTACCTGCAATTGGTGAAGTTGCTGACCCGACTAATTCGAGCTTCTTACCAGTTCCGGATTGGTATTTCTTATTCTTATATCAAATATTGAAGTATAAATGGGCATCAGGTGACTTTAACTTGGTTGGACTCTTATTACCTGGTTTTGCTTTTGGTGCATTACTACTCGCACCATGGTTAGATCGCAGTAATGAGCGTCGGGTATTAAAACGCCCGATTGCGTCATCGATCATGATTCTTTCACTGATTTCCATCATTTATCTCACATGGGCAGCAGAAGCGGAGCATATTGAGCAACTCGAATCGGCTCCACCGGAAGCGCCTGAAACGACAGATGTAGTGGCGGTAGAAGATGAAGGATATAAGTTATACTCTGAAAGTGCGTGTATTACTTGTCACGGTGAAAACTTAGAGGGTAAAAATGGTCCAAGTCTACTTGGAGTTGGAAATTACCGCACTGCAGAAGAAATTGATCGCTATATTGTAGAAGGTAAGAACGGCATGCCGGCTGGTATGTTTCAAGGAACACCCGAACAAAGAGAAGTATTAGTGGAATGGTTGTTAAAGCAACAACAAAAATAATAGATGAATGACAAAAAACCTAGCTGCCTAAGGCAACTAGGTTTTTTGTCATAGAAAGGGACAACCTTCATAGTCATAGAGTAGGAGGGTTGTTTATGAAGTGCCTAATCACTTTTATGGCTTGGTTTCATCTGTTTGGGGGATCGCTCAGTCCTGCGTTTGAGCAAGAAAATGAAGATTGGTTACAGCGGGCAAACAGCGTCGCAGCGGCTGTTGAACAAGAAGATTATGAAACGGCACGTACGAAGCTAAAGCAATTATCACATCGCTTCTCTCAGTCACAATTAGCGGATCAAAATTTAACTGTAAGATCGATACGGGAATTGGCTGATGTGATTGTACAGTTAGAAAATCACTTAAATCAACTACGTCCAAATCCTTCAGCTATTCGGGAGGCGACATGGCGTTTACAATTCGCTTTTGATGCAGTTGCGAATCCCAATCAGCCACTTTGGAAGGAGCAAGCGTACGATCTGCAATCGCAATTAAAAAAGGTAAAGGAAGCCATCTCCACAGGTGATCAAAAAAAAATAAAGCGAGAGTTAGATCGATTGGATCTGCAATACCAACGCATCCGCCCAGCTTTATTGATCGCCAAAAGTCCCCAAATCGTCAATCATGTAGAAGGATTGCTTCGCTTTCTTCGATCGGATGAAGCCATATCTAAAAAGATGAGAGTGGTTGAGCAACTAGAGGATTTAATGTCACCCATTTTTCACGGCAGTGAGCAAGAAGTGTATGCCGCAATCGGCTTTGAAATGTTGTCGATAAAAATGATCGCTTTGACCATAAGCGTTGTTGTAGCTGGTGCGCTCGCTTATATTAGTCTTAAAAATTATCGCCACAAAGTGCCCTAATGAAGATCTCATTTGGGCACTTTGTGGTTCATTACCTAGGATGGTGTGGTTCCGTTTCCATTGATTTTATCAAAAGTAAATCCTTCTCCTAGCACATCGCGCGCATCATGTACGACCACAAATGCGTTCGAATCGAGCTCATTGACGATTGCTTTTAGCTTAGGGAGTTCATTCGGTGCAACGACAACATAGAGCACCTCTTTTTCTTTCCCGGTATAACCTCCTTGTCCCTTTAATAAGGTAACGCCTCGGTCCATCTTTTTTGTAATGGTTTTGGCCAATTTTTGTGGTACATTTGAAATGATTGTGGCTGCTTTTGAGGCATTGGCACCTTCGATCACAAAATCGATGACACGAGCACCCACGAAGATAGCCACCAATGTATACATCATCTTATTTAAGCCAATTACAGGAACAGACGACAAGATGATGGCAAAATCAAGGATAAAAATGGTACGTCCAATACTTAACGCAAAATACTTATTCGCTAAGCGTGCAATAATATCAACGCCACCGGTCGTTCCTCCTGTTCGGAAAATAAGACCTAGGCCAGCGCCAACAAATACGCCGGTGTACAGTGCGGCTAGGAGGGGGTCCGTTATCGTCGTTCCAATTCTACTACTTACATCTTCAGTAAGCTTTAGTGAAATAGTTGAAAATAGGATGCCAACAATCGTATAAACAAAAGTTTGTTTACCAAAAACTTTAAGACCGATGAAAATCAAGGGGATGTTTAAAATAAAAATGATATAAGCGGGTGTCCAATCAAACATATAATAAAGTAGAATGGCAATACCCGTAAATCCCCCTTCAGCTAGTTCATTAGGAATTGCAAAGTAGTTGATTCCAAATGAAAATAAAAGAGTACCAATAAAAATCAATAAAATATTACGCGCATGAAACAACAACTTATTGTTTTTCATTTATAATCCCTCATTACTCCATAACATTTCCATACCCGCTATATTATACATGCCCATTCCTACTACTTCAATGCAAGAATGATTGAGATATGATGTAAGATCAGGTAACATGATAATGTGTAGGAATCACATAAGGTTCGTGTATAGAGATCTGAAGATCTATCAACTTTCACAGAGATGCGAGGATGATCTTATAATGGACAAAGAAAAAACGATACAAGCCATGCAGTCTGAAGTAGACCAATATATCTCTCAATTTAAAGAGGGTTATTTTCATCCTTTATCTATGCTGGCTCGCATGACGGAGGAAGTAGGAGAGCTAGCACGTGAAGTGAATCATCAGTACGGTGAAAAAAAGAAAAAAGGGGAAGAAGCGGAAAATAGTATTGCGAACGAACTAGGGGATTTAATGTTTATTGTGATCTGCTTTGCAAACAGTTTAGATATTGATTTAGAGGAAGCGTTTAAGCAGGTGATGTTGAAATATCAAACGCGAGATCAAAATCGGTGGACACCGATTGATGAAGAAGGGTTTTAACTTAAAGAGGAGAATTCGAAATGGAAATAAGCGTAATTGTTGCAGGTGCCACGGGACGAATGGGACAAGAAGTCGTTCGCATGATTGAACAAAATGATCATCTTCACTTGGTGGGCGCGGTATCACGTTCCAATGTAGGTAAGGATATCGGAGATATAGTGGGCCTTGGAAAATTAGGCATCTTATGTACAGCCTCAGTGATTCAAACACTTGAAGCCGTACAAGCGGATGTATTGATTGACTTTACAACACCTGAACACGTAAAAGTTCATGCCGAACAAGCGATATTAGCTGGCGTTAGACCTGTGATCGGTACGAGTGGATTATCAGAAAAGGATATCGAAAGTTTGAGTCATCTAGCACGGTTGTACAAAATTGGTGTTATTTTTGCCCCCAATTTTGCGATAGGAGCTGTACTTATGATGCAATTTGCAGCAAAAGCAGCGCTGTACATGCCGCACGTTGAAATCATAGAGTCCCATCATGATCAGAAATTAGATGCGCCTTCAGGAACAGCAGTCAAAACAGCAGAAATGATTGCTAGAAATCGCTCTGAAATCAAGCAAGGTCACCCCGACGAACAAGAATTGATTGATGGAGCTAGAGGTGCTATGATGAGCGGCTTCCGTATCCACAGTGTTAGGCTTCCTGGCATGGTGGCCCATCAGGAAGTTATTTTTGGTGATCAAGGACAAACCCTCACGATTCGCCACGATTCAATTCATAGAGAATCTTTTATGCCTGGCGTAAAATTAGCGGTTGAAAAAGTGATGGAATTGGACTACTTCGTGTATGGCTTAGAAAATGTGCTTGATTTCTAAAGGTGAGGTGCAAAACATTGAAAATCGCTTTAATTGCGCATGATCGTATGAAAGAGACGATGGTCCAGTTTGCCGTTAGTTATGAACCCTTGTTAAAACAACATCAATTATATGCAACTGGAACAACCGGAAAACGGATTATGGAAGAGACCTGTTTAACCATACATCGTTATTTATCAGGACCGCTTGGTGGTGATCAACAGATTGGTGCAATGGTAGCCCAAAATGAAATGGATTTTATTGCTTTTTTTCGGGATCCATTAGCAGCACAGCCACATGAACCGGATATTTTAGCGCTTTTACGATTGGCAGATGTGCATAATATTCCAGTTGCAACAAATTTAGCAACTGCTGAAGTGCTGATTCGTTCCATTGAGCAGGGGGATTTAGCTTGGCGTAAAATGATACATGGTCATAGGCGTGTCGATTAAGCAAAACGAGAAAGTCTGTTATGGCGGAGTAGTCTTACGACGGTCAAATCGATACGCCTGATAGGGATCAGTCTTAAGGGAGAGTGTTTCATGAAGCATACAGAAGTCGACATATTAGCATTTGGTGCACATCCTGATGATGTCGAAATTGGCGTAGGAGGCGTTTTAGCGAAGCATAGTCAAGCCGGATTTGTAACAGCAATCTGTAATTTAACAGAAGCAGAGTTATCCTCAAATGGTACCGTAGAAACGAGACGAAAAGAGGCGAGTAGAGCGGCTGAAATCTTAGGTGTAAAAGAGCTGATCAATTTAAAATTGCCGGATCGATCGATACGTAACGTTCCTCATCAAGTGGAACGATTAACACAAATGATACGTCGTTATCGTCCTAAAGTGGTGTTGGCACCTTACTTTGAAGACCGTCATCCGGATCATGTCACCTGTAGTCAAATGGTGGATGAGGCTGTATTTGATGCTGCGATCCGTAAGCAACGGACCTCGGGTGGTGAAGCGGCACACCGAGTGAAGCATGTTTTCTATTACTTTATCAATGATATCAAACCAGCTGATCTGATTATTGATATTAGTGATGTATATGAACAAAAAACGAAAGCCATTTTAGCTTATGAGACGCAATTTAAAAGAGAAGCTGGAGAAGTAGAAACCCCTCTTAATGGCTCTACCTATTTGTCGATGATGCGAGGCAGAGATCAATTATGGGGGAACCAAATACAGGCGGTGTATGGTGAAGGCTTAAAAACGCGCAAGCCTCTCACATCTAGCTTTCTCGTATAATGGAAGAGGAGGAATCTTTGTGCGTATTGGTATTACATGCTATCCGAGTCATGGTGGATCAGGAGTGGTAGCGACTGAGCTTGGTAAACTACTAGCAGAACGGGGACATGACATCCATTTTATCACGTATGATATGCCCTTCCGCCTGGGGAGCTTTCATCAAAACATTCGTTATCATGGTGTAGAGGCCAATCGATATGCGGTGTTTAAATATCCACCTTATGATCTCGCTTTAGCGAGTCGGATGGCACAAGTCGCTAAAACTTATGATCTTGATTTACTCCATGTTCATTATGCGGTTCCCCATGCTATTGCAGCCGTCTTAGCAAAACAGATGGTAGGAGATGACTTGAAAGTCGTAACGACGCTTCATGGAACAGATATAACCGTACTGGGCGAGGATTCATCGCTAAAGGATGTAATCTGTTTTGGGATCACACACAGTGATGCTGTTACAGCTGTCTCCAACAGCCTCGTGAACAAGACACATCAATTGTTTTGTGCCGACACGTTTATTGATCGTATCTACAACTTTGTAGACACGCGTATCTATTATCCGCGGGATGTAACTTTCTTGCGTGAGAAATATATTTATCCCAATGAAAAGTTATTATTACATATCTCAAATTTTCGTTCAGTAAAAAGGCCGATGGATGTCATTGAAACTTTTAATCGTGTACAAAAACATGTGTCATCCCGGCTCTTATTGGTAGGTGAAGGGCCTGAATTACCGAGAGTGATGGAGAGAGTGGAAGAATTAGGACTTCAGTCACGGGTGATATGCCTAGGGAAACAAGATGAAGTGTCTCAGCTGGTATCGCTTGCAGATTTGTTACTCTTACCATCAGAAAAAGAAAGTTTTGGTTTGGTAGCATTAGAAGCGATGGCATGTGGGGTACCTACTGTTGGATCAAATGCGGATGGGTTACCAGAAGTTGTGATTCATGGAGAAACCGGTTTTTTGGCTTCGGTTGGAGATGTGGATGAGATGGCTCGCTGGGCTGTCCAGCTCCTAAAAAATGATGATTTACACCATCAATTTTCACAGGCTGGTCTAAAACGCGTAAAAAATGAGTTTTGCGGAAATAAGATCGCGGAACAATATGAAGCTGTATATCAGCGTGTATTAGCAGGAGAATTTTAAACATGTACCACCTAAAAGAGAAGGCTTATCTACTGCTTCATTCATTAGAGAAAGCCGGGTATGAGGCGTATTTAGTAGGCGGTTGTGTTCGAGATGAAGACTTACAAAAAAATCCGAATGATTATGATATCACGACAAATGCCACTCCTACGGAAGTGATACGTATTTGTGAGCATACCATACCTACAGGATTGCAACATGGAACGGTCACAGTTGTGATTGAAGGTGATGCTTTTGAAGTGACCACCTTTAGAGTGGAATCGACTTATCGTGATTTTCGCAGACCCGACTCTGTTCAATTTGTTTCTTCTTTAAAAGAAGATTTGGCACGTCGTGATTTCACTTTTAATGCGATTGCTGAAGATCGTCATGGGCGACGCCATGATTATTTTGGTGGTATTTCAGATATTGAAAATCGCGTGATTCGTACAGTAGGAGATCCAGTCGAACGTTTTCAGGAGGATCCGTTACGTATTGTACGGGCTGCCCGCTTTGCTGCTAAACTGGGCTTTCAAATCAATCATTCATGCTATGAAGCGATGGTACAGTGTGCACCGCTATGTATCCATCTATCAGTCGAACGTGTGACGGCCGAATTACAAAAAATGTGGGAATCGCCTTACCCTACTTTGGGCCTACGCTTATTGTTTGATACGCCGCTATGCAACTATTTGCCACCTTTTCATTCTTGGGAAGTTCATCAGGTGAAAATCAAAGATGTAGATGGCATCAGAAACCCGCTGTTTTATTGGCTCTATCTCTTGTTCCTGTTAGATATCAAACCAGTGGACATCGAAGAGCGCTTAACGGCATTTCGCTTACCTAATCGGATCAAGAAACAACTACTTGTCGCTTTTCAATTGATCATAAAGCCAATCGGTGCGACTTCTATGGCTTGGAAAGAAGCCATGCTGACATACGACCTATCTACACTGTTCGTTGTACGTCAATTTTATGAACGGATTTGGATGCAGGAAGCCGTTCCGACGGAAGAGGACTTGAATCAATGGTATGCAGAAATGCCCATTCACCATGTACGGGAGCTCGTAATCGATGGAGCCTCACTACAAAAAACTGTCAATCGAAAAGCCGGAGCGTGGTTAGGTCGGACTCTAAAAGCGCTATGCAGACGAGTTGCACTAGAAGAGATTGCCAATGATGAGCAGGTATTGCTGAAGGTAGGTTATGAAATTGGAAAATCGGATCAAGCATGAACTCATTCGGCTCTTATTGCAAAACCGATCTCATTTTTTATCGGGTGAAGAGATGAGTAAACAGATCGGATGTAGCCGTATGGCGATTTGGAAACATATTGAGGAATTACGTAAAGCCGGTTATGAGATTGAAGCGAAGCCACGTAGCGGGTATCGACTGCAAGTAAATCCAGATCGTGTATCCGCTGCGGAAGTTTCCGCCCATTTGACAACGAAACGATTGGGGCGACATATCACTTATTTAGACACAACCACTTCTACGCAAACGGTAGCGCATGAATGGGCGAAAGAAGGAGCGCCAGAAGGTGCAATCGTTATTGCAGATAATCAGACGGCAGGGAGGGGGCGCCTGGGACGTAATTGGTTTTCACCTAAATCAGCGGGGATTTGGTTCAGTTTGATTTTGCGTCCACAAATCGATTTACAAGCAGCGACCCAACTTACTCTGCTAATGTCTGTAGCGGTAAGGCAAGCCATTCAAAAGGCGACTGGATTATCCCCACATATAAAATGGCCCAATGATTTACTGATTAATGAAAAAAAGATATGCGGTATATTGACGGAGCTACGGGGTGAACAAGATCAAATTCATTATGTTGTTGTGGGAATGGGTATGAATGTGAACACACCATACACAATGTTTCCTTCAGAATTACAAAATCAAGCTAGCTCGCTAGCCATTGAAACAGGGCATCAGATGGACCGTGCGCCACTGATTGCAACACTTCTTGCTGAAATTGAGGCTTTGTACGATGAATACTTGACGGATGGATTTTTGCCGATCAAATTAAAGTGGGAAGCAGGAGCTGGAATGCTCGGGGAACGTATAACGGCTCGTACAGCTAAAAATACGGTATCTGGGATTGCAACGGGACTTAGCTCAGAAGGTGCACTACTCATACAATGTGATGAGAAAACGATTCCGATATATTCAGCTGAAATCGAAGTTTGATGTCAAGGGATAAATATGGCTATCGTGCAGATAACCATTGAAATTTTGTTGAATTTTCGTTACGATAAAGTTATGTTGGGTGGTATCTTAGTGTGAGAGCTACACCAATATAAATGTGAACGCTTACTTTTTGAATTAATTCTGCTTCGAGCCATTGGGACGGGGACAGAAGGAATGGTGCATAAAACCTACCCAACCTTCATGTTGCCAAAATATGAGGGTATTTCTTTTTCTCTGACCAAGGGCCCTAACCAATTGGAGGGTTCCGAATGCGAAAGAAAGTGACAACACGTACACTACTGAAAATGAAATCAGAAAAAGAGCGGATTGCGATGATGACCGCTTATGATTATCCATCTGCAAAAATAGCGGAAGAGGCAGGTTCTGAAATTTTACTCGTTGGCGACTCGCTCGGCATGGTCGTTCTGGGATATGAATCCACAATTCCGGTAACACTTGCTGACATGATTCATCATACGAAAGCGGTTACACGAGGTAGCAAAACAGCAATGGTGATTGCTGACTTACCCTTTATGACCGCACATTTATCAGAAGATGAAGTGTTAAAAGCAGCAGCACGATTGATGCAGGAAGCTGGAGCCTACGGCATAAAAATTGAAGGCGGCTCAGACATGGTAGGGAAAATATCTAAGCTCACAAAAGCAGGAATCCCTGTTATGGGGCATATTGGTCTTACACCGCAGTCGGTCAATCAATTGGGAGGATATCTTATTCAAGGTCGAGATACTGCTACAGCCAAACAGCTCCTCGAGGACGCCCAAAAATTAGAACTTGCAGGTGCATTTTCATTAGTGTTAGAATGTGTTCCTGAAGAATTATCGCAGTTAATTAGTGAAACCGTAAATATACCAGTTATCGGAATTGGTGCCGGACGTTTTTGTGATGGCCAAGTATTGGTGTATCATGATTTGCTTGCAATCGGTGGAGACTGGCATCCATCATTTGTTAAAGTATATCAAGAGGCAGGCAAAACCATGACAGAAGGGATTGCTTCATTTGTTGATGAGGTAAAAAAGGGGATATTCCCTGAAGAAAAGCATAGTGCTCATTTGTCTGCTGATTTTATTTCTGAGTTATATGGTGGTCAGGAAGAAGGAACTGGATGAAAATCATAAAATCAGTTGCTGATTTACGCGATGAGCGTATGAAGCAGACGCATAAAACTATTGGATTTGTACCCACAATGGGATATTTACACGAAGGCCATATCAGCTTGCTGGAAAAGGCGAAAATGGAATGTGATTGGGTTGTGCTATCGATATTTGTCAATCCGTTACAATTTGGTCCCAATGAGGATTTTACATTGTATCCATGTGATGAAGCACGTGATCTGGCTATAGCTAAAAAAATAGGAATCGATCTCGTTTTTGTTCCTGGTGTTGAGGAAATGTATCCTGAGGAATCCTTAACACGCGTAAATGTTCGTCAAGTAACAGAACGTTTGTGTGGTGCAAAGCGACCCGGTCATTTTGATGGTGTGGCGACGGTAGTCACGAAACTATTTCATATGGTTCAGCCAGATCGTGCTTACTTTGGTATGAAAGATGTACAGCAGGTAGCTGTTATTACACAAATGGTAAAAGATCTACATTTTCCGACTACAATCGTACCTTGTCCAACCATAAGAGAAGCGGATGGATTAGCTAAAAGTTCTCGAAATGTATATCTCAATCAAGTAGAACGTGTACAAGCTACGATATTACATCAAAGTCTTACTGAAGTAGAGCAGAGGGTGCGAACAGGAGCGCTCCAAACAGCATCTGAAATGGTCACTTATGTAACAGAGAAGATAAAATCGCAACCGCTTGCTCACATAGATTACGTTGAAGCATTGACTTATCCACGCTTCGAAACCTTTCATCAATGGGAGCAAGAGGATATTTTGCTTGCCGTTGCGGTCTTTTTTGGTCGTACACGATTAATAGATAATCATCTGATTCGATTTAAGGGAGGGGAAACATATGTTTAGAATGATGATGAAAGCGAAAATACACGGTGCAACGGTAACGGAAGCCAATTTAAACTATGTAGGTAGTGTGACGATCGATGAGGAAATCTTAGATCAGCTCGATATCTTACCCAATGAAAAGGTACAAATTGTTAATAATAATAATGGCGCCAGACTTGAAACTTATGTCATCGTAGGGGAGCGAGGTAGTGGTACGATTTGTCTCAATGGTGCGGCAGCACGGCTCGTTCAGCCTGGAGATAAAGTGATTATTATCTCTTATGCGATGATGGATGATGCCACAGCACGTGTTCATGAACCACGGGTAGCTGTGATGAACGGTGATAATCAAATTGAAATGCTACTTGGAGAAGAGGTTCACGGTACGGTCGTTTAAATTGAAGATGTTAAAGAGGATACAATGCCCATTATCAAGGGATGTATCCTCTTTTTTCGCACATGATGTATGCCTGCAGTGACGGGTATATAGAGGCAAACCTTTTCAAAATGAAACAGGAGACATATTTTCATCATAATATAGGTGCAGTTCATAATGTTAGCCAACCATTAAGAAATACTTTTTCATCATTTGAGTAAATCGGCTAGCTGATTAGGGTCAACATTGCCACCGCTTAAGATAACCCCGACGCGTTGATATTTTGCGGGGATTTTTCCACTTAAAACCGCAGCCAGTGATACGGCACCGGATGGTTCAAGCACCACTTTAAGCCGCGTTATGGCAAAAAAGAGTGCCTTTTTTATTTCTTCTTCTGAAACCGTGACCAGTTGTTCGACATGTTCTTGAATGATCGGAAAAGTAATCTTTCCTGGTGAAGTCGCGCGCAAACCATCAGCACAAGTTGTTGACGGATTTATTTCGATACGTTTCCCTGCTTGAAAGGACTGAAATGTATCATCAGCAAGCTCAGGTTCGGCACCAATCACGTGTAAGCGAGGGTTGTTTCCATGTACAGCGAGGCAGGTACCTGCCAGTAAGCCTCCGCCCCCAACTGGGCCTACGATGACATCCAAGTTTTCAATATCTTGCATCATTTCCAGCGCTACTGTACCTTGCCCGGCAATAGTTGCGACATCATCAAAAGGATGTATGATGGTACGACCTTGTGTAGCGGCAATTTCCTCAATGATAGTATCTCGGTTTTCCGTATGGCGGTCAAAAAAGATTTGTTCTCCACCATATTGCAGTACAGCTTCTTTCTTCACTAGTGGTGCATCATGAGGCATACAATTAATGGCATGTACACCAAGTTGGCGACTCGCGAGTGCCACAGCTTGGGCGTGATTACCCGATGAGCAGGCCACAACGCCTCGCTGTTTTTGGTCTTTCGTAAGTTGTGAAATGGCATTTGTAGCACCGCGAATCTTAAAGGCGCCGCCCCGTTGAAAGTTTTCGCATTTCAAAAAAACAGCGTGATTCGTAATCTCATCAAGTATGTGTGAGGTAATGATTGGTGTGTGATGAATCACGCTTTGGATACGTTCGTGTGCTTCTAAGATCGTGTGATAGTGGATATCGTTGCGCATAGCAAAACTCCATTCAAAAGTAGGGTTGAATAATTATAGGATAACATAACACGCTCAAATGAGCCTCATTATGCGAGCTAGCGAAAAGGAAAACCAAATATAATATGTAAACAAGTTTGCTATACAAACTAAACCCCTTATGCACGCAATGAAATTCAATCAGGTGGGTAGAATTTCCACCTGATTTTTTGTGTTTCAACCTTCAACCTATCTTAAAATGCGTTCATTTTTTTTGTTTTAGATCGGCAACTCGATTTATAAAAAGGTATTGTGACCATCTTATCTGATCATCTAGATTCCAATAACTATGGTCTTCGTCTGTATAAACTTGTTCTATAAGTCCGGCATAATAACTCATTAATACCGTAATATTATGGTGAATATAATAACGAACTCGGCTTAGGTCATCCGTCATAAACTGGAGATGTTCGACAGGGTCAAATAAAAAAGCTTTGATTTCAGCGGTACCTCGTGCAGTATGTATCGCTAACCGTTGATTCCCATCTATCACTACCAGTGTATTGGATGGCGGGTAGATTGTAATGTAAATGGGTTGATCTAGTTTGTCTCCCATTTGGGCAATCATGGCTTCTGTTACATCGATGGATCTTGTATTTTGGATCTTTGCCGGAGGGATAAGGGCTGGAATTTTCTTTTCAGCAAACAGATCGTTCGCCTTTTGGATATCCCAAGCGACCGAATAGTAATTTTGCTTAGCTGGATCACCAATATGAATGGGTGTACAAAAGTTTTCTCCCGCAGTTTGGGTACTGTAAGCATGGTTAAATTGTTGAAGTAATTGTTCATACTCATCTAAGAGTTGCATAAAGTTAATGATATTCCGTTTTTCCAGACTGAGAGACGGCGCTAACTCTAAATAAAAAGATTTGACAAAACGGAAATAGTCATCCGTTTTTATCGTCGGGCTAGGCCATTGAATTCGTTGAGACATAGTTACCTCCATTATTTTGTTTATTATCCTCAATATCGTAACATTTTACATGGCATAAAGGAATCTAAGCGCTTTCGTTTTCAAAGTCTTAATGATTAGGAAGGGTTCCTAAGAATCCTCACTTCTTAGCGTTGATACAATTAGAGGGAATATTTTAACAATTTATTACTAAGTGACTGCTATACATGAGTAGATGATTTTTTATTTGGCTTGATTCCGATATAACGCTACACGTAAATTATGATTATCTACTTTGGTCGACAAATTAAATAAATCGTAAAAGCGTCCTACAAAAAAAAGACCGAATTTAAATAAATAGAGAATCCCCATGGGGATTTCTCCCATATAAAATCGATGTGCACCCAAACCACCGAATAGAAGAAGTAGTTGCATTTTATTCCTCCTACTAAGGGGTCTATATATCATTATAGCAGTTCACATATTAAAGTAGTTATACTTGGGCGTAATGAATATAAATTATTCATAGTTATCTTTTGTAACTCGATATGGACAAATAAGTTTACATAGAAAAAATCGGCTGAATTTGTATGCCTTGTGCTCCATATTGTTGGCTCTTTGTCTGCATGAGAAACCAGTAGCAGTGTGGTGTTTGGACTGCCTTCTTGCTGTACGTATTCTCTCGATTCCATTTCTATAAGGGAGTACTTACAATCGGAAGAGGTGACTACCGTTTCGGTACTTGCTAAAGCAGTATATTTAGGTATTGCTAAAATTTCACAACTGAGCGGCGTTCGTAGCACTATTATTGTGTTTAATCCCCAAATCAATTGTAATCAAAGCTTGACTCACAACTAAATGCATGTTACATTTCAATCAGTAAATAAGTTTAAGTTTATCTACTTAAAAGCATTACATAATGAGATGTGCATCTTTATTTAAATGAACCTTACACAATTAAGAAAGAGAGGAAGTCTTGATGGTGAAATCAGCTTATGTAGATAAGAATAAGCAATTGGTTGTTGCTCGTTCGTGTACATGTAACTGGTTTAAATCCATCGAATTGGAAAATGATGCAAACGATGACCAAACTAGGGTAAGCTTAACCCATATCGAACAAGTATTTACACTGAATAAAATGAATTGAGCGTATGCGATTCGTAAGTCGGGATGCACACGAGGGAAAATCATCGTTCAAGTAACACCATCGTGATTCTAGTCTGATCATTAAGTAGAAGGTAGGTGTACATCTACTACCACCGTGCGTAGTAGAGAATGATATGTTAGCAAAAAGAAAATTAGGCAAATCAAATTTAGAAATTTCAGCGTTAGGATTAGGGTGTTGGCAATTTAGTAAAGGAAGTGGTGTAGTCGGAAAATATTGGTCAGAGATTGATGATGAACAGATTAAGGACATTATTCGCATTTCTCTAGCAGGTGGAATCAATTGGTTTGATACAGCTGAAGCTTATGGCCGGGGAGAATCCGAAAAAGTGCTGGCACGCGTTTTAAATGAGTTAGATCCACAAGAGGAGCACGCGCTTATTGCTACGAAGTGGTGGCCAGTTCTTCGTCGCGCGACTTCCATTACAAGTAGTATAGAAGAACGTTTGGCTTGTCTAAACAGTCGTACGATTCACCTCTATCAAATTCATCAACCTTATTCCTTTTCTTCGATCAAAAAGCAGATGAAGGCAATGGCAGAGCTGGTACAGCAGGGTAAAATTGTTACTGTAGGGGTTAGTAATTTTAATGCAAAACAGATGCGAGAAGCCCATCAAGTACTGGCAGAATATGATATTCCACTAGTATCGAATCAAATGAAGTACAGTTTATTAGATCGGGTAATCGAACAAAACGGTGTCTTAGAAACCGCAAAGGAATTGGGCGTTACGATTATTGCGTACTCTCCATTAGAGCAAGGACTCTTAACCGGAAAGTTTCATAAAAATCCGGAACTATTGCAGTCTACGTCACGTGTTCGTCAGTTTACCAATCGTAAAAAACACAACAATCTTTCACAAACGAAGCCACTTGTGGACTTATTGGAACAAATAGCAGATCAATATCGAGCCTCAGCTAGTCAAGTAGCGCTGAACTGGCTTATCACGCACAATGGAGATACAGTCGTGGCCATTCCCGGGGCTACAAAAGTACAACATGCTAAAGATAATGTAGGTGCTTTAACTTTTCAATTAACACCGGATGAACAAGATCAGATCGAACGTGTCTCTAAACAAGTAGTGAATAACTAAATATGTATTGACCTAAAGCCCCTTAGCTATAATAATAAGGGCTTTTTGGTCATCATTTTCATAGAAAAAGAATGGAGAACCGACCAAGTGAAAAAGAAGATCACTGAAAAGTTAAGACAGATTGAGCGAGATTTTGGTGTTAAAGTATTGTATGCATGTGAATCAGGGAGTCGGGCATGGGGGTTTCCTTCTCAGAATAGTGACTTTGATGTGCGTTTTATCTATGTTCACCAACCAGAATGGTATTTATCGATTGATATGAAGCGAGATGTAATTGAACTCCCGATAGATGAATGGCTAGATATCAATGGATGGGAACTTCGGAAAACCCTACAACTTTTTCGTAAATCAAATCCACCGCTTATGGAGTGGTTACATTCCAGCATGGTTTATGAATTTGATGAGACATTTGTCAAAGAAATAAAAGAGATGGCTCATACTGCTTTTTCTCCTATATCGTGTATCCATCATTATTTACATATGGCCAAAGGAAATTATCGTGACTATTTAAAACAAGAAAAGGTGCGTGTCAAAAAATACTTTTATGTGCTGCGTCCATTACTTGCCTGTCAGTATATTGAACAATATCGTCAGTTTCCCCCGCTTGAATTTCCATTTTTAGTAGAGCAGTTATTACCGCAAGGGGAACTAAAAGAAAAAATAGAGCAGCTCTTAATACGGAAGCACGCAGGAGAAAAGCTAGATGTGGAAGCGCGCATTTCGCTATTAAATGCATTTATAGAAGAACGCATTCATCATTACGAAAACAGTGTAAAAAAAATAAACAGTGAACCTGTAGACATCACAAACAAATTAGATTCTTTCTTTCAAAAAACAGTAAAGAAACACGCAATTGATATATAAACAAGTTTGTAATGCAAATTCAGGCGTGTTGATCCACGCCTGAATACATGATCCTAAGAGCGTAAAGCTTGCACAATCTTTTCTAGATAGAGACTACGAGAAGCTTTAAAATAAACAACCGACTGAGCACTTAATTTACGAAGATGTTGGATGACTTGGTCGTGTCTGTAGTAGGAAAAGACACGCTCTTTTTTCATGCCATTTTGAATGGCACTCGTTGCAATTAATCTCCCGTATTTTCCGATCGTAACGAGTTGCTTTAGACCGGCTTTGGCTGCATGTTTCCCTACTAAATAGTGAGCAGTTGTCGTGTAATCCCCAAGCTCTTGCATATCTCCTAAAACCGCAACTCCTTGCTGTGTGGGAGCGATTGCCTTTAAAACATCTAATCCAGCATTCATCGCTGTTGGATTGGCGTTCCATGCGTCATTAATGAGGGTACGTCCACTACGGTCTTTGAAAAATTGGAGACGCATATGAGGCATCTGAAATGACGCTAAACCCTTTTTTATATCGGATAGCGTTGATCCCATGGAAAGCGTAATCCCACATGCAGCCAACGCATTATATACATTGTGAATACCATAGGTAGGGATGAACATGGATTCCTTTTGGGTGCCAACATGCAAGTCAAATGTCATCCCTTTCGCACTATATCTTACACGATGTGCACGAATATTTGCTTGATTATAGATGCCAAATTTCTTAATCGTCCCTTTACATCGTTTGAGATTTAGTTTGCGTGAACGCGTATCGTCGGCATTTACCCATAGGATTCCACCAGCTTTTATGCCATCTGCCAGTTCTTGTTTCGCTTTTACGACAAGATCTAATCCACCTAATGAGCCCGAGTGTGCCTCACCAATGTTTGTAATGGCACCGTATTGCGGTTTTACAATCGCGCATTGTTTGCCTATATTATTTAATGATTTCATGCCCATTTCAAGTAATAGTACTTGATGCTTAGGAGTAAGACGAGAAAGATAAGAGGGTAAGAAAGAGTAAGTATTTAAGTTACCCTGTGTCTTGACCATATTGTAGCGATGCTTGAGTATAGATGAAACCATCTCCGTTGTTGTTGATTTACCAGCACTGCCCGTAATGCCAACGACAATCGGTGATACATACCCCCAGTTCCATAAAGCGATCTTCCAGAAAGATTGGTACGTATCTTGGACTTGAATGATGGCTGTACTTTTGGGAATATAAGCGGTTGCTATGTTTGGAGGAAGAATGACAGCAACTGGTTTTTGTTGCATGATGGCAGACAGTTGTTTGTTCCAATCGAGTGAGCGAGAATAAAAGTATGCTTGTGAGGCGTGTAAATATTTTGGTTTACCAAAGTTAATCGCATTTAATGTTTTTTGGGGGTATCCCCTTTTGAGGACACCTTTTAGTAAACGTGCCATGGTTTCGAGTGAAATGGTTCTCATGGTTTTCCTCCCCTGCAAGAGCCCATGTTGTAAGTCTCCTTATCTTATTCGACTGGTTCCAATTTGGACTGGGTAGATACCTAGAAATGAAACATTCACATCCCTTTCATTTTATTTTAAGTCGTATTGGTCAATCCTATGGTATGATAGCTTCGTTACTTGAAAATAACTGGGAATGGAGGGTTCCCATGACTTCAGCTGAGTTTTTTCAGATCTTTTTCTATGTAAGTAATTGGGACTTAAAATTAAATGTAATCATGTTGTGCATCGCTGGATTATATCTGGTTCTTACGGGGCCTATGAGACATTTATTTCCAAATGCAGAACCAGCCAAGGGATCAGCTCGTATCAAATTTTTAAGTGGATTACTAATCTATTACATTGCAAATGGTAGTCCCTTAAATATCCTTGGGCATGAATTATTCAGTATGCACATGTTACAGATGTCACTCACTTTTTTATTAGCACCACCGTTGTTATTGACGGGGATTCCAGCATACATGTATCGTGCATTGGCTAAACTGCCTGGTGTACGAAAAATAGGTCATTTTTTAACCAAACCTTTGGTTACCATTTTTTTCTTTAATGGCTTTTTCACTTTTTATCATGTTCCCTATATTTTCGATGCGTCGATGAATAATGAATGGTTACACATTGTGACGCATTATGGATTATTGTTTGCTGCTTTTTGTATGTGGTTCCCGATTTTCTGTCCGGTACCAGAATGGGATCGTATGAAATCACTGCATAAGTTGGTTCTCATTTTTGTTAATGGGATTTTATTAACACCTGCATGTGCCATCATTACATTTACGGATCTGTTGCTGTACGATCAATATCAAACGATGTCAACAATTGCACCTATTATGACGCCAATCCATGACCAGCAATTGGGCGGAGTAATCATGAAAATCATGCAAGAAATCGTATATATCGGTGCCATCGCAATTGTATTCTTTCGTTGGGTCAGAACTGAACGAGCTAAAGATGATGCAGAATTACAAGCCTATAAAGAAGGGAATCCTACCCCTTCATAGAGAAAGGGATCTTTTATGAAGAAGAAATTAGGTTTAGTTATACTAGCGGTTGTGGCAGTTACGATGGCTGTATTAGGATGTGGAGGACAAAATACTTCCCAAACGCCTACTAACAATGACACCGTTGAGCAAACACCAGAGCAAATTTATGCTAGGAATTGTGCCAGCTGTCATGGGGGCAACTTACAAGGAAGCTTTGGTCCACCTTTAAAAGGTACAGGCGCGAAATACAGTGAACAGGAAATATTAAGCATCATCACGAATGGTAAAGGTAGTATGCCAGCACAAAATTATGTGGACAAAGAACATCAGCAAAAGCTTGCCAAATGGTTGAGTGAAAACAAATAAGGAGAACCTTTTATAATCGGTTCTTCTTTTTTTGTTGTTTTTTGAGCAATAATTGAGCGTTTGATGATTATTTTGATCCCTGTGTGAATAGGATGGAATAAAGAAATGTGATTAGGGGGATTGTGGTTATGAAAGGTGTGATCTTAGCAGGTGGAACAGGCTCGCGTTTATATCCATTAACGAAAATTACCAATAAACATCTATTGCCGATTGGAAAATATCCGATGATTTATCATCCGATCAATAAACTTGTTGAATGCGGTATTCACGATATATTAATCGTAACTGGCGTCGAGCATATGGGAGATGTTGTTCGCTTATTAGGGAGTGGTCAGGAATTTTCAGCGAATTTTACATATAAAGTGCAAGATAAACCAGGTGGAATTGCCCAAGCGCTATCACTGGCTGAAAGTTATGTGCAAGACGATTTATCCATTGTATTATTAGGAGATAATATTTTTGAAGATTCCCTCAATCAATATGTGAATGAATTTATCCAACAAGGAGAAGGGGCAAAGATTTTATTGAAAAGTGTGGATAATCCTGAGCGGTTTGGTGTTGCTGAAGTAAGTGGGAATCAAATTGTATCTATTGAAGAAAAACCTAAGTTTCCTCGAAGTTCCTTATGTGTAACAGGAATATATATGTTTGATTCCAAAGTATTCTCTTTTATTAATCAACTTGCTCCCTCTGTACGTGGTGAGTATGAGATTACAGATGTAAATAATATGTATATAAAAAATAAAGAAATGTCATTTAATACCTTAAAAGGATGGTGGACAGATGCTGGAACGATCGCATCGCTGATGCGAGCGAATCAATATGCGGTTCACACAGAATTTGAGAATATGTTACAAGGAGAGTCTTTATGAGTAAATCTATTTTAGTAACGGGTGGAGCGGGGTTTATTGGGAGTCACTACATTCGTTATTTATTACGTCAATACCCAGATATTGAAATATGGAATTTGGATGCATTAACGTATTCTGGTAATCTTTACAACCTAAAAGATGTGGAGAAAGATGAGCGCTATCATTTTATTCATGCTAATTTGTGTAAACAGGAAGATGTTTCAGCTTTATTTGAGCACCAGAAAATTGACGAAGTGGTCCACTTTGCTGCCGAATCTCATGTGGATCGTAGCATCTATGGTGCAACCCCTTTTATCGAAACAAATATAAAAGGAACCTTTCATTTGTTAGAGGCGAGCTTAAAAGCAGATGTACAAAAATTTGTTCATGTTTCTACAGATGAAGTGTATGGGAGCTTTCCCGTTGGGATGGCAGTTGAAGATACCTTACTAGCACCTAAAAATCCGTATTCTGCCAGTAAAGCTTCTTCAGATTTACTTTGTTTATCTTATCAGCATACGTACGGAATGCCTGTTGTAATCTCTCGTTGTACCAATAATTATGGGCCAAATCAGTATCCAGAGAAATTAATTCCTTTTAGTATTAAAAATTTACTATGCGATAAACCCATTCCAATTTATGGCGATGGAAAACAACAACGTGATTGGATTCATGTGTACGACCACTGCCGTGGTTTAGATTTGATCAGACAAGGTGGTAGAGAGGGTGAAATCTATCATATCGGTGCTGAAAATACAGTAACAAATCTTGAAATTGCACTTAAATTACTGGACATCATGGATAAACCAAATACACTGATTGACCATGTCCAAGATCGACTGGGGCATGACGTTCGCTATGCATTAGATACCCAAAAAATTCGTAAAGAACTTCAGTTTCAACCTTCTATTTCTTTTGCCGAAGGGCTAAAAGATACAGTGTACTGGTATTTGGAACATGAAGATTGGTGGGATACAGTCCGAAATCCTTATCAGGTGGAGGAGAAGTAGGATGAAAATCTTGGTCACAGGTGCAAAGGGCATGTTAGGCAGAGATGTATTAAAGGTGTTGGGACGGGAACAGACTCATGATGTAATCGGGTTTGATCGACTACAGTGGGATGTGACGGATCCGATACGAACGACCGACATCGTAAAGCAATCTAATCCCGATGTGATTATTCATTGCGCAGCGTATACCAAAGTAGATCAAGCAGAACAAGATTTTGAACTTGCATGCCAGATAAATAGTGAAGCAACCAAGATGCTCGCGAGCCTTTGTGCAGATTACGATATTCGACTTGTCTATATAAGTACGGATTATGTATTTGATGGAAAAAAGGCTACAGGATATACAGAATATGATGAAGTAAATCCAATTAATTGCTATGGATTGAGTAAAAGGATGGGAGAGGAGTATGTAGAGCGAATTTGTCCTCACTTTCTAATCTTACGAACTTCATGGTTATATGGCAATCAAGGAAATCATTTTGTGCGAGCAATCTTACAGAAAGCCAAAATGGGTGAACCCTTATCCGTTGTTGATGATCAAGTTGGTAGTCCTACCTATACGGTCCATTTAGCTGAAAAAATAAGCGATTTACTAAAGACAGAAGAGAAAGGCGTTTTTCATACAGCGGGAGAGGGTTCTTGTTCATGGTTTCAATTTGCCACATATATTTTAGAACAAGCAAATTTAGATGTACGTATCCACGCGATAACCTCAGATGACCTTACACGTGCAGCAAAGCGACCCGCTTATTCTATTTTAATACCGAAGCGTTCACTAAATGCTAATTTACCTTTGTTACCCCATTGGAAAATAGGTGTAGAAGCATACTTTGATGTGATACGAGAGGGTGTAAATCATGATTGAAGGTGTAATTTACAAGCAACTGAAGAAATTTTGTGATGATCGCGGAACGTTTATGGAGATTGTACGTGATGATGAGGAAATATTAACACATTTTGGGCAGGCTTCAGCATCAATGACTTATCCAGGTGTAATTAAAGCTTTTCATTATCATAAGGAGCAAGATGATGTGTGGTATTTTCCTTATGGTAATGCTCAAGTCGTATTGTATGATTTAAGAGAAGAATCGCCTACCTTTCAGGAAACCAATGTCTACTATATGGGAGAAGAAAATCCCTCAACATTGTTAATCCCTAAAAGAGTAGCACATGGTTATCGGGTGTTGGGTGAAAAATCGGCTATGATTGTATATTTTACGACGCGATCGTATCAACCTGAGGAACCAGATGAATATCGAATTCCTTATGATGATCCGCAAATTGCCTTTCAATGGGAAACTAAATTTCGTTAGGGTGAATCGATATGGATGGAAATGGATTTGTGTTCGTACAATTTCCAGGTTGGCAAGTGAATGGGATGCAGGCCAAACGATTTAATCAGGAATGCACTTCTAATATAATCATTTCTAAAAACCTAACAAAAGAAGAGATCATGCGTGAATTAGAGCCGTTACGAAATGATGCGCTCGTACTCATTAATCCACCATCCGTTATCCTAAGCGAGCTTCATATTTTTACAAACACAATGCTTTATTATGATCGCTTGCCTACACGTACAGGGACAGAATTTATAAAAAAGCTTCCGGTGAAGGTGCCTTCTCTGGCTTTTCGTTATCAAATGCGTAAGCGTGGGATTGAAGCGCAAGTTCAACTACCCGTTCCGATTCGCGAAGAAAAGAGTAAACTGATACGCACGGACTACCGAAAACAACATGATATAGATGATGAAGATAGCTTACTATGGATTGATGATCGTTTTCTTACACCTAAACAACAAACGCTTCTTCATGAAACGGTACCTACGCTAAAGCGAAATCATAAACGTTTACGAGTCAGTTGGGTTAGCGATACCTTACCAAGCACGATGTCACAGGTGAAAGTGGAGCGTTTACAAAAAGTAGCGCTCAAGAAGAGTTGGATCGCCGCAGATTTATTCATCACGTTTGGAAATTTACGCCATTCATATAGTGCATTGCATGTCAATTTGTTGGAGCACCAAATTCCAATTTTGACGAGTCGCGGTGGTGATCATGATGAATGGGTAAGACATCTCTATAATGGCATCGTGTTAAAAACAAGCTGTGAAAAAGAAGGCATGTTACGATTTATCCCACAATTTATACAAAATCGCTCTTTTAGGCAGCAACTGAAGCAAAATACGTCTCAGTTGAAAACAGCTGTATTTAAACATAATGTGGGGGGAGTAACATGAATGAGAAGCAACTTACAAGTATTATTATTCCAGCACACAATGGATGGAAATTTACGCAGCTTTGTATTCGTTCGATACGAACTTATACCGATCATCCTTATGAAATCATCTTGATCGACAATGGATCAACTGAACGTATGCCAGCGCGTTTGAGAGAGATCAACGATTTGACACTAATTCAAAATGATTGGAATAAAGGGTTCGCAGGGGCGATGAATCAAGGCTTAGCAAGTGCACGCGGAGAATTTCTAGTTTGGTTAAATAATGATACACTTCCCTCTCATCGCTGGTTGGAGCAACTGATTAAAGTGCTTAACACGAGACCGAAAGCAGGACTTGTAGGGCCGCTTTCCAATTGCGTTATTCCTGAGCAAAAAATTAAGATCAATATGCAAAGTGTCTCGCAAATCCATCGATTTAGTCAACACTTTAATCAGTCCAATCCGAATAAATGGAAGAAAAGTAGGCGTTTATCAGGGTTTTGCATCGCTTTAACTAGAGAAGTGTTTGAAAGAGTAGGATTTCTGGATGAACGTTTTGGATTAGGGACATATGAAGATGACGATTATTGTTATCGCGTTATAGAAGCGGGTTACGATTGTATCATTGCGGGAGATACCTATCTTCATCACTTTGGAAGTAGGAGTTTTCGTAAGCGAGGATATCGCGAATTTAAGTGGATCTTGGAGCAAAATCGCAAATATTATATTTGCAAATGGAATCAGCTGCCCGTAGCAGAGCAGAATAAATCAAAATTATGAACGTAATTTTTTGACGATTCTTCCGAAGTACATATTGTGAGAAGCTTTAAAATATAGGACGGCGTTTAGAGGGATATGACGTCGTATGAAACGAATCGCTTTATGTTGATTAGGGAAAGAGTGGACACTCTTTGGCTTCATACCACTTTTGATTGCACTACTTGCAATAAGGGTAGCCAGTCGTCCAATTGTTATTAAAAAGTGTGGTTTAGTTTGTTGTCCTAAAAACGTACCTACTTTTTGATGACCAATTTGACTATAGGAACCTAGCTCACTCATATCACCTAAAATGGCTACGGCTGTTCTACCTTGAGCTACTTTTTTTAAGACTTTTAAACCTTCAATCATTGAAGATGGGTTTGCGTTATAAGAATCGTTAATGAGTAAATGGCCATTAGTGCCAGATACAGGTTGTAGGCGGCTATTCGGTGTTTGATAATGAGCTAAGCCTTGTTGAATAGCAGACCAAGATACATTTAAATATCTTGCTACAGCGATCGCTGCAAGTGCATTTGAGACGTTGTGTTTTCCCCACGTATTAAAGTGAAATGGGATTTGATTGCAAACAAATTTCATACCATATTTGGTATATTCGATCTGTTTTGCTTGGAAAGAGCTAGGTGATTGGGTACTTACTCTTAAGATTTTTCCCTGATAGCGCGCTATATTTAAATTTTTACTACCAGGATCATCTGCATTTAAAACTAATAGCCCCCCTGGAGTAAGTCCGTCGATTAATTCTTGTTTGGCCCTCGCAACGTTGTGAATCGAGTCTCTTAAGCTTCCGCAATGTGCTTCTGCTACGTTGGTTACAATTCCAATGTTTGGTTTTGCACACTGACATTGTTTAGCGATATTTCCTAAGTTAGACATCCCCATCTCAAGCACAGCAACCTGTATCTTTTGGTGGAGTCTACACATGTGAAAAGGCGTATAACCAGCCACATTACTATTTGAATATGATTTGTACGTGTAATATTTTTTCATCAATATGGACGCTAACATTTCTTTGGTTGTCGTTTTACCAGAGCTGCCTGTAATGCCGATAAAAATAGCTTTAGATAATGCACGTTGGTAATAAGCGAGTCGCCATAAAGCCATTTCTGCATGAGGGACAATAATTAATGGATGATGTTTAGGGATACTGTTGGCATACGTTTTCGTTGTAATGACACCAGAGCTGCTACGTGTTCTTAATATGGAAAAAGTAAATCCTTTTCCCATATATTTCGTTGGTGCAAACAAAACAGTTCCCGGTTTAATTTCTCTGGTGCCTAGATAGGTGGCGCCATGTATGGTTTGATGAGGATTACCACGTACTAATTTTCCACCTACGACGTAGGTTAATTTTCCGAGGTTAATAGGGTACAAGTAACTCACCTCGCATTTTTTATGTGAAGAGCTTGCTGTATATTATGAAATTTGTAATGAGAGCGTGTTAGGTGATTGCTAGTATGGCGAACAGGTAAGTGATGACAAGTAGGCAGATGGTGTTTCCAAACGGGTTAATCACACATATATTACCTCTATACTGGAGGTGAGGACAGATTGAATAAAGGTGCTGTTTTTTGGTTGACTGGATTGTCGGGTGCAGGGAAGACTACGATCGCGAAGCTTGTGGAAGAAAAACTGAATGAACTTCCGGATGTTCGCGTTCAGCTGTTGGATGGAGATATTTTACGAGATGTGATTAATTCGGACTTGGGGTTTACGAAAGAAGACCGATTTAAGCAGATTCAAAGAGGTGCATTTATCGCGCAATTATTGATGAAACAAGGTGTACTGGTGCTTTGCTCTTTTATTACGCCTTATCGTTTTATGAGGGATTACTGTCGACAACGTATTGATCAGTTCCACGAGATTTATGTGAAATGTCCACTCGAAGCATGTATTGAACGTGATGTGAAGGGATTATACAAGAAAGCAATTGATGGTGAAATCACACAATTTACTGGAATTAGTGATCCCTATGAAACACCGCTTCAACCCGATATGATGATTGAAACCGCAACTGAAGTTCCTGAAGTAAGTGCAGAAAAACTATTTCAATTCATTCGAAAACAAGGCTATATTTCTTAAGAAAGGCTGATGC
Organism: Polycladospora coralii; assembly: GCF_014773435.2. Classification (GTDB taxonomy): domain Bacteria; phylum Bacillota; class Bacilli; order Thermoactinomycetales; family Thermoactinomycetaceae; genus Polycladospora; species Polycladospora coralii. The sequence goes on along the minus strand of NZ_JACXAG020000001.1, from coordinate 155,677 downwards.
TCGTGTCTAATCAGGCGAAAGTTGTGGTGATCGGACTTGATTGTGCAGAACCTACACTAGTTTTTGAGGAATGGATCGATGAACTGCCACATATCAAAAAAATCATGGATACGGGATCTTATGGTCGGATGAGGAGTAGTGATCCACCGATAACAGTACCTGCATGGGCTTCCATGATGACTGGAAAGGACCCCGGACAGTTAGGCTTTTATGGTTTTCGCAATCGAAATAGTTATGATTATGAAGATATGCGCTTAACAGATAGTACATCACTAGTAGAACCTACTGTATGGGATATATTAGGAAAGCGGGGATATCAGTCGATTATCTTGGGGGTACCGCCTTCCTATCCTCCTAAACCCATAAAAGGAAATTTGATTTCTTGCTTTTTAACGCCTGATCATTCCGTTTCCTACACCCATCCACCGGAGTTAAAAGAGGAAATAACGGACCGTGTGGGCACATATCAATTTGATGTCAAAAATTTTCGAACTGAACAAGTAAATGAATTGTTGGATGATATCTACCAAATGACGCAGATACGGTTTGAGACAGCTGAGTATTTGCTACAACATAAACCATGGGATTTCTTTATGATGGTGGAGATGGGGATCGATCGTATTCACCATGCATTTTGGCACTATATGGATGAAAAACATGTATTATATACAGATTCTACTTATAAAGAAGCAATTCGTAAATATTATCAATATGTAGATGGCAGAATTGGGGAATTACTTGCATGTATTCCTGAAGATGCACATATATTTATTGTTTCTGATCACGGTGCAAAAAGAATGGATGGCGGATTATGTATTAATGAATGGTTAATGCGTGAGGGTTATTTGAAGTTGAAAAATAAGGTGGATGAGCCAGTCCCCCTGACATCAGATATGATCGACTGGAATAAGACCATGGCATGGGGATTTGGCGGTTACTATGGACGGTTGTGTCTAAATGTGAAAGGGAGAGAACCAAAAGGGATTATACCTAAACGACATTTTGAAAGTATTCGCAATGAATTAATATCAAAGCTGAAGCAAATCAAGGATGAACAAGGCAATCTTTTAGAAACGAAAGTGTTTAAACCACAAAAAAGATATAAAGATGTGAAAAGAATACCCCCTGATTTAATCGTATACTTTGGTGATTTGTATTGGCGCTCTGTTGGGTCAGTTGGAAACAATACGATGTATGTGTACGAAAACGATACCGGGCCAGATGGTGCTAATCATGACTATCATGGGATTTTCATTTCTAATACTCGACCTGTTTATGCGAAAGACGCAGATATAGGGCGTTTACATTTGATGGATATGGCGCCTACACTTCTAAGCTTATTTAAAATTGGGAAAAGGAAAAAAATGAGAGGTGTTAATATATTTAATGAACCATCTTTATATGCACGCATAAAAAAAAGAGGGCCGTAAAGCGGCTCTCTTTTTTTTATATAAGCATGCACATCACACGTTTACTTTTAGTACCCTAATTCACTAAGCCGCTTTTTAACTTTTTCTTCTTCAGCGACGGTTGCACGATGTAACCGAACTTTTATGCCTATCCGAAGGGGATCCCGCAATTTGTATTGACTGAGATTGTGTTGCACCCACTTTAATAGGGTGCGCTTAAGAGAGGCAAAAATCTTAGGATGGTTATTCACAACATTTTTTGTTTCTTTTGGATCTTGTTGGAGATTGTAGAGTTCCCATTTGGGATTACCATAGACATCTTGTTCAAGAGATTGTATTAATTTCCAATTTTTCGTCCTGATCGAACGTTTTAATTGCCAATTTGCCTCACAAGACACTGCAAATGAACGAAACTTTTTTTGTTTCCCTTCGATGATGGACATCATGGACTTTCCATCTATTTTACCAAGCTGGGGTATCGATTTTACATTGGCGAGCTGACAGATGGTAGGAAAAATATCTTCGTGTTGGCAAATTTCAGTGATTCTTTTTTTCTTGGGTAGTTTTGCTGGACAGGAAAGAATAAAGGGAACGTGCAAGGTTTGATCATATAGACCGTGATGATCAAAGTAGATCTTATGTTCACCTAAGCTCTCACCATGGTCGGATACCAATAGGATCAAGGTATCTTCGTACTGGTTTGTTTCTTTTAACGTATTGACCAATTCACCAATTGCTTGATCAACTTGCTTTACTGTGCCGTCGTAATTTTGTCTAATTTTTTGCGGTGAATGCTTATCTCCATTATATTTTTTGATAAAACTGTACAAGGGTTCCCGTGACACAACTTTCATCGGAATGTCTTCTTCATGGTTATTTGTTGGTAAGGCGTTCTGTTCAGACCATTTAGTGAATTCTTCTTCTGTTATATATGGAAAGTGAGGATCCCAATAATGGAGAAATAAGAAAGTGTTTTTTTCATTTCGATGTTTTCTGATCCAAGGTATTGCACATTGATTGATTTCTTGTGCAGTTAAATTGAGATGTGTTTTTTTCTTTTCAGAAGGATCAAGGTAGGTATCATAGCCTCTTTTAAACCAAGGATTATATTTTCCAGTGATCCGATGATTACAATCAACAGCAGCTGTTTTATAACCGGTCTTTTGCAAATAGAGGGGCAAGGGGATAAGTTTATTTGGGATCTTAAGGGGCTTCATATTTACAATACCATGATGGTAAGGGTGTTTACCCGTCATCATCGTTACAAATGAGCTTTGAATCACATGAATATCCTATCTGTTTTCTGTACTACATTTTCTGGTCCATACATACCCATAGCAATAACAGATGATTTTAAGCAAGGAGGAGATTGGGTGAAAAAGCCACGTCTACTAATAGCGAGTGTGATAAAAGGACACCTTGAATTAATTAAAGAATCGATTCTATCCTTGATCGAATTAGAGACTGAGGGCATAGAAATTGAATATTTATTTATCAATGAGGCTCAAGATATACAAATCGATCGTTTATTAGGAAGTATTTATCATACATTGAAAAATGTTTATATTATGAAATATGATGTGAGTGATAAACGTAGACAACAACTTCATGAACAAATTTTGCAATATGCACGAGAAAAAAAATATGATCAACTATTTTTAGTGGAGCCAAATCTGACCTTTCATCCCACTACCTTAAAACAATTGATGCGTGTTGGAAAAGACGCCATCGGACCTATTATATGGAAAAACAAATTGGAGCCAAAACAACCAAATGTAATGGGACATGGATTAAAGCTAAATGATATTAAGTTTAATGAACAATTAAAAAGGGCAGGGGTTTATCAAGTTCGTGCTATCAGTAGTTGTATACTTCTATCAAAGACAGCATTAGAATCGGATATCATGCCATCAAGTATAAAAGATCAAGAATTTCTCTGTCATGATCATATGATGTATGTCGATACAAATTTAGAGGTCTATCCTATTTTAGAAGTGGCTGACCTTCCAGGGGTCCAAACATTTAAGAAAAGATGTAGGGATCAAATGGCTTCTCAGCAACCGGTTACAATTAGCTTATGTATGATTGTACGGGATGAAGAAGCAGTTCTAGAGCGTTGCTTATCACCTTTAGCAGATATTGTAGATGAAATCGTTATCGTTGATACGGGTTCAGTTGATCAAACAAAAGAAATCGCTAAAAAATTTACAAGTCGTTTGTATGATTTTAAGTGGATTGATGATTTTGCAGCAGCACGCAATTACGCTTTTCAACAAGCTACGAAAGAATATTTATTTTGGCTCGATGCGGATGATGTCCTATCAAAAACGGATTTGGATAAGTTGCGTACGATAAAAGCAACCTTTAATCGTGCTTATGATGCTGTAAGTATGGAGTACGAAGTGGCATCAGATGATACGGAATCACCACTAGCCCTCATACGTAGGAATCGCATGGTAAGAAGATCTCGTAATTTTAAATGGCATGGATACTTGCATGAAAATCTTGAAGTAGCTGGACATATTTTGCATACTGATATCCGTGTAAAGCACAGAAAGATAAAATCGACTCCGGGGAGAAATCTGAAAATTTATCAAAATCATCTTGATCGGGGTGAAGAATTAGAACTGCGTGATTTATTTTTTTATGCGAATGAGTTGCGAGATCATAAACGGTTTGAAGAGGCTATTATTCATTATGAGAAGTACATTAATAGTAAGCAGGGAGACCCTGAAAATTGTGTATATGCTTGTCTTAGAATGGCTGAAGGGTATTTTAAAATGCAAGAACCCGAAAAAGCATTGGCTAGTGCATTAAAAAGTCTGCATTATGATACACCGCGAGCAGAAGCGTGTAGTCGCATCGGATTTTACTTTTTTGCCAATCAAAAATACCAAGAAGCGATTTATTGGTTTGAGCTTGTTTTAACATTAGAGAAACCGGAGCATCACTATGGTAACGTGGAAATTAGTTTATGCACTTGGTATCCACACCTGAAGCTGGGTGAGTGTTATGAGCATTTGAAAGAGTATACAAAAGCAAAGTATCACTATGATGAAGCGTTTGCTTACCATCCGCAAAATGATGAAATTATTGAAAAGCGGGAATGTCTTAATATGCTGATGCAAAGGAGCCTCTAATATGTTAATCAAAGAGATTGAACCCTTTTTAACTTTGGATGAAATAGAAAAATGGAAAGCAAATCGCATGCAGATGGATATTGCTGCTTTTGTCCATTTGATGCGTCGATTAGAACCACGTGATAAGCCATATCATATCTTGGAACTTGGAACTGGGGCCACAACACCTTGTTGGCAAACGATCATACAGCGGGAAATACTTCCGATTCAATTGATTTCTGTTCATCATGATCAACATGCAGTAGCCGCTTTTCAAAAGCAACTTAAGGGAGTAGAAGGGATTGAGTTGCGATGTAGCAAGCTGAAACAAATTGATGATCAAGAGTGGGAGAAGCTGTTCACTCATGCATCGCAAGTGGATACCTGGGATTTATTTAATCAGTTAGGAAAAGATGTAGCCCCGAGTGATTATGCCCTGTACACCATCCGCAATGCTTTTTATGCTGACCTAAAGCAAAGTCTTCCTGATGAAGAAAAGGTGGATGTATTGATTTTGGCGGGCCCCTATGGCAATGGGCGTTCACTTGCTTTTCCTCTCTTGTATCAATATGCGAGTAAAGAAATGCTTATTTTAATCCATCACTTTGACGATTATGATATTTTACATGATCTAAGCCGTGTGTTTAATTATAATGAAATTTATCGCGAAGTACGGGGATATGAGCGTTGGATCCTTTTACAGTTAAAAAAGGAATAGCTGTACGGAAACATTTGTACAGCTCCAGGGCGATCAATTTCCATGATTTTGGGCTTTATAGCTTTGGATAAATATAAAGTTGAAAATCATCTGCTTTTTGGATCGGACGCTTTTCATAAAAGCAAACTTTAATCATATATTTGAGCATTTCATTTTTTTTACTCGGATCGGGTAGTTTTTCATATAGGTTAATTGGATTTAAATTTGTACGATTCGTCAACTCCTGTTGCGGAGGGCGTGTAACATGTAGTTGTGCTTGCAGAGTCTGTATCTGCTTATTACAAAGATCAAGTTGTTTTTGTAAGCGGCGTGCAGGCTCTTTTTTTTGTTCGATGTGATCGTATAATCGCTGCTTTTGTTGTTGAGCCATCTGTAAACGACGTTGTAGTGTGGTATTGAAAGAGGAATGCTTGTTTTCTCGTTTTAGCTGTTCCTCTTCTATCGACATCTCAGTGGAAAGGAAATGTAAACGTGCACGCAAGAAAGTTAGGATGCGCTGTTCGATGATTTCTAAGATAACACTTTTGCAAGAACAGTCATCTGTGATGCATTTTAATTGTGAGCGCGCGCCCCGATAACCAGGTTGTCGCATCATAATCGATCGACAAAGATGGCATCGTATTAACCCTGCCAACGGATTTACAATTGATGTGGAAGGAATAGAATGGGCACGGGTCCGTAAAATTTGCTGCGCAGCTTGAAAGAGATCTTTTGATATGAGAGGGGGATGCTTGCCTACTACTTTCATCTGTTCGTTTAAGGGTCTTTTTTTGACGCGATAAGTCTGTAAGATCTGATTGGCTTTACGTCGTTGCACTTTCCCCCACACAATATGACCCGTATAAATCTCATTTTTAAGAATAGCCAGAACAGACGCTGCTTTCCATTTCTTATTATGGTAGTTTCTTATTTCTAAGCGATTAAGTTCATGTGCGATTTTTGTGGTGCCTAGACGGTAATGTTCCAACGGGTGTGTGTACCATTCAAATATCTTTTTTACGACCTGCATTTGTTCAGGGTGGGGAATGAGGGTCCGATTCATATTTTCTTTATGAATCAGATAACCATAAGGCGGCTTAGATCCTAAGTAATTTCCATCTTCAACTGCTCTTCTAATCCCACTTTGCAAGCGGCGCGTAATCATCTTTAATTCTTTTCGTGCCATAAAAGCTTCAAACGCACTATATTCTTCATCAAACTCATCATTTAGGTTATAGGTTTTTCGGGGCGTGATAATATGGGTGTTTGTTTTTTGGAGTGTCTCTAGGATCAGTCCTTGTTCTTGCATTGTACCCCGTCCGAGACGGTCTAGATCCATCACCAGGATCGCGTCATAATCATTCTTTTCTATTTCTTTCAGTAGTTTCATCATTTGATAACGATTAAATAAATTTTCACCTGATGCAATTTCGCGTCTTACTTTGGTGATGTTTAGAGATTGATTATGGGCAACTTGACTTAATATTTGGTAGTGCTTCGCAAGTGTTTCTCCTTCACCACGTTTTTCTGACTCGATATCTGCACGTGATTTTCTTAAATACATGGCTACATTTTGCATTTCATTTCCTCCATTCTTTTGTGTAGGCTGCATATCTTTCATTTTGAGGAGGTGAATAAATGAAGCAAGAGACGTATACAAAAGAAATTTTAATGGGTAAAACCAAAATCTATGTGATTGAGCCCGACTTGTCAGAGAAAGAACGAGAGAAACGATTACAAGAACTGAAAAGGTTTATTTTGACGATCAGTCAAGAAGAGACATCACGGAAATCATGATGGGTTTGCAGTATTTATACGAAAGATACACTTCACTTATGAGATGTAATATTTTGCAATTGCATAATTATTTATGTCATAATGAAAAATGTCTATTTGTCTGCAACATTTTTAGTACAATACGGGTCTAATACAAAACGACAGGAGGGAACATCTAATGAAAAAATTATTTGCTATAGGGGCTACACTACTATCCATTACCCTGCTATTTACGGGATGCAGTTCAAGTTCGGAAGGAGATGCTGCTACTATGAAAGAAGCGCAACCTGAAAACAAAGAGGAGATTGCTGCAACACAGGAAAAAGTGGTTTCTCAAAAAGATGGGGATGTATACTACTCAGTTGGTTGTGCCAAAGTGAATGAGATTAAAGCAGAGGAACGTGTTTATCACCGAACAGAACAAGATGCGATTGATAAAGGCTTAAAACGTGCAGACGAATGCTAAAACGAGGGCAACCCTCGTTTTTTTATATACGGATATGGATTGCATGTAAATTGAGTGACATTATTATCTGCAAACATGTTTTCAAAAAGAACGCCGTTTTCAGCTAATGCATCAATATTGGGACTAATGGTTTTCTGTGGTGCACCATAACAATGGAGTCGATCGGTACGAAGGGTATCAATTGCGATAAAAATGATTTTCACGATTTCACCTACCTTACGCTAGTTCAAAAACCTACATTAGCATATGAGCTTAGGCTCTATTAGGTGTCGATATAGACGCTTACTCATTTTTGGTACGTGTATGAACAGAATGATGATCCCTCAATAGTATAGATTAGAATGAATCAGAGTGAACTCGTTTCAGTCAAGGCTGAAACATAGGGGAATCAGGTGGAGTAGCGTCTCTACCTCATTAATGCTCGGGGGTATCAACCCGCATCAAAGATCATAGAGAAGGGATCGAAGAAGAGATGCGCCTTTTTTACATTTCTTCAGGAGGTGGCTTTTCTTTTCAGAATAACCTTTCTGATGAAGACCAGAATATCTTAGAAGCATTTCAACAAATGGCAAACACCAAGCCGAATTTCGCTTTTGATAAGTTTCTACTTAAAAGAGAAGCACAAAGTCAATTGTTCAGAAAAATAAAAGCATTCCGCCCTGATGTCATATTATCCTTTCGTGGATTTAGTCTACCCTCTCCTATTGTATATAAATTGCGTTCTCAATTTCGAGTGCCCATCGGGATTTGGGTTGTGGATGATCCTTATCGATTAAAAACACATGAAGCACTTGTAAAACCATATCACTTTGTAGTGACTCAAGATAGTAATAGCGTTTCTTTTTATCGAAAACGTGGCAAAATGAGTTTTCACATGCCTTTAGCTTCAAATCCACAAAAATACAAACCGGTCAGGGTACCACCCAAGTACAAGTCGGATATTTGTTTTATTGGCAGTGCTTTTCCGATTCGCGTACATTACTTTGATGCTTTAGCACCCCTTCTCTTACAACACCGAACGATTATTATCGGTCAATGGTGGGGGCGCTTAAAACATTATGATAAATTAAAGCATATGATTTATAACGAACCCATCCCACCTAATGAAGTGACCAAGTATTACAATGGAGCTAAGATCGTGCTAAACATCCATCGCACGAAAAATGATCGTGATGACAATCCCTACATGATTCCTGCACACACACCTAATAATCGAACATTTGAAATTTCTGCGTGTAAATCCTTTCAACTCACGACCTGGCGTCAAGATTTACATCGTTTTTATCAGGTAGGTCAAGAAATTGCAGCCTTTCAAACTTTAAAAGGGTTAAAAGAAAAGATCAAATACTATTTAAATAATCAACAGGAAAGAGAAGAAATGGCGATGCATGCGTATCGAAAAACGTTATCAGCTCATACCTATTTAGTGCGTCTTCATCAATTAACGAATTGTTTGGAACGCTTTGTCTTAGCTAAAAAGCAAAAAGTCAAGTAACTCCTATATGATGATAGGAGTTACTTGTTTTTTTGTGTATAAAATGATGTGGTTATAGGATAAGTAGTCTAAGAATAGCATGGTAATACGGGTTTCATGATGGCATGGAATGGGGGGAGAAAATTTGCTAGCTATTTTTGTATTAGGTATGCATCGTAGTGGTACATCAATGACCACGCGCGTGATCAATATTTTAGGAGCAGACATTGGCAACAAACAAAAATTATTAGCTCCTTATACAGCTAATCAGAAAGGGTATTGGGAGCAAATTGAAATTATGCATTTAAATGATGGTATTTTGGGACGTTTGAATGTAGATTGGAGAATGACTTCATCACTTCCAGAAAATTGGACACAACGAGAAAACGTTTCTGCTCTTAAAGAAAATGGCATGAATATCATCAAAAATCATTTTTTAAACAAAGAAGTATGGGTTTGTAAAGATCCAAGATTTTGCCTTACATACCCATTTTGGGAAGAATTGATGCAGGAATTAAAGATGAATTGTGCTTTTGTACATCCATTTCGAAATCCGCTGGCGGTTGCGCAATCCGTAACACGACAGTATCGTGTTCCTAAACCAGAGGTAATCAAGATGTGGGCCAACTATGTCTTGTCTGCTTTTATGCATACATATCAAAAACAAAGGGTTATCCTCTCCTATGATCGATTTTTAGAAGACCCCCTTTTATATGCTCGTAAAATTTATGAGGGACTTCCATTTACCGAACCTCTAAATTTATCAGAAATAGAACAATCAATTGTTGATTTTACAGAGCCTAATCTGCGCCATTTTAAAGTAGACAGTGAGAACTTAATAAATGATGAAGATGTACCCACTTATGTCAAAGAAACTTATCAGTTATGTTTAATGGCAGAAGAAAGAGCTGGTTATTGTGATCAGGAGGCATTTCACCGACAAGTATGTAACTTATACAAGGAACACATTGAACAATAATCTAATAGGAGAAGGTACCGTTTTAAAATGGCACCTTCTCTTTTTTACATAAATGACCCAATTTGATGTTGATCATGATGAAAGTCTGAACCACCGGTTAGGATAAGTTGATACTTCTGAGCGAAACGGATAAAGTGTTTCGTATCGCTCGCTTGATGATTACGATGCCACACTTCAATCCCATCAAATCCCAACTGCAATAGTTCATTCACTTTATTCAGGTGTCCAATATAAACAGGATGGGCAAGTACAGCTATGCCGCCAGCTTGTCGAATCATTTGAATGCCTTCAGTAACAGATAGCACTTTTTTTTCGATCGATGCCGGTTTCCCATCTGCCAGAAGACGATCAAATACTTCTTGTGTCGTAGCGAAATATCCTTTAGAAACAACAGCTTGTGCAATGTGCGGTCGTGCGATGGATGCTTCTCCACTAATTTGTCGTACATCTTCCATTGAAATGGTAATATTCATCTGGTTTAAAAGACGAATGATCGTTTCTGCTCTTTTGTAACGATAGTCACGAAACACTGCTAATTGTTCATGTAACTGATCTACATGTTGTATATTATATCCTAATATATCGACAGCCTGTTTTCGCCATTTGGTACTCAATTCAACACCTGGAATGAGATGCATATTGTAATGATCGGTCGCTTTTTGCGCTTCAGGGAGTCCTGCGAGTGTATCATGATCTGTAATCGCAATCGTTGATAAACCTGCGTCATATGCCTTTTGAACAACTTCTGTTGGGCTGTATATACCATCGGAAGCCGTTGTATGCAAATGAAGATCGAAGTCGCCAATTTGCAGTTGATTAAGTATTTTCAACAGTTAGCCTCCTTTATGTATTAGTTTATGTCATTCGATTAAGAAATGATCGCTTTAAGATGAAGATACAAATATGTGAAAACAATTGTAGCGCATCGTATTGTGCTAAATGCTATACTAGTATATATAATATTTCAACAATAAAAAGGAGAGGATTTAATGAACTTTAAAATATCCATTCGACAAATGATATTATTCTTATTTATGTGTACCCTCATTTTTTTACCGCTCTTTTCTGTAAGCGCTTACAATGTGAATGGAAATGCATTTGATTATTATATTGGTACTGGGAAATATGATATTACGGGTCCCCCCGCAGAAGTTGTCATGATGGGATATGCAGACTCTAATCAAAAGACTGAAGGTATTCATATGCGTTTACAATCACGTGCATTTGTGATCCAAGAAAAAAATTCAGATGATCGTGTCGTATTTGTAAGTGCTGACTTAGGTCAGATCTTTCACTCTGTTAAACAAGGTGTTATGGATAAATTATCAGAAAATGGACTAGGTCATTTATACCGATATGAAAATGTGGTGATGAGTGCGACACATACGCACAGTGGTCCAGGTGGATATGCACATGATGGCTTATATAACTTTTCTACCTATGGTTTTCATAAGCAAAACTATAAAACGATTGTAGAGGGTATATATCAATCCATTGTAAAAGCACATCAGAGCTTAGCACCGGGATATATAGACATGGCCAAAACAAATATTAGTGGAGTGAGTGCCAATCGATCACTAGATGCATATGATTTAAATCCACAAAGTGAACGATCCCAGTATGCATCAACTGTAGATGAAACGATGACACAATTAAATTTACGCGATGAAAAAGGCCATTTGCGTGGTATTATCAACTGGTTCCCAGTTCATGGGGTATCTATGGGGAAAGAAAACCATCTCATTTCAGGAGATAATAAAGGATATGCCGCCTATCGATATGAAAAGGAATTCGGGAGCTCATTTGTGGCAGCATTCGCGCAATCCAATGAAGGTGACATCACACCAAATGTGCGGGGGAATGGGGAAGGGCTTGGTGAGAACGATTATGAAAACACCGAAAAAGCTGGGGAGATTCAGTATCTGGCTGCTAAATCACTCAGTCACAATGCTTCAGAACGTATACAAGGAGGTATCGCTTACAAGCATCAGTTTATCGATTTCTCAAACATCAAAGTAGATAAACAGTTTGCAGATGGTCAAGATCGACGCACATACCCGGGTGCACTTGGTCATTCATTTGCTGCTGGTGCAGAAGATGGAAAAGGTCCGCTAGATTTCTTCTATGAAGGTATGACGCAGCCAGAATATGACATTGATGATTATGACAACATTATTCCCTATCTACAAAAAATAATAAGAATAGTGCCGCAAGTAGGTGAAATGAGCGGATCACAATATCCTGAATTATGGGAACAGCACTATCCAAAGCCCATTTTATTTGCTCCTTCCAAGGTGAAGCCTGATGCATGGACACCACAAGAAATTCCGCTCCAACTTGTCAATATTGGGCAGTTTTCCATCGCATCAGTACCAGCAGAATTCACTTCTATGGCAGGGAGACGTTTGAAAGAGCAAATACAACAACAATTTCAAACCCAGGGAGGGAAAGAACAAACTGTTGTGATTGCTGGTTTAGCTAATTCCTATAGTGGCTATGTAACGACGCCAGAAGAATATCATGCCCAACACTATGAAGGTGCATCGACACACTTTGGCAAATGGACATTAGGTGCCTATTTACAGAAGTTCGATGCGTTAACCGATGCGATTATTACCCATCGTGATATAGATCCAGGGCGATTACCTAAAGACTTAAGTGAGGAACAACTATACCTATTGCCAGGAGTTGTTTTTGATGCTGCTCCTCTTTTTAAAGATTTTGGGGACGTGAAAGAGAATGTAAAAAAATCATATCAAGCAGGTGATCAGGTAAAAGTTAAGTTTTGGTCAGGGCATCCCAATAATAACTTCAAGACAGCGTCTACCTATTTAAAAATACAGAACTATAAAAATGGAGATTGGGTCACAGTAGCTGATGATGGGGATTGGGAGACGCAATTTAAATGGACGCGCCAGTCTACTCTGGCAGCAACTTCATATGTGACCATCACTTGGAATATTCCGGAGAATGTAAAGAAGGGCACGTACCGGATTGTACATGAGGGAACCTATAAAAAAGTAAACGGCAAAATGAAAAATTATCAAGGTGCTTCTTCGTCATTTAAAATAGAAGATTAAATTAGCAGAGAGGAATCGGACGTCTCTATAAGGGCGTCCGATTTCACAAAATAGAAATAGGTTTTTTTGGAATATGCCCATTTATGATCGGACGTAGATGTGTGGCGATATGGATGGGAAAGATATTTTCTGCTGTTTCTTCTAACTCTTGTAAGGTCCACCAATGATGTGAGAGGTAGTTTTCTTTTTCAAGCGTGGTCATGTGTGCTAAGCTGATGGAGATGTGACGCACATAGGCGAGGTAATAGTGTTCAATAAAGCGGTTCTTGGTCCCTTTCCATATCAAATCGATTTCCCGAATCCAGACGACTGGCCCCCATTCTACCTGAGTGGTAATACCTGTTTCTTCTTTTAGCTCACGCTGGGCGGCCTCTTCGTAGGTTTCGTTATCCTCCACGCCTCCACCTGGAGAAAACCAGACGGTTCCACTTTGATTGATCCCATTTATCATATGGAATAGAAGCAACTGATTTTGCTCATTAAGTAGCAGGATACGTGCTGTTTTCCGAATTTTCATATTTACCCTCCTATAATTTTACATCATTTTCCTGTGTATGATTATAAACTTTCTTGTGATCCTAATGAAAATGATATTCATAATCTGGTATACTATTGTTTTTGTAGTCGTCAACTACTAGAGCAGTTCGTATAAGAGAGAAAAAATGACGAAATGATAGCCAGCTAATTATTGACTAATGAGAGGTTGAATTTCCCTCATATTTTCAGTTTACACAACATCTAGTATTCGTTATACTACAATAGTTACTATATATGGGGATCGGATGTGATGGAAGATGCTAAGTGCAGTAATGAATGAGAAACTTACTCCTTTTACTCAAATGATCGATACGGTATTTACAAGGTTTGATCATCTCAGCAAAGAAGTTATGATAGATGAAGTGACTTTACAATTAAAGGAAACGATGGACGACGAAGAAGTTCTTGCAACCATTATCCAAACTGCGGTTGAAAAGACGAGTGTAGAGGAACCTGATTGGCAGTTTGTTGCTTCTCAGTTTTTAACCTTTCAATTATATCGCGAAGCGGCAACAAACCGCAATTATAAAGTAGATGATAAGTATGGTAATCTGTATACCTTGCTACATAAATTAACTGAACAAGGTTTATACGGTGCATATTTGCTTGAACACTACACACGTGAGGATATCAACGAATTACAAGCATACATCAGTCCAGAACGGGATTTATTATTTAATTACATTGGGTTAAAAGTGTTAGCAGATCGGTATCTTGTACGGGATTTTGAAGCAAAGGTGATGGAATTACCCCAAGAACGGTTTATGGTCATCGCCATGCATTTAGCACAAAACGAAAAAGAAAAAGTAAGGTGGGCTAAACAATTTTATGATGTCTTATCTAAATTAGAAATGACTGTTGCGACACCTACTTTATCTAACGCGGGTAAACCACTGCATCAACTATCATCTTGCTTTATTGATACCGTTGATGATTCGTTATGGTCAATCTACAATACGAATACCTCAACGGCACAAGTTTCTAAGCATGGCGGTGGCGTCGGAATTTATCTCGGAAAAGTACGCTCTAAAGGTTCCAAAATACGGGGTCATAAAGGAGCTTCAGGTGGCGTAATACCATGGATTCGTAATTATAACAATACAGCAGTGGCTGTAGATCAACTCGGCGTGCGTCGTGGCGCATTTGCCATCTATCTAGATATTTGGCACAATGATATTCTTGATTTCTTAAACTTAAAAACAAACAATGGTGATGACCGTTTAAAAGCACATGATATTTTTCCAGGTGTTTGTATTCCAGATCTATTTATGGAAACAGTAAAAGAGAGAGGTACGTGGTATTTATTTGATCCACACGAAGTTCGTGAAGTGATGGGTTATTCCATAGAAGATTACTGGGGCGAAGCGTTTGAAAAGCGCTATCACGAATGTGTGGCCCATCCTGGGATTCATAAAACTGAGATTGCGGCAATTGATATCATGAAGCGGATTATGGTAAGTGCATTTGAAACGGGCACTCCTTTTGTATTCTTTCGTGATACTGTAAATCGCGCTAATCCGAACAAGCATGAGGGGATGATTTACTCTTCTAACTTGTGTACGGAGATCTGCCAGAACATGTCTCCAACACAGCTTCTGCAAGAAGAAATTGAAGATGGTGTGATTGTGACGAAGACAAAACCAGGAGATTTTGTTGTGTGTAACCTTTCTTCCATCAATTTGGGTCGTATACAATCGTATGAAGATATCAAACGCATTGTTTCGACTCAAGTAAGAATGTTAGATAACGTAATTGATTTGAATATCTATCCTGTACGTCAAGCTGAAATCACAAATAAAAAATATCGTGCAATTGGTCTTGGAACAAGCGGATATCATCAATATCTAGCACAAAATAAGATTATGTGGGAATCAGAAGAACACATTATAGAAGCAGACCGTTTGTATGAGGAAATTGCGTATCACACGATTCGTGCATCCATGCAAATTGCAAAAGAGAAGGGAAGCTACAAAGTATTTGAAGGAAGTGAATGGCAAACTGGCGCATATTTTGAGTCTCGCGGTTATACCAGTGAGCGCTGGAACGAACTACAAATGGACGTGGCTCAAAATGGTATGCGAAACGCATGGGTGTTTGCGGTTGCTCCTACAGGATCTACTTCGCTCATTGCAGGTTCTACAGCAGGAATTGATCCTGTGTATGCCAAGTATTTTGTGGAAGAAAAACGTTCAGCTGTTATCCCACAAACTGCACCCAATCTCAATCAAGAGACCACATGGTACTATAAAGAAGCGCATCTAATTGACCAAAGCTACAGCATTCGTGCAGGAGGTAGAAGGCAGCATCACATCGATCAAGCGCAATCTCTCAATCTGTACATTACACCAGAGACCAGTGCACGTGAATTTTTGGATTTATATATAGAATCATGGGAAAACGGATTGAAAACATTGTATTACGTAAGAAATCAATCTGTAGATGTAGAAGACTGTGCTAGTTGTTCATCTTAATTTTTGCTAAAGGAGATCTAACATGGCTAAGCTAGAGAGAAAAAAGATTTTTAATGAACATGGACAACGTGGAACACAACGTTTAATTAATGGGAACACGACTAATTTGCGTGAATGGAATCGTATTAAGTATGATTGGGCCCATAAGCTTTATCGAACCATGTTAAATAACTTTTGGATTCCAGAAGAAATTCCATTGGCATCCGATGCCAAGGAATTTCAAAATCTGTCTGCAGAAGAGAGACGAGCATTTGATAAAACGATCTCATTTTTAAATTTTCTTGACTCCATACAAGGTGAAAATTTGCCTAATATCAATGAGTATGTGACTGCACCTGAGGTGAATTCTTTACTAAACATCCAAACTTTTCAAGAGGAAATCCATGCGCAGTCGTACAGTTACATTTTAGATAGTGTTTGTTCCCCCGAAACTAGGGAAAATATCTATGATGAATGGCGTCATGATACACACCTTTTAAAGCGTAATCGATTTATTGCAGATCTGTATCAACAGTTTGTGGATGAGCCAAACGATGTGAACTTTGTGAAATCGTGTATGGCTAACTTCTTATTAGAGTCTCTTTATTTTTATAGTGGTTTCTCTTTCTTTTATGCGCTTGCGCGCTTAGGAAAAATGACGGCAACTGCAACGATCATTAAATATATTCAAAGAGATGAATTGACGCATGTTGTGCTTTTCCAAAATATGATTAAAGAGTTAAGAAATGAAAATCCCGCCATGTTTACTGCGGAAATGACCGAAGAATTGCGTGAAATGACACGCACGGCAGTGGAACATGAGATCGAATGGGGACAATACATTACAAACAACCAAATTCAAGGTATTACTAATGAAATTTTGGAGAAGTATATTAAATTTATTGCAAATGAGCGATTAAGTCGTTTGGGATTAGAGATCTTATATCCTGAAGTAACGACACATCCTATGAAATGGGTAGAGTCATTTTCAAACTTAAATGCGACTAAAACCGATTTTTTTGAACAAAAAGTAACCAACTATACCAAAGCGAGCTCACTCGATTTTGGTGATCTATAACAAGCAAGAGCCTCCTCTAAATCGAAGGAGGCTCTTGCTTGTGTTAGGTGTTATATAAAAAGAACCATATAGCAGCGAATCCGACCGCAATTTGATAGGCAAACGTTACCCAATCTTTACTTTCAATGCTTTTAAATGCTACATAGCCAGCATGAATAATAATGATAATTAATGCGATCTGAAATAGTATAATCGGCATCATATCACCTCCTCGTAAATTTGTATGTATGAATATAAAAAATATTATAATAAATAATAACTGCATGTCCTGTGATGGTATCAGAAGTTTAACTCGATTGGAGTGGGGTAAAAATAAACTAACGTAATTGTAAAAAGGGGTAATCATATGAATGTATCTGATGTCATCATTTCACAATTAGAGAAAGAGGGCGTTCGCTGGATCTTTGGAGTTCCAGGTGAAGAAAATATTGATTTTTTAGAAGCAGTAGAGCGCTCTAGTATTGAATTTATCGTCGCCAAGCATGAACAAACAGCTGCTATGATGGCTGGTATGGTAGGGAAATTATCAGGCACCGTAGGAGTTTGTCTATCCACTTTAGGGCCAGGAGCAACCAATATGTTGACTGGGGTTGCAAATGCAACTGCCGATGCCTTTCCTTTAATTGCGATAAGTGGGCAAACACATACAAATAAAATGCACCAAGAGGCACATCAATATATTGACTTAGTTTCACTTTTTAAGCCGGTCACGAAGAAGAGTGAAACGATTAGAGAACCAGAAACCGCACAAGAGATTGTACAATCTGCTATACAAACGGCAAAAGCCGAAAAACCAGGAGCGGTATTTCTTGAATTACCAGAAAATGTAGCTGAATTGGAAGTGACGCGTATGGCAGAAGATAGGCCACCCATTCAAGCAACGGTACAAGCAGATGATCATACAATCCAAAGCGTGGTAGAACAGATAAATAAGGCGGAACGTCCGCTTGTGCTTGTGGGCAATGGCGTAATTCGAGATCATGCACATCAGGAAATGATTACATTTGCAGAAGCTTTTCAGGCACCTGTTGTGGAAACATTTATGGGTAAAGGAGCTGTACCGTGGTCACATCCACTACATGTCATGAGTGTGGGAATGAAAGGAGAAGATATCGTAGATCAAGCACTCCTACATGCAGATTTGATTGTCACAGTTGGATATGATTACATTGAATATCCGCCTGCTAAATGGAATAAAAAGGCTACACCCATTGTCCATATTCATCATGACTCACCAGCGATCGATAAGCATTATCCTGTTGTAGCAACGATTACGGGAAGTCTAAAACAAAATTTAAAGCGTATCGGGTTGATCACTGATCAAAATAAAAAAAATATAGACGAAACATTCAAACAAACACGACAAGCAATTCGTAGTGAATGGGAGCAAGCTCAACATAATCAATCATATCCACTCACTCCCTCCAAAATCTTATATGAGCTTCGAGATGCCTTACCCGAAGACGGGATTGTCATTTCAGATGTAGGTGCTCATAAATTATGGCTTGGACGCATGTTTCCAGTCCACCAACCGCATACCTGTTTTATTTCTAATGGACTGGCAACGATGGGGACTGCATTGCCACAAGCGATTGGCGCTCAGTTGGTTCATCCATCGAGACCGATCGTTGCAGTTTGTGGAGATGGCGGATTTCAGATGAATGTGCAAGAGTTGGAAACGGCAGTTCGGCTACAACTTCCGATTATCATCATGGTATGGAGAGATGGAGGTTACGGCTTAATAGAGTGGGAACAGTATACGAAACATCATCATGCACATCATATTTCTTTTCAAAACCCTGATCTCATAGACTTAGCTCATGCATATGGGTTAGAGGCACTCAGAATTGATAAAGCCTTAGATTTAAAGCCTATGTTACTTCAAGCGATAAAGATGAAGAAGCCGGTTTTAATTGATTGTCCGGTTCAATACCAAATCGAAGGGAAGGAATAGAAATGAAAAAGGACTTGTATATTAATGGAGAATGGATATCAGCAGAAAGTGGAAAATATTTTACCGTATATAATCCAGCTACACAAGACGGTTTGGCAGAAGTAGCAGATGCCGATGAAGCGGATACTCATAAAGCGATTCAAGCTGCCTATGAAGCTTTTCCGATGTGGTCTAAAAAAGTAGCGTCAGAGCGAGCTGAGCTGTTAAGAAATGTATATGATAAGATGATCGCTGCCAAAGATGAATTGGCTCAAATTATGACGCAAGAACAGGGTAAATCCTTACAAGAAGCACGTGGCGAAATCCAATATGCAGCTGACTTTGTGCGTTGGTATAGTGAGGAAGCTTATCGCGTCTATGGAGAGACTATACCAGCCTCTCATATCGACAAACGCATCTTAGTCCGTAAAGAACCCGTTGGTGTCGTAGCATCTATTACACCTTGGAACTTCCCGGCTGCGATGATCACCCGTAAAATTGCGCCAGCACTAGCGGTGGGATGTACCGTTATCATAAAACCAGCAGCATTAACCCCGCTCACAGCTTGTCGCATTGTGGAACTGTTTGCAGATGCAGGTGTTCCTAAGGGCGTAATAAACCTTGTAACCACAACGGAATCTAAAAGTATTGGTGATGTGATGCTATCAGATCCACGGATAAGAAAAGTGACATTTACTGGATCAACTGAAGTCGGAAAAGAGATTATGAATAAAGCTTCTCATACCATGAAGAATTTAAGTCTGGAACTGGGCGGACATGCACCTTCGATCATATTGGATGATGCAGATTTAGCGGATGCAGCTGAGCAGGTCGTACATAACAAGTTTCGAAATGCTGGACAAACTTGTATTTGTACGAATCGGATCTATGTACAAAAGAAAGTAGCGACTGATTTCATAAGGATTTTTACAGAGAAAGTAGCACAACTTAAATTAGGGAATGGTTTAGATCAAGGTGTAGACATTGGACCGCTCATCAATAAAGACGCCGTGCTTAAAGTGGAAAAACATATTGAAGATGCTTGTGAGAAAGGAGCTAGCTTAACCATTGGTGGGAAGCGTAGTTCTCTGGGGGAACTATTTTATGAACCTACCGTTCTCACAAATGTAACGGATGACATGCTTATTCAACATGAAGAAACATTTGGACCTGTGGTTTCGATTCAGACGATCGCTTCGGATGAGGAAGCGGTTCAAAAAGCAAATGATACACCATTTGGATTAGCTGCTTATTTATATACAAATGATATTGGGCGTGCGATTCGTGTATCCGATTCATTAGAATATGGAATTGTAGGCATTAATGATGGCGCCCCTTCAGCTGCCCAGGCTCCTTTTGGAGGATATAAGGAGTCAGGAATAGGTAGAGAAGGCGGGCGCATTGGATTAGACGCCTTTGTTGAAACGAAATATATTTCGTTGCGTAGTACTCACTTGTCTTCGTGAATAAGAACAGAATAGCGAACTTAGCTATTCTGTTCTAAACTGTCACGAACTTGTTGGAGCAATTTTTGGTAGCTCAAAAGTTGAGCTTCCATATGTGCGAATGTCGCTTCTCCTCTAGGGGGTAAGTGACGTTCTTTTTGTTTGCGGATGTGATAAAATTCTTCTAGGCTTTTTTCTAAACGCTTTTGTTGTGTAGAGATCGCAACACGCGCATCTTCGTCAGGCAAATCGTTTAGAAAAAGCAAGGCCGTGTAAAATGTACTGGAAAAGAGAACATTTACTTCAGATGCAGTCTGCAAGAGGAGTTGATGGTAAGTTTCTTTCCCTTTATCTGTAATCTGATAAATGGCTTTGGAACGGTTGCCCACTTGCTCATGAGCTTTGATCTGAATCAATCCCTCTTGCTCTAATTTTTTTAAGGCGTGATAAATCGAACCAGGTAGGACATTTGCCCAGTTCTCCATCCCGCTATGGTTAGCAATTTGTTGGATTTCATAGCCCGACATGGCATTGCGAATTAAGAAGCCTAATACCATTAATTTCGTCAAATGATCACCTCGCTCTTATATCGTGAACCAGATGGAGCAGCTTCTCCACCTGGTTGTAATCCACTTCAAAGGTTAATATGATATATTTTACATTTAAAATCACTTTCATGCACGTTTCTTTGAAATAGTCAGATTTTCGTGAATAAAAACACAGTGTGAATCTCCTTGTGCAATCGTCTGTGGACGTGAAAATCGAACTTTAGGGTGATTTTCAATAAGCGTTCCCCATACATTGTCCATTTCACAAAAAATAGCTGTTAATTCTGGGGTGTGATGGGCTGTAAAAAAATTATAATAAAAACATTTTTTTACATGGTGGA
Source organism: Polycladospora coralii (assembly GCF_014773435.2). Lineage (GTDB taxonomy): Bacteria > Bacillota > Bacilli > Thermoactinomycetales > Thermoactinomycetaceae > Polycladospora > Polycladospora coralii. The sequence goes on along the minus strand of NZ_JACXAG020000001.1, from coordinate 134,345 downwards.
TAAAAAAATGAGCATTATCCTCCGTAACTTCATGTGTAAAGTGTTTGTTTCCATAATGCTTATCATGCTTGCTTTTGGAGATGAGGACAATGCGCTTAAAGGGATTTGGGTCTATTTTCAGGAAAAGACGCATCCATTTTTGATTTTTGCGTTGTGTACGTTGGTAAAGGACATAGCGGAGTATGTCTTCAAACGCTTCTTTTGTCTCCTGAAGACGGACTACACGGTAGAGCGCTAGGCTCATGGCTACAAATACTAAATTAAATTGGGTAGGACGATCCACAACCCAATGTTGGCTCTCTGTCACAATGTTTTTATACTCTCTACTAACGACTTCAGCGGTTTTTCTTCCTAATTTGTTTTTCACCCCTTTTAACAGCGCTTTCTCCATATACCATTCAAGCAACATAGCTAAACCCCCTTAGTTGTATACTCAATATTGAATATATTATCTATTGTCTATTTAGTCAACACTGAATATACTTTTTTATCAAAAAAGTATTGTAGTTTTTGATAAAAAAGTATATTCTTTTAAAAAAGCATTAATCCTTGTAAGTTGATAAGTTATAAAGGTTTTTCAGTGTTTTTGATTATCCAAAAAAGGGGGAGCAAATATTTGGAAGTCATACTAGCCATTTCACCCATTTTAATCGTGTTACTTATGCTGTTTGTTTTGAAGCAATCGGTAGTACGTGCAGGTATCGTAGGTTGTGTAGCCAGTATCATCATAGCGTTCATTTTACCTGAATTCGAGTTATTATTAATAGACATTCCTTACCCAGTGATTAAGGGGTTACTTACTACTTCAATTGTTGCGTACGTGTTACTATTTGGTATTCTATTATTCAATCTCATGAATGAAGAAGGGGTGATTCGCTCTTTTGCTGCACTTGTAGCAAAATCGACTGAAGATCCAGTACGACAAGTACTCATCTTGGCAGTAGCTCTGTCCCCACTGATCGAGTCTTCCAGTGGATTTGGATTGGCTGCAATTGTAATTGCGCCCATCCTAATCGCATTGGGATTCAAGCCTTATAAAGCTGTTCTTATATCATTAGTCAGTTTAAGTGCAGTACCGTGGGGCTCACTTGCAACTGGAACTGTGATTGGTGCTAATTTGGCGGGGCTTTCTGCACAAGAATTGGGCGCAGGTACTGCTTTGCTTTCAATTCCAACCTTTATCTATTTTTCGTACATCATTGCTTTTATTGCTGATGGATGGGTGGGAATTAAAAGGAGATTTTTTGAAATTCTCTTTATCGCCCTCACTTTAGGGGGATCTGTATGGGCGTTTTCACATTTTATCAGTGTAGAGCTAGCTGGTGTATTTGGATCTATGGTGGCACTAGGAGTAGAACTTGTTCTTATTCAACTCTTCCAAAAAAAACCGTTATCTGTAAGCCAAGTAGCAGTAACGAGAGACGGCGCTACACATCATCCATTTAAAGCGCTAAGCCCTTATCTCTTTCTTGTCGTTTTGTTGCTCTCTTCACGTATTATCCCATGGTATAAGAATTTTTCGACTAATAATCTGGTCATTGCGTTACCTGAGTATCAGCACACACTACCGATTATCTTTAATCCAGGTTTTTTTCTTTTTCTGGCCTGTATCTTTACGATTGTCATTTTTAATATAGAAGGTAATCATATTAAAATCAGTTTACATAAAACTTTTAGGCAATGGACACCTGTTATTATCTCGACCTTGTTTTTTGTCATCATGGCTGAAGTGATGTCCGTATCAGGCATGATTCATATTCTTTCTGTAAATGCAGCTTTATTATTCGGAGGTATGTTTTTCTATATTTCTCCGCTTATCGGAGGATTAGGAGGGTTTTTAGCTGGGAGTAATACCGGATCAAATTCGATGTTTATTAATCTGCAGGTACAAACAGCCAATCAATTGGGATTATCTCCAAATTGGGTTGCATTTGCCCAAAATACAAGCTCGTCCCACTTAATTATGGCGAATCCATCCCGGATCTTACTCACGGCATCGATTGGTGAAATTCCAGAAAAACAAAATGAATTACTAAATAAAATTGGATGGATAGGATTGGGGACGGTTTTGATTATTTGTATCGAAATGATAGTAGCTAATCTTATGTTATAAAAAGGTTAAAACATACCAGTTTGTATCGCAAACAATATCAACCAAAGCGTCCATCTGCATAAACATAAAGAGATGATGGACGCTTCAGAAGGAGCTCTATGCACTCGGTCGATGTGCGTAGGTGTTCGATCGACAGTGACAAACGAGGTGAAAGATAGCCATATTCTGCAAGACATTTGTACGTTTATATTATATAATGAAATATATCTCATTTTTGAGGGGGGATTGAACGATGACTTCAGTAGACCCTGTCCTTACACAAAAACAAATAGCAGAGTCTTTTTCTAATGGTAATTTTGAGACTACATTTCCATTTCTAGCAAAAACACTAGAATGGAATATCGTTGGGGACAAAACCTTAGTAGGTAGAGAAGCTGTGATAGAAGAATGCAAGCAAGTTTCAAATTATTTCGAAACGATCACCACTAAATTTACCACATTGAATGTCATTTCTGAAAAAAATTGCGTAGCAGTAAATGGAACAGCTGAATTTATTCGCAATGGTGAACGGTTATCTTTTGTATCAGCCAGTGATGTCTATACTTTCAATGATAAAAATGAACTACAAAGAATTGATTCTTATTGCATCAAGTGAGCTGCTTGACTGAATAAGGTTAAAAAAGTCTAACTTCTCTCGTGTAATATTGAGAAATTAGACTTTTTATTTGTGAAAAAAGTAGAAAAATGCATACTAGTTTGTAATACAAACAATATCCTCGATTCCCTTTTTTATCTCAATCATCTTTTTCTCCGCAAGTTCGTGTGAATCATCGACTACACTCAAGTAAAATTTTAATTTCGGTTCTGTTCCAGAAGGTCGAATCGCAACCCAGCTTTGATCTTCTAAATGAATTTTCAAGACATTGGAAGGAGGCAATGAATTGAATCCGGATTGATAATCTTCCATACGAATTACTTTTTTATTGCCTAAATCAATAGGTGGATGATTACGAAGGTACGCCATGAACTGCATCATCTGTCTTTTTCCTTCTTTTCCAGGATAATGTAGTACGTATTGCGCTTCATGATAGTAACCAAATCGCTCAAATAATTGATGGAGTACTTGTTTTAAAGTAAGTCCAATGCTATGAAAATGGGCAGCCATATTACAAATCCAAGCTGATGCTTGAATGGCATCTTTATCACGCACCCAATTACCCATCAGATAACCACAACTCTCCTCATAGGCCATCATGAATGTTCCCATATTTTCTTGTTCGATTTCCTCTATTTTTGCCGCAATGTACTTAAATCCAGTTAACACATTCATCATTTTAACTCCATAGTGAGAGGCAATTTTTTCTCCCATATCAGAGGTGACGATTGTTTTCAAAGCGATACCATCATCAGGTAGTGTTCCCTGTATCTTCGCTAGATAAAGACGATAATATAATAATAGTACGCCTATCTGATTCCCCGTGAGGGAATGAATTTCTTGATTACACCTAATCATCACACCTACCCGATCTGCATCAGGATCACTACCAATAACCACATCAGCTCCAACTTCTTGTGCCAGCTTCTTGGCCATATTGAGCGACTCAACTTTTTCGGGATTGGGTGTGCCTACTGTAGAAAAATTAGGGTCAGGAAAAGATTGCTCAGGAACAAGATAGAGGTTATGAAATCCTAATCTCTTTAAACTGCTGGGAATAAGTGTGGTTCCTGTTCCGTGTAGTGGTGTGAATACGACTCGAATAGGGCTGTTTTTTTGGAGATCGAAATTTTCACGACAAAGATAAGATAAATATTGTTCATCGATTTCTTTACCGAGCCAATGTAGTTGCCCTTGTGCGTGTACCTCCTGTAATGGATAGACAGAAAGGTCGATCTCATCCTTTACTTCATCAATTTTACGGGAAATTTGCTGGGTTTCTTCTGGGAGTAATTGAGCACCATCTGCTCCGTATACCTTATAACCATTATATGGAGCAGCATTGTGACTAGCCGTGATCACGATACCACCTAGGGCACGTAAATAACGAACTGTGAAACTGAGTAATGGAGTTGGACGTAATTCTGCAAACAGATAAACAGGAATACCATAATGGGCGAACACCATGGCAGATTCAAGTGCGAAATCACGAGAATGAAGACGACAATCGTAGGCAATTACAATTGCATCTTTATGGTGATCCTTTTTTTTATCAAGAAAATATCTTGCAACACCATCACTAATTCTTCTAATGGTATATTGATTTAAACGATTGGTGCCAGCACCGAGTAGACCTCGAATACCTCCAGTACCAAACGGTAGATACTGATAGAATCGATCTTCAATCTCGTTTATATCTGTTATTTCATTTAACTCTTGTCGTGTTTTTTGATCTATTTTAGGGTGGTTTAACCAATGTAAATAAGCTTGATTCATCAAAACCCCTCCATCGCAATCATAAATATAAATGTTACATCCTATGTACCCACTTTGAGAAACAGCACAGTGCAGGGCGCTTTATTTGTTGGGGAGTAGTAGGTTGCATATTTTATAGGGTATGACCATATTCATATATAGATTAGAAAGGAGGATTACGTATTGTCTCATAAAATGAATGAGAAGGTTACAATCGCCATTTTAGCAAAAGATAAAGAACATATATTACCGTACTACTTGCGGTGTATTGAAGAACAAACCTATCCATCTGAGCAAATCAATCTTTACATAAGGACTAATAATAATACGGATCATACGGCACACGCATTGGAAAATTGGATTGAAAGTGTACAAGGCAGGTATGGTGAAATCTATTTCGATGCTAGTGATGTGGCAGAACCCATCGAAAAGTTTGCACCCCATGAATGGAATGGCTTGCGCTTCAAAATTTTAGGGGGATTTCGTCAAGATTCAATAAAATGGGCATTACAAAGAGATAGCCATTACTTCGTTGTCGATTGTGATAATTTTATCGCGCCAGATACACTAGAAAAACTTTATCAGACTGGGAAACCCGTAATCGCTCCATTTTTGATAAACGCTGATCAACCTAATCTACTTTATTCTAACTTTCATGCTGCTACAGACGAGCATGGCTATTTTAAAGAGAATGAGCTATACTACCAACTTTTTTATCAAAAGATCAAAGGTACTTATGAAGTGGATGTGGTTCATTGTACGTATTTTATACGAAATGACATACTAGAGTATGTGCAGTACTTAGATGGAAGCGGTCGTCATGAATATGTTATTTTTAGTGATGGCTTAAGGAAACAGAATATTCCACAGTATCTTGATAACAGAAAATTGTACGGCAAAATTACTTTTGCAAATCACGAAGGAGAATTTAATCGAAACAACTTTTCAGAATTTATAAAATGAAAAAGGAGGTGCTTACTATGCGACTCGTTTTGTTATCGGGTGGAATGGGTAAGCGATTATGGCCGCTTTCTAATCAGATTCGCTCGAAGCAGTTTTTACGTCTATTAGATCATGAGCAAGGATTGAAGGAATCAATGATTCAAAGAAACTGGCGGCAATTGACACAATTGGGATTGACTGATAATGCGATCATAGCTACCCATGAAGGGCAAAAAAGTATGATTTCCCAGCAAATCGGAGCATCCGTACCACTTGTAATAGAACCCGCTCAACGAGATACTTTTCCAGCCATTTCTTTAGCAACAACCTATTTACAATTATTTTCAGAAGTTACAGCAGATGAGACAATCATTGTGATTCCTGTAGATCTTTATGTAGATGATCATTTTTTTGAATCACTTCTCAACCTTGATGCGATCATACAATCTCAAGATACTCATGTCGCGTTAATGGGGATTAAGGCGAATACCCCTTCAGAGCGTTACGGATATATCGTTCCTCAAAATGAAGAGACCCAAGATGCACGACTTGTTGAGCGGTTTGTTGAGAAACCAGATCGTACTACAGCGTCAAAACTAATCGAAGAAGGTGCTATGTGGAATAGTGGTGTATTTGCTTTTAAATGTGGCTATTTACTCTCTAAATTAAATGAGGGGGGCTATCCCAACACTTATCATCAGTTACTTGAATCGTATCACACATTACCTTGTACAAGTTTTGACTATGAGATCATTGAAAATGAACCCAATAAAAAAGTAGTTTCATTTCACGGATTATGGAAGGATTTAGGAACCTGGGAATCGCTTACGGAAGAAATGCCCGTTCACCGAAATGGGAAAGGGAGGATTGACTCAAAGTCGATTAATACGCATCTCGTAAACGAACTCAACATTCCTATTATTGCATTAGGAATGAATGATTGTATCATTGCTGCAAGTCAAGATGGGATATTGGTAGCTGATAAAGCGATGAGTAACCATGTCAAGCATTTTAAAGACACTTTCTTATCACGACCCATGTATGAAGAACGGCAGTGGGGTTGGTATAAAGTATTAGATCATCAAGTTGAGCATGATCACGAGACACTCGTAAAACGTGTATTTCTTTATGCAGGTAAAAATATTAGCTACCAGATGCATAATCATCGGGAAGAAGTATGGACCATAACAAAAGGGAGGGGCAAGCTAGCATTTAATGGAAAGATTTATGATGTTGCCCCTTCAGATATCCGGCATATACCAGTTGGCTCCTTGCACGGTTTATATGCAAGCACAGATTTGGAATTTATTGAAGTACAATCTGGTGATCAACTTGTAGAAGAAGATATTAAGCGCCTCTATTTGAAATGGGAAGATATAGAGAGAAATTGTACGGCTCACAGCGGATAAGCAGGGGCACTAGATGGAGTAGAAACTCCACCTAGTGAAGATCATTGCGGTATATTTGAAAGAAATCGGTTTGCTGTCACCGATGAGATAGCGTCTAATAACCGATAGTGATCTCTCCTGAGGATGGTAATGATTTGATTTTGGTAAGTACAAATATCGAGCAAGAGCATGTTTGCATTTGCAAAATTTTGATCCTCAGTGCCGATGAAGCTGCTAAAAAGTTCTCTGAGTAACTCGTCTTCAGACTCGCTTAAGACAAAGCGTTGTTGTGTTTCTACTTCAAGGATATATAATCTTTCATTTATATCTACTACAATGACGCGGTAAGTTGTGCATGACAGATTTTGCTGGTTAATCCTAATATGCAGTCCTCTTTTGCTTTTTATCATATGCTCACTCCTACAGAACTTCATTTAAGATCATAATATGTAAGTGTGATAGAAAGGGTTTGTACAACAAAAATGATAGGAATATACATTGAAATCACAGGGGGGAGATGTACGGCGTGTATCCTATGTATAACGGTAATCCGAATCCTTATCCAGTAAACTTCCATATAGACGAACCAGAAGATCATTACATACTGGAAGCGATAGCGGGAGAGATACAAAGCGGAGAAAATGCACTTCGTTTATATCGTGGTTTAACGGCGTCCGCACCTAACGGAGAACACGAATACGCAATTCGTGAAGCGATAGAAGGTGCAAAAGATCAAGTGAATCAATTTAAACAGATATATACGCTACTAATAGGGAAAGAACCTCATACACATGAAGCGGGTCATTTATCCGATCAAAATTATCAAGCGGGAATTCGAAAAGCGTATCAAGCTGCGGTAAAAGATTATGAACAATCTCGAAATCGTTTTTTGCGAACGAAAAATAAAGCGATCCAAGATTTATTTCTACGTGCATGTTATCAACATGCACGTAATGTTCAACGATTTCACCCATTAATGATCCACAGAGAAGAAAAGGTTGCGTTAAAAGATTATGGTAAAAAGCCTTATGTCGTCAATATTGATCAAGCAACGAAACAAAATCAAACCTATCGTACTGCGATTTGGACAGGTGAACATCTACAAGTGACTTTGATGAGTATTGATGTAGGGGATGACATTGGGCTAGAAGTTCACCCTGACACAGATCAATTCTTACGTATTGAACAAGGTCAAGGATTAGTGCAAATGGGTAAGCAAAAAGATCAATTAGATTTTAAGGCTGAAGCTTATGATGGCTTTGCGATCATGGTGCCAGCAGGTACGTGGCATAATGTAGTCAATACGGGTAATCAGCCAATGAAGTTATACGCAATTTACGGCCCCCCTGAGCATCCTTTTGGTACTGTAGACCAAACAAAAGCAGATGCAGAAAATGATTAAATTTCAAAAAGGCTTTGATAAGAAGCCTTTTTTGTTCCTTTTCACCCCAATTAGTGTAAGCAGAGATGAGTATAGGAGCTGCTTTATTAATGGGTGATCTGCTATTTATATAGACTAGTTTGTAGTGCAGATCTAATTTAGTGTTTCTTCCAAATATCAAGCAGATATATGTAAAAAGTCTGGCTGTAACTGAATATTGAACACGCACACAAATGAATTGGCGAGATTATTAGGAACTCCCTTCCACTGACGGGATATTTACTTAGCTCAGACCGTAATCCCTATGGCGATTAACCTTAAACCTTTTATTATGTGACGATTGGGCGGCGCTTAGGCTCGGTTCGAGCCTAAGCGCCGCCCAATGAAACGAGAAGTTCCCATCTCGGGGATGAATAGTTCACGGATTGAATTCAATACCATCTTTTACACGATCAGCAGCTGCTTGTCCAAGGAACGTTTCCACCAAATAGAGGGCCATATCGATTCCAGACGTGACACCACCAGAGGTGATGATTGTTTGATCAACAACAAAACGCGTATGAGTTTGAACGTGAATGGCTGGAAAGTGTGTTGCTAAAAAGTCACAACTTTTATGGTGTGTCGTTGCTTTTTTTCCATTAAGTAATCCTGCATATGCCAGAAAATAAACGCCTGTACAAACAGAAGTGGTATATTGATTCCCTTGTGCTTGTTTCGTGATCCATGTTTGTGTTTGTTTGTTCGAAACGGCCTGTATGAGCTCAGATTCTGGAGCGCCAGGCAAGATAAGCACGTCATATAATGGTGCATGTTTGATAGAAGTCGTGGGGACGATTGTTACACCACTGTAAGTTTGAATAGGCTCCTTCGTATGAGCAATTGTATCAATTTGTATGCCTCTTTCTCTTCCTTGAGGTGTTTGATGTGCAGCATAGGTGAATACTTCAATGGGACCCGTTGCATCTAGTAAATCCATACCATTATAGGTATATACACCTATTGTTAAAGGGTTATGCTTCATGTTTTCCACTCCTAGAGTCAATTGGCATTTGTTGTAATAGAAAGACGCATAGTAAAGCCATTAGGATGAGAATAAATCCAAGACCAAAAACGTTGGATAAAGCGTCGTTGAAAGTGATTTTTAGAGAATTGATTTGGGTATCAAACGCATTGACTTGCTGAATTGACAGTGAATTTCGTATGGATTCTAATTGATCCTTCTTTAATAAAATTTGCGGATCAGATAATTCTGGATAAGAAACGGCTGGTTGATTATTAAGCGATATACTCATGACAATTCCAAATATAGCCACTCCAATCGTGCTGCCAAGAGAACGAAATGTTTGCATCGTAGCAGTAGCTACTCCCAAATATCGTTGTTCAACTGAATTTTGGATAGCGATGGTTAGGACCGGATAGTTCATCCCAATACCAAATCCAATGAGAATCATGAGTATTGTAATATAGGTATAAGAGGAAGATGGCGTTAGCGTGGCATGTAAATACATCCCAATCGCCATAAAGGATATCCCAATCAACGCCATTATTTTGAAATTAAGTGATTTTGATAGAAGAAAGCCACTCATTAATCCAGATAGTGCCATTGCCAAAGTGGCATACATCATTACTATTCCGGTTTGGATTGCAGATAAGCCTAATACACCTTGAATATAAAAAGGCGAATAAATGAGTGCGCCTGCCATGCCCACAGTGAGCAAAACCCCCGTGAGATTAGCGACTATAAAATTTCTATTTTTAAATAGATAGAGCGGTAGAATCGGAAAGCTCAATTGATTTTCCCACTTGATGAACAGAAATAAAATAACAAAGGCGACTAAGGTTAATACAGTCATTTGTAGTGAAGACCAAGCATATGTGGATTTACCTAATGTGAAAATGAGTAAGAGAAGGAATAAAAATAAACTTAGTAATAATGCGCCTACGTAATCAATCGCTTTATGCTTATGTTTGTTTTCCCATTTGGGATATGCTTTTTGAATTACGACAAAAGCAATCATACCGAATGGTGAGAATAACCAAAATGTCCATTGCCAGCTATAGTGATCAACGATGTAGCCTCCAAGTAAAGGACCGAATAAACCTGTAATACCTAATATACCAAGCATTAAACCTTGCCAAAAACCGCGTTCTCTAGGATTGAAAAGATCACCGATTGTGGTTAGATAGGTCGATGTAAGAATGCCCGATCCAACTGCCTGAATGATCCTAAAAAGAACAAACTGAAATAGGCCTGTCGCATGCCCACATAAAAATGTTCCAATCGTAAAGATGATGACTCCAATCAGCAATAATCGTCGTCTTCCGAATTGATCCGATAAACTACCGGCTAACAGAAGCGTAATGGTTACGACAAACATCCGTATCGTAAAAATCCACTCTAAATGCTCAAATCCACCGATGGCAGCAATAATTTTAGGCGTTGCAGCGGCTATTAATGTGCTGTTGAAAGTTTGGAAAAACAATACGAGCATCAGAGCCATCATGATCAGTTTTTTTTTCCTATTTTCAATATTTTGCATGACTAAATTCTCCGTTTCATAAAGTTGGGCAAATTCGTAATAATTGTGGATAGAATGAAATGAACTGGTGAATCTCTATGTATATTTCGCTCTTATTTAGAATGTAAGGGTTTTAAACTTCGAAAACATGATTCATTCGTACCATTTTTTATAATCAAATATGAAAGGTCTTTTGTTTAAATGGAAAATGATGATCGTGACACGATGTCAGATATGCGTAACTGCCACGATTCATCTTGATAGCGGGTCACTATCCGCCATCGTCATTACACCAGATGGGACACCTATTGCAACTATTCCTGTGGGATGTGAAGGAAGTGGTTCCGAAACCTGACATATAAGGGATCTCTGTTATGTAATTTGGAAATGAAAATTCATTTGAGGGGGGCGTATCTCTTGACAAATGGATCCTGTCATATTAAGTTTAAAGAGGATAATGAATATCTTTAATATATATGTATGAGAGGTGAATTTGATGCGAATGAAGCCTAGCATGGAGCATGCTTTATACGCACTCATCATTCTTTCGATGTTACCAAGTCGTTCGAGTTTAAGTGCAGAAGCGATAAGTAAACGATTAGATGTTTCTACTTCTTATTTTAAAAAGCAGATCAGACAGCTTGTTACAGCAGGGCTTGTTAAATCCACTCCAGGGATAAATGGAGGTTTTTCATTAGCTCTTCGACCTTCTGAGATTTCGATGTTAGATGTGTTTCAAGCAGTTGAGGGAAGAGGGTCTCTTTTTCAAGAAGAGGGGATTGGACAACGAGTGATTCAATGCGATTCAGATCAGTGCATACTCACGGGTCTCATGGAAAGAGCAGAACGAGCATGGAATGATGAACTAGCCAAAGAATCACTTGAGGACATGTTAACAAAAGCAATTGGGATATGCTCGGAGCAACACGTAGCAGACCTAAAAGAATGGATCAGATCAGAGATCAGTTAAAAGGAGAATATAGAAATGAAGTCAAAAACGACATTAGACAAATTTTTTGAGCCTGTTGAAATTGGTGCTTGGCAACTAAAAAATCGGGTTGTAATGGCTCCTATGACACGGTGTTTTGCTGATGATGAAACGGGAGTAGTAGGAGATGATATCGTAGCGTACTATCGTAAACGTGCGGCAGATGGAATCGGTCTTATCATCACGGAAGGTACGATTATTAGTCCACGCGGGAAAGGATATTCTGGTGTTCCAGGGCTATATACGAAAGAACAAATCAATGCTTGGAGAAAAGTAACTGATGCAGTTCATCAGGAAGGTGGTAAGATTATTGCTCAAATTTGGCACGTTGGACGACTTTCCCATCACGAATTAACAGGAGGGCTTCCTCCACAATCCGCATCAGCTATTCGTGCGGAGGGCATTATGCCGAGATACAGAAAACCATATGATTTACCTCAAGAAATGAGCAAAATAGAAATCAAAGAAGTCATTTCGGAGTATGCCCAAGCAGCTAAAAATGCTATAGAGGCAGGGTTTGATGGTGTTGAGATACACGGTGCAGGAGGTTACTTGATAGACCAATTCAATTCAGATTTTTCAAATCAACGATCGGATGAATATGGTGGGAATTTAAAACAACGTCTTACTTTCATGAAAGAAGTTTTACGAGCTGTCATTGAAGTGGTAGGTGCTAATCGAGTCGTGATCCGTTTTTCAGAAGGGAAAATAGACCAACCGCATTATAGGTGGGAAGATCTTGAGGCCACAATTCGTGATTTTGTTGAAGCATTTCATGAAAGCGGAGTTGAAATGATCCATTTTTCTACTTTAGATTTTTCAGAAGTACGTGAAGATGGGAAAACGATATTTCAGCTTTTACGAAAGTACTGGAGTAAAGTAATTATAGGTGTGGGAGGGCTCAATCCGACGAAAGCGGAAGAAGCTTTGATCGCAGGAACGATTGATTTAGCAGCTATTGGTCGTCCATTGCTAGCAAACCCAGATTATTTAAGTCGTATAAAGAATGATATTTCTCCCATTTCGTACGATTCTACAAAACATCTATTAAAACTGTATTAAGATGAATCGTCATGATCCAGAGATGTAATGGGGGACTTGAATCTAACACAAGAAAACGATCTGCATATACGAGAACAACTAAGAGGGAGAGACTTTACTTCGCAAAAAAATTGATGTATGACGGTGTTCTTACAGAACTTCATGTGTATCTCGGTTATTATCATGGAGATGCCGAAAAAGCGTTAAATATTGAAAAAAATGATTGGTGTATGCGTATCCTAAACGATGAGATCACCGGCTGGTCCGGTGACTCTACTGGTCCAAACCAATCAATTTGAAGCAAGGAGTTTGATTGAAACTTATGCATACAGTTAGTAAAAAAGCAGGTCCCATAGAACATGAAAATAAAGTCATCCTGTTGTTGAGCATGACGATTATACTTGTTGTGATGAACACCACAATGTTTAATGTAGGATTACCAGCTGTACTCCAAGATCTGTCCCTAGCTTCATCGACAGCGTCTTGGATCATATCCGGGTATTCGATCATATTTGCTATTGCCACGCTAACCTATAGTCGCTTATCTGATTTTGTGCCCATTTCTCGTTTACTGCTCATCGGCTTATTGTTACTTGGTGTAGCTTCCATTATTGGCTGGTTTGCAGATTCATTCGCAGTACTGTTATTGGCAAGATTACTCCAAGCCGCGGGTGCTGGAGCAATACCGGGATTAGGAATGGTTTTCGCAAGTAGATATATCCCTGTATCTAGAAGAGGAAAAGCAATGTCATTTGTGTCTTCAGCAGCATCACTTGGTTTTGGATTAGGTCCTGTTGTTGGGGGGGCCATTACTCAGATGTTCGGTTGGAATTACTTGTTTATTGTTACAAGCTTCTCTGTACTTCTACTGCCTGTTTTCTATAAGCTTTTACCAAAAGAGGAATCATATAAAGTGCGTTTTGATTTCATGGGTGCATTGTTAACTATGCTTGTCGTTACTTGTTTCTTACTATTTTTATCAACATTTGCTAGCTATTATCTCGTGATCAGTATCATAAGTTTGGCTATATTATGGAAGCACATCCATAAGTTTTCGATCCCGTTTATTCAACCTACGATTTTGAAAAAGCGTCCTTATATAAAATTATTATTGATTAGTAAAGTCGCTTTTATTACGCATTTTTCTACCTTATTTATGATGCCACTAATGCTTGCAAAAGTATTTAATAAAGAAGCGGCGGTAATCGGACTTATCATCTTTCCTGGTGCCATATTATCTGCTGTTGCAGCTCAATTTATTGGTAGGGTCATTGACCGATTCGGAAACCTTCCCATTATCTTGACTGGACAAACCTTACTCATCATATCTACGACCTTATTTGCATTATTCTCTAGTCTTTCACCCTATTGGATTATGGTTGCTTATGTATTTATGAGTATCGGATTCTCTACCTTAACGTCTAGTATCGCAAATGAAACATCAAGGATTTTACCAGAGAAAGAAATCGGCACTGGGATGGGGATGTATCAACTTGTTCAATTTTTTGGTGGTGCTCTAGGTGTATCCTTATCTGGAATGCTAATTGACTGGCAATTGAGCTTTGCTTACGAAGTCATATACCGTAATATCTTCATTACCTTATTAGCTTGTTTGCTCATTTCGGTTGCGCTGTTTAGGAGCTATAGAAATAATGGCGGAACTACTCTCACCGATCAGAAATAGTGGTAAGAGGTTGGGGGATTCGATATCCCCTCCCTACTCATTTTCTTTTCATAGCATAGATGGATGGATGGAGTGAAAGTCGAGCGTATCGTTATCTATATTAAAATTTTAAATGATTTATATCAATAAGAATAGACTTATAACATATCCTTCTATATAATGATCAATGAACTCTGTTGGGAGGGGATATATGTGATTCGGCATGCCCCTGTAGAAGTTGATCCAGATCAACCTGCAGCGGAATGGAAGTGTTCTGAAGTAGGTAAGAAGTTGACTTTAGAGCTCATCGATTCTGTGAGATGGGAGGATATCCATGTTATATATCATAGTCCAGAAATCAAAGCACAGCAGACAGCAAAAATAATTGCTAATGAATTAGGGGTTCGAATGTATGTTCGTACAAGTCTACGTGAAGTAGAAGCAAGGATCGGATTCTTACCGATCAATCAATTTATAGCACGAGTTGGGGACTATTTAGAGGGATACCCTGATCCTGACTTTGAAGATTATGACCAAGCAGTCGCTCGATTTCATCAAAGCATTTGTGAAATTGTGTCCGCGGCGATTGTCTCCCATGGCCGAATCCTCACCGCTTGGTATAGTTATCTTCTGGGAAGCCGTTTAAGTAGAAAGGACTGGCAATCGATTGGACTTCCTGATTTATCTGTCGTACATACAGATACATGGCAAGTGAAACAAGGCTTTTTCGCTGAATTATAATTTAAGGGGTGTTTTTTTGAAACAGGCATTATTAATTATTGATGTTCAACAAAAATTAGTTGAGGATGTATACGAAAAAGAACGATTATTAGTAAATATCAATCAGGTTATTCAAAAGGCAAAGGAAGCAAAGGCTGATATCATCTTTATACGAGATAAAGATGTGGCCAACGGTGAAGGTCCTGGCTTTGAGATTCACCCCAAAGTAAATGTGCCCAATGATGCAGAAGTGTTTGATAAGTTAGCGACAAATGCATTTTATGGCACACCACTAAAAACATATCTCTTTGAACATGAGATTGGCCATCTAGTTGTAATGGGATGCGAGACCCAACACTGTATTGACTCAGCAGTGCGAACGGCAACGATTACAGGGTTTGATGTAACGCTGGTTGGTGATGGCCACTCCACCTTAGGCTCTACCACGTTATCCCCTGAAAAAGTGATCGCGTACCATAATGAAATCTTGCATGGTCATTATAACGTGGATCATTTTGCGGTTGTACGCAACACAGAAGAAGACTTATTTAAACCGAATCATGATCAATATCGATCTTAATCACTTTTTTCGCTGCAGTCTCCAAGTACTAAATAATAGACCTATGGCTAATGCAACGAGTATGATTTTCCCAGGCAATGACCACTCTAACACGGCATATATAGAATAAGCCTCAATTAAAAGAGCGGGTATTTTTCCTAAAGTACTCGCAGAAGCAAAAACAAGCCATGAAACTTTCCCCGATGAGGCAAAGAACGTAACAAGACCAGAGGGCACGAAAGGAAGAAGGCGAAGTGAAAAAATTAAAATAAAAGCTTCTCTTCCTTCAACTTCCAAGAGACGGTGTATATTAGGGTGATTAATAGATTTCTTCTGAATGAATTTTTGGAACCCCAGTCTGTATAGCCCGAAAGAAACAAGGGCACCTAATGCTTCTCCAATAATGGATACGACGACCCCTCCAACAAAACCAAAAAGGTTTATATTAAGAGCTGTAATAAAAGCACTTGGCATGACACCAGAAATACTGATTCCTATATTGATTAGGATGCTTAAGAGAATAGCAAACTCTCGATATGAATTAAGCACTTGTTCGACTAGTTGATACACCCATTCGGTCTCCTTTTATAAGGTAGCAAACATGAATTCAAAGTTCCTCAAAAAGAAATGGCAAAAGAGAGGTCATGCTTTCTTTTGCCATTTCTTTGTCAATTCACGTATGTGATCAAATTGTTGCCAATAATTTGACAGTGCAGATTGTCCGTTTGGTGTGATCTGTATCGTTGTGTGTGGAATTTTCTTGCGGACAAATTGTTTATCAATATGTATATAACCTGCTTTTTCTAACTTAGATAGATGTGAGGAAAGATTCCCTTTAGTAAGCCCCGTTAATTCCTGTAAAAAAAGAAATTCTGCAACGGTACATGCTGAAAGTGCATTCATTACAGCTAGTCTAGCCGGTTCATGAATCAACTTGTTGAGGCGTGTCATTTCCTTAAAAGGCATGATCATAATCATCATCCTCTTTATATAAATTATTATATATAGACTAGTTTGTATTATAAACCTTATTAGATAGTTCGTAAAGTATTTTTTCCAAATATCTTCCAGATACATGTAAAAAATAGGATCCAGAACCCTGCGATATCTGTATCATGTACAAAAAACGAGTCATTTGCTCTTCTCTACTTAAGGTCAGTGAGATAGGAAATGACTCTGCGATATTTTGAGATGAGATGTTTTTTTCCTAGACTAAAAAATTCGCAAAAGCTTCAGGATTAATATCGTTTTTATCACCATCTATCATTAACATTTCATCTTCGCATTGAAGATTTACTGCGTATCATAAGCTTGATTTACCTAATGAGATTTGTTTGAGTTCCGTTTGTAAGTGATTGGAAAAGTGTTCTAAATGATGCTGTAGATGTTTGACAGCAAGTTGATAAGCTGTATCGAATGCTCGTTCGGATGGAGTTTTAATATGGGGTGTTACGCCTGTTCCTTCCCAATTGGTTTTCGTAATTGGATTGATCGATTCCCCATGTGGGATCAACACATTAAAAGAGTCAGATAGTTTGTGTATTTTACAGGGATGTGCTCCTCCTTTGGTTGTTTCGCCAACCAATGTAGCCCGATTTAAGTGTTTAAGATTGTATGCAAATTCTTCTGCTCCCGAAAAAGTTTCTTTACTAATCAATACATAAACAGGTTTTTTCAAGTAACGTTTACCTGGTACATATGGCAAAGTCCAGTAACTTTCGACTTGTTTTTGTGAACGAAAATATTGATCATTTAGATGCAGGATGGGGAATGAAGGAAAAAAATAGCTGCATAATAATTGAACCATCGCAGGATGACCACCGGTATGATGGCGTAAGTCAATGATTAAGGCTTCCGTATGTGTAAGAAAATGCATGGCTGAACAAGCTAGGTCACCTGCATGTTCAGGGTCAGAGAAACTACGTATATCCATATATCCAATGTTACCTGCTAGAAGCTTTACTTCATAGAATCCATAATTCGTTTCTTGTATACGTCTTTTTTTATCACCATCATTTTTAGAAGAGTAAAATACTTTAAGATGTAAATCTTGACTCCATTCCTGTAAATCATGTGTGAGTTGTGTGCAAAATTGGTTTGCAGTCGTGAGTTGCTGGTAATGGTCTGTATCTCTATATGTAGTTAGATGATTCGCTATTTTTTTTGCTTTGTGAGCGCATACATAGTGTTGAATTAGCAGTTGAATTAGTTCATCCAATACTTTTATGCGTCTATTGGAGTTGAATTCTGATCGCTGCTCCATTTACCACACCCCTTATCATTTATCTGTTTTACTTCACTGAAAATTGTATCATACTTAGCGGATTACTGAGTAGAAGAAAAGATTTCGGTCGATACTGATTCTAGTGAGGCAGATTCAGATAGGAGGAAAACAGATGGCGTCTGATTCATTATGGGATGTTGTCATTGTCGGAGGTGGGCCAGCTGGACTGACCGCTGCATTAGTATTAGGAAGAGCAAGACGCAAAGTTGCGCTTATTGATGAGGGACAACCTCGAAACCAGGTAGCAAAGCAATCACATGGCTTCTTATCTAGGGATGGCATGACACAGTCTGCTTTTTATAAGGTGAATCATACCCAGTTAGAAGCATATAAAAATGTGTCTTGCATTCGCAGTCACGTTGATCATGTTCAACGTGATCAATATATATTTGTAACTTTAACCCGTTCAAATGAGAAAATAAGAAGTCGTAAGATTATTTTTGCTAGCGGCTTAAAGGACCAGTTACCTCCTATACCCGGATTGCAGGAAGCTTATGGGAAGAGTATATTTCCTTGTCCATATTGTGATGGTTGGGAATTACAAGAGAAACCGCTAGCGATTTTTGCTAACGGGAAACATATGTATGGATATATACAGCAGATTTATCAATGGAGTAAAGATTTAATTGTATTTACCAATGGGCCTACATGTATGACGGATATAGAATGGGCCGCTCTAGAAAAAAGGCGAATTAAGGTGATTGAAAAACCGATCAAACAATTACGAATTAAAATCGGCGGAAAATTAGCATCTGTCATTGTAGAAGGTGACCAATCTGTACCACGAACAGCAGGGTTTATTCAAGATACTGGTGCCATACAGGCTTGTTTGTTGCCTACCCAGTTAGGCGTTCATTTAAATGAGAAGGGTTGTTATGAAACCAACAGACATGGACAAACCACATGCAAAGGATTGTATATTATCGGTGATGCACAAGCGTATTTTTCAGGATTACTAGGAGCTGCGGCAGACGGTTATGAAGCAGGTGTTCAAATTAATAGGGAGTTGGTTCTAGAAGAATGGGATAGATGTAGTAATTAAAACACACAAGCACTTTTTTGTGTTATTAATATAATCACTATTAGAAAGAAATATGGTTATGGAGGTGTACATTTGGGTAGAAAAATTAAACCAATCCCCACACCAGCATTAACTTTTGATTATATTGTGCTAGGTGCGGGAAGTGCTGGTGCCATTGTTGCTAAAAAACTATCGGATAATCGTTCTAATTCGGTATTACTACTTGAAGCCGGAACCAATATGACTTCAGAAACATTAAATCCCCAGTTTGAAGATGCTGAAGATCAGGCACTTAATAATAGATTTGCCTATAATGCACTCACAAAGCGGGAACCCGTTTTAAATGAGCAACAAGCTTATCAATCGGGTCGATTAGTGGGTGGCGGAACGCAACATAATGGTTCATACGCTACTCGAGGAAGTAAAGAGCTATATGATGAATGGGCACAAATGGTAGGCTCACAATGGAGTTACAAAAGTGTCTTACCATTATTTAAAGAATTTGAAAATTATACAGGTAGTACACAAAAGCCGAATCAACGAGGTCGTAATGGCCCCATTTTTGTAAGGCAAGAGCTCACCAAAAAAAATGGAACCGTGGGAAGCACTTACGCAAAAGCAACACAACAAGTCACAGGTGTTCCTCTAGTAGATGACTACAATACGGGAATAAATGGCTGTACGTTTGTTCGATCGCAATATTATCAAAAAGTGCTTAGTAAAAATAATATTATTCGCCAATCAACTGCAACGGGCTATCTTAACGCTAGCATTGTCACACAAAGTAATGAATTTAACTCGGTTGGTGTGGGCGTTAATCGAAATTTGTTGCTCATTACAAAAGCAACTGTCAACAGAGTTCTACTACGAAAAGTAAATGGCGGTTTTATTGCTTATGCTGTCGAATTTGTAGATAATGGGGTCTCCAAAGTGGCTTATGCCAATAAAGAGATTATCGTTTCTTCAGGAAACTATTCACCAGTCATTCTACAACGTTCAGGGATTGGAGGAAGGCAAGATTTACTCCGTGCTGGAATTGAACCCATTTTAATCAATGAAAATGTAGGTCGAAATATGCAATCCCACTATGCACTGCCTATGGGGATTGAAATTGAAACCAGTCGATTGCTTCAAATATTACGAGCAGATCCGAATCAACCTTTTGTGTTTGGTGCTTTTCTCAATCGAAGATCAAAAACGCGTTCACTGCAATTGCAAACGGTATATAACTCTTTTTATCTCCCCGCATCATTAGTCTCTCTCAATAATTGGAAATTCAACCCTAAAAAGCCTTCCAATGTGATGAGTATGTCACTTGTCATTTTAAATCCACCTAGCCTAGGTTTTGTTCGTGCAGCTCATACAGATCCTGAAGCATATCCAGAAGTTCAATTAAATTATTTTGTCGGACAACAACAATTTAATGAAGCAGTAGATGCTTATTTAATCACATATAATATTATCAGAAGAGCAAGAAAACTAGATCCTAAAGGTCTATTTAAAGTTGTTGCACCAGCAGAAGAGATCTTTCAAATTAAAAATAAAGATAGGAGGAGAATTGAACTTCTCAGGTTTTCGAAGTCGACAGTTAGAAGTTATACCCATTATGCGGGACAATGTCGGATGAGCCGATCAAAAGCAGATGGTGTTGTGGATGGTCACTTAAGGGTTCATGGTGTAAAAAATTTAAGAATAGCAGATTTATGTATTGCACCCAAAATCCCCGATGGAAATCCTGCAACGGCAGCTATGATGATTGGTCTTAATTGTGCTCGTTTTATACAGTCCAATCAATAATATTTTCTTAAAGCATTTGAGTAGGTAGATCCCTACTCAAATGCTTTTCCCCGTGTGCCATAATATAAAATAGAGGATGGCTCCATTTCGATACTTATGGAAATATGGATGTACTTAATGCAATCAATTATTCTATTATAGAATCATACAGGATATATCAAATAGGAGGTGTACAAATGAAATGCCTGATTGGTGAGACGACCGTTCACTATGTAGTTATAGGAAGTGGACAACCTGTACTGATGCTTCATGGTTTTTCGCTCGATCATCGTGTTATGACTGGCTGTTTAGAACCCGTATTTGTACAGAGGAGCGAAAATTGGAAACGCATCTATGTCGATTTTCCAGGTATGGGGAAAAGTGTAGGAACAAATCATATTCACAGTTCTGATGATATGCTTGATGTGATGCTCGAATTTATTGATCAAGTGATAGGGAATACCCCGTTTCTCATTGCTGGTTTATCTTATGGCGGTTACATCGCGCGTGGAATCATTGCAAAAAGAAGTGAGCAAGTGATTGGTGTAGCATTCATAAGTCCGATGATCATCCCGGATAGCCATAAAAGAACGCTGCCCGATCATCATGTGATTTATCGAGACGAAAACTTTCTGACACAGCTCTCAGAAGCCGAACGCGAGGTTTTTTGTACCTATGCGGTTGTCCAAGACAGAGAAAATTGGAAACGATTTCAAACTGAAATCTTAGATGGAAGTACATTAGCTATTCCATCTTTTTTAGAAAAAATACGGAAACAGTATGCCTTTTCGGATGATGTCGATGTTCTGATTACCGCATTCTCTAAACCAAGCCTATTTCTAATGGGGCGCCAAGATGGGATGACAGGCTTCCAAGATGCTTGGCATGTTTTTCAGCGATTTACACGTGCTACCTTTGCTGTATTAGATCGAGCTGGTCATAACTTGCAACTCGAACAGCCGAGGTTATTTCAAGAAATGGTGGACGAATGGCTAGATCGAACAGTAGAAAGCCAGAGCTGAAAGGAGTAACTTCTTCACTCCTTTCAGCTTATTCTAAAAGTGTGTTATGATATGAAATAGATTCATAGTATGTAGGAGGTGGATCAGATGGAATACGATGTAAAAGTGAAAAATAGAATGAAACGGATTGAAGGACAAGTAAAAGGAATCATCAATATGATGGATGAAGGGAAGGAATGTAAGGAATTAGTAGGGCAAATGTCTGCGGTACGAACAGCCTTAGATCGTGCAATTGCTGTGATCGTAAGTTCGAACTTAGAGGAATGTGTACGTAGGCAGATTGAAAATGGAGAAGATACTGAGGCTTTTATTCAAGAAGCCGTAAACTTGTTAGTAAAAAGCAGATAGGCATATATGTCTTGACAGCTTTTTTTTATCTCTGTTATTATACCCATATGGGTATTTGAGTTAGATGGAGTGCATATATTTTTTGTCTGTTTCAATACCTATAGGGGTATAAGTATACAAGGAGGGGGATCACTTGGAAAAACAACCTGAAAAAACAACCATTGTTTTGTTCAGCGGTGACTTAGATAAAGCGATTGCTGCATTTATTATCGCGAATGGTGCAGCGGCATATGATCATGAAGTAACCATTTTCCATACGTTTTGGGGGTTAAATTTACTCCGGAAAGATGAACATGTTCCAGTTGAAAAAAATGGGCTAGAGAAAATGTTTGGGAAAATGATGCCACGAGGGCCAGAGAAATTTGGACTATCGAGGATGAATTTTGCCGGAATAGGGCCCAAAATGATTAAACATGTGATGGGAAAACATCAAGTTCTTTCCTTACCACAGTTAATCGAAATGGCTCAAGAGCAGGGCGTCAATCTAATCGCTTGCACCATGACGATGGATTTGCTTGGATTAAAAAAAGAAGAATTGATTGATGGACTCGATTATGCAGGCGTGGCTGCCTATCTAGCTGAAGCTAGTGATGCAAATGTAAATCTATTTATTTAAAAGGAGAGTGCAAAATGAACATTAAGGTTAATCACGTTATTGATGCAAAAGGAATGGCTTGTCCGATGCCGATTGTTAAAACGAAAAAAGGTATGGACCAATTAGAATCAGGAGATGTGATGCAAGTTGAGGCTACAGATCAAGGTTCTATAGCTGATATGCAAGCCTGGTCCAATAAGAATGGTCATCAATATTTAGGAAATAAGCAAATAGAAGGTGTGATTCATCACTTTATTCGAAAAGCAAGCGAAGTAGAAGTAAAGCAAGAGAAAATATACCCGCATACGATTACCAATCAAAATCTTCAAACCAAATTGAATGCAAATGAGCACATGTTGATTGTAGATGTGCGTGAAGAAGCAGAATATCACTTTGGTCATATCCCACAAGCTATGTCCATTCCTCTAGGGGAGTTGGAGAGTCGATTGGATGAATGCGAAAAAGATGTTGATCTTTATGTGATCTGTCGTACAGGAAACCGAAGTGACTTGGCTGCACAACTACTTGCAGACAAAGGATTTACACAAGTGAGAAATGTGTTACCTGGTATGCATGAATGGTCTGGTCTTATTCAGAAAGAAGAGGTATAAAGGAGGAGTAGATGATGTCGATCAAACCGATGTCAGCAAAGGAACTTACACAACGCATATTGAATGATCATTCTCTTTTCGTTTTAGATGTAAGAAACGAGAAAGCCTTTCAAGATTGGAAAATCGAAGGAATGCACTTTGAATATCTTAATATGCCCTATTTTGATCTCATTGATGGTATCGATCATATTATCGATCAAATACCGGAAAATCAAGATATACTTGTGGTATGTGCCAAACAAGGTTCATCTGAAATGGTTGCGCAACACTTAGTCGATGCAGGTTTAGAGCATGTATTTTTCCTTGAGGGGGGCATGACATATTGGGGTGAATATCTACATCCTGTAAAAATAGCTGATCTGAACGAAAAGGGAACTATTTACCAATTTGTGCGTATGGGAAAAGGATGTCTTTCTTACATGATCGAATCTAATGGAGAAGCGATCGTAATTGATCCCAGCCGGATGATTACCCAATATTTAGATTTTGCGGAAGATATACAGGTGCAGATTCGTTATGTGATCGATACACATTTACATGCCGATCATATATCGGGCGGACGTTTATTAAGGGATGAAACAGGCGCCAGATACTATTTGCCACCTCAAGATGCTGAAGAAGTACAATTTACGTTCGAACCACTGGTAGAAGGTGTAGATATTCCATTAGTGGAGGCGCTCTACTCACCAGGTCATACCATCGGTAGTACTTCGATCATTGTGGATCAGCAATACTTGTTGACCGGCGATATTTTGTTCATCGCCTCAGTTGGCAGACCTGACTTAGCGGGTAAAGCAAATGAATGGAGTCACGATTTATATGATTCTCTCTATCAAAAATATAAACAACTTCCTTTCGATTTGATTGTTTTACCTGCACACTTTGGAAAAGTAGCAGAACTTGGTCAAGATGGAAGCGTACAAGCGACATTAGATGAGTTATACAAAAGCAATCCTGGTTTAAAATTAAGTGATAAACAGCGATTTCACCAAACAGTAGCCGAAAATTTACCTCCTCAACCACATGCTTATCAGGATATTCGGCACACCAATATGGGGATTCAAAAATCGAATGAAGCGGAGCAACGAGAGATGGAAATGGGACCTAATCGTTGTGCTGTACACGATTAAAGGGTAAGAACAGGGGTATGCTAGCACTCCTGTTCTTTTTAAAGGAGCGCTGTATATGGATATGATGTTGATCGTAACCATCTTTTTAATTGGCTTTATCGGTTCATTTATCTCAGGTATGGTAGGTATAGGTGGCTCGATTATTAAGTATCCCATGCTACTATATATTCCACCAGCGCTGGGACTTATAGCCTTTAGTGCGCATGAAGTTTCTGGCATTAGTGCTGTACAAGTATTTTTTGCAACGATCGGAGGGGTGTGGGCTTATCGAAAAGGTGGATTTTTAAATCTGTCACTCATTCTATATATGGGTATGGGGATTATCATCGGCAGTTTTATGGGGGCATATAGCTCTACGATTATGAGTGAAGAAACGATTAATCTCGTATATGCAATTTTGGCAACGCTTGCAGCTATTCTCATGTTTATTCCTAAAAAAAATATCGATATGATCCCAAATGAGCAAGTTACTTTTAGTAAAGTATTGGCTACCGGATTAGCTGTTCTAGTTGGATTAGGTGCGGGTATTGTAGGCGCTGCAGGTGCTTTTATTTTAGTCCCCATTATGCTGGTTGTGCTTAAAATCCCTACACGTATGACGATTGCTACGTCACTAGCCATTACATTTATTTCATCAATTGGAACCACAATCGGGAAATTTGCGACGGGTCAAGTGTTATTGATTCCTGCACTAATCATGGTTGTGGCAAGTCTCATTGCCTCCCCTTTAGGTGCTAGATTTGGTCAAAAGGTAAATGCAAAAATTCTCCAATGGGTGTTAGCGTTTTTGATCTTAGCTACTTCAATTAAAATATGGATGGATTATCTTTAAATGAAAAAAACTTCCACTATTCAGCGGTGGAAGTTTTTTTCATTTAAAGCGTGCGTGGTCGAAAGATAAGGGGTTCTTGTTTATTGATTATGAAGCTCACCTTTTAAGTTCCGATAAAACATCGCTTCTGTTGCTTGCATATAGGGCGTAATCCAGATAAACCCGATACCGAATGTAATGATCCCAAGGATAATCCAACCAATAAAGCTTAGATGTAAAAGGAATAAGTCTAGTTTGTGACCATCCATCATTTTACGGCTTTGCGTAATGGCTTGGTTTGCCGACAGCTCAGGGTTATCATTTAGGATGTAGGAAGACATGGCATAGGAATATGACTTAATGAATCCCGGGATGATAAGCAATAAGGTCCATAACAAGAGATAGATGGAATACAAAATATACCATATCAGAGATTTCACATAGAGGTTTCCACTTTTATAATATTTAAATAAGATTGATACTGATACCTTTTGCTGGCGAGCAATATGCATAAAGATAGCAATAAATCCAAGTTGAAAGGCTCCAGTTGTTAAGAGTTGCGATACCAAATTGAAACCGTCAAATTTAGTGAATATTTTATTCGGATCAGGGGTACCTCCTATTAAAATAAAAAGGATAGAGATTGCGCCATAAATAGCGATCAAGATAAATAAACTGCCGATTACTGTGCCCCAATTTCCTTTTAGTGCATCCAATCCAAGTCGTTTCAAATCGGATCTTTTCAAACGATTCATTTTCATTTTTCTCCTTTGATGTCAATTTAAAATGATGCGACAAAATTTATTCTAACACATTATTTTATGCAGAAGAGTAGGAATATTGACTTGTAGATTGAAAAGTACTACGTTACAATTTACTTGCCAGGTGTTCATTACGGGATGGTAATAAATATAGCGATACTGGAGGTGTTTTTAACCCCGTTGTGATAGGGGGGGTACAAATGCATAATCAAATGAATCGTATTTACGGATTTGACACGGCACGAGCTGTAGCGATCTTGGGTATGGTGATTGTGAACTATAAAATTGCATTAAACGCAACAGAAGAAGGGGATGCGTGGTTGGTGTACTTCACCACTCTTTTGGAGGGGAGAGCATCCGCTGTGTTTGTCATCTTGGCAGGAATAGGCATAACGCTTATGACTAGAAAAGTGCGCTTGTCCCAAGATGATGTTTTGTTAAAATCAGCGCGTATCCAAATTTGGAAACGATCTCTTTTTCTGTTGGGGTTGGGTATGCTTCTCTTACTATGTGGATGGCGTGCAGATATTCTCCATTACTATGCCTTCTATTTAGTGGTGGGCTCTTTTTTTATAGAGAAATCAAGTCGGGTACTTGTATGGACTTTATGTGCAATATTAGGGATATCCCAAATATTATTACTTGTTCTAGACTATACTTGGGGCTGGGATGCTTCCTTTCAAAATTTTGAAGCTTTTTGGACAGCTACAGGTTTTATTTCCAATTTACTGTTTAATGGTTATCACCCTATTTTTCCGTGGGTTTGCTTTTTGCTACTGGGGATGTGGTTAGGACGTGTTGATTTGAAGGACACCCTAATTAGGAAGAAACTGGCTATCGGGGCGCTAATTGGTTTTGTACTGGTAGAATTTTGTTCCGCTCTGCTGATTTATTTTTCATCCCCAGTTATTGGCTTGGAAATTGCACAATACTTATTTCAAACGAAACCAATGCCACCTAATCTATTTTATATGTTATCCAGTTCTTGTACGGCTATCTTAACGATATTGGGTTGCATTTATTTATCGGAAAGAAGTACCTTTCAAAACTGGTTATCTCCGTGGGTGTATACAGGGCAGTTGGCACTAACGCATTATGTGGGGCATTTTTTGTTGCTGACCATTCTGTATCTCGTGGGTTATTCCGATGTGACATTATGGATAGCTGTTCTAATTTCTTTCCTGTTCTTTCTGGGCGCTATGCTTTTTTCAAGTATATGGAGACGATTTTACAAACGTGGTCCAATCGAATTTATGATGCGCAAAATGAGTAGCGTGATAGACAAAGAGCAATGATTCAAGGAGAATCATTGCTCTTTGTCATAATGTTAGTGTCCGGAAGGTGTCGATAGTCCAATGCGTTCAATCAAGCCTTCACTTTCATGGTTTAATCCTTGAATATGAACTTTCTTATCAAGTAGGTGATATTTATTCACTACTTTGGAGATCGCAATTACAGCTGATTGATCCCAGACATGTGCATGACTAAAATCGATTGTAATTTCATCTGGATCTTCGTCGAACTGAAATAGATCGACAAAGTGCATCATGGTTCCGAAGAAGAGTTGTCCCGATACTCGGTAAACTTTCTGATTCTCATGCATCGTCGTTTTAACTTTGAGTTTAGCGATTTTCCAACCAAATATCACCGCGCTCATGATCACGCCTGCAATTACACCTTTAGATAGGTCATGTGTGATCACGACAATCGCGACCGTTACGATCATGACAAGAGCATCTCCGCGTGGAATCTTATGCAAAGCTTTAAGAGATCCCCAATCGAAGGTGCTGATGGAAACCATAATCATCACACCTACAAGCGCGGCCATGGGAATTTGGGTAACAATGTCTCCGAGTACAAGAATGAGAAAAAGTAAGAATGCACCTGCTACGAATGAAGATAAACGGCCACGTCCACCTGACTTCACATTAATGACAGATTGGCCAATCATCGCACATCCGGCCATACCGCCGAAAAAGCCCGTTACAATATTGGCAAGACCTTGTCCTTTTACCTCACGGTTTTTATTACTCTTGGTGTCTGTTTCTTCATCTACAATGGTAGCGGTAAGGAGTGATTCTAATATCCCTACTAATGCCAGCGCAAAAGAATAAGGTAGGATAATCAATAAGCTATCTTTTGTAAGCGGCATCTCCGGCAAGTGGAAGATCGGTAAGGATTGTGTAATAGCTCCCATATCTCCTACGGTACGGATGTCTAGCCCCAGTATAATCGTAATAATGGTGATGGTTACGATGGCGACCAATGCTGATGGTACGATTTTCGTTAATCGAGGGAGTAAGTAGATGATCGCGAGTGTAGCCGCAACCATTGCATACATGACCCAAGAAGCCTCTTTAAAATGTACTAACTGAGCTAAGAAAATTAAGATGGCTAATGCATTTACAAAACCTGTAATCACGGAATGGGGAATAAAGGTAATGAAACGTCCAACCTTAAGCAATCCTAAGAAATATTGAATGATTCCGGTTAATACGGTAGCTGCAAACAAATATTCGATTCCGTGATCTCGTACCAAAGTAACCATCAGAAGTGCCATAGCACCCGTTGCTGCGGAAATCATACCGGGACGACCACCAACAAATGCTGTAATCACAGCAATACAGAAGGAAGCATATAGCCCGACCATTGGGTTTACACCTGCAATGATAGAAAATGCTATGGCCTCTGGAATCAGTGCCAGCGCGACAGTCATTCCCGCTAAAACATCGCCTCTAATATTGCCAAACCATTGCTCTTTATAAAGTTGTACACTCGTCATATTGAAGCATCGCCTCTTTTCTATTTTATTAAAACGTTCACTAACGCACAGATTTTATTAGTATAGCATGTGAAAACACTTACAATAAATATAAAAGAGTATTTGTACAATTGGGGGATTCATTGTGAAAAAAAACAAGTCCACGTAGGCGGACTTGTTTGTCGTAATCATAGGAGTTCGTTATAATAAGGAAGGTGTTTAGCCGAGTCTAATCCTCTTGATTCTCAAAGCGGACCCGGGAAAGTTGATCTTTCACTTGGCCACGTATCGCTTTTAAATATTTTTGGCGTAGTTGTTGTTGTTCTTTTTTCTCACTCTCGTCTAATCCAATGCTTTTTTGCTTATGAGCTAGTTCATTAATTCTTGTAATTAGTTCTTTGGTAATCATGTCTTTCTCACTCCTTCCATAACCACTTTACTCAATTTACTCAGAACCTGCAAGGTGAAGGGAGAGAACTACATAGATGATAAAAGCGGTCCTCTATATTCGCGTAAGTACGCAAAAGGAAGCGCAGGAGACTAGTTTGTCACGTCAAGAAAGTATGTTAAGAGAGTGGGCGGAAGCGCTTCGATTTACGGTTGTCGATGTGATTTCAGAGCAGCAGAGTGGATATCATTTAGATCGCAAAGGGCTTCATGACATCTTGCAATATTTTCGGAGTAAGCAGGCAGATGTTCTCTTAGTCCAAGATGATACACGCCTAGGACGAGGTGAAGCCAAGCTGGCTATAATCCATCAACTTTACAAATTACAGTGCCAAATCTATAGCTTTCAGAATCAAGGTGAATTGGAACTAGATGCTGGAGAATCTACCGTGTTACATATCATTGCGAAAGTAGAAGAGCTGCAACGCAAGATGATGAATCAAAAAATAAGCTGGGGGATGAAACGAGCCATTCAGGAAAAAGGTTATCGCCCAGCGAAAAATCTCAAAAATCAAGGGTTAGGTGGAAGAGAAAAAAAACAGGTGCCTATTGAACAAATTATTGCGCTCAAAGAGAAAAAGCTCACATTTGCTGAGATTGCAGCTACATTAAATGGATTTGGCTATGATGTTTCACGAGCGACTGTACATAGGCGATACCAGGAATGGAAAAAGGAACAATTAGAGGAGGTTCATCATGACGGATTGGAAAATGTTTGAAGAGTTAACCCAAGCACCTGGAGCTCCAGGCTATGAACATCATGTACGGGAATTGATGCGTCATTATCTGACGCCATATGCAGATGAAGTGATTCAAGATCGGTTGGGCGGCCTATTTGCTGTACGAAAAGGGATTGATGTTAAAGGTCCTAAAGTGTTGGTAGCTGGACACATGGATGAAGTTTCTTTTATGGTGACTAAAATTACAGCAGAAGGGTTTATTCAATTTCAAACCTTAGGCGGATGGTGGAGTCAGGTCATGTTGGCGCAACGTGTAGATATCTTGACGCGTTCCGGCAAAATGATTGCCGGCGTGATCGGTTCCATCCCTCCACATTTATTGAGTATGGAAAGACGGAAAAAAGCATTTGAGATCGATCAAATGTTTATTGATGTGGGTGCCAACGGGAAAGAGCAAGTAGAGGAATGGGGGATTCAACCCGGTGACTTCATTATTCCGCATAGTCCTTTCACAGAACTTGAGGGGGGACATCGTTTAATGAGTAAAGCATGGGATAATCGTTTTGGTTGTGGGCTCGCTATCGAGCTGTTAAAAAGATTACCACAAGCCGAGCAACCCAATTTACTCTATAGCGGTGCTACCGTACAGGAAGAAGTAGGAACACGAGGTGCTGCAGTATCATCTAATTTAATTCAACCAGACGTTGCTTTTGCAGTTGATTCAGGACCAGCTGGAGACATTCCAGGTGTGTCAAATGGATATGGGGAAATTGGAAAAGGTGTATTAATCCGATTATATGATCGATCGATGATCACACTTCCAGGTATGCGCGATTTTCTCCTTGATATTGCTGAATCTGAAGGGATTCCCTATCAATTTTTCGTCTCGCCAGGTGGTACAGATGCAGGGAGATTTCATATTTCAGGTGAGGGAGTTCCTACTGCTGCCATTGGCATTTGTGCGCGCTATATCCATTCACATGCGTCGATTGTAGATAAAGAAGATATAGAAGCTTCTATTGCCTTTATTGTTGCGCTTACCAAACATTTGAATCAGTCAACTTATGAATCCTTATTAGCCAGGTAAACGAATCTGATAGAAGTGAGTAACAATACTCACTTCTATCAGATTCAAATCGTGTATAATAATCTTAGAAAAATATATAAAGTAAGGGGTGGATTTTTGCGTTATCTCCATTTTACTGAGTTGATCGATGGCACTTTCCGCTTGCTTCGACTGCATTTTAAAAAATTGTACTTGCTATCCTTCTGCTTTAGTCTGCCTTTTCTTGCGCTTGAAGTATGGTGGATAATCTACCAAACGGAAAGTCTACGTTCGGGTGAAAATAGCGACACTTTTTTCTACTATCTTGGCGGAAGCATCCAATATTTCTTTGTTTTATTTCTGCTCTATCCCATACTACAATACGCTTCCTTACAAATGCTTAATCAGGAAGAACTGCGTGGTACGAGCACCATTAAAAAAACAATGCTGCATAGTTTCAGAGCGATATTTGCCCATCTCCCATTTATACTTATTCTTACCGCTATTAGTGGGGTGATCATTAGCTCAATATGGCTACTTACACCTCATACTCAAGTCGACATAGCGGGAATCGTTTTTTTGTGTGAGCTACTTATTGCACTTTTGGCTTCCTATTTTTTTATCCGCTTTGCGCTTACAATTCCTGTGTTTATGATGGAACGGCGTACACTTCGTTTTGCAATAAAGAAGAGTTGGACTTTAAGTAGAGGAAAAGTGTGGCAAACTTTTGGTGCATTATTTTTTCTTGGCATGTTTAAGTCTCTTATCGCGATGCTGAGTATGAGTTTTTTAGATTGGGCTTTATGGGATCTTGCGTATTTAAGTCTCTTATGGTATACGATTGGGAGTCTCATAACCATTGGAATTGGTCCAATTTTATTCTTATTCACACCCCTATATATCGCGCTATTCTATCAAAACCAACTTATTCTGACGGAAGCGACCGATATTAAAGAACAGATTAGACGCTTAACGCCAGATCGGAGGTGACACGTTATTCAATCAGATATCGAAACTGCTCGTGACCAACTTGCGGAAATATTATCACAATCTGAATTTGGTCGTACATTAGATGAGCATCCATTGCCACATACAAATGAGCGTGAAAGTGGTTTTTTAGAGTCACTCGATTTGAGTGAGGTAGGGACAATCATGTGGAGCATCCTTGGCATTTTGATCATCGCGTTTTTGGTATGGCTGGTTACGAGATGGTGGTTCACACGACAGGAATGGAAAGATACCTCCGATAAGCAAGTACACCGCGATACAGACTGGCGAGCACAAGCCCTTACATATGTAAAGGAAGGGAAATATAACCTAGGTGTTATGGCATGGTTTAAGTGGAGTCTCACTTTTCTGGCAAATGAACAGAAACTGAACTTAAAATCAAATAAAACGAATGGTGATTATCGGAAAGAGTTAAAGAACAGTTGGCCAGAAAAATCAACCTCTTTCTCAGCTATCACAGCACAATTTGAGCGTGTGAAATATGGAGAGTCTCCCGTAAATGAGCAAGAGTATGCTGCTTATTCACATCATTTGGATGCGTTGACAGAGAAGGAGGGTCCGGATGAAACAGGTCGTTAAAATGACAATCATCATTTGTGTCCTCTTTATTATGGGAGTTGCATGGGTATTTTGGCTCCAAAAGTCTCCAAATTTACCGTTTTCATCGCAAAACCCGGATGAAAACGGAGTCAAAGCTTTGTATCTCTTTTATCAAAAAAGAGGGGAAAAGGTACAAACGTGGGAAGAAAAGTACAGTGATCTCCCTAAAGGAACTGGCTCTACACTGTATATTGCTCATCCTACAAAATCACTGCCAGATGAGTCCGAAATCCAGAAGCTTAATGCCTGGATGAAGCGTGGAAATCAAGTGGTCTTAATCAGTTTGGGACATTCGGAGTGGACCAAGGCTTTTCAATTTACGACCCAAGTTTGTTCAGATGAAGAAAAAGTAAAAGCAATAGCTACCGATCGAAGCCAAAAATGGTTAGCAGATATGTATACTTTAGAGTGGCCACATCAAGAATGTGTAGCTAATCTTGGTGATTCAGATCGCATCATTGCGCTTAATGCCCAGGACGAGCCCTTGATCGTGAAGCGTGATGTAGGGGATGGGCGAATCCTATACGTACCAGAGCCTTATTTTATACAAAACGAAGCATTAGATCATGTAGATCACATTGCTTTCTTTTTATGGGTGGTTACGGACTGGAATCGTACGATCTACTTTGATGAAACTATCCATTCCTTTTTTGGAGAGTTGGCGGAAAGGGATGAAAATTACGCTTCAGATGGAAATGGAGAAGATTTAACATCAGAAAATAACGCGATTCAAACCCCGAGTTGGCTAAGCTTCATTCTTTTCTTAGATGCGCAAGTTTGGTTTGTTATCATACAGGCATGTATTCTAATCATCCTTTGGTTTTATGCGAAAGGGAAACGATTTAGTCGTCCTCGCTATGAGAAGGTAAAATTGTCACGAGATGCGATGGAGTATGTAGAAGGTTTAGCACATCGTTATCAAAAGTCGAATTTAAGAAATGATATTGTACGAACGGCTTTCAATCAACTTAATGAGCAGTTAAATGGACTTGATTCTGAAGGGATAAGAGAAAAGTACGGATCATCTGATTATGATACTTATCAAAAGTTATCGAGCAAAGTAAATGAAATTTCTAAGTTCACGAAACCGATTTCACAGTCCGAAATGCTAGCTATATTACAAACGATTGATCGCTTGCGGAAGGAGCACGCTTAAAATGGAATTTGAATCAATATCAATTAAATCACAACAAGTTGTAGAAGTATTACAAAGATCGATTGTCGGTCAGAAAGAGCAACTTAAATTTTTATGGATCGGTCTGTTGACTGGCGGTCATATCTTACTAGAAGGGGTGCCAGGACTTGGTAAAACCCTAATGGTTCGAACGCTGGCTAAAGTCGTAGATTGTAAATCGAACAGGATTCAATTTACTCCTGACTTAATGCCTTCTGATGTAATTGGAACAAAGGTTTATGATATGCATTCTGGGCACTTCTCATTTCGTAAAGGCCCGATCTTTTCACATGTTTTAATTGCAGATGAGATCAATCGTACGCCACCCAAAACCCAGTCAGCCTTGCTAGAAGCAATGGAAGAAGGACAAATTTCGATTGATGGGGAAACGCACATTTTAGAAAAGCCATTTTTTGTAGTGGCTACGCAAAATCCAATCGAGTACGAAGGGACATATTCTTTGCCAGAAGCCCAGCTCGACCGATTTGCAATGAAGCTTTTAATTGATTATCCACTTGAAGAAGAAGAGTTATTTCTGTATGCTACTCATGAGTTAGGGGTAAGTCGTGAAACGATGGTTCAAGCATTAATCGATCCAGAAGAACTATTGGAGATGCGCGGATGCATAAATCAAGTAACGATTGAGAAGTCTGTTGTTCAATATGTGATGCAAATTATTCGTCAAACGAGAGAGCATACTCAAGTTAGTTTGGGTGCAAGCCCACGTGCTGGCGTTACATTATTGACACTTGCTAAAGCGCACGCAGCGATATCGGGTCGTAGCTTTGTTACACCGGATGATATTAAAGAAGTCGTGAAGCCGGCATTACGTCATCGTTTATTCCTCCATCCCGATAGTGAATTGGAGGGGTGGAATCCGGATGATGTTGTGGAAGAAGTTATTCAAAAAACTGAAGTCCCAAGATAAGAGACTTATCCCATCTGATCGTTTATTAGCTATTTTAGGCATAGCAGTCTTACTTTTCGTTTGTGCCCAGTTCTGGGGGTTAGGACTTTTTGTATTTATACTGGTAAACGGTGTACTTTTAGGCATCATACTACTCGATGTTTTTACTTTAAGTCAGTTCCCCTCAGTAAGTGCTTTACGCAAAAAAGATATGCTTTTTGAGATTGACCAATGGAATCGTGTTGAAGTTGTTTTGTCGTCATCAGCTCCATTGAACACGTTTATGTGGATCGAAGATGACTATCCTGATGGTTTTAGCGTAAGCCAACGTCAATTTACGCTAACTTGGCAAGGTGAAACAGAGCAATCCTTTAGTTATCAAGCTAAGCCCCATCGGAGGGGGAGACATTTTTTTCATGATGTGCACATTCGCATGGAAAGTAGGTGGAAGTTACTGGTCATACAAGAACGTTTACGATGTGAAGATGAAGCGAAGGTATATCCTTCACTTGAAGTTACCCGTCGTGTGCGTAAAGGTATGCCACTCTTTCACTCGAATGAAGGCAGATCCATTAAGCGTATCGTTCCGAGCGGAAGCGAATTTTCCCACATTCGTGAATACCAACCGGATGATGATCCGCGAAATATTAACTGGCAGAGTACAGCGCGTATTGGGAAATTAGTGAGTAATGTATATCAACCATTAATGGGACAAAGTGTGATCATTTTACTGGATTGTGGTCGTATGATGGGGATACAAAATGAAGGACGTACCCAGCTTGATCAAACCTTAGAGGCGGCGCTCGGCTTTGCATCTGTAGCCCTTAAGAGAGGCGATCAAGTTAGTTTATTAGCATTTGCAGATGATATCATTTGTTGGCTACCACCTGGAAAAGGGATCAATTATATCCAAAAAATGATAGAAGCGACATTTGATATTAAGCCATCTTATGCAGAGTCCAATTATGTACACGCTTGGCAATATGTACGGGCTCAATATCAACATAAGGTACTTATTACGTTATTTACGGATATGGTCAACATCTCTTTTTCAGATCAATTAGCAGAGATGTTAAATATGACCGTCAAAAAACACCACTTATTATTAGTGTCGATGCAAGATTCGAAGTTGGGGGAAATTGAAAACCAAATGCCAGAAACGTTAGAAATCGCACTCAAGCAACATGTTGCTCGTTCCTTAAAGAATGAGAGGAAGCAAGCGCTTCATAGATGGAGAGGACGTCATGTTCATCACGTGGATGTTCCGCCTCAGCGTATGGCTAGTGCCGCTATTCAATCTTATTTAGAAATCAGAAGGAAACAAACCATATAATCGAGTCAAGTAAGGATAAGTGTTTATCCTTACTTGATCAGATGATTTCAGCGGGAGGACATCAATTTGAAACATCCCAAGCTCATAATTTTTAATTTTGCAATTGCTATGACTATTTTTGGAACGACTGGTATTGTAGCACAAGCTACAGGAATAAATGCGATAACTCGTATTTATTCGTTGTGTTTTGGCTTCCGTTTTTATAGGTGTTTTTTGGATTTTATCGGGACAATACAGACAGGAAAATTGGACAAAAACAGAGATGAAATTCTTAAGTGGTTGTAGCTTGGCTCTAGTCTTAAATTGGCTTTTTTTGTTTCGATCTTTTGAATCACTCCCTATTTCTATTACGGTATCGATTTACTATCTAGCGCCAGTGATTGTCTTATTGTTAGAGAGCTTTATTTTTAGAGAGCGTTTAACCACAATCTATTACGGTAAATCACCTATTATCTGTAGGAAGCACTATTTTATGCACTTCTTACGCTTATCGGAAGCTCCTATGCTGTAACTTTTATGCAGTTAGTAGTAGGAACTTTTCTACTTTTACCGTGGGTTGAATTTCATACATTTTCAAATCTGACAGTAAGCAATTGGATCGCCATTTTCGTCCTCGGAGTTGTACATACGGGTATTGTTTATTTACTATTTTTTGGTAGTATTCGCTATTTATCTGTTAAAGTTACAGCTATACTTGTCTTTCTTGATCCAGCTGTTGCGATTTTGTTAGATATATTGTGGGTTGGGTTTCGACCTTCTTTTATGCAAATCGTTGGCACGCTATCGATATTTATAGGTGTGGCAACTACACTGCTGGTAAATCAGAATCAGGTGAAGGTTGACAAAGCCACTTAATCTATTTGCTTATGTTAAACTATATGTAGAATTATATGATTTGATAAGAAAAGAGGGTACAATCGATGAAAATTGTTACATTATTGGGCAGTTCACGTGATGAAGGGAACTCTGAGGCGTTGGCACAACATGTATGTGCGGGACTCGATGTGGAATGGATTAAATTAAGAGATTTACATATTAAACCGGTAGTAGACCAAAGACATGACGAATCTGGATTTACTCCTGTTATAGATGATTATGATAGAACGATACAAACCGTGATGGAGGCGGATCTGATCATTTTTGCTACTCCTCTTTACTGGTATGGAATGAGTGGCATACTTAAGAATTTTATCGATCGATGGTCACAGTCATTGCGTGATAGTCGCTATGATTTTCGTGCTAACATGTTAAATAAGCCCTGCTATGTTCTCATTACAGGTGGAGATGCTGTCCACTTAACAGGTTTGCCACTTGTACAACAATTTAATTACATTTTTGATTTCATGTCGATGGATATGAAAGGTTATATATTAGGGAAGAGTGGCAAGCCTGGCGATATTATAAATGATAAAAATGCATGGATGCAAGCAAGCGCTTTAAACACACACTTAAAAGAGAAGGGACAGTTAAATTGAATCTAGCATCTATTCGAAATGTCTACTGTGTTGGTCGTAATTATGCATTACATGCGGCTGAATTAGGTAATCAAAAACCGTCTAATCCAATGTTTTTCTCTAAGCCTACACATTCTTTAGTGAAAGCAGATGGGCGCACCCTGTCTTTGCCGGGTGATCGTGGCCTTATTCATTATGAAACGGAATTTGTGATCCATTTAGCCCGTCCATATGTAGAAGAGTTGCCAATTGAACAGATTGTAGATTCCTTTGCAATTGGTATTGACTTAACGCTACGCGATGAGCAAGAGCAATTAAAATCAAAAGGTTATCCATGGTTGGTAGCAAAAGGATTTCGAAATGCAGCGGTGCTTTCGACGTTTTTTCCTTTTGATTCTATTGATGCATGTAGAGATAAGGAGTTTTCCTTACACAAGAATGGTGTACAGGTACAAGTTGGTTGCATAAGGGATATGATTTTTGATCTTAGAACGCTGTTGCGATCTTGTTCTCAGCAATTGGGTTTAGATGCTGGGGATATCATCTATACAGGAACACCGAGTGGTGTAGGAGAAATTGTAGATGGAGACCAGTTACATTTATTTTGGGACCAGAAGAACATAGGAGATGTAAGAATCACTTTATCATAGTTCATAAAAAACGACTCTATATTAGGATGAGAGTCGTTTTTTAGTGAAGCTTTTTTAATGTGCTAAGCACGCTTAACACCATATTTAAAAAATGGCCGACCAAGGTAAATTACTAGAATAACGCCAGTTATCAAAGCCGCGAAATACTTACTCCAATGTGGTAGGGGGAGAGGGGTGAAGAATCCTTCAATTAGCGCTGCTACAATAAATAAAGGGATGACACCTAGCATCATTTTTATCGAGATGATGCCTTCTTGAATGATGGCATGTTTTCGAGTTAGCTCTCCAGGGACCAACATTTTATATCCTAAAGATAGACCGGCAGCTCCAGCAATAAAAATTGCGGTTAGTTCCAATACACCATGTGGCCAAATATATGCCCAAAACTGATAGGCGCTATCTGCTTGGTGGTAAAGTGATGCGAGTGAACCAAGGAGCATGCCATTCATGAAGAGGTACCAAGTCGTTAAAGAACCGAAGAGTACCCCTCCCGCAAAACACATAAATGCAACAATGATATTATTTGTCATGATTTCACTTGAAACAATGGCGTAATTCCATTGTTCTTTTGTTTCGTCAAAGTTCCCTTCATGAATCATGCTTTCTGGAAAAAACAAAGTAGCAAAATTCTTGTCGATGTATGTTAAAGTAAAGGCTAATAAGGTGCCGAATAAAAACAAAGCAAGGGCCACAAGGAAGAATGAAGAGCGGCGATATACCAGTTCGGGAAATCGATGAAAGAAGAATTGATATAGCTTGCGAGAATATCTCTTTTTAGTCGGGCTGTATAAGAGGTTATGCGCTCGGATAACTAACTGATTTAAATAGTGATTCATTTCATGATCTTTATAGTAGGTTTGTGCAAAAGCTAGATGTGATGAAACTTGCCTATATGTATGACCAAATTCATTGAGTTCATCGTGATCTAATGATGAAAAGTTAGCTATTAAGTATTCTAATCTTGTCCACATTTTTTGATTATCTTGTATAAAACGATTATGTTTTGTTTTAGTAGGCTGTGATATCCCCATATTTCTGCACCTCCGGTTTTAGTGTATCATGAAGTAAGGAAAGAGAGGATAAGATTATTGAAAAATATCATTGATATTCAGACACCAGAATTTGTGCGTGTCCCTTTTGAAACAGCTGGCATAGGAGTGCGAGGCATCGCGAAGATTATCGACTGGTTGTTAATCGCGGTTGCCTACATTCCAATGGGCATGATCGTGTATGTTTTTTATGGTATTTCTACGTCTTACGAGACCTCGAGCGAACCAACAAATGCTTATTCGTATTTTACGGCGTTATTCATTATTCTTCTAACCGTAATACCCATTCTCTACTTTACGCTATTTGAATACGGGATGAAAGGACAAACGTTTGGCAAAAAAATAGTAAAGATCCGTGTCTTACAAGATGATGGACGAAATCCAAAATTGATTTCCATCTTTTTGCGTAATGTATTACAACTCGTTGACATATTGCCTAGTTTTTATCTACTAGGTACCTTATCGATATTTATAAATAAGGAAGAGAAAAGATTGGGAGATCTCGTGGCAGGTACAATTGTCATACAAGAGCGGAAAGAAGAGCAGCGCGAAATACACTTTCAATACGCAACGCTCGCTTTATCCAAGAAAGAAATAGAGATTTTAGAAAAACTAGAGCAAACTTCTGCCGAACAGTATTTAGTGTTGGAATCTTTCTTACTACGAAGAAATCATTTAGATGTATATCATCGAGCAGAAATAAGTAGAAATTTTATCCAATTATGGTGGCCCAATATCAAAACGGAGAAAAATAAAGAAGAAGTTTTCTTAGAGAAGCAGTACCTTTTTTTAAGGCAACAATTTTATCCTGCCAAGTATCCCATAATTTTTCCTTCGGCACAACAAATCAACGTTTCATCATCATGAAATTTCATGCATAATATAAGATAGATGAGCATAGTTTTTAAATACTATGCTTTTTTTATTGATCGATTTTATCTATAGAAGGGAGTTTGCGGATGGAGGAATTTCTCGATTTTATCGATCTTTTAGAGAAAAGCAATAGTTGGTTTTTAGAGTATCTGGGATATCTGGTAGCTGTTTCTTTAGCTGTTTTGATTGCTATTCATTTATACCGTTTTTATAAAGGAGAAAATGATTGGCTAGGTAATCCGCTTGGTGATCAACAGCAGGGAGGTAATCCGACGGCGGAGATCGAACTGCTTCGTAAAGAATATCTTGATTTAGAAAAAAAGTTTTCGCAACTAGAAACTGAAAATTGGAGTATTAAAGAAAATTTACAAATGCAATCTGATGTGATTTTGCAGAAGAAAAAACAACTCCAAGAACTCGGTAGTAAATATCATACTTTAAAGGAACTATACAAAGCACTAGATAAGAAGTATGAAGACGAAACGTACACGATTTCACAAATTATGTATACTGCGGATGAAATGGCAATCGCTATTCAAGATGAAAAAGCATTTATTGAAAATCGTATTGACATTTATCGGAATTTACTTGATTATCTGACGAATACACTTAAAGATTTCCGAGATAAAAATCCCAGGGTAATTGTATACGTGAAGACGAAACATCAGGATGACAAATTGATTTATTTAGCTCATTCAAGCGGGCATTCTCATCAAGTAAAGGAATATTCTCCACCAATCGAAGGAAGTGCAGTAGGAATCGCTTGGAGAAATGGCGAAGTGAACTATATTCCGAACATGATGGAATGTAATTGCGAATATGATAAACAAGAGGCACTAGACGAAAATTACAAAAGTTTATTGTGTGTGCCGCTAAAAGCGGGGATACACACACCCAGAAAAATAGGAGTGTTGTCCCTGGCTGGAACTTTGCAAGATTCTTTCGATAAAACAGAGATAGAACGTGTGTTGTTATTTAGCAGTTTATTGTTTCCACTTGTTTATATTGATCTAAAAAGAGAGGGGTTATTAGATGGATTCGAATGAAAAGTTGCCAGCTGATAAAAGAAGAGAATTGAATCGGCAATATCGTGAAGGTGA
This sequence comes from Polycladospora coralii, assembly GCF_014773435.2. Classification (GTDB taxonomy): domain Bacteria; phylum Bacillota; class Bacilli; order Thermoactinomycetales; family Thermoactinomycetaceae; genus Polycladospora; species Polycladospora coralii. The sequence continues at coordinate 93,241 of NZ_JACXAG020000001.1, read as the reverse complement.
GATTAGCAAAAAACAATTAATGGAAAAAATGAAAAATGGCTGGTTTGATCGTGAACGATTAAGCTTGAGGGAGAAATTTGATAAGCTAGACAAAAAACAAACCTAATGCTAGGTTTGTTTTTTTTGGATTTGTTCTAATATCTCATTTCTATAGTTAACTTTATCTGTTGAGATTTCGAGATGGAAATCTCATGTACACTCGTGTTTTCCAACCTCCTTCTTAATAAGGTTACAAAACAAACATTTTGTAACCTTATTAAGAAGGGGGTTGGAAGTAAATGTTAATTTTAGCGTTTTCCCACTTAGAAACCCCCTTCATATTTCCGTTTTAAGACATCTTAAATTCAAAATGAATGTCATTACACTCAACCTAACCTGAAATTGATTAAAGAGCTTTATAGGACCCTTTATAGCTATTTCACCTTTTGCTCGAACAAACATTCCTATCTTCTTAATTTTCTTTTGAGTTCTTGCTTTATTCTTGGTATAATAGCGGGTAGAACTTTTACAGCTAAGAAGGTGAAACGTGTGAACACGCAAGATCAACCTTATCAAATTCTGCTCTACTATAAATACACCCCTATCGAAGAACCTGAACAGTTTGCTGATCAACATTATGACTTCTGTGAAGAATTAGGACTAAAAGGTCGCGTACTCATTTCAAAAGAAGGGATTAATGGCACCCTATCAGGGCCTATTGCACAAACTGAAAAGTACATGGCGTTTATGCAAAGTCACCCTCTCTTCCATGATATGGTGTTTAAAATTGATCCACATGATGGACACGCATTTCCAAAGCTAAAAGTGCGTGCACGCGATGAGATTGTAACTTGGAGAATCGATCGTGAGGCTAACCCCTACGAAAAAACAGGAAAACACCTTTCACCTAAGGAGTTTTATGAACACTTGCAGCGTGAAGATGTGATCGTAATTGATGGTCGCAATGACTATGAATATGATATTGGTCATTTCCGTGGTGCCATTCGCCCCGATGTTGAAACAACACGTGATTTCCCAGAGTGGATTCGTCAAAACTTTGGTGATCAAAAAGATAAGAAGTTTATTACCTATTGCACAGGTGGTATTCGTTGTGAAAAACTAACAGCGTTTATGATTGAAGAAGGATTTGAAGATGTTGCACAGTTAGATGGTGGAATTGTCTCTTACGGAAAAGATCCAGAAGTCCGCGGGAAATTATTTGACGGTAAATGCTATGTTTTTGACGAGCGCATTTCTGTTCCTATAAATCAGGAAGAAGATAAAGTGGTTGGCAAGTGTCATCATTGTGGAAAACCTGAAGATCGTTACATTAACTGTGCATATTGCACATGTAACCATCAGCATATTTGTTGTACAGAATGTGAAGAAGAACATCAATCCTATTGCTCTCCAGCATGCAAAGAAAAACATGTGCACCAACTCACTCGATAACACCCATACAAAAGACACCCCTTGATAAATAGGGGTGTCTTTTGTGTTGATAAATGAATAAGGATAATATGCGGATAGAAAGCATATTTTAGAATAAATGGACTGTTTGTATATGTGTTGAACAATGCTGATGATTTTGTATCAGTCATTGATCGGAAACGAAATCTAGTAGTCGCAACGGTTGCGGTTGGAAAAAATCCATCAAGAATTGCTATAACGCCGAATGGACAGTTTGCATATATTGGAAATACAGACACACAAGATTTATCAGTGATTGATCTTAAGCAGAGTATCGTAGTTGCTACGATTACAGTTGGAAATGAAATGAGTACCATTGCGATAACGCCGGATGGGCAATTTGCTTATGTCGTGAACAATGAAGATGATCGGATATTAGTGATTGACCTTAAGCAGAATATCGTAGTTGCTACGATTACAGTTGGAAGTGAACCCTTTGACATTGTAATCACACCGGATGGGCAATTTGCTTATGTCGTAAATGATGGTGATGATAGAGTATTCGTAATTGATGTCAAAACACAATTAGTTATTGCTGTCGTTAAAGTTGGAGGCAATCCACTTGCGCTTGCGATAACGCCTGACGGGCAATTTGCTTACGTTTTAAATTCTAGCGAAGATACAGTGTCGGTTGTTGTAAATTTTAGCGGGGATACAGTGTCGGTGATTGATGTCAAAACTCACGCCGTCATTTCAACGATTAGTATTGGAGCAGATCCAATTGCGCTTGCTATAGACCCAGATGGACAATTTGTATATATTGCAAATAGAACTGATGGAACAGTGACGATTATTAATGTCAAAACACACGCCGTTATTTCGACGATTAGGGTTGGAGCAATGCCAAGCGCGCTTGCAATCACACCAAGATGATATATCTTGCATTCCATGATAAACTGTTAGAAAAGAATAACGGAGTTGAATTTGATGAAAACCTCCATCGTTTCCAGACGATTACCAGAAAATATTAATTTTATTGTAGCCCAATTCCCAGAAGATATACAAGAATTCTTTCTAGAGATGATCAGTGCAGAACGCTCGATACAGACCATAGCAAATTATGCTTATGATTTCGCTTTGTTTTTCGATTACATAAAAGAAAAAGATGTCTCTATTGAAGACGTGAATGCACGAACAATTAAGCGGTTTTTCAGACAAATTGAACATGGGTATGAACGGACTGTTCACGTCAAAATATACAAAATAAATGCTTCTACAGGACGCAAAGAACCAACATGGATCACGCGCACACATTTTAGAGAAAATTCCCAAGCTGGAAAACGCAGAAAACGCGCATCCCTTCGCTCGTTATTTCGTTATTTGGTAAAAATCCGTGTGCTTGATCGTGACCCGATGGAAGAATATGAAGATCAATCCTTAAAATCTAGATCAAAACAACGTGTACCTGTTTTTTTAACCAAAGAAGAAGCGCTTCGCTTGATTCAAAGTGTACAAACCTATCATAAAAGGAAAAATATTAAAAGTAAGAAATGGCAAGAAATGAGAGACCTAGCCATTATACTCCTTTTTTTAAATACAGGTATGCGTGTATCCGAGATGTTCCAACTCAATCAGAATAGCATTCAAAAAGATGGAGACACCTACCGAATCATTATCTTAGGAAAAGGTGGAAAGGAACGCATGTTGAAATTAAATAACACCGTCACCGCCACTTTAAATGATTATCTTCGTTTCCGCCCGGAACATTCATCGCCGAAAGAGCTAAATGCCTTATTTTTAAATAAAAATCATAGCAGACTCAGTCGTAAAGGCATTACGGCGGTGATTAAAAAATATGTACAAGAAGCCAATTTACCTCCAAAGGCTGCAAATATTTCACCACATAAATTACGTCATACACTCGCAACTTTACTTTTATCCAATGGAGAAAATTTGCGGGTTGTACAGGAAATCCTCGGTCACTCTAGTATTCAAACCACCCAGATTTATACACATGTGATCAACTCTGAAAAAGATGACGCTTTAGATCGCTTGGACGGCTTTAGTCAAATTTAAAAAAGTTAAGAACAAATATTCTACCAAATGTTTGTTCTTTTTGATTTCTTCATGTATACTTAAATTAATACTTATTGGACGCAAAAATACAAATATATAAAGGAGATGAGATCGTGTCCAAACTATCTATACGTCAACAAGCTATATTAGATTATATACAAAGAGAAGTCGAAGCCAAAGGATACCCTCCCTCCGTGAGAGAAATTGGCGAAGCAGTTGGACTAGCTTCCAGTTCTACAGTACATGGTCATCTTTCTAGATTGGAGAAGAAAGGATATATTCGTCGCGATCCTACAAAACCGCGTGCCATCGAAATTTTAGGGAAAGAGAATAAAACGAAGCCACAAGTAGAAGTTGCAATGGTTCCACTAGTAGGTAAGGTTACAGCTGGTGAACCGATTACCGCCATCGAAAATATTGAGGATCATTATCCATTACCTCGTCGTATGGTAGGTGACGAATCTCCTGCTTTCTTACTTTCAGTCCAAGGCGATAGTATGATTAATGCCGGAATTCTAAACGGTGACCACGTTGTTGTTAGACAACAATCGACTGCACATAATGGAGATATTGTCGTGGCTATGACCCCAGAAGGTGAAGCTACCGTAAAGCGCTTTTATAAAGAAAAAACACATTTCCGCTTACAACCAGAGAATGATCATCTCGAACCCATCATCTTAAAAGAAGTGAAAATTCTAGGCAAAGTGATTAGTCTAGTTCGAGAAGTCATGTAATATTAAAGTAAAAAGCCTCTTACATCGGAGGCTTTTTATCATACCACTGAAGGAGCTTACTTATATGCCTCACAAAACAGCTTTAGTTCTCGGGAGTACAGGATTGATTGGAACAGCTCTCATTAAACAATTATTGGACTGTAATCAGTTTACTACGATTCACGCACTCGCAAGAAAGGAACTAAACATGCAACATGAGAAATTAAAAGTACATCAAATAAACATGCGTGAACTAAACAGCATTCCTGAACACTTTCAAGTAGATACATTGTTTTGTTGCATTGGAACGACCATGAAGAAAGCAGGGAGCAAAGAAGCCTTTCGAGAAGTCGATTATGATATTCCACTACAGGCAGCACAAATGGCTAAAAAAGAAGGAGTTGGACAGTATTTAATCGTTTCAGCCATGGGTGCTGATCCCAACTCCTTCTTTTTCTATAATCGTGTAAAAGGTGAACTAGAGGATCAACTTCAGCTGCTCTCTCTCCCCTCCCTTCACATTTTCCGTCCGTCACTATTACTTGGAGAGCGTGATGAAGTCCGCGTAGGAGAACAAATCGGCGCTACTGTAAGTAAATTCTTAAACCCGATATTGGGCGGATCATTAAAAAAGTATCAGGCTATCGACGGTTCGGATGTTGCACGAGCCATGATTCAGGTAAGCTTGCAAGATCAACCAGGAGATCACATCTACCTCTCTGATGAAATTAAAACTTTGGCGACTTCATGAAAAGAGGGTCACAAGACAGTTTAGTCTTGTGACCCTCTTTTATCATTTAATCGTTTGCCCATTCTTCTTTTGTAATCTTTTTTCGTTTACATACCACCATGTATAAAACAGGTACAAAAACGAGCGTTAACAGCGTTGAGGTAGTAAGACCCCCAATTACTGTAATGGCTAATCCTTTGGAGATTAAACCTGATGTTGAATCTGAAACTGCAAGTGGTGTTAAAGCAAAAATGGTTGCCAAAGCTGTCATTAAAATAGGACGTAACCGTGTTGTAGAAGCTTCTACAATGGATTCAACTAACTCATTTCCTTCACGTCGATTATCTTCTACACGATCCAATAATACGACTGCATTGGTTACAACAATCCCGATCAACATCAGCATTCCGATCAAGGCGCTCATAGAGAGTGATTGTCCTGACAACATGAGTCCTGCTAGAGATCCGATCGGGACAAAAATGAGAGACGATAGGATAACAATAGGTGTACGTAAACCGCCAAAAGTAATACTTAATACAAAAAACACCAGTAGGATGGCAGCCAACATGGCATAACCCAGATCGACAAAACCTTCGTTCATCATTTCCATTCCGCCAGCATAGTCAATTTTAACATCCTTTGGTATGGATAAACCCTTAATCTTCTCTTGTAGATCTATGGTGACAGGTGAGGTGTCTCCTTCATGAATAATAGCGGAAACAATAGCAGACTTTTTGCCATCTTTATGTTTGATATTTACAGGGACATCTTTTTTCGTAATATCAACAATATCACCTAGATTTTTAATCCCTTGCGGTGTCATCACCTTCATCTCTTCAACTTGCTTTTGAGTGGTTATCTTCTGATCAAAGGCAATGGTTAAATCCCATTCGTCACCATCTAGTTGAATCGTACCTCCATCCATATTTTGAAGGCGTTCATTCAGCGGTTGCAATATCAAGAACGGGTTGATACCAAGCGACTTGCCTGTTTCATTTAACTCCAACACCCATTTGGTTTGTTTCTCTTGCATGTCATTGGTAACATTTTTTAATCTCTTATCTTTCAAGAATAAGTCTTCTATTTTAGAAGACGCTTCAAGTAGGTCCTCATTGTTTTGACCATATAAATTTACATCAATGGAATTCCCTTCAGGTGGTCCCTCTTGTTGAACTTCTTTTGCTTTAGAGCTTGCTGTTTTATAATCTGTTTGCGCAATAGAAAGGACTTCCTTTTCAATCTCTTCCATGGCATCATCAAGTGGTACTCCCTCTTGCAATTCAACAAAGAAGCGAGCGACATGTTCAGTAGAAGCCGGGCCGCTACCAGGCATCTGACTAGGATCTTCAAAGCCAATAGAAACTTGACTGTACTGAATATCCTTGTTTTTTTGCAAGGCTGCTTCAGCTTTTTTTGCAACATTGTTTGTTTCTTCTAATGTCGTTTCTTTTGGCAAGGTGATCTCTACTTCAAACTTGGTGTTAGGGCCTGCGGGTAAGAATGACTTTTCAATGAAGGGAATCATTGCGACAGAGCCTATTAACAAAATGATGGCTGATGTAAACACAATCCACTTACGCTTCATTGCACCACGTAACAGCCGCTCATAACTTCTCGTCCAACGCCCTTTTTGTTCATGTGATTTTACTTTTTTGAAGAACGTGTTTCCAAGTACGGGAATTAGCATGATCGCTACAAATAATGAAATGGTAATTGAAAAGACGACTGCTAAACTAAATGGACGAAAAAACTCGCCGATAATGCCGTTCACAAAGGCAAGTGGAAGAAATACGATTAAGGTCGCAATGGTGGATGACGCAACAGCCCCCATTACCTCTTTTGTCGCCTTGAAAACGAGCTCTTTTTGTGGGAGGTTAGGATGTTCTTGTCGCCAACGGTATATATTTTCGATGACCACGATGCTATCGTCAACAATCCTACCAACCGCGACTGCGATACCACCTAACGTCATAATATTTAAGGTATAGTCAAACTGATTGAGCAAGGCAATCGTACCAAATATCGAGACAGGCAATGAAATGATTGCAATAAGTGTTGCTCGAAAGTTACGTAGGAATATCAGTATCACAATTACGGTAAAGAGCGCTCCAAACCCACCCTCTTTTAATAAAGTCGTAATTGATTTCTCTACCTCTACACCTAAATCAATCACAGTAAATGTTTTATAATCTTTATCTTCACTCGCTGCATTTACAACTTCTTTGACCTGATTGACAACATCCACCGTGTTCGCATCTTGTCCTTTGCGCACTTCGAGAATGACACTATCTTGGCCGTTATAGCGACTGATTTGAGGTCGTGTTTTCTCCATCTCTACTTTAGCAATATCCGAGAGCTTAACCGCTTTGGGGGTACCTGGCTGAGATACCGGGTTACCTGGCGCGGATAGTGGAATATCGATCTCTTTCAGCTTTTGTATATCTGCTAGATTCCCTTTGATTTGAAGGGGGACACTTTCATTCTTCTGCTCTAATACGCCGATCGGATATTTGTAATCGGCTTGTTGAATCGTTTCTTTAATCGTTTTTAATGAAATACCTAAGGAAGAGCTTTTCTCTTCATCAACCGTTACATTGATTGTGGATACTTCCGTACCGGAAATTTTCACATTAGATACACCATCAACGCGCTCTATTTCCGGGATTAATTCACTTTCTATGTAAGTTTGCATGTTGGTTAGATCACCAGAGGAAAATGCAACTTGATAAACGGGAATATCAGCAAATGAAAAGGTGCTTACTTCAGGCTCTACCTCATCAGGCAAATCAACCTGACTCACTGCACTCTCTAAATCAATCTTAGCTTGATCAATATCTTGACCAAAAGGATAGAGAACGGTAAAGAATGTGATATTTTCACTAGAAGTACTACTTACAGTATCGACTTCTTTTAGGTTTAAAACAACGTCTTCCAGTTTAGAGGTAACCTTCTCTTCCACTTCTTCCGTCGAAGCATTCGGATAAACCGCTTTAACTGTGAGAAGTGGGAATGAAACATCTGGAAATGTTTCGATTTGAATATCTTTTGTAGCGATGATGCCGCTTCCTAATACCATTAACGTCAGAATTAGAATAGAAATCGTGTTTTTTAAGCTGAACTTAGTTAGAAAATTCATCGTTCTTCTCCTTTTAATATGATATATCCGTACTATAGTAAGTAGATATGAACTCAATATGAACGATTGTTGAATGGCTTATGAACATTAGTCGTCTCGCTCACTCTTGGGTAGATCAACTACAAACGTTGTACCTTCATCTTTCTTGCTCATTACCTCAATTGAACCTTTGTGTAGATGAACAATCTTTTGCGTTATGGCTAATCCCAATCCACTTCCATCACGCCCTTTTACATAAAAATGGTCAATTTTGTAAAAACGATCAAACAAAAAGGGAAGGTGCTTTTCTTCTATTCCAATTCCACTATCTGAGATACATACTTGAATACGCGAGCTAGATTCCTTCACAGTGATATGAATCTGTCCCGCATCAGGTGTATATTTAATCGCATTTGTAATCAAGTTTACCCAAACCTGCTCTAGTTTTTCAGAATCGGCAAAAACATGTGCACTTCGACCTGTAAAAGCAAGGGTTTGTTTTTTTTGTTGCCACTGGGGTTCTAATGCGACAATTACTCTTCGTAATTGCTCATCAACATCATACCAAGAGGGGCAAAATGAGGGTTTATCTACATCAAGTGTAGCTAGATGAAGTAAGTCTTTACTTAATTTTGATAAACGCTTACTTTCGCTTTCAATAATAGATAAAACACGTCTTTGTTCCGCAGGATCAGTAATAATTCCAGATTTAAGCGCTTGAGTAAAGCCGTGAATAGACGTTAATGGGGATTGAATTTCATGAGAAACATTGGCGACAAATTGTTGGCGCAAATGATCGAGTTGACCTAGTTCATGGGCCATCCGATTAAAACTAACGGTTAAGTCCCCTAATTCATCTCGTCGATTCGTCTCCAATAAAATACGAAAGTCTCCCCTAGCCAGTTTCTTGGTCGCCGATGTTAAGGCTTGAATCGGTTTTATTAAATAGCGAGTGGTGATAAAAAAAAGAATACTACCCACGACTAAAATCATAAATAAGACAACGAACAGACGCATATGGAAATCCTTCATATATATGCGGTAATCGGGACTAATAAATAATGCATATCGCACACCCTTTGCTTGAAAAGGGACACCTAGTATATATTGATTTGAAATATATTCCCCTTTGTACTCATCACCACGTAAAACAGACTGTACAACCGCATCTGAAATGCGCCATTCAGTCGAGTTGGACTGGGCGATTTTCTCATTCTCTTGATATAACATAGCATGGAAATTTAAATCGTCTAAATTACGAATGTAAGTCTGTACATTTTCATTAGGATGTGCTTGATACAGATGAATAACCGTTTGACTTGCCTCTCGGAGTTGTTCATCTACTCGGTTTAGTGCATGTGTTTCAAAAAGCGCACTCGATACAAAAAAAGCAAATACGAGACTGATTAAAACGGCCCCAAGAAACGATGAAACAACTTGTAAATATAAGCTTTTCATGTGGACATTACCTCGAGGCGGTAACCTAACCCTCTAACTGTTCGAATTTTAATATGGGTCATCACTTTGATTTTCTCTCGTATTCGCTTGATGTGAACATCCACAGTTCGTTCATCTCCGTTATAATCCATCCCCCATATCGATTCAATCAATTGTCGACGTGTGTAGATTTGGTTTGGTGTGCTTGCTAATTTGAAAAGTAAATCAAACTCTTTTAAGGGCATTGTGATGCTTTCATTATTTACTCGTATTTCCTTCGTACTCGTATCCATGGTTAATTTTCCAATGATCAATTGACTTGAGGCATATATTTGATATCTTCTTAATAAAGCCTTAATACGCATAACTAATTCGATTGGTTCAAACGGTTTTACAACATAGTCATCTGTACCAGATTGAAATGCCTTCACTTTATCACAAGCTTCACTCTTAGCAGAGACCATCACGACAGGGATCTCATAAAATTTACGTATTTCATGACAAAGATCAATTCCGTTGATTTCGGGCAACATAATATCAATAATCGCAAGATCAATCGATGATGATTCCATTAAGGCGAGCGCTTGTGACCCATTCCTTGCTTGTAACACTTCATAACCTGCATTTTCCATATATAACGTAATCAACTTTAGGATATGTTCATCGTCATCGACAACTAAGATACGAACCATAGCTTCTCTCCTCTTATCAAAAAAGCTGACTTCATTATGGCGAAGTCAGCGGCAATGTGGAAGTGTTAAGCTCCATATGCTTTAACGAATCGTTCGATACGATCTAAGCTTTTCTCCAATTGATCCATGGAGGTTGCATAGGAGATACGCATATGATCATGAGATCCGAAAGCACTACCTGGGACAACTGCAACCAACTCTTTTTCTAGTAAGGCCTCAGCCCACTCATCGGTAGATTGAATCCCTTTTGTTTTAGCGATCGCTTCGCGAATATTTACAAAAGCGTAAAATGCGCCAGCTGGTGTTTGGCAAGAAAAACCAGGGATTTGATTCAGTCTGTTTACCACATAATCTCTTCTTTCTTTAAATGCCACTTTCATTTTCTCTACGGGTTCATGGGTTCCATTTAAGGCTTCAATGGCTGCATACTGAGCGATTGAAGTGGGATTTGATGTGCTATGGCTTGCTAGATCTGTCATCGCTTTAATAATTGATGCAGGCCCTGCTGCAAATCCAATTCGCCAACCTGTCATCGAATATGTCTTGGACACACCATTAATAATAAGAGTTTGCTTGTAATAATCTTCTCCTAAGCTCGCAATGCTAATATGTTTTACACCATCATCGTAAAGGAGATGTTCATAAATTTCATCAGAAAGGATTGGAATATCGTGTTGGATACAAATTTGTCCGATTTCCCTTAATTCCTCTTCATAGTAGATCATACCGGTCGGGTTTGACGGACTATTAAGTAGAAATGCTTTCGTTTTACTGGTGATGGCATTTTGTAGTTGTTCAGCAGTAATCTTAAATTGATTCTGCTCATAGCCTTCCACAACAACTGGAACACCACCAGCAAGTTTCACTTGTTCTATGTAACTTACCCAATAAGGAGACGGAATGATCACCTCGTCACCCTCATCTAAAATTACTTGAAAAGCATTATAGAGTGCGTGCTTAGCACCTACTGTAATGGTAACTTGGTTTGCCTCATAAGCTAAGCCATTATCTCGCTGTAATTTTTGGATCACAGCGTCTTTCAATTCAGGAATGCCTCCAGAAGGCGTGTATTTTGTATGCCCTTTTTTCATGGCAGTGATTGCCGCATCCAAGATATGTTCTGGGGTATTGAAATCGGGCTCTCCTACGCCAAGCCCAATCACATCGTGCCCCGCGCTTTTTAACGCTTTTGCCTTTGCAGAAATAGCCAAAGTTGGGGATGGTGAAAGCATTTCTACACGCTTAGAAAGTTGCATGATCTTTTCTCTCCCGTTCTCGTTATCAGTTTCGTTTATAATTATCTTAACACTTCAATATCGTTCACACTAGCTCTTTTGCCTCACGCGCAATCATTAATTCTTCATTTGTAGGCAACACCAATACTTTGACTTTAGAGTCTGCTGCACTTACTACTCTTTCTTTTTTACAACGCTTTGCATTTTCCTCTAAATCTAGTGAAATTCCCAAGAAAGACATATTTTCACAAGCTTTCTGCCGAATCGAAGAGGCATTTTCACCAACACCCGCTGTAAATATCAAAGCGTCTGCACCGTTCATAATCGCAAGATACGAACCGATCATTTTTTTTAGTCGATATACATACATATCAATGGCTAATTTAGCTTGTTTATTTCCATCAAACATCGCTTCTGTTACCTCACGCATATCTCCTGAGAAACCAGACACGCCCATTAAACCACTATGCTTATTCATCATAGACTTCACTTCGGCCAATGTTAATTCTTCTTTGGCAATTACATAAGGTACAATGGCAGGATCGATGTCTCCGCAACGTGTACCCATCATAAGTCCTTCAAGGGGGGTCATACCCATACTCGTATCTACTGACTTCCCATACTGAATAGCAGTTAAGCTTGCTCCATTCCCAATATGACATGAAATCAGCCTTAGTTCTTCTAATGGTTTGCCTAAAAAAACAGCGGCACGTTGTGCGACATATTGATGAGAAGTTCCGTGAAAACCGTATCTCCTTACCCTATGCTTCTGATATAAAATACGGGGGAGTGGGTACATATAAGCATATTCAGGCATAGATTGGTGGAATGCGGTGTCAAAAACGGCTACATGTACGGCGCTCGGTAACTGAGCTTGAGCTGCATCAATACCGAGCAAATTGGGGGGATTATGCAAAGGTGCTAAGTCAATTGTTTTACGAATCGCCGTTCGTACTTCTCGCGTGATAATGGCGGACTCAGCAAAATATTCACCACCGTGTACTACGCGATGCCCGACCGCAGCAACTTCCTTTTCATCTTTAATCACACCACCATCAGGCCTGATCAATAAGCGAAGTACCCGATTAATCCCTTCTCTGTGATCCAAAATTTCACCCGTTATCACTTCTTCTTCACGATCTGCCACTTCATGTGTAATGATAGCAGCTTCTGCTCCTATTTTTTCTACCAATCCTGAGGCAAGCACTGTTTCATCTTCCATTTCAAATAATTGATATTTAATTGATGAGCTACCGCAATTAATGACCAACACCTTCATCCGCTTACAACCTCCTGATTAACTTCAATCCGATCCCCGTCTTCATCATATAAGAAGAAGCCTTCCTCTGTCTTTACCCCTAACTGTCCTGCTCGTACCATCTTTTTGAGGATGGGGCAAGGGCGAAACTTGGGGTCTCCAAATTCGCGATAGAGTCTCTCCATTGCCGCTAAAACAGAATCTAGCCCAAAACGATCCGCCATTTCTAACGGTCCGACTTTAAACTGAAAACCAAACTTCATCGCTCGATCAATATCCGTTGCAGTAGCTACACCTTCCATTAAAGTATACAAAGCTTCATTGATTAGCATGGTGATGAGGCGTGTTGTTACAAAACCAGGTGATTCGTAAACCTCTACCCCTTCTAATTCCAAATATGAAAGAAAGTCAAATACATTTTTAACCGTTTCCGAAGAAGTTTTTAAACCGCGCACCACTTCGACCAGTGGGATCTTGGGAACGGGGTGCACAAAATGCAATCCGATGACCTTATCCGGTCGTCTCGTAAAAGCAGCGATTTCCGTTAAACTTAATGTTGAAGTATTACTCGCTAAAATCACTTCTGGCCGGCTAAGCTCATCGAATAACTCTAAAATTTGTTGTTTAGTTTGTAGACATTCATATACCGATTCAATCACAAAATCAGCATCACTCATAATTGTAGGGTCATCAGTGATGTGCACCCTACTCAATGTTGCACGTTTTTCAGCCCTTGTTATTCCCCACTTAGATAATTCTTTATCTAAACTTAGCTCAATATGATGAAGTGCACACTGCGCATCTTCTATCGATTTTTCCAATAAATAGGTATCAAATCCTTTTGAGGCAAGCAATTCAGCAATGCCTTGTCCCATTGTACCTCCACCCACCACAACTACTTTCTGAATTTCAGCCACGACGATTACTCCTTTCTGTATGACTCGTCTATTGTAACAGTTTCTCCTCTATGTTGTATTAACAAATAACGAAAGTTATTGGAAGAAGTATGCTTCTATTATAGAATATAAGAGCAAACTGATGAAAAGATGTTATAAAGAAGTATACATATCCATTCTCGAGACGAGATGATATTAGGTTATCCCATTATGAATACATTCGTTCCAGAACTTAGACTATCCCAATATATGGCTACAATGGAACAAATATTTTTTGTCCTCACGTTAGAAGATGGCTCATGGATGGCAATGGCTACCATCGCAATACGGACAGATTTTTCTAACAGTCGCTATGTGTGGATATCTGAACTTGTGGTATTGCCACAGTATCGTTCACAAGGGTTAGGTAAAATATTGATGGAACATATTCTTAAATATGCGATTCAACAGCAATGTAAAAAGCTCATTTTATACGCTGGTTTGCAGCGAGAACAAGCACACCGTTTCTGGACGCATCATATGGGCTTTGAATTAAGCATGAGCTGTAATCGACGAATGGAAAAACCTATTAATCCTACTGGTTTTATCACAAACTCATATTTAATACCATCTTTTCATAATGTGAATAAATAGGATGATTCACTTGAAAGGATCGATGATAATGAGTTTTATTAACCAGGTCGAAGCGATCATTCAGCACAATGAGCAGTTGGATAAAAGCGATCGACTGGACCTAAATCAGTTATTAAAAAAGCTGGTAGTAGAAGGTGAATGTACATTCAAAAATGTGGTGCCTCATCAAACCAAACCAGTCTCTCCTCTACAATATGGTCGAAATGTCATTTTCCAATCAGAGCTTTATGAAGTTGTTGTTATCTCGATGCCTGCCCTGATTGAAACCCCCATCCATGATCATGGAGAATCGGATTGTTGTGCATATGTCGTTTCTGGTTTAGTAGAAAACAGATGCTTTAGCTTGTCAGAATCGGCTAAACCCCTATTGCGAGCAACACAATATTACCACAGTGGAGAATATTTCTATGAAAGTTCGAACCAAATTCATTCTATGAAAAACCCGACTGGAAAGTCGTTCACTTCACTTCACTTATATTCTCCCCCCATCAAGAATAATACAATTTACAAAACGGTCATGAATCATAAGTCGCAGTACTTGAAATAAATCACGATTATATTGTTTTTGACAGGGTAACCTAAATCCAAAATTAGGATACAAAGGAGCTTTTTCAATGTCACACGATCAATACCAATCGATTATCTTAAACTTACAAGAATGTGTCCAAGCATGTAACCATTGCTATGATGCTTGCTTACAAGAAGATGATGTAAAAATGATGCGACAATGCATTCGTCTGGATCGTGAATGTGCGGATATATGTGCGCTCTTGGCACAAGCGTTGTCTAGAGGAACTCCTTTTGCCGGCGAGCTAGCAAGTGTGTGTGCAAAAATTTGTGAGGCGTGTGGAATGGAATGTAAAAAACATCAACATGTGCATTGTCAAAGATGTGCAGAAGCTTGCTTTAAGTGTGCAGAAGCTTGTAAACAACTTACCGGTTAGCTTCGTAGCCAAAATGTGATCAGAATGAAATGAAGAACCGATGGAGCAAGCAGCCATGCATTCAGCTCGCTCCATCGGTTTTTTAAACATCATATAGTATTAGATTAGAAATGAACTTTTCCACCATGGTAACAATAGTAAGTTTCCGCTTTCAGATTTTTAATCTTTATCAAAGACTGTTGTGCTTTCTCTAAATTTAAACAAAATTGTGGGTTAGCAATGATTAATTCTTGATTCTCATGAACAGCTGCATCACCTGTAATGACACTATTTAATCTTGGAAAATATAACGAAATATGTCCTGAAGTATGGCCAGGTGTGGCTACTACTCTACAGTTGTTATCGAGAATCATATCACCATCCTGTACCTTCTCATCGATTGAAACATGCTTTAATTGATTTAATTGTTCAATAAACCATTTGCCAAACTCAATTTCTGTATTTGACATATATTCTATCGTTTCCTCGGCTTGTACCAATCTCTCTGATTTCACTTCACCACTAATGTATTTTGATTCTCTATCACTAGCTATAAGGTTAATCCAAGGATACTTCTCTTTGAAATCATATAGTGCCCCGATATGATCATCATCATAGTGAGTAATGATGATGTTCTTTAAATTCTTCATTTCATATCCATTTTTCATTATTTCATTTTCAATTAAAGGTAGGAAGTTCATATATCCTGTATCGACCAGAGTGAGTTCATTTTCCAAAATGATTAAGCTAGGGTAAATGTAATTTTTTTGTTTATTAAATTCAAATGCAATGGGTAGCTCTATTATCTTCATTTTTTCCTCCATCCTGCACCTTGACCAGATGCTTCATACAACCATTATACATAAATCAGAGAAGCAGTTGAACCGGCTTTCCTCAAGTGCAATGACCCCTAGAGACCTAAAATCAAGATGATCTGACCTATAACTTTTGATGTAGGGGGACCTTTTTACCGATGGTGGCTAACATATTGAATATTTATGGCGTACCTTCTTTTGCAACCAAACGTAGCTGAGCTCAATTTGTTGCATAGAAAAAGCGAGGTTTCCCCCGCTAAAACAACTCAGGAGATGTGATGTTACCCCATCTCCTATCATTTTACAGACATACTATCTTTATCATTGGGCTGGCATTACTGTTCTGCACATTTTAATGAAGCGCACACTGTATTTAATCCGAAATCAAAGTCTGGATCTAACATACCACCTGATAGATAGAGCACTCTAAGTGTATCCCCTTCATTAAAATAATGAATAACTTTATTTACTAGTTGAGCTCTTCTCTCATCATCTACAGCTGAATCATTAACAACTTCAGTAGCAAAAACAGATTGATCTAACAGAGCACCATTCAATTCGAAACCCACTCTATGGTGATACTTATTATTAGCACCAACTAAAGCCTTTACAGCTAGTGCGACAAGAACAGCATGATTACCAGCCTTCTTGAATGTCACTGTAGTACCATCGGGAGATATCACCATATTTTCTTGTGCGCCTATTTTTGGGAATGCTACTGCCTCACCAGCACTAAGAACTTGAAGGACATTATCATACACATATAATGAACTAGCTTGAGCCATACATACACCTCCTAATTAAAAAGCTATAAATCTATTATTATTGTATGCATAGTCTTATAATGTGTGATCAATACCTATTGCACGATTGCATAATAAAAAGCGAGGTTGTCCTCGCCTGATATATACCCCCAATTCTGTAATTAGGGCTTTGTGGAGTCTCCACATGATTCTCCGATGTTTCATGTTTCGGCTTTGGCTGAAAAGAATTCGCTGGAAAGGTCAATTTATCTAGGGGGTAATGCCAAGGGTTAATGGGTTTGAACCCACTTCTATTGTTGAAATGACCTGATTGGTTTTGGTTTCAATCACGGATGTGGTATTATCTATTGTATTACTCACATAAACATATTTTCCGTCTGCTGTGATCGCAAGATTGAATGGGGCTGAACCGACTCTTACAGTTGAAAGGACCTGATTCCTCTTGGTTTCAATCACGGAAATCGTATTTCCATCTATGTTAGCTACATAAACAAATTGATCATCAGCTGTAATCTTTAGGGTGAGTGGTTGTGCACCCACATCTACTGTCGAGATGACCTGATTGGTCTTGGTCTCAATCACGGAAACCGTATTGCCACCTGAAAAACTCATAAGTTGACTATTTACAACATAAACATACTGTCCGTCAGATGTGATTTCAAGATTAAATGGATTTGCTCCTACGCCTACAGTTGAGATAACCTGATTCGTTTTAATATCAACCACAGAAATCGTATTGCTACCAAAATTACAGATGTAGGCACATTGTCCGTCTGGTGTAATTCCAATTTCAGCTACATCTTCCCCAACGGGTATCGTCGAAATTACTTGATGTGTCTTGATTTTAATCACGGTTACATTAGCAGAATTAGTATTCCCCACATAAACAAATTGATCGTCTTTCGTGATCGCTACAAATCGTGGATTATCATTCACATGAACAGTTGCAATGACACGAAGATCTTTCGAATCAATGACGGTTATGTTATTACTTACATTATTTGCCACATAAATCCATTGTCCATCATGGCTTATGGCTATTGGTGTAGTTGGAAAACCAGTGAAAGAGACTGACCCGACCTGTATCTGAGCGATCACACTGTGATCCTTTGTATCAATAGCAATGACATGTCCAGGAGATCCTAAGCTTAAAACATAACCATATTGTCCGTTGGGTGAAAAGACCGTTGCCACTGGACTTCCCTCGACCTGGATATTTGAAATGAGGCGATTCACCTTTGTATCAATGACCGATACGTTTCCCCCTCCCATACCTAAATTTGCAACATAGACAAATGGCATAGATCAACTTCCTTTCCATACCCGTGTTTTGATCAGTTTATGTCGATCAAAAATTGTCCTATGTGTGTGTTATTATTTAGTTAGGGAAATGTCTTGTGTAACTTCTGCCACAACGTCTGCTAATAGTTCTTTAATTTGAATTTCTCGAGACGTTTGAGCGCCATGTTTTAAGAGTTTCTCTATTAAGTACTGTGTCTTTCCTTCCCCTGCACGCTCAGTAAACATTTTTCTTTCAAGTTTTATTGCCGCTTTTTCATCCTTTATGGCTAAATCAACAAGTTCCTTAATCATTTCAATATTACGTTGATCAAGAAAAGTTAAAGGGGTTACCACTTGTTGTAGGGTTTGCTCAATGGCGTTTGATGGAATATAGCGAGTAATATAACCAAATCGTTCTGCTGTAGGAGCATCCATATCAGTGCCAGTTAGAAGAAATTCCAATGCTCTTGTACGACCTAAACGGAGTGCTGCTTGAACAGTCCCCTGACCACCAGGAGGAATATTTGTATTTATCTCAGGCTGAGCGAACACAGCATTCTCTGTTCCATAAGCGATGTCACAAGCCATCACAAATTCATTTCCTCCACCTCGTGCGATACCATCCACAATAGCAAATGTAATGGCCCTCATATTTTTGGTATCTTCAATCAGGTTCATAAAGTTCTTCGTCCCAGCAATGCCTTTTTTCTCATGATTAATCACATTGAGGTCTAAATGCGCACTAAAGAAATGTTGATTCATAGAACGAAAAATGACGACTTTAATCCGTTCGTCATTATTCAACTCAGCGATTATATGTTGTAATTCTAAAATGAATTCATTAGTAAGTAGATTCACTTCACCATGATCCATTTGAACATTAGCAACTGCGTCTTCTACATGTACTTTTAAACTTTTGGTATTCATGAAGATCCTCCATCAATTATCCTGTATAGTACACGCTTTACTTTATCCATTAGCTAAAAATGATATACACTCGCGGGCACGATGGCCGAAGTGGGCAGAGCCAGTCCCATCTCGTGTGGTGGAAGTAGAGATATGGCAAAGCGATGGCAATGATCAAGCCGCATGGCGTTTTTTGTTTGATGAAAGCACGCGGGGCACTCGCTTAATATCGACGGTTTTCACTTCTTTTGCTCAGAATGGCGTATATTCGTTCTCGGGACGTATTCCAATTCAGATACCAATCACACTAAGCAAAAAATAACCCACCCTCATATCGCCGTACAGAAGGTCAGTTTATTCGTGTGCACGGATTTATTTCTTACTGATTTTACAATTTTTTTCTCTTCATCCGCTGTTAAAACAGTTTGCAAGATTACCGTAATTGAAAAGCTTTACTATTCAAATTACAAGTTATGGTTAATAATCAAGTGTACCCTATTATAATTCATTGAAACTACTGATTAATCATAAAAATAACTATATCGTGTATTGGTGTTAGATAATTAAGATGTTATCATTAAATTGAACTCGTTAAATAAGAAAGGAGATTAGCACATTCAAATTCCCGATTAATTATTTAAACACCCCCATATGGCTTCGTACAGCAACTGAGACGAAAACGCGTTCTAATTTTTTATGTGGATAGCGTTTAGATGGTATTAAACATAAGACTAAAAGAAGAGCACCGAATTCAACACACATGGTACCCCATCATGCGACAACATTTAGGTTATGAAAAATAGATTTACAAAATAAATCAATAGCAAGTAAAAGTTACACACTATAGTGAATTTAAAAATAATACGATGACTTGCACCTGGATATATGGTCAACGTTTTATACATATTTCTTGAGGAGTTAGGAGTAGATCATAAACATGAGAAATTGGGAGATCGTGCTAATTATTGTCAATTTTGGACTGCTGTATGGCGTGCTTATAAGAAGGCAAAAAGCGGGCTCAACGATACGATCACTTTGGCCCCTGTTTCTTGGATACACAATGGTAGCCGGACAAATTATCATTGAAGGTATGAGTTGGCGTATGATTCCAGCATACTTTACGATCGTTCTGTTAACGGTTTATTTCTATATGGGTAGAAATAAAGTGATGAGACGAAAATGGTCCAGTGTGGCTACTCAATTCGTATTATTCACCATCTTTCTGATTATTTCTCTTATTCCCCCGCTTGTTTTTCCAGTATTTTCACTACCTGAACCAACGGGAGACTATTCAGTAGGAACAGTAGACTATCATTGGGTTGATAAAAATCGTACGGAAACATCTGGAGATGATTCAAGTGCGAAGCGCGAGCTTATGGTGAAGATCTGGTATCCAGCCAGTGCTGAAACCGAAAAGCCATTCAACTATTATTTGGATGATGTACCAGAAGTGAGAGATACGCTAGCGAAACAATTTAACCTTCCACCTTTCACAATGAACCATTTTGATTTTGTTCAAACTCATTCTATAACCGATTCTGTTTTATCTCAGGTTCAAGAACCATATCCTGTGCTGCTATTTTCACATGGTTTTGGCGTTCATCGTAATCAGAACATCTTTCAAGTTGAGGAACTTGCCAGTCACGGGTATATTGTAGTCAGCATTGAACATACCTATTATGCAGGCGTGACGACATTTCCAGATGGGCGAACCGTTGAATTAATAGAAAAGGATCAAGATATATCCACTGCAGTAATGGATGCGATTATGCCTATATGGACTGCAGATGCCTCTTTTGTACTCGATCAGCTTGAAATATTAAACAAACAGGACAATCGCTTTTCGGGTAAGCTTGATTTAGAGCGAGTCGGTATGTTCGGACATTCATTTGGAGGTGCTAACGCTTACCAAATGTTGATGAAAGACAAGCGAGTGATAGCTGCCATCGACATGGATGGTGGATTGTTTGGAGAACCGCTCCCTGAAAACGGAGTGGGAAAGCCGTTTTTCCTGATGACTGCTGATTCTACTCGGAATGGAGAGACGGTTAATAAGCTTCTTGACTCATATTCTGATCAAGAATTGATTCAGCTTATGGGTATGAACAAGGAAGCGTTACAGCAATATATGGATGAGATCGAGGCAAGATTTTTGAAAAGCGTTGTCGGAGGTGGTTTATCTATAGTCATTCCAAACGCGGGACATCATAGCTTTACTGACTCGAGTCTTTACAGTCCTCTACTTCTAACGAAAAACGAAAATCCAATGTATAATCACCAAGTGATCAATGAATTTACACTAGCGTTCTTTAATCAACATTTAAAAAGCGCGGATGAATCAATCCTTACGCAACTGGGACAGAAATATCCAGAAGTCGATTTTACAGTGAATCAATAATAACATCTCTTGGACCCGTTCAGCGATGAAGGATATGATCAATCCTTACAAATCAGCTAGCTGATAACTACACTGCCTTGTTTAGTCATTTCATCCCTTGTGGGGTATGGGGTTGATATCTACTACTTTGTGTTTGAAATCGACAACAGTGATTCCAGGGAAACTCACACGAAGAGTGACAGTTTCTAGTCCGTAAGGGGGATTATGAGCTCCTTCAAAAGAGGTTACCTGTACTTGCACAGTATACACATTACTTCCTGGGTCGTCCTGTTCAATACTTAAAATTTTCTCTGAATCAAATAATCTTGTTTTTCCATAATGTCCAGTAATCGAAGAATAGATTGCTGGACTTAGAGTTGCAATTAATACATCATCTTTTAAATCTCGTGTAATTGGATATTCATTAGCAGATGTAAAACGACCTATAGATAAAAACACATAGCAGCTAAACATAATGATTAAAAGGATCTTTAACTTTTTTTGCACCGAAACACATCTCCTCTTCACTGTAATCATGTATATTTTCGATCTATCGAAAAGTGGAAAAGATATCAGAACCTAGTTAAAGTGTGTTTATCAGATTGTCAATTAAAAGGAAGTATAAGAGGCTGTCCCAAAAATCATTTTCGCATAATTTAGTTCCCACTTCAAATCCACACGAACAAATCAATGTCTGATTGCATATCTCGTTTATATCCTTCATTTTCATTGCAGCATCAGGAAAAGATATACCTTGGTGTAAGATTCATTTCTCTGCTTCAATTATCATAAGATGTTCCATCGATTAGTTCCCTCTCGCCTCACCTCCCTGGTGGCATAAAAAATAGCGCTTATGCGCTCATACTGGATAGATGAATATTCTGTTATTTTTCTTTTACTTGACACGAATCATTTCGCTCAATTGTGCTAATTGTTCTTTGTACTTTTCATTATCTTTGCCTGTTACAATGCGATCATCATTCAGTTGGCGCTCAAGCTTGTAAATATCGTTAAATTTATCTTTTCTTTCTTGTATTCCTGATAAATCTTTTTTATCCAATAACCTTTTCAAGTCTTGAAGGTAAGCCTTTTTATTTTTGAATAGCGTTAATACATCTTCTCTTATAGATGGATCTACTATTTGATTCAGCTCGCTCTCATTTAAAGTCATTCCGGGAACAAATAGTGAGCTACTCGTTAAATAACCATCTACCATTCCATTTGCGTAAATTAAATCTTCTACAGTTTGGGCACTCCCCAGTTTTTTCATAATCATTCCAAATTGATGTAATGATACGGAGTAATGGTGTTTAAAAATATCTTGTACAACCCTTGTGCTTTTGTCTTGTACAGGTACTTCTTCTCCTGATGATTGACATGATGTCAATATCATGAGCATGAAAATGAGCACAAAGTTTGATAATGTCCTTTTGATCTTATATCAGTCCTTTCTAAAAATAGATAGTCTGCCTTTTAAGACACCCTTTGTTTTCCCGTTTCTCCCAAAATGTATCTGAAAGTGCATTATCTACTGAATATTTTATCCTATCAGTTGCCCCTTTACCATGCCAGGAAACGTACAATCTGTCGTATAGAAAAAGCGAGGTTGCCCTCGCTCCATCTCCATATTGGAAAGGTCTATTTATTAGGAGGTTATCCCAATAGTGAATGGATCTGTACCCACTTTTATTGTTGAAATGACCCGATTGGTTTTGGTCTCAATCACGGAAACCGTATTCCCGCCTGAAAAATTAAAAAATTGACTATTTACAACATAAACATACTGTCCGTCAGATGTGATTTCAAGATTAAATGGATTTGTCCCCACGCCTACAATTGAGATGACTTATATTTGCGGTCAGTATATCAAAAAAAAAGAAAAAGCTCTCCCATAAATGAAAATAAACACAAATGTGATCTGACAGACAATTATGCTTATGGTAGCCAAGCTCGAAAAAGCAGATTATATCCATATCGATAAGCAATTTCCCATACGACCATTCAAATTACACCCGTTGGAAACATTTTGATCATATCCGAGAAGCAACAAGATTAGCCATTGGTCTAAGGTGTAATGGCTATTCCTGTTGGGGCGAAACCCACATCTACTGTTGCAATCACTTGATTGGTCTTGGTCTCAATCACGGATATCGTGTTCACTCCCCTGTTTAGCACATAAACATAACGGTCATCGGCTGTAATGCTCAGGTCGTAAGGATTTGTACCCACTTCAACTGTTGAGATCACTTGATTCGTGTTGGTTTCAATCACGGAGACAGTACCTTCATCATTAGCAACATAAACATAACGGTCATCGGCTGTAATACGCAGGGTGAATGGGTCTGAGCCCACTTCAACTGTTGCAATCACTTGATTGGTCTTGGTCTCAATCACGGATACTGTGTTTTCAGATGTGTTTGTCACATAAACATATTGTCCGTTTGCTGTGATCTCAAGGAATCGTGGGTTAGCTCCCACCTGAACAGTCGCAATGACTCGATTTTCTTTGATTTCAATGACGGAGACATTATTGCTTCCACGATTACAGATATATGCATTTCGTCCATCTGGTGAGATTCGAATTGCGATAGCCAACATTCCAATTCCTATCGTCGAAATGACTTGATTGGTCTTTGTTTCAATCACGTTTACGGAAGAAGCAGAGCCCGAAGGAGCACTTACCACATAAGCGTATTGATCGTCTGGGGTGATGGCTATAGTTACAGGGCTGTTATCTACTTGAACGTTTGCAACGACGCGATAATCTTTGGTGTCAATGACGGTTACATTACCACTGGATTGATTGGCTACATAAATCCAGTGCCCATCATGGGTAATCATCATAGGTGTAGTTGGTATGGCTAGAAAAAACACATCTCCAACCAGTACCTGAGCGATCACGCTATGGTCCTTTGTGTCAATCACCGTCACATTACTAGGAACAGTCCCTAAAATGTAACCATATTGGCCGTTGGGTGATAGAATCGCTTGGATTAGTGTTCCATTCGCTTGGATATTTGCTATCAGTTGATTTACCTTTGTATCAATGACCGATACGTTCCCCAATGGTGAATTCGCAACATAAACAAATGACATCGAACCACTTCCTTTAAATACCCGTGTTTTGATCAGTTTATGTGGATCAAGCATTGTCCTATGTGTGATTACTGCTTCCATCCTGGTATTGCTCGGCTACTAATTTACAAAACTCCGATGATCCATGAATTCTAAAAGTGATTTCACTGTCAAACTCAAAAGTTAACATTCAGTCTTTGTTTAAATTAAATTGACCGATATACCCAGTCCCCCCTTCATCGGGGAGATTTTCTGTAAGTAACTCCTACAAAGGAACTAGGGGATGATCTCCAAAACGCTTTAAGCTGTAGTTACCCACTACTTCAGTAATTCTGGCTCTCTTATAATAAATCTCCTTACAGACTTTAAATCAAACTTATGTGCCTATATAATGAAATTCCACATAGTAAACGAATGGAAAAATATCTGTTCCACACTTTCGCTAGAATCTGCTGTAACAGCAATTAAAGCTCATGTAGATAGCCAGCAAACATGCGTTACTGTTTATAAATGGGATACAGGTACATTGCCTAAAGATGGTATTAGATGTAATGCCCAAGGCATTTACAAGCACTAGGACGACCACTTTCTGATGGACTGGCATCAGGGTTTTATTACGATTAATGAGTTAGGACATGCTATAGAAGTAAAGAGATGAACCTCTTTACTTCTTTTTCATTAGGAGGCAATGGGATGCTTCAAAAGAAAAAAAGAGTTATAGGTGTTGTATGTTTTGTTTTGATGATATGTATCACTTTTGGCGTTTATATAAGCTTACTAAAAATAGACACAAGCGTTGCTATTTCCTCTAATCATTCCAAAATGTTAGTGATTTTTACGGATAAAAACCTAACAACGCATTATCACTTGGCTAATCCTAGACAAAAAGTAAATGTCCTACTGTACAAACAGCAGATGACAGATTACCCTTCCGCTCTGTGGATAGAGAAGAAAAACATTTTCTTATTTACTACCAAAGATGCAAATGGGGATACACAATTATTTCAATTGGACTTAGATACTAAGAAAAAAACACAATTAACTAACCAATTTCGCTATGTAGATTATTTACGTTTAGACCAGAATCAACAGAAAGTGTATATGAGAGTATTATTGCCAAACCATCGAAACTTTCACCTTGCCACATATGATCTAAATCAACACACATCTGATGTTTGGAATTCATCAGAAAAGGATCGCAGTATGGTTTATTTTGATTATAATGCTCTCCAAAATTAGATCGTAACATTGACTCAATCCGTAAAAGAAGATTATGAGAAAGTATCCAGAGCGAATGAAACGCAAACGCCCTTAGAGCCTTCTACTAAACAGATCAATCTGATTACAATTCATGATAGAAAATCGAAGCAAATTAGCACCATCTCCAAATTTGTGCACGATCTATCCTTTTCTCCAAAAGGGACTAAAGTCTTATTTACTGCAAGTGATGCGTTTACTACAGATGCCAAGAACACTTTGTATCAGTTGGATATCAAAAGTGGTCAATACACTCCTTTATTAGCAGATACCACTTCTTTTTCTAAATTGAATCAGGCACAATACGCTCCTGATGGAAAGAACATCTATTTTATAGCTACTCCTAAGCCATTCAAATGGATCACAGATAAAGGAGGAAGAACGGTACAAGTCAGAGCCATCTATGCATATGACATACAGACGAAGAAAGTATCAAAGGAGATATATAAACAACTTTATCTTCTTGTAATCCTCAAGTTTGACTGGCCCAAAAAAACTTTAAAACCCATTCATGTGCAACTCTAAAGATTTTCTCTTGTTTTTACGCTATGAATAATACAATAGTACCTTGCACAAGTCATGTATGGGCAAGTGAAATCCCCTCAAAATTTGCTTTCTTTTAGAATGAATAATCGTAATCACTATTTCGAAGGTTTATTTTTTTTGATTCTCTCTTGGTTCTATCAAAAGATTCACACGTATAAACAAGTAATTTTTTTAAAAGTTAAAAACATTAGGGTCATCTAAAAAACAATTCCTATAGGTTGTTTTTTAGATGACCCATTTTCAATCACATGTCTAATGAACTCCTTGTTTGCACCCACATTTAAATCTTTTTTGATTAAAACCCAAGAAGATGGTACGACGAATCATGCGTTCACCACTTGCTATCTGAATAAATCCTCTTGATTTATTGTGATTTTTTTTATTTGGAAACTTGAATGTTCGAATCAACAACTTTCCTTTAGAAGGATTGCTAATTAGCGAAAATTGTATACAGTCACTCGCACGATAAGTAAAAAATATCCGTTTTTTTCTTGTAATAATTTTTACATCTGCATTTGTTACGGTTATCACATTACTTAAACAGCCACATGCATTCAAAAAAGGGATGAAACACCCACAACTACCAATACCACAACCTGAATCTGTACAGAGTCTCGGACAATCTTGTTCACTTTTAACTTGTTTGATTGGAATTATTTTTGATTGAACATCAATGTCCTTATTACGCATATCACACCTCCCTCTCTATATTAATGACAGAGACATTTTTTTCGTATACACACTTTATTACAAGATCAAAAAATAGGCTCTGTAGAAGAGTTTCCTTACCAAATCATGGATAGTGTGCCCCTATCACGCTGTCATCCTGTAAGAATTGGTAGATATAGCTTCTATTAGCTACTGTGCATCAAAGCAAGAGCAATATTAAAGTATACTTTTTTAAAATAGGGTAAGCCTTATCCTTATTAAAGAATGCGATGAAATTTTAGAGGAGAAAACTCAAGGGGCAGGGATTTAGAATTCAACAGGATCAGAACGGGTGATTAAACAAATGTTCAGAATACTGACAACCCTCAGTTATTTCCTGATGTAGTGTATGCACCTCTATACAAGCACCCACTATAATATACATATTTTGTAACAGTGGTGTCGATGCTAAAATGCTGGAACGCATGGTATACAGAAACCGTCTAACTAATTGGAAGGGATCCGTGTTGTAACGCAAAGAAAAAAGTAATTCGATTCAGTTTTTGAAAATGACGATGGGTCTTACAGTAAAGATATAAACATTGCCCTATAAAATAGGTAATAAGAGCAGTGTACATCTTGCCATATATGGCATTAGGGGTGGTTTCAAATAAACGTTTTACATTTAAGTTTTGTTTGATCCAGCGGATAAAGATTTCCACGTTCCAACGCATACAAATAGACAACCGGATTGCGATCTACATAAGATCACAATCCGGTTGTTTGGCATTCCACTTACTGCTGTAACATAACTTCCATATCATCCGTAACATTATCGATAAGTTTCAAGTTAAATTTCTGTTGTAAGACTTCTAAAACACCAGGTGAAATAAAATGGGGTGCTTTGGGTCCAATACGTATATCTTGGATACCCAGACTAAAGAGTCCGAGTAGAATGGCGACCGCTTTTTGTTCAAACCAAGATAAGACGATACTAATAGGCAATTCGTTTACTTCGCATTCAAATGCATCTGCTAGTGCAAGTGCAATCTTCACAGTAGAGACGGAATTGTTGCACTGTCCTAAGTCTATATAACGCGGTATATCTGTACCTGGAACAACACCATATGACACATCATTAAAACGAAACTTTCCACACGAAGTCGTCATAATAACGGTTTCAGGAGGGAGTGAAGTAGCGAGCTCGCGATAATATTCTCCTCCTTTTCCTGGTGCATCACAACCTGCTATGACAAAAAACCGCTTTATTTTCTTATCTTTGACTGCCTTAATAATTTCAGGAGCAATACCAATCACAGTTTGATGATGAAAACCTGTCGTCAGTGTCTGCTCTGAAGGCATAGCCGCAGTAGGTAATTGTAGCGCGCGTTCAATTAACGGTGAAAAATCATCCTCTTTAATTTTAGTCACATTTTCCAATCCCGCTACCTCATAGGAAAAAAAGCGATCGGCATAGCTGCCTTTGATGGGCATAACACAATTGGTAGTGGCTAGGATTGCACCTGGAAAATCTTCAAATAAACGCCGTTGATCATACCAAGCTTTCCCTATATTTCCTTTTAAATGTGCGTATTTCTTCAATTGCGGATAGCCATGGGCTGGTAACATTTCGGAATGGGTATAAATATTAATCCCTTTCCCCATCGTTTGTTTTAGTAGCTCTTCTAAAGCAAAGAGATTATGACCCGTAATGAGAATAGCTTTTCCCTCAACTTTATTTTGACTAATTTGCACCGGTTCTGGAATTCCAAAACGATCTGTATGTGCTTGATCGAGTAGTTCCATAACACGAATGGCTGATTGACCTACTGTCATCGCCATCTCCAGATGCTCTTGTTCATTAAAATTGGAATTGGTTAAGGTCATATATAGTGCTTCATGTGTTGTTTTATCTATAAATGGATCATGATAACCAAGTTGGTCAGCATGCGTACGATAAGCAGCTATCCCTTTAAGAGCGAAAACTAAAATATCTTGTAAACTGGCAATCGTTTCATTTTTTCCACATACACCAATCACTTGACAACCATTTGCGGGGGTTTGTTCACATTGATGACAAAACATATAGACCTCTCCCATCCTTGAACGATTTAAATTCAGTCAAATTCATAAGCAGATGATTGATATGTCCTTAATATAGCATATGAAGCAACTTTAGGATGTGATTTTGGTCACAGCCGTCCTTATTTTATGTTCGCAAAAAAAAGAAGCCTCATCACTAAAGCTTCAATGGGGCTATTTTTATGCCCCTATTCTACTATTCTGCTCGTTACTTTGCGGCGCATCGACTGTCGTATTTTCAATAATCCCTTGATGCATATTGGATGTGATTGTTCGCATCAATAGATAGGTTCCTGCAAGTAGCACTGGTAAATAAATGGCTAAAGATAGATAGAGAAATCGTATATACCATGTGGGGTCTTTACCATTTATAAAAACGCCCCAAAAGAACGATAGACTACAAGCTATAGTAAGTGTCCAGAAGCTGAGTTTCATATTCCCTTTTAAACTAAAGAACATTCCGAATATAAATACGAAAACGGATAGACCAACAACAAATGCATTCATTTCATAACACTCCTTCTTAGGTGTTTCAGAAAACCTGATATACAATATGCCCGGCTAAGATCTCTTGATCAGCTTCATTGACAGCTTTTACCGAAAAAGTGACCTTGCTCTCCTCAGTCGCTTTCACAGTTGCTTTTAAAGTAATACGATCCTCTAAAAAAACCATGCCCATAAATCGAACTTGATAATCTTGTATAAAGCCCTTTTCCAGATAAGGTGTGAAAAGCTTAGCTAAGTTACCCATAGTCCACATGCCATGCGCGATTACACCAGGCAGTCCCGCTTTTTTTGCTTCATCATCAATCGTGTGTATGGGATTGTAATCTCCAGAAGCGCCTGCATATTTAATTAAATCTATTCTCGTTACTGGAGGGAGTTGAATTTCAGGGAGTGTGTCACCTACTTCTAGATCCCATAATATCGGAATCATGATTTTAACCCCCTTCGAATAGTTTCATTTAAGATGACGACTTGTTTCATCGCAAAAATGAAATGCCCGTCTTCATTTAATCCTCTTTTTTCTGCCACCAGAAATCCCATCTCACCTAACTTGCCTTTCTTTTCGTAATAATCGGTTATTTGCTGATAACATTGTATCTTTTCCCCTACATGTAAAGGGCGTTGATAATGAAATTGTTGCTCGCCGTGTATTAAACCTGCTCCTATCCTTTGCAAATTAGGAATGATCCCATAATCTAATGTGATTGCAAAAGTCGGAGGCGCAATATTACACTGATGGATTGAATTTTTGCCCGTTTCTTCATCGAAATAAAGGGGATGAGGATCCCCTATTGCTTCTGCAAATTTTTTCACTGCACCTCTCTCAATCGGATTCATCACTTTATCCGAACGCATGCCAATAAATTGGGATAACATGATTAACTCCCCCTCATTAATTTTTGGGGCCGCCAGCTACATATAATACTTGACCATTAACGAATGAGGAGCTTTCATCAGCAAAAAAGGTAACGGCATGCGCGATATCTTCTGGTTTACCTGTCCGATTAACCGGAATCATCGATTTAGATGCTGCAACCAATTCATCAAATGAAATCCCGATCCGTTTTGCAGTTTCTTTCGTCATATCTGTTTCTATGAAGCCGGGTGCTACACTGTTAACCGTTATGCCATACTTGCCTAGTTCAATCGCTAATGTTTTCGTTAAACCTTGTAAACCCGCTTTAGCAGTAGCATAGTTGGCTTGCCCGCGATTTCCTAATGCCGAAGTTGATGATAGCATAATGATGCGACCGTATTGATTTTGTATCATATACTTTTGTGCTGCCCGTGATGCGATAAATGTTCCTTTCAAATGAACATCCATAACGGTTTGCCAATCTTCATCGGTCATCTTGTAAAGTAAGTTATCGCGAATCACACCTGCATTATTTACTAAGATATCGAGTGATCCGTATGTTTGAAAGACCTCATCCATCATTTTCTCTACTTGCTCACCGTTAGTGACGTCTGCTACCTGGGTATATACTTCATATCCGCATTCTTGAAATTGTTTCTTCGTTTCACTTAATGCAGCTTCATTTACATCTAATAATGCCACCCGAGCGCCTTCATCTGCAAATTGCTGGGCAATCGCCTTACCAATCCCTCTACTACCACCTGTAATAAAAGCGACTCTGTCTTTAAAACGTCCATTCATCATGATTCCTCCCTATTCTATGCCACTATCCTAGTTTAACATGACCTTTTAATAAATTGCGGGCAATAATAAGGCGTTGGATTTCGTCTGTTCCATCATAGATACGCCATAGTCTGGCTTCACGATACCAACGTTCTATCGGTAATTCTCTGGTATATCCCATCCCACCATGAATTTGTAATACGCGATCAACCACTCGATTCCCCATATTTGAACCATATAATTTAGCGATTGAAGCAAGATGACGATTATCCTCTCCCTGATCGAGTGTAAAAGCTGCATTTAAGACAAGCCATTTTGCAGCTTCAATTTCAACGGCTGAATCAGCAATTTGCCATTGAATCGCTTGGCGTGTTGCTATAGGCTTACCGAAAGTGGTACGTTCTTTCGCATAATCAATCGCCATCTGCAAAAGACGCTCAGCAGCACCTACAGCACGTGCTCCGACGATCCAGCGCGCAAAACCAATCCATTCAAGTCCTAAATCATAGCCCCGATTTACACGCCCCAAGATATTTTCTTCTGGTACACGCACATCATTAAAGATGAGCGATGCCGGTCCCCACTCTCCCATGGTATCGATATACTTGGACTCCCAACCCATTTCACGATCGACAATAAAGCACGTAATGCCATCGCGACGATTGGCACGGTTCTTCTCTTTGTCCGTTATGGCAATTACCATGACAAAGTCTGCTTCATTACCACCTGTGATAAATGTTTTTTCCCCATTTAATATCCATTCATTACCTGTGCGAGTTGCAGTCATCTGAATATTTTGGGTATCAGACCCTGCATTTGGCTCTGTCATTGCAAAACAAGATTTCTTCTCACCATTAATGGTGGGAATTAAATACTTCTTTTTTTGTGCTTCATTGGCATAGTAGAGTATATTATCTGCATATCCTCCGAATTGAAAAGGAACGAATGTCTTAGAAACCTCCATCAATACGATTGCGAGCATGACATTACCTAAATCAGCACCGCCAT
The DNA here is from genome assembly GCF_014773435.2 of Polycladospora coralii. Lineage (GTDB taxonomy): Bacteria > Bacillota > Bacilli > Thermoactinomycetales > Thermoactinomycetaceae > Polycladospora > Polycladospora coralii. Next base: position 61,239 of record NZ_JACXAG020000001.1, on the reverse strand, counting down.
ATTCTTTGGGGGTGTGGATCCCCCAAAAGCCTGCTTCGCGCGCTTTTCGTTGTAATGCAGCTAATTGTTCCGCAGATAAACTGGGCTGATGAGCACGTTCATTACGTAACACTTCATTTTCTAACGGTATTAACTCTTTTTCTACAAATTTCCGAATCGACTTCTGTACCATTTTTTGTTCCTCAGTTAAACGTAAATACAAGTTGGTCACGCTCCTGACTCTTTTAATTTTCTTTTTAAGATTTTACCTACGAATGTTTTCGGAAGTTCATTTGTAAAAGTAACGTGGGTAGGTACTTTATAAGCAGCTAAGCGCTTTCGACAAAATAATATCAACTCTTCTGCTGATAATTGTTCACCTGGTTTTAACACCACTACGGCTTTCACGGTTTCTCCACGGTAAGCATCAGGTATTCCAATCACACAAGCTTCAAGAATTTTTTCGTGACGATAAAGGACATCTTCTACTTCAATCGGATAAACATTGTAACCGCTTGCAATAATGAGTTCTTTCTTACGCCCTACAATGTAGAAAAAGCCGTCCTCATCCATTTTGGCTAAGTCGCCTGTAAAGAGCCATCCATCCCTTAGTGTAAGTGCTGTCTCTTCCGGCATTTTCCAGTACCCTTTCATGATTTGTGGTCCTTTTATGATTAATTCACCGACTTCACCGCAAGCTAAAGTATTTTCACCTGTCGTAATGTCGACGATTTTGGCATCCGTATTCGGAACTGGAATGCCGATACTACCGTGCTTTTGTATCCCTACAATCGGATTGCGATGTGTAACGGGTGAAGCCTCCGATAATCCATACCCTTCAGATACAGAAGTTTTACTAATCTGATTAAAGCGATTTATCACTTCCACAGGGAGTGGCGCCGAACCGCTTGTACATGCTTTTAGACAACTTAAATCAAATGAATGCTTTTGATAATATTGCAGAAGAGCAATGTACATCGTTGGTGCACCTGGAAAATGAGTCGGTTTCATTTTCTCTATTAATTTGACTACCGATTCAACTTCAAATCTTGGAACTAAAATGAGATTCCCGCCATTATAAAACGTGATACACATCGCGCCAGTCATACCATATACATGGCACAGCGGAGCGATCGCTAATAATTTTTCTTTCCCTTTTTCAGTGATTACTCGCGCCGTTGCAGCACCTTGCAATGTATTGGCTACGATATTGTAATGCGTGAGCATCGCACCTTTGGAGCGTCCGGTTGTGCCGCCAGTGTATTGAATGACAGCTACATCTTTTGGAGGATCAATGATAGGAAACGTTGAGGTAAGTTGTGTTTGTTGCAAAAGTTGATGAAAGGGGTCATGTCGATCTAAGGAGACTTCAATCACACGGGTAATAGAAGTTTGATCTAATATGGGTTGAACTACTGGTATGAGTTTATCTAAAATAATCAACAGACGAGGCTCTGAATCTTGAAAAACATGTAAGAGTTCGTCTGGTTGGTACATCGGATTGACTTGTACCACAATGGCCCCACATTGTACAGTCGCATAAAAACTGATCGGATATGCTGGGCAATTGGGTAGCATGATCGCTATGCGATCTCCCTTTTCTATCCCGTATTGAACCCATGCTGATGCCAACCGTTGAATCGAATCAGCCAGCTTTTCATACGTATAGGTCTGTTCAAAAAACGTAATGGCAGTTTGCTTCGGATATTTCTTGGCAGCGTCCATAAAGAATTGGGGTAATGAAAGTTTCGGGATATCAATTTGTTTCGGATTTCCCTTCGCAACATGTTGATCCCAAGGTCTCTTCATCGTGTACGCCTCCTCTAATCAATCATTTTCTGTCTTAGAGCAATCGCAACTGCCTCTGTCCGATGCTGTGCGCCTAATTTTTTTATTGCTGAACAGACATAATCGCGCACTGTAAATTCACTAATCAACAACTCATGTGCAATTTCTTTTGTATTTAGACCTTTCGATAAGTAATAAAGTGCTTGTCTTTCTCTCGGACTTAAAAGTTTCCTCCTCTTCATTTGAGGGTTAAAAATATGACTAGATTGTTGAAAATAATATACAATTTTCTGGATGTGTAGCGAGTCGATTTGCTTATTTTGAATGATAGGATCTATGAGAATACATCCAAATACGGTTGCAAAATAGCGCAGTGGAATAATAAGAAGTGAGCTTAGGTTAAATTGCTTAATGTATTTTGTCGGAAATGTGGGTGGGATCTGATCGAGCAATAGATAATCGATTTGACTAGTTGAAATCATAGCATGAAGAGATGGAATATTACGTACATCTTCTAATATGTTGGTAATCGAAAAGATACCATCAAGATCCATCCTTACTACACCCTGTCCCATTGCATTAATCGGGGAATAAGTAAAAATAGAGGCACGTTCTACTTGAAAGTATTCTGCACTTCCCTTCAGTAAGACTTTAATTCTCATTTCCAAATCACAGATAGACTCGATCTTCTTCATGAATTGGGTTATTTCATCATGAATCATCAGTTTATTCACCCCTATATTTATAGGAATAGAACAAAGAGAATGGTTCAGTTACGATAAAGGAAAGCAATTACAATCAAGAAACAGAATAATTAAACTTATATATTTAATTGTACATGCTTATGGGATAAACTTCAATCTAAACAATTTTAGGAGGTTTTATAATGAGAAAGCAAATTATAAGTACAGGTAAGAACAATATTATGGTAAACACGGTCCCCTATCGACTTTATCAAAAAGCGAAGCGACATGGCATATGGAATCCTGAAGATATTGATTTCACCCAAGATCAAGCAGACTGGAAAAAGCTGAATGTAGAGCAAAAAGAAGAAATTTTAGGTTTACTATCGCAATTCCAAGGGGGAGAGGAAGCTGTAACACTTGATCTTTTACCATTGATGATGGTCATTGCCAAAGAAGAGCGCCTTGAAGAAGAAATGTATCTCACGACATTTTTGTACGAAGAAGCAAAACATACCGAGTTTTTCAACAGCGTATGTGTAGCTATTGGAGAAGTTGGAGATTTATCTCATTTTCATACGCCTGCCTATAAAAAAGTGTTTTATGAAATATTGCCCTGTGCTATGGATCGGTTAAGAGATGATCATAGTCCAAAGGCAATTGCTGAAGCAGCCACCGTATACAATATGTTTGTGGAAGGTGTTCTTGCAGAAACAGGTTACTTTGCTTTCTACTCGGCACTTGAAAAAAATGGCATTTTACCCGGTCTGTTAGAAGGGATTCGTTTAATTCAAAAAGATGAATCAAGACATATTGCCTATGGAACTTACTTGTTACAACGGCTCATTACAGAGGATAACGATATTTTTCATGTAGTAGAAAGAAAGATGGAGGAATTGACACCACTAGCCATTCAATTTCAAGAAGAAGGTATGAATGGCAATGAGAAAGATGCTTTTGGAACCCCTATAGAGGTATCAAACAACTTCATGATGAAACAGCTTCGCGTCCGTATGGAGATTTTAGCTCGTGCAAAAGGTAAAACAATGGAAGAAATAGACCGCTCATATTCTATAGATATAGATTAAACAAAGGAGAGGATTGCAGTTGAATATACGCACTTTTCAACAGCGTACAATTGTGCATAGTGGTATCGGTTCACATTCCTTAGTCCCCCAATTATTTCAAGGAATGAATGCCAAACGCGTTGTCATTATTACCGATTCACAACTCGTTGACTCAGGTGTAGTAAAACAAGTTCAAGCTACATTCGCGTCTGCACCCGCTCAATCAACAGAAATGATTGGCGTGTATGCGGGCATCGAGCAAGATGCAAGTTGTTCTTCCATTAATCGTGCAGTTCAATATGTACGAGAACAAAAAGCAGATGGATTACTCGCCATTGGAGGGGGCAGTGTGCTTGATGCAGTTAAAGCCATTAAATATTGTATGACTCATGAAATCTTAGATATTGGGTCTGCTTTTACGATTGGCATCTATAAAGAAGAGTGGCCCCGCGCACAGCCGATGCCTATCCCGCACATCTCAATTCCTACGACAGCCGGAACAGGTTCAGAGATATCTCCTATTTCTGTAATATTCAATGAACAGCGTAAACAAAAAATGAATCTCATCCATCCATATATTGCATCAGATATGGCTGTATTAGATCCGAAATTAACGGTCGGTCTGCCGCCTTTCATTACAGCATTTACCGGATTTGATGCATTAACGCATGCAATTGAAGCTTTTTTCTCTCCTAAAGCCTATTCAATTACGGATGCAGTGGCTATACAAGCGATTCAACTAATATTCAAACATTTACCGATTGCGGTTGCTGATGGACAAAACTTATCTGCTCGTATGGAAATGCTCTATGCTAGTTTAATGGGAATTACAGCTTTTAGTTACGCGCTACATGCAATTCCGATTCATAATTTGGCACATGCATACGGCGCACTTTTTCGTATTCCACATGGTTTAGCTAACAGTGTTTTGCTTCCAGTCGTAATGGAGCACTTGCAAACCTTTTATGAACCCAAGATGAAGAAGCTTGCAAGTGCATTAAAAATCGATTCGCACCATGTCATACCGTCCATCAGGGATTTACAAGCAAATGTAGGATTGCCAACGGGGTTTTCAGACTTCCAGATCACACCAGATAATGAAGAAGCGCTCATTCAAAATGTGCAAGATGATCCGATAGCTAAAGGATACCCGTTATCGACTACATTGATCCGACAAATCCATCAACAAGTCAAAGGATATCATTAATGGAATACGAGGGAATGATTCACTCCCTCGTATTCCGTTTAATTTTGAATCGTATAGGTGAGGTCGTGTTTACCAGCATCGTCCGCCTTTGCAATGTCCATATTAAGCTTAGTTAAATATAAACTTTTGGGTTGATAATAAATTTCATACTTGATAACGGTGTCTTGATCAAAAACAATTTTTTTATCATTTGTTAACCGATCTTTTAACTTATCGCTCAATCGTTGATGATCAATTGTGATTTCAATACAAGTCTCAATTGCATTATCTGAGCTTTTGATTTTTTTGGTTCGGATGGATTGTAAGCTATCCTGAATAAATGTTAAATGTTCAAGTGGAGATACCAGTCCAATCTGATCAGGTGTCAGCGTCTCTTTTTGGCCAGAAAAGAAGGCATCGATCTTCCCATCTTTAGATTCAATTAATATTTGTTTCGCTTCAGGGTCATGAAGAGACCAGTCTTGATTGTTTTGGGTACCGGTATATATCTTCACTCCAGATTTACTTGCAATTTGCATCGTAAATCGCATTTCTTCCGTTTTTGTTTCATAATGACTACTGATGTCAGCTAGTGTTTTTTCGAGATTAATCTCTTCTTCTTCTGTATCTGTATATTCATTGTCTTTTTTTTCATTCATTTCCAGTGATTTTTGGTTTGGATCCTGATTTTTTTGAACGGCGTATGCTTTCGAGCCTGTATCCACCGTTTCACAAGCGGTAAGCAGGATAAAACAACAGAGTAATATAAGAAGACGTAACAACATCAACTCCTCCTTTACCCCATTTATACGAGCGGAGGAGTTGAAATATCACTTATACTGCTAAAAGGATTTTGGTCATAGGTGTAAAATGTGTCAGACATAACGAATGCTGAGCTGGTGATAATAGGGGTACAGGGTTGATGGAGGTGAATAAATGTCTACTCCCCCTAGTTACAACTGGATACATGAATGGTTACAAGGACAGCTTTCGGCCGATGAAATGAAACAAATCCAACCGTATATACTGAAGGAGACTTGGCTATCACCTTCGGTGCTAAATCGTCACTGGCAGAATGATTCACAAGAAATACCGACTCGTTTCCAATTGAATATCGATATGAAAGTTTAGCTTATTGCTAGTATGACACATTTACTCCTGCCTATTCCTTCCGCTAATATTTACCAGCATTTAAATGCTGGTTTTTTTCACTTTGCAATTGCCTTAAAGGCTTGTGTGGCCTCAAAGCATATACGTTCTTCATCTAAAGTTAGGCATTCACGATTACGCATCAATGCTTTACCATCGACATACACATCAAGGACATCACTACGGGAGGCTGCATAGACAATATGAGAAATAACATCATGACGGGGTTGCATGTGCGGTCCAGTTAAATCCATCGTAATAAAATCAGCTTGCTTACCTACCTCAAGTGTCCCGACTTGATCATCAAGAAATAGGGCTTCACTGCCATATTGTGTCCCCATCTTAAGTGCTGTGATAGCAGGCACTACTTCAGGGTCTTGTGCGTAACCCTTATGAATGAGAGCGGTCAAACGAATTTCTTCAAGCAAATCTAAATTGTTATTGCTTGCCGCACCGTCTGTTGCAAGACTTGGGCGTATTCCCTTTCTAAGCATGTCTGGGATGCGTGCAATTCCGCTACCTAACTTTAAGTTACTAACCGGATTATGCGCGATTTTAACATCATGTTCCCAAAGTACATCAATCTCACTATCAGTTAAATGAACGGCGTGTGCAACCAGTGCCCGCTTTTCAAAAAAGCCTAAATTCAGTAAGTGCTCTACAGGTCTTAGACCGTAGTCATCCATATTTTGCTTTACTTCTTTTACTGTTTCAGACATATGTGTATGTAATGGTAAATCTAACTGATGCGCTTTTTCTACGAATTGACGGATGAAATCAGGCTCACATGTGTAGGGGGCATGGGGAGATAGCATCGTTGTGATGCGTCCTTCAGCTGCTCCACTCCAGTCGGTGGCAAATGATACCGCTTCATTTAATTTATGCTTACGGAGTTCGTCACTTCCAAAACCAATTACACCACGACATAAGCTTGCACGTAGTCCTGCTTGTGTCGTGACCTGAGCAACTGTATCCATATGGTCATACATATCTAAAAATGTTGTCGTTCCGGATTTAATCATCTCTAAAGCAGATAAAGACGTCCCTGCTTGTACCTGTATGTTTGTAAAACGTGCTTCTAGTGGCCACATCTCCTCTTCCAGCCATCTCTGTAAAGGTAAATCATCAGCATAACCACGCAGTAACGACATCGCCACGTGACCATGTGTATTGATAAATCCGGGTAAGATTGCTTTACCTGTACAGTCCACGATTTCATCATATTGATCAAGTACTTCTTGGTTCGGTGTTTCTCCTACATAAATAATTTGACTTCCTTCAACTCCTAAAGCCCCATTTGAAATCATTAACTGCTCATCAATCATTGTTAGAATTTCTGCCTTTATAAATATTTTCTTCAACATTATTTCCCCATTTCTCTATTGCTATATAAGCGTGTTGATTTACAAAAGGAACATGTAGATCAACACGCCTAATTGCTATTTCTTTCATTAAAATACCTTAAAAATTTGGATAAGACAAGCTTTAAGCCATGATTATCCAAGCCCAAATTAGCATGATAAATGACCATTTTTTCTGTTCTAACATATGGTATAGAGAATCGAATGAGGAGGCGAGCTAAATGGAACAAAACGATACACACTATTCAATAGACCATATGTATGATGATCAATGGTCATCTAGCTACCATCAAAATGATTATCCGCAAGAGTATCCGATACCGTATGCTTATAACACAAATGGAGCCTATTCTTCATTTTTTTTCGGTCCCCCATTTTATCCTTTTTTTAGACCCTATCCTTTTTTCTTTGGCCCATATAGACCCTTCTTCCCTTTTTTTAGATTCTGGTAAATGGAGGTTAACGATATGACAAATTATCATCCTGAAGATATTGAAAATCAAATGAATGAATATCAGGAAGCGGAAGTTGATCAATATCCGCCTTATCCGCCGCCACCCTATCCGCCACCACCGCCTTATCCACCTTATCCGCCACCCTATTATCGACCTATTTATCCAATTATCTATCCAGTAAGACCACCCTATCCACCGCCACTTTATTATCGTCGTCCGTATCGTCCTCCTTATTATGGACCACGACCTGAACCGCGACCGCCCTATCGGCCCCGTCCTAGATAAATCTAAAAGAAGTAAGACCCTTGTATAAGAAGTGCAAAGGTCTTACTTCTTTTAATTACTGATCTAAATTCTTTTTCATTTAGTTTGTATTACAAACAAGTTTTCAATAATCATAACACTCGTTTGGCTGTAATGTATCCTTCACTTAGCCAATTTTCACTGAGGGAATCATATCGTACTCCTCCTGGTCCCCATGTATGTAAGACTTGATTATCACCTGCGTATATACCTACATGGCCTACAGCATCCCCTGTATCGCTACGCTTAAAAAATAACAAATCCCCTTTTTGGATCTCTGCTCTTGGAATTGTAGTACCGACAGTGGATTGCTGACTAGAAGATCGGGGTAAGTCAACGCCAACTTGATCATAAACGTATTGTACAAAAGAAGAACAATCAAATGTGCTCGTCTTACCAGATTCCGCTCCCATCTCATAGGGAACACCAAGAAATTGTTCCCCGATTTGAACGACCTGTGTGGCTGGGTATGCTTCAGATGATATTGGTGTAGGTTTTCCTGAGTAAGAACCTTCATTACCTAATTGCTTTTTTGTTTCATTCTTTGCATTCGTACAAGCTATGGTGCCTCCAAATAAACAAAGCACAACTAACCCTATAATAGCCTTGCTTCTCATATTTACCATTTTGTTATCTTGCCCCTTTGATTCTAAGATACGATTAGTCTGAACTTCATTAAAGCGATATATGTATTCAGATTTTGGATGAAAAATCCCTCTATTAGATTCTAAAACAAGCAATAACAAAGAAGCTGCATAGTATATTAATAGAACGACAGTGGAGGTGTTTAAAATGCACATCTTCGCTATTCGCCTGTTATTTATTCAAATTTCTGATGAAAAAATAGCATATGTTATTCTATATAATAAAATAAAAAAAAGCATATTATCTGTATATCAGATTAATTATTCTCTATCCAAATGGATTTGTATGCTGACTGGAATACGTTCCATTCAATTGTGATGAAGTCCCTAACGTGATACAATAATGAATAGTTATTCATTATTGTATAAAGCGAGGCTGTCTATGACTACTTACACTACTTCCATCAAAGATGTTGACCGAGAAGTTAATACGTTGCGTTGTCAGTTTCAAGCTGTAGGAAGTACATTTGCCTTTTGTGTTTATCATGTTGACGGGCTTTTGATCGATACAGGTCCTCCCCGAGCTCCACATATTGTTGAACCTTTTGTTCAAAATCATTCTCCACAAAAAATCTTCATTACCCATCATCATGAAGATCATTTAGGTAATGCAAAGCGGTTTCAAGATCAATATCAAATTCCGGTTTACATGTCTGAAGCAACTAATCAAACGATCTCTTCAATTAAGGATATTCCGTTCTATCGGAGAATGGTTTGGGGAAATCCACAATGGCCAGAAGCTCAAATCATTCAAAAAGAAATATGCACAGAAAAGTATTGTTTTCAAATGATTCCTACTCCTGGCCATTGTAGTGACCACCATGTATTATTTGAAGAACAAAATGGCTGGCTATTTGCCGGAGATCTTTATATTGGAACCCATTTAAAAACAGGTTTCCGTGGTGAATACGTCATGGATATGATTCAATCCATCGAATCCTTACTAAATTTACCGATTACTACTTTGTTCTGTGGTCATGCAGGTATTATTTCAAATGGGAAAACAGCGCTCTCCAAAAAATTAGACTTCCTAAATCGACTGGTGAATGACGTACGTCAATTACAAAAAAAAGGTTACTCTGCTCATCAAGTTACGTCTAAGCTATTTCGCCGAAATTGGTTTGCAGAAAGCTTTTCATTTGGAGGAATGTCACCGTTTCACTTAGTTAATTCCATTTATCGTGAAATCATATAGCTTCTGTTATTTCAGAGGCTATATGATTGTTTGCATTACAAACTAGTTGATCATACTTATCTTAAAAATAAGTGTGTTTATCCTTCATTGAAGAATCCCATTTCCGAAAAAAATTTCGTTGCAGTAAATGAAACAGCTGAGTTCACGCGCAATGGCGTACAATTATCTTTTATTTCCCTTTTTAAAAGTATTTTCTAGGGCTTATTAGGATGGCAGTAAAAAAGCCTAATTTCTCACTTACATTACTGAAAATTAGGCTTTTTTATAAATGTTAGGAACGGAAAGTCTAACACAAAATGAGGACACGCTATCAGGCAAATTTTACGGAGATAGAAGTCCATACAAGTACCCTTCTACACCAATTGTTTTGGACCCTGTATTTGTAATTCTTACTCGAACTTCCCCTGTTGAAGACAGATTATCTGTATCTACAAATTTTATTGCTTTTGAGAATAACGGTGAAAGAGCCCACTCTACTGGATAGCCTAGAGCTAATGCATCAGAAAAGTTCATATAAGTTGGTAATATACCATCATTCGTGTTGTTTATAAATTCCACTTGTAGCATTTCAGGCTCATAATCCAATACTGCTTCGGTATCATAATCATAAATAACCATGTCTACATTGGATTGAAAGATAAGGTCAGACGAGAACGATGAGATAAAGCTATCACCTGGTGAAACAGTCTCCCAAATATAAGTTGAGTCGGATGTTCTACTCCATTCCTCGATGTCTGCATGAACTTGTGTGGGAACAGGTATAAGCAAACCAAATACCAATAAAAGTGAAATGAATTTCATAACCAGTTTTATCTTCAATTTAACTCCTCCTAAAATGAGCTTATTAATTCTAATAGCCACTTATTAAAAAATTTAAATAATCACATTTTTATTCTAACACACTATTATCATTAATACAAAGCCATAAAAAACGAACCCCACCATTCATTATAGAAAATTTACTAGGATGACTCGTATTTCCATTATGACTTTACATATACCTATACTTTTATTTTGAAAAAATGAATGGTGTTTTTTGCATTCATATTCCTCTCATTATGTCAAACACCCGGTCATTATGGAGATCCTACGAGTACGCAAGATATTTTGAACATCATTACGCTATCTCCTTACATCAATTTGAATTGATCATGAAACAATTGTGCAATGCCCAGACTAAAGAAGGGTTAGTTTATGCAAATGGAATATCACCCCGAAAAAGTGGAATAAGAAAATAAGCACGATTGTACTCGTTATACAAAAGTGCATATTTTCAGTTATATTCTTTTGATCTACAATCAAATAGCTTCAATAAAAGCATACTTCTTTTCAGTCTCACTAACATGTTTCGTAATAGGGTATTCAGAGAATTAATTCAGGCTCCATTTTAGCAATGAATCATAGTATTATTGAACATTCATATTCCTCCAATTTTGATTGGAATAATTTTTGCCTGAAAAACTATTTGTCATCATCGTTTACATTCTTTCTTTGTAGGTCTTCCAAGTAATCGTCCAAGCGTTCAAATCTCTCATTCATAATGTGCCGATAGGATTCTAACCAAGCATCAATCTCCTTGAATGGCTCAGCCTTCAGATTGTAGATCCGTCGATTGGCGATTTTAGTCATCTCGACGAGACCTGCATTACGAAGTACACCAAGATGTTTGGAAGCTTGTGGCTGTTTCAACCCAAGTCGATCGGCAATCTCCCCTACCGTGAGTGGACCGTCACGTAAGAGTTCAACAATCAGTAATCGGTTGGGCTCAGCAAGAGCATTCAAAGTTGTTTTCATAATTCAAATATAACTAAAGAGGAATATTCCTCTTTAGGGGTACAACCACACGGCTATAAAGTTTGGAAAAATAGGATATAGCCAAAGATCAAAAGTACTATACTTTTCAATATACAGCACGAAAGGATGGTGTTTTAATAATGACACTTATCCAAGAAAGAGGTGATTAGTGATGAATCCTTATAAAAAGAATATAATTAACATGGAAAATGTATCAAAATTGGATAAATTAGAATCAATAAAGTCTTTCCAGTCAACAATCAGAAAACTTGAAAAAACCTTGGCTACCATGACCCAGAAAGGAGCAAATACGACCTTAGTATGGAAGCGAATCAAAGCTCATTATATCAGCAAGTTTGGAATCAAAAATCTCATCACTACACCAAGGACGATTTAACAGAAGCTCACAACATACTTACGAGTTTATTTCCATCCATTGAAAGCAGTTATGTTAAGTTAAATGAAGGTAGTCCTCAAAGAACGCTTTTAAATCGAAGAATTAAAGCTTTAGTGTTGTCTGTTCAAGTCATTGAGGATTTTGGCTAAATCGTACCCCCCTAGGCATACCGCTACCAGTCGCTACATCTAAAAGAAAGCACAGTGATGACACTGTTATTCCTTTATGTCGTCAGTTGCTGATTCCACCTCAATATCTCAGGCATGCAGAAAAAATAAGCTGAATTCAAACTATTTACCAACTTGAGCGGTAGCTAATGAAAATCCATAAAGGAATTGACTTCAGAAAAATTTTGGTGAAACGCCTATCCATTATGTTACATTCGTGGATATTAGCTGATAAAATAAAAAGTTAAGGTGGTTACTTAAATGGAAACGAATCATTCAGTCATGTGGATTAATGTTTTTACTGCGAAACCAGGTAAGCTAGACGAGTTGGTCAATATTCAAGCTGAAGAATTACTTAACTTTAAGGATAATGGTGTTCCAGGTTGGATGAGTAGTCGTTGGCATCGTTCAGTAGAGGGTAACAAAGCCATTATGATAACAACTTTTGAGCATATTGATTTTCATAAAAGCTGGCTAGAAAAAACTGACTTCTCAGAACATCTAAATAAAGTTACTCATCTAATTGAAAGAGCAGAGGGTGGATACTACACATTGGTGGCAAGTGTTGACAACTCGTAAATCAGCCAGTGACCTCATCTCCAACTGTGCACAGTGTGCGCGGTTGGAGATGTTTCCTATCACGTTTACTAAAGGCCATCATACCCTCCCAACACACTTACACTTATACAAACTCACTACAAATGATTAATTAAATCTAAATAGTATTCTCTTAATTGTTCTTTTAATAGAGGTGGATCTATTATAGCGATGGATTTACCGAAGCTGGCCAAGTAAGAAATAATAAAGTCTAATTCAGTAGGAATATAAGTTCCTGTTAAATACATATTCCCATCTTCTTTTATCACTTTCATGGAAGGAAATTGTTGTTGCTTAAATTTTTCTAGACCTGTATCCGTGATCGAACACTTAAAACGAATCGCTTGCTCAGTTGGCTTCCAAAGACTATGCGCATTATGTATATTTACATTGGATAAATCTATAGTATATTCTTGGTCAACTACTTCTAAAGACGTAATGCGATCACACCGAAAAACCCGATAGGCATTCTTATCTAAATCATAAGCTTGGCAATACCAATTGCCTTTCATCGCATAAATGGAAATAGGTTTTATACAACGAACTTTCATTTGTTTTGGTGTATGATAGTGAATTTTCAAACTCTTACTCTGTACTGCTGCTAACAACAATTCTTCTAGATAAATACATTCATTGGTTTGTTCAGCATGATAAAAAGCTACTCTATTTTGTAAGTTTTCGATTTTTTCGCGTTGTTTTGGTGAGGCCCACTCTAAAAACTTCTCATGAATTGAATGAAATGATATTTGAAAAGGGCTACTTACAAAACTTTGTAGTGCTTGCATTGCAAAGTACAGTGCAAAGACCTCTTGACTCGTAAAAGAAATCGGTGGTAATGTCATTGATTTCACCAAACGATAGCCTCCATACCGCCCATATTCTACAAAAAGTGGAACCCCGAGTTCTTCTAATGAAGCGATATCACGCAACGCTGTTCTTTTAGAAATTTGAAATTCATCCATTAAATTTTTCAATGTGAACATCTGCTTTTGATTAATAAAGCGTAGCATTTGATTTATGCGCTCACTTTTTTTCATATTACGCTCCTTATAGGTGACAATGATTGTCACCTTATCTGTGTATACTGATAAGTGTAAAAGATATCAACGAAGGAGGCAATAAAATGAGTTTTGAAGTTATTCCTTTTTTATCATTAAACGGGCACGGGGTTGAGGCCATCTCATTTTATGAGCAATATTTAGGGGCAAAGATTTTATTTAAAAAAAGCTATAAAGAAATGAAAGACATGGATCCACAATTTAACTATGAAGAAGGACAGGACGATTATATTGCACATTCTGTTTTACAAATTGGTGCGAACAAAATCATGATAGCTGAAGAGGAAATGGATCTAACTCGTCCTTGGCAATTAAGTAATAGCTCATCTTTATGTATTCAATCGAAAGATTTCTCACGCATAGAAACAATCTATCATGCTCTAATTAAACATAATCAAGTTCATATCCTAACGCCTTTTGAAAAGAATGTATTTAGTCCTGGCTATGGGATTATAAGAGATCCGTTTGGAATGATTATACAGCTAACCGTAACCAAACATGATTTTTAAATTTTGTGGAGTAGCGTCTCTACCTGAGTTCAGCCCCCCACTCATAAAAGTGGAGGGCTGAGCTCATCTCAAAGATCAATATAGAGTGTTTTTTGAACCCCCTCGCATAACTACTCCTTTAAGAGACTTGCTGCACCAATAAAACCTGCGTCATTTCCCAATGTAGCCAGTTTAATATTGACATCTTTTTTCATCATTTCTTGTGTTATATCTAAATATTTCGTTTTTAATGGATTCAAAAGATGATCCCCGGCATGAGATACGCCTCCTCCGATTATGAACAGGCCAGGATTTAACGTAACCGTCAAATAAGACATGACTGTTGTTAAGGCTGTTAAGGCACGCTCAATGACCTGAGTAGCTACTTGATCCTGAGTTTTAGCTGCTTCAAAAATGTCAAGTGTAGTTATCGTTGAGCATTTTTTTAAGCTCGTCTCCTTTCCTGCTTGAAGCTGTCTGTTGGCTTCTTTGACCATAGCTGTTGCTGAGGCGATTTTGCCCATACAGCCCCGCTGACCACAGCTACATGGTTCTCCATCTGGTTCGATTACAATATGTCCTGCTTCACCTGCTAAACCACTTTGCCCTCTGATCAGTTGTCCGTTGGCAATAATACCTACCCCAATTCCCGTTCCAATCGTGATGCAAATTACATCAGTTTGATTTTTTCCCGCACCACACCAACATTCCCCTAGTGTGGCTACATTCGCGTCATTATCTATATCAATGGGAAGCTGCAGCGATTGCTCTAATTTTTCTTTTATTTTGATGTTTCTCCATCCTAGACTGGGGAGATGTCGTATCCACCCTTTTTTTCGATCAATAAAGCCAGGCAAGCCAAGTCCAACTCCATCTAGTGCTTTCCATTCCATATCTAATTGATTAACAAGTTCTTTACTGTAGTATGTGAGACGCTCTACATAGTCATCTATTCCTTGCTTCCCTTTCGTTTCAAACTTACTCTTTCCATAAACCTTCCCTGTGCCATCTACAATTCCCAATTTTGTAAATGTCCCTCCCATATCAATACCGAGCCACTTTTTTGTCAAAGTTATCCCCCTTATTTCTCCAAATTTCGGAAGCAATAACAAAATATTTTCCAGTCCCGTTTATCTTATGAAAGGGTTTTAAATCAGGTGTAGTAAAGTATTCACCCGATTCTCCAATATTTTAACAAAGGTAGCTTATTTTCAAATCATGATTCATTCTATTCAAAAAATAATTCACTCATGTATGTCATTACTCTACAAAAGTAAATACATCAGATCAAACATAATTGATGGGATAGCGGATCTGAGAAGAGGCTTAACGAGGATGCATACAATAACTGATTCGACGTATAACTCCACACTTTATAGGATGAGGAACATTTTATTTATGGGTGAATAGCCTATCTTTAGTGAGAATGAGAATTTAAAAGGAGTTGAATTTATGACAAATCCCACATCTGGATATGTTACAGATAATCGGAATATAACAGGAAGTGGCACTCCTAATCTTTCTTTTGATATAACTAAAAATGTATTATTTAGGAGAAATGATCATAATGTAGCTTTTTCTTTAACATCGACACAGCAACCTGCAATGATTGGTGGTGCCGTTGTGGATTTAAGGCTTTCAAAGGGGTTTATTCGTGAACCTCACTGGCATCCTAATGCATGGGAGGTAGATTATCTTATTTCTGGGGAAGCTGTTGTTTCCATTCTAGATCCCCAGACCCCTCAATTAGTAAAATATATATTAGACAAACCTGGTAAAACCGTTTTTATTCCTATGGGATGGTGGCATTGGATTTCAGCGAAGAAAAATAATACCCAGTTATTGTTATTTTTTAATAATGACCAATTTGAGTCAGCTGAAGGTTCGGTTACATTAGCGAGAACCCCTCCTGAAGTGTATAAACAAGCATATGGTATAAATCCCGACTTAATTGCTGAAGCACTTGAACCTATCGAGGGAACCGATGGTATTGTAATAGGTCCAGAACGTTCTACAGGTCCAGAACGTTCTAAATGGCGATCGAAATTAAAAAGTAATGGCGTTGTTGTTTTTTAATTCTGATCAGCTTGAGTCGAAGGAAAAAAGTGATGAAGAGATCTCTAAACCTTGAATCGCTCATAAATAAAAATATCCATTGTGCTAGTTGAATTTGATATGTCAACGCTTATAAATAGCAAACTTTAAATCCAACTAGCACAACCATTATATTTATTTGTAGTAAAATTCACCTTTAAAGTCATTCAAAACTCAGTACAAGCAGGTAATCGTATTTGATACATATGCTGTTTATGTTAGAAGCAGATGGGAAGTAACAAGTAATTTTAAGCATTGTCCTATCTATGATCGAAAAACAGAAGAAGAAATTTAGGATCATTCATAGTACGATACTTAATCGGCATAAAATGATGAAAACACGGGTATCGAAAGGAAGTTGATCTATGTCATTGGTTTATGTTGCGAATTTTGGAGGAAATAACGCATCAGTCATTGATTCAAAGGTAAATCGACTCATTTCAAACATCAGGGTTGGAGACTTTCCAATCGCGACTATCCTTTCACCAAACGGACAATATGCTTATGTTTTAAGTACAGGATTGCCTGGTCATATAACTACTATTGACACAAAGGACCATCGGGTGTTGGCGACCATACAAATTGGGTCAGTAGATTTACCCGGCCTTCCCACTACCCCTTTAGCAATCACCAATGACGGCCAAAGGGTATATGTGGCAAATAATGGAAGTAATACCGTAACTGTCATCGACACCAAAGATTATCGTTTAATTGCAACGATTCAAGTAAATGATAACCCCCTATTTATGGCCGTCACACCAGACGATCAATTTGTTTATGTGGTAAATACTCGTGCTGCTACATTAACCGTAATTGAAACGAAAAGACACCAAGTGATTTCGACAATACCTGTTGGAGATACTACATCTAACATTAGAATCACACCAGATGGACGGTATGCGTATGTTTGTAATAATGGAGACCAAAATGTCACAGTCATTGATATAAAAACAAAAAAAGTTATAGCCACTGTTTCAGTGGATGGTGCTCCACTTCCTCTTGAAATTACAGCAGACGGACAGTATGTTTATGTGGGGAATCCAGGTAGAAATACGGTTTCCGTAATTGAGACGAGAACGAATCGGGTCATTTCAACAGTAAGAGTCGGTTCATTTCCAGTCGCGCTTGGCGTCACGACTGATGATCGTTATGTTTATGTTGCAAATAGAGATGGAAATACGGTTTCTGTAATTGACACTAGGACCAATCAGGTCATTTCAACTGTAGAAGTTGGTTCAAATCCAGTAGCACTTGGAGCCACGGCCGATGACCGCTATGTTTATGTAGCAAATAGTCAACTTAACATCGGCTCAGGTGGAAATACGGTTTCCGTGATTGAAATCAAGACCAATCAGGTCATCTCAACTGTAGAAGTCGGTTTAAACCCATTCACCCTTGGGATCACCCCCTAGACGAATTGCTCTAATTAGCAGCCCGATAACCCTCATTTAGGAGACCTTTACCTTTACATCGTTCTTTTAATCATTAGCTTTATTATCATAATAGAATGAATCACGTTAGTGAAGAAATAAGTACTGAAAACACCGAAAATAAAGAATCAAACAACACTAATGATGACGGCAAAAATAAGGCTATCACCAAAAAACGTACGAGTAAAAAAATAATAACAGAGGCAATGTGGTGCTCTTGAAAGATATAAAGTGGTGTGGACAAATGGAAGATAAGTCGGAGAAAAGCAGAAAAAATGATAGGTGTTTAGATTAAAAGAAGAAACTAATCATTTTCCATCTAGAAGAGATAGAGTGGCCTTGGCCAAGGGATCTGACTATTAAGCGATGGAGGCATAATGATTGGGGATTAGGACGCACAGTGGCGTCCTTTTTTCTTAGATAAATTCAATGATGTTTAACCATCAACACCTATCAAATACTTAAATAATAAGTAATTTTCAAAATCAGAAGCAGTAAGAGATGCTCCGTCGTTCACGGCGTTTAACCAATATATCTCATTAATACTTGAAAATAGAAATGATGCATTATCATGAGCATAAGCAATCAAACGTCCATCTTTTCCTTGTGTTGTTCTCCAATCATCAGGATACGCAACCATACGTCCATCTGAACCTGCTTGTACATTCCACCCATAAGGATACGTAATTTTGCGCCCATCTTTCCCTTGTGCAGTTCTCCAACCATCAGGATAGGCTACCATACGTCCATCTAAGCCTGCTTGTACGTTCCACCCATATGGATAGGCAATCAAACGCCCATCTTTTCCTTGTGTTGTTCTCCAACCATCAGGATAGGCTACCATACGTCCATCTGAACCTGCTTGTACGTTCCACCCATAAGGATAGGCAATCAAACGCCCATCTTTTCCTTTTGCTGTTCTCCAACCATCAGGATAGGCTACCATACGTCCATCTGAACCTGCTTGTACGTTCCACCCATAAGGATAGGCAATCAAACGTCCATCTTTTCCTTTTGCTGTTCTCCAACCATCAGGATAGGTAACCATACGTCCATCTGAACCTGCTTGTACATCCCACCCATAAGGATACGTAATTTTACGCCCGTCTTTTCCTTGGGCAGTTCTAAGTGGACCTTGCTCTTCATCAATAGTCAAAATCAAATCATTAAGCACTCGAGCATAAGAAGGTGAAGATGTAAATAATAACGCAAATACCAAGACAACAGATAATAAGCTAATTTTCTTCATAAAAAAACTCCTCTCAAAAAAGTAAAATATTAAAATATTCACCGATAAAAATACTACTTATAAAATCACAAAAAATCAACAAGAAAAATATACCAAAAAACTCAGGGTACTGGGTAGGATTATTGTATTCATCCTTCTTGGAAATTTCGGTAGAGTGAAATAAATGGTATCATGAATTGCAACAATCCTAAAGTAAAGAAACGAGGGTTCTTTTCAAGGTACATGGCTTATACCTAGTGCCATTACACAACCCCATCATCTAATTTTTAAACTTTTAAGCGTAATTATTTAAATTATCAGTTTTAGTCTAGTTCAGTAAACGAATAGCAAAGTTGAATTGAATTTATCTATAAAACGGCGTAAGTAAGTTTGATGCGTACACCTATATATAGCTAAATCCACAGATAAATACACAATTTTTTTCATGTCGGTGCAAACTTGATTCCTTTACATAAAATATATTACATTTTGGGAGGTGAATATAGAAATTGGGAAGATCAGTCCGAAAGATGCAACCTTTAGCATTTTTAAAACGCATTTCCAATAAAAGCCTCGTCCCGAACTGTCCCACCCCCGGAACAGGAGTACGATATGTGAATGCTGCAGTAGAACCTTTCGCAGCTGTCAATCCCACTACTGTGAAAAATCGTGGGAAAGAAAATATTATTTGCGTATATCAACAAGATCGATATTCCAACGGTGCAGCAAGTAGTATTGATGCAGGTGTTTCTCTTGATGGTGGACGTACATGGCGGATTACATCACTTCCTTTTAATCAATGTGTTCCAGGTGGTTTAACTTATGAACGGGCATCTGATCCATGGATTTCATTTGGATCAGATGGTACTGCTTACGTTTCAGCACTTGCTTTCAGCCAGAGCAGCTTTGATACTGCTATTGCCACAGTGATCTCCACAAATAGAGGGAAGTCATGGTCCAATCCACGCATCATTCGAAAAGATGTGGGCCCTACCGTACTAAATGATAAAGATTCTATCACAGTTGATCCAAATAACCCAAAGAAAGCTTATGTGGTTTGGACACGTTTCACTTCTTTTACCAGTCCCAATCGTTTTCAAACTCGCATTTGGTTTGCTAAGACAAAGAATCGTGGAAAATCGTGGCAAACAAAGGTGATATTTGCTCCAAAACGCGGAGATGAAGTAGCTAGCAGTGTCATTGTTGCGGCACCTAAAAAAGGATTATTGCACCATTTCTTCACTTTAGCAATCACGAAAAATAATAGAACAATGAATCAGATCCTTATTCAAACCTCTAATGACAGCGGAGAAACATGGTCGAAAGCGCGTATCGTTACGCAAATCGTGCCTCCTGCTACGGATATAGAAGGTGCTTTTAACTTTCTTTCTATTCCTTTGAGAACAAGTAGTACTGCTATTTTTTCAGTTACAATGGATAACAACACAGGCACGCTTTACGTGAGTTGGGAAGACGCTAGGTTTTCACAGGGAAGAATCGCTGAAATCGCTTTGTCTTCATCGATTGATGGGGGACAGAAATGGCGAAATCCTGTGCGTGTCAATGAGACAACCGGTAATCCTGCATTTATTCCTACTGTAGCCGTAAACCAAGCAGGTCGTGTTGGTGTTTCTTATTATCAATGCACCAATAGTAGACCCAATAACGCTTTACCCGTTCAACCATTATTTAAAGTGTCAAATGACAGAGGTCGAAGTTTTTCACATAATGGAATAGCCCTAAATAAACCATTTAATATCTTGACAGCCCCATTTGCATCTAGAGGTTTTTTCGTGGGAGACTACGAGAGTATGATTACAATTGGAAATCACTTTTTTCCCGTCTTTACAAATGTACACTCAAACAGAGATCGTTTGCGCTCCAGTATCTATATTGCCAGAATAAATCCAAGCCATTAAAGCCAGGTCAGTTTCAAGCGATCTAGCCAATAGGTAAGGTCTGAATTCGGTATTGAACCGGATTCAGACCTTTAATTTTTGGGGATAGCCTTTCAAATAAAACATTCATGAAACCATCTGAATGATTATTTTTCCGTTTACTCCCCCACTTTTACTCAAATCATAGGCTTGGTTAATATCGTCTAGTGTAAACGTGTCATGGACAGGTGTGACAATCTGTCCTTTTTCCATCAATTTTCGAATCTCTTTAAGTTGTTCTAATCCTCTTGTTGGGACAAAAATAACATTTGCCTTTTTTCTTCCGAAAGAAAACAAGCCTTTTAATTTTCCCATAAAGTTTTGTTTTGTTGTCACTGACGTAACATACTGTCCTTTAGGTGCAAGTAGCGGAAAGTATTCTTTATAATGCCCGATCGAGACCATATCTAGAATTAAGTCAAATTCTCCAAACAAACGTTCTTCTTTTACTACATTATTTTTTTTATAGTCTATCACATGATCGGCACCTAATTGTTTGACCATTTCAATGCTTTCGCCTGAACTCACTCCCGTCACTTCCGCATCAAATGCTTTAGCAATTTGAATCGCATAAGACCCTACTCCGCCCGATGCTCCAATAATGAGCACCTTATGTCCAGGCTTTAAATTCCCATACGTGATCAAACCATGCCAAGCAGTGATTGCAGCAGTCGGTACACCAGCAGCGTGATCCAGCGAAACGTTATCTGGAACACTTAAAACATGATTCTCATGTACTGTAAGATATTCACTTGCTGCACCTCCACCTGGCCCTTTATGAGCAAATACAGCATCACCTTTTTTAAAGCGCGTAACTTTCTCTCCTACTTCTTCCACTACACCACTAAAATCAGCACCAGCATGGTAGGAAAGTCCCAGTTTAGCAAAATTTTTCATCTGTTTCCAATCTGATGGGTTCACACTTGTTGCATGTACTTTTATTAATAATTCGTGTGATTTAGGTTTTGGCTTGGATCTAAAATCCACCACTAATTGTTTATCTTTATTTAAGAAAGCTGATTTCATTTTATATTCTCCTTTAATCTTATTCATCACATTTCATCTCACTTAATGCTTCGGCAAGTAAACGGAAATTTGCTGCTACCATATCCCGAGATAACCAGTAAAAAACCTCTTGTCCTACTTTTTTACTATCGACAATATTTGAATCTTTTAAGACTTTAAGATGGCGAGAAATCGAAGGTCTACTAACATCGAAATGATTCGCAATATCTCCCACATTCATTTTCCCTTGAATCCCTAGAATCTGTGTAATTTGTATACGAATAGGATCCCCTAAAGCAGTAAAAAATTTCGTGATGGAGTCAGCATCATTTAAGTCCATACGATGTTTGTTCATGATCTCCTCCGTAGATGTGTAAATACGTAGAAATGTTTTTATCTATTTACAAACAGGATATTAACTTATTATTTTCCGTTTGTCAATGGTTCTGTTGAAAAAATCCAACACTGTGAAGAATTTCGTGATTGAGTCAACATCATTTCAGTCAGTACGATGTTTGTTCATAATCTCTTCTGTAGATGTGTAAATACGTAGAAATGTTTTTACCTATTTACAATTAAGATACTAGCTTATTGTTTTTCTTTTGTCAATGGTTCTGTTGAAAAAATCCAACTTGGCACATAAAGTAAAAGGTTTAAAGTATCGTGCAATCTTTCACATAACTTTATTAGTCCTCATTATATACTGAAACAAATGACATAGATCGATTTCCTTTCGATTGATTATGAAGTAATACAATATGCTAAGGCGTAATAGCTAGCGCAATTGGACTTAAACCCACTGCTATGGTTGAGATCACCTGATTCGTTTTGATTTCAATTGCGGAAACCGTATTGTCGTTTACATTTCCTACATAGACATAATGATCCTCAGCCGTGATTGCAATGGCGAATGGAAGTAAACCCACTCTTATGGTTGAGATGACCTGATTGGTCCTAGTCTCAATCACAGATACTGAGTTTCCATCTAGATTTACCACATAAACATACTGTCCATCTGCTGTGATCGCAAGGGAAAATGGGCATGCCCCCACTCCAACAGTTGAAATCACCTGATTCGTTTTGATTTCAATTACGGAAACCGTATTTCCACCTGAACCGCTAACTATTTGACTATTTGCTACATAAACATATTGTCCGTCCGCAGTGATGGCAAGGGCGAATGGATTTGAACCCACTGAAACAGTGGAAATGGCTTTTTTCGTCTTAATATCAATAACGGAGAGATTGTTGCTACTAAAATTACAGACATACGCATACCTTCCATCTGGTGTAATGCTAATGTTGGTCGCTTCCTCTCCGACCGGTATCGTCGAAATTACTTGATTTCTCTTCGTTTCAATCACGGTTACAGAAGCAAAAGACAGCCCAAAACTAGTATTTACCACATAAAAAAATTGATCGTCTGGCGTGACCGCTATATATTGTGGAAAAGCATTCAATTGAACAGTTGCAACCACGCGATAATCTTTGGTGTCAATGACGGTTAAGGTGTTACTGTCCGAATTAGCCACATAAATCCACTGTCCATTATGGGTGATTGCCATCGGCACAGTTGGAAGAGATGGAAAAGACACTGATCCAACCTGTATCTGAGCGATTACCCTGTGGTCCTTTGTATCAATAGCGGTCACATGTCCAGGGGTGCCTCCACTTAAAATATAAGCATATTGTCCGTTCGGTGAAAGAATCGTCGCCAATTGGTCGTTCCCAACCAGGATATTTGAAATAAGTCGATTCTCCTTGGTATCAATGACCGATGCATTGTTTCTTCCAGAGTTCCCAACATAAACGAAAGACATAGGTCAACTTCCTTTCGATAACCGTGTTTTAATCAGTTTATGTCGATTAAGCATTGTCCGATGTCTGATTGCTAAACAGAAGAAACCCCTGCAGATCAGCCACGCAGTGTCATCAGGACTATTGAAATCAATGAATCAATCGTGATCGTCTATTACCATCACGATATATTGCATCACGCCTGGTGATTAACCATAATATGTAATTTAAATAGAAGGAATCTTTTCAATTCTATGGGGATTGAAAAGAGATCGAACTCCAATTAGAACGGTTGTGTCTAAGCAAACAATCTAAGGAGGTCGATCTCATGAGAAACTCTACTACATTTACCACGATCATGCAAACCGCTTTAAGAGAAAATGAAGTGAAAGAGATAGTAAAATCAACAGGATATGTGAATACAGGGCGTAAATTCACTGTCTATATGCTATTTCAGTTTCTAACCATTGCAGCTTTTGGGAAATGGAGCGGATATCGAGAAGGTGTAGATATTGCCACTTCATGCGGCTTACCCACTGTTGATCGTACCACTTTTTCTAAAAAGGCTAGTTCTGTACCTTTCGATATCTTTAAACGTCTGTTCCACCTCCTGATCTCAAAATGTAATCGAAAGACAAGAAGAAAGCTTCAGCTACCTTCTGATTTATTGCTGATCGACTCTACTACTGTTACTGTTGGGAAAGAGAGACTCCCTTGGGCTACTTATCACGGGGAACGATCTGGAGTCAAATTGCATGTAGCTTTTGATACAACTTTAGAAATTCCAGTTCAGGTAAGGGAAACGATTGGGACCTTTCATGACGGTCGTATTGGAGAAAAACTTGCTAATTTTAATTATATTTTGGTACAAGACCGTGCGTATAGTAAAGTCAGTCGTTTTGATGAATACTCCCAACGAGCGCAATTTTTTGTTACTCGTATTAAAAATAATTTGGAACTGACTTACCCTATTGCCAGTGCTTTTGAAGAAAACTCAAACATTACATGTGATATTACGTGCAAGCTTGGCTCTGTCAATTGTCGATCGAAAAAGCGTTTTCGTGTTGTATCTTTTCAAGACACAAATGGAAATGAAATTCGAGCAGCTACAAACTTGTATGGTATTCCTGCGGAAGAAATTGCGGAGATGTATAAAGCTCGCTGGGCAGTGGAGAGCTTTTTTCGTTAGATTAAGCAGAACCTCAATGTGCCCACTTTGTTTGGCACAACCCAAAATGCTGTCTATAATCAATTGTTCACAGCTTTGATCACATATGTAGTGATCAAATGGATATATGAAAGCGCAAAACCATTGGTTTTGCCGTGCAAATCTTTATCTATTAAGCCATTTGTTCGGTTATTGTTACTTGGTGATCTCCCATTAGAATGGAAACTAGCTTTACTCTCGTGTTTAGAGAAATATCAAGTGAATAAAATCCCTATTTTTGGATAATCATCACACCTGCTATTTTATGTAACTAGCACCACGGGTCTAAACCTTTTATATTTATAGTATAATCACGAGCAATTATACTATAAATATACTCATATGTTGCAAAAATAAAGTGCCTATAATCACTTGAATTTAAAAAGCGCAACGCATTAATTTTACTGGAATTTACTACCTCATCAAAACTAGAGTCTATATTCCATTTACACTCATCAATTTTTATTCCTTCATAAAGTTGAACACTCGTAAATATGATTTTGTATACATACCATTCTTGTTGTAATATATTATTTTCTACGAGAACACCATTTATGTCACCACTAAAAGTGATGTCATAATCTTCTTGTACTACACTCTCCAAGTATATTCCATCCCTGCCATCAATTCTCCCTAATTTAGTAATTATAGGAACATTCTTTTCTTTATTTAACATGTGGTAATCCCCCTCCATTTGCTGTACTAAACCTTCTGACATGAGCAAACTCAGCTATCTCTTCTACTGTTGCCCATCTTGCATTTACTTTCACCTTCGCCATTCTTGCTGCATAAGGACGTCGATTATCTAAACTAAATACAGTCTGTTCACCCACACCTTGTGCACTTAACTTACTTCTGACATCATTGGGCAGATCTCTATATTTTACTGTACTAATCGGAGGAACACTAGATGCATAGCTTGGATCATATCTCATTCGAGCTACTAGCCCATTTAAAGAACCTCCGCCATCAAATCTTTCCCCTATCGTATTTTGACTGAAATTTATAGTCCTAGAATCCTTTAGGGTACCACACTCATTATGCGTAAACACTTTCAAGTCAGACACATAATAAGTATGGAAATCCTTGACCTTAAAGTTATAGACGGCGGCCTTCTTATCCTGCTTGACAATCTGATCTACCGTTAAGGTTTTTCCATCTGCCGTTTCGAATACATCGCCAGCTCTCAGATCAATGGTCTTGACCCAACCCACATCAATAACCCAGAAAGGATGTTCATCGGTGGTTTCAATGATTTCGCCACCTACGTGGACTTGATAGGTTTCATTGACCTCACGTTCATAGAGCCATTCAACCTCTTTATAGGCTTGCTCACCTGTTTTTTCATCTTTCGCAAGCACTTCGTCTCCGATTTTAATCACTTCAATCGGTTTTTCGCCGTCTTATGCCTGAACCTTTATGCCGGCGGTAAAGCACAATCTGAGCTATTGCATAGAGAAAAGCCACTCCTACAAATCTCTGTAAGAGTGACTTTGACATATCTTATTTAGCCAGTGCTTTTTTCCACAACTCTTCAAATTCTTCTTTTGTAATTTCTATTGCTTCACATTCTGGGTCAGATGAGATCTCATCAATAGAATCAATAGGGACTTCTGATAAACCAGTTTTCACTTCCTCGTTTTCTGAGGCATATCCAAGTTCTCCATTTATAAAGACGACTACCCTTCTCTTATCATATCGGTCTGTACCAACCTCTAGATAAAATAAAATAGGATCCTCCGGAACATCGTGCTTCCAATGTATTTTAATATAATCCAAAGCATACACTCCTACTAACTCTTTTACTTACTTATAGGGACTTTTCCACTGTTTACAATTCTATTTGAAATATCTAATGGTCCACTGCTAGGTACAACAAAAACATTTTCTCTACCTTTTTTTACATCTAGACCCCTAACATCAACTTCAACATAGTGACTAAATTTTCTTCCTTACCATGGGTTCCGAATAAATGCATAAGAAAGTTGCCCAGGTCTTTTACTTCCAGGAGTAATATCATTCAAATACTGACCATCACCATACCTTGCGTCTTTGGGGTTGTTGGCTTTAAGTGATGCATTTTGTTTTGAATGCAAAATACCATTCAGACCTGACTCATTGGTATAATGATATAATGTATTACACTTATTATGCGTAAACACTTTCAAGTCAGACACATAATACGTATGAAAATCCTTCACCTTAAAGTTATAGACAGTGGCCTTCTTATCCTGCTTGACAATCTGGTCTACCGTTAAGGTTTTTCCATCTGCCGTTTCGAATACATCGCCAGCTCTCAGATCGATGGTCTTGACCCAACCTACATCAACAACCCAGAAGGGATGTTCATCGGTGGTTTCAATGATTTCGCCACCTATGTGGATTTGATAGGTTTCATTGACCTCACGTTCATAAATAAGGGTAGATCCAATAAATAAAAGGCCTGAGTCCGGTTCAATACCGAATTCAGGCCTTTTAAATTGACGATTTAAACGATCTGTCTAACTGTAAAAGTCACTTTATTATTTACTGCATATCTAGAACAAATTTTACTTTTTCATGAAACCTGTCTGGATTGTTCTTTTGAATGTTATTTAATACACTTTTAATGTGATATTGGACAATATCGGGAGATGATAAATATAGCTGTTTTAAATCATGGATTACATCTTTATGATTGAGCCTGCGTTTAAGCATGAGTTCCATCCATTCTGGAGCATTTTCATTAATTTGAGGTATGGTTTGTACGAAATAATAACCCTTTCTATCAATCTCCTCTAAAAAATGTAACAGTCCCCACATCACTTCAAATGCTTCACAATTGTCATCCAAAACTAAATAGAGTTTCTCTATTGTCTGCTCGTCTAATCCATCATTCTCAAATTTCTCATACAAGGAAGCCAGCGCTTCTTCAAATAAGATAAATTCTTCTTCTGTAGACATCATGCGATTATTCATAAGTTGGTCTATCATCCTTATAAGGCCCTCTCATTTTAATTTGACACATAATAACGATGTACGATCATCAGCTATTATACAGCTATGTACACTGATCCGCTATGCAGCAGTATGAAAAACCGTCCGGTTATCAACGTTTGGATTGAGTGAATGGAGATGAGTTTCTTTACATGAGAAAAGCCACTCCTACGATTATAAGAATGACTTTTTTTATATTCAATATCAGTACCGTCATTAATTAATCGATAACATTAAATGATTTTAATGCAATGATTAACTGCTCTTTTTCTCCTCTATGTTTATCTAAATATTCCTTTGCTATTTCCTTTGCTGTCTCATTTTGACCTAACACCAAAAATACTGCTATGCGCATTAAATAACGTTTTTCTTTATCATTAAATGTGTCAGGAATGTAAATGTCAGACATATATGCATTAGATATGTCTTTTATAAATTGGTAACTATTTAATGTAGGTATTAGGTGCTCTATCACAATTGCTTTGATCTTCTCTCCAATGGATGAAATATCTTTTTCGTTGTATATCCTCCATACTATGTATGGACGGTCAGGAAAAACTCCTCCTATCTGTGATTTAATCGTTTTATGAACTGGAGGAATGGGTCTATTTAATTGTTTTTCGATCTGACAATGAATTTGGTTTTGAATTATGCTTATTTCAGGGAAATCTATTGAAAACTGCATTTCCACACGTGCAATAGAAGGATCATTTTTATAGCGAGGGTATATAACGTAAAATTCAACTTCTTGTTGACATTCTTGCATTTTTCTTTTGAACTTTAACGATCTCTTATA
Source organism: Polycladospora coralii (assembly GCF_014773435.2). Classification (GTDB taxonomy): domain Bacteria; phylum Bacillota; class Bacilli; order Thermoactinomycetales; family Thermoactinomycetaceae; genus Polycladospora; species Polycladospora coralii. The sequence goes on along the minus strand of NZ_JACXAG020000001.1, from coordinate 32,458 downwards.
CCAAGTAAATCCTTCATTAGTTAAAAATTCAACAGCATATTCTTCTAACATCGGTTGTACCAATTGTTGTTTAATTTGCTTACGTTTTTCTCTAGCATTCACCTACAAAACTACCTCCTGATCAACATAGTTCTACGGATAGTTTGTCCCTCTGCTCGTCCTACACCTTGTGCTTGGTTGGCTCTTCTTACATTTTTATAAAATTCTCTTTGATTTTTAGTTCTCACGTCCGTTCCAGATTTTACCTCTATACCAACTAAATGACCGCTGGGAGATTCAGTAACTATGTCGTATCTTCTTCTATGATCGACACCATTAACTGTGAAAGTTAACCCTTCTCCTTGCACACTCCATCCTTTTTTATTTCCTATGGCATTTAAAACTGAACTTACTGCCTCTTCACCAGCCCTCTCATTTCCATTAGGACTAGCAAATTTACCATCTGCAGTTCTCCACCCATTATTCCAGGCACACATACTATGCGTAAACACTTTCAAGTCAGACACATAATACGTATGGAAATCCTTCACCTTAAAGTTATAGACAGTGGCCTTCTTATCCTGCTTGACAATCTGATCTACCGTTAAGGTTTTTCCATCTGCCGTTTCGAATACATCACCGGCTTTAAGATCAATGGTCTTGACCCAACCCACATCAACAACCCAGAAAGGATGTTCATCGGTGGTTTCAATGATTTCGCCACCTACGTGGATTTGATAGGTTTCATTGACCTCACGTTCTTAGAGCCATTCAACCTCTTTATAGGCTTGCTCACCTGTTTTTTTATCTTTCGCAAGCACTTCGTCTCCGATTTTGATCACTTCAATCGGTTTTTCGCCGTCTTTGGTCTGGACTTTTATGCCGGCGGTAAAGCAGGTACAGCTTGGAGCAAAGGATCGATTAGACGATTGATTAAATAAGCCCTTAAATTTATCGTTTCAGGAAGCTTTTCAACATAAACCATTAAAAAAGTAAATTTAAAAGCCTGAATCCGACATAATAGCGAATTCAGGCCTTGGATGTATCATATGAAGATTTGAATACAAGAGGAAAAATGATTTATCCCCTTTCTTTATTCTATGAGAAGATTCGTTTGGAATCATTCAGTCTACACAGCTTTATAATTCCCTAACCTTTTGACTTCACGATCTCATTTTCAAAAATACAATTTTTATCCTAATAAAACTGCTAATCCTACGAACAGTATGACAACCTATCTGGAAAATGAATTTTATCGAAATCAAGTCGTTCAGCATCAAAAGTACCATGCTCTCTTTTTAAATATCTAATTATACTAATTCCAGCTCTCTTTAAATATAAATCATCTTCTTGACCCGGAACCGGATCTAATTCATAGAACTCATGTTTTGTCTTATTGAACTCTATCCTCCCCATACAACTTTCGTTCGGGCCGAATTGATAAATAACCTTCTTAGCATCTTCCATTTCTTTAATTAAAGCAACATATATTCCCATTCCATTATCACATCTCTTCTTTTTAAGGATTCCATGTACGTCCAGACTTTACAGTTGCATTATGTGCCGTACGATAATCGGTTTGATACAAACCCATAAAGCGTGACTCAAAATATTCATGATTTAGTAAATCAATATCACTTTCTTTATAATTACCCTTCTCTAATCTTTTCCATGCCATTGCCATTTGATAATCAGGATCAAACCGTGCAATTCTGTCATCTAATTGATGTTCTTCAAAAAATACATGATTTTTCACTCTTTCTACTCTAGATTTTTTCCAACCTGTATTGTTGGCAATCGCAAGAACTCTGGCGAATTTCCCCGTACATTTCAATTGCTTTTTCTTCTTCAATTTCCCAGTCCATTTTCTTAATTCTAGCACCAGTATATCTCGTCGACGATTGATTAAATAAGCCCTTAAATTTACCCCATGCTTTATCCGTTAGTTTTAGTACCTTTCCTCCACCCGGGATCAAGAAATCAGCGGCGGCTGAGATACGCGAGACCGATTCTCCTGTGATAAAGTCATAGCCGAGCAAATGCGCTTTTAATTTTTCCTGCTGGGGTGAAGTCCAATACAAAGCTAATGATATCATCAACCGATGAGTCTTCGCTAAGACCTAGGAGGCTCACAAGTGATACCCGATCTTTTTCAATTTGTGCTTTGTTTTTTTGTATGGACTTGCGGACATCGTTTTCAGTTTTAGGTCCTCGCTCTACCGGTGGCTCATCACAACGATTCCATGAACTTCGGTTCCAACAGCCATTAGTTCTATCATCGCTTCCTGAAATATTTCAGGTTGAAGTCCCACAAACTGCACATTCTCCACCTGATCCGGCGACAAAGTGTCCATCCCGGTCCGTATAACTGATTGGATTGGCAGCGGCAAATCCATATAAGTTGTTGTTTAAGGGGTCTTGTGCCAGCCCCATGTTGGCGCTTGCTCCGGTATACGAATCGGAGGTAAAGAAGCGTCCTTGTTCCGGATAATAACTTCTAAAGCCAAGGTCATACGATTCGGTTTGGGCATCCCAGCGTTTTCCGCCAAAGCGGTAGAGGTTGTATGCTTCTGGATTTGGGCTGTTGGCATCCGGTTTATCTAAGCCACTAAAGGCATTGGAATCCGCTTCCCCGTATGGGGTGTAGCCATAGGTCGCTCGCAAGTCTCCTTGTTCACTGGTCAGCTGTTCGACATTGCCTCTCACATCGTATTGATAGTACGAGCGTTCATTCTTTTGCTGATGATGCATGGCAGTCCGTTTGCCCCAAATGTCATAGGTATAGGAACGCTGGACTTGATTTTGAACGCTTTCGGATGTCAGTTGATCGGTATCGACGAGATAGTGATAGTCAATCGTTTTTTCACTATTCGATCCCGCTTGTTCAATCTTGGCGATGGTGCGATCAAAAGAGTCGTACTGGTAGTGCGTTTTCAGTGCCTTTCCGTTTTGATCCAGTTTTTGATGTTCAGTGATACGATCAAATGGATCGTATTGGTACGATTCCTGTGTTGCTCCGTTGGCCATCACTTGCTCGAGACGTCCGAGCGGGTCATATCGGTATTCGGAGGTGACGCCGTCTTTGGTTTCAGATATCAGTTGGTTATGATCATACCGATAGGTGGATTTTAATCCATCTTTTACTTTTTCAACCAAGTTGTTGTTTGGATCAAGTACATAGCTTTCTTTCGCCGTTTGTGTACCTGTTTTTTGGTATCCAATCAAACGATCGCGCGGATCGTAGTCATAGGTTGAGACGGTGTTAACGGTTTTTTGGTCAGCATCGATTCCCGTATACGTATCTCTGGTCTGATGACCGTTCGGGTTATATTCCAGCACATGTTTTTGAATCGAAGTTCCATCTGCTTTTTTCGTCTTTTTTTGACGAAGTAATGCACTAAACCGCGAATTCAAACAGCGTGAAGCACTCAAAGTGGTTGTAAGTGATTGTGTGCAACAAAAATGGCATGATGTCTGCATCTTTGTAGATCGCTTTAATCGCGAGATTATTGGATATCGTGCTGGAGAGCGGAAAGATGCACAACTCGTATACCGAGCGCTTTCGTCCATTAAGCAAGATCTGCGGAAAATTAAAACTTTCCACACAGATCGTGGAAATGAATTCAAAAACAAACTGATTGATGAAGCGCTACAAATCTTTGATATTCAGAGATCTTTAAGCTTTAAAGGATCCCCTTACTACGTAAATTGGTTCAATCGTATTCGAATCCACAGCACTTTAGAATATCTGAGTCCTATAGAGTACAAGTCTCAACACCTTAAAAACTGTCTAGTTTAGTGTTGACATTCCAAGAGACGTCTAAAAAAAGAATCAGATGAGGAAGAGGCTTTTCTCACCTCTTCCTCATCTGATTCAAGGTAAATCTACGTACTGCTCATCCCCTTTCATCTCGCTCGTCTAATCCACCCCATACGATTGATGGGTACCCATGTCCAACATGCTAATTCCCCTTAGGAAAGTAGCCGATAGAAACAGCATGATCAATGAGCTTATGAAAAAATTCCTTGTTCGGTTCATGACATATAACATCACTTGGAGAATGGTTAAACATATAATTAGAATTTTTCGCTCCATCACCTTCTAATTGTGCCATCGCCAACTGTAATCCTTCTTTATGCTTACCTTCTCCATTAAATAACCAATCGTAATACGCTGTTTCATCTAGTAGTTCGATATCATAACCATAATCAACTAAGTAGTCAATCATCTGATCGTAGGTAATTTGAATCGGGTTACAAACATGCATAAGTCTATTTTGGTCCATTCCTTTAATGATCGATCCAACAATATACTTACTCGCATAATCGATGGGAGTAAGATCGACGTACCAATCTACTTGAGGCGCTTTCCCCAGCAGTATCATTGCTTTTAACATGCGGTAAAATGCATTGTTATTAACATTTAACTGAAACTGTCCATTAATTGAATTTCCTACAAGATTACCCATTCGGTAAATCGTGCTTGAAACCCATTCGCTTTGTTCGTGTACCTTTTTTTCTGCTTCAAGTTTACTGTTCGTATAGACATTTTCCAATGAAACCTCAGCATCAAATGGGTATATTTGATATTGATTACTAAGTGCTAGATCCTCTGGAACACCTAATGTTGAGATATAAAAGAATTGAGCATCAGAAATGGGTTCTATCAAGTTTAGTAATGACGCTGTACTTTCCACATTCACACATTGGAAATGGGATCGATTGCCATGATGCTTCACCTCTGCCCCACAATGAATAATACGATCTATTTTCTGCTGTAAATTCACATATTCTATAGAATTGAGTCCAAGCCGTGGTTGAGCTAAATCTCCTTTGACGATATAGATTCTTTGTAATTCATGCTCTTTAATATCTTGAAAGTATGCATACATGATTGAAAGTAAACGAGATCGATTTCCATCACGTAGTAAGCAATAGATTGTATCATTTGTATTCTTTAATAAATCATAGAGAATGTGTGAACCTAGATACCCTGTAGAACCTGTCAATAAAATGGACTTATGGTATTCTTTTTTTATAGATATAGCTTGTCCACGTAACATCTTAGGATAGGGGCTTAAAGATTTGATATCTCTATCTTGATGAACTACCTTTGAACCTTCATTTTTCGTTTCTTCTAACCGTTTGGAAAGTTGTTGAACCGTATCATATTGATAAAAATCACCTATCTTGATGTTAGGAAAAGAAGGCTTAAGTATGACTAATATCTCCATAATTGAGAGAGAATCTCCACCGATTTCAAAAAAATGATCAGTCGTACTGATACTTTCCAATTTAAGAATTTCCTTCCATGCTGCATGCACTTTTTTTTCCGTATCAGAAACAGGACAAACCAGCTCGCTTTTTTCTGCCAAATACGCATGAAAGTTATAGGTGTCTAGTTTTTTTCGATCCATTTTTCCAGTGGGAGAGATCGGCATCTTCTCTAAAAAGCAGAAGTGATGCGGAATCATATATTGAGGAACGGACTGCCTCAAAAAATTTTTTAAGGCGGTTACTGAAATCGGCTCAGCATCTATCGTTGTGTAATAAGCGATAAGCATATTTTCTTTTACAATGACCGCTACATCCTGAATACTTTCATAGCTAGATAAACCATTTTCAATTTCTCCTATTTCTATTCGGAAACCTCTAATCTTAACTTGTGCATCTTTTCGAGAGATATATTCTATGTTCCCATCTGGCAATAGACGACCAATATCCCCTGTTTTATAAAATCGATGCTTTGAAAAAGAATCAAAAGGGTTTTGAATGAAGACTTCCTTCGTTTTTTCAGGTTGATTGAGGTATCCCTCAGCAACGCCAATCGATTTGATTAATATTTCACCGGGGTTGTATAAAGGACAAAGCTGGTTACACGCATTTACAATATACATTTCATAATTTTTATAGGGTCTACCTATCGGAACGATAGATAAGCCTTCTATGGTATTTTTTTTCACTTCAAAAGATGAAGTAACCGCTGTACACTCAGTAGGACCATATAAATTCATCACTTTAAGATCAGGTTTAAATCGATCGATAAATAATTTTGCTATTTCACTGGTTAAAGCTTCTCCTCCAGTACCCACTGCGCGTACGGTGTTAAATTTAGCTAAACCTATAACCGACAAGTGAGTAGCTAACTGATTAAAGAAAACCGTAGGTATTAATGGAATACACGTAATCGCTTTCTTTTCAATGATATCGGCGAAAGACTCGATTGAAATGCGTTCTTCTTGGTTGATCAGATGGAGCTGTGCGCCTGAATAAAATGCACCAAACATTTCATATATGGATGCATCAAAGTTGAAACTAGAAAATTGGAGAACGATATCGTCAGAAGTTAAATCATATGTATCTCTAATAGAAGGACAAAGATTCATCACTCCTCTATGATGAATTAACGTCCCTTTAGGTTTCCCTGTTGAACCAGAAGTATAAATGATATAGGCTAAATCATCGGGCTCTACATTGCAGCCCATGTCAGTCGTTCTATGATGTAAGCTGTCTTCATAATACAATACGTCCTCTACTTTGTTTTGAAACATTTCCTGAACCAAATGGGTATACACTCGCTTTGTGATCACGATCTTAGAGTTAGAATCCGAAATAATATATCGATTCCGATCTTCAGGATGTTCAGGATCCAAAGGGATATATGCAGCTCCTACTTTCATGATAGCCATTAGGCTAATGACTACTTCAACACTTCTTTCCATCAATATCGAGACAAAGTCACCTTTACAAATATTTCGTTCAATCAAAGTGTGTGCAACGCTATTAATCTGTTCATCTAGTTCTTGATATGTATATTGAATATTATCTGCTGAAAGTGCAACATGGTTAGGGTGTTTTTTTACAGTATGATTAAACATATCCAAAATGGTTTTGAAGTGATCCATATCTGCCTTGGTATGATTTAATAATTCATATGCTAATCGATCTTCATCAAGTAAGATATCTATTTTACCAACAGAAGCTTCGGGATTGCTCAACAACCCTATGAGCAATTTTTCATAATGCCTAACCAGTTTATACATCGCTCTGCTGTCTACGAAACTCTCATCATAATGAATTTTTGCTACTATATGTTCATCAGCTTGAACAAACCAATCCATACTCGTATAAGAGAACGTCTTTTTAGCGTTAAAAGATGAATGACAGTTAACATCGTTCAGATAATCGATTGAATACATCTTTTCATAATCTCGAGTCTGGTTTAATTTATTGTTTATATCAACCACAAATTGACTAAACGGTAAATGGTTGTGCACTGTCATCTTCATTGGTAACAAATGATGTTCCCCATCGACACCTACAACGATATCTTTTTCATTCGATATGCGATGAAGTAAAATATAATAGGAAGCTATAAAGACTTCACTGATGTCTATATTCCTTTTGTTACAGAAATCGTAGATTAATTGCTCCTTTCCATCCATGATGATTAATTTGGATGTCGCGATAGATTCCCAATTCATCACTTTCTTCTTCCGATCTACCATCAATTCAAATTGCGTTGGTACATCAGACAACTCTTGTTCCCAGTAATCTTTAACTGCGTTCATAACATACTCCTTTAATTGTTTAAAGTTAACATGATCACAATCACATCTCATATTCATTTTATCCAATGATGAATGGCTAATCTACTAAGCAATGAATTAAATGTTCAATAATTTATAGGATCACTATAAAACGATTACATATTTTTAATAATATAATAGATGATTTAATGTTTTTGATTTTTAGTCCCCCACTCACATAGCCCTTCCAGAATGGGTAATAGTGTCTCTGCTTTAGCCGTGAGGCTATATTCAACTTTAGGAGGAACTTGTGGATACGCTTTCCGTATAACCATACCATCCGCTTCTAATTCTTTAAGTTGTGAGCTTAATGTCTTATAAGTGATTGCACCTATTTGCCTTTTCAGTTCATTAAAGCGCACGGATTGATTTTCTGCTAAGAGATAAATGATGACCATTTTCCATTTCCCACCAATTACTGACAATGTGTAACCAAAGGGCGTATCTTGTATATTTTTTACTTTTCCTTTATATTCAGCCATACTCATCTTTACACTATCCTCTCAGGTAGTATATATCAAAAAAGTGCGTACTTTTATTTAATTTGCGTTCATTTTATACTGGCCTTACATTGAAGTAAAGGAGAGACAGCATGACTAAAAAAACAATTCGTTTACTAATGCCACAATGGCAAGGAGGAAATAACCCGAACTACGCTTTTGGAGCTGAGCTGCTGGCTTGGTTAGCTCCTGAAAGTGATCAACTCCAAATTCGAGTACCTGTTCAAACTTATGATGGAACTCCACTTGAAAATGAAAACGGTATGAATGGAAGAAAACAACTACTCAAACAATTAAAATCTGCTCATCATATTTTAGATGCATATCAGCCAGACCGAGTTGTCATGTTTGGTGGTGACTGCTTAGTCGAACAAGCACCGTTCGCTTATTTAAATGAACGGTATGGTGGGGAGTTAGGTTTGTTATGGATCGATGCCCATACTGATTTGGTTGGATATATCGGGTATGATAACGGGCATACACTCCCTCTCGGTAACCTCTTAGGGGAAGGAGATGAAGAATTTGCAAAGCATGTGAAAACCCCGCTGAAACCTGAACATGTTTTTATAGCCGGATTAACAACTCCTACAGAACAAGAAGCAGAGGTGATTTATGAAAGATTTCAAAAGTTAGGTATCGTTCCTGCTGACTCAGAAGCAGAAATGATCCAAAGACTTGGCATTAAAACTGCTGGAGCTGGAGAAATCATAAACAGCACACAATCTATTCGTGAATGGATCAATGAAAAAAACATTAAACACTTAGCCATCCACATTGATTTAGATGTGCTCGACCCCAAGACATTTCGTTCTCTCATTTTTGCCAAACCTGAAGATCCTTTTCATTTGTCACCTAAAGGAAGCCTGCAATTCATTCACCTACAGAAAATATTAAAGGAACTTTCTGAAGAAACAGATATAGTCGGATTAGGTATAACTGAACACATGCCATGGGATGCGATTGAATTAAAAAAGTTGCTTGCAGACATACCGATATTAAATGATTAATCGTACATGACTTCGTTAAATCAACGCCTATCTTAGTGAACAGATAGGCGTTGATTATCTAAATAATGTCTCATTTCCTTTTTGATATGATCAAGCTTCTCTATTGCATTTTTTTGAGAACCCCCCCATTACACTCATGTAAATTTTTATTTTGGGTTCGGTTCCTGAAGGACGAATGGCAATCCAACTCTCATCCATTTCATCCTCTACCCTATGAAGTGATTTTAACTTGAGGCCTTCCTCGATTGAACGGGTGGGAATAGATAATTCATCCTTGATCTCGTCAATTTGCTGTGAAATGGCTTTAGATACATCGGGTAACAATTGTGCTCCATCTGGTCCATATGCTTTAAAACCATTATATTGGGCTGGATTGTGACTAGCTGTGATCATAATCCTCCCACAGTTTGAAGGTGTCGAACTGCAAAAGACAGAATTGGTGTTGGCGTTAACTTGGAAAATAAATAAACGGGAATATCGTGATACAGCAAAACCTCTGCAGTTTCAACAGCAAATTCATATGAATAAAGTCTCGAATCATATGCGATCACGATTCCCTTTTTAAAAACATGTGGTTCTGTTAAAATCAAATGACGAGCAAACCCTGTTGCTATCTTACGGATGGTATACTTATTGATGCGGCTGGTACCCGCACACCAGCAGTACCAAAAGAGAGTGTTTGATCAAAGCGATCTGATATTTCTTCTTCATTTTTTAGATTTTTCAATTCTGTCAAGGTTTCGTAGTCGATTCCGGGATGCTTCATCCACCTTTTATAGTTTGTATGCATGCTTAAGTCCTCTCCACGGTCTACACAACAGACTTTTTTGATAAACCGCCTTTGTTATTGATTCGATCCTGTAATTCAAGCAACCGTTTTTCATATCCAGGTTTTCCAAGCAAAGCAAACATATTGCTCTTATAGGCTTCTACACCCGGTTGATCAAAGGGATTTACCCCCAGAATGTAACCACTCATCGCACATGCTTTTTCAAAGAAATAAACCAGTTGTCCAAATGTAAAAGGTGTGCGATCTTGGATCCCGATGACTAAATTGGGGACGCCACCATCCATATGCGCAAACATGGTCCCTTCAAAAGCTTGCTTATTAACAAAATTTAGATTTTTATCTGCTAAATAATTTAATTGATCTAAATTCCTCTGATCTTGTGGAATCGTCACCGTATGATTTGCATTTTCCACCCAAATAATCGTCTCAAATAAATTTCTTTGACCTTCTTGTATATATTGTCCAACCGCATGTAGATCGGTACTGTATTGGAGTGAAGTTGGAAAAATCCCTTTGTGATCCTTCCCTTCACTCTCACCAAATAATTGTTTCCACCATTCTGCAAAGTAATGTAAAGAAGGCTCATAGCTAATGAATAGTTCAATGATTTTTCCTTTTCGATACAAAGCATTTCGAATCGATGCATATTGGTAGCATTGATTTTGATTGAGATCATTTACTGCATAACATTCTGCAGCTGTTTGAGCCCCTGCGAGCATTTCTTCGATCTGAATTCCAGCAACTGCGATCGGAAGTAAACCTACCGAAGTGAGAACGGAATATCTCCCACCAACATCATCCGGAATCACAAACGTGGTAAATCCTTCTTCATTTGCTAATGTGCGAAGCACCCCTTTATCTGCAGCTGTCGTTACGAAAATTCGTTCTCTTGCTCCCTGTACACCATACCGCTTTTCAATGAATTTCTTGAAGATACGAAAAGCAATCGCTGTTTCCGTTGTCGTTCCAGATTTGGAAATCACATGAATACTAACTTCTTTATCCGCAATGATCTCTAACAAGTCTGTCATATAATCTGAACTAAATTGGTTTCCTACAAAGTAAATTTCAGGCGTCTTTCTCTTCTCTTTCGGTAGTTGATTATAGAAATGATGAGATAGCATGTCGATCGCAGCACGTGCACCTAAATACGATCCGCCTACCCCAATCACTACAAAAACCTCTGTGTCTTCCATTATTTTTTTCGCGACTGATTGAATTTGCTTGATCACTTTTTGTTGACTATAATCCCCGGGGTTCAACCAACCTAAGGATTCAGCCCCCACTCCGGACTTATGATGCAAAAGTTGGTGGGCGTGACGAGTAGCAGATTCAAACTGTAACCAATCCTGTTCTTGAATAAAATCAATTGATTTTGAGTAATCAAATTTGATCTGATTATGCATATTTGATTCTCCCTTCCATTTATCTGAATCATTTATCCTAACTTACTGTATAAAGAACGATTTAAAGACCTTTCGCCCTGATACCCCTCCGGATGTAGCTGATGCCATTGCCATGCATTTTCGATTATGGTGTACAAATCACTATACTGTGGTTGCCATTGAAGTAGTTTTTTTGCATGGTAGGCATCAGCTAGAAGTATGGCCGGATCTCCAGGTCGTCTTTCTTTTTCAACAACAGGTATCATTTGTTTGACAACTGCTTCTGCTGTGGCAATTACTTCTTTCACAGAGTATCCTTTTCCAGTTCCCACATTTACCGCTTGTGAAGGCACCTGATTGTTGATAGCCATTAATGCACAGTAATGGGCGCGGGCTAAGTCTAATACATGGATATAGTCACGAATACACGTACCATCTGGTGTAGGATAATCTGTCCCAAAGATGTGAATTACTCCTCTTTTTCCTTGCGCAGTTTTTAATACTAAGGGGATCAAATGTTGTTCGGGACTATGATCTTCACCCATACTACCATCGGGCATAGCTCCAGCGGCGTTAAAGTAGCGCAATGCCATCCATCGTAAACCATATGCTCGTTCAAGCCATTCCAACTGTTGCTCAATCATCCATTTGGATAAGCCATAAGGGTTAATGGGTTTTTTATTTGTCTCTTCCGGAATTGGCAGGCGATTTACCAATCCATATACAGCTGCCGTGGAAGAGAGAATGAATTGTTTTATACCTCTCTTCATCAATGTTGATAAAAATACTGCGGTCTTTGCTGTGTTTTCTTCGAAATAGAGATCCGGTTTTGCGATCGATTCACTTACTGAACTATGAGCGGCAAAATGAATGACAGCATCGATTTGATGGCGATTGATAATCTGTGAAACGAGTTCCCGATCAGAGATATCCCCAATATAAAGTGGAACCGAGTGAGGGACTGCTTCACCGTGTCCCGTTGTTAAACTGTCTAATACAACAACCTCTAAACCCCTTTCCAACAGATAACATACTGTATGGCTTCCGATATAGCCTGCTCCTCCTGTTACTAGGACATGATTCATAGATATATCACCTCTTTTTCCTGTAAGTATTTACGGATTTCGTCAGCAAGATCTGGACGTGCTATTGCATAGTCAATTGTAGCTTTGATATACCCTGCCTTGTCACCAACATCATACCGTTTCCCTTGAATTTGAAGCCCCATCATTTGTTTTTTTAGATTCATCTCACACAATGCATCCGTGAGTTGAATTTCGCCACCTTTACCCATGTTTATCTTTTCCAAGTATTTAAATATATCGGGTTCTAACACATACCGACCTATAACAGCAAGATTTGAAGGCGCTGTGTGCATCGACGGTTTTTCAACCAAACCGCCAACTTGATAGGTACGAGGTAAGTCGCTACTAATGGGATCAATAATCCCATATTTACTAACTTCCTCTAGCGCTACTTGTTGTATGCCCAACACAGATGTTTGTTCTTGTTCATACACATCTATCATTTCATTTAATGTAGGGCGGGACGATTCAATAATGTCGTCACCCAATAATACGGCAAACGGTTCATCCTCTATGAAATTTCTGGCACAAAGTATCGCATGTCCTAATCCCAATGGTTGCTTTTGGCGTACATAGGTAATATCAGTCAGATCGGATATGTTTAACACCATGTCCAAAAGCTCTTTTTTCCCTTTTTGAAGGAGATGATTTTCTAATTCTAAGGTGTGATCAAAATGGTCTTCAATGGCTCTTTTATGCCGACCCGTAACGATCATAATCCTTTCAATGCCTGAAGCAATCGCTTCTTCTACAATAAATTGAATCGTAGGTTTATCGATGATCGGTAACATTTCTTTAGGTAATGCTTTTGTAGCTGGTAAAAATCGCGTTCCGAGTCCTGCTGCGGGAATAATTGCTTTTCTAACTTTTTTCATATTTACACTCCTCGTCTGTTGAAAATACCCAAATTTTCATTCCTAGAAAATTAACAGCCATACCTGTCATCGTGGCAATTCCTTTACTCGTCCAAACCCATACATGAGCATTTTCTAAAACGATCAATATGAGAAGTGAGAAGAGTAAAGCTGTTAAACTAATCAAGATAAATCGAATCATTTCCAACCAGTTGCCACTTGATTGCTTATTAGACTGAAACGTCCAACATTTATTCCATACATAACTGTTAACTGTGCCTGCCAAATAAGAGATGATCTGAGCAATTTCTGTGTTTAGAGATAAGACATAAAAAAGGATTGCAAAAGTGAGAAAATCAATTAACGTATTTAGCACGCCCACCAATGAAAATCGTAAATAGGTTTTAATCATGGAAAGTAAAATGCTTCAAATTGTTTTTGGGTTCATTTTGATGCGCCTTAATGATATAAAGTGGCCGACTTTTTGACTCATCATAAATTCTACCGATATACTCCCCTAGCAACCCTAAAAAGATAAATAAAACACCGTTAAAAAACAAAATGAGAGATATAATTGATGCCCAACCAGGTACAGTTGCTTCTGAGAACCCAGCTTGTAATAATACGAGAATCAAATAACTAAAGCTACCACCAGCTAATAACCAGCCCAAGTAAGTTGCCATTTTTAAAGGTCGATATGAAAATGACGTGATGGCATCGATTGAAAGCTTTAACATTTTTTTGAGTGGATATTTGGTTTCGCCAGCCCATCTTTCTTCCCGTTTATACGCAATGGCAGTTTGACGAAACCCAACCCAACTCACTAAACCACGAACAAAACGATTTTGCTCTTTCATATCTTTCATCTGTTCACAAACCGAACGGTCAATTAAACGAAAATCACCGGTATCAACTGGGATTTCCACATCGGTCATACGGTATAGTAGTCGATAAAAAACAGCAGCTGTAAGGCGTTTAAAAGGGGTTTCACCTTCTCGTTCAGTCCGCTTGGCATAAACAACTTCATATCCTTCTTGCCATTTATCTATCATCTTTAAAATCAATTCGGGTGGATCTTGTAAATCAGCATCGATCACAATGATCGCATCGCCTTGTGCAAGATCCATTCCAGCCGTAATCGCTACTTGATGTCCAAAATTACGAGAAAAATGAACCGACTGAACCGCTTGATCTTGCGTACAAAGTTCTGTCAAAATCTGTTCGGATTGATCCGAACTACCGTCATCAATAAATATAAGCTCATATGAATCATTCGTTTGACTCATTACATTACTCAACCGCCGGTAAGTCTCTCTTAACACTTCTTCTTCATTAAAAACAGGTACGATTACAGAATAACGGACATTAGATGTCATGATTTAGACTCCCTTTCTTTTCTAAGAGGGAGAGATGCTCCCTCTTGCTATTCTTTAAACGCATAAAGCTGTGACATCCTAGTTCCAGCAGATTTTCGCCCTTGTCTGTCCTCATCATCCATTGATTCATCCATATATAGACGGGTATCAACAGGTACTGCATTCTCCCTGATCCATTCGTTTAACTCTGAACCTTGACGTTGTGGCCCACCAGATCTACCACCTTGTTCTCTCACAAAAATATATTTTAACTTTCCAGTCTCAACAAGCTCTTTCAACTCTTCTACACTTAAAATTTGATCTCGTCCGCCAAATCCACCATACGAAATCGCTGGCAAACCTGTTTCAATGATAATGGAGGAAACTTCATGAGAACTCGCACCTGCAACAAGATATTGCCCTTCTTGGTAATTCTCCTTTAAAAACGAGATGAGCTTACTGTTGTCTTGACTGGACTTTCCTTTTTTTTCAGTAGCAAGTTCTGGACCCGCATAAGGTAATGCGGGTGATCCACCATATTGAATCGGCGTAATGGACCAAACAAACGGTGCGAGTAGCAATCCAATCATGGCAATCGTCGCTGCCATTTTATAAAAACCTGGCTTTCGATGTTGGATGAGTAAACATACGGCACCACCTATGGCACAAGCCACAATGATTGGAATTAACCAAGTGCGATAGAAATCATAAGACGAAACGAGCTTGATCTGGAACAATGCAGTTCCAATCATGCTGATAGGAAGTAGCCATCTCAACATTTTTTCTCTTTCTTGCCATAACTTCCACATGGTGACACACCCCGTACCTACAATTGCCGCGATTGCCGGTGCTAACATGATCAGATAGTAGCGATGGAAGAAGCCAGCAAAGCTGAAAAAGATCATCATTGGCAATAACCAAGCCAGCCAAAAAATAGTCATCTGATCTCTTTCTCGGCTCAGCGATCCTCGTAATAATGCAAAAAACGACAGCAATACGAATGGTAAAAACCAACTAATTTGACCTGCTAACTCAGAACCAACCAGTCGCAAAATCCCTGCTTCCCCGGTTTCTCTATTACCGCGAGATCCTCCATTACGTGATCCATCCTGTCCTTGGTTCCCAATTGGAGATTGACCTATCCCACTTGGTGGACCATCTTGACTGCTATTTGGAGATTGACCCATCCCACTTCGCTGGCCATCTTGACTGCTATTTGGAGATTGACCCATTTCACTTGGTGCTCCTCCTTTGCCATTCCAACGGTCAAAACCATTATGATTGAAAATGAGTTCCATTACGGAATTATGGGTCGAACTGCCAATAAAAGGACGTTCGTTTGCAGGGATCGAATCTACGGCTGTTGCCCACGAAAACGAGATGAGTAACACGATAACCCCTGATATTACAACATGCGCGATCTTTTTAATCCATGTTTGTTTTGCATATAATAAATAGGTAATCACTAATGCGGGCACAATCAGATATGCTTGCATCATTTTAATATTGAATCCAATTCCGATGAGTGCTGCGGAAATAAATAAATAGGAAGTCTTGTGCTCATCAATCGCTTTAAATAAGCACCATGTACTTAGCATTAAAGTAAAGATTAGCATGCTGTCTGGATTGTTGGTTCTTGAGACAGCTACTGCAATCGGTGTAAGTGCAAACACGGTTGCAGATAGTAATCCTGAAGTTGGACCAAATTTTTTAGTAACTAGTTTGTATAAAATAAAACCCGATGCTGTAAAAGCAAGGGATTGAGGCAAAATGATTGACCAACCATAATACCCAAATATTTTAGCAAACAGGGCTTGTATCCAAAATGCTACTGGTGGTTTATCCACTGTTACAAAACCTGCTGGATCAAATGAAGCAAAGAAGAAGTTATGCGCATTTTCAAGCATGCTTCGTACTGTTGCTGCGTAGTAGCTATTGGAAAAACCATCCTGAGAAATATTTATAAAACTTAAGCCAAATGTCGCGAGCATAATGAGTGCAAGTAACATGTGATGTCGTTTACTCGACTTTTTTATTTGCTCCATCATTCAAACCTCCTTCGGTTAACTTGATACGATCTTAAATCAGTAATGTGTCAGTAAGATGTCAAAGCAAAAATCTATTTTTAAGGGCACAGGAAGTTTGGGGAGCGTCGTAAGGTTTTGGTGGAATGATCTTTAAGACTACTTTTCAAAACGAAAGGGCGTGGTAAAATTGTGAAAGTCGATATACCTAGATGAGCGTTGAAAGAGGTGATATATGATGAATGACAAAATACTAATTGTTGAAGATGAAGAAGCGATTTCTCGTGTGTTAAAAGTTTATCTTCAAAAACACCATTTTGATGTAGCCCAATCCTTTAATGGTGATGATGCCATACAAATATTTGACAATTTTCATCCCGCATTAGTCCTACTCGATATGAATTTACCAGGAAAAGATGGTTGGGAAATCTTAAGTTGGATCAGAGAGAAAAGTGCATGTCCTGTCATTGTACTTACTGCACTTGGGGAGGTTAATTCAAGGCTAAATGGTTTTCATGCAGGTGCGGATGATTATATTACAAAGCCTTTCGTAGCCGAAGAGGTAGTTGCACGTGTGCGGGCAGTTTTACGTCGTTCTACAAACTTGATCCAATCTAACGAGACCATCCAATATGGTTGTTTAAAAATAAATTTGACTGCACACACCGTTACGTTAAATGGTGTACCGTTACAATTCAACCCCCGTGATCTCGCTCTCTTACTCTTTTTAATAGAACATCCTAATCAATTATTTACAAGAGATCAAATTATTGAGCAAGTATGGGGGCTTGATTTCGAAGGTTCAAATCGTGCCGTTGATTTAGCTATCAAGCGAATCAGACGGGTTCTTTCCAACTGGCCACGAGCAGAGGGAGAAATTAAGACGCATCGAGGATTGGGGTATCAATTACGTGTATATGAAAAAAAATAAACGCATATCACTCATAAAGTACTGGACTACGCGTTATTTAATCACCCTTTTTATCGGACTTTTCATCATCGCAATCATTTCCATCTATTGGATCAAACAAACAAAAATTGAATTTAATATTGAAAGAGCACAGCACTTAGCAGGCTTGATTGCTGAAAGAGTACCTATTTACGAAGATGAGATTGATATCCAGTTAAGTTTCCAAAAAATTTTAGCGAGAACGATCCGGGAAAATCGCTTAAAAAGCAGACCCCATGTATATATCGTGAATCAAAAAAGAAAAACACTTTTTCAGGAGCCCAGAGATATTCCTGGACTACCAGATGATATCCTTACAGAAGTGATTAATGGCAATCAAAACGACAAAAAATATAAAGCAAATCCCTCGCAAAACCAAGTTGATTATCTCTATTTTGTAAAAAGTACGGTCACGGATCCAAATACGGAAGAAGTACTTGGATATGTCATCATTGGTCTTTCTGAAAATGAAATCGTATATTGGGATCAAGAATTGCGCTTAGTGATTGTGATGATTATTGGCTTGGCTCTTTTAGGTTGGGCTGTCATTTATTTCTTGTCTAGACGCATTTCCCAACCAATCCAAAATGTAGCAGAGGCCGCCAAACAGATTCAACAAGGCAATTATAATATTCAATTGTTCGACAAAATCGAAGAAAAGGAAGTTCATGACTTAGTCAACTCTTTCAAGGA
Organism: Polycladospora coralii; assembly: GCF_014773435.2. Classification (GTDB taxonomy): domain Bacteria; phylum Bacillota; class Bacilli; order Thermoactinomycetales; family Thermoactinomycetaceae; genus Polycladospora; species Polycladospora coralii. The sequence continues at coordinate 14,248 of NZ_JACXAG020000001.1, read as the reverse complement.
AATGTCCCACCGTTTAAAACAATTGGAAATCCTTCGTGCAACATTATTGGCCGGGGTCACACACGAACTTAAAACACCCGTTGCATCAATTAGCGGATTAATCCAAGCAGTGCGAGATGAAGTCGTCATAGGCGAAGAAGCAACCGAGTTTATGGATATCTCATTATCTGAACTTAATCGTTTACAACTCATGATCAACGATTTATTGGATTTTAATGCATTTACAGCAGGATCTATCAAGATGAAAAAAGAAAAGATCGACTTAAGTGCAATGATTGTAGAGGCCGCAACACAGTGGCATGTATCGCAACCCAGTCCAACATACACACTAGATATCCAAAATGCCTCAGAACCATTATATAGCGATGTGGATCCATTACGCATTCAACAGATCATCGTGAACTTATTAAACAACGCGAAGGAAGCTTTACCAGAAGGTACAGGTCATATTGCAGTGAATATCAGAAGAGATCAGCAAGATACAGTACTTGATATACGTGATACGGGGATAGGTATTCCTCCTGAAGAACAATCTTTTATTTTCGAACGATTTTATCGAGGGAATCATAAAAAACACCGTATACGCGGACTCGGATTAGGGCTTTCATTTAGCCAATTAATCGCACACGCCCATCACGGTGAGCTTTATTTAAAAGAAAGCAGTAAAAATGGAACAATTTTCACCCTAACGCTCCCCTTATCAAATGATAATAGGAGCAAATAAGTCGACACGTGGTGTGAATTGACATCTATTCGCACCACGTGTCGATCGACTCTCCATGCGTAAGAGGTCAGTCGGTACCCCTTCAAATCTGATTCACCGACGCTTCAACCAACGCTAAAACGCGTCCACTTGTATAATCACTTTCAAATCAGCTAAATTCTTTTGATAATAAGCTTGGTGCTTATTTATTCCCCTTCGTACACACCATCCGATAGAGTTAAATGCATTCGTAAATGCATAAAAGGGTAGTATCTGATCTAGGTCGATTAAGGGGCGAATAGATGCATATCCTTGTTGATAGGCATCCTTTACACCTATATATTTTCTGAAAATATCATGCTCTAGTTTAATAAAGTCCATTTCTGTCGCACCTATCAGCACACTTTCGAAATCGATAATACCCTTTACACGATTTTCATCCACTAAAATATTACCTAATCGATAATCCATGTGAATCAGACAAGGTCCATCTGGGGGTGGTAGTCTTTTTTGATATCGTTCAAAATATTGTAATGATTGTTCAAATAATTTCAGAGGAATGACTTTGTTCACATCTTGCGCGTAGGCGTAAAACTGATTCCTAACAAATTGGGTCCACTTTTCAAAAACATTATCCACATACGCATCTAAATATGGCGCATCAAGTGTAACTTTATGTAGTTTCGCATGGTACAGTCCGATCTCATAGGCTAGCGGCTCATCCACTGCTCCTGTATGCGGAACCCCTGCAACTGCAGATAGTAATAATCCACCAAAGTAACGATCATCTCCTTCCCAATAATCTAAAACTTGAGGAACAGGCAGTTCTTCATATAAATATTTTAACAATACATACTCTCGCCTGAGCTCCACCTGAGAGTAGGGAATTTTGATGTATACAATCTGATGATTCATTAACGTGATTTTATAAACAATTGAACTAAATGATTCAGGAACACGATCGACAGTTAAAACATTTAACTTAAATTGAGCGATCATTTGCTGCAGTTGATTCATCTTAAATAAAATCCCCCATCCTATTCAATAAAAACCATTCCCGATTTGAAAATGCTGCATACTTCCCTGTTCCATCAAGAATGAGATGTGCTTGCTCGTATGGTTTTTGTTGCATAGCATACTGCTCTTCAGCCGGCATCCATTCTTTTTCCCATTGAACTCGCGCATCCTCCCCATCTCGCGTTAAGCCACGCCTTAAACGAACGTCGTGTGGTGTTTCGATCCAAATTCGAAAATCATAAAAATGAGCAAGTTCATTACGTGTCGCGTAAACACCCTCTACAATTACAATACCGCCAATCGGAATTTTATACCACTCTGCAAGTTGATCACTTTCCCAGTCATAACGCTGATAATAACCCTCTCTATTTTGACTGAGCGGATGTAAAATTTGTGATCTTACGCGTCGCCAATCAAAATCAGATCCCGGTTCATTATTTTCTTTCATTTTTCGTTGATGGGAAGTGAGGTAAAAATCATCTTGGTGAACAATGGTCACTTCTGCTGGCAATTGTTCTTGTAAATGGCTAGCCAGTGTGCTTTTTCCGGCACCACCGCATCCATCTATGCCAATCATTAATGTTTCTTTTTTGGGGGGGTGTAGATTTTACAATATTCTTTAGTAAGGATTGTGCGTTTTGTATCATAGCCAATTTACGATCCTTTCCCAGATTGATCTTTGATGTGGGGATTCAAAATATTTTTGAACCTAATGAGTGTCAGGTACATTTTCACCTACATAACTTATGTAGAAGCATAATTCAAGTGAGGTGAGAGGATTTGTGACAACACACGACAACGATCAAAACAATGATATTAACAAGAACAACATGTCTATAAGTGGTAGGGGGGCAACTGGTATGCCCGAAGTCGATGCTGTGGCTAATGGCTCTTCTATTATTCCGTATGCATCTGGCCAACCCATATCCATAGAGGCTAACGATGCAGGAATTGCAATGACAGCTGGATTAATCGGTTTTGGACATTCAACATTTCCAGTTCGTTTATTAGGAGGTCCAAGCATAGACCTGACTGGATCTGTTGGTGCTTTATTAGACTTTGCATTTTCTACATCACGAGCTGGTACGATCACTTCATTATCTGGATTTTTTAGCCTTGTAAAAAGGCCTGCCTTAGGAAAAGGAACAGCAGTAGTCAGATTTGAAATTTGGAGTGCCGATCCGACTTCCGCAACCCCAAATACGTTTACACCAACTGGTGCCTTTGTCGATTTACCAGCGTATACAGGATCACCAAGCTTAGGTAGTGCGCAACACGCGATCAATAACAGCTTTGCTCCAGTAATCATCGCACCAGAACTGAGACTATTACATGTCGTAACGTTAATCACAACTGAACAGCATACAACGACGACGCTAGACGGATATGCGAGTGCAGGAATCGAAATCAAATCATGAAGAAAATGAGAACCATCCATTAAAAGTAGCGTTTTTCTAAGAAAACGCTACTTTTAATTTTATGCATATCAAAGCCTCCCTCGCAATCTATCACCTTTTTTCTTTTACTTGCATAGAATAAAGTAAACGATTACTTTATGGAACGAGGAGGTAACACGATGACTAAAATCGTTATTGATCCCGGCCATGGTGGAAGTGATCCTGGTGCAGTCAGTGGCTCCTATCGTGAAAAAGATTTCAATTTAACAATTGGCAAAAAAGTACGTGACTATCTCAATACCTTTTATATTGTCGATGTTTTAATGACGAGAGATACAGATAAAACATTAAGTCTCACTGCTAGAACAAACTATGCGAATAGCCAAAATGCGGACTATTACTGTTCTATCCATGTTAATGCTGGTGGAGGTACTGGGTGGGAGAGTTTTATTTATAACGGAAGCGTATCCAATAAAACCATACAAGCACGCGAAATCATTCATAATTCAGTAATGAATAAAATAGGCCCTATGTACGGGGTGCGCAATCGCGGAAAGAAAAGAGCTAATTTTCATGTGTTACGAGAAACACAGATGTCAGCCGTCTTACTTGAAAATTTATTTATCGATACAGCAAGAGATCTTTCTCTACTACGCTCTTCTTCATTCATCAACGATCTTTCCAGCTCGATCAGCGAAGGATTGGCGATTGCATTATCACTTCAACCTAAGACCATCACTTTATATAAAGTAATTGCAGGTTCATTCTTAAAAGAGGAAAATGCAGAGGAAAGAAGAGATTTCTTAATTCAAAATGGAATCGATGCTTTTATCAGTCCTACAAATCTCTCAGGCGTTTTGTGGTATCGCGTACAAGCCGGAGCTTTTAGTGAACGTAAAAATGCAGAGGATCGCGTTGTAGAAATAAAGCAATTGGGTATAACAGACGTCTTCATCCTATAGAAAAGGTATGGATGTACGTACATCCATACCTTTTTCTATAGGATCTATAATGTTTGACTCCAATCGTGTGTCGCACTACCTTCTAAGTAGCGTTCACAATCGAGTGCTGCCATACAACCTGTTCCTGCTGCGGTTATCGCTTGTCGGTAAACATGGTCCTGAACATCACCACAGGCAAACACACCTGGGATATCAGTTAAGGTGGTTCCAGGTCTTACAGCTACATAACCATTGTCATCTAGTGCAATTTGCCCATTAAGAAATGCGGTATTAGGCTGGTGACCAATGGCAATAAATATACCATCAGCTTCAATGATTTCTTCTTTTCCGGTTTCATTATTCAACACTTTTAAACCTTTTACACCACTTTCACCTTTAACCACTTCAATGGGTGTCCGATCGAGTGCCCAGGCTACTTTTTCATTTTGACGTGCGCGATCTTGCATGATTTTAGATGCACGTAACTCTGTACGTCTATGAACGACAGTTACTTCAGAAGCAAATTTAGTTAAGAAATTAGCTTCTTCCATCGCAGAGTCTCCTCCACCTACTACGATGATCTTTTTCCCGCGAAAGAAAAATCCATCACAAGTTGCACAAGTACTTACTCCCTGTCCAATATTTTCTTTCTCACCAGGAATACCTAGCAGTTTCGCTGATGCACCCGTAGAAAGAATGAGCGCATCTGCTTCTATAGGATCGTGATCATCCAAGTATAATTTAAACGGTGGTTTAGCGATATCTACTTCTTTTACCCAACCTCTTTTAAATGTAGCACCAAAGCGCTCCGCTTGCTTTCGCATATTATCCATTAATTCTGGACCCATAATACCTTCTGGAAAACCAGGGAAATTTTCTACATCAGTCGTTGTCGTTAATTGTCCACCTGGTTCAGCCCCTTCGATAACTAATGGGTTCATATTGGCACGTGCTAAGTAAATTGCAGCTGTAAGGCCAGCTGGTCCAGTTCCTAAGATGACTACTTTATGCATTGACGCTTTCCCTCCAAAGATCTCTTATTCCTATATATGCAGTCTATTTATCTCTTGCCTCTTTATTTTAAATGAAAAAAGGCAGTATGCAAGTCATTTTACTGCTATCTTATCCTTCCCGCTCGCACTCATCATCAAACCTGTTTTGTGATAAAATAGATAAGCATCTTGTAAGATATGGAGGAAATTATGGCAAAGAATACAATTCGCTTAGATAAAATGCTCGCAAACATGGGAATTGGAACGAGAAAAGAAATTCGACAACTGGCAAAAGCTGGACGTATTACAGTAAATGATCAGATTATAAAAGATGTTAGTAAACATATACACTTAGAGAAAGATCTTGTTGAATTAGATGGTCATTTCATTCAATATAGAGCCTTTATTTATCTCATGATGAATAAACCAGCAGGTGTATTGTCAGCCACTACTGATCGTTATGATGAAGTTGTAATTGATTTATTGGAAGATACACATCTTCATTTTGAACCTTTTCCAGTCGGTCGCCTAGATAAAGATACAGAAGGATTGCTTCTTCTCACGAACGATGGAAAACTATCTCACCAACTCTTAGCTCCCAAGAAACATGTACCTAAAACTTACTATGCTCAGATATCCGGAAAAGTAACATCTGAAGATCAAGACAAATTTAAAAGGGGCGTCACTTTAGACGATGGATATCTGACTAAGCCTGCACAATTAAAAATTTTGCATACCCGTGATCATACTTCAGAAATTGAACTTACCCTAACAGAAGGCAAATTTCATCAAGTAAAGCGGATGTTTGAAGCACTAGGCAAAAAGGTAACTTACCTCAAACGGATATCGATGGGAGAACTTATCTTAGATCCAGAACTAGATTTAGGTGAATATCGCGAGTTAACCGCAGATGAAGTTGCTTTATTACAAAAAACATACGAGCCGAATCTTTAAAGATTCGGCTCGTATGTTTTTTTATCTCTCTTTTTTGAAAAGTTTTTTCACAAAGAAGAGAGGTCCAACAATTAAAAATACTGGATTTGAAAAAAAAGTGGGCTTTTTCCCTTCAAATAAATGACCCACAAATTGAAAGATCCAACCTACTATAAACAAAACCAATCCCATTTTCCAATCAAATATAAACCATGGTAAAGATACAATAATCATAGGAATGCCAATAAAGTGCGTAAGTTTATTTATGGGATGCTGGTGGTCTCTTCGGTATCTTTCTAACATTTCCGATAAAGCCATATAACCTCTCCTCTCAATCATTCAAATCGATCAAATTATATGTCTAATGAAATTCCAATGCCTACCAAACACTAATAATAGAGATAATTCTATTATCGCGTGAAATCGCTTTCATTTCAAGATTATGTTCAAATGTTTCTCATATTCCAGCGACAACTACGCATATACTTCATTAGCCAGTCTATCTATAGGGAGCGATCATCATGAAAATTCGTACAATGCCTTATTCAATTTTACTACCTACGATTACGGGGATCAATTTAATGATTATCGCACTTCTTACTGTACATAATCTGATCCCCATATACGAGTCTGTCCCTTCCTTTGCATCTGAATCAAAGCCTCATCTAACAACCGAATATCAATTGGAATACGTAGATACAAAAGAAAATGCTACTAATAATTGGAAAGTGGAGCATTACAAAGAGTACAGGTATCAGCTTAATCCTGAAAAAGGATTCATGGAGCGTACTTCCACAGGTAATGAAGTATATCTTAAATATTGGACAACTCATGAGTCAGATAACTGATTCCAACAACTCTGACTCCGCTCTGTTTTTCCTTCCATTAGATAACATAATCCTTCAAAAAAAAGAGGATCTTTCCACTTTGTGGAAATCTCACGTGCGGTCTGAAATTGTGTAAGTGCTTGCTTAACTTGGCCTTGATCTAACCATATTCTCCCTTTTTGAAAATGCCCCAATGCCCTCACTTCTTTATCCGGTTGATTTAGTAATTGGTTGGCTGTTTGCAAGGCTACTTCGTAGTCCCCAACCTGCTCCCAGTATCTACTGCGCACAGCAGTCAAAATTGAGGATGAATGCTTATTTTTGGGGATCATTTGTAACGTATGCTCTGCTTTGACAAAATCTTTCTCTATGAGACACATCCAAGCATACATGTACAAAAGATTCGTATTACTGGGAAATAAAGATAATCCTTTCTTTAACCACAAAGACGACCGCTCGTATTCACCCATTACCCAATAATTCCAGGCTAGACCATGATAGGCGACAGGATTACGAGGATGATTCATTTGTAGGCGCTGATACCAATAAATGGCTTCTGTAGGTTGATGCATTTCTTCATAATCGTAAGCGATCGCTTCCATCATATGGGGATGATTCGACTTTTCAAAGGCAGCCAGCCGCCAAAAAGACTGACTATTCCAATCGCCTAACTCCCGATAGCAACATGCAATGTAATACATCGATTCCCAATCGTCCTCCTTTAATGAAAGCGCATGATAAAAATAAGGAATCGCATCTTGAAAAGCCTTCTGACGAAAATGAGAAGCTCCGAGATTAAACCAAGCATCTGCCTGCTCGGGTAGTTGGGCAATCGCTTGCGAAAAGGATTCCAACGCTTGCTCTTCTTGCTGCAGTCGGACAGCACAGCAACCTAACAGGAGGTGCCCAAAGCCGATAAAGGCAGGATGTTTTGCATTTTGACACACCCAGTTAAAGTGCTCTTTTGCTTGGGTAAATGCATTGTTTTGAAACAATGTTAAACCCATATATAATCTTCCTAGTAAAAAATCAGGTTCACGCTCAGTTATTCCTTTAAACATATCAGCTGCTTCATGAAACATGGTTAAATCATAATAGCCCTGACCTTGTCGAAATTGGCGCAATAAAGATTCATTTAACCAAAACTCTTCATCAATCTCTTCTTCTTGTGGATTTAAATCTGGAAATTCTTGTAACAAATGTGCAATTTCCTCTTCAATCACTGCCCATGACTTCAACATCAAGTCACATGACTCTTTAACCTGTAACAGGCGATTCCGCCACTTTTTAGTCTCCATTTCTGGTGATTGGGGATATCCAGTTCTAATTTCTCCTAATGCATTTTGACAGAGATCTAACCATTGTTGAAGATACATCGCATTCACCACCGCATATAATCTCTTTCTCTATACTATCTCCTTGATTTCATCTTTCATTCATTTTGGACGATATGGTGGTATATTTTAGTTTGTATTACAAACTAGTTTTCTGTTTTTATCAGACTAATTATAGCTTGATTCATGCATACTCTCGTTTTTACTTTATAAAAAAGGGCGATTGAAACATGAGTACGGATATGGTTTCTAGTGAACATATCGTTACGGGTACTTTTGCCCGTTTTATCACTGTGAAAGAAGATTATCGTCAATATCCAAGTTATCCCTAGCGTGACCCCGACAAAACTCCTACATAGCAGATTTCTTTTGCGATTTATTATTTTTGAGTTGACCCTTCTCGCCCATTCCATTTTTCAAGATCAAACGATATGCGCATATTTCGCATCAGATCGTGTCACAAAAACACTCCCATCATCGTCTTATTTGTAAAACAATAGAGGAGTGAGTGTAAATGAAAGAATTAACATGCATTGTGATTGGTGGAGGATATGCTGGAATTAACACGATTAAAAATATACGTCAGCTATTTCATGATAAATCTGCGCAGTATAAATTGAAACTGGTGCTAATAGACAAAAACGCTTACCACTTACGAAAAGTATTATTATTTAAACCCGCAGTACGTGATAAAGAAATTAAAGTCCCGCTAACCCATATGTTTTCTGAAGGCGTTGATATCGTTCAGGCCATAGTGAAAAAAGTAAATCCGAAGCAAAAAAAGATCCAATTAGAAGATGCGAATGGACACACAAAATCTTTAAATTATGATCTGCTTGTTTTGGCAATCGGAAATGATTTGAAAAAACCTGATTTTAGCCAATCAGGAATTGCTTTAACGAGTACCGATGCATCCACTAAGATTCGCGAAAAGTGGCAAGCAAATTTAAAGAAAGCTTCATCGATACATGACGAGGAAACACGTCGTAAATTGTTAACGATTGCCGTATGTGGCGCCGGAATAAGTGGTATTGAAACAGCAGCTGAATTAGCTTATTATGCGCGTGAAGATGCGAAGTTTTTTGGAATCGATCCCACAACTGTAAACATTCATTTAATTAATGCAAAAAAACGTTTATTCTCAAATGGACCTGAAAAGGTAGGAAAAAAACTGGAAAATAAACTTAAAAGTTTGGGTGTCCGCGTCATTCATGAAACAAAAGCCACAACACTAGAGAACGATATCCTAACCCTGTCCAACAACGATACACTCTTACTCGGACTTTGCATTTGGACACTAGGTATGCAACCCCATCCCCTTCTGCATAACATCGGCCTCGCTACGACACCAGAGGGATATCTAAATGTAGATAGTAGCTATCGTGTGAAGGAAGCAGAAGGTGTTTACAGCATTGGTGATTGTGCGCAAATCTCTGATCCTCTTACGGGAAAAAAAGATGGGAAAACTTGTAAAGAGGCGATCGCACAAGCTGAACGGCTTGCAAACGTCATCTTAGCTGATCTTGAACAAAAACCTGCCCCCCACCATCAGAGTTTCATGGAGCTTTTCTGTTTTGGACTTGGGCCAGAAGACGGGCTCGTTTGGATTCATAAATGGGGGCTAGACTTGATATTAACAGGCAAGGTAGGTAATGCTTTCCGAAAATGGACTTGGAGCTCGGCCAGTCTCATCAGTAAGGTAAAAGAAGACCCTGTACTAAACGATTCACTATCTAAAACAATGCGCGAATAACTTCATATAGGCTCTCCGTCCCCAAGTAAGAGTGTGCGTGATCATGCGATCAAGCACACTCTTACATTTTTACTTTTTCTACCATTATTTTTTGTAGTACAGGAATCAAATAATCTACTTTAGGTTGCTGATTCCTTGTGATAAATTGCTCCATCATTTCCTTATCATTTCGCAAAAGGATTAAATCTGAAAACTCCGGTTTATCTCCTTTAGCTATCAAAGCAGCTATATATTTTTCATACTGATCCCTTAATTCTCTAGCACTTAATGCTAGTTTCACATCATACAATATGGATATGGCCTGTTGAGGACCGCCCGTTTTCAAAAATTGAGGCTGTATCGTTTCAACTTGTTCAGTTGAAACACCTAGTTCTTCATATCATTCTCGTAACACATTATGAGCTAAATCAACCTCGTCATTGATCATGTCGATCGCATCTATCCCTCCTCCCACGAACTGTAATCGATTAGCCTTTGCGGTATGTGTTGCCATTTGCCCAATGACGAAGTGATGATCACTGGTTTGTACCATTGCAGCGGCATAAATAACCTGACAAGAGAATGCTTGTTTGGCAAAGTCATGATGATGTAGTGTATATAAATAGTGTGCATAATCCGTTTTAGAAAGCGTAACATGTAGCCCTTCTTCATTCAGGGTGTACCTCTTAACTGAAAACACTTCACCTTTTATATAGTTCTTTCCCTTTCTCAGCTCAGACTCCCAGAATGCATCAATCAACTTTTGGATAGATGTAGGAAGAGTCACTTGATCCTGTGCATAGACGATGTTTACTCGTGGAGGTATAGGGTCCACTACAATATTGGATCTCACAGTTAAATCAGTCCTTTTCAATAAAGATTTTACCTGAAGTGATGGTTCACCTAATTCTCCGATATTTCAGCCAAAATCGAAACGGGTTCACTTGTTATATTATGGTATTTTTTGGTATAATTAAACAAATAAAATTCAAAGGAGTCTAAATATGAAAAAAATATTAATGCTTTCTACGTTAGGGATTCTCATTATAGCTAGTGTGGCATGTAAAAACAGTAGTGACATCAGCACTGAAGCATCTGTAACAACACAGGAACAAAGCGAACAAAAAACAGCTACCAGTGATAAGCCTGTAAAACTTCCTACCACGCTTGATGATTTCACAAAACAATACAACACAGCTGCTACTGAGGCTGAGGGAAAACCCATTGTATTGCCAAAGCAACCCGAAATCGTTGAAGAAAACAATTTGAAAACCGCTTATATGATTGAAAATATTTCTGCCGATACGATTTTAAACGTTAATCTTAATAAAGAAGATGACACCCTACATTCTATCATATTTGCCGGTTCACCTGATATCACTACGTTTGAGACCATTAGTAAAGCTTTAAATATAACCGATAATTCAGACTATAAAAACTTACTAGCTGAGCTTAATCAATTAGAAAAAGGGATTTCTACCCCATTTGAGAAAAACATTCAAGTCGGTGAAATTAAAATAGAGGTAAGTTTGTCACCTGATGGACCGATGCCATTTCAATATTCATTTGTTGGAACACATTAATCTCTATGATGTGGATTTATACCAAACTTCTATATGAATAAAAAATCAGGTGGAGGAAATTTCCACCTGATTTTTTATTCGGTCTTAACGGATACAAATAAGTGTTTTCATCACACATTAGAAAAGTATTATAATTATCAATTTAAAAATATCTGATTCCATGTGTTTTTCCCTATTACACCATCTATCGCTAATTTATGCTTTCGTTGAAATTGCTTTACGCGAGCTTCCGTTTTTAGACCGTATATCCCATCAACCACTAATCGACCTATTTTCAATTGAATCACTTTTACTAACTGGCCCCTGCTACCTCGTCGCATGATTCCTCGATATGGTGGTTGATTGAGCACTTTTAATGTTTGCGGGCCGACAATCCCATCTACAACTATGCCAAAGGCATTTTGAAACTGTATGACTGCCTTTGCTGTGATGGGGCCGTATACCCCATCAACCCTAACCCCTAAACGTTGTTGTACGGCTTTGACCGAGTCGTTTTTCGTATAGGGATTCGTTAGTTTTAAGAGCTGCATTAAGGGCTTTTTTGGCGAGGAGTAGTTTGGAATTGTCGTGTTGGGTATGGTAGGGATAAACCCCTTCACTAAACCGACGAACCATTGATAGCCAATACTGGTACCCGGGCAGCTTTTGGGGGATTTCCCATTGATTAAAAGTTGATTATGAAACCGTATCCCAGCTTTTTTATTATAAAAATACTTTGTGATATGAATGGCCGTTTCTAGTTGTTTCCCTTCGAGACGATCAAAACCCATATCAAAGTTCCCTATCATCTCAAACATAAACGGATGTCGGTTATCTTGATCTGAGTCATTCCATCCAGTTGCACTTGCCGGCGGAATATTAATGTTACGTCCTGTTACAATGTGACCATCGGGAAAGATGGTAATATGTTGTGCAATATCGCGCCATCCTTTATTTAAATGATACCTGCGCATCCCATTTTGTAAAGCTAAATGATTCCTGCCATTAAAATTTTGATGTGACGGTTTAAAAGTGTGATGCACATGTACCTCAGTTATATGAGCAGTTTGTTTACCCTGTAACCAATTTATAAATGACTGAGCACGCTGAAAATGCTTTCCATATTGCCAAGTCATAGGATCACTCCTCAAAAAATAGGACTATAGCATCTTTTTGCTACAGCCTAGTGGAATGACGATTATATTCATCTATTATCTCGCTTTTTTTCGGATAAATATTTCTATTTCAGAAATACGAATGATCGCTTTCCACATCACTAACAAACACTAACCGCATACTACTATTATAATACAAAATAGATACCTATGTAATAGTGGATAACGCTTTATTTTCTAAAAGTAAGAAATACTTAAATAAAATCATCGAACAAGATTATCGTTTTGTGAATAAAAAATGCGTTTCATGTTGGGTTTCAAATCTTGCCGAACAACACACGATATAATCCGAGGCTTGGAAGCCCTGCATATGATCAAAAAGGAAAATGAAGAAGTAATATTTATACATAAACGCTTTAATTGGGTAGCTTGGAACCTCAACCGCATCAAGGCAACGTTCAGTAAAATCAATAGCTGGTTAAATACTCAATTCCATATTCTCCCTATAAATAGGTCTTTTTAGTAGCATAAACACACAAGAATTTCTAAATTGTACACATATCTTACAAATAGGCCAGATCCTTATCCATATGGAGCATAAGCGAATGTGGATACCTAGAAAGGAAGGATCGAATTGGGTTTAAACAGAAAGTATGTAAATAAAAAGATGACTAGAGATCAAATATTTACCGATGAAATGTCTGGTGTTTTTCAATTCAAACCCGATCAATCCCGTGTTTTATGGCATCAGAGTGGCTTTCAAAACGTTTTTGGCTCTTTGTGTGTATGCTATGAAACAGGCGACGCATCTGAGCTATTGGTTTCAATACACGGGAACCGTAAAGAAAGATCATTTGTCGTTCCCATCAGAAATGCACGCACCATCACCTTAAACAATTTTTCTAGAGTTAAAGTAAGTTGTTTGTTGAAAGACGTAGTCCATCCCTTAACTGGAAGATTTACTTTAATTACTCACTACTCACATCCAAAAGGAATACTACTTTGACAGCACAATCTCTGAGATCGTGCTGTCTCTTTATATAGATGAACATCCGCGATCTTAAGCTGTACGACTTAAGCTAAAACAAATTTCCACAAAGTAATACAATAACTACCACTAATCGAACCTTGGCTTACAGGTACTATCTGAAATTCTGTTGGACACTTAAAAACTTGTGATATCGTATTCCCTGCATTTGCAGTCTCCATTGTAGCATTATCAACCGTCCCTACTACACCTGAAGTGCTCGTACTTGAGTTGAAAACTTGAAAAGTACCTTGAATGTAGCTTCCATTCGAATCTATCCAAACAACTGGTCCCGTTGTATCTCCTATCGAAAAATTCCCAGATACCACTTCTTTTACAACTTGACTCGAAGGAGAACACACACTTGAATTACACATTGTTAGCACCTCTATATCCTATTATCGTTTCTAATATAAAATGCAGTAGCAATAAAAAAGTGAGGGCATATTAAAGATGTAAGTTAAATATACACATACGCCAAGCAGAGAATAGACTATCCGTGAACTACTCACCACCTACGCTAACGCTAAGAGGTGGGAGTTTCTCGTTTCATTGGGCGGCTACTGCCGTCTCCTCCACGAAGGCTCGAACCGAGCCTAAAGCTTTTTGTAAGATGTTCCGAGCCGCGTTCACATCACGATGTGCGGTATAGCCGCAAACACAATGAT